>NZ_CP193622.1:0-1810000 GCF_052936595.1 Streptomyces sp. DSM 118878
GAGCGGGTAGAAGCCTGCTGCGCAGGCTTCGAGGAGGACCTCGCGCGTTGCGCTCGGTCTGACGGAGTGGCAGCCCCTGCTGCGCAGGGGCTCTCGAACTCGGCGCTGCGCTTCGGGTTCGACGGGTTTCCCTTCCGCTTTGCTCCAGGGAAACAGGGAAACGAGGTTGCTGACGCAACCTCAGGCGGTTCCGGTTCCCGGAACCTTGAGGGCCTGTCCGCTGCGCTCCCTGGCCCTTACCCGCTTCGCGGGGCTGGCTGCGAGGAGGGGGGTGCTTCCTTCGGGGAGAACTTTCGGGGAATCCGGATTCAGGGGTGGTGCCTCTGGGAGTGGAGGATTCTGGAGGTGGTGTCGTTGGACAACCGTCCCGGTTCTGTTCTCGCTGCCGAGCGGCGGAACGGCTGTTGTAGGAGCCGAGGCGGGCGGCGAGACCGGGCTTGGGCGGGTACGAGCCTTTCAGCCGGTTTCTGTCGGTGTGCGGGCGAGGTCGAGCTCGCCCGCGTTGATCAGCGCCTCTCGCAGTCGGGCTACGGCGCCCGGGTGGGCGTGGCTGTCCGCCCGGACCGCGCAGGGGTCGGTGGTCAGGGCGTGGGCGAGGTGTTCCACGAGTCCGCCGACGCCGCGGCGGGGCGCGGCGAGCAGAATCGTCCGGTCCAGTGTGAGGAGCAGCTGCGGGTCGGCGGGGCCGAGGGACAGCCAGGCGGCGGCCGGGGAGGGCCCGTCGAGGCCGGTGAGGGCCGGGCGGTGGGCGGCGGCGAAGGCGGGGGCGTGGCGGTGCAGGGCCGGCAGGCGGGGTCCGATGACGGCGGAGACCGCCTTCTCGCGGGGGCGGGCGGCCAGGACCTCGGAGAGGAGGTCCAGGACGGTGTCGGGCATCGGGGCGCCGGTACGGGTCCGGCTCTCGGCGTAGTCCAGGAGACAGTCCAGGGCTCGCACCGCCGGGTCCGGGACGGCAACGGGTTCCTCGGGCGGGGGTGCCTCTCCGGTCGGGGGGTGGGCGGGGAGGGTGAGCTGCTCGGCGAGGGTGTGGAGGTGGGCCAGGGCAGTAGGCAGCAGGCCTTCGGCGAGGCACGGGGGGCGCTGCCAGGCCTCGGTGAGCAGGCCGAAGATCGCCTCGTCGGCGCACAGGAGCACGATCCGGTCCCCGTCCGGTCCGGCCGGTGCCCGCCGCGCGCCGGGGCCGGCTGCGGGCAGGGTGCGGCGCAGTCGGAGCGCGGCGTGCAGGGCGTGGGAGAGGTTGTCCTGCGGGAGGATGTTCGGGCGGTGGGCGGCCGCCGCGGCCGCGGCGAGGTAGCTCACCCGCAGTAGGGGCGGTCCGAGCTCGGCAAGGACCGCGGGTACGTCGGCGGTCCAGGCGGCCGGAGCGGCGGCGACCAGCCGGTTGAGCAGATCCGCGTACGCCACGGTATCGGCGTCGTCGGCCCCCTCAACCGCCGTGGTCAGGATCTGGGCTGCGGCCGGCGGGCCTTGGGTAGCGGCGAGCTCCGCGAGGTCCTGGCCGTTGACCACTGTGGTCGCCCTGACCGGAACGGGGGCGACGGCGGTGCGGGGGTCGGGCGGGCCCTGGGGCTGGCGGCGGGCCAGCGCGGCGAACAGCGGCTCGAAGCCGGTGCAGAGTCGTTCGGGCAGGACCGGCGACCAGTCCCACACCCGCAGCCAGGAGGAGAGCGGTTCCCGGGTGCCGTCCACGGGCTCGGGCGTGTCCGGCAGGTCCGCGTCGATCTCGTGAGAGGCCGGCGGGGCGCCGAGCGCCGCGCGGGCCTCCTCCTCCAGGGCCGTGAGCTCGTGCGGCGGGTCGGCGGCAAACACCGCGGCGGCCAGGCGGGCCGACTCGGGGTCGGGGCCCGCGGCCAGCAGGAGGGGCACGAGCGTGTGGGCGGCCGATCGCCACTGCCCGGCCTGGGCGTTCCCGGCAGCGGCGGCTGCCGGGGCGGCGTGGTCGGGTGTGGGGCACTGGGCCCCGGAGGCGCTCGCCGTGGTGTGCGGCTCCTCGTGCGGGGGCCGGTCCGTCAGATGCGCGGGCAGGAGCCGGCGGTACAGCCACTCGTCGGCGTCGGCGACCTTCTTCCAGCGGCCGGTGCGCTCGGCGAGATCCACGCCGGCGTCCGCGTCCGCCGCGGCGAGGTCGAGCAGTGCCCGCGCCAGCCGCGGGCCGCCGAACGCGGCCGGAGCCTGGAGACGGACCTCCTCCAGGTCCTGGTGGAAGACGATCCGGCGGGCGGCCGGGTCGGTCAGTTTCAGCTCGGTGGCCAGAAGGTTCGCGAGGACCGCGCGGATCATCCGCACCCGCGGGTGGGCCCCGCCGGGCGGGTGGGCGCTCGCCACGAGCTCCCCCCAGCAGGCGCCCGGTCAGACGGTCGGGCATCCGGGCCGACTCCGCCCGCGCTGCCTGCGCCCAGTCGGCCGGATCGCTCAACAGGACCCGCAGCATGGGTGAGGCACTGACGTAGATCGGCTGGGCGGCGGTGAGGGCCTGCTCGGCAGGGGTCCGGCGGTAGCGGGCGGCGGTGTGCTCGGCTTCGACCGTGGCCTTCAGCAGGAGTTCGGCCACGACGATCCAGTCGCCGTCCCGGGCCTCGGGCACCACGGTGCATGCCCACTCGGCCGCCAGGCGCAGCGTCCACCCTTCCGCCGGCCCCTCCGGACCGCCTGGCTCGATGTCCGGCCGGGGAAAGAAGACCTCCCGCACCAGGGACGGGGCGATCAGGTCCTCGTCCCGGGCGGCCAGGCGCAGCACCGCGTCCAGCGCCGGCCGGCCCGCGGCCGCGACTTCCTGGCCGTCAGCCACGCCCTCGCCGCGTGCGGGTCGGCGGCAGCGACGTGGGCGAGGAACTCGGCCGCCGGCCACGTCCCGCCGGCCTCGGCGTCGGGCAGCAGCAGGTGCCCGGCGTGCTCCTGCAGCAGGCCGAGCCAGGCGGGAGCGGGGCCGGAGCGGAAGAAGAACGTTTCCGCCCGCGGGTCCGTCCACCGGGCCAGCTCCGCCGCGTCGTCCGGGCCGGGATCGGTGAGGGCGGCCAGCTCCAGGACCCGGGCAGCGCGGCCGGGCAGCGGCACCAGCAACTCCTGTGTCAAGTTCAGAAGTTCGGTGTACAGGTGGGCGGGCCGGCCCTCCTCGGCACCGGCGCCGTGCAGGGTGCCCGACGCCTTCGAGTACAAGGCTCCCCACGCTTTGAGGGCTTTGTCCTGCGCGGCGCCGAGCCGCAGGCCCATCATCCGCTCGGCGATCCCCCGCGCCTGACGGCGCGGGCGGCCGCCGGGGTTAAGGATCTCGCCGCGCAGCACCTCGGCCGCCTCAGCGACCGGCTCCCAGTCCGGGCCGCCCGCCGGGGCCCGCCGCCCGAGGGCCGTACGCCCGGCGGGCGATGACCCGAAGGCGTCCACCGCCGCCAGCAGGCCCTTCGCCGCCGACTGCAAGCCGACGGGGTTCTTCGGGGCTCCGGGCAGTTTCAGCAGGGCGTCGGCTGCGCTGCGTACGCACGCCTCGACGATCTCCCCGGGCCGCTCCAGGCCGCCGACTCCGGACAGGATCCGGTGCGCGTCCCGCAGCAGCCCCAGCGCCCGGACACCGCCCTCGCCCTGCGCCCGCAGTGCGGAGGCCAAGACCTCATCCACCACCGGCAATTCCCCGTCCCCTGCTTCGCCGCCCGGATGCATCTCCATGTCCACCGGTGAACCGTAAGACGAACCGTCGGGCGCCCGGAAGCGAACCGGACAACCGGCAGCCCGCCCGTGGGCGTGTGGCTGGGTATTGAGAGGGGCAGGGGCGGGCGGGGGTCCCGCGCCTGGGCAAGGAGCAACTCGCCGGGGCGTTGAGATCGCTGTTCGAGAGTTCTGCGCGCCGCAGGGGGGAGGGGGCTGACTCCGGTCGGCCGGCCGTGATGCTGTTTGCGTGGTTGCTGTGTTTCAGGGCCACCCTCGGGAGGTATGGCGTGGATCACAGGGAATTCTTGAGGTTGCGTTGTCGGATCGGGCCCGTGCCGGGACCGAGAGGAGAAGGATTTTCCCCGACGAGGAGGCACTCATGGCCACCGATGACCCGACGCCCAGTTACACCATGGTCGAGGATGACGGCTCCGTCCACACCGATCTGGCGGAGCGGATCAGCCATTTCAACTGTGCCCCGGATACGGGCGCGGCGGTCACGGCCCTGTTCCCAGCTAGCTGGAACGAGAACGCCGGTGATCTCGTGACCCTCCGGGAGGACGGAAGTCTCGTCCTCGACAGCGACGACGCCTTCGGACTGCCGGAGCCGTTCGACCGTGTCGCTCCTCCCATGATGATCACCACCACCACCGGCATGGCGGTGCTCAAGGCCGACCACCCGGCCAATCAGACAATCGAGTCCGGGTTCCGGTCTCTGAACATCCCGGTCCCCGATGTGATCCAGGCGCTGGGAGCACGCGAGGCCGCCCTTGCCGGCGACAAATCCACGATCCACTCCTTCAGGTCGGACGTACTGGGGATGTGGAAGGGGTGGGATGAGTCAATCTCCACCGCCTTGCTCGGCAACTGGGCGGACACCCTCTACGACCACGGCCGCCTGACCGTTGATGCCCTAAGCAGGCTGAAGTCAGAGGCCATCGTCATCAATCGGCAGCTCACTCCGGTCTGGCGCCGCAAGGTCAGCAAGTCGCGGCTGCTGCTGCTCGACACCCCGCTCGGCGACGGGCTGTCCCTGTACGACCTGGTTCCCGGTCAGGCCTCCGCCGATCTCGGAGTCGAGGCCGGCTTCGATGACCCGCGTCTGGCCGAAATCATGCAGGCTCTCTCCCCGGCCGAGCGGGCGGTGACTCTCGCCCTCGCCGCCGGCGGGGTCACCACCTGGGCTGAAGCGGCCATGGCCGCCGGTGCCACCCAGCCGGAGAAAATGGGCGAGCAGGTCCGCCGGAAGGTGAAACGACTCGCTGCGCGCATCACCGGCCGCTCTTCGGCGACGCCCGAGGCGACGCCGGGGAGCGGACGATGAGCGCCCGCACCACTGTCTCAGCCCGCCCGGACCGGCGCCGGCAGGTGGTGCTGCGGAGCACCCTGCCCAGCATTCCGACTTGCACCGCCACGCTCGGCACCGGCGGCATCGCCGCGGCCTTGGTTCACGGCGCCATTCCGGCTGCGTCGCCGCTCGTGTGGCCGCTCGTGGTGCTCGCCCTGGGCGCGATGGCCTATGACGTCGGGCTTCGTGCCCAGCACGCCGCGCGGGCTGACTGCTCTGCCGGAGGGCATTGAGGTCCGGCGGATCGGTAGGTGAACGCGGAAGGCGCTGGCCGGCGGTGCGAGTCGTCCGGCCAGAGCCCGCCCTGCGCATCATCGTGAACTATCAGCAGGATTCGCAGAACATCAGCTGCGGAATCCGGGCCGTCTTCCGGCCATCGGCCCTGGCTGCGGCGCGGCCTCGTCAGAGACCGCGCCGCAGCCGCGTGCACTGCCGCTTCTCCTCGGCGGGGCGAGCGGCGAAGACCCGTGGTCGATGTGCGGGGCGGCGGCAACTGGGCGAAGGCCAGCACTTCGCAGCGTGCGGGGATTTGAGAGTCCGCGCAGCTGGTGTTCGGGGCGCCGGTGCTGGCTTCCTGGAGAGGCGTTAATGGGCGGGACAGCGCAGATGCGGGTGCGAGATCCTTGAGCGCATGACGTGGGCACCAGGCAGTCGAGCGGTCCGGGATCGTGACTATGTGGCGCGGGTTCGCAGGCACCGGCCCAGTGCCCTGCTGCCGCTGATCGCGCAAGCGTCGGCTGCCTACGCGTTGGAGTCGTCGTGGCTGGAGAGCCAGGGCCGTAAGTACCTGCCGTGGGCGCTGGCTGACGCTGCCCGGGTGTCGCTGGCGTGCGGGAACGAGTACCGCAAGGACGCGAGCGAGGCGGACCTGCTGCGGATCCTGAACATGCACTCGCAGCTGGAGGAGCCCTACCTCTACGACCACGGCAACGACGGGGATGCTCTGGCCCGGTTCCTGCTGCGCGCCGCCGGGGAGCAGATGATCTACCAGGAGCCGGTGGGGCGGGAGCTGGGGCGTTCCGCGGCGATGCTCACGCAGACGACGGGGACGCGGGAGGCGCGGTGCCTGCGTCCGGGCTGGGAGGAGGAGTTGCTGGGCACGAGCCTGTCGCACTATGTCGGCATCGCTCAGCTGCTGTGGGCGTCGGCGGTCCACTGCGCCGGCCGGTTCGATCCGGCATCCTTGGAGGCGCCCGATGCCGAGCGGATCTGTGCGGAGATCCCGGCCTCGACCATCCTGTCCGTGGCCGAGGAACACTTCGTGACCGCTAAGGCCGCCTTCCGGCAGGCCAACAAACAGGCCCAGGTGACCACCGATCGGCTCCTGCGGCGCTACGAGTACAACCCGCTGCGCACCACGCCGCTGGTCAAGGGACACGGTCCAGATCTGCTCGCACCGGTCAGCCAGCTGGTTGCGGCCAAGGCGAGCCCGCTGGGCATCTACTACACCGGGGTCGCCCGGTTCGGCAGTGCCTTCGCGGAGGACCTGGGTGACCTGTTCGAGGCCTACGTGGGCCGCCAGCTCGGGCTGCTGCCCGAAGCGGCGGTCCTCCCGGAAATCGTCTACGGCCCAAACCGGTCGCTCAGCGTCGACTGGATCGTCGTCACCGAGGAACTGGTGCTGCTGGTGGAGGTGAAGTCCGTACGGCCCACCGCGCATCTGCGGCTGGCCACCGAGCGCCGGGTCGCGGAGCTGCAGCGCATGCTCGGCCGGGCCTACGAGCAGATCGACAACACCGCCGCTCTGATCGCGTCCGGGCGCAAGGAGTTCGCCAAGGTGCCCACCGACCGGCCCGTGCAAGGGCTGATCGTGACAATGGAGCCGTTCCACATCGTCAACGCCCCCATACAACGGCCGTTCCTGCCGGCCACCGCGGTGCCCGTGACGGTGTGCAGCATCGGCGAACTGGAGGACATGGTCACCATCACCGACGCCCCCGTCGGCCGGCTCCTGCTGGAGCGGGCTGCCGACGCCCGGCGCTCCACCTACGCCCTGCGCGAGGCGCTGTCGGAGCACGACCACGCCCGCAACCCGGTCCTGGACGCCGGGTGGAGCAGCTACCCCTGGAGCCGTGACGCAGCCGGACACAAGCCGTCCGAGACCGTCGGTGCGGCGCTGTAAGGGGAGGGTGGGATGGGGGCGAACACTTCCAGGGAGCACCACCTGGTGCCGAAGTACTGGCTGCGTGCCTTCGCCGAGGATGGACACGTACTCGGGCGGAGGCGCAGCGGCGCGGAGCATCGCACTCCCGTGAGGCGCGCGGCGGTGGCTCGGGACTTCAACACCGACCCCCTCGCGGAGGGCGAGCGGCGCGTGGCGTTGGAGACCTACCTGGACCACCATGTCGACGGCCCGTGCGCGCCGGTTCTGCGCGCCGTGCGTGAGGGACGGTGGCCGCTGGACCGGGCGCAGCATGCTCTCGTGCTGGACGCGCTGGCCTGGCAGGTGGTGCGCACGCAGGCGTTCAGGTCCTTCGACGAGCAGGTCGGCCGGCAGCTCTTCCCCGCTTTGTGGGCTTCGGAGGCAGTGGGTTTCTGCGAGGAACAGCTGGGGCGGCCGCTCTCGGACGCTGAGCGGATGGAGGTGTTCTGGACGGCCGTACGCACAGCTCCCGGCCCGTGCGTGGTCGCTGACTCGCGCTCGGCGCTGCGCTCCATGATCCGCGCCTCCGCGCGCACCCGCGATCTCCTCACCGTCCCGGGCCGTCGACTGGTGGTGCTGCGCTCGGCGGAGCCGTTGCTGACCCTGGGCGACAGCGGTGTGGCCTTGCGCCGCAAGGACGGCAGCTTCTGCCTCACTCCCCCGCTGCTGCCCGAGACGGTCGAGGTCTTCGCTCCGCTGTCACCGACGTGTCTGCTCATCTCCACACCCCGCGCGCACTACCGCCCGTATCAAGGGCTCACGCGCAGGATCGCTGCCAAGGCCAACGCGGGGGCAGCAGCCTGGTGCCAGGACGCCGTCTACCGGCTCCCATCCATGCCCTGGCCCGCCCGGCTGCAGCTTCCCGGCGCCCCGCTGGAGGTCCGGTCGCCGCGGCTGACAGCGGTACACACCCAGCAGCGGCCCGGCCCTGCACCGGCCCATCCCGAGATCCGCCGCAGCGAGCTGCGCGCCCTCCTGGACCAGCTCACCCACACCCCCGCTGATCAGCCAAAGGCCCTTGGAATCATGCGCGCCGAAGCTGCGCTCATCAGGACGATCCGAGCCAAGGACGACGCGTAGCAGCACCTACGTCAACCGGGTTGTCCGAGTGAGTGAACGGCGCTCGGGTCGGGTTGGGTCGGCCCGAGGATTCGGAGTGCTGCTTGGCTCAATGCGAGTAGTCCACCCGCGTCCTGCCTCAGCACGGTCAGCACATCTTCTGCTGGGCGGCGGCACACCAGGTGTTCTCCCAGGGCCAGATCGTTGTTGACGGACAGGGTCTGGATCTGAAGGAGTGCCTCCATCAACAGCGCGTTCACGGCGATGCGCTGAGCTTGGCTGCGTGCGTCTTTGTGCGCGGTCCCCGGGGCAGGGGTGTCATCGGGGAAGAGCTGCAGTTGGGTCCCCTCTGTGGGCTCCGGGTCGTCGGAGGGTTCCGGGACGAGCTCAGGCGTCACTTCCACGATCTTGCGGTACACCAGCTCGGCGACCGTGTCGGCCGGCTGGTCCGGCGTGCAGGCGATGTCGTGGGGGGTGATGGTGGGCAGCGGCTGCTCACGTACGCGAATCACGATGTGCCCCGAGGCCATGAGATCCGCCGCCTTCTCCTGATCTTTCCGGAAGGCGTCCTTGTGCCAGTAGGCACCGTCGTACTCGACAGCGACCGGTGGAGTGCCCGGCAGCAGCAAGTCGACCCGCCACGACCTCAGGCGGCGGCCTGCCTGAGGCGGTTCGTGCCGTGGCACAGAGCCTGGGCTGACCAGGTCGGGCAGACGCTCGCGCAGGGCGGTGTAGATCTCCTGCTCCCGGCGGGAGACTCCCTTCTTGCCGCATCTGGGGCAACCCGTCCCTACGACATGCCGGTTGTTGAACGAGGTCCTCCACTGGTGGCTTTCATCCCGGAGGCAGCGCCACCACACGCTCTGCGACGCGGTCACGCGCGCAGTGAACGGTAGTTCGGCCGGGTTCTCCGGGTGGCTGGAGTCGTACTCGTCCAGGAGATCGGGACGCACGTAGGCCAGCGACCGGCCGCCTGCACCAATGATGTTGTACCCCGCGTCCGCCAGTGCCCGCAGCCAGCGTTCCCGAGCTTGTCCGAGCCGTCGCTGCTGGGCCCGACGCCAGTCGGTGTAGTCGCCGTCCACAGGCAACTGCCTGCGCCCCTCTTCCAGGAACACCTCTGCCATGGCCCGCTCCTGGCTTTGAAGCCATGACCTGGCCAGTTGGATCTTCTCCGGCACCGCGGCCTCGGCAAGGTCGCTCAAAACGTAAGGAGGCACCGCGGTGTGGTCGGTCACGGCTACCGGTACGTCCGTCATGGTCGGTGATCTATCAGCCGCCACTGACACCGGCTCGTTTCCTCGTCAGCGGCGGGAGGCCGTGATCTGGGGCTGCTGGCCTTCTCGCATCGGCCGGGCGCAGTGCCGAGCTTCTTCTGTTCGTGGCCAGCGGCGCAGGTGGCGGGGCGGGTCAGCCGCGTGGTGTGTACCAGGGCACCAAGCGCAGCAGGAGGTCGAGGGTGTGGCGGGCGGCGGTGCGGGTGGCGGTGGTGGGGGCGAAGGCTGAGGCGAGGGCGAGGGTGGCGGTGATCGCGCCGAGCGCCGCGGTGAGGCAGAGCAGGAGGCGCTTGATGTGGTCGGGGTGGTGGAGGGCGGCTGCGCCGAGGAGGGTGAGGAGCACGGTGGTGAGGGCTGCGGCTGTTCTGGTTCGGGTGCGGCGTCGGTGGGCGCGGGTCATGGTCGGGCTGCTCCTCGCGGTGGGCGGGCACCGAAGTGGTGTTGGGGTCCAGTGAGCCAGATGTCGAATTTCGCCGAGAATGGCACTTCTCGGGGTTGTAATGGTGGGCATGGCACGAGGAGCGCCGGGTCCGGCTGATCAGCAGGTGGTACGTGAACTGGCCTCGCGAGGAGTGGTGGTGACGACGTCCCAGTTGGAGAGCTGGCGGCGAGTGGGGCTGTTGCCGCGTCATCGGCGGCGTGGCCTGGGGCGGGGCCGGGGGTCGGTAGTGGACGTGGTCGATCCGGTGGTCGTCGAGAGCGCGGCTGCTCTGGCCCGGCATCTTCGCCAGGGGCGTGACCGGCGGCTGGCCGTGCTGGACTGGTTCGCCGAGGCCGGCATGCCTGCGCAGCCGGGAGCGGTGCAGGTGCCGGAGCCACCGGTGGATGCGGTGCGCGAGGCTCTGGTGTGGGCGCTGCGCGGGACGGTGTCGCACCGGCTGATGGAGGTCGCTCGGGGCGCGGCCTCGGCGGGTGAGGAGGCACAGGACGCGTTGTACGCGGTGACAGAGCAGATGATCGGATCCCGGGCGTACCGCGGGGCGGCGCACCCCGCGTTGATGCGTGCGGCACTTCTGGCAGACGAGGATCTGCCCGAGGGGCCGGAGCTCGGCGGGATGGTGCACCTGGTCGCGGCGATCGGCCTGGGGGCACAGGAGGTGGGGGCGGACGCGCTGGCCGAGACGTTCGGCACCTGGGGCATGTTCGGGCTGAGCGTGGAGGACTGGGCGCGCATGCTGGGGGCGGCCGAGCGGGGCGAGGGCCCGCCGGTGGACTGGGGGCTGCTCCAGCAGCACGCGGACGTCCTGGGGCCGGTTCAGCGGGCCGGGGGTGAGGAGCTGGTGCATGCGCGAACGGTGCTGCTCGGCCTGCGGATGTTCTACGGGCTGTACATGATGCACGGGCTGTTCATGCCGGATACGCCCGGGCTGGCGGCGATGCGGGATCTGATCGACTCATGGGGCATGGGCCCGTTCCTGGACCACATGATCTCTTTGGCCCCCTCCCCCAGGGAGTACGCCGAAAGCCTGGCCATGTGCCTCGAACCGCTCTTCGGCCACCTGTACGAGGCACTCATGGAGCAGCTCGCGCAGAGCCCGGACGTCTTTCAGATCCCGGGGGACGAGACCGGCGCGGCCGGCTTCATGGAGACGTGGATGACCACGCTTCGCGAGCAGGCTGCTGCGGCTGGGGAGGCAACGGACGGCAGCGAGGGGTGAGGACAAGCCTCGTGGGTCTGGGTAGCGTTGAGCAGTGCTTCGCGCACCCGCAGGACGGGGCCTCTGTGCGGTGGTCGGTCATGGCCCCTGCAGCCGAGGCCGGTCGCAGAACGCCAAGGGTCCAGCGTCCGGGAGCCGGGTGGGTGAGGAGGCCGGTGGTCGCCAGGAGGGGCCCGGCGACTGGCTGCACCCGTGGGAGCAGCACATCGCCCACCGGCTATGACTGGCACCAGCCTCAGTCGTTTGGGGCCGGGCGTGGACAATGTCGCTGTGCCACTGACCGGAGAGAAGTACACGCAGCTCACGCAGCACCAGCCCACTGCGGATGACGAGAGTCATGGGCGGTGGGTCGCCTGCGACGAGTCGGGGTGGGACGGCGAACAGCTCATCGGCAGGCACCGCCGGTTCCTGGTCTTCGCTTCGGTCGCCGTCGATGACGTGGAGGCCGCAGTGTTGGTGCAAGCCCTGCGGGAGCGGGGCGGCATCCGCCAGGCGGGGGAGCTTAAGTTCCGCCTCTTCAAGGACCATGCGCAGCGGCTTTCCTTGTTGCAGGAGTTGTGGGCGCCCGGTGGTGCGCTCCGCGACAGGTGCTCGGTGTATGTCGTTGAGAAGGAGTACGCGGCCTCGGCGAAGGTGATCGACCTGCTGCTGGAGGAGAAGGAGTACGCCGAGGGCGGCAACCTGTATGCCGATGGCCAGGCCCGTGCTCTGGCACGGACGTTGGCTCTTGAAGGGCCGCGGGCTCTACGGGGGCCTTTGTTCGGGGATCTGATGTCTGCGTTCGTGGCACTGGCTTCCCAGCGGGGAGCTGCCCGCCATGGGGAGGCGTCGGAGGCGTTCTTCACGGTGATCGAACGGGCTTGGGCGGCCTCGACGCGCAAGCCCGTCACCGAGCTGCTGGCACGGCTGCGTTCCACTCGGGCCTACGCCGCGGCCCTGCACGACGAGGACGCAAATTTTCCTCTGCTGGAAATGCTCATACCCGCAGCAGCCCAGACAGCTCGTCGCTGGGGTCACAGCCTCGGTCGTGTCAGCCTGCTCACCGACGAGCAGCGCATGCTCACCGACAACGCCCTGAGCACGGTGAAGCTCTACGCCCGCAGCCCGGTCGGCATGTCCCTGTTCACGCGGGAGCGCGGCGCTGATATCGCGGCCGTCGTCCGCGGCTCCAGCTCCGACCACCCCTCTGTTCAGCTCGCCGACCTCCTGGCCGGGGCGGCCGCGGCCGTCACCGAGCGCCACGCAGGCAACGACTCCCCTGCCGCGTCGGCACTCTGGCCCGCCGTCGTCTCCTTCGTCGACACGTCCTCCCTGTTGCCCTACGACGATCCTGCTGCCCACTTGCGCATGGTGGACGAGCGGCTCACACGCCGCTGACCTTCTCCCGGCGGAGGCAGTACGGGGCGTGGCCGGGGGGCCACCCGGCGGCTGTGCGTCAGCGCGGCGGCGTTGGAGGCCGCATCGGGAGGGGCATGCTGTGGGATCGGGACCCTGGAGGACGCCCCGGCGTTCTTCCCAGCCCTCACCGAGGTGACCGGTGTGGTGTTCCCCGGGACGCTGAGCTGTGCGGGCAAACGGTGTGCGACGGAGTCCTCGGCGCGTCGTAGTGCCTGTTGGGTCCTACGGCCCTCAACTCCCCTCCGTCTAGCCTCCTCCGTCCAGCGCTTCCGCCGGTCGGACGGGCCCGAACCGGGCCTCGGCGTCCTCAATGAGCCGGCCGGCCGGGGTGAGGTCTCCCAGCTCGATCGCGAGCATGGCGCGCACGAACGCGGCGAGCGGGATGCTGCCGGTGCGCACCTCGAAGCAGCGCATCACCCCGTCCGAAAACACCGGACGGTGGCGGCAACCGGCACGGACGCAGTAGCCCTCGGCGGCCAGGGCGAGCCCCCGGAAGGCGGCGCTCTTCTCCGGGGTGCACTGTGCGGGGCAGCCGAGGTGATCCAGCGTGATCCGCAGATGGGCGGAGTTCGTCTCACTCTTGCGGATGGTCAGGCGTCCGCCTCCCGGGGTGATGTAACGCCCGGCCTTCACCGGGGCGTACGGATGAATCAGCGGCAACTTCACCTCCGAACCGTGCAGGACGGGCAGCCCGTCGTACTCGATGTAAGGGCCTGCGGCGCCGCGGTCCTCGGTCATGCCAGTTCTCGTCTCCCCCGCCTCGCCGGCGGGCTCGTGGTCAGGGCGCTCCAGGACCAGCGGCTGAAGCCGTTGCGGTCGGTTCAGCAGGTCTGCGACGCCGGTACACCGGCAGCGGTGGTGGGCTCTTTAGAATGCGGGAGGGTGGCGGCTCGCTGGAGCGCCTGCCGCAGGTGCCACAGCCTCACGGCCGGCAGAAGCCCGCCGAGGCGGTCCGCAGCTCTCAGGTGGCCCACCGCGAGTGCCAGTTCGGCCCTGGTGCCCGAGCGTGTGGCGTCGTGGAGGTTCGCTGCTGCGGTGTCCAGGAGGTCGGCCAGCTCGGCCACCCCGGGGTCTTCGGGCACCTGACCGCCCCAGCCGGTCACGGCGCAGCTGAGCTCGATGATGAGGCGGCCCCGTGCGCCGGCCAGCCGTGCTGAGAGATCCCCGTTGATCACAGGAGCATCCTCTCGCATGTCCGGGGCGTGGCGGGCCCGTTAGGCGAACGCACCCCTCAGCAGAGCCCACCACATGCGCACGCCACACACCGCGTGATATTAAGCGTTCAGGGTGCCGCGCACGATGCTGGCCGGTCCCTCACAGCCCGCTGCCACAGCCCGGATGCTCGACGATGCGCGTCCGTCCAGCAGGAGGTGGGCGCGTGTGTCGCCGGACCAGGCGACCGCTGCGGACCACCGGGGTGAGCGCCACGACGAGGCCCGGCGTGCTGTCGGCCCGACTGCGAGCATGCTGTGATCGTTGCTGTCAACTCCCCTACCGTGGCGCAGAGTTTGCGCTCTACGCTCACGAGGTGACGTACATGAGCTGGTCGGACCTGCTGCGGCAGGGGACGGCGGACCCCACCTTGACCTTCGCCCGCGAGAAGTGGGCTCAGCCGGGAAAATTCGTGTGGGTGGCCCCCCGGGAGGCGGTCACGGCCCCCACCGGGAAGGAGTACCCGCTCTGCAGCACGGTGTACTTCAAGGACGCCGACGACGTCGTCAAGCCCTACCAGCCGAGCATGGACGGGATGACGGAGGCCGACGACTGGTACGTGGGCATCTCCGGTAAGCCACCTGAGTAACGCGGCAGTCACCCTCGCTCTCCGGACGCAGGACCAGGGCACCCCGGGGGACCGTGACGTCGGTGTAGGTCGGCCGGTTCAGGCGCGAGGAGTGGTGGGCTCATGCGGGCCGGTCCGGTCCCGCGACCGGATCCAGGGCTGGGTGGATGCGTTCGAACATGCTGCGTCCGGTACGTGGGTCGAGCACGGCGACCCGCAGCGGCACCCGGGCGGCGGCCCGGAGGCGGGCGAGCCAGGTGTGGTCGGGGACCAGGATGTCGAGCTTCTCCGGCCACCGGATGAGTGCTGCGGGGTCGGGGCAGACCACGGCGGCCAGGGTGTATCCGCCGCCTGTCCCCCGTGTCCGCGCGTGGACCAGGAGGCCGCTTCCGTAGCGGCGACTCTCTTCCCCATACACGATCGCCTTGCCGGAAGCGGAGCGGACCAGCCGCGTGAAGGTGTCCCAGGCCGTGAGGTCGAAGCCTGTGCGCTGGAAGAACCCCGTCAGCCGCTCCATCTCGGCCTGCCGCTCCTCCAGAGCGGCCTGACGGTTAAGGACCCGCTGCTCGGCGGCCCGGCGGCGCCGGTCGGCGGCGCCGGTCGGCGGCCGCGGTCTCCTCGCGGCGGCGCTTCGCGGCGGCTGCCTGGCCGGTGGCTTCGGCGTCGGCCTCCATCCGGGCGCGGGCCAGCGCGAGTTCCTCGTAGACGGGCGCCGTCCACCACACCGTGCCGTTCACTCCCGTGTGGACGCGCACCCGCCCTTGGAGGATCCACGCCAGGGCGTCACCGAGCAGGCAGGTGATGTGCTCCCACTTCGCCTTGCCCTTCATGGTCCGGGGCGTCCAGGTGTATCGGGCCAGACCGTGCAGCACCGTCCAGGATTCGCCTCGCTCGGCTGGGGCCCGGACTCTGAGCGCGGGCACGACCCGCTCCCAGGGGCGGTCCTGCAACCCGACCCAGCACACCGCCACCCCGTCGCGCGCGTAGCGGTCGGTGCGCATCCGCGCCTCGGTGGGCGTCATCGGCGACAGCTGCGCCTCCAGTGCCATGAAGGGCCGGCCCTGTTCGTCGAAGACCAGCACGTCGGCCCGCCATTCCCGCAGCTCACCGCTCACCTCCAGCTCCGCCCGCCACCCGGCCACCCGGCCGCCCGGGCCGCCACGGCCAGCTCCAGCTTGAGGAGATGATGCTCCTGCGACTCGTTCGCCAGCTCGCAGTCCAACGGCCGCACCCGGTGGCAGAAGTGGCGCAGCCCGTGCTGGGAGGCCCGGGCGAAGATCCTTCCGCCGCACTCCGGGCATGCCAGCCCAAGCCCCTTGACCCGGTGGACCTCCGCCCAGGTACGGCCGCACCCCAGGTCGTCCAACGACGCGTCCAGCCGGCCCCAGACCGAATGCACAGCGGTGTAACCCATCAGCCCCCCTGACGTCCATCAGCGTCCTCAGTGTCCCGACGTCGGGCCTGGCCCGGGCTGGGATTGCGGAGATCGGCCGAACCCGGTGCGGTAGCGGACAGTTGCAGAGCCGGGGGACATGGGCGGGCCGGTCTGGCGCGACTCCGCCGCGGTCCGGCTGTACCAGTCGCTGCCGCAGGATCGCGTCGAGAGTGATCGGCTGCCCAAAGACGACGCCTGGTCATACCCTTCAGGACGGTTGACGACCCGCTCGCTGAGTGGTCGCATCCATGCCTCTTCGGTGGAGGCATCCGTGGGCAGTGCAGTCTGCGACAGGAGGGGTCCGTGCGGTTCACCGTGCTACGGGAGGACGAGCGTCTACGGGGTGGTGATCGTGGGTGTGTCCTGGTGCCGGCGCCGGTGTCACAGACGCAGGGTGATGAGTACTGCACGCTGTATCGACTGTGGTTCCGAGATGGTGCGGGGGCAGACCGCGAGCTGGGTCTGGTCAAGATCGGCTATGCCGACCTCATCCGGGGGGAACAACCCCTTGAGGCCGGGAGTCTCGCCTCGTTGGGACCGGGGTACGACCGTCGCTTGTACTGGTTCTCCGTGGGCCAGAATGACAGCTACTACGGCAACATCCGGACGCTTGGCCCGATGCTGCGCGCGGAAATCCTGGACGGGCTCTGTGACATCGCCTACGACGAGGATCTGTTCGATCAGGCGATGCTGTGGGACGTCACGCACGCGTCGCTGCTTCACGCGGTCACGCCCCAGACAGTCGGGGTCCAGTTCCGGCGTATCGCCTGGGGAGGCTTGCAGTTCACGGACTACGACTTCTCCTACGTCGCGCCTGCCCCTCCGTACGAGGAAGTCGCGTCGGAGCCTTGGCGCCTGTCCTTCGCTGTTCGGCCCAACTCCACTCCTCCGACGAACGTACATGTACTGATTGGCCGAAACGGCGTAGGGAAGACGACCCTGCTCGGCGACCTCGCCAGCGCGGTAGTGGCCCCTGAAGGGCGCGGCGCCGAACTGGGGAGAATCGAGTGGTCCAAGGCCGCGCCCGGAACGTTCGTCAACGTGGTCTCGGTGGCTTTCAGCGCCTTCGATCCCGCCCAGGAACGCCCCGAGTCTGACGAGGGCGAGGACGATCAGGCCGAGCTGAAGGGCTGGGATCCTCAGAATGTGCCCGGCGGCAGCCGTGGACCAAGCCGGAGCCGCAGGCCCTCGGTTGCCTATTGGTACGTGGGTCTCGCCAAGGTCGACGAGTTCGGCCGCTCCACAGGTGAGCGCATGTCCTACGAGGACCTGCGCAAGGGGTTCAGCAAGAGCGTGGCGGAGGTCGTGGCTGCTGGCCGTGTCGACCGGTGGATCGCCGCGCTGGACAGACTGGGCAGCGACCCGCAGTTCCACCAGTGCCCCGTCCATTCCTTCGCGCGGGATCTGCGGGAGCGCGAGGCGTTCCAGAAGGAGGACGAGAAAAGGGCCGAGGTGCTCTTCACCTCTCTGAGTTCGGGGCACGCAATCGTCCTGCTGACCATGACACGGCTGGTGGAGACAGTTGCCGAGGCGTCCCTGGTGCTCCTGGACGAACCCGAGGCGCATCTTCATCCGCCTCTGTTGGCGTCGTTCGTCAGGGCGGTGTCGGATCTTCTCACCGACCGCAATGGGGTCGCGGTGATCGCCACGCACTCGCCGGTGGTCCTGCAGGAGGTACCGCGCTCATGCGTCTGGAAGATCGGCCGCTGGGATCACGGCGGCCGGCCCGTGCGGCCGGAGATCGAAACCTACGGGGAAAACGTCGGCATCCTCACGCACGAGGTCTTCGGCCTGGAGGTCGCCCAATCCGGCGTCCAGGCCGAGATCGAGAAGGCGGTGAGGGAATGCGGCTCTTACGAGGAGGTCCTGGCCCGTTTCGGCGGTCAGCTCGGCGGTGAGGCCAAAGGGCTGGTCCGGATTCTCCTGGCCTACCGGGAGCGCCGCTGATGTGGCCGCTCGAGCCACCAGCCGTGTCCGCGCGCCTCAGTTTCGACACGTGCGTGGGCAATGCCCGTGACCCGCAGCGCCGCGAACGGCTCGTTGCCGCCGGGGAGAGCGTCGAGGACGCAGGGGCGCGCTTTCGCGTCGCCGCGGAGGAGGGTGCTCTGCACGATCTGAGGAGTGGGTCTTTCCGTGTGCCGGGGATCGGTGCTGACGATGCTGTGCGGTGGGTCTACAAGAACGGCATGGTCGAAGGGAAGGGGCGCCGGATCTACGACCAGCTGATGCGGGCCCCGTTGTACGAGAGGTGCCCTCTGTGCGGGCATGGCACCGTCACCACGCTGGACCACTTCCTGCCGAAGAAGCTGTTCCCGGCGCTGTGTGTGGATCCACTCAATCTCGTGCCGGCGTGTGCCGAGTGCAACCATGCCAAGGGCGAGAGGGTGCCCTCGAGCGCGGAGACAACGCTGCTGCACCCCTACCTGGACCGCATAGACCAGGACCGATGGCTCGAGGCGAAGATCGTGGAATCAAGCCCGCTCTGGCTCGAGTTCTTCGTCAGCGCTCCGAGCTCGTGGGAGCAGGTACTCGCGCAGAGGACCCGGCATCACTTCGAGCGGTTCCGGCTTGCTGAGCGGTTCGCCGCGCAGGCCAACCGCACCCTGGCCGGGATCCGGCGCCAGCTCACCACCCTGTTGCAGGTGGGTGGCAAGGAGCCGGTACACGCCTATCTGGCCGCCGAGGCCGAGACGAGGCTCGCCGACCGTCCCAACGGCTGGGAAGGAGTGACCTACCGGACTCTGGCAGAAGACGACACCTTCTGCGCAGGCGGATGGCCGCGCTGAGGCGTCCGGCCGGGCCCACCGGGGGGCGGCCCGTCCGGTCGGCGTGCGAAGGGCGCCGGACGGGCTCCGCACCCCATGATGCCCCTCCGAGCACGACAGAGAGGCGCGGCATGACCGGGGCGGCGCCCGCACGACCGTGGGTGAGCAGTGTGAACCCCGCGCGCGGCCTGGGCGCGGTCGCACGCGCGGGATCGCCTCCAGGAAGCGGGCCGTCCGACGCGACCGCGGTGAGCCGCCCGGATTCGGTGCGGCGATCGGCAGTGCGACCGGGTCGCGGTGCTGGTGGTGCGGCCCGGCCGGTCGACGTGCGAAGGGCGCCCGGCCGGGCTCCGTTCGCCATGATCGGGCGCTTGCCCCGGCAGCGAGGGCTGACGAGGCCGGGACGGGGCCCGTACGAGTGACCGCGGTGCTGGGCCGGATGCTGGAAGGCCTTACGTCAGGGCGGCCGGGACGGGGTCTGGGGCGCACCAGTTTCCGTCGAAGAGGGAGGCGATCAGGGCGGCGTGCTCTGCGGGGAGTTGGTCTTCGCGGTGCTTGGTGCGGGTTTTGGCGAACCAAGGGCCGATCTGGACGGTGTCGCCGTCGACGCGGAGGGTTTCGCGGGCGGTGGGGGCGCGGCCGTGGCGGTGGAGGAAGAGTTCCAGGAGTTGCACGGTCTGGGGGAAGGTGCGGCGGGTGCGGGGGGCGGGGGCCAAGGGGCTGGTGGCGGGGGTGAGGTTGAGTGCGGTGAGCAGGTCGCGCTGGCTGGGGTGCAGGGTGGTCCATCGGGTGAGCTGGCGGGTGAGCCAGGAGGTGATGTTGACGCCGGCGATGCGGGTGTCGGGGGTGAAGGCGGCGGGGTCGTTGCCTGCTTGAAGGTGGGTGCGCAGGAGGTGGTACTTGCGGTGCCAGTCCGCACCGTGGGGCAGGCGCCAGTTCGGGTCGAGGTTGTTCAGGGCGTCGGTGCGGGCGGGGGTGAGCTGGTCGTTGGCTGCGAGGTGTCGTTGTTCGGCGAGCCAGGCTCCGAGCGGGGTGGTGGCGGGGACGGCGAGGTGGCCGTGGGTGTGGTGGTGGTCGGCGGCGGAGGCGAGCTTGGAGCGCCAGGCGGCGTCGTGTTTGTCCCAGATCATGTCCAGGGCGTCGAGTTCGGCGGTCCAGTCCGCTTCGAGGCGGCCGTTTTTGCGGGCGTCGCGCATGGTGGTGATGAAGGTGCCCAGGGTGTGGCCGGTGGGGTCGATGTAGTCGGCGGGGACGTCGAGGTGACCGTACTGGTGGTGGTAGGCCTGGGCTGCGGTGAGGCCGAGGCGGCGGGAGCGGGATGTGGCGGGGTCGCGGGGGTCGAAGGAGACCAGGTCCATGGCCTGGGCGATGCGTTCGGGGTGGACGGTGAAGTCGAAGTGCCAGCGGCGCTGGATGACATCGCTGGTCTCCTTCGGCAGGCGGTTGGCCTTGTCCGGGAGGCGTTCGAGGATGCGGTGGTCGTGGCTGGCCAGTGCGCAGGCGATCGCCCATACCGGTTCATAGGCAGTGCCGAGGATGTTCTCGCCGTCGGCGCCGGGCGGGATGTAGACGGGGACGATCAGTGAGGCGGTCTTGCCGCTCACGTCGAGGCGCAGGGCGCGGCCGAGGGCTTGGACACAGCGGATGACGCTGCGGGTGGGGTCGGCGAAGACGATCGCGTCCACGCTGGGAATGTCGACACCTTCAGCGATCAGGCGGGAGTTGGCGAGGATCGCGCAGTCAGCGGCCGCGAAGGAGGCGAAGGTTTCGGCGCGCTGGGCGGGGGTGTGCTCGCCGTGGGCGAAGAACAGCTCAGGGGTGATGTCCGGGACGATGCCGGGGTCGGTGCGGGCCAGCAGACGCAGGGTGTGCGGGAGTTCGCGGGCGAAGCGGCGGGCGTCGGAGACGAGGTTGAAGTAGACCAGGACTTTCTTCAGGCCGTGCTCCGTCATGGCGCGCAGGACGGCCAGGTGCAGGGCGGTGGTGCGCAGCGCGCTGTCCGTCTTTTCCTGCCCGGCAGTGCCGCTGGGGTCTGCGCTGCCCGGGGCGGGCATGTTCAGGCGGCGGCGCAGGTCGGCGTCGGTGAGGGTGGGCACCACGATGCGGTAGTCCGCAGCCCGGCCGTCGGCCACTGCTTTCGCGAGCGGGTATTCGACGACCTTTTTGCCGTACACCTGCTCGTTGTCCATGGAGTTGGCGAACGCGTCCGCGTCCGGCTCGGCAGCGGCGGGCCGGCGGCGGGGGCGGGTGGTGTCGGCGGACTCGGCCAGTTCGGGGGCGGCGAAGATGCGGGGGGTGGCGGTCATGTAGAGGCGGCGCTCGGCGTGGATGCGCTGTGCGTCGTTGACGATCGCCCACTTCTTGTCGGCCCGGCCGGCGATCCGGTGGGCTTCGTCCATGATCGCCAGGTCGAACGGCGGAACGTCGTAGCCCGTCTTCTGGGTTTGTTCGATCTTGTCCAGGGAGTCGTAGGTGCAGATCACCGTCAACGCCGGGATCTGGTCCTCGCCCTGGCCCACCACCGACATCAGCCCGCCCAGCGCGTGCGGGTCGGTGCTCGACATGACGCGGGCGGCGACCAGGTCGTCGCGGCCCGCGGTGTCCAGGGAGGAGACGATCACCATGTGCTCGCCGTGGCCGTCCCGGCGCCAGGCCAGCGCCGTCTGCGCCGCCAGATCCAAGGTGGGCACCACGAACAGCACCAGCCGTGCACCGAGTTCGTCCGCGGTGCGGATGGACACCAGCGTCTTGCCGGTGCCCGTCGCCGACACCAACAGGGCGCGCGTCCCCGCGCGCCGCAGATGCCGTGCCAGCCGTTTAACGGCCTCGGCCTGGTCGGGAAAGAGCCGCGCGCGCCCGGGGCGGCCGGGGCGCGGCAGTTCCACCACCGTCATGGCAGCTCTTTTCTGAGTCAGTGACTCCAGTAGTCGCGGCGGGGCAGTTCGGCCCACACATCGGGCGGTCCGGTCACGGCGCGCCTGTCGGCCAGGCGCAGGCCTGCGAAGGCGCAGGTGTAGGCGATGGCGTTGTGGTGGTAGAGGTAGGAGGCCAGCACTTCTGCGGGGGTGTCGTTCTCGTCCGGTCCTCCGCCGGGGTGCAGGTCTGAGCCTTCGATCGTTGCATGGCGGGCGATGCTGCCCTGGTTGCCGCTCTTGGGGTTGGCGTAGAGGCCGTAGCAGAGGGTGCCGGCGGACAGCCGGGTCAGCACGCCCGGCATCTGCGGTGCGTATCCCCAGGGCTGGGTGACCACGCAGCCGCCCGGCACGGAGGTCACGCCGACGATGTGCAGGCTCTCGTCCATGTCGTACGCGTAGTAATCCTCCAGCAGCGCGTCGATGAGTTCGCCGTCCACCGGTGTGGCCTCAAGACGGCGCACCGCCTCGGCCGCGTCGATGCCCGCCACGCAGGCCAGGCCCGTGCCGTCGTAGTAGAACTCGCCCAAGGCCGTGGTGAGGCGATGGGCCTCCTGCGCTGCCGCATGCTCGGTGTCGCTCAGGGCTACCCCTTCCGGTACCGGGAACAGCTCGGGCGTCGGTCCGGCCAGGCTCAGCCGCCCCGGCGACCAGCCGCCGAGCGACGGCCGCCAGGGATCGGCCCCGGCGGCGGCGAGCGCCCGTGCGTTGGCCGGCTTCCTGGACAGGACTGCTTCCCACAGTGCCGTGACCCCGTTCTCCAGCGCGTCCACGTCCGCAACCCGGCGGGCAAGTTCCGTCACAGCCTGCGGGGAGCCGAACACCGCTGCCCGGTGCAGGGGCCTGCTCCCGTTCCAGCTCTCCGGATCAGCTCCTTGGTCCAGGCGTCGGCGGATGTCGTCGGCATCCGTCCAGTCCCAGCCCATGCCCGTCCAGCCGTCACTCGTTGCCGCCACCGCTCCCCCTCGAACACGTCGCATGCGCTCGCACCACTTCGACCCGCCCCGAGAACACGGGCACTACAGGCCGCTGGCTCCATCCAAGTCCTTTGACCGGACGCTATCACCCCGAACACCGCTCGTACGCTCTATGTACGCGATCCATACGCCGCTAGTACGCGATAGGTGCGTTTCGGGGTAGAGTCAGGGACGGAGGTGTCCCATGTCCGAGTTGTTCGACGCGGTCGACGCGCTGGTCGCGTCCCGCTCCCCGCTGCCGCCGCCGGCTGAGCGCAGGCGGCTGCGCCAGGCTCACGCGCTCACCCTGGACGAGGTGGCCGCCGCCCTGGGCGTGCGGCGGGCGACCGTCGGCGGCTGGGAGTCAGGCAAGGCCGAGCCCCGGCCGCCGGAGCGGGAGGCGTACGCGCGCCTGCTGAAGCAGCTCGCCACGCTCTACCCCGCCCCCGAAAACACCGGCGCCCCGCAGGAGGACACGGGCACCGCGGCGCCGCAGACATTCACCACCGCAGCGACCGCAGCGCAGGCTGGGCCCACGGGCGGGGCAGCGGAAGCTACTGCCACGGCGGAGGCCGAGGAGCCCCCGGTTGCTCCCCCAGCGCCCGTTCGGCACGCGGCAGCGACACAGCGGCCGGTGCCGCGTGCCGAGCGGGCTCCGCAGAGCTCGCGGCACCCCACTGCGAGAAAGGCTGCCCCGGCGAACACTCCCGCGCCCGGCGGCGTGTACGCGCACGGTCCGCTGCTCGTCCTCGACGCCGACACCGAGCGGCAGGTGACCGGCTACGGCGTCGGCGGTCTGATCCTGGACGTGCCCGCCAAGTCGCTGCCTGCGCTGGTGGAGTGGACGCTCACCGAGGCACGGCTGGGGTCTCAGAAGCTGCACGGCTCGGGAAAGGACGGCGACCCGCTGCTGGTGCTCACCGAGGCGGCGTGCGAGCGCTACGGCCTGCCCGCCGCCTTGTCCGAGGCCGAGCGGCTTGCCGGGCGGCTGCCGGAAGGACACAGGGTCATCAAGCAGCTGGAGCGCGCCGACTGGCAGCTCACCAAGCGCGGGCTGGGGCCGTGGGCGCGGATCTACCGTCCCGCCCACGGCAGCCGCCGCCAGTGCGTACAGGTGTGCATCCCCTCCTGGCGCGCCCTGGACGACCGCTCCTGGGGACATGCCGCCCAGTTGCCGCCGCCTGAGCTCGCCCGAGTGCTGGGCGTGTATGCGGCCCGGGTGATGACGCCGGTCGGCTCCACGGCCGTAACCGGGCTGCAGCTGATGACCGCGCTCAACCCGCCGACCCGCGCCAGCGAACCGGACGAGAACGGCAAACGGCATGCCGAGCACCGGCCCGGATCGCTGGGCACAGAGCCGGTGGACCCCGCGCCGTGCGAGGCGACCGACGGACACCCCGTCCTGACCGGCCTGCCACGCTTCCACGTACGCGGCCCCGACGAGCGGCTGTTCGAGGAGGCCTACGACTGGGCACGGGATCTCACCGACACCGAATGCATGCAGCGCTACCTGGTCGGCATCGACGTCAACCTCTCCTTCGGGGCCGCCGCCAACGGCGCCGTCGTCGGCCTGGCATCGCCGCCCGAGCACGTCACCGGTCCGGCCTTCGACCCAGCGGTGCCCGGTTCCTGGCTAGTCGACCTCTCCCACGTCGACCTGTCCCGGGTGAAGGTCGCCAAGCAGTGGCGCGAGATCGACGGTGGCCTGCTGCCCAGCCCGTTCACGCCGAGCGGCCAGCGCCCGACCGGTCCGGCCTGGTATGCCACGCCCACCGTGGCCTACGCCGTCGAGCTCGGCTACGACGTCACCCCCGTCGAGGCCTGGGTGCGCCGGAAGTGCGGCCGGTTCCTGGACGGCTGGTACAAGCGGCTGCGCGATGCCTACGTCGCCACCATGGCGGACCTCGGCGTCGCGGAGAAGCTGTCCCCGCACCAGTTCCTTCAGGCGATGGACGGCTACAAGAGCCGTGATCCGGAGCTGGGGATCGTGGTGGACGCGGTCAAGATGACCGTCAAGGGCGGCATCGGCAAGCTGCAGGAGAAGGCGCGCGGGGGCGGCTGGAAGCCGGGGCAGGCCTGGCCCGCCCTGGCCCGCCCGACCTGGCGGCCGGACATCCGCGCGACCGTCATCTCCCGGGCCCGGGTGAACATGCACCGCAAGATGCTCGCCCTGGCGGCGGCCACCGGCCGGTACCCGGCCGCGGTCCTGTCCGACTGCGCGGTGTACGCGGCCGACGGGCCCAGCCCGCTGGACGTTCTGCCCTACGGGGCCGACGGCAAGACCGTGCCGGGCAGCTTCCGGCTCGGCGTCTCGCCCGGGATGGTCAAGCACGAGGGCACCCAGAGCGTGCTGTGGGGGGCTGACGTGCTCGAGCAGCTCGGCGCCGACGGCCATGTCGCCAACCTCGCCCGCTACATCAAGACCGGCGAGGTCACCGCCAAGGACACCGGAGAATAGGGAGCGTTACAGGCGATGGTCACGGTCGGGGAAGAACTCGACAAGGCGGTGCAGGGCGTGTTCACGCGTCCTGTTCCCAAGTCCGCCGGGGCGCAGATGCGTTACCTCCTCAAGAAGCACGGCGGCCGTACGATGCCGGTGGCCGAGCTGCTCGGCATCAGCCAGCGCACGGTGGAGCGGTATGTGAACAACCAGATCAAAAGGCCCCGGCCACAGCTCGCCGACCGCCTCGAGCGTGAGGTCCGCGTGCGCTGGCAGCCGCAGGTCAGGGCGAAGGCGAAACAGGCCGCGGCCACCACGAGCGGCATCATGATCGATGTGCAGGCGAGGTTCGGCTACACCGCCGCCGTCGGCAGCACCGACCAGGCCCGCGTGCGTCACCTCACCCTGGCCCTGCCGCCCCGGCACGCCGCCCGCCTCCTGCAAGCCCAGGAAGCAGGCGTCGGCGAGGACGACCTGCGCGAACTCGCGGCCGAGGCGTTGGGGGAGGTGTACTTCCGCGACGGCGGACGGCGTGCCCACGGCCTCGAAGTGGAACTCAAGGACATTGTCGACCTCCAGTTCGAGCTGTAGGCGGTCAGTGCGCTGGAGCCGGAAGCAGGAAATGGACTGACTGAGCGCTTGCGTTGGCGGCTGAGCGGCCTGCTTGGCGGAATGAGCACTGCGCAGAACGAAGGCTGTCCGGTGGAGATCCCGGGCCCACGGCGCACCATGCTGACCTATGATCCGGCCTCGACGGATTCCGGCGTGGGAAGGCATCACATGGCGCTCCATCCCTTGCAGTCGCCCATCGATGAGATGACTGCTTACCTTCGTGATGCTCAGCTGATCCACAAAGTCACCAAGGAACGTCTAGACCGACTAACCGCCGAACGGCAGGCACAGGGCAAGGGCGGCAACGGCCAGCCCGGTGTGGAGCACTCGGCGCTAAACCGTGGCGTGGTGGTCGCGGCTGTCGGGGCCCTCGAGGCCTTCACCGAAGACTTGGCGATCACAGCTCAGAGTGACTATCCGCAGGCGAAGCCTCCTCTGAACAACTGGTACAACATCGCGGGCACGAAAGGCATGGTGCAGACACCCAGCCCTAACAACCTGCGGAAACTCTTTTGGACTTTCTTCCGCTACGACCCCTATGACGATTGGGACTGGGTCGTCCAGGTCTCGCCCAGCGAGACTGGTGGAACCGGAACATGGCGGACCGGCACCACTCGGCTTGGCCAGGCGCAGGCGTCGCAATTCTTGGAAACCATGGTCAAGGTACGCCACGGGTTCGCCCATCAGGACCGGGACCAGAAGCTCGTCCACTGCCCCGGCATCGCCAGCCAGACAGCGTCAGGAAAGATCGTCATCCACTCTCACCATGCGACTAATGCCCTGAGTGTGCTCCTGCAGTACGCCGTACTTACGACGATTGGCCTGGCCAAGAGCCGCGGCATCACCGATCAGTTCAGGTGGATCAAACCGATGTCTGATGCCGGGTGGGAAGAGCTTCTGGCCGGGACCCCCGCAGGGGCCCTGGTGACACAGAACTGGAAGGGCGCACCCGTTCTGCCGTGATGTGATCGGTGGCCCCGATGGCATCGACCAAAATCGCAGCGTGGTTCGCGCTCAACTCGCCAGATGAAGCGCTGCGTCACATGAACATGAAAGGGCGTCGGGGAGAGCTGTGACAGCAGGAGCGTTACGGACCGTGCCGCTGGCCGGGGAGCTGACCTCGTCGCTGATCAGCCGGGCCGCGGACCGCTATGGCCTGCCGGCTGCGGGTGTGCTGCGGCTGTGGACGTGCCGCAACTCCCCCGCCCGCAACGACGGCGGCGGTGTGCGGGCCGATGCGGAGATCGTGCTCAACGAAGCCGGGCGGGCTGTGCTCGCCGAACTGTGCGGCATCGAGCCGGCGGTGCTGGCGCGCGCGCTGCCCGCGTTCACCGTGGATGATCCCAAGACCGGCACCGGCCGGGAGGCCGCCCTGGCGCAGGCCCGCTGGCGGGCGGCGGGCGCGGTGGCGGGCGAAGCGGCGTTCGCCTGCCGCTCGTGCACCGCGCGGCGTACCGGGCAGGCTCAGCGGGCGGTGCGGTATCTGCCGCGCTGGCAGCGGGTGTGTGTCCGGCACGGGCGGTGGCTGCTGGACGCGGACGCCGACCAGCCGCTGGAACACCTCGACCTGCGCGGTGTCCCGGAGGTGGCTGCGGCGCAGCGGCGGTGGGCGGGGGTGGCGCGCCGTGCGGTGCGGGCCGCGGCGGAGCCCGGTCAGGTGTTCGCCCTGGCGCACGCGGTCGTGGCCCGGTGGTGGGAGGAAGCCCTGCACTGGGAGCAGGAGGAGATCTGGCCGCAGCGCCTGCACCGGGTGGCGGGCGGCAACGCGGGAACGGATCTTCAGCGGTGGCGGCTCGTGGGACGGGACCCGGTCACCTTCCCGGAGGTCGTGGCCGTGGCCGACGCACTGCTGGACCCGGCCATGGCCGAGCTGGCCTGGACGGACAGCGGTGCCCGGCGGCCGCGGCCGCTGCCCGCCGACGGCGCGTTTTGCCGCCGACTCGGCGAGCGGGTGGGACGCGCCTGGCTGGGGCCGCTGTCCGCGGTGGACTATGGCGGACCGCTGATCGCCTGGATGGGCGCTGTCATCCGCCAGCGCCGCGGCGAAGGCGGACCGCCCGGGTACGACAACAACCCGTGGTGGGTCCGGCAGGAGCACCAGCCCGCGACCATAGCCGCCCAGCTGCGGGTGCTGGGCAAGGAGCGCACATCGCCCGGCTCGGGCACCACCTGGCGCACGGCGGTGCCGGCCGAGCAGCGTGCGCTGATCACCGGTCTGGTCAACGGCGCGCAGGAGCAGCTGACCCATCTGCGCGGCGCCCAGCAGGGCAAGGCCGTTGATGCCGCGCGGCAGTTGCTGGGCAGCCTCGGCCATGCCGCCACGCTGATCGACCAGGCCGTGCGAGAGACCGCGGCGGGGGCGCTGCAGGCCGGGGTGGCACTGGAGGATCTGGCGCAGTGGGCCCGGCTGCCTGCCGATGTCCTGGCTAAGTCGCTCGCGAACGACCGCAACGGGCGTCCTGGGGATAAGGGGTGAGCGCGGGCCGCCGCGGTCGCGGGGCGTGCCGACAGGAGGTAGTACATCGCCGGGCACGATGTGATCAGAATTCGTAAAGGCTGCCCGTCACCAGGCGGGAAGGGCTTGGATGATGCATGTGAGTGGCAAGGGCGCAGCGGCCGCAGCAGGCGGCCGGTCACGGCAGACACGGGCAGATGCCGGATCCGGGTGGGAGGCGGTCTTCGTCGATCCTCTCGGGCAGGTGGTGCAGCAGCGGTGGGCAGATGCGGCCCTCGCGGTGGCGTTCGAGGAACTGGAGCCGGTGTCGGCGTTCCCGGTGGTGCCGGGACAGCGGTGGGGGCCGGGCCGGTGGTGGTCGGCCACGACCGGTCGGCATGTGGCCTGCGGATCGGCCGCGATGCGGGCGCAGTTGATGGTGCTGGACCGCGACCCTGAGGTGGTCGGCCTGGCTGGGCGGCCGGTCCGGCTACTTTGGCGGGATGGGCGCGGCAAGGTGTATTCGTGGGTGCCGCAGCTCTTCGCCCGCTACAGCAACGGCACGGCCCTGCTGGCCGACTGTCCCAGCCGCCCAGAGGCCGGCGGTGAACGGGCCCGGCGGGCTGTGCCGGTCCTCGAGGCGGCGTGCGCGCAGGCCGGCTTTAGCTACCGGCGTCTTGAACCGCTTCAGAAGGTGGAGGCAGCGAACCTGAAGTGGCTGGCCGGCTACCGTCACCCCCGTAACCAGGGCCGTCCCGGCCTCGCGGCCGCCGTGCGCGAGGCGTTTGCGCGGCCCCGGCCGCTGATCGAGGGCACCGAAGCGGTCGGCGACCCTCTCGAAGTCCTCCCCGCTGTCTTCCACGCCCTGTGGCACGGACACCTCACTGCGCCTGTGAATGTCCCGCTCGACGCACATGTTCTCGTCAGCCCCGGGACCGGCGGTGCGGACGGCCGCCGTGACAGCACCGGTGGCCCGGACAGCGAGGGCGGGCAGTGAGCGCGCGGCGTGGCGGTCGGCCGGTGCTGCAGGTCGGAGCGCATGTCCGCTTCCGAGAGAGCACCTGGCAGGTCATCGCTCTGGCAGGGCAGCAGATCCACCTGACCGGTGAGACGGGAGCAGACGAGACGGTCACGGCCGGGCATCTGTTCGCCGATGCGTCCTTCGCCCTCGTGGGTGCCGAGATGCCCCAGGCCGTGACCCAGTGGGGGCTGTTCGAGACCGCCCCCGAGAGCGCGCGCCGAAAAGCGCTGGCCTGGCAGCGGCACATCCGCGAGGTGGAGTCCGGCCTGCCCGGCGAGCCCGGCACCGGCCGGGTGCCGCGGGCGGAGTACGACCCCGGCCGGTTCACGCTCGCGCAGCGCGAGGAAGCCAAGGCCGCGGAGCTGACCGCGATCGGGTTCGGACAGGTCTCGCGCACCACCGTGCAGCGCATGCGCCTGGCCTATCGCAAACAGGGTCTGTGGGGCCTGGTCGACCACCGCACCACCCGCCGCGCCAGCCCCACCGGGCGCACCGACGAACGCGTCGTCACCGCGATCGGGGAGGCCCTGCGCCGCCAGCGCGGCCGTTCCAAGGGCACCATCAAGGGCCTGAAGCCCCTGGTCACACAGATCCTGGACGACCGGTACGGGCGCGGCACGGTGCCCGTACCGTCCCAGGCCACCTTCTACCGGCTCGTCCACCAGCTCGCCGGCCCTGCCGAACACCCCCACCGCCCCGCCCGCACGCTGCCCTCCCCCACCGGCGGGCGTGCTTTCACTCCGACCGTGGCGCTGCGCCCGGGCGAGCAGGTCCAGGTCGACACCACCCGCCTGGACGTCCTGGCCGTCTTCGACGACGGCACCACCGGCCGCCCCGAACTCACGATCGCCGTCGACGTCGCCACCCGCGCCATCCTCGCCGCCGTCCTGCGCCCGGCCGGCACCAAGGCCGTGGACGCGGCCCTGCTGCTGGCGGAGATAGCCGTCCCCCACCCTGCCCGCCCCACCTGGCCCGAGACCCTGCGCCTGTCCCACGCCCAACTCCCCCAGTTCCAGCGGCTGTTGACCCTGGACCAACGGCTCGAGGGCGCGGCAGCCCGGCCGGTGGTGGTACCCGAGACGATCGTCGTGGACCGGGGCAAGGTCTACCTGTCCGCGGCGTTCACCGCCGCCTGCGAAACCCTCGGCATCAGCGTCCAGCCCACTCCGCCCCATGCCCCCACCGCCAAAGGCATCGTGGAGCGCACCTTCGGCACCATCAACGCGCTGCTGTGCCAGCACCTGCCCGGCTACACCGGCTCGGATGTCACCCGCCGCGGGCCAGACGCCGAAACCGAGGCCTGCTTCAGCGTCGCCCAACTGCAGGACCTGCTCGACGAATGGCTCGTCCACTACCACCACCGCCCCCACGAGGGCCTGCGCCACCCCACCCTGCCCAGGAAGGCGCTCACCCCAAACCAGATGTGGGCCGCCCTCATCGCGGTGGCCGGCCACGTAACCCTCCCCTTGAGCGGCAGCGACTACCTCGAACTGCTGCCGATGCGCTGGCAGGCCATCACCGAACGCGGCATCCGCATCGACCACCGCACCTACGACGCGGACGTCCTGGCCCCCTACCGCGGCCAGCCCTCCCCCGTCACCTCCCGCGGCGGCAAATGGGAGATCCATACCAACCCCCACGACGCCCGCCAGGTCTGGATCCGCCTGCCCGACGGACACCTGACAGAAATCCCATGGATCCACCGCGACCACATCCACCAGCCGTTCAACAGCGTCACCTGGCAGCACATCAAGACCATCACCGCCCGCCACGGCGACCGCGACACCCACGAAGCCGACCTCGCCGACGCCCTCGACCAGCTCATGCGCCGCGCCCACACCGGCACCGCTACCCCCGGCGAGCAGCGCCTGATCACCCGTGCCGCACCGCTGAAAACACCCCCCATGGCGGCCGACACCTGCCCTCCCCACGATCCGGACCCACAGGCCGGCGGCTGGGACGACGACAGCCTCGACGCCCTCGACAACCTGCCCGACGGCGCAGAGCAGGCCGACGGCGAGGACGAATACGACCTCGGCGACAACACCAGCGCCCCTGTCCCGTACACCGGACTCGGCCTCTACGACCCCGCTCAGGAAGCCCTCAACTGGTGACCAGCCCCGCACACGACCAGCACGCCACCACCGACACCACGGCATCACTGCCCGGCCCGCACGCAGCAGAGCCGCAGTGGCCCATCACCACATGGCAGGGCTGGCACACCTTCGCCACCGCCCCGCCCCTCACCCCGCCCCGGCCCGGTGACGCGCCCCGCAGCACGGAAGAGCGTCTCGCCTACCACTCCGCGTTCGTCACCGTCCGCACCCCTGCCATCGACACCCTCGCCACCCAGGTCCGCACCCTGATGCTGCTCGGCCGCCACCAGCAGACCACCGCCCGGCCCTCACTGATCGTCACCGGGCCCGCAGCGGCGGGGAAGACGACCGCCCTCCTCGAGGTCGGGCGCACCTGCCACCTTGCCCACACCCGCAAGAACCCCGCCCCGCCCGGACGTGCCCATGAACAGGTGCCGGTCGCATACCTGCTGGTGCCGCCCGGCGCCACCGCCAAGACCCTCGCCACCGAATTCGCCCGCTACCTCGGCATCCCCGTCACCACCCGCATGACCCAGGCCCAGATCACCAGCGCCGTCTGCCACACCTACACCTCCGCTGGCGTCCGTCTGGTCCTCATCGACGAGATCCACCGCCTCAACCCGCGCACCACCACTGGCGCCGAAGCCGCCGACCTCCTCAAAGACCTCACCGAACGCATCAAAGCGACCTTCGTCTACACCGGCATCGACGTCGCCGCCACCCCCCTGTTCAGCGGCATACGAGGCGCCCAACTCGCCGGCCGTGCCAGCCTCATCACCTGCGGCCCCCTCGCCGCCCGCCATGGCACCCGCCGCCCCTTCACTGACCTGGTCACCGACATGGAAGCCGCCCTCGACCTGACCCAGCACACACCCGGCACGCTCCCCCGCCACGCTTCCTACCTCCACCAGCGCACCGCCGGCCGCATCGGAAGCCTCGCCCGCCTCATCCGCCAAGCAGCCATCACCGCCATCTGCGATGGCACCGAACGCATCACCAAGAAAACCCTGGAAGCCATCCAGCTCGACCACCTCGCCGAAGAGCACAGCCGCCCCCGCACCCGTCAGACGGCCAGAACGGCATGATGCGGAATGAGGACAACCATCGAGACGCCGGGCGGCGACGAGTTCGCTGCCCTCTGCCGGCAGGCATGGGACACCCTGATCCCCGCCCGCGTCGGCTACCTCGCCGACATCTCACCCCACTACGACGAGGTCTTCCATGACGTCGCGCAGCGAACGGAGCGCGCCACAAGCCTCGGCAAGACGGACATCGCAGCCCTCGTCGTCTGGAAACGGCTCTCCGCACAAACCCGCTGGGTGACAGACCTCATGTCGCTGCCCGACACCCGCGTGCGAACCGTCACCGAGCGAGCCGTCACGGCCGTCCGCGACACCACCCTCACCCGCAGCGAAGCCGCGCGCACCGGACGCGGCATCATCGCCGAACTGCCCGGCTTCCGCACCGGCGACGCCCTCGCCTCAGCCGTCCTGACCGCAGCAGCACCCCAGCGGATGGCCGTCTACGACCGCCGCGTCCAACACGCCCTCGACACCCTCAGCCTCCCCCTCACCCCCACACCGGGACGCTACGGCCGCTACCTCCAGCTCCTCGACGGCCTCCTCCACCACGGCGGAGCACGCGCCGACGGCTGGAGTGCACGCGACATCGACACCGCCCTGTACTGGACCGGGCGGCAACCCGCTCCAGCAGGGACCGGCGTAGGGCCCCACCCACACAGTCCCTGAACCGCGCAACAAGCCGCTGACCAGCACAAACCCGCGTCATCCCATTAGACGCCGGACGCCATCACCAACACCACACCGCCGTTATCAACGAACCCCGAACAACCACAGGCCAGATGCCCCATCATCGCTTCCTTCAGCGTCCCGTAAGCATCGGAAGCGTTATCAGAGAATTCACGACTTCCCAGCTCCAGCCACCCGCACCACACCAACTACGAACTCCGGAATCACATTCCCCGACGAGAACTTCGATCTGAAGCACGACCGCCCGTACCTGCTGACGATGGCGAACACCGGCCCTAACACGAACAACTCACAGTTCGTCATCACCCTCGCGGCCAACCCATCGTTCGACGGTAAGCACGTCGTCTTCGGCGAGGTCGCAGAGGGGCACGATGTCGTCCACAAGATCGAGGCCATGGGAGATGCGTCAGGCGTTCCCAGGGCCAAGCTCAGCATTGCCGCATCCGGTGTCATCGAAAACTGAACCCCCGTCAACAGTGGCCGCGGCTCCTGACCGCGTCGACCGCCGCCAGGTCGTCCGCCTCGACGGCGGCCCGCAACCGAGCCCGGTCCGGTAACAGCTCGGGGCGCTGGTCCGTGAGCATCGCGTAGACCAGGGCGAGCAGCCACTTCGCCTCCCACGCGTGGAACCGCGCCCACCGGGATGAGGTCGACTCCTTCGCGCGCGACCGCCCGGGAATTATGCGGCGCGCCGCACCTCCCACTGCGAGCCGTTCACGTCGGCCGGCCTCCATGCCCAGCGCGCGGTGCCCGGGTGGCCCGAGCCGTCGCAGCCCTTGGGGCACGGCGTGCTGGTGGTGGGGACGACGACTGGCGGCGGACCCCGCATCGGCCGCCGGTCGTCGGTACGGACCACGGGAGGCACCACAGGGCGGTGCTGACGTCGCGTGAGGCCCGTTCCCCGAACGCTTACACAAGGCTCCCATTCCGGACGGGTAGTCCTTGACCTGCCATTACGGGGTTCAGGAACAGGCACTCAGAGGTCGTTTTCCTCATGAATGTGGTGTTGTGAGTTGGTTTGGTCTGCCGCTCGATGTGTTGTTAGTGAGGCTGGATGGGCTGCTTCTTCTGGTGGGGTGGGTGGTGTGGCGGATGAGGTGCAGGGCCGCTTGAGCCCGTCTCATTCCAGGACGCCCCGGTCTGTTCCGTGCTTCGCTTCTCCAGGACGCACGCCTGGGCGCACGCCCCCGGGCGGCGGTATCACCTGGTCATGAGGGAACGCCGTGCGTATCCGAGTGATCTGTCCGATGCCCGCTGGGAGCTGATCGAGCCGGTGCTGTCGGCCTGGCGCCTCGAGCGCCGCGCCCGGGCCCTGGACTTCGGCCGGCCGCCCCGGCATGACCTGCGCGAGATCATGAACGCGATCCTGTATGTGGACCGCACCGGCTGCCAGTGGGCCTATCTCCCCCACGACTTCCCGCCCTGGCAGTCGGTCTACGGCTACTTCGCCAAGTGGCAGAAGGACGGCATCTTCGCCCAGCTCAACGGGCTACTGCGGGAGCTGGTACGCCAGCAGGAAGGGCGCGACAAACACCCCTCGGCCTGCGTGATCGACACGCAGAGCGTGAAGACCTCCACCAGCGTCCCCGCCACCAGCCAGGGCATCGACGCGGGCAAGAAGATCGTGGGCCGCAAACGCAGCATCATCACCGACACACTCGGCCTGCTACTGGCCGTGCTGGTCACCGCTGCCAGCGTCCAGGACTCCACCGCCGGCCGCACCCTCCTCGAGCAAACCGCCGCCGACCACCCCGGCCTGCGCAAGGTGTGGGTCGATGGCGGCTACCGCAAGCACTTCATCGAGCACGCCGCCACCCTCGGCATCGACCTCGAAATCGTCCAACGCGCCCCGGGCAGCAAAGGCTTCACGCCGATCCCCAAACGCTGGACGGTCGAGCGAACCTACGGCTGGCTGATGCTCCACCGCCGCCTGGCCCGCGACTACGAGACCCACCCGCATCGCTCCGAAGCCATGATCCACCTCGCCATGACCGACCTCATGGCCCGCCGCCTCACCGGCGAGAACACCATCTCCTGGCGCAACCCGACACCAGCACATCAAAGCCGCAACCAGGGATAAAACAACAGGATGAAACGACCTCTTAGACGGGGCGGACACCGGTCGCCGAGAGGACCGTAGGCCCATAGCAGTCGCAGGCCAGCACGGTTGCCGCAGCTCCCCTCATTGCTGGGACCTCGACCAGGACGGTCAGGCTGCTCACTTCCCTGACGCGCCGCCATTCGCTCGCCCCCGCCGAGCAGCAGATCAGGGTCGGTCTCCTTGTCGAACTGCACGGTGTCCTGGTGAAGCCGCCCTGAGCGAAACGGCTCTCGTTCTCGCGCCCCTCGGGCAGGGAGAAGCTCAGATACTCTGCGAAGTTCTGGCACACTGCGCGATCTTGCTTGGCGGTTGGTGTCAGGGAGGGAGTGTCGTTGGGCCCGCGGTGCAGTTTCGGCAGGACTTCGGGGGCAGCCGCACGACGGTCTTGCCATCCTTCTTTGCTGTCCTCGACCGGGTGGGGCTGGTGGATGGCAGCTTTTCAGCGGCTCGGTCAGAGCCCACGTGGCCGCGGTCGCGGCCCAGCGGCTCCCGGCGCGCGTCTGCACGAAGCAGAGCACGTGGGAGGAACGGTCCTTCTCGTCGCCCTTCCACTTGCTCAGTACCGCGAAGAACCGGGGGTATCCGCCTTTCGGTGCACGCGGTATCCGGCGAGGGTCTCTTTGAGGAGCACCTCGGTCTGCGCCCGGCGGGCGAGGGCGTCATCCATGTCGCGGTCGGCGCGCGCCATCATCCGGTCGTAGTCGGAAAACACCTGCCGCGCGTGAACCTTGCCCGCCACCGGCCGGGGTGCGTCGGGGGACTTCTTGTCGTCGGCGGCCGGTGAGCCACCGGCGGTGCATCCGGTCGACTCACGCTGGTTCCGCAACAACATCGGCTCGAAGCGGGTCGACAGCTACACCTGGGCCGGCGCCGCCAATCTGCGCCAGCACCTCAAGAACCACCGGGGTGGCCGCGAGATCTCCCGATACGACGTCCGTCCGGGTGACGTGATCTTCGCGTACTGCAAGAAGGACCGGCAGTGGAACCATGCTGGTGTCGTCACCGGCGGCAGCCGCGGAAACGTCTCCATCACCCAGCACGGCAGCAAGAACCACACCACGCTCAACCAGTGGCTCAAGCCGAAGAAGATCACGGCGGTGAGCATCATCAGGCCCGGGAGACGCAGTTGACACACGGAGGCACAGGCGAGCGCGGGCTCCTGGCCGCCGCGGTGACAGCGGCTCTGCTGCTGCTCGCGGCGTGCACGACCGACCACACGCCGCCGCACGTCAAGGACGGCAGAGCCGACCTCGACCTGTCCGTGACCGGGCAGCCGTCCTCAGAATCCCTGGCCCTCGTGGAGAAGGCACTCGTCCGCATCCAGCGGCACGACGCGGAGGGACTGGCGAAGTTGTCGTTCGACGGCAAGGACGCCGAGGAGAGCGCGGAGAAGTGGGTGGCGAGATGGGGGGAGGCGGCACGGAAGCCGATGGTCGCCGACTTCGCCGTCGACCCGAAGACGTACGTGCGCGTGGAGATCCGTTTCCGCGGCGTCAAGGGTTGTCTGCCCCTCACACTCGAAGCGGGCACGGACGAGGACTGGACCTACGGCATCGTGACCGCCGATAGGTCCGACAAGGAGTAGCCGGACGGTCAAGCAGGTCGTAAGGACCCGGGAATGGTGAACTCCGGGGTCCTTCACGGTTCCGCGGCGCCGGCCGGTGGTGTCCGGGCCCGGTCGGCGGGGCCGGACCCGGTGACGCCGGGAAGGTCGGTCGGTGGAGAGTGCCCAGGCATCGAGCACCGCCGCGGCCATTCCAGGTGCGGCCAGCTCTCCCTCACTCAGCCGGCCACCACTGTCTCGTCGCACTCCAGGTCTTGTGGAACCGGCGCCCGATCAGGGTCTTGATCAAGCAACCGGCCCCGGATCGGCCGACAGGGTCCTCGACGAGTGGCCGCGCACCGGTCGTTCACCCCGCGTCCGGCCGGGGCCGCAGGCCGAGCAGGACGTGCTGGATGAGATCGGCGCTGTGCCTGACCGCGTCGTCGCCGAAGCCCAGGAAGTGCCGGTAGTGGATCGGCGCGTAGAAGAGGTCGACCATCACGTCGGTGGGCACATCGGAGCGGAGCTGCCCGGCGGCGACGGCGGAATCCAGGCGGGCCCGGCACTTCACGATGCTGGGCTCGAGGATCGTTTCGCGGAACGCCTTCATCAGCGCGGGGTCGTTCTGGGCCTCGCCCAAGACGCCCTTGAAGGCCTCGCTGATGCTGCCGGTGATCAGCCGCTGGCTCACCGCGGTGATCTGGGTCGTGAGGTCGGCGGCGATGTCACCGGTGTCGGGGTAGTCGAAGTCGTCGCCGAGTTCCTCGTTCATCGCCTCCAGTACCACCGCGCCCTTGGAACGCCACCAACGGTAGATGGTGGGCTTGCCCACGCCGGCCTGGGCGGCGATGGCCTCGATGGTCACCTTGGCGAAGCCCTTGCGGCGCACCAGGTCAAACGCCGCGTCGAGGATCGCCCGGCGGGCGCGCTCGCTGCGCCGTTCACTGTTCGGGTCGGGGGTCATGGCGCTCACCCTACCGCTCGCGTGACGTTACGTTTCGTTTTGACAGGGCGCTGGCGGTAGTCTAGCTTCCGGTGACGTTACGGAACGTTTCGTAACGCAGTCGTGCGGAGGCCGGTGCCGGTCCCCCCGCCGAGACAGGGAGAGCTATGTCCAGCAACAAGAGCGCGGCCACCGTGGGGCGCATCGAGAAGATCGCGACCACGCCGGACTGGTACGCGCCGTACCGGATATCGCAGGCCGTCCGGGCCGGGGGCTTCGTGTACGTGTCAGGGCAGGCGGGCTTCGAGGAGGACGGGACGACCGTCGAGGGCGGGTTCCTGGCGCAGGGGCGGCAGGCGTTCAGGAACGTCGGACGGGTGCTGGAGGCGGCCGGCCTGGACTTCGCAGACGTGATCAAGGTCGGCATCTTCGTACGGGACATGGCGACGAACCTCCCGCACGTGATCACGCTGCGCGGCGAGTTCCTGGCCGAGCCCTACCCCGCCGACACTCTCGTCGAGGTCGTCTCGCTGGCCCAGCCCGACTGGCAGATCGAGGTCGAGGTCATCGCGCTGGACCGGAGCGCCGCATGAGCGCCGGAGTCGTGACGGGACGGGCGCGGGACGCGGCAATGCCGGAAGAGGGTGCGGGAATGCGGGAGTTGCCGGAGCCATACCGAGCGGGACGGCTGGAGCTGCGAACCGGGTGGCGATGGCACCGATGACGCGGGGCCGGGCCGACGACGTGACGGGGGGTGCCGAGCCCGCACGCGGCGACGTACTACCGCCGGCGCGCCGGAGCCGGGCTGCTGACCACGGAGGGCGTGTACGTCAACGCGCTCGCCAAGGGCGGCCCCGGCGTCCCGGGTCTGGTGACCGACGCGCAGGCGCGCGGCCGGCGAGAGGTGACGGACGCGGTGCACACCGAGGGCGGCACGGTCTTTGGGCCGGCGCGGGTGCGGGCCCAGGCGTCCCTTCGCATTAGATCTTGCAGGGATGGGGCTGTTGGCCTGCGGGGTGACAGGTTGGAGCGGGTTTCGTGACAGGTCTGGCAGGTCGTCTCGGTCGCCGGTCCAGGGTTTCCGGGGACGCGCCTCATCGATCATGGCGAGGTCGGTGGGGCCTGAGCTGGGCTGCGTCAAGAGCACCGCGTCCAGCCGGGTCCACGGGACGGAGATCCGTCCTCCGGCCCGGGTGTCGCGTACTTCGACATGAGACGGGAACCCGACAGCCGTCAGGTGTTGTCGTGCACCCCCAGGTCGGCCCTCATTGCAGTGCGTACGAGTGTCATGAAGTCCAAGTACTCGTTCATGGCTTCCGTGCCCTGGACTTGGATGTTCGTGCCCTCGACGATGACGTCTCGCAAAGCTCGCGCGCGCCGATCCAAGTCCCGCGCCGGGGACAGCACCGACTGAGGGGCCAGCACCTCAAGCTCGGAACGCGGAGCAAAGCAACTGGTGTAGGCCATGCGGGCCTGATTCGCGCGCTCTTCGTCCGACAGGCCGGAGGTCGCAGCGAGGATGCGTAGCTGCGCGCGCATCTGGGCGTGGGCCGCGAGGTAGCGCGCGTACAGATCCTGCTTGGTCGCGCGGCGATCGATACGGTCCTGCCTGCGCTCGCGGCGGCGCTCGACAAGGAGGGCGGCGCTGAGCGCAATGGCTGCTCCGACCACGGTCCCAACGAGGGGAAGCCACGACATGTCAAGACGATAAGGCGCGTAGTGACGGCGCGGAATGGCTGCGGTCAGTGTCGGGCAGGTGTCTCATCGATCATCTGCCGAAGGGGTTCACTTGTCCTGATGAACCGTCTGGTCAGGCGGTCGCGGGCGTCGAGGTAGGACCAGCTCGTACCGTTCATCCGGTGCGCTGCCTCCAGCAGCCCGCCCGGCCGGACAACCCGGCCGCGCACACGATCCCGCAGGCTCACGTGTACTGCGGGCCGGGATGCCGGCGGAAGTGACCGGGCTGCTGCTCAGGGCGGTCCTGGTGCGCTCTCCCGGGCTTCGGTGACACCCGTGCCGAGTACGGGCAGCAGATTCCGTCGCCCTGGGGCCGGGAGGTCGTCGGGCCCCTCGTCGACGGCCTCCTCGGCGTCGGTCACCACGAGGCTCAGCACACGGCCGTCTTCCTCGAAGAGGAAGCCGCGCTCGGTCAGCCATCCCAGCCTCGCGGCCATGTCGGCGTCGGCGGACAGGGACGTACGGCGGCCGGGCGAGGAGAGCTGGTGCAGCAGCCGGACGGTCGGTTCCTCGACGGGATGGTCCAAGGGAACTCCGGTGCGCGAGTCACGGATCGACCAGCCCGTCTCGGCCGTGCCGAGCAGGCGCAGCTCACGCCGCGTGGTGCCCCGGCCGTGCCGTGCCTCTCGCCAGCTTTCCACCAGAACGCGCAAACGGTCGTACCAGGCGACCGACTGCCTCATGTACGGCGCGAAGTTGTGGTCGGCGAAGAAGTAGGCGAGCTGGGCGAGGGCCGCTGTGCCGAACGGGTACGTCAGCGTGTAGTAATCCATCGGACGGAGATCGAGACCGTAGTCGTCGCGCATCGTGTAGTAGGGGCTGAAGCGGTCGAAGCGGACCGTGTAGACCGCACTGGGCGGCGGAAGGTGGGTCAGCAGGGGAAGGACCTGCTCGTAGAACCGGTAGACCGACTCGTCCTCGCCAGGGAAGCCGATCAGGAGGTTCCATTCCGGTGTCATGCCGAACTCCACGCAGTTCTTGAGGAACTGCAGGTTCTGGAAGGCGGTGGTGCCCTTGCGCATCAGCTTCAGCGTCGAGGTGGCCAGCGCCTCGATGCCTGGCTGGACGGCGGTCACCGCTCCGGCTGCCATCCGTGCCATGTCCTCGCGGCTCAGCGGCAGTTTCACCTCGTAGAAGATCGACAGACCCGGTGGTGGCTCGAGCCGCGCGAAGACCTCCTTCGGGTAGGTGCGCGGCATTACGTTGTCGGTGCAGAACAGTTTCGGGTACTCCGACGCATAACCGAAGAGCCACTCGAACTGGTCGATCGCCGCCTGTGGTTCCAGCACCCGGTAACCCATGCTCTGACCGTTGAGGCCGCAGAACGTGCAATGTGAGCGTTCGCCCCACCAGCAGCCCCTGGACGTCTCGAAGAAGAGCATGGGATCGCTGGAGCCGGTGCGACGCACCTCCGGATGGTCGTCCAGTTCCCGGAAGAAGCTCGTGTAGTCGGGCCGCACCTGGTCGTTGATGTTCTGGTCCCGCCCGATCGCGGCGACGGACTTCGGGTCGTGGCAGGTACGCCGGGACACCACTCCCTGGATCGTGTCGGCTTCCTCCGGCCGTCCCTCCAGCACGTACCGCATGAACTCGGCGAAGGAGTGCAGGGCCGGGCCGGAGAACAAGAAGTCCACGGCCGGCACGTGTTCGGCGATGACGGCGCCCATCGGCGCTTCACAGTTGGCACCGCCGATGACCACGATCGCGCCCGGATTGCGCTCCTTGACCAGAGCGGCCGCGGCGAGGCACGGCACGTGCTGGGCGAACATGGAGCTGAACCCCACGACGTCGGCCTCGAAGGTTCCCTTGCGTTCCAGCAGGTCCGTCAGGAAGTCGCGCAGTCCCGAGCGAAGGACGAGGATCTGTTCCCGGAAGGCCGTCCAGCGCTGTCCCCGGTAGAACCGCTGGAAGTACTCCGTGGCGTTGTCCGGAGCGTCCGGGAAGGCGATCTGACGGAACAGCCAGTCGCCCAGGCCCGTGTTCACGTGGTCGGCGGAGACCGAGATCGACTCGTAGAGCGGCGTGCCGAAGTACTGGGCGACATCCTGGTTGACGTACTGGACGTCGGCCGAGACCGCGTCGCCGAAACGCCGGCGCAGCAGCGTGGTGAGCTGGCTCAGCGCGAACGACGGACGATTCCAGTCGGCGAACGGCATGTTGACGAAAGTCACGCGCAAGGAACTCACCTCGGGAACCGAATCGTGGCGGTGGTGGGGGGTGCTCATCCGTCGATGCCTGCGGACTGGTCCGCCCGGTGGCGAGCCAGCCCACCGGCGTCCGGGGCGAACCGAAGGGGAAGGCTGCTGATGCCGGTGAGGAAGTTCGAGTGGATCCGGACCGCCGGACCGGTCGGTTCGAATCCGGTGGCGAAGTCGCGCAGTGCGGACAGCAGCTCGGACACCTCCACCTTCGCCAGATGAGCGCCGAGGCAGTAGTGCGGTCCGTGGCCGAAGGCCAGGTGTCTGTTGGGGGTGCGGGCCAGGTCGAACCTGCCCGGGTCGTTGAACACCCGCTCGTCCCGGTTGGCCGAGCAGTGCCAGAGCGTGACGACGTCGCCCGCACGGATGGTACGTCCGTGCAGCGCGACATCGTACAGCGCGCGGCGGCCGAAGTGCATGGTCGGGCTGGCCCAGCGCAGCACCTCGTCGACGGCCGCGTCCATGGCGACCCGGTGGTCCTTCAGCCGCGCCCACTGCTCCCCGGAACGGGCGAGGGTATGGACCGCGTCGACCATCGACAGCCGGCTGGTCTCGTCCCCTCCGAGGATCAGGCTGTAGCAGTTGAGGACGATGTCGTCGTCGGACAGCGGTTCGCCGTCGACACGGCTGGTGGCCAGCACGCTGACCACGTCCTCACCCGGGCTGCGGCGCCGCTGTTCGCACAGTTGCCCGAAGTACAGCAGGATCTCGTTGCGGGCCAGTACGGCGTCCAGCGCGGTGCCCGTCCCGTCGTCCGAACTCAGCGCCGCCTTGGTCTGCCGCAGCAGGAAGCCACGGTCCTCCTCCGGCACGCCGAGCAGGTCGCTGATGGTCGCCATCGGGATGTGGCTGGCGATTTCGGCGGCGAAGTCGCACGCGCCCCGTTCCACGGCATCGGCCACCAGGCGCCGGGTGTTGGCCCTGACCCGCGCGGCGATCCGGCTCACGGCCCGGGGGGAGAACGCCTTCAGCAGCACCTTGCGCAACGCCTGGTGCCGCAGCCCGTCGGTGACGGCCAGCATCTTGCCGCCCGCCGAGTCGCTCCCGGCGAGCAGGGTCACCAGTACGTTGCCGTATGCGGAGGCGAACCGGTCGTTGTCGCGGTACACGTCGACGATGTCCGCGTGCCGGCTGAGCACCCAGAAGCCCGGCCGGTCCTCACGCGGCGGCTGCCAGTGCACGGGCTCTGTGGCGCGCAGCCGCCGCCAGAACGCACGCAGATCCTGGCCGGCGAACGTCCGAGGGTCGGCCAGGTCCGGAGGATCCTCGTAGACGTCGGTGTCGCTCATGTCCGCTTCCCGCGCCCTCACCCGGCGTGCGCCTCGGTGATCGTCCGCCACCAGGCGGTGAGCGTGGGCCGGGCGGCCAGGCCGTCGTAGGTGACGGGGATGCCGCAGCGGCGCAGCCGGTTGACGATGGACATGATCTCCAGCGAGTTCATGCCCAGGGTCACCAGACTGGTGTCCTCGTCCAGTTCCCCGGGCGGCACATCGAGCCACGCGGCGATCAGTTCGCGCAAGGAGTCCCTGGTGAGGGGCTCGTTCGGGACGGTCATCGGATGCCCTCCTCCTTCGTGGTGGCCCGGACCAGGCAGTGGGCCACGGACCGCAGCTTGTCGGTGGTCTCGTCGTACTCCCGGCCGGGATCGGAGTCCGTGACGATCCCGGCGCCCGCGCGCAGCCACGTCGGCCCGTCGCGGTGCTGGAACACCGATCGCAGGACCACCGCGCTGTCCAGGGCTCCCAAGGCGTCGACCATGCAGACGGCTCCCGCGTAGAGCTCTCTCGGGTCCGTCTCGGACGCCGCGATCACCGGCAGGGCCTGCTCCTTGGAGATTCCGGAGGCGGTGACCGCCGGGAACAGCGCCTCGAGAGCGTCCCAGGCGTCGTGGCCTGGAGCCAGTCGGCCGGTGACGCTGGAGCCCAGGTGCTGCACCGTTCCCCGCTGCTTCACGGTGAGCAGGTCCCGCACCGTCACGCCGGCCGGATCGCAGACCCTGCGCAGCTCGGCGGCGGACTGCCGGACCGAGATGACGTGCTCATAGCACTCCTTGACGTCCCACTCCAGCTCTTGCCGCAGCCGCAGATCCTTTGCCGCGTCGCCACGCAGGGGCCGGGTGCCCGCCAGTGGCTCGGTGACGACCTCGCCCGCGGCCGTGACAGCGGCCAGGATCTCCGGGCTGAACCCGGCGCACCGGCGGTCGCCGAGCCGTAACAGGTACGACCTGGCCGGCGTGTTCTGCCGCAGCCCCAGCGCATAGCTGCGCGGCAGGGCCACCGGGAACGGCACCTCCAGGCGCCGGGAGATGATGGCCTTGGCCAGGTCCTGCCGCCGGATCGCGGCGACGGCATCGGCGACGCGCTGCTCGTAGAGGTGGCGGTGTCCCGGGGGATGGAGGTCGACCGGGGTGGCGGCCGGCACGTCGAGCGGCGCGACGGAGTGCAGGATCTCGACGACTCCGTCGATCAGCGCCCCGTCGTGGCCGGTGACCTGCACACCCGAGGCCGACCAGCAGATCTCGACCTCCGGCACCATGAAGTGCGCGAGCGGCCTGCCCACGGCGACCGGGCCCTCGGCGGGGCGGGCCAGTTCGAAGGCGAGGTAGCCGAAGGCGCGCTCGCCCGGTCCCACCATCCGTCCGACCGCGTCACCGAGCCGCCGCAGTAGCCGTTCTTCCGCGGAACGGGCCGCGCCGCGGCCGGGAGGGTGGTGGCGCAGCATCAGCCGGTCGTCGACCACGACACTGGCCCTGGCGTTGCCTGCGAACCAGCGGACGCCCTGCCCTTGATAGCTGACGTAGTCGTCGAAGAGTCCGCACTCCGCGAGCGCCACCGTGGCCGCCACGTCGTCGGCCGGTCCGGGCAGTACCACCTTCCTCGCCGTGTCACCCGCCGCCGGCTGGTGGGCGCGCTCGACCAGTCCGTCCAGGGCGCTCATGGCCGGCCTCCCGCGGACAGTTGTGCGGCGAGCCTCTTCTTGTCGACCTTGCCCAACGCGGTCACCGGCAGGCCGGGCAGGATCTCCAGCCGGTCCGGCAGCTTGTAGTCGGCCACCCCGCGTCGCTGCAGCGCGCCGCGCAACCGGGCCAGGTCGAGTGGTTCCTCCCCGGCGACGACGCAGGCACAGGTGCTCTCGCCCAGCAGCGGATGCGGGATGCCGACCACGGCGACCTGGCGCACCCCGGGGTGGTCGAGCAGGTAGCCCTCGATCTCGACGGGGCTGACCTTGTCCCCGCCGCGGATGATGACCTCCTTGCGTCTGCCTTCGACGACGACCGAGCCGTCGGACAGCACCCGTACCAGGTCACCGGTGCGGTAGAAGCCGTCCGAGGTGAAGGCGAGGGTGTTGTGGTCACCTCCGCGGTAGTAGCCACGGAGGGTGTACGGGCCGCGGGTCAGCAGTTCGCCCGGTTCGCCGGGTGGCACCTCCCGGCCCTCGGCGTCGACCACCAGCAGTTCGTCGGCATCCGACAGCGGGCGGCCCTGGGTGCCCAACACCGTCCTGCGCGGGCTGTCGAGGCGGGTGAGGCACAGCAGGCCTTCCGCCATGCCGTAGACCTGTTGCAGGGTGCAGCCCAGCTCTCTGGCGGCGCGCGCGGCGAGGTCCTGGTGCAGTGGGGCACCGCCGACCTGGAGCACCTCGAGACCGGACGGAGCGTTCGTCGTGCAGGCGACCTCGTCGAGCCACTGGTGGACCAGACTGGGCACCAGGGACGTGAAGGTGACCCCTTCCTCCCCGACGAGCGCGAAGAGGTCGTCCGTGGCCGACGGCACCGCCAGCACCGCGGTACCGCCCGCCGCGAGCGCGCCCATGACCCCGGGACATCCCCACGTGAAGTTGAACTCGACGGGCAGCACGGCGAGATAGACGCTGTGCGGGGTCAGTCCGCACAGCTCGGCGCTCGCGCGGACCTGGTAGCCGTAGTCGTCGTGGGTGCGCGGGATCAGCTTGGGCAGTCCCGTCGTTCCGCCGGAGAGCAGGAAGAACGCCACGTCACCGGGGTCGGGTTCGGTGAACCGCCGCGCCGCGGCCACCACGTCGGTGATCGCGGTGTGTCCGCCGGAGTCACCGACGACGAAGACGTCGCGCAGCGAAGGGAACCGTTGACGCATCGCGTCGGCGAGGGGCCGGTAGTCGTGGCCGAGGTAGATGTCCGGGATCACGTACGCGACCGGTCCGGTCAGGCCGCACAGGTGCTCCACCTCCACCGCGCGGTAGGACGGCAGGCAGAACACCGGGCACGCCCCGATCCGCCACAGCGCGAAGCAGACCACCACGAACTCCGCGACGTTGGGCAGCTGCACCACCACCCGGTCACCCGTGGCGATGCCCCGCTCCGCGAACCCGGCCGCGCGCCGGTCCACCAGCTCGTCCAGCCGGGCGTACGTCCACCGCGACCCCTGTGCCACCAGCGCGGTCCGGTCCGGGTGGCGCTGTGCGCCGCGCCGCAGCAGGACCCCGAGTGCCTCTCCACGCCATAGACCGTCCTCGCGGTAGCCTGCCGCCACCGCCTCGGGCCAGTCGGTGCAGCCCGCCAGCATCAGCCGCCCCCTTCCACCGCGGAACGTGCCGCGGAACACCGGTTCATCTACCGCTGGTCTTTTCCGGCGTCGATCAGGCTCTGCGGCCGCATGTCAGTCCAGTTGTCCTCGATGTAGTCGAGGCAGGCCTGCCTGGTGCCCGGCGGGTGGACCACCTGCCACCCGTCGGGCACCTCTACGAAGGAGGGCCACAACGAGTGCTGGGACTCGTCGTTGCGCAGCACCAAGAACGTGCCATCGGTGTCCTCGAAGGGGTTCGTCATGACGTCAGACCTCCTGGTCGGGTGAGTTGTCGGCGGTGATGTCCCGGAGCCTGGCGGCGAGCACGGGCCCCATGAGCGCCAGTGGTTCCGGCTGCATGAGGCGGTCGTGCCGGGCGTCGACGCGATGCACGTCGATGCGGCCGCCGACGTAGGGCCGCCAGGTCTCGGGCGAGGGCTTGCGTTCCGGCGGGTCGATCGTCGCGTCGAACAGCAGCACGTCCCCGTGGAAGACCGAGGGGGTGTGGCCGACCGCCAGCCGGTTGTTGTTGGCGAGGATCGCGGTCATGGCAGTGAGGTGGAACTCGTCGATGTTCGCCAGCGCGTGTCCTTGGGCGCGCAGGAGGGCCATGGCCTCGGCGAACGTCGGCGGTTCGTCCCGCAGAGCGGTGACATCACATTCGATCATGTCCAGCAGACCGACGAGGATCTCGCTCTCGTCGACCTCCACGATCTTCCCGCTCCCGGCCCGTACCGGGTACGCGTCGAAGATCACCAGCAGTGCCACCCGTTCACCACGCCGTTCCAGCTCGGTGGCGACGGCGTGCGCCGCCAGACCACCGAACGACCAGCCGCTGAGGGCGTACGGACCGCGCGGTTGCGCGCGCTGGATCTCGTCGGCGTAATCGGCGGCCATCTCCTCGAGGGAGGAGGGAAGCGGCTCCGGGCGACCGAGACCGCGCGCCTGCACTCCGTAGACCGGGTGGTCCGGGCCGAGGTGCCGCAGCAGGCCGCAGTAGGACCAGCTGATCCCGCCGCCGGGGTGGACGCAGAACAGCGGTGTGCCCGGTCGTCCGGCCCGCAGGGGCAGCATCAGGGCGAACATGTCACCGCCGTCGTCGACTCCCAGGCACCCCGCCATGCCCGCCGGTGTCGGGTTCTCGAACAGGGCGCGCAGTTCCACCTGTACGCCGAAGGCGGCGCGGATCCGCACGATCAGGCGGGTGGCGAGCAGCGAGTGCCCGCCCAGGTCGAAGAAGTCGCTGTGGACCCCTACGCCCGGCACCCCCAGTACCTCGCTGAACAACTCGCAGAGCAACTGTTCCTGCGGTGTCCGCGGGGCCGGGCCGGCGCCGGTGACCACAGTGGCCTCCGGCGCGGGCAGGGCGGCCCGGTCCGTCTTTCCAGTGGGCGTCAGCGGCAGTGCGTCGAGGACCACGACCGCGGCCGGGACCATGTACGCGGGCAGCCGCTGCGCCACCCACTGCCGCAGCTCCCGCGGACGGCATCCGTCACCGGTCACGTACGCCACGAGCCGCGGGCCGCCCGGCTGGTCACGGCATGCGATCACCGCCACCCGCACGACCTCCGGGTGTTCGCTCAGCGTGTTCTCGACCTCGCCGGGCTCGATCCGGAACCCGCGGATCTTGACCTGGTCGTCCGCGCGGCCCAGGTACTCCAGGTCGTGGTCGGCGTTCCACCGCGCCAGATCGCCGGTCCGGTACATGCGGGCGCCCGCGGGCCCGAACGGGCAGGCCACGAATCGCTCCGCCGTGAGGCCGGGCCGGCCCAGGTAGCCTCGCGCCAGTCCGGCGCCGGCCAGGTACAGCTCACCCGTCACACCCGCGGGCACCGGGCGAAGCCCGGCGTCCAGCACATACGCCCGCGTGTTGGCCATGGGCCTGCCGACCGGTACGACCGCCGGCACCTGACGCGGTACGCGCATCGGACGGCAGGTGGCGAACGTCGTGGTCTCCGTCGGACCGTAGACGTGGACCACGGTGGTGTCCGGGCACGCGTCGAGCACGGCCCGGAACGCCGCGGGCGACGCCGTCTCGCCGCCGGTCCACACCTGCCGGACGCCGGTGAAGCACTCCGGCAGGTGCTCCGCCATCACGTTGAACAACGCCGTCGTCAGGAAAACCGCGGTGACGCCCTGTTCGGCGACCAGACGCCGCAGGGCGGCAGGGTCCGGGTCGCCGGGCGGCGCCACCACGACCCGGCCGCCGGCGAGCAGCGGCACCCACACCTCGTAGGTGAACGCGTCGAAGGCGGCCGGCGAGTGGGCCAGCACCCGTTGGTGGTCCCCGCCCCGCCAGCATGGATCGGACGCCAGCTCCACGACGTCACGATGGGTGATCGCGATGCCCTTGGGCGTTCCGGTGGAGCCGGACGTGTACATCACGTAGGCGAGCTGGTCCGGATCGCACGGCAGGCCAGGATCGGCTGCGGCGCCCTGCGACTCCACTTCCACGACGGCGAGTGCCGTGCCTGCCGCCAGCGGATGAGCCCGTCCGGCCTCGTCGGCGAGCAACACCGAGGCACCGGTCTCGGCGGTGATCAGTTCCATCCGCGACAGCGGGTAGCGGGGGTCCAGCGGCACGTACGCCCCGCCCGCTTTGATCACCGCCAGCATCGCGACCACGAGGTCGGCCGACCGTTCGACCAGCAGCGCCACCGCGCTCTCCGCGCCGACTCCGAGGCCGAGGAGCCGCTGCGCCAGCCGGTTGGACCGCGAGTCCAGCTCGGCGTAGGTGAGCGTCACGCTGTCGCAGACGACGGCCACCTCGTTCGGCCCCGTTTCGACGCGGGCCCGGAACAAGGAGGTCAACGTGTCGGCCGGGACGGGCGCCTCGGTGGCGTTGCGCTCGACGAGCAGGCGGGTGCGCTCCTCGGGCGCGAGCACGTCGGCCTGGTCGACGGGGGTGTCCGGTGCGGTGACGAAGGCCTCCAGCAGCCGTACCCACCGGGCGAACATGTCCTCGACGGTGCTCGCGTCGTAGAGGTCCCGCGCGTACTCGATCATTCCCTCCAGGCCGTCCGGGGCGCCGGTGGGATCGCGGCGTTCGGACAGGCGGATCGTCAGGTCGAACTTCGCGGTGCCGGTCGGCACTGCCACGAAGGTGGTGGCGGTGCCGGCGAGTTCGAAGCCGGCCTCCGGGGTGTTCTGCAGGGCCAGCATGATCTGGAACAGGGGGTGGTGGGCCAGTGACCGGGCAGGGTTGAGCCGTTCCACCAGGTATTCGAACGGCACGTCCTGGTGGTCGTAGGCGGTCAGTGCCCGCTCCCGTACCTGGCCGACCAGCTCGGTGAAGGTGGGATGGCCGGATGTGTCGGTGCGCAGGACAAGCATGTTGACGAAGAACCCGACCAGGCCGTCCAGGGCGTGGTCGGTGCGGCCGGCGATCGGTGACCCGATGGGGATGTCGTGGCCGCCGCCGAGCCGGGTGAGTAACGCCGCCAGTCCTGCCTGGAGCACCATGAACAGGCTGGCGCCGTTCGCCCGGGCCAGGTAGTGCAGTCCCTGGTGCAGGACGGGGTCGATCCGCACCGGCAGGTGCCCGCCCCGGTGGGACGACACCGCGGGCCGCGGCCGGTCGGTCGGCAGTTCCAGCCGCTCGGGCAGTCCGGCCAGCTGTCCGGTCCAGTAGTTCATCTGGGCAGCGAACAGGCTGTCCGCGTCGGTATGGTCGCCCAGGAGCTGGTGCTGCCACAGCGTGTAGTCGGCGTACTGCACGGGCAGGGGTGCCCAGTCCGGTGCCTCGCCCCTGCGGCGCGCGGCGTAGGCGGTCGCCAGATCGCGCGACAACGGTCCGCAGGACCAAGCGTCACCGGCGATGTGGTGCATGACGATCAGCAGTACCTGGTCGTCGGGTGCGACCACGAAGAGTTCCGCCCGTACCGGGATCTCGGTGGCCAGGGCGAACGGCCTGCGCGCGACCGCGCCGAGCGCCTCGGTCAGTTCACCCGGGGTGGTCCTGGTGACGCCGAGATCCCGGCGCGCCGTTTCGGGCTCCAGGATCCGCTGGTACGCCACCCCGTCGTGCTCGGGGAAGACGGTGCGCAAGCTTTCGTGACGGGCGAGCACGTCGTCCAGCGCGGCTCGCAGCGCCGCGCGGTCGACGACCCCGCGCAGCCGCAACGCCAGCGGGATGTTGTAGGAGGCGCCGGGGTCCTCCATCTGGTGCAGGAACCAGAAACGTCGCTGGGCGAACGACAACGGCAGCCGTTCCGGGCGCTCCTGCCGGATCAGGGCCGGCCGCGCGTCGTCGGCACCCGCCAGACACTCCGCCATGCCGGCCGGTGTCGGGTTCTCGAACAGGGCGCGCAGCTCCACTTCCGCCCCGAATGTGACGCGGATGCGCGCGATGAGCCTCGTGGCGAGCAGCGAATGGCCGCCCAGGTCGAAGAAGTCGTCGTCCGCGCCGACCCCGGGCACGCCGAGTACCTCGGCGAAGAGGCCGCCGAGCAGTTCCTCCTGTGGGGTGCCAGGTGCCCGGGCTGTGCGGGAGACGGCGTACTCGGGTGCCGGCAGCGCGGCGTGGTCCAGCTTCCCGTTGGGGGTCAGCGGCAGTGCGTCCAGCACCACGACCGCGCCGGGAACCATGTGCGCCGGCACCTGGCCGCGCAACCACTCGCGCGCGTCTGTGGCGAGCGCGCCGGCGTCCCGGGCGCCGGTCGGGTCGTTCGTCCAGGTGGACAACGGCTTCTGCCGGTCGGCGGCAGGGCGGTACAGGTCCGTCGGAGCGTTCGCCCCGGTCGGCGGCGCGTCGGCGAACACCACGTCCAGGGTCTCGGAGGAGGCCGTCGACCAGGTGATGCCGACCCAGTATCCGCATTCCTCCCCCAGCTCCCGCAGGGCTTCCGGGTCGGGTGCCTCCGTGGTGACTTCCCACGATGCCGGTTCGGGGGCGGCCGGCTCGGGCAGCGCGTCCCCCGCCAGCACCGCGTGAGTCGTCGTGAGGTCACCGGCGATCCTGGCGTTCGGCACTCCGGTCACCCTCATGACCGGCGGCTGCTCGCTCCTGAGGCGGTCCCGCAGCGCGTCGAGGTCCGCGGCCTGCATACCCCACCGGAGCCGCGGTGCCTCTGCCAACGACAGTACGGAGACGGGGCGTTTACGCAGGACCACGTCGTAGCGGTAGCGGGTCAGTTCGTTGTGGAAGCGGCCGTGCCTGATCCGGATGTCGACGGCGCCGATCTCATCGTTGACGGCTTGCAGTGCCGGGAAGAACTCTGGATGCACCAGCAGTTCCTCCTCGGCCCTGAGGGCCTGGTCCACCGACCGGCGCACCGCTTCGGGGCCGGTGCCACCGTGGCCGCGGTGCACCTGTGCGGCCGTCACCAGCGGCCGCAGCAGCGCGGCGTTGCGTACGTCTCCGACGAACAGCGATCCGCCGGGGGCCAGCAGGTCCAGCGCCTGGTCAAGTACCCGCGCGAGGTAGTCGGCGCTCGGGAAGTACTGCACCACCGAGTTCAGGATCACCGTGTCGAACCAGCCGGCCGGCAGCCCCTCGACGTCGTCGGCGGCCTGGGTGCGCACCTCCACGCGCCCCGTCAGCTCGCAGTCGCGCCGGACCGCCGTGTCCAGCATGCGGATCGCGGCGTCGGAGAAGTCGGTGGCCCAGTAGCTCTCGCAGTGCGGTGCCAGCCGGGACAGGAGCAGACCTGATCCGGCGCCGATCTCCAGTACCCGGCGCGGGCCGAGCGACCTGACCCGTTCGACGGTCGTGTCCCGCCATTCCCGCATCTGCCGCAAGGGGATCGGCAGACCCGAGTAGCTGCTGTTCCAGCCGCTGAAGTCGTCTCCGAACTCCGCGTCGGACGCGGAGTACAGCTCGTCGTAGATCTGCTGCCACTCGCCGATCTGCGCCCGCTCCGCCTTCCGGTCACGTCGGCCGGCGGAGCGGTCGGGCACGACGTAGGCGATCAGTCGAGGGTCGCCGTCATGGTCCTGGCGGACGGTCACCGCCGCTTGGGCCACTGCCGGGTGCTTCACGAGCGTGGCCTCGATCTCGCCCGGTTCGATCCGGAACCCGCGGATCTTGACCTGGTCGTCGGTCCGGCCGAGATACTCCAGATCACCACCGCTGTTCCACCGGACGAGGTCACCGGTCCGGTACATCCGCGAACCAGCGGGCCCGAACGGACACGCCACGAACCGCTCCCCCGTCAGACCCGGACGCCGCAAGTACCCCCGGGCCAGCCCCTCACCCGCCACATACAACTCCCCCACCACACCATCCGGCACCGGACACAGACCACCGTCCAGCACGAACACCCGCGTGTTCACGATCGGCCGTCCGATCGGCGCCACACCAGCCTTGAGCCCCCCGCTCATCGTCACGCAGACCGTCGACTCCGTCGGACCATAGGCATTGACCAACCGCCGGCCACCGGACCACACCGACACCACCTCGGACGAACACGCCTCCCCGCCCACGACCAACGTCGTCAGACCCGGCCAGCAAGCCCCCTCCGGCAACACCGACAGAACCGACGGCGGCAGCAGAGCATGCGTCACCCCCTGCTCACGCACCAGACGAATCAAAGGAAGGCCGGGCACGAGCTGATCACCAGGAGCCACGACCAAGGCACCACCCGACAGCAAAGCCATGACCACCTCCCAGAACGAGGCATCAAAGCTCGGCGACGCGAACTGCAAAACCCGACTGCACTCATCCAGAGCAAGACGATCGGTCTGCGCCGCCACCAGACTCGCGATACCCGCATGCGTGACGACCACAGCCTTCGGCCTTCCGGTGGACCCCGACGTGTAGATCAGATACGCCGGATGCCGCACAACCAGCGGGGCCAGACGATCGGTATCCGTCAGATCGGTGCCGGCGAACCCGGCCAGCGCAGCATCCTCAAGGTCGCCGGCGGTCAGTACCAGCGCCGGCCGCGCATCGGCAAGCATGAACTCGATCCGCCCGGCGGGATAGTCCGGATCCAGCGGCAGATACCCGGCACCGGCCTTGACCACCGCCAGGATCGCGACGACCAGATCGACCGACCTCGGCAACGACAACGCCACGAACTGCTCGGGACCAACACCCCGCGCGATGAGCAGACGCGCCAACCGGTTCGCCCTCCCATTCAACTCCGCATAGGCCAGGGTGGTCGTGCCGGAGACCACCGCGACGGCGTCGGGGTGAGCGGCCGTCTGTGCCTCGAACATCGCGGGCAGCGTGGCCGGCGGGACGGGGAACGCGGTGGCATTGCGGCCGCCGAGCGACCGCGTGCGCTCCTGCGACGTGAGCAGGTCCAGCCGGCTGATCGGCGCGTGCGGGTCGGCGACCGCGGCTTCGAGCAGCCGCACCAGTCGCGCGAACATGTCCTCCACGGTGGCCGTGTCGAACAGATCGCTCGCGTACTCGATCATCCCTCCCAGTCCGGCGGGTTCGTTCCGCCCGTCGTGCAGCTCCCAGAAGTGGAAGGACAGGTCGAACTTCGAGGTGCCGGTGGGCGCGGGTACGAGTTCGGCTTCGAGTCCGGGCAGCTCGAAACCGGCCAGTGGGGTGTTCTGCAGGGCCAGCGTAATTTGGAACAGCGGCTGGTGGGACAGCGACCTGCCCGGGTTGAGCACCTCCACCAGGTACTCGAACGGCACGTCCTGGTGGTCGTACGCGGCCAGCGCGGTCTCCCGGACCCGGCCGACCAGTTCCGTGAAACCGGGGTGCCCGGAGGTGTCCGTCCGCAGCACCAACGTGTTCACGAAGAACCCGACCAGATCATCCATGGCCTGATCCGTCCGGCCCGCGATCGGCGAACCGATGGGAATGTCCGTGCCCGCACCCAGCCGCGTCAGCAACGCGGCCAGCCCCGCCTGAAGGACCATGAACAGACTCGCCCCCTCGGCACGCGCCAGCCGGCGCAGCCGCTGGTGCAGCTCAGGTTCCAGGCGGACCGGCAGGCGCTCCCCTCGATGGGACGCGAGCGCCGGACGCGGCCGGTCGGCGGGGAGCGCCACCTGCTCCGGCAGCCCCGCCAGCGCCCGGGTCCAGTAGGCGAGCTGCGTCGCGAACAGGCTGTCCGGATCCGACTGGTCTCCCAGCAGCTCGTGCTGCCACAGCGTGTAGTCCACGTACTGCACCGGCAGCGGCGGCCAGGTCGGCGCACGCCCCTCGCGGCGGGCCGTGTACGCGGCCGCCAGGTCCTTCGCCAGCGGGCCGAAGGACCAGCCGTCTCCCGCGATGTGGTGCATCACGAGCAGCAGTACCTGGTCATCCGGTGCCAGCGTGAACAGTTCCGCGCGCACCGGCAGCTCGGTGGCCAGGTTGAACGCACGGCGTCCCTTCGCGGCCAGCAGCCCTGGCAGCTCCGCGGTGGTGGTCGGTGTGACGCGCAGCTCCGCACGTGCGGCCTCCGGATCGAGGATCCGTTGGAAGGCCACGCCGTCCCGGTCCGGAAACGTCGTGCGCAGGCTTTCGTGCCGCTCGACCACATCGCCCAGCGCCGCGTGCAGTGCCCCGCGGTCCAGGACTCCGCGCAACCGCAGGGCCAACGGGATGTTGTACGTGGCATTGGGGCCGTTCATGGCTTCCAGGAACCACAGGCGACGCTGCGCGAACGACAGCGGCACCTGCCTCGGCCGCTCCCCCCGGGTGAGCGGCAGCCGGGCTCGGTCCGCTCGCGCCAGGCACCCGGCCGCGCCCGCGGGTGTCGGGCACTCGAAGAGTGAGCGCAGATCGATCTCGGCATCGAAGGTCGCGCGGATCCTGGCGATCAGGCGGGTGGCCAGGAGTGAGTGCCCGCCCAGCTCGAAGAAGTCGTCGTCGATGCCGACCGCGGGTACCCCCAGTACCTCGCCGAACAACTCCGTCAGCACCTGTTCCTGCGGTGTCCGCGGGGCGCGGCGGCCTGTCGTCCTGCCCGAGTCCGGCGCCGGCAAGGCGGACTTGTCGAGTTTCCCGTTGGAGGTCGTCGGCAATGTGTCCAGCACGATCGTCGCGGCAGGAACCATGTACGGCGGGACCCGCTCGCGCATCCACTCCCGCAGCCCGCTGATCAGTGTGCCGGTGTCCCGGGAACGGGCCGGGTCGTTCGTCCACGAGGACAGCGGCTCCTGCCCGGAGCCGGTCGGCCGGTACACGCCCGAGGGCACCGCGTCCGTAACCAGCTCACGGGCGGCGAAGACGATGTCCAGCGCGTCCGGAGCGGTGGTCGACCAAGTGACCCCGGTCCAGTAGCCGTGTCGCTCTCCCAGCGCCCGGAGGGCCTCCGGGCCGGTTTCCGACGCCGCCGGGGCGAGCTCGGCGGCCGTCAGTCGGTCGAGGATCTCCGGCAGCGCGCCACCGGATTCGAACGCGCGGGTGAGGGTCATGTCGTCGCTCAGCCGGGTGTTGGGCACACCGGTCAGCCGCATGACAGGGTGCCGTGCGCTCTCCAGGCACCGCGTCAGTGCGGTGAGGCCGGAGATCTGCCGGCCCCATGCGAGCCGGGGTGCCTCGTCCAGTGGCAGCACGGCCGCCGGACGCTTGTGCAGGACGACGTCGTAGCGGTAGCGGGTCAGTTCGTTGTGGAAGCGGCCTCGTTTGACCTGGATGTCCACCGCGTCGACCGCGCCGTACGTGGCATGCAGTGCGGGGAAGAACTCCGGGGCCACCAGCAGTTCCTCCTCGGTCCGCATGGCCTGCTCGACAGCCCGGCGCACCGCCTCCGGATCAGCCGACCCGTGCGCCCGGTGCAACTGGACCATGGTGGCCAGCGGCCGCAGCAGCGACGCGTTGCGGACGTCTCCCACGAACAGAGCGCCCCCGGGTGCCAGCAGGTCCAGCGCCTGGGTCAGCACCTGCGTCAGGTAGGCGGCGCTCGGAAAGTACTGCACCACCGAGTTCAGGATCACCGTGTCGAACCAGCCGGCCGGCAGCCCCTCGACGTCGTCGGCTGCCTGGGTGCGCAGCACCACCCGCCCGGCCAGCTCGGGCCGGCTCTCGAGCGCGGCGGCGAGGCTGCTGATCGCCGGAGCGGAGAAATCGGTGGCCCAGTAGCTCTCGCAGCCGGACGCCAGCTCGGACAGCAGCAGACCCGTGCCGGCCCCGATCTCCAGCACCCGCCGCGGCCGCAACGAAGCGATGCGGTCCACGGCCTGATCACGCCATTCCCGCATCTGCGCCGCCGGGATCAACTCACCGGTGTAGCTGCTGATCCACCGGCTGAAGTCGTCGAAGGCCGGGGCGTCCGACGCGGCGTGCAGGGACTCGTACATCTGCCGCCACTCGTCGACCCTGCCGCGTGCCGCCTGTTCGTCCCCGACCGCGCCGGTGCCGGCGGGGACCACGTAGGCGACGAGCCGCGCGCCGTCCGCGTGGTCGCAGCGGGCGACGACCGCGGCTCGGGCCACGTCCGGGTGCTCGGTGAGCGCGGCCTCGATCTCACCGGGCTCGATCCGGAAGCCACGGATCTTCACCTGGTCGTCGGTCCGGCGCAGATACTCCAGCTCACCGTCGGCATTCCACCGGACCAGGTCACCGGTCCGGTACATGCGTGCGCCGGCGGGCCCGAACGGACATGCCACGAACCGCTCCGCCGTCGTGCCGGGCCGGCCCAGGTAGCCGCGGGCCAACCCGGGGCCCGCGAGGTGGAGTTCGCCGGGCACGCCGTCCGGAACCGGACGCAGAGCATCGTCCAGCACGAACACCCGAGTGTTCGCGATCGGCCGTCCGATGGGCGGCACTCCGGCGCGCAGCGGCTCACTCATCGTGGCACAGACGGTCGCCTCGGTCGGACCGTACACGTTGATCATCCGTGGGCCGTCCGCCCAGGCGGCCACGAGGTCCGGCGGGCACGCCTCGCCGGCCACGGCCAAGGTCGTCACCGAGGGCAGCGCATCGGCCGGCAGTACCGCGAGTGCCGATGGCGGCAGCTTCACGTGGGTCACCCGCTGCTGTTCGACCAGTGTGCGCAAGGGCGTCCCGGGCATCAGCTCGTCCGTCGGTGCGACGACCAGCGCGGCCCCGGACATCAGCGCCATGCACACGTCCGAGACGGAGGCGTCGAAGCTGGGCGAGGCAAACTGCAGCACACGGCTGTGCTCGTCGACGGAGAGCCGTTCGATCTGCGCCGTGGCGAGCCCCGCGAGGCCCATGTGGGTGACGACCACGGCCTTGGGCGCGCCGGTCGAGCCAGACGTGTAGATCACGTACGCGGGGTGGTGCGGGACGAGCGGGGTCACACGTTCCGCGTCGGTCGGGTCGGTGTCCGCGAACCCGGCCGACAGGGCGTCCCGCACATCGTCGGCGTTCAGCACCGCGGCGGGCCGAGCGTCGGCGAGCATGAACTCGATGCGCGCCGACGGGTAGTGCGGATCCACCGCCAGATAGGCCGCGCCGGCCTTGACCACCGCGAGCATCGCCACGATCAGTTCCGTGGACCGGGGCAGCGACAGCGCCACGACCTGCTCGGGACCGGTCCCCCGCTCGATGAGCGAGTGCGCCAGCCGATTCGCCCGCGCGTTCAGCTCCGCATAGGTCGTGGTCGTGTCGCCGCAGACGACGGCGATCGCGTCCGGTGTCGCCGCGGCCTGGGCCTCGAAGAGGCCGCCCAGGCAGACCGGGGGAATCGGTGCCTCGGTGGCATTGCGCTCGACGAGCAAGGCCGTGCGCTCCTCGGGTGTGAGCACGTCGATGCGGTCGATCGGGGTGTCCGGGTCGGCCGCCACCGCCCTGAGCAACCGGATCCACCGCGCGAACAGCGTCTCGACCGCTCCGGGGTCGAACAGATCAGTGGCGTACTCGATGATTCCTTCCAGCCCGTCGGGCGTGCCGTTCACGCCACGACGTTCAGCCAGGCGGATCGACAGGTCGAACCTCGAGGTGCCGGTGGGCGCCGGTACGAGTTCGGCTTCGAGTCCCGGCAGCTCGAAACCGGCCGCCGGCGTGTTCTGCAGGGCCAAGGTGATCTGGAACAGCGGGTGGTGGGACAGCGACCTGGCCGGGTTGAGCACCTCGACCAGATGCTCGAACGGCACGTCCTGATGGTCGTACGCGGCCAGCGCCGTGGTGCGCACCCGCCCGACCAGCTCACGAAAACCCGGACGGCCCGAGGTGTCGGTGCGCAGTACCAGGGTGTTGACGAAGAACCCGACCAGATCGTTCAGTGCCTCGTCGGTGCGGCCGGCGATCGGCGAACCGATGGGAATGTCCGTGCCCGCGCCGAGACGCGTCAGCAGCGCGGCCAGGCCGGCCTGGAGGACCATGAACAGGCTCGCCCCGTTGGCGTGCGCCATATCGGCGAGGCGTCGGCGCAGGTCCTCGTCCAGCCGGACCAGCAGGTGGCCACCGCGGTAGGTCGCCACCGCGGGACGTGGCCGGTCCGTCGGCAGTCCGACCTGCTCGGGCAGTCCCGTGAGGGCGTCGGTCCAGTAGGCGAGCTGCGTCGCGAACAGGCTCTCCGGGTCGGACGGATCACCCAGCAACTCGTGCTGCCACAGCGTGTAGTCCACATACTGCACCGGCAACGGATCCCACCGCGGAGCACGGCCCTCCCGACGAGCCGCGTACGCCGCCGCCAAGTCCCGGGACAACGGCCCCAGCGACCACCCGTCACCAGCGATGTGATGCACCACGACCAACAACACATGCTCATCCGGCGCCAGCACGAACAACTCCGCCCGCACCGGCAGTCCCGCGACCAGATCGAAAGGCTGCCGCGCCGCCGCGGCAAGCCCCTGCGCCAGCTCCTCACCCGTGACACCGGTGATACCCAGCACCGGACGCGCCGCCGCCGGCCCCAACACCTCCTGGTACGCCACCCCGTCCCGCTCCGGGAAGACCGTACGCAGACTCTCGTGCCGCCCCACCACATCACCCAGGGCGGCCCGCAACGCCGCCCGGTCCAGGTCCCCCTTCAACCGCAACGCCAGCGGAATGTTGTACGTGGCGCCGGGACCCTCCATCTGCTGCAAGAACCACAGCCGGCGCTGCGCGAACGACAACGGGATCATGTGCCTCACTCCTGAGTCATGCGGTGCAGGCCGGGCCGGCGGGAGGCAGGCAGTCGATCCCACTGCCGGGCGAGCCCCGCGACCGTCGGATGTTCGAACAACAACCGGATGTGCACCTCGACCGACATCCGCCCGCGGATCCGGCCGATGAGCCGGGTCGCCAGCAGCGAGTGACCGCCCAGGAGGAAGAAGTCGTCGTCCAGCCCCACCCGCTCAACGCCCAGCACCTCGGCGAACAGCCGCGCGAGGGTCTCTTCGGTGGGCGTACGCGGCCTCCGGTACCGCGGGCCGGCGGCGAGGCCGGGGTCCGGCAGCGCCGCGCGGTCGAGCTTGCCGTTCGGGGTCAGGGGGAGTTCCTCGACGCCTACGACTGCCGTCGGCACCATGAAGTCCGGCAGCCGGTCCGCGAGGAATCGCCGTACCTCGGTGTCGTCCACCGGCTCGCCGGTCACGTACGCGACGAGGTGCCGGCCCCCGCCCGGCGTGTCCCTGGCGACGACGACGGCGCGGCCGATCCGTGGGTGTTCGGTGAGCGCGGCCTCGACCTCGCCGGGCTCGATCCGGAAGCCACGGATCTTCACCTGGTCGTCCGCACGGCCCTGATACTCCAGGTCGCCGCCCGTGTTCCACCGGACGAGGTCTCCGGTCCGGTACATCCGCGAACCGGCGGGCCCGAACGGACACGCCACGAACCGCTCTCCCGTCATGCCGGGACGGTTCAGATACCCCCGGGCCAGCCCCGCGCCCGCCAGATACAACTCGCCCACCACACCATCCGGTACCGGACACAGACCGGCGTCCAGGACGTACCCCCGCATGTTGGGGATCGGCCTGCCAATCGGAGGCGACTGCGGCCACGCGCCGACGTCGGCGGGCAAAGTGGCCGCCACCGCCACATGGGTCTCCGCGGGCCCGTAATGGTTGTGCAGCCGCAGACCCGGCCGACGGCTGAAGAGTTCCCGGACGTCATGGCCCAGCACCAGAGCCTCGCCTGCCTGGGCGATGTCCCGCAGCGACGCCGGTTCGTGTCCGGGCCGGGCAGCTTCGGCGACCGCCTCGACGACGAGGTTGGGCGCGTACAGCTCGGCCACCCGGGAGCCGGCCATCCACTCCACGAGCCGGGCGGCGTCGCGCCGGGTTCCGTCGTCGGGGATCACCAGTGTCTTGCCGTACAGCAGAGTGGAGAGGATCTCCTGTGCCGAGACGTCGAAGCCGATAGCGGTGAACTGCGCGATCCTTGTTCCCGGACCACTGCCCAGCGCCTGCTGGTGCCACCGCAGCAGGTTCGCCAATGCGCCGCAGGACATGACCACAGCCTTGGGTGTGCCGGTGGAACCGGAGGTGTAGATGAGGTAGGCGGGGTGCTCCGCGAGGAGCGGTCCGAGACGCTCGGCGTCGGCAGGATCGGTGTCCGCGACCCCGGCGAGTGCCTCGTCCCGCACGTCAGCGGCGGTCAGCACCACCGCCGGCCGCGCGTCGGCGAGCATGGACTCGATCCGGGCAGCCGGGTGGTCCGGATCCAGCGGCAGGTAGGCGGCTCCCGCCTTGAGTGTCGCCAGCAGCGACACGATCAGGTCCACCGACTGGGGCATCATCAGGCCGACGATCGTCTCGGGTCCCACTCCGCGGCTGACGAGCCGGCGTGCCAGCCGGTTCGCCCGCGCGTTCAGCTCCGCGTAGCTGGTGCTCGTGTCACCGTGGAGGACCGCGTCGACGTCCGGTGCGGCCGCCACCCGCGCCTCGAACCAGGCCGGCAGCGAGACCGCCGGTACCGGCGCCTCGGTGGCGTTGCGCTCGACGAGCAGGAGCGCACGCTCGGCGGGCGTCAGCAGGTCGACCCGAGTGAACGGCAGGTCCGGGTCGGCGGCCACGGCTTCGAGCAACCGTACCCACTGCGCGAACACGGCCTCGACGGTGCCCGCGTCAAACAGGTCGCTCGCGTACTCGACCATGCCCTCCATTCCCTCGGGAACGCCTCGGGCGTCGTGGTGCTCCCACAGGTGGAAGGTGAGGTCGAACTTCGAGGTGTTCGTCGCGGCCTGTACGAGTGAGGTGTTCACCCCGGGCAGCTCGAAGCCGATGTGGGGCATGTTCTGCAGCACCAGCATGATCTGGAACAGCGGATGGTGGGCCAGCGAACGGGTCGGGTTGAGCACCTCGACCAGGTACTCGAACGGCACGTCCTGGTGGTCGTAGGCGCTCAGCGCGGTCTCCCGGACCCGGCCGACCAGTTCCGTGAAACTGGGGTGCCCGGAGGTGTCCGTCCGCAGCACCAGCGTGTTCACGAAGAACCCGACCAGATCATCCAGGGCCTGATCCGTCCGGCCCGCGATCGGCGAACCGATGGGAATGTCCGTGCCCGCACCCAAACGCGTCAGCAACGCGGCCAGCCCGGCCTGGAGCACCATGAACACGCTCGCCCCGTTGGCACGCGCCACCGCCGCCAGCGCCCGGTGCAACTCCCCGTCGAGCCGGACCATCAGATACTCGCCGCGGTAGGAGGCGACGGCGGGCCGCGGCCGGTCGGTGGGCAGCCCGACCACGTCGGGCAGTCCGGCGAGCGCCGCGGTCCAGTACGTGAGTTGAGCGGTGATCCTGCTGTCCTCGTCGGACCGTTCGCCGAGCAGGTCGTGCTGCCACAGCGTGTAGTCCGCGTACTGCACCGGCAACGGTTCCCACGCGGGCGCGTGCCCCCTGGCTCGGGCGGAGTACGCGGTGGCGAGGTCATGGGACAGCGGTGCGAGCGACCATCCGTCACCGGCGATGTGGTGCATGACCAGCAGCAGCACTTGGTCGTCCGGTGCGACGACGAAGAGATGGGCCCGCATCGGCAGGTCGGCGCCCAGGTCGAACGGTTGCTGGGCCGCGAGCGCCAGCGTATCGGTCAGCTGCCCGGCGGCGATCCTGGTGGTGCCGAGCACGGGACGGGCCGACTCCGGATCCACCACCCGCTGGTACGGAACACCGTCCTGTTCGGCGAACACCGTGCGCAAGCTCTCGTGCCGCTCGATCACGTCGCCCAGCGCCGCGCACAGTGCCGCGTGATCCATGTTCCCGCGCAGCCGTAGGGCCAGGGGGATGTTGTACGTGGCGCCCGGTCCTTCCACCTGATGCAGGAACCACAAGCGGCGCTGCGCGAACGAGAGCGGCACCCGTTCCGGACGTTCCCGTCGCGTCAACGCGGGCCCCGCGCTCCCCGCCTTCGTCAGGCACCGTGCCATGGCTGCCGGTGCGGGGTTCTCGAACAGGGTGCGCAGTTCCACCTCCGCCCCGAACATGGCGCGCATGCACACGATCAGGCGGGTGGCGAGCAGTGAGTGCCCGCCGAGGTCGAAGAAGTCGTCGTCGGCACCCACGCGGGGCACTCCCAGCACCTCGGCATAGAGGGTGCAGAGGATCTCCTCCTGGGGGGTGCGCGGCGCCCGGCTCTCCGGCGCGGCGATGGACTCCGGTGCCGGCAGGGCGGCGCGATCGAGCTTTCCGTTGGGGGTCGACGGCAGTGCGTCCAGCACCACGACGGCTGCCGGGACCATGTGCTCCGGTACACGCTCACGGACCCAGTCCCGCAGTTCCTCCGGCCGGCAGCCCTTCGCCACGACGTAGGCGATCAGTCGAGGATCGCCGTCACGGTCCTGGCGGACGGTCACCGCCGCTTGGGCCACTGCCGGATGCTTCACGAGCGTGGCCTCGATCTCACCGGGCTCGATCCGGAACCCGCGGATCTTGACCTGGTCGTCGGTCCGGCCGAGATACTCCAGATCGCCACCGCTGTTCCACCGGACGAGGTCACCGCTCCGGTACATCCGCGAACCAGCGGGCCCGAACGGACACGCCACGAACCGCTCCCCCGTCATGCCGGGACGGTTCAGATACCCCCGGGCCAGCCCCTCACCCGCCACATACAACTCCCCCACCACACCATCCGGCACCGGACACAGACCACCGTCCAGCACGAACACCCGCGTGTTCACGATCGGCCGTCCGATCGGCGCCACACCAGCCTTGAGCCCCCCGCTCATCGTCACGCAGACCGTCGACTCCGTCGGACCATAGGCATTGACCAACCGCCGGCCACCGGACCACACCGACACCACCTCGGACGAACACGCCTCCCCACCCACGACCAACGTCGTCAGACCCGGCCAACAAACCCCCTCCGGCAACACCGACAGAACCGACGGCGGCAGCAGAGCATGCGTCACCCCCTGCTCACGCACCAGACGAATCAAAGGAGGGCCGGGCACAAGCTGATCACCAGGAGCCACGACCAAGGCACCACCCGACAGCAAAGCCATGACCACCTCCCAGAACGAGGCATCAAAGCTCGGCGACGCGAACTGCAAAACCCGACTGCACCCGTCCAGAGCGAGACGATCGGTCTGCGCCGCCACCAGACTCGCGATACCCGCATGCGTGACGACCACAGCCTTCGGCCTGCCGGTCGACCCCGACGTGTAGATCAAATACACCGGATGCCGCACAACCAGCGGAGCGAGACGATCGGCATCCGTCAGATCGGTGCCGGCGAACCCGGCCAGCGCAGCATCCTCAAGGTCGCCGGCGGTCAGTACCAGCGCCGGCCGCGCGTCGGCAAGCATGAACTCGATCCGCCCGGCGGGATACTCCGGATCCAGCGGCAGATACCCGGCACCGGCCTTGACCACCGCCAGGATCGCGACGACCAGATCGACCGACCTCGGCAACGACAACGCCACGAACTGCTCGGGACCAACACCCCGCGCGATGAGCAGACGCGCCAACCGGTTCGCCCTCCCATTCAACTCCGCATAAGTCACCACCCTGGTGCCGGACACCACCGCAGGCGCGTGCGGGCCGGCCGAGGCTCGCGCTTCGAACAACGCCGGCAGGGTCGCGGGCCGTACCGGTGCCGCGGTGGCGTTGCGTGCGACCAGGAGCCGGGTACGCTCGTCGCGGGCCAGCAGTTCGGCCCGGCTGATCGGCGCGTCCGGTGCGGCGACCAGGCTTTCGAGCAAGCGCACCCACCGGGCGAACATCTCCTCCACGGTGGCACGGTCGTACAGGTCGCTCGCGTACTCGATCATTCCTTCCATGCCGTCGAGTTCTCCGTGAGTGTCATGGAGTTCCCACAGGTGGAAGGCGAGGTCGAACTTGGCCGCACCGGTGGGCGCCGGTGTCAGCGCGGTGTCCAGTCCGCTCAGCTCGAACCCGCTCTCGGGGATGTTGCGCACGTTCAGCCAGATCTGGAACAGCGGCTGGTGGGCCAGCGAACGGGTCGGGTTGAGCACCTCGACCAGGTACTCGAATGGCACGTCCTGGTGGTCGTAGGCGCTCAGCGCGGTCTCCCGGACCCGGCCGACCAGTTCCGTGAAACTGGGGTGCCCGGAGGTGTCCGTCCGCAGCACCAGCGTGTTCACGAAAAACCCGACCAGATCATCCATGGCCTGGTCCGTCCGGCCGGCGATCGGCGAACCGATGGGAATGTCCGTGCCCGCACCCAGCCGCGTCAGCAGCGCGGCCAGCCCGGCTTGAAGGACCATGAACAGACTCGCCCCCTCGGCACGCGCCAGCCGGCGCAGCCGCTGGTGCAGGCCACGGTCGATCCGCAGCGGGACTTGTCCGCCCCGGAAGGACGCCACCGCGGGACGCGGCCGGTCAGTGGGCAGCTCCAGCCGGTCGGGCAGCCCGGCGAGCGCCTCGGACCAGTACCTGAGCTGGGTGGCGAACAGACTGTCCACGTCGGACTGGTCACCCAGCAGTTCGTGCTGCCACAGCGTGTAATCCGCGTACTGCACCGGCAGCGGCGGCCAGCCCGGCACCTCCCCACGGGTCCTGGCGGAGTAGGCGGTCGCCAGGTCTTGTGACAGCGGACCGAAGGACCACCCGTCTCCCGCGATGTGGTGCATGACGATCAACAGCACCTGATCGTCCGGCGCGATCACGAACAGGTCCGCGCGCACCGGCATCTCCGTCGACAGGTCAAACCTGTACCGGGCGGCTGCGGCGAGCATCCCGGGCAGCCGCGCCGAGGTCGTGCGGGCGACAGCGAGCCGCAGGCGGGCGGTGTCCAGGGGCAGCACGCGCTGGTACGCCACTCCGTCGTGCTCGGGGAACACCGTCCGCAGACTCTCGTGCCGTTCGATCACGTCACCCAATGCCGCCTGCAATGCCCCGCGGTCCAGGACTCCGCGCAACCGCAGGGCCAACGGGATGTTGTACGTGGCGCTGGGCCCCTCCATCCGCTGCAAGAACCACAAGCGCCGCTGGGCGAAGGACATCGGCACGGGATCCGGGCGCTGCCTGCGGGTCAGTGCCGGCCGCGCCTGCCCGGCGTCCACCAGGCACCCGGCCACACCGGCCGGTGTCGGGTGTTCGAAGAGCGCCCGCAGGTCCATTCCCGTCCCGAAGGTGTCACGGACCCGCGCGATGAGCAGAGTGGCCAGCAGCGAGTGCCCGCCCAGGTCGAAGAAGTCGTCGTCGATGCCGACCGCGGGCACGTTCAGCACCTCGGCGAAGAGCGCGCAGAGGATTTCCTCCTGGGGAGTCCTCGGTGCTCGTCCGGCGACGGTCGCTGCGAAGTCCGGTGCCGGCAGCGCGGCACGGTCCAGTTTTCCGTTCGGTCCCAGCGGCAGCGCGTCGAGCACCACGGTCGCGGCCGGCACCATGTACTCGGGCAGTTGTCCCCGCGCCCAGTCGCGCAGCGCGCCGATCAGGGCTCCGGTGTCCCTGGCGGTGGCCGGGTTGTTCGTCCACGTGGCCAGCGGTTCACCCGTGCCGCCGGCCGACCGGTACAGGCCGGTGAGAGTGGCATCGGCGGCCGTCGACGACTGGACGAACACCACCTCGACGTGGGCGGTGGAGGTCGCTGACCAGGTGACACCCACCCAGTAGCCGCACTGCTCCCCCAATGCCTCCAAAGTCTGTGGCCCGGGGGCTCGCGCGGTGTCCTGCGGGTTCGACTCCGGGCGAGGCAGCCGCTGGAGGAGCTCGGGCAGCGGGGCACCCGCCCGGAAGGCGTCGGCCGCCGCGACGTCGTCCGCGATGCGCACGTTGGGCACACCGGTCAGCCGGACCATCGCCGGCCGTACGGTCCTCAGGTGGTGCGCCAGAGCCGGAACACCGGTGATCTGCGCGCCCCACCGCAGTTCTGGTGCTCGCGCCAGCGAGATGGAGGGGGCCGGGGCTTTGCGCAGCACCACGTCGTAGCGGTAGCGGGTCAGCTCGTTGTGGAACCGTCCGCGCTTGAGGTGGATGTCCACCGTGCCGACATCGCTGTTGGCCGCCCGGAACGCGGGGAAGAACTCGGGATCCACCAGTAGTTCCTCTTCGGCCCGCGGGGCCTGCGCCACGGCCCGGCGCACCACCTCCGGATCGGTCGACCGGTCCGCCCGGTGCAACTGCGTGACTGTCGCCAGCGGGCTCAGCAGCCTCACATCGCGCACATCACCGACGAAGACTGAACCTCCGGGTGCCAGCAGGACCAGGGCCTGGTCAAGCACCTCGGTCAGGTAGTCAGCGCTGGGGAAGTACTGCACGACGGAGTTGAGGACGATCGTGTCGAACCAGCCGGCCGGCAGTCCCTCGACCTCGTGCGCGGCCTGCGTGCGCAGATTCACCTTTCCGGCCAGACCGGGCTGTCGTGCCAGCCGCGCGGCGAGACTCTCGATCGCGCGAGCGGAGAAGTCGGTGGCCCAGTAGTTCTCACAGTCAGGGGCCAGCCGGGACAGGAGCAGGCCGGTGCCGACGCCGATCTCCAGCAGCCGTCGCGGTCGCAGCGCCGCGATGCGCTCGACCGTCCGGTCCCGCCACTCCCGCATGTGTTCCAGCGGGAGCGGCTCGCCCGAGTAACTGCTCACCCATCCGGTGAAGTCGTCCCCGAGGGGGGCGGCCGGTGCCGCGTACAGCGAGTCGTAGATCTGCCGCCACTCGGAGACCTGGTCGCGCTCGACCAGCTCGTCGCGGGCGCCCGCGGTCCGGTCGGGCACCACGTACGCCACCAGGCTGCTGTCCTCGGCGTCAGGGTCCTCGCGGCGGGCGATCACGGCAGCCTCGGCCACGTCGGGGTGCGCCACGAGTACGGCCTCGATCTCGCCGGGCTCGATGCGAAATCCGCGTACCTTCACCTGATCGTCGACCCGCCCCAGATACTCCAGTTCTCCCTCGCCGTTCCACCGGACCAGGTCACCCGTCCGGTACATGCGCGCACCCGCGGGCCCGAACGGACAGGCCACGAAACGCTCCGCCGTCAGAGCCGCGCGGCCCAGGTAACCGCGCGCCAGTCCCTCACCGGCCAGATACAACTCGCCCGCGACCCCGTCCGGCACCGGGCACAGACCGGCATCCAGAACGAAGACCTGGGTGTTCGTCAGCGGCCGGCCGATCGGCGGCGCGGGGGACGTGGTCGGTCCGCCGTACCAGGCGGTGGCGTACACCGTGGCCTCGGTCGGGCCGTAGATGTTGACCACCCGGCCGCCGGAGACGGCTTCCTCGATGGCGCGCATGGTCGGCCGGGACAGGCCCTCGCCTGCCAGCACCACGGTGCCGGCACGGACATGCGTCCGGCCGCCTGCCAGCACCTGGGACAGGGCCGAGGGCACCGCGCTGACCAGGCTCCCCTCCCAGCCGTGCGGCGACCGCTCGGCCAGCGCGAGGAGGTTGCGCACCACCTCGACGGTGCCGCCGCAGGCAAGCGGGCCGAGCATCTCGAATACGGAGACGTCGAAGTTCAGCGACGTCGCCGCCAGTACCCGGGACAGTCCGGTGGCTCCGAACCGCGACACCGCCCAGGTCACCAGGTTCACCGCGCCGCGGTGGGTCACCACCACGCCCTTGGGCCGGCCGGTGGAACCGGAGGTGTAGAGGGCGTACGCCGGGTGCCACGGGCTGAGCGGACCGGTGCGGTGCTCGTCGGCGGGATCGTCGGCGGGACGTCCGGCCAGGTCCGCGATGGTGTCCGCGGTGTCGAGCACGACGACGGGCACGGCGTCCCGCTCGATGCCGGGCGTGCCGCCGCGCACGTCTTGGGTGGTGAGCACCAGGGCCGACCGGGCGTCCGCGAGCACGAACTCGGTCCGCCCGGCGGGGTAGTCCGGGTCCAGCGGCAGGTACGCGGCTCCGGACTTGAGTACCGCCAGTACGGCGACGACCAGGTCCGCCGACCGCCGCAGGGCCAGGGCGACGAACCGCTCCGGGCCTGCCCCGCGGGCGATGAGCAGGTGCGCCAGCCGGTTCGCCCGCGTGTTCAGTTCCGCGTAGGTCAACGCGGTGTCACCGCAGACGACCGCGAGGGCGTCCGGGCCCGCCACCACCTGCGCCTCGACCAGGCCGGCCAGACAGACCGGGGGAATCGGGGCCGCGGTGGCGTTGCGTTCGACGAGCACATGCGTGCGCTCGTCCGGCGTCAGCAGGTCGACCCGGCTGATCGGTAGGTCGGGCGCGGCGACGAGCGCCTCCAGCAGGCGCACCCACCGTGTGACCATCGCCTCGACCGTGTCAGCGTCGAACAGATCAGTCGCGTACTCGATGCTTCCTTCCAGCCCGTCGGGCCTGTTCGTTGCGTCACGGTCCTCCCACAGGTGGAAGGACAGGTCGAACTTCGCGGTGTCGGTCGGCGCCGGTACGAGCGTGGTGTCCGCGCCGGCCAGACCGAAGCCGGCGTCAGGGGTGTTCTGCAGCGCCAGCATGATCTGGAACAGTGGCTGGTGGGACAGGGACCTGCCCGGGTTGAGCACCTCGACCAGGTACTCGAACGGCACGTCCTGGTGGTCGTAGGCGCTCAGCGCGGTCTCCCGGACCCGGCCGACCAGTTCCGTGAAGCTCGGGTGTCCGGAGGTGTCCGTCCGCAGCACCAGCGTGTTCACGAAGAACCCGACCAGATCATCCATGGCCTGGTCCGTCCGGCCGGCGATCGGCGAACCGATGGGAATGTCCGTGCCCGCGCCGAGACGCGTCAGCAGCGCGGCCAGGCCGGCCTGGAGGACCATGAACAGGCTCGCCCCGTTGGCGTGCGCCACGCGCCGCAGTCGCAGGTGCAGGCTCGCGTCGATCCGGATGGGGACGTGCCCGCCCCGATGGGTGGCCACAGGGGGCCTGGGCCGGTCGGCAGGCAGCTCCAGTCGCTCGGGCAGTCCCGTGAGGGCATCGGTCCAGTAGGCGAGCTGCGTCGCGAACAGGCTGTCCGGGTCGGACGGATCACCCAGCAGCTCGTGCTGCCACAGCGTGTAGTCCACGTACTGCACCGGCAACGGATCCCACCGCGGAGCACGGCCCTCCCGACGAGCCGCGTACGCCGCCGCCAGGTCCCGGGACAACGGCCCCAGCGACCACCCGTCACCAGCGATGTGATGCACCACGACCAACAACACATGCTCATCCGGCGCCAGCACGAACAACTCCGCCCGCACCGGCAGACCCGCGACCAGATCGAAAGGCTGCCGCGCCGCCGCGGCAAGCCCCTGCGCCAGCTCCTCACCCGTGACACCGGTGATACCCAGCACCGGACGCGCCGCCGCCGGCCCCAACACCTCCTGGTACGCCACCCCGTCCCGCTCCGGGAAGACCGTACGCAGACTCTCGTGCCGCCCCACCACATCACCCAGGGCGGCCCGCAACGCCGCCCGGTCCAGCTCACCCTTCAACCGCAACGCCAGCGGAATGTTGTACGTGGCGCCAGGACCCTCCATCTGCTGCAAGAACCACAGCCGGCGCTGCGCGAACGACAAGGGAGGCGACTGCGGTCGGTGCGTGCGGGTCAGCGCGGGCCGTGCCCGTCGCGCTCCCGCGAGACGTGCCGCGATGCCCGCGGGCGTTGGGCTCTCGAAGAGCGCCCGCAGTTCCAACTCCACCCCGAAGGCCGCCCGGATCTGGGCGTTCAGGCGGGTGGCGAGCAGCGAGTGTCCGCCCATGACGAAGAAGTCGTCGTCGGCACCGATACCCGGCACACCCAGCACCTCGGCGAAGAGGTCGCAGAGGATCTGCTGCTGCGGCGTGCCGGGGACGCGGCCGGTGGCAGCGACGGGGAAGTCCGGCTCCGGCAGGGCGGTCCGGTCCAGCTTCCCGTTCGGTGACAACGGCAGCGCGTCGAGCACCACGACGGCGGAGGGCACCGCGTACTCGGGAACCCGGCCGCGCGCCCAGCCCCGCAGGTCCTCCGCCCGGCAGCCGTCCCCGGTCACGTACGCGACCAGCAGCAGGTCGTGGGTGCGGCCGCGTCTGGCGACCACGACCGCCCGGGTGACCCGCGGGTGCTCCTCCAGAACGGCTGACACCTCGCCGGGCTCGATCCGGAAGCCACGGATCTTCACCTGGTCGTCCGCGCGGCCCTGATACTCCAGGTCGCCGCCAGCGTTCCACCGGACGAGGTCTCCGGTCCGGTACATCCGCGAACCGGCGGGCCCGAACGGACACGCCACGAACCGCTCTCCCGTCATGCCGGGACGGTTCAGATACCCCCGGGCCAGTCCCGCGCCCGCCAGATACAACTCGCCCACCACACCATCCGGTACCGGACACAGACCGGCGTCCAGCACGAAGACCTGGGTGTTCGCCATCGGCCTGCCGATCGGCACCACGGCCGTGGTCTCGTACGGCGCGCGCAGTACGTGGTGCGTCGCGAACGTCGTGGTCTCGGTCGGGCCGTAGCCGTTGACCACCGCGGTGGCCGGGCAGGCCGCCTGCACGCGGGCGGCAGAGGAACCGGAGACCGCTTCTCCACCCGTCCAGACCTGCCGGACGCCGGTGAAGCATCCGGGGTCCTGTTCGGCCACCAGATGGAAGAGGCTCGCCGTCAACCACAGGCTGGTCACGGCGTGCTCGGTGATGAGTCGCCGCAGCGTCGTGCCGTCGATCTCGCCCGGCGGAGCGACGACGATCTGTCCGCCGGTCAGCAGCGGCACCCACAATTCGTAGGTGAAGGCGTCGAACGCGGACGGCGAGTGCATCAGCACCCGTCGGTGGTTCTCGTCCTGCCAGCAGGGGTCCGACGCCAGTTCCAGGACGTCGCGATGCGTGACCGCGATGCCCTTGGGCGCGCCCGTCGAGCCGGACGTGTACATCACGTAGGCGAGCTGCTCGGGATCGCACGCGACCCTCGGGGCCGAGTCGCTGCCGTCCGACTCCACGCCGATGGCCCGGAGACCCGGCACCGCTCCGGCCCGGTCCGTGACGAGGACCGAGGCGCCCGTCTCGGTGGCGATCACCTCCAGGCGTGCCAGGGGATACCGGGAGTCGAGCGGTACGTAGGCGCCACCGGCCTTCACCACCGCCAGGATCGCGATGACCAGGTCGGCGGATCGCTCGACCAGCAGGGCCACCGTGCTCTCCGCACCGACACCGAGTGACAGGAGCCGGTGGGCCAGCCGGTTGGCCCTGGCACTGAGCTGCGCGTAGGTCAGCGTCGTGGTGTCCGAGACGATCGCGACCGCATCCGGTGCGGCCGCCACCCGGGCCTCGAAGGCCGCCGGCAGCGAGACCGGCGGCACCGGTGCCCCGGTGGCGTTGCGCTCGACGAGCAGACGGGCGCGTTCGTCCGGCGTCAGCAGCTCGATCCGGCTGATCGGTGCGTCCGGTTCGGCGGTGACGGCCTTGAGCAGCCGTACCCACCGGGCGACCATATCCTCCACCGTGGCACAGTCGTAGAGGTCGGCGGCGTACTCGACCGTCCCATCGAGTCCATCGGGTTCGCCCGTGCCTGTGTGCTGTTCCCACAGGTGGAAGGAGAGATCGAACTTCGAGGTGCCGGTCGGGGAGGGCACGAGCGCGGTGTCCGCACCGGGCAGACCGATGTCCGTCGCGGGGAGGTCCTGGAGCGCCAGCATGGTCTGGAACAGCGGATGGTGGGCTGGCGAGCGGGTCGGGTTGAGCACCTCGACCAAGTGCTCGAACGGCACGTCCTGGTGGTCGTAGGCGCTCAGCGCGGTCTCCCGGACCCGGCCGACCAGTTCCGTGAAACTGGGGTGCCCGGAGGTGTCCGTCCGCAGCACCAACGTGTTCACGAAGAACCCGACCAGATCATCCATGGCCTGATCCGTCCGGCCCGCGATCGGCGAACCGATGGGAATGTCCGTGCCCGCACCCAAACGCGTCAGCAACGCGGCCAGCCCTGCCTGGAGCACCATGAACACGCTCGCCCCGTTGGCACGCGCCAGACGCCGCAGCTTCCGGTGCAACTCGGCGTCGATGCGCACGGGGGCGTACCCGCCCCGGTAGGAGGCGACGGCGGGCCGCGGCCGGTCGGTGGGCAGCCCGACCACGTCGGGCAGTCCGGCGAGTGCCGCGGCCCAGTACGTGAGCTGGGTGGCGAACAGGCTGCCCGCATCGGACGGATCGCCCAGCAGCTCGTGCTGCCACAGCGTGTAATCCGCGTACTGCACGGGCAACGGCTCCCAGCCCGGCGCGCGGCCCTCGCACCGGGCGGCATACGCCGTCGCCAGATCTCGTGACAACGGTCCCCACGACCAGCCGTCACCGGCGATGTGGTGCATCACGATGAGCAGTACCTGGTCGTCGGGCGCCACGACGAACAGCTCCGCGCGCACCGGTGGTTCGCAGGTCAGGTCGAACGGGCGGCGTCCCGCCGCGGCCACCAGGTCGTCGACGTCGGCGGAGTCGCTTCGGCTGACATCCAGTCGCGGTGCGGCGGTGTGCGGTTCGAGGATCTGCTGGTACGCCACCCCGTCGTGCTCGGACAGGACGGTGCGCAGACTTTCGTGCCGCTCGACCACGTCGGCCAGCGCCGCCCGCAGTGCCGCGTGGTCCACGTGTCCGCGCAGCCGTAGCGCCAGGGGGATGTTGTACGTGGCGCCGGTCGCCTCGATCTGCCGCAGGAACCAGAGCCGACGCTGCGCGAAGGACAGCGGCACCCGCTCCGGACGTTCCCGCTGCGTCAGGGCGGTCCGGGCGTGATCGGCGTGCGCCAGTCGGCCGGCGATCGCCGCGGGCGTCGGGTGCTCGAAGAGATCGCGCAGGTCCAACTCGGCCCCGAAGGCCGTCCGAATCCGTGCGACAAGGCGGGTGGCGAGCAGGGAGTGCCCGCCCAGCGCGAAGAAGTCGTCCTCGACCCCCATTGCCGTCACTCCGAGCACTTCGCCGAACAGTTCGGCGATCAGGTGCTCCTGCGGCGTGCGGGCGGCGCGGCCGGTGGCCGGCGAGGTGAATGCGGGGGCGGGCAGCGCCGACCGGTCCAGTTTGCCGTTGGGCGTCAACGGTATCGTGTCCAGCACGACCACCGCGGTCGGCACCATGTGCTCCGGCAGCCGTTCACGGGTCCATTCGCGCAACCGCTCGGGACGGTCGACGTCCCCGGTCACGTACGCGACGAGCCGCACGTCGTCGGCCTGGTCCCGGCGGGCCGCCACCACGGCCCGCCGCACCCCGGGGCATCGGGTGAGCACCGCCTCGATCTCAGCGGGCTCGACACGGAATCCCCGTACCTTCACCTGGTTGTCGGCCCGGCGGAGGTATTCCAGCTCCCCGTCGGCGTTCCACCTGACGACGTCTCCTGTCCGGTACATCCGCGCACCCGCGGGGCCGAACGGACACGCCACGAAACGCTCCGCCGTCAGACCGGCACGGTCGAGGTATCCGCGGGCCAGTTGGACGCCGGCCAGGTACAGTTCGCCGGCGATCCCCGCAGGTGCCGGACGCAGCGCCGCGTCGAGGACGTACACCTGTGTGTTCCAAACGGGCGTACCGATGGGCACCGGGTCCGCGCCGAACCGCGGACCGCAGGCGAACGACGTCACGTCCACCGACGCCTCGGTCGGTCCGTAGAGGTTGTGCAGCGGCACGCCGAGCCGGTCGGCGCACTGCTGCCGCAGGTCGCCGGGGAGCGCCTCGCCGCTGGAGATCACCCGCTTGAGCCCGGTGCAGTCACCCGCGGCCGGCTCGGCCAGGAACTCCCGTAGCATCGAAGGGACGAAGTGCACCGTGGTGATGGCCGCTGACCGGATCAGGGCGGCCAAGTAGGCGGGATCGCGGTGGCCGTCCGGTCGGGCGACCACCACTGCGGCTCCGGTGATCAACGGCCAGAAGAACTCCCACACCGACACGTCGAACCCGGCCGGTGTCTTCTGCAGAACCCGGTCGGCGGCGTCCAGGTCGTACCGGGCCTGCATCCACAGCAGGCGGTTGACGATGCCGGCATGCGGCACGACGACGCCCTTGGGCCGGCCGGTGGTACCCGACGTGTAGATCAGGTACGCCGGGTGGTGCGGAAGGAGCCGGTGGACGCGGTCGGCATGTGTCGGATTGCTGTCCGCGAGCCCGGTCCGCGCGGTGTCCCGCAGATCATCGGCGGTGAGCAGCAACGCGGGCCGTGCGTCGTCCAGCACGGTTTCGGTGCGTGCGGCGGGGTGATCCTGGTCCAGGGGCAGGTACGCGGCTCCCGTCTTGACCACCGCGAGCACCGCCACCACCAGTTCGGCCGAGCGTGGCAACGACAACGCCACGTACTGTTCGGGCCCGATCCCCTGCGCGATCAGCCGGTGGGCCAGGTGGTTCGCCCGGGTGTTCAGCTCCGCGTAGGTCAACGTGGTCTCTTCCGAGATCACCGCGGTGGCGGCCGGGCTGGTAGCGACCTGTGCCTCGATCAGCGTGGGCAGTGTGGTCGCCGCGACCGGTGTTTCGGTGGCGTTCCGTGTGACGAGCAGTTCCGCGCTTTCGGCCGGTGTCACCAGGTCGAGCCTGCCGATGGGCAGGCCGGGGTCGGCGTGGGCCAGGGCGTTGAGCAGGTCGAGGAAGCGGTCGTGGTGTGCGGCGAGTTCATCCGCGCCGCACGCCTGCGGGTGCGCGTGCCAGCCGATTCGTGGCGCCGAGCCGTCCTGCCTGTCCCACAGGACGATCGCCAGGTCGCTGATCATGCCGAAGGCGAGGTTCTGCGCGGTGGCGGGATGTCCGCCGAAGGACAGGTCGTAGCCGAAGGCGGCGATGTTGGTCAACGGGGCGAACGAGGTGGTGACGCCACTGGGCAGGCCGAGGTCACGGTGCAGGTCCTCGCCCCGGTAGCGCTGGTGTTCCACCGCCTCGGTGATTTCCTCTGCCACGTGCGCCACGAGTTCGGCCGCCGTCATTTCGGGACGTGGGCACAGGCGCAGCGGCACCACGTTGGAGACCATGCCCGGTGTCCGCTTGAGCAGGCGTCCGGTCCTGGCGGTGACCGGGAATCCCAGCACCACGTCGCGCACGCCGGTGATGCGGTGCGTGTAGAGCGCGCACGCGGCGATCACCACGATGGACCAGGGCGCCGCGGCCCGGCCGGCCAGGGCCGCCAGTTCGCCCACCGTGGACTCGGTGACTGCGGTCACCCGCTCTTCGAGACGATCGGGGACGGCAGAGGAACGGGGCACCAGCCGGGTGGGCTCCGGAGCGTCACGGAAACGCCGCGTCCAGTACTCCCGGTCCCGTCGGTACTGTTCGGATTCGCGGTAGGCGGCATCGCTGTCGAGCACGCTCTCCAGTGACCCGAACGGGTTCGGCGGCACTTCGGCGTCATCGGCCAGCGCCGTATAGACCTGGGCCAGTCGCTCTGCCACCAGTGAGTACCCGTATCCGTCCATCACGATGTGGTGGTAGGCGTGGTACCACACGTAGTGCGCGGGTCCGAGCTTCAGCAGCGCGAAACGGAAGGGGGGCCCGCGCATCAGGTCTACCGGCTGGGCGAGAGCCGCGCGCATCCACGACTGCGCCGCACCCATCGGGTCGGTGTCCTGACTGACATCGATGACATCGAGCTGCCAGTCCCCGACCGGCCACAGCACCTGACGCGGTCCGTCCTCGGTCTCGATGAACCGGACGCGCACCGCGTCGGTCTCTCCGATGACCCGTCGCGACGCCGCCTCGAACAGCACCGGGTCGACTCGGCCGTGGATCTCGAGATACTCACCCGCTTGGTACACCCGGTTGGGCGCGCCGATCCGCTGCTCGGCGAACCAGATCTCCCGCTGGCCCGCGGACAGGGGAAGGAGGGCGTCTGCAGTGGGCGAGGGGGTCATCCTGAGTCCTGTCCGTTGCTCTGCGGCACGCCCTCGACGAGGGAGTACATGGAGGCGGTGGGGACGACCCGGGTCAGCCGCAGCCCGGCCTCGTCGTAGAGGGCGGCGAACTCCGCGGCCGTGCGTTCCTTGCCACCGAGGGACACGAGCATCTCCAGGTCCATGCCATAGGCCAGTTCGTCGCTGTGGCGGGGATCGATCACCACGTCGGCGACCAGCAGCCGGCTGCCGGCGTGCATCGCCTGCCGACAGACATGCAGAAGCCGTACGCACGCCTCGTCGTCCCAGTCGTGGAGGATCCACTTCATGACATAGAGGTCCGCTCCGACGGGTACGGCAGAGAAGAAGTCACCTGCGACCAGTTCGACTCGGCCGTCGGCTGTGACGTCAGGATCCGATCGGACTTCTTCGATCACGGAGGGCCGGTCGAACAGCACCCCGCGCCCGGTGCGTGGACTGCTGTCGAGAAGTGCGCGCAGCAGCCCACCGCGGCCGGCCCCGATGTCCACAACGCTGCGCACCGCGGAGCCGGCCAAGGCAGCGGCGCGGACGAGGGAAGGGACAACCGCGGCCGAAGCCTGTGCCATGGCCGCGTTGAACCTGGTCCCCGCGGCGGGGTCGTATTCGGTCAGGTAGGGCCACATCGGCATGCCATGCGCTCGGCCGAAGCCCGGCTCGCCGGTGCGCACGGTGTGTGCCAGTTCGGTCAGCGCGCCGTGCATCAGGCCGCAGTTCGTCACCGCAGCATCTGCCACGGAGCCGGTCACGTCGGAGCGGAGGAGATGTGACTCGGCATTGTTGGCGAAACGATCCTCGCTGAGCTGAGTGAAGACACCGATGTGCGCCAAGGCTCGCAAAAGGCGGTACAGCGAAGGAGCGTGTGCGCCGGTTCTTTCGGCCAGTTCCGCCGTTGTCAGTGCACGGTTGCCGAGCGCATCGGGGATTTTCAGTTCGACGGCGGCATAAAGAGCCGGCGACCTCCATTGCTGGTACATCAAGCGCATCAGGGTCAGCAGGGGTGGTGTACCGTCAGCCGACGGCACCAGGAGGCTGTCATCTTCTTCTGTGGGCATGGCTGACTAGCACACCACCTCAACGGCTGCTTATGGCGTGGTCGCCGACTGTTGTCTCCGTGGCCATGAATTCCCTTGACTCCGTGGCCATGAATGCCTTCTCGAGAAAGACAACTTCACGCCTCACGTACTTCGAGACTCCGGCACCTCGCCACTGACCGTCAACGCACTCACACGTTCGGTAATCAGTTCTGGCCAGTCGGCGTCGCCGCCTTCCTGCTGAGCCTGCGCACCAGGCCGGGATCGCTGTCCACCGTCAGCGCTGGGGAGGACGGAACAAATGAGGAAGCACGAGTCGATCGTGATGCGAGTGACGGCATCCGAGGGATCAGCCGAGCCGGTGACCCCGACGGTGCGACCATCGGCCTCGATCACCGTGGTGCACTGCGCGACGAGACCCCGAAAGGTGCCTGAGCGGCCTGATCAGCGGTCGGGGCACTCCTCCAGGAGAGTGCGCCCACCCGGAAGCAATTCCTCGCCGCCGCCTACGCGTTTGGCCTGAATGCGCACCCCTGAGCCGTGAACCACTGAAATGGAATAGAATTCTCGTCCGACTCTGTTCAGCTATTCTCGCGGAATACCCGTACAGAAGTTCGAAATCTCTGCCTGCATGCACCACGCGAATGCGGACGTCACCGTCTCGGAAATCTGGTCAGGGCGGCGTCTTTCAGGTGATGCGTTCGGGCTGATGGAGTTCTGGAAGCTGCGGCAGGAACACGTGGCGAGTTCTCTGGGCCGGCACGAAGGCAGGCACGAAGGCACGCAGGCACGCGGGCACGACTTCCGGTGATCATAAGATGGCGAGTCCCTCAGCACCACGACGGAAGACCAATCCTGCCCGCTCATTCCCGCTTATTCCCGCTTATTCCCGCTCACCCCGGGCCCTCGGGGCCAACTCACTGGCGCCATACCGGCCGCCCCCGCCGACCTTCCCACCCGGCTGACCTGTCCGGCCCAGGTGCCTGATCCCCGGAGGGATCAGGGTCGGCGCCATTCGCTTGCCTTCGTTCTGTCCCTGACCGCGTGCGCGATCCTGGGCGGAGCGAAATCCCTGACGGCAGCACATCGCGGAGCGGGTCGCCAACCCCCAGGAGCGAAACGCTCATAGAGCCTCGTAGCGCCCTCTGAATCCGAACTCGGGCTGGTTGCCGGTGCAGTGGGCAAGCAGTACCTTCCTGCTACTCAAGGACCGTGGTGTCTGGGGACAGGGCGGCGGCAACGCATGTGGTTCAGGCGGAAGAGGGACAAGAAGAGGCAGTTCACGAGCGTCAGCGTCTCGCTCACTGGTGCGACCTTGAGCTGGCAAGCTCAGGAGACCGAGCATGCGCGAGCTCGGCAGATCCTGCATCACTTGGAGGATCACCGAATGCTCTACGACCCGTATGAAGCCGAGGTCTTCGAAGCGGTTGTCGAGTCGGCTGATCGTTTGCGCTCCTACCTGAGCGAGCAACTCCCCCAATGCGAATCCGTCGGGCTCCGGGACGGTCTTCGCGAGATCCAAGCAGCCCTACGGGAGTTCCTCACCCGCATGCCCCGGCAGACACCCGACCTACCCGATTACGCCCCTTTTTGGGTCGAGTCAGGGGCAATGCGCGCTCGCGTTGGAGCCGCCGCAGGCACGATCGCAGATGCCTTCGGTGTGCCCGTGAACGGTGACCTCGCCCGCATCGTTCAGGAGAGGCGCAGCGGCACCTGAAGATCTGCCGGCGCTGATCCGAGACGAGCAATGCCGTTGCCCGGTGGTGCGGTGTGCGCCTCAACGAGGGCGGTTGGATGGCAGGCGACAAGCCTGCAACGGATGTCGAAGGTGGTCGGGCCGTGAGGCTTCGGCCGATGTGGATTGCCTTCGGTCGGCGGTGGCCGGCCGAGCTGCGGAACCGGACCTGATGGCAGAGTTCGCCTCATAAAGCCCTCTGAGTCCTCCGCCGACCTGACTCCAGTCCGGGCCGGCTTGAGGGCCCTTCCCCAACTCCGGGCGGTGAGTGTTGGCCATGAAGCTCTTCTGCGCCCCCGCCGCTGCGCCGGAGGACGAGCACCTGTCGGCGTACACATGAAGATACTGCGCCTGGAACACGCGAACATCCACCGCTCGTCAGGCCGGAGCACGGCTGGTCCGTGGCCCGGTGGCCTGGTTCCAAGGTCGCTGTCGAGGTAGGTCCATCGGCCGATGTCCGCCCCGAGCAGCCAGGTGATCATGAGGCTGTCCATTCGAGTCGAGGAGGAGCCGTGCGGGTGGGGCAGGTGGACTGGGTGGAGGTTCCGGCCGGGTTGCTGCGTCGGGGTACGCCGGTCGACGAGGTGGCGGCCGTGGCCCGCCGCTATGCGGACACCGGGGTGCCGGTGGAGTGGTACATGAAAGAAGCTCCGCGCGCGGAGATCCACATCCCGGCCTTCAGGATCGCCCGCACCCCGGTCACAGTCGGCCAGTGGGCACTCTTCGCAACGGCCACTGGCCGACCGGTCCCGCAGATGCCTGTGGACCACCCGGTTATCGGGGTCGCTTGGCAGGCGGCGACGGCCTACTGCCATTGGTTCGGGGAGCGGCTCGGCCTCGCTGTGCGGCTGCCCACGGAAGACGAGTGGGAGCGAGCCGCGCGGGGCGACGACGGCCGGGAGTTCCCGTGGGGTGAGGAGTACCGCACAGGCCTGGCCAATCTGGTGGACCTCGGCATCGGCACCACTATGCCGGTCGGTTCGTTCCCCGAGGGCGCCAGCCCTTTCGGGGTGCTGGACATGGCGGGCAACGCCGACGAGTGGACCTCTACCCTCTACGCTCCCTACCTTGGCGCGCCCGCCGAGGTGCCGAGCAGCGAGGACTGGGCCTTCGACCGGCACATCACCCGGGGCGGCGCGTTCCGCCACGACCGGGACCTGGCCCGGTGCGCCCGCCGCCACGGAGCCTACGAGCCGGACCTCGAAGCGATCGGCGTGGGCTTTCGCCTGGCCGCACCGGCCGAGTAGACCCGGGCACCGTGTCGACTCCATACGACCGACGGAATCGCCTCAGGAGCGAGCACTTATAGCTGTACCGACGTGTGGACATTGTGGTGTACGCCGAGAATGGAGCCAGGCGGTTGGGTCGGCCGCGCGGCGAGGTGCCTGCCGTGGCAAGTCCTGTTCCGCGCGGCCTCCCGCCGAACCGGACATGACGGTTTCCCTGTCATCCGGCTCTCCAGTGACTACTGCGTGAGTGGTCTGGCCGGCCTTTCCGAATGGATACGGTCGTGGCAGGTGTCGCAGGCCACGACTGTTTTGCGGCGCCGGTGGAGCATGACGCGCGCCCAGTCGGAAGGCTGCCATCCGGCGTGTGCGAGGTCGGCGAGAGCGCGGACGTGGTGCACTTGCACGTTGCCCTTGCTTCCGCAGATCTCGCAGGTATCCGCCAGGAGTCTCGCGATGAGTTCCTTCTGCGGATAGTCCACCCGGACCGGCTCGCGATCGGCGAGTTCCGCCGCTCGCTGCCGTTGGAGAGGAATTCCACCGAACCGTGCCACCAGTGGCTTCCTGTTCTTCCGCTCGATTCGGGCCTCGAAGCAGACTCGGGGCCCATTGGGCGTATCGATTCGGACCTTGTGTTTAGCGGCCATCTTCGGTACTGACGAACGGTGCTTGGCGGCAAGGGTCTTGAGCATGGATGTCTCCATGACCCATTGCAGCCGGTGCAGCCGGAAGACATCTCCGGCGAGAAGGTAGTACTGGACAATGCCCCGGTAGACGGTCCCGAACGTCGCCACGATTGCATGATCGCTACTGTTGATCAGGGCCGCCCTCTTCGCGGGGTTTCCGCGGGCGAGGTAGGGGGCGCACTTGGCTTTGATTACGTCCCGGGGGACACGGAGAGCGATCTGACCGTTGACTCGACGGTAACGGCCTGTCTTCTTCGTGTCGTTGTGCTGGGTCGTGATCTCGTAGCCGAGAAACCTCGCTGCCCCGGTGCGGGCATGCGTGATCAGCGTCTTTTCCTGGGAAAGTTCCAGTTTGAGTTCGTCACGCAGGAACTGGGCCAGGCGTTGCTTGATCTCTTCGGCCTCGGCTTTCGGTCCGGTAAAACCAAGGAGATGATCGTCCGCATAGCGTATATAGCGCAACCTGCGATACGACGGATCGTTCGGATCCGCGCTCGGCAGACTGACCATCCGCTGACGCAACACTCGGGCCTGGACCCGGTCGCCACGTCGGCGGGCTTTCGCCAGCAGATTTTGCAACTCCAGATAGGCCGGGTTTCGGGCCCGGTGCTTCCCTCGGGTGTACTCCGGAATCAGAACTTTCTCGGCGAACTCGTCCAGCTTGTGCAGGTAGATGTTGGACAGGACCGGGGAGGCCACTCCGCCTTGCGGCGCTCCGGAGAGCGTGGCGCCCCACTTCCAGTCCTCCAGGTATCCGGCTGTCAGCATGTTGCGCACCAGCCGTAGAAACCGCTGGTCATGGATCTTCTCGCTGAGGATCGACAGCAGGACCTGATGGTCCAGGCTGCCGAAGCAATCGGCGATGTCCCCTTCGATGAACCAGGATGTTCCGGTCCAGGTGTGGTCAACCTCCCGCAATGCGGTGTGGCAGCCCCGGCGGGGACGGAAGCCATGCGAGTGGTCGGAGAACGTCGGCTCGTAATACGCCTCCAGCAACAGGCGGATCACTTCACCGACAAGCTTGTCCGACCAGGTCGGCAGCCCCAGCGGACGCATCTTCCCGTTCTTCTTCGGGATATGGATGCGTCGGACCGGTTTGAAGCGGTAACGCTCGTGACGTATCGCCTCGATGATCCGGTCGATCTTCCGCTGTGACATGCCGTCCACGGTTTCTGACGTGACCCCGGGCGTCATCGCGCCATGGTTGGCGTAGATGCGGCCGTAGGCCAGCAGATACAACTGCGGGTTGAACAGTTGCCGATACAGTTCCTCGCACGGCAGGCCACGCCTGCCGCGTTCACGCAGGACACCCAGCACCGTTTTGGCGCTCTGCATTACGCATACCTCCCGGGTTCGAGTGTCCGAATCACCTGGCCCCCTTCGCCCAATGTGGACGGTTTTCCCGTCCTCCCTGGCCGGTCGTGACTCCGGCGACTACTACGGGGCCTCCGCCGCCATAGGACTCGCGTCCCGTAGGCGATCCCACGTTCGTCTCTGTTTGTACGTTCTAGCGCGACTTAGGCGTCCCATTCATCTCCTTGAATGTCCTCACTGGACATCGCCCCGCACCCCGGAGGTGCACCGGGCCACAATCAAACCCCGTGCAGAGTACGGCGCCGGTTTCAGTAGTCTTTCCGGCGGATGGGAACTTGCATCTTCTGGAGATTGGGCTTCAAACAATCCAGTCTTCGCCATATCGCGCGGGCCGCTCAGCACACCGTCCCTGACAACTGAGCCCGGTCACTGGTTTTCTGACATGCTCTTGTCCCCTTCACCTTTCGGATCTAGGTAAGTCATTCGGCCCAGAAACCTCCTTCCAAGTTCCTCCCGGCTGAGCCGGGGATACAAACAGAGCGCCTCGTGGCGCACATCGTGCGCTCGACGACGTAGCGGAAGGTGCCGAGGCCGGTGCCGTGTGGCTCGCCTCTCTTCGCGATCATGGGGCGGATTCCGCGCTGCCAGCGCAGACGGCGGTACGTGTCGTGGTCGTAGCCCCGGTCGGCCAGCAGTGCGTCGGGGCGTCGGCGGGGCCTGCCGAGCTGGCCCGCGACGGCGCACGTGCGGGCCGCCCGAAGGGGCCCAAAAGCGGGCCCAGCCCGGTCGACCGCGCACGGCAGCGTTGCGTCAGCTCATCGTCGACGGTCAGGGCATTCCGAGCTGGTCCCAGACGACGCCGGCCTCGTTCCTGCACGTTCCGCGGCCGGCTCCTCCCGCCGTACAGCTGACCGCCCTGGCACTGGCGGCCCACACCGAAGACGGCAGCGGCCGGGCCGGTATCGACGACCTCGCCCGGCTCTGTGCCACCGCCCCCTCCCCCTGGAAGATCTCCTGGACCAGCTCACCCGCACCCGGGTTTTGAACCCGCACCCGGGTTTTGGCCTCCTGGCGGCGCGATGCGGCGGCAGGCGAAACGAGCTGGCACCTTTTTGCACCCGTGGACGACCGTCCAGCCGTCCACGCTCAGCGGGGCCGACCATGAGCCAAGCGGGCTGAGCAGGCATCGAGCCCCCGGGGAATGTACAGCGTGGAGACAGCCGGCCGACCAACCACAGCCGCGAACACCGTGCGGGCGTCGGCACAGTGCGCCGTACTCCCGCCCTCCTCGGGGCCGCTGGAGACCGTCCCGGGGAGGACCGACTGCATGGTCAAGGTTCCGGGCCCTGACAGTGCCCTGCTGCCTCGCGGACGCGCGTGCTCCCGCACGACCGGGCCCGCCGCCACCGGACAAGGGCGCTTGGCAAACGACCCGGCAAAAAAGGCATGACGAGGCGTCTGCGGCTGTCCCAGAGGCTCGACTGCCCGGGGTGGTGTTCGCGATAGGGCGGAGACGGTCGCGGGCGAGGCGGCGCGTCATAAGGGTGACGACCAAGATGCGGACTCAGCCGTGCTACCTACGCGGGGCCGCCCGGCTCATCCAGGCCCTCTGACCATGGCCACTGGCTCCGCCCTCATGCGGCCCCTCGAAGGTCAGCGGCTCTCCGCACGCTGTGCCCACTGGGGCAATCGCCATGTCTTCGCGCTCTCCATGCACGACCCGGGCCTCTGGGCGCGGTTCATCCGCGTGTTCAACAAGACGGCCCCGCCCTCGCTGCCGTTCGGGCCGCGCGTACTCGCGAGGGTGCTTTAACGGCCGTTCTCATCGAAATGATTGACACTCCCCCACGCCCCGAAGAAGGCTTGCCCCTCGGGTGCCTCCGGAGAACGCAAGTGCCGAAAAGTCACGCAAGCCGCGATAGGCGTGCGAACGCACACCGGACGGGCGCCACGGAACGGTTCGTCACGCAAACGTGGGGAGAAGTTCATGAGCGAGTGGATTCTGGCATTCGACGCCGGCTGCCGATTCTGCGAAGAAGTCGCCGATCAGGTGGAGAACTCCGTCGACGGAACGTTGACCACCGCGGCCCTCACCGATCCCAGGATCCGTGCGCTGCGCGTGCGGGCCCTGGGAGAAGGGGCCGAGTGGGCCCCGACCCTGCTGGCGGTCGACGGCGACCAGGTGCGGGCCTGGACCGGTGCCGCGCTGTCCCTGCGCCTGGCGCGGCTGCTGGGACCGGCGGACTCACTGCGGGTGGTACGCGCGCTCCGCGGCCTCGATACGCTGCGGTCACCGGGCCGTCGGGGGATCCTCAAGGCCGTGCCGGGTCTGGCCCTGGGGACGTTCCTGGTCACCGGCGGCCTGGCAACCTCACCCGCGCAGGCGGTATCCCACGCCAAGGGGAGCAAGGCCTCACGCTGGGTGCGGGCCAACTTTGACCGACTGCCCACCGGCTACGCCGAGTTCGTCTCCTATCCCGCGGACTACCGGCGCGCCGTCTACGGAGCGCTGTCCGCCTCGGCCCGGAGCGATCTGTGGGTGGCACACTTCGCGCACTACCGGAAGACACACCCAGGTCTGTCGGCCGGGCAGTCCGCCGTCCTGGACGACGCGATGCGACTGGCACCGCAGATCATCGCACGACACGGGAAGGGAGCGGCCGCCAACGATCTGGAGACGGCAGTCATGTCGGCGTTCGGCGAGAGCGGCACCCGCGCGGTACTCAGGACGCTCGGCCCCGCCGACCCGCACAGCGCAGCACCTCGGCGCGACCATGGCGCCCAGGCCCAGGACTGCAATTCCCGGTGCGGGACGGGGACCGGCAGCTGCTCCTCGGTGTGCTATGCCGGGTGCACCTGGACGGACTACGGCTGCGGCCCACTGTGGCTGGCGCCGTGCAGCGGTCTCTGCAACTGAGCCTGCCCGCAAGCGGGTCACGCCTCCTCCAGGCGGCCAGGCGGCTAGGGGGTGTCTGACAATTCCGGTCTGATCAGCGAGATTCGGCTGAGCTGGCAATCCGGAGGTGCGCCGATCGGCTGGGGGGACTGGGCAGTGGCTACGAACGGCGGGCCAGTAGATGGGCGTCGAGGAAGCCCCGATCAGAGGATGGATCGTGGAGCAGCCGGGCGAAGGGATCGAGCCCAGCATCGCGCAGCAGTTCGGCGAGGCGATCCACCGGCCAGCTGTAGGCGGGCGCCACCTTGTGGTCGAACCGGACCGGTTCTTGTCCGTCGGTCCCGAAGAAGGAGACCAGGAGCAGACCGTCCGGTGCCAGGACGCGTACCTGTTCGGCGAGCAGCTCCGGTAGTTCCCCCGGAGGGGTGTGAATCATTGAGTAGTGGGCCAGTACGCCGCCGAGCGCGGCGTCCTCGATCGGCAGGGATTCCATCCGCGCCTCTTGGAAGCGCAGCGCCGGATGGGCCTGCCGGGCGTGGTCGACCATGCCGGGGGCAAGGTCTAGTCCGAAGGCGTCCAGGCCGAGTTCGTGCAGCATGGCTGTCAGATGTCCGGGCCCGCACCCGACGTCCGCTGTCCGCAGGTTGCCCGTCGCGCGCACCAGTTCGGCGAAGGTGCCGATCATGGCCCGGGAGAAAGGCTGTGTTTCCAGCCGGTTTGCGAACAGCGATGCGTACAGCTCGACGACACCGTCGTAGGCCGTCCTGGTCTCGTCCTGATGATTCGCCACGGGCAGGACTCTATAGCCGGTCTGATAATTGATCTTGTGGCAGGTCGAGGTGAGTTGACGGATGCGGCATGGAGGCGGATAGAGCCCCTTTTGCCTCAGGTGGACGGACGGGGCCGTCCGTGGCGTGATCACCGGCAGGTGGTCAACGGGGTGCTGTGGCGGCTGCGGACCGGGGCTCCGTGGCGGGATCTTCCCGACCGGTTCGGGCCGTGGCAGACCGTCTACGAGCGGTTCGCCCGCTGGGAGGCGGACGGCACCTGGGCACGGTTGCTGGAGCACGTTCAGGTCCGCGATGACGCGGTGGGCCGGGTGGAATGGACCGTCTCCGTCGACTCCACCATCAACCGAGCCCACCAGCACGCAGTCGGCGCCCGCAAAAAGGGGATGTGAACGGGGACGAACTGGAAGATCCGGGCCGCTCGCAGGCGCGCCAGGCCCTCGGCCGCTCCCGAGGCGGACTGACCACCAAAGTCCATCTCGCCGTCGATGGCCGGGGCCTGCCCCGGTCGATTGTGCTCACGCCCGGCAACGTCAACGACGCGACGGCGTTCGGCCAGGTCCTCGACGGCATCCGCACCCCGCGCCTCGGCACGGGTCGCCCGCGCACGACACCGGACCGTGTGCTGGGTGACAAGGCGTATTCCAGCAGGGCCATCCGCCATCTGCTGAGGCGCCGGGGCATCGCTGCCACGATCCCCGAGCGCCGCGACCAGGCGGCGAACCGCCACCGACGCGGAGCCCTCGGCGGCCGGCCGCCGGCCTTCGACAAGGTCACCTACCGCGACCGCAACGTCGTCGAACGATGCTTCGCCCGCCTCAAGCAGTTCCGCGCGATCGCGACCCGGTTCGACAAGCTCGGCGACCGCTACCGTGCCGGAGTTGTCCTGGCTTCCTTGATCCTCTGGCTCCGCGAGTCCACGGGGTAATCATTTGTCAGACAGGCCCTAAAGGGTGTTGCAGAAGGCCGTGATCAGGCAGGTCGGAGCGGGAGCCTGGGGCTGTGCGGTCATGCGGCGAGGGCGAGGTTGTGCATGCGGGCGACGGCCTGGACGGCGTGGTGGAGTCCGTCGCCGCGCTGCCGGCAGTCGCGGAGGATCTTGTAGTTCTTCATGCGGGAGAAGGTGTGCTCGACGCGGGCGCGGACCTTGCGATGCTGCGCGTTGTCCTCCTCCTCGCCCTTGAGTAGCGGGCGTCCGGGGCGTTTGCGGTGCGGGACGATCAGGCCAGTGTTGATGTAGGCGCCGTCACCGAGAACCGTCACGCCCTCGCAGTGCTCGGCCAGGCCGGAGTCCCGCCAGGCCTTCGCGTCCGCCGTGTTGCCGGGCACCGGACGGGCCGCAGCCACCACCAGGCGGGTCTCCGCGTCCACGATGACCTGCACGTTCGCCGAGAACCGGTAGTTACGGGAGGACGCACCGACCTTGCGGTCGCGGACCGGGACGAGGGTGCCGTCCACGATCCACAACCGGTCGGTGGCATCGGCGCAGGCACGGGCCGGCTCGAGTGCGAGCAGCGGGCCGAGCCGCTGGATCACCCGGCACACGGTCGCCGGCGAAACGCCGAACAGCGGGGCGAGCTGCCGCATGGTGAGGTTCGTGCGGTAGTACACGGCCACCAGCAGGACCCGCTCGGCCAGCGGAAGCCGCCACGGACGACCCCAGCCACATCCCTCGCCACCGCGCTCCCGAACCGCCCTCAACAGCCGACCGAACTGATCGACCCGCAGACCAGTGAACGTCTCCACCCACACCCGCTCGGCCCTCAACACCCCAGCCATACAACGGATATGCCCAGTTCACGGCCTTCTGCAACACCCTTTAAAGGGTGTTGCAGAAGGCCGTGATCAGGCAGGTCGGAGCGGGAGCCTGGGGCTGTGCGGTCATGCGGCGAGGGCGAGGTTGTGCATGCGGGCGACGGCCTGGACGGCGTGGTGGAGTCCGTCGCCGCGCTGCCGGCAGTCGCGGAGGATCTTGTAGTTCTTCATGCGGGAGAAGGTGTGCTCGACGCGGGCGCGGACCTTGCGATGCTGCGCGTTGTCCTCCTCCTCGCCCTTGAGTAGCGGGCGTCCGGGGCGTTTGCGGTGCGGGACGATCAGGCCAGTGTTGATGTAGGCGCCGTCACCGAGAACCGTCACGCCCTCGCAGTGCTCGGCCAGGCCGGAGTCCCGCCAGGCCTTCGCGTCCGCCGTGTTGCCGGGCACCGGACGGGCCGCAGCCACCACCAGGCGGGTCTCCGCGTCCACGATGACCTGCACGTTCGCCGAGAACCGGTAGTTACGGGAGGACGCACCGACCTTGCGGTCGCGGACCGGGACGAGGGTGCCGTCCACGATCCACAACCGGTCGGTGGCATCGGCGCAGGCACGGGCCGGCTCGAGTGCGAGCAGCGGGCCGAGCCGCTGGATCACCCGGCACACGGTCGCCGGCGAAACGCCGAACAGCGGGGCGAGCTGCCGCATGGTGAGGTTCGTGCGGTAGTACACGGCCACCAGCAGGACCCGCTCGGCCAGCGGAAGCCGCCACGGACGACCCCAGCCACATCCCTCGCCACCGCGCTCCCGAACCGCCCTCAACAGCCGACCGAACTGATCGACCCGCAGACCAGTGAACGTCTCCACCCACACCCGCTCGGCCCTCAACACCCCAGCCATACAACGGATATGCCCAGTTCACGGCCTTCTGCAACACCCTTTAGGCGGCCAGGCGACCAGGCGGCCGTGGCATGTGAGGTCCGTGGTGCACGCGGTCCGGGCGGTCCGAGAACCCAGACCGCCCGGCAGTCTGCCGACGGTGTTCCACAGATCTCCAAGCCGGCTCCACCTCGCTCGACGATGGCCAGGACGACGCCGCCGCCATGTCGCGCGGACAGACAACAGCGCGGGACGGCCCCACCGAGCTCGAAGAACCCGTCCCGGCACCTGACTTGGAGGGCCCCGGGACGGGTTCTCAGCGAATCACATGCTCCTCCCCTCCTCGGGCGCCGTCACGCAGGATGTGGTCGGCACTGTGCTGGGCGCGGTAGCTGGCGCGCAACGGCCTGGCGCCGGCGGACAGTTCGCGGTCCAGGAACCGGCGCAGTGGGGTGTGGGGCTACGCAGCCCGTCGACCAGGGACATGAAGGGTCACCGCCGTTTCGTCGGGCGCCACCAGGGTGCGGGCGTCACGGTGGGGACGGTAGGCAGCGGGACTGACACGGCGTCACCCGCAGGGAGTAGCCGGGAGGGCGCCGCGGCGTGGGATTCACTCGCAGGGGGGGCGGCATCTTTGGTGACAGCGACGGCAGGGTGAACACGGCGGTGAAAACCGGGTGCGGTCACGCGGCCCCTCACAACCTATTCCCCCTGTAAGGACGGTCCGGGCCGGTACAGAGGCACCCGGGCTGTTCGAACAGCTGGGCCCGTCATGCCTTTCCCAATCCAGGCCTGTATGCCTTCCCATAGAGCGGCAGGCGGCCCTGACTCACACCGTGCCTCGCCCATCTGGAGAAACGGGCTGTGTGCCACACAGGAGCACCGTGGTGAGCGGTCTACGGACCGTGCCATGGAGGGCGCGGCGGTCCCCGGACATCGCGTAGCGGCGGGCGGCGAGGCCGTTGTCGAGGTCCTCGCCGATCTGGTCGCACAGCGGGGTGAGGACGTCGGCCGCGGCGGTGTCGGACAGGTACGCGGGGGCGACTTCGAGAGCATCAGCTGCCCGAGCTGGTGGGTGGTGGCGGCGAGGTCGTCGACTACGCGGCGCAGCTCGGTGAGCGCAGGATCCGTCGGCGAACCGGCGAACCGGCGGACCGGCGGGTGGCGGAGGCGGGGCGGTGCGGACGTCGCGGACGGCCTGGCAGACCACGGCGCGCACGGTGGGCTCAGCGAGGGCCGTCAGGCCGCTGCGGGCGAGCGTGGCGAGGCGGCCGGTGATCAGTTCCGCGACGTCGCCGCTGCGGCCGGAGACGGCGATCAGGGCTCGTTGGGAGAGGCCGTAGTCGAGCGCGGCCGCGGCGGCCGGGTCGGTGTCTCGCGTGCGAGACAGATCAGGGCCGGCGGCGACGGCGTCGTGGATCGAGGCCAGGGCGCGGGCAACGTCGAGCAGCCGGTACGCCTGGGCGCGGCTGATGCCGAATTCCGTGGCGCAGTACGACTCCCACGAGGTGAAACCCAGGGGCAGCCAGACGCGGGCGGCGGGCACGTCCCGGACCCGTGCGGCGAGTACCGCCACGGAGCGCCGGACGTTGTCCATCGCCTCGCGCAGCCCGGCCGTCATCTCCCGGGCCTGCTCTGCGGTGAGCGGCGGACGCGCGGGTTCAGCGACGTCGCCCTGGTCCTCGTTGTGCTCGCCCATGACTCCATCGTCCTCCGCGCCGGCGGACCCGACCAGGGCGTACGCAAGCATGGGCGCGAGCTCAAGGTTGCGAGACGGGTCCTGACAACCGGTGGATACGTCCGTGGCTACGATGCCAAACGCCCCGCCCCCTGGCAGTTCGAAAGTGCCAGGGGGCGGGGCATTGTCACCAGGTGGCTGTCCGAGATAGGTGATGGTGAGGACGGACGGGCGGCGCAGGGGCCTGTTCACCCAGTAGGTCAGGGAGAGCTGACCGACGGTCGTCGTGGCGTATGCCCTCTCCCTCTGGCTCATCGGCGTTGAACTGCCTGAAACCCCAGGGGTCGGCCGCGGCGGCGTCCAGGACGTCCCACACGGTGTCCTCTGCGTGCTCGGGCAGGGTGTCGAGGACCTTGGCGGCCGGAGCGGAGAAGCGGACCGCGTACGGCTGTCCGCTCATCGGCGCCTGCCGCGGAGCTCCGCCATGTCGATGAACTCGCTGTCGTCGTAGCCGGAGGCGACGAACGCGTCGACGGCCGGGGCGTGGGCGAGGCGGCCCTGCCATTCCTGGACGACCGCGTACAGCCCGCCGAGGGAGAACCGCTCATCTGGCCCTCCCGGCGGGTCGTCACCTCACGGTACGCGTGCCGGTGGGCCGCGGAAGGGGACATGTGGTGATCCCTCCTGCCGGGTGCGCAGGGCGCGGGCGACGGCCTGGGCGTGCTCGCGCAGCGGCTGGTCCTGCTTGTCCCAGGTAGCAGCCACGTAGTTGAGGAATTCGGCCGTCGCCCGTTTCGAGTCGCCGATCAGGCATCTCACTTGTCACAACCGCCCGTCCGGCAGACTTTCTGTCACCAGTACCGAGGATCCTGAGTTCTCGGATACCTCAGCGATGCCGTGCTCAGGGCTGAGCCCTGCCACAGCGAGGCGGAAGAGGCGGTCGGCCTGGGTCTCGGGGTCCTTGTGGTGCTCGGTGGCCAGGGCGATGCCGACGGCGAGGGTCAGCAGGTCGTGAAAGGTGACGTGCGGTGCGACCGCCTTGTCGCGAATGGCCCGCTGGAGGAGGGGAGTTCCGGCCGCTGCGATTTTGTTGCCACAGGAGTGCGGGGAGGGTTCCTCGGAGGGAGGTTCGTAGCTGAGGGTGTTGGCGAATCCGCGGGCTGAGACGGCGTAGAGGACGAGGGCGTGGAGCCACTCCAGGAGGGCAGTGCGGCCGTCCTCGGTCGCACTCAGCCGGTGGGCGCGCTCGCATAGGCCCTCGATGCGCTCCTGGAAGACGGCTTCGAGCAGGGCCCGGCGGGTGGGGAAGTGACGGCGCACGGTCGCCGAACCGACGCCCGCGGTGCGGGCGATCTGCTCCTGGGACGCCTTGGCGCCGTGCGCGGCGACCTCGGCTTCGGCGACGGCGAGGATGCGCTGGTAGTTGCGTCGGGCGTCCGAGCGCTGACCGGTCATGATCTCCTCATTGCTAAACGGCGGGCCTCGCCATATCTTAGCGGCAGACTAACCGGCGGGCCCCGCCGTTTCATTTGTCCGGTCCGTGAGGAGCAGCAACCATGCCCATCAACAGCGATACCGTCCTGGTCACCGGAGCCACCGGCCAGCAAGGCGGGGCCACGGCCCGCGCACTCCTGGCCGCCGAGGTGCCCGTACGTGCACTCGTACGCGATCCGCGGTCGAAGTCCGCCCAAGCGGTCGAGGCGCTGGGCGCCGAACTGGTCAGGGCGGATCTCTCCGACCGTGCCTCCCTCGGCCCAGCGGTCGAGGGAGTCCGCGCGGTGTTCTCGGTGCAGACGCCGCCCATGACCGAGACCAGCGTGGACTTCGCGGGGGAGCTCGCCCAAGCCACCAACCTGGTGGACGCGGCGAAGGCTGAGGGAGTACGGCAGTTCGTGCAGTCCTCGACCAGTGGAGTCGGTGAGCACACCCGGGTCGCCGGCTGGGCCGAGGGCCGCTGGGCGGCGATGGCGGACTACTTCCACACCAAGCAGGCGATCATGGAGGCGGTTCGGGGCGCGGGCTTTGCCCGCTGGACGGTGATCAAGCCCGCCTTCTTCATGGAGAACCTGCCCCCGCTGGCACCCAAGGGGCCGCGCGGCGGACTGCTGACGGTACTGAAGCCGGAGACCGAACTGGCCCTGGTGGCCGCGCGGGACATCGGCGCGGCTGCGGCGCACGCTTTTCGGGACCCCGACCGGTTCCACCAAGTGGAACTGGAACTGGCCGGTGACCTGCGCACGATGGAGCAGATCGCGCAGACCTTGTCTGCCGCCTGGGGCGTGCCCGTGACCGCACCCTCCATGAGCCTGGAAGAGGCCCTCGACGCGGGTATGCCGACGTGGGGAGCCGGACACGAGTGGAACAACGCGGTCCTCCAGCCCGCCCGTCCCGAGTTTGCCCGGGAGTTGGGCATCCCGGTCACCACCTTTGCCGAGTGGGCGGATGAGCATCTGACACCCGTGTCCGGCTAAGGCGTATCCGGCGCTGTGACGGTCGGCAGCGCCCGCCGGGACGGACTGGGGCGAGAAGTTGAAGTGGCTTTGTCCCGGCATCCCCGCCGCGGTGGTTGCCGAATTCGCCGGGCACCCGTTGGTCGGCCTGCCGTTCCTCACTCCGGAGACGGTGACGACCGACAACCGATTCGCCCACCGCAACCACTACCTGGTCGAAACCAACGGTGACAGCAAGTCTGCCTGTATGACAACTAACGTGCTCCGGCTCAGGGCGGGTGTGACTGAGCGCTTCAGGCGGCGAGTTTCGCCACCTGAAGCGCTCAGTTCGTGGTGCGGGCGGGGCCGCCTCGTCGGTTGAGTGCGCTGATCGGCCGACTCAGCGGACTCGGTCGTAGACCATGGCGATCTCGCCCAGCTCGCCGGTCTCCTGGTGGGTGAGTTTCCACTGCGAAGCTGGCAGGCCGTCGTCGAACAGTCGCTGCCCGTCTCCGGCGATCTCGGGGAAGATCATGAGGTACAGCCGGTCGAGCAGATCTGCGGCAAGGAGTGGCTTGATGACACTTGGGCAGCTGTTGACGAGGATGTCGCCCTCGCCAGTGGCCTTGAGTTCGGCAACGACGTCGGCGGCTGGGGCATTCACCACGCGGGTGTGTTCCCACGGGGCTTCGGTCAGGGTGGTCGAGAAGACCACCTTTTCCGTGTCCACCAGCCACTTTGCGTATCCGCGGTCGCGCGGATCGGCGTTCTCGTCCTCGGCGACCGTCGGCCAGTAGCCCAGGAATCCCTCGGCGTTGATCCGGCCGAGCAGCGCCGTCGTCGCGCCCTCCCAGATGCGGGTGAGTTGGCCCCGCGCAACCTCGGAGATCACGTACGGCGCGAACATGCTGAAGTCGCCGGGCCCGCCAGGACCGTGGTAACGCCCGTCGAGGGAGAGGCTCAGGTTCGCGGACACCCTGCGTCCGGTCGAGACAGTCATTGCGTGATCCTTGTGTCGGTGCTGCCGGTGCTGCCGGTGCTGTCGGTGCTGTCGGTGCTGTCGGAGTCGCGCGGGTCTGCGGCGAGGGTCGCTGCGAGCTTGTCGAGGCTCTGGCCGAAGCCGATCTCGATGCCTGCGATGAAGTCAGCGGAGTCGACGGTGCTGTCGGTGATCCGCCAGCGGACGTCGAGGTGCGTACCCGTCCCGGTGGGCCGCAGGTCGAGGGCGACGTGGGCGGTGAAGGCGAGGCCGCCGTCGGGAAGCAGCGGGGAGAGCCGGTAGGCGAGGCGCTCACCGGGGCGGACGTCGTCAACGACTCCCTCCGCGCGCCCGGCGACCAGGTCGGAGCCGTCGGTGTCTTCGACATCGCGGTACTCCTGGACGATCCGCCCGCCTTCTCGCGCCTCGAAGACGAGCTCAGATACGCGGAGGTCGTGGGGCGTCCACCATCGGGCGAGCAGAGAGGGCTCGGTCAAGTGGCGCCACACCAGCTTGGGGCGCCCCGTCAGGGACCGCCGGAAGCCGAACGAACGGCCGTCGGCCCATCCCGGCCTCTCCGCGGCGAGCCGCTCCGCGTGGAGGCTGGCCCCGTAGCGGTCGTAGGTCTCGCGCGGGCCCCCGGCCTGCTCCGCGGTGTCAGCGAGCCGGCCGAGCGCAGCCGCCAGCTCCCGCAGGGGACCGGGCCGGAGCGCATAGATGCGGCGCTGGCCGGTGCGTTGGGAGGTGACGACGCCGGCGCGTTCGAGGGTCTGCAGGTGCTTGGTCGTCTGCGGCTGGCGAGCCTCGGCGAGCTCGGCGAGGACACCGACCGGACGGGGCCGCTCGGCGAGCAGGCTCACGAGCCGCCGGCGGGCCGGGTCAGCCAGTGCGGCGAGGAGTGCATCCATGAGCACAACTATTCACCATGCCGAATATTCGCGTCAAGGAATATGTGTCCTCGGTCCGTGGCCAGGCCGGCCCGTGAACTGCCGGACAAGGCGCGGTTCTACCAGCAGTTGGAGCCACTGCTCGACGCCTACGCCACCCAGCTCGCACGAGCCGTCGACACCCCCCGCTCCAGTCGCCAACTCGCACGCTCACTCGCCAACTGAAGCGCTCAGTCACAGCGTGAGCCGAAGCGCGATAGTTGTCACTCCTGGCATCCGCTGGCCTGCGACTTCGGTAGGACGAAGCATGGCGGTTGTCACCGGTGCGGCGCGCTGCCTGTCACCAGCGGCAAGCGAAGCAGGGTTGATGTCACCGCGTTCGGCTTCTGGTCGGCAGGGTGCCGAGCGACGGCCCTCGGCGCTTCGCGGGCCGTATTTCGCGCGCTGAACGCGGGCCTTGCCTCCTACGATCACCTGGTACGACTGCTGGGGAGGGCGGGAATGTTTGAAGACGTAGAGGACGGGGCGTCGGCGATGCTGCTTGCGGGAGGTGCGCCACTTCACCGCGTGCTTGATGTCGCCGACCCCGCCGACTGGCTCGCGCTGGACGCAGGAGTGCGGGATGTGGCCTGGTACCGCCCGCAGTTCCTGCCGGAGTGGGAGCACCTCGCCCCGTTGCCCGCCGATCTGAGTCAGCTCGACGAGTCTCGGCTCGCGCTCGCTCTCTGCCACCGCGACGGGCGGATCCGTCAGAAGGCATTGGGTCTGTCCGTCCGTTACCCGGGTCTGCTGCCGTTGGTCGTGATCCGCTGTGCCGACTGGGCCGCTCCGGTGCGCGAACCCGCCCGGCAGTTGCTGCGCGGGGCCCTGAGCGTGGACTCGGCCCCCGGTCTCGCGCCGCTGATCCTCCGCGTGGGCCGCCGCGACAGAGGTGCCTTCGGCGTCGATGTGCTCGGCGAGATCCTGCGCCGGGCGTCCCACGCTCAGCTCACGGTTCTCTTCGCTGACCCCGACCGCGTCGTCCGGCGGTTCGCATACCGGCTGGCCATCGAGGGCCGACTGCTCGGCGCCGCTGAGCTGGCCCGCGCGGCTGCCACGGACCACGACACCGTGGTCCAGGACCTGTGTGCCACAGCGGCACTCACGGCTCTCACGGGCGGAGATGCCTACGAGGGTGCGCTGCCTCTACTGCTGTCCGCACGCAACCCGCGTGCCCGTTCGGCCGGCGTCACCGCGCTGAGACGGGCGGGGCGGCCGGAGCAGGCGGAGCCGTTTCTCGGCGACCGTTCCGCGCTCGTACGTGCGTGTGCCCGGTATGTCGTACGACAGCATGGAGGCGACCCGGTGGCCTGGTACCGGGAGCGGTGCACTGCGCCGGACGACCCCGAGTTGCCGCCCGGTGCGGTCATCGGGCTGGCTGAGTGCGGGAACCGTGCGGACGCCGGGCTGCTGCGGCAGCTGCTCGTGCACCCGGAAGCCGGGGTGCGGGCGCGAGCGGTGGCAGGGCTGCGGACACTGGACTGCGCGACTGCGAAGCAGTTGGGGCCGCTCCTCGACGATGTTGCCGCCGCAGTCGTCCGCGAGACCGCCACCGTCCTGCTGCCCTCGGCCAAGGAACTGCCCGCCGACTGGCTATGGGAGCGCACCAGCTCTCAGCGGCCCCGGCACGTCCGTATCGGCGCCTTCCGGCTGCTCGACGCGCGCGGCGGCATCGTGGCCCTACGGACGGCGGTCGGTCTGCTCGAAGACCCGGATATCAAGCTGCGCACCTGGGCCGCGCAATCAGTACAACGCTGGTATCCGGCACCGGACGAGCCACGCGGCAACGCGGAAGTAGGTGAACTGCTCGACCGGAGCCGGCACCTCTTCAGCGACCATGTGCTGCGCCGGCGCAAGCGGGAGGCCGGAGTGGACAGCTGACACTGCACCGCGGTCCAGAACTCCGCTCAGCACTCGCTGCCCGGTGGTCCTGGTGACAGAACGCCTGCCTTGGTGACAACTACCGTGCTTCGGCTCACAGCGGGTGTGACTGAGCGCTTCACATGGCCGGTTGAGCGTTGGCCGGGCAGGTTATGGGCGAAGTACGGGTTGCTGACTTCCCGGCGGGGCCGGTGTGGTCCCACGTGAGTCGGCTGAACGATCTCGCGTTGCCGTACACGCTGCCCGGCCGTGCCGTCGAGTGCCTGGATCTGGGTCCGGGGTGGCCGCGTACGTGGACGGTGACGTGGAAGGCCGGGAAGACCGATAACCGTGCACGCCTCGCCGCCACGACCTACATCTGGACTCAGGTCACCCACGGCGAGACCCAATTCGCCCCATGCCCTCCCGAAGCCCGCAACGATCCCGAGCACAGAGCGACATGGAGCTACGACCGGTACGCCATCGGGCAGTGGATCAGGCAGAACAAAGTGCCCTTCTACCAACAGATGAAGCCACTGCTCGACACCTACGCCACCCAACTCAGCCATGCCCTCGACGCGGAATACACAAGCGGCCAACTCAAACGCTCACTGGCCAAATGAAGCGCTCAGTCACACAGATCCGCAGCGGGGCTCGCGGCTGTTGGAGATCTACAGGTCGAACTCGACGTGCTCGATGTCGGTGAAGCGGACCTCCTCCAGGCTTCCGGCGCGGCGGCCGCCATCCTGGAAGTAGACCTCTCTGAGCGCTTCGGCGGCGAGCTCCTGGAGCTGCTGGTCGGTGGCGCCGACTTCCTGGGCGTCGAAGAGGCGGGCGGCGAAGCGGGGCGGCAGGGCGACGGTCAGGTGCCGGATGCGGTCCTGGTCCGTCGACCCGATCGGCGCGGTGTAGCCGAGGCGGGCGCGGGTGTCGATGACGATGCCGCCGGTCGTCGCCGCCCGCTCCCTGGCCTTGGCCCGGATCTGCGGCTGCCACCGTTTTTTCACTTCGTTCTCCAGGCGGGCGGCGAGGTCCGGGCGGGGCTTTTTGATCTGGTTTTTCACGTACCGTTCGACGGTGCGCTGGGAGATACGCAGCATCTGGGCCACCGCCTTGGTGCCCTTGAGCTGCTTGACCAGGTACCGCATCTGGGCGCCCGCGCTCTTCGGGACCGGGCGCGTGAACGCCCGCTGCACCGCCTGGTCCAAGCCGTCCCCGAACAGGGTCATCGTCACCTTCTCCTACTCTCCGTTGTCGACGTCGGTGACGGTTCCGTCCTTGATGTACCGGGCGAGGTTGAGCTCGGGCGCGTTGAACCGCTCGCGGACCTCTTCGCCCCACAGGACGGACTGGGTGCCCTCGTGCTTGACCAGGCCCGGGTTGATGCCGAGCTTGAAACCACCCGGCAGCGGCTTGCCGTCCCGGTAGGGCAGAAAGTCCAGGGGGCTGGTGCCGTGAGCCGCGTAAACGACACAGTCGGACAGGACCGCGATGGGGTACTGCCCGGTGAACGCCGCGTGCTTGACGATCTTGCGGTGCAGGTTGATCCGGGTGCGGGAGATGACCGCCGCGCGGATGTCCGGCCGCCAGGTCGGACGGGACAGAGCGCGCCACGGCTGCCCGGGTTTCCAGCCCTCGCCGCGCGGGCGCTCGCGCAGCTTGCCCAGGCCACCCTTGACCGTCGCCTTGACTGCGTCCACGACGATCGCCAGCTGAGGGTCGCGCTGCCGCCAGCCGTTCATTGCCGCCAGGACGTCGGCCGGCTCCATCTCCGCGTGCACGCCGAGGTCGGCCATCGTGGCGAGGTAGGCGTCGCGCAGCCGGTTGTACCAGCCGTCCAGGTAGCGGCCGTTCTCGTAGCGGACGTACGCCTCGACCGGTGCGACGTCGTAGCCGAGTTCCACCGCGTACGCGACGGTGGGCGTCGCGTACCAGGCCGGGGCCTGTGGTTGCTCGCCCTTCGGCGTGAACGGGCTGGGCAGCAGACTGGCGTCCAGGTCGGCCCACGTGTCCTTTCCGACCTTCACCCGCGACAGGTCCACATGGGAGAGGTCGACCAGCCAGGAGCCGGGCAGCTTGGCATCGAACACCGGCGCCTTCACATGTGTCGGCGCACCGAGGCCGACATTCAGGCCGTTGGCGCCGGCGGCGAAGGCCATGTTCACGTCGATACCGACCAGGTGCCGCAGGGTGCACTCGGCATCCGTCATCGACCGCGCCCAGTCGTACGCCTCCTCGAACAGCTTCTCCCCCGGGCCGCGGACGTGGAAGCGCGGCAGGTCCTTGAGCAGCGGGTGCCCGTCAGGGGCCTCGCACGGCGCGCAGTCCACCGGGTCCTTGCCCAGGCTGCCGGGGTTGTGCTCGGAGTGCCGCACCCCCGTCGCGTCCGGCTCGGAAGCGCGGGTCGGCGGGTGCAGCGCGGTCATCAGCTCCAGACCGGTCACCGCGGTCGAACCGCGCGGCGTCATCACCCTCGAGGCGTACACGCCCAGCACGCGCGCGAGTTCCGCCGGCGGCAACTGCCCGGCCTCGCCCCAGTGCCGCGTGTCCAGCGCGTTCCACGACGGGATGCACAACTGGACGCAGGCCCGCTCCGAACCCTGCGCGGGGCGGTAGATCCGCGCCCACGGCCCGAACCCGCGCTTCGTCAGCTGCCAATTGGCGCGCGTCAACTGCTTGATGACCTTATGGCCCTCCGGGACCCGCCCGGCATGCCGCTCCTCCTCCGTGAGGGCGACCGGCAGGCCATAGCGCTTGAGCGCCGACTCGGTGAGCACCAGCAGCGGATCGGCGTCCTTGCCCGGCCCGGACAACTTCGGCGCCCCGAGCCTGGCTTCCTTGAGCGTCCACTCCACCAGGGACGGGATGCTCTTGGCGGGCACGTCCAGGACCAGGCCGCCGACGCAGTACGCGTATGCCTGGCCGTCGGTGTCGACGTCGACGACCGCCAGCGGACCGTTCTCGAACCGCGGGTCGGTGCCGCCCGCCGGGGTCGTGGCCGGGGCCGTGGCCGGGGCCGCCTTTCGCGCGACCGGACGGCGCGATGTCGACGACGGCCTGGCAGTGCCCGCCGGACCTGACGCAATGGCCGGAGCTGGGGCGACGGGGGCCGAGGTCTGAGTGTTCTCGGTCGCGGTCATGGCCGCAGCGTCGGATCCGGTGTCTGTGGACACCGGTCGCGCTTCCGGCGCCGGAGCGGGAGCGGGAGCGGGAGCGTGCGCGAATGTTGCGGGAAGGGCCGTGTCCTCAGCGGGCGCCGCGGAGTTGGCGTCGGCGGGGTAGAGCTCCGCGAGTTTGTCCAGCAACCGTGCGTACGCGTCGCGCTCCGGCGGCCGCGGCTCCGTCTTGCCGGCCTCCCAGCCACTGACGGTTGCCCGCCGCACGTCCAGGGCTGCGGCCACTTCGTCCAGTGTCAGGCCGTGCGCCTGACGCAGCCGCTTGCGTTCCGCCGGCGGCGGCAGCACAGACCGGGACGCGACCAGCGCATCGACCCGATCGAACAACTCGGACATCCAACACCTCCTGAGCAACACCCTAGCCCAGGAACCGCACAGGTCGCGCATGTATCGCGTACGCACCACGCATGTATCGCGTACGAAACGCGTTTGCGGTAGGCGTGGATGCAGGTGTCCTGCCCTGGATGAGGGCGAGCGAAGCCGAGGCCTTACGGCCACACGACCTCGCCGTCTCGAACCACCAAGGGCTCGTACTGATGTGACTCGTAGAACCTGGTCCAGCCCAGGTGGACCCCACCGGTGGAGGAATGGTGCCGGTCATCGGCTTTGGTAGCCAGCCACCTGAGCAGTTCACCGATGGAGTCGAACTCGTCGGAGTGAATCTCCTGCCGAACGGTCAGGACCCATGACCCCTGACGGGCCTCTTCCGGGCGCAGCAACACCGCGACGAGTGCTCCGTCCACCTTCCACGCCTCGCCTTGTCGGCCGAGCAGCGGCACGGGGTGGTCTTCTATGACGGGTTCGCCGCAGTCGTCCACCACCACGACCGGAAACGAGGTCACGAGGCGGAGAGTATCCGGCTTGTCGCCCAGCCCGAGATGCCACCGAAGCTCGGTGACCTCTTCGTCCGACAGGCTTTCCCGCAGGTTCAGGACGATGGAGAGCTCAAAAATGTCAGCCATGGCGGCAAGGTATCGCCCTGGTACGACACTCCCGCCAGCGATGCAGCCACAGCCGCTCAGCGGCGGACGGCATCAGGTCTTTGCCCCGCCTCCGCCTCCTCGCGCGTGGGATTCTCGGTCCACCGCAACGGCCGGGCGCAGCGGCCGGCGGCTTGCCGTAGCAGCACGTCGCTGCGCCCTGCCGACTCCTCCCCACAGGGATCGGTACTCAACCTTCAGCGGGAACGCTCAGCATTCACTGCGACAGGTCGTTCGGGCAGGTCAAAACCACGAGGGAAGCTGTGCAGTCGAATGCGGCTTCGCCTGCCGCACGGCCCACCGCCCTTGGCCACCGCTACCAGCGCCGCGAGCGCGCCGCCAACGACCTCCCGGACACAGAGCGCGCCACAGCGAGCTGCAGACCCGGCAGGTCACTGCACTGCAGAGCGGCCGGGCCCTGGACGGTCTGCTGATGATGGGCACCGCGCCGCTCGACTGCGCCATCTCCACCCGCCTCGACCCCACCTCCCGCGGGTCCGGGACCCGCCTCATCCCTCATCGGCACGGTCCTGCTGGTCGAACCGTAGGATCTGCACTTCGACTACTGGCCGCTCCTGCGCGCGAAGCTGCGGCACGAGAGGGGCGAGTACAGCTGGAGCATCAGCCTCAACAGCGTCTTCAGCCGCCACTTCCGGCTGGCGTGGGGCACTGCGGCCGCCATCGCGGCGGTACTGAGCGCGGCGACCGTGTTCTGGTGGTCGCCGTGGCTGCCGCTGGGCACCGTGCCGTCGGCCTTCTTCTCGTGGCCGGGCACCATCCGGCAGGCTCAGCGATGTGACGTCGATGCGGAGGCCGTGGCGGGTGTTGCCTCGATCTGGAATGCCTGGGCGAGCGGAGTGCCGGGAAACAGCCGGGCCGCCTGCTTGGTGCCCAGCAGCATTATGTCCACCAGCGGCGTGCTGTTGCTGCTCGCCCACCGAGCTCGGGACCCCGCGAGGTGCCGGGCACAGCCGCGAGCGCCGCCGCCTCATCGCGGGCTTGGCTGTATCCGGGCACGTGATCGCCCAAATACGCGAGCCCACCGCACCCGTTCACCGAGGACCGGCTAGGGCTGGTCCGGCGGAACAGCGCCCAGGGGGCGGAGATCCAAGCCCGCGACGGATACCGAAGGCGGAGCCCCCTCGGTCAGGATCAGCGTGGTGATCGCGTCGGCTGGGCCCGGCGTGAAGTGCACTTCCGCACCCGGCAACGGCACCACGTTCCTCGCCCGGTCGGCCGGGATGTCGAGAAGTTCACCCAACCACGCGGCGGAGCTCGCCGGTTCGGGGGTTTCGATGACGAAGCCGGCCAGGTCGTGCGGACCGCGCGCGACCCGCCCCGCGCTGTACCGGTCGAGTATGACCTGCCGGTCCGGGGTGTACGTGATGAAGAACGGAGCCCATGCGGGGACATCCCGCAGCACGGCTTCGGTGAATGACACCGGTGAGCCCTCACGGGCGAAAACATGCAGGTCCACCTGGTATCCGGCGCGACGGAGCCGCTCCGTGGTGGCGTTCACGTCCGTCACATGCGCAGCGAAATTGAGCGCGCCTCCGCCCGCGGCGAGCAGCGCCTCGACGTGCGGCATCCATGCGGTCATGGCCTGGCCGAAAGGTGAGCTGGTGAACTCGGCGCGGTCCACCAAGGTGAGGATCTCGACATAGCGGGTGTCGAGCCGCCAGGCGCCGTTCCGGAAGCCCAGATACGGCCGGTTGGCATGTGCCGGAAGGCCGGCCGCCGTGTACGCCTCGGTGGCCGACTCGACATCGGGGACACAGTGCAGAAGGTGGTCGAACTCCGGTGATTCAAGATGCATTACACGCTCCTGGAGGGCTCTGCAGGTAGGGACCACGCCACCAGCAGTGTGCCTTGCCGCAGCCTCGGAAGCCGACAGCAGAAGCCCCCGGAGGAAGTCGACGATCCTGGCGTGCGGTGACGGGTCGTGGTGGAGACCGGCATCCGGCTTGATCTATCGGACACTTCCTCGCACACTCCCACCACCAAGACATCCACCCCGTCAAAAAGACCCACGGGCCAAGGACCTCTGAACAGGACACTCCGCTGCAGACCAAGCCACAGGCGGATCGCGGCGGTAACCGCCCCGTGGAAACACATACGCCCGCACGGTTCGTCCCCACAGCCAGTGAGTGGGCAGTGCTTGACCCCCAGGACCCGTGACGCTCAGTGAGCGGGGCGCCCATGCTCGGCTTTCAACCTTCGGACCTTGGAGGATGCCTGGGCCCATGAGGAGTGGGGAGCCTTAGCCGTTCGGTAGACCGACCATCGCGGCCACCGGTCTACCGCTCGCCGGAAGCCTCGGATTGGCCGGCATGCCCGGGAGAAACCCCGCAGGGACGCTTCTACCCCGCTGACAGAATCCTTCTGGCGAGCGAGCAACTCCCCAGCAGTGGCATCGAACTGCTGGCCACCGACCCGACGCCTGCAGGCCGGCACTCTCGCGGCCTTTCCCTGCTCGCGGCCCTGGAAGCGGTCAGCGAACGTACCTCGTCGGCCGGATGCACGTTGGTGACACCCCGTCCGCGACGGGCGATCCGGGCCACCTGGACCGGCCCGAACACACAGGTCAGCAGGTGGCGATGGCCTCGCTCGCGCCAGGTCCGCCGGTGTCCTTCGGGCCCGACCGCCGGCGGCTGCCCCGCGCCTGCCGGCAGCGCGGCCTCCTCGGTCCTGGCTCGCTGATCGAGGTGGTCCCGCAGCAGCTGCCGCATAGGGTTTCATCGCGGGCTCTTCTTCGGCAGTGATTCGTTTGGTTGGTACCTACGAATCTACGGAGAAGGGTCCATTGGTCACTGACCGTCAGGCGGGTCGAGGCACGCATCGCGGCGGGCGAGGGTCAAGCGTCCCGGCGCGTCCTCGGTCAGCCCAGCCCCGCTCCACCAGGCGCCTGAGCTTGGCCCGCGTGCCCTCGATCTTCCCGGCCATCGCGGACAGCCCGATCCGCGGCACGATCTGCTTGGCCTGCAACGGGCCCGGCGCGTCCGCCACACCTCCATGATGTCCCGGTACACATCCGGCAACACCGCCGCCGACAGCCCCTCACGCCACGGCGGGACCATCACCACACCAGCCCCGTGCGGATGAAACTGCCGCTCAGGACCCCCTGGCACATCCGCATCACTACCCGCCCCACCGGCGACGGAACCGGTGGTCGGCCCCTCGAAAGCCCGACCACAGCTCAAGGCCGGTCACGGCGACCCTCCAAAAAAAGCTGGGCCATCAGCGTTCTGCCAGCTGTCCTTACGAACAGAAGGGTGGCCACACCCACCGTTGAAGAGCGGAGGGCGGTCCTCCATGCCCGCCATCACAAGGCCGGCACCCGGGGCCTACCCCTCCCCCACGCCCGGGGGTGTGCACCAGTGCGTCCAGCACCGTTCCCGTTGGAGACTCACTTCGGTTCAGTCAGAGATGAGTCAGAGCTGAGGGAGAACGCACCGTGCTTGTCGCTCGAACCTCGTACCGCCACCGCCGAGTCACCGCAGCCGCTGTCGCCGCACTCCTCGCCGGGGCCGGCGTCGTCAGCGCCGAATCACGGACGTCCGCCGCGCCTTCCTCCAACGCCGCCGCCCAGCGCGGCACTCTGCTCTCCGCCGAGTTGCTTTACATCCTCACGTCGGCCAAGGACTCCGCGGCCGAGCTCGCCGCCTCCGGGTACGCCCCCGGCGCCGCCGATCACGGTGTGGACGCGTACCGACTCGTCTACCGCACCATCGACGCAAAGGGCCGCCCAACCACCGCCAGCGGGCTGTTCACCGTTCCGCGCGGAGTCAAAGGGCGTCTGCGGACCGTCTCGTTCGCCCATGGCACCGGCGTTCACCGCATCGACGCGCCCTCGATGCAGCGGAAGGTGTTCCTGACCGGCCCCTCCATCACGTACGCCTCCGCAGGCTTCGCCACCGTCGCACCCGACTACCTCGGCATGGGCACAGGACCCGGCAAGCATCCCTGGATGGATGTGCCCTCCGAGACCACGGCCTCCCTGGATCTACTGCGCGCAGCCCGCCAGTTCACACCACGCACTGGACACACCCTGGACCGCGACGTCCTGGTCACCGGCTTCTCGCAGGGCGCGTCGGCCGCGCTCGGGCTCGGCAGGTCCCTCCAGGCGGGCGAGGACCGGTACTTCGGGCTTGGCGCGCTGGCCCCCATCAGCGGGGCCTACGACTTCCAAGGAGCGGAGATCCCGGCGCTGCTCGCGGGCGACGGCGAGTTGGAGCCGAGATCGAGCATGGCATACGCCGCGTACACCCTGGTCGCCTTCGACCGCGTCCACGACGTGTACGACAAATCGGGCGAGGTGTTCCGCGACCCTCGCGTGGAGGAGCTGTTCGACGGTATGCACACCGGCCCACAGATGATCAATGCGCTGCCCCGCACGCTGGACGAACTACTGACCCCGTACGGGCGCGACCTGCTGGACCGACCCAAGGGCGGCCTCGCGGCCGGGCTACGGAAAACCGACAGCTGTGCAAGGACTGGAAGCCCAAGGCACCGATTCGGCTCTACATCGCACAGGACGATGAGCAGGCAACCGTCCGAAACACGGCCAGCTGCGCTGCATCCTTCCAAGAGAGGGGAATCGGGGTGTCGATCATCGACCTCGGCGCCGTCGACCACCAGAAGTCACGACACCTCGGCTCGAACGTGCAGGGGACAGCTGAGGTGGTGCGCTGGTTCGGCACACTCCGGACGGGGAGCAACCGATGACCCGGCCTCGCGCCGACCACCGGTACCGGCTCGGTGGGCGCCTCGGTGACCTGGAGGGTGCCACATTGAGTTTGCACCCGTGGGCGTTCACTCGGGGTAAATTCCGGTCCGATCAAGCTTGCCGGTCCTCGCTGTCCAGCTCGTCTGTCCATCGCTGATTCTCGGCGCGCTGCGCCGCTCGGCGCCCGGCGTGGCCGATGGTGAAGCCCGGTCATGACTCCAAGTCGCCCAGGTCACGGCCTCGCTCAGCGAGGTATCGCTTCACCAGCTCAACAAGAAGCTCACCCTCACCGAGTTGTGCCTGGTACGCCGCCCTGCGGAACGCCTCGCGCTCCTTGCCCGCGAGGATCATCGTCGGTGCGAAGCTCCAGGCGTCGGGATGCTTCCATGGGCAGCACATCTGGCGGACGCATGTATCCGCCTTGGTCTCGCGAACCTTCGGGGTTGTCCACGACTTGTGGGGGTAGCTCTTCAACTCCTTCTTGCAGCGTTCGAGTACCTCGAACATGCCCGCCTTGTTCCTGTGCTTCTCTTTGCCGTAGTGGTGACGGAACCAGTCGCGTCGGTCGGTGTCCGCGATCTCGCTCTGGGCTCGCTCCACACGCCCAGGGATGCCGCGATACACCTGGGGGCGCATCGGCTTCGTGCTGAAGCCAGCCTTCGGGAAGAGATAGCTCAGGTCCATGTCTGCGGCCCACCTCTTCGCGGTGCGCTTGCTCTTCCGCTTGTTGCAGCTCTCACACGCCGGAACGAAGTTCCACCAGATGTCAGCCCCGTTGTCCTTCACCGGCTCCTCATGGTCCAGCGTTGTCGCGCTCTTCCCGCAGTACACACAGAGTCCCTGGTGTGCAGTGAGAACCATCAGCCATACCCATGTCGGCTGGTCCGCTCGGATCCCCCGTGGTATTGCAGGCTGCGCGGTAGGCACGTTTCCCCCTTGCCATTATGTCGGAGCAGGCGAGGAACGGTAACAGCGGCCACTGCCAAACGAAGCCTCACGGACAGTACAACGGGTGCCCCGCAGCTTCCGACCGAACGGGCACGAGAGGCGGCTCGACCGTTCTCGTCCTGGGCTTCGAATCCGCCACCACCACATGAACGACCGTCTCGAAACCGCCCTGGACCCGAGTCTCTCAGCCCCTTCATCAGTTCGGTGATTACCTCGCGGTCCCGCTCCTCGTTGCTTTAGGGGTGAGGACTTCGCCGCCGTCCGAAGTTGGTCGACCTGTTCGCCAAGCTTCGTAAGGTGCCACGCGTTGCACCATTCGACGAACTCTGCCGTCTCCAGCACCGCTGACTCGGTCCGTGCGGCTTCCACCTTGAGCTGCGCGAGGATGCCCGTCCCGTCCCGTCCGCCATTCCGGCTGCGTCGATCAGGCTGTGGAGCTGCACCGGGTCGACGAGCGCGGCCATTGAGGCCGGCCCGGAGTCGAGATGGAAGCGGAGGTAGTCCGCGATAGACAGATTGCGGAAGGACGCAGCGTGCTGCTCAACGGCGAGCATCGTGCCGTCAACACCTGCGGCACCTTGCGGAGGGTCCGCACGTCCGCATCCAGCCCACGCTCCTTGCGATACCAGGACCAGGATTCGATTCGCTCAGCGTGTCCAATGTGGCTGTCGCAGCGTAAAGAGGACTTCGAGGCGATGCACCGCTTCGTCGGTCACATCGCTTTCCACGATCCGTTCCCAGATGCGGCGAGGTTCGTCGAGGTTCTTCCGCACGGCGGCGGCGATGTCCTGCTCCGGCCGGGCGGCGAGCCGGAGCGTCTCCTCGATCAGCCGGGGGCTGAAGTTGCGGTGCTCGACGATGGACTGCCAGACAGCCCGGTCGGCGAACGGCCATTTCTGCTCGGCGAGCAGTTGCGCGTGATGGACGTGGTGGTAAAGGATCTGGCCCCTGACACCGAGACTCAGGTCAGCGAGGTGGACGACGCTGGTCGCCGGGAGACGCCCGCGGCACCAAGCCTGGCGTGCTTCTGCACGGCGTGCTCCAGGATGTAGTCACGTGTCGTCATCACCAGCGCTTTGTCAGGAGCCTCCTGAATTCCCCGGATGATGTCGATGAGACGGGCGTCCTCGTTCTTGCAGCTTGGAACTCAGGCTCTCCTGCAGGTACGCGTGTTTGGTGCTGGTCTCACCGGCCGGGTCACGGCCGCTTTTCCAGCCGCTGAGCGGGGAGGGGCTTACTCCCAGCGCGCGGGCCATCTGCGCTTGGGACAGCCCCGCCCGTTCCCGCAGGCCATGGCGGAGAGCTGAGGCGGGAGTTCGGTCTGCGGGCCGACGGAGGCAAGCAGGGCATCGATTGCGTCGTAGTCGCTCACCGGTCGGCCTCTTTCATCTGGACCCGGGTGTCGCGACGGCGGGTGGCTGCACCTCCCCGCCATACGAGCGCGGACCGTGCGGCAGGGCTGGGCGCAACAGCGTTGTTCTCACATGGTGTCGGGCACGATCGCGACCGGACAGTCGGAGTGGTGCAGAACAGTATGAGCGACACGCCCGAGGCGTTTGGGGTGGCGCCGGCCCACGACCAGGCGATCGGCCTCGTGTGAGGCGGCGAGGAGTACTCGGCGAGCGGGCCCCTCGGCGGTGCGCCTGTGCAGGGTCACCTCCGGCGGGGCGTCGGCGAGGGCGGCCTCCAGTTCCTTGGCGGCCTGTTCCTCGTACAGCCGCTCGGGGTTGCCCGTGAGCAGGGGGTGATCAGCCGTCTCGCGCGCGAGGCACCGCCAGGCCCGCACCGCCTCCAGCGGGACCTCGCGCCGCCGCGCCTCCTCATAGGCGAAGCGCACTCCCGCCGTTGGCGCAGCGGCAACGCCGACGACGATGCGGGCGTGTCGTCCTGTTGCGGCCCGGTTGTCGTGACTGCCGCGCAGTACGACGACCGGGCAGTGGGCGTGGGTCGCCACGGTCAGGCTGACGGAGCCCAGCAGCGCATCGGCGAGTGCGCCGCGGCCGCGGGTGCCCACGATGACGGCGGAGGCGTTGCGGCTCTCGCGCACCAGGACGTACTCGGGTTCCTCGGGCACGACCGCGGTGGTGACGCGGAGGTCCGCGTGGCGGCGCAGCGCTCGGCGGGCAGCGGCAGCGACGATGTCCTCGGCGGTCGCAGGTCCGGAGGATGCGAGGAGTTCGGGCGCGAGCGCGGTGCCCTCGTACCGCTCCCAGAGGCAGCCATGGACCACCCGCAGGGGCACCTGGCGCTGGGCGGCCTCGTCGGCCGCCCAGTCGACGGCCCGCAGGCTGGGTTCGGAGCCGTCGACGCCGACGATGAGGGGGAGAGACATGGTTTTCAGCCTTCCGTGCCGAGGTCGGAGACGATGCGGGCCTTGATCTGACCGCGCTGGGCCTCTCGTTGGATGCGTTGACGGCGGCGAGCGGGCGGGTCTCGCGGGTGACTCTGGTTCGGCCTGCCGCGTGGAGCTGGAAGACCTCGGCGAGGTCCTGGTCTCCCGCCTGACAGGCAGTGCTCACAGCGTCCGCGCCCTGCCCGGCCGCGGCACGGCCACGCGCTGGCCGACGGCAGGGTGGCTGACGCCGTCGCCGCGTTTCTCCGCGAGGCCGACGCCCTCGTGGCCGGGCACGAACGGCGGGGTGGGCCTGACCGGCCAGTCGCCGTGCGGGGCGTGGGTGTCGGTGTGGCACAGCCCCGACGCCTCGAGACGGACACGGACCTGGCGGGGGTCGGGCTCAGGTCCCGGGCGCTCCTCGATGACCGGGGGTCCGCCGAACTCGCGTATGACCGCTGCTTGCTTGTTGTTCTCGCTTCTTGTGCGGGTCAGTCGTGGGCGACGACGGCGACGGGGGTGCTTGCGTGGTGCAGTACCGCGTGGGCGATGGCGCCGATGTGGAGGCCGAAGGGGTTGCGGCGTACGCGGCGGCCGACGACGACGAGGGAGGCGTTGCGGGAGGTGTCGATCAGGAGGTTCGCCGCGCTGCCGGGGCGGCAGGTCTCCACGACCTCGACGTCCGGGTACTTGTGCCGCCAGGGGCGCAGTATCGCGGCGAGTTCGGCGGTCTGCTGCCGGGCGATGTCACCGTTCGGATCGGTGTCGGTGTCGGTGTCGGTGTCGGTGGCCAGGCTGTAGGCGTAGTACGGCGGCCAGTTGCAGGCGTGGACGGCGTACAGTCCGGTGCCGCGGCGCCGTGCCGCCTCGAAGGCGAAGGCGATCACGGTGTCATCGGGGCCCCCGGTGTCGAGGCCGAGGACGATGGGCCGGAAGGCGGTGGCGGCGGACGGGATGCCGGAGGGGTCCATGACGTGTTCGTCGGCGGCCTGTTCCCCGGCCCGTACCAGGACGACGGGTGTTTCGGTGCGGGCGACCACGGCCTGTCCGACGGACCCGAGAAGGAAACCGCCGAGCCCGCTCAGCGCGCGGGAGCCCAGGACCAGCAGGTCGGCGTCGCGGGCGGCGTCCACCAGGACGTCAACGGGAGTGCCGGCCCGCTGCTCGATGGTCACCTCGGTACCCGGGTGGCGCAGGCGCAGGCCCTCGGCGGCTGCGCGGGGGATCCGTTCTGCCCATTGCTGATGGGTCTCGGCGCCCAGGAGAGGCGCCTGGGCGATCGGCTCCGGCACGGGCTGCCACACGTGGACGAGCTTGACGGGCAGGTCGCGCAGGGTCCCCTCGCGGGCCGCCCATTCCGCGGCGGCACGGCTCTCGGGCGATCCATCGAGCCCTACGGTGATCGTGCGGGGCATGGTGCCCTCCTCCTGCGTCGGGGTGGTGCGCTTTCAGCTTCTCGTTCAGGGCGCGCCCGGGGCAGAGGCCGCTGGTCCCGGGCAGGGGCCGACCGGCCCCATCGGCGGCCCGGTGCGGCGGGACCGTCAGCTGGGGCCCGGTGCGGCGGGACCGTCAACTGGGGCCCGGAGCGGCGGGACCGTCAGCGGGGCCCGGTGTGCCGGGATGCCCAGCGCAGCCGTCCGTTGCCGCGGACGAACGGGAGCCTGGCCCACAGCCGGCCAAGACCGAAGGTGACGCCTGCGGAGGTGGCGGCGAGGGCGACGAGCACCACGGCGTGGACGAGGTGGTGGTCGACGAACGGATTCGTCGACATGCTCGCGGAGCCGTCCGACAGGTGCCGGGCCGGTGGCCACTCGGCCACCCACATCAGCGCCATCAGCACGGTGCCCGCGAACGCCGCCAGACGCAGGCCCACCCCGGCGGTCAGCGCGAGGCCGATGCCGAGCAGCCCCAGCATGAACAGCCATGGCCGAGGAACCCCTGGGTGGGCGAGCCGCCGTCGATCCAGCCCTTGCCGGAGGCGGTGGAGTAGCCGAGGCCGAACGTCTTGTCGAGGAAGGCCCACAGGAAGGCGAAGCCCATCAGCAGGCGCGCCGAGGCCAGGGCGTAGGCGCCGACGGTGTGAGCGGCGCTGCGTGCCGACACCGCGGGCCCGGGTGTGGCGGTGGTCCGGTTCCTGCGGAGGGACAGCAGTGGGGGCACCGCTCCCGCACCGGGCGCCTACGGTCCGCGGTCTGGGCCCCAACAGCCCTTCTGGCGCGGGCCGTTCAGCCACGTAACGAGACGGATGGTGTGTCCGTAGTCGGGCAGAGCTGTGCGCGCCTGTGCGGCCGCCAGGACGGGAGGACTGGAGCACGGGAGGGCGGCAGGCTGAAGCGGGCCCACCGGCTTGGCGTTGTGAGGTCCGGGTGCCTGCGGCCGTGGCCGCCCCTTCCTTGCACCACATCCGGCCCTGCTGCGACGCGGTTCACCTCGGTCATGAGCCGGTGAGCGCGAGCGTCGGGTGCCGCTTGCGGGCACGGGCGGTCAGTATCGCCAAAGGGCTTTGTCTTCGTGCGAGTTCGGTCCCGCCACTGCCCGCCCATGAGCCCGTTAGTGTGGTCCGGTGACCGATGCGAGCGTGGACAGAGTGAACCGCTTCCGGGCCGAGGCGGCCTCCCAGGGCCTGCCATCGGAGGAGGTGGAGGAATGGATACGTGTCACCCGTCCGGCAGCGTACTTCGCGGAGGGCGGTGACGGTCCCCTCGTGGCCCGGATCGGCGGCGACCCCATGCTGCCGCACGGCGTGCCGAGGCCGTCCGATCACTTCGTGGCCTCCGTCGACCTCGCGGCTCTTCCGCCGGACGCCACCGGCCTCCCGCTCCCCGCCGACGGCCATCTGCTCCTCTTCTCCGGCACCGAAATGCATGGCATCGGGGGGCAAGTGTCCGACGCGGTGCTGTACGTCCCCGCCGGGACCCCGACGACCCGGAGCCCCCTCGAACTCAGCTGGCGCGAGCCGTACCTGCCGCGTGAGCTCCGCACGGTCTGGCACCAGCCGAGCGCGCAGATGCCGGAGAGCTTCGCCATCGACAGATGGGGCGGCTTCCCCGAGGACGAGCAGTTCGAACTCGCCGACGAACTCAGCGACGCCTGGGCACACGTGGGCGGCCACCGTCCTGCCTGGAGCTTGCAGATCGGCGGCCACCCGGTCTCGCCCCAGAACGACCCCGTCCACTACGCCCGCGATCCCGAAGACGCCGGCCCGTGGGCGCAGGACGGTACGGCCCACGGAGAAGACGCCGACGACTGGGCTCTTCTGGCCAGTTGGAGGTGCGGCGAGGACGTCACGGCACTGGACTCCGGCGTGGCCCACTGGGTGGTCCGCCGCCGGGACGTGACGGCCCAGCGCTTCGACAGGGTCCACCGCTACGTCGAAATGGCCTGAGAGATCGCCTTGAACCTTCCGTGATCTCGTACACGCCTACGCTGGACGACACGGCACCCACGGCACCCATGGCACCCATGGCACCCACAGCGGGCACAGCGCATCGGTGCTGCCCTTCGGGAGATCACTTGGAGGGCGTTGTCAGGGCACTGCGTGATCGGGACGACCTCCAGCGTGCCGTCGCCGCGCCCCGGAAAGGCGCGTCACCACGGCGTGCGAAGCATCCGAAAGCTCTCCGCAGGCTCTCCGCAAGCTCTTATGACGCGTCCGCGGCCTGCCCCAGCGGTGCATGCCACATGAGCCGTGTGCCTCCGCTGTCTTGCCTGCTCAGCTTCATGTCCCCACCGAGTTTGTGCGCCCGCTCGGCCATGTTGGTCAGCCCGCTGCGGCGGCCTGCGGCCGGGATGCCGACGCCGTTGTCCGTGACCGTCAGACGGACCTGCTTGCCATCGGTCTCCAGCACGACGTCGGCGCGGTGCGCACGGGCGTGCCGGGCGATGTTGGTCAGGGCCTCGGTGAGGACGGCCAGGACGTGGTCGGCGGTCTCCGCGGGGACGTGCGTGTCGAGCAGGCCCTCCATCCGGACGCTGGGGGCGAAGCCCAGCAGCGGAGCGGCCTCGCCGACCGCGCGTACCGCGCGGGAGCGCAGACCGGGAGCCGCGTCGTCGTCGCGGGAGCGCAGCCCGAAGATCGTCGACCTGATGATCTTGATGGTCTCGTCGAGGTCGTCCACGGCCCGCAGAATCCGTTCGGAAGCCACGTCGTCCCGGACTCGCCGGCCCGCGCTCTGCAGCGTCATGCCGGTGGCGAAGAGCCGCTGGATCGCCAGGTCGTGCAGGTCGCGTGCGATGCGGTCGCGGTCCTCCAGCAGGGCGATCTGCTCGGCATCCTGCCGACGTTCCGCCAGCTCCATGGCGACGGCGGCCTGTGCTGCGAAGACCTGGAGCGGCTCGGTCTCCTTCCCGGAGAACTCAGGGCCGCCCGACCGCCGGACCAGCAGCACCACACCGCGGGCATCGTCGCCCGTGCCGATCGGCACGGCAACGGCCGGCCCCAGCCCGTCGAAGCGCGGCGGGCCGGCCGAGACCCTGGAGTCGCATGAGACGTCCGGACTGCTGACCGGCGCCCGTTGGCCGAACGCCTGCCCGATGAGCGTGCCCTCCACGGGCAGTACGATCCCGCGCCATACGTCGGCCTCGTGGCCTACGGCGAGTTCCACCGCGAGGTTGTCGGTTCCGCTCACCGGCAGGGCCACCACGCTCAGGACGGACGCCGTGATCTCCCTGGCCCGTTCGGCGATCAGCCGCAGCACGCCGCCCTGGTCCGCGCCGGACATCAGGGTGTGCGTGATCTCCGCGTTCACTTGGAGCCAGCGCTCGCGCAGCCGGGACTCCTCGTACAGGCGGGCGTTGTCGATCGCGACGCCGGCCGCCACGGCGAGGGTGGCCAGGACCGACTCGTCGTCCTCGTCGAACTGCTGCCCGCCCCGCTTCTCGGTCAGGTACAGATTGCCGAAGACCTGGTCCCGTACCCGGATGGGGACGCCCAGGAAGGTGTTCATGGGCGGGTGATGGGCCGGGAACCCGTAGGAAGCGGGGTGGTCGGAGAGCTTGGTCAGCCGCAGCGGTTCGGGGCGGCGGATAAGCTCGCCCAGAATGCCGTGGCCCTCCGGGAAAGGGCCGATGCGGGCGATCTGTTCGTCGCTGACCCCTACCGTGTGGAAGGCCGAGAGCCGCTTGCCGTCCGGGCCGATCACCCCGAGGGCCGCGTACTCCGCGTCGACCAGGGCCGCCGCGGCCTCGACGATGCTGTACAGCGCCTGTTCGAGATCCAGCTCCCGGCCCACCGACAGCACCGCCTCCAGGAGGCTGTGGACCCGGTCACGGGTGCCACGTGCGGCATCGAGGCGGGCCTGCAGCTCCTCCAGCAGCTCGTCCAGCCGCAGCTGCGGCAGACGCACCCGTGCCTCGCGGACTCCTTCTGGGTTCTCCACCGCTGACCCCTTCGACGCCCCCGCCGCTTGCCGGCAGCCGTACCGTGCAACTGCCACGGTATCGGCTCGAACAGCAGGGCGATGACGGCCGCCACCACCATGTCGGCCGGCTGGCCGGAAATGTCAGTTCCGCCGGTCGTTGGAGGACCGCGGTCAGGTCGGTAGGGGCCCGGGCCGTTCGGCCCAACCGGCGCGGGCCGAACGGGCTATGGAGGGGTCCTTCGGTGCCTGCCGCGGCAGCGGATCGCGCACGAGGGTGGAAGCAGGGAGGGGCGCCGTCCCCCGCGGTGCCCCTCCCGGCTGATCGCCGCCCATGTCTGTTCCGCGGCGGCCCCGACGACGGAGGCTCATCTTCATGGCCCAACAGGACTCGCAGGCTGCGGCCACGATCAACTCCGCGGACACGATCGCCGCCACGGCCCCGTCCGACACCGCGGTCGCCGTGGACGGTCCGGTCACGGCCGCTCTCAAGGCGCTCGACGACTACGAGAGCCTCACCCAGGAACAGGTCGACCACATCGTCGAGAAGGGAGACCGGGCGAGGGGTGTTCGAGGACCTGGCCGCCGACAGCGGCTTCGACGCCCTGACCCACGCCATCGACCATATCGAGGCCGCGGTGAACGACCGCGCCGGCAGTGCCCCGGCGCGGGAGAAGAGGCACAACACCGGCGGGCCCCCGAACGCTTCCAGGACGTCGCCCGCGCCCTCGCGCTGCCCGCCGCCACCCCGACCGAGGGCGTGGCGTGGCGTGGCGCCCTGCCGCAACAGACCCTCAACCCCTGCGAGGACCAGTGCGCGCCCGCCAACCCGCGCATGCCCATGCCCATGCCCATGCCCGACGACATGCTGGACGCGTCCGGGAGGGAATGGGGCGATGGGGCAATGGGGCCGGTCGGCCCTACCCCTTCACTCCGATCAGGACAAGGATGGGCTGATGTTCCAGAACGACGCCGTTCGCTCACTCGACCGGCAGGAGTGCCTGCGGCTGCTCACCAAGGCGTCGGTGGGCCGCGTGGTCTACACCCAACAGGCGCTGCCGGCGATTCTCCCTGTCAACTTCTCGCTGGGCACGGACGCTTCCGTCCTGCTGCGCACCTCAGCGGACTCCGACCTCGTACGCGCCATCGACGATGCCGTCGTCGCCTTCGAGGCGGACGAGTTCGACGTGCGTGCCCGGTCGGGTTGGAGTGTGATCGTCACCGGCCGGGCCACCGTGGTGACCGACCCCGCCGAACGGGAACGGATCTCGCAGGGTGGCCCCGTCTCGTGGATGCCGGTACGGGACGCGGTGCTCGTACGCATCGAGTCGGAGATGGTGAGCGGGCGTGAACTGGGCGGCCACGCGGCAGCCGGGGTGCCCGGCGCGAGGCTCAGTGTCCGTCCTGCTTGCGCCGGTCCTGAGCCTGGGTGGCCATGACGGCGGCCTGGACGCGCCGCTCCACACCGAGCTTGGCGAGCAGGCGGGAGATGTGGTTCTTCACCGTCTTCTCCGCGAGGTAGAGCCGCCGGCCGATCTGGCGGTTGGTCAGCCCCTCGCCGATCAGCGCAAGGATCTCCCGCTCGCGCTCGGTCAGGCCCGGCAGCCCGTCCGGCTCGGGCTCCGGCTCCTGGCCCTTGCGCAGGCGGGCCATCAGCTTGGCGGTGGCGCTGGGGTCGAGCAGGGACTGCCCGCGGGCCACGGCGCGCACGGCCGACACCAGGTCCGCGCCCTGAATCTGCTTCAGGACATATCCGGAGGCGCCCGCCATGATCGAGTCCAGCAGGGCCTCCTCTTCATCGAAGGAGGTAAGCATCAGGCAGGCCAGCTCCGGCATCTGGGAGCGCAGCTCCCGGCACACGCTCACACCGTCGCCGTCGGGCAGGCGCACATCGAGCACGGCGACCTGCGGACGCAGCGCGGGGACACGGACCAGGGCCTGTTCCACGGTGGCGGCTTCGCCGACCACGGTGATGTCGGGTTCGTCGTCGAGCAGGTCACGCACACCGCGCCGTACCACCTCGTGGTCGTCCAGCAGGAAGACCCGGATCGGGTGATCGACTCCGGGGCGCTCGCTGTCCGCCATCAGTGGCTCCTGTCTCGTCATCGTGTTGTGGGGTACCGGAAACCGCCGGGTGGGCGGAACCGCCGGGTGGGCGGAGACCGGTCTCCCTTCATCAGCCGGTGTCCGCCTCGCCAGCCGGCGTCCGCTCTCCAGCCGGTGTCCGCGCGGCCTCTGCGGCGCCGCGGGCTCAGGGGTGCGGCACGACCGCGACGGGGCAGGCCGCGTGGTGCAGTGCGGCATGGGCCACCGAACCGATCCGGGTGCCGACGGGAGCGCGGCGCACCCGGCGGCCGACCACGAGCAGTTGCGCGCTCGACGTGGCCGACAGCAGCACCTGCGCCCCGCTGCCGATCTCGACGTGCTCGATCACCGGCACATCCGGGAACCGGCTGCGCCAAGGGGCGAGCGCTTCCTCAAGGGCCTTCTTCTCGAACGACTCGAGGCCGCCCGCTTCGTCCACCAGGGCCAGCGAGCCGGGGCTGTAGGCGTACAGGGGCGGCAGGCTCCATGCCCGTACCGCACGCAGCGTCACGCCGCGTGCGGCCGCGGCCTTGAAGGCGAATTCGAGCACCGCGCCGCTGTCCTCCGCCGTGCCCTGCTGGCCTACCACCACGTCGCCGGACTCCGGCAGCCGCGCCGCTCCTTCACGGGCGCGCACGGAGACCACCGGCCGCGTCGCGGCGGCGATCACCTGCTGGCCGTACGAGCCGAGGAGGAAACCGAGCAGAGCGCCGTGCCCGCGAGAGCCGAGCACCACCATCTCGTGCTGCTCCGCCTCCTTCAGGAGCACGGTCACCGGGGTGTCCTGCACCACCTCGGTGGACAGGGCGATACCGGGGTACTCGCCGGTCACGCGCGTCGCCGCGTCGCGCAGCACGGCGTTGGCGGATGCGGCCTGGGCGTCCTTGTCCTGCACGATCGGCACGTCAAGCGGCTGCCAGAGCCAGGCGTTGACGATGCGCAGCGGCACACCGCGCAGGGTGGCTTCACGGGCTGCCCAGTCAGCTGCCGCGAAGGCTTCGTCGGATCCGTCGACCCCTACTGCGATACCGCGGACCATGGGGGCTGCCTCCATACCGTTGACGGGGCTGCCGCCTCGGCCACCCCTCTTTCCACAGCATCGCACCACGGCAGCCCTGCGCAGAGGGCCGATCGGCCCTACCTTCCGCTCCGATGGGGCTCGATGACGCCGGCCACGCCGGAGGGGTACCTGAGCGCGGGCGCTTGTGCCCTGGTGCCGCGCATCACTCCAGAAGAAGGAGGCGGTACGTTCCTCCCGGCTCGACGCTGACAGCGCGGTCCGGCAGCCGGATGCTGATCGGCGCGAGGTCGGAGGCAGGCACCGTGATCTCCATCTGCTCGTGCTCCAGACGTACGCGCACGCCCCAGTGTCCCCGATAGTGGATGGAGAAGCCGTAGGACGACAGTTGCGGCAGCGGTACCGGGGCGAGCCACAGTGCGTCGGCGCGGGTCTCCAGTCCGGTCAGCCCGCGCTGGACGAGGTCGAGGGTTCCGGCCATGGCACCGAGGTGGATGCCCTCCCCCGTGGTGCCGCCCTGCAGGTCGGCGATGTCGCCGCGGAGGGCCTCCAGGCAGTACCGCCACGCCTCGGCGCGCCGGGCGCGGGCCAGGACCCAGCCGTGCACCAGGCCGCTGAGGGTGGAGCCGTGGCTGGTCCGCTTCAGGTAGTAGTCGACCGTGCGCTGCCAGGTCTCCTCCTCGAGCCGGTATCCCAACCGGTGGAAGAGGGCGCGTAGTTCGTGGGGCGAGAAGAGGTAACCGAGCATGAGGACATCGGCCTGCTTGGAGGCCTGGTAGCGGTTGACCGTGTCGCCCTCCGCTTCCAGGATCCGGTCCAGGCGCCGGATGTCGCCGTACCGTTTCCGGTAGGCGTCCCAGTCGAGTTCGGCCAGCTCCCCGTAGCCGTGGAACTGGCTGATGACGCCGCTGTGGAAGGGCACGTGCAGGGTACGGGAGACCTCTTCCCACCGTTCGAGCTCGCCCCCGTCCAGGCCGGTCCGTTCGGTGAGTTCACGCCGGCGCGGCTCGGGCAGGGTCCGCAGCACATAGAGGGCGCGGTCCAGCACCCACGCGGCTGTGACGTTGGTGTACGCGTTGTCGTCGAGCCCGGGGTGCGCCGCGCCGGGGTATGCCTCGTGGTACTCGTCGGGGCCCACCACGCCCCTGATGCGGTGGCGTTCGAGGCTCTCGTCGTAGGTGGCGGTGTCTGCCCAGAAGCGGGCGATCCGCAGCAGCATCTCGGCGCCCTTGGTGTGCAGGAACTCGGCATCGCCGCTCGCCTCGCAGTACTGCCACACGTTGTACGCGATCGCCGAACCGACATGGTGCTGGAGCCGGGAGTGATCCGGCAGCCAGCGTCCGGAGCGGGGGTTGAGATGCAGCTGCTGGGTCTCCTCGCGGCCGTCGCTGCCGCTCTGCCACGGGTACATCGCCCCGCGCCGGCCGACCGCGGCGGCAGCGGTGCAGGCCTGTTCCAGCCGGCGGTGGCGGTAGCCGAGCAGGGCGCGGGAGACCTCGGGGAAGTGCAGGTTGAGGTAGGGCAGGACGAAGAGTTCGTCCCAGAAGACGTGGCCGCGGTAGGCCTCGCCGTGCAGTCCGCGGGCCGGCACTCCCACGTCCAGCTCCGTGATGTGGGGGGAAAGCGTCTGGAGCACGTGGAAGAGGTGCAGGCGCAGAATACGGCCGGCCTCGCCGGGGACGTCGAGTTCCGCCCTGCGCCACAGCTGGCCCCAGGCCGTCCGATGGCTCTGAAGCAACTCATCGAAGGAAGAAGCGGTGTTCACGCGGTCGACGGCCGCACCCAGCGGGTCACTGATCGCCAGGTCGCGCGAGGTGTGCAGAGCAACCGTCTTGTCGACGGTGCTCTTGTGGCCTGGAGCCAGCCGCAGACGCACGCGCTGGAGGGCACGCAGGGGTTCGTGCCGGTCGGTGACCGGGGCCGGGGCGGACAGGCGGGCCGCCATGCCGATCCGGATGTCCGAGGTACGGGTGCGGCAGCGCAGCCAGACGGTGCCCGGTGTGTGGGTGCCGGTGTGTACGTGGGTCAGGTGACGGCCGTCCAGTGCGCGGTAGCGCGGCACTCCGTCGTTGGTGACGCTGCCGTCCAGAGCCGCTTCGACCTCGAGTTCGCCGGTGAACCCCTCGGTGGTGAACTCGGTGCGCAGGGCGGCCAGGTGCGGATCGGCCATGTGGACCAGGCGCTGCTGGCGCACGGACAGCGCCCGCTCCTCACCGAGTGCGTAGCGCGTGTGCCGTTCCAGCAGTCCGGAGGACAGATGCAGCATCTGGCGGTGGTCGAGCACGGGAGCGGTGTCCGGCGTGAGCCATGGCCTGCCCGGGAGACGGAAGCGGAGCGGCAGCCAGTTCGGCAGGTTGACCATGTCCTCGTTCTCGACCTGGCGGCCCGCAACGTGCGAGACCAGCCGGTCGTAGCACCCTGCCGCGTAGGTGCCCGGGTAGTGGACGTCGTCCGCCGTGCATTCGGGCAGCGCCCCGCGGGTGGCCAGGTAGCCGTTGCCCAGAGTGCACAGCGCTTCTCTCAGGCGCTCGTCCGCGGCCGTGTAGCCGTCGTACTCCCAGGTCCAGCCGCTCATGTCGGCGCTCCTTGCTCCAGCAGTTCGGCCGGGTCGGTCACGACGGTGTCGGCGCCGTGCCGCAGCAGTTGCTCCCCGGCTCCCGGTGCACCTGTGCGGTCCACACCGATCACGAGGGCGAACCGGCCGCGGCGGCCGGCCTGGACTCCCGCCAGGGCGTCCTCGACCACGGCGGCGCGGTGGGCGGGGACGCCGAGTCGGCGGACCGCCTCGAGGAACAGATCGGGCTGCGGTTTGCCCGGGAGCCCGAGCCGTGTGGCCTCGCCGCCGTCCATGAGGATGTCGAAGAGGTCCAGGACACCTGCCCGGGCGAGGAGTTCGCCGGCGTGCCGGGATGCGGAGGCCGCGGCGACGGGCACTGCCGCACGGCGCAGCGCCCGCACCAGCCGTACGGTTCCCGGGTAGGCCCGCATGCCGTGCTCGTGCAGCCGCTCGGCGAACAGGCGCTCCTTGTCCGCGGCCACGGTGCGCACCGTCTGCTCCGAGGCGTCGAGGCCGCGCGAGGTGAGGAAGGCGGCGGCCCCGTCCAGGCGGGATGTGCCGTCGACGTGCCGCAGGTAGTCCTCGCGGACATCGAAGGGGCGGCCCTGGGCGGCGTCCTTGGGCGGGTGCTCGGCCAGGTAGGTGTCGAAGGCACTCTTCCACGCGGCCGCGTGGACCCGGGCCGAATCCGTGATCACTCCGTCGGTGTCAAAGACGACCGCCTTGATGTTGCGCCACACCGGTGCGAGCGCCTCTGCGGGCTGATCGGCCACCACCACTCCCCTCTCGAACGTCATACGTACAGGTCACAACGGCTGAGGCACGATCGCCACCGGGCAGGACGCAGGGTGCGGCCGGGTGCGCCCCGCCCCGTGCGGCTGCGGGCGGTGGCGTGTCCGGACGGGCGCGCGGGAGGCTGCCGCCACGGGGGGGACGCCGACCTTGCGGTCCGGGCCTGCGCCTGCGGGGGGGCGTCGACGCCCCCGAGCAGGAGGGGAGCCATACCGGCATCCGGCCCGCCCCCCCCCGCACGTCGCCATCTTGCGAACGTGGCGGTTCCGGGCGTGCGCCCCCACGGGCCGCCCAGCCAAAGCCGCAGGGCCCCTCGGGCCGGCTCCCGTGGGCATCCGCACCCCCACGGGCGCCCGGCCGAGGGGCCTGGAGGTCCCCGGCAAAGGCCGACCAGCCCCTCCTGCCGCCCCACTGTGCAGTGCGACGGTGAGGCGGCCGAGGCCCGCGCCCGCATGATGCGCAGCCCGACGGGCCGGTTTCCACGCTCCCGGCGCTCACCAGCCGATGAGAAGCTGAGAACACCCGCAGGCGGCGCGCAGCCCTTGGGCGGCTGATGTCGTTGAACACCGCGCGGAGAAGAACGTGATGCCGGCGGAGGGACGGGGCCGTGGAGGACAACGAGGAGCACGGGCAGGAAGCCCAGCTGGCCCGGCTGCTGCGTGAGGTGAGACGTCAGGCATGGTGCGAGAACGGGCCGGGCGTCGACAAGATACTCGACTGGCTGCACGAACAGACTGGCGTCGACGCCGCGGTGATCGCGGAGGATGCGGGAACGGTGGAGTCGTCCACAGCAGGCTTCCCCCGCAAGGTGCTGGCTCCGCTCCCCGGGTTACTCGCACGCCTGTCCGGTGGACACCTGGCCGCAGCCGCGACACAGGCCGGAGCGCTGCACGTGCGCTGCGAAGCCCTCGGGCCTCACGGCCCCCGCCCGGTACTGGTGGTGGTCTCCCGGTCGGAGCCGACCGCACAGACCGTTGCGCTGACCTCGCACACGGCTAGCGTCCTGGCCTTGCTGCGCCACGCCGAGGCCAGTGACCGGGCTCGGCGCGTCTACCACGACAAGGCACGGCAGCTGCGATTCGCCGTACTGCACGGACTGTTGGCAGGGGGCCCGCTGCTGGCCCGCCGGATGACGACCGGGGCCGTCCCCCCGCTGCTCGACGCTGATCGGCTGCGCATCCATCTACTGCGCTGCCCCTCGGCCGACCGCGACCGGATCGCCCAAAGCCACCAGGACTCGTCCGGCTACCAGGGCCCCGCCCTGATGGTGCACTGCCCCGTATTCAAGGAGCACCTGATCTGCCTCATCGCCGAGGACGACGCCGGCAGCGACCTCAGCGCCGGCAGGAGCCCGGCGCGCGGACTGGGCGAGGTATTGCGCCGTCTCGTCCACGACAACCCGCGCTATGCACTGGGCGTCAGCGGCGCGCAGCCCCTGCACGCGACAGCCGAGGCCTACACCCAGGCCACCCACGCGTTGGCAGCCGCCCGCACCTCTGCCAACCGTGTGGCCTTCCACCAGGGCCAGACGCCTCTGACAGGCATCCTTCCCCCTCAGCCCGCCCTGGCCTGGGCGCGCGCGTTTCTACGGCCGCTGGACACGGCCCCCAAGACCAGCGCCGACATCACCCGCCTGGCCATAACCATGCCCCGCTCCGGCGTGGCCCGTCTCCTCGGCCTCAGCCGCAACACCGTCACCGCGCATCTCAGACGAGCGCAACAGGCTCTCGGACAGGACCTCGCCGACGTCCGCTCCCGCGCCGACGTCCACTTGGCCCTCACGCTCACGAGTTCCTGCCCGAGCCACGACCCCGAACCACAACCGCCGCCCCCTCTGGACGACTTGCTGAGCACCGAGGCGGCCGTAGCCTGGGCCCAGACGATCCTGCGCCCCTTGCAAGCCCGCCATCGCCACACGCTCCAGGCGTGGATCGACGCCAACGCCGATGCCCAGCAAGCCGCTTGCCGCATGCACATCAGCCGCAACACGGTCCGCGCTCACCTGCGTACCGCTGAGGCGGCCCTCGGCCTGGACCTGCTCACCACCAGCACCGGCACCCACGACGTCGTCCACGCCCTGCGCATCATCGCCGCCCGAGCCATCTGAGCCGTCTGAGCCGTCCGAGCCTCTGAGCCTCTGAGCCTCTGAGCACCGTGCACAACCAAGGCCCGGAATTGAGCACGGTGCACATTGGCCCCAGAACGCGGCGGCTTCTAGCGTAGGAGTGACCGCCCGCGCACGAGACACCGCCGAGCCTTGACCAGGCACGCCGAGCCCTGACCAGGCACGCCGGACCCGAACGCACGAGGGCAGGCACCTGTCTGCACCGACACCTGGGGCCGGCCCCGAAGACGCCAACTGGGCCGAAACGCAGAGGACCTGCGCGGGCAAGACAACGCCGTAGCGGACCATCGGGGGAAAACTGTGCTGCGTATGCACTTCAGTGTCCAAGATCTGTCACGGACCAGGGTCGCCGATGAGCCGGACCCTCTGTGGGAGATCGTCCTGAGCATGCAGCAGCTACGCGAAGGTAGAAGGGACATCCAGACCGGCCGCGCGGAACAGGCATCTCCGGACCAGCGACAGATGATGCGCACGCTGACCCCGCTGATGCCGACCCGCGGCTACTTTCCGGATTTCCTCACTCCCGCGGCAGCCTCGGGAGGTCTGGAGAGTGGGATCGACGCCGTGCTGTCCACCCCGAAAAGCCGACTGCACGACGAACTTTCCCTCCTCGCGCAGCACAACCCACTGCCCTCCTGGACCCGGCGTCTCGCCGACGGCGAAGTGGATACGCTGCACTGGCTGGGCCGGGCCTTGCGCCAGTACCACACCCATGTCCTGGGGCCCCGGTGGCCACGCATCGCCGCCCGCGTCGAGGCCGACCGCCGGCACCGTACTGGAGTCCAGTGCCGAGCCGGAACCGAAGCGATGCTGCACACCTTCGCCCCCGTGCTGAGCTGGCAGGCCCCTATGCTCTCCGCCGAATACCCCGTCGACAGGGACGTCCACCTCAACGGGCGCGGGCTGCTGCTCGTCCCTTCGTACTTCTGCCACCGTAGGCCGGTCGCCCTCCTGGACGAACAGTTGCCGCCCATTCTGGTCTACCCCGCCTGCTCATATGCCCCGGAGCTGGCGAGCACGCCGCACTCCAGGCTGGCGCCGCTGCTGGGGCACACCCGAGCCGCAGTGCTGCAGACACTCCAACGCCCCCGTACCACGTCCGAGCTGGCGCAGCACGCCGGCGTGTCACTGTCGTCAGCCAGTGAACATGCGACGGTGCTGCGCAACGCCGGCCTGGTAGCCAGCGTGCGAGAGCGCCACCAGGTCCGGCACACCCTCACGCACATGGGCGCCGATCTGCTCAATGGCGGAACGCCATCTTCTGCCGAGCAACAGAGCAGGCGCCAGGTGTCCTCCTGGCCGACGCCGAGGAGAAACTGACTCAGCATTGACTCAGCACTGACTCAGCATTGACTCAGCACTGATGCAGCACTGACGCAGCACTGACTCAGCTCGACGCCGCACTCAAACCCTCTGTGGTCCGCCTGGGCCTGCCCACCTTCGGTCGGAGCGTTGGGCGGGCCAGCACCCCCTGACCGCCCTCTCGAAACCCAGCCGACGAACCGAGAGCGTGGTGGCCAAACGTGCCTTCTCCAGCCGACGAAAGGGCGGCGGGCTCCCGCCCGGCGCCCCCTCGCCGCACTCGGAGTCAGGCAGTGAACTTTTGCCAACCCGAGCAGTAGTCGGTCTCGCCGTCCACCTGCACGCAGCCCCTGATGTTGTAGACCGTCCCCTCGGGAAGGTTCGTGTTGCGGCTCGTGCGGTCGCCCGGGTTCAGACCGCCATCAATCGTCTTCTTCCTGTCGAGGACTCCGTCCTTGTCGTACTGGATGTAGATGCGGTTACCAGGGCTCTTCTGGCGGTAGGTGTGGAACCAGTCGCCCTTGTGCCTGAACTCCACGTAGCCCGCGTAGTCCTTGTAGCCGTTGGAGCGGTCGTAGACCTTGACCTTCTCGTTGCTGCCCATCGCGACCGGCCCGTCGCCGGGCGCAGCGGCAGCCGGCATCGCCAGCGCGCACACCACACCGAGCGCCGCCAGCGGCGTCGCCGCAGCCTTGAAGTACCTGCGCATGATGGAACTCCTCCTCCGTCAAAAAGCTGTGCCGGGTCCTGCCATGACAAGGTGACGAGGTGACGAGCCTTCTGTGCAGTGGGCTCGTTTACTTCCCGGCATCACAGTAGGAAGCCAGGGAGCGGACGCCCATGTGTTTCGGGCGTGGCCGAAACACAGCCGAGTTCCCGTGTGGGCCGAGCGCCTGCGCCTGCGCCTAGAGCATGTGTCAAGTGGAGTCGACGGCGCCCGGATTCCAGTCAGTGCGGTCAGTGCGGTCAGTGCAGGAACTTCAGCCCCACCACCCCACCGATGATGGCGACCAGGCACAGCAGACGGGCGACCGAGGCGGAGTCGTCGTGGAACACCATGCCGTACAGGGCAGTGCCGACGGCTCCGATGCCGACCCAGATCGCGTAGGACGTGCCGATGGGGATGGAGCGCATGGCATAGGCAAGCCCGAGCATGCTCAGCGCCAAGGCGACGACGAACAGGATGACGGGCCGTGGCTTGGTGAAACCGTGGGAGGCGTCCATGGCCGATGCCCAAACGGTTTCCATGACTCCGGAGACGAACAGGACGATCCATGCCATGAGGTCGTACCTCCGCGGAGGGTGACGGCAACAGCGCCTCGTCTACGTTGTCCAGCCGAGGCTCAGGCCAGGTCCTTTCCGAAGTTAGCACCGTGACCAGGGCATCCCCGCTCTGCCTGGGCCGACTGGAGTAGGAGGTCGGAGTAGTAATCCGACCTTCCTTCCGGCCCTGAACTGCGCCCCGACCTTGAACGCTCAGGAGGGGGTTCGGCGGTTATAGGGGCGCCTTTGCGTGCTCCTTCGTGCTGACCAGAACGCGAGTTTCACCACGTCGCGAGACGACTGTCGGCCTGATTCGTCGTCTCACCGGGGTACAACCTCAAGACGTCGCTCTCCCTGTGAGACACCGGCGAGAAGGCCGACGACCTCAAGCCGTTCCTGGAGACCTCCACACCTCCACCGCCGCAAGATCGCCCTCGTCCTGCACGGCCCCGGTTCGTACCGCGTCGACCACCACGGCATGTCCAGGCCCACTTCCTGCTCCGGGTGGTGACGACGACGGGCACCGCCTGGCCGTGGTCCCGGGCAGTGCTCCTCCGGTGACAGGTGTCGTACCGGCGCGGCATCCAGTAGCGGCGGTCGGCCTCCTCCAGCACCGCGATCGCGCTGGCGACCTTCGCCTCGGTGGTGTCCGCGAACACGAACGCCACCGGCACCAGGCCCTCCCGCCGGTCGGCGGAGCCTCTGCGCCACAGCCGCTTCTCGTGGTCGACACGGCTGATCGCCTCCGGCTGCGAGCGGACCAGACTTACGGGGCGCTTGCCCGCGTCTTCGGGAGCAGCCGGCCCCACCCCAGTACCGGCACAGCTTGGCGACCAGGTCGTGCGCGTCCTCGGTGCGGCGATCGGTTTCCAGCAGCATCACCGGCACCCCGGCCGCGGGCGCCCGCACCACCAGCTCCGCCCACTGCACGGAGCCGTCTGCGAGCCGGTGACCGATCTCCGTCCGGAAGCCGAGCCGGTGCCCGATCCCGGCACGGTGGAGTTCGGCAGCCACCGAGGTGACCGCCGCGGCGTGGTCGTCATAGCAGGTGCCGAGCAGCTCCCCGGTGACCGGGCCGTACTGCTCTCCTCGCGCAGCTCCGAGACCCATATGACCTTTGGCGCCAGCAGCTTTCTTCGCCTCGCCGTGGCCTCGCTTGGTCAGCACCCACACCTGTCGCTGGTCCTCCCGGACCAATGCGATCCCATCCGGTGGTGGTCCTCCAGACCCAGGTAGTCGTCCCGCGTGAGCTCGTCGTGGTGAGTGCCCGGGCGAGTCAGCTTCCACAACTGATCGGGCGTAGCCCTACGGAAGTACGGAAGATCCCCAGCGTCTGTAGCAGTTCCCCACGTCGAGGTTCGGTCGAAGTCCTCCTGTGCTCAGGACGTCTTTGTACATGAGGGTTGTCGGACCTGTGGCGCCCCCCCCTTTCGCCGGGTCTGACCGGTGGAAATCGGCCCCGTGTGACGCCGGCCTCGGAAAACCCCTCCCCCGTGACCGCATCGTGATCAACCGGAAAGGTGTCCGGTGACATCGATAGTGGACCGTTTGGGACTGTTTGCCATCGAAGTCGGTCCGATCCAGAGAGCTCGGTGGCGCGCGTACGGCGGCATCGTACGAGGAAGAGAACGGAAGATCACGGATGCCAAAAGGGCGGGGCTGTGGGGCCGTGGGGCTGGGGAACGAAGCGATCACGCGGGATGCATGCCAAGTGAGGGCCGCCCTCCACGGTGTCGGACCGTAACGGGGCGGGCATGCCATGGGCGAAAGAGCGGTCACCACATGGGGGATGGGCGATGACGAAGCTCGGCCAAGGGGCACTGTTCCTGTTCTACTACCTCGACGTTGTCGCTGCTCTCGCCATCGGTGACTGGATTTCCGATGTGGGCCCTCTGCTCTATGGCAGCCCGATCGCTTTCGTCGCCGGGTTCGCCACCCAAGCGGCATACGACATCTACCGGCTAAACGCGGAGCGCAACGCGCGTCCGTAAGAACCCTGTTGGACAACCGTCCGCAAGAGCCCTGTTGGATCGATGTCACCGGGCTGTGAAGCCTTTGCTCAGCAAGGCTCAAGAGGCTGGTGGGTGAAAGCCACGCGGGCTTCAGACGGTGGAACGGACGCCGCTTGAAGCGGTGCCGTACGTCAGGACCGGCGTGTTGCGGGCCAGGGCACGGAAGACGCGCTGGTAGGCATCGGTGAGCTCGTTGATGGCCTCCAGGTCTGAGGCCTGGCCGTCCTTGGCTGCCCGTAGTGGCGCGCCAGGTCGGCGGGCACGTGCGAGCGCGGCGGCGCGTGTGACGAGTGACAGGTCGGCGGCGCGGAGGAGTCGGTGACTTTGCCGGGGATGTCCAGGGGGCCGGCAGTCTGCGGGGGCGGGCGTCCCGGTCGCGGTGCGACGTTTGAGCAGGAGGTCGTCGACGGCGGTACGGATGGCCTCGCGGCTGACGGCGCACATGCGCCGACGATGGACTGGCGGTGCGCGCACGTCGGCCGTCTTGTCGGCCGGGATCGCCGACCGGCCCCCATCCTCGCTGCCCTTGGCCTCTGCGACTCATAACCCCGTCTTAGGTACGCAGGCGCTGGAGTACGTCGGCGCGGTGAGGGGCTGCACCATGAGCTTCGCGGTGGCCAGCAGCGTGGCCAGCAGCGCGGCCGGCAACGTGGCCGGCAGCTCTTCGGCGTACGGGGGGGGGACGGACGGTGAGGCCCCCGGCGGAGAACGCGCCGTCGTGGACGGGCAGCGCCAAGCGGTCGGTGTGCGGGACATCGAGCATTCAGACGTGCCCCGTGCCCCGTGCCCCCGTGCCCAGCACGAGGCGGGATGCCTTGGAGAATCCCCGGGCCGCGTGTAGACGAAGGGCGCGCGGATCCGGGCCCTTGAGGGGGTGTAGGCGCCTGGAGCGCAGGGCATCGGCGTTTCGGCCAATCCGCTCCGGCTGCGTGCTCGTGCGTGGCAAGGGTCGGTGCACTGCGCACCTTCGGAGAACCGCTCAACCGCAGGGTGCCCAATCCGTCCGAAAGAGCAGGTGTTCGAAATCGTGGCGGCGTCGTTGAACACGCTGACACCGCCATCACGTCCATGAGGGGGGAACACATGACGTCCGTCCAACCAGACGATGATGATGCCCAAAACCCGCAAGGAGCCGCGGCCGGGGACGACGGCATTTCGGACGCGGAGCGGGAGCTGTACGGCGGGCGGCTGCGTTACGACCAGTCCTATGTCCGGCATGAAGGGCCGCTGACACGGTTGGGGTTCGGGCATATGGCGGCCGCCCTGCCGCACATGGTGGGAATGGTCCTGAGGACCGGCTGGCAGACGGACCCGCGGGCGCTGTCCTCGGTCGTGGCGGCCCAGCTCGGGCAGGGCGTGGCGGCCGGGTGGGGACTGGTGGCGGTCAACCGTGTGCTCACGGAGTTGTTCGCGGATGGTCCCACGGCGGGCAAGTTGCGCGAGTCGCTGCCTTCATTGGTGGTCCTGGGGGTCACCTCTGTGGTGACAGCGTTGTTGGCGGCGTGGTCGACGGCGATGTCTGGTCGGCTGGAGCCCCAGGTGGAGCGGGCGGTCTCGGCCCGGTATTACGCCGCGGTCACCGGAGTGGAGGTGGAGGCGACGGAGCGGCCCGAGGTGCAGCGGGTCCTGGAGGCGGGGAGGTTTGGGACCGACTCGGCCCGCGCCATGCTGCGGCTGTCGGTCGGCGTAGGGAATGTGGTCATCGGCATGGTGGCGGCCGCGGTGGTCCTGGTGTCGTTGCACTGGACGTTGTTGCCGATGCTGCTGGCCATCGCGTTGCCCAAGGGGTGGGGGGCCGTGCGCTCCGCGCGCCGCGAGTACCTCTCGCGCCTGAACTGGGTGGACCACCGCCGGGCGATCTCCTCCCTGCTGGCCTATCTGACCCGCCCGCACGCCGCGGGAGAGCTCCGTGTGCACCGGGCCGGCGTCAAGCTGTTGTCCAGCTACGAGGAGATGTCGCGGCAGACGGAGGCCGAGCAGCGGCGTCTTGCCCGGGCGCAGGCGACGACGGACCTGGTCGCGGGCGGCTTCGCCGGTGTGGCGTCGCTAGGCTGCTACGGGGTGCTGTGGTGGCTGCTGGCCGCCGGGGGCCTGCCGCTGGCCGTCGGTGGAACCGCGGTGGTCGCCATCCGGACCTCGACCGCCCGGCTTACCTCTTTGGTGCAGCAGGTCAACCGGCTCTACGAAGAACTGCTGTTCCTCACCGACACCGAAGACGCCGTCGAGATCGCGGGCCGGTACGCGATTCCTCGCACCGGCGCCGACCTGCCCTCGCCCTTACAGGTGGTTGAGGCGGAGGGCGTGACGTTCACCTACCCGGGAGCCGAAACTCCCGCTCTGCAGGGGGTGAGTGTGGAGATCCGCCGAGGCGCGGTGACGGCCCTGGTCGGGGCCAACGGCTCGGGCAAAACCACCCTGACCAAGGTGATTGCCGGGCTGCTCCTGCCCGGTGAGGGAAACGTGTGGTGGGAAGGTGAGTCGGGCGAGCGGGTCGAGCTCCGTGAGGCGGACCGCAGCCAGGTTTTCGCGGCAGTCGGCGTGTTGGCGCAGGATTTTCCGCGCTGGGAGATGACGGCGGCCGCGAACGTGGCCATCGGCGCGGGCGACCGGCCCCGCGACATGGCCGCGGTCCGCCGGGCCGCGCGGGAGGCAGGCATCCTGGAGCTGATCGAAGCGCTGTCGCACGGCTGGGATTCGATCGTGTTCAAGGGCTACGAGCGGGGCGTGCAGCTCTCGGGCGGGCAGTGGCAGAAGCTCGGCACCGCCCGTGCTCTGTACCGGGACGCGCCTTTCCTTCTGGTCGACGAGCCGACCTCGGCCCTGGACCCCCACGCGGAGATCGCCGCGTTCAAAGGGCTGTGGTCGCTGGCTCAGGAGGGGTATGCGGTTGTGCTGGTCACTCACCGGCTCGCCGCGACCATGAACGCCGACCACATCTACGTTCTCGACGAAGGGCGCATCGTCGAAGCCGGTAGTCACGAGCACCTGATGGCCGGTGAAGGCGGCCTGTATCAGGGCATGTTCACCGCCCAGGCCGCCCAGTACGGGCTCGCGCCGGCGCGCGACACGCTTCCTGGCCCCCGCGGCACACAGCCGTCCGATCACGAGACGGCGAGCTGACCCGCGAGCGCTACCTCCGCAGCCGGGCCCACCGCACCCCTCCCCACATCGAAGGTGAGACGACGCTCATGCCCCCCAGCTCCTCCTCGATCCGTAAGACTGTTGAGGCCTACTGCGGCCGTCATCCTGGTGAGCGTGACGCTCTGGCCGGGCTGCTCGCCGCGCTGGAGAGGCCCGTCGACGTCGCCGCCCGCACGACGCTGCCCGGGCACATCACGTGCAGCGCCGTCGTCATCGACCGTCAGCTCCGCGTCCTGCACATCCGGCACCGAGCCACCGGCGGCCTCATGCTCACCCCCGGCGGCCATGTGGAGCCCGACGACCGCACGCTGCTCACCGCGGCGCTGCGCGAGGTGTCGGAGGAGGCCGGGATCGCGCCGAGTGCCCTGTGCCTGACCTGGCAGACGCTCGGCTCTGTGATCGACATCGACGTCCACGACATCGACGCCAGCCCGGCCAAGGGGGAACCGGCCCACCAGCACTACGACTTCCGCTACGCGTTCTACCTCTCCGACGGAGAGCCTCCGACGATCACCTTGCAGGACGAGGAGGTGTCCGGCGCCCAGTGGCTTCCACTGTCGGAGGTCACCTCACCGCCCCTGCGCGCGAAACTCCTCGGCGCGCGGCTGGACGGTCAGCCGCAACCGGTGAACGCATCCGCGCTGATCCACGACGGCCACGGTCGATATCTGCTTCATCTGCGCGACCACAAGCCCGGCATCATCTGGCAGCCAGGGGCGTTCGACCTGCTCGGCGGCGGTCGCACGCACGACGACCAGAGCCTTGAAGACACGCTGCTGCGTGAGCTGTCCGAGGAGGTCCCCGACCTCCAGCTGGAGGACCTGGAGCCGTACGCCGTGGAGAAGGCCACCGGCATCGACGGCCTCAGCGTCCCGGTTCAGGTCTTCACGGGCCGCTGGCACGGCAATCCCGACCGGCTCCGCCTGGACGAGGGGGTACTGCTGCACTGGTTCACCCCCGGGCAACTGGACCGCCTGCGCATGCTCCAAGACACCCGGGACCTCATCCGTCGGCACGCGGCCGAGAACGCTCGGGACGGCACACTGGCCGCGGCCCCTCCTCCGTGGGACGGGGGCAGCCGGGCCGTGCTGCACGGCGTCGGCGTCCACCTCCACTTGCAGGACGACGACGGCCGCGTACTCCTGGGCCTGCGCCACCCCCAGGTCCGCTACGCGGGCGGCATCTGGCACTACCTGGCCGGGCGGTGCGAGCAGGAGTCCGCCACCGCATGCCTGATCCGTGAGGCGCGGGAGGAAGCGGGTCTGGTCATCGACCCCGCGGACGTAGAGCTCGTACACGTTGTACACGTCGGACACGTCGTGGGCAGTCCGGGGGGACAGCCCTTGCTGCAGCTCGTGTTCCGGGCACGCCGCTGGGAGGGCACGCCGGAGGTCCGCGAGCCCGACAAGTGCCTGGCCTGGCGGTGGTGGCCTCCGCACGAGCTCCCCGAGCAGCTCGTCCCCTACGCCCGCACGGCCATCACCGGCATCGCCGAAGGCCGCGCCTACTCCCAGATGGGTTGGTGAACGGCGTGAGCCCCCATCCCGGGTCCAGGCCGGGCCAGACGGGAGTAACGGGAATGATGGGAGTGACGGGAGTGACGGGAGTGCCAGGATGAGTGCTCAGCCCGACGGCACGGCCGTGGCCGGGATCCTGTCACTGCTGTACCGGATCGTCCCGGTCTCGGTCAGCGAAGGCCCGGCCGGTACGGCGACGCGTAACTACCTGGCCGAGGACCAGGAGGGCCGACGGTGGTTCGTGAAGGTTTACCCCCTTGGCGCGCTTGTGGCCAAGGAGCGGCAGGCCCTGGCCTTGGGCGAGTGGGCCAGGCGGAGCGGGATTCCCGTTCCGGCCGTGCGTCGGACGGTGACCGGCGACGTGATCGCCTCGGCGGGTGGGCTGTCGGTGTCCGTGGCCCAGTACGTGGCGGATGCGCAGACAGCCGAGGGCGCTCTGTCCGGTGGCCGGTGGGCCGCGGTGGGTGACGTCGTGGGCTGCTTGCACCGGGCTTTGGCCGACCACCCCGCCGGGCCAGCGCACCCTGTCCCGGCCCGTAAGGTGTGCGACGTCGAGCGGGCCGGCCGACGGTTGCAGGCACTGCTCGCCCGCTGGGCCGACACACCGCCGCCCCCAGCCGGGTTCGCCGCCTGGTGCGCTCGGACCGCGGCGCGGCGGCTCGCCGCCCTCCCCCAGGTCGCAGCCGGACTCCAGGGGATGCCCGGCACGATGACGGCGCAGATCGTGCACGGGGATCTGGCCTCGCCGAACTTGTTGCTGCGCGGTGAGGAGGTTGCCGCGCTGATCGACTTCCGGTCCCCGGGGGCCCGCAGTGCCGCCTGGGAGCTCGGCCGGATCGTCCTGGACCCGCGCACCGTACTGGCCCACCCCGACGACTGGATCACGGGCATGACCGAGGCAGTTGGCGCCTACCGGGCGGCAAACCCCGCCCTCCCGATCGAGGATCTCCTCGCCGTGCCGCGCGTCGCCGCCGGATACCTGGCCTGCTCGGTCTATCCCCTGTCCGAGCCGCTGGACGACCCCGCCGCGGTCACCCCAGCGCTGGAGGCATACGGCCGGGCCCGGCACGAGGCCGCGGCCGTGCTGTGGGAGCGCCTGGAGGAAGCCGAGGAGGTGCTCCGTGACGCCCTGCGCTGAGACACCCTCCTTCTCCGGCACCTCGCTGTGGCGGCACCGGGACTTCCGCCGGTACCTGACGGGCCAGGCCGCGAGCGTTGCCGGCAGCTCGATCGCCCAGATGGCGCTGCCGGTGCTCGCCGTGCTGCACCTGGACGCCACAACTGTCCAGGTCGCCTGGCTGGCGTTCCTCGGACAGCTCCCGCCCGCGCTGCTCGCCCTGCACGCCGGCGCGCTCGCCGACCGGCACTCCAAGCGCCGGCAGATGATCACCGGTGACCTGGTCAGCGCCGCGTTGCTCGCCACCGTGCCGGCCTCGGCCGCGCTGGGCACCCTGACCCTGACACAGCTCATGGTCGTCGCGGTGGTGCAGGGAGCAGCGAGCGTGCTGCACGACGCGGCGGCCATCAGCCTGCTGCCCAGTCTCGTCGAACGGTCCTTGATCCAGCGGAGCAACAGCCGCGTGGGGGCGCTGTTCGCGGTCGCCGCGACCGCCGGAAGCCACCTCGGCGCCGCGCTGACCGCGCTGCTCGGCCCCGCCCGGGCCCTGCTCGGCGACATCGCCTCCTACTTGATCAGCGCCGTCTGCACCGCCCGTATCCAGAGTGCCGAGCCCGTCCGCGCCCACCCGAAGACTCGCCGACTGCGCGCCGAGATCCGCGAGGGCCTGCGGTACGTGCGCGGCGATGACCGGCTGTGGACCCTGACCCTGGTCAATGCCACGACCTCGTTCGCCCTGGGGCTGCTCAACACCCTCTGGGCCCTTTACCTGTTGCGTTCCCTCGCGATGAGCGCGACCGCCTTCGGCGTGGTCCTGGGCATCGGCACCCTGGGCTCGGCCGCCGGTGCACTGACCGCCCCAGCGTTCGCCCGCCGGTACGGCCCGGGGCCCATGATGCTCACCGCGCTCGCGATCACCCCGCTGACCCAGCTTCCGCTGCTGCTCGCCTCACCCGGTCTTGCCTGGCAGATCACGATCGGAGCGGCGCTGTTCCTGCAGCTCGCCTGCGCCGGTGCCGCCGGAACGACGCAGAGATCCATCCGGCAAATGGTCACCAGCGGTGGCATGCAGGCGCGGATGCAGGCCGTAAGCACGTGGCTGACGTCCGGTGCCCGCCCCGTCGCCGCACTGCTCGCCGGCGGCCTGGGAACGTGGATCGGGGTACGGTCCACCCTGACCGCAGGGACCTTCCTGCTGCTCGTCCCCCTCGTCGTCCTCGCCCGCTCCCCCCTGCGCGCGCTACAGCAGATGCCGGATCAGCCCGACGACACCGTGCAGTCGTCGCTCGCGCCTGGGGTATCCCCTCCGGCCGTACCCGGTCCGGCTCGCACGGACGATGCCCGGCTCGATCGCTCGGTCGGAGGCGATGTCCCGTGAACCAGGCGCCGAACTCGGCGGAGACTCTTGCTGCCGCACCTTGCGATCCCTGGAGTTCACGGTGTTGACCGACGCCACCGCACCCACCGCACCCACCGCACCCACCGCACCCACCGCACCCCGGCGATGGTGGCCCTGCTTGAGGTAAGCGGAGAGTTCGGCCCTGGACGGCCGGCCCCGGGCCGGTGCGTGAGGCCCCGGAACGAGCTGATGGAGTGGCTGCACAGCGGGGACGGTGTCCTACGTGGTGAGGCGGACGAGGCGTTTGTAGCAGCGCATAGCGGCGGCGAGTCCGAGGAAAGCGTCGTTGAGTCTGTGCAGCACGGCCTGGGGCAGCGGGCCCCAGACATCGCCCCTGGACCAGGTCACGAACGGTCGATGCGCGGTCGGTTGTCGGCGGCGATCATCTACGCGCTGTCAGCGGCTGTGCCTGGCGGGCCTTTCAGCGTCTCATCAGGCGTACCCCGCGTTCCGCCACCCTGCGGACGCACCCCCGGCGGTGGGAACAGCGGCTCCGCGATCTCGCACAGCCCATCGGGAACAATCCAACTCCGCGTACCCCGCCCCGTATCGGATTCTGCGTCCGCCTCACCACCTAGGACACCGGACACCGTCGAAGGGGCCGACAGGTGGCCTGACCTCTGCTGAGTGGTGACTCGTTGGGTTTTTGCAGAGGCTGTGTGCGGAGCGCGGTATACGGATAACTTGCGAGGACATGCCGTATTCGGAGAGTGAAGGCAGGGGCAGGCCCAGATGAAGAAGCTTCAGAGCGTTGTGCTGGCGGCAACGGTCATGGTGGCGTTGGGAGCCTGCGACTCGTCGCAGAAGGACAGCTCGCGCCAGCCCAAAGACAGCATGCCGTCCGCAACTGGCGAAACGGCGTCTTTGCCGCCCAAAGCCAAGCAGGCAAAGGTTCCGCCCGCGTTCGACGGCAGTAAGGGGTGGGCCGTGATGCAGGCGGAGCGGTTAACCCAGCCGACCGTTGCCCCGCACTCTCAGCTCGTGCTGTTCCGCAAGACCTACAAGGACGGCACTGCGTTCGGTGTGGAAGCCCGCGACGCGATATCCGGAGCCGTCCGATGGTCGAGCGCACCGTGGAAGCCGAGTGAGCGCACAGCTGAGTTCCAGGCAGACGACGTGCGGCTTATCGTGACCAGCAAGGACGGTAAGGACTATGCGGTCCTCGTGGCGGAGGTCCAGGAGGGGAAGGACGCGATCTCCCGCGGCAACGCCACCGCCAGAGTCTCGGTCTTCCCTGCTGATTCCTCTGGCAGGAACGTGGCTCCGGCACGACAGGTGAACGTCCCGGGAGCCGGAAGCGGCGCCAGCCCCCACGACACGAACGGCACTCTCGCATTCGGCAACGGCAAGGAAGTAACAGTCCTCGACGTGACAACCGGAGCGCTCGCCTCACCCCAGGACTCACGCAGCCGGGACTACCAGCTAAGGACCAAGGGAGTCTTCCAGATGGCCGACGCGTGGCCAGGGCGGGCCATCGTTCCCGCTGGAGCGCAAAAGCCGAGCGGGATCGGAAGCGGAACAGCGCACGGTGTGCGCGGCGGATATGTCGTGGCCCAGTGGCTGTCCAAGGACGAAGCGTACTCAGGGCTCGGACTGCAGATGAACTATGTGTGGGCACTGCATGACGAAAACCGAGGAAACCCGGTGTACGCGCTGCCATGCAACGGCCTGAACGACGCTGTGATCAGCTCGGAGAACCGGGCCGTACTCAGTGACAACGGACGCTATCTCGTCACCGCGTATACGGCCTTCGACCTCCAGGCCAAGAAGGGCTACTGCTTCGGTGGCACCGATAAGACCGCCCGGGTGGACTTCATGGGGGTGGACAACGTCGGCACCGCATACGGCGAGGCCAAGGCGACGAGCGGAACGCGCACACCCGTCTCCGTCGACATCGCCACCGGAACCCACGCCGAACTCAGCGGCGTCACCCTCCCAACCGGTGTATCCGGCGATGTGGCCCTGTACGAATCGACGCCGCAGAACGAGAAGGACCCAGCAGCTGACCTCGCCCGTCACGCCGTCCTCAGCGTTTACCCCAAGCGCTGACAACCCGTGGCTCACTTCAGCACCAACAGCACCGCCAGAGCGACGAGGAGGGAGTCGATCCGGTCGAGGATGCCGCCGGAGCCGGGCAGCCACCGGCCGGCGTCCTTGGCGCCGGCGCCCCGCTTGACCATCGACTCCAGCAGGTCCCCGAGCGGGCCGCCGACCGCCACGGCCACCGCCGTCTGCCACGTCAGGGAGGACAGCACGGCCAGCGTGAGAAGACCGGCCGCGGCCCCGGCCAGCGTGCCGCTCCACCGCTTGGCGGGCGACAGCCGGGAGAGCCGGGGGCCGCCGATTCGGCGACCCGCCGCGTACGCGACGACGTCGGCGATCGACACGGCCACGAACAGGACGAGGCCGAGGGCGCCGGACGATACGAGGCCGGCCAGCGCGCCCAGCCACACGAGCCCCAACAGGCCCGCCCCCAGGCGGCGGAGCCCGTGCTCCGCGTCGCCCGAGAGCAACGGCACCCCGGCAATGACGAGCGCCCCGGCCGCCGCCACCCGGAGCACCTCCCCGGGGGCCAGCCAGGCGGTGAGGACGAGTCCGACGATCGCCGCGCCCAGCACTGCCCGGTCCACCGGACCCAGCAGGAGCAGCCCGCCGAACTCCGCCACGGCGACCACACCGACCACAGCCACGAGCACCGTGATCCCCGGTGGACCGAGCCAGAACGCGGCGGTCACCAGGGGCACTCCGAGCGCCCACACGCACCAGCGGACCATCAGTTCACGGCGCCGGGTCGCCGCCACGGCGACGCCTCCGACCGCCAGTGCCCCGCCGAGGTACGGTACGAGACCGGCGACCGTCGTCACCGGGAGGCCCGCCCCGGCGCGGCCGACAACACTGCGGCCGGCGTGCGCAGCGCGTCCAGGGCGCTCTGGCACGCCGCCACGATTCTCGCGTTCTCCGCAGTGTCGCGGACGGCGATCCGGACGGTTCGCCCCTCGTACGCCGGGGACATCGGCGACAGGTCACGCAGGAACACGTCGTGCCGTCGGCACTCGCGCACCAGCCGCGCCGCGCTCGGTCCGTCCGGCGGCAGGGTCACCGTGAGGAAGTTCGCCACCCCTTCGTCGATCGAGGAGAACCCGTCCAACTCCGCGAGGTCGTACGCCAGTCCCCGGCGCAGCACATGAGTGCGGGCCCAGCGCTCCGCGTAGTACGCGGGGTCGCGCAGCGCCGTCACGGCAGCCAGCTGGGCCGGCAGACTCACGGGCCACGGTGGCGTCCAGCGCCGCAGCTCCCCGGCCGTCTCCGGACCGGCCACCAGGTACGCGACCCGCATCCCCGACAGCGCGTACATCTTTGACAGCGAGGTGCAGACCACGACCCGGGCGTCGACCGAGGCGAGCCCGGCGAGCGAGTCCCCCGGATTGACATACCCCAGGTACGCCTCGTCGATCCACCACCGGGTCCGCACGGGCGAGGCTTCAATCACCGCGCGCAGCGCGTCGGCCCGGGCGTGGCGGCCGGTCGGGTTGTTCGGGTTGACCACGACCACGAGGTCGTACCGTCCGTCGCCTGTCGCGGTGGCGAGCCGGGCCGGGTCGAGCAGCCAGCCGTCCTCCCGGCGCAGTTGGAGCCGGTCGACCCGGCAGCCGATCACCCGCTCGGTGACATGGGCGTACTCCCCATAGCCGGGATCGAGCAGGAGCACCCGGCTTCCCGGCGTCAGCCACCGGCCGAACGCGCGGAAGATCAGATCGGACGAGCCCGCCCCGACGACCAGCGACTCCACCGGGAGTCCGCGGACCGCGGCGATCTCCGCGAGCAGCCCCTCCGCGCCCGTCGGTGGCGAGGTCCGGGCCGTCCACCCCGGGTCCTCCGAGAGGACCGCGCGGACGCCTGGGGACGGTGGGAACCAGGCGTCCAGCACATCCGCCGCGACCACCTCGTGACGGCGGGTCAGGGTCCGGAAGTCCGTGCCGATCGCCGAGAAGAACGCCCCGCCGTGCTCACAGCCGTCCGCACGCGGCGCGAAGGGCACGTCGAGCCGCCAGTCGAGGCCCGTCCTCAGCCGCTCCAGGATCCGGCCGTGGCGCTCCGCGACCGTCCTCGTCAGCTCGGCCACGAAGCCGCTGAGGACCTCGAACGAGACCGCGCCCGAGCGGACCGTGCGCCCCACCGGCCGCAGCCCGGCGGCGAGGTACATGTCGAGCAGTTCCGTGCGTCCCATCGCCACCACCCGGCGGCCGCCCCGCGCCGCGACCCAGCGCAGCGCCGCGTACATGAGGAGTGGCGCCGCCGCAGTGGACCGCCAGTGTTCCTCGACGGTCAGGACGCGGATCTCGAACGGCGCCTCCTCGGTCAGGACCGGCAGCTCCTCACGCGTCAGGTATTTGTCGAGGGAGTAGCGGCCGACCCACGGCGGGGTAAGGCTGACGAAGCCGATCCGCGTCTCGCCGCGGGCGGCCACGAGATAGATGTTGTCGCCGTCGAGTCCGTCACTCAGCCTTCCCGACGGATCCACCGGATGCTGGCCAAGTTCCTCCGCGTACACGCGGTGGCGCAGTTCGTGGATCCAGTCGTGATCCCGAGGCGCGGCGGTGCGCAGCTGCAGGGCGTGGTCCATGCGTATGTCCCCCTGGGACGGTCCGGCGTTCGCGCCCAGCATGGAGGAGTCCGGCAGCCGGCACCTGAGTACGCGTACTCAGCCGGACAGCGAAGGAGTCGGAAGCGGTCCAGGTTGGAAGCGGTTCATGGCGGCACAGAAGTTGTGCCACCCGAATGGACAGCACCAAGCCTTGCCCCCTCGATCACCGCGGTACGAGCTCCCAGTAGCGTCCCCCGGGAAACCCGCATCGGAGGACAGCAGCTACTCGTGGACCTGGGCACCGTCGGGCAGGCAGCCGGCCTGTTCGCCGTCACCAACATCGACGACATCGACGACATCCTGATCATGGCACTGTTCTTCGCCCAGGGTGCCGCCATCCCGGGTCCGGGCCGGGAACCTGCCGTCGGGCCCCGGATCGCTCGATCAAGCCGCCGGACTCCTCGGAAGACTCTGGGTAGCGGCGGTTCGGACAGGCGCCACGGTGTTGGGAGAGGCGTCCCCCACCATCTCGGCGACACGGCTGGCCAGGTCCTCCCACGGACGCGGACCGATCACCGGCACACCGGCTGCCTGCGCCTGCGCGGTGAGCCACCGGCCGTACAGCACGCTGACGCGTGCGCGATGGTTCTGCGGTCCGGCCTCCGGCTCCCGGCGCAGGTAGTTGGCCGTCACCTGCCCCTCGTCGTCCTCGTGGAGGAAGACGGCACGGACCGGACCTTTGGGCGTCGCCAGTCCGGGCAGGACGTAGTCCCCTTCCAGGATCACCGGGGTGTCGGTGCCGACGTGGTTGGCCACCACCGCCTCGATCGCCGGCTCCAGCGCCCTGGCGATCGCGATCTGCCGCTCGACCACCGACTCGGGCGTCTGGCGGGCGGCCTCCGGGTGAGTGCGCCAGAAGTGGACTTCTGGCAGGTGCTCGGGCAGTGTCACCGCGAGGAGGGCCTCCACGATGTCGTCGACCTCCACGACGGGGACGTCGTACCGGCGTGCCAATGCCCGACCGACACCGGTCTTCCCCATCCCCGACGCACCCCCGACGACGAGCACCCGCCAGTCGGGCAGACTCTTCACCTCATCCGTACCGTCCACGAGGGCAGAGTACTGTAACCGCTTCTCTCACCTGAGCCACACCAGCAGCAGCGGTTCCCGTTCCGTTCTGACGACTCTTGACCTGCTGATGCGGGGTTCAGGAACAGGCCCGCGCTTGTCGGTCGTCCACCGCCTCAACAGCCCGCGTTGCTGGTCGAGGACGAGGGCTGTCCCCAGGGTGTGACTGCTGCGAGGGCGGGTGTCCGCTCGGCGGGCTCGGTCCCGGGCCCACATCCGCGAGGTGTTGAGTGACTGTGTCCCAGCCGCTTACGACAGTTGGTGGGCAGGCTGGTGTGGTTCGGGTTGCTGGTGTGGTTCGGGTTGGCAGGGCTCGTTGCGCGGTGCCGCGGCTACGCTGTCCTCCCGTGCTCATCGGGCTCACAATGACCTGCATGACGACGACACGGGTGATCACACAGCGGGCCACCGGCGGCCCCGACGTACTGGAACTCGCCGAGATACCCCTGCCTTCGCCGGGCGCCGGCGAGGTCCTGGTCCGGGTACGGGCCACCGGCATGAACCCCGCGGACTGGAAGGTCCGCATCGGCAAGGTGGACTTCTTCGGCCCGCCGCCGTTCGTGCTCGGCCACGAGTTCAGCGGCACGGTGGAGGCCGTCGGCGAGGCCGTCACCCGCTTCGCGTTGGGCGAGGAAGTCTATGGCTGGACTACCCCGCCACACGGCAGTCACGCCGACCACGTGGTGGTCCCCGAGGAACGAATCGCGCCCAAGCCGCGCACCCTCGACCACGTCGCCGCCGCCGCCCTGCCGATCTCCGGCTTCACCGCCTACCAGGCCCTGGACACCCTCTCCGACGTACAGCCCGGCCAACGAGTGCTGATCCACGGCGCGGCCGGCGGAGTCGGCCACCTCGGCGTACAGATCGCCAAGGCCCGGGGCGCGTACGTCATCGGCACGGCCAGAGCCGCCAAGCACGACTACCTGCGCGGACTCGGCGCCGACGAGCTGATTGACTACACGGTGGAAGACTTCTCGGCTCTGCGCGGCATCGACGCGGTGCTGGACACCATCAGCAACGATTACGGCCCGCGCTCGCTGCACACCCTTAAGCCAGGCGGCATTCTGGTCGACGTCGTCGGCGTCGGCGTGGACCGCACCGAGGTGACGGCACGCGCGGCCGAACTCGGCATACGGTTCGTGGAGTTCTCCCTGAATCCGACCCCCGCCGTGCTGACCGCCTTCGCCGAACTCGTCGACACCCACGGCGTACGCCCCACGATCTCCGAGACTTTCCCGCTCACCGAGTGCGCGAAGGCCCACGAGCTCAGCGAAACCGGCCGAGTACAGGGCAAGATCGTCCTCGTGCCTTAAGTACCGCATCAGGCAGCGTGCAGCGTTCGCCCTCCTGATCGTGAGGCTTATACAGGACCAGGCTTCCGCAGATCACGCATCAGCTCCAACCGCTTTCCCGCCGCGAGGCGAATACGGCGACGGAGCTGGTCCCGGATGACAGCGAGAACATTGGACCGGTGCCCGAGGGGGGCCGCTGGAGTGCCACGGAGAACACCTTTGTAACCTGAGTGACCGACAGGTGACATTGTGTCACTCACGCGCGCGATGGCCAGGAGCTATGACGTGAGCCACCCCTACCCGCAGCAGCCCCCTGAAGGCGCGCCCCAAGGGCCGTACGGCCATCCGGCAGCACAACCGATACCCGGGGTCCCGCAGCAGTACCCCCATGCGCAGTACCCGCAGTACCCGCAGTACCCGCATCCGCAGAACCCGGAGTACACGCCGTACGCGGGGTGGGGGCAGCGGGCAGGAGCGTTCCTCCTGGACTGCCTGATCAACTTCGGGCCACTGTGGCTGCTCATGGGGATCGCGGACGTGATCGACGATCGCAATTCCGGCGAGGGCCTGGACCTGTATCTGGGCTATGCGGCCATGGTCTACATGATCAGTGCCTGTATCGTGCAGGCGGTCCGTGAGGGCCGTACCGGGCAGAGCTTGGGCAAGACGGTCCTCGGCATCCGCGTTGTCCGCACGTCTGACGGGCTTGCTCCCGGCGGCGGCCTGGCCTTCGCCCGCCGGCTCTGCCAGTTCCTCAACTACCCGGCGTTCTGCCTGGGTTGGCTGTGGGCGAGCTGGGACTCGAAGTCCCAGACATTCGCGACAAGATCACCGGCGTCGTGGTCATCAGCGCTGACGCCCCAGTGCCGCATCCTGCTGCCGCAAGCTGGTGAGCCCACGGCAGCGAGGCCTCGCATGAACGTATGAACGCATGAACGCACCATGTGGAAACCGTCCCGCAGCGCAGCCATCCGGTGCCCGGCGGCGGGCCGCCTGGTGCGACTTTTCCGTTGACACCTCCTGGCCAGCGGTGGAGGGGCCGACTGCTGTCCTCCTGTCCTCCTGTCAGCAGGCTGCACCCGATAGTGCCGAGCCCCACGGTGGCCGGCCCGGTCGAAGGTCAGCCGGTCGCCGACCGCTCCGCGCCCGGGTCGGCTTCCCCGCCCGGGTCGGCTTCCCGGGTGGCGGCCCAGGTGGCGAGCAGGCGCAGTCCCTCTTCGGAGGGTGAGCCGGGCTCGGCGGTGTAGATGGTGAGGGTGAGGCCGGGGGCGGCGGCCATCTCCAGGCCCTCGAAGGCGAGGGAGAGGTCGCCGACGGCGTGGTGGCGGAAGTGTTTGGTGCCGGTGCCGTGGTGGCGGACGTTGTGGGCACCCCACCGGGTACGGAACTCGTCACTGCGGGTACACAGCTCCCCGACCAGATCGTGCAGATCCTTGTCGTGCGGATTACGGCCGGCTTCCGCACGCACGATGGCGACGGTGACGTCAGCGAACGAATCCCAGTCGGGGTAGAAACGGCGGGAGGCGGGGTCGAGAAAGGTGAAGCGGGCCAAGTTCCGCTGGTTGCCCGGCGTGGAGTAGACGTCGGTGTAGAAGGCGCGGAAGAGCTGGTTGGCGGCGAGGATGTCCATCCGGCCGTTGCGGACAAACGCGGGTCCGGCGGTGATCGCGTCCAGGGTCCATTGCAGGCTGCGGTGCGGTGTCCACTGCCGGGTGGCGGCACGGCGGCGGGGGCGGGTGAGGGCGTCGGAGCCGTCGGCGGCCTGGGCCAGGTTCAGCAGGTGGGCGCGTTCGGCGTCATCGAGCCGCAGAGCGCGGGCGAGGGCTTCGAGGACGGCAGGGGAGACTCCGGCGAGGTTGCCGCGCTCCAGCCTGGCGTAGTACTCGACGCTCATGTCGGCGAGGGCCGCGACCTCGCTGCGACGCAGGCCCGGCACCCGGCGCCGGGGTCCGGAGGGCAGCCCGGCCCGGTCGGGGGTGATCTTGGCGCGCCGCGAGGTGAGGAACTCGCGGACCTCCTCACGATTGTCCATGCCTTCGACGGTACGTCCCGCACGCGGCCAGAGGGATGTACTGCTGGTACACCCCTTGTCAGTGACTCGCTACGCGCGTGCAGAGGGCGTTACCTGGAGAACGTGGTGCTTCTCCTTCCCGCCACGGAGGCAGAAGGCGGAGCCCCGCACCCGGCTCGGCTCGGGCGGTCCGCCGCCCGGGCTCCGGGGCCGCACCTGTACCCGGTACGCAAAGGAACCTCTCATGCGCGGCGCAGTGATCCACGCCCCCGGCGACATCCGCTTCGAAGCCCTGGAGGACCCGAAGATCCTTCAGCCGACCGATGCGATCATCCGCACGGCCGCCGTGTCCGACCTGCGTGTGCGGGTCGGACCTGTGGCCGTACCGCGGTGCCGAGCCCCCCGGCGCGGCGCGTCCGATGGGCCACGAGTACGTCGGCTTCGTGGAAGAGGTCGGGCCGGAGGTCACCTCGGTCAAGCCCGGCTCGACGGCCGTGGTGGTCGGTGACGGCGCGGTCGGTCTGTGCGCGGTTGGCCCGCACGACGTCGCACTCGACGGGCAGGAGCTGTCCTTCTCCCACGCCGGCCTGCACGGCGGCCCCGCCCCCGTCCGCCGTTACCTGCCCGGCCCGGCCCGACCTCATCGACCGCGTCCTTGCCGGAGCGATCGACACCGCCCCGGGCAGGGGCTTCAACCTCACCCTGTCCCTGGACCAAGTCGCCGAGGGCTGCAAGGCCACGGACGAACGCCCCGCCATCAAGACTCTCCCCACCCCCTGACCCACCCCGCCACACACCCCCTGACCCACCCCGCCACACGCTCGTAGACCCACCCCGCCACACACTCGTACGAGGAGTCTCCATGCAGATCACCCGCAGCTCGATCGACACCGCCAAGGGCCCGGCGGACTGGTTCACCGGCGACGTCTACATCGACGCCGTCGCCGCGGCCCCCGCCCCGTCCCGCGTCACCGCCGGCCTGGTGCACTTCATGCCCGGCGCCCGCACACACTGGCACCGCCACCCGCTGGGCCAGACCGTCTTCGTCACCGAAGGCATCGGCCTGTGCCAGCGCCGGGGAGGACCGGTGGAAGTCATCCGGCCCGGCGACCGCGTCCTGTTCGAGGCCGACGAGGAGCACTGGCACGGTGCCGCGCCGAATCGGCTGATGGTCCACCTGGCCATCAACGAGGGCGACGACACCCACGACGTCGTGCACTGGCTCAATCCCGTCACCGACGAGGAGTACGCCCAGCCCCCGGCCACCAGCTAACCCGGGGCTCCCTGGTCCAGGTTCGCCGAGGTCCGCAGGGCCCCACGGACGTGGACGAACGGGGACATCGCCTACTTCGCGCCGTGGGGCAACCTCGCCATCCTCCCCAAGGACGGCCCCTCCGCCTCCGCAGACCTGCTGGTCCTCGGCCACACCGACGCCAACGCCAACGCCGACGCCGACACCGGCGCCGAGGCCGACGCCGCCGCCGCCGCCGACCAACTGTCCGGGGCCGGCCGCATCACCATCGAGGCCTCCTCCTGACCGCGCCCACCACCCCACCTCGTACGGGAAGAAGTTTTCGCATGCCCTCCGCCACCGGGTCCGCACCCGGGTCCGCCCCCGGGTCCGCCCCCGGCAAGCTGCCCTTCGTCGTCTGGGTGCTCGCCGCCGGCACGTTCCTGATGGGCACCACCGAGTTCGTCATCGCCGGGCTGCTGCCCGAGATGGCCACCGACCTCGACGTGAGCGTGTCCCACGCCGGTCTGCTGATCACCGCGTTCGCCGTCGGCATGATCGTCGGCGGGCCCACGATGGCCATGGCCACCCTGCGCCTGCCTCAGCGCCACACCCTCATCGGCGCCCTCGCCGTCTTCGCCCTCGGCCACGCGGTTGCCGCCCTGAGTACCTCGTTCACCGTCGTGCTGACCGCCCGGGTGGTGACCGCCCTGGCCACCGGAGCGTTCTGGGCCGTCGGCTTCGTCATCGCCACCACCGCCGCCGGGCCCGCGAGCGCCACGCGGGCGATCGGCGTGATGATGGGCGGCCTCACGCTCGCCAACGTCGTCGGCGTGCCGATCGGCTCGTTCGTCGGGCAGTACACGGGCTGGCGCGGCCCGTTCTGGGCGCTGGCCGTCCTCGCCGCGCTGGCCGCCGCGTTCGTCGGCCGGTTCATCCCCCGAACGGAGCAGCGGGCCGAGGTGTCGGTGCGGGCCGAGGTCCGGGCCCTCAAGCAGGGGCGGCTGTGGCTGGCGCTCGGCGCGGCCGTGCTGATCATGGGCGGTGTCCTGGCGACGTACACGTACATCACGCCGCTGCTGACCGACCGGGCGGGCATCCCGGCCGGTGCCGTGCCGCTCGTCCTGATCGCTTTCGGCATCGGTGCGCTGGGCGGCACGGCGATCGGCGGCCGTCTCGGGGACCGGCGCCCGATGGTCACGACGATCACCGCGTCGGCGGCCACCTCCCTCATCCTGCTGGCCCTGGTCCCCGCCTCGAACAGTCCGGTGGCCGCGGTGGTCCTGGTCTTCGGCATGGCGCTGGCCGGGTTCACCGTCAACCCGGTCGTCACCTCCCTCGCCGTCCGCTTCGCCGGCGATGCCCCCACCCTCACCTCGGCGCTGACCACCTCCGGCTACAACACCGGCATCGCCGCCGGGTCCCTCGTCGCGGGCCGGGCCCTGGACTCCTCGCTCGGCCTGACCGGTCCCGCCCTGGTCGGCGCCCTCTTCGCCGCGCTCACCCTGCTGCCGCTGATCGCCCTCGCGCTGTGCGGCACCACCGGCTCCTCACGGATCGTCGCCCGCCGCACCACCGACACCGACGGACCGCGCCAAACGGCCGGCACCACTGCCACGACCGCCCGCTGAACTCCACGCCGCCCGTACGACTTCGTTGGGAGCCACCATCATGAACCGCACCTACCCCACCTACCCCACCTACGACTTCACCGGTCAGGTCGCCTTCGTCACCGGCGCCTCCTCGGGCATGGGCCTGGCCACCGCCCGCGCCTTCGCCGAAGCAGGCGCGGCCGTCGGCCTCGCCGACATCGACGAGGCCGCTGTCAACGCCGCCGCCGAGCAGCTCGCCGACGACGGCCACCAGGTTCTCGCGCTGGTCTGCGACGTCACCGACGAGGAGCAGGTCGCCGCCGCCGTCGACCGCACCGTCGCAGCGTTCGGGCGGCTCGACATGGCCTACAACAACGCCGGGATCATGCCTCCGCCCACCGATGCCGCCGACGAGAGCGCGGAGCAGTTCGACCGTGTCCAGGGCGTCAACCTGCGGGGCGTCTGGGCCAGCGTGAAGCACGAACTGCGCCACATGCGCACGCAAGGCAGCGGCGCGATCGTCAACTGTTCCTCGCTCGGCGGCCTCGTCGGAAACCCGGGCCGCGCCGCCTACCACGCCACCAAGCACGGCGTGATCGGCCTGACCAAGAGCGCCGCCCTTGAATACGGGTCCCGCGGCGTCCGGATCAACGCCGTCTGTCCCGGCACGATCAGCACCCCGATGGTCGAATCCATGGTCGAAGGCGGTGAACTCGACCGCGCCCAGGCCGAGGCGGGCCAGGCCATCGACCGGCTCGGCACCGCCGACGAGATCGCGCAGGCCGTCCTGTGGCTGTGCAGCGACGGCGCCGGCTACGTCACCGGCATCGCCCTGCCCGTCGACGGCGGCTACACCGCGCAGTAACCAACCACCCTCCGCCGTCGCCGCCCCGGCATCCCAGACCTGGACCGTATTACCTGCGCCTACCTGCGCCGACCTCTGCGCCTACCTGCGCAAGCGCGGTATCAGCGGCACGAGCCGGGAGAGGCGCGAGCCGGGAGAAGAGCGCGCCCGGAGAGGCGCGACCAGGTCGCCAACCGCACGTCACGGTGGCTTTCACTGGCCTTCGGGATCGAACGCCTGGGCAACGGCGAGGCTGTCCTCATAGATGTGGTGCCGAGTGACCAAGCCGTCTTCGAAGGTGAGGTGCATGGCGAACCGCGCGCGATACGCACGTCCGGTGGACCGAGCGGTCTGGCGAATCTCGCCGATCACGACCGCATCGTTTCCGTCGATGATGATGCGCTCGACCTCGGTCGCCACCTGCTCCGGCACGTGGTGCTCGGCAATCTCACGATAGTGGGCGGCCGCGTCGGCCCGGGTGGACCGATGACGGATCCAGGGCGTGGCAGTACGACCGTGCTCAGCCTCCGGCCAGTTCAGTTTCCAATCACCCGGCTCGGCGTACAGCTCGGCGATGCGCTCGGGGTCGCCCTCACCGATCCTGCGCAGCAGTTCCTCGACCGCGGCCCGTGTATTCGTGGATGTGGCTATGGACATGTCTATCCCCTCCGTAAGGTCCGCGTCCTGCTCACGCGGCGAGTCGCCAACCTAGCCCACACAGTCCGGCCGAGGCGATTACCTCCGAAGTCCGGTGCCCCGGGCGCCTGTTCAGGTGTTGGGAGGATCGTTGCCCGACAACCTCGGGCGCGGGTGGCACGGGTCCAAGCACCGCGTGATCGTGGACCGCCGGGGGGACACGGTGACCGCCGAGTCCCGTCGCGGCGCTACCGGTGGTCGGCCGGGAGCGCCTGCCGCCAGCGCTCGGCGTCGATGCGACCTTCGTACAAGGGCAGTTCGAGCGGTACCTGACCGGCTGCGAACGGGTCCCACACCCGTGTCAGGCCCGCCGTGCCCTGGGTGCGCACCCGGCGGACCTCGCGCAGGTCGAGGACCTTCGTGACGATCTGGTCCGTGGCGGAGTCGGTTTCGGCACACACCCGGCCCTCGGGGTCGACGACGAGGCTGCGCCCGTTCCCGTCGGGCCGCGCCGCGTTGACGCTGGCCACGGCGACCTGGTTCACGATCGCGTTGGCCCGGGCGAGAACGAGTTCCTGGGTGCGGTCGACGGTCGGTGTGCGCACGAGGTTGAGGACTAGGTCGGCGCCCTGCCAGGCCAGGTGCCGGGTGACCTCGGGGAACCAGGCGTCGTAGCAGATGGACAGGCCCACGCGCCCGTACCCGTCCATGTCGAAGACGACGAACTCCGTGCCGGGCGCCGTGGTCTCGTACGGGAGCCAGGGGAAGATCTTCCGGTACGCGGCGACGCGCTCGCCCTCGGGCGAGTACACGGGCGCCGTGTTGTAGACCATGCCGTCGGCACCGCGCTCGTAGACGCTGCCGGGCACGAGCCACACGCCTGTCTCGCGCGCGAGGTCCGCCAGGCGGGCGCCGCGGGGGCCGTCCAGCGGCTCGGCGGCCGCCGTCATCACCGTCTCCGCTTCCTCGTCCGGCCGGTGGCCGCACAGGTGCAGCTCGGGGTAGGCCAGCAGCCGGGCGCCCGGGTGGGCGCGGGTGACGCGGCGTACGTCCGCCGCGAACGCGTCCAGGCCGTCGTCCGCGGCGTGGTGGAACGCGGCCGACTGGACTAGACAGATGGACAGAGGGCTGGTCATCGGCGGGCGGGACCTTCCGGGCAGGAGCGGTGTGCGGGGCCTGATCGAGCCAATCAGCCCGTCGCTCAGTGGACAACCCCGCTGTTTCCTGCGGCAGGCACAGGACTAGCCTGTGGCCGCATGACCCTCAACCAGCTGAGGGCCTTCGTCGAAGCGGAGCGGCTCGGGTCGTTCACCGCGGCGGCGCGGGCCATGGACATCGCCCAGGCATCCGCCTCCGAACTGGTGCGCCGCCTGGAGGCGGAACTGGAGGCCGAGCTGTTCGTGCGCGGCAGCCGCACCCTCGCCCTGACCTCGGCGGGGCAGGAGCTGCTGCCCTACGCCCAGCAGTCCGTGGAGGCGGCCGACAGCGGAACCCGGGCCGTGCACTCCCTCGGTTCGCTCGGCGGCGGCACCGCCACCTTCGGGGTGCTGCGCAACGCCGACTACTACCTGCTGTCCAACCTGGTGCAGCTGTTCCACGCCCGTTACCCCTCGGTGCGGGTGCGGCTCGTGGGGCAGAACTCGGCGGAGACCGCGGCCGCCGTGGCGACGGGACGCATCGAGGCGGGCCTGGTCGTGCTCCCCGTCGACGACGAGGGACTCCAGGTGACACCCCTGCTGCGCGACGAGGTGTATTACGTCAGCGCGAGCGAGGAACGCACCCGTACGCCGGTGACCATCGATGACTTCGCCCGGGCACCCCTCGTCCTGTACGACGCGCACTACGGCTGGCAGGACCCGACGCGGCGGCAGCTCGCCGAACGCGCTCAGTACGCGGGGGTCCGGGTCGACCCGCTGATCGAGCTCGAACACGTGGAAGCCGCTCTGAACTTGGTGACCACCGGGGTCGGCGACACGATCGCCAGCCGCGCCGTGGTCGACAGTCCGGCGTTCCCCGCGGGGCTGCACACGGCTCCCTTCGCCGACCCCCTCTACGACACCATCGCGCTGGTGCGGCGCCGCGGGCACCCGCTGTCCCGCGCGACCCGTGAGATGGCCCGCATCGCCGAGGACACCCTGCGCGAGATCCGCGTCGCGCGCGGCGTATGAGGGGCATCTCCCGAGGCGGGACAACGCCACAGGAAGGCGCCACAGGAAGACGCCGCAGGAAGACGCCACAGGAAGACGCCACAGGAAAACCCTGCGGATGGGACAGGAATCGCCCATCTAGTCCTGTGACAGAAGCCCGTCTAGCGTCCTCGCCATGCAGATCACGCACGACGAAGCCCAGTCCCTGCCTCCCCTCCAGTGGCTCAAGAAGCCGTCCGTCGACGGCCCGCCCGCCCAGCGCGACCCGAAGGTGGTCGAGCGTGTCTCCGAGATGCTCACGGACATCGAGCACAAGGGCATGGACGCGGTGCGCGCCTACGCCCAGGAGCTCGACGGCTGGTCCGGCGACCTGGAGGTTCCCGCCACTGAATTGAAGAAGTCGGGGGACGCCCTGCCCCCGGACGTCCGCACCGCCCTGGAGATGGGCTACGAGCGCACCCACCGGTTCGCCGCCGCGCAGCGCGAGCACCTGACGGACTTCGAGATCGAGCTCGCCCCCGGCGTGAAGGGCGGTCAGCGGTACGTGCCGGTCTCCCGCGTCGGCGCCTACCTTCCGGCCGGCCGGTTCCCGCTGCTGGCCAGCGCGTTCATGACGGTCAACGTCGCCAAGGCGGCCGGTGTACCCACGGTGGTGGCGTGCACACCGCCGTCCGGCGAGCACGGCGCCCACCCCGCGGTGCTGTACGGCGCCCACCTGTCCGGCGCCGACCGGGTGTTCGCCCTCGGCGGCGTGCAGGCGCTCGGCGCGATGGCGTTCGGTCTGCTGGGCGAGGCTCCGGTGGACATGCTGGTCGGCGCGGGCAACGCGTTCGTCACCGAGGCCAAGCGGCAGTTGTTCGGCCGGGTCGGCATCGATCTGCTCGCCGGCCCATCCGAGGTCGCGGTCATCGCCGACGACAGCGCCGACCCGGTGTGGGTGGCGGCCGACCTGCTGGGCCAGGCCGAGCACGGGCCCAACTCCCCCGCCGCGCTGATCACCACGTCCGAGCGGACCGGGCGGGCCGTCGTCGCGGAGATGGAGCGCCGGCTCACCTCCCTGGCCACCCGCGACATCGCCGGTCCGGCCTGGCGTGACTTCGGCTCCGTCATCGTGGTCGAGGACCGGGACGCCGCCGTCGCCGTCGCGGACGTCATCGCCCCCGAGCACCTTGAGGTGCACACCGAGGACGACGACTTCTACCTGGAGAACCTCTCCAACTACGGGTCGCTGTTCATCGGGCCGTGGTCCACCGTCGCGTACTCGGACAAGGGCATCGCCGGCACCAACCACGTGCTGCCGACGGGCAAGACCGCACGGTACAACGCCGGCCTGTCGGTCTCCCGGTTCCTCAAGCCACTGACGTACCAGCGGGCCGCGAAGGAGGGCACGGCGGCGCTCGCCCCGGCCGTCGAGCGGATCTCCGCCTTCGAGGGCCTGGCGGCCCACGGCGCGACCGCGACGCTGCGCATCGACAGGGTCGGCCGCACCTCGGGCGCGTTCGACGACGTGCCGGCCGCGCTGCGCGAGCAGCTCTGACCGCTCCTCTCACCGCCGGGCCGGGGGCAGCGTCGTCCACGGCGCCCGTCCCCGGCCCACCCCTCTTCCGGGACCTGCGTGCCGTTCAGGCGCGGCGTGGCTCCCCCTCGTCCGCGAGCCAAGGATCGTCACATGCAACACCCTCCTCCTGAGCCGTCCCCCGCCGCGGGCGCGGCGCTCACCCAGGGCCTGAAGGGCCGCCAGATCACGATGATCTCCATCGGCGGGGTGATCGGCGCCGGTCTCTTCGTCGGCTCGTCGGCCGCCGTGGCCACCGCGGGTCCGGCCGTGATCGTCTCGTTCCTGCTGGCCGCCGCCCTGGTGGTGCTCGTCATGCGGATGCTCGGCGAGATGGCCGTCGCCAACCCCGACACGGGCTCCTTCTCCACGTACGCGGACCGGGCGCTGGGCCGCTGGGCCGGGTTCTCCATCGGGTATCTGTACTGGTGGTTCTACATCCTCGTCATCCCCATCGAGGCCATCGCGGCCGGGGAGGTCGTCGCGGGGCTCACCTCGGTCCCGAGCTGGATACCGGCCCTCGCGGTGATCCTCGCGCTGACCGGCAGCAACCTGCTGGCAGTGCGCAACTACGGCGAGTTCGAGTACTGGTTCTCGCTGGTCAAGGTCGTCGCCATCGTGGCGTTCCTGGTCCTCGGGGCGCTCGCGGTGTTCGGAGTGCTGCCGGGGTCCGACGCCCATGGTGTGTCGAATCTGTGGAGCCACGGCGGCTTCGCCCCGCAAGGTGTCACGGCGATCCTGGCCGGTCTGCTCACCGCGATGTTCAGCTTCCAGGGCAGCGAGATCGTCACCATCGCGGCCGCGGAGTCCGAGGAGCCGCGCAAGAACATCAAGAAGGCGATCCGCGCGGTGGTGTGGCGCCTGGGCCTCTTCTACATCGGCTCGATCCTCGTGGTGGTCTGCCTGGTGCCCTGGAACGCCGACGATCTGGGAGCGGGGTCCTATCAGGCGGTCCTTGACCGGATGAACATCCCGGGCGCCGCCCGGATCATGGACGTGGTGCTGGTGGTCGCCGTGTGCAGCTGCCTCAACTCCGCCGTCTACACGGCTTCACGGATGCTGTTTTCGCTGGCCGGGCGCGGTGACGCCCCGGCCGCCTTCGCCCGGACGTCGCCGCAAGGGGTGCCCCGCAACGCGGTGCTCGCGTCGACGGTCGTCGGCATTGCCGCGGTGTTCGGCAACTACCTGCTGCCGGAGGTGTTCTCGTACCTCATCGCCTCCAGCGGAGCGATCGCGCTGATGATGTACATGGTCATCGCGCTGACGCAGTACGCCGTGCGCCGCAAGGGCGACCGGCCGACCGATGTGCGCATGTGGGGTTTTCCCTTTCTGACGCTGGCCACCATCGCGTTCATCGCCGGGGTGCTGGTCCTGATGGCCGTACTGCCCGGCCACCGGCAGGAGTTGTGGCTCTCTCTCGGGCTCGCCGCGGTGCTGGCCACCGTGGGTGTGGTGCGGCAGCGACGTGGTGCGGAGCCCGAGGACGCCGCCGTCGAGCCCGTGCGCGCGACCATTGGGTCGTGACGGTTCAGCGGGCCTTGGCGTGGGTGGCTCTCGGGACGAACTCGGTCGGCAGGACGAGGCGTTCGCCGTCGGCATCGGCCTCGCCGGCGATCCGCCTGTCCAGCAACCGGGCCGCCTGGCAGGCGAGTTCGTCCAGATCGTGCCGGACGGTCGTCAGGCGGAACACCTCCCAGGCCGCCATGGGCAGGTCGTCGAAGCCGATGACGGTGAGGTCGTCGGGCACCTTGACGCCCGCCGCGAGCGCGGCGTTGAGCACGCCGATGGCGACCACGTCGTTGCCGCAGAAGACGGCGGTGGGCGATTCGGCCGCCTTGAGGAGGGAGGGCAGGGCCGCGTACCCGGTCTCGTACTCGAACGCGCCGCGCACCACGCGGTCATCCGGCAGTCCGATGCCGCTGTCGGCCAGGGCCAGCCGGAAGCCCAGCTCGCGCTCGCGCCCTGTCGTGGTGTTGGCCGCGCCGAAGATACCCGCGATGCGGCGGTGACCGAGTGCGACCAGCTCCCGCGCGGCCAGGCGTCCGCCGCCCTCGTTGTCGACGACGGAGGCGAAGTCGCCGGGCCGGCCGGTGTCCCGGTTGAGGAACACGTAAGGCATGCCGCGGCGCTCCAGCAGGGCGGGCAGACGCGAATCGGTGGTGGCGGTCGCGAGGACGACGCCGTCGAGTGACTGGTCCAGCAGCTTCTCCTCGGCAACCGCCTCGTCGGAGCGCTCGGTGAGCAGCATCATCCGGTAACCGAGCCGCTGCAGTTCGTCGTGGAGCGGCGCGACGATGTGCGGGTAGAACGGGTTGGTCATGTCGGTCACGATGACGCCGACCCGGTGGGTGGACCGGGTCGACAGAGTGCGGCCTGCTTCGCTGGGTACGTAGTTGAGCGCCTGGGCGGCCCGTTTGATCTTCTCGCGGGTGGCCTGCGAGACACGGGGGTCGTCACGCAAGGCGCGGGACACCGTGGGCTGCGAGAAACCCGCGAGTCTCGCCACGTCGTGACTCGTGATCGCCATGTCTCTCTCCTCGCCGACACCTCGTACCGCCCGGCACCGGAACCGGGGCCCGGACAGTATACGTACGCCGACCCCTATACGTATGTCTTCTCCGTCCGCCTTGATCGCGGCTTACTCGTCGACTGCCGCCAGTGCCGCCGCGAAATCCGATTCGAACCCCTTGACAGGACACACCCCCGGAGCCTGTCATGGCAATGCATACGTATTCCACTCTTCCTCGCCCGTCCATCCAGGGAGCCCCCATGCCCGATGCCGTCGTGTCCACGTCCGAACTGGAGCGCCGCACGGTGCGCCGCAGCGACTTCGTCTCCTGCAACCAGGCCTTCATCGACTGCCGTACGCCCGGCTCGGACCGTAAGCAGAACTACGCCATGATCGGGCCGGGCGTCTCGCAGTCCTCCGGCCAGCACGTCAACCTGCGGCTGCCGCACGGCTACAACATCGGTGCCGCCGCCATGCCGCACGGCATCACCAACAACCTGCACCTGCACTACACCGCCGAGGTGTTCATCTGCACCGCCGGCGAATACCTACTGCGCTGGGGTGCCGACGGCGACGAGGGTGAACTCCCCCTCAAGGCCGGCGACATCGTGTCCGTGCCCACCTGGATCTTCCGCGGCTTCACCAACACGGGGCCGGACGACGGGTGGCTGTTCACCGTGCTCGGCATGGACCGCACCGGCGGCATCATCTGGGGCCCCTCGGTCCTGCGTGAGGCGGCACAGCACGGCCTCTACCTCAGCGCCGACAACCAGCTCGTCGACACCGTCGCCGGGGACACCCTCCCGCCGGAGTCCGAACGGGCCACGCCGATGGCACAGGAGCACATCGACCGGCTGCGCCACTACAGCACCGAGGAGATGAAGCGCCGGATCGCCGCGGCCGACGAGCTCGTGTGGTCGGAGCACCCCTTCCTCGACAGCGGCCTGCCGGGCGGCGGCGCGCGCCTGAGCTGCGTCATCGGGTACGGCATGACCGAGGACCCGCACCAGGAGCCGCGCGTGTTCAACCCGCACGGCCACAATCTCGCCTGGCTGCGTGCCGCGCCAGGACAGGGTGTCTCGCAGCACCGCCAACAAGAGACGCAGACGCTGATCGTCAAGGACGGCCTGTGGGAGGTCACCCTCAACCGCACCGACCCGGTCTCGGTGCGCCTGGGCCCGCGCGACATGCTGTCGGTGCCGCAGGACGCCTGGCGCACGCTGCGCAACGTCGGCGAGGAGGAGGCCGACCTCCTGGTGGTCAACTCCGGGGACGGACGGGTCCGTCTGGAGTGGGACGAGGAGGTCCTCAAGGCAGCCGCCGACGCGGGCCTGGGCCTGGACCACAACGGGTACGTCGCCCCGTACGCGCTGCTCCCCCGCTCCGCGCGCCGCTGGTGACCGGCGCGCCGATGCCCCTGGTCGTGGTCCCCGGCATGCTTTGCGACGCGGGCCTGTGGTCGGACGTCACCTTCCCCGAGGGCCACGCCGTCCATCACGTCACGCTGCGGCGGCCGAGCATCGGCGCGCTCGCGGACGATGTGCTGTCCGCGGTGGACGGGCCGTTCGTGCTCGTCGGGCTCAGCCTTGGCGCCATCGTCGGGTTCGAAGTGCTGCGGCGGGCACCTGAGCGCGTGGCCGGAATGTGCGTGATGGCGACGAACGCCGCCGCCCCTCGACCCGAACAGCGGGCTACTTGGCGGGAGTTGGATGCCCTCATCGCGGCCGGCCGGTTCACGGAGGTGGTCGAGCGCACGCTGCCGGACATGTTCCCCGACCGGCGCCGGTCCGCGGCGGACGCCGAACGCTACCGCCGCATGGCTCGGGCCGTGGGCCCCGATGCCACCCGCGCCCAGCTCGCCGCCCAGCCCACCCGCGAGGACGCGCTCGCGGCGCTGCGCTCGGCGCGCTGCCCCTCCGTCGTCCTCGCGGGCAGCCGGGACACGCTCTGCCCGCCCGCCTTCCACCACGCCATCGCCGAGGCCCTGCCACGCTCCCGTCTGCGCGAACTCCCCGACGCCGGCCACCTGGTCCCGTGGCAGCGGCCGGACGCCGTGGGCGCGGCGCTGCGGGACCTGGTCACCGCTGTCACCGCTGTCACCGCTGTCACCGCCCACTGAGATCCCACCCCCGTAACCGACGAAGCCAACCGAAGAGAGCCGTCATGCCCAGAATCCTCAAGTCCTCCGTCTCCGCCGCCCAGGTGAGCGCCGCCCGCGCGGACGTCGCCGACCGGGTGCGCGCCATCCTCGACGACATCCGTGAGCGCGGCGACGAGGCGGTGCGCCAGTACTCCGAGAAGTTCGACGACTGGAGCCCGGAGTCGTTCCGCCTGTCGTCCGAGGAGATCGAGCGCATTGTCGCCGGTGTCCCGCAGCAGGTCCTTGACGACATCCGGTTCGTGCAGGAGCAGGTGCGCACCTTCGCCCAGGCGCAGCGTGACGCGCTGCTCGACGTCGAGATCGAGACGCTGCCCGGCGTCCGGCTCGGCCACCGGCACGTCCCCGTCTCCGCCGCCGGCGCGTATGTGCCCGGCGGCCGCTACCCGCTGACCGCCTCGGCCCATATGACGATCGTGACCGCCAAGGTCGCGGGCGTGCGCCGGGTCGTCGCCTGCACGCCGCCCATCCGGGGCGAGATCCCGGCCGCGACGGTCGCCGCGATGCACTTGGCCGGCGCCGACGAGATCTACCTGCTGGGCGGCGTCCAGGCCGTCGCGGCGATGGCCGTGGGGACCGAGACGATCGGCAGCGTGCCGATGCTGGCGGGCCCCGGCAACGCGTATGTGGCCGAGGCCAAGCGTCAGCTGTTCGGTGAGGTGGGCATCGACCTGTTCGCCGGGCCCACGGAGATCCTGGTGATCGCGGACGAGCACGCGGACCCCTTCGTGGTCGCCGTCGACCTGCTGTCCCAGGCCGAGCACGGCCCGGACTCCCCCGCCGTCCTCGTCACCACGTCAAAGGAGCTGGGGCTCGAGGTCGAGCGGCACATCGAGCGGCTGCTGCCCGGCATGCCGACCAAGGACTTCGCCGAGCCGGCCTGGCGCGACCACGGCGAGATCGTCGTGGCCGACACCCTCGACGAGGCCTTCGAGATCGCCGACTCGTACGCCAGTGAGCATGTCGAGGTACTCACCGAGAACCCGCGCCAGGCGCTGGACAAGATGCGCGACTACGGTGCCCTCTTCCTCGGCGAGGGCACCTGTGTCAGCTACGGCGACAAGGTCATCGGCACGAACCACGTCCTTCCCACCCGTGGCGCCGCCCGCTACACGGGCGGTCTGTGGGTCGGCAAGTACCTCAAGACCGTGACCCACCAGGAGGTCACCGACACCGCTTCGTCGGCGTTGCTCGGCGAGGTGTGCGGGCGCGCCGCCCGCGTCGAGCTCTTCGAGGGGCACGCGCGCTCCGGTGACGTCCGTGCCGCGAAGTACGGCGACAAGGCGCTGGAGTGGAACGAGGAGGCCGGCGCATGACGACCGACCGCACCATGACACCCCAGGCCGGGCGGGCTCCCCTGGCCGGTCGGGCTCCCCTGACCGGGCAGATGCCCCTCGCCGGGCAGACGCCCCTCGCCGAGCGGACGCCCCTCGCCGGGCGGACGGCGCTCGTGACCGGGGGCGGCAGCGGCCTGGGCCGGGCCATCACCCGCTCGCTGCTGGCCGACGGCGCCCGCGTGGTGATCACGGGTCGCGACGGGGACACCCTGAAGCGCACCGCCGACGAGCTCGGCCCCGGCGTCGCCTCCCACGTCTGTGACGTGTCCCGCCCCGAGGACGTCGACGCACTCGCCTCGGCCCTCGCGGACGACGAGATATCGATCCTGGTCAACAACGCGGGCATCGCGGGCCCGGTGGCTTCGCTGACCGACATCTCGCCCGGGGAGTGGGACGAGGTCTTCGACATCAACGTGCGCGGCGTCTTCCTGATGTGCCGGGCCTTCCTTCCCGCGATGACCCGTCACGGCTCCGGTGATGTCATCAATGTCGCCTCGGTGTCGGGCAAGCGGCCGCTGCTGCGGCGCACCCCCTACTGCGCGTCGAAGATGGCGGTCATCGGCCTGACGGCCACGCTGGCGGGCGAGGTGGGGCCGCAGGGCGTCACGGTCAACTCCCTGTCGCCCGGGCCGGTTTCCGGGCCGCGCATGGAGCGAAACTTCCGCCTGGAGGCCGAGCGCACGGGCGGCAGCTACGCCGAGGCCGAGGAGTCCTTCGTGTCACGTGCCGCGCTCGGACGGATGGTGACCGAGGAGGAGGTCGGCGAGGCGGCGAGCGCGATGCTGCGGATGCGTGGCATGTGCGGCGCCGATGTCGACCTGTCGGCGGGGATGGTGGCCCGATGACCGTCCCGCGCGCCCCGCGCCGCAGCCTCAAACAACGCCTGGCGGACGGCGATTCGCTGCGCGGCGCGCTGCTGCGGATGCCCTCGGAGACTCTGCTGGAGATGGCGGGCGTCGCGGGTCTGGACTACGTCGCCATCGACTGCGAGCACGGGCCCGCGGACACGGCGCTGCTCCAGCAGCACATCATGGCGGCCGAGGCCCATGGCATCGACGTCCTGGTACGGGTGGGCACTGCCGAGCCCACGCTGGCGCTGCGCTGCCTGGACCTGGGCGCGGCAGGACTCATCCACCCGCACGTGGACGGCGCCGAGGACGCCCGGCGGGCCGTGGCCGCGAGCCACTACCCGCCATGGGGCGAGCGAGGCTTCGCCACGTACAGCCGGTCGGGACGGTTCGGTACGGTCACCGCGGCCGAGCATGTGGCGGCCTCCCGCGAGACGCTGGTCATCGCGATGATCGAGACGCGGCGTGCGTGCGCCGCGGCGGACGAGATCGCCGGCACCGAGGGCATGGACGCGGTCCTTGTCGGTCCCGCCGACCTCGCGGCGGACTGCGGCTTTCCGGCGCCGGCGGTCGTCGACGACCTGGTCGAGCAGGCACATCGGGCCACCGCCGAGAACGGCCGTACGGTGATGACGATCGTCCCCCACCTCGCGGCGGCGCAGGCCGCCGAGGAGGCCGGGGCCCGGCTGATCGTCTTCAACATGGCGCAGGTGCTGATGGACGCCATGGGTGCCCTCGCCCGGCCTACGGGGCCCGCACAGACCCGCTGAAGGGTCTCCATATGTGGGGTGCCGGAGGCACTCCGCCCCACCCGCGCAGCGTCTCCACCCACCCCAGCTCCACCTCTTGACGCTCCTCCCCCGGAACCCCAATGTTCACGCCTAGTTCATACGTATGCATTCCCCATTCACCGCGCGATCGGAGCAGCCATGTCCTCTGCAGCGCCACCCCGCACAGCCCCCGCGTCCGCCCCAGAAGCGGCGGAGAAGCGGAGCGCGATTCGCCGGGCCATCGGCGCGGGCAGCGTCGGTAACTTCGTCGAGCAGTTCGACTACGGCCTGTACGGCTACATGGCACCGATCATGGCCCCGGCGTTCTTCCCCGAGAGCGACAGGACCGTCGCGGTGCTCGGGACGTACGCGATCATCGCGATCGCCTGCCTGTTCCGTCCGCTCGGCGGCACCATCCTGGGCCGCTGGGGCGACCGGGTGGGCCGCAGGAAGACGCTGCTGTGGACCCTGGTGGCCATGGGCGCGTCCACCGCCCTCGTCGCGGTCCTGCCCACGTACCACCAAGTCGGCATACTGGCGCCGCTCCTGCTCCTGATGCTCCGCGTCGTCCAGGGGGTCGTTTCCGGCGGCGAGTACGTCGGGGCGGTGGCGTTCATCGTCGAGTGGGCCGAGCCCGACCGCCGCGCCTACTACGCCTCATACGCCTCCAACAGCTGCTTCGTCGGCACGCTCGCCGGAGCCGGCGTCGCCGCGCTGACCAGCTGGGTGTTCGAGGGGCCCGCGATGGACTCGTGGGGCTGGCGCATGCCGTTCCTGCTGGCGATCCCGCTCAGCCTCATCGGCCTGTGGATGCGCAGCCGCATCTCGGAGAGCCCGGAGTTCGTGCGGGCCACCGATGACGGCGCCGACGTCGTCAAGTCGCCGGTGCTAGAGGCCCTTCGCTCGCAGTGGCGCCCCATCCTGGTCTACTGCGGCATCTCCATCATGTGCGCGATCCTGTCCTACACCTGGATCACGTTCTATCCGCAGTACCTGACGGACACGCTGGGTCTGCCCCGCTGGATGGGCCTGGCCTCCAACGCCATCTCGATCGCCGTCCTCATCCCGCTGCTGCCGCTGGCCGGCATGCTCTCGGACCGCATCGGGCGCAAGCCGATGCTCATCACGGGCGCCGTGGCCTGCATCGTCCTGGTCCCGCTCGCCTTCTGGGTCGGCGAGGCGGGCACCTTCGGCGCCGCCATCGCCAGCCAGCTCATCTACCTCATACCGGAGTTCTTCCTCACCGGCATCATCACGGTCTGCGCGGCCGAAATCTTCTCCACCCGCACCCGGTTCAGCGCCAGCGCCATCGCGTACAACAGCTCGTTCTCCATCTTCATGGGGATCACCCCGTTCGTCGCGACGCTGCTGGTCGACACCTTCGACACGATCTACGCCGTGTGGGCCTACCTGGCCGTCGGCGCCGTCCTGGCCCTCGTCGTCGTCACCGCTTTCATGACCGAGACATACCGGAGCCAGCTGGGCGCGGACAAGTTCGCCCGCCAGGACACATCACAGCCCGCTTGACCCCGTGGGTCCGCACCGCACCCTTGCCCGACCCACCACCCATTCAGTCATTCAGCCAACCAGCCAATCAGCCAATCAGCCATCCTGCATACGCATTCACACCGCACCGGAACGGAAGAAGCACCATGGCCCTGGACCCCGTCGCGTACGAGCCCTACAACGACCCGGACGAGTTCATCCGCGAGGTGACCGACCGCATCTGGGTCGAGCGCGACATCGCCCACATCGTCGACAACTACGAGCCCGACTCGATCGTCCACGCCAGTCTCGGGACGGTCGTCGGCCGCGACGGCGTCATCGAGGGCAGCACGATGCGGATGGCCGCCGTACCGGGCCACATCGGCCAGGCCGAGGACGTGGTGTGGGAGGCCCGCGGGGACGACGCCTTCCTCAGCTCACACCTGGTCTTCTCCGCCGACGAGCACCTCGTGGACGGCCGCAACGTCCGCGTCCGCAAGCGCACGGTGGCCAACTGCCTCTACCGGCGCGGCCGCATGGTCGAGGAGTGGGTGGTGCGCGACGACCTCGCGGACTGCCTGCAACTCGGCATCGACCCGGACGAGGCCGCGCGCGGCAGCCAGTTCCAGGGATACACCGGGTCGATGACGGAAGAGCCGCCGAAGGACGTGCTCCTGGAAGGTGTCAGCGGGCCGCGCCCGGACGACTTCCGTCCCGAGTGCGAGATGGTCCTCGAGTTCATCGACCGGGTCTGGTCACAGCGCGAGCTCAACAAGGTCAATGACTTCATGGCGCGAGACCTCTTCCTGCACACCATCGGCGACCGCACCGTCATCCGTCCGGAGCGCTACCAGGCCGATCTGCTGGAGATGGTCGGCCCCTTCCCCGACGCGCGCTTCGCCGTACGGGACATCCAAACCCACTACGCGGAGCGCTACGCGGGTCTGCGCGTGGCCGTGACCTGGACCATGCACGGCACGTACCGGGGCACCCCCGCCTTCGGCCCGCTCACCGGCAAGCCGGTCACGGTGCTCGGTGTCTCCCAGTTCCTGATCCAGGACGGCCGCATCGTGAAGGAGGTCCGCGTGTACGACGAGATCGCGCTGCGCGCGCAGATCAACGCGGGGCGGGAGGACGGCGCGGACGACGTGGCGGCCAATATCTACTAGGGATCTACCTGGTACCCACTGGGCCAGGATGGTTGGTTGGTCGGCCGGCCGACTGGCCGGTCGGCTAGCTGGCTGGCCAGCCGGTCGGTCGGTCGGTCGGCCGAAGCAGCACCGCACGGCCGACTGGGCGCACGAGGGAGCGCCTCATCGATCCCGCTTCCCGAATGGGGCCTTGTCGGCAAAGGCCGACTGCGAGGGACCGACGGACCGACGGACCGACGGACCGAGCGGCACGGTCCTGACAGCCACTTGTGTCCGACCGGACCCCGCCCCATCGCTGCGGTAAGGCACCGAATCGACGCGGTGCACGTTGTCGCAAACCGGGCACAGATGAAGTGACGTGTCGTCACCGAACGGAGACCCATGCCGCACGATGAGAAAGACACCCCTGCCGCCCTCCTGTCCCTGCTGCGCACCTGCGTCGACCGGTTGCTCGCGACGGTGGCCGCGCTGTCAGATCAGGACGTACGGGCCCCCTCCCTACTGCCCGGCTGGACCCGCGGCCACGTCCTGACCCATCTCGCCCGCAGCGCCGACTCGCGCACCCGGCTGCTCACCTCCGCCCGCACGGGAAGCGACCTGCCGCAATACGCCGACGACAACCAGCGGGAACGGGAAATCGAGGAGGGCGCCGGACGCCCTGCCGACGCACTCCTCGACGACATGGACACCGCGCTGCGCCGCTTTCTCTCCGCGGCCGAAGACCACCCCCGAAACGCCTGGGACGTGCCGGTGCGCTGGCTCGGAGGCGGTCTGCGGCCGGTACGCGGCGCCGTCTCCAGCATGTTGCGCGAGGTCGAAGTGCACCACACCGACCTGGACACCGGACACCGGCCAGTCCACTGGCCCGCCTCCTTCACCGCCCGCGAGCTGGAGACGACCACCGCGAAACTGCGTACCCAACCCACCGCCCCACCCATGACACTGTGCGCCGACGAGGACCAGGTCCCACGAGTGATCGGCAACAGCCCGGGGCCGCGGGTGAGCGGCCCGGCGGCTGAGCTGCTGGGCTGGCTCACCGGGCGGACCGACGGACACACCCTGACCGTAGAACCGCGAGGCCCCCTACCAGCGCTGCCGCCCTGGCGAAGCTGACCGGACCAGACCTTGATCTCCACGGTGGCGTTGCCGCAGCCGCCGCCACGCCGTTCAACCGTGGCCTTGGCCCTGGCGAAACCGTCACTGACGGGAACATGCGCGACGTTCGTACAGGGCAGAGCCCGAGACGACTTCGCGGCTGCGGGTGCTGACTGAGCGGTGCGGCGGCCAGGAGAGGGAGGGCAAGGAGGGCGGCTGCGGCGAAGCGCAAGGATGCCGTCGTCCTTGAGGCGGCAGCCGCGGAGGGGCTGCCGGTCCTTCGCCCGGGCGAAAGGCCGGTGCCCTGGTAGCCGCTGGCCGCGATGGTCGTGGTCGTGCCGCCGAGAGGGTGGTGGGGTCCGTCCCCCTCGGCGGTGAACTCGCCCCTGAGTCAGAGTCAGGCCCTGGCGGTGAAGGAGCCGAACCTGCTGGACTCATCCCCCTTGGCGTCGTAGAGGACGACGGTCACGGGTGTGCCCTCGTCGAAGGAAGCGTCAATCGTGGGCCCGCTCCCGTTCTCCGGGCCGTGCCAGCCGCTCCACCGCGGCTTGGGGACGTCATCGATGATGACGTGATACAGGTACCGCACGTAGATGGTGTCTCCGTCATCCTTGGTGTCGTACAGCCAGATCTCCTCGTTGTACGGGTGGAACTCGACCTTGCCCGTGACTCCGCCTTTGTACAGGAACGCCTTGGCGGCCCTGCCGCCCGCGTCGTGCTTGAAGTGTGTGCCGTCGTGGTAGTCGTCGAACTGGCAGGGGGGGCAGTTACTGGTCTCGTAGAACTCCGGGCTCCCCATGCTGAAGCCGGCGGCGTGCGCTGTCCCCGCGCTGCTCAGCACTGCTCCTGTCGCGAGGGCGATGCTCGCGGCCGTCATGGCCGTCTTTCGTGTCACATGCATTGCGGTCCCCGTTTCCGAGCGACGCGAAGCCGCTCTGATGATCGAAAGCAGTGCTTCGTTCACGTTGCTCCGCAGCCGGTCTGTCGCTGCCGAGCGTGACATCGGTCTTTGAGGCGTCGCCTCGGACGAGACTGTGCCGTCCGCACGCCCGGGCCGCCAAGTGTTTCGGCCTCAGCGCAAACACTGTGCGCTCGGTCCGCCGATGGCTAACGTGCCAGCAGCAGTGTTCGGGGGAACGCGAGCCGGCCGGGGGGGGGCGTATGCTGCGCATCGACTACGACCAGGGTGACCTGGAGCGGATTCGGGTGGCCGCCGGACCCGACCCGATGTGGGAGATCGTGCTCAGCCTGCACCTGCTGCAGAACCGCCAGGAGGCAGTGCGCTTTGATCCGTGGCGGCGCGCCGTCCGCCGTGCGCTCGCCGAGGAGCAACTGCTGCCGATGGCCCGGGCGTTGATGCGGCTGGCTCCTTGGGCGGCATACTTTCCGGACTTCCTCACACCGGGTCCCGGCGGCGAAGACCTCGACGAGAGCATTGAGCGGGTCATGCGGACCCCTCGCCGCCAACTGCGCGCTGAACTGGGCCGGATATGCGTCGGGGCCTCCATGCCGAACGTTGCCCGGCAGATCGCCGCAGGCGGGCCGCACGCTCTGCGCAGGCTGGGGGCCGCCCTGCGCCGCTACCATGGTGTGGCCGTGGCGCCGTACACGAAGGCGATACGTGAAACGGTGGCCGCGGATCGCACGCTGCGGGCGGAAGCGATGTTGAGCAGCGGGTCCGCGGGGCTGTTGGCCAGCTACGGGGCATCGGTGGTCGAACCTGCGTCGGACGCCGGAAGTGTGTCTCTGGACTACCCGATGGGCCACCGGCTCGCTCTGCACGGACGGCCGCTGACGATCATCCCGTCGTTCTTTTGTGTGTGCCTCCCGGTGACGCTCGCCGACCCGCTCCTGCCTCCGGTTTTGGTCCAGCCGCTCTCACCTGACCCAGGCTGGTTCGCCCGCTCCCAGACGACTGCGGTACAAGACGCAGCGAATCTTCCCGTTGGCCAGCTGATAGGGCGAGCCAGGGCCACAGCACTCGATGCCCTTGAGACGCCGCTCACGACCACCGGCCTCGCTCTTCGTCTGCGGCTCGCCGCCTCGTCCGCGAGCCGGCACGCCGCTGTGCTGCGCGAGGCGGGCTTGATCGCCTCCGAACGACGCGGCAATGAGGTGCTGCACCGCAGAACTCCGCTCGGTGATGCCCTCCTCAACGGAGCACTGCCGGGCACAAAAACGCCGTCCTCCAGGCATTGCCACGACGGGACCTTGTAATCGGAGCTGACGCAGTCGGCGCCAAGTGGCGAGCCAGTCGGGGCCTGCCTCCAGTGGTAGACGGAATCCAGCAGGTTCGCAGAATCTGAAGGCGGCTTGGTAAGCGACATCGCGCTACGGTGTCGTCATGTCACGATCAGTCGAAACCGGGTCAGTGTTGTCTGCCGTCACGGCGGACGACGTCGACCTTGCCGTGCGGCTCGCCGTGGGCGTCCTTCGGGACGCACCTCCGGAGGGGTGGGGCGGTAGGGCTGGTTCGCTGGAGTGGGACTGCTGGGAGACCCTTGAGCACCTTGCCAACGACCTGTTCTACTACGCCGTCCAGCTAGGTCGTTTCTGATGGCTCTTGGACGGTGTCGCGGAGCCAGATGACGATGGCGGTGGCGGTGAGGGTGCCGTTGAAGATGTAGTCGCGTTTGTCGTAGCGGCTGGCCACTGCCCAGAACTGTTTCCACTTGCTGACGCAGCGCTCGACCGCGCTGCGCCGTCGGTACTGGGCCTTGTCGAATGCGGGTGGACGACCGCCGGCCCGGCCACGTTTGCGGCGGTTGGCCCGCTGGTCGTCCGGTTCGGCGATGGTCGCTTTGATGCCCCGGCGGCGCAGGTAGGCGCGGTTGTCGCGGCTGGAGTACGCCTTGTCGCCCCGCACCCGGTCGGGGCGGTGGCGTGGGCGGCCGGGCCCGCGGCGAGGAATGCGCAGCGTCTTCAGCACCGGCAGGAGCATGGGGCTGTCGCCCCGCTGGCCCGGCGAGGTGAGCCAGGTCAGCGGGCGGGCCCGGTCGTCGGCCAGCAGATGGACCTTGGTGGTCACCCCGCCTCGCGAGCGTCCCAGTGTCTCCCGCCCATCGGCCTCCACACGCGCCCCGCCCCCTTTTCGGGGAAGTCGCGGGGCGGCCGGTGCCGGGCCCCGGCCGCGTGCTGGTGAGCCCGGCAGGAGGTGGAGTCGATGTTCACCGCCCACTCCCGCTCCAGCTCGCGGACCAGGGCGCCGTCGGGATCACCGGCATCGGCCTCGATCTGCAGCTCGGCCAGGATCCGCTGCCAGGTGCCGTCCGCCGACCAGCGGCGATGCCGTTCATAGACGGTCTGCCAGGGCCCGTACCGCTCCGGCAGGTCCGGCCAGGGCACCCCGGTACGGGCCCGGAACAGCACCCCGTTCACCACCGTCCGGTGATCGGACCACTGCCCACCAGGCCGACCGTTGGCCGGCAGCAAGGGCTCGATCGCCCGCCACTGCGCATCCGTCAGTTCATGTCGTCGCACCATGCCCGACGCCTGCCCAGACCAGAAGCTGATCCACCCACCGACCAAGAGCCATCAGAAACGACCTAGGTCCGCAGAGCCCGCCGCTGGACACTCATGTGCCCATCGCATTGAGACGGAAGAGGCCGGACGGACCTACGGTCTTCCTCTGCGCGGACCGTAATGCGGGTCCGGCGGGCCTGGTGCAGGTGCTGGAGGCGAGTGGCGCGCTGCTGGCCGCCATGGTGCGTACGACGCCGCCCCGGGTCCGCGCCCATCACGCCAGCGGGGTGTCAGACCCCGAGGGCTTCGCGGCAATGGGGGTGGCGGAGACGCTGGTGCACACGCACGATCTGGCGGAAGGCTTGGGGCTTGCCTGGACTCCACCGTCCGCTCTCTGCTCGCGAGTGCTTGCCCGTCTGTTCCCAGACGTCCCAGGCAGCGCGGATCCCTGGCTCACCCTGTTGTGGGCCACCGGGCGTGCCGAACTGCCCGGGCACCCTCGTCTCACCACATGGCGCTGGGACAGCACGCTGCGGTCATAGGCGCGGTCGGCTTGAGCCGAAGTCAGTCTGATGGCTGTGCCCGTACCGCGGCGAAAAGCGCACCGAGCCAACCGTTCCCGCCAGCAACCCGGCGAACCTATGCGGTCGCAGCAATAGTCCTCTGGGGCAGGAACTCGTTCAGATAGTTGGCGTGGCGTTCGACGGTTTCGTCTGCGGTCTTCGTCCAGACGTAGGGCTGCGGGTCGGTGTTTCCGGCGGCGATCCAGGTGTGGATGTCCTTCTTGAGGGCCTGGGCCGCGGCTTTCAGGGGCCTTCGTGTCTGCGGCCACGGCTCGCGCGCAGGCGCCGGCTCGGGACGAGATACGTAGGCCCCTGCGCACGGCTAGTGGTTTTCGTGTCCTTGTGGTGGTGTGCCTACCCGTTGCCCCTTCTCCACGACGACGAACTGCCCCATCATTCCGCCGTCTTCGTGTGCCAGCAGGTGGCAGTGGTACATGTACGGGGTATCCGGGTCGGCCGGCCCCTCGAATCGCATCGCCAGCTTCATCGTCGTGCCGTTCGGCAGGAACACTGTGTCCTTGGCCCCGCGCAGCTCGGGCGGTGGCGTCTTGCCGTTCACCTCGAGTATCCGGAACTGGACGTCGTGCACGTGGAAGTTGTGGGGCATGCCATTGTGGTTCCGGACGGTCCACGTCTCGGTGGTGCCCCGCGTGACGGTGTCATCTATTCGGTCCATCTTCATCGCGCGCCCATTGATCCCGGACTCCTTCAGGTCGAAGAAGCGCCCGCGCGCTGAGTTCTTGCCGTCAGGCACCTCCAGTTCACCCAGCTTCCCCGGAATGTCGCCAGAAGCGCGCAGCTGCTTCGCGGCCCGTAGCTGAAGGACATCGAAGGAGTCGTCGCCCCCACTGAACCGCTGCTCCCACGCACTCCCGTAGTTGTCCTGCGGGAAGCTGCGCAGGACCGTCTTCTCGCCCGGCTTCATCCGCACGACGATCTCGGCCCGTTCGCCGGGTGACAGCTGTATCCGCTGTATGCGGGCCGGCTGCTCGAGAAGACCGCCGTCCGTGCCGACCAGTGAGAACGAGCGGTCGTCCGGGAAGCCGAAGTCGTATGTGCGGGCCGTCGAGGCGTTGAGCAGCCGCAGTCGGATGAGCTCGTCGCCGACCTTCTGGTACGGGCGGAGCGTGCCGTTGACCATGGTCCGGTCGCCCAGGAAGCCGACGTGGCGCATCATGTCGTGACCGTGGTCGAACTTCGCGCCATCGAACCTGACGTCCTGCACGATCACCGGCAGATCGTCGACCCCGTACTTCTTGGGCAGCGTGAGCCGCGCCGACTGCTTGTCGTCGACAAGGAACATCCCCGCGAGGCCGCGCTGCACGTGCTTCTCCGTCGCGCCGTGCGGATGCGGGTGGTACCAGAGCGTCGATGCGGGCTGGTCCACCGTCCAGTGCGGACTCCAGCTTCCGCCCGGCCTGACCATCTGGTGCGGGCCGCCGTCCATCTTCGCGGGCAGGTGCATGCCGTGCCAGTGCACCGTCGACGCCTCATCCAGGCCGTTCCGTATCCGTACACGGATCTTCTCGCCGCGCTCCGCGCGCAGCGTCGGCCCCAGGTAGTCGCCGTTGAAACCCCAAGTGGATGTCTTCCGGCCGTCCTCGAACTCCTTCTCACCCTCCCGCATCCGCAGGTCGAAGACACGGGTTCCGTCCCTGTCCACGCGGGACTTCGCGAGCGGAGGTACCGAAAGTTCGTTGTCGAACTGCTCCTCGCCGACCGTGCTGATTTTGGCGTCGTTCCACAGCCACAGGACACCGCCGCCGATCGCCAGCGCCGCGACGGTGACGAATGAGGCAAACACAACGAGGAAGCGCTTGAGTGGGGACATGCTTCAAGCTTCGCGACGAGCCCCGCCCGAGACATCGGGGAACGCCCCCGACCCAGCCCTGACTTGACCCCGAAGGTCCTCAGGGATCCGACCCTTAGAAGAAGAGCTGTGCCTGCGTGATCACCACGCAGCTTGGCCGCGGCAAGGTTCATCGCCCTCATAGGCATGGGGTCAGGACTATAGGAGGGCGCAGGCGACCAGCCGGTCCCATGCCAAGGCGGCTCCCGCGGCGGCCGTCCGCCGAAGTTCGACACGACCGACTACCGCGAGCGTCACGCAGTTGGGTACGGGACCAACCGCCTCAAGAGGTACCGGGCGGCGGGGCCACCCACTACGAGGAGTTCGCCGTCCGCTGCGAGGCGACCGACGACCATCCTCGTCACCGCCATCAACGAGTGGCTGTGACCCGTGCGGAAATCAATTCGCCTGGCTACGGTGCAGACATGACACTCGCCTCATGACCACACACTTCACGGTGCGCCTGGCTCAGCCTGGCGATGCGCGGCTCTTGGCCGAACTGCGCTGGACGTTCAAGCAAGAGGACCTCGAAGGGCAGCCGTCCGCTCCCGCCCGGCCTCTGGAAGAGGCGGAGCGCTGGATTCGCGACCGGCTCCGCGATGGCCAATGGCTGGCGTGGGTCGCTGAGGCCGGAGGGGACATCTGCGGTCACGTCTTCCTCTGCCCGGTGGAGAGGATGCCGGATCCGTACAGCGACAACACACCGGTCGGCTACGTGACGAACTTCTACGTCACGCCGTTGCAACGGAACACGGGAGCAGGCTCTGCGCTACTTGCGGCGCTGAAGCAGCACTCACGCAGGGCCGGCTTCGACACGCTGATCGTCTGGCCGTCAGAGCGCAGCAGCCCTCTCTGGCGGCGGTCCGGTTTCCAACCTCCAGAGGAGCTGTTGGAACTGCCACTCGACGCCTGAAGAGAGCCTCTTCCGATACACGGTTACGGGGTTGCGGTTGCCAGTGCCGCGCGGATGGCGTCTTCGCCCGCCGGCTCGCCCTTCTCGTTCGAGGCCGGCCCGTAGGGGGTCCCCCACACCGGCGTGCCCGTCGCCTGCCGCCAGCTATCGGCCAGCGGTCCCGCGTCCACCACGCCGTACCCGATGGATTCGATGAATGCGGTCACCGCCGCCTTCGCCGAGGCTGAGTCCCCGGCAATCGGCAGGTACGAGCGGTCGGCCGCTCCCGCCGGGCGGGCGAGTGACAGCAGGTGCTTGAAGAAGATGTTGTTGAACGCTTTCACGAGCATGGCGTCCGGGACATACCGCAGCAGCAGCTCGCTCGATGTGAGCGACTTGCTTTCGAGCTCAGGGAGGTACCCGTCACGCTCGGGGCCGTAGTTGCACGTGTCGATTACCGTCTCCCCGGCCAGTGACGCGACAGACAGTGGCGCTGCAAGCAAGTTGGGGAAGGCCTTGACCGGAACCGTGACCACGACGATGTCACCAGCCGCCGCGGCCTCCCCGCTCGTCGCCGCGGACGCCCGCGGCCCCAGTTCCGCGACCGTGTCCGCGAGTGTTTCCGGACCCCGCGAGTTGCTGAGCACGACCTCGTGCCCTGCCTCGATGGCGAGCCGCGCGACGGTACTGCCGATGTACCCGCTCCCGATGAATCCCACAGTCGTCATTTCTCAGCGTCCTGCTTTTGCGGAGAAGTAATGGCCGTTGTCCAAATCGGCGAACAGGCCGGGGTGAGTGGGTTCCCAGCCGAGGGTCCGACGGGTGATGAGATTGGACGCCGGGTAGCTCTGCGTGACTAGGTTCGCGAGAAAACCGAAGTACCCCGGCACCATCAACACGTCCGCGGGAACGCTCACGGCGGGCAGGCCCAGCCGGCTGCCAATGGCCTCGGCGATCTCGCGGAACGGGATGGCCCCGTCCCCGCTCCCGACCCCGTCCCCGTCCCCGCCCCCGACCGCGTGCCAGTATTTGCCGGCCGGCCCCTTCTCCAGCGCCAAGCGGAACAAGGAGGCGACATCGCGGGCGTGCACGGCGTTCCATGGGTTCGCGCCACCTCCGGGGTAGCCGACGAAGCCCTTCTCCTTCGCGAGCGCGATCAGCGTGGGCAGGAATCCGGCAGTATCGGTCGTACTGTGCGCGATGTTGGCGATCCGTACGACCGAAGACCGAACTCCCCGCTCGGCGAGGCCGACTACGGCGGTTTCCACGACGTTACGAACCCGCAGTGTGCCCCGGTACTCCTCACCGCCGGGAAGGGCCGGGTCCTCCTCAGTGACCGGCCGGCCCAGGTTCCCTGGCGAGCCTATGCTCCCCGCCGCGACCAGCGGCTTTCCGGTTCCCGCCAGTGCCTCGCCGTATGCGAGCACGATCGGGAGCTCCGCGGCTGCCACGGCGTCGATACCGCCGGAGAAGAGCAGGTCTTGCCTGTGCGCGACGTGGATGACGCCGTCGGAGTCCGCGGCCGCCTCCTTGAGCCCGTCGAGATCCTCGAGGTCGCCTCGACGCACCTTCGCGCCGAGCGCGGACACCGCCGCCGCGGCCGTGTCCGACCGGGCCAGGCCCGTGACCTCATGTCCGGCGGCGATGAGTTCGGGGATGATGTACGAACCGGAATGACCGGTCCCACCTGCTACGAAAACGCGCATTTCACTGTCCTTATGAGGGTGGGTGCAGCGGTGTTCTTCTCGTGCCGTGGCTCAATTGGTGTGATTCGGCGCGAGAAGTGGTGTTGCGAGTGGCTCAACTGAGAATCGTGATGCCGAGGGAGAAGTTGGTGTGCTTGACGGAGTGGGTGATGAGACCCAGCTCCAGCAGGCCGACGTTCTCCAGTGCCCGCGCCATGGGCAGCTCCCCGGTGTCGAACGGGCGCAGCCCCAGGCTCTCGACGAACGCTGACACGCGAGCCTTTGCCTGCGCGTCATCGCCGGCGATGAACACGTCCAATGAGCGTCCCTCGGTAGGCCCGGCTGCCAGAACATGGGCGAACAGCGTGTTGAACGCCTTGACCACATGTGCGCCGGCGGGGGCGGCCTTGGCGATTTCCTGTGCGCCGGAACTGCCGTCGGGAGTGACAAAGCCCTTGAGATCGGGTGTGACGGGGTTGGTGACGTCGATGATGACCTTGCCCTGTAGTGCGTCCCCGTACTCGCTCACCACCGCTGCCGCGCCGGCGTACGGCACGGCGAGGATGACGATGTCCCCGGCCGGAGCGGCGCCGGCCGCCACGGCAGTGGCACCGCCGAGCGCGGCGGCCAACTCCTTGGCCTTGACCGGGTCGCGGCCGATGAGCTCGACGGCGTTGCCACCGGCGAGCGCCCGGGCGGCCAGGGCGCGGGCCACGTTTCCCAGGCCGATGATGCTGATGCTGCTCATGAAGTGCCTGCTCTCTGGAGCTGGGTAGGACGCCATGCCCACCCCGTTGTTGTTAAGGGTTGCATCCATGCAACCCATGTGATCCGTGTAATTCATGCAATCCATGTATCCATGCAATCCGCGTACCCAATTCGCTTCGGCCTCAATGGGTACCTATTCAGGTTGTCATTGGCCTGAGCGGGTGTCCAAGACTTCTTTTAGTCGTGGTGATACCCTGACGGCATCACCGGATTGGGAGACGCCATGGATCTGGACCTGCGCAAATTGCGTTACTTCACCGCCGTGGCCGACCAGTTGCACTTCGGTCACGCCGCCGAAGAGCTACATATCGCGCAGCCGGTGCTCAGTCGGCAGATCCGCGCGCTCGAGCAGGATCTCGGCGCCTCGCTGTTCACCAGGGATCGCCACGGCGTAGCGCTGACCGATGCGGGCCGACAACTGCTGGCCGACGCCGGTCCGCTGCTCGCCTCCGCGCAGGCGGCCCGCCGCCGGGTGACCGTGGCCGCGCGCGGCAGGCAGCGGCTGATGGTCGGCTTCCGGGCAGGCATTGCGGTCATCCCCGCAGCGCGGGCGTTCGAGGCACGGCACCCGGACGTGGTCGTGGACGTGCAGCGGATCGAAGGGGACGAACAGGCCGCGATGCTGCTCGACGGCCGCATCGACGTCGGCTACGTGCGGCTGCCCATTGATGAGGTCGGCCTGCGCGTCACCCCGCTGTACACCGAGCCGCGGGTCGCGGTCCTGCCCGTCGGCCACCGGCTGGCCGGCAAGGCCGAGGTCACCGAGGACGACCTGGCCGGCGAACCGCTGGTCTGGCATGCCGACCCGAGCACGCAGCCCACCAGGCGCCCGCACCCCAACGCCGGGTACCTGGTGCGCGGGGTGGACGAGACGCTCGAGCATGTCGCGGCCGGCCGGGGCATCTCGTTCCTGGCCCGTTCGGCGACCGTGTTCTACTCACATCCGGACATCAGCTACGTACCCATCCCGGGTCTGGCGCCCGACCAGGTGTGCCTCGCGGTGGCGGCATCACGCACCTCGCCATTGGTCGATGACTTCCTCACCGCGGCTCGGGCGACGGCCGAAATCACGGCAGAATGTGGGAACTATGACATGTGGCAGCGTGGAATCGATGCCGCTTCACAGCACGGTTGAGCAGTCCGACTGCCGGCGGCAACGCCGTAGCGGGGCCGGTTCGCCGGACGGGCCCAGCCGTCGAGGCCCGCCAGTGGGGTCGCCGCCCTAGTCCCGAATAGTCCCGACTAGTCCCAACGACACTCTCCCTAGTCCCGGGGACATTCGTACTGCCCATCGGGACCCCAACGGTCCACCGGACCAGAGGCGTTCTGTCCGAACGCGCCGCAGTGCAGGACCAGCCCCTGCCCCTCCCGCGTGTGGTGGAGCATCACGAGCGCCTTGTTCAGAGGCGGGTTGGAGCCGTGCCGCTTCGGTATCCTGATCTCCCCGCTCACGCCTTCGAAGTGAACGCCCTCGTCGAGCTTGGACTTCACTCCCTCCGCGTCCACGGCGTCCACGCTCGTGTACTGCCTGTCCGCCGCCGAGGACAGCACCTTGAGCGCGTCGTGCGCCAGTGCCACATGTCCGTCGTTGATCCAGGGATCGCGGTCCGTATACCGGCGGATGTAGCGCGTGATGAACTCCTTGGCCTGATCGTTCTCGTCCGCGTGCCCGTCCGGCAGCACATGCACGGTGTGGTAGAGCCGCAGCCACTCCTTGTCCAGATACATGCCGCCGAGCGCGGCGTTGGTGAGTTCGTTGCTGCCGATCACCGTCAGAGGTATCCCTGCGCAGCCGGCGTCGGGTCCATAGGCGTTGACGAACTTGGTGAAGCTCTCGACGCGGGACGCCCAGTAGACGACCGTACGGCGGTCCTTCTTGATGACGTCGCACACGTGCTCGGCGGTGTCCTGGGCGGAGATGTCCGCGCCTTGCCCGCCGGGGAACTCCCAGGTCTCGGTCCCCCCACCGAAGTTGCTGACGAACTTCGCGCCCAGTTCGTGGGTGTAGAGATCGTTGGGGTCCTTGATGACCAGGGCGCGCGTGGAGGTGGCACAGTGACCGGGCTGCGTCTCGATGATGTTCCCGTCCCGTGCGAACTGCGCGGCGACGGCTGTCTCGCGGCTGTTGTCCGGAGACATCGGCCGGTAGTACTCACCCGCCTTTTGCATGGCGTCCGCCGTGGCCGTCGTGCCGATCACCGGCACCTTCCCGTTACTGAGGATGCGCGCGGCCTCCTTGGTCAGCTTCCGGCTCTCCCTGAACCCGATCACTCCGACGATCGTCCTGCTGTTCTGCCGTTCCTCGTTCGCCTTGGTGTCCTTGACGACGTCCCTCGCATGCCGGACGACGTTCTTGAACTTCCTTCCGGTGTCGCGGACATCGACGTACAGCCGCACCCGGTCTTCGTCCTGCGACGCCAGACGGTTCAGCTCTTCCTGTGCCAGGAGGATGCCGCGCAGTTCGGGGATCATGCCGTTCATGACCACGTGATCCGGGTCGGGATCCACTCCCGCCCCCAGGTAGACCACCCTGCGCACCGGCTTGTGGAACTTCTTCTCGGCGGTCAGCGCCTTGGCGTTGAGGTCCTTGATCGCGTCGAGGGCCTCGTCGTACTGCTCCTGGGGCGTCTTGCCCTCGTCCGCGGCGGCCTCGGGCACCGTGCGAGGAGCGGCCCGCCCCTGCACGACGTTTCCATCCAGGCATCCCTGGGCCGTCGGCGCGGCGCACCCGCCGGGCACGGTCGTGGCCAGTACCGTCAATAGCACGCCGCCGATCGCCAGTTCGCCGGACAGCTCCGTCCGCGGCCCCCAGCGGAACTTCTTCACGGGGGCCGGATGGAGACGTTCCCCCTGTTCGAGATCGCCGTCGGCGGCGCAGGCCGGCCGCCGCGCCAACACCAGCAGCGGGAGCACAGCACCCCGGCCAGCGACCGCGCCCCGCCCATCGGCCGTGCCTCGACCATCTGCCATGCCCCGACCATCTGCCGTGCCTCGGTCAACGGCCGTCGGCACCAGCCTGTCCGCGGCTTCGTTCAGGTTCCGGCACTTCGGCCAGCCCTCTTCCGCGTAGGCGGCGGCATGTCCCGCTCCGACAAGGAGCAGGGAGGCGCTGCCCGCCTCGGTGCGGACCTTCAGATACGTTTCCAGGAACCGTCGGGTGACCTCCGCACCGGAAGTGCCCTCCCGCGGCAGGTCGAACAGCACCACTCGCCGGGCCCTGCGGCGCCGCGCCCAGGCGCCTGACCAACCTGGCCCGGCTCGGGCGAGGTCTGCCAGCAGGGCGCGGAACAGCAACTCCTCGAAGGTTTCGAGCTGCCCGTCACGACCGCCGCCCTGCAGCGTCAGCAGATTGCTCATCCGCTCGAAGAACCGGCCCGACGAATCGATCCCCCGCCAGGACACGAACCAACTGCGCCTGGACCTGATGAGCCGCCGGCTCCACCAGCTCGCCCAGCACCACCGCGGGAAAGTGTGGAACAACGGCGCGCCCACCACCGGCCACAGTTTGTCCACCCAGCCACCCCACTGTGGGGGTTGTTCCGCACAGCTCAGCCTCGTCAGCGTGCCGAGGAACCCACTCTTGGCGCGCAACGAGTAGACGTGGTCGCGCAGCGGCTTCTCGTCGAGGATGCGCTGACCCGCCTGGGTCTGCTCTGCCCGTCGCGACTCCGTCCGGGCCTCCTCCGACTGGGCCCGCTCCACGAGCTCCTTCATCAGCTGAAAGGTCCGCAGCCGCAGCTTCCCGACCCTGGGAGGACTCGCTCCGTTCAGGCCGTTGCCCGCACGCAGGGTCAAAGAGACCTGCGGTGCCTGATCGGCCGAAGCATCGGGGAGTCCGCGCGTCCTGGCGTACGCGACCAGCTTCTCCTCGTGGCCCAGGATGAAGGCGAACTTGTCCAGGAGCTCATCGGAGAAGCCCTCCTCCCCCGTGTCCAGCAGTATCGCCGGCAGCACCTTGTCCCGCAGGTCCTTCCACTCGGCCCGGGGAGGGACCACCGCCTTCCTGAAGACGGGCAGGAAATCACGTGAACTGGGAAAGGCCGGGAACCTCTCCCCATCCCCTGGCTGCTGGTGCGTGGCTGCACGATGGTTCATGGAAAGCCTCCAGCTCTCCTCATGATCGATGAGTTGCCGGTCGCGGTGCGCTCCGTGCGGCTCGGCGCGGCGACTCGGCGAGGCCGACCGGGGTCAGCGCAGTTCGATACCGCGGGTTTCGGGAAGCCCCAGCAGCGAGACATACGCCAGCGCATAGCCGGCGGCGGCGAAGCCGAGCGCGCCACCGACGCCCCAGCTGTCGGACAGGAACCCCACGAGGGTAGGAAATACCGCTCCGACGGCCCTGCCGGTGTTGTACGTGAACCCCTGACCGGTGCCGCGCACTTCGGTGGGGTAGAGCTCGGCGAGGAAGGCGCCGAAGCTGGAGAAGATCGCCGACATGCAGAACCCGAGCGGGAAGCCGAGCAGCAGGGATGCCTCGTCCCAGTCCGCGGGGACCTGGGAGTAGCAGAGGACGCACAGGGCGGACAGCACGGCGAACGTCTGGATGGTGAGTCGGCGTCCCAGCCGGTCAGCCAGGTGGGCGCCCGTCACGTAACCGGAGAAGGCGCCGATGATCTGCACGACGAGGAATCCACCGACGCCGGTGACCGAGAGACCCCGCTCGTCGTGGAGGTACTTGGGGATCCAGGTCGCCAGCGTGTAGTAGCCGCCCTGCACACCGGTGGAGAGCAGGCCCGCCAGCAGCGTCGTACGCAGCAGCCGCCCCCGGAAGATGTCCGCGAACGATCGCGAGCGCCCGGCGGCCTTCAACCGCTCGCTCGCTGCGGGCGCGTCCTTCACGTTACGCCGGACGTAGAACACGAGCAGCGCGGGCAGTGCGCCGGTGAAGAACAGCACCCGCCATGCGAGGCCGTCATCGACGATGCTGTACACCAGGGTGTAGGAGAGGACCGCCAGACCCCAGCCGACGGCCCAGGCCGACTGGATCCAGCCGAGGGTGCGTCCGCGGTGACGGCTCGCGGCGTACTCGGCCACCAGGACCGCGCCGACCGCCCACTCCCCGCCGAACCCGACCCCTTGCAGGGCCCGGAAGACCAAGAGCGTGCCGAAGTTGGGTGCGAAGCCGCAGGCAACCGTGAAGACGGCGTACACACTCACCGTCCACATCAGCGCGCGTACCCGGCCGACGCGGTCGGCGAGCACTCCGGCCAGGGCCCCACCCACGGCGGACATCAGCAGGGTCACCGTGGCCAGCAGGCCGGTCTGGCCGTTGTCGAGCCCGAAGTAGACGCCGATGGCTGCCAGGCTCAGTGGCAGTACGTAGAAGTCGTACGAGTCCAGGCCGTAGCCGCCGTACGCGCCGAAGAAGGCGCGCCGCCCGTCAGGGCCGAGCTCGTGGAACCAGGCGAACCGACGGCCGTCGTCCGGCGTCTGCCCCCCTTCCCGCGACAGTGTGCTCCACTGATCCGCTGCGGTGACCTGGTCCGGCGTGACGGCCTCGTCCGTGGAGGCGGGCTCGTCCGTGGAAGCTGGCTTGTCCGGCGAAGGAGAACTCATGCTCATGGCCGTGCACCTCTCAAGGGGCTTGTCGGGGCCGCGAGTTGATGCTTCGTCACCGTAGAGGATTGGTGAACAATCCGACAAGAGGATGCGTCATTGTTTCTCGCCAAGGGGTGTCATACGATCACTCCAGAGGCCTCCCTCGAAAAGGAGCACTCATGGGCCGCCAAACGGATCAACTAGCGGGCGACAGATACCTGTTGGGGCGCACAAGCATCTCCGAACGGGTGGCGGATCTACTGCGCATACGCATCGGCGAGGGCCAGTTCAAGCCTGGCGCGAAACTGTCCGAGGACGAGATCGGCACGGCCCTCGACGTCTCCCGCAACACCCTGCGAGAGGCCTTCCGCCTGCTCACCCATGAGCGACTGCTGGTCCACGAACTCAATCGTGGCGTCTTCGTGCGCAGACCCAGCGCCGCGGACGTCGCCGACATCTACCGCGTACGGCTGCTGGTGGAGTGCGCCGTGGTCCGCTCCCTGGGAGAGCCGCCCTATGCCCTGGACGGCTTGGCGGAGGCCGTTGCCGACGGTGAGCGGGCCACCGCCGACCAGGACTGGGACGCGCTGGGCACGGCGAACTTCCACTTCCACCGCGAACTCGTCGCCCTGGCCGGCAGCCCTCGCATAGACGAATGCATGCGTACGGTACTGGCCGAACTCCGGCTGGCCTTCCACGCGTTGAGCGACCCGCAGGCCCTCCACTCCCCCTACCTGGAACGCAACCGCACCCTGCTGAAGACGCTGGAGAGGGGCGACACGGCTCTGGCCGAGCAGCTGCTCGACGACTACCTCTCCCACTCCAGCACCAACCTGACGCGCGCCACGAGCGGCCAGGAGTAGGAGCCTTGCTGCGGGGTCAGGGCCACACCGTCAGTGGGCGCCGCTGAGGCCCTGGGCGAAGCCGCCGTCGACCGGGAACTCGACGTTGGTGCTGAAGGTGGCGTCGGCCGCCAGGAACAGGGCGGCCGCGGCGACCTCTTCGACCGTGCCGTTGCGCTTGAGCGGGGTGGTCTGGCTGCCCTGCTCCTCGAACTCGCGGCGCTCGTCCTCGGTCAGCCCGGCGACGCCCATGGTGGGAGTCTTGATGTAGCCGGGAGCCACGAGGTTCACGCGGATCTGGCGGGGCAGGAACTCGGCCGCCAGGACATGGGCGACCGCACGCACCGCCTCCTTCGAACCGGAGTAGGCGCTCAAGCCGGGGAAGATCAGGTCGTTGGCGACCGTGGTGAAGACGATCGCGCCGCCCTCGTTGAGAAGCGGCGACAGGCTCTGCACGGTGAAGAAGGCACCCTTGGTGTTCACCGCGAACGCCCGGTCCCAGACCTCCTCGGTGACCTCGTCGAGGGTCTGTACCTCCGCGATGCCGTGATTGACGAAGAGATAGTCGACCCGCCCGAGCTTCTCCCGGGCCGTGTCCGCCAGGGCCCGGATGTCGGCCATGCTCGCGGCGTCGGAGCGTACGACGTGCGCGGACTGCGACTTCAGCTCCGTGCGCGCCGACTCGATGTTCTTCTCGTTGCGACCTGTGAGGACCACCTCGGCCCCGCCGTCCAGGAGCGCCTTGACGATGGCCAGGCCCATACCGTGGGTGCCGCCCGTGACGACGGCCTTCTTGCCTGCGAACTTACTCATGATGTCTCCCTGTTACTCACTGTTACTCACAGTTGAGAATGGTGTGCGGGGTATTCGTTACGCCGGTTTTCGCCGGTGGACACAGAGTGCGGGCAAGGCCTTGCAGTCGGCTGTCGGTCCACTTGCGGCGCACTGACACACCCGGCAACGGTCACGGGGCGGCTACCTTGATCTCATGCGCTTCGGGGTACTGGGTCCGCTGGCCATCTGGTCGCCGGACGGTGAACTGGTAGGGGTGCCGCAGGCCAAGGTCCGCTCGTTGCTCGCGGCCCTGCTGACGGCACCGGGGCAGGTGGTCTCCGCCGACCGCCTGGTCGACGAGCTGTGGGCGGGCGCGCCGCCCGCCAACGCCATGGGCGCGCTACAGACTCTGGTGTCGCGATTACGGAAGGTACTCACCCTGGCCCAGAGCCCCGGCCTCCTGACGTACCGTGCCCTGGGATACGTCCTGGAGGTGGCGGACGACGCGGTGGACGCGGGCCGCTTCACCGCACTCACCGCCCAGGCACGTACGGCCCCCGGCCCCCGGGAGCGGGCCGAGCTGTTCACCGAGGCCCTCGGGCTCTGGCGCGGCCCCGCCTTCGCCGGCTTCCAGGACGAGCAGTTCGCCCGCGAAGCCCTCACCCGGCTCGAGGAACAGCGGCTGCTCGCCCTGGAGGAACGGGCCGAAGCCCGCCTCGAGTTGGGCGAGCACAGCCAACTGGCGCCGGAGCTAGGGGAACTGACCGGGCGCCACCCGCTGCGGGAGCGGCTGCGCGGCGCCCATATGCGGGCCCTGTACGGCGCGGGCCGCGCCAGCGAGGCCCTGGACAGCTACCAGGACCTGCGCCGCCGCCTGGACGAGGATCTGGGCCTCGAACCGGCACCCGAACTGGCGGCCCTGCACCAGGAGATCCTGCGGCAGGACCCCGCCCTGCGGGCCGCGCCCGCCCCCGTGGCCACACCGCGGCCACGCACCAACCTGCCCACCCCGCTCACCGGCCTGATCGGCCGCTCCGACGCCGTGGACGCCGTGCGTGACCTGGTGGACTCCGGCCGCCTGGTGACCTTGACCGGACCCGGCGGGGTCGGCAAGACCCGCCTCGCCGTGGAGGTGGCGACCCGCCTGTCCCAGACATACCCGGACGGCGTCTGGCTGGTGGAACTGGCCTCACAGACCTTCCCCGCCGAATCCGGGGCGGCCGCGGGCGACGACCTCGCCGAGATCGTGGCCGCGACGCTCGCGATCCGGGACGACACCGGCCCCGGACCGCTGCCGGGCGGCCTGCCGCGCACGCTGCTCGACCGCCTCACCGACGCCCTGCGCGGCCGTCGCCTCCTCCTCATCCTCGACAACTGCGAGCACGTCGTCGAGGCGGCCGCGGGGCTCGCACAGGCGGTGCTGCGCGGCGCACCGGACATCCACATCCTCGCCACCAGCCAGGAGCCCCTGGACATCGCGGGCGAGCAACTGTGGCAGGTGCACCCGCTCGACCTGCCCGAGGACCCCGATGACTCGGCCGACCTCGCGGTGCTGCGGCGCTCCAGCGCGGTCCAAATGTTCCTGGACCGGGCCGCCGCCGCCTCGCCCGGCTTCGAGCTCACCGACGACAACGCCCGGGCCGTGGCCTCGATCTGCCGCCGTCTCGACGGAATCCCGCTGGCCCTGGAACTGGCCTCCACACGCATACGTGTCCTTGGGGCGCGCGAGCTCGCCAAGCGCCTGGACGACCGGTTCAAGCTCCTGACCGGCGGCCACCGGGGCGCACCGGCGCGGCAGCAGACACTGCGGGCGGTGATCGACTGGAGCTGGGAGCTGCTCACCGCGGCCGAGCAGTCGGTCCTGCGCCGGCTCGCCATCCACTCCGAGGGCTGCACGCTGGACGCCGCCGAGGCCGTCTGCGCGGGCGACGGTGTCAAGCCCGCCGAGGTCCTGGATCTGCTGACCCGCCTGGTGGACCGCTCCCTCGTCCTGGCCGGCCACGAAGCCGACGGGCCCCGCTACCGGCTCCTGGAATCAGTGTCCGCGTACTGCCTCGAACGGCTGCGCGCCACCGAGTACGAGCGGGTGCGGCGCATCCACACGCACTACTACGCGGCCTTCGCCGAGCGGGCCGACCCCTTCCTGCGCGGCGGCGAGCAGCGGCAGTGGCTGCGGCGCCTGGACGCGGAGAGCGCCAACATCCGCGGCGCGCTCGACGCTGCCGCCGCGGACGGCGACGGCACCTTGATGCGGGGCCTGGCGCACTCCATGGTCTGGTACTGGTTCCTGCGCGGCCGTCTCGCCGAGGCCAAGCGTCAGCTGACCGTGGCCCTCGGCCTGCCGGGCGAGGCGGAGCCGACGGCTCAGGGTGACCCGGGCCGCGCGGTGACCGCGGCCTGGCGGGCCGGGGTGGGCCTGCTGTCCGGCGCCCCGGACGCCTCCGCGCGCCGTAGCGCGGCGGTTCTCCGGCTGTACGAGGACATCCGCGACCCGCGCGAGCGGACCAGGGCCGGCTGGTTCCTCGGGTTCGCGGTCACCCGGTTCGGGGACTTCACGGTGGGCGAGGAACTCGTCGACCGGGTGCTCACGGAGTCCCGTGCCCTGGGCGACCCCTGGGGCATCGCCGCGGGACTGAGCACACGGGGCATGCAGACCTACGTGTGCGGCAACCTGACGGCCTCCCGCAGCGACGGCAAGGAGAGCCTCGCGCTGTTCCACGAGGCCGGCGACGGCTGGGGCAGGCTACAGGCGATGTCCGTGCTCGGGCGGCTCGCGGAGATCGAGGGCGACTACCAGGAAGCCGCCCGCCTGCACGAACAAGGGCTGCGCGTCGCCGAGGACCTGGGGCTGTGGACCGACGCGTCGGTACGCTGGTCCGACCTCGGCCGGATCGCCCTGCTGAGCGGGGAGTACGCCCGCGCCGACGAGTTCCACGAGCGCGGCAGGCGCCTCGCGGTCGAACAGGGCGACAAGCCCGCCGAGGAGTACGCCGAACTCGGCCTCGCCCTCGGCGCGCGCCGCCAGGGACGGCTCGACGCCGCCGAGTCGTATCTGCGCACCTGGCTGGCGTGGAACCGGCAGTTCGACGCGGAATACGGGACGGCCCTGATCCTCGCCGAACTCGGCTTCGTCGCCGAGCTGCGCGGGGACGCCGACGCCGCTCTGTCCCTGCACCTGGAAGGCCTCACCGCGGCCCGCGGCACCGGCGATCCACGTGCCCTCGCGCTGGCGGCGGAGGGACTCGCGGGAGCGCGGGCACTGGCAGGGCACGCGGGGCAGGCCGCACGGCTGCTCGGCGCGGCGGCCGCCGCCCGCGCCTCGGTGGGCGCGCCGCTGCCGGCGGGGGAACGCGGCGACGTGGACCGGGTGAGCGCCGCGGTACGCGCGGTACTTGACGAGGCGGACTTCACGGAGGCGTTCGAGCGGGGCGCGGCATCGGACCCACTTCAAGAGGCGCGGTCGCTGCGGGGGGCGTGACGCCGGACCAGGTCGATCTCGTCGAGTCAAGGCTCGTTACGGGGCTTTGAAGTCGGTCACGGCCAGCGCCTTGTCCACCCGAGCGGCGGCCAAGTCGTCGTGGCGGATCACAAAACTCGTGTAGTACTCCTCGTAGACCGGGAGTTCTCTGACGAGTGATATCCATTCGCTCGTCAGCCGGTGCTTCTCCTTCTCCAGGTGGGTAGACCATTTCGCGATCGGGATGGCGGGGATCTCCCCTGCCTTCTCGCGGCCCGCGAGGGTCTGCTCCGCGATGCTGTTGATCACCTCGTCATCGGCATACCCGCCGATAACGATGCCGGCGCCGGACGGCCAGAGGCCGTAGGCCAGATCCCGAAGTTCGTCCAGGTGCGGCAGGTCACGCTCCATGTACCGGACCAACTCCTGCTGGAAGGGCGACATGTCCTCCCAATCGAGATCCTCCCAGTACTCATGCCAGCCCTCGTCCTCGTCGCCCTCCTGGAGCCACAGGGGCAGTTCGGCTCTGAGCTCGGCGTAGACGTCGATCTGCTCGCGAACACACACGGAGCTGGGGGCTTCCGCGACCGCGGTTTCAGTGCCGTCCGGTACATACACGGCTCGCGCGTACCTACCGGAACCGTCCTCATGGTCCATCCCCTGGTCCACGAAGAAGAGCAGCGTCCCGTCCGCCGGCAGGTCGAAGCCGTCGACTCTCGGCAGCGCCCCACAGTCGACGGAAACGAGCAACGGCAGCGGACTGGCCTCGGCAGACGGCCACTTCATGCCTACCGGCAGCCGGGGCAACCCACCGAACTGCCCGACGGGAGAGCCGCCGCCACCCCCGGACAACCCGATCGACAAGCGAAGGTGCCGGCTAAATCTGCTGATCTCGTCGTCCGGGACACCCAGCCCGAGCGCTGCCCGACGAAACTCCGCCCAATGATCCATACCGATGAAGATAAACCCTCCCCAACCCGGCCTCCCCGGTGCCGAGCATGATCGGGTGTTTCATGGTCGTGGTGTCAGCGCGGGGTTTGCCGGTCGTAGTCGCGCTGGCGTGCTTGGATCTCGGGGGCGTTGGCGACGGTCCAGTCGTAGAGATGAGCGAACGGCTCGCGCAGGGATTCACCGAGGGCGGTAAGCGAGTACTCGACGCCGACCGGCGAGGTCGGCAGCACGCGGCGCTCGACCATCCCGTTGCGTTCGAGCCGGCGCAAGGTCTGCGTGAGGACGCGTTGCGTAACGCCATCGAGGCGGCGCTTGATCTCGTTGAACCGGCGTGGTTCGACCAAGACCGCCATCACCATCATCGACCACTTGTCGGCGATCTGATCAAGGATCGGCCTGCTCGGACAGTCGGACCGAAACACCACGTCGTGCTCGGCGATGGCCCGGTAGACGGCCTCAGAAGTGGCCATGGCGGTATCCTCCACGATCCTTAGGATGCCTGAAGTGCGTTATTGACGCAGGTCAAGGGCGGTTTCACAGTAGGTATACCTCAGGAACCAGGGTCCTGCCGGATACCTAGGAGAAAACTCATCATGGGCCACGACGCCTACCAAACCTTGCGGGTCAGCCAGAAGGGCGGAGTCGCGCACGTCACGATCGACAACCCGCCGGTCAACATCATCAGCGTCGCGGTCATGACCGATGTGCGGCGCCTGCTCACCACGCTGGCCGACGACGACACCGTACGCGTGATCGTGTTCGACAGCGCGGACCCGGACTTCTTCCTCGCCCACGTCGACATGACCGCCACCCCGGACGCCCTCGCCGGACTCATGGCCGACCTGCCGGACGGCGTCAACGTCTTCCAGGCCGTCGGGGAGCAGCTGCGCCGTCAGCCTCAGGTGACCATCGTCAAGCTCGCGGGTAAGGCGCGCGGCGGCGGAGCCGAGTTCGTCACGGCCGCGGACATGGCGTTCGCGGCGATCGGCAAGGCCGGGCTCGGCCAGATCGAGGCCCTCATGGGCATCGTCCCCGGCGGCGGCGCCACGCAGTACCTCACCGAGCGCGTCGGCCGTAACCGTGCCTTGGAGATCGTGCTCGGCGCCGACCTGATGGACGCCGAGACCGCCGAGCGGTACGGCTGGGTCAACCGAGCCGTCCCCGCCGACCAGCTCGACGAGTTCGTCGACCGCCTCGCCGGTAACATCGCCGCGTTGCCCGGCAGCGTCCTCGCGGCAGCCAAGCGAGCCATCGTCCTCCGCGATCATTCTGATGGCCTGGCGCGGGAGAACGACGCCTGGGCCGGGCTCATATTCCGCCCCGCCACAGCACAACTCATGGCCGCCGGGCTGGCCAACGGCGCCCAGACCCGGGACGGTGAACAGGACCTCGAGGGTCTGTTCCGCAATCTCCCCGGGTAGCTGAGGTCGGCGGCATTCCCCTCAACGAAGGCCATCGGGTACAGCCCCCTCCATCGGTGCCGGAGTCACCGATGTGTCCGTGGCCTTCCAGGGGGACCCGAATCGCGCCAAGTAGTGCCATACCTTCTTGACCGCCTGGGGGTCATAGAGGCCGGCACATGCGGCGTCCGCGACGATCCGCGGATCGAGCATGCCGTCGACCGCGATCCGCTCGCCCAAGTCGACGTAATCCTGACCGCGGTAGCCGGGGTGACGTCGGAGTTCTTCGACGCCGAGCCGAAAGCCCGGGTGCCACTCCACCGGGCAGCCGAGACGCAGCGCCGCGTCCTCGACCGTCGTGCCTCGGTAGCAGGGGTCCAGAACCAGCGCTTCCACATGGCATCGCAGCCGGACCGGCCCGTGCACCTGAGCCTCGATGTAATCGTCCAGCTCGTCCTGTCGATCGGCGAGGGCAAGCTCGATGAGCCCCATGCGGGCCACAACACCGAAATCCGACGGTTCGAGGAAACTGTCCGGGTAACAGAACGTGCTGCGCGTCAGCGTCTGGGGCGTCAGCCGGAAGTGGGCCGAGCCGAACCGCGGGGCCCCGCCGACCGGCTTGCGACGGAAGTTCAACGCCCCGTAGACGGGCCGCTCCTCAGCGGTCGCTTCGTCGTACGCGCCGCCGAAGATCCGGCTCTCCCAACGCCACCGGTCGCCGCCCGGATGCGCGGTCAGGCCGCCGTTGCTGGTCCCAGTGACGAACTGTGAGTGGTAGACGCCGGCCTCGGCCATGGCGTCCAGGATCGGTTTGCCGTGCAGCAGGCGGTCCGGGTGGAAGTTCAGGGTCACCCGCAATGCGGGATCCATCGGAGGGCCCGACGCCAGTTCCGCGACATGCCCAAGGGCCCGTTCCTGCGCTGTCCGGGAAGCTGTAGAGCTCATCAGCACAGTGTTCCCCAACCTGATCAACCGGTGCACGCGGATTGTTCGCGGACAGGATGCAGCGTATGAGCCCTTGCCGCCGCCAGGTCGACGTACGCGGTGCTACATCGAGCCCGGTGCCCGGCTTTGACTTCGGCACTCGTAGACTGCGCGGTCATGACACAACGATGGCCCTTCATCCACCACGTCACTTTCATCGCCTCGGACCTCGATGCGAGCACCCGCTTCTACACTGCCGCGCTCAAGCCTCTTGGCGTTGTCGGGGAAGCGGCTGACGGCGGAGCGGAGTTCTGGGAAGAGGAGTTGGACACTCCTTCCTTCGGTCTGTACCCCGCGGGTGACGCCACGGTGACCCGGGGCGCACACATCGCGTTCACCGCACGCGACCGAGCCTCGGTTGACGCCTTCTACGAGGCCGCCCTGACCGCTGGTGGCACGTCCCGGTACGAACCCCGGCTCTGGCCTGAGTACCGCGCCTATTGCGCGTTCGTGGACGACCCGGACGGCAACAACATCGAAGCCGTTTACAAGGAGCAGGTGTAGGCCGCGTTCCCGAATCGGTGCGCGAGGCAATCGCAGGGGGATTCAGTCGCCGGACGCGACGATCGTCCGCGCGGCCCGTGCCGCTTGGGCCGCTATGCCCGCAATGCTTGACGTTATGAACGGACCGCCCCCGGCGAGGTCTCCCACCACGTGCAGGCGTGGGTCAACCGGAACAAGCCCCCCGGCCGGGTGCGGCTCGGCGGAGCCGTCGGCCAGCAAGGCCGTGACCAACTGCCCGGCCCCCCGGGGGATCGCCCGCGGTGGCGGGTTCACGGCGTTGATGACGGCGTCGAAAATGCGCTCGCCGTAGTCACGGCGTACCCGGAACCCCCCTTCCGCCGCCTCGATCTTGCGGACGCCTACGGCGACGTCGAGTTGCCCGGAGTCCAACATCCGCAGCATGGTGGCGGCGTTCACCGGAACCATCGGTGAGGCCACACTCGTCGCCATGCGGAAGTAGCGCCGCAGCCGCTCACGGTCGGGCTCGGGCAGCAGCCGCCACGCATACGGGCCAAGGCTGTGCGCTGTCTCCTGAAGGACCCGGCGGCCGATCCTGGAGTCGTCGACAGCGTCCAGTTGCGCCCTCAAGCGCCGGACCGGATCTTCGGTTGTGGTCGCCAGCAGGTCGGCCACGAAGCCTTCGAAGTCCTCTCCGGCCTCAGCCAGTTCGGCACGCAGCAGCCCGATGAGGTCCTCAAGAGCGACGGCACCTTGCTGCCGGTGCAGCATCGCCACCCGCTCGGCGGTCACATGCTGCGGCCGGTGCTCGACCGGGCGCTGCCAGACATGGGGCAGCACACCACTGCGGGACAGCAGCGTGATCGGTCCCGTGTGCCCGCGCGCGGCGAGCGACACGACGACGTCGACCGCGGTGAGGCCGCTCCCGATGACCGCGACGTTGCTGTCGGCCGCGACCCGTTGGAGTGTGCGTGCCAGCGGGTACGGATCGTCCACGAAACCGGAGGCGCCGCCGAGACCGTAGTGGTCCTGCGGCGTCCCCCCGCCCACGCACAAGGCCACGTGGTCGGCCTCGTGCCCACGTCCGTCCTCGGTGCGCACCGACCAGTTGGCCCCGGACCTGGCTACCCCGATGACACGGGCGGTGACGACCCGCACCCGCCAGCCGACTTCGCACAGGATGGCCAACGCCGTCTCCGCAGTGTGTGCCAGGTACTCGCCGTAGAGAGCGCGCGGAACCAACGGCTGGCCCAGCCTTTCATCGAGGTGAGCCGGGCCACGCGTGCCCAGCCAGGCCGCGTAGTGCCCGAAGTCCGGGTGGTGGATCGACATGATGGCCGGCGGGGCGTTGACCAGCACCGTGTCCAGGTCAGGGCCGTACGGGCGGCCTCGCCAAAGATGCGGGGACGGCTCGAACACCGTGATGGCCCCAGGGCTGCCAGGGCTGTCGGCGGTGGCCGCCAGCGTGTCCAGCAGGCCGACCGCGGCAGCACCCGCTCCGACGATTGCGATGTCCATGTTCTTCCCTTCACACCCTCACGTTCCAGGCCGCCGCCGCAAGGAGCCGCGGCCTCATCGAGCCTCGCCGCCGCCCATGCCTAGCCCCATCCCCCACTAGCGGTGACCGGCCGGGAATGTCCCCCTCAAATGGGGGGTTGGCGCAGGGCAGGAGGGCGGGCAGGCTGGCCTGCGTCCAGACCAGACGAGACCAGACCACGGGAAGGATCTCCATGCCTGATGCGCGCCGCCACGTCGAGGTGCTGTCAGGTCACGCCAAGATCCTGTCGGGTGCGGATCGGGTCACCGATACACGCGAACTCTTCAGCCGGACGTCCGCCAAGCTGCGACGGCTCATGCCGTTCGACTCGGCCGTATGGGCGGCCACCGACCCGGAGACCGGTCTCATCACCGCGCCGATGCTGGTGGAGAACCTCGGCTCCGGCGAAGGCTGCGCCGAGTACTGGGAGAGCGAACTCCTGGAGGAGAACGTCCTCCCGTTTCGAGACCTTGCCCGCGCCACCGTCCCGGCGGCCGGTCTGCGCGCGGCCACCGGCGATCTCCCCGCGCGCAGCGCGCGCTTCCGCCGGCTACTCGGGAGTCAGGGCGTGGACGACGAGCTACGGGCCGTGCTGCGGGTCGGCGACCGGCCATGGGCCGCGGTGAGCCTGTTCCGTATGCGTGGTGGTGCCCCGTTCGGCCCGGCCGAGACCACGCTGCTCGCCGGTCTGTCCGGTCCGCTGGCCTCGCGGATACGCCGGTTCGCCCGCCCGTCCGCGTCCGGCGGCGGAGCTGACGCACCCGCGCCCGGACTGGTGCTCTTCGATCCCTCCGGCGAGCCGACGTCGATCAACGAAGAGGCGCGGCAGCACCTCGCGCAGCTCCCTGAAGGGCCCTCCATCCCCTCGCAGTTGGGCCTGAGGCTGCCGATCTGGGTGGTCGCCACCGCGTTGCAGGCCCGGGCGATCTCCGAGGGCCGCGACCGGACGGGCGGCGCGAGGACACGTATCCGAACCGTTGACGGCCACTGGTTGACCTGCCACGCCTCCTGTCTCAGCGGCCCCGCCGGGCAACCCGGTCCGGTGGCGCTCGTCATCGAGCCGACGGCCGCCGCCGACCGGGCGGTCCTCATCGCCGAGGCGTACGGCCTGACGTCGCGCGAGCTGGAGATCACCCAGCTCATCACGCGTGGGCTTCCCACCACGGAGATCGCCGCAACGCTGTTCATCTCTCCGCATACCGTGCGCGACCACCTCAAGGCCGTCTTCGGCAAGGCGGAGGTCTCCAGTCGAGGCGAACTCGTCGCGCGATTGTTCGCCGAGCATTACCGGTGACCGAGGCACTGGGTGGGCGTGTTGTCTCCGCGCCGACCCGCCCGCCTGGGCATCGGACCGGTGTCAGGCGGTGTCCTTACTGAGTCTCAGGCGGTGTCCTTACTGAGTGTCAGGCGGTGTCCTTGCTGATGCGTGCCATGGTCATGCATAGGTCATCCAGTAGTTCGCGCATCGGAGGGGAGTCCTCCGCCGGTGCGGTTGCGACCGTCTCGAGCCTGGACCGCAGCTCCACGAGACGCGGGTCAGCCGTAGTGTGCGCCTCCAGGACTTGGATCGTGCGCCGGGCGGCATCAATGCAGCGCAGAGGAGGGTATTCCTGCGGCTCGTCCAACAACCCGCGGCCCACGCTGAGCAGATAGGCGGCGAGCAGAGTCAGATCGTCGTGCAGTTTCAGCTGGTCGGTATCGGCCGTCGTCGTCATGGCTCGGTCACCTCTCGTATAGCGCCGGCGCCGGGGCGGCTGTGGTGCCGCGGCCGATTCGATCGGTACGGGCGCCCGTTGGGGGTGGATCGGCAGCAGGTCCGCAGCTCGCGGCAAGTGTGGAGCCAGCTTGGCATCCATCGGCGCCCCTATACCGCAGGCACCCCGGCGGCAGGTCGGGTTTCCAACAATGTGGCGACGCAGTGCGCCACGCCGTAGCTCAAGCGGGTGACTTCACTGGGCAAAACGAAGGAACTCGGGTGCTCCGAACGAGGCTGGGAAAACACCGCAGGGTATGGGGGAATCATGACTGCCGAACCTCCTGCTTCGCCTGTGCCCGAGATTTCCCCTACGCATTTTCTGCGGGTACTTACGTCTCGCAGCGTGATGCGTTCCTACACCGACGCGGTTATCGGTCCAGAGATCATCGACGCATTGTTGCAGGGCATGGTTTCGGCTCCGAACGCCGCGAATGCCCAGGCCTGGTCATTCATCGTCATTCAGGACAAAAGCAATATTCGGCGCCTGCGCAGTTTCGCCCCCGGAGTGTTCGGTATCCCCTCAGCAGTAGTCATGGCATGCATCGATGACAATGACAGCCTGGGAAATTCCGCCGACAGAAGGGCAATGAGTCTCTGCGTTGCCATGGCCGTACAGAATTTGCTGCTGACCGCCCATGCACACGGTCTTGGCGCATGCCCCGTTCACAGCTTTCGCGCCGAACCCCTGCGGTTCCTGTTCGGGTTGCCTTCTTCGATCAAGCCTGTACTGCTGGTTCCGATCGGCTACCCCGCGTACAAGCACCGCCCTTCCCAACGCCGGGACCCCCAGGAGATCATCAGCTATGAGCGGTACGGTCGGCGCAATCCGTGACCGCCCTGTACTGATCAGGCGTAGAGCTCGTCGATCACGGTGAAGAGGTCGACCGTATTGCCATCCTCATCGAGGGCATGGCGGCCGGTTTCCAGGAAGTACGGGTAGACCCATCGGCCGTGCGGATCGATGTTGAGCAGCCGCTCCGAGGGGTACACGCCGAGGAGCTGCCCAGGGACGGATGCGCGGTCCGCCGTCATCTCACGGAGAATTCCTCTGCTCCGCTCGAAGACCTTCCACTCGGTTTGGTTCTCGACCGCAATACCCATGCTGGGGGCGCTGTCTTCATGAATGTTGGCGGCACGCAGTTCCTCGACGACGTAGCTGGCGGGACCGAAATCGGCCACCTCTTTCGGCGGATCGAGGTCCAACAGCAGCTTCCACACCGGGTCGCCGCCGGCGGCCAGCACGGCTGTCAGGTCATCGGCGCAGGGAATGGCTCCCCGGCGTACGGCCTTTCGTAGATGCGGTGCGAGCTCGCCCAGTGCCGATGATTCTCTGACAAGGACATCCTGCCGGTCAATGGCAGCGAGCTCAGATCGCAAACGGTCCCGGAACAATCCTGCGGCGAGCGCATGCCTGGCATCGACCATACGGAACCACTCAAGGGCCAGCTCCGCACTGACCAGTCCACCGCAGTAGGCGTCCAGCAAGTACAGGTAGTACTGCACGCGGGGTATATCGATGGTTATGTTCAACGGCACGGTGCGGGGCAGGGCTGCGGCCACATCGGCGATGAGGCGTACCCTCCGCAAAACCGACTCGTACTCGTACAAGGACGGCCCCGGAGTCTCCTCGATCGCGGCCAGAGGGCAGGGGAACGGAGTGCTTTGCGCGTGCAGGAGGTCCACCCGAGCACCGTTGTCGCTTCGGCCCCACAGCGTCCCGCTGCCGAACACGCAGGGGCCGCTCACCAGGTTGATCTCACCGGGAGTCTCCGCGGGCAGGTGCTTGGCTCCCATGAGATGAAGGAAGTGGCGCTGCGGGCCAAGGCGCGCTTCGGCGAAGATGACGGTGGTGCCTGCCCCCATGTCGATGCTCAGCGCTCCCTGTCCCGCCATCGGTTGCGCGGTGCCAAGGCACCGGCCCAGCTCACCGATCCGGTGCAGGACTCGGGCGGAGGCCCGACGCTGGGCCGAGCCGTCCGCGGGGTGGTCCGTGAACGATACGAAGTGGACTCCCGTCATTCCGGGAATGACGGGGCAGCCGCCGTCGTCCGGCATCCGGATGCGCCGTATCCGCGGAGCCTCACCGCGCCGCCACGGATGGTGCACGGCGGCGATGGCCGGCTGGGGGCAAGCGTCAGGACTGCTGTGCATGGTGGATCTCCCGTACGGAACCGGCGCCACCCGATGAGGCAGAGGCCGGCACCGACACCAGTCGTTGAGCGGAAACAGCCAACTCGGCACACCGCCATTCCCACCTACCTGCACTGCTCAGTCACTCATGATCCGTCGGCCCGTTCCAGGCGGAGAGAGTCGTACTAGGCCGCTCGGGTGACGACTGCCTGAGAGCGGTACGACGTCCGGAGAAGGTCGGGGAGCTGAGTGCGAGCAGGTCAGCGCAGGTCTGAGTACGGCGGACAGCAGCGGTCCGGTGGTACGGGGTTGCACCTTCCGTAGCGGCATGTGGTCCGGTGGACTTACGTCCCGATGCCTTGAAGAACCCGATGCCTTGAAGAAGAGGTCCCTGCTCATGCATTCGTCTTTCACACCACCCCGCCAGGTCAAGATCGGTGACGCGGCGGCCTTCGTCGGCAGCACGCCACGGGCCATTCGCCATTACCACGAGATCGGGCTGCTCCCCGAGCCTGAGCGGGGCGGCGACGACCGCCGCCGCTACGGGTACGAGGACATGATCCGCCTGCTGTGGATTCGTAAGATGGCCGATGCCGGGATCGCCCTGGACGACATCCGCGACGCCTTTACCACCGGCACGGCCTCCAACGGCACGGCTTCCGCCGGTGCGGACAGCGGAGAAGGTATCGCGGGCATCCTGGAGCGGTTGGAGGAAACCCTCGCCGAGCAGGAGGCGGAATTGCGGCGGCAACGGGCCGCCGTGCGGCGGATGCGCACCGAAGGCAGCCGGATGGGCCTGCTTTCCGACCTCGTCACCGACCGCCTCAAGAGCCTGCCCGAGGGCTCCCTGCGCCAGGCGGACCTGGACAGCCTGCTGGTCACTGAGCGGATCTTCGGCCCGCTCGGCGCGGCCGTCCAGGCCACCCGCTTCGTCGTCCTGGCCACGCATCCCACTCTGCGGGAGGATTCCGACCGCATCGATGACGCCGAGGAGGCACTCGATGACAGTGTCGCCGTCGATGATCCACGAGTGGCTCAAGTGGCCGCCGAGCGGCACGCCTTCGAAAGCGCCCTGCAAGCCGCCATCGAGGAGTCCGGCCTGGATAAAGACGACGATGACCTCTTCGACGCCTGGGACACCGTGCACCCTGCCACCGCCGATGACGGCGAGGGCGAGGGCGAGGCCGACCTCGGCTCCGGCAGGCGGGAGGCCGACTCCATGAGCGTGTTCGAAGCCACCGGCAAGATGCCCTACGACTTCTCCCCGGCCCGCCTGCGCTGTATGGAACTGGCCGAAGAACTCTCCGCCCAGGACTCACCCGCTGCCTAGGAGGTGGCGGTCTTGTCGTACCGGGTGACGATCCCTCCCGCGAAGACGGACCCTGAAGACGGACCCTGGAGGGCGGCCCCGGCTCAGAGGTCGAAGGGGACGCCTGTGAGCTGCTCGCTCGCCGCCCACAGCCGCCTGCCCTCCGCGGGGTCGTCGGCGCCTCTGGGGAGCTTGGCGGGCTTGGGGGTGCCGGAGCTCTGGTCCCGTCCGGCGGGGCCGATGAACCTGCCCGACTGGACGTACGGGCTGGTCGCCGCGTACAGGGAGGGCCAGGCCGCGCCCTCGGCCGAGCCCATGAGCAGGCGTGCGGCGATCGGGGTGATCATGCGGCTCAGCGCGCCGTTGCCGTGCTGTTGCAGACCGGTCATCGCCGACCCCGGGTGGACGACGAGCGCCTCGACGGGGCTGCTCGCAGTGCGGCGCGCGAGTTCGAGGGTGTAGACGATGTTGGCGCGCTTGGACTTGGCGTAGGCGCCCATGGCGCGGTAGCTCTCTTCGCTCATCAGGTCGTCCAGTCTGCCCATCGGCCACCGCGCCGCGATGGCGCTGACGGTGACCACCCGCGGTGCGGACGAGCGGCGCACGGCGGGCCAGACCTGGGCGTCGAAGGCGAAGTGGCCGAGGTGATTGGTGCCGACCGTCAACTCGAGGCCGTCATGGGTGGTCCGCCGCTCGGGCAGGTTCATCACGCCGGCGTTGTTGAAGAGCAGGTCGACCGTCTCGGTCTCGGCGATTCGGGTGGCCGCGTCGCGGACGGAGGAGAGGTCGGAGAGGTCTAACACGAGGGTGTCCGTCCGGGCCCCGGGAGTCGCGGCGCGCACAGCTTCCGCGGCCCGGTCCAGCTTGGTCTGGCTGCGACCGGCCAGGATGACGCGGGCCCCGTGCCGGGCGAGCGCGCGGGCGGTCTCCAGTCCGATCCCGCTGTTCCCGCCGGTGATCAGCGCGGTGCGGCCGGTCTGATCGGGGATGTCGTCGGGAGTCCAGTGGTTCACCGTCGTCACGCTCCTCGGATTCGTTGTTTTGTGCTCGGCGTTTTGCGCTCGGCGTTTTGTGCTCGGTCGTGCGGCGCTCGGCGTTTTGTGCTCGGTCGTGCGGCGCTCGGCGGTTTCGTGAGGCCGCGCCGGCACCCCCTTCAGACCGGCGGTCTGTTCGACTGCGGTCCCAACGTAGGAGACCACCGGTCTGATGTCAAAAGACCGGCAGTCTGTAACCTGGGGGCATGACGAACTTTCAGCGCGCGCGCAGTGAGGAGCAGCGCGAGGTACGGCGCCAGGCCATCCTCGACACCGCCGCCGCCATGCTTGAGGAGATGCCCATCGGCGAGATCAGCCTGAACGAGCTGAGCCGCCGCGTCGGGCTGGCGAAGTCCAATGTCCTGCGCTACTTCGAATCGCGTGAGGCGATCCTCCTGGAACTGCTCGACCGTGCCTGGCGGCAGTGGGTCGCCGACTTGCCCGCCCTGGTGCACGCCGGCATCGACCAGGACGCCCCGGTGAGCCGGCGTGCGGAGCAGTTCGCCGCCGTCATCGCGGGCTCCCTCGCCCAACGCCGGGTCCTGTGTGACCTGCTGAGCGCGCAGGCGGGCGTACTGGAACACAACGTTTCCCCGCAGGTGGCCGCCCGCCATAAGCGCGCGGCCGTGGCCAACGTCGTCGCCATCGCGGCGTTGGCCCACCAGTACCTTCCTGAACTGGGCGACAGCGCACCGCAGTTGACCGCAGCCATGATCATGACCATCGGCGCCGTGTGGACACACGCACGGCCCTCCCCGGCGATGCTCGCCGCCTACGAAGCAGACCCCTCACTCACCGCGTTCAAGCTGGACTTCGTGACTGCCTTGCAGGAGATGCTGGCCACGCTCACCGCGGGCACCATCGCCCGCGCCTCCGCCTGAGCCCGTCCAGGCAGCAGCCGTGGGCCGCGGCGACCGGCCCATGCCAACCGTGCGCTCACTCCGGCGCGTACGTCCGTTCAGAACACGCGGTCGCGCCGGATGTGGTGCGGGATGAGGTCGAGGAAAGCGTGCAGCGCCCGCGTCGGCGCCCGCGTCGCCGAGGCGACCACGCTGAGCGTCCAGGACAGATGTGCGTCTGCGAGGGGTACGGGACACACCGCGTCGCCGGCTGCCTCCGCGAAGTCCGGGGGCAGCAGCGCCACGCCCAGCCCGTGTGCCACGTACTCCGCGATCGTGGTGATGTCCGACACCTCGATCAGGACACGCCGGGACAGCTCAGCCTTCGTGAACGCGTCGTCCACGGCCTGGCGTTGGCCGAACCCTATGGGCATGTCGATGAAGGGTTCCCCGGCAATGTCCTTCAGCCGCACGCTCTTGCGGAGAGCCAGTGGGTGACCGGCGGGAACCAGCAACTGGACGTGGTACTTCTTGACCACCCTCACCCTCAGGTGCGCGTCCGTGATGTCGGCTCCCACGAAAGCCACGTCGACATGGCCTTCCTTGATTTTTTCGACCAGCCCGGAGGTTCCCCGCTGGGAGGTCTCGGTACGCAACCGGACCTCCGGATGGCGCCGGTGGAAGTCACCCGCCAGCGCGGGCACGTCGATGACGGTCAGCCCGCTGAGAACGCCCACGGTGAGGCTGCCGCGCAGCCCCGTGGAGAGCGGCTCCACCGCGGCCCTGGCCCGGTCGAGTGCCTCGATCGCGGTGCGCGCCTCGGGCAGGAACGCCGAACCGGCCTCCGTCAGTCTGACCGACCGCGTGGAGCGGACGAGTAGCTCCGCCTTCAGGTCCTGCTCCAGGGCCTTGATGCCGGCCGAGAGCGTGGACTGCGTGACGTGCAGTTGCTGGGCAGCGCGCGTGAAGTTCAGTTCCTCGGCGACCGTGATGAAGTACTCCAGCTTCTTCTGATCCATCGATCCCTCACCACCAGTCCCTTATTCATCGACCATATTCATCGACGGCATATTCATCGACATTTCCGATTGGTTGTTCGGAAACATTCGTTGGACACGATAGCCAGGAGGAGTGACCGTTGTCGTGCAGGGATCGGCCCCCTGCTCCTTCCTGAAGGGCTACGACATGACCACTCCCACCGCACCGCCCGGGTCGGACCGCCGCCCTGCCGGGCCCGGTCCGCAGCCACCGGGGCGCTCCCGCCCGTCCGTGTCCCGCGGCGGGTCCCTGGCCGTCGCGGCGGCCATCGCCGCCGGAATGGTGGTCCCCGTACAGGCCAGGCTCAACGGTGAACTGAGTCATCGCCTTGATGACGGCATCGCCGCAGCGGCGATCAGCTTCTCGGGCGGGTTCGTCCTGCTGTCCCTCCTCGCCCTCTTCTCCTCCGGGCTACGTGGCGCGCTGCGCCGGATGGCCGGGGCAGCCCGGGACGGCCGGCTCCCCCGCCGGTACCTGCTGGCCGGGGTACTGGGCGGCACGTTCGCGCTGGCCCAGTCCACCGCCGCGCTGATCACCGGCATCGCCGTGTTCACCGTGTCGGCCATCGCCGGGCAGACCCTCAGCGGTCTGATCGTGGACGCCCGGGGCATCGGCGGCGGCTTGAGGCAACGCCCGGGCGCGGCCCGGCTCACGGGAGCGGCCGTCATCCTGGTGGCCGCCGTCGTGTCCGCCCTGCCCCGCTTCGCCGACACCCCCGCGCCCGCCGCCATCGTCCTGCCCGCCCTCGCCGCGATCGCCGCCGGCTTCCTGCTCGGCGTACAGCAGGCCCTGAACGGGGCGTCGACCGCCGCGTCGGGCTCGCCGCTCGCCGCGACCTGGCTCAACTTCTGCGTCGGAGCGGTGTTCCTCACCGCCGCCTGGGGCGTGAAGACACTCGTCCAGGGAACGTCGGGGCACCCGCTGCCCACGAGCTGGTGGGCCTACCTCGGCGGCCTGTGCGGCATGGTGTTCATCGGCGCCTCGGCAGTCCTCGTACGCCGGATCGGTGTGCTGTTGCTGAGCATGGCCTCGATCGCGGGACAACTCGCCAGTTCGATCGCCCTGGACTTCCTGGTCCCCTCCGGCGGTCAGTCCCCCTCCGTCCTCACCGTACTCGGCGCGTTGCTCACCTTCGCCGCCGTCTGGATCGCCTCCCGGCGCCCACGTGGCACCACCGGCAAGTGATCCACATCTGTGCCCGGACCTCGACAAACAAGCGACACAGTGCCGCCCGCGGCACGAAAGGAACAACAGATGTCCCACAACCAGCCGCAGAACAAGGAACGCATCCTGATCAAGGGCGCGTACCTGATGACGCAGGACGACAAGCTCGGCAACTTCGTGGGTGACGTCCTCGTCGGCGACGGCAGGATCCTCGAAGTCAGCCGGGACCTGTCCGCCGGCCGGCAGGTGTCCGACGACCGGGCCCGGGTCGTCGACGGCACCGGGAGCGCCGTGCTGCCCGGCTTCATCGACACCCACCGCCACAACTGGCAGGGGGCGCTGCGCAACCTGGGCCCTGCCTGGACCTATGAGGAGTACCGCAGCAACGTGCAGATCGGCCTCGGCCAGCACTTCGACCCGCGGGATGTCCACGTCGGCAACCTGGCGGCGGACCTGATGTCCCTCGACTCCGGGGTGACGACCGTGCGGGACGAGTCCCACATCAGCAACAGCCCCGAGCATTCGGACGCGGCGATCACCGCACACTGGGAGTCGGGCATCCGCGCCGTCTTCGACCACGGCTGGCCGTCGACGGAGGCCGAGCAGTGGCAGTTCGGCAGCAACCGCACCCACCCCGCCGACATCCGGCGCATCCGCGACGAGGTGCTGTCCGACGACTCGGCGCGGGTCACGCTGAACGCGATGCTCCGTGGACCGGAGCTGTCCACCCCCGGCGTGTCCGAGCAGGACATCCGGCTCGCCCGGGAGCTGGGCCTGCGGATCAGCATGCATGTGGGCCTCGGTGAGTGGGGGGCGGAGCAGCAGGCCATCCGGCAGCTCGCCGAGACGGGGCTGCTGGCCTCCGACATGACGTTCATCCACTGCTGCACGTCGACCGACGAGGAGTTGAGGATGCTGGCCGCGCACGGGGCGACCGCGTCCGTCGCCGGCGCCCTGGAGGTCTTCATGCCGGGCCTCGGCCAGCCGGCCACCAACCGGCTGCTGGCCGCCGGGGTCCGCCCGAGCCTCAGCGTGGACACGGAGACGATCGTGAGCGGTGACATGTTCGGCGTCATGCGGGCAACGCTCGCCTACCAGCAGCTGATCCTCGCCGGTGCGGCCGGGCCCATGGACCGGATCGCAGGACTGCCGACCTTCGACGCCGCCGACCTGCTGTCCTTCGCGACCATCGAGGGCGCGCGGGCCGCAGGGATCGACCACCGCACCGGCAGCCTGACCCCCGGCAAGGAGGCCGACCTGATCATGATCCGCCTCGACCACGCCAACCTGCTGCCCGCCACGGACGTCGCCGCCACGATCGTCGCGGGCGGCCACGCCGGCAACGTCGACATGGTCGTGGTGGCCGGTGACGTCCTCAAGGAGAACGGTGTGCTGAAGGCCGGGGACACCGTCTTCGACGAGGCCGCGGCCTCCCGTGACCGGCTCTTCCACGCCGCCGGCCTGCCGCTGCGCGCCTGAGAGCCTGTGTCACAGCTCAGGCAGCGTAGGCCGCGGTGAACCGTTCGGCGGTGTCCCAGAGCTCGGCCTCGCGCCGAGGGTCGTAGGACTCGTTCGACGACCGGGCGGTACGGGTGCGGTCCACGTAGGACCCGGTCGGCGCCTTCGTCGTGCCGAGGACGACATCGGCGAGGTAGCTTCCGGCGGCACTGCGGCTGGTCGCGAACGGGGTGAGGGTCATGACCGGCAGGATGCGGCGCATCGCGAACCGGGCGACGGGCCCGGCGTTGCGGGCGAGGCCGGTGCCGGGGACGAACCCCGGGTTGTAGGCGACGGCGTCGATCCCGGCCGGCAGGCGGCGCGCGTACTCGTGGACCAGGTAGATCGCGGCCAGCTTGCTCGTGGAGTACGCGGTACGCCCGCCGGCCGCGGTGTCCGGCTCGGGGAAGGCGCCCGGGCGGGCGAGGACGTCCGGGGACTTCCAGGCCGGACCCGGCACCATGCCCATGTTGTGCTTGAAGTCACCGAAATGGGTGTCGCTGGCGGTGATCACGATTCGGGCGGGAGCCACGAACCGGTCCTGGAGCAGGCGGACGAACAGGTGGTTTGCGAGGACGTTGATCGCGAAGGTCGACTCGAACCCGTCGGGCCCCTCGGTCAGCGCGTTCGTGTACTGCATGCCCGCGTTGCCCACGAAGCCGCGCAGCGGCGGCAGATCACCACGCTCCAGCCGCTCGCGGATCTCGGCGGCAGCGGAACGGACGCTGTCCAGCGAGCCGAGGTCCGCCGAGACATGCGAGACCGTGTGCCCGCCCGTGCTCAGCTCTTCGGTCAGGCGCGCGCCGGAGAACTTGCGGGTGACGACAAGGAGGTGAACGTCGGGCGACCGGCGCAGGATGTGCTCCGCGGCGATGCGACCGATGCCGCGGCTCGCGCCCGTCATCACGATGGTGTGCTGCATGCGAGGTCCCTCTGCTGACGTTTCAACCGGTGTGCGCCCGGCTGGGCGCATCACCACATTCGCCGCTCGCGCCACCGCCAACCAGTGCCGTCCCCGTCACCAGGACTGGCAGTACCCAGGCTCCCTGGGTGAAGAGCAGCGAGAATGGAGTCCATGGCTGCCTCCCGTTCCACCTTCGGCGCACTCCTGCGTGCCTGGCGCGACCGTCTCTCTCCGGTCGACGCCGGCCTCACCGCGACGGCCGGCCGTCGCGCCCCGGGCCTGCGCCGCGAGGAACTCGCGCAGTTGGCCGGGCTCTCGGTCGACTACGTCCTGCGCCTGGAGCAGTCACGCGCGAAGAATCCCTCGGCCCAGGTCGTCGGCGCCCTCTCTCGGGCCCTTCAGCTCTCCCGGCCCGAGCGCGACCAGTTGTACCGAAGCGCCGGGCTCCTGCCGCCGCAGGACGGCACGGTCAGCACCCATGTGCCCCCGAGCATCCAGCGGCTGGCCGCGCGCCTGGGCGACGTCCCGATCGGGGTGTTCACCGCTGACTGGTCCCTGGTGTGGTGGAACACCATGTGGAGCGCGCTGCACGGAGACCCTTCGGCGCTCCCTGCCGCCGAACGCAACCTCGCGCGTGCCCTTTTCGGCAACGGCGCCGCCCGTGCCTCGCTGCTTCCCATGCGGTCCGAGCGCGGGCAGGACGCCTTCGAGGCATCGATCGTCGCCGATCTCAAGGACGCCGGCTCCCGCTACCCCGCGGACACCCAGCTCGATCATCTGGTGCAGGAGCTGCGGGCAGGATCCGACGTCTTCGCCCATCACTGGGCCACGCGGACAGCCGCCGCTCAGCACACCACCGACCGCAAGACGATCCGGCATCCGGAGATCGGCGACATCCTGCTCGACTGCGACGTCCTGATCGTTCCGGGCGCGGATCTGCGCATGGTCACCTACACAACGGCGTCCGGCAGCAGCGACGAGGGGAAGCTCGACCTGCTGCGCGTCACAGGCGGCCGTACCACCACCGCACACGCCCCTGAGGGATGAAGCGATGACCTTGCGTTCCGATGTGGCCGCGTTGCTGGCGGGGGCCGGCATCGTCGATGTGGACGTCGACGATGCCGTCGCGGACGAGCACGTCCGATCGTCCGCGTACCAACGCGTTGTCGCGGTGACCGCCGCCTCGCACAGCCGCCACCGGGACCGCGCGATCGTGGCCGCGATTCTGCGCGATCCCAACGAGATCACGTCCAAGACTGCGGTGGTCGCGCTCGTCGACAGGATCGCGATGCAGGTGACCGGTCCTGCCGAGTTCCGGCAGTGGTCGGCCGAACTACTGCCGGAGGTCGACCGGCTCAAGGCGGAGGGGTACCGCGAGTTCATCCGCCGCCGCGTCCACGACTGGCTGCTCTACCTGTCCATCGAGGACGGACAAGTGCCGACACCGGCCGAGTTGGCGCAGGTCACGGGCTGGATGCAGCGCGTCCTCGCCGAGAAGTCGACGTCGGCGGCGGTGCTCGGCCTGCTCGCCGAGTCAGGCAGCAGCAAGAAGATACGGAACATCGCGAAGAACCGGTCCGGATCCTCCGCGGTCTGACCCGGGCGCTATCCTGCGCGCATGCGCGGACAGTTCACCGGTTGGCCGGAACAGGCCATGGACGTGTTGTGGCAGCTCCAGGGTGAACCGAGCCACGCGACCCGCGAGCGCTACCGCGCGGACCGCGAACGCCTGGTCCGGCAGCCGATGATCGCCCTGCTCAACGAGGTCGCGGACACCGACCCCCGGTACGAGGACTTCTCCGTCTGGCACTACCGCACCGACTCCTGGTGGTGGCAGCACCAGAGCGCGGTGATCCGGCTCGGCCGCAAGATCGAGATCGGACTCCGCTTCTCCCTGGACGGCCTGCGGATCCAGGGCGCCTGGTGGTACCCCGATCCCGGCCAGGTGGACATGTTCCGCAGAGCCGTGGCCTCCGAGGGGAGCGGCCGCGAACTGTCCGTCATCGTCGAGGACGTGCGGAAGAAGGGCTACGACATCTCCGGGGACGTGATGAAGCGCCTCCCGCGCGGCTATCCGGCAGACCACTCCCGTACGGACCTGCTGCGCCACCGCTCTCTGATCGCCGCCCGCCCCCTCGGTTGCGAGGAGTGGCTGCACACCCCCGAGGCGGTCGACCGAGTCCTCTCGGCCGCCGCTGACCTCGACGCCCTGCTGATGTGGCTGGTCCGCCACGTGAAACGCGCCGCCTGACATCACGAGGGCCCCGCGCGGCACAACGATCCCCGCGTCGAACAGAGCCTCACCGTCCCGCAGTCGTACTCAAACAAGCCATCTTGCGCTGCGCGGGCACCTATCGTATGGGCTTCGCCTTGCCGGTCTGCGCCTCATCGCGGCAGACGATTGCAAGGCACGAATACCCGTACGTCATGGAAAGCCAGGTAACGCACTGCCGGGTGACTCAGTGCGTGGCCAGTTGTCGCGCGTCTCCACGTCGCCCCCACAACTTCTCCACCGACCCATGCGTGGGTTTTTCGCCAACGCTGCAACGGCGTGGCGCACTTGACAGGGCTTCATGATCGTCGGGTGCTACGATCTCGGGCACATGCCATGTGGGCTTTCTCCTCGGCATGACTACAGCCAGAGGGCTCTCCGGGTGGTGAAGACTGCCCACGCCGAGGGTCCGCATGGACAGATTCCGAGAGCTGGACTCCAGCCGCTCAAAGAGAGTCACATGACAATTTTGCAGGATCCGACAGTCTGGGCGCTTGCTGCCGGCGTCCCTGTCGCCACCACGGTTGTCGTTCGCCAGCGAAAAACGATCAAATCGTTGCGCCGTCAGAAGCAGAGCGTGGACAGCGACCTGACCGAACTTCAGAACAGCAGCGTTGTCCTCCAGTCCACCATCGAAGAGCTCCGCAGGGGCTACGACGAGGTGGTCCGACAGGCCAAGGAAGAGGCGGAGAACGCCACCAATACCGTACTGAAGTCTGCGATGCAGACCCTCCAGGGCCTCGCGGCGGAGCAGCAACGGGCCATCTCCGGGCTGCAGAAGAAGTACGGCGATTCGGCCGTGTTGCGGGACCTGTTGGACGTCGACCACATGAACTCGCAGTTCAACCGGCGTGCGCAATCCATTGCCGTGCTGTGCGGCGGGTGGCTCGGCCGCCAGCGGGACGCGGCATCGATCTATGACGTGATCCGCGGAGCTCAGGGCCGTATCCGGCACTACCAGCGCATCGACATCGCCTCGCGGGTGGACATCGCGGTGACCAGCCGCGCCGTCGAGCCGGTCGCGCTGACGGTGGCAGAACTTCTCGACAACGCCACCAGTTATTCAGCGCCGTCCTCCATGGTGGACGTCGAGGTGCGGACGGTGCCCAAGGGCATCTGCATCGTGATCGACGACGCGGGTGTCGGGATGAGCGAGGAGGAGAAGACGGCCGCCACAGCCCTTCTGTCGGGTGGGTCCGCGGTGAGCGTCTCCGAACTCGGCAACCCTCCCGCGTTCGGTTTCGCGGTGATCGGCGCGCTGTGCGCGCGGTTCGGGTTCACGGTCACCATCGACAGCACTTCTCCCTACGGCGGCGTCCGAGCGGTGGTGATGGTGCCCAAGGACCTGCTGACGGACATGCCGGAACCGGCGAAGCCCACCGCGACGCAAGGAGCCCACTTCGGCTCAGGGGACAGCGGTTCGGCTCCCGCCACGACAGAGGGTGGGCTGCCCCGGCGACAGAACAAGCGCCGCGCCATGGCACTCGTGCCGGACAACCAGCCCGACGAAGCGACTGCGCCTCCGGCCCGGTCGGCGGAGGCGCGGGTGGCGGCCATGGGCGCATTTCAACGCGGCACTCTCAGCGGCCGAAGTGCGGGGGTACCGGCCGCTGAACGCGACACTCCTGCCGATTCACACGAAGGATTCGATGCCCCGTGAGCGACGATCTGTCCTGGATGCTTGAGGACGCGCTGGCGATCCCCCATGCCCTCCACGCGGTCCTGATCTCTGCCGACGGCCTGCAGATGTCCCGCACAGCGGAGATCGGCCGGGACGACGCCGACAAGGTGGCCGCCGCCGTGAGCGGACTCCAGTCGCTCAGCCGGTCCGTCGGATTCTTCTGTGGTGACGACGGTGCGTCCTGGCGCCAGACGCTCATTGAGTTCGACGGTGGCTGGGTGTTCCTGAACGCCGCAGGAGGTGGCTCCTACCTCGCCGTGGCAGCGTCCGCCGAGGTCGACATGGGAGACATCACGTACCGGATGCAGCAGCTGGTCAGCCGACTGGGCAAGGCCATGTCGACCGGCCGCCGCATCGACACGGTCACCTCATGACAGACCCCGACGGTACCGAACTCGAAGTAGTGTCCGAGGCCGGAGAATTAGTCCGCCCGTACGTCATCACCCGCGGGCGTGATCTGCCCGACGAGGGCGCGTTCGCCCTCATCACCCTCGTCACGACGGCCACCGACGAGCAGCAGCGTCCCCAGCGGCTCTCGCCCGAGGAGCAGCAGATCCTGGAGATGTGCTCGACCGGCTACCTCTCGGTCGCCGAGATCGCCGCACATGCCCAGCTCCCTCTGGGTGTCGTCAAGGTGCTGCTCAGTTCCCTCGCCGAGGGGGGCTACCTGGTCACCCGTGCGCCAGTGCCCTCGGCTCGTCTCGCCAATAAGACCTTGCTTCAGGAGGTGCTCGATGGCCTCAAGGCTCTCTCTGTCTGAGGACGCCTACGTGCGCAGCGGCGCACAGCAGACAGCGGTGAAAATCCTGGTCGTCGGGCACTTCGCCGTCGGCAAGACCACTTTGATCGGCTCGCTCTCGGAGATCGCGCCGCTGTCCACCGAGGAGCAGATGACGAGCCTCTCGGAGAACGTCGACGACCTCAAGGGAGTACAGGGGAAGACCACGACCACCGTCGCCCTGGACTTCGGTCGCCTGACCCTCAGCGAGCGCATCGTGCTGTACCTGTTCGGGTCACCGGGCCAGCAGCGGTTCGTCAATCTGTGGGACGACATGGCCCGCGGAGCGCTGGGCGCCCTGATCCTGGTGGACCCCGAGCGACTGGCCGACAGTTTCGAGGTCATGGATCTGGTCGAGAGCTACGGTCTCGACTTCGCCGTGGCCATCAACCAGTTCGACGGCGGCGCGGTACACAGCCCGGAAGCAGTCCGGGAGGCGCTCGACCTGCTGCCCGACACCCCGGTCGTCACCATCGACGCGCGCGACAAAGCGTCGTCCGTCAACGCCCTGATCACCATGGTCCGCTATCTGCAGAAGCGCGCCGCCCTGGAGCACGCATGACAACCCCTCCCGTACCTCCGCCCGGCTGCCCCGCACACGGCAGCGGGCAGCGCATACCCCTCGACACCCCGGAGTTCGCTGCCAACCCGCACGCGTACTACCGCTATATGCGCCAGCTCGGCCCCACGGCACCGGTCACCATCGCGCCCGGCGTGGAGGCGACCCTGGTGACCGACTACAGCGCGGCTCTTGAGCTGTTGCAGGACCCGACCACCTTCCGCAAGGACTCACGCCGCTGGCGTGCGCTGAACGAGGGCCTCATCCGCCCCGACAGTCCGGTCGTGCCGTTGCTCGCCTACCGGCCGAACTGCATGTTCACCGACGGCGCCGAGCACGTGCGGCTGCGGCAGGCCATCACCGAGAGCCTCGCCCGGGTCAGCAACAGCCGGCTGAGCCGCATCGTCAACCAGGCCGCCCAGTTCCTCATCAACCAGTTCAGCGCCCGCGGCAGCGCCGACCTGCTCAGGGACTACGCGCAGCAGCTCCCCCTGTACGTCTTCAACGAACTCTTCGGCTGCCCGGCGGAGATCGGCGACCGGGTCCTGTTCGGCATCTCCGGCATGTTCGACGGCGTCAACGCCGAGCAGGCCAGCCAGGTCCTGCTCCAGGCGGTCAGCGAGCTGGTGGCACTCAAGCGCGCCCAGCCCGGGGAGGACATCACGTCCTACCTGATGCAGCACCCGGCACAGCTGACCGACGAGGAACTGGCACACACGCTGGTGCTGCTCCTCGGCGCGGGCGGCGAGCCGGAAGGCAACCTCATCGGCAACGCCTTCTACACGATGCTGACCGTTGAGGAGTACGCGCGCAACGGGCAGTTCGACAAGGCCCTCGACGACACCCTGTGGCGCAACGCGCCCATGTCCAACTACGCGCCGCACTACCCGGTCGCCGACACCGACGTGGCCGGCGACAAGGTCCGCGCCGGCGAGCTGCTCCTGGTGTCCTTCGGTGCTGCCAACACGGCGCTCGCGGACCAGGGGGCGGACACGCGCGGTCACCTCGCCTGGAGCGCGGGACCGCACGCCTGCCCGTCCAAGGAACCGGCCAGGCTCATCGCCCTGACCGGCCTGGAGGCTCTGTTCAACGCGCTGCCGGACGTTGAACTCGCTGTCCCCGCGGACAGCCTCGCCTGGCGGCCCGGCCCCTTCAACCGGGCCCTGGCCAGCCTGCCCGTCCGCTTCGGTGCGGTCACCCCGCGCCCCGCGGCCGAGCCCGAGCCGACGGCCGCGCACCATCGCCACCAGGCCCACCCTCCCGTGGCGCCCACGCCCGCGGCACCGCAGGCCACCGGCAAGCCGGGGCGCTGGAGCAGCTTCGTGAGGTGGCTGACGGGCGAGTAACCGGCGCACCCCCTGTGACGCAGGCGACACGGGCAGTTGTTGTAGCCTGCATGAAAGATCACTTACAGGGGTAGGACAGCGCGGAGTGTCTGGAGTGACACGAGATGAAGGAGAGGCAGTGCACCTCGCAACCTCCGCGCCCCGTTCGACAGTCAACCGGCCGGGCCAGCGGCGCACCACAGTCAGCAGAAAGAACCCGTGCGGGTGCGGCGATCCCGACAAGGCGCAGGGCCGAATACCCGCCGCGTGCGGCGGATCGGCCCTTGTCTCCTCCCTCGGCGGAGCACGTCACCGTACCTGCGCACCATGCGGACGCTTCTTGCGCCTGGACGTGCGAGGTACGCGATGACCTCCCTCCCGGCGACCTCCCACCCGGCAACCGGCATACCGGCAGCTGAACCCGGTAGGACAACGCTCGGCGATCACGTGCTCGGGCAACTGCTGCGCCTCGGCGCCACGGTGGGTCTGAGCGAGGCGGACACCGCGCTGTACGGGCAGGTCCTGCTCGACTCCCTCGCGGGCTCCGCCCGGCGACCGTTGTCCCTGCCTCCGGCGTCGCCCAGTTTCCTCTCCGATGACCACACCCCCGTCGAGTTCTCCCTCGCCAGTACGTCGGGCGCCGCTCCGGCACTGCGGGTTCTCGTGGAGCCCGGTTGGGCCCACGACGACATGGGTGACAGCGGCCGCGCCGGGCTCGACGCCATCCGCGCGATGGCCGCCCGGTGGAACTTCTCCACCGACCAGCTCGACGCCATGGAGGACCTGTTCCTGCCCGCTGCGGCCGAGGGACCACTGTCACTGTGGTACGCGCTCGACCTGCGCGCGGGAGGGGTCCCCGGCGTCAAGGTGTATCTGAACCCCTCCGCCGCCGGGCCCGAGCACGCCGCACGCACCGTGCAAGAGGCGCTGCGCCGGCTCGGCTACGGCAAGGCCTTCGCGCAACTTCCCCCCGCGGCGGGCTATCCGTTCCTCGCACTGGACCTGGGCGACTGGAAGTCACCTCGCGTCAAGGTCTATGTGAAGCACCCGCGCATGTCGGCCGACGACGCCTGCGCGCTCAGCCGTACGTCCGGGGCCTCGGCGGCGGACATCCGCTACTTCTTCCACGCGGCCGCCGGCTCCCTGCCCTCCGGGCAGGACGGGGACGGTACGCCGCGGCTGCTGCGGCGGTCTGCGCTCACCTGCCATTCCTTCACCGAAGGCGACAGCGACCCGAGCGGCTTCACGCTCCACATCCCCGTCCGTGACTACGCGCGCGACGACGAGGAGGTCCTCGCCCGGGCAACCGCCCTGCTGACCCGGTTCGGCATGGACCCCACGGTCCTGAGCCGAAGCCTGCGCGCGCTCACTCAGCGTCAGCTCACCGACGGTGTGGGGCTGATCGCCTACCTCGCTCTCGTGTACGAGCGAAACCGGCAGCCCCGCATCACCGCCTATCTGTCCTCCGAGGCCTACTTGACCCGGCCGCCACAGGAGCAGTACGCGCACGTCGGTCTTCTGCCCGCACAACGAGCCCAGAGCGCCCTGCACTCCGGGCGCGAGGCCGCCGGTCATGCCGGCCCGCACACCGCATAGCCAGCCCACACACCGCACAAAAGGAAGTCACGTGGAGCCGTACCGCATCAAAGTCGTAGAGCCGCTCGCGTTCACCACCCGAGCGGAGCGCGAGGCCGCTCTGCAGCGCGTCGCCTACAACCCCTTCGAACTGCGTGCCGACGAGGTCACCATCGACCTGCTGAGCGACTCGGGGACCGGTGCCATCTCCGCGGACCAGCTCGCCGCGGGCATGCACGGCGACGAGTCCTACGCCGGCAGCCGCAGCTACTACCGGTGGCACGAGGTCGTTTCCGAGCTCACCGGCTACCCCCACATCCTGCCGACACACCAGGGTCGCGCCGCCGAGCGCATCCTGTTCTCGGCGCTGCTCAAGCCCGGCACGAGCGTGCTGTCCAACACCCACTTCGACACCACCCGCGCCAACGTCGAACTGACCGGCTGCCAGGCGTACGACCTGCCCTGCGCCGAGGCGAAGGACCTCGACAGCGACTACCCGTTCAAGGGCAACATCGACCTGCTCGCCCTTGAGCAGGCGTTGGAGAACGCGCATCAGGCGCCCGTGGCGGCCGTGCTGATGACCATCACCAACAATGGTGGCGGTGGCCAGCCGGTCAGCATGGAGAACCTGAAGCGGACCGCCGAACTGTGCCGCCGCCACGACGTACCCATGATCCTGGATGCCGCGCGTTTCGCGGAGAACGCCTGGCTGGTGACCCAGCGCGAGCCCGGCTACGCCAACCTCACCCCCCGCCAGGTCGCCGAGGAAGCCTTCCGTCTCGCGGACGGCTGCGTCATGAGCGCGAAGAAGGACGGCATCGTCCACATCGGCGGCTTCATCGGTCTGAAGGACCCTGATCTCGCCGAGAAGTGCGCGGGCCTGCTCATCGCCACCGAGGGATTCACCACCTACGGCGGCCTGGCCGGCCGTGACCTCGAGATGATGGCCCGCGGACTTCTTGAGGTCACCGAACCGTCCTACCTCGCCGAACGCGCCGACATAGCCGCCTACCTCGCCGCACGCATCCGCGAGGCCGGAGTCGACATCGTGGAGCCGGCAGGTCTCCACGCCCTCTACGTCAACGCCGGGCGGCTGCTGCCCCACATCCCCCCGCATCAGTACCCGGGCACCGCGCTGGTCTGTGAGCTGTACCTCCGCGGCGGCATCCGCTCGGCGGAGCTGGGCAGCCTGTACCTCGGGGAAGAGGACGAACAAGGCAACTCCATCAAGACCGCACCCTATGAACTGGTGCGGCTTGCGCTCCCCCGGCGGGTCTACACCCGAAGCCACTACGACCATGTCGCCGCCACTCTGGCGGACATAGCCAAGAGCCCCGAATCGGTGCGCGGCTACCGCATCGTGGGCCAGTCGCCGATCCTTCGCCATTTCAGCATCAAGCTGGAGCCTGTGCGGTCCGGCGACTGATCCCCGCTCGACGCATCGTGTAACAGCGGGGCCTGCGGCGCCGGTTCTCCCTTTCCCCAGAGGCCGGCGCCGTCCCCGCCTCTCCGCCCCGAACAGCGTGACCCCGACGGCGCGTGACGCCCCGGGGACCCTGCGATCCTGACGGCGGGAGCAGACCGCCACGCGCTGCGGCAAGACCACCGAGTCCTGCCGGGCAGCCGTAACCCTCGCCTCGCTGCCGACGCGGGCGTGACTGGTGAAGACACCGCCGGGCGTAACCAACGATCACATACGACGTGACTCCGCGCCCCGTACAACCCTTCGGCCCCGCCGCCGGTCTTCTGCTGCGTCGACCCCGCGTGTCACGCGTCCACGCACCCCGCTTCGGCACCCAGAGCGCCGACTGATCCCACTGTCTCCGCCCTGCCACTCGCTCCGCCTCCCGACATCACAAGGAACCCCCGCACCCATGCGCAACCTCACGACGGCCACGCTCACCACCCTCGTGGTGGCGGGGCTCACCCCCCTCACCCTGCCCGCCGCGGCAGCGAGCGCCGCGCCCGCCGAGCACGGTGACGACTTCAACGGCGACGGCTACCGCGACTACGCATACTCGAGCTTCAGCTCCAGAGGGGGCGGCGGCGTCACCGTGGTCTTCGGGACCGCCACCGGGCCCGGCTCCAGACAGCAGCGCATCACCCAGGCGAGCACCGGCGTACCAGGCGCCGACGAGGCCGACGACATGTTCGGCGAGGTACGGGCCGCCGCTGACTTCGACGGCGACGGATACGGCGACCTCGCGGTGGCTGCTACCGGCGAGAACGGCTCCCGCGGCGCCGACCAGGGCGCCGTGACGATCCTGTGGGGCTCCGCCTCCGGCCTGTCCAAGGGCACGACTCTCCCGAACAAGAACCCCGGCGCCAACAACTACATGGGCAAGGACCTGGCGACCGGCGACTTCAACGGGGACGGCAAGCAGGACCTGGCCGTCATCAACGAATCCATGACCTACGTCTACCGCGGCCCGCTCAAGCGCTCCGGCACCACCGGCACCGTGACCAAGCTCGACAAGACGACGTCCTTCTACGCCTCGGCCCTGATCTCCGGCAAGGTCAACGGTGACAAGAAGACCGACCTCGCGATCATCGGCGACGCGGTGAACCCCGAGAACATCGCGTCGGACGCCTGGTTCATCAAGGGTGGCGCGAGCTCGCTCACCCCGGGCAAGACCCTGCGCCTGGAGTCCCAGTCCGGCAACGGCGGCAGCTCCGAGCGCGGCGGCGACGGTGTCATCGCCGACTTCGACAAGGACGGCTACGGCGACATCGCCATCGGCACCTCCCTCTACTCGAAGCACAAGGGCCGCGTCAGCGTCTGGTACGGCTCGTCCAGTGGCCCGTCCCGGAGCGCCCGCCTCACCCAGTCGACGAGCGGCGTCGCCGGAACCCCGGAGAACGACGACGAGTTCGGCTCATCCGTCTCGGCGGGCGACGTCAACGGCGACGGCTACGCGGACCTCGCGGTCGGCGTGCGGGACGAGGAGATCGACGGCAAGGGCAACGCGGGCGGCGTGCACGTCTTCAAGGGGCGGGCGAGCGGCCTGTCCGGCACCGGTTCGCAGTGGTTCGCCCGCAACTCCCCCGGCGTGCCGGGCCCGTTGATGGCCGACGACCAGTTCGGCGGCCTGGTACGGCTGCGCGACACGGACGGTGACGGAATGGCCGACCTGTATGTGAGCGCCCTCGACTCGCTGCGGCTGCCCGGCTCCCCCAGCGGCATCACCACGGCGGGCGCGACGGAGTATGACGCGACGCCCATCGACAGCTTCTTGCAATAGTTCGCCTGGACGAGGTCGACCGGCGCTCGGCTTGCGACAAGCTCGCCGGTCGCGCCGGTGCCGAGGCTCGACCGGAGCCCTTCTCAGCCGAGCAGGAAGGTGCGTGCTTGCTGGGCGACCGGTTCCGGCGACATCCAGAACGCGGAATGATCGTGGTCCGGCAGAGTCAGCACGGTGACGTTCGGCAGGATCGCTGCCAGCGCGTTTGCGCCCTCGCGTATGAATGCCTCACCGTTGCCGCCGACGGCCACCGCGATCGGAGCGTCGATCGACCAGCGGTCGGTCGGCAGCGGCTTGCCGTCCTGGAGGCCGCGGAGGATCCGGCCGTCATAGGCATAGGTGTGGGCATATTTGACCATGGTGTCCCAGGAAGGGTCCTGCTTCATCGCTGGGATGTACTCGGCCGGGACACCGATCATCTCGGTCATGAAGTATTCGACGGCCTCGCTGCGCTCGCCCGCCGCGACCAGTGCATCCTGGTGTTCGATGTAGTCGGCGGGCGCCGGAGGCCGGGAGTCATCGACGATGAATGGCGGCTCATAGAGATAGAGCCCCGTCACCTTGCCGCTCAGGGCACTGGCCGCGTCCAAGGCGAGCCCGCAGCCACCAGATCCGCTGGTCAGAGCCGCAGAGCCGCCTGCGGCATCGATCAGTGTGGCAATGTCGTCGATCTCTCGGGCCGGGTCGTAGGGCTGTGGGTCACCGCTGGCACCGCGGCCGCGGCGGTCGAAGCTGATCACGGTGAAGTGTTCGGACAACGCCTTGGCCATGCCTGCGACCCCGGTGTGGTCCTCGGCGACATTGCTGATCACGATGACCGCAGGGCCCGAACCGGTCTTTTCGTAGGCGATCGTGGTGCCGTCGGCGGAGGTGACAGTGACGGTGACGTCAGGAAGGTCGGACACGTTCGCTTCTCCTTCGGTTAATGGTGCACCGGCTATTGGTGCATCGGTTGTTGGTGCGCCGGTTGATGGTGCATCGGTGTGGTTGCCGGGCACGGCAGCCAGCAGGCCACCGAGCCGGTCGAGAGCCTCGGCGTACCCCTCGGCCATCTGAAGCTCGACCGCCCGCCGCAGCGCCCGGCCGTCGGGAAAGCTCGCCGCGACTTCGACGGTGCAGCCTGTGCCGACCGAGGCGAAGGTGACCGCGGTCGGGAAAGTGCCCGTGCCGTCGGGTTGCCACGCGTCGTCGGCGAAGGCGTCGTCGTAGTGCAACTCGCCGCGGGCGACGACCACCTTGTAGGTGGCGATGCTGCGGACCGGGGCGGCTGATCCGTCTGCCGGCGCGATCTGGAACCGCCAGCGTCCGCCCGGCCGCACGTCCATCTCGTACACGGTCGCGACCCAGCCCTGTGGACCCCACCAGCGGCTGATCGCCTCGGCGTCGGTCCAAGCCCACCACGCGCGGTCGACGCTGACGGCGTAGGTGCGGCTGATGCGGATGGTGTTGTTCGACTGGTCGATCACGATGCCGTCGGCAGTGTCTGTGGGCATGCTCGAACTCCTCACTGGTTCGCCTCGTCGGGTGCACGGCCGTCGTCTTCGAGGAACGAGCCGAGGCGATCCATCCTCTTCGACCACAGGACGGCGAATTCCTGCACCCAGTCGCTCAGTTCGCGCATCGCTTCGGGCCGCAGCCGGTAGATCCGCTGCTGAGCCCGTTTGGTCACCTCGACCACGCCCGCGTCGGCGAGCAGCCGTAGATGCCGGGACACCTGCGGCTGGCCCAGGCCCAGCGCCTCGACGATTCCACCTACCGACTGCGGGCCGTCCCTGAGCAATTCGACGACCCGGAACCGGTTCGGTTCCGAGATCGCCGTCAATCGCTGCTGCACTCTGTTGACCACGACGCGAACATACACGAGCCTGTATATACACTCAAGTGCATGTAGCGATCGACCGCGAGCCGTCACCCACAGGGCACGTTCCCCGTACCGCAGCAGCAGGGTGATGTTGGCGCCCGAGTCAGTCGGCTCAGACGTGCCTTTCTGACCCAGTCGACCAAACGAGCACCCGCGGTGGGGCCGTCGGAACCGGCGGCTGCCCCGGTCACGCCGCAATCGCGTCCTCACCGGCCAGGAACGGATGCAACAGCGTGAGCAGGGCGTTCGGCCGGTGCAGAGGAATGATGTGGCCACAGTCTTCGATGACGTGTCCGGTCAGGTCGTCGGCGATGGGGCGGAGTTGGTGTTCCAGCGCAGCGCCGACAGGTTGGGCGCCCAGCGCCATCGTCGGCACCGTCAGGCGGGCGGTGGTGACGGCTTGCGAGATCTGCCGTGCGCTTTCGGGCAGGGCCCGGTAGTAGGAGAACGCGCGGCTCAACGCGCGGCTGCCCGTGTACGCGTGGACAAAGGCGTCCCGGATGGCTGGGGGCACTCCGTCGCCGAGCGTGCCGGCGTGCAAGAACCAGTCGATGTAGTCGGCCTCGTGGCCTTCCAGTACGGTCTCGGCGAGGCCGGGCGCGGCGGTATGGAAGCCGAACCACCACGGCGGCCCGCCGGCAAGGAAGTCCTCGGCGCCGGGCAGCCCGCCCAGCACGGACTCCATGACGACCAGGCGTCGGACGAGGCCGGGGTGGCGTAGGGCGAGGAGGAAGGCCGGCGGGGTACCCGCGTCGATACCCACTACCGCGGCAGAAGACACGCCGAGTTCGGTGAGCAGCGCCGCGGCGTCCTCGGCCAGCGTGTCGGCGTCATACCCGGAGGCGGCCGGGCTACTCGCACCGAATCCGCGCAGGTCAGGCGCGATGACGCGGTAGCGGTCGGACAGGCCTGCCATGACGTCCGTCCATAGCTCCCAGGTGTGCGGAAAGCCGTGCAGCAGCAGGACCGCCGGGCCGGATCCGGCGAGAGCGACGTTGAGTTCGACACCGTTGACGGGGATGCGTCGCAGTTCGGGCATGGAGGGACTCCAGGGGCGGTGAGGAATGGTGACAGCGTCACGCTAGGGAACTACCCTGGTCCTTCCAAGACGGCACTTTCCCCACAGGTGGTGAGCCCCAGGTGACCACGTCCATGCCCGGCGAACTCGGTCGGCAGCCCGGTGAGCGCGGCGACCTGCTGGACCCGCGCTGCCCGACCCGCCAGTTGCTCGACCGTATCGGGACCAAGTGGACGTCGATGGTGGTCAAGGTGTTGGCCGAGACGGATCCCGGCGAGCTCCGGTTCGCGGAACTTCGGCGTCGCATCCCGGGCATCTCGCAGAAGATGCTGTCTGTGACGCTACAGAGCCTGGCCCGTGACGGCCTGGTCGCGCGCCGTGTGGAACCCACGGTGCCGCCCGCCGTCCACTACCGGCTCACCGAACTCGGCCTGTCCCTCGAAAGCCCACTCTCCGCTTTGCGGGTCTGGGCCGAGACGCACATGCCGGAGATCGACCGCAGCAACCGACTAGCCGAGGCCCGACAGACCTGACAGACCTGACAGATCCGACAGCTCCGACAGATCTGACAGTCCTGACTTGGTTCATCACCAAGGAGCGCCCCGGCCGACTGACGTTGCGGGCCCGCGGCGCGTCCCTGGACGAGCCGGACGCCGTCTTCACCGGCCGTCGGCAGCAGCACCGACGCGCGTACCGGACCCGACGTCGTCACTTTCGGCGTGGAGCAGCCCGACGACACGTTCGCCGTACTCGCAACGCTCGACGGCCGCTACCTGTCGACCGAGGTGGCCGACGGGTTCCCGGGCCGCGTCATCGGCCTGTGCGCCGCCCAAGGCACCGTCCACGTGGACTGGTTCACGTACGAGCCGACGACCTGTATTTCGCGGAGGGTACGGAACGGGCTCATGGATCGGCTGGAAAATCTGTGTGAGGCCCGGCGGTTTGTCGGCGGGAATCCTCGCGAAGTAGTAGGTACTGGGGTCACCGGTGATGAGTTTCCCGAGCCCCGCTCCCTCGTAGCGACCCTCCAAACCGACGAGCATCACCCCTGAATCTCCGTGCTCGGTCATGCGGTCGACGGGAGCGACCCGGATGACGTCCCTGTACAGGAAGAATTCTCCCTCGCTGTACGCCTTCACCATGGCGTGAACGGAGATGATCATCCCTCGGTGGAATGCGGTCATCATGCCGGCGAAAGCCACATCAAGGCCGTAGGCCGGCCCATGGTCCTCTTCCGGATCCTCCACCTGTGGCACCTGATCGATGGCGGTGATCGTGATGCTCTGGGTCTTCGAGGGCCAGACGAGGGCGCCGAACTCCGGATCGCCGATCTCGTGGCTCGTCCGGGCAGAGGGAAGCCCAGGGGCGACCATCACCTGGACGAACGTCGACCGTCGTACTGCTTCGTCGCCAAAGTCGGGTATTCGGGGCCTTCGCGGCCGCCTGGCGGGTCGACCGGGACAACGCCGCAGTCTCCCTCACCGGCCGCGACCTGCTGGACCCGGACGACATCGGGGAGATCCCCGTACCCACCCACTCCGTGATCATCCCGCCGAACGGGCCGAGGATCCTGGTGGGCGCGGGAAAGCTTCCGAACGGCAACTTCGTCACCCGTGAGCAGTTCTGGCAGCGTCTGCACAGCCCGACAGACCGACCGTCTACTACGCGAACACCGACGACGACCTCATCGAGATGGTTGGCTTCGGTGACAACGACAAGTGGTGGTGGGAGGCACTTTCCCAGCAAGGTGCCAGGAAGCTCAGAGGGGGGAAGCCCGCTGGCCGCCTCAGCGACTGGCGTGCTGTCGGGTGTGGCCCAGTGCTGCCAGGAGGGCAAGCCGATCTGGATGGGCTGGGAGACGGCGGGTGGACGGTCGACGAGATCTACAGATCCCGGGACGGGACCCGGCCGGTGGCGGCCGCCAACAGCTCCGCCTTCTGCGGAACGACCCTCGACCACCTGCCGTGGGTGTCTTTCGTGAGCGAGGACAATCACCTCGGCCTGTGGCGAGGGCCGGGATCGGACTGGTCGTGGTGGGATCTCACCTCCGATCTGGGACTTCCGCCCGCTGCCCGGGCAGCCACCCAGAGGCCGCTGGCCTTCGCGTGCACGGAGCGCGGTCCGTGCGTCTACTCTGACCGACGACCCCGGGTTCTGATGCGGACGCCGTGTCCGGCCGCCCCCATGTGGCTGTCGCGTCCGGCCGTGAGGGAACCTGGAACCGCAGCCCACCATGCGTATGAACAAGACCTATCTGAAGGCGCTCGACGGGACCCTGGTCTCCCCGTCCAAGGAGGCCACGGCCACGGTCCTCGTCTTCAACGACACCTCGATCCCCTTGGACCTCTTCGCCCTCGACCAGTCCGGCGACCTGTGCGGCCCCGACGACGACGGGATCTGGACGGCGGGTCTGCCGGGTTACACGGTGGAGCCCTCCGGTGGCAACATCTTGATCACCAAGGACTGCTGGGCCTACACCTACTGGCTGGCCAAGTCCCACTACTCCGGCGCCTCGCCGCCGTCCTGCAGAACCCCGCGGGCAAGAGCACCCTCACCTTCTCCGGGGCCGACCTGCTGGATCCCAACGACATCGGGCCGATCCCCGAGCCCACCGCGGACATATTCGCTCCGCAGGACGGCCCCAGCGTCCTGGTGGGTACCGGGCTCGTCCAGCACGGCACGACGACCCGCAACCCGGTGGAGCGTGGGCCGGGCGAGCAGACGGGGCTCGGCGTGGCGGTCACCCGGGAGCAGTTCTGGCACTGCACGGGCGACTCCTACAGCCTCGCACCGGGTGAGAGCAGGGAGGTCAGCTACACCGTCACCCACGGCAGACAGGACAGCAGCTCACAGTCGGACACCACCAACGCGTCCGTCGGCGTGAGCGCCAGTGCCGGCTGGGGCCCGTTCAGCGCGTCCGTCTCCGCCTCCCTGAGCGAATCGTCCACCACCAGCCAGCAGCTCACCGTGTCGTCCCAGACGACGTCGTACGTGTCCACCACCTTCCACAACTTCGGCCCCCACCCCGAGATGAACCTCTTCTGGCAGCTCACGGACGTCGCGACCGTCTACGGCAAGGACGGCGGACCCCTGTCCTCCGTCGTCTCGGGCGAGGCGCCCGCGGTCGTCTCGGGACCGTGGGACGTCAAGGAGATCGAGAAGACGAAGGAACGGAAGGTCGAGAGAAAGGACCGCCACGACCGCCCCGACCGTTCCTGAGCGCCGGCGGAGCAGCCCCTGGATGTCGCGCGGCGGCCGGCACCGGAGAGATCAGCTCGGTGAGAGGAACACGACGATGTCTGTCTCGTCGCCCGGTGTGGGTTCGGGCTCCTGCCAGCCGATGCGGCGGTAGAACGCGAGCGTTTCATGCGCCTGGTCCCAGGCCAGCAGCCATGCCCGACCGCTGGGTGCGGTAGCGGTGAGGGCAGACAGCAGTCGGCGCCCCACACCCGTCCCGCGGGCGTGTAACCGTACTCCCAACTCGTCGATCTCGAAACCGCCGACCAGGAGTTCGTTCACCCGGTCGGCGCCGAGCCGCCTGGTCACCTTCCCGTAGGCGCGGTCGGTACGGAATGGATCCTGGGTGGTCCACCCCGTGACGAACCCTTCCACTGTGCCGTCGTCCGACATAGCCAGGAAAGCGCGGAATCCGGGACGGTACGCATCCGTCTCCAGCCGTTCCCTGAACGCCTCCCGGGTCGCCTCGGCGTCCCGATGCCCCCAGGGCGGTGCGGTGAAGATCTCGGCGTAGGCGCCGGCGAGCTCATCGGCGACAGCAAGGATGTCCGACTCGTAGTACCGCATGGCGGGCCAGCCTACCGCCCGCCCGGTTTCCACCGTTCACGGTCTGAGCCGATCGGACAGGACACCGGCGGAAGACCCGGTGCAATCTGTCGCCATCTGCTGGCAACAGCTCGTGAAGGCCACGACATGATCTCGTCACGAGATCGAGGGAGGAAGCATCCGCCCTGCAAGGTCCGACAGTTACCCACATGTCCGTGTCCAGCGCGGTCTGGTCAGACGCGAGTGTCGAAGCACCCCGACTGATCACCGATCGTGACGGTGATGCGCAGCTTGGTACCGGAGACGGTCGGAACGAAGATGGTCCCGTTGTAGATTTCCTTCGGCCCCCGTTTCGGCGCAGGAGTCACATCAACGGTTGCCTCTGCGCGGCGCACGTACACAGCTGGATCGGCTTGCACCCCTCCGCTGATGACCTCCACCCGGATCAACGCGTCATGAAGAGCCTTCTGCTCCTTGGTCGTGCCGACCCAGAACTTTGTGACCCCCAAGTTTCCCTCCGAGAGGGTGGTGTCGAAGGGGCCGGCTCGGACGCCGCCTGACTTTGCAGACGGTGCGCCCTCATCGACCTTCATACAGTGAGCACCGCGCACACTGCTGGGAGGCGCCGACACAGCCTCCCTGACACCGCCCCCTCGCGCGGGGGATGGTGAGGAGCCTGAGCCGTCAGCAGCGCTGCTGTGGCACGCTGTCAGCCCCCAGGCCAACAGCAGAACTGCTCCCGCTCCGCACCGTCGCGTTCGGCGCCTGCCAAGAATCCCGGAACCTGCGCTCATCGCTACTCCGTTCGCCTCGGGCCCTGGGTTGGCCCTCGCGCCGCTTGAGATGCGGAATTCCAGCCGAGCACCGAGCCCACTCCGCGCACAAGGCAGAAAGCTGCCTCGCCATGACCGGGAAGTACGCCTGGATGTCGGCCTCGGTGACGGAGTCGTCTGTGATGGGGTACATCGCGACCTCGTCGACCTGTCCTGGCATGGCGTTGACGTAGCGAAGGGGCCGACCCCGGCGGATGCGGCCCTCCAGGGCGATGCGTGGGCCGCGCGCCGGGTCGAACGCGGTGACGGTGGCGGGCGGATGCGGGCCCCGGGCTCCGGCTCTGTCCGTGCCGCGGACGATGAGGGGGGCGTACGTACTCCAGGCCCGGCTCGGGTTCGCGACCGACATACGGGCCCTCGAAGTCTTTGTACTCCAGGACGAGACAGGTGCCGGCCCGCAACTGCACAGTGAGGAAGGACTCCGAACCGGGCAGTGCCATCGCACCTCCGAAGAGTTCGGCACTGGCCATCAGGTCCTTGGATGCCTGGATGATGTCCGTAGGGTCTGAATCCGGCTTCACCGGTCACGATGTCCAGCGGCTTCGGTAGCGCGGCGCCGGTGAGAGCCACGACTCCTGCCGCGACGGTACCCGCAGGCGCGTTGGACGTCCTCTGCCCTGGCCTTGGGAACCAACGGAACAGCCATTGGCACCAAGGACTTGATCTTGTCCCTGTGCCGCCGGCGCCTGCCTTCGGCCGTCCGCCGTGGTTGCCCTCGGACGCGGCGATGGCCTGGCTCCTCCTCGCCGGTCGCGGACGCAGAGGGCCACCCTCCGGGTCTGCGCGAGGCAGGGCGGCCAGGCGAGTGCGAGGGGAGATCACTACGCTGCACGAGTGCTCTCATACGACGAGTTGTCTTCACCGGAGCGTGAGTTGTGGGACGGGTTCCCCGAGGGACGCTGCGTGGATCTGCGCATGGGTGTGCCGGAGGAGGACCGTGTCGACGAGGGTGAGCGGTGGGGCCCTGAGCGGACGGTTCGGGCCGCGGTGCTCGTGGGGCTCCTCCTGGGCGCGAACACCGCGCAGCCGGGCGCCGTCGCATGTCTGCGGCTCGCCGGGGCGCGGATATCGGGGCACCTCAACCTGGCCGGCGCCCAAATCGCTTACCCTCTCTGGCTTATGGACTGCTGGTTCGAGGGGGCGGTGGACCTGCTCGGGGCGTCGACACGAACACTCGTGATCACGGGCAGCCGCGTACCGGGCATCGAAGCCTGTTCGGCCTGTATCGAGGGAACGCTCGACCTGCGGCGCTCCGTGGTGGAAACCCTCGCTTCCTCGCCCTTCAACCATGTGAGCACCGCCCTGTCCCTGAGCGACGCCCGGGTGACCGGCGGCATGCTTCTCAACGGGGCTGAGATCAGCGCGCCCGGAGGATGGGCCGTGGCTGCCGGCGGCCTGGTCATGGAAGGAGGCGTGACGTGCAGGGGCGGGTTTGTCGTGCGAGGTGAAGTACGGCTGCTGGGCGCGCAGTTGCCGGGCGGGCTGTTCATGCAGGGGGCGCAACTGGTCAGCCCCGGCCCACACGGGGTGGCGCTCGCCCTGGACAATGCTGTGGCCTCGACGCTCGACTTCTCCGACGGCTTCGTCGCGAACGGGACCGTACGGCTGCGGGGCACCCGGGTCTCGGACAACCTGACCTTCGAAGGGGCCGTCCTGAACGGGCCGCCCGATGGCCACGGCCCGTCCTTGGTCGCCCTACGGATGCAGACCGTCGATTTCGACTTCACCCTCGCCCGGTCACCGTCCGGCAGTGTGGATCTGCGGGGTGCGCAGGTGTCCTACCTCCACGACAGCGATCACAGCTGGCCGGACGTCGTGGAGCTGGACGGCTTCGTCTACGGCTCCATCAAGGTGGATGAGGCAGGTGAGCGGCGGGAGGCGGTGGGACGGCGGGACTCCGTGGTCCGCCGCGTGGCGTGGATACGACGCGGCCCGGGCTACAGCCCCCAGCCCTATGAGCAGTTGGCGAGCTGGTACCGGCAGGCCGGCCACGACCACGACGCCCGCCGCGTACTCTTGGCCAAACAGCGTCACCGGCGTCGAACCCTCCCCCCTGCCGCGCGCGTGTGGGGGCACTTGCTCGACGTGACCGTCGGCTATGGCTACCGCCCTTGGCTGGCCGGCGTGTGGCTCCTCGCACTGACCTTGCTGGGCACGCTGTCCTTCCGCGCTCATTCACCCAGCCCGGTCAAACAGGGCGAAGGCGCCCCGTTCCAGCCCCTCATCTACACACTCGACCTCCTGATCCCCATCGGTGGTCTGGGTCAGCGCACGGCCTGGTACTGGCCGAACGACAGCCTCCAGTGGCTGGCCTACCTGCTGATCGCCTTCGGCTGGGTGCTGACGACCGCAGTCATCGCGGGTGTCACCCGCACCCTGCAGAAGAACTAGGGGTTCTACAACGGGCTGCGGATCCTGAACCGCTTCAAGCAAAGCCCACCTTCCTCTGGTCCGCCCACTGACCCCATGGGGACTACGACCTGGCGATTTCTTGCCGAAGCTGGTGGGTGAAGCGACGCAGGAGCTCCAACGTCTCCCGGAACTCGGCCCGGCGGTCGTCCCTGCCTTCGGTGGGCCGGGTGCTCCAGACCCGACTCGCGAGAGCAGCGGCGAGATCGACGGTGTCGTCGGCACAGAGCAGGTAGAGGGCTGAGCGTGCTTCCTGCATCTGGTTCACCAACTCGTTGGCTCCGGGACCGTCGTCACTCAGCTGTGTTTCCTTCAGATAGTCCAGCAGCTGAACTACGGCCGTGTTGAAGCTGATCCCGGCTTTGAGCTTCTGCTCGCGGAGCCACATGCGGTCCTGTCGGCGTGCGGTGAACCACGAACCGAACACCGCCCCCATGAAACCGATAGCGGCCCCGATGGCCACGGCCAGGATGTTTTCCACGGTCAGCTCCCCCCGACGCCCCGACGCCCCGACGCCCCAGCGCCGCCAGGCTACAGAGGCCGCCGGAGGTTCCGCACTCGACGAGCGCCCTCGCATGCCAAGGGTTCGGTGATCCGAACGAAACGGCCTGGTCCAGGCCCAAGAGCGCCTCAAGCTGAGATGACGGGCGCGCCGGCCGGTCACCTCCGGGAGAAATCCGTTGTCGCGCCATTGCCGCGGTCGCATACTTCAGGGCGTGACCACCCAAGTTGTCTCCGACGCCACCATCACCATGCCCGTCACCGTGCGCGATTTGCTGCCCCAGGATTTGCCGGCATGCACCTGGTCCGGCTCGGCCACCCACCTGCGCCACGTGGAGCGAGAGCTGGCGCGCGCTGCGGCGGGTGAGGTGGACTATCTGGCTGTATGCACTCCGGCGAATTCGCCGGTGGCGATCGGCGGCATCGACTACCAGCTCTCCAGGGAAGCCGGCACCCTGTGGCAGCTCGCCGTGCTGCCGGCGCTGCAGTCCTGTGGGCTGGGAACGTTGCTCGTCCGTGCTGCCGAACAGCGGATCCGGCAACGGGGGCTGCGCAGCGCCGAATTGGCTGTGGAGGAGAACAACTCCCGGGCGCGCGCCTTGTACGAGCGCCTGGGCTACGTCGCGTACGGCCGCGGGCCGGAAGCCTGGGACGAGGAAGGGCCCGACGGGTCGATCCGTCGCTACGAGACGATGTGTGTTCTCATGCGAAAGAGCCTCTGAGCCCCGTCCGGCGGCACTGACTGGTCCGGTCGGTCAGCCGATCCGGATAGTCGAGGAACAGCAGGGTCGTGCCGACGCTCAGCGCCTCGACCGCACCACGCATCGTCTCCGGTTCCCGGACCTTCCTGCCGCCGCGCGTACCGGCCTGCGCGGCGGGGAAGCCGCGGGCCCGGGCCGGCACCGAGCCGTCGTCCTCCGCGACGTAGCCCCAGCGGACGGCCCCGGTGTCGGGTGCGTCGGCCCAGGGTGCTCCGTCGACCGACAGCAACGCGGCGTCGCCGACGTTCCGGCTGACCCACGTGACCGTCGCGCGGCGGGCGTACTCCTCCCCCGCGACCCGGATCCGGACCGGCTGCCCCGGCACCGGCTTGTCGCCGTCCACGGCCAGCAGATGGCGGGCGGTCAGCACGATCCGATCGTTGATGGCGTACCCGGAACCGTAGGCCGCCCCGAAGACCTCGACCACGCGATGCTGTCCGGTCCGCTGCTGCTGGTGATCCATCTTCGGCCTTTCCCGGAACGGAACGGCGTGATCGGTCCTCCGGCTTGGCCGCGGGCGGCAATGTCGGCAGTTCCTGGTCACCGATCAGCAACTTGTCGCCGTTGGAGGCGTCGGCGTGCCGCGGGGACAGTTTCAACGTGAGCTCGTGCACGGATCCGCGGCTGTAGTCGGCGGAGGTGCCCGCCGTCAGTACGCTCCAGAGTCCCGCCTTGGCCTCCGCCGAACCAGGCACCCCGCGCAGAGACCGTCTTGGCGTCCCTCTCACTCAAGGGACGCCGGGGGCCCGGTGTTCAGGCGGTCCAGCGAGCCGGCAGGTCGAAGAGCTTGTCTGCCCTGGAAGGCGCGTCGGTAGCTCTGTGGGGAGACGCCGACCTGCCGGATGAAATGGCGTCGCAGGTTCGAGGCAGTGCCCAGCCCGCTGTTGTCCGCGACATGTTCGATGGGGAGAGTGGTGGTTTCGAGCAGGCGTTGGGCGTGGTGGATGCGTTCGCGCAGAAGCCAGCGCAGGGGTGACATCTCGACGGTCTCCTCGAAGCGGCGGGCCAGCGTGCGGCGGCTGAGGTTGGCCCGCTGGGCGAGGTCGTCGAGCGTGAGGGGCTGGTCGAGTCGCGAGCGTGCCCACTCCAGCAGGGGCGCCAGACGCGTGTCGTCGCGGGCCACCGCGGGCAGCTCGACGTACTGGGCCTGGCCGCCCTCGCGGTGCGGCGGTGTCACGAGCCGGCGGGCCAGCGCGTTGACGACGGCCGCTCCATGGTCGGCACGGACGATTTCCAGGCACAGGTCCATGCCCGCGGCGGTGCCTGCCGAGGTGTAGACGCCGCCGTCCTCGACGTAGAGCACCCTCGGGTCGAGGTGCACCTTCGGGTAGCGGTGGGTGAGTTCCTGCGCGTGCATCCAGTGGGTGGTGGCGTGGCGGCCGTCCAGGATGCCTGCCGCTGCCAGGACGAAGGCACCGGAGCAGATCCCGACGATCCGGGCGCCCGCGGCATGGGCCTCGCGGACGGCCGCGACCAGTTCCGCCGGCGGCGACTCGTGCACGCCGGCGCAGCTCGGGACCACCACTGTGTCGGCGCGGGCGAGGTCGGTCATGTCTCCCGTCGCCCGGGCGGTGAATCCGCCCGCGACCTGGGTCGAGGGTGCGGTGCCGCAGATCTGGAGCTCGTACCAGGGGTCGGCCAGGTCGGGCCGGTCGATGCCGAAGATCTCACACGGCACCGCCAGTTCGAAGATGGGCGCTCCTTCGGTGACCGCGACAGCCACGCGGTGGGCGGCAAAATCGGTGCGCATGGCGGCAAGCTTGCCACTGGCTGCCGCGTTTCGGAAGTTTCATCATGCTCGGAGGGCGGCACTTCGGGCGGCCCACATGTGCGACACCGAAGGAGCGCAGTGAGCCCCACCGAGCAGACGCGGAGCATGAAGCAAGGCGGGCCGGTGGACAGCCCGCCGGCGCAGGGCAGCATCGGCTTCGGTCAGGCGGTGGCGCTGTACGTCGGCGCCGTGCTCGGCGCGGGCGTGTTGGTCCTGCCTGGTCAGGCAGCTTCCATGGCGGGCCCTGCGTCGTTGCTGTCCTGGCTGTTCATGGGGTCGCTCGGCCTGCCCCTGGCGATGACGTTCGCCGCCCTGGCCACTCGGTTCCCGGACGCCGGCGGGGTCGCCACCTACGCGACGCGGGCCTTCGGCAAGACCGCGGGCGGACTGGCCGGGTGGTGGTATTTCGTCGCCGGCTCGATCGGCCAGACGATCGTGCCGCTGACCGGTGGCTACTACGTCGCCACCTCCCTGCACGTCGATCAGTCCTACGCGTTCCTCGTCGCGGCAGTCATCCTGGTGCTGGCGGTCGGAGCCAACCTGGCCGGGCTGCGGCTCAGCGGCAGGGTGCAACTCGGCCTGGCCGGTGGAGTCGCCCTGCTCCTGCTGGCCGCTGTACTCACGGCGTTGCCGCACGCCAAGGCCTCCGCGTTCACTCACTTCGCGCCCCACGGTATGACCGGGGTCGGGCAAGCCGCCGTCGCCCTGTTCTTCGCGTTCGCCGGCTGGGAGGCCGTCGCTCATCTCTCGGGTGAGTTCCGGGACGTACGACGAGACCTGACCCGTGCCACGGTGACCACGGTCGTCGTGGTCGTCGTCCTGTACCTGGGTGTGTCCTTCGCCGTCGTCAGCACCGGCACCTACGGCAACCCCGAACTCGACCGCATCGCCGTCGGCCGGGTGTTGGGGGCAGGGCTGGGCTTCAGCGCGACCGTCACCGCCGCGGTCCTCGCGACGCTGATCAGCCTGGGCACGACCAATGCCTTCATCGCTTCCGTCTCCCGGCTCGGATACGCGCTCGGTCGTGACGGCTGGCTTCCGGCCTCTGTGGGGCGGGTCAACGCACGCGGTGTGCCCGTGCCCGGCGTGCTGATCGTGGGCGGAATCGGGGCGGCCGGCCTGCTCTTCGGTTACCTCGGCGACTGGGGCACCGAGGACATCGTGGGTATCCCGTCATCGCTGGTCCTGGTCACCTATCTCATCGGTACGGCCGCCGGAACACGGTTGCTGAAAGGGCGGGCCCGAGTCCATGCCGTGACCGCGCTCACGCTCACGGCCCTGGTGGCCCCGTTCGCCTCCGCCTACATCTTCGTTCCGGTGATCGTCGCCGTTGTGGCGCTGCTCTACCGGTGGGCGACGCTCCGGACCGGGCGCCGGAGCGCGCCGGAGACGACCGAATAGCTCCGCTCTCCCGTTCCTGCTCACGTCGAGGAGGTCAGTCACCGAGGGGCAGGTGCCCCGGGCGCCGGGTCCGCCGCCCGGGCGTGGGCGCGGAGGGTGCCGGGAGGCAGGCCGAGACGGGCCTCGGCCGTCTCGATGGCCACGTCCCGCATGTCCAGATCCTCCGGTGGCGCCTCGTCGTTGGCGTAGGAGCCGAGGCCGTCGACGGCGATGAGGACGTGCAGGGCCGTCCTCACGCTGTCATCGGTGGTGAACTCTCCGGCCCGGACGCCTTCGTCGATGAGGTCGACGAGCGCGGCGCGGGTCCTCGACTCCTGTGCGCGCACCGCCAGGCGCAGGGGCGCCTTGAACCTGCTGAGGTGCCGGGCGTTGAGCCACAGGCGGCTGAGGCCCAGGTAGTCGCCGTCGGCGAGCCCCACGAGGAACCGGGCCAGCCGGTCGACGGGCGGCAGGTCCGCCTCGCGCGGCGGCAGCAGCGACTCGCGTTCCTGCGTCGTGGCGTGGGTGAACGCCTCGGCGAGGAGTTCGTCCGCGGCCGGGAAGTAGTGGCCGATGAGGCCGGGGCGGACCTCCAGGTCCTGGGCGACCCGCCGGAGCGTGATCAGTTCGAGCCCTTCCTCCAGCGCGATGCGCGCGGCGATCCGCACGATCTCGGCGCGGCGTTCCTGCGGAAGTTTGCGGGTGTGTTTCGGCTGAGCCCTTGACGTCATGCACCAAAGGTTATTGGGTTACCGACCAACAGGCAGTTGGTCACGCGCCCAATAAGCGTCGGCGCCGCCGTGACATCCGAGAGGCCCCGATGACGACCCACCCCACCACACCCGCGGAAGCCCACGGCGAACGCAGCCCCGAGCGTGCGGGACATCCGGAGACGCGGGGCATCGACCTGGTTCCGGACACCGACAGGACCGGCCGGCCGCGCCAGCTCTTCGCGGTGTGGGCGGCGCCGAACGTCAGCTATCTGAGCTTCGCGATCGGGGGCGCGCTCATCCTGATGGGGCTGACGCTTCCGCAGGCGATCGGGGTGATCCTCACCGGAAACCTGCTGTGGGTCTGCACGGGCGTCATCGCCGCGAGCGGCCCGGTCGCCGGCACCAGTGGCTCGGTGATCTCACGTGCCTTCTACGGGGTCCTGGGCAACAAGGCCGTGCTCGTGGTCACCGGCTGGCTCATCGCGGCGGCCTACCTCGCCCTGAACTGGTCGGCCGCTTCGGTCGCCGGCATCGGCCTGGCGGTGCGGACGGGACTGCCCGACAGCGCCGCCGTACACGCGACCGTGATCTGTCTCATCGCGGGCGCCACCCTACTGATCGCGATCTACGGCTACGCGACGATCGTCCGCCTCTACTCCGCGCTCAGTGTCCTGCTGACGGTGGTGTTCATCGTGGTCACGGGATACGTGCTCGCCGAGGCCGACTGGTCCTACGCCCCGGCGGAACCGCTGCACGGCGGCGCGCTCGTCGCCACGCTCGGCGTCGCCTTCACCATCATCGCCTCCACCCCGCTGTCCTACAGCAACAGTCCCGATCTGGCCCGTTACCTGCCGCGCGGCAGCAGCTCCGCCGCGATCGCGGGATGGACCGCCCTGGGTGCCTACCTGCCGAGCGTCGTGTTCACCTCCGTAGGAGCGCTGGCGGCCACCAGCCTCGACATGAGCGACCCTCAGGCCGCCCTGGAGAGCATCCTGCCGGGCTGGTTCATCCCGGTCTTCGTCCTCTCGGTCGTCGTCAACACCCTCACCAACAACGGCATGACGGCCTACAGCGCCAGCCTGTCGATCCAGTCGGTCGGGGTCCGTATCGCGCGCATTCCCGCGGTCCTGGTCATCGGCGTCCTCGGCACGGGCATGACCCTGTACGCGATTCTCGTCTGGGACTTCCTGACGAGCGTCAACACCATGCTTCAGCTCGTGGTCGTCGTGACCGGCCCGGCCATGGCGGTGGCCGTGACCGATCTCCTGATGCGGCGCAACCGCTACGACGGACCCCGCCTCCTCCAGCAGGAGCACGGCGGGCCGTTCTGGTACCACCGGGGTGTCCACTTCGCCGGTGTCCTCGCGCTCCTCACGGGCGGGGCCGCCTCCCTGATGTGCGTGACCGCCAGCTTCTGGACGGGCCCCCTCGCCGAGGCCACGGGCGGCGTCGATCTCGCCGTCCCCTCCGGCATGGCCGTCGCTGCCGCCGTCTACTGGACGACCGCCCGGGTCCTCGCATCGGTCCCGCGCCCCTGACCCGTCCCACTCACCGGCCCCACTGACCGGTCGAAGACATCCGTCGAAGACATCCGAAAGAGGAACACACTGTGCACGCCGACGCTCTCCTGCTGGCCGGCCATGTGGAGAACCCGGGCGAGAACCCGTCCGAGAAGCCGTCCGGCCCGCCGACGAACGCCGCGGCGAACGCGGTGGCCATCGCCGACGGCCGTGTGATCGCCGTCGGCGACAGCACCGCACTCGACGCCCTGCGCGGTCCGGACACCGCCGTACACCGCTTTCCCGGAGCCACGATCCTGCCCGGTCTCACCGACACGCACGCCCACCCCGTATGGGGCTCCATCGAGATCGGCCGCGGCGTGAACCTCTCCGGCGAGGCCACCATCGAGCAGGTGTGCACGCGCCTGGCCGACGCCGCGGACGGTCTGCCGGCCGACGCGTGGATCACCGGCTTCGACCTCGACGTCAACGTCTTCGACGGCGATCCGGCCGGTGCCGTGTTCGGGGAGCGCTTCCCCGGGCGGCCCATCTCCCTGATGACGCGGGACGCTCACGCGCTCGTCGTCAGCCCCCGCGTGGTGGAACTCGTCGGCCTGACCGGCCGTGAGACGTTCACCGACGCGTCCGCCGTCGCGGTAGACGCCGACGGACGACCGACCGGGTACGTCGTCGAACTCCAGGCGATGGACCTGGTCTTCGACCACTACCCCGAGGTGCCGGTGGCCACCGCCGCCGACTACGTCCTGCGGCAGTTGCGCACCCTCGCCCGCGGCGGCCTGACCGGTCTGCACGCCCTCGACTTCACCGATCCGTCGGAAGCCGTGTACCGGCACATCGAGGAACACGGCGAACTTCCGCTGCGCATCCGCTGCTCCCCTCTGGTCCCCGCCGACTCCGCTCCCGCCGTCTGGCAGGACATCGCCGGGCTCCAGGGGCGCCGCGGACGGCGCTGGTACGTCGAGGGCGCGAAGTTCATGCTCGACGGTACGGCCGACAACGGCACCGCGTGGTTCGACCGGCCGGACACCCACGGAGAGAACCGGGAGCCGCTCTGGCGCGACCTCGGCGCCTACCGTGCCGCGATGCGGTTCTTCGCCGAACGGGGCATCCCCACCGCCACCCACGCCATCGGCGACCAGGCCGTCCGCTTCGCCCTCGACGTCATCGACGAGATCGGCCCGGTCGAGCGCGGACCGCACCGCATCGAACACATCGAGTCCCTGCCCGACGACCTCCTGGACCGTTTCGCCGCACTCGGCGTCGTCGCCGGCCTGCAACCCGTGCACGGCACCCGGCACACGCGCGCCGACGGGACGGACAAGTGGTCCCGGCGCATCGGTCCCGACCGGGTCGCCCGCGGCTGGCGCACCCGCGACCTGCTGGACCACGGCGCCGTCGTAGCGCTCGGCTCCGACTGGCCGATCGGTCCGGGTGACCCGCGTGTCGGCCTCGCCGACTGCCAGTTGCGCCGCCCGGTGGAAGAACCGCACACACCCCCCGTACAGCCCGGTCAGGCGCTGTCCGCCCGTGAGGCGTACGCCGGCATGACCGCGGCCGCCGCCCACGCCGCGGGGGCGGCGGACGTACTCGGCAAGGTCGCGCCCGGCTACCTCGCCGACCTCACCGTGTTCGCGGCCAACCCCCTCGACCTGCCCCCCGACAAGCAGCCCGGCAACCCCGTCCTCGCGACAGTCGTCGGGGGCACCGTCCAGCTCCACCCGAACAGCGCGGAAGGAACCCCGTGACCTCCACCTCCGAGACCCCCCACGCCCAGCGCCCGCACGTCAAGGCCACCGGAGCCGACCCGTACGACCGCGGTGTCGCCCGCGGCGAACAGCTGCGCGAGGGCATCCCCGCCGCGGCGGAGGTGTACGACCGGCTGTTCGCCCTCGGCGGCATCACACCCGCCCGCGTGGCGGAGGACGCCGCACGCGCCCTGGACGACATCGCCCGGTTCCGTCCGGCGGCCCGTGCCGAGATCACGGGCATCGCCCACGGCGCCGGCGTCGAGGAATGGCGCGTCGCCGCTCTCAACGCCCGTACCGAGATCCTCGCCCGCAGCGCCGCCGTACCGCCCGGGGAGTGCACCACGATCGTGCGCCGGGTGCTGGGCGGGGGCACCGCCACGCGCACCTTCGGGGTCCAGACGTGGGACTGGCACATCGAACTGGGCGCCCTGTGGCACACCCTGGAGTCGCGCGGCGGCCGGCACGACTTCGTGGGCCTCACCGAGAACGGCATCCTCGCCAAGATGGGCGTCAACAGCGCGGGTCTCGCCCTGCACTTCAACATCCTGGGCCACCGGCGTGACGGCATCGGCGGCGTCCCCATGCATGTCCTTGCGGCCGTCGTCCTGGAGGAGGCGGGCAGCGTCGCCGAGGCCGTGGAGATCGTCCGCAGCGCTCCCCTCGCCTCCTCCGGGTCGTTCGCGCTGTTCGACGAGAGGGATGCCGTTCTGCTGGACCTGAGCCCCGTCGGGGTCTTCGAGGCCCCGCCCGAGCACGACACCTTCGTCCGCACCAACCACTTCCTCACGCCGGTTCCCGCCGCCGAGGAGAAGAGCTGGCTGTACCAGCCGGACTCGGGTGAACGCCGCGCGTTCGTCCTCGACCGCCTCGACCACCTCGACCGCCTCGGACGCGGGCGGCCGACGACCGTCGACGACCTGCCGGAACTCCTCGTGACCGGCCCCGGCGAGCCGCCGGTGACCTGCCTGCCCGACCCGGACAAGCCCCTGGGCCAGCGCTGGGCCAGCCTCGCGACGATCACCCTTGAACCCTCGACCCGTACCGCCGCGATCCTCGACGGCACCCCCGCCGACATCGGCACCCGCGGCTGGCGAATTCTCACCGCCGACTGATCCTTGTCGACATGTACGGTATGTCGCCCGCCGATCCAGAGGTGCCGTGCGGATACTGTTCTGATCCGCCGCTGCCTACGCCTGAGAGCCCTTCCCCGTGATGGTCCCCCTTCCGCCCGGGCATGAGTCGGCACGACTGCGTCTGGAACTGCGGGCCGTACGCGAGCTGCTGGATGCCCAGCGTGACCGTGTGCGGGCCTGCGCCGAACGGCACATGCCGGCGCCGGCGCGAGCGTCTGTCGCGCTCGCGCCGCACGATCTGCCGTCGCCGCCGTCAGGGCACGATCTGCTCGAGGCCATGCCGGTGCCGGCACTCCTGGTCGCCCCTGTTCTCCGCCACGCAGGAGAGAGCAGAGACTTCCTCTACCTGGGGCACAACGCTGCCGCACGTGCCCATCCGGGCGAGGGTCGGTCCGTGAGCAGCAGCCTGTCCGCATGGAGTGCCCCGGCGCCGTTGTTCGACCAGTTCCCCGCTCTGACGGACACCCCACTGCCCGGGATGCTGGAGCGTGCCCTCCGCGACGGGACCGCTCAGGGGCCCGAGAGCATCGCGTGGTTCCGCAGTACCGCGGCCGGCCCTGTGCGGTCCAACATCTTGATGCAGGTGATCCCGTGCGGCCGGCATCTGCTGATCACCTGGGAGCACGGCGATCCCGTGCGCATGGCCCTGGCGGCCCAGAAGCTGGTCAAGACGTGCTGGGCCGAGTGGAACCTCGGCGACCCCGGCATCCAGCCCTCACGCGGCTTCCGCGACGTGCTCCATCTGGAGGAGTCCACGCCGCTGCCCAGCCTCTTCGACCTGGCCACGCTCGTCACCCGGGAGAGCGTCAGCGCGCTGTACCAGTTGTTGTACGACGTCATCCTGCGCAAGCGCACGACCGAGTGTGAACTGCACCTGCGCACCGGCACCGGCACCGACCGGGTGATCCGAATGGTCGCCGAGCCCGAGCAGATCGCGCCCGGCACACTGGTGTGGGCCGTTCGCGCGGTGCTCATCGACGTCACCTCCCAGTGGCACCGCCGTGCAGCCGCCGAACATGCCGAGCGCGAGGCACGGCATCAACGCCAGCGCGCCGAGACGGTCGCGGAGGTCGCCCACGTGCTACGCGACGCGGTACTCCCCCACTTCAAGGGCACATTGGCTTCCTCCGGACTCGAGGCCGCCGTCGTGTACCAGCCCGACGCCACCGAGGCCGGAGTGGGAGGTGACTGGTACAAGGCCCGCAGGCTGCCGGACGGCAAGCTCCTCGTCGCCCTCGGGGACGCCCGCGGCCACGGCCTGGAAGCCGTCACCCTGATGGCCAAGCTCCGCTACGCCCTGGCCGGGCTCGCCTACACCGAACAGCCCGTCGAGCTGCTCACACAGTGGCTCAACGAAGTGGCCTGCGCCGACGGGATCGAATCGTCGGCCACCTCGATCATCGCCCGCTACTATCCCGAACGCTCTCTGCTGCGCTGGACCTGCGCCGGCCACCCGTGCCCCATCCTGCTGCGCCAGGGCCGGGCCACCCAACTGCCCGCCCCGCCCGGCGGCCCCGGGCCCGCGCTGGGCGCCCTGTCCCCCATGGAGTACACCGCCGCCGAGACACCACTCGCAGCGGACGACATCGTGCTGCTCTACTCCGACGGTCTGATCGAACGCCGTGACAGCGACCTCGACCAGGACACCGCCCGGCTTCTCGACGCCGTCGAAGCCGCCTGCGTGGAAGGGACCCCCGCGCCGGGCCACGACGCACTCCAGGCCTTCACCCAACGCGTCGTCCAGCTCCTTGACGGCCCTCACCGCTCCGACGACGCCACCCTCCTCACCCTCCGCCACATCGCGGCCCCACAACCGACCCCGGCGTCCGCCTCTGCCCCACCACACCGGGCCTAACGGACGAGCCCGTTCCGGTGGGCGACGGCCGCCGCTTCCGTACGTGTCGTGGCGCCGAGTTTGGCCAGGATGTGGGAGACGTGGACGCCTGCCGTGCTCGGGGAGATGTGGAGGCGTTCGGCGATGCGGCGGTTGCTCAGGCCCTCGGCGATGAGGGCGAGCACATCGTGTTCGCGCGGGGTGAGGCCGCCCGTGTCCGGGGCGGGCCCGGCGGCCAGGGCGATCTGCCGGGTGAGGGGAGCCGCGCCCAGCCCGGCGGCCAGTTTCCCCGCCTCGTCGAGCAGCGCCCGCCCACCCTCGCGGTCTCCGTCGGACAGTGCGGCCCGCCCGCCGTACAGCAGGCTCTGCGCCAGTTCATAGGGCTGACCGAGCTCCCGCCACGCGGCGATCGCCCTCTCCCAACCGGTGTCGTCGAGCAGTGCGTGCAGGTACGTACGGAGCGCCCGGTCGTACACCCCGTCTGCCCCGACCCCGTACGTCGCGTCCTTGGCGGACAGTTCGCCGCGCCGGGCCGTGACCGCCGGGCCGTACGCGCTGCCGCGGGCCCGCTGTACCAGCGCTCCTGTGATCAGTACGGGGAGGGAGTCGATGCCGTGCAGTTCGGCGAGCCCCGGGTCCGCGAGGGCTTGTCCGAGCAGCCGGTCGGCGCGTTCCGGATCGCCCTGGGCGAGGGCGAGCAGGGGCCGCCACCGGTACTGGTGGTACATGGAGGCATCGTGCGGGGCGTCCGTGGTCCCCGTCAGCGCGGCCTCCGCCGCCGGCACATCGCCGCGCAGCAGCGCCAGTTGACCGGTCAGGGAACGGAGGAACTGGTCCTGCACGGGCGGCAGGCTCTGTGCCGACGCCTCGGCGAGGAGCGCGGTCGCCCGCTCCCACTCGCCGGTCAGGATGAGTGCGCGTACGGCGTAGCAGGTCAGGTCGGCACCTCTGCTGAGGCCGAGGCCGAACCGGTGCGCACGTCCGGCGGCGGTGAGCGCTGTGTCGATCGCGCGGCGGTGTTCGCCGTTGCGGGTGTGCAGCGTGGCCTCGTACATCGGCACGGTCAGCAGTAGGTCGTGGCCCTCCAGCCGTTCGGCGAGGGTGCTCGCTTCCACCAGCGCGTCGAGATCACGGTGGCGGGCTCCGCGGCCCAGCAGACCGCGGACGGTGACGGTGGCGTCGCCGGTGCGCCGCCCGATGCGCAGCGCCTCGTCGAACGCCCGCCGCGCCGTGGCAGAGCCCGGGAGCAGGCCCATGGCCAGTATGCCGAGCACTCTGCCGCGCTGGATGTGGTCCGGGTCGTCGGGCAGCAGGCGCAGGGCTCGTTGGAAGTCGGCGGTGCCCACGGAGTTCAAGCGGTGCAGCAACCTGCCGCGGTGTTCCAGGAGCAGAGCGACACGCTCGGGGGCGCGGCGCTCGTCGAGCAGGGCGAGACCGGCGGTGGCGTGCTCGACGCCGCGTTCGTAGTCCCCGCTGAACATGCACGCTTCAGCCGCCTCGGTGAGGACGCCCCCGCGGTCCACGCCCAGCCGGGCGACCACATCGGGGGCACGGTCCCACGCGTCGAGCACTCGTTCCAGCATGTGGGCCTGGTCCCCGTGCGCGTAAGAGCGCCGGGCCTGTCCCGCGGCCCGGTAGGCGGCGGCGAGGGCGGACGCGTGGTCGCCGGCCGCGGCGGCGTGCGCGGCCAGTTCGGCGTAGGCGTCACCGGTGCTCAGCGCTTCGGCGTAACGGGCATGCAGCCGGGCGCGCTCGCCGGGCAGCAGATCCTCGTACACGGCGTGGCGAACGAGCGCGTGCCGGAAGGTGTAGCCGTCACCGTCCGGGATCAGCAGTCCGTGGTCGACCAGGACGCGGACGACGGCGTCCAGGCGGTCACCGCGCTCGTCGGCCAGCTCCTCCAGCAGGCGGTGCGTGATCCGGCTGCCTCCGGCAGAGGCCAGGCCGAGCAGGCGGCGAGGCTGGGCCGGCAGCGCGCGTGGGCCTTGGAGGAGCAGCTCACGCAGGCTGTCGGGGGTCCCCTCGTCCGCGTGGGCGAGCGCCTCGACGAACAGGGGGTTGCCCTCGCTGCGCCGGTGCACGTGGTCGATGGTGGGGCCGTCCGGCGCGGCGCCCAGGATCGCGGTGAGCTGCCGTCCGACGTCGTCCCTGCCGAGCCGGGGCAGGCGGAGGGTGGTGGTGCGCGGGCCCCGGGCCAGCTCGGTGAGCAGCGGTCCCAACTGGCCGAGCCGCGTCGCGTCCGGCCGGTAGGTGGTGACCAGCAGGATGCCCGGTTGCGTCAGGTTGCGGGCGAGGAAGGCGAACAGTTCGCGGGAGGCCGCGTCCGCCCAGTGCAGATCCTCGACGACCAGTACGAGGGGGTGCTGCGCGGCGGTCTCCTCGATGAACGCGAGCACCTCCTCATACAGCCGGTGCTTTCCGGTGTCCGTCGCGCTGGGCGCCCCCAACTCGGGGAGCCAGCGTGCCAGTTCCCGGTAGCCGGGGGCGGTCGCGGTGACGGCTCTGCCCTTGGTCAGCCGACGCAGCACCGCCACGAACGGCGCGTACGCGAAGCCCTCTCCCCCGAGGCTCACGAACTCCGTGCAGGCGCCTTCGACGACGCGTACCGGCTTCTCCAGCGAGCGCGCGAACTCGGCGAGCAGCCGTGACTTCCCGATCCCCGCCTCACCGGCGATCAGCACCACGGCAGGGCCGTGCCGGGCCGCCGTGCGCATCGTGCCCGCCAGCGTTGCCAGTGCCTCGTCCCGGCCGACATGGACCGGACTGGCCACACGATCCACCCGAACCCCCACCATGACGAGCAGCATAAACGCACTGCGTAAATACCGAACTCGCCGGATGCGCCGGGGGTCTTTACCCGGCGACGGTGGACCCATGACGACAAGAGACAGCCCCCGCCATCCGCTGCGCACCATCGAGGCCCATGAGTTCGACGCCTGGGCGACCATGGTCACGACGACGTACGGCCAGGACTGGTGGGACGGTGCCTTGCGCAACGCCGCCCGCACCGTCGAACCGGCGCGCACGCTCGCCGCGTACGACGGCCAGGAGATCGTCGGCGGCGTCTCCGTGTACGGCCGCACGCTGACGGTTCCCGGCGCGTTCGTCCCCGTGGCGGGCATCACGCTCGTGGCCGTGCTCCCCACCCACCGCAGGCGCGGCATCCTCACCACGATGATGCGCCGACAGCTCACCGACCTGCACGAGTCGGGAAGTGAGCCGATCGCCGCGCTCAATGCCGCCGAGGCCACCATCTACGGCCGCTACGGCTATGGCGTCGCCAGCCACCTGGCGGTCGTCGACGCCGACAAGCGGGCCATGCGGCTGCGCCCGGAGAGCGACTTGGGCTCCGGCACCATCCGCCTCCTCGCCCCCGACGCGGCCCGCCCACTGTTCGAAAAGGTCTACGACCAGGCCCGTCGGCGGACGGTCGGCTGGGTCGACCGCACCGAGAAGTACTGGGCCGCCCGCCTGCGGGACGACGCCGGACCCGTCCGTGACGGTGCCACGGCTCTGCGCTTCGCGGTGCACACCGAACCCGACGGGACGGCGACGGGTTACGCCTTGTACCGCTCCAAGGGTGACACGGTGCGGCTCGTCGAACTGGCCGCCCTCACCACCACCTCGTACGCGGCCCTGTGGAACTTCGTGATCACCCTCGACGCCCACACTCGGCTCACCTACGACGCGGCCGTCGACGAGCCGCTCAGCCACCTCCTGGTCGACCCACGCCCCGCGCACACCACGGTGGTCGACAACCTCTGGGTCCGCCTGGTGGACGTGGACCGTGCGCTCACGGCCCGCCGCTATGCCACCCCCCTGGACGTCGTCCTCGATGTCGAGGACGACGTCTGCCCCTGGAACGCCGGCCGCTACCGGCTCAGCACCGACGGTCTCGACTCGGTCACCTGCGAGCGCGTACGTGGCGTCCGCCCCGACCTGCGCCTGTCGGCCACCGAACTCGGCTCGGTCTACCTCGGCGGCCCCACCCTCGCGGCGCTCGCCGCGGCGGGCCGCGTCGAGGAACTGCGCCCCGGCGCGGTGGCCGCGGCCTCGATCGCGTTCCGCGGCGAGCGGGAGCCGTTCCACGTCTCGGGCGGGGCGTTCCCGGCTTTCTGACGCCCTCTGCTGCCGGCGGACCACCGGCCCGCGGTGGTCCGCCACGCCGTGCACGAGTGCCGTTCGTGGCGCATCGTAGAGCGTGCGAAGGCACCCGGAACGCGGCCGGTCAGGAGCGGAGGACCACGATGGGCGCACAGGCGCGGGCGGAGGCGGCGGCGACGGTGTGCGTCGGGGTGGTGGCACCGCTCACCGGGCGGCTGGCGGCGCTGGGCGAACCGTTGTCGTTCGCGCTGCGGGCTCTGCGGCCACGGCTCGACGGCATGAGTTATGGCGGCCGCCGCCTGCGGGTCGCCGTGCGCGACAGCCGCTCGGAGCCGGAAGCGGCCCGGCAGGCCGTGCGGGAGCTGGCCGAGCGGGACCGGGCGTCCTTGGTCCTGACGATGGCGGGTACGCAGGTGCTGCCCGCGGTGACCTCGGCCTGCGAGGAGCTCGGCGTGCCGTGCGTGTCGACCACCTTTCCCTGGCAGGCCTTCGGCGCCGCGCGGCGCGGGGATCCACTGGCCCGCTTCGGCTGGACCTACCACTTCGCCTGGGGCCTGGACGACATCGCTCACGCGTTCGCCGACCTGTGGGAGCGGCTTGAGGGCGAGGTGACCGTCGGGTGTCTGTGGAACGACGGTTTGCAGGGTCGTCTGTCGCGCGATGAACGGTTCGGGTTCGCGCCCGCGGCGACCCGGCGCGGACACCGGCTCATCGATCCGGGCGGTTACCCGGAACCGGCCGACGACTTCACCACGCACCTTCAGCGGATGCGGGCCGCCGGGGTGGACGTCGTCACCAGCGCTGCCACCGCCGCCGACCTGGCGCTGTTCCTGCGCCAGGCCCGGGAGAGCGGGATGCGTCCGCGGCTGGTGACCTGTTCTCGGTGGCTGACCTACCCGCACGCCGCGGTCGCCCGCTCCGTCGAAGTGCGCGACGAGCTGGCCGACATGCGGGTGGGCACCCTCGTGTACTGGTCGCCCGGGCACCCGTACCGCTCCAGCCTGGACGGCAGCAGCTGCAAGGACCTCGCCGACGCCTACCAGCAGGCCACCGGTGACCCGTGGCTACAGCCTCTGGGCCTGGCTCACGCCCTGGTCGAGGTCGCCCACCACACCCTGGCCGGCACGGCCGACCCCACCGACCGGCAAGCCATCGCCGACACCCTGGACGGCACCCGGTTGGACACCATCGTGGGCCCCCTGGACTGGACCGCGGGGCCCACCCCCAACATCGCCCTGCTCCCGTTGGCCGGCGGCCAGTGGCAGCCCTCGGACGACGGGCCGCGCCTTCAGGTCGTGACCAACTTCCGCACCCCCGACGTCCCGGTCACCGCGGACCTCATCGCCGCCGGCTGAGCGGGGCCCGTGGTGGGCAGGGCTCAGGTGGGGTCCGGGCCGGGGTGTACGGCATCGGTGTCACGCGGCGGCAGGCCGATACGCTCCCGGAGGTAGGCCAGCCCCGAGGTGCCGCCGGTACCGGGCTGGTCGCCGATCATCCGCTCGACCAGCAGCAGATGCCGCGTACGCCACCGCACGACCGCCGCGCGCAGTTCCCACCACGCCCGCGCCGCCCCGTCTCCGCCCGGGCCGCCCGGCGGACGCGCCGTGGCCGCGGCGCCCGGCGGCTTCGGCGTAGGCGTCGTCGGCGTCGACCGCGAGGCCAATGCGTCGATGCGCGCGAACAACGTGGCGAACTGGCTGGACTGGGCCCCGCTCGCGTTCTCCAGCAGCGGCCGGAAGGCGGCAAAGCTGGCCGGTGACAGATGCTCGAGGACCGCGAGGTGCTGCTCCAGCAGCTCCACGACCGCGGTGACCCTGCGCACGTACGCGAGCCGACAGCCCTCCGGGGCCGCGGGCGGGCCCGGAGCCGGGTCCTGCACCCTTTCCAGTGGCTCCTGAACCCTTTCCAGGTCGACCAGGGCCTGCCCGGCCAACACCTCGGCGGACTGGTGCACGGCGATGAAGAAGTGCTCGTCGGCCCACTGCGCCGGCTTGTCCTCGGCCGTCCGCGGACGTTGCAGGGCCAGCAGATCCGGCAGGCGCAAGTAGCACTCGTAAGGCGTTTCCACAGCCACCCCTTCCCGACGTCGCGGCAGGCCGACGCACCCTCTGGAACTTCACCCACCACTTCGATTACTTTACGTTACATAGAGAGCACACGCCGCTACGGAGGTTGCCGTGCCCACACACCCCATCGAGGTCACCCCGGACGACGTGCGCTACGACGCGCTGCGCCGCGGGTTCAACCAGCGCTGGATCGCCCGGCCCGACCACGTCGTCGTGGCCACGTCCACCGACGACGTGGTGAGCGCGCTCACCTCGTTCCTCGCCCAGCCGGCCCACGCCGATCGCCGCGTCACGGTGCGCTCGGGCGGCCACTGCTACGAGAACTTCGTGTGCTCCGACGACGTCGCTGTGATCATCGACGTGAGCCAGATGGACCGCGTCCACTTCGACGCCGAGATGGACGCGTACTGCGTCGAGGCGGGCGCCACGAACTGGCACAGCACCACCCAGCTCTACCGCTCGACCGGGCGGGCCCTGCCCGGCGGCTCGTGCTACTCCGTCGGCCTCGGCGGGCACATCTCGGGCGGCGGCTACGGCCTGCTGTCCCGGCAGTTCGGCCTGACCGTGGACTACCTCCATGCCGTGGAGGTGGTGACGGCCGTCGACGGCAAACAGGCGAAGCCGACGATCGCCCGCAAGGACTCCACCGACCCGGCGCTGCGTGACCTGTGGTGGGCCCACACCGGTGGGGGCGGCGGCAACTTCGGGGTGATCACGCGGTTCTGGTTCAAGGATCCGCCCACACCGCCCGCCCAGGTGCTGCTGCGCTCCGTCGCCTGGAAGTGGACGGACTTCGTGAAGCGGCCCGAGCTGTTCAAGTCGCTGGTGCGGCGCTACGGGGAGTTCTTCGCCCACGAGCAGGCCGGCACCGGCCCGGACTTCATCCGCCACTACGGCTACCGCGACATGTTCACCCTGCTCAAGCTCACCCACGTCAGCAGCGGCAAGGTGGGTCTGACCATCCAGCTCGACGGTACGAAGGAGGACGCGCCCCAACGGCTGAAGTTGTTCCTGGACTGGATCACCGAGGGATTCACCACCGGCAGCGGCCACCACGTGACCGAGACGGTCCTGGACCGGCAGATCGGCGAGCACCCCGCCCAGGAGGCGTTGTTCACCCCGACCCGCCTGCCCTGGCTGACCGCCACCCAGAGCCTCAACGACTCAGGACCCAACCGGTGCGGCAAGTACAAGTCCGCCTACCTGACCCGCGGCTTCACCGAGCAGCAGATCGACGCCCTGCACCGCCACCTCACCGACACGCGCTACGACAACCCTGACGCCCTGGTGCAGGTCGACTCCTACGGCGGGAAGATCAACGACATCGCCGCCGACGCGACGGCGGTGCCCCAGCGCTCCTCGGTCCTCAAACTTCAGTACCAGGTGTACTGGACGTGGGACAAGGACGCCGACAAGGACGGTGTCTACGACTACCGGGACGCCGAGCGGGACCCGGGGATCGCCGCCCCGCACCTGAAGTGGATCCGCGACCTCTACGGCGACGTACACCGCGCCACCGGCGGCGTGCCCGCCGTCGCCGACACCGACCCCGACCTCGTCACCACGGAGGTGAACACCGACGGCTGTTACATCAACTACCCCGACGTCGACCTGTCCGACCGGACCCTCAACACCTCCGGCCAGCCCTGGCACCAGCTCTACTACAAGCACAATTACGCGCGCCTGCAACGCACCAAGCAGGCCTGGGACCCGCACGACGTCTTCCGCCACCAGCAGTCCGTCCGCCGGCCGCACACCCCTTAGTCGCCGCCCCGCGCGGCGCCGCGGCGTGGTCCGGGCCGCAGCGAGGCCAGGTATGCGCGCAGGGTCCGGCCGGTGTGCTCCGAGCCCCAGATCTTCAGTACCTCGCCGTCGTCCGCCGACTGCGCGGCGTCGATACGGTCGAGGGTCGGCCGGTGCAACTGGCGCTTGGCCAGGGCGTAGACGTCCGAGGGCGCGCGGCTCAGCTCCTGTGCTCGCAGCAGCGCGGCGGGCAGCAGTTGGTCCGGCTCGACGAGTTCGTGCACGAGGCCGATCGCGCGGGCCCGCTCGGGCGTCAGGCGACCGGCTCCCAGCACCATCGCGTCCAGGGCCGGACCGATGGCATGGCGCACGACCTCCAGGCACACCGTGGGGAAGGGCACCCCGGCGGCGAGTTCGGTGAGTCCGATGGTGCCGCCGGACATCAGCCGGATGTCGCAGGCCGCGGCGAGCACGCAGCCGCCGGCCAGGGCGTGCCCGTTGATCGCCCCGACCACCGGCCGCGGATGCCCGAACAGGGCGAGCGTGGCGCGGCGCAGTGCGGGATGGAAGGTCTCGGCGTACTCCAGGCCGCCGTCGACCACGCGTTTGAGGTCCGCGCCCGCCGAGAAGGACCGCCCGCTGCCGGTCAGCACGACCGCGCGGGCGTCGCCGACGGCCGCCAGCGCCTCGGGGACCCGTGTGAGCAGTTCTCGGTCCAGTGCGTTCACCGGCCCGTGGTTCAGGGTCAGGATCGCGATGCCGTCGTGGTCGGATACATCGATCACTCGCCGGTCCTCCGCCCGGTCAGTCGGCGTAGCCTTCGAGGTCGGTGAGCGGGATCTTCGACACCGTGTACGTGCCCTGCCCGGCCGCCACCAGCTTGCCGCTGTCGCTGTAGATGTCGCTGCGCGCGACGTAGAGGGTCTTTCCCCCGGTCACCACCGTGCCGATGGCGTGGATGCCCTCCTTCTGCACCGGCCTGATCAGGTTGATGTGGTAGTCGACCGTCAGGACGCTGAAGGTCTCCTCCATCGAGTTGGCCGCCACGAACCCGGCCGTGTCCCCGACCTCGAACATCATGGCGGCATGCAGGAAGTCCGCGTTCTGGGTGAGGTCGGCGTGGAACGGAATGGCCACCCGCGCGCGCCCGGCCGCCTCGATCTCGATGGTCTTGCCGAGGAACCGGGAGATCTTGCACTGCATGCAGCAACGGGTGAGCTTCTCGAAGTGCGTCAACACAGTAATCCTCCATGGGCGGCGGCACGACTATACGAGGGACACGACGAGGCTCGCATTGATCCCGCCGAACCCGAACGCGTTGATCAGACACCGGCGCAATCTCGCCCCGCGGACCTCGCGGGCGATGTCGATTTTGTCGAACTCCGGATCGGTCTCCTTCAGGTTCCGTGTGGGAGGGACGGCCTGGTGACGGAGTGACATGAGGGCACTGGCGAGATTCAGCGGGCCGTTCGCGGCGAACGAGTACCCCACATGCCCCTTGATCGACGTGACGACCGGCCGGTGGCCGGTCTCCGCGGTGAGCGCGCGCAACGCCTCCAGCTCGGCGGCGTCACCTTGCACCATGCCGGACGCCTGGGCGAAGACGCAGTCGATCGCGTCCAGTTCCAGCCCGGCGTCGGCGACGGCTCCGGCCATGCACCGTGTGACGTGGCGGGCCGAGAGACCCGTGAGGTTGTCGCCCCCACTGTTGGCATCGAAGCCGGTCAGTTCGCCGTGGATCACGGCGCCGCGTGCCTCGGCGTGCGCCCGCTCCTCCAGGACGAAGACGGCGGCCGCTTCACCGACGACGATGCCGTCCCGCGAGCGGTCGAAGGGGCGCGGGACCGTTTTCGGGTCGTCGTGGCGGCTGAGCACCTTCATCGCCTGGAAACCGGAGTAGGTGACCGGGGTGATGACCGCCTCGGCGCCACCGGCGATCGCCCAGGTGCGGGCGCCGGACCGGATCGCGCGCATCGCCTGCCCCATCGCCTGGACGCCGCTCGCGCAGGCACCGGCGACCGTGATCTGCTCCCCCTCGATGCCCAGCCGCAGCGCGATCACGCTCGCCGCCATGTTGGGGATGAGCGAAGGGATCAGGAACGGGCTGGTCCTGCGCACGCCCTGCTGTTCCTGTCTCAGCACGCCCGCCTCGATGCTGGGCAGTCCCCCCATGGCCACTCCGAGGTACACGCCGCCCTCAGGTGGGCACGCGCGGTGCGTCGCCGCCTTGTCCGCCCCGCTCTCGGCCGCCGTGGCCAGACCGCTGTCGTCGAGCGCCTGCTCGGCGGCGAACAGCGCGTACCGCACGAAGGCACTCATGCGTCCGGTCTCGAACCGGAGTGGGCCCGGGGCGAATGTGACGGCGGAGTCGTCGACCTGGCCGGCGTGGCGGCTGTGGAACCGGCCGGGGTCGAAGCGTGTCACCGGGGCGATCCCGGAACGGCCGGTGACAAGGCCCTGCCACAGTTCGTCGACCGTGGAGCCGAGCGGGCACACCACGCCCATCCCGGTGACCACCACGCCATGTCGCGCCACGTCGACCCGTGCCGTCAGGCTCGCTGCCCCGACGCGTCCAGTGTGCGCCGGACGTACTGCTCCAGATCCCCCATGGTCTGAAGGTCGTCCATCACGGACTCGTCGAAGTCGACGCCGAAGCAGTCCTCCAGGAAGAGCAGCAGCTCGACCATCTTGAGTGAACTCATGCCCTCGATGGAGTTGCCGATGTTCGACTGCCGAGTCAGGTGGGACACGTCGGCTTCGACGAACTCGCCGATATGCTTGACGATCTTCTCGAAAAGCTCCTGGTCCTGCTTCTCATCCTGCATCAGGTGCCCCTCCCAAGGTCACACGCGTCGGCTCGTCGGTACGGCGCAACGGCGGGCGTTGCTCGATGATCTCGCGGCAGAGATGGCGCTGGATCTTGCCGCTTGTGGTTCTGGGGAGCTGCGCCCGCCGGATCCAGTGGCAGGTGACGCCGCTGATGCCGAACGCCTCGGCCAGTGCGCCGCGCACCTGGTCGGTGATGGTCCGCCGGTCGCGGCCCTCGCCGATCCGCTCGTCGAGAAGGAGGTGGAGCTGTTCGGTGAGCAGTGTCGGGTCGGGTACGCCGATCGCCACGACCGCGGGGGTGCGCGGGCTCTTCGCGACGGCTTCGACGAACCGCTCGATCTGGTCGGGTATGTAGTTGCGCCCGGAGATGATCACGATCTCCTTGCGGCGGCCGGTGACGTACAGCTCCCCGTCGAGCCGGTAGCCCAGATCGCCCGTGCGGAGATAGCCGTCGGGGCGTTTGAGCCGCTGGTCGACGGCGGTCTCCTCGGCGCCCTGTTCCGGCGTACCGGGTGCCGTGGCGCCGCGCTCCGGGAGGTAGCCGTCGATCACGCTGGGGCCTGCCACCTCTACCTCACCGATGGCGCGGTCGGGCAGCGGCGTTCCGTCGCCGTCGACCACCCGCAGTCGATGGTCCGGGATCGCCGGGCCCACGCACATCATGCTCAGGCTGCGGAGATCGTCGGCCGGCCGGGGTTCGGCACGCCCCCTGGCCGCGACGGCCTCCGCGTCCACCCGGTCGGTGGAGTAGGGGCGGCCGACGTCCGAGATGGTGGCCGCCAGCGTCACCTCCGCGAGTCCGTACACGGGCCTCAGTGTCGTGTCCGGCAGCCCGTAGGGGGCGAACGCCGACTGGAATTCGCGCAGGGTGGCCTCGTGCACCGGTTCCGCGCCGCACAGCGCGACACGCCAGGAGGAGAGGTCGAGGTCGGCGGGGGGCCGTCGCCCGGCCACCCGCGCGCAGATGTGGAACGCGGAGCTGGGCGCGGGCGAGAGGGTGCCCCGGTGGCGGCTGATCCACCGCAGCCATGAGAGCGGGTTGCGCAGGAAGTTGACGGGGTCCGACAGCACCATCGGGATGTGGGCGTGCAGCGCGTAGGAGATCCCGATGAGGCCCATGTCGTGGAAGAGGGGGAGCCAGCTCACCAGGGAGTCGGTGGGTCTGGCCCGTATCGCCCCGGCGATCGCCCGGACGTTGGCGGTGATGTTGCCGTGCCGGACCATGGCCAGCTTGGGGGCTCCGGTCGAACCGGAGGTCGCCTGGAGATGGGCGAGTGATGTGGGAGTGGCTCGCGGGGAGTCGAGCGTACGGGGTTCGCCGCGCAGCGCGTCGGGGGTCGTGACCGTGGCCGGCAGGTACGACGCGAGGGATTCCGCCGCTTCCGGGGCCGCGATGACCCCGCTGACCTGCGCCTGTTCGGCGAGGCCCCGCAGTCCGGCCGCGTAGTGGCGGGGGTTGCCGCCGGTCGGTTCCGCCGTGATGACGGGGACGACTCCCGCGTAGAGGCAGCCCAGGTAGACGGCGAGGAAGTCCCGCGAGGTGGGCAGGACGACGAGGACGCGCTCGCCCTCCCCGATGCCGTGCGCGTCGAGGCCGGCCACGGTCCTGCCGACGAGGTGACAGACCTCCGCGTAGCTGAGCGCGAACTCCTCCTCGGACCGCTCGATCACGTGGAACGCCGGCCGGTCCGGGGTGCGGGCGGCACTGTCGAGCAGCGCACCGATGACGGTGTCCGCCCGGTCCTGTGCCGTCATCGCGCGTACTTCTTCACGAATTCCACGTCGGTGGACCTGGCCGAGCGGGTCAGCCATGCGCGGAGTTCCCCGTGGCGGGCGTCGAAGTCCGCCTTCAGCACGTGCTCCCGCAGGGTTCCGGCCGGGGTGTAGTACGGCTTCTCCAGTTGTTCGAGGAAGCCGATGTGCTGCCGCATCCCGGCTCGGCCACGGTCGACACTGCGCGCGTACGCCTTGAGGCGGGCCCTCCGCTGGGGCCGTGTCTCGATCTCGAAGGCCCGCTTGAAGAAGATGTCGTAGCTGTCGAGGATGCCGCGCTGCAACGTGCTCGGGCGCATCTCCCGCGGGAAGATGCCGACGAAGGAGTAATGCTGATACGTCGGCACTTCCATGATGATCCGGTGGTCCTCGACGTCCTGGCGCGCCCCGTACAGCAGATTCTGGAAGGGGTATTCCGCGAGGCACACGAACACCGGGTGCATGATGCGGGCCTCGGCACACCAGCGGGCGGTGGCCTCGATGGCCTGCCGGTCCTGGACGTCGAGCCCGAAGATGATCGCGGAATGGATGGCGATGTCGTTCTCGGCGAAAGCCAGCAGGCGCCGCGTCTGCTCGGAGGGATCGACACGCTTGTTGAACGCCTGGAGGACACTCGGGTCCTCCGATTCCACGCCCAGACAGTACTCGTCGAATCCCGACCGCTTGAGGTCGAGTACCAGGTCGATGTCGTCGGCGTGGTTGACCCGGCTCATGGCGATGAACTTGTAGCCGCGGTCCCGGAATGTCTCGGCTATTTCCCGGCAGTAGTCCTTGCGGGTCGTGAAGTTCAGATCGGTGACGTAGAAGCGGTTGCATCCGGTCTGCTCGTAGATGGCGTCCAGTTCGCTGCGGACGTCCGCCGCCGTCTTGGTGCGAAACCGCCTCCCGAGCAGACGGATCGCATAGCAGAAGGAGCAGGCGAACGGGCAGCCGCGGGACATGGAGACCGTGGCCCAGTGCAGCTTCGGCGCGCGCGCCAGGAACTTCGGGTTGATCGCGGTGGCGATGTTCCCGTAACGGGCGATCGTGTTCAGGACCAGCTTGCCGTCGGCCCCGATGTAGGCCAGGTTGTCGACCTCGGTGAGGGGCTCGCCCTCCTCCAGCGCTTTGATGAGCTGGACGGCGGGGATCTCGCCCTCGGCGATCACCGCGTAATCGGCGTACCGCAGCGCCTCGTAGGGGGCGAACGCGGCGTGCGGGCCGCCCATGATGACCACGCAGCCGGGCCGCTTGGCGCGCTGGATCGACTCAAGCGCCTCAAGGTTCGACCAGAAGTGGGTGGCGAGCGCCGAGATCAGGATGTAGTCGTAGTCGGCCAGGGGGAAGTCCCCCGGCTTCTCGCCCCAGAACATCTGGCACATCTCGACACGGGCGTCCGGGTATTCCTGCTGGACGAACGACGCGACGTAATAGATTCCGTCGTTGTACGTCGTCGCCAGGGTCGACGCGTCGGGATACGCCTCATGGAATCCGAGCTGCACGCACAGGATATTGAGGCTTTTCATGACGCCGAACCCGAGGGGCTCAACGGCGCCGTGCGACGGCGCGCGATCTCCCTCCGCACCTTCTCCTTCATCTCCTGCTTGAGCTTGGCGGCTATGCGCTCCGGCTCGTTGACCCGGCGCTGCGCCCAGGCGAGCAGGTCGCGTGCCTCGGAGCGGTTCATCTTGGGGTGCTTCCACACCAGGTTGTACAGGTCGTGCTTGCTGAGGTCCGGTTCGTCGACCAGGTGTTCCATCTGCCGGTAGAGACGGGTGCCGTGGAACGGGGTGAGCAGCGTCAACTGGCAGGCGAAGAGCCCTTCGTCGCTGAGCTGCTCGATGTCGTGCTGCATGTCCTCGATGCTGTCCTCGGCGAACCCGACCATGAAGGTGCCGAGCGCGCGGCGGCCGTTGTCGATCAGCTCGCGCACGGTCTGCCGGACGTTGTAGACGTCGTCGCGCTTTTTGACGTCGGCGACGTTCTTGTCCCGGTACGACTCGATGCCGACGATCGCACCGTCCATGTACCGGTCGGTCAGCTCCGGGATTCTTCCTCGGATCAGGTCGGCCCGCGTCAGGCAAATCCACGGGAGTTCGCGCTCCGCGAGCGCGTCCACGACCTGTTCGGCGAGGTCGTTGGTGAGGAAGAAACTCTCGTCGTAGATGATGACGTGCGCGACGTCGGATTCCCGGTACGCGTCGAGCGCCGCGTACGTGTCCTCCATGAAGATGGCTTCTTCTTTGGGATTGAAGATCGGCGTCGAACAGAAGGTGCAGCCGATGTTGCACCCGCGTTTCGAATATAAATAGCCCACCGGGGACTTCAGTCCGCGAAAACCGCTTTCGCCGAGCATGGCGGGGTGCCGCACGCGCGGCAGTGGCGTGCCGTAGACGTACTCGTGGATCGGCGCCTCGCCCGCGCCCTTCACCTTCTTCGTGAAGTAGGGGTCGATTCCCGGGGAAAGCACACCATAGTTGCCGGCCCATATCTCCGGAACGCCGGCTTCGCGTGCGACCTTGGCCATCTCGATCGCGACGGGCGTCGACCAGGTGTAGAAGCTGATGCCGACCATGTCCCAGGTCTCGGACCGCAGGGCGCAGAGGTATTCGTCCCAGGTCGGGTACTCAAGGATTTCCACGTCCGGCACATTGTGCTTGATGAAGCGGAGGCCGGTGGGCGGGCAGGTGACCGAGAGCCGGTCTTCGAGATCCACCGCGCAGGTCCATGCCATGTAGGTGTCGGTCCTGTCGTACCAGTTCCCGCCGATACCGGCGGGTTCGACCAGAGCCTCCTTCGGAGCGGTCGTGAGGAGCACTCTCTTCATCTGCCGACCCCTATCGCCACGAAAATGTGCTGTTTATATGCGGCCCATTTCAGGCATGCCGGGTTCCGGCCGGCCCGCGACAAAAGAAAAGCACTTCGTTTAGCGTGCACAGATTGTTTGCGACTCTAGGATCGGCTCAATATTTATGTCAACCCTCCGACCGCGCGGGTGAGTAGGGCCACCGCATTCACGCCAGCAGGCCGATCGCGGGGTTTCTTGATCCGCGTAACTCGGCCGCCGGTGGGCGGTCCGTACACCGCGGCGGGAGCCGTTCCGGCCCCGGGCAACTCGGCCGGAACCGAGCGCGGGGCCGCGGTGATCAGTTTCCGGTCGCTGTTTCACGGGACCTGTGGCTCTCGCGGACGCCTGTGGCGGGAGCGCGCGACGGCCAGCCCTCCGAGGGCCATGGCGATCAGCCCCATGATCAGGGCGACGATGGCCCCGCCCAGCCCGTTGCCGGTGCCGAGAGAGCCGTCGGAGGCTGCTGCCACCAGCCCGCCGAGGACCATGGCCATCAGCCCCGCGCCCAGGGCCACATTGGCTCCGAGTCGCCCGTGGACAGTGCCGAAGCGACCGTGGGGGCGGGCCAGGGCCAGCCCGCCGACGACCGTGCCGGTCAGTCCAAGCACGGCGGCCGAGGTGGCCGTGAGCCGTCCGGCGCTCACGGTGTGGACACTTGCGGCGGAGGGCTGGGCAACAGCATGCGCGGCGGCCGGTGCCGCCAGCACGCACACCCCGAGCAGGGCCGTTCCAACCGCGGCGAGCAGCAGCCGAACCGACCTCAGGGCTCCTGACGACAAGCTCATGTCCTTCTCCTCTTCGTACGTCTCGCTCCCGGGACCGGGATGCCGCTCTGATCCTGGCCGCCGGGCCCAACGCCAGTCGTCGTGCGGACGGAGGCACTTCGCGCTGCCGCGGGTGGCGCATCCGACTACCGCGAACGCCGCAGCCGCCGAAAAGGTACTGCGGGTGCGGTAGGTGGCCGCTCGTCCATGGGCGGGACTCGCCCGCAGTGACCTCCGGCTAGGGTCCGCGTATGACCACAGGGCGGTTGGGTGTTCGGGCCGATGTCGGAGAGGGAGCGATCGCCGTTGGTGTGGCGGTGGCGCTGCTGGTGACGGGGTTGTCCGACGAGCACTCCAGCACAGGGCTCGGCCTGCTCGGCTACGTGCTGTTGGCGGTCGGCGGCCTGGCGCTGGCCGTGCGCCGCCGGGCTCCGGTTCTTGTTCTGGCCGTCACCGGTCTGTGCGCGCTGGGCTACCAGGCGGCCGGCTTCGACGTGCCGGCCGTCGCGTACCTGTTCGCGGTGTACGCCGCGATGCGGGCGGGACATCACATCATCACGGTGGCCGCCTCCGTGGCCCTGCTGGCCACCCTCCCGCTCGCGGTTCTGGCTTCCCTGCGCGACATGGGCGAGGCCCTCGCGCAGGCCCGTGGCGCCCTGGAGATCGCCTGGCTGATCGCGGCCGGTGCCGCGGGCGAGGCCCTGCGGCAGGCCGAGCGGCGGGCGGACGAGGCCGAGCGCACCCGGGAGGAGACAGCGCGGCACCGCGCGGACGAGGAGCGGCTGCACATCGCGCGGGAGCTGCACGATTCACTCACCCATCAGATCTCGGTCATCAAGGTGCAGTCGGAAGCGGCCGTGCATGTGGCCCGCAAGCGTGGCCAGGAGGTGCCGGCGGCATTGCTGGCGATTCGGGAGGCCGGTCGTGAGGCGTCTCGGGAGCTGCGGGCGACCCTGGAGGTGCTGCGCGACGATGACAAGACCCCGCCGCACGGTCTCGACCACCTACCGGACCTGGTGGAACGGTCCCGTACGACCGGCCTGGACGCGACGTTGACGATCGAAGGCCAACGGCGCGAGGTGCCGGCGGCGGTGGGGCGGGCCGTGTACCGGATCGTGCAGGAGTCACTCACCAACATCGCCCGGCACGCCGGCGCCACGACCGCTTCGGTCCACGTCGGCCACCTTCCCCGCACCCTGACCGTACGAGTCGAAGACGACGGCAAGGCCACGCCGGACAGCACTCCGGCGCCCGGCATCGGGTTGCTCGGCATGCGTGAACGGGTCACGGCCCTCGGCGGTCACCTGCACGCGCAGCCGCGCGGCGAGGGCGGGTTCGCCGTCCACGCGGAACTCCCTGTGGACGGAGCATCATGATCCGCGTCTTGCTGGTGGACGACCAGCCGCTCCTGCGCAGCGGATTCCGTGCGCTGCTCGACCTCGAAGACGACATCGAGGTGGTGGCGGAGGCCGCCGACGGACGGGAGGGCCTGGCCCTGGCCAGGGAACACCTGCCCGACATCGCGCTCATCGACATCCAGATGCCGGACATCGACGGCATCGAGGCCACCCGGCTCATCGCCGCGGACCCGGCGCTGACCGGTGTACACGTCGTGATCCTGACCAACTACGGCCTGGACGAATACGTCTTCGACGCGCTGCGCGCCGGCGCCGCGGGATTCCTCGTCAAGGACATCGTGCCGGAGGACTTCCTCCACGCCGTGCGCGTTGCCGCGCGTGGCGAGGCCCTGCTCGCGCCGTCGATCACCCGCAAACTGATCAACCGGTACGTCACCCAGCCGCTCCACACCGGCGCCGCCGTGGAACTGGAAGGGCTGACCAGCCGCGAACGCGAGGCCGTCGTCCTCGTCGCGCAAGGCCTGTCCAACGAGCAGATCGCCCGGCACATGGTGATCAGCCCACTGACCGCGAAAACCCACATCAACCGGGCGATGACCAAACTCCACGTCCGCGACCGGGCCCAACTCGTCATTCTCGCCTACGAGTCAGGCCTGGTCATCCCGCGCGACCGCTGATCTCGACGGAAGGCCCGTCACTCGTAGCGGTACTTCAGGGATTCCGCCTCCGCCCGTTCGATGTCAGCGATCGTCAGCTCCGGTATCCGCAGTTGGGCCAGCGTCACCTCGGCCGAGGTCGGCTGTGCGTCCGTCGGCAGCCACTGCTCCGGCTTCCAGGCCCCGCTGCGCATGAGCGACTTGGGGCAGTGCGGGTAGACCTCCTCGATGCCCAGCACCAGCGCACTGGCCGGCGGCTTGCCCACGGCGGTGAGCTGCGACAGCAGCTCGGGGCGGGTGGAGACGACAGCCCTGCCGTTCACCCTGAGCGTCGTGGCGCGCCCCGGGACGAGGAACAGCAGCCCGGCTCGTCCGGTGGCGATGACGTTCTGCAGGGTGTCCAGACGCTTGTTGCCGGTCGCGTCCGGTATCGCCACCGTCCGTGCGTCCAGGACGGCGACGAACCCGGCGGGGCCACCGCGCGGGGAAACGTCACAGTTGCCCTCGGCGTCCGCGCTGGCGATCAGGACCAGTGATGAGCAGCCGATCAACCGCCGGGCCTCGTCGGTGAGTTCGGTCATCTGCTTGCGCAGTGCCGCGTCCTTGGGGAATTCGTAGGCCTGACGCAGCGCTTCCGGGTCGGACACGGCGTCGATACGGAGCGAGTCGAAGGCACTGCCTGCAAGGGGCGTCGTCATGCTCCCGACCCTAATGGGCCGATCCGCGATTGATCGTCGTCGCCGAGTGCGGGGGCCACTCGACGGGGGCTTGGTTCTCGCCGCCCGGCCCCGGAAAGCACGCATGGCGGACCGAAACTGTTTCGGTCGTGACGCGCCATTGTTTCGACGGCACGCATCCCGCAGGATCTCCTTGGCAGCCACCCCGCGGGCCAAGCGTCGGGCAGGGCCTGCCAGTCGTCCCCTGAAAGCTTTCGCGGGCATCCCGGAACCGGCACGGCCATCACCCCGCCATCGCCCCGCACGGCCCGTCCCACAGAAGGAAGGGATTGTCATGATCAGGACGAGAACCATGATCGGAAGTCCTCCGAACGCTCCCACGAAAGACCGCTCATCCCTACGTGCCTACGCACGCAAAGCCCTGGTCCTCTCCGTCACGGGGCTGCTCACGGCCACCGGTGTCGTCGCCCTGTCCGGCACCGCCCACGCGGCGAGCACCCTCGGCGAGTCGGCAGCCGCCAAGGGCCGCTACTTCGGCACGGCGGTCGCCGCGAACCACCTCGGTGAGGCGCCCTACGCCGCCACGCTGAACACCGAGTTCAACTCGGTGACCCCCGAGAACGAGATGAAGTGGGACGCGCTGGAGCCGTCCCGGGGATCGTTCACCTACGGGGCGGCCGACCAGATCGTCGGCCACGCGCAGGGTCGCGGCATGAAGGTGCGGGGACACACCCTGGTCTGGCACTCCCAGCTTCCCGGCTGGGTGGGTTCACTGGGTGCGAGTGACCTCCGTACGGCGATGAACAACCACATCACCCAGGTCATGCGGCACTACCAGGGCAAGATCCACTCATGGGACGTCGTCAACGAGGCGTTCCAGGACGGCGGCAGTGGAGCACGCCGCAGTTCGCCCTTCCAGGACAAGCTCGGCAACGGCTTCATCGAGGAGGCGTTCCGCACCGCGCGGACCGCCGACCCGGCCGCCAAGCTCTGTTACAACGACTACAACACCGACGGGGTGAACGCGAAGTCCAACGCCGTGTACGCCATGGTGAAGGACTTCAAGCAGCGCGGTGTGCCCATCGACTGCGTGGGCTTCCAGAGCCACTTCAACAGCCAGTCCCCCGTCCCCGCCGACTTCCAGCAGAATCTCCAGCGCTTCGCCGACCTCGGCGTCGACGTGCAGATCACGGAACTGGACATCGAGGGGTCCGGGGCATCGCAGGCCACGAGTTACGCCAACGTGGTGAAGGCGTGCCTCGCGGTGACGCGCTGCACAGGCATCACCGTCTGGGGCGTCACCGACAAGTACTCCTGGCGCGCGAGCGGGACCCCACTGCTCTTCGACGGCAACTACAACAAGAAGCCGGCCTACGCCTCCGTGCTGTCCGCCCTCGGCGGTACGAGCGGCGGTGGTGACGGGGGAAACGGCACCCGCACGTGCACCGTCTCGTACGCGAAGCAGGAGACGTGGGGTGACCGCTACAACGGCAAGGTGACCGTGACGGCGGGTTCTTCGGCGATCAGCGGCTGGAACGTGCGGGTGACCATCGGCTCGGCGCAGCGGATCTCGGCCACCTGGAACGGCACGCCGAGCTGGGACAGCACCGGGAAGGTGATGACCATGACCCCGAACGGCAACGGCGGCCTGGCGGCCGGCGGGAGCACCAGCTTCGGCTTCACCGTCATGACGAACGGCGACACGGCACCGCCCGCCGTCAGCGCCTGCACCGCGTCCTGACCGGAGCGTCCGGCCGGAGGGACAGAAGGGCCCTCGCGGGTGGTTCGTCCACCCGCGAGGGCCTTCCGGTCGGTGTGCGCCGGACTACGGCGTGTCCGTGAGGGTCTCCGTCGTGACACTCATGTGCAGCCGACGGGTGTGGTCGACCGTGCGTACGGGCCCGGTCAGCGTGACCCGGGCCGTGAGGCGCGTGTCGGTGCTCGACGCGCTCAGCCGCAGTTCGAGTTCGCCCGGCTCGACGATCCGGTGGCCGTCGCGGCCCGTGAAGGACGCGAGGTCCGCCGGGACCGTCATCCGCACCCTGGCGCGCCGGCCGGGGTCCAGGTCGAGGCGTGCGTAGCCGATGAGGCGCTGCACCGGCTGGACCACGGAGGCGACCGGGTCGTGCAGATAGACCTGGACCACTTCGGTGCCCTTCCGCGCACCGGTGTTGCGGACGGTGCAGGAGAGGGTGAACTCTCCTGCCGTGGAGGCCCGTCCGTGCTCCACGGCGAGGTCGCTCCACTCGAAGGTGGTGTATGTCAGGCCGTGGCCGAACCCGAACGCCGGGGTCGGGTCGACACTGGACACATCGCTGGAGTGGCCGAGCCGCGCCGCCAGGTAGGTGGAGGGCTGGGAGCCCGGGTGGCGCGGCACGCTGACGGGCAGCCTGCCGGACGGTTCGGTGCGGCCGCTGAGCACCGAGGCGATGGCCGTCGTTCCTTCCTCGCCGGGGAAGAACGACTGCACGACCGCGGCTGCCTCGTTTGCCGCACGCCCGAGGGCGTAGGGGCGTCCGGCGAGCAGGGTGACGACGACGGGGGTGCCCGCGTCGAGGAGGCCGTCGAGCAGTTGCTGCTGGACACCGGGGAGTGCCAGGTTCTCCGCGTCGCAGCCCTCCCCGCTCGTGCCACGCCCGAAGAGACCGGCCCGGTCGCCGAGGGCGACGATCACGAGGTCGGCGCCCCTGGCCAGTTCGAAGGCCGCACCGAACCCGTCGGTGGCGGGTCCGTCGATGTCCGCACCCTGCGCGGTGACGATCTCGCTGTGGGGGAACTCGGCCGCCAACGCCTCGCGCAGGGTGGGCAGTTCGATGCCGAGCGGGGTCTCGGGGTGCTGGCCCCCGACGTGGACGGGGAAGGCGTAGCAGCCGAGGACGGCCGTCGGGGTGTCGGCGTTGGGCCCGATGAGTGCGATACGGGCCGGGGCCCCGGCGGCCGCGTCCGCCGCCAGGGGCAGGGTGCCGTCGTTGCGCAGGAGTACGACGGCCTGTTCGGCGACGCGGCGGGCAAGCGCGCGGTTCTCTTGGGTGTCGAGACGGACGCTCCCGCGCAGCGCCTGTGAGCTCGCGCCCGCGGGACCGTCCGCACTCGTGGCTCCCATGAGCACCGGCGGCATCGGCCTCCAGTCCGCGTCCAGCAGCCCCAACTGGGCTTTCTGGACCAGCACGCGGCGTACCGCACGGTCCACCAGCGCCTCGGGTACGAGGCCGTCGGCGATCGCGTCGGTCAGCGGGCTGCCGAACGCCTTGACGGTCGGCAGTTCCACGTCCACCCCCGCGCCGAGCGCGGCACCGGCGGCTTCCCCGAAGGTCCCCGCCACACCGTGCAGCGTCTTCAGGAACGCGATGCCGAAGTAGTCCGCGACCACGGTCCCGTCGAAGCCCCAGGTGTCGCGGAGGAGGCCGGTCAGCAGCAGCTCGTCGGCCGCGGAGGGGATTCCGTCGGTGTCGGTGTAGGCGTGCATGACGGACCGTGCGCCGCTTTCGCGTACGGCCATCTCGAACGGGGTGAGGATGATGTCGGCCCGCTCGCGCGTACCCATGCCGACGGGGGCGAGGTTGCGGCCCGCCCGGGAGGCCGAGTATCCGGCGAAGTGCTTGAGCGTGGCGACGACACCGGCCGACTCCAGTCCCCGTACGTAGGCGGTGGCGACCGTTCCCACCAGGTACGGGTCCTCGCCGATCGTCTCCTCGACGCGGCCCCAGCGTGCGTCGCGTACGACGTCGAGGACGGGGGCGAGTCCTTGGTGCACGCCGACGGAGCGCATGTCGCGGCCGATCGCGGCGGCCATCTCACCGACCAGCTCCGGATGGAAGGTGGCGCCCCAGGACAGCGGCACGGGGTAGGCGGTCGCGCCCCAGGTGGCGAAGCCGGCAAGGCATTCCTCATGGGCGAGCGCCGGTATGCCGAACCGGTTCGCCCCGGTGATCCGCTCCTGGGTGCGTGACAGCGAGAGGGCGCCCACGGCCGGGTCGACCGGGGCCGTTCCGAACGGGCGGGTCAGCTGGCCGAGGCCGTGCGGAAGAAGGTCGTCGAGGGCGACGGCCTCCTCCATGTCGTGCTGGAACGGCGCGACTTCGGCGCCCTCGTCGGACGCGCCCACCCAGACGCCGAAGAGCTGGGAGATCTTCTCCTGGAGGGTCATGGCGGCGATCAGGGCGTCGGCCCTGGCCTCGGGAGCGAGGGTGGGATCGCGCCAGGGCCCGGTGCGGTGGTCCGTGGTGCCGGATACCGGCGCCAGGGACTCGGTGGCCTCGGCGGGTGCCTGCACGCCGGCGTTGTCGATGTTGGCGGTCACTTTCCTCCGACCCCCATCAGCCCCTGTACCAGGGCACGACGGGCGAACAGGTAGACGATCAGGATGGGGAGCATGGACAGGACGACTGCGGCGAGCAGGCCGGGGGTGTCGACTCCGTGTTCCGTCTGGAAGTCGTAGAGTCCCATGGTGATCACCTTGGTCTCCGCCGACTGCGTCAGGACGAGGGGGAAGAGGAAGCCGTTCCACGCCTGGAGCGCGGAGAAGACGATGATCGTCGAGACTCCGCTCTTGGACAGCGGCAGCACCAGCTGGAAGAAGACCCGCCGGGGCGAGGCACCGTCCATCGTCATCGCCTCGTACAGCTCGGGGGTGATGTCACGCATCACACCCGTGAGGATCAGGGCGCACACCGGCATGGCGAAGGCCGCCGTCGGCAGGATGACGCCGATGAGGTTGTCGTAGAGACCGGCCTCGCTGATGACGAAGAACATCGGGACGATGACCGCCTGCGAGGGGATCGCCAGGCCGAGGAGGAACAGCCGGAAGACCGTGGTGGCGGCCCGGCCCCGGCTCCTGACGATGGTGTACGCGAGCGGCGGGACGAGCAGTACGACGATGCCCACCACGCACACGGTGACGATGACCGTGTTGAGGAAGTACTGCGCGAAGCCGCTGTCGAGGTCGTTGATGTAGTTGTCGAACGTGAAGTGCTCGGGGAAGGCCAGCGGGCCGTTCGCCGCGTAGTCGGGGCGCGACTGGAACGTGGCGACGAGCATCACGTACAGCGGCAGTCCCACCACCAGGAGCCAGACCAGCGAGCCGAAACCGGCGAAGTAGTTGGGGCGGCTCTTCCTCACAGTCCCTCCATGGTGCTGCGCATCTTGTCGTAGCCCGAGAGCCGCACCACGATCAGCGAGATGACCGTGGCGACGAGGACCAGCAGGAGTGCGATGGCGGACGCCGCTCCGTAGTCGAAGCTCTTGAACGCCTTCTGGTACATGTAGTACGCGCTGATGGTGGTGTCGCTGCCCGGTCCGCCCTGGGTCAGGATGAGCACGGTGTCGAAGGTCGTGAGCCCGCCGACCACCATCAGGATCATCGAGGTGATGATCGAGTTGCGTAGCTGCGGCAGCGTGATGTGGAAGAACTGCCGCACCGTGCCCGCGCCGTCGATCTGCGCCGCCTGGTAGAGGACCTGCGGCACCGCGCGCGCCGCGCCCTGGTAGATCAGCGTGTGCAGGGGGGTGAACTGCCAGGTGCTGACGAAGACCAGGACGCCGATGGCGCTGGTCTGCGACCCGAACAGGTTGCCGTCGCCGAAGAGCCATTGGGCGTGCCCGGGGACACCGAAGTTGGGGTCGAGGACGGCGCGCCACAGCACGGACACGGCCGCGATGGACAGCAGCATCGGGACGAAGTAGATGGCGGACAGGACGGCCCGGTTGCGCTGGTGTCCGGCCGCCCAGACCCCGAGCAGGATGCTCAGCGGGGTCTGGACGGCGACCCCGAGCACGGTGAGCAGGACGCTCAGCCAGAGGCTCTTGAGCATGACGGGGTCGTCGAGGAGCTTCTTCCAGTTGTCGAGGCCGGCGAATTCCGGGTCGCTCAGACCGTCCCAGCTGGCGAAGGAGAGTACGACGACCATGATGAGCGGGACGATGGCGAAGAGGCCGAAGAAGACAGCGGCGGGGGCCGCCCAGAGGAATCCCGGGCGGCCCGCTCCGACGCCGGTCGAGCCTGCCTTCTTGACCGTCTCGTGGTCCGCGGAGGATGCGGCGGTTCGGGTCATGTCATGTGTTCCGGGTCCGGATTTCAGAGAGCTCACGAGGTCGGCAGCGCCTGCATGGCCTTGATGAAGGCGTCCTCGTCCATCGAGCCGTTGAAGAACTGCTGGAGGGACTGGTACATCGTGGTGGCCGCCGACTGGGGGTACGCCTGGTCCCAGGAGAGCTGGAACGCCGGGGCCTTCTTGACCAGGTCGTACTGGAACTTCGCGAACTCGGGGCTGGCGGCGGTGTTCAGGAGGCCTTCGGTGTTCGTCGTGGTCGGCACGTTGCCGATGCGCAGCTGCGCCTTGACGAACCGGTCCGAGTACATGAGCTTCAGGAACTCGGCGACGGCCTGCGGGTGCTTCGTCTTCTTCAGCACGGAGTAGAAGTTGTTGGTGTTGCCGACGACGTTCGCCTGGTCGCCCTTGCCGCCCTCGACGGAGGGGAAGGCGCTGTAGCCGAGGTCGCTCTTCGCGAACTCGGGGTGCGCGTCCTGCTGCGTCGAGTACTCCCACGAGCCCATCAGCTCGAAGGCGGCCTTGCCGGTCGCCAGGAGTGTGGGGGAACTCTGGTCGGTGAACTTCACCGAGTCGTAGTTGGTGCCGAAGGCCCCGGCGTCCACCAGTTGCTTGATCTTGCTCAGTGCCTTCCGGCTGTCCGGGCTCGCCCAGGCGTCCTTGTCACCGTCCAGGGCCTTCTGGAAGAGCTCCGGGCCGGCGATGCGGTCGTAGAGGTACTCGAACCACATCAGGGTCGGCCAGCGGTCGCCGCCGCCCAGCGCGATCGGGGTGACACCGTCGGCCTTCAGCGTCTTGACCGCCGCCAGCAGGTCGTCCCAGGTCTTCGGGGGTTCGATGCCGGCCTTTTTGAGGACCTTGCCGTTGTTGAACAGCACCACGGGCTGGGTGCCGCGCATGGGGACCCCGTACGTCTTGCCGTCGACCACCGCGCTGTTCAGCACGGTCGGCAGGAACTTCGTCCTGAGACCTGGGTCCTTGGCGATGAAGGGGTCCAGCGGGAGCAGCAGACCGGCGTCGACGAACTGCTTGATGCTGCCGCCGCCCCAGTTGAAGAAGACGTCCGGCGCCTGCTTGCTGCTGATGATCGTCTGTAGCTTGGCCTGGTAGTCGGCGCCCGGGATCGTGTCCAGGACGGCCTTCACCTTCGACGTCTTGTTGAAGGTGGCGACGAGCTCCTTCTCAACCTTGTTCGCCGAGTCCCCGTAGACCAGGACGTGGATGGTGTCATCACCGCCGGCCGCATCGGAATCTCCTCCGCACCCGGACAGGGACAGCACCAGGGCCAGCGCGGCACCACCGACGACAACGGTCCGCGAGAACCGTGCGCGTTGCTTCATCGACTCGCCTCTCGAAACTTTTTCGGTACGATTACCGAAACTTCCTGAGTCGGGACGCTAGGACTCGCCGTCTGAAGGGGTCAACCCTCGGTCACCGCGTTATCAAAGCGTTACGCCTCGGCGGCAGTTGATTCGTGCTTTATGCTCCTCGCCATGCGTGATGACGAGGAAATGGGCCGCATCACCCTGGCCCAGGTCGCCCAGCGAGCCGGTGTCTCCATTTCGACAGTTTCGAAGGTCCTCAACGGGCGGCAGGACGTGGCGCCGCCCACGAGGGTCAAGGTGGAGCGCCTGCTTGAGGCCCATGCGTACCGGCGCACGACACGGTCGGCCCGCGAGGCGCCGCTCATCGAAATCGTGTTCCACGAGCTGGAAAGCATCTGGGCGATGGAGCTGATCCGGGGGGTGGAGAACGTCGCCAAGGCGCACGGCGCCGGGGTCGTCCTCACCGAGAGCGGAACCCGCCACTCGCCCAGCCCCGACTGGATGGAGGCGATGCTCCAGCGTCGGCCGCTCGGTGTCGTCCTGGTCTTCTCCGCCCTGCCCAGCGAAGTGAAACAGCAGCTCAGGGCGCGTTCGATCCCGTTCGTCATCATCGACCCCGCGGGCGATCCCGACCCCGACGTGCCCTCGGTCGGCTCGGCCAACTGGAACGGCGGACTGGCCGCCACCCGCCATCTCATCGAGTGCGGACACCGGCACATCGGGATCATCACCGGACCCGAGGACATGCTCTGCTCCCGCGCCCGGCTCGACGGCTACCGGTCGGCGATGGCCATGGCGGGGCTGGAAGTGGACCCCGGGCTCATCCTGTTCGGCGACTTCCACGTGGAGGGCGGATACGACCGCGCCGCCGAGATGCTGTCCCGCCCCCAGCGGCCCACCGCGATCTTCGCGGGCAGCGACCTCCAGGCACTCGGCGTACTGGAAGCCGCCCGCGTCCACGGCCTGCGCGTCCCCCACGACCTCTCGGTGGTCGGCTACGACGACGTGTCCATCGCCCGCTGGGCCAGCCCGGCACTGACCACGGTCCACCAGCCGCTGCGCCAGATGGCGGAGGAGGCGGCGCAGATGCTGATGCGGCTGCGGGCCCAGGAACCGGTGTCCACGCGGCTGGAACTGGCCACGAGCCTGGTCGTACGCAAAAGCACGGCGCCGCCGCCCGAGAACGAGCGGGACGCGGGCGGCGCCTGACGCGGGTCCTGACGCGGGTCAGCGCCGGGGGTCGTGAAGGAGGCGCCTTTTACTTCGACGTATGTCTATGTTGACAGTCATCGATGCGAGTGCCAAGCTCTAGGCACTGGCACGCATCGATAGATATCGAAACAGGGAACGCACCGCCCCCTTCGCGCCCCGCTTTGAGGAGACCGAGCATCATGAGCACCCAGCAGCTCCCCGTCATCGTCATCGGAGCAGGCCCCACCGGACTGGCCGCTGCCGCCCACCTCGTCGAGCGCGGCATCGACCCCCTCGTCCTGGAAGCGGGCGACAGGGCCGGTGCGGCCGTGCGCGAGTGGAGCCACGTACGCCTGTTCTCCACCTGGGGCGAGGTCGTCGACCCCGCCGCCGAGAAGCTCCTGGCCCCCACCGGCTGGGTGAAGCCGGACGGCGACACCTACCCCACCGGCGGTGACTGGGCCACGCAGTACCTACAGCCGCTGGCCGATGTCCTGGGCGACAAGATCCGCTTCGGCGCGACGGTGACCGGAGTCTCCCGCCAGGGCCGCGACCGCGTCGTCGACGCCGACCGCGAGCAGCAGCCCTTCACCGTGCACATCCAGAACGCCGACGGCAGCGAGCAGCGGCTCACCGCCCGCGCCGTCATCGACGCCTCCGGCACCTGGTCCACCCCCGGCCCGATCGGCGGCGACGGTCTGCCCGCCCTCGGTGAGCGCAGTTCCAGGGAGCGCGTCTCCTACCGCGTGCCCGACCTCAAGGACCCTGCCGTACGGGCACGCTACGCGGGCAAGCGCACCGCGGTGATCGGCTCCGGCGCCTCCGCGTTCACCGCGCTCGCCTACCTGGCCGACCTCGCCAAGGACGCCCCGGGTACGCATGCGGTCTGGGTGCTGCGGCGCGGTATCAGCGGCTCCACGTTCGGCGGCGGCGAGGCTGACCAGCTGCCCGCCCGCGGAGCGCTCGGCCTGGCGGCCAAGGCCGCGGTGGATGACGGCCACGCCGACGCCGTCACCGGCTTTCGCACCGACGCCGTCGAAAGGAGCGGCGACCGACTGGTCCTGGTCGCCGAGGACGGCCGCCGTCTCGACCCGGTCGACGAGGTCATCGTCCTCACGGGCTTCCGCCCCGACCTCTCCTTCCTGAACGAGCTGCGCCTGGGCCTGGACGAGCGCCTCCAGGCTCCTCTCGAACTGGCCCCGCTGATCGACCCCAACCAGCACTCCTGCGGCACCGTCTACCCGCACGGTGTGGGTGAGCTCTCCCACCCGGAGAAGGACGTCTACCTGGTCGGCATGAAGAGCTACGGCCGCGCGCCGACCTTCCTCGCCATGACCGGCTACGAGCAGGTCCGCTCCATCGCCGCATCCCTCGCCGGAGACCGGGAAGCCGCCGAGCGCGTCGAGCTGACCCTCCCCGAGACCGGGGTCTGCGGCGGCGCGGGCCTCTTCGACGAGCCGGCTGGTGCCGAGGAGTCCGGCGGAGGCTGCTGCGCGGCTCCGCCCACCGTGCAGGTCGGCATCTGTGCGCCGGCCGGCGCACCAGGGGGCTGCTGACCGACGTGTCCGACGCCGACGCGAGCGCGGCCGCGACCGACACCGGAACAGGAACAGGAACAGGAACTCCGGAACGGTCGCGACCGCGCGCCGTCCTGCCGGCGCTGTGTGCCACCCAGATCACCGGCTGGGGAGTCGTCTACTACGCCTTCCCCGTGCTCAACTCCCGTATAACGGCAGACACCGGCTGGTCCACGACTTCGACGACCGCCGCGTTCTCCGGGGCACTGCTGGTCTCCGCGCTGGTCGGCATACCCGTGGGCCGCATCCTGGACCGTCGGGGCCCGCGCGCCGTGATGACCGGCGGATCGGTGCTGGCAGTCGCCGCGGTACTCGCCATCGCCTGCGCACCCAACCTCGCCGCGTTCACCGCCGCCTGGCTGCTCGCAGGCGTCGCGATGGCCGCCACCTTCTACCACCCGGCGTTCGCCGCGCTCACCCGCTGGTGGGGCGAGCAGAGAGTCCGCGCCCTCACCGTCGTCACCCTCGCCGGTGGCCTGGCCTCCACCGTCTTCGCGCCGCTCACGGCCGCGCTCGCCGCACACTTCGACTGGCGTACGACGTATGCCCTCCTGGCGCTGGTCCTCGGCGCCGTCACCATCCCGGCCCACGCCCTCGCACTGCGGGCCCCTTGGCCACCGGCACCGGCAGCGCGCCTCGGCCGGGAGACCACGGCCGGCGCGTCGATCATCCGTAGCCGCCCCTTCCTGCTCCTGACCGCGGCCCTCACCCTCAACGGCTTCGCGATCTACGCGGCCGTCATCGCCCTCGTACCGCTCCTGATGGAACGAGGCGCCGCCCCCTCCGTAGCGGCGTGGGCGCTCGGCCTGGGCGGGGTGGGCCAGACCCTCGGGCGCACGCTCTACGCGGCTCTCGCCCGCCGCTCGGGAGTCACCGCCCGCACGGTCGCTCTCATGGGGCTGGGCGGCGCCACGACGGCAGCCCTCGGCCTTGTTCCCGGACCGATACCGCTCCTCGTGGTGCTGGCCGTGCTCGCCGGCATGGTGCGCGGCAACCTCACCCTCCTCCAGGCCACCGCGGTCACCGACCGCTGGGGCGCCGCCCACTACGGCCGCCTCTCCGGCCTCCTGGCGGCACCGGTCACGGTGGCCGGAGCGCTGGCTCCATTCGCCGGGGCAGCACTGGCAGCGGGACTCGGCGGCTACCCGGCACTCTTCGCCGTCCTGGCCGCAACGTCCCTCCTCGCCTGCGCCTTGGCTGCCGGCTCCCGCAGCCGTTGGCCGACGGGCCCCTGACCCGCCGCGGAGAGCGGGCGGCAGTGGCTGCCGCCCGCCCGGACCGGCTGGGAAAACTCAGCGCGCCGACCGCACCGGCCCGCGGAAGGGGCGGAAAAATGGGCCGGCACCACCGGGTTCGTCCTCGAACCCGGCCAGCACGAGGAGCTGCCGTCCGGCCTCGCCGATGGAGAAGTACTCCGCCACCGCTGCCGAGGACGCCAGGGCGGCGGGGGCACGCTCGGCCAACTCATCGGCGAGCGATCGGGCCATCCCATCGTCCTCGGTCTCGTGCCACGTCGCGGTGAAGTAGCGGGCGGCTCCATCGCGCCGCCCCGCGGAGCGGTAGGGCACATAGCGGCCCGGCGGATCAGCCGAGTACAGCGCCTGGATGGCACTGCCAAGAGTCTGCTGGTTGCGAGGGTCGGCGGCGAAGGTCCGGTGCGCTTCGGGACTCGTCCATTGGGCGAAGTTGAGGATGGTCCGGCCGTCGGACCCTGCCAGACAGTGCCGCGCGAGGTACGCGGCCGGCAGCCGGGCCTTCTCCCAGGCGTCCATGACGCCGGACATGACCTTCTGCTGTTGTTCGAGCCCCCTGGTGCGCCACAGCGACGCCAGGATGAGGCCCGCGTCCGGACGGGCAGGATCGGGCAGTGCGACGGGCCGGAGGCCGGCGACGATGGCAGTCATGACACCACCCTCCAACCTCGACTGCGATTGAGGTCAAGTCCCGTGCTCGACCGAGGCCTGGGTGGGTTCGGTTCGCGGAGCCAGAGGATGAGTGGGGCGACAGGTGTTACTTCTCAGCCGTACCAGGTTCCCGGCTGATGGACTCCTGGTAGGCGTCCGCATACGTGCGTGCGTCCTTGATCAGGTCGTCACAGAACGCGGCAACGTCCGTGCCGATGAGTTCCAGGACCCCCTTGCCCGCGGCGACGCCTTCCTCGAAGAAGTCGACGATCTCCGGGAGCAGAGGCCCGTCGAGCAAGTCGACCGGTCCGACCTTGAACAGGTACTTCTGCATCTCCTTGTAGACGATCTGGTAGTCCGGCGGGAGCGCCTTGACCCGAGCAAGGTGCGCCCACCACTGCTTCTTGCCCTCGACGATGTCCTGGATTCCGTCCTTGATTCCCACGTCAGCCTCCCAGCCGGCTCAATTTCCTGGCGACGTTCCTGTTCAACTGCTCACGCCATCGGTCGCGGTAGGTTCGAGCCCCTTCTCCACCGGCCAGCGCCGTGCAGAAGCCCGGGATGTCGTCACCGAGGACCTCGTGGACGCTCTGCCCGTCCATTGCCGACACTTCGAGCAGCCCAAGGGCGGAACCGAGGATCGGCGTCAGGTTGCGGCCGGTGAAGTCCCCGTAGGGGAAGAGGTGGGCGACGATCTGGTCCCACGCCTCCCGGTAGTCGTCCGGCAGAGCCTCGACCCGGGCTCCGAACGCCGTCCAATCCCTGGTGAGATCGCTGCCTGTGACCTTCTCCCAGAAGTTCATCTCCCGGCCTCCCTCAGCCTGTCGATGCGTGATGACACGTACTGCCACTTCGTCCAGAACTTCCCGAGTTCCTCGCGTCCCGCGTCGTTGAGCGCGTAAAACTTGCGTGGCGGACCGACACCGGAGGGCCGTTTCGTCACCTGGACGAGTTTGTTCCTCTCCAGCCGCAACAGGATGGTGTACACCGTCCCCTCGACGACGTCGGCGAAGCCGAGATCGTTCAGCTGCCGGGTGATGGCGTACCCGTAGGTCTCCTCGCCGGCGATGATTTCGAGCACGCACCCTTCGAGCGTGCCCTTCAGCATCTCCGTCAGGTCGTCCATCGCGAGTCCTCCTCCCCCTCGTCTCCAGCGGTACTGTGTAGTACCGAGTACCACTACACGGTATCACTGAGTAGCGGCGGGTGGGCCAGCGAGGGCCTTCGCGGACAGCTCCAATGGCGGATGCCCTTGTGCGTGGGAACGGCTCACAGGTGAGGCTGTTTCATGGCACCGAGTCGTCGATGCCCTCGTGCATACCGCTTTGACCTGCACAGACAACGTGTGGACTCGGTGAGTGACATGACCCTTCAGCCCGATGACCTTGCCGCCCACTACGAACGGCTTGCCGACGACTTCGAAGAGAGCTGGGCCCACAGCCCGGCGTTCGTCTCATGGATGAACCGGCGCATCGGCATCAGGCTCGATCTCCAGCCCCAGGACCGAGCCGCGGACATCGGGTGCGGTAGCGGCCTGTATGCGCGGTCCATGGCTGAGCACGCGCTCACCGTCGTGTGCGTCGACCCTTCGACGAAGATGCTGGCGAAACTGCCGACCACGCCTTCCTTCGTACCGGTGCGCGCGTCCATCGAGGATCTGGCCACCGGGTCCGTTCAGCTTCCCCACGCGGGGCGGCTCGACGGAGTGCTGGCCAAGGACGTCATTCATCACGCCCGCGATGTGCCGATGGCACTGCGCACCCTGGCGTCCTTGCTCGCTCCGGGAGGCAGGCTGGTCATCGTGACCTGGCCGTTGCGCATCGACTATCCGCTGTTCGACAAGGCGGTGAAGAAGCATGAGCAGGCCTATATCGACCCTGAGGACATGGCGAGGGTGCTTACCGGCTGCGGTCTGAGGGTCGAGGTGACGTGCGAGAGGTATCCCTTGTCAATTCCCAAGAAACAGTGGCTGGCCTGGGTGGCCAACCGCTTCATGTCACTTCTCTGCACCTTCGACGACGATGAACTGGCGGACGGCCTACGCGAGATCGACACCCGCCACCCCGGACCTGTGATCGAATTTGAGGGCCGCTTCATCTTCACCCATGCACGCGGCTGACAGCCCATCCGCCCCCACCGAAGAGCGGGATCAGGCCGGGGGGCAGGCCCGCCTGCGCCGGTGGGACGCGTACGTCCCAGCCCTCGTCGTACGGCCAGGCCGTCCTGCCGACGGTGGCGGCGTCGTACAGCCAGTGGATACCCGGCTGAGCAGCGCGAGGGTTTCGGTGAGGATCGTCAGCCCAATGACGTAAGGGGCGTTGCACCAGGCAGCAGGCATGGCCTCCCCGCCCATGCCGAGTCCGAAGCCGATCGGCAGTCGCCAGACGCCGACGGGCGGTACGACCAGCGGGATGCCCTCGCCATCCGCAGCCGCGTCAGCGCCAGTGGTTGTTGCTGGTGTGGTCGCCGTCGAGCCAGCGGGCGAGATCGGCGTGCGCCGTCGCGCGCCGCTCGGTGTCGGTCTTCTCCGCGTCGGGGTGGTCCACGGCGAACTCAAGCATCAGCCCGTTCGGGTCCGTGATGTACAGCGAGAGGCAGAATCCGTGGTCCGTCACGAAGGTGTCCGGCTCCGTGTAGCCGGCCTCGCCGATGCGCTTCCGCATGGCCTCTTGGGTCTCTCGCCCGACCTTGAAGGCGATGTGACGAAAGGGAGTGAAGTTGACGTCAGTCTTGAACTCCTTCTGGTCCGCGGGGTCGGCGAACTGGAAGAAGGCCAGGGCGCCGCCATCGGCCAGGCCGTAGAAGGTGTGGCAGTAGGCGCGCTCGGCACCGAACATCACGGCACTCTCGGTCCACGTGGCCACCAGGGGCAGGCCGAGCACATCCTCGTAGAAGCGTCGGTTGGCTTCCTGATCGTCGGTCAGCCAGGCGTGGTGGTGGAGGCGAAGAGGGAGGGCTTCGCTCATGTCAATCATCTCCTTTGATGAGACGGGGCATGGGGTCGACGATCAGGCGACCGCCGACCGCCGACCGCCGACCGCCGACCGCCGACCGCCGACCGCCGACTGCCGACTGCCGACTGTCTTACCCAGGATGACCAATCCTGTTGAAGCTTCAACGACTTCGCGCCATTGCCTGTACGACCGGACCCGGCGCCGGCCTTCCACCGGCCGACCTGCGAGAACGGGTACGAACAGCGAGCGTCGACCGGAACTGCGTCCCTTCACGCAAGGCCCGCCTCTCCCTCCGGCGGGCCACCTGAGCTGGCAATACCTCCCAAGGGAGAGTTCGCCGAAGGCGTGCGAATGTGTCCGCAACTGCATACTGACGCCGTACGAGCGCGATCTGCCGGCCAACCCGAAGCGCCTGGCCTGGCCTGGCCAACGATCACGGTGCCGTGTCGGGTGGGCACAACTGGGCCAGTGCGGTGGCGCTCGGGCTGCCGGGATCTGCGGTGTAGAGCACCAGCCGCAGGTCGGTGCCGGGCATGAGCAGGGTTTGACGGTCCAGTTCCAGCTCGCCGAGTTCCGGGTGCTGCAGGCGTTTGCGCAGTGTCGGCCGGGGGCGGACGTCGTGGTTGCGCCAGCCGGCGGCGAAGTCCGGGTCGTGCGCGGCGTACTCGTTGACCAGCTCGCCCAGCGCACGGTCAGCCGGGTGGCGGGCGCCGGCCGCGCGCAGGTGGGCGGCGGACTGACGGGCGAAGTCGCCTTCCGCGCCGGCGGGTGCCGAGCAGAGAGTGCCGCCCAGCCGGACGGCGAGGCGCACGGTGTTGCGCTCGTGGAGGGGCAGCTGTGCGAAGTCGGTGATCAACGCGACCGCCGCGGCGTTCCAGGCCACGATGTCCTCCAGGTCGTTCACCAGATAGGCGGGTATCGGCCCGAGCCGGTGCAGCAGTTGACGTGCATCGGCCGGCACCGGCGCTCGCTCGACGTCCGTATGGGGCAGGATCTGCCCGGCGAGCCGCGCCAGGTGTTCGCGCTCCGTGGTGGTGAGGCGCAGCGCCGTGCCCAGCGCGGTCAGCACCTGTGGCGACGGACGCGGCGCGCGGGCCTGCTCCAGTCGCTCGTAGTAGCTGGTGGACATCCCGGCCAGGGCGGCCACCTCTTCCCGGCGCAGCCCGGGGGTGCGCCGGGCACGCAGGCCAGGTGGGTGGACTGCCGTGGTCGGCATCTGGGCCGGATGCAGCGCCTCGCGTCGGCGGCGCAGGAAGTCGGCCAGTTCGGCTCTGCTCATCCGGCCAGGTTGGCACAGCGGCATGCGGCTTAACCACGGACCAGTGGTCCGGGGCTCACTGGTGCGTTCCACGGTGCCGCCCCGTGCGCCCACTCTGGTGCGGGTCACCCGTCCCGCTGAACGCTGGAGAATCACCGTGCCACCACGTACTTGCGAAGAGACCTTCCACCGGCTGCTGGAGCTGCTGCTGGCCAAAGACATGGATGCCATCGCCGATCTGTGGGCGGAGGGCGGCACCGCCGAATTCCCCTTCGCCGAAGGGGCCTCACCGAGACGACTGACCGGACGGGAGGCCGTCCGGGGCTATCTGGCCGGCTACCCGGACCTGATGGACGTACAGGCGATCCCGACCGTCACGGTGCGCCACGTGAACCACACCAACCACACGGACCAGGCGGACCAGGCGGACCAGGCGGACACCATCGTGGTGGAGTTCACCGCGTACGGCCGCACGGTGGCCACTGACGAGCCGTACCAGTTGGACTACGTCACGGTGCTCACCACCCACCAGGGCCTGATCACCTGTTACCGGGACTACTGGAACCCGCTGGCCGCCGCCTCGGCTGCCGGCACGCTGCCCGAACTGCTCGACTCGCTGCGTGCGCAGGTCGCCCGATGACCGGCGTACTGGTCACCGGCGGGACCGGGAAGACGGGCAGCGCCCTGGCCCACCTGCTCCGCAAAAGCGGTGTGCCGGTCCGGGTGGCCAGCCGCACCCCATCGGCCGACACCCCGGACGCGATCCGGTTCGACTGGAACGACCCGGCCACCCATCCGGCCGCGCTGCGCGGGATGGACCGGGTCTACCTGGTTCCTCCCGTAGACACCACGGATCCGATGCCGCTGGTCGAACCGTTCTTGGCCGAGGCCGAACGCCTCGACGTGCGCCGGGTGGTGATGCTCGGCTCCGCCATCGTGCTGCCCGACGCCCCCGGCGCGCTGGAACTGGCCGCGCGCGTGCGGGCCTGGCCTGGGTGGGTCGTGCTGCGTCCCTCCGGGTTCATGCAGAATTTCCTGGCTCCGCATCCGCTGGGTGAGCGGATCCGGCGACGCGGCGAGATCCGCACCGCCGCCGGAAACGGCCGGGTGGGCTGGATCGACGCTCGCGACATCGCGGCGGCGGCCGCCGCGCTGCTGGCCGAACCCGACGGCCACCCCGGCGAACGGCTCGGCGACCGTCCCGGTGAACGGCCCGGCGACCAGCGCGACTACCTGCTCACCGGGCCAAAGGCGCTGAGTTACCAGGACGCGGCAGAGGTCATCACCCACCACACCGGCCGACCGGTCCGGGTCGTACCCGTCGAGGTCGCCGAGCAGGCGGACACCTACCGGGCGTCGGGCATGCCGGACGCCTTCGCGACCGCCCTCGCCGCCGTCGACGCAGGCATCCGAACCGGCCGGGACGACCAGGTCAGCACCGAGGTGCTCACCCTGACGGGCCGACCGCCCCGCAGCTTCGCCGAGTTCGTCCAGGACCACGCGGCCCACTGGGCGAACGCGTAAGCATTACTGCGCCCCGGGCGGTCTGCGAGAATGGCTCCATGGACGAGGAAGCCATTCCCATTCTTCACGTCGAGGACGCTGCCGCGGCGGTCGCGTGGTACGAGCGACTGGGTTTCGCCAAGCAGTGGGAACACCGCTTCGAACCGGGACTTCCCGCGTTCGTGGAGGTCGCCCGGGGCGGGGTGCGGTTCTTCTTGTCGGAGCACGAGGGGGACGCCCGCCCGGATACGTTGGTCTACCTCCGCGTTCGTGATGTCGAGGCCATCGCCTCCGAGTTCGGTGTGCAGGCGCAGGACGCACCGTGGGCGCGTGAGATCGAGCTGCGCGACCCTGACGGCAACCGGCTTCGGATCGGCACACCGACGGAATGACACCCGCCGGCGGCGGGTCACGGCGGCGCGTCCCGGCGGCGCGTCGCGGCGGCGCGTCGCGGCAGTGACGCTGCGGAAGTCACGCTGCGGTGGTACATCGGCGAGGAGCATCACCACGGCAGAGGCCATCTCCGCGCTCCGCTATGCCGTGATCTATCTGGGTTGCTGGGTGATGTTGACCATCCAGGTGATCCCGAACTGGTCGACGAGCGAGCCGGCCTCGTCGCCCCATGACTGCTTCTCCAAGGGCAGCGTCACGGTGCCGCCGGCGGACAGCCTGTCGAAGTAGTCGCGGAGTTTGACGTCGTCACCGTCGAGAAAGACCGCGACGTTGTTGCCCGGAGTGTGGGGCATCTCTTCCCGGACGTCCCACGCCATCAGCGTGTAGCCGTCCGGGGTGCGGAGCGTGGCGTGCATGATCTTGTCGGGGTGGGGCACGTCCGGCGAGCCGTACTCGGCGTAGGTGCCCATATCCAGCCGACCGCCGAGGACGTCCTGATAGAACTCGATCGCCTCCCGTGCGTTCCCGTCGAAGGCGAGGCACGGGTTGAGTTGAGATCGCATCTGCTGCTCCTTAGCGTGAGTGATAACACGACTCGAAAGTAGCAACGGGCACTGACAATCGTCCGTTTCCCGGCAGCCGGGCCTGGCCGATGGGCAGCACTGAGCGGCGGACGGCCTGCGCGGCGGCGGCGTCCACGAATCAGTTACCACGCTGTCGGCCGCTGTTCATGAGCTGCCGGGCAACTCCGTTCTCGGGCCTCTTGTCTAACTGGGTGACCAGAAGCACCACTGCACACGTACACCGTGAAGGGTCACTTCCGCATGCGCGTTCACCGGACCATCGCAGCCACCGCCACCCTTGCCCTGGCTCTCGGCACGGCCGGCTTAACGGCGTCGACCGCCCACGCCGCCCCGGCCGCCCAGGCCTCCCTGTCCGCCCCATCCGCCCCATCCGCCGCTCGGGCCACCGCCTCCGTGGTCCTCGCGGATGGTGAGCTCTGGTACAAGGCGGCACCCGGCCAGCAGAACAAGCTGACGGTCGACGAAGAGATCGACAACCGCGGCGACCACGACTCCTACTACGTCCTCACCTTCCACGACCGGTACGACATCGCCATCTCCGCCGACGCGGCGGACGCGGACAAGTGCGTGTACCCCGAGGAGGGCGACCGCACCGCCGTGCGGTGCGAGGTCAAGATCCCGGAGAACTCGGACGACTCCGACAGCTACGACATCGACCTCGGCGACAAGAACGACACCGCGGTCCTCGCACCGGACGGCCAGGCCTGGGCAGGGGTTTACGGCGGTACGGGAGACGATGACATCAAGGCGTCGGAGTCCGCGCTCCTGCACGGTGGCGACGGCGACGACCGTCTCGACGGCGGCGGCGGCCCGCTCGGTTTCGGCCCGTGGGGCGACGCCGGGAACGACACCCTCACCCATTGCAGCCAGGACTGCTTCGGCGGCCCGGGCAACGACTCCCTGACCGGCACCGGCGAGGAGAACACCCTGCACGGCGAGGACGGCGACGACGTCCTGCACGGCAAGGGCGGCGCCGACGTTCTCTACGGCGGCAAGGGCAACGACAAGCTGTACGGCGAAGCGGGCAACGACACCCTGTGGGGCAACAGCGGCGACGACGCCCTGTGGGGCGGCACAGGCACCGACAAGCTCTCCGGCGGTCCGGGCCGCAACGAACTCCACCAGGACTGAACCACCCCCGCCCGGCTCGGGGTTCCCCCCGGCCCGCCACCACCTCGCCCCGGGGTGGTTGTGCCCCGGGGTGGTTGTGCCCCGGGGTGGTTGTGCCCCGGGGTGGTTGTGCCCCGGGGCCCGCGCACCGTTGCAGCGGTGCGCGGGCCCCGGGGGCGTTCGGTGGCGGGAACCCGTCAGCGGGCGAGTACGCCGAACTCGGTGCCGGTGGAGACCTGGGGGTCGACCGGCGGCTTCACGACGCGGGTGGGCGAGGCTCCGGCGATCTTGCCGTCCTTCGTGCCGACCGACCAGACCTCCGGCGTGGTCGCCCGGACCGGGATGGTGATCTCGGGCTGCTTGTCGTTGTTCAGGTCCGTGGTCTTGAGGTGCGAGGGGATGCGGTATGTGCCGGCGGGGCGGGGCAGGCCGGAGGCGTTGTGGGCGTAGAACACGGCGCCGGTGCCGGTGACGCCCCTGGACGAGCCCTTCAGCACGTACAAGCCGCCGCCGCTGATGTAGCAGTGCTCGCAGGTGGCCTTGCGCTCGCCGGAAGCGCCGACGATCAGCTCGGCGTAGCCGTCACGGTTGAGGTCGGCCGCGGCGACGGCAGAGCCGAAGCGGTCACCCCGCTGCACGCCACCCGGGATGCCGGGGCTGTCCTCGGTGAACATCCGCATGCTGCGGTCCTCGTCCGCGCCGTTGGACGAGCCGTAGTTGACCCGGACCACGCCCGCGGCGCGTTCGGTGTCGAGAACGGACTCCGCGTCGCCCACCGCGATGTCGCCGTAGCCGTCCTTGTCGAAGTCAGCGACGGCGACGCTGTTGCCGCCGCGGATGGTGACCGGGGTGAGGCGCAGTCCGGAGGCCCCGCCGAGGAGTACCTGGCCCCGCATGCGTTCCTCGCCGAGGACGACGAGGTCGTCGATGGACCCCTTGTTGACGCGGCCCACGGCGATCCGGTCCTGCGCGCCCACGTAGACGGGGTAGTTGCGGCCGGTGTCCACCGTACGCGTCGAGGCGGGCGAGCCGTCAGCCTTGAAGGGGCCCTTGAAGAGGCGGAGCGAGGTGGAGTAGCCGACGACCAGGTCGGTCTTCCCGTCGCCGGTGAAGTCACCGGCCTTCAGGACCTGGCCGAAGCCGGGCCGGTTCAGCGGGTCGGCCATCAGGGTGCCGCCCTTGAGGCCGGTGCGGCTGCCCCAGAGCAGGCTGACCTGGTCGCCCCGCGCGGCCACGGCAAGGTCCGCGTATCCATCGGCGTTGAAGTCGCCGCTGGTGAGCACCTGCCCGAACCGCCCGCTCTGCGTCGGCTCACCGGGGACTCCGGGGCTGTTCTGGGTGACGACCTTCAGGCCGGTCTTCTGGGCGCCGTACTTGCCGCCGTACGAGACGGTGACGTAGCCCGCGCTGCTCAGCATCGTGGTGGCGCCGTCGGTGCCGGTGACGTTCACGCGGGCGTCCGGGGAGCCGATGGCCAGGTCGTGATAGCCGTCGCCGTTGAAGTCGTCGGAGTACCGGCTGGGCGCGGGACCGGCGGTGGCGGCCTCGGCCTGGGGGCCGGTGGAGGCCAGCAGGCCTCCTGTCAGCGTAGTGGCCGCCGCGGCGATGGCGATGGCGTGACGGATGTGGCGTCGCACGTCAGTTTTCCCCTAGGGATTCGATCGAAAATACGCCTTCAAGACCCCCGACACACTGGAACGGTTGTACGAAGCTTCCGCGCCACTTCCCGCCTCCTTGCCCTGTACCCCGTTGCCCTTGCCCTCGCCCTGCCCTCCCCCCACCCGCGTCCTCACCACCTCACCACCTCACCACTTCGCCATCTCGCCGATCGCGTGCCGTGCGGGGCCATGGGCCGGTTTGCCGGTTTCGAGGTCGACGTCCATGTCGGATTCTCGCCAGAAGGCGGGCAACGGTCGGTGTTTGACTGCGCCCATGACCACCACACGGCCGGACAATGCCCGCCTCTTCCGCTCCCTGCACTCCCCAGCCGCGCCCCTCAGGCTCGCCAACGCCTGGGACGTTGCGAGCGCCCGCGTCATCGAGGCCGCGGGCGCCCCCGCGGTCGCGACCACCAGTGCCGGTGTCGCCTGGTCGCTCGGGGCTCCGGACGGCGACGTCCTTGCCCGCGACCGGGCGCTGAAGCTGATCGCCCGGATCGCCGCCGCCGTTGCGGTGCCGGTCACCGCTGACATCGAGGGCGGGTACGGGAAGGATGCCGCTGGCGTCGCCGAGACTGTCGCCGGGGTGCTCGCGGCGGGCGCCGTCGGCGTCAACATCGAGGACGGCGCCCGGCCCCCGGCAGAGTTCACGGCGCGGCTGGCCGCGGCGCGGCGGAGCGCCGAAAGGGAAGGCGTGGAACTGTTCCTGAACGCCCGTATCGACACCTATCTGTTGGCGCTCGGCGACCCGGACACCCGGCTGAAGGAAACCCTGACCCGGGCGCGGCTGTATGTTGACGCGGGCGCGGACGGCATCTTCGTCCCCGGTGTCACCGACACCGCCACCATCGCTGCGCTGGCCGGGGACGTCTCCGTACCGCTGAACGTCATGGCCTGCCCCGGCGCCCCGAGCGTTGCCGAGCTCGGCGCCCTCGGCGTGGCGCGCGTCAGTCTCGGCTCGGGCGTGGCGCAGGCCGCCTACGCTGCCGCCCGCCGCGCCGCGCAGGACCTCTTGGGCACCGGCGGCTACGACTCACTCGCCGAGGGCATCGCCTACCCCGAACTCAACGCGCTGCTCTCCGGCCGCCACTGAGGGACGCCACACCGCCCTGTCCGTCCCCCGTCCCCCGTCTCCGTCCCCCGTCCAGCGCGGCGTGGGAGAGCGGACTCACCGCGGCCCCCTCGGTCGAAGTAGGCCGTCACGGGACGGGCCTCGGTCTCCCTTGAGCCAGTAAGAACCAACGGTGGTGGCCTGACGGGAAATCAGCAGGACGCCTTCGCGGATGGCGTCACGATCGACGGCCCGAGCGGCATCCTGGGCATGGCGGGCCCGACCTCGACGGCGCCGAGCCGTACCCGCTCCCGCACCTGCTCCGCACCGCCCGGTCCGGTGGACTCCTGCCACACACGGCGCCAATCGGCGACGGCATCATGCTGCCCGCCGTTCGCACCCAACTCCCGGCCACCACGCCCTGACGTTGGGATTTCAGTAGACGCTCAGGCGCTCCGGCGGGAAGCGGTCGAGGCCGATGGCCTGGGGGCAGTTGAAGACGGAGACGTGGACGTGCTCCAGCGGCGCCAGAGGTGTCAGGTCCAGCGGGCCGCACGAGCCGAACTCGACCTCCTCCAGCTGTGGCAGCTCGGCGAGAGCGGCGATCCCGTCCACTTGTGGCACATGCCCCACGTACAGCTTGGTGAGCTCCTGGTGCGCGGTGAGCGCGGTCAGATCGACGGCAGGGACGTCCAGAATCTGCAGGCTGGCCAGCGGGGAGCAGCTCCCGGCAGCCAGGAAGGCCTGCCACTGGTGCTCCTCGTTGACGGTCAGCCAACGCAGAGACGTCAGTTCCCGAAGCCCGGACAACTCCATGCGCGCGCCCTGCCCGAAGAACCCGAGACCGTCGAGCCGAGGAGCGAACGGTAGCTCGTCCAGCGACTTCTCCACCGGGGCGAAGTCGAGGGTCAGGTGCCGCAGTTCAGGGATGTCACTCAGAGGAGCCAGTGACCAGGGTCTGCCCGGAGCGTAGAGGTAGAGCGAGCGCAGGGGCATCCCCTCCAGTGAACGGAGGTCAGTGATGGCCGGGCAGTTGCTGAGCCCCAGGGAGCTCAGTCGGGGCAGCACGCCCAGGGGGGTGAGGTCGGCGAGCGAGTTGTTGTCGATGAAGTGCAGGGACGTCAGGCTCGTCTGCCGCAGGACGACGTCGGGAATGCCGTGATCGCCGTTGAGAGCCAGCAGGGCGAGGTCGGGGAAGCGCGGCAGGAAGGCCAGCTGCTCTGCCTTGGCCATGGGAAAGTACCCCTCACGGACGGTTCCCTCAAGGATCGTCTCGAAGTACTCCTGGGTGTCGAACGCCGACCACGCCCGGCCCAGCTCGACGCGTACCCGCCCACGCTGGTCCGTACGGAAGCGTGAGATCACCCGCAGCGCCGCGTCTCCCCCGATCAGTCGGGCCGTCGCCACGACCGCCGCCGCCTGCCGCTCGGTCAGCGCCTCCGGCCCCGGCAGCAGCTCAAGGACCAGTTCACCTGCTCTGGCCAGGGACTCGGCCTGCGCAATGCTCTGCGGCGGCATCAAGGCGCCCGTCCGTTCCTCCACTTCCCCGCGCACCCGCGGATCCAGCTCGGACGCGTGCTCCAGGCTCGCCGCCGCCAGGAGGACCAGGCGCTCCCGATGCCTGCGGACCTTGTCCGCGCGGCGCAGCAACTGCCGCAACAACCGCGTACGTTCCTCCACTCGCGCGTGTCCGACCGCCATGCGCACCACGTCGTCCCACTGGTCGTCATGGGCGTTGCGCACCAGCACCCCGAAGTCACGGGCCTCGACCGCGGCCTTCGCGCCCAGGTAGTCCTGGAAGGTGCGGTGCACGAAGTCGATGTCCCCGGGCGCGGATTCACGGAGCAGGCCACTGCGGATGAGCAGATGGGTGAAGATCTTCTCGGCATCGCCTTGCGCACGCACCTGCGGCATCGCTTCGAGCCACTCCCTTAGCATGGCGACGACCTCCTGCCGGTCCGCCACGATCTGGGCGTTGCGGATCATCCAGTAGGCCAGCCGCTGCAGCAGCGCGATCTGCTCGTCGCGCGAGAGGGTCACGTCCTCGACCGAGGAGATGTCGCGCTCGGTGTCCCTGCGGACCAGCAGCAGGTCCAGGGCCGCGTCGTAGAGCTCCTTGCGGGCGCGCGGCAAGTGCATGCGGCGGTCACGGTTGAGGGCACACAGGAGGGCGCACATCAGCGGGTTCGTCGCCAGACGGCCGAGGTCGCGCCGGGTCGTCACCGCCTCGACCAGACTGGCCTCGTACCGGCTCAACTGACCACGTTCGCCTGCGCCTTCACACTCCCGCTCGGCGGTCTCATGCCAGTGTGCGATGAAAGCCAGGACGTCGCCGCGCTCCATGGGCAGCAGGGAGTACGCGGTGAAGCCCTGGCCCGTCGGCCAGTCCTGCGGCACGGCCGAAGGACGCGTGGTCACCACATACCGTGCGTGCGGGAACGCGGTGATCAGTGACCGCAGCCAGGCCTCCGCGCGGCCGCGGAGCTTCGCGGGCACCTCGTCGACGCCGTCGACCAGCACCAGCGCACGCCCACTGGCCAACAAGCCCTCCGTCCAGCCCTCAGGCGCTCGCAGCGGCACTCCGGCGGCGGCCAGGAAGTCCTCGGGCAGCGGCAGCCCGTCAGGGGAGTGGAATGCGCGCAGCCGGAGGACGAAGGGCACGCAGCGGTTCCAGCCGGCCAGTTCCGGCCCGAAGCTCTGGCGCGCGGCGTTACAGGCCAGCCACTGCACGAGAGTCGACTTGCCCGACCCGGCCGTGCCGCGCAGCACCAGCCGGTCGCAGCCGGCCAGGGCCTGCTCCACCCGGACGACCGGCTGCACCGCGTCGCCCGACAGGCCTTGCTCGATGTGCGGCCCGCTCGGCCGACCGTCGGCGCTCACCGTGAGACTCAGATACGCGGTGTCCAGTGACCACTCGGCATGGGCGCGCCGGCCCAGGGACACGCCGAACAGCTCCAGTCGGCCGTGGGTGTCGGCGATGTACGCCGCGTACCGCCGCTCGAAGTCGAGCGGCGGTACCGCGGTCGGCTGCCGGTCGCGCAGCAACTCGCCGGTGCGCCGCGTCTGCTCCACCGCCGCGCGAGCCGCGAACGACGGATGAGCCGTCAGTTGCTCCACCAGGTGCGCGCAGCACAGCGCCAGCAGCTCGGCGTAGAGCTCCTGTGCCCGCTCGACGAGGTCCGGCACCGGTCGGCGCAGATCGACCGCCAGCCGCTGAGGGTCCAGGTCCACCGCGAACAACCGCGGCGCGTCCAGCGGTCCTGCTGCCGCGAAGGTGTCCTGTACGGCGGCCACCGCCGCGAGCCGTTCGTGCTCCGGCAGTGGTGCGTACGCCTCCTCGATACGCCGGGAAAGCACCCGGGCCAGTCTCTCGGGACCAGGTGGTTTCGGCAGCGGCCGCACTCGTTGCTCGACCAGGCCGGCTCCGGGCTGCGGCGTCACGACCGACTTCACCACGGCGGAGACGACCGTCGCCGCCAACCGGATCACTACCGTCTCAAGCCCCTGCATCCCCACCCCACCCACCTGCCGCCCGGCTTCACCTCTCCCCCGTCGTGTCCCGCCGCGGCCGGTCCCACGCTATTACGCCGCGACAACCGCGGGCAGCGGAACGGCTCGGCACCTGGCGGCATGAAGCAGGCGAGCAGGCCCCTGCCGCCCCCCGCTGGGCGGGTGTCAGTCCGCTGAGCGGGTGTCAGTCCGCTGAAGTATCCTGCCCGCCACCGCACACCGACTGGGGAGACCAGGAAAATTGACCGGCTTGACTGCTTTCCCGCTGCCCTTCAACGCTTCACGTTCCATGTCGTTCGCGATACCCCGAACGCTGCGGGAATTGCAGATGATGCAATGCAGCTCGCATATTCGGGCGAAGCCCGGGTGGTTCGACAAGATGCATGATGCCGACATCGTCGCCAGGTGGACGCGAGAAGCGGTCGCCCAGGGGCTCACCGAAGCGCAGGTTCGCTACGTGCTCGCCGAACTCGTGCACTACGCCGCGCTCCGGGACGGACGGACCGGCATCGAGGTGTCCGCCGTCGACGGGGTGTGGCAGTCGGACACCCTGGTCGACGACGGACTCAGATCCCGGCTGCGTGAGGCGGTCCGGGTCCTGGAGCAGGTCCCCGAAGCGGAACAGGACTGGCATCCCGGATCCGACGGCCAGGTATTGGACCTGGTTCATCCCTCACTCTTCTGCCTGGTGAGAGAGGTGAGCGGCGGGCCCGAGCGGGCTTGGCGGAATCCGACGGACCTCTACTCGAAGTACGAGTTCTCGGAGAAATTCCAGTGGCTGCCCACGGACGTCGACGTCAGTGACGACGGCGTCGTCGCCTTCCGTTCGTACGTCAACAACGTCCACCCCGAAGACCATCGTGAACTGGCCTCCGTCTTGCCGGACGTGTTCGCGCGCTTTCGCCCAATGCTGGAGAACGTGCTCACCGATCTGCGCCATCCGCGGCCCCCGCGAATCGAAGCCGATCCTTACGCGTGGTACGACTCGGAGCCGGAGTATCCACGCCAAGCAGCCTTCAGTGACGAGGCGGCCTACGAGGAAGCCCTTGAGGCATGGGAAGAGGCCCATGACGACTGGCAGGAAAATCGCCGTCCGTCCATCCCCGACGCCCCGGCCTTCACCCCGCCCGAGCCGCCCGAGGAATCCGCCCGAGTCGACCTGCGCGGCCGCCGTCTCCAGGTCATCGTCAAACTCGCCACCATCCATCTCACCCCGGACAAGCCCGAGTACCCCGGCGGTTCCTGGCATGTCGAGGGGATGGTGAACGAGCGAATCGTCTCGACCGGCATCTATTACTGGGACAACGAGAACATCACCGAAAGCCGGCTGAGCTTCCGGGCGGCACTCGACGACCCGGACTACGCGCAGGACGACGCCAACGGTCTGCGTGAGGTGTACGGCCTGGAGAACGAAGGCGCACTGAACCAGGTGCTGGGCTCGGCATCGACCCCGGCGAGCCGCTGCCTGGCGTTCCCGAACGTCCTGCAACACCGCGTCGGCTCGTTCCGCCTCGCCGACCCCACCCGCCCGGGACACCGCAAAATTCTCGCGTTCTTCCTGGTCGACCCGTCGGAAAGGATCGTCTCGACTTCCGACGTGCCACCGCAGCAACCATGGTCCACCACCTCGACCATGACGCTCGGAGAGGCCAAGGACCACCGTGAGCAACTCATGCGGGAACGGAAGTTCTTCATCGACGAACACAATGAGCAGCACTACGAGCGCGAATTCTCCCTCTGCGAGCACTGAGGGGCGGTGCGTTCCGGCCTCTGTCCTGCACGCTGAACCGGGATGTGGCACCACGGCCCGGGCCCAGTGGTCGCCTTCGCGCGAGCGGCGCCGTGCTGCTCCGCGACGGTGTCGCACCACCGGGGCTCGCGGTCAACGCTTGACGCGAAAAAGAGTGAGTGGTTGAGTACTCACATGAAGACGGAACACCGGCGACTGTCCACGGCCGAGGAACGGCGCGAGACGGTGCTGCGCACTGCCATCGGAGCCTTCGCGGCGCGAGGGTACTTCGGCACCACGACCACGGAGGTCGCCAAGGCCGCCGGCATCTCGCAGGCCTACGTCTACCGCCTCTTCCCGAACAAGGAAGCCCTGTTCTCCGCGGTCGTGGAGCACTGCTTCGTCCGGGTCCGCGCCGCCCTCGAAGGTGGCGCGGCGGAGGCCGAGAGCAGCTCCCCCGAGGCCGTGCTCACCTCGATGGGCGACGCGTACGCCCGCCTGATCAGCGACAACGACCTCATGCTGGTCCAGCTGCACGCCCAGGCCGCCGCGGTCTCCGAGCCGGCGATCAGAGAGGCGGTCCGGGCGGGGTACGCCCGCACGGTCGAGTACGTCCGGAGCGCCTCAGGAGGCGGCGAGGAGCAGGTACAGCAGTTCTTCGCCACCGGCATGCTCTGCCACCTACTGGTCTCCGTCGACGCCGCGGCGGTCTCCGCACCCTGGACCCGCACCCTGGCCGCCGGGATCACGCACTACTGACACACCTTCTGGACGGACGGCCGCACGTCCACGGACCGGGACCCAGCGGCCGCCTTTTTTCGCCCCAAATAGTGAGTGGTCAACCACACATACCCCTATCGCTCACCCGCGTGCTCCGGAATCGAGGCTCACCGTGATGCCCAGCAACCTCACCAGCAAACCCACCAGCAAGCCCTACCTGACCGGCCACTACGCCCCCGTCGCCGACGAGATCACCGCGACGGAGCTCACCGTGGACGGCACTCTGCCACCCGAGCTGACGGGCCGTCTGGTGCGCAACAGCCACAACCCCAAGCCCGGCATCACCCCCACCCACTGGTTCAAGGGCAGCGGCATGGTGCACGGCATCCGGCTGAACCGGGGCCGCGCGGAGTGGTACCGCAACCGCTGGGTCCACACCCCCGCCCTGGACGGTGCCGGTGCCCCGTACCCGACCGACCAGGACCCCGACCTGACGGTCAGCACGGCCGGCACGCACGTCATCGAACACGGTGGCCGACTCCTGGCCCTGTCGGAGGCGGCGCTGCCCTTCGAGCTGACGGCCGACCTGGAGACGGTGGGCGCCTACGACTTCGGCGGCAAGCTGACCTCCGCCATGACCGCCCATCCCAAGGAGGACCCGGTCAGTGGTGAGCTGCACTTCTTCGCCTCCTCGCCCCTCCCGCCGTTCCTGATCCACCATGTCGCCTCCGCCGACGGCAAGGTGCTCGACAGCCAGGAGGTGCCCGGCGCGAGCGCCGCGCTGAAGCACGACTTCGCCATCACCGAGCGCTACGTGGTCTTCCTGGAGGGCTCGGTCACCTTCGACCCCGCCGAGCACTCCGGAATCCCGTACGGCTGGAGTGACGCGCAGGCCTCGCGGATCGGTGTCATGCCGCGCGGGGCGGGCGGCGCCCGGCGGATCCGCTGGTTCGAGATCGGCCAGGGATACGGCATGCACTTCGCCAACGCCTACGAGGACGCCGCCGGGCACATCGTGATCGAGGGCCCCACCGTGGGCCGCGAGGGCTGGCAGCGCTCCTGGAACTGGTGGGTCGGCGCCCCGGACCGCGGCGCGGAACCCGTCTCCGGCTCCAGCGGCCACCGTTGGACCGTCGACCTGGCCGCGGGGATCGTGAGCGAGCAGCGGACCGATGACCTGACGGTGGAGTTCCCCACCATCAACGACCACTTCACCGGCAGGGAACACCGCTTCCAGTACGCCCTGTCGTTCCCCGACGACCTCGGCATCGGCAACCACACCCTGGTGAAGTACGACCGCACCACCGGCGCCCGTCAGCTGCTGCCCTTCGGCACCGGTCAACTCCCCAGTGAGGCCGTGTTCGTCCAGGCGGAAGGCACCACAGGCGAGGACGAGGGTTACCTCCTGACCATCGTGAGCGACCTGAACGCCGACGCGTCCAGGATGCTCGTCCTCGACGCCTCCGATCTCGCCGTGCCCGCGGTCGCCACCATCCACCTCCCCCGGCGGGTGCCCGCGATGATCCACGGCTCGTGGATCCCCGACGCCGCCCTCTGACAGGCCCCGAACCCACCCCAACGCACACCACCCCACACCACCCACCTCTGACGAGGAGCATTGCCGTGCATGAGTCCCAGATCCGCACCGCCGCCGTCACCGAAGTACTGCTGCCCGGCATCGTCGAACCGGAAGGCATCCAGGTGCGCACTCGGCCCCATCGCCCGGTCGGGCCCGGGCAGGTGGTGCTGGCGATGGAGGCCGCCGGGATCTCCTTCGCCGAGCAGCAGATGCGCCGCGGCAAGTACTACGACCAGCCGCCCTTCCCCTTCGTCCCCGGTTACGACCTCGTCGGGCGGGCCGTCGACGTCGGCGAGGGCGTACGGGACGACCTGCTGGGTCGGCGCTTCGCGGTACTGACCAAGACCGGCGCCTGGGCCAGCCACGTCACTGTCGACGCCGGTGACCTGACCGAGGTGCCCGACGCGGTCGACTCCGCCGACGCGGAGACCTTCGTGGTCAACGGCATCACGGCCTGGCAGATGCTCCACCGTCTCGCGAAGGTCGGTACCGGCCACACCGTCCTCGTGCACGGCGCGAACGGCGGCGTCGGCTCCACCCTCGTACAACTCGCCCGCATCGCCGGCGCCCGGGTCGTCGGCACCGCGTCGGCCAAGCACCACGACGCCGTCCGGGCATTGGGCGCCACCCCCGTCGACTACCGGGCCCCCGGCCTCACCGAGCAGTTGCGCTCCCACGCCCCGCAGGGCTACGACGCGGTCTTCGACCACGTGGGCGGCGAAGGCATCGTCACCTCCTACCGTTTGCTCGCCGCCAAGGGCACCCTCGTCTCCTACGGCACCGCCTCGACCCGCGACGTCCAGGGCTCGTCCAAGGCCCCGGTCCTCAAGCTGCTCGCCCGCCTGATGCTCTGGAACGCGCTGCCCAACGGCAAGGGCGCCCACTTCTACAACATCTGGGCCGGCCGCCGAAGGCTCGACACCTTCCGCACCCGGCTGCACGCCGACCTGACCCAGGTCCTCACGCTGCTCGCCGACGGCGCCCTCGCCCCGCAGGTCGCCGCCCGCGTACCACTCACGGAGGCCGGCGAAGCGGTACGGCTCGCCGAATCCGGCACGGTGGTGGGCAAGGTCGTCCTGGTGCCGTAGTCCTGGTGCCGTAGAGAACGCGCGCAATCGCGCAAGCCACCCACAACCACGCTTACCGGCTGACACAGTGGCCGCGGCGCGCGTAGAGGGTGACGCGTGCGCCCTGGACGTGCCAGGACCGGCACTTGTCGAAGCGGCTGTCGATGACGCGGCGCTTCACCGTCTCCCGCTCGATCCGGTCGCTCGTCCTGCCCGATGGATCCGTGACGAGCACGATCCGCGGCTCAGCGCTCATCCGGCTGCGGATGGCATGGGCGGGGATCTCCGTGCCGTACAAGGTGTTTGAGGCGGCCGGGCTCCGGTCCAGGGCGATGTCCCGCAGGCCCGCGGTGGCGCCGGGCACCGCCAGCGACCACACCCTGCGTCGCAGCGGCATGTACACCACGGCGTCGCCCGGCCTGCCCGCCGTACGGATGGCGTGCCCGGCGGCGACGGCGTCGTCCAGACGGCCGCCGGGGGTCCGCAGTTCCAGGGTCACCGGGATCAACGCCACGAGTCCCGCGCTCGCGACGGCCACGGCTGACGCGGCACGGCGGCGGCCGCCGGCCAGGGCCCGGTCGAGCAGTGCGCCCAGGAGCAGGGCGGCGCCTGCCATGCCGTACAGGACGTAGCGCTCCGTGAACAGCGGCTTGACGAAGGCGAGGAGCATGAGCAGCGAGGTGGGCATGATGAGCAGCGCCGTGGCGGGCCTGATGACAGCGAATCCCTGCCCCGCCGTCCATTTTCGCAGCAGCACGGCACAGTACGCGCCCAGAGCGCAGAGTCCGGCCGCCCCCGCGTACCCGACCACGTCGAAGTGCAGCCAGTTCACCTGGTCCTGCTGGCGATGGCTCACCACGGCCAACGGCGCCACCCCCGCCGTCACCGCACCGGCGGCCATGGCCCAGGGCCGCCGTGCGCCGCGGGGCACCGTCACCGCGTGTGCGGGCAGGGCGAACACCGCGAACTCGTGGATCAGGCACGCGAGCAGCATCAGCGTGCCGTAGCCGATCCACCTCGGCCGTGCACGCCGGCCCGGTGTTGGGGGCAGCGCCAGGAGCAGGAGGTACGTCGCCCAGATCACCAGCGCGCACACCATCGCGTACGAGCGTCCTTCCTGCGCGTGGCGTTGCACCGCCGGCAGTGCCGTGAAGACGATTCCGGCGAACAACCCGGCCCGGGGCCCCGCGAGCCGCAGCCCGACCAGCGCCACGCCGGCGGCGGCCGCCCCCATGGCCAGGAGGCCGGGGACGCGCAGCACGAGCAGTGGGTCCGCGTCGGGGAACAGGCGGAAGAGTCCGTGCATGATCAGGTAGTACAGGCCGTGGACGGCGTCGGCGTCGCCGAGGGTCTGCCACAGGCCCGCCAGTGGTCGCCGGGCGAGGTCGTAAGTCACCGTCTCGTCCCGCCACATGCTGCCCCGACGGCGCAGCCCCCAGCAGCCGAGCAGCAGGCAGAGGAGCAGGACGGGTGCCACGGTGGTGAGCAGGTGGCCGCGCGCGGCGGCGGGTGGCGCGGGTCGGCCGGGTGAGGTCGAGCGGGCGGGTTCGGCGTACTGCTGGGCCTTGGTGGTGATGGCGGGCTCCCCGTGCGTGCGCTGCGGATCGTGTGGCCGACTGCTCCGGGCCCGGAAGCGGGCCAAGAAGGTCGAGTTCAGCGGCCCGGGGATTGATGGGCAGCCCTGTTCCGGCGCGCCGATCAATTGCTAGCGTGGTTCGGTCCTCGGCCGGGGGCGCGACGGAGGACAGGGCGCGAGGGAGGGCAGGGCACGGTGGGGCGTCGTGAGAAGCCGCTGGAGCCGACGGCGGGCCCGGTGCAGCGTTTCGCGTACGAGTTGCGCAAGCTCCGCGTCGACGCGGGCAGCCCCACTTATCGCGTGATGGCGCGGCGCGTCTCCTACTCCGCGCCCACCCTTTCCGCGGCTGCCGCCGGTGACCGACTGCCCTCGCTGCCCGTGCTGCGCGCCTACGTGGCGGCCTGCGAGGGCGACGGCGACGCCTGGGAGCGGCGCTGGTACGAGGCGGTGGCGAAGGACGCCGCACGCGACACGGACGTCGGGACATCTCCCTATCCCGGACTCGCCCGTTTCGGCACCGCCGACCGGGCCCGCTTTCACGGGCGTGACGACCTGGTCGCCGCCCTGGTGGATCTCACCGGACGCCATCGGGTGGCGGCGGTGATCGGCGCGTCCGGCAGCGGCAAGTCGTCGCTGCTGCGCGCGGGGCTGATCCCGGCCCTGGGCGAGGTGACGGTCGCCGCGCGGCCCGCCGCGATCCGCGTCCTCACGCCGGGTGACCGCCCCGCCGGTACCCACCGCGCCCTCTTCGCCCCGGCTCGCGGCGCGGGCGATACCCTCCTGGTCGTCGACCAGTTCGAGGAAGTCTTCTCCCTCTGCCACGACACCGACGAACGCGACGCCTTCCTCGCTCAGTTGCTCACCGCGCGCGACCCGGGCAGCCGCCTCAGGGTCGTTCTCGCCGTGCGTGCCGATTTCTACGGCCGGTGCGTCGAGCACGCCGCCCTCGCGGAGGTGCTCGGCGATGCGGGTTTCCTCGTCGGCCCGATGCCGCCGGGACGGCTGCGTGAGGCCGTGGTGCGCCCGGCGGCGGCCGAAGGCCTGATCGTGGAGCGCGCGTTGACGGCGAAAATCGTCGCCCAGTGTGCTGGTGAGCCGGGTGGCCTGCCGCTCATGGCGCACGCGCTGCGCGAGGTGTGGCGGCGCCGCAGCGGCAAGACCCTGACTCTGGCGGCGTACGACGCGATCGGAGGAGTGCACGGCGCCGTCGCGCACACGGCCGAGGAACTGTACAAGCGCCTGGACGAGGCGGAAGCCGCGACGGCCAGGCTGTTGCTGCTGCGGATGGTGACCCCGGGCGTCGGCGCCCAGGACACGCGGCGCCCTGTGGACCGGGCCGAACTGCCGCCCGGCTGTGACGCCTTACTGGAACGTTTCGTGGCGGCGCGCCTGTTGACGGCCGACGGGACGACGGTCGACCTGGCCCACGAGGCGCTGCTCACCGCGTGGCCCCGGCTGCGCGCCTGGATCGACGCCGACCGGGAGCGACTGCGGCTGCACCGGGCGCTGACGGAGGCGGCCCACGGATGGCAGGAGCTGCGGCGAGACCCCGGGGCGCTGTACCGGGGGGAACGACTGGCGCGGGCGCGGGAGGCGTTCGGCGGGGCCGGTGGCGTCGCGTGCGGTGGGGTGCCGGTGTTGACGGCCCTGGAGGGGGAGTTCCTGACGGCGGCGGTCGACGCGCACGAGCGGGCCCTGCGCGCCCGGAGCCGGACAGCCCGAAGGGGCCGCGCGCTGCTGTCCGCCCTCGCCGTACTGCTGTGTTTTGCTGCCGTGGCGGGCGCCGTGGCCTGGCAGCAGAACCGCGACGGGCTGCGCCAACGCGATGAGGCGGAAGCGCGCCGCATCGTGGGTGTCGCCCGGACACTGCGTACCTCCGATCCGGTCACCTCCATGCGGCTGGGCGTCGCGGCCTGGCGGATCGCGGACGTGCCGGAGACCCGGGAGGCGGTGCTCTCGGCGGCGGCGCAGCGGGAGCTCGCCGCCTTCTCCGGCGCGGACGGCGGTGACGCGGCGAACGCGCCGCGCGCCCTCAGCGCGGACGGCCGCATCCTGACCACCGTGGCGCGCGACCGCGTCACCCGGTGGGACGTCCGCCGAGGCCGCCGCATCGACGTGCGCGAGGTGCCAGGCATCCACACGTACTATGCCGACGTCAGCGACGACGGGCGCATGGTCGCCCACCACGGCGAACGCGGCTTCGTCGTGGGGGACCTGGTCCGGGGGCGACCTCTCGGCAAGGCGTTCGGGACGGCCCGTCGCACGGACGTGGACGGGCGCTTCGGGCCCGGCGGGCGCACGTTCGTCATCCGTGAGAGGGCGCGTGGGGGCGTCACCGTCCAGGTGTGGGACATACGGCGGCAGCGGAAGCTGCACGAGACCGGTGTACGTCACGAAGACGGGCCCTTCCCGCGGCTGAGTCCTGACGGCCGCAACCTGGCGACGTGCTCGGTGAACGGCGGCAAGCTGGTCGTGGAGGAGGTCGCCACCGGGCGGCGCCTGCCGGTCACCTGGCCCACCGCGTTCGGGAGGCAGGCGTGTCACGGGGACGAGTTCACCTTCACGCCCGACGGTCGCGGGTTGGCCGTCGTGGCCGGGGACGGCATCCGTACCCGGGAGCTGCGTTCGGGACGCCAGCGTCCCCGCATCGCGCTGCCCGCTTCCCGGACACATCCGCGTTCCGGCGTCGAGTTCGGGTTCAGCGCGGACGGCGCCTTCGCGCTCACCATGGCGGGACGGCAGATCTCGCTGTGGGCCACCGCGTCTCCTGCCGCTCCCCTGGCCACCCATCCCGTCGACGACCGCAGCGCCGACGATGTCCGCATGGACGCGGCCGATGGGGTCATCCGCTACCGGGCCGGCGGAGTCGTACGGACGCTCGACATACGCCAGGCGCTGTCGGCGGAGCCACTGGAGCACCCGCTCAAGTCCGCGCGGTTCGCCCCCGACGGCCGCACCCTCGCCGCCGCACAACGGCGCGGCCACGACTGGCGGTTCCAGCTGCGCGACGCGCGCGGCGGCCGGGTGACCGACTGGCTGCCGGGTGGGACCTGCGAAGAGTGTGCGCGCGGCCCGGTGTACTCGCGGGCCGGCACCGTACTCGCGTACGGGGCCGACGGCGAGCGCGGAACGACAGTGCGGCTCTGGGATCTCACCCGGGGGCGGGCGACGGGGCAGGCCGCCACCGTGCCGGCCGACGCGGACAGCCTGGCCGTCCCTGCCGGTAGGGGGCCCGTCGTCGTCTCGGGGGTACCCCTCACCGCACGGAACAACGACGACCGGCGAGTCGGAGTCTGGAAGGCCGACGGGAAGAAGGAACGCGTGCGCGCCTTGCACCCCACCTCCGGGGCCTCCAGCACGCTGGCGCCCGATGGCCGGAGCCTGCTGACCTGGGACGGCAACCTCGTCGATGTACCGAGCGGACGCTCCTCGCGGGTGCTGCACGGCGAGGACGAGGTGGCCGCCGCGGTCTTCGGTCCTGACGGCCGCCACCTCGCGGTCGCGGATGACGACGGCAGAATCACCCTGTGGAACGCGCGCGGCACCCGCCCTCTCGGCGTACTCGCCGCCGGTTCCTGGGACGCGGGCGGCGCACCCGTGCTGGAGTTCTCCGCCGACGGCCGCTACCTGGCGGCGGGCGCAGCCGACGGCACGGTGCGTGTCTGGGAGACGGACACGCCCGGCCTTCCCGGTGCCGCGTACCCGGCGGCGGACGGGCCCGTCCTCGCCATCGGCTTCACCGGGAGCGAGGTGCGCGTCGCCACACCGCACACCGCGAGCCGCCGTCTGCTCGTCGACCCCGGCCGTGCCGCCCGTGACGTCTGCGCGCGGGTTCGGGGCGGGCTCGGACGCGGGGAGTGGCACACCTATCTGCCCTCGGTGGGATACCGGCGGACCTGCTGACGCAGCGGGACGCGACGACGGATCGGCCGGGGTAGGCCGGTTCGGTGTCGGTCAGGCTGTGTGCTGGTACGTCGGGTAGGTGAGGTAGCCGGCGTCGCCACCCTGGTAGAAGGTGTTCTCGTCGACGGGTGCGAGGGGCAGGCCGGTGCGCAGGCGCTCGACCAGGTCGGGGTTGGCGAGGAAACCGCGGCCGAAAGCGATCAGGTCGGCGCCCAGGCCCAGCCAGTGGTCGGCCTCCGCCCGCCCGGCCTGCTTCGGGCCACCGGGCACGCTGGGGTTGACGATCAGGGTGCCCTGCCAGGTCTTGCGCAGCCGGACGAGAGTGTCCTCGTCGGTGGTGGCCTCCAGGTGCACGTAGGCGAGGTCGAGGCGGGCGAGTTCCGTCAGCAGGGCGACGTTCAGTTCGGCCGCGTCGTCCTCCGTCACACCCCAGAAACCGCCGCCGGGTGACAGGCGGATGCCGGTGCGGGCGGCGCCCACGGCTTCGGCGGTGGCGGCGGCTGCCTCGACGGCGAAACGGATCCGGTTGGTGACCGAGCCGCCGTACCGGTCGTCGCGCAGGTTGGCGTTGGACGACAGGAACTGGGAGATCAAGTAGCCGTTGGCACCGTGCAGTTCGACCCCGTCGAAGCCCGCGTCGACGGCGCGTCGGGCGGCGTCGGCGTAGGACCCGGCGTGATCGGAAACCTCGTCGGTCCCAAGCGCCCGCGGCACGGGCATCGGCTGCGGGCCGCTGGGGGTGAACACGTTGCCCTCGCCGGGGACGGCCGACGGGCCGACCGGCTGCAGGCCCGTGGTCTCGTGGTGCGAGACCCGGCCGCCGTGCATGATCTGGGCGAAGACGCGTCCGCCGTTTATGTGGACCGCGTCGGTCACCTGCCGCCAGGAATCAGTCTGCTCGTCGGTGTGCAGGCCGGGCGTGCCCGGGTTGGACTGTCCCACCAGGCTGGGCTGGACGCCTTCCGTGACGATCAGACCGGCCGTGGCGCGCTGCGCGTAGTAGGTGGCCATCGAGGGGGTGGCCAGACCGCCGGCGGCGGCCCGGACGCGGCTCATGGGCGCCATGACGGTCCGGTTGGGCAGGACGAGCTCGCCGAGGCGGAAGTCGCTGAAAAGAGACGGCATGTCGTGGTCCTCACGTACGTCTGTGCTCCGGATCTCGAAGCGCATGAGCACGCTAAAACCTGACACCAATGTCAGAGGCAACCGGTGGACTGCGCGGAGCCGTGTGGGGTGCACCACAGGGGCCGGTGCGGTGGGCACCGCGGGATACGCGGGCACGGCTCCCGAGATACCCGCGTTCATGGTCTGTACCAGGCCTGGGCTCCCCAGTACCCTCATGCGTAACCAGTGGCACCCCTCCCCCCACCCACGTTGCGTGCTGGTACGGGCAGCGCCCCCATCCCACTGTCCGGCAGCCGGGTGAATCCCCCAATCGCCGCCTCCAGGAGGATCACGGTGAGAGTTCACACCAGAAGCTCGGCGATCATCGGCACGCTCTGTCTCGTCGCGTCTCTCGCCCTGACCACGGCGTCCGCCGACGAACCCGCCACACCCCGGCAGGCAGCCAAGGTCGCGCTCACCAAAGTAGCCACGGCCAAGAATCCGACCGCCGGTACCGCAGGACCGGGCCGCACCGTCTGGTTGGCCGAACGGGCGGGCACCGTACGGATTTTGAAGGGGAAAAAGCTCAGCGACCCCGTCCTCGACATTTCCCGCGAGACCACCACCGACGGTGAACGCGGCCTGCTGGGCATCGCGTTCGACCCGGACTTCACTCATCTCTACATCTCGTACACCGACCTCGAAGGCACCAGCACGGTGGACGAGATCGCCGTGCGGAACGGCAAGATCCGGATGAGTACCCGGCGCACCGTCCTCACCCAGACGCAGCCGTACGCGAACCACAACGGCGGTGACATCAAGTTCGGCCCTGACGGCTACCTCTACATCGCGTTCGGCGACGGCGGCTCCGGCGGTGACCCGCACGGCAACGGGCAGAACCTCGACACGCTGCTCGGCAAGATGGTGCGGATCGACCCGAGCGGCGGCAAACCGTACGCGATTCCGCGGGACAACCCGTTCGTGGGCGACCCGAAGGCCAAGGACGAGATCTGGGCGTACGGGCTGCGCAACCCGTGGCGGTTCTCCTTCGACTCCGGTACGGGCGACCTGATGATCGGGGACGTCGGCCAGAGCGCCTGGGAGGAGATCGACCGGGCCCCGGCGAGCAGCGAAGGCGGCGAGAACTACGGCTGGTCCCAGATGGAGGGCACCCACCCCTTCCGGGGCGGCACGGAGCCCGCGAACCACACGCCGCCGATCCACGAGTACGACCGGACCGGCCTTGGATGCTCGGTGACCGGCGGTTTCGTCTACCGGGGCAAGGCCATCCCGGACCTCACGGGTCAGTACGTGTTCAGCGACTACTGCGACGGCACCATGCGCTCCCTGGAGATGCGCAACGGCGAAGTGACCGGTGTGAACGACCTGGGAGCCGGCGGGGGCGAGGTCATCTCGTTCGCGCAGGACGGCAGGGGCGAGCTGTACGTCCTCGACATAGGCGGCAGCGTCTTCCGCATCGACCCGGCGTGACAGCCACCGGGTGAAGGTCAGGGGGCGGCGTGCCCGGAAGGTGGTTCGGGGCACGCCGCCCGGCGACGACCGTGGCCGTCAGTCGGTGGGCGGGGTGATCTCCCGCGTGCACAGGCGGCGCTCCGTCGGCCCGGTGATCGCCTCGCCCGTCTCCAGGGAGAAGCTGGAGTGGTGCAGTGGGCAGCTGATCCGCAGCCGCGCGGCATTGACATGGCCGTGGGCGAGAAAGCCCTTGCGGTGCGGGCAGGCCGCGTCGACCTCGAATTCCCGGCCGTTGACCCGTACGCGCAGCTTGTCCTCACCCACCTGCTCGATGGTGGCGTCGCTCACTCAGGCCGCCCTGAGTGCGGAGGCGACCGCCGCCTCGGTGGCGCCGCCGATGACTTCACTGGCCATCTTGAACCCGGCCCAGACCTTGACCGGTTGAAGGTCGGCCTCGGCGTCGAACTCCCGGATCGCCACCTGGAGTTCCTTGGCGTGGAAGTGGTCGATGTGCAGGTGCTCCGTGTAGTAGCGAGCGCCCTTGAGGCCGAGCCGCCGCGCCGCCGTGGCGAAGCACTTGAAGGCGTAGAGGATGCTGGATTCCAGGTAGCAGAGCGTGCCGAGGAAGTACTCGGGACGCGGCGCCCGGGCAGCCGCCCAGAAGAACGTGTTGACGTACGCGTACGTCTCCTCGCTCGTGCGGTCGAGATACTCCTCGACCTCCAGGGACATGTCCAGTTCGGTCATCAGGTCGCGGTAGATGTTGAAGTGCGCCTGGTCGAGGTTTCCGCAGCCGAACTCGTCGATGAGCACCCGGAAAACGGCCATCTTGGCCTTCCTGGGGAGCCGCCAGACGATCGGCAGGAAGGACTCGGACTCGGTCAGGCCGTCCACCGCGAACTGCGCGACGACCTCCTTGAACTGGTTCAGGTCGAGGTCCTCCGCCATGACGCGCTCGAACTCCGGCGGGTCGGCTTCTTCGGCCTTGAGCAGTTCCTTCATCTGCCGGCCGAGCGCCGCACGGTCCGGCAGGTCCGGCGCGGCGTTCTCGATCTCGCGGACGCGGGAGACGATCAGGCGCTCTTCGAGTTGATGCAGTTCACGTAGCTCCTCGGGGCTGGGGATGGTGCGGTTGAGGACGAACAGGCGGCTGCCCGCGGTGCGTTCCAGGGTGGGGTTCGCTGTCACTGGGGCGCTCCTTCGCAAGGGGAGGTGGAGGGGTGGGCGGTGAGTGGGGCCGCGGTTCAGCCGACGGCCAGCGCGGTGTCGATGACTCCGCGCCGGACCAGCTCGGTCTTGACGTGGAGGTACCAGTCGTCCGCCAGCAGGTCGTACTGCTCGGAGAGCGCGTCGACGCGCTCCTGGCTCACGCGGGAGAAGGACGTCACCGCCTCCTCGCAGGTGCCGGGTTCGAGGTTGGCCAGCGGGCCGACGAACCCCTGGACGCCGGGCACGTCGGCGATCTGGTGCTCCCAGCCCTGGAAGACCGGCACGGGCACCTCTTCGGCCAGCAGTTCCTTGGTGAACTGCGTGTCGCCGCTGGACTCCTTGACGCCGATGACACCCGGCAGCGCGCACACCTCGCGCAGCGCGGTCACGTCGAGGTCCATCTTGGAGACCGCGTTCTCGTGGTAGACGAAGACGGGCAGCGGGCTCTTGGCGAGGATCTCGCGGAAGTGCTCGACGAGCGTGGGGCAGGGGATGTCGGCGGCCGGGAACGGCGGAGGCACCACGATCGCGTCGGCGCCCAGGGCCTCGGCGAGCGCGGCCCGCGCGAGGATGCCTGCGGGCCGCCCGACCTCGATCCCGGCGAGCACCGGGGCGCCTTCGGCGTGCTCGACGGTCAGGTGCACGATGTCGATCCACTGCTTGAGGGAGAGCTTCCAGCCCTCGCCGGTGCTGAGCGCCGGCATGTATCCCGTGACCTTGCCCCGGAGGCCGTCCATCAGCCGGGCCACGCTCCGCCCGCACACCTTGCGCTGCTCGTCGACGGGCGTGACCAGCGGGACCACGACGCCGCGCAGCCGCTTCAGCCGCTCCACGGCGGCGAACGGGTCTGCGGGGGTTTCAGACTGCGGCATGGTCGACCTCCAGTGTCAGGGACGTGCGGTACAGGGCGTCGAGTACGTCGTCGGCGTCGTCGAAGCGCACGTCGCCGCTCGCCCTGCGCGGGGTGCGCACCGGCACTCCCTCGTCGGTGAGGGCGGTGAGGCGGGGGTTCACGGTGACCAGCTCGCCCTCGGCGGCCAGTACGGACGCCAGCAGCATCCGCTCACGGAGCTCCAGGGTGTCGGCGCGGGCGGGTAACTGGGCCAGCGCCTGCCAGTCGGCGGTGGTGTAGGCGCGCCGCCGGATCGGCATGAGGGAGTGCAGCACGTCCATGAAGGGGTAGTAGACGTCCTGCTCGTGGCGTGGGTAGCTCCACACCACGTCGTCGCAGCGGCCGACTTCCTCGTACGTCATCACGACCGGCCGGTGCAGGTGTTCGGCGAAGAACGCGGCGCAGGAGGCGCGGACCACCGGATCGGTGCTGTGCATCCCCATGAACAGCGACGCGTCCACGTAGACGTCACGCGGCATAGCTGTCCACCGCCTCGCGCAGGCGGGTGAGGGAGGCCGCGAACTCCTGCGGGTCCCGGGCGAGCGCGATGCGGACGTACCGCTCGCCGCGCTCCGGCTCGTTCCAGTAGAAGTAGGTGCCGGGCAGGACGTAGACCTCGTACTGCGTCAGGTGTGCCTGGAGTTCGGTCGCCTTGACCTCGTCGTCCGTGATCCGGAACCACGCGACGCTGACGTTGACCGTGGGGTCCAGGTGTTCCAGGAGGCTGCCCTCCAGGGTCTTCAGGGCGGTCTCGCGGTTACGGGTGATGACGTCGCGCACCGAGGTCATGCCGTCCTCGATGGAGTCCTCGACGTAGCGGGCGAGGAAGTTGAGGACGAACGGCGAGACGTCGAGCAGCACGCTGGTGTGGATGTTGTAGACCTCCTCGTGGAGGTCCCGGCTGCACGTGAGCAGGGCGCATTTGGCGTCCTGGAGCGGCCAGGTCTTGCCCGTGTCCTCCAGGGCGATGTAGCGCACCTGGGAGGTGTCGAGGAGTTCGTAGAGGTCGAACCGGCCGAAGCGCGGGTCGGCGAGGGCGAAGGCCGCGAAGCAGAGATCGACGACGAAGAGCTTGTCGTGGTCGACGCAGTAGCGGATGACTTCCTCGAAGCCCTTGCGGCCGTGGCTGAGCAGCGAGAATCCGGTGGGGTTGTTGGGGTCCACCAGGAAGAGCGCGTCGGTGGTGACGGCCTCGGCGAGGCGGTCGTAGATGTGGTCGACGTCATGCAGGGCGTCCTCCGGGATCGGCACCGGGTTGACGCCGACGTTGCGCAGGACGTCGGGCAGGTTGTCGAAGCAGGGCTCGACGAGGCTGACGCTGATGTCGTTGCGCCGCAGGTACATGCCCGCGACCAGCGTGGAGATGGAGGCCGCGTAGGAGAGCATCGTGCTCTCCGCACGCACGCTGTTCTGGCCGTGCAGCCGGAAGAAGACCTCCTTGAAGCGGTCCTCCAGGTCCACCTGGCGGCTCTCCTCGGCTTCGTACCAGAGGGCGGGCAGGGCCTGGACGATGTCGCGCTGGCCCGGGGACTGCTGCTGGTGGGTGTGGGCGTCGGCGAGGTTGAACCGGGTCTTCAGTGCCTGGATCTCGTGCTGAGTGAGGTCGAGAAGCTGCTCGGTCACAGGATTCCTTGGGGGAAGAAGGCGACGCGGAGGGGCCCGGGGCGTGCCCGCACGGCACGGCGACAGGGTCCGCTCGAAGGCGTCGGTGTCGGGAAGAGTGGTCGAGATCTGCTCGGAAACGCGCGTCATCCGCGGGGAGGAGCCGGGCCCGCACCCGGCTGGGCCGCAACAGGGTGTGCCTCAAAGGGTTGTGAACCTGGTGCGGCGTGACCACCGTGACGTACGTTAGACGATGATCGATCATCGCTCAACCCTTTGTCGACCCCATGCCAGTTCCGACCGGAGTTCCCATGCCAGGTGAGAGAGTCACCGATTTCCCGGCGTCCGCCGCCTCGTTGAAACGTGTCCCCCTGAGCGAACAGGTGCGGCGCACCCTGCTTGACGGCCTGCTCAACGGCCGATGGCGGCCGGGCGACCGCATCATCGAGCGCCACATCGCCCAGGAGCTCGACGTCAGCCACGGCCCCGTGCGGGAAGCGCTGCGCGACCTCCAGGCCATGCAGCTCGTGGACATGATCCCCAACAAGGGCGCCCGCGTGCGCGAGTTGACCCCGGACTATCTCGCCGCGGTCTATCCGGTGCGCGCCGCCCTGGAGCGCCTCGCGGGCCAGTTGGCCGTGCAGCGACTCGGCGGGGACGTGTCGGAGCTGGAGCCCCATCTGGACCTGCTGCACCGGGCGGCGCAGGACGGTGACTCCGATCTGCAGATCCACTGCGCCGTCGAGTTCCACAGGGAGATCGTCCGGTCCGCCGGGAACGAGGTGCTGCTGCGCAACTGGGAGTCCCTGGCCATCGAACTGTGGACCCGCCTCTCCCTGAAGTGGCTGCGCACCGAACTGCACGAGAACGCCGAGGACCACATCGCCATCGTGGACGCCTTCCGACGCCAGGACCCCTACGTGGGACGCATGCTCGAACTGCACGTCCTGGAGTACGCACACAAACCGATAGGAATGCCATGACCACCAGGAATGCCATGACCACCACCCCGCACCCGCGCGATCAGGTCGCGCCGGGCACCATCACCGTGTTCTCCGACATCTGGTGCTCGTTCGCCCACGTGGCGCTGTACCGGCTGCACACGACGCGGGCCAGGCTGGGCCTCCAGGAGCGCGTCCGCTTCGACCATCGGGCGTTCCCTCTGGAGCTGTTCAACAACGGGCCGAGCCCCCGGCCGGGCACGGACTCCGAGGTCGGCGGGGTGGCGCACATCGAGCCCGACGCCGGCTGGCAGCTGTGGCGGGCGCCGGACTGGAAGTTCCCCTCCTCCTCACTGCCGGCGCTGGAAGCCGTCCAGCTGGCCAAGGAGGAGAGCCTGGAGGCCTCCGAGCGGCTGGACCTCGCCCTGCGCAAGGCCTTCTGGGCCGAGAGCCGGTCCATCGGCGCCCGTGCCGTGGTGCTGGACGTGGCCGAGGAGACGCCGGGCGTCGACGCAGCCCGTATCGCCGAGGGCCTGGACGACGGGCGGGCACGCCAGGCGATCACGCGGGACTTCGCGTGCGCCCGTGAGCACCAGGTCCAGTGCAGTCCACACCTGTATCTGCCCGACGGCTCCGACTGCGCCAACCCCGGCGTGACGGCCCGTTGGCACGGTCGGTACGGGACCGGGTTCCCCGTGGTGACCGGGAACGAGCCCGCGGTCTATGAGGAGTTGCTCCGCCGGGCCGCAGGGTGATCCGCCGGGTGATCCACAGGGTGATCCCCGAGCGGCACCCCGGGGCAGCGAAGAAATCTCCGGTATCTCGCATCGTGAGAAATGATCGATCATCGCTCATTACCCACCAGTAGGTGTTGACTGCACCTATCGGCGGCTCTTACGTTCTGGATCACGGAAACAAGCTTCCGCATGACGAAATAGTGCGTGCGATACGGAAGCGGCGTCAGCGGGGCGTGCATCGCCGCCCTCGTACACCGGCCGGACCACCCGTACATCCGGCCCCGCTCACCGGGCTGCCACGGCAAACCGTGGCAGCCCGACTCCTTACCCAGGAACGCGAAAGGGGATCATCCGTGTCCCAGCTCGACCAACTTCCCGACAAGGACCCGTCCGAGGTCGCCGAATGGTGCGACTCCCTCGACGCGGCCGTCGGCTTCGGCGGCCCGCAACGGGCCGTACAGCTTCTCCAGCGCATCAACGAACACGCGCGGCGCACCGGAATCGACCTTCCGCCGTTCCTGGAAACGCCCTACATCAACACCATCCCCACCGCCGCCGAACCGGCCTACCCCGGCGACGAGGAGATGGAACGGAAGATCACCGCCTGGAACCGCTGGAACGCGGCCGCGATGGTGACGCGCGGCAACCAACGCGGCGGTCTCGGCGGGCACATGGCCACCTTCGCCTCGGCGGCCTGGCTCTACGAGGTGGGCTTCCAGCACTTCTTCCGCGGCAAGGAGGGGGACGGCTCCGGTGACCAGCTCTACGTCCAGGGCCACGCCTCCCCCGGCGTCTACGCCCGCGCCTTCCTCGACGGCCGCCTGAGCGAGGGCCAGATGGACCGCTTCCGCCAGGAGGCGGGAGGCGACGGTCTGCCCTCCTATCCACACCCCCGCCGGCTGCCCTGGCTGTGGGAGTTCCCGACCGTCTCCATGGGCCTCGGCCCGCTGTCGGCGATCTACCAGGCGCGCTTCAACCGCTACCTCACCAACCGCGGCATCAAGGACACCTCGGGCTCACACGTGTGGGCGTTCCTCGGCGACGGCGAGATGGACGAACCCGAGTCGACGGCGGCCCTCGCACTGGCCGCGCGGGAGGGCCTGGACAACCTCACCTTCGTCATCAACTGCAACCTCCAGCGCCTCGACGGCCCCGTACGCGGCAACTTCAAGATCGTGCAGGAGCTGGAGCGGCAGTTCCGCGCGGCCGGCTGGAACGTCGTCAAGTCCCTGTGGGGGCAGGACTGGGACGGGCTGCTCGCCGAGGACACCGACGGCGCCCTGGTCCGCCGGCTCGGGAGCGTCCCCGACGGCCAGTTCCAGACCTTCGCGGCGCGCGACGGCGCGTACATCCGCGAGCGGTTCCTCGGCGCGGACCCCGCTCTCGCCCCGCTCGCGGAGCGGCTGAGCGACGCCCGCCTCGAAGAGATCGTCGGCACCTCGCGGGCCGGCCACGAGCCGCGCAAGGTGTACGCCGCCTACCGGGCCGCCCTGGAGCACAAGGGCGCCCCCACGGTGGTGCTGGTCCAGACGGTCAAGGGCTGGACCCTCGGCCCCGGCTTCGAGTCGCGCAACGCCAACCACCAGATGAAGAAGCTCTCGGGCAAGGAGTTCCGCGCCATGCGGGACCTGCTCGACCTCCCCATCCCCGACAAGGCGCTGGACGACACCCTGGTCCCCTACTGGCACCCCGGAGCCGACTCACCCGAGGTCAGGTACCTCCAGGAGCGCCGCGCGGCCCTCGGTGGCCCGGCCCCGGCGCGCAGGATCGTCCCCAAGCCGATGCCGCTGCCGTCCGCGAAGCCCTTCGACGCGCTGAAGAAGGGCTCGGGCAACCAGGAGATCGCCACGACGATGGCGTTCGTCCGGCTGGTGAAGGACCTGATGCGGGACAAGGAGACCGGCAGGCGCTGGGTGCCGATCGTCCCCGACGAGGCCCGCACCTTCGGCATGGAGTCGCTCTTCCCCTCGGCCGGGATCTACTCGCCGGTGGGCCAGACCTACGACCCCGTCGACCGCGACCAGCTCCTCTACTACAAGGAGTCCAAGGACGGGCAGATCCTCAACGAAGGCATCACGGAGGCCGGTTCGCTGGCCTCGCTGACGGCCGCGGCGACCTCGTACGCGACACACGCCGAGCCGATGATCCCCTTCTACATCTTCTACTCGATGTTCGGCTGGCAGCGGACGGCCGATCAGTTCTGGGCGCTGGGCGACCAGTTGGGGCGCGGCTTCGTCATCGGGGCGACGGCGGGGCGCACCACCATGACGGGCGAGGGGCTCCAGCACGCCGACGGGCACTCGCATCTGATCGCCTCCACCAACCCGGTCGCGATCAGCTACGACCCGGCGTTCGCGTACGAAGTCGCCGTCATCGTCCGTGAAGGGCTGCGCCGCATGTACGGCCCGGACGCCGAGGACGTCTTCTACTACCTCACCGTCTACAACGAGTCGAAGCTCCAGCCGCCCATGCCGTCCCGCGAGGGCGTGGAAGAGGGCATCCTGCGGGGCCTGTACCGCTACCAGGAGGCCGCGGATCCGGCCCCCGACGCCCCGCGGCTGCAACTCCTCGCCTCCGGCACCGCCATCCACTGGGTCCTGGAGGCCCAGCACCTCCTGCGCGAGGACTGGGGTGTCGCGGCCGACGTGTGGTCCGCCCCGTCCTGGACGGAGCTGCGCCGCGAAGCGCTCGACGCGGAGGCGGCGAACCTCCGCGCGGCCACCTCGGGCGAGGGTGACGGGGGCCGGGTCCCGTACGTCACGCGTGCGCTGGCCGGTGCTCCCGGGCCGGTGATCGCCGTCAGCGACTGGATGCGGGCGGTGCCCGATCAGATCAGCCCCTGGGTGGAGCAGGACTGGATGTCCATCGGCACCGACGGCTACGGGCTCTCCGACAGCCGGGAGAACGTCCGCCGCCACTTCGGTGTGGACGGCCCCTCCCTCGTGGTCGCCGTTCTCGCCACGCTTGCCCGGCGTGGCGAAGTCAAGCAGGAGACAGTACGGCAGGCCGCCGCACGCTACGGGGTGGAGGCATGACCGTGCCCGACGAAGTCATCACCCTGCCGGCGCTCGGTGAGTCCGTCACCGAGGGCACCGTCACCCGCTGGCTGAAGGAGGTCGGCGAGGAGGTCGCGGCCGACGAGCCCCTCCTGGAGGTCTCGACGGACAAGGTCGACACCGAGATCCCCTCGCCGGTCGCGGGCGTGCTGCTCGAGATCGTCGTGGCCGAGGACGAGTCCGCCGAGGTCGGCGCCAAGCTCGCCGTCATCGGTGCGCCCGGTGCGGCCCCGACTCCGGCCGCTCCGACCGCCCCCGCGGCTCCGGCCCAGCCGGCTCCCGCCGCTGCCGCTCCGGCAGCTCCGGCCGCCCCGGCGCAGGCCACCCCGGCCGACGACGGCGCCTACGTCACCCCGCTGGTGCGCAAGCTCGCCTCCGAGAACGGCGTGAACCTCTCCGAGGTCACCGGTTCCGGCGTCGGCGGCCGCATCCGCAAGCAGGACGTCATCGCCGCCGCCGAGGCCAAGAAGGCCGCCCCGGCCCCGGCCGCACCGGCCGCCGCCTCGAAGGCCCCGGCCCTGGAGGTCTCCCCCCTCCGTGGCCAGACCGTCAAGATGACCCGCATGCGCAAGGTCATCGGCGACAACATGATGAAGGCCCTGCACTCGCAGGCCCAGCTCACCTCGGTCGTCGAGGTCGACATCACCAAGCTGATGAAGCTGCGCGCCAAGGCCAAGGACGCCTTCGCCGCCCGCGAGGGCGTCAAGCTCTCCCCGATGCCGTTCTTCGTCAAGGCCGCCGCCCAGGCACTGAAGGCCCACCCGGTCGTCAACGCCCGGATCAACGACGACGAAGGCACCATCACCTACTTCGACGCGGAGAACATCGGCATCGCCGTCGACGCCGAGAAGGGCCTGATGACCCCGGTCATCAAGGGCGCGGGCGACCTGAACATCGCCGGCATCTCCAAGAAGACCGCCGAGCTGGCCGGCAAGGCCCGTGGCGGTGGCCTCACCCCCGACGACATGTCGGGCGCCACCTTCACGATCTCCAACACCGGCTCCCGCGGCGCCCTGTTCGACACGGTCATCGTGCCGCCGAACCAGGCCGCCATCCTGGGCATCGGCGCCACCGTCAAGCGCCCGGTGGTCATCAACCACCCCGACCTCGGCGAGACCATCGCCGTACGGGACATGACCTACCTCTCGCTCTCCTACGACCACCGCCTGGTCGACGGAGCCGACGCCGCCCGCTACCTGACCGCCGTCAAGGCGATCCTGGAAGCCGGCGAGTTCGAGGTCGAGCTCGGCCTGTAACACCACCGCAGTACCCCTCCCAACACCCCTACCAGGAAAGGCGCAACCCCGTGCGGAGTTCCCGCAAGGCACGGATCCTGCTCTGGATCCTCATAGCAGCAGTCGGCGCGACCGGCTGGTCCGTCCTCGCCCTCTCCCGGGGCGAGCGGGTCTCCGCGATCTGGGTGGTCGCGGCGGCGGTCGGCTCGTATCTGATCGCGCAGCGCTTCTACGCCCGTTTCATCGCGCGCCGCGTGCTCGGCGTCGACGACCGCCGCGCGACCCCCGCCGAACGGCTCGACGACGGCGCGGACTTCCATCCCACCGACCGACGCGTGCTGTTCGGCCATCACTTCGCCGCCATCGCGGGCGCCGGGCCGCTGGTCGGTCCGGTGCTCGCGGCCCAGATGGGGTACCTGCCGGGCACCATCTGGATCATCGTCGGAGTGATCTTCGCCGGTGCCGTGCAGGACATGGTCACGCTGTTCTTCTCCATGCGGCGCGACGGCAAGAGCCTGGGCCAGATGGCCCGGGAGGAGATCGGCCTGGTGGGTGGTATCGCCGCGCTGATCGCGGTGTTCGCCATCATGATCATCATCTTGGCGGTGCTCGCCCTGATCGTGGTCAACTCCCTCGCCCACTCGGCCTGGGGCACCTTCTCCATCGCGATGACCATCCCCATCGCGCTCTTCATGGGTTTCTACCTGCGTCGCCTGCGGCCCGGCAGGGTGAGCGAGATCAGCGTCATCGGCGTGGTGCTGCTGCTGGCATCGATCGCCGGTGGCCGCTGGGTCGCCGAGTCGTCCTTCGGTGACGCCTTCGTCCTGTCGCCGAAGACACTGGCGCTGACCTTGATGGCGTACGGCTTCATCGCCTCGGTCCTGCCGGTCTGGATGCTGCTCGCGCCGCGCGACTACCTGTCGACCTTCATGAAGGTCGGTGTGATCGTACTTCTCGCGATCGGTGTCCTGGTCACCCTGCCGGACATGGCGGCGGCACCGCTGACCGGCTTCGCGCGCGACGGTGACGGGCCGGTCTTCGCGGGCAGCCTCTTCCCGTTCGCCTTCATCACCATCGCGTGCGGCGCCCTGTCCGGCTTCCACGCGCTCATCTCCTCGGGCACCACTCCGAAGATGATCGAGAAGGAGTCGCAGGTCGCCGCGATCGGATACGGCGGGATGCTGATGGAGTCATTCGTGGCCATCATGGCGCTGATCGCCGCCTGTGTGATCGACCCCGGCCTCTACTACGCCATGAACGCCCCCGCCGGACTCCTCGGGGACAGCCTCCAGTCCGCGTCGACGGCCGTCGGCTCGCTCGGGTTCACCATCAGTCCGGACGAACTGGCGGCCGCCGCGAAGGCGGTCGGCGAGGAGTCCGTGGTCTCGCGCACCGGTGGCGCGCCCACCCTCGCCATGGGTGTCGCGCTGATTCTGTCCGACACCTTCGGCAGCAGCGGGATGATGGCGTTCTGGTACCACTTCGCGATCATGTTTGAGGCGCTGTTCATCCTCACCGCGGTGGATGCCGCGACCCGGGTGGGCCGCTTCATGCTCCAGGACATGCTGGGCAATGTGATCCCGCGCTTCAGCGACAAGACGTGGCGGCCGGGGCTCTGGATCACCTCGGCCCTGGTGGTACTCGCCTGGGGGTACTTCCTGTGGGTGGGTGTCACCGACCCCCTCGGCGGGATCAACCAGCTCTATCCCCTCTTCGGCACGGCCAACCAGCTGCTCGCCGCCATCGCCCTCGCCGTGGCGACCGCGCTGCTCATCAAGTCGGGCCGCCTGAAGTGGTCCTGGGTGACCGGCGCCCCGCTCGCCTGGTGCCTGGCGGTGACCATGACCGCGAGCTGGCAGAAGGTGTTCTCCGGCGACCCCGCGGTGGGCTTCTTCGCCCAACGGTCCCGGTACGCGGATGCCCTGGCCGAGGGGCGACTGCTGGCGCCGGCCAAGAGCGCCGCCGACATGGAGGCCGTCGTGCGGAACTCCACGGTGACGGGTGTGCTGTCCGTCGTCTTCGCCCTGTTGACCGTGGTGGTCGTGGCGGCGTGCGCCCACGTCTCCGTCAAGGCGATCCGCAACGGCGGCCGGCTCCCTCTGAGCGAGAGCCCGCACGTGGAGTCCGCTCTCGGCGAGCCCACTGCCGGAGACCTTCCCCGCCGAGTGACCGACAAGGAGCCGGTCGGCTGACGCCGCACGGCTGCGCCCGGCCCTCGTCAGGGCGCCGCACCGAGGATACGTTCGCGTTGTGCGGCGGCCCAGCCGTAGGACGGGTTCAAAGTCAGGGCGCGGTCGAGATCGGCCAGGGCGTCCGCCCGCCTGCCCAGTGCCTCGTTCGCCATCGCGCGGCTGCCCAGTGCCCAGGCGTAGCCGGGGTCGAGCCCCAGGGCGCGGTCGTACTCGTCGATCGCCTCTTCGTGGCGTCCCTCCTGCCGTAGCAGGTCACCGCGTTCCCCGACGATCCACGGGTTCTTCGGGGCCAGGGCCCGAGCATGGTCCAGGTCGGTCCAGGCACCGGTGGTGTCGCCTGTCGTACGCCGTACCTGAGCGCGGCGTACCAAGGACCAGATGTGGTCGGGTTTGATGTCGATCGCGAGATCGAGGTCGGCCAGCGCTGCCGCGGAGCGCCCCTGGGTGTGCGCCGTCCAGGCACGGCTGGCCAGCGCGTACACGTGGCCGGGATCGATGGCGAGCACCTGGTCGAAGTCCGCGATGGCCTGCTCGGCGTTTCCCGCGAGCCGGTTGGTCTCGCCCCGGTGCCAGAAGGGCCGCACACCGTAGACACGCCGTTCGACGGCCCGGTCGTGGTCATCGAGCGCCTGCTCATACCGGCCGAGTGCGCGGTGGACCAGGGCCCGGCCCGTGTACGGACGAGCCCGGTGCGGGGACAGTGTGATCGACCGGGTGAAGTCCGCGGCGGCCTCCTCGTACCTCCCCGCGTCGAGACGTCCCTCGCCACGGATCATGAAGGCTTCGGCACGGGCCTCGTCGTCGAGTTCCGCGCGGGTCAGGAGCATGCCCAGCAATCTCTCGACACCGCGATGCTCGTCCCCCAGCAGGGTCAGGCAGTCGGTGCCCCAGTCGCGCAGCGTGTCGTCCGCCGCGGCCTCACCGGCTTCGCCCATCACCTGGGCCCAGCGGCGCGCCGACTCCGCTCCCATGCCGCACGCCGCGGGACCGTCTGCCAGGGCTTGCGCGAAGGCCTGCCGCGGTCGCGCGCACAGCAGGTGATAGGTCTCCTCCAGACGCTCGTCCCACCAGGCCTCCTTCTCCACCTGCTCCCAGCGCCCCAGCCCCGCCCCGGCGAGCTCGCGCCGCTTCGCGAAGGACTCCGCCAACCGACTGTGGGCCGCGCGCCAACGGTCGGGCGACATGGAGCGCCGGAGACGCAGCATCGGGTCGCGCACCACGTCGTGGTAGTGGGCGAGTCCTGCGCTCTCGGCGACGAAGGGCAGGCCGCGCAGCCAGCCGTACAGAGCCGTCGCGTCGGGGCCGGACACATCGGATACACCGGACACATCAGTGACAGCGCACTGGAAGATGTCCTCGTTCAACCGCCGCGGCAGCGCTCCGTCGAGTGCGGCGGCGCGGCGGACCGGATCTTGCTCCCACTTCAGGAAGCGCTCGACGGCGGTGGCACTGGGGTCGTGCACACCTCCCGGGCGAGCGGCATTCTCGGCGAGGGTCGACAGGAGCACGGGGAGCCGTCCCGACAGTGTGAGCACCTCCCGGACCACCTTCTCGTCCCTCACCCCCTTGGCGGCGAGAAGCTGTCGTGCTTCGGATTCGCTGAAGGGGGTGAGCGGGATCTCGGTGACCAGATCGGCGCAGTCCGCCCAGCGGTTGGGGTCGAGCCGCCCCTGTCCGGACAGGACGATCAGGGCGTTGGCGGGCAGCGAGCCATGGCGTCCGCTGATGATGAGGTCGCGCAGCCAGGCATCGAGAAACGAACTGGTCCGCTCGTAGGTGTCGAAGAAGAGCGCGATCCAGGGGACATGCCCGGCGACCCGGTTCAGTTCGGAGACGAGGGACGGGGTGAGTACCTGGAGCGGGTCGGAGAGGAGCTGCGCGTCCTCCTGCCTGCCGGCACGGGTACCGAGGGATGTCCGTACGTGGTCCGCGCCGCGAGCGAGCTGGGCGGGATCGACGGCCCCGGCGAGCGCGCCGACCACCGGCACCATGCCGAGGCCGATCAATCCGGCCTGCGCGGCAGCGAGTGTTCCTGCCGTCGGGCCCTGCTCGGGCTGCGCGAGGGAAGCGGCCGACACTTCTTCCCTACGGCGCCGATGGGTCGCAAGGGCTCGTTCGAGAGCCTTGAGCGGGTGCCCCAGCCGCGCGAACTGGACGCTCACCGCTTCGAGCACCTCCGGCACGCTGTTCACGGCCTCGTCGACGGTGGCGGTGAGTGCTTGGCGCTCGCGCGCGGTGCGCACGAGTTCGCGTACCAGCGTGGTCTTGCCGACGCCCGCGTCACCGTGGACGTGGAAGACGAACCGGTGTTCCAGGTCTTCCGGCCGCGTATCGAAGTTCTCGCGGAACAGGGCGAGTTCACCGCGGCGGCCCACGAACCCCGCATGTCGGCGCTTGTTGATGAGCTCCTGCATCGACGGACGCGCGTTCCCAGCCATGCCCGCCAGTCTGGCAGCAGGGCAGCGGCTCCGGCAGGTGATCGCGTGGGTCAACTCCTGCCAGGTCAGCCGTACATCGCCACGCGGTACAGGCTCGCGAGCGCGTCGTCGATGGGGTGTGGCCGCGGTTTGCCGGAGGAGTCGAACCCGTTCGCCCACCTCTGCCGGTTCACCGCGACGGACATCTGCCGCTTGCCGTCCGCGCGGATCAGGGCCAGAGCTCCACCGCCCCAGACCGTGCCGCCATGGCCCCAGAAGGTGCTCTGCCCGGGGGCCTCCATCGGGTACAGGCCGAGGCCGTAGTCGATCATCTTTCCCTCCTGGGAGACGATCGGGACGGTGCGTCGCATCTGCGCCAGCGACGACGGGCCGACGATCTCCCCGGCCAGCAGCATGCCGAAGAAGCGGTTGAGGTCCGTGACGGTCGATATCAGCGAGGCCGACGGTCCCACGTACGACATGTCGAAGACGCTGTAGTCACGCGGTGGGTCGATCATGCCGAACCACGACTCGTAGAGCAGCGAGTGCGGGCCTTCGACGTACGGTCCGGCGGGGAATCCGGTGTCCCGGAGCCCGGCGTGCTCGATGACGTTCCGGGTGATGCATTGCTCGGCCGTGGTGCCGCTGACCTCTTCCAGGAGTTGGGCGAGCAGCAGGTAGTTGGTGTTGGAGTACACCCCGGGGTTGCCGCCCGGGACGCCGACGGCGGGTGCGGTGACCCCCATCTCGATCAGTTCGACGGGGTCGAACCGCGTGTGCCGGTGGTCGTCCAGGCTCTCGGGCCTGGTGCCCGCGATGACGGGGAAGCCCTTGAGCGAGGGGTAGGCGTACGGGAGGTACTCGGCGAGGCCGCTGGTGTGGTTGATCAGCATCCGGACGGTGATCGCTTCACCGCGTTCTCCCGGAACCAGCTCGGGAAGGTACCGGCCGACCGGTGCGTCGAGGCCGATCCGGCCGCTCTCGACCTGCTGGAGGACCGCCGCGGCGGTGAAGGTCTTGGTGATGCTGCCGACGCGGTGCCGCATGTCGACGGTGACGGGGCGGCCGGTGGTGACATCGGCGATCCCGGCGGCGCCGCGCCAGACCTCGTCGCCGTCTCGCACCTCGGCGAACAGGCCCGGCATCCCGGCGCGGCGGACGTTCTCGATGGCCGCGTCCAGTGCCGCGAAATCCAGGGGGTTCTTCACGTCATGCGTCCTTTCATGTTCCCCGGGGAGTGGCTCCGCATCGGTCGCCTGACCCCGGGCAACAGGGCACGAGTGGCGTGCCGGCCCGCCCGGCACGCTCATGTCCTCATTATGCACGCGGCGCGTGCAACACCAAGTGCACAGGTAGGATGAGATCCGGCGAGAGGGGCACGATGGCAGGCAGACGACGTTGGTCGACCGAAGAGATCCTGGATGCGGCGGCGGAGCTGCTGCGCACCAGCGACGCGGATTCGTTCAGCGTGCGCAAGCTGGCCGCGGCGCTCGGGACCGATTCCTCCAGCCTCTACCGGCACTTCCGCAACAAGACCGAACTGCTGCGCTCGGTCGCCGACCGGATCCTGCTGGCTTCCATGGACGGCTACCGCGCCGAGGGTGACTGGAAGCAGCGCATCACCGCCCTGGCCCTGCGCGTGCGGGAGGCGTTCGGACAGCAGCCCCAACTTGCCGCGGTCTGGGGACGGTACGCGTCGGGCGGCGCCGGTTCCCGCCTTGTCCTGGAAGAGGTACTACAGGCTCTGCGCGCCTCGGGGCTGCCCGACGAGGAGATCCCGGCGCGCTACCACCGGCTCGCGGTCCTCATCGCCGCGCTGATCACCTCCGAGGCCGGGGTCAGCTCCATCACCTCCGAGGAGTACGAACAGGGCATGGAGCAGTTCCGCGTCGCGGTACTCGGCGCCGACCCCGAGCGCTTCCCCGCCCTGGCCCACTTCGCCCGCGACGTCCGCCCCCTCGGAGTGGATCGCCGCGCCGCGTTCGAAGAGATCCTCGCCGCCCAACTCGCCGACATCGAGGCCTCGGTCCGCCCGAGCGGGTAACGCCCACCGGGCCCACCGTAACCGCCGACGGTGTCGCTGACCCGGCTGCGGAGGTCATGGTGGGATGAGAGCAGCGGCCCGCGGCGGATGTCCAAGGCCCGTTGCGCACCGCGTCATGCTGGACTTGCATGACGCGTAGAGTGCCGACATGCTTCCCGATCTGGATCTGCGGCTGGTCCGGTACTTCACGGTCGTCGCCGAGCACCTGAACTTCGCCCGTGCGGCCGAGGAGTTGCGGGTCGCCCAGCCGTCCCTGAGCCGTCAGATCCAGCGGCTGGAGAACGTCCTCGACGTGCGCCTGCTGGATCGCACCACCCAGGGCAGCCGGCTCACCGCCGCCGGTGCGGCGTTCGTTCCCCGGGCGCATCAATTGCTGCACGAGGCCCAGCAGGCGGTGTCCGCCGCGCGGGCCGCGGCACCGGCACGCACGATCACCATCGGCTACGTCGACGATCTGATCGTCACCCCCGCCGTACGCGACCTGCGCCAGCGGCATCCCGACGCCCATGTCCGCACCCGGCACTTCGGCTCCCAGGACGTCGACGCCCTGACGAATCGGCAGGTCGACGCCTTGGTCGCCCGCACTCCGCTGCCGATGCCGGACGACGGCCTCGACACGACGGTCCTCTACACCGAGCCCCGAGTCCTGCTCGTGTCCGCATCTCACCGCCTCGCCGACAAGGAGTCGGTCACCACCGCCGACATCGTCGCGGAGCCCCTCGTGGGCTGCACCGGCATGAGCCCCGAGTGGAGCGCCTTCTGGCGCCTGGAACCGCGGCCGGAGGGTGCCCCGGCCACGCTCGGCCCCACCCTCGCCGACACCTACGACGACAAGCTCGAAGCCATCGCCGACGGCACCGCCATCGCCGTCGTCCCCGCGGGTGACCGGCGTTTCGCGCTCCGCCCCGGCCTCGTCGCCGTCTCCATCGACGGGGCCGAACCGTGCCAGGTCGTCGTCGCCACCCGTACCGGCGAGACCGGGCCCCTCGTCGCGGAATTCGTCAAGTCGGCGGTCACGTTCCTCGTCCCCTCCGACGTCCCCTCCGACTGATCGGACTCATCGCCGATCCCTACGTGATGCGTTTTCCGCATGGCGGGGTGCGAAACGGGTCTTGGACAGGGCCGCTGACAGCCCGTTGGCTGGTCACATGACCGTCGACTACCGCGCACAGACCGTCCTGCTCACCGGGGCCAGCTCCGGGATCGGGGCCGCCTTCGCCGAAGCCCTGGCCGCACGCGGCGCGAACCTCGTACTCGTCGCCCGGCGCGCCGAGCGGCTGGCCTCCATGGCGGACATGCTGCGCCGCACCACCGATGCCCGGATCGAAACGATCCCGGCCGACCTCTCCCACCCGGACGCCGCACGCGATCTTCAGCAGGAGGTCGCCGACCGCGGCTTGAGTATCACGAGCCTGATCAACAATGCCGGGGTCGGCTCGTTCGCCCTGTTCCCCGGTACGGACCCCGGACAGCTCAGCGCCGAGATCGCCGTGGGCGCCCTGGCGCCGGTGCGGCTGACCGCGGCGTTCCTGCCGCAGATCGTGGACGCCGGCAACGGCTTCATCATCAACCTGTCGAGTGTCTCCGCCTACTTCCCCGCTCCCCGTATGGCCGTCTACGGCGCGACGAAAGCGTTCGTGCTCAGCTTCACCGAATCCCTGTGGACCGAGCTGCGCGGCACGGGCGTGACCGCGTTCGCCGTCTCCCCCGGTGCCACCGCCACCGACTTCACCACCGCGATGGGGCCGGATGCCGGGGTACTGACCGCCGGGAAGCTGCGTACGCCCGAGGACGTCGTCACCACCGCTCTGCGCCACCTCGAACGCCGCAACCCCGGGCCGACCGTGATCGACGGGCGCTTCAACCGGCTCGGCGTCCTCGCCGGCCGCTTCATGAGTCGACGCCGTAACGCGCTGATGGCGGCTCGTGTCTTCGATCCCGGCCCACGGTCTCCCGCACGGTCCGAAAGTCACCCGCGCGCTCATTGACCCCAGACGCGCTCCGCGCTTTCATCGCGTGAGCCCTCCGCACAGACAGTGTTGAGGCGTTACCGGGCGCGAGGGGTGGCTGTGGTCATCCTCGGCCGAAGGGGGAACCACCTGATGAGACCTTCGTCACGCATCTCCATGACCGCCGCCCTGGCGGCCGCCCTGGCCTGTCTCACCTGGCCCGCCGGGGCGGCGGACGGCGACCGGGTCCCGTACACCGAACGGATCAGCGTGGCACCCGGCGGCAACGGCGGCAACAGCCACTCGGTGGATCCGACCGTCAGCGCGGACGGAAGCGTCGTCGCCTTCATGTCGTCGGCGACCAACCTGGTCCCGGGAACGGACGTGCCCAACAGCGTCTTCTACCGGACAGCTCCCGGTGCGCCCCTCAAGCGCGTGGTGCTGCCGGGTGAGTCGACGATGCTGCCCCGGGTGTCCGATGCGGGCAACCACCTGACCTTCACCTCGTACTCGGCCACCACCCAGAAGTACTCCGTCCACGTGATGAACCTGCGCACCGGGCACGTCGAGCCCGTGGCGCCCGCGCTGGAGGACGGCTACCGCGCGGACTACGGCGCCGCCCCGCTCAGCGCGGACGGACGGTACGTCGCCTTCGTGGCCGAGACCGCCGCCGACGAGAACGGGGTGTCCCGCTGTCGGATCATGCTCCAGGACCGGCGGACCCAGCGTCTGTGGCGGGCCGGCCCGTCCACGACCCGTGATTGCCAGGACATCTCCATGAGTTCCGACGGCCGCAAGGTGGCCTACCGGGTCGGTTACTCGGGGCCGTCCGACGACGACAAGGCGGACATCCTGGTGTACGACCGCGTCACGCGGAAGACCGTGCAGGCCGATGTCACCCACAACGGGGCACCGGCAGACAGGTCGGCGCTCTCCCCGGTGCTGAGCGCCGACGGCTCCAAGGTCGGCTTCAACTCGGTGGCCACGAACCTGGTCCCCGGCACCGATCCCAACGGGGACACCAGCACGTCCTGGAACGCCTTCGTCCGCGACCTGCGCACGGGCACGGGCACGGGCGTTGGCACACTTCAGCGGTACGACGGCCGCTCCCCCACCGATGTCACTCTGGTGTCGGATCTGTCGGCGAACGGCTCAAAGCTTCTCCTCAACACGGCCGACGCTGACCGCAGGACACTGGGTCTGGTCCTGCGCGATGCGCGCACCGGCGAGGAGGAACTGCTCTCACCGGGACAGGACGGCAAGCCCGTCACCGTGGGCCGAGCGGCGCTGAGCGCGGACGAGTCGACGGCCGTCTTCGACTCCTACCACCCCGGCCTGGTCCCCGACGACACCAACCTGATCGGAGACGTCTTCGTACGCGCCGCCCTGAACGCCCCCGAATTGCCGTAACAGCAAAGTTAGTTGCCGTCTTGGGCGCTGACGGCGCAACCTGGTCCCTGTCCAGGCCGACGGAGATGTGGAGGATGCACCATGACGATGCACGCAGGCGTCGGAAGCGAACAGGGCCCTGATGACGACGCGCCGCCGAACAACCGTGTCCACCGCGTTCGCGCCGATGAGCTGGACGGCTACGCCGCCATCAGCGGTGGCACGGTCGGCTCCAAGAAGCTCTGGATGGGCATGGTGGTGAACCCACCTCTGAGCGCGACGGACAATCACCATCACGGTGATTCGGAGGCGGGTATCTACGTGGTCAGCGGTCACCCCGTGTTCGTCTACCACGACGGCACACAGGAGGTACGGCTGGCCGCCGGCCCCGGTGACTTCTTCCTCGTTCCGCCGTTCGTGCCGCACAGAGAGGAGAACCCCGACCCGAACGAGCCCGCGGTCGTCGTGATCGCTCGGACCACGCAGGAGCCGATCAAGGTCCCCGTGCCGGAGCTGTACCGGCTCGAAGAGACGGACGCCCGGTAGGAAGCGGACCCGCCGGGTGGGGCGTGCGGACCCGTGGTCGGTCCGCCCGCCCCACCCGGCCGTTCGCTACGGAAGGCTGTGCACCTTCGGGCCGACGGAGTTGGACCACGTACTGCCCGCCGTCGCGTCCCAGTTCGTGGACCACGTCATCGCGCCACGCAGCGCCGGGTACGTCTTCGACGGCTTGAAGGAGCCGCAGCCGGTGCCTCGGGTCAGGCAGTCGAGGGCGTTGTTCACGATCGACGGGGCCACGTAACCGCTGCCCGCGCCACGCGTCGACGCCGGGACGCCGATCCCGACCTGCGAGGGATCGAGGCCGCCCTCCAACTGGATGCAGGCGAGCGCGGTCAGGAAGTCGACGCTGCCCTGGCTGTAGACCTTGCCGTCACAGCCCAGCATCGAACCGCTGTTGTAGTACTGCATGTTGACGACCGTGAGGATGTCCTTCACGTTCAAGGCCGTCTGGAAGTACCCACCGGACGTCGACTGCATGTCGATGGTCTGGGGCGCCATCGTGAGCACCATCTTGGGGCCCGCCTTCGCGGAGAGCTGGCGCAGCGCCTTCGTCATGTAGGTGGGGTTGAGGCCGTTCTCCAGGTCGATGTCGACGCCGTTGAACCCGTACTCCTGCATCAGCGCGTAGGCGCTGTTCGCGAACGCCGTCGCGGAGGCGTCACTGTTGACCGAGATGGTGCCCTTCTCCCCGCCGACCGAGAGGATCACGGACTTGCCGGCGGCCTTCTTCGCGGCGATGTCCGCCTTGAAGTCGGCGGTGGAGGAGTAGCCGACGGCCGGGTCCAGGTTGAAGGTGATCTGGCCCGGCGTGGTGGTGGCGTCGGCGAAGGAGACGGCGATGATGTCGTACTGCGACGACACGTCCCGCAGTTTCTGCACGGTCGCGCCGTTGTCGAAGTTCTGCCAGTAGCCGGTCAGCGCGTGCTTGGGCACGGGGCCACCGTCACCGCCACCATCCCCCTTGGCGGTCCGCGCGGACACGGCCGTCGACTTCGCGGACTCACCGGCCGCGTTCGTGGCGCTCACCTGGAAGCTGTACGCGGTGTCGGGCGCGAGGCCGGTGACGGTCGTGGAGGCGCCGCTCGCCGAGGCGACCTTCGTGCCGTCGCGGTAGACGGTGTATCCGGTGGCCGTGGACACCGGGGTCCAGGACAGCTCCACCGACGTGGACGTCGCCGTGCCCGCCTTGAGGCCGGCCGGCACGGCCGGTATCTCCACCGGGTCGGTGCCGCCACCCCCGTCGGGTCCGAGGACGCTCACATCGTCCACGTAGTACGCGCTCTGCCCGTACCAGCCGTGCGTGTACACGGTGACCGACGTGGTGTTCGCGCCCGTGGTGAAGCTGGTGGAGAGCTGCTGCCAGGACGAGTTGCCCGGCGTCCAGGTCGACACGTCGGTGGTCCCGGTGCCGCGGGCGCCGAGGTAGGCGTAGCTGCCCTGCACCCAACTGCTCAGCTTGTACGTCGAGTTGGGCTTCACCTTGACGATCTGGGAGCACTCGGCGGTGCTCTGGCCCGACGGGGTGGCCTTGAGCGCCTTCGCGCCGCCGTGCACGGGGGACGTGACGGCGGCGCCGCTGCTCGCGGCGCAGGTCCAGTTGGACAGGTCCGACTCGAACCCGGCGTTCTTGGCAACGTTGACGTCCGCCGCCTTGGTGTCCACGGCTCTGGCGTCCGTCGCTGTGGTGTCCGCCGACTGCGCGGGCGCCGCGAGTCCGGTGACGGCGAGCGCGGCGGCCGCGCCGACGGCGATCACCGCGCCGATTCTCCGGCGAACGCCGGGTCTGCCCTGACGTACACGGTGACGTACACGGCCCATGGGGTGCCTCCAGGAGGTGCGCAGGACGGAAGTGAACGACGGTGGCCACCGTTGCTGTGCGCATAGTTGGTCCAGACCAATCGCGTTGTCAAGACCTCCGGAGAAAGTGCTGTCAGTCCTCCAGACGGACCGGCATCAGGATCGAGAAGCTGTCCTCGTCGTCGGGCCGGCGGATCGCGATCGGCGTCGTGGGCTCGCCGAGCTCCAGGATCAGTCGGTCCCGGGCCCCGGCGGTCAGTGCGTCCAGCAAGAACTCACGGTTGACGCCGACGCGGTACGGGTCTGCGGCACCGTCAGCGCACACGGTCACCGCGCCGCCACCGTCCATCCTGAGCACGCTCACGTCGTGCGCCGCTCCGGCCCTTCCCGAACGGTCGGAACCGCCTGAACGGTCGGAACCGCCTGAACGGTCGGAGCCGCCGGAACGGACAGGGCCCGTTTCCAAGGCCTTCCGGAAGGCCGCCACCTCGATGACGGCGCGACGCCCCGCGGCCTGGGGAAGAAGACGACGGTAGTCGGGGAAGTCGTGGTCGAGGCACCTACCGGCCGCCTGCCTGTCCCCGGCGTCCAGCGCCACGCGGTCACCGTCGACGGACAGCCCCACAGAGCCCTCCCCCTCCAGTAGTGCCCGTATCGCGCCGACGACCGGTGTGGGCACGATGACCTGCACTCGGCTCTCGTCGTGTCCGGCGACACCTGTCCGCGCGACAGCCATTCGGTACCGGTCGGTCGTCACGACGTGAAGGCTCTCGCCCTCGATGTCGAACAGGACTCCGCCGAGCATCGGCAGCTCCGGGTCGGTGCTCGCCGCGAAACGGACCGCGTCCAGGGCTGCGGCCAGCTCGGACGCCGCGACGGACAGCCTGAGCGCGGTGACACGAGGCGAAGTCATGATGTTCTCCCTGCGGTCGAGTAGGGCCCGGAGCGCCGAGAATTCACTGCGGGCGTCGGAGAGCCCCTGGTCGAGGCGGCGCAGATGCGCATCGAGCAGCTTCCGGACCAGATCGGTGTCCGCGCCGGACCAGCCGGCCAGCACAAGGCGGATGTCCGCCAGCGGCATTCCGGCCCGGCGCAGGCGAGTCAGCAGCTGAGCCTCTTCGAGTTGCTCGGGCTCGTACCAGCGGTATCCGCTCACCGGGTCAACCCAGGCCGGGACCAGCACACCGGCGCGGTCGTAGAACCGCAGGGCGCTCACTCCCAGGCCGCTGTCGCGGGCCATCTCCCCAATGCTGCGCATGTCGTTCTCCACGCCCAGCACTCTGGGCCCTGCACAAGGTCGAGGGTCAACCCGGCTCGGCGTCAGTGCTCTCGCAGCCACAGCCGCCACCCGGTTAGCCCCCCGGCCGCACCGCTGTCACCTGCGGTGATGCCGAGGGTCGGGCGCGCGGTGGGCGGCACGAGGTCACACTGGTGATATGCGCGACGTCGACCGACCGGAGACTGTGTCACAGAGGTTCCCCGAGGCACCGACCAGCGCGGCGGCGGCTCGGCAGCTCGTACGGGCCGCGCTCGAAGACGTCCCCGCGGAGCGGGCCGACACCGCTCGGCTCCTGGTCGGCGAACTGGTGACCAACGCGGTGCTGCATGCGCGCACCGAGGCCGAGGTATCGGTCCGGCTCTACGACGACAGGATCCGCGTGCAGGTCAGTGATGACCGGCCGGACCGCAGACCCGTGCCGCGGCACTGCCCTCCGTACACCGGCGCGGGTGCGGGGCTGGTATTGGTCGAGCACCTGGCCTCGCGGCATGGGGTGGAGGTCGGCGCCCAGAGCAAGACCGTGTGGTTCGAGCTGTGGATGGACGGTCCCGCACCACCGTCACCCGGGTGGGGGACGGCCGTGCCGCGCACCGGTTCCGGCACCACGGTGACACTCGTCGACGTGCCCAGCGCCCTGTTCTCGGCGAGCCAGCAGCACCGGCACGCGTTGCTGCGCGAACTGACGCTCGCCGCGGCCACCGGTGGCGGGCCGGCAGTGCGCCCCGAGGACCTGGCCACCGCCAGGGACATCGACCACGTACTCAGTGCCTGTACGGCCGCCGTGTCGGCGGGAGCGCTCCCCGACGCGCCTCTGCGCTCCATGCGGCTGCCGATGCCGGCCGACGCCGCGCCGGCGGTGCGCATGCTGCGTCACGTGCTCGACGTCGCCGAAGAGGCGGCGCGGGAGGAACACCTGCTCACCCTCCCCGCCCTGCCGCGCGGGCGCGCCTTCCAGCAGTGGATGTTCGACCAGATCCTGGGCCAGCTCGCCGGGGACGGCCCCACGGCCTGGACCGTGGTGCCCCGCGACCCGGAGGTCAGCGTCTCGGAGCTGCTGCCCTGGGACGCCAGTCATATCCGCGCCAGCAGGTTCCCCACCATCGCCGCCGACGAGGACAACCGCATCATCGCGGCGAACGGACCCGCCGCGGATTTGCTCGGCTGGCATCCGGACGACCTCGTGGGGAAGCGGCTCACCACGCTCATCCCCGAGCACCTGCGCCGACGGCACAGCGCTGCGTTCACCTCACTGCTGCTCACCGGGCGCGCCCGCATCGTGGGCCGCTCCGTACCGCTTCCCGCGCTGCACCGCGACGGCCGGCTCGTTCCCGTGCGGCTGTACATCGAGACCCAGGAGATGAACGACGGCCGCACCGTCTTCGTCGCCCGGCTGGCGCCCCGGGCGGCGGCTTCCTTCGACGCGCCGGGCCCTCATGACCACGTGCCGTCGCTCCACGAGGGCGCCGGGGCGCCCACACCCGCCGCCCCGGAGCATCCCCACGGTACGAGCGGCGGCCGGGCGGACATGCACGCGCTGGAGCGCCTCGCCCTGCTGGCCGACACGGGCACCTCGCTGAGCAACAGCTTGAACCTCAATGAGGGACTGCGCTCGGTCGGCCGACTCCTGACGCAGCGGCTGGCCGACTGGTGTGTGGTGGATCTGTTCACCGAGGACGCGGAGGTGGAACGCGTCTGCGTCGTCCTCAGCGATGCGCTGGGGCCGCCCGCCACCTCGTACGAGGGCAGACTCCCGCCGGTCTCCGAGGCGTGCCGGGGGCCTCTGGCCCGGGCCCTGCGCGGCGCGGGACCGCTGCTGCTCGCCGGCGCCCCGCCGACGAACCAGGACGGCAGCGCCCTGGACGCCGACTACCGGGAACTGTTCCGGAGGCTCGGTGCGGGCAGCTCCGTCGTCGCGCCCCTGAGCGCCCGCGGCGAGATCTTCGGCGCCCTGACCGTGACCCGTACGGCCGAACGGACGGCGTTCACGGAGGAGGACGTGTCCCTGGTCGGCGACCTGGTGCGCAGTCTGGCCCTGGGCGTGGACAACGCCCGCCTGTACCAGGAGACCCGCAGTATCGCCGAACGCCTCCAACGCTCCCTGCTGCCCCCGCTGCCGCATGTCGACAACCTACAGCTCGCCGCCCGCTACGCCGCCTCCTCCACCACCGCGCAGGTCGGCGGCGACTGGTACGACAGCTTCGGCCTGCCAAACGGTGACACCGCTGTGGTCATCGGCGACGTCACCGGGCACAACCTCGACGCGGCCATCGCCATGAGCCAGTTGCGCAGCATGCTCCGCGGCATCGCCGTGGACCGCCAGGAGCCGCCCGAGGTGGTGATGCGCCGCCTGGACCTGGCCAACCACAGCCTGTACCGGGAAGCCACCGCCACCTGCCTCTACGGCATCGTCAAGGAATCCGCACAAGGCTCCTGGGAGCTGAGACACTCCTCCGCCGGCCATCTGCCGCCCCTGGTGACCACCTGGGAGGGCGACGCCCGCTACATCGCGGAGGGTTCGGGTCTGCTCCTCGGCGTGGAACCCACGATGCCCCGTCAAACGGCCACCACCGTGCTGCCGGTCCATTCGACCGTGCTGCTGTACACCGACGGCCTGATCGAACGGCGGGACGAGTCCATCGACCGCGGCCTTGACCGGCTGTGCCGGCACGCGGCGAGCCTGGCACGCGAACCTCTCGACACGTTCTGCGACGAGCTGCTGATCGGTCTGGGCGCCGACAGCGCCGACGACATCGCCGTCCTCGCCATCCGCCCCACGTCACCGCCCGGAACGTCACCGCCCGGAACGGCACCGGACTGATCGTCGTCCTCATTCCGGCCGGATGGCCGACCGGAGCGCCCAGGAACCTTCGTCCCGTGCTCCCGGAGGGTGACCGTGACCGTGCGCAGCCTGATGAAGGGCAGTTGTCGGGTGCGGGCTTCTGGGAGGCGCTCTTCCGGCCCACCCCGTACTTCGCGAGCATGATCCGCAGTGGGCTGCTGATGCCGGAGTTCCTCTACACGCGCCGGCCCGGGCGGTACACGGCCGATGGAACGCGGTTCCTCGCCGCTCTCCCCGCCGGTCAACGCATGACACTCGCGTACGAGGATCTCCTCGACGCCCCTGAAGAGGAATGCCACGTTGGACGACAGCCGCCGCGGTTCGGCGCGGAGGCAGTTGACGGCCGCCGAGCTCCATGACCTCACGGAGAGCTGCGCCCCCGGCACCCGGGCCTGGCCGGGGAACCGGCCTGACGGGGGGCGGCCCGGCTATCGCGCCCGCGACGCCGCGGCCCGCCCCATCCGCGTGATCGCCTCGGTGAGGATGGCCTGGGACGTGGCCAGGTTGAGGCGGACGTGCCCGGCGCCGCCCGTTCCGAAGATGTGGCCCGAGGACAGGGCCACCTTGGCATGTTCGAGGAACAGCTTCGCGGGGCCCGCCAGGTCGGTGACCACCGCCAGGCCCTCTTGTGCGGTGCCTTGTTCCGGGGCGAGGCCGAGGGGCCGGCAGTCGAGCCAGGCGAGGTAGGTTCCCTCCGGCGGGGTGTAGCCGACCGTGGGCAGGTGTTCCGCGATGAGCCGGCCCAGCAGAGCCCGGTTGGCGTCGAGCCCCGTCAGCAGCGCGTCGAGCCACTCGTCGCCGTGCCGGAAGGCCGCCGTGTGTGCGATGACGCCGAGGTGGCCGGCACCGTGCTGGACCTCCTCGGGCATCCGGCGCAGATCGCCGGCGGCCGCGGGCCCCGCGACGGCGAGCGCCGCCTTGATGCCCGCGAGGTTCCAGCCCTTGGTCGCCGACATGAGCGAGAAGGCGTCTTCGCCCCCGGGCACACTCAGGTAGGGCGTGAACCGGGCACCGGGCAGCACGAGCGGGGCGTGGATCTCGTCGGCGACGACCCGGACTCCGTACCGTTGGGCCAACTCCGCGACGGCCGTCAGCTCTTCGCAGGTGTGCACCGTGCCGGTCGGATTGTGCGGATTGCTGATGAGGTACGCGACCTTGCCGCTGCCGCTCCGCTCCCGGGTGAGCCGGAACGTCTCCTCAAGAGTCCCCAGGTCGAGCCGGAGGTCCCGCCCGAGCGGCGCTTCGACGATCCGGCGGTCGTCGTGCGTGACGAAGGCGTAGAACGGTGCGTAGACCGGCGGGTTGACGATGACCGGGTCGCCGGGGTCGGTGATGAGCCGCAGCACCTGGACCGCGCCCATCATCACGTCCGGGATCAGGGAGACGCGGTCGACTTCGAGGCCGTCCCAGTTCCAGCGCCGGGAGGCGAAGCGGACGAGCGACTCGGCGAACGCGGTCCCCGCCGGATAGCCGGTGTCGCCGCTCGCGATGGCTTCGTGCAGCGCGTCGGCGATCGGCGGTGCGAGCCGTACGTCCATCTCCGCCACCCACAGGGGCAGGACATCCGCCGGGTGTGTGCGCCATTTCAGGCTCTCGCGCCGACGCAGTCGGTCGAGCGAGAGCTCCTCCAGAGGGTTCGCGTGCTTCCGTGGCCCGGCATGGGCGCCACCTGCTGAGGCGTATCCGTCGACAGAGGTCATCTTCCGTATTGGACCGCCATGACGCACCCGAGGCAAGCGTGAGCTCTTGCTTCGCTGTGGAGGCCGAAGAACTGCCGACCCCCACAGCGAAGCAAGGCTTCCCCCTCCCGGCCCGCCCAGGGTTCACGACGGATCGGAACCCTGGGCCGTCATGGTCTACGAGTCGAGGTTCACCCAGAGGTGATAGTTGCTGGTCGTGCTGCTCCTCTTGCAGTACCAGTCGGCGTAGACGGAAGACCTGCCGTCCGCTTCACATGCGGCCTTGGTGCGGTAGGTCCCGACGTCGGTGTAGGTGCGGGGCAACGCCGCGCCGCTCTTGGCCTCGTGCGCCGCGACGGCCGACGCCGAGTCGGCCTGGGCGGGTGCGGGAGCTGCTTGCGCGACGGCGACCGGGCCCCCGGCCAGCAGAGCGGCTCCCACCAGGAGAGTGGCAAATCGTGTACGAGTACGCATAGTGCTCCTTCAGATCGGATGTCGCGGTGATCGCCGTGCGGGAGGTGCGGTCGGCCTCCCGGGCAGCAACCGGAGCGGGCCGATGCCGAGACTGTCCGCACGGCCACCGCGCTGACAAGGAGATTCGGCGTTCGCGTCTGTTCGGAACAGTGCTCAACGCGTTCCGAGCGCACGCGAACACGGCCGGTTTCAGCGGTGACCCATGACCACGTGTGGGGTCATGCTAAAGCAATGGGGCAGCAGGGAAACGGTTTCGCCGAGCCGCCGGAGGAATCACCACAGCCCGCACGGGCCGGGACTCCTGCCGAGTTCACGGCCGCCCTGCGCACGCTGCGGCTCTGGTCCGGACTGACTTTCCGCCAGCTCGAGGGCAAGGCCACCGCACACTCCGAGACGCTTCCGGCCAGCACGATCGCGACCACTCTCGGCCGCGTCACCCTGCCCCGCGAATCATTCGTCGCCGCCTTCACCCGCGCGTGCGGACTGGGCGACGAAGAGGTACGCCAGTGGCTCGATGCGCGCCGTCGCATCGCCACCGCCGACCCCGTACCGACCGGCGACGAGGGCGACGACGCCGCACCGGAACCACCGCCCGGCGCACCGGCCCCGGTACGCGCCTCGCGGTGGCGCCGCGTGATCGGCCTGCTCGCCGTCACGGGCATCGGGATCGCGGGCACACTCGGCGCAGGCAGTCTGCTCCGCGACTCGTCGGCACCGGCCGCCTTGCCGACGATGCCGGTGACCGGGCTGCGCATGCTGGCCGTGGGCAGTTGGGTACGGATTCATCCCGCTCGGACACCCGAGCTGTGTCTCACCGAAGGCGTGGACCGCACCGGCCGGTACGAGAGTGCCGTCGCCGCCCAACATCCCTGCACGAAGCCCGCTGTGCCGCAGGTCTTTCTCGAACCGCTGGCCAGAGACGTCGTGCAGATCCAGTGGCACCATCCGAAGTACGGCATCGGCTGTCTCACCGTCCTGCCGGACGGGCCGGGACGCGATCTGCTCGAACCCCGCGACGACTGCGCCGAGGACAACCGGGATCAACAGTTCCGCATCGAGCGCTTCGGCCCGGCCGACGGTGCCCACTTCCGTATCCGCCCGGCCGGCACCGGCCAGTGTCTGGGCCTGCGCCACCAGGACACCCGGGACGGAGCGGAAATCGTCCAGGGCCGCTGTTCGGGCGCCGCCGACCAGGATTTCCGGATCGAGCTGACGCCACCCCCGCGAACCGCTTCCGGGCGCACCCCTTCGTCACGCTGACGGCTTTCGTCCCGCGCACGGCGTCGGACGCGCGCGGCCCGTCCGTCGCGATCGCTTGACCTGGAGCGCGCTCCAGATCCGAGGATGGGCGGCATGGACACCACTGATCTCGCGGCTCCCGCCGTTCCCGCCGTTCCCCACATCGTTCTCGGGACAATGGACTTCGGCACTCGCGTCGCCCCCGACCGGGCCTTCGCCATCCTCGACTCCTTCGTCGCCGACGGTGGCTCCTGGCTCGACACCGCGAACTGCTACAGCTTTTGGACCGACCCCAGCGGTGTCGGCGGCGCCAGCGAGCGCGTCATCGGCGCGTGGCTCCGCGCCCGACCCGGCGCGCGCGACACGGTGCGGATCGCGACGAAGATCCGCCACAACCCGCTCGTCCCCCACGTGCCCGCAAGCGCCGAGGGTCTCTCGGCGCGTGCCGTTCACGCCGGCGTGCAGGAGAGTCTGGAGCGTCTCGGGGTCGAGCACGTCGATCTACTCTGGGCCCACGCGGAGGACCGCACCGTGCCGCTGGAGGAAACGGTCGGCGCCTTCGGTGAGTTGGCCGCCAAGGGAGTGGCCCTGCGCGTCGGCGCGGCCAACCATGCCGCCTGGCGTGTGGAGCGCGCCCGTTCGCTCGCGCGCGAACAGGGCATGGCACCGTTCACGTCCCTGCAACTGCGCCACTCACTCCTCCAGCCGCGCCCCCTCACCCCCCTCCCGGAGAGCGGCCACCGCATGCTCACCGCCGAGGATCTGGACCTCGCACGGTCGGAAGGGCTCGCCGTATGGTCGTACAGCTCGCTGCTGTGGGGTTCCTACGTACGGGCGGACAAGCCCCTTCCGCCAGCCTATGATCACCCCGGGACCACTCGGGTGCTCGCGGTCCTGCGCGACGTCGCCGACGAGCTCGCGGCCACGCCGAACCAGGTCGTCCTCGCCTGGCTGATGCGGCAGGGGATCGACCCCATCGTCGGCGTGAGCCGGGTGGAGCAGATCGATGAAGCACTCGCCGCACGCCGTGTACGGCTCAGCGACGAGCATCTGACGCGCTTCGCCGAAGCGCGGTAGCGGTGGTGGCGGCGACGGCGTAAGGAACCTTGATGACCACTCTCACCCCGGCGGCGGCCGCCGACCGCACGGGCGTCTCCCTCGACACGCTGCGGTACTACGAGCGTGAAGGGCTCATCGGCCCGATCGGGCGCACCGCCGGCGGGCGCCGCGAGTACACCGAGGACGACGTCTTCTGGATCGGCCTGGTCACGTGCTTCCGCGAGGCCGGCCTCGGCATCTCCGACCTGCGGGAGTTCGTCACCATCCTGCGCGCCGAGCACTCCGCGCAGGAGCGCGTCGCCTTCCTGCGCGAGCGCCGTGCCGCCCTGGAGCAACGGGTGACGGCGCTGGGCCGGGCCATGCGGGTGCTCGACGAGAAGATCGCCTACTACAGCTGAGCGCCGCAGGCGCGGGCGGCTACCGCTCCCCCGCCATCCGGAGCCGCCGCACCCGCGCCGGAGCGGGGCCGGTCGACTCGCGCGGGACGTAGGTGGTGCGCAGGGTGTGGCGGCGGGGTTTGGCCGTGGAGCCGTTGATGCGGCGGACCAGGATGTCCGCCGCGAGGCCGCCCAGTTCCTGCACCGGCTGGCCGACCACGCTCAGCCGGGGCCGGACCAGCGTGGCCCACTCCGCGTCGTCGAAGCCGATGACGGAGACGTCGCCGGGGATGTGCGCGTCGAGATCGAGCAGGGCGTCGAGGGTGCCGAGCGTGGCCACGTTGTCGGTGGTGAACAGGGCGGTGGGCCGGTTCTCGGAGGTCATCAGGTCCAGTACGGCGGAACGCGCCCAGGCCCGGTCGTAGCCGGTGTGCCGGATCAGCTCCGCCCCGCGCGGGATGCCCGCAGCGCGCAGGGCCTGCCGGTAGCCGGTGAGGCGTTCGGTGGTGGTCCAGATGTCCGCGCCCGGGGCCAGCAGCGCCGCGTTCTCGTCGGGCGACGCCGAGGTGATGACGGCGATGCGGGTGTGTCCCTCGCCGGTGAACCTGGTCACCGCGGCCTTGGCGGCACCGCGGTTGTCCACCACGACCGTGTCCAGCGCGGCACCGCTCAGCGCACGGTCGAGCAGGACCACCGGAACACCCGAGGCGACGGCCCTGTCGAGGTGTTCGTGGTCGGCGGCGGCGGGCGACACGACCAGGCCGTCCACGCGTCGTTCGATGAACAGCTGCACCGCGGCCCGCTCCGTCCCACCGTCCTCGTCGCTGTTGGCGAGGACGACCTGGAGGCCTGCCTTGGCCGCGACGTCGGTGACCCCGCGCACCGCGCGGGCGAAGTAGGCGTTCTCCACGTCGGCGACGACCACGCCGAGGGTGTGGGTGCGTCCGCTGATCATGCTGCGGGCCACGGCGTTGGTGCTGTAGCCCAGTTCGGCGGCGGCTGCCAGCACCCGTTCCCGGGTGGCCGCGCTCGCCGATCCGTACCCGCCGAGGACCCGGGCTGCGGTGGCCTGCCCCACGCCGGCGTGCCGGGCGACGTCGGGGATGGTCACGCGACGCGGCGGCCGTGCGGTGTTCGGCATGGGCGGTCATCTCTTCACAGGTGACGGCTCGGCGGACGCCGAGGAACGGGTCGATGAAATCCGGCGCCATTCAACCATTGACGGACAGCGGCTGCCGGTGGGTAAGGTACGGGCTCGTTGGTAACGTTATCAATTTCTGCCGACGCCGCTCGCCCGCCTGCCTGCCTGACTGCTCGACCGACCGTTTGCCTGACTGCTCGCCCGCCTGCCCTTCCCGGCCGTTCACGGCACGCCCAGCCGCACGGCCGTCCCAGCCCGCACCTCGCGCTCACGCCCCGAACACCGGAGGTATCACGGATGGCAACCGACACCCTCTCGCCGCCATCGGCCACAGGCCCGGCCATCGCCCTCGTCGACGTGGTAAAGGACTTCGGCGGCGCACGGGACGCGGCGGCCGTCCGTGGCGTCAACCTCTCCATCGGCGAGAGCGAGTTCTTCTCTCTGCTCGGCCCCTCCGGCTGCGGCAAGACCACCACCCTGCGGATGATCGCCGGGTTCGAGGAGCCGACCGGCGGTCAGATCCTGCTGCACGGCCGCGACATGGTCGGCGTACCGGCCAACAAGCGCGACATCAACATGGTCTTCCAGTCCTACGCCCTCTTCCCGCACCTGAGCGTCGCCGACAACGTGGCGTTCGGACTGCGCCGCAAGCGTGTGCCGAAGGACGAGATCCGCGACCGGGTCGAGAAGATGCTGCGCACCGTCGAGCTCACCGACAAGGCCGACCGCCGCCCCCGTCAACTCTCCGGCGGCCAGCAGCAACGCGTCGCCCTGGCCCGCGCACTCGTCAACCGCCCCCGCGCGCTGCTGCTCGACGAACCGCTCGGCGCCCTCGACCTGAAGCTGCGGCAGTCCATGCAACTGGAGCTCAAGCGGATCCAGCGCGAGGTCGGCATCACCTTCATCTACGTCACGCACGACCAGGCCGAGGCCCTGACCATGTCCGACCGGATCGCGGTGATGAACGACGGCCTGGTCGAGCAGGTCGCCACGCCCCAGGAGGTGTACGAGCGGCCGGCCACCGCGTTCGTGGCCGGGTTCATCGGCACGTCGAACCTGATCAGCGGCAGTCTGGCCTCCGTCGGCACGGACACCGGGGTGCTCGACCTCGGCGACGGCCAGCGCGTCGCCGTCCCGCTGCGCGGCTCCCACAGCGCCGGAGCCCACGTCGAACTCACGGTGCGGCCGGAGAAAATCACGCTGACCACCGGGCCCACCGACACCCCCAGCCGTATCCGCGGCACGGTCCGCGAGGTGGTCTACCTCGGCACCTCGACCAGCTACACGGTGGACACCGCCACCGGCGCGGAGATGACCGTCTTCCAGCCCAACGACGGCACCGCCTCCGCCAGCCCGGCCCGCGGTGACTCCGTCTGGCTCTCCTGGGCCACCGACCACTCCTACCTGCTCACCACCGCTCCCACCCCCGTGGCGACCGCCGCGGCCCCGGGTTCCCTCACCCCGCGCTGACGACAGGCAGACCACCATGCCCGAGCACTTGACACCCTCCGCGCCCCGGCTGCGCGGGCTGACCCAGCGCGTCTCCCGGCGCGGCCTGCTGCGCGCCACGCTGGGCGCCGCCGCCCTCGCACCGCTCGCCGCGTGCAGCGTTCCCGGCGCCCGCGTCCACGTCCCCACCGGCAAGGCGGAGATCGCCGCGGCCGTCAGCGACTTCTGGACCGGCAAGAAGCGCTCCGGAAAACTGGACTTCGTCAACTACACGCAGTACATCGACGTCGACCCCACCGACCAGAGCAAGCACCCCACCCTGGAGGCCTTCACCCGCGAGAGCGGCATCAAGGTCACGTACAACGAGCTGATCGACGACAGCGCCTCCTGGTTCGGCAAGATCCAGCCGGAGTTCGCCTCCGGCCAGGGCATCGGCTACGACCTGATGGTCGTCGGCGGCGACAGCTACCTCACCAAGTACCTCCAGCTCGGCTACCTGGCCCCGCTCGACCACACCCGGCTGCCCACCTTCGCCAAGTACGGCGGCGCCGCGTTCAAGAACTCGTCCTTCGACCCCGGCAACGTCTACACCGTCCCCTGGCAGTCCGGCATGACCGGCATCGGCTACGACCCGGCACAGGTCGGCCGGAAGATCACCAGCTGGCAGGACCTGCTCGACCCCAAGCTGCACGGCAAGGTCGGCATGTGGAACGACGCGGTGCAGATGGGCAACGTCGCCCTGCTGGCCATCGGCGTCGACCCGGAGACGTCCACCCCCGCCGACTGGCGCAAGGCGGCGGCCTGGCTGCGCAAGCAGCGCGACGCCGGCATGGTCCGCTCGTACTCCACCGCGACCTACCAGTCCTCGCTCCAGCGCGGCGACCTGGCGGCCTCCCTCGTGTACTCGGGCGACGTCTTCCAGGCCAACCAGAGCGGTTCGGAGCTGGAGTTCGTCATCCCCGACGAGGGCGGTCTGCTGTGGACCGACAACCTCTGCATCCCCTCGACGGCCTCGCACCCCGTCGACGCGCTGACCTACATGGACTACGTCTACCGGCCCGAGGTCGCCGCGAGGATCAGCGAGACCGTGCAGTTCGTCTGCCCCGTCCCCGGCGCGCAGAAGGTCGTCGCACGCCACGCGGCCGAGGCCACCGGCAAGCGGCACACCGTGCTCGACGCCCTGAGCACCAGCCCCCTGGTCTTCCCGACCGAAGCCGACGAAGCGAAGCTGCGCCGCTTGCGGGTGCTCGACCAAGAGGAGGAGAAGCAGTGGAACGCGCTGTTCGAACCGATCTACCAGGCGTGAAGAAGCGCCGCCGCGGCCGGGGCGCGGCGCTCGCCCCCTACTGGATGATCCTGCCGGGCTGGCTGTGGCTGGCCGCCTTCTTCATCACGCCCGTGATCGTGATGGTGTCGCTGTCGCTGCAGACCGGCGACTTCATCGACGGCTTCCGCCAGACCTGGCACTTCCAGACCTACGCGGATGCGATCAGCACCTACCACGTGCAGCTGGTGCGGTCCCTGGTCTACGGCGGCGCGGCCACCGTCTGCTGCTCCCTCATCGGCTACCCGGTGGCCTACTGGATCGCCTTCCGGGCCGGGCGGCACAAGTCGGTGTTCCTCTTCGTGCTCCTGCTGCCGTTCTTCGTCTCCTTCGTCATCCGCACCCAGTCCTGGAACGTGGTGCTCGCCGACCACGGCGTCTTGCTCGGACCGCTGAAGGACATGGGTCTGCTCTCCGACGACTTCCATCTCCTTGCCACGCCGTACGCGGTGATCGGCGGACTCACGTACAACTTCCTGCCGTTCATGGTGCTCCCCATCTACGTCGCCCTGGAACGGGTGGACCCCAAGGTGATCGAAGCCTCCACCGACCTGTACGCCTCCAAGGCGGGGACCTTCCTGCGCGTGGTCCTCCCTCTGTCGCTGCCCGGCCTCTTCGCCGGGGTGCTGCTGACCTTCGTGCCCGCCTCCGCCGACTACGTCAACGCCAGCATCCTCGGCGGCCCTTCCACGACGATGATCGGCAACATCATCCAGACCGAGTACTTCACCAACCTCGACTATCCCGGCGCCGCTTCCCTGTCGTTCGTCCTCATGGGCGCGCTGCTGCTCGCGGTGTTCACCTACGCCCGTGCCCTGGGCACCGACGACGTGCTGGAGGCGGCCGCGCGATGACCCCACAGACCGCCACCCCGGCCCTCGACACGCCGCCCACCGCACCGCGGAAGCGCAAGGCCCGCCGCCGCCCCACCCTGACCCTGTACACCTTCGTGATACTGGCCTGGCTGCTGCTGCCGATCGCCGTCATGATCCTCTTCGGCTTCAACGACACCCGCAGCAAGGTGAACTTCACCTGGCAGGGCTTCACCATGAACTGGTACGAGCACCTGTTCGCCATTCCGAACCTGACCTCCGCACTGGTCAACAGCCTCACCATCGCCCTGATCGTCGCCGTGGTCGCCACCTTGCTCGGCACTCCGATCGGGCTTGCCCTCGGCCGCTACCGCTTCCGTGGCCGGGGCTCCATGAACCTGCTCATGTTCGCCGCCATCGCGGCCCCCGAAATCGCCCTGGGCGCCGCCCTGTTGTCGCTCTTCATCGTCATGGGCGTGCCGCGCGGCTACTGGACGGTCGTCATCGCGCACGTGGCGTTCTGCATCCCGTACGTCGCCATCACCGTACGGGCGCGCATGGCGGGGCACGACCCGACCCTTGAGGAGGCCGCCCGTGACCTGGGCGCGGGGCCCTGGACGGCGTTCCGTCTCGTCACCCTGCCGATGCTGCTGCCGGGCGTGGCCTCCGGTGCCCTGTTGTGCTTCGCCCTGTCCATCGACGACTACATCATCACCAGCTTCAACGCCGGCCGTACGGTCACCTTCCCGCTGTGGGTCTACAGCGCCAGCCGTACGGGCGTGCCCCCACAGGTCAACGTCATGGGGACGCTGATCTTCGTCGGCGGACTGGTCATCGCCGCGGCGAACGTCCTGTACTCCCGGCGCCGCCCGGCTTGACCGGCTGGACCGCCTTGACCGGCTGGACCGGCTGGACCGGCCGGTGCGGACGACCCCTCACCACCCTCCCCACCCTCCCCACGTCCCGAAGGAAATCATCACCGTGCACTCTTTGCTGTCGTTCAACGAAGCCGAGTTCGTCTCCCAGACGGAGAGCCTCGTCGCGCTGCGCCCGCAGATCGAGAAGGTCGTCGACCGGCTCGTCGACGAGGGGTACGACAACGTCCTGCTCGTGGGAGCGGGCGGGACGTACGCGCAGATGTGGCCCTACGAGCACCTCGCGCGGCGCACCTCGCTGCTCCCCGTCCGGGCCGTCGTCGCCGCGGAACTGGTCGTCTCCGGCGACGCCCGCCTCGGTGAGCGCACCGCCGCCGTCTTCACCTCCGTCTCCGGCACCACCGAGGACAGCCTCGGCGCCATCGAGTACTGCAAGTCCCGGGGCGCGCACACGATCGCCTTCACCGGCATCGCCGACTCTCCCGTCGCCCGCAACGTCGACGTCGCGCTGATCTCCGAGCCCAAGGCCTGGCCCTTCGACGTCCAGTTGCTGCTGTTCCTGGGCCGACTACTGTCCCGCCGGGGCGAGTTCGAGGGATACGAGCGCCTCGCCGACGAACTCGCGGGCCTGCCGCGCATCCTGGTGGACGTCGCCCGGCAGGCCGAGCCGGTGGCGGAAGCCTTCGCCGACGCCCACAAGGACAACGACTACCACTTCCTCATCGGCGGCGGGAACCTGTGGGGATTCACCTACCTGTACTCCATGTGCATCCTGGAGGAGATGCAGTGGCTGCGTACCACCCGGGTGCACAGCGCCGAGTTCTTCCACGGTTCGCTGGAGCTGCTCGAGGAGGACACCAGCGTGCTCGTCTTCCAGGGCGAGGACGAGACGCGGGCCCTCACCGACCGGGCCGAGAAGTTCTCCAAGCGCGTCTCCAAGGACGTCACCGTCTTCGACACCCGTGACTACGCCCTGGAGGGCATCAGCCCCGAGTTCCGCGGGCTCCTCGCGCCGCTGGTGCTCGACACCGTGATGGACCGGGTCAGCAAGCACCTGGAGCGGGCCCGCGACCACTCGCTCGACCTGCGCCGCTACTACCGCGTCATGGACTACTGACGGCTCGGACCGCTTCCGCTCGTCCATCCACCTCCGCGCGCCGGTGCCCCGGCACCCGCGCGCCCATGGCGGGCGCGGCGTTCCCGCACGCCGCGCCCGCGCCTCGGGAGACCCTGATGAACGTCCTCGGCTTCGGTGACAACACCGTCGACCGCTTCGTGGACCGCGGCACCGACTATCCGGGCGGCAACTGTGTCAACGTCGCCGTCTACGCCCACCGGCTCGGCCTGGACGCCGCCTACCTGGGGGTGTTCGGTGACGACGATCTCGGCGCCTTCCTGCGCACGTCCGTGGCGGCGCGGGGCGTCGCCGTGGAGCGCAGCATGGTGCGTCCCGGCCGGACCTCGGTCTCCACCCTGCATGTGCGGGACGGCGACCGGGTGTTCCTCGGTTACGACGACGGCACCGTCAGCGAACGGCTCACGCTGGACGGGGACTTGCTGGGTTACGCGGCGTCGTTCGCCCTTGTGCACTCCAGCGTGTACTCGCGCACCGAGGCCGAACTCCCCCGGCTCGCCGCCGCCGGTCCACTGGTCAGCTTCGACTTCTCCGACGAGGAGGAGTACCGCACCCCCGCCTACCTCGACCGCGTCTGCCCCCACGTGGACCTGGCACTGCTGTCGTGCTCGCACCTGGACGAGGACGCCACGCGTGCGCTGCTCACGGATGCCGTGCGGCGGGGGGCCACGACGGCCCTGGCCACCCGCGGCCTCGACGGGGCGATGGCGTACGACGGCACGGTGACGGTGTCCGTACCGGCCCGGCCCGCGGACCCCGGGTCCATGTACGACACCATGGGCTGCGGGGACGCCTTCCTCGCCGGGTTCATCGTGTCGCTCCTGCGCGCCGGATGGTCACAGCCGCTCCCGCCGACCCGCGAGGCACTGGAGCAGGCGTTGCGGCACGGTTCACAGGCGGCATACGACCAGTGCTTCACGGAAGCGGCGTTCGGCTGCGGACGCCCCGCGCCGACGGCGTCGCCGGCCACGGGACGTACGGCTATCGTGTCCTGCGGCAACGGTGAACCGCGCTGCATCGGAGATGGACTTGACTGAACGGCTGATCGGGCAACGTCCCACGCTGGAGGACGTAGCGCGGAGGGCAGGGGTGTCGAAGTCCACGGTGTCGCGGGTCGTCAACGGCGAGCCGAGGGTGCGGGCCGCGGTCGCCGAACGCATTCGGGCAGCGGTGGAGGAACTCGGCTACGTACCGAACCAGGCCGCCAGAAGGCTCGTCACCCGACGCAACAACGCCGTCGCCGTGGTGGTCACCGAACCGCAGGGCCGCCTCTTCGTGGACCCCTACTTCGACTGCCATCTGCGCGGCATCCGTCAAGAACTCGTTCAGCACGGGTCCCAGCCGATACTCCTGTTCATCGAGGAGCAGGACGACTACCCCCGGGTCTGCAACTTCCTGGCCGGTGGTCACGTGGACGGCGCCCTGCTGTTCTCACTGCGCGCCGACGACCCGTTGCCGGACATGATCGAACAGATGGGGCTGCCCGCTGTCTTCGGCGGGCGTCCCACCCTCGACCCCGGACATCGCAGCGATGTCTACACGTACGTCGACGCCGACAACCGCGGCGGTGCCCGGGAGGCGGTCCGGCACCTCGTGTCGCTGGGGCGCCGGCGGATCGCGACGATCACCGGGCCGCTCAACCAGGCTTCCGCGCTCGACCGTCTCGACGGCTACCGCGACGTCCTCCTGGACGCACCGCCCCGACTGCTCGCCGAGAGTGACTTCACGCTGCGGGGCGGCGCTGACGCCATGGCCCTGCTGCTCGATCAGGCACCGGACCTGGACGCGGTGTTCGTCGCCTCGGATCTGATGGCCTCCGGTGCCCTGCGGACCCTGCGGGAGCGGGGGCGCACGGTGCCCGGGGATGTGGCCGTCGTCGGCTTCGACGACCTCACGTCCATCGCGGAGAGCACGGAACCGCCCCTCACGACGGTGCACCAGGGCATCGAGGAGATGGGGCGGCTGATGGCCCGGCTTCTGTGCGACCGGACGGCGCATCAGCCCGGCCACCGAGACGCCCCCCGGGCACTGCCGTCCGTGATCACTCCCACGCGTCTGGTCATCCGCGATTCGGCCTAGTGCTGGGTTCCTCTTTCGCTGGGTATATGTCCTGGTGGCGGGGTGTTTTGGGTGCTCGGGTCAGGTGCTGGGCGATGGTTTTACGAGCTCGGCCGGGGGTGATGAGGACGAACACGGGATCGTTCCTCCTCGGTGATCCGTCGCTTGCGGCCCTGCCCGCCCAGATCCTCCAGCCCTTGCAGGGCGCTGTTCCGTAACGATCTCCGTTGCGTGGGCTGGTCGGGAACCCAGGGCCAGGTGCGGGCGACGCGGAGCCAGCGGCGACAGCCGGTTTTGACGAGCTGGGCGGCCACCCTTGACGTCGGCGGCCCGGTGCTCGGCATCGCGGGCTCATGAGCCGGAGCACTCACGAGGCTGGCCAATCAGCGAGCGCAGCACCGGCACCGTAGAGCCGACCGCGGTCAGCCCAGCCAGCGCAGCGCCCGCAGGGGGGACATCCGTCAGTGCGGTGAGGCCGCCGACGACCAGCCCGAGCACGAGCGCGGTGAGCAGAACGACGGTGGTGTGCAGGGACAGAAACGGCGGCTCCGTTTCAGAGCCGCCCCGGCCGGGCTGCGCCGGCGGCGGTGTCATCTGGGTCATGCCAGCACCATCACCCCAAACATGCCGCTGAGCTGCATCAATCGAACAAGCTGAGCCCTAGGCCGATCAGGACCGCCCACAACCGAACACATCACCGGCGTGTTCCGGGTCGTTTCGCTATGTTCAGAGTCGTTCCGGTCAGGTGGGTCTACTCTGCTGCCCACATGCACGCACCGGGGGGACGACGTGGCAGCCAATGGCGGGAACGGCGGAGGCAGTTACGCGGCAACGCTGCAGGAGCTGGCTGCGGCGTTCACCGAGCTGAAGCGCGATCGTGGAGCCCCCTCCTACGACCGCATCCTCGTGCGCGGAAAGAAGGTGTGCGGCGAACGGCATGCCATGTCGAAGGCCTCGGTGAGCGAGGCGTTCGCCGGACGGAGGGGCCCGGCCTCCCTGGACCGACTGCTGTGGCTGGTGCGCGTCCTGCTCTCCTATGACGACGGCGAAGAGGTGAAACCGCCCGAACGGCGTGACCCCGAACTCCAGGTCTGGAGGGATCGTTGGCACGCTCTGGAACGCGCCCGAGCCGCCGCCCGCCGTGCGTCTTCGACGGATGACGCGGAAAGAGTGCTCGCGGCCGGCCGGGACTCGGCTGCGGCCACCTCCCTGGTGGAAGACATTGAACCCGACGACACATTTTGGGGGGCACCGCCGCCACCGGATACCTCGCTCGCCACAACGTCGTCCCTGCGCCTTGCGGACGTGCCACAGCCGACGATGGTCGGGCTGCCACCGAGGCTTGCGGAGGCGTTCGCGGCGCCGGAAGTCCGCGTGGACGCGGCCTGTCTGACTGCGGAGACGCTGATGCTGGCGCTGGGTGAACCGGTGCGGCTGATCCACGAGGGCCGCATCCGCCCCCGGTCGATCGACGTGCGGATCCTGCTGCCCTCCCGAGAGATCAACTTGGCGTTCCCGATCTCGGTGGAGAGCCCCGGGGATACATCAGTGAAGACCCCCGACGACGACCTGGTCCATCAGCGCTGGCTCGAGCAGCGCAACGACCAAGGGCGCGTCCTGCGTCACAATCTCCTGGCGCTGCGTTCGTCGCACGGCATCGACGTCCGGGTGACCTTCCGCGCGCTGCCCTTCACCCCTCCCATGAAGCTGTACCTCCTCAACGGGACAGAGGCCCTGATGGCGTACTACGTTCTCACCAGGCGGGTGGCGGAGGTGGACAGCCAGACCTTGGAGATGTACGACACGTTCGGCGCCGGGTCCCTTCTCTTCTCCTTCGAGCGCCGGGGGCCGGGCATGCGGGACGCGGCTTTCGTCGACCAATCGCAGAAGTGGTTCGAAGCCCTCTGGGGAACCATCACGACGGACCTGACACTCTCCTAATGCTGAGTTCCTCGAACGGTGTACACATACCGGCGCCGTAGTGGGCGGGTCGGTGGGGCGAGTCTGCCCCAGATCCAGGGCCTGGCACGAGAGTTGAGCCGGTCGGTCGCCAAGGTGGTGGCGTATTCGATGTCGTCGGGGTTGGCGAATGACCGGCCGGCGAGAGCGGCTTTGCGGAAGATGCGCCACCAGCCTTCTTGAAGGTTGAGCCAGCACGCGCCCACAGGGATGAAGGCATGGTGGATACGGGGGTGACCCTCGAGCCAGGTCCGGGTGGACACACTGTTGTGACTGGACAGGTTGTCGGTGACGATCCAGATCTCTCCCTCCGGGTTGGCGTCCTCGATCAGGTGCAGGAACTGCTGATAAAAGACGCTGTTGCGGGAGGGTGCGGTCATCGTGACCGCCTGGCCGTCGGCTGGTCGCAGACCGCCGTAGACCCAGGTCTCTTCTCCGGCCCGCGGCTGTAGTCGAGTTCCGCTTTGATCCGGTGTCCGTCCGGTGACCAGGCGGGTGCAGGCGGGAAGGTCCGGGGGACCACTGGCCCCAACTCGTCGGCGCAGATCACCGTGGCACCGATGGGCGGATGGGTGTAGATGCCGATGATCCTTGTCCTTTTGGGACGAAGTCCGGGTCCTTCGAGCGTGTCCAGGACCGGGTACGGCGCCAGCGCACGCCCTCGGCGAGCAGGATGCGGCGGACCTGTGAACGACCCACCTCAATCCCTTTGGCCCGCGCTGCCGTGGCCAGGGAATCCAGCGAGCTCGGCCATGATGAGTGGGTTCTCGTAACGCATGTCGATCACGGCAGTGCCGAGCTCGAGTGCCCGGCAGTTCGGAGTCTCGGGTGTACTGGGCGATGACCGCGCGGAGTCCTGACCGATGCGCTGTCCTGGCGGTGGATCCTGCTGATCAACGTGCCGATCGGTGCCGTCGCCGTCCTGGCCGCCCTGCGCCTGCTGTCAGCCGCCCGCACCCGCACGGCGCCGGGCCGGCTCGACGTCCCGGGGGCCGTGCTTGCGACGCTGGGCGTCACGGCGCTCGTCTACGGCGTCAACCAGGCCGGACCGCGCGGCTGGACAGGGGTCACCACGCTGACGGGCCTGGCCGTGGGCGCCGTGGCGCTGACGCTGTTCGCCGTGGCGGAGGCCCGGTACGCCGAAGCTCCGCTCATGCCGCCCCGTCTCGTGCGGCTGCGGCCGATCTGGGCCGGCAACCTGACCATGCTGCTGGCCGGCGGCTGCTTCATCCCCATGTGGTATTTCCTGTCGCTGTACATGCAGGACGTCCTGCGATACGGGGCCCTGGCCACCGGTATCGGTTTCCTGCCGCACACCCTGGCCGGGGTCGCCGCCGCCCGGCTCGCGCCCGCCGTCATGGCGCGCACCGGCGCCCGCGGCCTCATCGTCCTCAGCGCCCTGCTCAGCACCATCGGTTTCCTCTGGCAGAGCGGCATCAGCGCGGACAGCGGCTACCTGGAGGGGCTGCTGGGGCCGGCGATCGTCATGTCCGCCGGCATGGGGCTGCTCATCACGCCGATCACCACCACCGTGACTTCCGGCGTCCCCGAGCGGGACGCCGGAGCCGCCTCCGGGCTGATGAACACCACCCGCCAACTGGGAGGCGTCGTCGGGCTCGCCGCCCTGGCCACCCTGGCCACCGCGCACGGCGGAACCGATCTGTCGTACGGGGCCGTATTCGTGGCGATGGCCGCCGTGTGTGCGACAACGGCGGTGACGGCGTCGGCAGTTCCCGCGCCACCGGGATCGCCGTCGTGACCGTGGGCGACGAGGGCGCGCTGCCCTCGTCAACCCCGTGCATCCCGTGCATCCCGTGCATCCCGTGCATCCCGGGCTGCTCGGGCCGCTCGGGCCGCTCGGGCCGCTCGGGCCGCTCGGGCCGCTCGGGCCGCTCGGGCCGCTCGGGCCGCTCGGGCCGCTCGGCTGCTGGCCGCCACGATCGGTCGTCTCGCGTTACGGGGCCGTCGTCAGGGCCTTGGCGCTGAACTTCTTGCGCCAGGCCAGGGCCACGTAGACCAGGCCGATCAGTACCGGGACCTCGATGAGCGGGCCCACCACGCCGGACAGGGCCTGGCCGCTGGTGACGCCGAACGTGGCGATGGCCACGGCGATGGCCAGCTCGAAGTTGTTGCCCGCGGCCGTGAACGCGAGGGTGGCGGTGCGGTCGTAGGCGAGGCCGAGTCCCTTGCCGAGGACGAAGGTGCCGAAGAACATGAGCGCGAAGTACACCAGCAGCGGCAGCGCGATCCGTACGACGTCCAGCGGCTGCGAGGTGATGGTTTTGCCCTGGAGGGCGAAGAGGATGACGATCGTGAACAGCAGCCCGTACAGCGCCCACGGGCCGATCTTCGGCAGGAACGTGCTCTCGTAGCCGGTGCGGCCCATCTTCCTCTCGCCGATGCGGCGGGTGAGGAATCCGGCGAGCAGCGGGACGCCGAGGAAGATGACGACGTTCAGCGCGATCTTCCACATGGAGATGTCGAGGCGCTCGCCATCGCCGAGGCCGAGCCAGCCCGGCAGCAGGTCGAGGTAGAGCCAGCCGAGCAGGCCGAAGGCGATGACCTGGAAGACGGAGTTGAGGGCGACCAGGACGGCGGCCGCTTCGCGGTCACCGCAGGCCAGGTCGTTCCAGATGATGACCATGGCGATGCAGCGGGCGAGCCCGACGATGATCAACCCGGTGCGGTACTCGGGCAGGTCCGGCAGGAAGATCCAGGCGAGCGCGAACATGACGGCCGGGCCGACGATCCAGTTGATGACCAGCGACGACGCCATCAGCTTCTTGTCGCCGGTGACCGTGTCCAGCTTGTCGTAGCGGACCTTGGCGAGCACCGGGTACATCATCACGAGCAGGCCGAGCGCGATCGGCAGGGAGACTCCCCCGACCTCGATCTTCGCCAGGGCGTCGTTCATGCCCGGCACCAACCGGCCGAGGCCGAGCCCCACGGCCATGGCCAGCAGGATCCACACGGCAAGGTAGCGGTCGAGGGTGGACAGCTTGGCGACGATGCCGTCACCGGACCCCGTGGCCCGGCCCGTCCGCGGCGCGGTGTCGATGTTCGTGTCGGTGTTCGCGTCGGTGTCGGTGTCGGTGTTGGTGCGGCTCATCAGCAGGCCCTCTTGTTCTCGGCGGCCCCGCGGGCGGAGGCGGCGAGCGCGGCGAACTGCTCGGACAGGCCGGCCAGCACTTCGGGCCTGAGCTTGTAGTAGGTGAACCGGCCGCACGGCTCGGTCTCCACCAGCCCGGCCTCACGCAGCACCTTCATGTGATTGGAGAGGTTGGTCTGCTTGGCTCCGGTCTCCTCCACCAGGTGCGTCGTGCAGAGCGTCTCGCGCGCCAGCAGGGTCACGATCTTCAGGCGGAGCGGATCGCCCAGCACCCGGATCACATCAGGATCGACTGAAGTCAGCATGCGCTGATACTGTCACATCACCGTCCGCTGATACCAGCGGGGACTGAAGTCAACGGCGTCAGGTTCCGTCGTACGACCGGAGAGACCGATCATCATGGCCGAGAAGCCGTCCGTCCTGTTCGTCTGCGTCCACAACGCCGGCCGCTCCCAGATGGCCGCCGCCTGGCTGACCCACCTGGCCGGCGACCGCGTCGAGGTCCGCTCCGCCGGCTCGGCGCCGGGCCCCGCCGTCAATCCGGCCGCCGTCCAGGCCATGGCCGAGGTCGGCATCGACATCTCCGCCGAGACTCCGAAGATCCTCACCGTCGACGCGGTCAAGGAATCCGACGTCTGCGTCACCATGGGCTGCGGCGACACCTGCCCCGTCTTCCCCGGCAAGCGCTACCTCGACTGGAAGCTCGAAGACCCCGCAGGCCGGGGCGTGGCGGCCGTACGCCCGATCCGGGACGAGATCAGGGCCCGGGTCGAGGCCCTGATCGCCGAAATCACCCCGCCCACGACGGGCTGAACACGCCGATCCCGCGGCGGCCGGCCCCAGCGCCGTCTCCAGGCCGATGCCGCCTGTGCCGGCCGTGACCACGGCTGCCTGACGATCTGAAGGTCAGGCGCGTCTCCGCGCCGTCGCGGACGCCTACTTGGCCTCGTACGCCCGGAGGAAGGTCCGCACTCCCTCGACGATGAGCGGGCGGACGCGGGTGTCCTCCGCGGCGTTCGCGGTGCCGTACCTGTTGAGCGCGACCCCGAAGGCCAGCGCGATGAACTGGTCGGCAGCGAGTCGGGCATCGGGGACGTCGAGCAGCCCGGCCTCGGCGAAGGCGGCGAACCGCTCGGCGAGCGCCTCATCAGGGGTGTCGGCCATGGGGTTCTCGCCCTGGTCCGGCAGTTGGCTCGATTGCGCCCGGACCAGTCGCCGGAGCGTCGCGTGCTCCGCCGAGCCGAGCATGTCGGTCGCGATGCGCATCGAGAACGTGACCAGCACATCCTCCAGGTCAGCGGCCTCGGCCGGGCCGGTGAGGGTGTCGTCGAGGATGCGCCGAATCGTGACGATCAGCGACTGGCCGACGCCGTCGACGACTGCTTGCAGGAGCGTCTGCTTGTCGCCGAAGTAGTCATAGACCGTCCTCTTCGACACCTCGGCCCGGGCCGCGATCGCGTCGACGCTGGTCCGGTCGAAGCCATCGGTGAGGAACAGCTCCCGGGCCGCGGAGAGGATGGCGGCCCGCTTCCGCGTGGACCCCTCGCGCAGTGTCTTCGTGGTCGTCTTCGTTGTCGGCATGGCCGCATCTTAGCCCGTCTTTACTACACCGTGTAGTGTAATTGTTGTTGGCGGAGATCCTCGCCCGGCAATGACGGAAAGGACGTCCATGACCACAACTCTGACTCCCCCGGTTCGTATCGGGAAGGCTGCCGTCGGGGCCCTCGGCATGCTGGCAATCGCCACCGGCGCCCTGGAGTCGGTGGTGACACCGACGCTCCCGCTCCTGCAACGCGAGCTGGACATGAGCCCCGCCGAAGGGGCGTTACTCAGCATCATGCTTCTCATCACCGGCGCGCTCATCACACCGGTCGCAGGCAAGTTAGGTGACCGCTACGGCGGAAAACGGGTCCTGGTCCGGCTGATGGCGGTGGTCTGTGCCGGTGGCCTGGTGTCCTCCCTGGCACCGAACCTGCCGGTGCTGCTGCTCGGTCAGGTGCTCCAGGGGGCCATGGTGGGCGCGCTGCCCCTGTCGTTCATCCTGGTGCGCGAACACCTCCCCGCGGGAGAGTCGAAGGTGGCCATCGGGGTGGTCAGCGGGCTGTTCGTGGGCGGTGGGATGGCGGGAACGCTGTCGGCAGGTCCCGTCGCGGAAGGGCTGTCCCGGCACTGGATGTTCGCGCTGCCGACGTTCGCGGTCATCGGGGCCACCCTGCTGGTGAACAAGCTGATGCCGCACGATCCGCCGAGCCGGTCGGACGACGCCGGGGTCGACTGGCCCGGCCTGGTCCTTCTGAGCGGGACGCTGACCACGCTCATGCTCATACTCGCGTTGGCGCCCGACATCGGCTCGCAGCCACTCGTACTCGGCGGGCTCATCGTGGTTCTGGCCGCCTTCGTCATCGGATGGACAGCCGTTGAGCGTCGCGTGGCCTCGCCGATGGTCGATCTGCGCATGCTGGCACGTCCCGCGGTGTGGAAGTCGTGTGTGCTGACGTTCGTGATCTGCGTCGGCACCTCGGTGGCCGTCTATCTCGTCCCGCAGTTGTTCGCGGTGCCCACCGAGGAGTACGGCTTCGGGGCCGGCGCCACCGAGATCGGCTTCTTCCTGCTGCCCGGCGCCGTGGCCGCGTCGCTGGCCGGGCCGCTCAGCGGGATCGGGGCGCGGCGTTTCGGCTCGCGTGCCGTGGTCACCGCCGGGTGCGTCCTGATGGTCGCCGCCTTGATCGGCCTGGCAGCCGCGCACACCGAGGCCTGGCACCTCGTCCTCGGCAAGGTGATGATCGCGCTCGCCAACGGCCTGTGCGTCACGGCGATGGTGACCAGCACCGCCACCTCCGTCGATCGGGGTGACACCGGCATCGCCACCAGCCTGGTCCTGGTGACTCGCGTGCTCGGCTACGCCGTGGGTGTGCAGGTCAGTGGAGCGATCCTCACCGCGGGAACCCCTTCCGGGTCGGATGTCCCGGCCGAATCCGCCTTCGTCATCGGCTTCGTCATAGCCGGCGTCGTCACGGCGCTGTCCCTGATTGTCGTCCGCACCATGAGCAAAGGAGTCAAGGAATGACCCGCACCGATCCCTCGTCGGACGTCCGCCCCACGCCGAGGAGGCCCACCGTCCTGATATCGGGGGCCAGCATCGCGGGCCCCGCCCTGGCGTTCTGGCTGAACCGCTACGGATACGCGGTCACGGTGGTGGAGAAAGCGGCCACACTGCGCAGCGGTGGCTACCCCATCGACGTACGCGGCACGGCTCTTGAGGTCGTCCGGAGGATGGGAATCCTGCCCCGACTTCAGGACGCGCACGTCGACTTGCGTCGGATCACCTTCCTCGACGGGGACGGTGGCAAGGTGGCCTCGGTCAATCCGCATGCCGTCGGCGGCAGCGTCGCGGGACGAGACATCGAGGTGCGGCGCGGGGACCTGACCGACGCTCTCTACGCGGCGGTCCGTGACGACGTGGAGTTCTTGTTCAACGACTCCATCGTCGGCCTCGACCAGTCCGAGCAGTCCATCCGGTCCAGCCGGTCCGGCCAGTCCGGCCGCGGGGTCGATGTCACCTTCCGCGGGGGCAGCACGCGTACGTTCGACATGGTCTTCGGCGCGGACGGCATGCACTCACGTACCCGGGAGTTTCTGTTCGGCCCCGAAGAGCAGTTCCACCGGTACCTCGGGTACTGCTTCGCCGGGTTCACCATGCGCAACACCTTCGGCCTCTCCCAGGAGGTGACGATGTGGAACACGCCGGGCAGAGCCGCGGCTCTCTACGCCGTGGGGGACGACGACGAAGTGCACGCCTTCTTGAACTTCGCCCACGCGGAACCACCATTCGGCGCGTTCCGTGACCCAGAGGCCCAACGGGACCTGGTGGCCACGGTCTTCGCCGACGCGGGCTGGGAGGTCCCCGGAATGCTTGCCGCCCTGCGTGACGCGGATGACCTGTTCTTCGACGCGGTCAGCCAGATCCGCATGCCACGCTGGTCCAGCGGCAGGGTCGCGCTGGTGGGCGACGCCGCGTACGCGCCCTCGTTCCTCACCGGGCAGGGCTCCAGCCTCGCGCTCGTCGGTGCGTACATGCTCGCCGGTTCCCTGGCCGACCGGGACCACGCGGCGGGCTTCGCCGCCTACGAACACAGCACCCGTGAATTCGTGACCCTGAACCAGGACCAGATCGGCAAGGGCGGCGCCACACTCTTCCCCACCACAGCCCGGGCCCTGGAGCAGCGCAACGACATGCTGCGCAAGCTCAGCACGATGCCCGCCTCGAAGGGGCGACCGGCCCACTCGGCCCTTACGCTTCCCGAATTCATGCCCGTGGGGTGACTCTGAGGTGGCTATGAGGGGCTATGGGGTGGCTATGGCATCGCTTGGGGTGGCTCCGGAATGACTTCGGAGCGCACGCCCGCTCAGCCGATGCTGACGACACGTGCCCAGGGCGGCGGGGTGTCCGGGACGTAGTCCGGGTTCTCCTCGTCGACCCCACGAGCGGTGCGCGGGAAGAGTCCTACGACGGTTCGGCAGGGCGGCTGTGCCGAGGGCCACGGGGTCTGGCCGTCCGTGAGGGCGACGATCACGTCCGGGCGCGGCCGGCTGCGAAGCGCCCGGTCGAAACCGGAGCGCAGGTCCGTCCCGCCGCCGCCGAACAGTTCCATCGCCTCGGCACGGCAGAGCGGGACGACGACCCCGGCCGCCGCGTCGCAGGAGATCACCGAGACCAGGTCACGCCGTCCGCCCACCGCCCGCGAGATCGCCGCCACCTCCAACAGCGCGCCGCCCAACTCGGCGTCGCTGACCGACCCGGAGGTGTCGATCACCACGCAGACCCTGGGTGGCGTTCGGCGCAGGCTGGGCAGCACCACCCCGGGGACGCCGGCCGAGCGTCGGGACGGGCGCCGGTAGCTGTGGTTCTCGCCCACCCCCGGCGCGCCCGCCGCCGAGCGGATCGCCGAGCCGAGCAACTGCCGCCAGGGCTGCTGCGGTTGGAACGCCTGGTCCGCCCAGCGGCGCCACCCTTCGGGCGCCGTGCCCGGTCGGCCCCTGATGCCCTCCGCGACCCGGAAACGGACCGCGTCCCGCTGCTGCCGGGTCAGTCCATGGGCCCCGTCCGGCCCCAGTTCCCACGGCCGTTCCTGTCCGTCGGCACCGCTGCCGCAGTCCAGCCAGGCCAGCTCCGCGACCGGCCCGGACATCGAGGCCCTGCGCAGGTACTCCTCCATCAGGAGGCCGTCGGGCAGCCGAAGGAGCGACGGCAGCACTGCCCCGGTGGGCAGGGGGAGGCCATCACCGTAGATGTCGTCGTTGATCTCGAAGTCCCCGGCGATGTTGCGTCGCAACCGCTCGCCGGGGCCGTGCTGCCCGTGTTCGCGCGCGTATCGCTCACCCCGCCCGTGGTGGTCCCGGAGGAGGTGGGAGACCTCGTGCACCCAGACGCCCGCGAGCTCCTCCACCGGGGTGCGCGCCACGAAACCGGCGGATACGTAGCAGCGCCAATGGGCGTCCACCGCCATCGTCGGCACCGAGCGGTCCTCCACCACATGCAGTGCGAAGAGCGCGTCGGCGAGGTAGGGCCGGACCTTCACCGCGTGCAGCCGGGCGGAGAGCAGTTTCTCCATGTCCAGGGGTAGCCCGGGGCGGCGGTCACCCTGCCCTCGCCCAGGCCGGTCGTCCGGCCTGCCGGAGCCGGACGGCTGCCTCGGCGCCGGGGCCCGCGCCGGGCGCGGCGCCGTCGGCCGGGGTGAGGGGCGGGGCAGCGGACGCGGTCCCTGGCGCGGCGACAGGTGCGGCGACAGGTGCGGCTCAGGGCGCTTCGCGGCCCCCGTCATCGGCGTGTCCTCGCCCCGGGCCCGGCCGCTGCCGCCGTGGCCCGCCCCACCGACCGGTCTGCGCGCCGGGCGAGGCCGACCACTCCGGCCAGCCGCTCCACCGTGTCCGGCACCTCCCAGTCGTCGCGCCGCAGTGCGGCCAGTGTCGTCGCCGGGGCAACCAGCAGGTCGGGGGTGCCGGTCTCCAACGCACGGGCCAGCACCGCCCAGCCCGCCTCCCACCGCTCCCGCTCCGGCCGTGCCCCGACAGCCGCCACCACCGCGTCCAGCGCCGCTTGACGCAGGTCGCCGCGGTCCGGCAGCTCGGCGGCGGCCGGGTCGGCGAGCAACGTCTCCGGGTCCGGCAGGTCCAGCCGGTCCAGGTACGCGAGGAGTTCCAGGCCCGGCCCGTCCCCCACCGCGCCCCTCACCAGCAGCGCCAGCACATCCCGGGAGACGGATGCCGCCGTACCGAAGGCCAGCAGGGTCAGCGCCGCCTCCCAGCTCCGTGGGGACGGCCAGGCCCCGCCGCGCCGCGTCTCGGTGCTCGGCAGCCGGTGGATCAGCGTCGGCCGCGCCTCCAGGAAGCCGCACACCACGCCCCGGGCGAACGTCACCGCCTCCGGCAGCCGCGCCGGCAGCAGCCGGGGCAGCTCCGCGCGCGGCCAGACCCCGCCGAGGCCGCGCACCACCACCTCACGGTCATGCGTCCAGTGCAGGTGCACGAAACGGTTGGCCAGCGGCGGGCTCAGCTCCCACCCGTCCGCCGCCGAGGCGCGCGGATTGGCGGCGGCCACGATGCGTACCCCCGCGGGCAGGCGCAGCGCTCCGACCCGCCGCTCCAGGACCACCCGGAGCAGGGCGGCCTGGACGGCGGGCGTGGCGGTGGACAACTCATCCAGGAAGAGCAGCCCCCGCCCGGCGCGTACGAGCTCGACGGCCCACTGCGGCGGCGCCATCGGCACACCTTGCACCGCCGGGTCGTCGCCCACGATGGGCAGTCCCGAGAAGTCGGACGGTTCATGGACGCTGGCGATCACGGTCGTCAGCGGCAGGCCGAGGGAGCCGGCGAGCTGTGTCAGCGCCGCGGTCTTGCCGATGCCCGGCTCACCCCAGAGCAGCACGGGCAGGTCGGCCGAGACGGCCAGGGTGAGCGCTTCGAGCTGCTCATCGGGGCGCGGCTCGGTGCTGGTCGTGCGCAGCAGGGCCAGCAAGTCGTCGGCGAGGGCGAGCCGGGCACTGGTATCGGACGGCTCGGAGGGAGTCGTCGTTACGGGCATGTCGGCGGCCGGGAGCGGAGTGGGCAGGAGCGTGCTGGTGGTCATGGGCATCACCTGGGTGGGTCGGGGGAACGGGGCGGCCCCATTCCGGATCTTGGAGGTGTACGGGGGCACGGGCTTCGGCGTACGAGGCCGACCGGTCAGCAGACCGGACCGGCCAGCAGACGAGGCCGGTCAACAGGGCCAGACCGGTCAACAGGCCAGACCGGTCAACGGGCCAAGCCGGTCAGCAGGCCAAGCCGGTGCGAGGGCGGGACCGGGTACTGCGCTTGCGGCGCGTCACGACCGGTGTGTGACGGTCGAGGCGAGGACGATGAGCCGCCTTCGCGCGCCCGGCACTCGTACCTGCCCCTTTCCCGGCCCCGGAGGCTCCGGGGAGGAGCCCGGATCGGAAGAGACCATGGTCTACGCGGCGGGCCGCGGCGGCTTCCAGCGCCTCGCGGAGCGGTCCGTCGCGCAGGACGGCACCGGTACCGAGCAGCCCTTCGACCACCGCGAGCGCCCCGGTGACATCTCCGTGGGCGAGCCGCTCACGCACCGCGGGCAGCGCCTGCGGGGTGCGGTGAACCGCGTCGATGGCCCGCAGGCAGGGCAATGGCGGCCCGCCGAAGGCCACCAGCAGCTCCTCACGGCGCAGTTGGTCCGGGTCGTGATCGACCGCCGTCAGGACGCCGTCCCGCAGTGCGATGCGGTGAACCTCACCGCGGCACTGGACGCGATGCGGATCGCCCGATGCGGGGGCCGAGCCGGCGGCCGATGGCGCCGAGGACGCCGAGGGCGCCGAGGGCGCCGAGGGCGCCGAGGGCGCCGCAGCGAACGTCGGCAGTGCCGCGGCGACGAGCGGATGCAGGCTCTCGACGTCGACCAGGCCTGCCCGCAGCAGTTCCAGGTCGGGCAGGGGCCGGGCCGCGGCCTCCGGCAGCACCGGCAGCGCGGCGACCTCCTGTGGCGGCAGCTCCTCCCCCAGCGGCCGCACCGTCGGGGCATGGCTCGCGTCGGGGGCGACGAGTTCGAGCACGGCCCGGCGACCGCGCGCACCGAGCCGCACGGTGAACGCCCCGCGTGGCCGCCCCTCGGCGCGCAACAACACTTCCGCCCCGGCGGCCAATCCGTCGAACCCATCGGCATGGTGGGCTCGGCCCAGTTCGCCGCTGCGAGCGGCGTCCCAGAGATGGCGGTGCAAGTCGAGCCGGAAACGCCGGTCGGGATGCGGGTGTGGATGCGGGGACGGGGACAGGTACGGGTAGTGCGGGTGGTACGGATGGTGAGGGTGGTACGGATGGTGCCCGGCAGCGGTGCCCACCGACCCTTCCCACAGGGCGAGGGACATCCGCTGCCCGGCGTCCGCCCAGGCGGGCGGTGTCCGCACGACCAGGTGCAGTGGCGTGGCGGCGTAACCGTGGAAGCGGGCCAGGGAAATGGTGAGGCCGGGCCGGAGCCGCCCGTCAGGGGCGATTCTGGGCATGTGCCAGCGCAGCAGATCGGGCGCCAGCCGACGCAGATCCACGCGGAGGCGGGTGAGGAGTTCGGTGCCGTGGCGGTTGCGGACGGCGCGCAGATCGAGGTCGACGTCGACGCGGGCGGCGGCGCAGGCCCCCGCCCAGTCACCCACCGCACGTCGTGCGGTCGCGGTCTCGATCATGGACGGCGGCACGGCGTACTGACGTACGCGCTGCCACATCAACAGGTGGGGAGGAAACTCGTTCGCGAGGTGATGTGCCATCAGCACTCACCTTGCGCGAACGATTCCCCCGTTCCGTACGAGGAGGAGTTCATCATCGGCGGCATCGTAACCATAGAGATGCCGATCTGTCAGTGCCTTTACTGGGGCTCCAAGACGTCGGCGACCACGCAGCTGACGTTGTCGGGGCCGCCGAAGCCGTTGGCGAGTGCGATGAGTTCGCGTACGGCCTGTTCGGGTTCGGTGATCTCGGTGAGCACTCGGTGGATGTCCTGGGTCGGCACGACGGCGGACAGACCGTCGGAGCAGAGCAGGTAGCGGTCATCCGGCCGAGCGTCGTGGAGGCGCATGTCGGGGACGGTGTCGGCGCCGTGCCCCAGGGCCCGGACCAGCAGCGAGCGCCTGGGGTGGGAGGCGGCTTCCTCGGGGCTGAGGCGGCCTTCGTCGACCATCGACTGGACCATGGTGTGGTCGTGGGTGATCTGGAACATCTCACCGCCGCGCAGGAGGTAGACGCGGGAGTCACCGATGTGGACCAGGGCCAACTGTGACCCTGTCCAGAGCATCGCGGTGAGGGTCGTGCCGGTGTCTTCGGGCGAGGATCCGCTTCCGGCGATGTCGCGCACGGCCTGTTTGGCCTGGTCGATGACGTCTTCGAGGACGTTGAGGAGATTGCCTGCCGGGATGCTGTCGGTCTCCAGGTGCTTGAGGGCGTCGATGGCGGCCGCACTGGCGGGGGCTCCTTGGCTTCCGCAGCCGTCGGCGACGGCGAGCAGCCGGGACCCGGCGTAGGCGGTGTCCTGGTTGCTCTCGCGAACGAGACCTGTGTCGGACAGCGCGGCGTAACGGATCGACAGGGGCTTCGCGGTCGTGGACATGGTGGGGTCCTTCCGTGACAGGTGGTCGATGAGGAAGCCGGCCAGGTCACGCCGCGCGGCGGCGTCGGCCTCGACCTGGGCCCAGAACGCGCGGACCTCCTGGCCCGCCGCGCCCGCATCCAGCGCGCACACGTGCCGGATACGGGCCAGCGGCATTCCCAGGCGCCGTAGCCAGGCCACGAGGCGGGCCTGGTCCAACTGCTCCGGTGCGTAGAGGCGGTAGCCGGTCACCGGGTCGACGCGGGCCGGGGGCAGCAGGCCCAGGTCGTCGTACAGGCGCAGTGCCTTCGGCGACAGCCGGGACGCCTTCGCGAACGCCCCGATGGTCAGCAACCCCATTGCTCGCTCCCCCTCCTCATGCCGGGCCCGTCGCCCGGCCCTCACGATGTTGTGGCCTCCCCCAAGGTGAAGGTCAAACGGTTCATCGGACGTCCGCGTGCCGTCAGAGTTCGGTCAACCAGTGCTCGGCGGTGAGTGCCGTCGTGCGGGCGTGTTCCTCCAGTACGGTGAAGTGGTCTCCCGGCACGGTGACTTCGGTGTGCGGCAGGGCCCAGGGCGGGGCGGGTTCCGCGCCAGGCAGTGGGTCCCGGGCCCGCAGGTACAGGGTCGGAACGTCGAGCGGCGCGGGCTTCCAGTCGGCGAAGAGCTCGAAGTATCCGGCCATCGCGGTGAGCCGGTCGGTGTCGGCCGAGGAGGCTTTCGCGGCCCGTCGCAGCATGTCCGACGTCATCGCGGAGAACGACTGCTCCTGGCTGTCCGCGTCGTGCGGGTAGGTGTCCACCAGGATGACGGCGGCCGGGGCGGAGCCGTCGGCTTCCAGTCGCTCGGCCACGGCCTGGGCCACCCACCCGCCGGCCGAGCGGCCCAACAGCACCGCGGGAGCCTCGCCCGCGACGGCTCGGACCGCGGCGACTTGCGCGGTGACCAGGGCCTCCAGCCCGGCGGGCAGCGCCTCGCCGCGCTCGAAGCCCGGGTGCCGCACCGCCGAGACGGGCCGCAGGCCTTCAAGCGCGGCGCCGAGCTGCGCGTACTCGTGAGGTCCTGAGAATGCGCTCAAGGAGGGGAAACAGATCAGCCGGGCGCCCGCTCCGCCCGACGCGAGGGTGGTGGGTGCGAGTACCGCGTCGGTGGCCTCGGCCTCGTCGAAGACCGGTCGCAGGCGTGCCGCGATGGTGAGCAGCACCATGCTGTCCCAGGTGCGGCCCCGGAGACATGCGCTGCGGAAGAGCCCGCTCAGGGAGTCGGAGGCGTTCCCGGCATCCAGCACGTCTGGCACGTCTGGCATGTCTGGCACGTCTGGCACATCGGGCACTTCCCATACATCGGGTACATCCGCTACCTCCTCCGGGCGGTCGGTGACGTGCCGCCGTTCCGAGGTGACGGTGTCCCGGGCGTACCGCTCCGCCAGTTCGGCGGCGACCGACCGTGCCGTGGGGAAGTCGAACAGCAACGTGGACGGCAATGCCAGTCCCGTCGATGCCGACAGCGCGTTACGCAGGTCGACCGCGGCCAGGGAGTCGAGTCCCAGGTCCGCCAACCGGTCGCTCTCGTCGATCGCGCCCGCGCCCTCGGGGTGGCCGAGGACGGCGGCCGCCTGCGACCGTACCTCTGTGACAAGCATGGCTGTTCGCTGGTCCGGTGCGGCGGTCGCCAATCGTCGCGCGAACGAGGCCCGGTTGCCGCCCGCCGCTTCCACCGCGGCGGATACGGGTGTTCGGTGGCTGTCCGCCTCCGGTTGCGCCGGCGGGGCGATGTGCGCCGCGACCACTTCGGGGTCGTCACCGGCCACGGCGGCGTCGAAGAGGGTCAGGCCCTCCTCCTGGCCGAGCGGGATGAATCCGGAGCGGGCCATCCTGCGCAGGTCCACTTCGGTGAGGTGTGCTGTCATGCCGTCGCTCTGCTGCCACGGGCCCCAGGCGATGGACGTACCCGGCAGGCCGAGTCGGCCCCGGTGTCGCGCGAGCGCGTCCAAAACATGGTTGGCCGCCGCGTAGCCGGCCTGGCCCGCGGAGCCGAAGACACCGGCCACGGAGGAGAACAGCGCGAACATCGCCAGGTCGTGCCCTTGGGTCAGTTCGTGCAGGGCGAGCGCGGCGTCGGCCTTGGGCCGCAGTACGCGTTCCAGACGGGCAGGAGTGAGCGCGGGGACGATGCCGTCGTCCAGCACCGCCGCGGTGTGGATCACACCGGTCAGCGGGTGGGCCGCCGGTACGGAGTCGAGCAGCGCCGCGAGCTCGGTCCGGTCCGCGAGGTCACACGCCCGCACCGTCACCTCGGCACCCTGGCCGGTGAGTTCGGCGACGAGCGCGTCCGCCCCCGGCGCCCGCTGCCCTCGCCGGCTTGCGAGGAGCAGATGCCGTACGCCATGGGCGGCGACCAGGTGCCGTGCGACCAGCATGCCGAGTGAACCGGTGCCGCCGGTCACCAGTACGGTTCCCTCGGGATCGAGCCGCCGCCGCTGCCGCTGCTCCTTGCTTCCGTCGACCACCGGGACGAGTCGGGGTACGAAGGCCATGCCGTGCCGTACCGCTGTTTCCGGCGCCGGAGTGGCCAGAAGGCCGGGGAGCAGTTGCCAGGAGTCGGGGTGATCGTCCATGTCGAGCAGGGCGAGACGGCCCGGGTTCTCGCGCAGAGCCGAGCGGACCAGACCCCACACCGCCGCGTGGGCGGGTACGTGACTCCCGGCATCGGCGTCGGCGTCGGCATCGGCGTCGCCGTCCCCGTCGGGCGGGGAGACGGCGCCGGAGGTGACGAGGATGAGACGGGAGTCGGCCAGACGGGGGTCGGCGAGCCACTCCTGGATCAGCCGCAGGGCCTCGCTCGTCGCTTCCAGCACCTGCGCCGCCAGGTCCTGTGCCGACAGGTCATGTGCCGACAGGTCCTGTGCCTCCAGGTCATGCGCACCACTTGCCGTCTCCGGGAGTGTCGGACACGAGGCGACGACGACCACGGCGGGTGCTCCGTCTCCCGCCGATGCCGGGTCGGGGTAGACCGGAACGCCGGAGCCGCGAGGGGCCAGGACATCCACCAGCCGTGTGCCGACCGGCCCCATGACACCCCAGGTGGGAGCAATCGAGGGCACGGACGGCTGGGACAGGGGCACCCAGTCCATGCGGTGCAGGAACCCGGCGTCCGGGTCCGCCGCTATCGGCCCGGACCGCGGAAGTGGAGCCGGAAGCGGAGCCGGAAGCGGCCGGAGCGTCAGCGAACGCACCGTAGCCACCAGTGCGTCGCCGTCGTCGGTCAGTACCAGCCGGGCCCGGCCGTTGGATTCGGGCGAGACACGCACACGCACCCGCTGCTGCCCGGCTGAGGTGACGGCAGTGGGGGCAGTGGCGGCAAGGGCGGCAGGAGCGGCACTGTGAAGGGTCACTCCCTCGAAGGCGAACGGCAGGGCGACCCCGTTGCTGTCCGCCTCGGCCGCCGCGCCATGATCTGACACGCGGCCGTCGAGGGCCAAGACGTGCAGGGCCGCGTCCAGCAGCGCGGGGTGCAGCAGGAACCGCGGGCCGCCCTCTTCCGTGAGCGGGGCCCGTACGGTCTCGGGCAGTACAACGTCGGCGTACAGCTCCTCCCCGTGCCGCCAGGCGGCACGCAGGCCGCGGAAAGAGGGGCCGTAGTCCAACCCCGTCCCTGCCAGCGGCCCGTACGGGTCGTCGTCGGTACCGTCGCCGTGCAGGGGGACGGCGCCCGGCGGAGGCCAGGCACCGGTGTCAGCGGTGGCGTGGCCCTGCGGCTGTTGCCGCGGTTCGAGTGTTCCGGAGGCGTGCAGGCGCCAGGGTTGATGACGGTCCGACGCGTGCGGTCGGGCGTGGAAGAGGACGTTTCGTCGTCCCGCGCCGTCCGTCCCGTCCGCCCCGTCCGCCCCCGACACCGTTACCTGTAGTTCGACGGTGCTGTCCGTGGGCAGCACCAGCGGTGCCGTCAGGGCGAGTTCATGCAAAGTCGGCGTGCCGAGCGACGCGCCGGCATGCAGGGCCAACTCCACGAGCGCGGTCCCGGGCAGCACCACCGCCCCCGCGACGACGTGATCGGCCAGCCAGGGGTGTTCGTGCACGGAGAGCTGTCCGCCCAGCAGCAGGCCGCCGTCCGCCGTCTCCGTGCGGTGGGACAGGAACGGGTGGGCCGGCTTGTCGGACGGGGGCGTGGGCCGGTGTCGCGCGGGGGCGTCGAGCCAGTACCTGCGGCGCTCGAAGGCGTAGGTGGGCGGGGAGAACCGCCGGGGGTGGTGTCCGGCGAAGACGGCTTCCCAGTCGACGGGCATCCCGTGGCTGTAGAGAGCCGCCACGGCGTCGACCAGGGTGTCGGCCTCCGGCCGTGCTTGGCGCAGCGTCGGCAGAACCAGCGGCACCACCGGCGCCGGAGGCTGCTCGCCGACCGGGACCTGGTCCGTGGCCGTCACCTGGTCCGTGGCCGGAACCGGGCCCGTGACCGTCACCTGGTTCGTGGCCGGGACCTGATCCGTTACCGTCACCTGGTTCGTGGCCGGCACCGGGCCCGTGGCCGGGACAGGGTCGGGCACGGCGAGACACCCGCGTACCAGGCCGGTCAGCACCCCGCCCGGACCCACCTCGACGTAGTGCGCCGCGCCGCGGTCCCGCAGATGGGTCACCGTATCGGCGAAGCGGACCGGGCGGCGGACGTGGTCCACCCAGGACTCCGGTGAGCGCAGCTCCTCATCGGTGGCCGCGCGTCCGGATACGGCGGTGATCAGCGGAGTTCGCGGCGTGGTGAAGGACAGGCCGCGCACCACCTCCGTGAAGTCGGCCAGCATGGGTTCCATCCGTGCGGAGTGGAAGGCATGGCTCACCGGCAGTGGTGTCGCCGACCGGCCCCGCGCGCGGAATTCCGCGACGGTCCCCGCCACAGCCGCCTCATCCCCGGAGACGACCACGGAGGAGGGCCCGTTGACGGCGGCGATCTCCACCGCGCACCCCGTCTCGGCGAGGTGGGCCGCCACCTCCTCCTCACCGGCGGCCAGAGAGGCCATCGCACCGCCCGGCGGCAGCGCGTCCATCAGCCGGCCCCTGGCTGCCACCAGGTCGCACGCGTCACTGAGCGACAGCACCCCGGCGGCATGCGCGGCGGTCACCTCACCCAGCGAATGCCCCGCCACCAGGTCCGGACGCACACCCCAGTCCGCCAGCAGCCGGAACAGGGCCGTTTCCAGGGCGAAGAGCGCAGGTTGCGCGAACTGGGCCGTCGCCAGGAGCGAGCCCGTCCCGGTGCCCGGAGCGGCGAACATGACGTCCCGCAGGGGCACCGGAAGCGAAGGATCGAAAAGCGAACATGTCTCGTCGAAGGACCGGGCGAAGCCCGGATGCCGCTCCCTCGACGCGTACAACTCCCGCCCTTCCCCGAGGCGTTGACTGCCTTGCCCGGTGAAGAGGAAAGCCAGGGGGCCGCGGCGGCGTGACGTGCCGGTCCGTACTCCGGGCGGGCTTCCGCCCTCCGCCAACGACTGGAGGGAGGCGAGCAGTTCGGCACGGTCCCGGGCCACCAGCACGGCCCGGTGGTCGAAGGCGGTACGGGTGGTGGCGAGCGCGTACCCGACGTCCGTCGGGGTCGCGTCCGGGTCGGCGGCCACCTTCTCGTACAGCCGTCGTGCCTGGGCCTTCAGCCCGGACACGGTTCTCGCTGACATCGCCACCGGGACCGGGGCGGGAACCGGGACCGCGTCCATGACCGGGGTCGCGTCCATGACCGGGGTCGACAGTGATGTGTCCGGGGTCGCCGGTGATGTGTCCGGGGTCGCCGGTGCCTCTTCGAGCACCACATGGGCGTTGGTGCCGCTGATGCCGAACGAGGACACTCCGGCCCGGCGCGGGCGGTCGGTCCTCGGCCATGGTGCCGGCCGGGTCAGCAGCGCCACCCGGCCCGATGACCAGTCGACCCGGTCGTTCGGTTCGTCCGCGTGCAGCGTACGGGGCAGCAGACCGTGCGCCATCGCCTGTACCGTCTTGATCACCCCCGCCACCCCCGCGGCGGCCTGGGTGTGACCGATGTTCGACTTCACCGAGCCGAGCCAGAGCGGACGTTCGCGCGGCTCGTGCCCGTACGTCGCCAAGAACGCCTCTGCCTCGATGACATCACCCAGGCGGGTGCCGGTGCCGTGTGCCTCCACCGCGTCGATGTCGCCGGGCGCCAGCCGTGCCTGCGCGAGGGCCTGCCGTATCACTCGCTGCTGCGCAGGTCCGTGCGGTGCCGTCAGTCCGTTGCTCGCTCCGTCCTGGTTGACCGCCGATCCGCGTACGACGGCCAGCACCGGAAGCCCGGCGCCTCGGGCCTCGGACAACCGGGTCAGCAACAGCATGCCGGCGCCCTCGGCCCATCCCGTACCGTCGGCGGAGGCGCCGAACGCCTTGCAGCGGCCGTCCGGAGCCAGCGCCCGCTGCCGGCTGAACTCCACGAACGACGACGGTCCTGACATCACCGTGACCCCGCCTGCCAGCGCGTACGAGCACTCGCCACGGACCAGGGCCTGGGCCGCCAGGTGCAGGGCCACCAGGGAGGAGGAGCACGCCGTGTCCACCGTGATGGCCGGTCCCTCCAGACCGAAGGTGTAGGAGATGCGTCCCGAGGCGACACTTCCGGCGTTGCCCAGGCTGAGGTAGCCCTCGACCTGCTCGGGCGTCTCGGCGAGGCGACCGGCGTAGTCGCTGTACATCATCCCGATGTACACCCCGGCCGACGTGCCGCGCAGAGTGCGAGGCACCAGGCCGGCGCGTTCGAAGGCCTCCCAGGCCACTTCGAGGAGCAGTCGGTGCTGCGGGTCCATGGCCACGGCCTCACGGGGTGAGATGCCGAAGAAGCCTGGGTCGAAGCGGTCGATGCCGGAGAGGAAACCGCCCTCACGCACGTAGGTGTGGCCGGGGCGTCCGGGGTCCGGGTCATACAGTGCCTGTGTGTCCCAGCCCCGGTCGGACGGGAAGGGGCCGATGGCGTCCGTTCCCTCGGCCACCAGCGCCCACAGTTCCTCGGGAGAGGTCACGCCTCCGGGGTAGCGGCAGGCCATCCCCACGATCACCACGGGGTCGTCGTCGTCCGCCGGGTGCCCTCCCGGGCGCGCGGTGCCGGTGGCGGGCCGAGCGGCGGCGCTGCGCGCGCGGAGGTGGTCGGCGAGCGCCACAGCCGTGGGGAAGTCGAAGGCGACAGCTTCGGAGAGGGGAAGACCGGTGGCCGCCGACAGCCGTTCCCGCAGCGTCGTCGCCGTCAGGGAGTCCATGCCCAGGTCCCGGAGGGCCGTTTCCGGTTCCACCTCCTCGACCGGGCAGCCGACCAGGGCCGCCGTCTCGCGGCGTACGAGGGCCAGCAGGTCGTCCTCGGGGCCGGTTCCCGCCCCGGCTGCCTCTGCCCCTCCCCCGAGCACCCGCATGCTCAGGCCCGCGAGGGCGAACCGCTGGACCTTTCCGGAGGCGGTACGGGGGATGTGGTCCACCTCGTACAACTCGGCGGGCACCTTGAAGGCGGACAGTTCCGCGCGACAGGCGGCCAGCAGAGCGCCTCGGTCCAGGACGACTCGGCGCAGGATGTCTCGGTCCCGAACATCTCGGTCCAGGACATCTCGATCCGGGACGCCGCCGTCCGGAGCATCGCCGTCCGGAGCACCGTCGTTCGCAGCACCGCCGTCCGAACCACCGTCGGCCGGCCCAGGAACCACGTAACCCACGGGCACCTCGCCGAAGACGGGGTGCGGGCGCCCGCCCACGGCGGCGTCCGCCACGCCGGGCAGGCGCCGCAGGACCGCCTCCACCTCCGCGGGATGGATGTTCACGCCGCCACGGATGATGAGGTCAGTCGCCCGACCGGTGATCACGAGGTCGCCGGACGGCTCGATCCTCGCCAAGTCACCGGTACGGAACCAACCATCGCGGAGAACCTCGTCGGTGGCCTCCGGAGCGCCGTGGTAGCCGGCCATGACACCTGGCCCCCACACCCACAACTCGCCCTCACCGACGTCCTGTCCGTCCACGCCACCACCGACCCGGATCCGGGTGCCGGGCAGTGCCCGGCCGCAGGAGTCGGCCGAGGACGACTCCTGGCCGGGTGCGGCCATGGTGACCGGGCCGGCCTCGGTGCTGCCGTAGTGCTCCAGGTAGGGCACACGGCAGACCTCCTCGAAGGACCTGCGGAACTCGGGCCCCGCGGAGGCGCCACCGCTGATGCAACCCCGCAGCGCGGGCGCGCCGAGACCGCTGCCGTCCCCTCGCCGCAGCTCGTCGAGCAAGGCCGAGTACGTCGTCGGCACCCCGCCGAGGAGTGTGAAGTGAGCGTCTTCGCCGCGCAGTTCGCCGAGTACCGACCGCACCGAGAACCGGGGCAGAAGCATGGCGCTCGCGCCGGTCACGGTCACCCCGAGGACGCAGACCACCTGGCTCATGGCGTGGTACAGCGGCAGCGGCCACAGCAGCCGGTCCCGCTCCGACAGGCCCAGGACACCCACGAGGCCTGTCGCGACCGGCGCCAGGCGGTTGCGCTGGGTGGACAGCACGCCCTTGGGGGTACCGGAGGAGCCGGAGGTGTAGAGCGTCCACGCCACCTCGTCCAGCCCCAGATCGTCCCGGGCGGGCGTGACCGGCTCCGTACCGGCCAGATCCTCGTACCGTACGGCGCCACTGGGCGCACCGAGCGCGTCCGTCAGGACACCAGGGTTTCCGGCGCCCCGGCTGTCGATGCCCTGCTCACCGTCCGCCTCGCCGCCCGCCTCCCGGTCCGACTCGCCACCCGCCACGCCGCCGCCCTCGGCCACCACCAGAGTGAGCCCGGGCCGGGACAGCAGCCCCGGCTGACGGATCAGCCGTACCTCGTCCGTGACGAGCACGCGCGCGCCGCAGTCCTCCAACAGGCGGTCCAGCTCCGCCTCCGGAACACCCGCGTCCAGCGGTACGCCCACTCCGCTCGCCCGGACCACGGCCAGCAGGCTCTCGACCGCCTCGACGCGGTTGCCGAGCAGGATGGCCACGCGCTCGCCCCGCCCCAGCCCGAGTCCGGCCAGGTGTCCGGCCAACCGCGCGGTCCGCTGCTCCAGGTCGCGGTAGGTCCGCCGCACTCGGCGATCCTGGAAGGCGACCTTCTCCCCGCGGCGCGAGGCGTGATCCCGAAGACTCTCCGTGATGGGCCTGATCGCGTCGTCGCCTGTACTGACTCGCATCGAACTCTTCTCTTCGTACGTGGGGTTGAGGCGTGGGGTTGAGGCGTGAGGTTGAGCACGGTGATGCAGTGCGCAGCGGCACGTCCAGTATCAACCCGCTCCTGCGACGGGGTTCGGGAGGGTGGGCATACGAGTGGAATCGTGGACGCGGTGTCCACAATCTGCGGAGGCAGCCACGCACCCTTGCGCCGGACGTGCCGCGTGTAGTCCGCTGACCCGCATGGGGAAGAGAAGCATTGCCGCAATGACCGCCGCGCTTGTCGCGGGGTCTCTTTTAACGGTCGGTACGCATCCGGGCGCGCATGCCGCGGAGTCCGGCACCGACAGCGCGTCGAGGCCGTCCGGGCCGGGTCCCGCCGGGCCGGGTCCCGCCGGGGTGGATCTCGCCGGGGTGGATCTCGACACGGTGACCATCCCGCAGCTCCAGGCGCGCATGGCGCGCGGTTCGCTGACCTCGTCGGCGCTGACCCGTGCCTACCTGCGTCGGATCGACAAGGTCGACTCCAAGATTCACTCGGTGCTGCGCACCAGCCCGACGGCCCTGCGCCAGGCGGCCGCCAGCGACGTCAGGCACCGGCGTGGCAAGACCCTCGGGCCGCTGGACGGTATCCCCGTCCTGATCAAGGACAACGTCAACACTCGCGACATGCCGACGACCGCCGGGTCGCTGGCGCTCGCAGGGAGCCTGCCCGGCACCGACGCCGCGCTCGTGACCCGGCTGCGCGAGGCGGGGGCGGTGATCCTCGGCAAGACCAACCTGTCCGAGTGGGCCAACTTCCGTGCGGCGAAACCGACGTCGGGGTGGTCGGCAGTGGGCGGTCAGACCAACAACCCCTATGTCCTCGACCGGAATCCGTGCGGTTCGTCGTCCGGCTCCGCCGCCGCGCTGGCCGCGTCGTTGTCGCAGGTGGCGATCGGCACCGAGACGGACGGCTCCATCGTGTGCCCGGCCGGGATGAACGGCGTCGTGGGCCACAAACCCAGCCTCGGCCTCGTCAGCCAGTCGGGCGTGGTGCCGATCTCCGCCGAGCAGGACACGGCAGGGCCCATGGCGCGCAACGTGGTCGACACCGCGCTCACGCTTTCGGTGCTGAGCGAGGATGAGGGCTCGCGTGGAAGTGGAAAGAGCGCCGCCACCCACTCGGGTGGGCCGCAGGACCTCCGCGGCAAGCGGATCGGTCTGTGGCGCCTGCCCTCGCTCGGCTCCGACGTGGACGCGGTGATGACCCGTACGGCGAAGAAGCTGCGCAAGGCCGGAGCCGTGGTCGTCGAGGTGACGCCTCCCTACCAGGCGCGGCTCGCCGAGCTCGAATTCCCGGCGCTGCTCAGCGAGTTCCACCGGGACATCGACGCCTACCTCGCCACGCGCGAGGGGCCCCAGAACCTCGCCGAGCTGATCGAGTTCAACCGCGCCCACCCCGAGGAGCAGGCCTGCTTCGCCGGCCAGGAGCTGTTCGAGCAGGCCCTCGCCGCGCCGCCCACGACCGACCCCGAGTACGTGGCGATGCGCGCGGAGCTGAAGGACCTCTCCCGGCGTTCCATCGACGAGACCATGGCCTCCCACCGCCTGGACGCCATCGCCGCGCCCACGAACCCGGCCGCCTGGACGACGGACTGCGCGCGCGGCGACAACGACGTCATCCCGTCCTCCACCCCCGCGGCCGTCGCCGGGTATCCGTCCCTCTCGGTGCCCGCCGGGTCCGTGGGCGAACTGCCGATTGGCCTGCTCCTGATGGCCGGTGACCACCAGGACGGCAAGCTGCTGTCACTGGGGGCCGCGGTGGAGAACCGCCTGAAGGCGTGGCGCGCACCACGCTTCCTGCCGACTGCGGGGGCCGACGTGGCACGGTGACCGGTATCGGTGAACAGGGCCGGTGAACGGCTCCGGTGCCGCTGATCGGCGATCCGGCGGCCACACCACGGGACCGTTCACCGGACCGGTGCACAGGCGCGTTCAAGTGACGGACATAGCGGACGTGGCTGACCCGGCAGACCCGGCAGACGCCCGTACGCCGAACCACTGCTCGGCGCCGAACTCCTCGAACCGCGCCACCTCGGTGAAGCCCAGCTTCGCCGCCAGGCGCATCGAGGGGGCGTTGGCGACCTGGGTGCAGAGCACCACCGGCTCGCCCGGACGCGCGTCGGCGAACCAGTCAAGTGCCGCCGCGCACGCCTCCGCGGCGTACCCGCGTCCCCACGCCGTCGGCAGGAACTGGTAGCCGATCTCGGCCTCCTCCGCGCCCTCACCGACATGCCCCGGACGCTCCGCGTCGCGCCGATCGAGCGAGACCATGCCGATCATCGCTCCGCCCAGATCGACCACGAAGAAGCCGGGGCGCCGCCCGGGCACCTCAGGTACCGCGCGCTCAAGGTCATCACGCGCTCGGGCCCCACCGAGGTAGGTGCCCACCTCCGGCGAGGCGAACAACTCGATGAACGCCGCACGGTCCTTGGCCACGGACTCGCGGAGGACGAGTCGCTCGGTCCTGATCGGGGCCGGTGGCCAGGCGATATGTCCGAGGTCAGTCATGGCGGGCAACCTATCGCACGCCACGAGGCACGCGTCTGCCCGTGGTCGTGGCGGACACTCCCGGGAGCGTGTCTGCGGGCGGTGCCTCGTGTCGCGTAGCAGGATGGCGTCCATGACGAGCGACACGGAGGCCCTCCCGCCTCGCCCCGAACCGTTCGCGCCGAGGGCCGAACCGGCTGCCCTGGACGATCTGCGGGCTCGTCTGCGCGCCACCCGCTGGCCGGACGCGCCCGAGGACGCGGGCTGGTCCTTGGGTACCGACGTGGCCTACCTGCGCGAGCTGGTGGGCTACTGGGCGGACGGCTTCGACTGGCCCGGCCAGGAGGCGCGGCTGGCGCGCCTGCCCCGCTTCCGCGCGCGGGTCGGCGGCCTCGGGATCCACTTCGTGCACGCGCGGGCCGCAGCGCCGTCCGGGACCGCGCTGCCGATCGTGCTCTGCCACGGCTGGCCGGACTCGTTCTGGCGGTACACCAAGGTCGTCCCGCTGCTGGCCGACCCGGGTGCGCACGGCGGTGACCCCGCCGACGCGTTCGACGTGGTCGTGCCCGACATGCCGGGCTACGGCTACTCCGAGCGGCCCGCCGGCTCCCCGCTCAACTCCATTGAGGTGGCGGGCCTGTGGGCCGAACTCATGACGACGCTCGGTTACGGGACGTTCGGCGCGGCGGGCGGTGACATAGGCAGCCATGTGAGTCGCTACCTCGCCCTCGATCACCCCGACAGGGTCGTGGCGGTCCACCGCATGGACGGTGGCCTTCCCGTGTTCACCGGGGACCCCGCGGAGCTCACGGCCGAGGAGCGGGACTGGTTCGAGCGCGCCGCGGCCTGGGGTGCGAGCGAGGGCGCGTACGGGGCGCTGCACCGCACGAAGCCGCAGACCGCCGCGTTCGGGCTGACCGACTCCCCCGTCGGGCTCGCCGCGTGGATCGTCGAGAAGCTGCGTGCGTGGAGTGACTGCGGCGGCGACATCGAGAGCGTCTACACCAAGGACGAGATCCTCACGGCAGTGACGCTGTACTGGCTGACCGGCACGATCGGCTCGTCGATGCGGATGTACCACGCGAACGCCGCGATCGACCCGGTACAACTCGCCCGGCGGGTCGATGTGCCGTCGGGATTCTCCCTCTTCCGCGGCGACGTCGTCCGTCCGCCGAGGGCGTGGCTCGCGCGGACGACGAACCTCGCGTACGTGAGCGAGCCCGAACGCGGCGGCCACTTCGCCCCGTTCGAGCAGCCGGAACGCTACGCGGCGGAACTGCGCGAGTTCTTCCGCCCCTTCCGCCCCTTCCGCCGCCTCCGCCCCGTCCGCGACCGCTGAGCCGGTACCAGGGCGTCAACGCTGCCCGGGCGGTGTGTCCGTCCCGCGCTCCGCGCACTGCGGACAGCGCTCGCGGCCGTCCCACGCGGTCCAGCCGAAGTCGGTCGGGGTGAGGGCGTGGCCCTCCAGTTCGTCGCGGACGGCCTCGCGGTAGGCCCAGACGGCGTCCAGGTAGGGGTGGTAGACGTCGTGGAACGCCGGGGTCGAGATTCCGGCGCCCGCGGCGACCGCCTTCCGCAGGGCGCGGAGGCGTTCGAACATGGTCTGGCCCGTGCCCGCGATGCGTGCGCTGGCGTCGATGAAGAGGCGCTCGCGCACCTCGTAGATGCGGGCGTCGGTCAGGGCGGCACGGCTCGCCTCCTCCAGGCCGCTCGCCCCGATGCCGTTCTGGGCGAGGCGGCGCAGTTCGGTGTGGGCCGCGCCCGCCGCCGCGATGAACTCCGTGTAGACGTCCCTGCGGCGCGTCTGAAGACCACGGAGGTGCTCCTGACGAGTGCGCAGGCGGTCGGCCAGCACGGTGCCCGCTATCGCGATGAACCCGCCGCCCAGCGTGGCGACCAACGTTCCCCACTCCACCCGTGCCCCCCGTCCGTTTCCCGGAACGGCATGCATGACCTTACGCACCGCTCCGCTCCGCTCCGTCCCGCAGATGATGCCCGACGGCCGGCGCCGACCACGCCGCGGGTGCCTACTCCCTACTCCCTACTCTCTACTCCCTACCGCCTACTCCCTGCTCCCTACTCCGTGCGCAAACCGTCCGTCCGCATCAAGCGCCACAGCACCGGCATGCTCAGCAGGGTCACCGCCGCTATCGCCGCGGCGCCTACGCCCACCAGGGGCAGGAAGACGAACCACTCGGTGACTGGTTCGCCGGCGACGCCCAGCATGAGCCGGCCCAGCGTGAGTCCGCCGGTGACCGCGACGACCATGCCGATCACGACGGGGATCGCCGTCTGCCACAGCACCGACCAGGCCAGCGTCGAGCGGCGGGTGCCGTAGGCGACGAGAACGGACAACAACCTTTTCCGTTCGCGGAGTTGCTCGACCTGCGATACGAGCATGGATGCGGCGATCAGCATCATGGTGAGAGCCGCGGCCGTGAACAGGCCGGAGCGGATGTTGTCGTAGACCTTGTCGCGCTCACCCGTGTGGAAGCTGTGTACGCGTATGGTCGGGTCGTTCCGGTAGGCGGTGTTGCGCACATGGTCGACGGCGTCGGGCACATCGTCGTCGATCTGCATCTTCGCGCTCGTCATGGCGTAAGGGAGTCGCGAGGTGTCAAAGGCTCCTTGGGTCGCGAGGATTCCACCGTAGCCGCCTCTCGCGGGATCGCGCCGGGTCTCGACCGTGCGGGCGGAGTGCGGGACTGTCCAGCGGGCCGTACCGGATGCCGTGCGGTCGCTGTCACCGGGGTCGCCGAAGTCCAGGCGGGCACCGCGGGGTGCGTGCTTGGCCAGAGCCCTGTCCTGGTCGGGGTCACGTGAGTCGTTGACCAGGAAGACGTCACCGTCCGAGCAGGACGGCAGCTTCGCCATCTCGCGCAGCGACGCGCATGAGCCGACGGAGAAGCGGACCGACGGCACGGTCCCGTCCGAAGCCGGTTTCGCACCCACCGGGCTCGCCGATGTCGCGACGGTGACGACGGCCTTCTTCACACCCCTCGTCGCGCTGAACTCGTCGGCCATTCGCTGGGCCAGTTCCCCGCTGCCGACGTCGGCGGTGGCGCCGAGTTCAGACCGCCCGGGGTCCTTGCCGGTGGCTGTGGTGAAGTCGTCGTCGATGCCGGTGATGAACATCTGCAGGGCGATGGCGCCCGCGACCGCGATGGTGATGCCGGCGACCGCGCGGCTGGCGCCGCCGCTGTTGAGCTGAAGTCTGCGAACGGCCAACTGCCAGGGCACCGGGCCGCCCCGCATGCGCCGAACGGCCGCCTCCACCAGCCAGGGCAGGAGCAGGACCAATCCGATCAGGGTGAGTGCGATGCCCGCCGCGACGTGTACGACGCCGAGGGCGCCCGCCGCGTCGGCCGCGCCCGTCATGGACAGCAGCAGCACACCGATCAGTGGGACCGGCAGGCGCCACCACAGGCGGCGACCACGGGGGCGGCTGTTGCGCACGACGCCCAGCGGCTCGATGGTCACCGAGCGCAACGCGAACACGGTCACGGCGATGGATGCCAACGGCACGGCCAGCAGGACCATGATGCCCAGTGCGGGTACCGGGGTGAAGTCCTGGGGGAAGGCGGACAGTTGCCAGAACTCGAAGTGTGCGAGGAATTGGCGCGCGGCGAGGAAGAAGACCACTCCGAAGACCAGCCCGACGAGCGAGCCGAACAGGGCCTCACCGGCGGCGATGCGCCGCGTCGTCCGTACGTCGGCGCCGATCAGCCGCAGTGCGGCGAGCCGCTTGTCGCGGCGCTCGCTGCCGAACCGTACGGCCGTCGCGATGAAGATGGCGACGGGGACGAGGAGCACGACGCAGGCCAGGACGATGAGCAGGATCAGGGCCGGTTGCAGCGGAGCGGACAGCCAGTGCTGCCCGAAGTGGTCCAGCCGGGCGGCACTGGTGTTGTCGGCGGTGAGAGTGTCACTGCCCGCGTACATGTACAGCTCGAAGGGGTCGGTCAGACCGGCTTCGCCGATGGTGCCGATGACGCGGTGGTCGTAGCGCTGCTTGAGGAGCTTGCCCTCGGGTGAGTCGAGCAGGTCCTTGAGCGCCGGGGAGACGACGCTCTCGCCGGGCCCGGGCAGCCTGTCGACCCCTGGTGGCAGAGGCGGGTGCGCGCCCTCGGGCCGCAGCAGATAGCCCCCGATCTCGTGGTCCCGGTACTCCGTGGAGGCATCGAGGGCCAGCATCGTCCGCTCGCCCCGCTTGAGTTGCTCGGAGGTTCCCACTCCGAGCTGGCGGGCGTCACCGCGTACGTCGAGCCCGTGCAGCAGGGTGGGCGCGGACGCAGCGCCGAGCAGCACGGCGACGCCGAGGCCGACGCCGAGTGCGGTGAGCAGCGTACGGATCCAGCCCTCGCGCCCGCCCGACACCGCGAAGCGGATGCCGAGGCCGAGATCGCGCAGCCGCCCGGAGGGCCCTGACGACGAACCGTCGGAGGGCTGGACCGCCGCGCTGCCCGTACGGTCGGCATGGTCTGCGTGGCCGTTCAGGAGGGGCATCACGCGGACTCCAACTGCCGGGACTTGCCGTCCCGTACGACGATCTCGCGGTCGGAGTAGGCGGCGACCCGCGTTTCGTGCGTGACGAGGACGACGGCGGTGTCCGAGCCGCGCGCGGCGTCGGTGAGCAGTTCCATGACGCGCTCGCCGTTGAGCGAGTCCAGGGCGCCGGTCGGCTCGTCGGCGAACAGGACGCGCGGGTTCGTGACCAGGGAGCGGGCCACGGCGACGCGTTGGCCCTGGCCGCCCGATATCTCGCCCGGCCGCCGGCCCGTCAGGTCGTCGGCTTCCAGGCGCGTCAGCCAGGTGGTGGCCCGGCGCTCGGCCTCCTTGCGGTGGACGCCGTTCAGCCTCAGCGGCAGCGCCACGTTCTCGACGCAGGTCAGCTCCGGTACGAGCCGGCCGAACTGGAAGACGAAGCCGAACTCCGTGCGGCGCAGGGCGCTGCGCTGGGCGTCGGTCATCGCGGTCAGGTCGCGGCCGTCGTAGGTGATCGCCCCGGAGTCGGGGGTGACGATGCCCGCGAGGCAGTGCAGCAGCGTCGACTTGCCCGAGCCGGAGGGGCCCATGACGGCGACGATCTCACCCGGGTTCACGGTGAATGAGGCGCCGTCCAGGGCGGGGGTGGTCCCGTACGCCTTGTGCAGGTCGTGGGCGGTGAGAAGGGCTTCGGCGGGATTCATGAGGGGCGCACCTCCGCGGCGAGCTTGTCCAGGCGCGCGGCGGTGAGCTCCAGCCAGCGCAGGTCTGCTTCCAGATGGAACAGGGCGTGGTCGCAGATCAGTTGGTCGGCGAGGTCGCCCTTGCGCTTGCGGTCCGTGAGGACGCGCATCAGACGCAGATGTGCGGCGCGCTGGGTGTCGAGGAGTTCGGCGGCGTCGCGCTCGGTCAGCAGGGCGAGGACGACCTTGGTGTAGAGGGTCGACTGGAGGTAGGGCTCGGGCTTCTCCGGCTTCGCGAGCCACTGCCGCACGTCGGTGACGCCTGTGTCGGTGATGGCGTACCGCTTGCGTTCCGGTCCGCCGACGGCCTCTATCCCGTCGACCTCCACGAGGCCGTTCTTCAGGAGGCGGGACATGGTCGAGTAGACCTGCCCGTAGTGCAGCGGCTTGTCGTGCCTGAACGTCTCGTCGAAGGTTCGCTTCAAGTCGTAACCGTGGCGGGGCCCGGATTCCAGGAGCCCGAGAAGAGCGTGGCCGATGGACATGGAGAGGACTGTACACCGCGTGTATACCTAGAGTGTATATAAAGTGCCGGAGGACAGAACCTAGTTGGCCGACTGATCGACTGATCGGCTGGCCGACTGGCCGACTGGCCGACTGGCCGACTCAGAGGTGTGACGGAAGAAGGAGGCTGGGCCGGATGGGCCGAGAAGTTCTGCGCTGGAGCGCATACCGCACCGTGCCGTGGAAGAACGGCGGTGGTGTGACCCGGGAGGTCGCGTCGGGCACCGTGCGGGCGCCCTCGGACCGCAGCGGGCTCGCGGCGCTCACGGAGCCCGCGGACGGCTTCGACTGGCGGCTGAGCGTCGCGGACGTGGACGCGGCAGGCCCCTTCTCGGCCTTCCCCGAGACCGACCGCGTGATCACCCCGGTCGAGGGCGAGGGCATGGTGCTGACCGTGGACGGCACCGCGCAGCCGGTCGGGCCGCTGAACCCCTTCGCCTTCCCCGGCGACGCGTCCACGGACTGCCGGCTGAAGGCGGGCCCCGTGCGCAACGTGAACGTGATGACCCGCAGAGGCCGGGCTACGGCACACGTGCGGATCATCACCGTCGACACCTCGCACGGGGCGGAACTGACGTACGCCGCGGACGAGACTCTCCTCGTCATGGCCGCCACAGAGGGAATCTCCGTAGGCTCACCTGACGGGCGGGAGACCGCGCTCGGCCGTCTCGACTGCGTACGTGGCGAAGGCCCGGGGTCGCTGACTCTGCGGGGCGACGGCACTGTGGCCGAGATCAGGATCACCGCGGTGCACTGAGCTTGTTCTGCAAGGCCCGGCCGACTTTGAAGGTTATCCGTGGTTGTCCGTATTGAAGCTCGCCTTCAGAGGGCCCGTCCGGCACCATGATCGTGTGACGAACAACGAGGAAGCCCGCATACCGTCCATCAGCACAGGGCTTGCTGTAGGCATGCTGATCGGCATTCCGGTCGGGCTCGTACTCGGGCTGGCTGTTTTCGACAACATGGCGATGGGCCTGGTGCTCGGCGGTGGTGCAGGCGGAGTCCTTGGTGTTACTTTCCGCGCGTCGCGGCGCCCGCAGCGCCAGTCCTCGTGAGGACGCCGCTTGGCTGCTCAGGGACAGGCCCGCCCCGCTACGGTTTCAGCGCGCGCTCTTCGCGGTCAGCGAGTTCAGCAGCGCGGCGCCGCGCTCGGCGTCATCCACGCTCACGGCGAAGTCCTTGCCGTGAGCCCGTATGACGAGGCACTCGCCGCTGCGCAGCATGACCGTGGTTCCCAGGCGGCTCAGCCGATACCCCCACCCGCCGACCTGCGCCGGGGCGCGGTGCTCGGAGCGAGCCGACTCGATGTCCCCCGTCGCCCAGCGCCGGGTCGGCCGGCCGAGCGGTCCGAAGGCCACTTCGAGCCCCTTGTCGCTGACCCGCGCCTGCACCGAGGCGCAGCCCAGGACCGTGAGGGAGACGAGGGCGAGCGGCACGATCAACGACCAGTGCGGTTCCGTCAGCCCGGCCATGGCCGCCACAACGGCCGCCACGGCCGGGAAACCGGTCACGGCGGATGCCAGGTGCAGCCACCGGTTGGACGCGCGTGAGAACCACACGACGCGCTGGCCGTCGGGGATGTCCATTCCCGGCCCGGGGGGCATCGATCCCCGCGTGTCAGTACCTCGCCGAGTCATCAGCCACGCGACCAGCCCGACCGTGACGGCAGCGACGACGGCCGCCACGATCCAGCCGGACGCCATGTCGGCCTCACGCCAGTGCTCGCGGTCCACGTTGGCCCGCACAACGGACGCCTGCGCGCCGACGAGGAAGACACCGCCGGGGAGCAAAGTGACGCCCGCCCACCCCTGAGCCGCTCTTCTCGTGCGGCCACCCGACCGCCACCAACCCACTGCCACGACTGCCACAAGCACCGACCAGATCAGTGCCGGAAAGAGCGCCGCCGCCCACAGTGGCATGGAGCCGTCGGGCGTGCCACCGCCGCTCCAGTGGGTGGCCAACCGCTCCGGCAGCCGTCCGCTCGCGGCGATGGGAGCACCCACCAGGAGGAACAGCACTCCCGCCGACCAGCCCACAACGCCCCAAGTCCCGGCGCTCATACTCACCTTGGGTTCATTCACGAGGTTCCCCTGATCATCTCTATAAGTTCGGTCTTGCTGTAGCCCATGTGCGCGGCGTCGGTGACCAGGTCATGCACGCGGTTCAGCAGCACGGCACGCTGATCCGCCGCCCCACCGGCCACCGTCACACCCCGGCCCCGCCGGAACTCCAGTACGCCTTCATCGCGCAGGGTCCGGAGGCCTCGCAGCACCGTGTTGGCGTTCACCCCGAGCACCTGGGAGAGCTCCCGCGCCGGAGGCAACTTGTCGCCCAGGGCGATCTCCCCCTCGGCGATGGCGCGCCGGATGGACCCCGCCACTTGTTCATGCAGGGGACGCGTGTCCGCGACGTTCAGTCTCAACAACATGATGCTAATGACGCTAGCACCATTCTCGTCTCGTAGGAACTCGCAGGAACTCGCAGGAAGACGACGGCACGATGGGGATTCACCGCGTGGCGTCCTTCTGGACGGTCCGGGACGGAGAGGTCGTTGAGGGCCGGGAGTACTGGACGGAGCTGGGGTCCGACCCCTCGCCGGACTGGCGGGCCGCGTTCGTGCAGCGCATGTGATCAGGCATCACTGAACAGATGGCCGACCGCAGGAGTCAGCCATCTGAGTCGGCCACCAGCAGGCTCCGGCGGCAGTTTCCCTCGCGGCGGGGGTTAGACCTGGGCAACTGCCTGCCGGCGGTGGCAAGCGGTCGCGAGGGGTCAGCGCACCGGGAAGCCGAAGGAGTAGCCCTGCTCCTTGAGACGGGGCAGGAGTCGGCGCAGGGCCTCGACGGTCTGGGTGCGGTCGCCGCCCGCGTCGTGGAAGAGGAGCGTCGGCCCGTTCGGCAGCTCCCGCTCGACGGTGGCGACGATGGCGTCCGTGCCCGGACGCTCGAAGTCCTTGGTGTCCACGTTCCAGCCCAGCGGACGCATCCCCCGGGAAGCGGCGAGCTTGCGGCTGTACGGGGTGAAGGCCCCGCCCGGCGCACGGTAGTAGACCGGCCGTACGCCCCCGGACGCCTTGGTGATCATGCGCTCGGCGTCGAGTATCTCCTGCGACTGGTAGGCCTGGGGCTGCTTGTCCATGGCGGTGTTGTGGGACACCGCGTGGTCGCACAGCCTGTGCCCGGCGGCGACCACCTTCTTCACGATGTCGGGGTGGGCCTCTGCCTGCTTGCCGACCATGCAGAACGTGGCCTTCACCCCGTACTCGCTCAGCAGGTCGAGTATGACGGGGGTCCACTTGGGGTCAGGGCCGTCGTCGATGGTGAGGTTGATGCCGCGCTTGCCCTTCTCCGAGGCGTGCGCGATGGACGTCGCGACCGGCTTGACGTCACTGCCCGGCGCGGTCGCCTTCGGGGGCGCGTCGCCCGTGGCACCGGCCTGCGCGGTCCATACCGAGGCACCGGTGGCGAGGATCGTCACCCCGAGCGCGGCCCCGACCATCTTGCCGTACCAACCCCGCCCGCCGCTGTGCCGTGCCATGTCCGCCCCTTTTCACGCTGTCCTCGCCACACCCGGTCGCCTTACGACCACCTGACAGGACGAGACGCGCAGACCAAGGGATGCGCCTGTTACCGATCACGGACAATTTCGGAGTGGATCACGGACAACTCGCCGCGCGAAGCGGGCGAACGGGTCGGCTGATGAGGGTCTTCGTCGGGCGAACGACGCAGAACTCGTTGCTCCCGCGCCGCATGCCGCCCGTTCGCGGTGGCCCGCTCGCAGGAGTGGGAGCCACCCGGCAGGCCCGGAGGCACTGAAGCCCGGAAGCCCGGAAGCCTAGAGGCCCGGAGGGGATCCTCGCTCCCCGCGTTCCGCGGTACGGCTGAGAGGGGCGCGGCGCGGCGATGAGTCCTGGCCTGGTCGCCAGTCACTATTCTCAGCACGCCCCACGCGATCTGCCACACTCACGGAGGCCACCATGACCGCTCCCTACACCTTCGACGTCTTCTCCAGCCTCGACGGCTTCGGTTCCGCCGGTGGCGACTGGACCGGCTACTGGGGGAAGCAGGGCCCCGAGCTCCTCGACCACCGTCTCGCCCTGTACCGCGAGGAGCAGCGGATGGTGTTCGGCGCCGACACGTATCGGTTGTTCGCACAGATGCTGGCCTCCAGTACCGAGGAATCCGAGGTGCGTGACCCCTGGGTCACGCGGATGAGGAACCTGCCGGCGACGGTGGTGTCGACCACGCTGGAAGAACCCCTCGACTGGCCGGATGCGAAGGTCATGAGCGGTGATGCCGTCGACGTGGTCGCCCGCCTCAAGGCGGAATCCGAGGTACCGCTGCGCTCGCACGGCAGTCTGTCGATGAACCGGGCGCTGATGGCCGCCGGCCTGGTCGACCGTGTGCAGGTGACCCTCTTCCCCGTGATCACCGGCCGGACGGGGCTGAACCCCATCTTCCAGGGCGCGGCCGACTTCGACCTCGACCTGATCGAGCACCGTACGCTCGACGGCCACATCCAGGAACTCATCTACCGGCCCGCCTTGCACGGTTGAGTCCACCGCCGCGCGGGCGGCCTGTCTGAGGCGTCCGGCGCGCTGCCGCGTCGGGGCGCCAGGGCGGCCGTAGCGTTGCTGCCATGTGCTGGAGCGCGACGGCCGACCTCGTCGCGGGCGCGGGCATCGGAGCCGTGGGGATCGCCTCGGTGGCCTTGGCGGCCCGCCGCCCCCGCGACCTGCCGCTGGCCGCGCTGCCTCTCCTTCTCGGGGCCCACCAGATCATCGAGGCCGTGGTCTGGCACAACGACGGCGGCACCGGGCCGGCCACCCTCGCCTGGGCCGTCATCGCGCTTCCGCTGCTGGCGCTGTGGGTACCGGCGGCCGTGCTGTGCGCCGCGCCCCCGAGCGCCCGCCGTCGGCTGCTCCTCCCGCTGGCGGCGGGCGCCGCCACGGCCGCGGCGCTCGCCCATGCGCTCGTGACCCGTACCGTGACCGCCGAGATCCGTGGCCACACCGTCGGGTACTCGCTGGGGCTGCCGCAACCGGAGCTGACGATCCTCGGCTACCTCCTCGCCACCATCGGCTCCCTGCTCCTGTCCGGCGACCGTGGCCTGGTCCTGTTCGGTGTCCTGGTCGCCGTCGGGGCGGCGGTGTCCTTCGCGCTGTGGCGGCAGGAGTACATCTCGACGTGGTGCGCGTTCGCCGCTGTGTGCTCCGTGGTCCTGACGCTGTGGGCCGGAAGGCGTCGTACGCCGGCCTCCGGCCCTGAGGCATGAGCGGCAGGCACGTGCGAGGCGGTTCACCCGTGCTCGGCGGGTGCCTGTCTGCCGATGCTGATCAGCCCCGTCTCGTAGGCGGCGATGACGGCCTGGACGCGGTCGCGCAGCCGGAGCTTGGCGAGGATGCGGGAGACGTGGGTCTTGACGGTCGTCTCGGCCAGGTGCAGGCGCTCGGCCACCTCGGCGTTGCTCAGCCCGCGGGCCACCAGGCCGAGGACTTCGAGCTCGCGCGGGGTCAGCGAGGCGAGGTCGCGGTGGACGGCGGTGGTGTGGTCGTCCTGCCGCGTGAAGCGCTCCACCAGGCGGCGCGTGACGGCCGGTGCGAGCAGGGCGTCGCCGGAGCGGACCGCGCGGACGGCGGAGATCAGTTGCTCGGGAGTGACGTCCTTGAGGAGAAAGCCGCTGGCCCCGGCCGACAGCGCCGCGTAGACGTACTGGTCGAGGTCGAAGGTGGTCAGGATGATGACTCGCGGGCCGTCCGCACCACCAGCATCCGCACCACCAGCGCCCGCACCACCAGCATCCGCACCACCCATGTCCCCACTACCGGTGCCCCCACTACCGCTGCCCGCACGACCGGTACCCGCATCGCCGGCGCCCCCCTCACCGACGCCCGTACGGCCCGTCAAAATGCGGCGCGTCGCCTCCAAACCGTCCATCTCCGGCATCCGGACGTCCATCAGGACCACGTCGGGCCGGGTCCGGCGCACCGCGGCGACGGCTTCGGCGCCGTTGACGGCCTCGGCGACCACCTCGATGCCGTCGGAGCGGAGGATCATGCGGAAGCCGGTACGGACGAGGGTCTGGTCGTCGGCGAGTACCACGCGCAGCGGCGGTTTGGTCACGGTGTCTCCAGGGGGATGAGTGCCTCGACACGGTAGCCGCCGGTGAGGCGGCGGCCGGTGTGCAGGGTTCCGTCGTAGACGGCGAGGCGCTCGCGCAGGCCGAGCAGTCCACGGCCGTTCCCGGTGGCCGCGCCGGGGCCGGGAGGGCCGCCGGTGTCGGAGACTTCCACGCGGAGCCGGTCGGGGGCGTACTCGACGCAGACGGTGGCCTGGGCTCCTGAGGCGTGTTTGACGGTGTTGGTCAGTGCTTCCTGCACGACGCGGTAGGCGGTGAGACCGATGCCGGACGGCATGGGACGTGTGGTTCCGCTGACCTTGAGGTCGACCGGCAGGCCGGTGTCCCTGACCCGGCCTATGAGGGTGTCGAGCTGGTCAAGTCCCGGCTGCGGGGCCAGGTTCTCGGCGTGCGTCGCATCCTGGCTTCCGCCGTCCATGGTGAGCAGGCCCATGACGTGGCGCAGCTCGGTCATGGCGGCCCGGCCGCTCGCCTCGACGGCCAGCAGGGCCTCGTCGGCCTCGTCGGGGACGGCTCGCATGACTCTGCGGGCGGCACCGGCTTGGATGACCATGACGCTGACGTTGTGGGTGACGACGTCGTGCAGTTCGCGGGCGATTCTCGCGCGTTCCTCCGCGACGGCGCGATGGAGCGCCTCGGCCTGCTCGCGTTCGACCGCGGCCAGCCGGGTGCGGCCCTCGTCCGTGCGCACCCGCCAGGTGCGCAGGCCGTTGGCGGCCATCGCCAGCGGGCCGAGGATCCACAGCGCCACGTACTCGTTCGGGACGATGCCCGGTTCGGACGGGTAGACACGGGTGGTCGAGGTGCCCGACGCGAAGACCAGGAGGACGGCCGTCGGCACGGCCGTCAGGGCGGGAATCCGGTAGGGGCTGTAGGCCGCGGCGCTGTAGACGGCGACGACGAGCGGATAGAACGTCAGCCGCTGGACGTCGTGCGGGGTCACCAGCGCCGCGCACGTCACGACGCACAGGACGGCGAGGGGGTAGCGGCGGCGCAGTACCAGGGCACCCGATGTGGTGAGCGCGAGGGCGCCCAGGGCGATCCGCGCGTCCGTTCCCGAGGGGCCGACCGCCCTGCCCACGCCGGGCAGGACCTCGCGTATCTGGCCGTCCGCGACGTCGATGGCGTAGTACACGGTGGCGATGGCGAAGGCCGCCGCCACCAGCAGGTCGAAGTGCCGGCCGCGCCGGGTGGGGCGAGGTGCGGGACCGGTCGGGCGCAGCGTGCGCCGGGCCACCTCCGCCAGCCGGTCCTTCAAGGCAGTCTCCCCCAGCCGGTCCGTCAAGGCCGCCTTCCTCAGCCGGTCCTTCAGTGCCCTCTCGTTAGTCACCGGCACATTCTCACCGCCGCGTCGTCCGTGTGGCATCCGTCTCGGTGATCAGTTCCGCGACGCCGTGTACTTCAGCCGCCTACTTCTCAGGGATGACCCCGGCGCGCTGTCGTTCCGCCGGATGACCACAAAGGGCTCGGGCGAAGGACGTGGCCGGAAGTGGAGCCCGCCTAGCGTCCAGTACGCCGGATGCCTGGACCCCAGGCCTCAAGGCCCCAAGGACCCAAGAACCCAAGGAGCCCTCATGACCGAGCCGTTGATCGACCTGCGTGACGTGAGCCGCAGATATGACGACGGGCCGCCCGCGCTGCGCGACGCGTCGCTGACCGTGTGGCCCGGCGAGGCGGTCGCGGTCCTCGGGCCGTCCGGCAGCGGGAAGTCCACGCTGCTGAACCTGATCGCGGGCCTGGACCGGCCGGACACCGGGACCGTCACCGTGGCCGGTGTACGGGTCGACCGGCTGGCCGAGGCCGCGGCGGCCCGCTACCGGCGGTCCCGGATCGGGATGGTCTTCCAGTTCTTCAACCTGCTCGACGACCTGACCGTCGCGGACAACGTCGCGCTTCCCGCACTGCTGGCCGGTGCGCCCCGCGGCGAAGCCCATTGCCGGGCGGCGGAACTCCTCGAAACGCTGGGCGTCGACCGGCACGCACGCGCCTACCCGGGACGGCTGTCCGGCGGTGAACGTCAACGCGTCGCGTTGGCACGGGCGTTGATGAACCGTCCGCCGCTGGTCCTGGCCGACGAGCCCACCGGTGCGCTGGACACGGCCGCGGGCGACGACGTCAGCCGCCTGTTCAGGGACCTCAACGGCGAGGGCCAGACCCTGGTCGTGGTCACTCACGATCTCGCGCTGGCCCGCTCCTGCACCGACCGTACGGTGCGGATCGTCGACGGCAGGATCGCCGAGGACATCAGCGCGGAGATGGCGCGTTGAGCGCGCTGGGCCGGGTGGTGCGCTCAGGGGTGGGGCGGCGCCGGGTGCAGACACTCGTGATCGGTCTGACCGCGATGATGGCGGTCGCGGCGTCCGTCCTGGGAGGCTCGCTGCTGGTGGTCTCCGGGGCGCCGTTCGACGACGCCTTCGCCCGGCAGCACGGCGCGCACCTGTCCGTCGAGTACGACGCGGCCCGCACCACCGCCGAGCGGGCGAGGGCGACCGGGCGCGTCGAGGGGGTGACCGCGGCGGCGGGTCCGTTCCGTGCGGTGTCGGTCACCCCGCACGTCGAGAAGGCCGGGGACGCCTGGCCGATGACGGTCGTCGGCCGCGGCGACCGCGACGGAGGGGTCGACGACCTGGCTCTGACCGCTGGGCGCTGGGCCACTCGCCCCGGTGAGGTCGTGCTCAACGCGGACGCCCCGATGTTCCCCACCCTCGGTCTCGAACTCACCTTCCCCGACCTGCCCGGCACCCCCGCCCTGAAGGTGGTCGGCGCGGCCCGCTCGGTCACCCGGAGCGCCGACGCCTGGGTGACCCCGGCCCAGATCGGCGAACTCACCACACCCGAACGCCCCGGCGGCCACCAGATGCTCTACCGCCTCGCCTCCGCCGGCACCACCGCCCAGGTCTCCGCGGGCCGCGAGGCCGTGACAGCGGGGAGCGAAGCGGTGACGGGCACGCAGTCCTGGCTCACCGTCAGGGCGTCCGCCGAGCGTGACACCGCGGTGTACGTGCCCTTCCTCCTGGCATTCGGCGTCCTGGGCCTGGTCATGTCGGTGCTCATCGTCGGCAACGTGGTCGCCGGCACGGTGGGAGCGGGGCTGCGCCGGATCGGCGTCCTGAAGGCCGTCGGCTTCACCCCGGCGCAGGTCGTGCGGGCCTACGTGGGCCAGGCGCTGATCCCGGCGGCGGCCGGCACGGCACTCGGCCTCATCGCGGGCCACCTGCTCGCCGTGCCGGTGATGTCGGAGACCGCCGATGTCTACGGCACCACTTCCCTCGCCGTCGCCCCCTGGGTCGACGCGGCCGTGGCCGCCGGTGTGCTCGGACTGGTCGCGCTGACCGCGTGGGCGAGCGCCTGGCGGGCCGGCCGGCTGCGCACCGTCGACGCGATCGCCGTGGGGCGCCCGTCGGGGACAGGCCGCGGCCGGTGGGCGGCGCGCCTGGCCGGGCGGTTGCCGCTGCCTCGGCCGCTCGCCCTGGGACTGACCCGTCCCTTCGCACGCCCGGCCCGGGCGCTGGGCATGGGGACGGCGGTGCTGTTCGGTGCCGCCGCCGTCACCTTCACCGTGGGCATGGGGGCCTCGCTCAACGAGGTGACGAAGGCCAAGGCCCATGACGCCGCCGACGTCACTGTCGCCGCGCCTCTGCCGGAGCCCGGCCCCCACGGTCCGTTCGCCGCCGATCGGCCTGAGCCCGACCGGTCCGCGGTCGCCGCCGTGATCCGGGCCCAGCCCGCGACCCGTGCCTTCTACAGCACCGCGTCGGCCCGGGCCACCGTGCCCGGGGTGGCCGGTACCACCTCGGTGGTCGCCTTCACCGGCGACGCTTCCTGGGGCGGTTACACCATGGTCTCCGGCCGCTGGATCGCCGAGCCGGGAGAGGGGGTGGTCCCCACCGGCTTCCTCGCCGCCACCGGGAAACGTCTCGGGGACGACGTCACCCTGGCAGGCATGGGCAAGACGGTCACGGTACGGATCGTCGGCGAGGTTCTCGACCCCCGCTACGACGGCATGCAGGTGTTCACCGACGCCGCGACGCTCGCGCCCGCGCACCCGAAGCTGACGGACACCACGTGGCACCTCGCGGTGAAGTCCGGTACCGAGGTGGCCGGTTACACCGACGCGCTGAACAAGGGCATGGAACCGCTGGGCGTCACTGCCCGGGCCGGCGGGGCCGACGGCGGCAGCGACATGGTCGCCACCCTCAACACCCTGTCCGCGCTGCTGACACTGATGCTCGTCGCCGTCGCGGCGCTGGGTGTGCTCAACGCGGTCCTGCTCGACACCCGCGAGCGCGTACGGGAACTCGGCGTCCACAAGGCCCTGGGCATGACCCCGCGGCAGGTGATCGCGATGGTCGTCACCTCCGTCGTCGTGACGGGGCTGGCCGGCGGGGCCCTGGGCGTTCCGCTCGGCGTCACCCTGCACGGCTGGGTCATGCCCGCCATGGGGCACAGCGCCGGCCTCGACTTCCCCGACTCCGTACTCGCCGTCTACGAGGCCCCCGAACTGGCCTCGCTGGTCCTGGCCGGCCTGGTCATCGCCGTCCTGGGCGCGCTGCTGCCCGCGAGCTGGACCGCCAGGGTGCGGACCGCCACCGCCTTGCGGACCGAGTAGGGCGTCGCCGAGGACCTCGACGACAGCGGGCGCGCTACGACGCACCGTACTTCTCCGTCAGAGGAACGGCGTGCCCGGATCCATTCCGGACAGGACCCGGCCGTACAGCTCCATGTTGGTCGCCGGATTGACGAAGGAGTGCAGGTTGAGCGCGTGGAGGTCGCGCACCGCCCGTTGCATGGGCACCTCGCGGCGCAGTGAGGAGGCCCCGGAGGCGGAGGCGAGCAGGTCGACGGCCTCCTTGCACAGCCGTGCCACATAACCGTTCTGTGCCCGGATCTTGGCGCGCTCCTCCTGCGTGAACGGCTTCCCGGCCTCGATGCGCGCGACGAACTCGCGCGTCAGCAGCCCGGCGCAGGAGATCTTCATGGCGGCTTCCGCGGATTGCAGATGGGTGACCGTGGCCTCGTGCTGCCGCCGGTACGAGGTGTAGGTGATGCCCCGGTGGTGGATGCGTTCGGTGAACTCGGCCAGGGCCGCCCGTGCCACGCCGAGCGCGCCGGGCGCCGTCCAGGCGCAGAACATCAGCAGGAGGGGCATTCGGTAGAAGGGGTCGTCGGCGTTCGCCTCGGAGGGGAACTCGTCGGCCAGCAGGGGGCCGACGGGCAGAACCCGGTGGGCGGGCACGAAGACGTCGCGGGCGATGACGCTGTTGCTGCCGCTGCCGGCGAGCCCCGAGACGTACCAGTCGTCGAGGATCTCCAGGTCCGACATGGGCATGGCCGTCCACAGCACCTCGGGCGGCCCGTCGCCGGACTCCACCCGGACCGTCAGGAGGTGCCAGTCGGCGTGCCGGCAGCCGGTGGCGAAGGGTGAGGTGCCGTTGACGAGATAGCCGCCGTCCGTCGCGACCGCCGTCGCGTCCGGGATGAGCGTGCCGCCGACCCGTACGTCGGGGCTCGTGAAGATCTCGTCCTGTGCCTCGTCGGGGAAGAGTGCCGCGATGAAGGCGCAACCGGCCTGGATCAGGGCCGCGAAGCCGGTCGACCCGCAGGCGCCGGACACCTCGGCCAGCGCGTCGACCTGGATGTGCGGAGGTGTCTGGTAACCGCCGTACCGCCGGGGGACGTTCATCCGGTAGACGCCGACCTGGGTCAGGGCCTCGATGACCTCGTCCGTCACCCTCCGCTGCTGCTCGATCCGCAGTGCGTGGTCGCTGATCAGCGGACGGATCGCGCGTACGCGTGCGATGAGATCCGCGTCGGACCGGGGAGCGGATGTCATGGAGGGCCTCCGTAACTGATGGGCCATCATGTACGGAGGTACACCGTGGCCCGACGGGTGGCGCGACGTCAATGCCGCGGCGCACGCCACCCGTGCCGCGCCTGCCGCGCCCGTCAACTCACCTCGGCCCCGGGGCCCCTGTGCAGGACGGCGAACAGCCCACGGGTCCGGGTCTCGTCCGGCATGCGCCAGGGGCCCGCGATGTGGCCGGTGGCTTCCCGCGGCGGGACCACGGGGCCGCCCTGGGTGGGCCGCAGGGCTCGGTGCAAGCGGAGGACCGCGCCGTGCGGGGCAGTCAGCGCGGTGCCCTCCTGGTCGTCGGTGGCAGTGGTGGTGAAGGCCTCGGAGACCGGGCCTTCACCGGTGTAGGAGCAGGTGATCTCCCGGTCGGGGGTGTCAGTGGTGTTCTGGTCCTGGGCCTGGACCCGGCCCTCGACCAGGGCGAGCAACTGGGCGACAAGCACCGGGTCGTGGCAACCGTCGTAGACCCAGCGGCGTCCCAGCACCCCGTGCTCCATGGTGCCGACGAGGGCGTGCTCCGCCCCGTCCAGCGGGGCACCGCGGTAGGTGAGCGGCACCAGGTAGGCGGTCGGGTGAGGGCCGGAGGCGTCGGTGACCACGATGAACTCGATGCCCACCTCACCCTGCGGGTCGTCCAGCCGGAAACCGCCGGACTTGGCCAGCTCCGGTCCGCCCGCACCGCCGCGGTACCACGGGCGGGAGGGGAGCCAGGAGGTGAGCAGTTCCAGTTTGGTCGGTCGGACAGTCGTGTGGTGGATGACGGCCATGCCGAAGGATCTCCTCCGTCGAGTGAAAGCGGACCCGCATACCTTCCCACCGCCCCGGCCGGCCCCGGACCGACAGCGTGCCGGTCAGGGCTCGATGAGGCCGGCCCGGATGGCGTAGCGGGTCAGTTCCAGGCGGTCGCGCAGGCCGAGTTTGTGCAGCAGGTTGGCGCGGTGGCGGTGCACGGTCTTGATGCTGATGAAGAGGATCTCGGCGATGTCCTTGGAGGAGTGCCCCTCGGCGACGAGTTTGAGGACCTCCTCCTCGCGCGGAGTGAGGAGCTGGTCGGCGTTCTCCTCGCCGTGCCGGACCCGCTCCAGGTAGCTGCGGATCAGGGCGGTGACCGCGCCGGGGTAGAGGAACGGCTCGTTGCGCATCGCGGCGCGGCAGGCGGCGACCAGGTCACGGTCGGCGACCGACTTCAGCACGTATCCGCAGGCGCCGGCCTTGAGCGCCTGGAACAGGTACTGCTCGTTGTCGTGCATGGTCAGCATCAGGATGCGCAGGCCGGGCTTGAGCGCGGCCAGTTCGCGGGTGGCCTGCAAGCCGGTCAGGCGTGGCATGGCGATGTCCATGACGGCCAGGTCGATGTCATGGCCGCGGGCCGCCTCGATGGCCTCGGCACCGTCCCCGGCCTCGGCGACGACCTGGAGGTCCGGCTCCCGGTCGAGGATCAGGCGGACCCCACGGCGTACGAGGGCGTGGTCGTCGGTGAGCAGGATACGGATCGGCCGCACGGGGCCGGCGGAGGACGCCGACACCCCGCCGGGTTCGGGAGGTTCAAAGGGCTGGGCCGGGTCGGTCATGGGCAGGGCTTCCTGAGAGGCGGGACGGTACTTCCCGGAAGTGGCGTGACACTTCCGCGGATCTCGGTGGTGCTGCCCGGGATCGAGGGCGTGCCGCCCGGGACCGGAGTCGTGAGCCGGACCCGGGTGCCGGAGCCCGGCTCGGACGTGAGGTCCAGCGTGGCGTCGGCCAGCAGCGCCCGTTCGCGCATGCCGCGGATGCCGGCGCCCTCGCACGCGGCCTCGATGCCGCGGCCGTCGTCGGCGATCTCCAGCTCCACCGCGGCCCCGACACGGCGCAGGCTCACCTCGACGCGGCTCGCGTCGGCGTGCCGGGCGGCGTTCGTCAGGCTCTCCTGCGCCACCCGGTAGAGCACCAGCTCGGTCTCCGGGGCCAGGGCGGGCGGGTCGGTCTCGAAGCGGCGCACCACGCGAAGCCCCGTATGGGTGGCGAAGTCCTGGGTGAGCGAGGTCAGCGCGCTGATGAGCCCGAGGTCGTCCAGGACACCGGGGCGCAGGCGGCGTACCAGGCGGCGGACTTCGTCCAGGCTGTCCCGGGTGATCTCCTGCGCCTGGTGCAGTTCCCCGCGCAGCGGCTCGTGCGCGTCGTCCGCGGCCCGCTTGAGGACCAGCAGGATCGCGGTCATGCTCTGCCCGACCTCGTCGTGCAGTTCCTGGGCTATGCGGCGCCGTTCGGCCTCCTGGGCGAGCAGCGCCCGCGCGCTGGAGGTGGCCCGCTCGTGCTCCAGCCGGTCGAGCATGGAGTTGAACGTGCGGATCAGCTCGGTCACCTCGGCGCCGCCACCGGCGCCGGGCACGGGCAGCCGCTGCCCGGGACGCAGCAGGTCTACGGTGGTCATCAGCTTCGTCAGCCGGCCCAGCGGCGCCAGGCCCCAGCGCAGCAGGGCGGCGTTGGCGACCAGCATGACGGCGAGGCCGCCCACCAGGATGAACGCCTCGGTCAGCAGCACCGGTACGGAGACGGTCACCGGTGCCCACAACAGCAGCGCCGTCGCGGCGCCGAGGACCAGCGCGTTGAGCCCGAAGATCCGCCCGAACAGCGACACCGGTTCAGCTCCTCTGTCGAGCGCATCGTGGAGCGGCAGGCCGCACCCTTTGATTCCTACCTCTGCATGCCCGTCCTGCCTTGCAGGATGGGCGTGGTCGAGGGGACGTGGCCACCATATCCGAGGCGTTGGGAGTCCGTGATGGGTCACGTATGGGTATCGCGACCCCCCGTGAATGGGGCCTGCGCCCGATGGGTTTCCGCCGCGCCGAGGAGCAGAGTCGAAGGCGACCAGGCCGCCCGGAACGGCCGGCGCCCACGGCTGTCCGCCGACCGTGCGCCCCGTTCGGGCGGCTATTGCTGCGCCCAGTGAGGATTCCCGCCGTGACTCTCGACACCTCCCACACCGGTCCCCGTCCCGGACGGCTGACCGCCCACGACGCGCGCCAGCGCCTCGAACACGCCCGCAACAGCCGGGTGGCCCAGTTGCAGGCCCTCGGCGAGACCGGCCAGAGCGCGGAGGACCACCTGATGTCCGCGCAGACGGAAGCGATCAGCCGGGTCCTCAAAGAGATCGACGAGGCGTTCGCCCGCATCGAGGACGGCTCCTACGGCACCTGCCTGGGCTGCTCCAAGCCCGTCCCTGCCGAACGGCTGGAGATCCTGCCGTACACCAAGTACTGCGTCGCCTGCCAGCGCCGGGCCGCCGCCTGACGCGTCTGCACGCCTGCACGCCTGGCACGCCCGGCGGCCAATCGTCCGCCTTCGTTTCCCGCCCTGTATGAGGGGTGAAGTGGTGAACCATCAGACCATCGGCGACCGCGCCGAACACCTGCCGCCCGAACACCTGCCGCCCGAGGACCTCGCCGCGCTGCGGGAGAACCTGCACGAACAGCGGCTCTTCCGCAGGGAACAACTGCGGAAGATCGACGCGGGCCCCCGCGCCGACGACCACCGGTGCTCCGTGGCGCGGGCCGAGGTGCAGGACAAGCTCGCCGCCTCCGCGCGCATGGTCCTCGCCGACGTCGAAGCGGCGCTGCGGCGCATCGACGAGGGCGGCTACGGCATCTGCCACCTGTGCCGGCGCCCCGTGGAGCGCGAACGCCTGATGATCGTGCCGCAGGCCCGCTACTGCGGACGGTGCCAGCACGTACGGGAGGCGCGGCGATGAGTGCCGTCCGCCGGGCCCGGCCCGCCTTCCTGGCCAGGCACCGGCCCTGGCCGCTGTGCCGGCAGTGCTGCGGCCTCGCCCTCGACATGGGCAGCGCCCGCACCCGCGCCTGGATCGGCGGCCGCAAGGCGATCCTCGACGTGCCCACGATCACCTTCCCCGGGGCCGGCGCGGCGTACCCGATCCAGCGCGGCGCGATCGTGGACGTACCCGGGACAGCCCGGATGCTCGACCGGCTGCTCCGCCACCGTCTGCCCCGCCTCACCCGGCCCCTGGTGGTCGTCACCACGCCCGTCCTCGACGGCCCGCTCTTCCGCGAACGGGCCCGCGCCGCCGTGCAGGTGCTGCGCCCGCGCGCGGTGATCACCGTGCCCGCCGCACGGGCGATCGCGCTGGCGGCGGAGGCCGACCTCGACCGGCCGCTGCTCGTGGTGGACATCGGCGCCCACCTCACCGAAGTCGTCCTGCTGGTCGACGGCACCGTCTTCGACGCCCGCCGCACCGCTCTGGGCACCACCGACCTGGCCGGTGCCCACGCCTCGGCCGAGATCGGCGAAGCCGTCACCACCATGATCACGTCGATGCTCCGCCAGGACCGCACGGCGGTCACCGCCGACGCGCTGAGCCGGGGCGCCCTGCTGGCCGGCGGCGGCGCCCTGCGACCCGATCTCGCCCGTCGGCTCATCACCGGTCTCCAGGCACCCCTGCGGGCCGTTGCCGCGCCGCACACCGCCGCCATCCGCGGCGCCGCCAAGATCCTGCGGGCCGCGCACGGCCACCCCTCGGCCCGCACCACGTCCCCGCCCGGGTCCGGCCCGCTGTTCCTCTGAGCCCGTCCCCACGGCCACGGGCCGGTGCCGCTCCACCGGCCCGTGGCCCCCGTACGCGGTTACGCGGTCCTCGGCCCCCGCCTGCCTCCCCGCGCCCCGCCACCGGAAGGAGAACCACCATGTCCGGCGTCACGCCCTCCGGGCAGCCGCCCCCCGCCCCCGGGCAGCACGAGCCGGCGCACCCCCGGTCGCTGTGGCGCTGGCGGCACAATCCGCTGCGCCGGCGCACCGACCTCATCCAGGGGTGGACCGCCCTGGCGCTGCTGCTGCTCGTGCCCGTGGTGGGCGTGGTCGCCGCGTTGCTCGTCGGGGACACCGCATCCGGGCACTATCGCGCGCTCGCCAAGCAGCAGGCCCAGACCCGGCACCTCCTCACCGCCACCCTGACCCACGACGCCCCACGCCATCCGGAACCCGGCTCCGACGAGGCGAAGAAGGCCCGCTACCCGGTCACCGTCCGCTACACCGCCCCGGACGGCCGGACCCGTACCGCGAAGGCCGACGTCCTGCCCGGTCTCAGCCGGGGCAGCACCATCGACGTCTGGGCCGACACCCAGGGAGCGATGACCGGAGCGCCCATGTCGAGCGACGAGATCCGCAGCCGTGCCATGGGCTGGGCGGTCCTGGGCTTCCTGGCCGTCGCTCTCGCCGGAGCCGCCGCGGACCGCGCCGCGCTGGACCACCTCACGCTGAGAGCCTGTGTCATAACGCCGGCAGGGCCGCGTCCGCGGTCTCCGCAGAGGATCGCCGCGCGGAGCCCGGTCTCGCATAGTGGTCGTACGTGGACCCCACTGCCGGTCGGTGTGTTTACATGCGCGTCATACTTGAGTGTCCCGCGCACGGCAACGGCGCCGAGCGTCCCGACCGGGCTGCTACCGGCGCGCGCCGCGCCACGCACCGATCGCCGGTGCCAGCCGTGCCAGAAAGGTCCCCTTTTTTGACCACGCGATCCGATTCGAAGACCACGCTCACGCGGCTGCTCGCGGAGATCGAACACCGCAACCCGGCCCAGCCGGAGTTCCTCCAGGCCGTGCACGAGGTCCTGGAGACGTTGGAGCCGGTCGTCGCGGCCCGCCCCGAGTACGCGGAACCCGGCCTGATCGAGCGGCTGTGCGAGCCCGAGCGGCAGGTCGTCTTCCGGGTGCCGTGGCAGGACGACCGGGGGCGCGTCCACGTCAACCGCGGTTTCCGGGTGGAGTTCAACAGCGCGCTCGGCCCGTACAAGGGCGGCCTGCGCTTCCACCCGTCGGTGAACCTCGGCGTCATCAAGTTCCTGGGCTTCGAGCAGATCTTCAAGAACGCGCTGACCGGCCTCGGCATCGGCGGCGGCAAGGGCGGCAGCGACTTCGAGCCGCACGGCCGCAGCGACGCGGAGGTCATGCGCTTCTGCCAGTCGTTCATGACGGAGCTGTACCGGCACATCGGCGAGCACACCGACGTCCCCGCGGGTGACATCGGCGTCGGCGGCCGCGAGATCGGCTACCTCTTCGGCCAGTACCGGCGCATCACCAACCGCTGGGAGGCCGGCGTCCTCACCGGCAAGGGCCCGGGCTGGGGCGGCTCCCTGATCCGTCCGGAGGCCACCGGATACGGCAACGTCCTCTTCGCGGCGGCGATGCTGCGCGAGCGCGGCGAGGACCTGGAAGGCCGTACGGCGGTCGTCTCCGGCTCCGGCAACGTCGCCATCTACACCATCGAGAAGCTCGCCGCCCTCGGCGCGAACGCCGTGACGTGCTCGGACTCGTCCGGTTACGTGGTCGACGAGAAGGGCATCGACCTCGACCTCCTCAAGCAGGTCAAGGAGGTCGAGCGCGGGCGGGTGGACACGTACGCCGAACGCCGGGGCGCCTCGGCCCGCTTCGTGCCGGGCGGGCGGGTCTGGGACGTTCCGGCCGACATCGCGCTGCCGTCGGCCACGCAGAACGAGCTGGACGCCACCGATGCCGCCACGCTGATACGCAACGGCGTGAAGGCGGTGTCCGAGGGCGCCAACATGCCGTCGACGCCCGAGGCGGTGCGCCTGTTCCAGGAGGCGGGTGTCGCGTTCGGGCCCGGCAAGGCGGCCAACGCGGGCGGCGTCGCGGTCAGCGCCCTGGAGATGGCCCAGAACCACGCCCGTACGTCGTGGCCCGCGGCCCGGGTCGAGGAGGAACTGACGCAGATCATGAACGACATCCACACCACCTGCCACGAGACCGCCGAGCGCCACGGCTCCCCCGGCGACTACGTGACGGGCGCGAACATCGCGGGCTTCGAGCGGGTGGCGGACGCGATGCTGGCCCAGGGCGTCATCTGAGAAACCTGGGTCATGACCCCGGCGGCAGTTCGTACTCGTCCCGGCGGCCGCACATGCCGTAGCCGCCGCGGCGCGAGGGCACCGTGTCGTAGGAGCCGGCTCGGGTCAGGTGGTCCGCGCTGCCCGCTTCGAGCGCGTCGAGCTGGGCGCCGGTGCGCTCGGCGGCGGCCAGCGCGCCGGCCCGCCACAGCTCACGCCAGCGCGGCACCTGCTCCCTGACCAGTCGCGCGGCGGCCCGCTGGAACGCCAGAAACGGGCCGTTGTCCCCCGCGCGAAGCGCCTCCCGCAGCGGCAGGTACCCCTCGACCGCCAGATCCCTGCGCCTGCGCGCCGCCCGCTCCGCCTGGGGCCCGCTCCTGGCCGGCAGCCGCGCCTCGGACGCGTACCGCTCCGGGTCGGCGAGCACGGCGGGCGGGAAGGTGAAGACCGCGTCGCCGGCCTCGGGCAGGCCGTTGTTCTGCATCAGGACGGTGATCCGCAGGTCGCCGCCCTGCACCATGCGGTGCACGGTGCCGGGCGTGAACCAGGCCACCGAGCCCTCCGCCAGCGGGACGTCGCGGTAGCCGTCGGGGCTGAGTGTCTGCACGGCGCCGCGCCCGCCGGTGACGACGTACGCCTCCGTGCACACGAGGTGCAGGTGCGGGCTGCCCCCGCAGACGCCGTCGGCCGCCTCCCACGGGTAGGCGCTCAGGTGCGACAGGCCCACGGCCCCGGGCAGTGGTTGTGGAACGCTCACCATGTCAGGCCCTTCAGATGGTCGGTGATCCGGTCGCGGTCCCAGGCGCCGTCGGCGACCACGATGCGGTAGCGGTACGTGCTCGGCGGTGAAGGCCGGCCGCGCACCCTGACCGCCCATCAGTTCGCCGATCTCCGCCGGGCCGTGGTCGCCGTCGGGGCCGAACACGGTGCCTCTGGCCTGGATCGTCATCGGCCGGTGCTCCAGTCGGGGTGGTTTCCGACCCCCATGGCGCCGCGCGCTGATCCGACCGGAGTACGGCATCAGTCTTCTTCGGTGGAGGGGGCGCCGGCACGGAGCTCCACGGCGGTCACCGCGAGCGCCAGCGGTCCTGCCAGCAGCGGGGCCAGCAACGGCAGCATCCACAGGAACGTGACGCACAGTCCGGCAGCCGTGGCGACCAGGGCGCTGCCGGGCAGGTCGGCCGCTGAGCGCCCGGCGGCCCGGCGCACCGCGGGGCGCCAGCCGAGGGCCGCGTCGGGGTCCGCCGCGGTACGCAGGGCGACGACCAGAGCGGCGGCGGCGACCACGCACACCGCCGCGGCGATCGGGCGGGCGCCCGGCAGACCGGCCCCGGCCAGCATCAGGTCAAGGCCCACGAAGGCCAGGGCCGCGAGCACCGTCACTCCGGCCGGCAGCGAGGCCAGGGGGCGGTGGGCGCGCAGCGCGGTGACGTAGCGGCCGAGCGTCGCGGGGCGGTCCTCGCGGATGGCGTCCCGCAGGACCGCGCAGGCCGCGGCCAGGGCCGCGGGCGCGGTGACCAGGGGCAGCGAGGCGACGGTCGTGGCGAGGCCGATCGCGAGCATGTCGGCGAAGAGCGAGAAGCGTGGGCCGAACAGCTCGCCCGGCTCACGCCGTTCGTGTACGAGGGGTCGCACGGGGCTCAGCCCTTCAGTCCGGACGTCGCCATGCCCTGCACCAGATAGCGCTGGAAGGCGAGGAAGAACAGCACGATCGGCAGCAGCGAGATCACCGACATGGCGAACATCGGCCCGTACGCGGAGCTGCTGGACTGGTCCACGAAGTTGCGCAGGGCCAGGGTGATGGTGAACTTCTGCGGGTCGAAGAGGTAGATGAGCTGGGTGAAGAAGTCGTTCCAGGTCCAGATGAACGTGAAGATCGCGGTGGTGATCAGCGCCGGTCTGGTCAGCGGCAGGACGACGGACCAGAAGCTGCGGAACGGTCCGCAGCCGTCGATGCGGGCCGCCTCCTCCAGCTCTCGCGGCAGCCCCCGCATGAACTGCACGATCAGGAAGACGAAGAACGCCTCCGTGGCCAGGAACTTCGGCAGGATCAGCGGCCAGTAGGTGTCCACCATGCCGAGCTTGTTGAAGATGATGTACTGCGGGATGAGCACGGCGTGGTGCGGCAGCATCATCGTCGCGACCATGAAGCCGAACATCACTCCGCGCATCCGGAAGCGCAGCCGGGCGAAGGCGTAGGCGGCCAGCGAGCAGGACACGACGTTGCCGAGGACCGCACCCGCGCTGATCAGCAGGGAGTTGCCGAGCAGCCGGGAGACGCCGACGTCGCCCACCCCGTCGAAGGCCGTGGTGTAGTTGGACCACTCCAGGTGGCCCGGCAGGAGCTTGAGGCTGGTCAGGACCTCGTCGGCGGGCTTGAGGGACGTCGCGAGGAGCCAGGCCAGCGGGTAGAGCAGGACGAGCAGCGCGGCGAGCAGCGCGATGTGCTTCGCCACGGTGGCGGACCGGGTGGGTACGGCCGTGTTCATCGGGCCCCCTCGTTGGCGTAGAAGACCCATGAGCGTGAGGTCTTGAAGAGGACGAGGGTCACCGCGCCGATGGCGAGCAGCAGCACCCACGCCATGGCGGAGGCGTAGCCCATGTGCGAGGCGGAGAAGCCGCGTTCGTACAGGTAGAGGGTGTAGAACATGGTCGAGTCGGCCGGTCCGCCCCTGCCGCCGCTGATCGCGAACGCCGGGGTGAAGACCTGGAAGGACTGGATGGTCTCCAGGACGAGGTTGAAGAAGATGACCGGTGAGAGCATCGGCAGGGTGACGGACACGAACTGCCGCCACCGGCCGGCGCCGTCCAGGGCGGCGGCTTCGTAGAGGTCGGTCGGTATCTGTTGCAGTCCGGCCAGGAAGATGACCATCGGCGCCCCGAACTGCCAGACGGAGAGCAGGGCCACCACGAACACGGCCAGATCGGGGTCGGCGACCCAGCCGCCGGTGTGGATGCCGACGGAGGAGAGCACCTCGTCCACCGTGCCGCCGTCGTTGTAGAGCGCCCGCCACACCAGGGCGATCGACATGCTCGCGCCGAGCAGCGAGGGGGCGTAGAACGCCGAGCGGTAGAAGCCCTTGGCGCGGCGCACCCTGCTGAGCAGCAGCGCCGCGCCCAGGGCGAGCGCCAGTTTGAGCGGGACGGCGATCACCACGAAGAGGAGGGTGGTGCCGACCGAACGCCAGTAGCGCGGGTCCGCGGTGAACATGTCGCTGTAGTTGCGCAGCCCCACCCACTGGGGGGCGTCGAAGAGGTTGTAGTCGGTGAAGGACAGGTACAGCGACACGGCCATGGGCGCCAGCGTGAGCAGGGCGACGCCGAGGATCCAGGGCGAGAGGAAGACGTAGGCGGGGCCCTGGCGTTCGCGGCGCCCTCGGCGTTCGGTCCCCGGCGCGGTGGCGGGGGTGGTGCGCGGCCGGGCGGTCGTGGTCGTCATCGCAGCTCCCTCTCCGCCTCGGCCACGAACTCCTCGGCGGCCTCCCGCGGGCTCTGCATCTCGTAGGTCACGCGCTGGTAGGTGCGGGTGAAGGAGACTTGCAGGACCACGTCACCGCGGGGTGGGGCGCTGGGCGGTGGGTCCGTTCCGTAGGCGGTGATGGCGCGGCCGTAGTCGTAGACCTCCTTCTCCGGGCCCTTGAGCCTGCCGCCGATGGACCGGGCTATCTTCCGGTTGGGGGGCGTGGAGCGGGTGACGCCGAGGATCTCGCCCGCGTCCGGGTCGTTCAGGAGGAAGTCGATCAACTGGGCGGACTCCTTGGGGTGATCGGTATTGGCGCCCACGCCCACGAGCACGGTCGGCTTGAAGTACTGGCCCGCTGTGCCGTCGGTGGTGGGCACGGGCGCGAAGCGGATGTCCTCGCCGAGCAGCGGCGGGTAGCCGAGGAAGGGCCCGTCCCAGTTGAAGTCGGTGGCGGCCAGGCCGCGGCCCATCGGGGTGTCCTCGACGGCGCCGTTGATCTGCGCCGTGTCCTTGGCCTGGGACGCGATCCCCTTGCGGCGGAGCCGGTCGGTGAAGGTCCAGAACTCCGTCAGGTCGTCGACGGTGAAGCCGAGCCGGCGTTCGGAGGCGTACAGCTTCTTGCCCCGGCCGCGCAGCCAGTTCTCGAAGGCGTCCTCGTTCACGCCGATGTCGGTGAGGCCGGTGTAGGGATGGCCGTTCGCGCCCTTCTTCTCCAGGGCGCTGATCTTCTCGCCCGCCTCCACCCAGTCGTCCCAGGTCCACCCCGGCCGTGGCGTGGCCACGCCCGCCTTCTCGTACACCGCCGCGTCGTAGGCGAACCCGGTGGACCCCCGTCCCATCGGAAACGCGTACTGCCTGCCCCGGTAGGCGCCCGTGCCGGTCAGTCCCTTGTCGAAGTCGGCGGTGCGCAGGGTGCCGTCCTTGAGGTAGGGGCCGAGGTCCAGCAGGGTGTCGCTGCCCGCGTACTGGGAGATCTGCCGGTAGTCGAGCTGTGCCACGTCGGGCAGGTCCCCGCCGGCCGCCTGCGTGGCGAGCTTCTGGACATACGCCTCGTAGCCCGCGAAGGAGGTGCGGACGGTGACCCCCGGGTGCCGCTCCTCGAAGAGGGCTACGGCCGCCTTGGTGCGCTTGGCGCGGTCCTCGTTGCCCCACCAGGCGAAGGTGAGCGTGACCTTCCCGCCCGCTTTCGCGCTCGTGCCGTCGCCGCCGGAGCAGCCCGTGAGGATCAGCAGGAGCAGGCTGAGCGAGAGGGCTAAGGCGTTCGTTCTCCGGTCGTGGCCGGGTCGTGCCATGGCGGATGTCTCCTCGGCTGTGTGTCGGCAGCGTGGTGGGAGCTGTGGGGCGGCTCGCGCTCCGCCCGCCGGGGCGGTCCGTGCGCGGCCGGGGCGGGACGGTGGCGGCCGGCGCGACGCGGCCGGTCGGCGCTACGCGGGCGGGGGTGTGCCCACGGGCCGCCACGTGGGACGACGGGTGACGGCAAGCGATAGCAAGCGCTTTCTCAACCCGCGCCACTCAAGCATCGTTGGACCCGGCCGGTCAACAGGGCGGAGTGGCCCGATCCGGGTCGGCCGCAACGCCGTTGGGCACGGTGCGCGTCAGCGGGTTCGGTCCGCCGAACCGGCCGGAGGCGGGCCTGCCGTCACCGGGCTTCGCGCAACTGGAGCAGGTAGGCCGCGGTGAGGGCGACGGCACGGTCGTCGTCCTGCGACAGCCGCGCGAGGGCGTGTGACGCCGTCGCCCCCGGAACGGCGGCCAGCGCCTGCGTCAGGCGTCCGCGGGCGGGCGCTTCAGTGGCGTCATGGGCGAGCCGGTCCGTCAGCCGGGTCGCGATCCGGTCCGCGGCAGCGGTGTCGACCGCCAGCACGCTCAACGCGTCGGCCGCGTCGGTGTCGTTCCTCCCGTCCGCGATCATGTCGATGAGCGTCGGCACCACGTCGGCCGCTCCGCGCGTCCCGAGCGCCAGAGCCGCGTACCCGCGCACCACGACGTCGGGGTCGGCGAGGGCCTGCCGCAGGTACGTGGTGGCCTCATCGCCGGGCATCTCGGCGAGGGACCGCACCGCGCGCTCGCGCACCGCGGCCACGGGTGAACCGAGGCCCTCCGCCAGCAGCCCCGTGCCTCCGTCGCCGGACCGGGCCAGGGCCCATCGGAGGGCTCCGGCAACGTTCGTGTCCGTCTCGCGCAGCGCCGCCTCGACCAGGGCCTCCACCGGCAGGGGAACCCCGTCGACCGCGGCGAGGGCCGCGCGCTGGCGGGCGCCGGGGCTCTGGGACCCCAGCGCCTGGAGGAGCGCGACGACCCGGAGTACGTCCTCCCAACGGCCGGGCCCGGCGGCATCGATGCGGTGCAGCCGCGTCAGCAGCTCGGTCTCGGCCGCGATACGTTCGCGCGTCTGGCGGACGAGGTCGCCGACGAGCGCCGACGGCGTGAAGCCGGGATCGTCGAGCGCGCGCCCGATCTCACGCAGCGACAGTCCCAGCGACCGCAGGCTCTCGATGTGGAAGATCCGCCGGATGTCGTCCTCGGAGTACTCCCGGTACCCGGACCCCGTGCGGCCGGAAGGCCGCACCAGCCCGAATGACTCGTAATGCCGGAGCATGCGGGCGCTGACGCCGGACCGCCGCGCCACCTCGCCGATCAACACGTCCTACTGTCCCTCCTGGTCCGAACCGCCGGGGCCGCCGGGCCCGCCGAGTGCCACCACGCGCTTCGCCTCCTCGACGGCGGACTCGAACCCGATGTCCGGGTCGCGCAGCAGCCGTTGCGTGGCGAGCGCGTGCGCGCGCACGCCGGGGTCGGGAACCGTCGTCGCGGCCCGCAGCGCCGGGGCGACCACGTCCCCCAGGGCGACCAGCGCCCGGCTGAGGCTCAACCGCGTCTCGCGCTCACCGCGTCCGAGCTGCGTCGCCAGCGCCGCGGCGAGGGCGGGCTCCTCGCCTTCCGGCACGAGGACGACCGCGGCGCGCCAGCCGCTGCGCGCCACCTCGTCGTCGGCGTCGGAGAGCAGCTCCCGTGTGATCGCCGGCCATGCCCGCCGGTCCCCGATCTTGGACAGCGTATGCAGTGCCTGACTTCGCGCCTGGGCGCGCTCCGAGCGGACTTCGCGGACCAGCGCCGGGAGCGTCACGGACACCGGATGGCGGGTGAGCGCCCAGGTCAGCATGTCGCGGACGAGGAACTCGGGCTCGATCGCGCACCGCTCGACGAGTGTGCCGACGAAACCGGGGTCGGGCGTCGTCCCGGCCGCCAGCGCGGCCCGCAACCGCACGGACGGACGCCCGTCCTCCAGCCCGCGCAGCGCTCGTACCGTATCCGTGCCCTGTCCCGTGACCGTCATCGAGACCACCTCCTCGGCCCGCAGTGAAGACCCTGACACCGTGTCAAGGTCAAGCACCCCGCCGGTCGAGGGAGGCCAGGGCGCGTCACAGCGGGGCTGTATCGCGGCTCACCAGGCGCTCTTGAGTACGACGACACTCGCGTCGTCACGCCGCGTGCCCGCCTCGCGCAGCAACTGGCCCGCCACGACGAGGGGCGAGTGCCGCAGCAGCTCCGGCAGCGAGCGCGGGTCCCAGCGCTCGGTCAGGCCGTCGGAGTGCATCACCAGCGCGGAACCCTTGGACAGCGGCTCCTCGAAGGTCCGTATGCGCCGCATCTGCCCGCCCACGATTCCCGGGGCCGACAACAGCGTCTTGCGCCCGCTGTGGCCGAGGAGAAAGCCGCTGACGTTGCCGATACCGCAGTACAGCACCCGTCCCGCCGCCGGTTCGACGCGGGCCACGGCGACCGCTCCGCCGCGTGTGCCCAGCAACGCCCGGTGAACGTCGTCGAGAACGCTCTCCGGGCTGAGCTCACGCGCGGCGTGGAAGGCCTTGACCGCCGCCTGGCTCGCGCGCGCCGCGAGCGGCCCGTGCCCCAGGCCGTCACACAGCATGAGCAGGACCGTGGGTCTGTCTCCGGCGACGGCGGCCGGGGTGGTGCGTACGGCCCACGCGTCGCCGCACACCCTCTCACCGCTGATCGGCCTGGTCACTCCGGAGACCATCGGGGAGCCGGCCTGCGCGACGACCGCCCTGCCGTCCACCGTGCGCGGCCAGAACCGTGCGCCCATGACGGTGCCGTGGCCCGGGACGGAGTGCAGATCGAAGTGGTCCGCCAGGCGGGAGACCGCGCCGAGGCCGATGCCCAGCGTCCCCGCGGTGGAGGAGCCGTCGGCCAGCGCCCCCGCGACGTCCGCCATCCCCGGCCCCGAGTCGACGGTGAGGAACTCCACCCCCGCCCGGTCCTCCGTACGCACCACACGCAGCAGCAACGCCCCGTCCTCGGCGTGGCGTCGCACGTTCGTGGCCGCCTCGCTCACGGCGAGCGCGACCTCCGCGGCACGGTGGGCGTTGAGGCCGAGGCGTCTGGCCAGCGCTGCGGCCGCCCCGCGGGAGGCGGCCGTCAGGGACTCGCCGTCCCTGAACCACTGCACGTCCTCGACGCCCAGGACGGTGCCGGTGGTCACCGGACCCACTCGATGATGGTCACCATCGCCCCTCCCGAAGCCCAGCCGAATCGTACGTCAGTCCGCAGATCATCCGTGCTGTTCCGTGTAGTGCGCGCGGAGCAGGTCGGCGCCCCAGTCGTGGCGCAGGTGGCGCCAGACCGAGTGGGCGTGGTTGCCGTTGTCCTGCGTGTTGTCGTACTCGATGAGGAAGTCCGGGGCGCGAACGCAGTAGTAGTGCCGGTCGCCCGGTGCGCGGCCACCGGCCCAGGCGAAGGAAAGGGCGTCCGGTCCACGCGCCACGGTGTCGGACCAGCACTCCCGCGCGTACGCCGCGGGCGCGCGGTCCAGGTAGCGGCGCACCAGACGCTCAAGCAGCACCTGCTGACCGGGGGTCATGTCGGCGTACGACAGGCCCGCCGGCAGCCGGTCCGGATCGGCGAAGGGATCGTCGCGGGTCAGGATGTCGTCCGGCGGTGCGGCGGCGAACACCGCTTCGGCGCGTCGGCCGGCGTGAAGGCCCGCGACGAGTTCCCTGGCCAGGTCCTCCTCGGGCCCCAGCAGCCGACGGCCGGCCCGCGGCCCGTCCGCGATCCGCGCCGGCTCGGCACCGATGAAGTGCGGCGTCACCCGGATGCCGGCCGCCGTGATCGTGACGTGTACGGCGAGGTGGTGGCCGTTCATCCGCCACCCCCACGGACCGTCGCCGTCCGGGTCGCCGAGGAGGCGCACCCAGTAGCGGTCGCCACCCGTGGCGCCGGCCAGGGTGCGGCGGTGCCGCTCCACCTCGATCGCCCCGCGGGCCAGCTCCGCTCCCGCCGCGCTGTGCGCGGCGGCCAGCAGGGCGTCGACGGCCTCGCGCTGCCGGGCGTCGAGGCCTTCCGTGGGCAGCCCGGGGCGCGGGCCCGGCAGATAGGTCCACTCCCGCAGCTCGGGCGCGTCCAGCCGGGCGGGTCCCGCGCGCAGCTCCCGCACCTGCGCCGGCTCCAGCACGGCGATCAGCGCACGCGCCGCCTCCCGCATCACAGCGGCCGTCGCCTCCGATCGATACCCGCCCACCGTCTCTCCTCCCCGTCAGCACCGGCTCCGGCGCACTCCAGGGGAACACTGTCCCACTACGACTGAGCAACGATCTTCGGGCGCCCCTGGAGAGGCGTACGGGCGCGGGGTTTAGGTGGGCGCATGGCAGACCGAACCGCTCCCGGCGTCCGCGCCCTCGTCCTGTGCTCCGCACTCGCTCTCTTCGCGGCGGGATGCGGCGACGGAACGCGGACGGCGGACAAGCGGCCGTCCCGGGACGCCAATCCCGTCGTGACCCCGTCGGAGGGTGGCCCGCCGCCCGCCGACGGCAAGGGGTCGAAGGATCCGGACGACATCAACGGAGACGGGCACCGCGATCTGCTCCTTGCCGTGCCCTCCCGCGGCGAGAACGGCGACGTGCGGACCGGTGTCGTCTTCGGCTCCGCCAAAGGGCTCGTCCCCTCGACGCACACGGTGTACGACTACGCTCCCGGCACCGTCGTCACCGCTGACCTGGACGGCGACGGCTATCCCGACTTCGTCTCCACGGCCGGGGACAGCGGCGCGACCGGGGACAGCGGCGCTTCCGGGGAACAGGGGGCGCCGACCGTGGCCTGGGGCGGCCCCAAGGGGCCCGAGGCCGACGCGGAGCCGACCCCGGTCCAGGTACCGGACGCCGGCTCGGGCCCGGGTACGTCCGCTCCGGCGCGGGGCGACTTCGACGGGGACGGGCACCACGACATCGCGACGCTACGGCAGGACGGGTCCGTGACCCTGCTGTACGGCCCCTTCACCCGCTCCGGCACCGCGGCCCGCACCGATCACCGGCCCGGCGAGGGAGGCTGGCTCGCCGCGGACGACATCGATCCGTCGGGCAAGGCGCGCGCGACCGGTCTGCTGGTCCACGAGAGCGACGACGGCGAGCAGACGGGCGGCGTGCTCTACCCGGCGCGCACCGGAAGCGGCCTTTCGCGCACCCCCGTCGAGCTGCGCGAGGGCAACGCTGTGGCGTTCGGTGACTACGACGGTGACGGCCTCCGCGATCTGGCCATCGGCGACGACGGCAGCCGCAACAACGAGCCGGGCCACGAGACGGAGGAGCCGGAGGTGAACGCCTCGCTGGCCATCTACCCCGGCAAGGGCGGCACCCCCGTCACGCACAAGATCCCGCGCAGTGACGCCAACTCCTATTACGGGCCGGGCGGTTACACCTCCGCGGATCCGGACGGCGACGGCAAGGACGGTGTGCTCGTCGCCACGGATGAGGGCGCGCTGCTGATCGACGGCGACAAGGACCGCACGGAGATGCTCCGGGAGGGGCCTTCCCGGGCGAAGGGCAAGAAGACCCCGGCGGGGTGGCGGCACGCACGCCCGTACGCCGCCGCCGATTTCGACGCCGACGGCAAGGAGGAGCTGATCCTGAACTGGGGCGCCGGAACGCTCTTCGGACTGTACGGCGAGAGGCCGACGCACTGGTGGATCACGGATGGCACGACGGCACGGGACAAGACCGCGTTCACCACGACGTCGTTCGCTGGGCGCGGCTGAGATTCCCGCCGGCCCCTCCGGCTGAAAGAGGCTGCCGCGGCTCTGCCATCGGAACCAATAATCATTAGACTGAAAGGCGCAATATGCGACATGTCGGCCACCCGTTTGCCACGCATCTTCCCTAAGGCGGGTCCGTTGGACGGGATATGACCACAGCAAGGCCAACGTATGTTTCAGGAAACCTCTTGGCCAGCACGATGAGCGGTGCGACGTCCGCGGTCCGCATGGGGGCGTGGGTCTTCACCCCGGCCCTCGCCGGCAACGCGCGCGCGACCCTTCAGGACGACTACCGACGAGTCGATCTGAGATACTCCGCCAAGCTGCTGGAGGACCTTCTTGCCGAACTCGGCCTGATCGAGGCCCATTTCACCACCCTGGCGAGCACCCCCAAAGGGTGCGGCGTCCACTGCCACGAACTCCGGTCGCAGGTCGTCGCCCATGTATGAGACGCGGGGCCGTCACAGCCGTCCGGGGCCCGCCCAGGGGCCTGCCAACGGAAACCAGGCGGCAGCCGGTCACTCCCCCGCGTGGGAGCAACCCGCTGCTCCGCTGGACCCGTTGGACGTGCACTGGGACCCGGCAGAGGAACTCGCCCACCTGTTGCACCAGGCCATGGAAGACGAGCGGAACAGCGCTTATCCCCCTGCGCACGACACCGAACTACCGGACGGCGAGGAGTTCGGCGACGACCGGCTCGCCGGGCTCACCCAGATCACCAGCGAGCTGCCGCCGTTGCGCCCCTCCCCGGCCCGCCGTCGCCGCCGTTCCCGCTCTCGTTCCCGGTCGCGCGGACGCGGGCCCGGCGCACTGCGCACCACCAGCTTCTTCCTCGCCGCGCTCGCCGCTGTCGTCGTGTCCATGGTGTGCGTCTTCGGCGGCATCGTGAGCTACGACCCCTTGCGCCACCTCGCCCAGTACCGCACCTCCGCCACCGCGGTCGGCTGGTGGCCCCTGTTGGTCTACGGCCCGTGGATGGTCGCCTCCCTGTCGATCCTCCGTGCCGCGCTCCATCGGCGCCGCGCGGTCCACTCCTGGGCGGTCGTGCTGCTGTTCTCCACGGTCTCCATGCTGCTGTGCGTCGCACAGGCGCCCCGCGCCCCGGTCGAGGCGGCAGCGGCCGCGCTCCCCGCGCTGGCCGCTCTCGCCTGCTTCCAACAGCTCGTCCGGCAGATCACCCTCACCCGTCCACCACGCCAGACCAAACCACGCCACCGCATCCGGAACACACTCTCGAAGCCCGGTTAGAGTTGCCGTCATGACCAACGGCTGGCGCGGGGACCGGATCGGAAGCGCGCTGCGCGGCGAGAACCCCACCGTGCTGCGGCGGTTGCGGGCCGGGTTCGCGGCGATCGGCGACGTGCAGTTCCTGCCGGGATACTCGGTCCTGCTCGTCGACGATCCGCTCGTGCAGCGCCTCTCCGACCTGCCGAAGGCGAAGAGGCTGTCGTTCCTGTCGGACATGGACGTACTCGGCGAAGCGGTCGAGCGTGCCTGCCGGCGGCTCGATCCCGCCTTCCGCAGAGTGAACCTGGAGATCCTCGGCAACACCGACGCCTTCCTGCACGCCCACGTGTGGCCACGGTTCGAGTGGGAACCTCCGGAGCTGGTCCGCATGCCGGTCTGGCTCTACGCGCGCGAGCACTGGCACGACGAGCACCACGCCCTGGCCGCGCGGCACGACGCGTTGCGGAGCGCGATCGGGGAGGAACTGGACCGGCTGACCGCGGCCTGAACCGGGGCTCAGGCCGCGGGTTCACCTTGGCGCGGTGCGCTCGCCCGGGCTACGGGACGCGGGCGACGCCGACGTAGAAGCCGCTGAGCTCCTCGGTGGGTGCCGGTGTGTCCTTGTACCACCGGGTCGCCGTGACCAGTCCCGGTGACAGGAGTTCCAGGCCTTCGAAGAAGGGCTCGACCTCGGCGCGCGTCCGCATGCGCAACGGGATCTCGCCCTCGCGGTAGGTCTTCGTCACCGACTTCACCAGATGCGGGTGCTCGTCCGTGGTGCCGTGGGAGAACATGAGGTAACTGCCCGACGGGAGCGCGTCGAGCAGCGTCCGCGTCAGACCGTAGGGGTCCTCTTCGTCGGTGACGAAGTGCATCAGCGCGATCATGGACAGCGCGACGGGCCTCGTGAAGTCCAGGAACGTACGGGCGTGCTCGATGATGGCTTCGGGCTGCCGTACGTCGGCCTCGATGTAGTCGGTGGCTCCTTCGGGGCTGCTGACCAGCAGCGCCTCGGCGTGCCGCAACACGATGGGGTCGTTGTCGGCGTAGGCGACCCTCGCCGATGGCACGATGCCCTGCGCGATCTGGTGCAGGTTCGGCTCGGTCGGAATGCCCGTACCGATGTCGAGGAACTGGTCGATGCCCGCGCCCGCCAGCCAGGCCGCCGCGCGGTGCATGAACGCCCGGTTGCGCAGGGCGTTGAGCCGCGCCTCCGGCGGCAGCTTCTCCGCCACGTCCTGGTCGACCGGATAGTTGTCCTTGCCCCCCAGCAGCCAGTCGTAGACACGCGCCGGGTGGGCCCTGCTCGTGTCGATGCGGCTTGCGGAGGACTGTGACGTCATGCGTTGCTCCAGCATGTGCGAAATCGCTGACCTGGCAGGTGATGGCAGGTAGTGGCCAGTAGTGGCAGGTGGTACGTGGTCCGGTGATTATGCCATCGGCCTTGCATCCGCGCCGAGTTGTCAGTCCGCGGCGGCCGGCTTGGCTTGCAGGGCCTCGCCCATGTTCTCCTCGCGCCAGCGGCGCAGGAGGTCGTGGAAGGCGACGGCACCGTGCGGATACGCCGTGGGACCGTTGGGGCGGCCGCGGCCCTCGCGGTTGTAGTAGCCGGGGGTGCACTCGGCGTGGAACCAGGCGTGGTCGGGGGCGCCCTCCGCGCAGACCGCGACCCAGGCGTCCTCGGCCTCGGGGGTGGGTTCCACGAGGGCGCCCTTGTCCTCGGCGGCGGCGACCAGGGCCGCGGCGTGCACGGCCTGCTCGTCCAGGATGTGGGTGTAGTTCACGCTGCTGGCGTTCTGCAGCGCGCCCATCCGGATCAGGTTCGGGAAGCCGTTGCTGGTGAAGCCGTGCAGGGTCCGCGGGCCCCGCCGCGCCAGTACGTCGAGGAGCCGCACGCCGTCGCGGCCGGTCACCGGGAGCTGGTCCGAGGTGATGCCGGAGACGCCCACGGAGAACCCGGTGGCGAACACCAGGCAGTCGACCTCGTACTCCACCCCGCCCACGACGACGCCGCGCTCGGTCATGCGCTCGATGCCGTGGGTCCCGGCCGTGTCCACGAGGGTGACGTTGGCGCGGTTGAACGCGGGCAGGTACGTGTCGGAGAACGTGGGGCGCTTGCACGCGTACCGGTACCAGGGCTTGAGGGCCTCGGCGGTGGCGCGGTCGGTGACCTCGGCGGCCACGCGGGCGCGGATGGTGTTCATCGTGGCGTGGTCGGCGACCTCGTAGGCGGCCTCGAAGTCCGGTTCACCGTGGCGGCGGAAGCTGGGCAGGAGCTTCTCCAGCAGGCCGGCCGACTCCGTCCAGCGATCGGCGACCATGTCCCGCTCGGCGGGCTCTCCCGAGCAGATGCGCAGGAAGTTCTCGCGGCGCTCGGCGGCCCAGCCCGGCCGGTCGGCGCCGACCTGGCGCGGCGTCATGCGCTGCTGGCCCCGCACGTCCACGGCGGAGGGGGTGCGCTGGAAGACGTACAGGTGTCCGGCGTCCTCGGCCAGCTTCGGGATGACCTGCACCCCGGTGGCGCCGGTGCCGACCACGCCGACCCGTCTGCCGGCCAGGCCGGTCATGCCGCCCTCCGGGCTGCCGCCGGTATAGGCGTAGTCCCAGCGGGAGGTGTGGAAGGTGTGGCCGCGGTAGTCCTCGATGCCGGGGATGCCGGGCAGTTTGGGCTCCGAGAGCGTGCCGGTGGCGGTGATGACGTAGGTGGCCCGGAACTCGTCGCCCCTGTCGGTCCCGACAACCCACTGCTGGGCCGTCTCGTCCCAGGTCAGGGAGGTGACGGCGGTGGAGAACAGGGCGTGCTCGTACAGCTGGAACTGTTCGGCGATGCGCACCGCGTGGCGGCGGATCTCCTCGCCCGGGAGGTACTTCCACTCGGGCACGAATCCGGTCTCGTCGAGCAGCGGCAGATAGACGTGCGACTCGATGTCGCAGTGGATGCCCGGGTAGCGGTTCCAGTACCACGTGCCGCCGAAGTCACCGCCCTTGTCGATGACACGGACCGTGGCGACACCTTGCCGGCGCAGACGCGCGCCCGCCAGGATGCCGCCGAACCCGCCACCGACGACGGCGACGTCCACCACGTCGCGCAGCGGCTCGCGCTCCGTCACCTCACCGGCATACGGGTCCGTGGCGAAGTAGCCGAACTCGGCCTGCGTGGGGCGGTATTGGCGTGGGCCGTCGGGGCGTACGCGGCGTTCCCGCTCAAGGCGGTAGCGCTCGCGCAGGACCGCGATCTCCTGCGGGGTGGGCGGGGTGGCGCACTGCGGCAGAGGCACGGTGTGAAGTCCTCTCGTGGGGGAGGTCATCGGACTCCGCGCAGGCGTGATCGGTGCCCCTGTGCGGGGCGTCCCGCGCGGTCCCAGGTACCGTAACCCACCAACCGGACACTGTTGTCCGGTTGGGTGTGGCCGACACCCCGGCTTCGCCTCCGCGCCCCGACACGAAAGGCCTCCGATGTCGAACCTCACCCCCGGGTCCCCGCTGCGCGACTCGCTGAAGGACCCCTCCGCCGGGCAGGTCCTGCCCCCGGGCGTCGAGATCGGCGCCCCCGAGCCGTGGACCGAGCAGGTCACGCCCGGCCGCTTCGGTGGCCAGACCGTCGTCGTCACGGGTGCCGCCTCCGGCATCGGAAAGGCCGTCGCCTCCCGCGTCGTGCGCGAGGGCGGCCGCGTGGTCGCCGTCGACGTCTCCGCCGACGGACTCGCTGCCCTGGCCGCCGAACTGGGGGCCGCGGTGGAGCCCGTCGCCGCGGACGTCACCGAGCCCGCGTCCGCCGACGCGGTCCTGGCCGCCGCGGGCGGCCGCGTGCACGCGCTGGCCAACGTCGCGGGCGTGATGGACGACGACGCCGCCGTGCACGAGGTCGACGACAGGACCTGGGAACGCGTCATGCGCGTCAACGTCGACGGCCCGATGCGGCTGATGCGCGCCGTGACGCCCGGCATGCTCGCCGCGGGCGGCGGCCGGATCGTCAACATCGTCTCCGAGGCGGCCCTGCGGGGCTCTGCGGCCGGCGCCGCCTACACGACGTCCAAGCACGCGCTGGTCGGCCTGACGATGTCGTCGGCCTATCAGTACGCGGGCACGGGCGTACAGGTCAACGCCGTCGCCCCGGGGGCGGTGGCCACCGGCATCCACAGGCCCGTCGCCGCCCCGTACGGCTCGGTCCGCACCGCGAAGATGCGGGTGGCGATCCCGGGGCTGGCCAGGGCGGAGGAACTGGCCGCCTCGATCACCTTCCTGCTCAGCAAGGACGCGGTGAACATCAACGGCGCGATCCTGCCCTCGGACGGCGGCTGGTCGGCCGCCTGAGGGACGACCCACCCGGACACCGCCCGCGCCCACAGCACGGCCGCCGCCCCCTGCGCCGCTCATCCGCACGTCCGCGCCACCGCCCGGACGTCAGAAGGGAGCACCCCCTATGACCACGGACCGTACCCGTACACACCACTCGCGCCCCCGCGCCGCCCTCTCCGCTCTGGCCGCTACGGCCGTCCTCGGCCTGTTGGCCCTGACCGGATGCGGCACCCAGACCACCGCCCCCGCCGCCCCTGCCGCCTCGCGTTCCGCGTCGTCAGGCGAGGGCAGGACCATCCGGGCCACCCAGGTCGCGCACGTGACCGACCCTCACGAGGCCACCGGCAGAACGCTCCTGGAGGGACCGGTCCTCGACGAGGACGGCGACCTGTATGTCGTGGACGTCACCGCGCCCCCCGGTGAACCCAAGGTCATCTCCGTCGACCTGGCCACCGGTGAGCACAAGGGCGTCTACACCGACAAGACCGGCGCCTACACCTCGGCGCAGCGCAGCCCGTACGACGGACGCCTCTATCTGACCGACTACCACGGGTCCGTCGTCAGCATCGAGCCGGACGGCTCCGACCCGCGCACGTTCTTCTCCGGTGAGGTCGACGGCTCCCCCACGAACCTCGACGACATCACCTTCGACGACGAGGGCAACCTGTATGCCAGCGATCTGCACGGCATGAAGCCGGGCGAGGCCACGGGCCGCATCGTGCGCATCGACCGCGACGGCGAGAAGGCCACCGTCCTGGCCGACGGACTCGCCCACCCCAACGGGGTCATGTTCGACCGTGGGCTGCGCGGACTGTGGATCAGCGAGCTCGCCGAGAACACCATCTCCTACCTGCTGCTCGACGCCGACAAGACCGCCGTGACCTCCCAGCACGAGGCCATTCACGTGAACGCCGGCGTGGCCCAGACCGACTCCATCGCCGTGGACGCCGACGGCAACCTCTACCAGGCGCTGCACGGCCGCCCGGCCATGGCCGTCCACAGCCCGGACGGGGAGCGTCTGGCCACCGTCGAGATCCCCGCCAAGGCCGCCGAGGGCCTGGAGTCGGCGACCAATGTCGCCATCGCGCCGGGCGGCAAGAAGGCATACATGACCGTCAGCGGCCCCGCCGGCGGATACGTCTTCACGTTCACCGCACTGGCCAAGGGCATCCGGCAGTCCAACGGCGGCTGACGGTCACTCGTCGACGGCGGTCTCGACCGGTCGCAGCGGCCCCACCTCGACGCCGAGCAGATTCCAGGCGGCCAGGGCACGGCGTTCGCGTTCCGCCACGGTGGGGCCGGTGACGGCTCCCGAGACCATCGCGATGGCGAGCATGAGGTCGTCGGCGGACAGTCGGTGGCCCACGGGACGGCACCGGGAGAGAACGGCCTGGACGCGCCCGGCCAGCGCCTGGGCGAGCTCGTCGTCACCTCGTATCCGCAGCATGTCGCCCCGTATGCGCAGCATGTCGACGAACGCCGTCGAGCGGGTCAGATGCCAGGTGATCACGCCGAGGACGCTGTCGAGGCTCGCGGCGGGCTCGGCGGCGGCCTCCTCGACGTGCTGGACGTTCTCCTCCAGGACGGCGGAGGCCAGGGCGACGCGGTCGGCGAAGTGCCGGTAGAGACTGCCCTGCCCGACCCCGGCACGCCGGGCGACCGCTGACAGCGGGGCCTCCAGGCCCTGTTCCGCGAAGACCTCGCGGGCGGCGGCGATGAGGGCGGCGCGGTTACGGGCCGCGACCCGCCGCCCCTGATTGGCCGGACGGCCCGCACCGGTCGTGCCGCCGCCACCGGCAGCCCTGCTGGGGTTGATCACGCCGCAAGGGTAGTACGTCCCCTCTGTCCGGTGCGGGAGCAACCGGGCCCGGGGCCGGGGGCGGTGACCCGGGGCCAGGAGTCACGCGTCGTCCCTGCCCGCGGTGGCGCTGCGGACGCAGTCGCGGAGCAGGGCGCGGCGCCGGCCGTGGACGGCATCGGGTTCCTGGCCGCTGGCCGCGTAGACGTTGCTGACCGGTGACCAGGCCATGGACATGGCGATGACCATGGCCATGATGTCGAACGGGTCGCCCGCGCGCACCCGCCCGGCCGCCTGGGCCTCGGCGATGGCCGTGAGCTTGCGGTCGTCGTAGTGCTGGTGCGTCTCGACGAGGTGCCCGGTGGGCCGGCGCTCCAGTCGTGTCCAGGTCGCCAGCCGGATGAGGTCGGGGCGGCGCAGGTATTCGTCGTAGAGACGAACGGCCCACTCCGCGAGATCGTCGGCGTCGATGGGCACGACGTTGGTGATGCGCTCCAGCGAGCTGAGGAAGATCGCGTCGAAGAGCCGTTCCTTGTCGCCGAAGTAGGCGTAGAGCTGCGCCTTGTTGGTGCGCGCCGCCGTCACGATGCGTTCGATGCGCGCCCCGGCGATGCCGTGCTGGGCGAACTCTTCGGTGGCGGCGTCCAGGATGCGCTGGTAGGTCGCGGCGCCTCGCGAGGTCTGGGGCTGTTCCGGCATGCCCGCACCCTACCAAACAGAACAGTTGGTTTACTTTGCTGCGGCGCCATGCCTAGACTCGGCAGACCGAACAGTCTGTTTAAGGGGTAGGCATGCGAACGACCACCGGATGGCAGGCGACCGGCCCGACGGCGCTGCGGCGCACCTCGCTGGAGCGCCGCGAACTGCGCCCGGACGACATCGCGCTGCGGGTGGACCACTGCGGCGTGTGCCACACCGACCTGCACGCCCTGCACGCCTATGACCAGCACGCGAAAGCGCCCCTGGTGCCCGGCCACGAATTCACCGGCGTGGTGACCGGGACCGGCCCCGAGGTGACCGCCTTCTCGGTCGGCGACAGCGTCGGGGTGGGCAACATCGTCGACTCCTGCGGCGCGTGCGCCATGTGTGAAGCGGGCCAGGAGAACTTCTGCCACTCCTTCCCGACCCTGACCTACGGCGGCACCGACCGGCAGGACGGGTCGACCACCCTGGGCGGCTACTCCCGCGAGTACGTCGTGCGCGACACCTTCGCCTATCTAGTCCCCTCCGGTCTCGACCCGGCCGCGGCCGCCCCGCTGATGTGCGCCGGCGTCACCGTCTGGGAACCCCTGCACCACCTCGGCGTGGGGCCGGGCAGTCGCGTCGCCGTGGCCGGGCTCGGCGGCCTGGGCCACCTCGCGGTCAAGATGGCCGTGGCACTCGGCGCCACCACGACCGTCGTCAGCCGTACGCAGGACAAGCGCGACGACGCCCGCGAGCTCGGCGCTCACGATCTCATCGACTCCACCGACACCCGGCAGATGGCCGCGGCGCGCGACACCTTCGACGTCGTCATCGACACCATCTCCGCCCCGCACGAGCTCGCCCCGTATCTGAAGCTGGTGGCGATGGACGGCACCCTCAGCCTCCTCGGGCACCTGGGCCCCGTCACCATCGAGGCCACGGACCTGCTCATCGGCCGCAAGAAGCTCAGCTCCGCGGGCAGCGGAGGCCGCGGGGCGACGGCCGAGATGCTGCGATTCTGCGCCGACAACGGCGTCACCGCCGACGTCGAAGTACTCCCGTCGTCACAGGTGGACACGGCACTCGCCCGGCTCGGGCGAAACGACGTCCGCTACCGCTTCGTGCTCGACATGTCCGACCTGGACTGAGGCGACAGGCACGAGCCGGCGCCTACGACGGCGACGGCGGCGGCGGCTCGGCGAAGGCGCTCGCGGCCGCGGCGAGGGCGGCGGTTCTGGCCGCGTGGCCCGGCAGGCGCGGGTCGGGTGGCGTGTGCAGGAGCACGAGCTGGTGGTACAGCGGCGCGGTGGCGGCGATGAGCAGCCGGCGGGCGTCCGTGTGCGGCGGGAGTTCGCCGCGCCGGACCGCTCGGGCGACGGTGATCTCGCTCCGGGCGTACCGGTCCTCCCACAGCCGCCGCTGGGCGTCGGCGGCCTTCTCGGAGCGGAACGAGGCGGCGATCAGGGCCGCGACGATCGGCGGCTCCGCCAGCAGGGCGTCCTGGATCTCCTGGTTCAGCGCCGCCAGGTCGCCTTCCAGCGAGCCGGTGTCCCGTGGCTGCCAGTCATCGGCGCTCGCCGAGTCGAACACGTCGGCGAGCAGGCCGCCGACGTCCCCCCAACGCCGGTACACCGTGGTGCGGTGCACGTCCGCGCGGGCGGCGACGGCCTCCATGGTGAGCCCGTCGTAGCCATGTTCCCCGAGCTCCGCGAGGACCGCGTCGAGCACCTGCGTGCGGATACGGGCGGTACGCCCCCCGGGGCGGCGCCGCGTCGGCCCGGACGTCGGTCCGGACGTCGGCCCGGATGCGGGTCCGGATGCGGGTCCGGATGCGGGCCCGGATGTCGGTCCGGGCGTCGGTCCGGGCGTCGGCGTGGATGTCATCGCGGTAATCCGTTGCTCAAGGGGCGGCGGTGTGGCAACATCTTAATGCATCAGTTGTCGCACTAGTGGAGTGATCAATGTTCTTCCGAAGTGTTCGCCCGGCCCCGCGGCCCATGACCGCCGCCTCGTCCTCGAATGCTTTGGAGTTCCCGTATGCCCACACAGATCACCGCGCTCGCCGTCAGCAAGTTCTTCGACGGCAGGCCCGTCCTTGACTCGGTGACGTGCTCGCTCGCCGCGGGCGAGCGCACCGGCATCATCGGCGAGAACGGCTCCGGCAAGACGACCCTGCTGCGCCTGCTCGCGGGCCGTGAGCGGCCCGACCAGGGCGAGGTCGTCGTCCAGTCCACCGGCGGCGTCGGCTATCTCGCCCAGGACGAGCGACTGGCACCGGGGGCGACCGTCCAGCAGGTCATCGACCGGGCCCTGAGCGATCTGCGCTCCGTCGAGCACCGAATGCGTCGCCTGGAGGCCACCATGGCCGACGGCGACGAGTCGGTCATGGGCGAGTACGGCGAACTCCTGACGGTCTTCGAACTGCGCGGCGGCTACGACGCCGACGCCCGGGTGGAACGCGCCCTGCACGGCCTCGGCCTGGGCCTCGTGGGCCGCGACCGTCCCGCGGGCACGCTGTCCGGCGGAGAACAGGTGCGCCTGCGGCTGGCGGCCGTCCTGGCGGCGGCGCCGGAGGTGCTGCTGCTCGACGAGCCGACCAACCACCTCGACGACACCGCCCTGAACTGGCTGGAGGAACACCTGCGCACCCGGCGGGGCACCACCGTGACGGTCTCCCACGACCGCGTCTTCCTCGAACGGGTCGCCACCAGCCTGCTGGAGGTCGACGCCGACCGCCGCCAGGTCGTCCGCTACGGCAACGGCTACGCCGGCTACCTCGCCGAGAAGGCCGCCGCCAGGCAGCGCTGGGCCCAGGCGTACGACCAGTGGCGGACCGACGTCGACCGGGTCCGCGAGGCCGCCGCGACCACCGCCCGCCAAGTGGCCCCCGGCCGGGCGATGAAGGACGGCAACAAGATGGCGTACGACCGGGCGGGCGGGCGGGTGCAGCAGTCACTGGCCGGCCGGGTGCGCAACGCCAAGGAGCGCCTGCGCCGCCTGCTCGCCGACCCGGTCCCACCGCCGCCGGAGCCGCTGCGCTTCACTCCCGTACTGCGTTCCGGCAACCTGGAAGGCGTCGTACTCGACGCCACGGACGTCACCGTCACCGACCGGCTCGACCGTACGAGCCTCACCGTCAAGGCCGGCGAGCGCCTGCTGATCACGGGGCCGAACGGAACGGGCAAGAGCACCCTGCTCGGCGTGCTGGCCGCGCAGGTCGCCCCCGACAGCGGGAGCGTCGTCCGCCGCGGCCGGATCGGCCACCTCCCGCAGGAGCCGCGCCCGGGGGAACCGCACGAGACCGTGCTGGCGGCCTTCGCCCGCGGCAGGGCGGGAGACGCCGACGAACACGCGGAACGGCTGCTGTCGCTCGGCCTGTTCGACCGCGACCAGTTCACGGTGCCGGTCGGCCGGCTGTCCACGGGGCAGTCGCAACGCCTCGCCCTGGCGCGACTGCTCAGCGAGCCGTCCGACGTCCTGCTGCTCGACGAACCCACCAACCACCTGTCACCCGCCCTCGTCGAGGAACTGGAAACCGCGCTGGCCGGGTACCACGGCACCCTCGTCATCGTCAGCCACGACCGCCGACTGCGCCGGCGCTGGCAAGGCACCCACCTGGCCCTGCGGCCGGCGTCGATGTCCGCCGGCACGCACTGAGGCCCGCGGCCCCACAGACATCACCCCCGTCCCCGCAACACCCCTAACACCCCCAACACCCCCAACATCCCCTGAAAGGGCAGCACTTCGTCATGCCATCTGTTCCCGCCGACGTCCCCACCGGCGTCCCCGCCGACCCGACCGTGCTCCACCCCATGCCCGAGCAACCGCGCGTGGTGCTGCTGAAGCCACTGGTCACCTCGCCACTGATCGAGGTCGGGGAGTTCTCGTACTACGACGACCCGGACGACGCGACCGCGTTCGAGACACGCAACGTGCTGTACCACTACGGCCCCGAGAAGCTGGTCATCGGCAAGTTCTGTGCGCTGGGCACGGGCGTGCGCTTCATCATGAACGGCGCCAACCACCGCATGGACGGCCCCTCGACCTTCCCCTTCCCCGCCATGGGCGGCTCGTGGTCCGACCACTTCGACCTGCTCACCGGCCTGCCCAGCCGAGGCGACACCGTCGTCGGCAACGACGTCTGGTTCGGCCACGGCACGACCGTCATGCCGGGCGTACGGATCGGGCACGGCGCGATCATCGCCTCCGGCGCCGTGGTCACCGGTGACGTACCCGATTACGGCATCGTCGGCGGCAACCCGGCCCGTCTCATCCGTACGCGGTACGAGGCCGGGGACGTCGACCGGCTGCTGGCGCTGGCCTGGTGGGACTGGCCCGCCGAACACATCACCGAACATGTGCGCACGATCATGTCGGGCAGCATCGCGGATCTCGAGGCCCTCGCGCCGGACAAAGTGTGTACGTTGTAGAAGCGGGGTCATCCCGCCGGAACACAGGGGGGTCGTATGAGTCTCATCATCGCGCTGGCGGTCGCTTTCACGGTCGTGATCGCGCTGTGCCTGCTGGTGCTGCGCCGCAGGTCGGGGTCGGGAGAGCGCGGAGCTCTGGAGCGCTCGGCAGCGCGGCAGGGCTACGCGCACGGCTTGGGTGAAGCCAACGGCGTGCAGCAGAACATGGGCCCCGGTGGGTCCTGAGCGGCTGTCCGGCTGACGTGCGCCGTGCGCCCAGGCTCCGTCATTCCTCGCTGAATCCCACCGCTTCGGACCGCCCTTGCCCCATCCGTCATCACTCGTCAGCTTCCGCAGCGTGAACTTGACTTCGCTTCGGTGACACTCGGGCATGCGCTGACCAGCGTTCCGACGCCGGAGGCGCGGCGTGGCCCTCGTCCATTGCGCGGCTCGTGGCCGCCGGTGGCAGATGATGATGGCCAGCGGATCCGGGCCCTCGGTGAAGCGGGAAGGGGCAGTTCATGGCAGAGGCACATGTGGCGGGCGAGCACGTGACGGCACGGGTGTGGACGGTCCGTCTGGATGCCGCGGGGCGCGGCGTCGCGGCGGTGAAGGTCGACTGCAGCCGAGCGGCTTGCACGCCGCAGCGCCTGGACTCGGCCGCTCAGGGGCGGGCTTTCGCCGCCGCGCACCTCAAGGCGCATCTTCGAGCGGCTGGAGGCCCACGACGCGACGCGGCGTGCGCGTGCCGTGCCGACGGGTGCCAGGGCCACGCCGAGACGGCCGGCCGGGGCTCCGCGGGGCCGGCCTGGAAGTGCGGGGGCGCGGTCGTGCTCGCCGTGATCACCGACCCCATGGGGCGCTGGTGGCGGGCCTGGGAGTGCTGCGCGCGCTGCGCGGCCGTCCATCCCGCCGCCCGCGTGGTGGCCACCGCCCCTGACGCGCCGCCGGTCGGCGGCGCCGATGAGGCTCCCGCGCCCACCGGTGCCTCCGGGGCCGGGGTCCCGCTGTTCTCCGCGCCCTTGCCGAACACCACCTCCGGCAGCGCTTCGGCCGGCGGCGACCTGCTGCCCGCGCCGCGCGCGGCCGTGGCGAAGCCCCGCAGGGCGAGGAGGTCGGGGAAGATCGCCCAACGCCACGTCCCGCATGATCTGCAACCGACCGTTCTACGGGATGAGCTCATCGAGCTCGGCGACGCCTTCCGGGCCTACCAGAAGGCCGCCGAGCCGGACCTGCCCCAACTGGCCGGCCTGCACGAACGCAAGGCGCTCGCCTTCATCACCTGGGCCGACGTGACGGGTGACGAGAGCCTGCGGGCCGAGGCGCGGCGTGCCGAACAGGCCGCGGCCGCCGCCCGAGCCCAGCATGTGCAGCGCACCGGTGAGGACGTCGAGGGTGCCGTCGCGCGCCTGCTGACCGGGCCCAACCACTGGGAGCGCGCGCGTGCCGTCCTGTCCCACGTGCGGGATCACGCGCCGGTGCCGGGCCCGGAAGCACGTCTGGTGGTGCTGATGCTGACTCTGCGTTCCGCGTGCGGCGGCACCGGAAACGTCACCGGCCTCGATCTGAAGAGCTGGCCGCTGGGCGATGCCGAGCAGGTCCTTCAGAGCCTCGTGGACGCGGACTGGCTGCGGTTGCCCGGCTCCGTGACCGAGCTGCTGGACTCCGGCTCCGACAACCCCACCCAGGTCTCCGTGCCCTCGCTCCTGGCCCCCGACGGCGTCAATGGAGTGCTCGGGCTGGGGAAGACGGCGCGGGCCAAGCTGTCCGGATGGGCGCAGAAGGCCGTGGGCGAGCGCAAGTTGCGCAAGAAGAAGCTGCCCGCCGCCGCGCGACTGCTCGCGCTCGCCTGCGCCGCCCACAGCAGCTCGGAGGGGCGCCTCGGCGCCCGCGGCAAGGGCCTGGAGATCGAGGACCTGGCCGCGCTGTGCGCCGTCGACGCGGGTGAACTCGCCGCACTCGTCGAGCAGTTGGAATCCGTCGAGTGGCTCACGGACGTCTCAGTGACCGACACGCATGTCATGGGCAGCCTGGGTGAGCGAGTCCTTCCCCTCGGCTGTCCGATCCCGGCCGGGGCCGGGACTGAGGCCGGGACTGGGGCCGGGTCCGGTCCCGCCGGTGTGTGACGCGCCGGAACCGCTGCTCGACCGCGACGACGCGCCGGCTCTCCGCCACCCCCGTGGGCGAAGAACCGGCGCGTCGGGTTGGTGCGGGCCTCGTCCGTGACCAATCTGCCGTACTCGTCCTGTGACGACCTTGCTATTTTCTTGCAACGGCAGAATCCGCGGGCAGCAGCCCCGGCGAAGCCGTGCAGCAAGAAGGAGTCGCATGAGTGTCCGGTTCGCGCTCCTGGGCGATGTGGTCATCCGTTCCGGCGGTTCCGACATCGTCCCCGGGTCCCCTCGTCAGCGCTGCGTCCTCGCGCTGCTGATGATCGACGTCAATCGGCCGCTGTCCCTGGACACCTTGATCGACCGGGTGTGGGGCACGGCGCCCCCGCCGCGGGCCCCGGCCACGCTCTACAGCTACATCTCCCGCCTACGGGCCCTGCGGGCCACCTCCGCCGGCCAGGAGGACTGGGACATCGTGCGTTCGTCCGCCGGGTACACGCTCCGGGCCGACGCGGCCCTCGTGGATCTGGCCCGGTTCCGTACGCTGGCCGGTCAGGCGCGTGGCGCGACCGCCGGGGAGGCGAAGCGGCGGTACGAGGAGGCGCTCGCCCTGTGGCGGGGCCGGCCGTTCGCGGGGCTCACCTCCGACTGGCTGGACGCGTACAGGATCTCCCTGGAGGCCGAGCACCTGCGTGTGCGGCTCGAATACCATGAGCTCCTGCTCGACGAGGGACGCCATGCCGATCTCGTCCCCGCGCTGACAGCGCTCACCGCCGAGCAGCCCCTGGACGAACGCGTGGCCCACCAGCACATCCTGGCCCTGTACCGCGGTGGCCAGCACGCCGCCGCCCTCGCCGCGTACGAGCGACTGCGCAGAGAGCTCGCCGACGCCATGGGCGTCGACCCTGGCCCCCGGCTCCAGGAACTGCACCAGCGCATGCTGGTCTCGTCCGACGACCTGATGCTCGCCCCCGCCGAACCACCCTCCCGGGCGACACCCGCCTCCGCCCGGCCACCCACCCGCACCCCACGCCAACTGCCCGCGCGCCCCACGGGATTCCTGGGACGCGACGACACGCTGGCACTCCTCGACCGGCACACCGGCGCGCGCACCGGCCACGAGGCACCCGCGGTCTCCGTCATCGGCGGCATGGGCGGGGTCGGCAAGACGTGGCTCGCCCTCCAGTGGTCCCACGCACATCTCGGAGACTTTCCCGACGGCCAGCTCTATGCCCAACTGCACGGATTCAGCCCGGGCACCCCGCCCACACCACCCGGCGACATCCTGCACGCGTTCCTCGTGGCACTGGGCGCCGTCGACCGCGAGATGCCGCCGGACACCGAGGGGCGCGCCGCCCTCTACCGCACTCTCATGGCCGAGCGCCGGATGCTCGTACTGCTCGACAACGCCAGGGACAGCGACCAGGTCATGCCGCTGCTGCCCGCGACTCCCGGCTGTCTGACGCTGGTCACCAGCAGGAACAGGCTGAGCGCCCTGAAGGTGCGGTGGGGCGCCGGTTCGGTGGACCTCGCAGTGCTGCCCGACGCGGAGTCGGCCCGGCTCTTCGCACGGCGCGTCGGCAGCGCTCGTACCGAGACCGAACCCGCGCTGCGCGACATCGTCCGCTCATGTGCCGGGCTGCCCCTCGCCCTCGACATCGCGGCCGCGCACGCGGTCGGCCTTCCCGCGCCCGCACTGCGCCAGCTCGCCCAGGAGCTGCGGGACCCCCACACGCGCCTCGACGCTCTGGACGCCGGTGAGGTCTCCACCAACCTGCGCATCCTGTTCGCCTCGTCCCACCAGGCGCTGGAACCGGAAGCCGCGCAGGCCTTCCGCCTGCTGGGGCTGACCCCGCACCTGGACCTCGACCTCCTGGCGCTCGCCCATCTCCTGGACCGCACGCCGGTCCAGGCACGCCGGGTCCTGCGCGTCCTGGAGGAAGCCTGCCTCGTACGTCAGCACCGCCCCGGGCGGTACCACATGCACGACCTGGTCAGGCTGTACGCCGAGGAGCAGGCGGCGGCGCTGCCCGCCGAGTCACGCGACCAACTGGTGCACCGCCTGGCCGACTTCTACGTCAGCAACGCCCACGCGGCACACCAGGCCCTCGACCCCCACCGCACCGCGGACGCCCCCCTCCCGGCACACCGGCCGAGGACCGAGCCCCTGGCCTTCCCCCTGGCCTTCGACGACGCGGAGAGCGCCCTCGCCTGGTTCGAGGCGGAGTACCCGTGCCTGAGGGAGATCACCGCGATCGCACGGCGCAGGCAATGGCACTCCGAGGTGTGCCGGCTGACGTGGTCCCTGCACACGTTCCGCTGGCGGCGCGGGCTGTTCACGGAGAGCATCGAGGCCTGGTCCGCGGCACTGGACGCGGCGGCGGCGCTGGACGATCCGCGCCTCGCGGCCCACACGAGCCTGCGTCTCGCGGTGGCACTGGCCCAGGCCGGCCGGTACGAGGACGCACTGCCGCACATGGAAGGGGCCCTGTCGAGCTTCGCCGCCCAGGGCGACACCGCGGGCCTCACGCGCACCCACCACGCGCTCGCCGAGGTGCACGTCCGCATGGACGCCCACGAGAGGTCCCTCCCCCACTTCGCGGAAGCACTCGACGGCTACCGGCTCCTCGGCGACCAGGTCGGCGAGGCCAACACCCTCAACGGCACGGGCTGGGCCCTGGCCTGCCTGGGACGCTACGCGAGCGGCGAGGAGCACTGCCTCAAGGCGCTGCCGCTGCTCAAGCACCACCGGGACGGGGAGGGCCAGGCCGCCACCTGGGACACCCTGGCCCACATCATGTGGCGCACCGGCAGAACCCGACGCGCCCTGCACGCCTACGAACAGGCACTCAGGCACTTCCGTGCCATCGGCAACGCCAACCGCGAGGCCGACACCTGGGCGAAGGTCGGGGACGTCCGCGCCGCGCGCGACGACCGGGACGGCGCCCGCGAGGCGTGGACGAACGCGCGCGACCTCTACCGTGAGCAACGGCGTTCGGCGGAGGAGCAGCGCATGACGGCCCAACTGAGGGCCCCGGCCCGGCCACCCACCGACCAGTCGCGCTGAGCCCGCTGCCCGGACGCCCGCGGCGTGGCCCGCGTCACGACAGGATCTCGACGTACCCGTCCGATCCGTGCACACGGATCCGCTGCCCGTCCTGGATCCGGCGGGTGGCCTGCTCCACGCCCACCACGGCCGGCAGGCCGTACTCCCGGGCGATCACCGCGCCGTGGGTCATCAGGCCGCCCACCTCCGTCACCAGGCCCTTGACCGCCACGAACAGCGGCGACCAGCTCGGGTCCGTGAAGGCCGTGACCAGGATGTCGCCCGCCTCCAGATCGGCCTCCGCCATGTCATGGATGACGCGGGCCCGCCCCTCGACGGTCCCCGCGGAGACCGCCAGACCGACCAGGGCACCGTCCGGCACGTCCTCGCGCCGGTACGCCCCCGAGATCGCCTCGCCGTCGGAGGTGAGCACCCTGGGCGGTGTCAGCGCCTCGTACGAGCGGAAGGCCTCCTTGCGCTCCTGGATGAGCTGCTCATCCACCCGCTTCGAGCGGACGACCTCGTGGAGTTCCGGGAAGGTGAGGTAGAAGATGTCCTCCTTCTCGGAGAGCACACCGGCCTCCACGAGGCGCTCGGCCTCCGCCAGCAGGGCCTGCTTGTAGACGAAGGAACGGCTGACGATGTTGTACTTCGGGTACTCCCGGTACCCGACGAAGGTGCGGACTCGGTCGATCATCCACTTGGTCTCGTCGGCCTTCCGCTCGCCGTCCGGCAGGGCCCGCAAGCGTGACAGCACCTCCTGTTCCTTCCTCTCGGCCTCCTGCCGCCCCTGCTCGAAGCGCCGTTCGGCCGCTCCCGGCCCGAAGTTCCTGACGTTGTCGAGGATCACGGGCACGAGCGCGGTGGGGCGCTCGCGCCAGCGCGGCCTCGTGATGTCGATCTCGCCGACGCAGCGCATGCCGTACCGGTCGAGGTAGGCCTCGATGGCGTCGCGCGCCTCGGTCCCGCCCGGGAGCTTCGGCAGTTCGTCCAGGTAGTCCTCGTCCTGGACGCCGTGCAGGAAGGCCACCACCTCCGGGTGCGGCCGGATCGCGTCGGCGACGTCGAGCAGCGCGAGGCCCATCTCCGAGGTGATGTTGTCGGGGGCGGACAGTGTGAGCGTGTCAGCCGCGTTCTTCTCCCCCAGCCACTCCAGCAGCTTGTCGTTGAGCCACCACGTGGCCTCCATGCCCGCCGTGATCACCTGCATGTTCAGCGGATCGCCGAGGAGCCGCTTGTGCTCGTCGAAGGCCTCCAGCAGGTAGTCGAACAGCGCGGGTCCGGTCTTCGTCCGGATGTCGCGCCGCAGGGCGGCCAGGGACGTCCGGCTGCGCTCGATCAGTGCGGTGACGATGGCGGGATCGTTCGCGATCGGGGTGAGCGCCTTGCCGACCGGTGCCTCGCCGGGACGCGGGTCCGGAGACGTCGGGATGAAGTCGCCGCGGTCGAGGACGGTCTCCAGCGCGTCCCTGATCAGCGGATCACCCTTCTCCAGGAGGTCCAGGAGACCGGCGCGGCTCGCGGGCGAGGCCAGGCGCGGGGTGACCTCGACGAACAGTCTTCCGCCCGCCGCCTGCATCGGCACCATGGCCGTCAGCTGCCACATGGAGAGCCCCAGGGGCTTCATGGGGTCGGTCATCATCTGCTGGTGGCCGACGGAGACGTAGACGTGGTTCTCCTCGTCGTCGGCTTCGGGGACGGGGAACAACGTCGTGATCGGCCGGCTCTGCACGATCCGGAAACCGGCATCGACATCGTCTTCGGCATCGGCATCGGCATCGGCATCGGCCAGGCACCATTCGATGTCCTGCGGGCGGCCGAAGTGCGCCTCGATCCGCCGCCCCAGCCGCGCGAGCTCCCTCACCTGTTGGTCCGTCAGCGCCGGCTGCTCCTGCCGCCGCGCATCGATGGCCACCTCCCGCGTGCCGCCGGACGGCAGGGCGTACAGGGCACGCTGCTTGGCTGCGATCGTCCTGGAGACGATCTCGCCGTCCCGCACCTTGAAGACGTCCGGGTTCACCAGGCCGGAGACCAGGGCCTCGCCGAGGCCGAACCCGGCGTCCACGGTGGAGACCTTCCGGTCGCCCGTGACGGGGTCGGCCGTGAACAGGATGCCGGCGGCGTGCGGGACCACCATCCGCTGCACGACCACGGCCATGCCGACCGTGCGGTGGTCGATGCCGTTGCGCCGGCGGTAGGTCACGGCCCGCTCGGTGAAGAGTGAGGCCCAGCACCGGCTGACGTGCTGGAGGATCGCCGTCGGCCCGATGACGTTCAGGTACGTGTCCTGCTGGCCGGCGAAGGAGGCCGTCGGCAGGTCCTCCGCGGTCGCGCTGGACCGGACGGCGTAGGCCCCCCGTTCGCCGAGTCGCGCGAGCTCATCGGTGATCGCCGACGCGAGATCACCCGGGATCGCGATCTCCTCGATGACCCGGCGGACGTCCGCGCTGACCGCGCGGATCGCGTCCCGGTCGTCCGGGCTCAGGCGCGACAACTGCTCCAGCCGCTCGTCGAGCGACGGCGCGTCCGCCATGACGCGCCGGAAGGCGTCCGTGGTCACGCAGAAGCCGGCCGGCACACGGACACCCTCGATCCGCGACAGCTCGCCCAGGTGCGCACCCTTGCCGCCGACAAGCGCGATCCGCGTATCGTCGATGTCCTGGAGACCCACCACGTACTGCTCGATCACTGCCGCACTCCCGACCACTGCCACACTCCTGACACGTCCGTGTTCCATCCCGCTCGCACTGCCCTGGCCGCTCACGTAGTGCCCTCATTTCCGCAGGTAGTGGCCTCGGCCGAGGATTCTGCGCCATACCCGGGGCCTTGCCGCAAGCCCCCCGGTGCGCTATAAGTTAAGAACGGCAAGGAGAGCGAGCGATCTCCTTGCCTTTGTTTTTGCCCGTCCGCTGTCCTGCCCGTCCGCTGTTTTTTGCCGTCCGCCGGAAGCCGGTGCGCGTTCAGTCCGCGAACGCGGCCACGTACGACGCCACGCACGGCTCCGGAGTGGCCAGTGAGGTGACGACGTGGCCGTCGACGGTCACCGGCGGGTCGAGCGGCATCTGGAGCAGCCGCTCGGAGCGGGCCGCGTCGAGTTGCTCGGCCGGCATCAGCGTCCAGCCCTCGTTGTCCCGGCCCACCTCGAACAGCACGTTGAGCATGTCCCCGGCAGGCGGCCGCGGCGGGGCCACGGGCAGGGCGGCGAGGATCGCGTCATGCATCGGCGGGTCGGTGTCGCGGGCGGGCAGCCGCAGGCCGTACGGGTCGAGGTCGTGCAGGCCGACCGCGGGCTTGCGGGCGGCGGGGTGTTCACGCGCGAGCACGGCGTACAGCGGCTCGGACCAGGCGCGTGCCACCGTCACCGCCGCGGAGGTGAACGCGCCCCGCACCAGCGCCAGGTCCAGCTCGCCGTCGCGGACGGCGTCGAGGCGGGCGGCCACCGGAAGGTCGACCAGTTTCGGCTCGGCGGGGCGTTCGCCGTCGCTCAGGCGGGCCACCGCCCGGTCGAGCCGCCGCGTGACGCAGGACGCCACGCCGATCCGCAGGACGGCCGCCGGTTCGCCGGCGACCACCCGCACCCGGGCCGCAGCGGCGAGGGTCTTGCGGGCCGCGGCGAGCACTCGTTCGCCGGCCGGCGTGAGCCGCACCCGGCGTGAGGTGCGGTCGAGCAGGCGCACGCCGAGCTCGCGTTCGAGGCGGGCGATCTGCTGGCTCACCGCGGGTTGCACGATGCCCAGCCGTTGCGCCGCGCGCCCGAAGTGCAGCTCCTCGGTGACGGTGACGAAGTACTGGAGCGCTCTCAGTTCCATCCACTCGATCTATCACATGTTGTGATCGCTGCTGAGCATTTCTGGTCATTGTTCACGCAGGTCACTCCGGATGTGATGGGTACGAGCCCGCCGGAGCGGTCCCATCCCGCTGGATGCCGCGAGCCGGAGGAATACGAACGGAGAGCACAATGAGCACGACAACCCTCGGCGTCATCGGCACCGGCATGGTCGGCCTCGGGGCCGCCCGCCGCGCCGTCGACGCCGGCCTGAACGTCGTCCTGAGCAACTCGCGCGGCCCCGGGACGCTGGCCGATATCGTCGCGGAGCTCGGCGAGCGGGCCCGTGCGGCCACCCCTGCCGAAGCGGCGAGCGCCGGTGATGCGGTCATCGCGTCGGTGCCGCTGGCCGCCCACGCGCAACTGCCCCGGGCGGAACTCACCGGCAAGACCGTGATCGACCCGATGAACTACGCGCCGCACTCCGGCTTCGCGGTGCCGGAACTCGACCGCGACGAGCTGACCTCCAGCGAACTGGTGCAGCGTCACCTCGCCGATGCCCGGGTGGTGAAGGCGTTGCACAACATCGGCCCCAAGCAGTTGACGGAGCTGTTCCGCCCGGCCGGAGCCCCCGACCGTACCGCGCTGCCGCTCTCCGGCGACGACCCGGACGCCAAGAAGGAGGTGGCCGAGCTGCTGGACATCCTCGGCTTCGACGCGGTGGACCTCGGCAACCTGGCCGACAGTTGGCGCAGCGAACCCAACTCCCCTTTGTACGCCCTTCCTTACGTGGGGCAGCCGCCGTCCGGCCTCTCCGTCAAGGAGTTCGTGGCCTGGGTCCAGCAGGCGCCCGGTGTGCCCGTATCCGCCGCCCGGGTCGGTGAACTCGCCGCCGCCGCGGTGCGAGGGCCCGCGGGGTTCCGGATGGACTAGCGGCTGATCCGCGGCTTGTCGCGCGTCGCTTCAGACCGGCTGTGCGGGCGCGTCCCGGCCGGGGACGTCTTCCGTGGCGGTGCGCAGGGGCGAGACCAGGAAGTGGGCGCGGGATGCGGACCGGCCCGGTACGAGCCTGCCGTCCACCCCGAACACGTCCCGCACCAGGTCCTCGCTCAGCACCCGGTCGGGCCGTCCCGCGGCCACCACCCTGCCGTGGCGCAGCACGATGATGTGCCGGGCGTACTGCAAGGCGAGGTCCAGGGAGTGCAGAGCGGCGATGACCGTGTGGTCACCGCTGGTCGCGAGGTCGAGGACGTCGAATTGATGGGCGAGGTCGAGGTGGTTCGTCGGCTCGTCGAGGACGAGGATCTCGGGGTCGGCGACCAGTGCCCGCGCCAGCAGGACCCGTTGGCGTTCGCCGCCCGAGAGGGTGTGCACCATGCGCTCGGCCAACGGCAGGGCACCGGAGCGGTGCAGAGCCCGGTCGACGGTGCCTCGTATCTCCTGGCGGGCGTCGTGGGCCCAGCGTCGGTGCCGGGTCGCGGCGAGGCCGAGCTCCACCAGCTCGGCGGCGGTGAGTTCCGGCGCGAGGTCGGCTTCCTGAGGGAGCACCCCGATACGGCGGGCACGGTCGCGCGGCCGCATGCGCAGGATGTCGTCGTCGCCGATGCGGATCTGTCCGGTGCGTCGGGCGGTGGCGCCGGTGAATGAGCCGAGCAGCGTGGACTTTCCGCTCCCGTTGGGGCCCACGAGCGCGGTGAGCCCGCCGGCGGGAACGTCGGCGTCGATTCCGTGCAGCACCGGGGTCCGGCCGAGATGGACGGTGAGGCCACGGATGGTGAGGGCGGTCAGGGCTGGCGGGGCGGTCGGGGCGGTCATCGGGCCCTCCCCGTACGGCGCACCACGAGGACGAACACCGGGACGCCGATCGCAGCCGTCAGGATGCCCACCGGCAGTTCGGCGGGCGAGAGCAGCATGCGGGCCCCGGTGTCCGCGAGCAGCATCAGCAGGGCGCCGAGGAGCAGCGCGACGGGCAGGATTCTGCGGTGCAGTCCGCCCACCAGCATGCGGGCGAGGTTGGGTACGACGAGTCCGACGAAGCCGATGGTGCCGGAGATCGCGACCACGGTGCCCGTGAGGACGGCGGCCACCATGAAGACGCCGATACGGGTGCGGCCCGGGTGGATGCCGAGCGCCGCTGCCGTGGTGTCGCCGAGCGCGAGCAGGTCGAGGCGGCGTACGAGGAACGGCAGCATCGCGAGGGTGGCGATGACGGGCAGGGTGGCGATGCGCAGGAGTTCCCAGTTCGCGCCGGACAGGCTGCCGAGCAGCCAGTACATGACCTGCTGGGTGGCCTCACTGTTTCCGGTGCGCAGGATGAGGAAGGAGGTGATGCCGGAGAGCAGATGGCCGACCGCGATGCCCACCATCACGAGCCGGGAGGCGGAGAGTCCGGCCAGGGACGTCGCGCACAGGAACACCGCCGTGCCGGCCGCGGCGGCACCCGTGAAGGCACCGAGGGGCAGCGTCAGCCCGGCGGCGGTGCCGATGCCGAGCGTGGTGATGACGGCGACGGCGCCGAGCGACGCCCCCGAGGAGAGTCCCAGGGTGAACGGGTCCGCGATCGGGTTGCCCACCAGCACTTGTACGAGCACTCCCGCCACCGCGAGGCCCGCCCCCACGAGCAGTGCCTCCAGGACCCGGGGCACCCGTAGCCGCCAGATGATGAAGTCGTTGCCGGTGGTGCCGACGCCGTCAACGCCTCGTCCGACCGCCGAGAGGACCTGATCCGGTGGGATGACGACGGCGCCGACACCGACCGCGAGCACCGCGGCCACCGCGATCACTGCCAGCAGCGCGATGACCACCACGGCGGTCGGTACGGTTCCGAGCAGCCCGGAGGCCCTTCGCCGGGTCTCCGGCCGGTCGAGCGGTGGGAGGGGGTGTTGGGTCCGACTCGTCATGAGGCGTCCTCGACGGCCTCGGCCACGGTCCGCACCGCTCGTACGCCGAGCACGCTCGGCGACAGAAGGATGCTCTGCGGAACGGCGATCACGTGGTCGTTCTTGACCGCGTCCGTGTCCGCGAGCAGCGGGCTGGATTTGATCGCTGCGACGAGTTGGCGGCCGGACTGCCGGGAGAACCCGGTCACGGCGAGGATGACGCGCGGGTTGCTCCTGGTCACCTCCTCCGCCGACAGGGTGGCGAAGTCGCCGGGGGTCGAGGCGGCGATGTTCCGTCCACCGGCCAGGGTGATCACGCCGTTCGCGTGGCTCGACCCGCCGCTGGTGTCGATGCCCGCCCCGCCGGTCGGCGCCGCGGACAGGCTCAGCACCGGAGTTCCGTCCGTGCCCTCGCGCACCGCCGCCGTCCGGGCCGCGACCTCGCGCTTCATCCCGGCGATGAGCGCCTTGCCCTTGGCCTGTACGTGGAACACCTCGGCGAGGTGGGTGATGTAGCGGTAGGTGGCGTCGATGTCCGTGGAGAGACCCTTGGCCGTGTCGCAGGCGACCATCGCCGCGATGCCGTTCTCCTTCAGCTGCTTGTGCGTGGGGGTGCCGTCGAAGGAGCCGAGTTCGTAACGGGAGATGCCGGTCACCAGGTCCGGCTTCGCCGCGATCACCGACTCCTTGTCGGCCACCTTGCTCAGCACCGGGATGGCGTCGAGCTTCTTCCGCGTCACGCCGGAGAAGTCGTCCTTGAACTCGGGCCCGGCCGTTCCCACGATCCTGTCCTCAAGGCCGAGCGCGGTCAGGAACGCCGCGGCTCCCGCGTCCAGGGTGACCACTCTTCTCGGGGCTTCGGCGAGGTCGGCCGTGGCGGGGCAGGCCGCTGCCGTGCCCGGGCGGTCCGAGGCGGCCGAGGAGGACGCGTCGGGCGAGGAGGAGCAGCCGGTCAGGCCGCCGAGGAGGACGAGGAGGGCTGCGGGGAGCACGGCGGCAGCGGATCGGGGACGCACCGTTTCACGTACCTTTCGGGCGACGGGGCTGACAGGCGGTGGCTTCGCGGAAGTGCCTGACAACGCAGTAGTCGTCCCGTGTGCGCGTCGAGTTCCGAAGACTTTCCGCGCCCCCGCCGCGCCCCGCCTCGCGCCCGCGCCCTCACTGGCTGATGTCGATGCCGGTCACGCCTCCAGGCGGACGAGCATCTTGCCGGTGTTCGCGCCGCTGAGGACGCCCAGGAACGCGGCCGGGGCCTGGTCGAGGCCGTGCACCACGGTCTGCTCGGTGTGCAGGGTGCCATCGGCCAGCCAGGCGGCGCCCTGCTTGATCCAGTCGGGGAAGAGGCGGAAGTACGAGTTCACCAGCAGGCCGCGCAGGCTGAGCTCCTTGGTGTACGCCTGGAAAAGGTTGGTCGGGCCCGGCACCGGGGCGGTGGCGTTGTACGCGCTGATCGCGCCGATCAGGGCGAAGCGGGCGCCGGGGCGGGCGGCGTCGATGGCCGCCTCCAGGTGGTCGCCGCCGACGTGGTCGAGGTAGATGTCGATGCCTTCGGGAGCCGCCTTCGCCAGCTGCTCGGCGATGGGGGCGGCCTTGTGGTCCAAGGCCGCGTCGAAGCCGAAGTCGTCGAGCAGCTTGGCCGTCTTGGCCGGGCCGCCCGCCGAACCGATCACCCGCGCGGCGCCGAGGCGGCGGGCCAACTGCCCGGCCACGCTGCCGACGGCGCCGGCCGCGGCGGAGACGAACACCACGTCGCCCTCCCGCACCGGCGCGACCTCGGCGAGGGCGGCGTACGCCGTCAGACCGGTGGTTCCCAGCGCGCCCAGGTACGCCTCGGCAGGGGCGAGCGCCGTGTCGACCACAGAGACCGCGGCGGCGTCCAGCACCGCGTACTCCCGCCACCCGGCGAAGTGCGACACCGTGGCGCCGACCGGGACCGCCGGCGCCCGGGAGACGACGACCTCGCCCACCGCGCTGCCCTCGAGCGCGACGCCGAGCTGGAACGGCGGGATCTAGGAGGGGGCGTCGGTCATCCGGCCGCGCATGTACGGGTCGACCGACATCCAGTCGTTGCGGACCAGGATCTCGCGGCTGGTGCGGGGGATGGGGGCGGGGGTGCGCGCAGGGGTGGTCATGCGTGGCTCCTTGGGGTAGTTCCTGGAGTTCCCCGCAGCGGCGCGGGGGCGACGGCAAAGGTTCTCCGCGGTCTGCCCGTGAAGGTACGGACGTAGTGCTCGGCGATCTCGTCGCTGGTGGCCGTCCACACGCCCGGGTGGTTCACGACGTATTCCAGCGCCTGGTCGAGGTACTTGGTCCGGAACGCCTGGCCGATGACGAACGGATGCAGCGCCAGCGCCATCACCCGGCCGCCGGCGGCCGAATCGTCGTGCAGCTGGTCGACCTGGTCCTTGACCAGTTGCACGAAATCGGGCCCGGTCATGCCGTGCATGGTGAAGAGTCCGAGGTCGTTGAGCTCGACCGAGTACGGCACGCTCAGCATGCCAGGGATGTTCAGCGGGTACGGCTGATCGTCATTGGTCCAGTCGAGCACGTAACCGAGGCCGAGCTCGGCGAGCAGCGCAGGCGTCCGGAAGGTCTCGGTGAGCGCCGGGCCGAGCCAGCCGCGCGGACGCTGCCCGGTGGCCTTCTCGATCGTCTCGACGACGTCGGTGAGATAGCCGCGCTCGTCCTTCTCCGTCATCCCGGCCTGGAGGGTGGAGTTGTCGCGGCCGTGCGCGAGCCACGCCCAGTTACGGGCCAGGCCGGCCTCGACGATCTGCGGATAGTGCTCGCAGACGGCGGAGTTGAGCAGCGCGCTGGCGCGTACGCCGTGCCGGTCGAGGGCCTGCATGACGCGCCAGATGCCCACCCGGGCACCGCCGGGCCAACTGAAGGGCTCCCGCTCGGTGATCGGACTGTAGCTGTAGAGCTCGTTGTCCATAGGCATGGTGTACATGCTGTCTGCCGGCGCCTGCCGGAACGAGAGGGCCGGGTGAGCCAGATCGTCGGCCGGCTCGAACGCCGCCTGGGCGTCGCGCTCTTCACCCGTACGAGCCGCAGGGTGACCCTGACTCCGGCCGGGCAGCGCCTGTACGACGGCCTGGCCCCGGCCCATCAGGAGATCCAGGAGGCGGTCGCGCAGGCACTGGCGACCGGCAAGGGCATCACCGGCACGCTGCGCGTGGGCTTCTCCTCGGCGTGGGCGGGCGACATGGTGCTGCGGACCGCCGAGGCCTTTCGCCGCACCCACCTCGGCTGCCTGGTCGAGATCCAGGAGATCCCGCTCTACGACACCTTCGGCCCGCTGCGCGCCGGCGTGGTGGATCTACAGCTCACCGAGTTCCCGGTGGAGGAGCCCGACCTGGTGGCCGGCCCGGTGATCTTCTCGGAAACCCGGGCGATGATGGTGCCCGCGGTCCACCCGTTCGCCCGGCAGGAGTCGGTCTCCGTGGAGGACCTGGACCGCGCCCCGCTGATCGGCGTCACGGGTAACAGCCCGCCGTACTGGCGCGAGTACATCTGGCCCAGCAAGACGCCGCAGGGCAAGCCGATCCCCCGGGGCCCCACCTTCGTGTACTGGCTGGAAGTACCGCCGCTCGTCGCCTCCGGCCGCGGCATCTCCGTCGCGGCGCTGCTCGCCGCCCGCTACCACGGCCGCCCCGGCCTCACCTACGTCCCGTTCTGCGACGCTCCGCCCATCGACTACGGCCTGATCTGGCGCCGCGACGGCTTCACGTCCCGGGTGCAGGCGTTCACGGAGACGCTGTGCCGCATACGCACAGAGCACCACTAGGCTGCGGCGCATGGACATCGTGATCCCGCTCTTCGACAACTTCGAGCCGCTCGACGCGATCGGGCCCTACGAGATCCTCGCGTACGTGCCCGGCGCGACCGTACGCTTCGTCACGGCCGAACCCGGCCTGGTGCGGGACGTGTTGGGTTCCCTGCCGGTGCACGTCCCGACCGCGTACCGCGAGGTGGAACGCTGCGATGTCCTGCTGGTCCCGGGTGGGGGAAGTTTCCTGACCATGGTGGACGACGCCGACTTCCTCGACTGGGTACGCCGGATACACGCGGGCTCGCGGTTCACCACCTCCGTCTGCACCGGCTCGCTGGTGCTCGGCGCGGCCGGCCTGCTGGACGGCCTGGCCGCCACCACCCACTGGAACGCTGTGGCCCAGTTGGAGTCCTACGGCGCCGTCTACACCCCCGAGCGGGTGGTCCGGCAGCAGAGGGTGATCACCTCGGCCGGGGTTTCCTCCGGCATCGACATGGCCATCCAGTTGGCCGCCCTCCTCACCGACGAGGTGACCGCCCAGGCGATCCAGCTCTACACCGAGTACGACCCGCAACCCCCCTTCGACACCGGTTCGGTGGCCAAGGCCCCGGCCGAGGTACTGCGACGAGCCCGCACACTGGACTGAACCGCCGGTGGTCCTGCCACCCCGGCGCGGCCGGAAGGGGCGGGCTAGCTCCGGGCGTCCAAGGCGTGCGAGAGCGCGCTCATGCTGACGTCGATGACCGTACGGAGCTGCTTCTGGCTCACCCTGGCCCTGCTCATCACGGCCAGCGACTGGTTGACCGCCGCCAGGTGAACCGCGAAGTCGTCGGCATCGCCTTCGGCCAACTCCGCGGCGTTCAAGGCGGTCCGCAGCCGCGCCCGCTGAAGGCCCAGAGCTTCGGTCGCGTGCGCGGCGATGGCGGGGCTGAGCGACGGTGCCGCCATCGCGGTCTGGGCGATCAGACATCCATCAGGTACGTCAGGGTCGGCGATGCGCTCCAGGGTGACCTCGAAGAACGCCCGTACCGCCCGGAGCGGTTCCTCGGACGCCCGTGAAAGCGCCTGGTCGTAACTGTCTCCGTACCGCGCGGCGTAGCGGTCCAGGCAGCGCAGGTAGAGCGAGTCCTTGTCGCCGAACGAGGAGTAGATGGAACTGCGGTTCAACCCGGTCACCCTGGAGAGGTCGTCGAGAGACGTGTCGGCGTATCCGGCCCGCCAGAACTCGACCATCGCCGCGTCGAGCGCGAAGCCCACGTCGAACTGCTTCTTCCCGGCCATCACGCATGCACCTCGTTCTTGGACCAGCCGTTGTGGCCCTGCCCACCCTATCTTGAACTAACCAGTACAAGATGCAGTAGGCTCGCGACATGATCGACGACGCCATGCCCCCGAACCGCTCCCACGACCAGAACCCGGTCCCCGGGTTGCCGCTGCACGACCTCGCGGGTTTCACCCACCGCTGGGTCGACGCGGACGGAATCCGGCTTCACGCGGTGGAGGGCGGCCGGCCGGCCGGTCCCACCGTCGTCCTGCTCGCCGGATTCCCGCAGACCTGGTGGGCTTGGCGGAAGGTGATGCCCGGCCTCGCCGAGCGGTTCCGTGTGATCGCGATCGACCTGCCGGGGCAGGGCCACTCCGAGCGCCCTCAAGGGAGTTACGACACGCATACCGTCGCTTCGCACGTCCAGGCCGCGCTGACCGCGCTCGACGTGCCGAAGTACTGGCTCGTCGCCCATGACATCGGGGCCTGGGTCGCCTTCTCGCTGGCCCTGAAGCACGAAGAGCGCCTGCACGGTGTCGCCCTGCTCGACGCCGGCATTCCCGGAATCACCCTGCCGGACTCCATCCCGACGGATCCCGACCGGGCCTGGAAGACCTGGCACTTCGCCTTCCACCTGGTGCCCGAACTGCCCGAGACTCTGCTCACCGGCCGTGAACGCGACTACGTCGGCTGGTTCTTGAAGGTAAAAGCCCTGTCCTCCCACACCTTCGACGGCGCCGAGATCGACCATTACGCCGCCGCCATCGCGGCCGAGGGAGGCCTTTCGGCGTCTCTCGCCTACTACCGCGACGCCGCGGAATCAGCGCGTAAAAACCATGACGCTCTCGGACAAGGGCACTTGACCGTCCCGGTCCTGGGCATCTCAAGCTCCCATGGCTCGATCCCCGACATGGCCGCCTCCCTCAGTCCGTGGGCGGAGAACGCGACCGGCGCCTCCATCCCCCAGGCCGGACACTTCATTCCCGACGAGCAGCCCGACGCAACCGTGAACGCGTTGACCGCCTTCTTCGATCGCGAGCGCGTCAAGTAGACCGGTATGTCCCGTTTCGGGGTGTGACCAGCAGTGAAATGAGTCACTCCGGTCATCTCACCCTCCAGTCTCTCCGAGCGCACTTTCCGTTCTACGCAAAGAAAGTTGGAATTTTCGATCAAGAAAGAGCCGGGTTTCTGATCGTCAGAAACGGACCACGCGCTTTCGGTATGCGAATTCGAGACTTGTTTCGCCCGGGCTTTCTCGCCTAACGTCACCGTCAATCCGGGCGGAACGCCGAATCCTGCCGCTGCCCGGAAACCCATCCACCCACTGACGCACGGCAGGAGCGGGGGACCCAGGTAAGCCGCCGATCCGGATTCCGGAATGGCTAGGGGTGAAGTCGTATTCACCGTGCGACCGGACATCTCCCGTCCGAACCCGACAGCTCACCTCGCAGGCGACGGAGAGGATTTCGTCATGCCCGCAAAGGCCATGCCCGCAAAGGGAAAGCACCGCCGCCCCAAGGCCGGCTCGTTCAACCGAGGCATCGCCGTCGCGGGAACGGGCGGGGCCGTGCTCATTCTCCCGGTGCTCGGTGCCACCGCTGCCACCGCGGCACCGGCCGACGCGGTCGCCAAGCCCGCCGCGGCCTCGACGACCTACGTCGTCGAGGCCGGCGACTCGCTCTCCGGGATCGCCCGGAAGCATTCCGTGAGCGGCGGCTGGGAGAGCCTGTACAAGAACAACCGGGACATCCTCGGTGACAACCCGGGCCTGATCCGGCCCGGGCTCGAGCTCAGCCTCGGCAAGGGGGACGCGGCCGAGCCCAGGCCGGCCGCCGACCGGGCGGACCGCTCCGAGCGCGACGACGCGTCCGCCGCCGAGCCCGCGGCCGCCGCCCCGGCGGAGAAGACCTACACCGACAACCTCGACGGCTGGATCAAGGAATCGCTCGACATCCTGGAACAGCACGGCATCCCCGGCACCTACGAGGGCATCCACCGCAACGTCATGCGTGAGTCCTCCGGCAACCCGCTGGCCATCAACAACTGGGACTCCAACGCCGCCGCCGGTACCCCGTCCAAGGGGCTGCTCCAGGTCATCGCGCCCACGTTCACCGCGTACCACGTGCCCGGCACGTCGCTGGACAGCTACGACCCGGTCGCCAACATCACCGCCGCCTGCAACTACGCGGCCGACCGGTACGGCTCGATCGACAACGTGAACGGCCCGTACTGATCCACACCCCCCACCTCGTCCCCTCTGGGCCCCGGCGCGCCATGTGTCCGGGGCTCAGCCCTGTCCCTTGCCGGCGAAGGGGCCGTTCTCGCCGAACACGAGCCGCGCGAAGTTCTCTCCGATGCGGCGGTGCCCCGCGGCGTCGGGGTGGATCGCGTCGGGCAGCGGGAATTCGGCGTGGTCGCTCTCGCCGTAGAGGTCGCGGCCGCTGAGGTAGTGGAGGCCGGGGTCGTCGGCCGCCCGCTGTTCGACGATCCGGGCGAGTTCATCGCGGATGACGTTGAGTGTCAGACGCCCGGCGGCCCGTTCGGCCGGATCACCCGTGGCCTTGAACCGCAGGGTCCCGCCGTCGAAGTCGGGCATGAGGGGACCGGGAGTGTCCTCCTGGACCGGGCACAGGATGGGTGACACGACCAGCAGTGGTGCCGTCGGATGCCCCTCGCGGATGGTGTCGAGGAAGCCGTGGACGGCAGGGCCGAAGGCGCGCAGGCGCATCAGATCGGCGTTCACGACATTGATGCCGATCTTGACGCTGATCAGGTCCGCCGGAGTGTCCCGCATGGCACGGGCGGTGAACGGGTCGAGCAGCGCGCCGCCGCCGAACCCCAGATTGACCAGCTCCACGTCGCCCTTGGCCGCGGCCAGGGCCGGCCAGATGGTGGTCGGACTGGCGGCGTTCGAACCATGGCTGATGGAGCTGCCGTGGTGCAGCCACACCCTGCGCCCCCTGTCCGGTGCCGCCTCGACCGGGGCATCGGTACGCAGGGTGATCAGCTCGGTGACCTCCGTGTGCGGGAGCCAGATCTCGATGTCCTTGTCACCCGGCGGCAGACCCGCGAACCGGGCGGTGCCGGGAAGTCCCTCGGTCAGTTCGGCGGACTGGGTGACCATGTCGGTGATCGTACGGAGGTTGCCGCCGGCCACCGTGGCCTGCGCGGTGAGACGGCCGTCCACCAGCAGGTCGTAGACGCCGTCCGCCGGGGGCGGAAATCCGCGGTAGGCCCGCTTGGTGGGCAGCGCGTCCAGTTCGACGGCCGTGGCCCGGGTGCGGAACGCCAGGCGTACGCCGGAGGGCTGCGCCTCGGCCATGGCCAGTTGTTCGTCGGGGATCTGGCGACGCGCTCGCGCGGGGAGACGGTGCGGGAGCAGGCCGTGCGCGGTCGCTTCCACGTCGAGGAAACCGCGCAGGAGGTCCGTGGTGACCGGTGTGGTGATCCAATCATGGTCAGTGTTCATCGCCCTGCCTTGTTGTCGAGCAGCCTGTCGAGGGAGTCCAGGACCCACATCCACGATTCCTGGGAGTCGACGGCCGTGTGGCTGAAGCTTCCGGCCATCTCCAGGCTGACGTAGCCGTGGAAGACGGCGCCCAGCATCCGGACCGCGTGTGTCTGGTCCGGCTCCGTCAGGTCATAGCCGCGCAGGATCGCCCGCGTCATCTGGGCGTGACGCACCCCGGCGCTGGCGGCGGCCGTCTCGGGGTCGAGCCGGAAGCGGGCCGCGTCATAGCGGCCGGGATGCTCCCGTGCGTAGTCGCGGTAGGCGTCCGCGAAGGCGGCCAGCGCGTCCTTGCCGGCCCGCCCGGCCACGGCGGCGGCGACCCGGTCGGCCAGTTCCTCCAGCGCGAGCAGAGCGATCCTGGTCTTGAGGTCCTGGGAGCTCTTCAGGTGCGAGTACAGGCTCGCGACCTTGACGTCGAACCGCCGGGCGAGCGCCGAGACGGTCACCTGGTCGAAGCCGACCTCATCCGCGAGCTCCGCCGCCGCCCGGGTCAGACGCTCCGGGGTCAGCCCTGCTCTAGCCATAACCTTCGCCCCATCCAGCGACAAGCAATAAGCGTTTGCCTAGTACTTTTAGGCAACTTAGCCTACTCCTCATGAGACCGCTGACCGAGCAAGAGATCCGTACCGCGTTCGTGAACTGCACCAAGGGCGAGGCGAAGCGTCTGTCCGTCCCCCGCGACCTGGCCGAGCGGCCCTGGGACGACCTGGACTTCCTGGGCTGGCGGGACCCCCAGGCCCCCGGCAGGGCCTATCTCGCCACCGAGCTGGACGGCCGCCCGGTGGCGCTCGCGCTGCGCTGCCCCAACGGCGGGCCCTCGCAGATGCGGCGCAGCATGTGCTCGCTGTGCATGACCACCCACTCCGGCGGCGTGTCACTGATGGTGGCCGCGAAGGCGGGCAAGGCCGGCCAGCAGGGCAACTCCGTGGGTGCCTACATATGCAGCGACCTCGCCTGCTCCCTGTACGTGCGGGGCATGAAGGACGCGGGCGTCGGCGGGCGGTTCCACGAGTCGCTCACCGTGGAGGAGCAGAACCAGCGGACCATGGCGAACCTCTCCGCGTTCATCGCCACGGTCACCGCGTGACGCCTCGCCGCACCCGCGCGGCCCAGGCACCTGCCCGCACCGGTCGGTCAGTCGGCCGACGGTGCGCCCTCGTTCCAGGGGGCCGTGAAGGACCGGCCGGGAACGGGCTTGGCGATGAGGGCGACGGCGATGAAGAAGTTGACCTGCCCGATGGCGAACATCAAGGTGGCGAGCGCCTTGGCGTCGTAATGCTCGGCCGCCTCGGCGTACAGCTCGTCCGACACCCGCTCACCGTGCGGCGACGCCTGTAGTACGGCCTCCACCAGGGCCAGCGCGGCGCGCTCCGCACCGGTGAAGTAGGGCGAGGTCTGCCAGGAGCTCACCGAGGTGATGCGCTCCTCCGGCTCCCCGCCCTTGCGCAGGAACCCGGTGTGCAGAACGGTCAGGTAGGTGCTGCCGACGATCTGCCCCGCACGGAGCTGCACCAGGCTGATCGTGGAGCGCGGCACCGAACCGTTGCCCACCACCTTGAACAACGCCGCCGACACGTCCGCCAGCTCCGGCACGAGCCGCGCGGGGTCCTCCGGCATCCGCGGCACCATCGGGACCTCGGCCGTGATCGTACGAGTACTCATGCTCAACAACTCCTCGGCTCTTCAGCGTTACTGTCACTTCGATGACGAAGCGCGGCAGCACGATGTGACAGGTCCGGTGAGTGACTTGTGAGCGGCCTGAACTACGTCATGTCCAGGTCGGTGTGCAGCATGTGGTGGTCCGAGTACTCCGAGCGTTGCACGCGGTGTTCGAGCGGCGTGATGCCCCGCAGGAAGACGTAGTCGAATTTGCTCTGCCAGTCGGTGGTCGGCTCACAGGTGACGGCGGAGGGACGGCACCGGGAGTCCGTATCCGTGGCGAGCTTCCACATCGGGGTGAGTTCGGGGGCGTCCGGCACGGCGTTGAAGTCGCCGAGGACGATCGCGTGGTCGTGCCGGGCGATCTCCTTGGCGAGTACGTCGGTCTGGGCCGCTCGGACCTCCTCCTGGCGCCGCTGGGCCAGGTGGGTGTTGAAGACCCGGACGGGCTTGCCTCCCACCTCCGTGGTGACCGCCATGTACCCCCGGTCCTCCGATCCTCCGTCGGGGTACTCCGCGGCAACGCGGTCGGTGAGCGGGGCCGCCGAGAGGATCGCCTGACCGAAGGCTCCCGGGCTCCACGGCACTCCCCCGCAACGGCCCCAATTCCGCAGCACCGTCCCGTACTCGACGTGGTAGGTCAGACCGTAGAAACCCTTCAGGTAGTCGCGGATCCTCTCCACGTCACGTACGCAGGCTTCTTGCAGACCGACGACCTGTGGCGCGTACGTGGCGATCTCCGCCGCCCTGTCGGCGTTGCTCACGTCACAGGGGTTGCAGATGTTCCACGTCATGACCCGGTTGGGCACGACGTCCTCGGCGGCGTCGACGGGCAGTGTCCTGATGAAGAGGGCGCCGCTGGGTGCACTGGGGCCCACGAGTACCACGCAGACCGCGGTCATGGCGATCGCGAACAACCGCGTGCCTCTTCCGAGCACCATCGATCTCCTCCGTATGGACGCGGTCCACGTACGTGGATGTACGGGGACGCACTGGACGTTCGCGGCTTCCGCCTTCTGCGGTCAGGTTATGCGACGAGATCGTCAGCAACCCACGCCTCTACGCGTACGGCGAACCGGCCTCCGCACTGCCCTTGTTTTCGGACATGGTGGGAGAGAGCTCGGCCCGGTCCCGCAAGCGTTGCGGGACCGAGGAGCACGCGTGCCGGCACCATCCATCGCAGAGGAAGCCGACGTCACATGACAGCTCACTCCGTCGAGTACATCCGTTATCGCATACCGCCCGAGCGCTCCGCGGAATTCCTCTCCGCGTACACCCGGGCCGCCGTCCCCCTGGCCGCGGCACCGCAGTGCGTCGACTACGAACTCACGCGCTGCGAGGAGGACTTCGAGCACTTCATTCTGCGCATCACCTGGACATCGACGAAGGACCACCTGGAGGGTTTCCGCACGTCGGAGCAGTTCCGCGACTTCTTCGCGGAGATCCGTCCCTACGTCGGGGGCATCGAGGAGATGCGTCATTACGCGCCCACCGTGGTGCGCGGCACGGGCGCGTCGACGCCCAGCCTGTACGCGTGGGCGGGCGGCGCGGAGAGCTTCGAGCGCCTCACCGAGACGTTCTACGAGAAGGTCCTCAAGGACGATCTGCTCGCCCCGCTCTTCGCGGATCTGCCCGCCGAGCACGCCCGGCACGTCGCCCAGTGGCTCGGCGAGGTCTTCGGCGGCCCCGCGGCCTACTCGCAGGAGCACGGCGGCCACGCCCGGATGGTGGGCAAGCATCTCGGCAAGGGCATCACCGAGCCGCAGCGGCGCCGCTGGGTCAATCTGATGCAGGACGCGGCGGACGACGCGGGGCTGCCGGCGGATGCCGAGTTCCGGTCGGGGTTCCTCGCCTACATCGAGTGGGGCACGCGGCTCGCGCTCTACTTCTCGGGCCCGGCAGCGACCCGGCCCACCGACCAGCCGGTGCCGCTGTGGAACTGGGGGGCGGCGCCGCCGTACCGGCCGTGAGGACGCTCGACGGCACGTGCCGGGTGGGCCCGGGAGCCAGCGCGGACGGCTCCGGTGGGATGATCGGGCCGGTGGCGAGTTCCCTCATCGCCTCCCTCTCGACCCGAAAGTCGGTCCATCCGGCACGACGGCTAACCTGTGCGACAACAACTACCAACAAATCGGTCAAACAATTGATACCCACAGAATCGCGGGCGTTTTCACGAAGAGGCCGCATGATCACGTCCGTCGAGTGGCGCCGACCGCGGGTGATCCTCTGGGCCACGGCGAGTGTGGTGGCCCTCGGGTTCCTCATCGTGCTGGAGATCGTCGCGCGTCGATACGCCGGCCAGCCGGGGCCGATCACCGTCCAGGCGCGAGAGGTGATCTTCCCTCCCAAGCCAGGCCCGCTCTACGGCGGCATGGCGCTGATGATGGTCGTGCTCACCTGGCGGCAGCGGTTCGTCGCGGCCGGTGCCGCGATCGGCATCGACGTCGTCTTCGTGCTGGTGCGGTGGGCACTCGACGTCGACACACCCGAGGGCCAGTTCTTCGGCAACGGCGCCTTGTGGGTGATCCTGGGCGTCGCGGTCATCGCGCTCACGCGCCGCAAGGGCCCGGAACGGATCCTGCTCCTCAAGGGCGTCGGCCTCGGTCTGCTCCTCGTGGCCGGCCGCAAGACGGGTGACACCTGGCTGCTCATCACGTCGAAGACCCGCCCGACCGTGCTCGACCCGTACGTGGCGATGGCCGACCACGCGCTCGGCAACCCCTCGTGGCTGGCGGGCCGGATGCTGGAGGCCACCGGCCCGATCGGCACGAACGTCCTCGATCTGGTCTACGCGCAACTCGCGGTGGCCGCGATCGTCGTCGCGCTCTACCAACTGCGCGACGTGGCCACCGAGCGTCGCTTTCCCGGCCACCACCTGGTGCGCACGTTCCTGGTCATCGGCCTGATCGGTCCCGCGTTCTACATGATCTTCCCCGTGGTCGGACCGATCTTCGCCTACGGCCCCGGCACCTCGGGAACCGGCGGTGTGGAGTGGGCGGTGACCAATCTGTGGCCGCACACGCTGCCGCCGATCACCGCGCCGCACCCGGTGCCGTACGACGGGATCACCCCGCGCAACTGCATGCCGAGCCTGCACACGGCGTGGGCCGTCACGATCTTCATCCACTCCCGCAAGGGCCCGCGGCTCCTCAGATACGCGGGGACGTTCTGGCTGACCGCCACACTCGCCGCGACGCTGGGCTTCGGCTACCACTACGGAGTGGACCTCGTCGCCGGCGTGGTCTTCGCCCTCACGATCGAAGCGGCTCTGCGCGCGCTCGACCGCGGCTGGGACCGATCGGCGACCCGGCTGATCGCCTACGGCACGACGGTCTTCGCGGCGCTCCTGCTGTCATACCGCTACCTGCCGATGGACATGGCCGAGCACCCGTGGGTGTTCGGGCCGCTGGTCCTCCTGTCGATGGCCTCAGTGATCTACGGCTACATACGAACCACCAGGCTGTGGGAACGCCCAACGGCCGCACCGTCCCAACAACCGGAACCGCAGCCGGCACTGGCGTGACTGCTCCGCCGAGCGCCCGAGCGCCTGATCTGCCGAGCGGCCGAGCGGCCGTTGTCAGTGCCTCCCCATAAGGTGAAAACATCACTCGGAGGCACCGAAGGGGGAGCACAGACGTGTCCGCAAACAGGATCCAGCACAAGGTCAACCACGTCGCGCTGGTAGTCGACTGTTCGGGTTCCATGCGTCCGCACCAGGACCAACTCATCCGCGTCGTCGACGAGTTCGTGTCCGGGCTCAAGTCCGAATCGGACAGCCTCGGCCACGAGACACGGATCAGCCTCTACTCCTTCGACCACCAGGTGGAGAACCTGGTGTGGGACATGGACGTGAAGCACCTGCCGTCCATGCGGGGCCTGTACCGGGTCAACAACGGCGCCACCGCCCTCATAGAGGCCTCCTTGAAGTCCCTCGACGACCTCGGCCACATCTGGGAGGAGTACGGCGAGCACAGCTTCCTCCAGATCGTGGTGACCGACGGCGAGGAGAACGCCTCCGGAGGCGACCGGCGCCACGACGGTGACATGGCCATCCTCGGCCCCTGGCTCGACAGGATCACGGCGAAGATGGGCGGGCTCCCGGGCCACTGGACCTCCGCGATCCTCGTGCCGAACTCCCTGGCCAAGCGGACCGCGCAGAACTACGGCTTCCCGGCCGGCAACATCGCCATATGGGACGCCGATTCCCACCAGGGCGTCGAGGAAGCGATCGGCACCGTGCGCGCCGCGGCCACCAGCTTCCTGCGGGGACGAGAGCAGGGGGTGCGCGGCACCAAGAACCTGTTCGCCGTGGGCCAGGACATATCGGTGGACGAGGTGCGGGCCAACCTCGAACCGATCCCGGCCGACAAGTACCGGCTGCTGAAGGTCGACAAGGAGGTCGAGATCCGCCCCTTCGTGGACTCCCACCCGGGCGTGGCCTACGAACGCGGCGCCTGCTACTACCAGTTGGGCGCACGGGCCCAGGTCCAGCCGAACAAGGAAGTCATCGTGGTCGAGAAGGACACCGACCGCGCCTACACCGGCGACGCGGCCCGCAGCCTTCTGTTCGGTACGGGCATCCAGGGCACCGTCTCGGTGAAGGCGGGCAACAACCCCAAGCTGGAGGTCTACGTGCAGAGCCGTTCGGTGAACAGGAAGCTCAAGCCGAAGACGCGTCTGCTCATCATGCTCTGAGGCCAAGCGCCGCCGCCCGGGCAGCCGGTGCGGCGGCGCCGCGTCAGGCGGTCGGCCACGCCCGGTCGTCCACCGTGAGGAAGGGCTCACTCACGACGGTCGTCGGGGTCGCGCCGGTGAAGGCCATGATGTCCCGATGCAGATGGGACTGATCGCAGTAGCCGCTGTCCGCCGCGACCCGTGCCGCGCCCCCGCCCTCGACCAGGCGGTGCACGGCCTCGTCGAAGCGGACCAGCTTCGCGGCCCGCTTGGGCGGCATGCCGGTCTGTGAAAGGAACCGGGACCACAGACGCTTGCGGCTCCATTCGAGTTCGGCGGCCAACCGGTCGATCCGGACCAGCCCTCCGCCGGCGACGATCCGGTCCCAGGCCCAGGCGACCGCCGGGTCCGCCTGCCACCGCTCCTCATATCGACGGGCCAGCAGCGCGTCCGTGAAGGCGAAGCGCCCCTCCCACGAGGGGATCTCTCTCAGTCGCTCACCGACCCGTGCCGCTTCCCGGCCCCACAGCTCGTCGAGCGAGACCATGGCGCCGGCCAGATCGGCCGGTGGGACGCCCAGAACCGTGCCGGCGATCACCGGGGACAGGCGCACCTGCACGCACTCCACCTGCTCGCCCCACGCCCGGACCCCGCCTCCCGAGCCGAAACCCGGCCCGGCGACGAGACTCCCCCGGTGCCGCCGCCCGGCACCGTCGTCAACGGTGGACGGACTGGGGCCGAACTCCAGGATCAGCATCACAGCCGGGTGCGCGACCACCCGCAGGGCGTCTACGGGCGCGCCCGGTACCCGGAACCCGGCCATGTCCACTCCGGCCAGCCGGCTGGGCCGCAGCGGACGTGCGACGTGCCAGGCAGCGGGATCGCCGCCGCCACCGCTCACCAGACTCCCGGTCGCCCCCATCTCCCCATGCTAGCCGGGCAACCGGGAGGGAACATTCGTCCAAGCCGCCGCCGTGCACCGACGGCGACAGTGGGGTCATGACACCTTCCGACAGGCATCCGCACAGCAACACCAACACCGACACCAACGCCGCATCCGCCGAGGAGCAGCTCTACGTACGCCGGGACGGTCCTGCCGATGCCCCCGTGCTCCTTCTCATCCATGGGTCCGCCGCCACCAGCCGCTCATGGGACGCACTGGTCCCGCTGCTGACACACCGTCACGTGATACGGATCGACCTCCCGGGGCACGGCCGCTCGGCCGAACCTGCCGACCGGGACTACTCGCTCCCCCGGCAGGGCCACAGGATCGCCGCCACGCTGGACCGGCTCGGCGTCCGGCAGGCCACCGTCGTCGGCCACTCCAGCGGTGGCTACGCCGCCACCGCTCTCGCCGAGCTACGCCCCGACCTCGTGAGCGCGCTCGTACTCATCAACACCGGGCCCAGCATGAACGCCTTCATCGCATCGCCGGAGCAGGCCGCCATCGACCCCACCCAGTGGCCGCCGACCGACGAGCAGGTCAGCCGGTTCGCGAGCACGGGATTCCGTACCGGCTACGAGATCCCGCAAGGACTCATCGACGAGCTGCGCGGCATGTCCATCCAGGCGGTGATCGCAGCGATGCAGGCGTCCACCGCGTATGTGAGCCTGCGGGCGCTGCCGGATCGGCTGGTGGCCGTCGGCAAGCCCCTGAGCGTCATCTTCGGTGATCAGGACCGCCGATGGCGTCCCTCGTCGGCAGCGGACTACCGCGTCGTTCCGGACGCGGTGATCGAGATGCTGCCCGGAGCCGGACACACACCCATCCTGGAGGAGCCCTCCCGGACGGCCGCGCTCCTGCTCGCCTTCACCGACTCCCACCTCCCTGGTGCTCCGGTATGGTCTCCGCGGTGACCTTGATGGAGACGCACGGCTTCGCAGCGATGAGTGACGAGGCGCGGCTGCGGTGGTCGGCGCTCGGGGATACCGCCCGGCGGCCGGCTGTCGTACTGCTCCATGGTGGTCCGGGACTGCCCGACTACCTGGGCGATGTGGCGCGGATGGTCGCGGACCTGGCGCCCGTGTACCGGTACGACCAGCGTGGTACGGGTCGGTCGCCGTGGCAGGGGCGCCACACCCTCGCCCGGCATGTCGACGATCTCGCCGAATTGCTCGACGCGTGGGACGTGCCCGAGGCCGTGCTGATCGGGCACTCCTACGGGACCGATCTGGCGAGCCGGTTCTGCCTGCGGCACCCTGACCGCGTCGCCGCGGCGCTGATGATGTGCGGGCCCTTTGTCGGTGACTGGCGTACTGGGGAGCGGGCGGAGCGCGGTCGCCGCATGTCGGCCGGGCAGCGGGAGCGGCTTCGCGAGCTGGGGGAGGTCGCGGACCGCACTGAGGAGCAGGAGGTCGAGCTGCTCACGCTGGCCTGGTTCACCGACCATGCCGAACCTGAGCGCGGGTGGCGCTGGGCCGCGCAGGAGGCCCGGCGGCGCCGGCCCGTCAGCTGGCGCATGAACGCCGAACTCGGGGCGGAAGGACGCGCCGACCCGCTCGACGCGCACCTCGCGGAGCTGCGTACTCGCCTGCCGGAGCGGGCGGAGGTCCTGGTCGGGGCCTGCGATCCTCGCCCGGTGTCGGCACTTGAGTCGCTCGCGCTGCGGCTCGGTGTTCCGCTGACCCGGATCGAAGGCGCGGGGCACGAACCCTGGCTGGAGCAGCCCGACGCCGTACGTGCGCATCTGCGGCGCTTCGTGCGGGGCGCTCCGGGCGGCGGCCGGTAGGGGCTGCCGATCGCGGCAGTACCGCGTCCGCGACGCGTCGGCGCCGCGGTGCGCCGATCACGCGTGGGAGTGGGTCCCCGGTTGCAGGACCTCGTCGAGCACGATGCGGACCGACCGGAACGCGCGCGCCTCGATGCTCGCGCTCAGGGCTTCGACCTCCTGGCCGTCGCTCTGCAGGGCTTCGGAAAGGGCGAAGATCCGGTCCGCCTCGCTCGACGCCCAGTCTCGGGCTCCACGAATGCGCGTCAACAGTTCGTCCGCGTCCACAGGGTGCGTCATGCGCGGTATCTACCCCGGGGAGCCGCACACCATCCGAGCCATCTCCCGCCCTCCCCCGAACGGGCGTCCGTCGCACTCGGGTGCCCTCCCGCCACGTCCTGGCTTCATGTGCCTTCGTTGCCCCGCAGTTCCTCCACCGCGGCGCGCGCCGCCGTGCCGATCACGGCGTCGGCGCGCGGGAGTTTGGTGTCCGCGCGGGCCGCCTGGGTGAAGACCACGGCGGTGTAGACGCCGCCGTCGGGGAGTTCCACCACGCCCGCCTCGTGGCGCATCGTGCCGAAGGTTCCGGTCTTGCCGGACACCGTCACGTCGTCGTAGGGGAACCCGGAGGCGAGGCGGTGCGACCATGCCTGGCGGCCCATCGTCTCCCGCATGAAGGCGCAGCTCTCGGCGGAGGCAGCGCCGTCGGTCCAGATGGCCCGCAGCAGCCGGGCCATGTCGGAGGGCGTGGAGGACGCCTTGGACAGGGGGTTGTAGACCACGGCGGGCACCGTGGTGTCGTTGTCGGCCAGGCGTTCCATCGCGGCGCTGAGCGACTCGGCGCCGGTCTCCGAGACCATCCGCTCGAAGGTCGTGGCCGCGCCGCCGAGGATATGGGTGTCCGGCAGGCCGACGTCCTGGCACAGTTCCTCGACGGCCGCCGGGCCCACGCGGCGCAGCACCGCGTCCGCCGACGTGTTGTCGGAGACGCTCATCATGAGGACGACCAGGTCGCGCAGTGAGACGGTGACCGGGTCCCGCAGGATGGAGAGGCCGGTCCGGCCGGGCATCCGTTCGTCGGGGCCGAGTGTCACCCGCTGCCGGGGGTCCAGTGCGCCGGCGTCCGTCAGCCGGCAGAAGGCGGCCATCAGTGGCACCTTGTAGACCGAGCCCACGGGCACCGGCTCGTCGGGGTCCACCGTCACGCATGCCGCCGGCCGGTGCAGCTCCGCAACGTGCAGCCAGCCCCGCACACCGGCGTCCGCGAACATGCCGCGGATGGCGCGTTGGGCGTCGCTCTCCCGCCTCGCCGCGCTCACCGCGCCGCCTGCCGGGCCAGGGCGTCCACCAGCAGGCGGGCCGTGAGCGCCGTTCCCTCGGAGTCCGGGCGGCGGGCGTCCCACACCACCCGTAGGCGCAGCGGCAGTGGCGGGTCGGTGGCCGGGATGCGCTCGACGCCCTCGGCCGAGAGCCCGGCGTCGGCCGTCACCAGCACGGCCTGACCCGCCGCCACCAGGGCGAGCCCGGCGCGTTCGTCGGGGACCACCACCGTCTCCACCCGTCGGCCGCGGCTGGCGAGGGTGTCGATGAACAAGTCGTACGCAGCCGGCGCCTCCTCCCGCGGCCGCACCGCGACGGGCAGCCGCCTGGCGCCCCCGGCCGCCTCGGTCTGGCTCCTGGCAGGGGTCAGGCGCCAGGTCGGAAGGAGCACCACCCCGCCGGAGGCCAGTCCCGGCAGGACAGCGGGGTGCCGGATCACGGCGAGGTCCAGCCGGCCCGCGGCGGTCTCGGACAACAGCGTGGCGGTCGGGGCCGTCGAGACGGCGAGCCGGGTGCGTTCCCCCGCACGGCCAGGTGCGGCGGCCACGGCTGCCGCGACCCTGGCGGGTACCTCCGGCGCGAGTCCGAGGCGTAGCCGGCGGCCGTCGGCCCGCTCCCGCGCACCGGTCTCCCGCAACTCCGTGAGCGCGGCGAGCGCCCGACGGGCGTGCGGCAGCAACAGCGCGCCCTCGTCGGTGAGAGTGACACCCCTGCTGCGTTCGAAGAGGCGGACTCCCAGCAGCGCTTCGAGTCGGCGCAGTCCCTGCGACAGGGGTGGCTGGGTGATGCCCACGCGCTGCGCGGCGGCTCCGAAGTGCTCCTCGTCCGCCAGCGCGACGAAGATTTCCAGATGGCGTTCGGTGAGCACAGTGCTCCACTGACGTGCGCGGATATGAAAGTCGAATCGGACCGACGTCGAGATTGTATTCGACATGGCGGTGGGCTGCGGCTTGGCTGATGGCTGCCGCGCCGACGCGACAGCCATCAGCGACAGACAACAGCGAACAGCGAACAGCGACAGAGAAAACAGAGAAAGAGGACGACCGTGCGTCTCACCACCTCCACCGAAGCTCTGCCCTCCCGCCGCAAGCTACTGACCCTCGGTGCCGGGACCGCCCTGGCCGTCCTGGTGCCCGCCGCCGTGCCCGCCGTTCAGGGCACGGCGTACGCCGCCACGCCCGGCGGGAAACTCACCGGGCAACTGCGCGCGCTGGAGAAGGAGTACGCCGCCCGCCTCGGTGTCTTCGCCCTCGACCCCGCTTCGGGCGCGACGGTGTCCCACCGCGCCGACGAGCGCTTCCCGATGTGCTCGGTGTTCAAGGGCCTCGCCGCGGCGGCCGTCCTGCGGGACCTGGACGAGCACGGTGAGTTCCTCGGCCGCCGCATCCACTACACCGCGGAGTTCGTCCAGGCCTCGGGGTACAGCCCGGTCACGGGGAAGCCGGAGAGCATCGCCCATGGCTTGACCGGCGCCCAGTTGTGCGCCGCGGCGGTCAGTGAGAGCGACAACGGTGCCGGAAACCTGCTGCTGCGCGAGCTGGGCGGGCCCACCGCCATCACCCGGTTCTGCCGCAGCCTCGGGGACGGCACCACCCGCCTGGACCGCTGGGAGCCGGAGTTGAACAGCGCCGAGCCGTGGCGGGCCGAGGACACCACCAGCCCGCGGGCCGTCGGCATGACGTACGGCCGTCTCCTTCTGGGGCGCGCGCTGGCGTCGCGGGACCGGGAGCGGCTGTGGGACTGGCTGGTCGCGAACGTCACCAACACCGAGCGCTTCCGCAAGGGTCTGCCCTCGGACTGGATACTGGCGGACAAGACGGGTGGCGGCACAGCGTACGGCGTCGCCAACGACGTGGGCGTCGTCCGGCCGCCCGGGCGCTCCCCGCTGGTGCTCTCCATCCTCTCGACGAAGCACGACCCGCAGGGGCCCACGGACAACCCCTTGGTGGCCAGGGCCGCCGCACTCGTGGCCGCCGAACTCACCTGAGCCGCGTATCCGTAACCGTATCCGTGTCCGTGTCCGGCTCCCAGTCCAGGAGCCGGACCTTCGCGACGGTCTGGACATGCCGTCGCATGGCCGCCGCCGCGGCCTTGCCGCTCCCTTCCTCGATGGCGTCGAGAATCGCCTGATGCTGCGCCAGGGAGCGGCTCGGCCGGCGCGGCTGGCGCAGGGATTCGCGCCTGCTCTCGGCGATGTCGTCGGCGATGGAGCGCATGAAATCGGCCAGCAGTGTGCTGTGGGCCGCGGCGGTCACCGCGGCGTGAAAGCGACGGTCGCCCTCGGCGCCGTGCCCGCCCTCGGCGATCTCCGCGGCCATGTGCGCGAGCGAGGCGCGCAGCGCCGTCAGGTCCTCGTCGGTGCGCCGCTCGGCCGCGAGTTCGGCGAGCTTCGTCTCCATCGCCTCGCGTGCCTCAAGGACGTCCGGCAGCCTGCGCCGGCGCTCGACGAGCCGCTCGACGGGTTCGGCGTCCAGGCTGTCGCCGACGAGGTAGGTGCCGCCGCCCTGCCGTACCTCGACGAGTCCCTGCACCTCCAGGACGACGATGGCCTGCTTCACCGAGGCGCGGGAGACACCGAGCCGCCGGGCGAGTTCACGCTCCGGCAGGAGCCGGTCGCCCGCCTTCAGAGCGCTCTCCGCGGCGTAGCTGCGCAGGCGGTCGAGCACCTGCTCGTACAGCCGCGTACGCCCCATGGGACGCAGTGCGTCGGACATCTCCTGCCCCCTGTTCCGGCGGCCCCCGCCCCCGTGGCCTCGGCAGCCTAGCAGCGCCATGCGGTCCAGTGGCTGAACCAATTTCCGTCTACCCCTTGACGGCTGAAACCGTTCCCCGTGACTCTGAGTGCCGTCAACAGGCCAATTGGTTCAGCCACTTGACCACTCAGGGACGGCCCCAGGACGGGAGCCCACATGTCCGCGGAACTCATCTCCATCCTCGTACTCGTGGTGGTCTTCGTGATCGCCACCACTCGCTCGATCAACATGGGCGCGCTCGCCTTCGCCGCCGCGTTCGCGGTGGGCGAGCTGGCCGCCGACCTGGACGCGGACGGCATCTTCGCCGGTTTCCCCGGCGACCTGTTCGTCGTCCTGGTCGGCGTCACCTATCTGTTCGCGATCGCCCGCTCCAACGGCACGACGGACTGGCTGGTGCACGCGTCCATACGACTGGTCGGCGGGCGCATCGCGCTGATCCCCTGGGTGATGTTCGTGATCGCCGGCGCGCTGACGGCGATCGGAGCGGTCAGCCCGGCCGCGGTGGCGATCGTCGCACCGATCGCGCTGAGCTTCGCGGCACGTCATGGCATCAGTCCGCTCCTCATGGGCGCCATGGTGGTGCACGGCGCGCAGGGCGGCGGGTTCTCGCCGATCAGCATCTACGGGTCCATCGTGAACGGCATCGTGGAGCGCGAGGACCTGCCGGGCAACGAGGTCGCCCTGTTCCTCGCCTCGCTGTTCGCCAACGTACTGATCGCCGGCGTGGTGTTCGTACTGTTCGGCGGTCTCAGGCTCGGCCGCAAAAGGGCCGCGGCGAGTGACGCCGACTCCCCCGCCGACTCCCCCGCCGACGAGGAGACGCGGCTCACCGCACCCCGCGTCGCCACCCTCCTGTCACTCGTCGCGCTGGTCGTCGCCGTGCTCGTCTTCGACCTGGACGCGGGGCTGACCGCCATCACGCTCGCCGTGCTGCTGAGCGCGGTGTGGCCGGACACCAGCCGCAAGGCGGTCGGCGAGATCGCCTGGCCCACGGTGCTGCTCATCTGCGGTGTCCTGACCTACGTCGGTGTACTGGAGGAAATGGGCACCATCAAGTGGGCCGGCGAGGGCGTCGGCGGCATCGGTGTCCCGCTGCTCGCGGCCCTGCTGTTGTGCTACATCGGCGCCCTGGTCTCCGCGTTCGCCTCGTCCGTCGGCATCATGGGCGCGCTGATACCACTGGCCGTGCCGTTCCTCGCCCAGGGGGAGATCGGGGCGGTCGGGATGATCGCGGCGCTCGCGGTGTCGGCGACCGTGGTGGACGTCAGCCCCTTCTCGACCAACGGCGCCCTCGTCCTCGCGGCGGCGCCGGACGTCGACCGGGAGTACTTCTTCAAGCAGCTGATGGTGTATGGAGGGGTCGTGGTCGCCGTGGTACCCGCCGCGGCGTGGCTGGTGCTCGTGGTCCCAGGATGGGGGTGAGGGTGGATGCCGACACACATCGGCCGCGGAGAGACCAAGGCCCCACCGATCCACCACCGCCCCGGCGACACCACAACACCCCGCACCACCTGGAATGGAGTCAACACATGAGTGCCCACCCGCAGATGATGTTCCCCGCCCTGGCCGAGGGTGGCCCGCGGCCCGCGCTGCGCTTCGGGGAACGCTCGCTGACGTACGCCCAGCTCTCCTCGGCGGCCGCCTCCCTCGCCTCGTCCCTGGGCTCGGCGCGGCGCGTCGCCGTATGGGCGACACCCACCCTGGAGACCGCGGTCGCGGTGGTGGCCGCCCTGCTCGCGGGGGTGCCCGCGGTGCCGCTCAACCCCCGTCTCGGCGACCGTGAGTTGGCGCACATCGTGGCGGACAGCGAGCCGTCGCTGATCCTGGCCGCGCCGGGCGACGAACTGCCCCCCGCGCTGGCGGAAGTGGCCCGCCGGGACATCGAGACCGACGTCACGGCGCCGGCCCCGCCGCTGTCCCCCGAGCCGGGCCCCGAGCACCCGGCGCTGATCGTCTACACCTCCGGCACCACCGGCCCGCCCAAGGGCGCCGTCCTGCCGCGCCGGGCCCTGACCAGCACGCTCGACGCGCTGGAGGACGCCTGGCAGTGGCACGCGGACGACGTACTGGTGCACGCGCTGCCGCTCTTCCATGTGCACGGGCTCATCCTCGGCGTCCTCGGGCCGCTGCGGCGCGGCGGATCGGTGCGTCACCTGGGCCGGTTCAGCACCGAAGGCGTGGCGCGCGAGCTGAACTCCGGGGCCACGATGCTGTTCGGGGTGCCGACCATGTACCACCGCATCGCGGAGGCCCTCGCTGCCGGCCCCGGCGACGCCGTACTCGCCAGGGCGCTGTCCGGTGCGCGCCTGCTCGTGTCGGGCTCCGCCGCACTCGCCGCGCGCGACCACGAGCGGATCGCCGCGGCGACCGGCCGGAGCGTCATCGAGCGGTACGGAATGTCGGAGACCCTGATGAACACCAGCGTGCGGGCGGACGGGCAAGCGCGCGCGGGAACCGTCGGAGTACCGCTGCGCGGTGTCGAACTGCGGCTGGTGGACGAGGCGGGGGCGCCGGTCGGGGCCGGTCCCGATGCCGTGGGTGAGATCCAGGTGCGCGGCCCGAACCTGTTCACCGAGTACCTCAACCGGCCCGATGCCACCGCCCAGGCGTTCACCGAGGACGGCTGGTTCCGCACCGGGGACGTGGCCGTACGCGACACCGACGGCTATGTGCGGATCGTCGGGCGCAAGGCGACCGACCTCATCAAGAGCGGTGGCTACAAGATCGGCGCGGGTGAGATCGAGAACGCGCTCATGGAGCACTCCGGTGTACGGGACGCGGCCGTGACCGGTGAGCCGGACGACGACCTCGGCGAACGCGTCGTGGCATGGATCGTGCCCGCGGACTCCGAGCGCGTACCGACCCTTGAGGTGCTGGCCGACCATGTCGCGGCACAGCTCGCTCCGCACAAGCGACCGCGGACCGTCCACTACCTCTCCGAGCTGCCACGCAACGACCTGGGCAAGATCATGAAGCGGGCTCTCCGTGCGTGAGGGAGAGCCGCGGCGAACGGACGCGGGCCCAGAGGCTCCGGCGCGCATGAGCGCGCGTGCCGTACTCGCGGCCGTCGCCGAGACGTACACGGAACTGCCCGCACCCGGGAGGGCGCAGGCGGACGGCGAGCAGGCCGACGGCCCGCTCGGCTGGCGGGGATACGACGCGGCCAGGCGGAGCGCGGCCGAGCGGACCGGCGAGAGCGAGTCCGTCGTCTGCGCCACCGCCGACATCGGTGGCGTGCCCGTGGTCGCGCTGTCCTTCGAGTTCGGTTTCCTCGGCGGGTCGATCGGTCGGCGGACCGGCGACCGGATCGAGGCGGCCCACGGCCACGCACGGGCGCGGCGGCTGCCCGTGGTCACCTTCGTCGCCACGGGCGGCAGCCGGATGCAGGAGGGCATGCTCGCCCTGTCCCAACTCCAGCGGGTGGCGCGCCAGAGCGCTCTCACCCGGGAGGCGGGACTGCCCCAACTCGCCGTGCTGCGCGATCCGACGACGGGCGGCGGGTGGGCGACGCTCGGCGCCGGGGCCGACATGGTGGTGGCGCTGCCCGGCGCTCAGGTGGCGTTCGCCGGATCGCGGGTACGGCCCCCCGACGCGGACCCGGCCGCCTACACGGCCGAGGCGCAGTTCGCGGCCGGTCACATCGACGCCGTCGTACCTGCGGGAGAGCTGCCCGGCGCGCTCGCGCTGCGGCTGAAGCTGCTGACGTCCCCGCGCGCCACTGCCCCCGTCCCTCCTCCCGACGCCCTCGGCGTGACGGACCTGCCCCGCACCGGCTGGGACGCGGTGACCCGGGCCCGCGCGCCCGGCCGGCCGCGCGCGGACGCCTACCTCGACGCCTTCTTCACGGCACGCGCCGAGGTGTCAGGGGACCGCTGCGGCGGCCGTGACCCCGGGATGAGCTGCGGCTTCGGCCTTCACGATGGCCGTACGGTGGCGTACGCGGCCCAGCGGGGCACCGCGACGCGGCCCGCCGGGTACCGCACGGCGGCCCGCCTGATCCGGCTCGCGGACCGGCTCGGCGTGCCCGTGCTGACCCTGGTCGACACCCCCGGCGCCGCCAATGACGCGGCGGCCGAGCGGGCGGGGGCGGGGGCGGCGATCGCCGATCTGTTCGCGGCGGTGGCCTCGGCGAGCGTCCCGCTGACCACGCTCGTCATCGGTGAGGGCGGTTCGGGCGGGGCGCTCGCGCTCGCCGCGCCCGGCAACACCTGGGCCACGCCGGACAGTTACTTCTCGGTGATCGCGCCGGAACTGGCCGCCGCGATCCTGAAGCGTCCGCCGTCCGCGGCACGCTCCACGGCGGACGAACTACGGGTCCGGCCGCAGGATCTGGTCGACCTCGGTGTCCTGCGGGGTGTGGTGCCGGCCCGGGGCTGAGAGCCTGTGTCCCTCTCATACCCTCGCCCGCAGCTTCCGTACATGGCGCTCCACGCTGTGCTGCACCGCCGCCGCGTGGTCGAAGAGGTGGAAGTGGCCGGCGGGGAACTGGGTCGTGCCGAGGAAGTCCGTGGTGTGGTCCGCCCAGACGGACATGGCATCGGGCGGCACTATCGGGTCGCTCGCGCCGCCGTAGGCGGCCACCGGGCAGGGCGCGGGTTCGCCGTCCTCGTGGAGGCTGCCCGCGGCCAGGAAGTCGGCGCGGATCGCGGGCATGATCGAGGCCAGGGTGGCCGGGTCGAGTGCCGTGCCCTCCGTCAGCAGACCCAGTTCGCCGACGCGGGCCAGGAGTTCCTCGTCCCGCATGGTGGCGACCCGGGCGAGTTCGGCGGCCCACCCCAGTCCCGGCGCCCAGGAGGAGACGGCCAGGAGCGCGGGCGCGGGCAGGCCGTTCCAGGCGGCGGCCACGGAGAGACGGTAGGCGAGCATGCCCCCGAAGCTGTGGCCGAACAGGACGTAGGGACGGCCGTCGAGTTCGGCCTCGAACGCCTCCTGGAGTGCGTCCAGGAGCGGTTCGACGTCGGTGAAGGGCTGCTCGTCGAACCGCTCCTGGCGTCCGGGCAGTTGCAGGGTGCGCACCTCCATGGTGGAGGGCAGGGTGGCGCCCCAGGCCTGGTAGGCCGGGGCCGTGCCTCCGGCGTGCGGGAACAGGAACACCTGGTGGCCCGCGTTCGGATCGGCCCCGGACGTGGTGAACCAACGGGCCCGTCGGGTGCTGCCGGTGGTCGTCATGCGCTCTCCTGATCCGTCTGGCGGGCCTTGGACATGAGGACGTCCGCGATCTCCCGCAGGTGTGTCTCCGGTCGCAGCGATCCGATGCGGAGCACGATGTGGCGCGCCCCCGCCCGTACGTAGTCGGCGAGGCGCTGCGCGCAGTGCTCGCTCGGGCCCCAGGCGTAGGCCTGGATGGCCGACATCTGCTCCAGGGTGCGGCCGTAGCAGTGCTCCAGGTAGTCGTCCAGCTCGACCCTGGCCCGCTGCTCGTCCGTGCCGACCGTGACCGTGAGGTACAGGGCGGGGATCACCGCGTCGGCCCTGCGTCCCGCACGGCGGCAGAGGTGCTCCAGGCGTACGCGCGCGCGGGCGTAGGCGTCCGCCGAGGCGAGGAAGGGCAGCCAGCCGTCGTAGCGGCCGGCCGCCCGTTCGAGTACACGGGCGGTGTCGTCGGCGACGAGCCACAGCGGCGGTCCGTCGGGCGCGGCGGGGCAGACGAGCCGGTCCAGGCCCTCCGCCTGCCAGTGTCTGCCCGTGAAGCGGTTGGGCGCGCCGGGCCGGGTGCTGCACCAGGCGGTCCGCCACAGCGCGGTGATCTCGTCGAGCCGGTCGGCCCGGTCGCCCGACGAGGCGCCGACGGCGGCCAGTTCCTCGGTGGTCTCCGGCGAGGGGAACCCCGAGCCCACCCCCAGGACGAGCCGCCCGGAGCTGACGTGGTCCAGGCTGCTGGCCATGTTGGCGGCCACCAGCGGGTGACGCAGCGCGGGTGTCAGGGTCGCGGTGCCCAGGTGCACGCGGTGGGTCACCGCGCCCACCGCGGACAGCACCACCAGGGGGTCGAGCCGGGGGCGTGCGGTGAGGGAGTCACCCGTCCACAGCGAGTCGAAGCCGAGTTCCTCGGCCCGTCGCGCGAAGTCCAGCAGGGGGGAGACGCTGTACTCGCCGAGGATCGCCTGCTCCCTGGTCGGCAGCAGGACTCCCACACGCAGTGGCTGACGGGCAGCCCCCATCGCACACCTCTTTCTCGGATCGTCGTGGTCAGTGGTTCCTGCGACCCAAGCAGCCGCGCCTGACAGATGGCTGATCGCCCGGTGAGAGCGGGGCGGCCCACTTGGTTCCATTGGGGCCGTCCATTACCTCGCACGTAATTGCCCCGGCGTCTTGCCGCGTCCGAACAAGCCAGGAGTGAAGGCCGAAGAGTCACGTACATCGATGGAAAACGCGCAATAGCTGTCCGAGATGCCCGCGTCCGACCCGACATCAACCGCGTGAAATCAGCTTTGCGGCAATGAACTCGAACTGGCGCGGAACCGACGCCTGCCACTTCTTGGCACTTGCGGCCACGAAGGGCGCCGGAGTCAATTGAAGTAACCGTGCTCGGCAGGAGGAGAAAAGTGATGGCTTATTCTCAGTTCGACGACACGGGCCGCGGTACCGGCGCGCCGCTGCCCTCCGGACCCCAGGCCCAGGACGCCTCGGGAACCGGTCAGGTCTTCGCTTTCCTGGGCCCGCTGGAGGTCCGCGCGGGCGGCCGTACGCATGGTGTCAGCGGCAACCGGCAGCGCACCCTGCTGGCGGCGCTGCTCGTGAGCCCCGGCCGTCAGCTGTCCGCCGAGCAGCTCTACACCGAACTGTGGGGGGAGAACCCGCCGCCCACCTTCGAGAACTCGCTCCAGGCCCACGTCTACCGCTTGCGCAGGACCTTGCAGCAGACGGCGGGCGAGGACGGCCCCGCGCCCGAGCTGCTCACCCGCTCCTCGGGATATGTCCTGGAGCTGGGCGGGGCGCGGACCGACGCGGCGGCCTTCCGCCGACTGACCGGCCAGGCCCGCGCCTGCACACGGGAGCACCCCGCCGAGGCGCACCGGCTGCTCGGCGAGGCGCTGGCGCTCTGGCGCGGCGAGCCCTTCCAGGACGTCGTCCAGGGGCCGATGGCGCAGAGCGTGGCGCTGGCCCTGGAGGAGGAGCAGCTGTGCGCCGTCGAGGACAGGCTCTGGCTGGAGATGCAGCTCATGGACCCGATGCACAGCATCAGCGAGCTGAAGCGCATGCGCACGATTCACCCGTGGCGGGAGCGCCTGACCGAGATGCTGATGCTGGCCCTGTACCGGACGGGACGACAGGCCGAGGCGATGGAGACGTACGACAGCACGCGGCGCAGGCTGGCGAGCGAGCTGGGCGTGGAGCCCTCGCTGAAGCTGCGCGAGCGGCTGCGGGAGATCCTCAACCAGGCGCCCTCGCTGGACGTGGCCGTCCCCGCGTAGTCGGCGAGGGAGCAACGCCGCGAGGAGGCGTCAGCAGCGCGTCAGCGCACTCCGCGAGGATATCCCTTGAGCAAACTCCGCTGTGGGCGACGGAAATGAGGAGAGGGACGGGAAGCGGGAATTCAATTCCGGCACCCCCTTCTTTTCGCCCCACTGAGGATCCGCATTTGCTGTCCCCTTTCCTGTGGCAATCCCACGGAAGACGGAAGAGGAAGGCGTTATTGCGGTTATTTGTTCGAGAGTGAACACTCTGGTGTATGACCTCACAGCTTATGCACCGAGAGAGTCCGGGTGTCGGATCGCTGTTGCGGGAATGGCGGAACCGGCGGGGCCTCAGCCAATTGGAGCTGGCCTCGCGCGCCCGCTGCTCCACCCGGCACATCAGCTTCATCGAGACCGGCCGCGCCCGCCCCAGCATGGACGTCCTGCTCCGCTTCGCCGCCGACCTCGACCTGCCGCTGCGGGACCGCAACGTCCTGCTGGTCGCCGCCGGGTTCGCTCCGTACTTCCAGGAGTCGAGCATGGACGGCCCCGCCCCCAGCGTCGTACAGAAGCGATTACGTCGCCTGGTCAACGCCCACGAACCCCACCCGGTGCTGGTCTTCGACGCCCAGTACCGCATCGTGGAGGCGAACCGCACGTTCGGTGTCCTGGTCGGTGACGTCTCCCCCGATCTGCTGCGCCCGCCGGTCAACTTCCTGCGGCTGCTCCTGCACCCGCGAGGTCTCGCGCCCCTGATGCCCGACCAGGGAGCGTGGCGCGAGCACCTCGTCGGCAGGCTGCGCCGGCACGTGACCAAGACCGGGTCGGCGCCACTCAAGGCGCTGTACCAGGAGGTGAGCGGCTACCCCACGCCGCCGGCCGACCGGCACGGTGGCCGCCGCCCGGCCGAGGCGGACGGCGTCTTCGACTTCCCCTACGCGCTGCCGCTGCGCCTGGTGCGGGGCGGCCGGACGCTGTCCTTCATCTCGACGGTCATGACCTTCAACGCCTTCGCCGACGTCGCCGTCTCCGAGCTGGCGGTCGCGACGCTGCTTCCCGCCGACGCCGCGACCTCCGCCGGTCTGCGGTCCCTGCGGGCGCGCCCGCGGGGGCGCCAGGCCGTGGGCGGACGGCCCGTCAGCGGCCTCTCAGGCGTCGATCAGGAGCGCTGGCCAGGGTGGTCGCAGGAAGAGGCACTACGAAGGGGATGATATGGACGAGGACTTCGAGGTCGTCATCATCGGCGCCGGGATGTCGGGCCTCGGCATGGCCGCCCGACTCAAGGAGGCCGGACGGCACGCGTTCACGGTTCTGGAGAAGGCCGGCTCGATCGGCGGGACCTGGCGCGACAACACCTACCCCGGTGCGGCCTGTGACGTGCAGTCCCACCTGTACTGGTACTCCTTCGGCGAGCAGCCCGACTGGAGCCGTACCTACGCCGGGCAGCCGGAGATCCTGCACAACCTCGAACGGTTCGCCGAGAGCCAGGAGTTGGCGGAGCACATCCGCCTCGGCGTGGAGGTCACCCGGGCCACGTGGTCCGACGACGACGGCCGCTGGCTGCTGAGCACCTCACGGGGTGAGCGGCTGCGGGCCCGCGTCCTGATCACGGCGTGGGGGCAGCTCGACCGCCCGGCCTGGGCGCGCATCGAGGGGGTGGACAGCTTCGCCGGACGCCAGGTGCACACGGCTCGCTGGCCCGAGGAGCTGGATCTGACGAGCAAGCGGGTCGCCTGTATCGGCAGCGCGGCCAGCGCCGTGCAGCTCGTGCCCGCCATCGCGGAGGCCACCGAACGCCTCACGGTGTTCCAGCGCTCCCCCAACTACCTGCTCCCCCGGCAGGACCGGGCGCTCGCGGACGACGAGCGTGCCGCGCTGCTCGCCGAACCGGACCGTTATGCCTCGCTGCGCGAGGAGCTGTACCGGGAGCGCGACGGCTGGGCCGTCGGCCTGCGCGACGACGGCAATCCGGTGCGGGAGGAGTTCCAGCGGGTGGCGGGCGAGCACCTGAGCGCGCAGGTCACCGACGACCGGCTCCGCGACCGGCTCACCCCCGACTACGCGTTCGGCTGCAAGCGCGTGCTGATCAGCGACGACTACTACCCCGCGCTGTCCCGCGACAACGTCGACGTGGTGACGGAGCCCATCACCAGGATCGAGCCGGAGGGCGTCCGCACCGCCGACGGGCGGCGGCACGACGTCGACGTGATCGTGCACGCCACCGGCTTCCAGTCGCTGGACCGCACAGGCGGCGTGGAGATCGTCGGCCGCGACCTGCTGACGCTGCGCGAGGCGTGGAAGGAGGGGCCCGAGGCGTACCTCGGCGTCTCGGTCAGCGGCTTCCCCAACATGTTCATGCTGTACGGCCCCAACACCAACCTGGGCCACCACTCGATCCTCTTCATGGTGGAGAGCCAGATCGCCTACGTGCTCCAGGCCCTCGACGCCCTCGACGCCGGCCGGGACCGCACCCTGGACGTCGCCCCCGAGGTGCAGCGGCGCTACAACGAAGAGCTGCGGCGGGACCTCGCGGGCACGGCCTTCGCCGCCGGCTGCGGAAGCTGGTACACCACGGGCGACGGCCGCGTGGTCAACAACTGGTCGTCCAGCATCGAGGCCTACCGGGAGCGCACCGCGGTCTTCGCGCCGCAGGACTACGTCTGAGGGGCCTCAACACCCGCGTACGGCGGTGGCCCGCTCCCCTCGGTGAGGGGGCGGGCCACCGCCGTGTGCGGGTACGGCCGGTCAGCTCTTCGCGGCGGCGAGTTCGTCGCGCACCGCCCGCCGCAGGACCTTGCCGCTGGGGTTGCGGGGCAGGGCATCGGCGAAGTCGTACGACGTGGGCATCTTGAAGTCCGCGAGGCGGCCGCGCAGGAACAGCAGCAGGTCGCGGGCGCCGGCCCGCTGCCCGGGCGCCAGGACCACCCGGGCGTGCACGGACTCGCCCCACCGCTCGTGCGGCACACCCACCACGGCGGCCCCGGCCACGGCGGGGTGCCGGGCGAGGGCGTCCTCGATCTCGGCGGGGTAGACGTTCTCCCCCGCCACGATGATCATGTCGTTGACCCGGTCGCGGACGTGGACGTAGCCGCCCTCGTCCAGGAAGCCGGCGTCGCCCATGTGCACCCAGCCGTCGACCACGGTGCGCTCCGTGGCCTCGGGCAGCCGCCAGTAGCCGAGCATCCGGGCCGGGGTGCGCACGCAGATCTCCCCGACCTCTCCGGTGGGCAGCACCTTGCCGTCGGGGTCCTCGATGCGTACTTCGATGCCCGGGTAGGGGCGGCCTGCCGCGCGCAGCAGCGGGCTGCCGGGGACGTGGTCGGCGGGCGGCAGGCAGACGGCGAAGTTGCCGGTCTCGCTGCTGCCGTAGATCTGGAGGAAGTCGCAGTCCAGGACGTCGATGGCCCGGCTCAGCAGCTCCTCGCCGATCGGGGAGCCGCCGTAGACCACCTTGCGCAGGGTGCCGAGCGCGCCTCTGGCCGCGGCGGGTTCGGCGAGCATCAGCTCCAGCATGGTGGGTGCCACGATGGCGGTGGTGACGCCCTCCTCGGCGATCACGCGTACCGCGTCGGAGCTGATGAAGGCGGGCAGGGAGACCACCGTGGCACCGGCGTTGAACGCCTGCATGCCGTAGGAGAGACCGCCGATGTGGAAGCCGGGCAGACCGATCAGGCTGCGGTCGCCGTCCTTCCAGTCCAGCCAGTCCAGGCCGTGGCCGTCCATCGCCTCGGCGACGTTGAAGAAGCTGCGGTGGGGCAGGACGACGCCCTTGGGCAGGCCGCTGGTGCCGCTGGTGTAGATCTGCACGACGGGGCTGTTCTCGCCGTCCGCCGCTTCCTCGTCGCCCTCGGACGGCTGCCGGTCCGCGTCGGCGGCCACCACGCGCTTGCGGGCGGCCAGGGACTCGGCTTCGGCGGTGTGGCCGTCCAGGCACAGCAGGGTCCGCAGCGTGGGGAGGCCCTCGCGCACCTCGGCGGCCACCGGCAGGTGTTCCTCGTCCACCAGGAGCACCTCGGTGGTGGAGTCGCGCAGGATGTGGTCCACCTCCTGCGCGGTCAGCCGCCAGTTGACGGGGACGAGGACCGCGCCCGTCCGGGCGCAGGCGAAGGCCAGCTCCCAGTACTCGACGGCCTCCTTGCCGAGATATCCCACGCGGGAGCCGGGCACGACGCCGGCTTCGCGCAGCACCTGGGCGGTGCGTCGGCTCTCGCGGTCCAGCTCCCGGTAGGTGAGCGTGCGGCCGGAGCAGATGACGGCCGGCTGGTCGGGCCGGAGCGCGGCCTGCCGGTCGATCACTTCCCGGAGTGTCCGCGTTCGTACTGACGTGGTCATCGGTGTGCTCCCGTCTCTGCCTGGTGCGCCGGTGCCTCGGCACCGGACAGCAGTTCTTCGATGTATGCGCTGAGCAGGTCGACGCCGGGCCGGTCGAAGGTGATCGACGCCGGCAGGGTGATCCGGAAGGCGGCTTCGAGGGCGTTGCGGATCTCGACCGCGTTGAGCGAGTCCATGCCCAGTTCGGCCAGTTCGGCGTCGGGCTCCACGTCGTCGGCCGACTCGAAGCGCAGGACGTCCGCGAGCCGGGCCCGTACGATCGCGTTGATCCCGACCGAGCGGGCGGCCCCCGGTGTGTCGGCCAGGGCGCCGATGTCGGTGCGGTCCCCGTCCGCGGTGGAGCCGGAGACCAGTTCCGCGAAGAGCGCGCTCGGCGCCCTGCGGGCCACGAATCGGTTCCAGTCGCAGTGGCCCATGAGGACCTGCGTGCGCCCGGCGTCCAGCAGTGCGGGCAGCGCGTCGGTGGCCTCGTCCTCCTCCAGGAGTGTGATGCCCTGACCCTCCCAGCTGCGGACCAGCGAGGCGCTGAGTCGCCGGCCCGGGTCCTTGGGCGCCCAGGGCCCCCAGTTGACGGCGGTGGCGGGCAGGCCCGCGGCGGCGCGCTGGGCCATGAGGTGGTCGAGGAAGGCGTTGCCCGCTCCCGCGCCGGTCTGGGTGGCGGCGCCCAGCAGGGCTCCCGCCGTGGAGCAGCCGAGGAAGAAGTCAAGATCGGGCAGGCCTGTGGTGGCCTCGTGCAGCAGCCAGGCGCCGTAGACCTTCGTACGGAAGACGGCGTCCAGGCTCTCCCAGGTCTGCTGGGCGAGCGGCAGGTCCTGCGCGGCCTCCTGGGCGGCGTGCACCACGCCGCCCACGGGCGGTGCCGTCCCTGCGAGTTCGGTCAGGACGCGGGAGACGTCCTCGGCGGAGCCCAGGTCGCAGGGGTGGACGCCGGCCGTGACGCCGTCGCCGAGGTCGGGTGCCGGGCCGCCGGTACGGTTCAGGAGCGCCACGTGGCGGGCGCCCAGGGCGACGAGGCGGTGGGCGAGGGCCCGGCCGACCATCCCGGTGGCGCCGGCCACCACGTACGTGCGGTCGGGGCGGATGGTGAGGGGCGCCGAAGCCGCGGGCACGGGGTCGGCCGGGCGCAGCCGGCGCACCCAGCGCCCGCCGTCGCGGTGGACGATCTCCAGTTCGCTCTCCCCCGCCGCGAGCCACTCGCCCACCAGGCCGGAGGCGCCGTCGGTGCCGGGTTCCAGGTCGACCAGAGTCACCCGGTATCCGGGGTACTCCATGCCCAGGGCACGCCCGAAGCCCCACAGGGTGGCCGCGGCCGCCGGGTCGGTGCCCTTGTCGCCGGGCAGGTGCTGTGCGCCCTCGCTGACCAGCCACAGCCGCTGACCGCGGCCGAAGCCCTCGCGGGCCAGCGTGTCCAGTACGGCGAGCAGGTCGCGGTAGTTGGCCTCGCACTCGGCGCGCAGCCGGGCCGTCGCGTCGCTGTCCTTGGGTGCGGCGGTGCTGGGACCGGTGCCGGTGTTGGTGCTGGTGTGCCACAGCCAGCACACGTCGGTGGGGCGTTCGCCGTCCAGCGCCTTTGCCAGGGCTGCCGGGCCCGCGGCCACGGTGAGGGTGACGCCGTCGGCGGCGGCCAGTTCCGTGAGCGCCTGCGGCAGTCGGGCGGTGTCGCCCACCACCAGTACGCGCCGCCGCTCGCGCCGGGTGTCCGGCAGGGCCTGGGTGACCCAGTGCTGCTCGTAGAAAAGGCCGCCCGCGCTCGGCCGGCCCTCGGGGTCACGCTCCGCCTGCCGGGCCGCCTCGGCGGCCCGGCGCTGCTTGGTGGGCAGCCAGTACCGCTTGCCGTCGAAGGGGTACGAGGGCAGCGCGATCCGGTGCTGCGGCGCGCCCTCGTGGTAACCGGCCCAGGAGACGGGCACGCCCGCCTCGTACGCCTTGGCCAGGGACCGGCGGATCATGTCGCCGTCGTGGTCGTCGCGGAAGGTGCTGCTCAGCCAGACGTGGTCGCCCTCGCCGGCCGAGGTCCTGGCCAGGGCCGTCAGCGCGGCCGAGGGGCCGAGCTCGACGAAGACGTGCCGTCCGCGCTGGTCCACCGCCCGGACGCCGGCCTCGAACTGCACGGGCTCCAGCAGGTGCCTGACCCAGTACTCGGGGTCCGCCATCTGCCGTCCGCGGGCCACGCGCCCGGTCACGTTGGACACCAGGGCCATGGTGGGCGTGCGGAAGTCGACCGTGCCGAGCACCTCGCGGAACTCGTCGACGATCTCGGCCATCAGCGGCGAGTGGTACGGAACGGCGCCGCGCAGCGGGGTGACCTTCACGCCGCGTTCGGTGAGGCGGCGGCCCGCGTCGGCCAGCGCCGCGTCACCGCCGGTGAGCAGGCACTGGCCGGGGCCGTTGACCGCGCCGATGGTCAGGTCGGGGTAGCTTTCGAGGAGCGGGGCCACCTCGTCGGCCGGTGCGCCGACCGCGGCCATGCCGCCCTTGCTGCGCACCGCCTCGCTCAGCCGTCCGCGGGCGGCCACCAGACGGGCCCCGTCCTCCAGGGAGAACAGACCGGCCACCGCGGCGGCGGCGAACTCGCCCAGGCTGTGGCCCATCAGGACCGAGGGGCGCACGCCCCAGGACAGCCACAGCCGGGCCATCGCGTATTCGAGGCTGAACAACGCGGGCTGGAGGTAACGGGGTTCGTGGATGCGCTCGGGTGCCTCGCACTCGCCGCGGACCAGCTCACCCAGGTCCACGCCGAGCAGCGGTGTCAGGATGCGGTCGCACTCGTCGAGGGCGGCGCGGAAGACGGGGTACTGCCGGTGGAGGGCCGCGCCCATGCCGGGGTACTGCGTGCCCGTACCGGAGAAGAGGAACGCCACCTTGGGGGCGCCCGCCGAGCCGCCGCGTGCGGCGCCTTCGGCCAGGGCGGTGACGCGCCTGCCGAGCGCCCGTACGGTGGTGTCGCGGTCGCCCACCACCTCGGCGATGCGGTGACGGAAGTGCGCGCGACCGGTGTTGGAGGTGCGGCACAGGTCGGCGAGCGGCGTGTCGGGGTGCCGGTCGAGGTGGTCGAGGTAGCGCTCGGCCAGGCGCCGGAGCGAGGTGCGGCTCTTGGCGGAGAGGGTGAGTACGGCGCTGGGGCGCGCGTCGTCCTCGTACGCCTGTGCCGCCGTGTCGGCCGGGGCCTCCTCCAGGACGACGGAGGCGATCGTGCCGGTCACCCCGAACCCGTTGACCATCGCGCGTCCGGTGTCCGCGGTGGGCCAGGGGCGGACCTCGGTCGGGACGGTGACGGGGGCGTCGTCCCAGGCGATGCGCCGGGAGGGGGTGACGAGGTTCAGGTGCGGGAAGACCGTCTTCTCCCGCAGTTGCAGCACCGCCTTGATGAGGGAGCCCGCACCGGCGGCGCCCTCCATGTGACCGATGTTCGTCTTCAGCGATCCGACCACCATGGGCCGTTCCTTGGTGTGCGAGGTGGCGAACACATCGCTGATGGCGTCCATCTCGGTGGGGTCGCCGAGCGCGGTGCCCGTGCCGTGGGCCTCGACGTACTGGATGTCACCGGGTCCGAGCCCGCTCCGGGCGAGGGCGGAGCGCATGACCTGTTCCTGGGCGGCGCCGTTGGGTGCCACCAGGCCGGCGCTCTCGCCGTCCTGGCCGACCGCGGAGCCCCGGATCACGGCGTGGACGGTGTCGCCGTCGCGCCGCGCGTCGGAGAGCCGCTTGAGGACCAGCACCCCGCACCCCTCGGCGCGGGCGTATCCGTCGGCCCGCTCGTCGAAGGTCTTGCACTGGCCGTCGGAGGCCAGCACCCCGCCCAGGGAGAGGATGGCGTGGTTCTGCGCGTTGTGGATGACGTTGACGCCGCCGCTCAGCGCGACCCCGCACTCGCCGCCGCGCAGCGCCTGCACGGCGAGGTGGGTGGCCGTCAGGGACGAGGAGCAGGTGGTGTCGACGGTCATGCACGGCCCGCGCAGTCCGAGGAAGAACGAGAGCCGGCCCGAGACCGCGCTGTGGGTCAGGCCGGGCGCGAGGTAGCCGTCGAGGTCGGCGGGGGCGAGGTCGGTGGACTCGAAGATGTAGTCGAGTGTGGTGACGCCCATGAACACGCCGGTGTCGCCGTGGCGCAGGGAGACGGGGTCGATGCCCGCGTGTTCCAGGGCCTCCCAGGCCGTGTGGAGGGCGAGCCGCTGCTGGGGGTCGATGTAGGGCGCCTCTTTGGGCGACACCGAGAAGAAGGCGGCGTCGAAGCGGTCGACGTCGGGCACGAAGCCACCGCGCGGCCACCCGTCGCCCTCTTCGCCGGGCGGGGCGGTGTCCGGGGCCATCTGCCGGCGCTCGCCCGCGGGCAGCGGCCCGATGCCGGAGCGTCCTTCGCGCAGGAATTCCGCGAACGTGTCTACGTCATTGTTTCCGCCCGGAACACGAAGGCCCATGCCCACGATGGCTATGGGTTCGTATTTTTCGCGCTCAAGGGCGGCGAGCGCCTCCTCCTTGCTTCGTAGATCAGCGATCACGGCGGCGAATTCGGCCGCCGTCGGATTGGATTGCTCCGACATTTATTCCCTCCGGTCAGGAAACAGATCACGCACAGAGATGGTCTATCAACTGACCGGCCGTGGGGTGACCGAAAAGAGCGGCCGTGGAAATCTCGCACTCCAGCTTCCGCTCCAGGAAGAGCTTCACCTCGCTCAGCCGCAGGGAGGTGAGCCCGAGGTCGAGGAAGCCCACGTCCAGCGGGAACTCCTCGTCGTCGGTCATGAAGAGAGCGCTCCTGAACTCCCTTACCACCAGCTCCTCGACGAGCTCCCGACGCTCGTGCTCCGGCAGGAGCCTCAACTGTTCCATGGCGAGAGAATCATGTGACACCCGCCCCACCGCCTCTCTACGTATCGATTGCTGCCCCGCAATCGAAACAGCCCCACCTGATAGTGAACTGATAGCCCACTGATGGCGGACTTCCGCAGCGTGCGGCGGTTTCCTGCAAACGCCATGGAAATATTCATCGCCCGGTTTACCGTCACCGAATCGGTGTTATGTTCCCTGACATGAACGCAAACGAATTCGACGTGATCGACGAATTGGACAGGACACTCAAGACACTGGGTCTCTCGCGCGGCGAAGCCGTCAGTGAACTCGTCGTGGACGGACAGGACCCGCTGGTGCCGTCCACCCTCCGGCTGGGCTCGGCCATGGGCATAGCCCTGCTGTCCGCCGCCGTCGGCGCGGCACAGATCTGGCAGGCCTCGACGGGCCGTTCCCAGCGCCTGCGCCTCGACCTGGGCCAGGCGCTGCACCAGCTCACGCCCTACCTCGGCGGCGGCAACACCCTGAACGGCTACGGCTCGAACATGGGCAGCGTCCTCGGGCTCGACGGCGCTCTCGCCCCGGCCCTGTGGGACCTGTACCGCACCGCGGACGACCGTTGGGCCATCCCGATCGCCTGCTATCCGAACACCCGTGACACCTTCCTCGACCTGCTCGGCACCGCGCACACCCGCGAGCACATCGGCGCGGCCATCGCGGGCCGCGTCTCCTGGGAGCTCGAGGAGGAGGCGGCCGCCCGGGGTGTCCCCCTGGCGATCGTCCGCAGCAGGGAGGAGTTCCTCGCCCACCCCCAGGGCAAGGCCGTGCTGGCCGAACCCCTCGTATCCGTCGAGCGAGTGGGCGACGCCCCGCCGCGTCCGCTGCCGGCCGGTGCCCAGCCGCTGTCCGGGCTGCGCTCCCTTCAGTTCACCCACGTCTTCGCGGGCACCGCCGCCGGCCGGGTCCTCGCCGAGCAGGGCGCCGACGTACTGCACGTGTGCGAACCGAACGCCTTCGACCACGACCTGTGCTGGAACGAGACCGGCGTCGGCCTGCGCTCGGCCCGGCTCGCCCTGAAGCCCGACGCCGAGGGCGACGGTGCCGGGCGGCGCGCCTTCGACGAGCTCCTGCGCTCGGCGGACGTGTTCGTGCACAACCACCGCCCCGCCAAGATGGCCGCGCTCGGCCTCACCCCGGAGGAGATCGCCGAGATCAACCCCGGCATCATCCACGTCTCCGTGCGCTGTTACGGCCACAGCGGCCCCTGGCAGGAACGCGGCGGCTTCGACCAGCACGCCCAGGCCCTGACCGGCGTCAACTGGAGCGAGGGCCAGGACGGCCGCCCCCAGTTGCCGCCCGGCCGCATGCTCAACGACTACCTTGCCGCCTATCTCGCCGCCGCCGGCGTCATGAGCGCGGTCCTGCGCCGCTCCCGCGAGGGCGGCAGCTACCAGGTGCGGGTCTCCCTCGCCGGTGTCTCCAACTGGGCCTACCAGTTGGGCACCTTCACGCGCGAGCAGTCCGAGCAGCTCCTCCCCCCGGCCACGCTGGCACCGCCCCGGCGCCTCACCCGGGCCACCCCGCTCGGCGACCTCTCCCTGGTGGCCCCGCCGGTCGCCCTGAGCGAGACCCCGGCCGCCTGGCGCGGCCCGCTCCTCGTCCCCCGGGGCTCGTCGCAGCCGCGCTGGTACGACGACATCGCGTCCTGACCCACGCCCTCCGACCCGTCCGAAGAGAGAGTCGCCATGTCCCGTATCCCCTGCCTCGACGACGAGGCGATGCCCGAGTCCCTGCGCTCCCTCAGCCAGGGGCGCATCATCAACGTCTACCGGATCCTCGGCCACGCGCCCCGGTCGGTCACGCAGATCGCCCATCTCGGCGCCGCGCTCTTCGCCGAGGGCAGCCTCAGCCCGATGGACCGCGAACTGCTCATCCTCACCTACGGCACCATCTTCGAGGCCGAGTACGAATGGGAGCAGCACGTCCCGATATCCCGGGCGGTGGGTGTCACGGACGCCCAGCGCGCGGCCCTGCGCGCCCGACGCCACGACGCCGACGTCTTCACCCCGGCACAGCGGTCGCTCCTCGCTTTCGCCGCGGCCGCGGCCGCCTCACCCCTGGTGGACGAGGCCCGCTTCAAGGCCGTGGCGGCCCACTACACCGAGGAGCAGCTCGTCGAGACCCTGATCCTCGCGGGTTTCTACTTTCTGCTCGCCCGCGTCTGCACCGTCCTCGACGTCGAGACGGACGCGCCTCAGACCGACGAGCTGGTGCGCATGGCGCAGAGCATGCACGGCCGCTGACGGCCCGGTACCGGCGAGGACCTTGCGGCACACCGGCTCCGGCGGCCGGTGTGCCCTCATGTCCTGACACGGCCCGGTGTTCCGTCAGGGCGTCACAGAATCTGCATGACACCTGGTCATCGAGTGCAACCGTTCGTGCACACGACAAGTTATCGTTGACCAAGGAAAATCCAACTGGCCTGTTTCCGGCCGCCAGTTGACTGACACGTGTGCCATGGGACGCGCCCCGTTCGGTCGGCGGCGTCGGCTGCTCCGCCCCCGATGAACCTGTAGAGGACGTGATGACAGACCTGGTACAGGCCACGACCGTACTGCCCTCAGTTCTGGCCCTGGCCGCCGGAGGTGCGGCCTGGCGGTTCTGGGACCAGTGCAGAGGCGAGCGCGCCGAGAACAGCCGCCTCCGTGGAGACGCCGAGGAGATCGCCGGGCAGCAGCGCGCCGCGGAGGTCGCCCTGGCACAGCTCGCCGGCGGGGTGATTCCCCGCCTCGGGGCCGAGGCGGAGCGTTCGGGCGCCGGCCATGGTGTCGACCTCGAACTGCCCGATGCCCTGGTGGGCACGGTGCTCGCGCAACGGCTGACGGAGCTGGCCGACTCCGCGGCACACACCGTGCGCGAGGTGCGGTACGACGCGCGGGAGCAGACCGCACGCGCGCGGCAGGCCGCCGAGGAGTCCAGCCGCGCGGCGGTGCGTGCCGTCTCCTCCGCGATGGTCGGCATGGCGTCGAAGCTGAGCCAGCGGGTCAGCCAGGGCGTGCGGCGCCACGAGGGCGACGAGGCGTACGAGACGCTGGTCGGCATCGACCACCCCACTCAGCAGATGCTGCTGGTGGCCCAGAACTACGTGGTCCTGTCGGGAGGCAAGCTGTCGCGCCGCTGGCCGGCGACCCCGATGACCGATGTGGTGCGGGCGGCCATGGGGAGCATCGAGGAGTACGAGCGGGTCGAGCACCAGGAGCTCGCCGTCACGGTGACCAGCCGGGCCGTGGGACCCGTCGTGCACGCCCTCGCGGTCCTCCTGGACAACGCGGTGCGCTACTCCCCCTCCTCCTCCCGGGTGCACGTGGCCTTCCAGGAGGGCCACCACGGGGTCTCGGTCATCGTGGACGACGCCGGTCTGCGCATGAACGAGGAGCAGTTGACGTGGGCCAGGGAGATCCTGACCGGTGAGCGGCGCGACGACATCAACCAGCTCGGCGCGCACCCGCAGACCGGTTTGCGGGCGGCCGCGGCCCTGGCCGGCGACTACGGGTTCCGCATCGACCTGGAGGCCCCGAACCCCTTCGGCGGCACCCGTGTGTACATGTTCATCCCCAAGAGCCTGCTGACCACACCCGCCGCGCCCAGGCCCACTCCGCCGCCGGCCGGCGAACCGGCCCCCGCGAGGCGCACCACCGCCGGCGGGCTGACCATCCGGTCACGGAAGGCCCCGGCCGCGGGCGGGCGGACACCGGCGTCCGCCTCCGAGAGCCCGGCGGTGGCGCCCGGGCGCCCCTCCATCGCCGCCGCCTGGGCGAGGGGGACGCGCAGCGCCCGTACCGAAGACCCGACCACCACGCACGAAGGAGCCCGACCGTGACCACCGGCAACGAACTTGGCTGGCTGCTCGACCGATCACTGGGGTCGGTCGAGGGTGTCCGGCACGCGGTGCTCATGAGCTCCGACGGTCTGCTGCACTCCCGTACGTCCGGCATCGGGCAGGACGACGCGGAGAAGTTCGCCGCGATCACCGCGGCCGTCCGCGCCGCCGCGCTCGCCTACGACGAGGAGACCGGCGGCGGTGGCACCCGGCAGGCGCTGATCGAGCTGACCAACCACGTCGGCCTGATCACCCAGGCCGGGGGCAACACCATGCTGTCGGTGCAGACGACGGGGCCCGACGCCGACATCGGCCTGATCACCCATCACATGCTGGAGCTGGCCCAGCGCGTCGGCCATGAGATGAAGGTCGCCGCGCGGCAGCCTTCCGGGCCCGGCCCGCTGACGACGTGAGCGGACCGCGGCGAGACCCGGATCTGGTCAGGCCGTACGTCCGTACCGACGGACGGGTCCACGCCGACCCGGATGTACGCCTGGAGACCGTGGTGCTCGCCGCGAACGGCTCCGGGGACGGACTGGGGGCGGACACCCGGCGGGTGATGGGTCTGTTCGCCCACTCCGCCGGCGGCGGTCTGGCGGTCGCGGACATCGCGGCCGCCCTGGAGTTCCCTCCCTCCACGGTGCGCATCCTCGTCTCCGCGCTCATCGACCAAGGCCTGTTGACCCGCCCGGTCGCCGCCGATGACGGCCGACCCGAAACCGATCTGCTCCAGGAGGTACTGCGTGGTCTCCGCGCCCTCGTCTGACGGCCTCATCTACGTGCCTCCCGGCGTGACCCGGACCGCGAAGATCGTGATCTCGGGGAGCTTCGGCGTCGGCAAGACGACGTTCGTGGGCAGCGTCTCCCAGGTCCCGCCGCTGCGCATGGAGGAGCGGATCACGGAGGCCAGCGCGGGGGTGGACGACCTGGCACGCACCCCGCGCAAGACGACCACGACCGTCGGCATGGACTTCGGGCGGCTGCACCTGAGCGACGCTCTCGTGCTGTACCTGTTCGGCACCCCGGGCCAGGGCCGCTTCCGTCCCATGTGGGCGGGGCTCACCGAGGGTGCGCTCGGGGCGCTCGTCCTGGTCGACACCCGCAATCTGGAGGCCTCCTTCGAGATCCTCGCGCTGCACGAGGAGCAGGGCACGCCGTACGTGGTGGCGGTCAACCTGTTCGACGGGGCCCCGCGCTACGACCTGGACGAGATCCGTCAGGCCCTCGACCTGGCCCCGCACACGCCGTTGACGACGTGTGACGCGCGGGACAGCACCTCCAGCGTCCTGGCCCTGATCACCCTCTGCGAGTACCTGACCGACCTGCACGCACCCTTGGAGCCCTGCCCGTGACCAGCCCGACCACGACCGAGGCGGCGTCCGAGCGCCGGGTCGCCCTGTACGAGCCCGGGTTCGCGGCCGACCCGCATACGGCGTACGCGAAGATGCGGGCGGAGTTCGGTCCTTTCGTCCCGGTGGACCTCGTCCCCGGGGTCCCCGCGACACTCGTCATCGGCTACGCCCAGGCCCGGCGCATCCTCAACGACCCCTTGCGGTTTCCGGCCGATCCGCGGGTGTGGGAGCAGACCGTTCCCGAGACCTGCCCGGTCCGCCCGATGATGGAGTACCGGCCCAACGCGCTGCGCTCGACCGGTCCCGCGCACACGCGCTACCGGTCGGCGAACACCGCCGCGATCAACGCCGTCGACCAGCACGGACTCCGTACGCTGGTCGAGCAGGTCACCGATGCCACCATCGGCGAATTCAGCGGGGCCGGCGAGGCCGATCTGCTGACCCAGTACTCCTGGCCCATCGCCTTCCGCGTCCTGAGCGCGCTGCTCGGCTGTCCGGACGAGACGGGCCGCCGCATCGCCGACGGCATGGCCAGGATCTTCGAGGGAACCGACGCCGCGGGCGGCAACGAGATCCTCGGGCAGGCCGTCGCCGACCTGGTGGGTCTGCGCCACCGGCAGCCCGGTGACGACATCACCTCACGGCTCCTCGCGCACGACGCGGCCCTCGACGACGTCGAGATGGCCCACCAGCTCGTCACGCTCTACGGCGCCGGCATCGAGCCCCTGACCAACCTCATGGCCAACACCATCCTGAAGATCCTCACCGACGACCAGTTCTCCGGGGACCTGCACGCGGGCGGCTCCTCGGTGCGCGAGGCGCTCGACACGGTGCTCTACCTCGACCCGCCCATGGCGAACTACTGCATCAGCTATCCGCCGCACCCGGTCGACGTCGACGGGTTCCTGCTGCCCGCGCACGAGCCCGTCGTCATCTCGATGGCCGGCTGCAACAACGACCCGGCCCTCGGCGACCGGCGCACCGCCGGCAACCGTGCCCACCTGGCCTGGAGCACAGGACCGCACGCCTGCCCCGCACGACCGCACGCCTACCTCATCGCCGAGACGGCCATCACCCACCTGCTCGACGCGCTGCCCGAGATGGACCTCGCCACCGCCCCCGAGGAACTGCGCTGGCGCCCCGGCCCCTTCCACCGGGCGCTGGCAGCCCTGCCCGTCCTGTTCCCCACCGTCGCATCCGTCTGAAGGGACACCTCCACCATGGCCCTGTCCACCCGGCCCATCGTTCTGGACCCCACCGGGGCCCGCGCCCACGAGGAGCACCGCGAGCTGCGCGCGCACGGTCAGGCCGCCCGCGTCGACATCCTGGGCGTGACCGCCTGGTCCGTCACCGACCCCGCCCTGCTCAAGGAGCTGCTGACCAGCCCCGACGTCTCCAAGGACGCCCGTGCCCACTGGCCGGACTTCGCCGAGACGGTCCAGCGGTGGCCGCTGGCCCTGTGGATCGCGGTGGAGAACATGTTCACCGCCTACGGAGCCGACCACCGGCGGCTGCGGCGCACGGTCGCGCCCGCCTTCAGCCACCGCCGCATCAGCGCGCTCCAGCAGGACATAGACACCGTCGTCACCGACATCCTCGACCGCCTCGACGCCCTGCCGCCCGGCGAGACCGTCGATCTGCGCGAGCAGCTCGCCTTCCCGCTGCCCATCGCGGTCATCAGCCGGCTCATGGGCGTACCGGCCGAGCAGCGGGACGCCTTCCGCCGGGTCGTCGACGGCGTCTTCGACACCACCCTGACCGCCGAGCAGTCCGAGGCCAACACCAAGGCGCTGTACGAAGCCCTCCACCGGCTCATCGCCGCCAAGCGCGCCGAGCCCGGCGACGACATGACGTCGCTGCTGATCACCTCGCGGGACGAGGACGAGGAGGGCGGCCTGTCGGAGGAGGAACTCCGCGACACCCTGCTGCTGATGATCAGCGCCGGTTACGAGACCACCGGCAACGTCATCGACCAGGCGATCACCCAACTGCTCAGCCACCCCGAACAGCTCGCGCTGCTCAGGTCCGGCGAGGCCGACTGGGCGGACGCCGTCGAGGAGACCCTGCGCCTCGAACCGGCCGCCCGGCATCTGCCCCTGCGGTTCGCGGTGACCGACATCGCCTTGCCCGGCGGCCAGACCATCGCCAAGGGCGAGGCGATCCTCGCCTCCTACGCGGCCGCCAACCGGCACCCCGACTGGCACGGCGAGACCGCGGACGCCTTCGACATCACCCGCGCCTCCAAGGAACACCTCGCCTTCGGCCACGGCGTCCACTTCTGCCTCGGGGCCCCGCTCGCCCGCCTTGAGGTCATCGCGGCCCTGCGGCTGCTCTTCGAGCGCTTCCCGCAGCTGGAACTCGCCGTGCCCGCGGCCGAACTGCTGCCCCTCGGCTCCCTGATCAGCAACGGTCACCAGTCCCTGCCGGTCCGCCTCAGGCCCGCCACCGCCGCCTGAAGACGTCCATCGGGCCATGCGACACCTTTTCGTCGGCCGAAGACGGGCCTACTCTGCGAAGGGAACCGCAAGAACCGGCCATTGCCCCTCCCGAGGGAGCACATGCGGCCGGAGCCCCGCCCACGATGTACCGGAACGGGCCACATGACGGGCACGTACGACACCTTCGACCCGCACCAACGGCTGACCATCGAGGAAGCACCCGCCGAGCGGCATCGCGTACTGCTCCGGCTCGGCGGGGAGCTCGACTTCGCCACGGTCCCCACGCTCTGCGGCACGGTCGTGGACCTGATGGCCGACGGGCACCGGCACCTGCGCCTGAACCTGTCCGCGATCACGTGGTGCGACAACGCCAGCCTCTACACCTTGCTCGGCATCCGCAGCGCGCTCGAAAACGCCGACGGCAGCCTCGCCCTCATCGAGGCCAGCCCCGCCGTCCGCCGAGCCCTCGACCGCACGGGCCTCTCGCCCCGCCTGCCCGTCACCCGGAACTAGGCACGGGCGAGCAGGATCCTTTACGGGATGACTGCCTCGGCGAAGTCGGGGAACTCGTACATCTACAGTTCTGTAGAATACTTTGTGGACGAGTCGCAGAGGAAGGCAGCAGCATGGAGATCTCAGGGATCATCACCGCGATCGTGATCGGTATCGTCATCGGAATCCTGGGGCGCCTCGTCCTGCCGGGCCGGCAGCGCATCGGCGTGCTGTGGACCATCGCGGTCGGCATCATCGCCGCCCTCGTCGGCACGGCCATCGCCGGAGCCCTGGACGTCGCGGACACCAAGGGCGTCGACTGGATCGAACTCGCCATCCAGATCGGCCTTGCCGCCGTCGGCGTCGCCGGCCTGGAGCGGCTCAAGGGCCGCCGCTGACCGCGCGGGCGGCCGGCGGATGGATCCCGCTGCCGTCGCAGCGGGCGGGGATGGAAAGATCTGCCGGATGAACAGTGATACCGCAGTCCTCGCCAACCCGGTGACCGAGTCGCTGCTCGGGCCGCACGCGCACCTGGGCCGACAGCTCGGGCAGGCGGCCACGTACCTGCCGGGCGTCTCGACCTTCTGCGCACTGCCGGCCGAGCCCGACGCCCAGGACTGGTCCGACCTGGCGAAGCTGCTCGGGCCCGGCGGCTTCGCCGACATGTTCAGCAGCCCGGCGCTCCCGCCGCCGGGCTGGGAGCCCGTCTTCACACTGGAGGGCCGGCAGATGCTCTGGCCCGACGGCCCGCCACTCGCCGGCCCACCACCGGCGGCGGCGGCCGACAGCGCGATAGCCGACAGCGCGATAGCCGACTCGACGGTCGTCGAGTTGGGGCCGGACGACGTGTCCGAGATGCTCGACCTCGTCGCGCTCGCCCAACCGGGGCCGTTCGGACCCCGCACCCGCGAACTGGGCGCCTACCTCGGCATCCGCGCGCAAGGGCGCCTCGTGGCGATGGCGGGCGAGCGGCTGCGGCCCCCGGGGTTCACCGAGATCAGTGCCGTGTGCACGGCCCCCGAGGCGCGCGGCCAGGGGCACGCCGCCCGTCTGGTGCGTGCGTTGGTCGACCGCGTCCTGTCCCGAGGCGAACGGCCGTTCCTGCACGTGGCCGAGGCGAACACCGGCGCCATCGCTCTCTACGAGCGGCTCGGCTTCGAGAGCAGCAAGGACGTGACCTTCCGCGGCTTCCGGACGCCTTGAGGCTCCTGGACGCGTTGAGGCTGCTGGACTCCTCCTATGCCGCCCGGCCGCCGACCGCGGCGACGTACGCGTCGAGGGCGGAACGCGGTGTACGGCCGAGCAGGGCCCGCAAGGAGCCGCGGTCGTCGAGGGACGTGCCGTCGAGGAAGCCCCCGGCTATCGCCGAGTACGTGCTCAGGAGCATCGGCACCTGGAACGGCAGCGCGTGACCGGCGCCGCTGATCGCCTCGCGGGCCATGGCGAGCGTGCCGGGTTCGTACGAGCCGCCGATCGCCGCGGCCAACTCGGCGCCGCCCAGGGCGCGTTCACCGACCAGTTCGTACGTGCGGCCCTCGTGGTCAGCGGGGGCCGAGGCCACGCGTGCCGCCACCTCGGCCAGGTCCTCCCGCGCGACGGCGGCCAGGCGCCCCGTGCCCAGCGGTGCGGCTATGACCCCATCGGGGCCGGGCGCGGCGATGGCGGCGAGGAACTCGGCGTACAGGCCGTTGCGCAGGATCGTCCACTTGAGCGAGGAGGCACGCAGCATGCGCTCGGTCACGCGGTGAGCGAGCGCGTAGGTGAGGTGGTCGCCGTCACCGGCCAGGCTGGTGTAGACGACGTGCCGCACACCCGCCTTCTCGGCGGCGGAGATCACGGCCCCGTGCCGGGCGGCGACGACGTCGTCCTCGGCTGCCCCGGCGGAGATCATGAGAAGGGTGCCGACGCCGGTGAAGTCGAGGGACGCCGGGTCGTCGAAGTCGATGCGGCGGCCCCCCGAGGTGGGCCCGCGGGAGCCGACGACGACGTCGTCGCGGCCGGAGAGGCGGGCGGTGATGAGCGTACCGAGGGCGCCGGAGGCGCCGGTGATCATGAGCATGGGAAGCTTCCTGGTAGGCCTTGGGCCGGTTGGGCTTGGTCGACGTACGACCATGGTGATCCGCGGCGCGCGGCCGCGTAAGGAGGCACTCTGATGTCAGCAGGGCACACGGCGGTAACCACCGCGGGCGCCGCCGAGCCGGTGATCCGCTGCGAGACCCCGCAGGACGAGTGCGGGGTGCGTGACGTCCTCGACCGCCTCGGCGACAAGTGGTCCGTATACGTCGTGGTCGAACTCGCCTCAGGGGTCCGGCGGTTCAAGGAACTTCAGCGCAGGATTCCGGGCGGCATCTCGCAGCGCATGCTCACCGTCACCGTGCGCCGCCTGGAGCGCGACGGCCTGGTCAAGCGCACGGTGTACCCGACGATCCCGCCGCAGGTCGAGTACGAACTGACGGAGCTGGGCCATAGCCTCACCCACCTCATCAAGGCCCTCACCGACTGGTCGATCGGCCACCGCCCGGCCATCACCGCGGCGCGTGAGGCCTACGACGACGCGGCGGCCACGGTGTGACCCTCTCGCGGCGGCGCTGAGGTCACGCGCGTCCGCGGCCGGCAACAGGCTTTGCTTCGTTCGCCCGACGAACCCACGTGCCATGCCGGCCCGGAATCACACCGCGTCGGCACGTTGACACCAAGGCACCCGGCCGATGGCGTCGTGCCGCGGGCTGTCCGCTCGGACGACTCGTCCCCAGAGGTGTCGGCGCCGATGGACATAATGCGATCTGTGTACCTGAGTCCGGAGGAGGAACCCGTGTCTTCACCTTGTGACCCTGAGAACGCCCCCGCCGGCGACGTCGGCGGGGCGCTCATGATGGTCGACTCCCGGCTCAAGAGCGTTCACAGCGACAAGGCCGAGACCGATCCCGTGCAACAGGCGCTGAGCGATCAGTTCACCGCGTCGCTGGACCACGAGGGGATCACCGATCTCCTGGACGGCACGTGCACGCTCATCTATATGTACATGGTCTGGCTGCGCCAGGTGCACGAGAGCCAGGACAAGGACGTCATCGAATACGTGGTGCCGAGCCTCGTGGCGACGATGCGCAGGATGCCCAAGAGCATCCGTCCCGAGGCCATTCCCACCATGGCCGGCCTCGTCGTCGCCGCGGGCATGGGCCTGAGCCCGAATCTGTGGCGGCTCCAGTACGGGGACTGGACCGGGAAGGAGATGAACTCCTTGGAGGCCACCGCCTTCCTGCTCGCGGACCACATCAACCGCGTCACCGCCGACCCGGACTTCGCCACCCGCCTGATCACGGAGGCGATGTCCCTCTCCGAGGAACCCTGAGACGCGGCGCCCCACACGAAGACCTCACCGTCTTCCACTCCCCCTCCGACGGTGAACCACCGTCTCGGCCAAGGCATCGAGCACTGCCAGGAGTTGTGGTGGTTCTACCGGGTCCGGCAGGGTCTTGAGCTTCGACCGCTCGGTCCAGGTGTGCGAGTGCAGGTCGGCCCGCTCTTCGGGTAACAGTCCGGTCCGCAGCAGTGGCGGCTGCTCCACGGCGAAGTGGGCGACGAAGAACAGCTCCGTGCCGACGTGCCGCTTGCCCTTCCAGCGGACGTCACGGTCGACGGGTACCGACCGGTCCAGCACTGCTGCCGGGTCCAGGCCGGTCTCCTCGGCGAGTTCGCGTCGTGCCGCCGCGAGGGGTGTCTCGCCGGGCTCGATGCCGCCACCAGGCGGCTCCCACAGATAGTTGCCCTCGACCGGATCCCGCCACCGCAGAAGCAGCAACCGGTCGGCGGCGTCCAGGCAGAGGACTCGTACGGCGGGTCGATGTGTCGTCTCCACCAGGGGGACGGTATGCCGTACCGCAGGACACGGAAAGGGGCCCACGCCGCACTGTTCGGCGTGCGCTCACCGGCGGCCGCGGTGTCAGGCCGTCGGTGCGGGGGGCGGGGGGATGTGGACCGTCATGATCAGGTGGCAGGGGCCGGTGCCCGCACCGCGGTAGCCGTGGGGGGCGTCGCCGTCGAAGGTCGCGGTCTGGCCGGCCTCGACGGCATGCTCGGTGCCGTCGACGATCAGCGTCATCCGGCCGTACGTGACGCTGACGGTCTCCACGACTCCGGCCTGGTGGGGGTGGCTGGGGTACTCCTCGCCGGGCTCCAGGCTCCAGCGCCAGACCTCGACCGGGGCCGGTCCCGAGGTGGTCAGCATGAGGCGGGCCTCGCCGCCCCGCTCACCGGCCCACAAGGGCATGACGTCGTCGACGGACACCACCCGCACACGCCCCTCCGCCGACCCTTCCATCAGGGCGGACACCGAGACGCCGAGGGTGTCGGCGAGCCGGACGAGCGTGGCGAAGTTCGGATTGCCCTGCGCCCTCTCCAGGCCGACCAGGGCGCCCTTGCTGACCTTGGCACGCCGGCCCAGCTCGTCGAGGGACAGGCCCGCGCGCGTACGGGCGGCTCTGACGTTGTGCGCGAGCGTGCGCAGGGCTGCCTCTGCCTCGGGCACCTGATCACCTTTCCTCAGCATGAGCTCCGGCATTCGCAGACTGCGAGGTACTGGAATGTACCGCCCGGTCATTTGGTTGACAGCGGGCGGTCGGTTCATTGTACGGTCGAGTCGTTCCATTGTGACAGTTGGGGAAGTTTAGGAAAGTACTGTGATCGCTCTGCTGCTGGCCCTGGGCAGCTCTCTCGCCTACGGGTGCGCCGACTTCCTCGGCGGCCTCGGTGCCCGCAAGGCCCACGTACTGCGCACGGTGATGGTCGCCGCCCCCGCCAGTCTCGCGGTCGAGCTGCTGCTGTGGCCCGTCCTCGGCGCCTCGTTCAGTCCGGCCGCCGTCGCGTGGGGCGTGTCCTCCGGAGTCGCCTCCGCCGCCGCGTTCGTCCTGCTCTACAGGACACTCGCGATCGGCCCCATGAACGTGCTCTCCCCGGTCACCGCGCTGGTGTCGGCCGCGCTGCCGGTCACGGTCGGCCTCCTCCAGGGCGAGCACCTGGGGCCGATGGCGCTGTTCGGCCTGCCGCTCGCACTCGTGGCGGTGGTCCTCGTCAGCGCCGGCCACGGCGCCCGGTCGTCACGTCCGTCACGCACCGCTCTGCTGCTGGCCTTCGGAGCGGGCGCGGCCATCGCCCTACAGCTCGTCTGCCTGCACCAGGCCCCCTCCGACAGCGGCGTCGCCCCGCTGATCATCGGCAGGGCGGTCTCCTCCGCCGTCACCCTGGCCGCGGCCGGAGTGATGTACCGCCGGCTCGGCCCGGAGAAGCCGGCGTACGCGATCTCGGCGGCCGCCGGTGTCCTGGACTCCCTGGCGAACCTGCTGTTCCTGCTCGCCGCCCGCAGCGGTGACCTCACCGTCGTCGCCGTGATCACCGCGCTCTATCCGGCCGGCACCGTCCTGCTGGCCCGCGGCGTGCTCGCCGAGCGCGTCCACCGCGGCCAGCTCGTCGGCCTGGGCGCCGCCGCCGTCGCCGTAAGCCTCCTCGCCCTCACCTGAGCCCCGGCCACACCTCGATCACGCCCCTCACCATCGCACCCGCCAGGAGACCCGCATGTTCATCCAGCCCTGGGACACGAGCCTGGACGACGCCGAGTGGCAGACCTGGATCGCCGAAGGCCACGACTTCGGCGTCCTGAGCGTCAACGGCCTGCCCGGCCGATCCCCCGTCACCGTTCCCACCCACTTCACCGGCGGCGACGCGGGTCACCTGCTGATCCACCTCGCCCGGCCCAACCCGGTGTGGAAGGCGATCGAGCACGACCCGCACGTCACCTTCACCGTCATCGGCGACTACGCCTTCATCCCCGGCCCCTGGCGCGCCAAGGACGGCACCCCGCCCGTCGACGGCGTCCCCACCAGCTACTACGCAGCCGTCCAGTTCACCTGCCACGCCCACATCGTCGACGAGCCCGAAGCCAAGGCGGAACTGCTGCGCCGCCAGCTCGCCCACTTCCAGCCCGACGGCGACCACGCCCCCGTCACCGTGGACCAGCCCCCGTACGGCCGGATGCTGCCGGGCATCCGCGGCCTGCGCCTGGACGTCACCGACGTACGGGCCAAGTTCAAGTACGACGACCACAAGCCGGTCGAGCAGCGAGCCGGCATCGCCGACCGCCTCGCCGACCGCGGCCAGGGGCTCGACACGCCCGCCGCGGGCCAGCAGCGCCGCCGCCTGGACCGCATCGGCCCCTGGAAGGCTTGACCCCACCCCACCCCACCCCACCCCACCGCACCGACGCCGGCCGAACGCCGCGCTCCGCCCACCCCACGTACAGGAACTGAGCCTTCTCCCATGACCTTCCGCATCGGCCCCGCCGTCACCGAAGCCTTCCCCGACACCCGCATCGCCGTGGTCACCGCCACCGGGCTGCGCGGCCACGAGCCGTGGCCCGCCACCGCCGCCGCCGTCCAGGACCTGGAGCGGCAGCTCACCGACGGCGCCTGGCAGCCGGCCGACGAGACCGATCCGCGCATCGAGGCGTGGCACACCGCCTACCGCTCCTTCGGCACCAATCCTCGCCGCATCCGGCCCAGCGTCGACGCGCTCGGCCGCCGCATGGCCAAGAAGGGCGCCCTGCCGCGGATCAACCCGGCCGTCGACTCGTACAACACCGTCTCCGTCCGGCACGCCCTGCCCGCCGGCGCCTTCGACCTCGACCAGGTCACCGGCGACATCGACATCCGGTACGCGGACGGCACCGAGGAGTTCACCCCTCTCGGCGAGCCGGACACCGTCGAGAACCCCAAGCCCGGCGAGATCATCTACGTGGACGCCACCGGTGTCCTGACCCGCCACTGGAACCACCGCGACGCCCACCGCACCCGGGTCACCGAGGACTCGGCCCACGTCGCCTTCGTCCTGGAGACCCTGCACGCCGGCCGCGACGGCCACCTCCTCGAAGCCGCCGCGAACGAACTGCTGGACCTGCTCGCCCCGCACGCCGCGCAGACCGCCGTCCAGTACCTCGGCGCCGAGTGACCTGCGGACCTGGCAGGCCCTGAGTTCAGGAGGGCAGTTGCGCCGTGGATCCGCGGACGACCAGTTCCGGTTCGAAGAGCAGCTCACCGGGGTGGGTCTGCGTGCCCCGGATCTGGGCGCAGAGCAGGTCGACCGCCGCGCGGCCCATCGCCTCGATGGGCTGCCGAACCGTCGACAGCGGTGGCTCCGTGCAGGTCATGAAGGCCGAGTCGTCGAAGCCGACCACGGATACGTCGGCGGGGACGGAGAGTCCCCGCCGGCGCGCCGCCCTGATCGCTCCGAGGGCGATCGGGTCGCTGCCGCACACGATGCCGGTGACGCCGCGCCGCAGGAGACGGGAAGCTGCGGCCTGCCCGCCCTCCAGGGAGAAGATCGACCGCTCGACATGCTCGTCGGGCAGCTCCATGCCCGCGGCCTCCGCCACGCCCCGGGCGGCTTCGAGCTTGCGGCGTGAGGGCACGTGGTCGGAGGGGCCGAGCACCAGGCCGATCCGCTCGTGGCCGAGCGAGGCGAGGTGACGCCACGCCTGTTCGACGGCGACGGCGTCGTCACACGCGACGCAGGGGAAGTCGAGGCCGTCGATCGACGCGTTGATCAGGACGACCGGGATGTTGCGCTCCGCAAGCTGACGGTAGTGGTCGTGCGGCGCGTCGGCCTCGGCGAAGAGGCCTCCGGCGAAGATGACGCCCGAGACGTGCTGTTGGAGCAGGAGGTCCACGTAGTCGGCCTCCGAGACCCCGCCCCTGGTCTGGGTGCACAGCACGGGTGTGAGGCCCTGCTGTGCGAGTGCGCCGCCGATGACCTCGGCGAACGCGGGAAAGATGGGGTTCTGCAACTCGGGCAGCACCAGGCCGACCAGGCGGGCGCGTTCGCCCCGCAGCTGCGTCGGGCGCTCGTAGCCGAGGACGTCCAGCGCCGTCAGCACGGACTGTCGGGTCGCGGCGGAGACACCGGGTTTGTCATTGAGGACGCGGCTGACCGTGGCCTCGCTGACCCCCACCTTCTTCGCAACTTGAGCAAGTCGTCGCGTCATGGGCGCAAGAATAGCGCAAGGCTACGCAAACGAGTTTCGTTCGGGGAGCGGGTTCCGTGCACGGCCGCCCGCAATACGGACGGACGGCCGTGCCGGCGCTATGGCTGCGTCGTCAGTGTGAACGTGGACGTGTCGTTCTTGACGTTCTGCCCGTTGCCGCTGAACTCGGGCCGTACGAAGGTGGCTTCACCGACGGCCGGGCCCTGGCCCGCCTCCGGCATCTCGTTGACGTAGATGCCGATCGGCGCCCCCGAGATGGAGACGTCCGTGAAGATGGTGTCCTTCACCGGGAATTCCGGGTTGCCTCCCGTGTACTTCGTCTGGAACATCACCCCGTGGTACGTGGGGTCGATGATGTCGACGTTGTTCACCCGGATTCCCTGGAAGACCTTGGAGGCGGAGAACGCCCAGATGGCGGGGAAGTCCTGCCCCTTCCAGAAGGCGCCGCCCGCCCGCTCGATCGTGATGTTCTCGAAGGTGGTCGGATCCTTCCCGAAACCGTTCATCGGGTAGTTGAAGTCCAGGGAACTGATGGTGATCCCCGAGTAGACCAGGGTGTCGGCTATGCGGATGTTGCGGAAGGTGTTGTTGTAGCCGCCGTAGACGGCCACGCCCGCCGCGCGCCAGGTCAGGAGCGTGGTCAGGTTCTCGTAGACGTTGTTCTTCATGTCCGCGCCCCCGGCGTCGATCGCCGAGAAGAGGGCGAAGCTGTCGTCTCCGGTGGCCCGCGCCTCGTTGTTGCTGACCAGGTTGTCCGTGCTGCCGTTGGTCATGTTGACGCCGTCGGCGAACATGTCGCGGATCCGCGAGTTCTTGATGGTCATGCGGTCCGTGTTGGCGCCCCAGTAGAGGCACACCATGTGTTCGTTCCAGATGTCGTCGATGGTGATGTCGGAGACGTTCTGGAAGTCGAATACCTTGCCGGGGCCGTCGATGCGGGACGTGTAGTTGCCGAAGTAGGCGAAGCCCGAGAAGGACGAGCCCTTCGCACTCGCCTCCGCACGGAACCCGATGTCCGTGTTCTCCTGGGTCTTCGGTGCGTGGAAACGGGTGTACCAGGGCCCGGCACCGACCACCTCGACGGCCTTGCCGTAGACCTGGAACTTGCTGCTCGTCTCGTAGTCACCGGCCGGGAGGTAGACGCCCGTCAGCTTTCCGCTCGTGTCCATGCGGACCTGGTCCAGGGCGTTCTGCACGTCCTGGTGGGCGAAACCGGCGGGCACGACGTACGAGCCCGGGTCGGGGTTGGCCTTCGGCGCGACCTGCTCCAGGTCGACGAAGTCGATGGCGTAGCGGGAGGTGTTGGCGCTGTCCTTCTGGAGCTTGATCTTGCTGCCCGCCTTGACCGTCCCGCCGAGCATCACGTTCGCCTCGTCGTAGATGTGCCGGGCCGGGCCCGCGCCGGGCGAGTTGCCGGGGGCGGCCTCGTCCCCGTACAGCCAGGCGTACTTGGAGGTGAGGTCGATCGCCTTGCGGAAGGTGCCGTCGACGTAGATGTTCAGGGTCGCCTCGGTGCCGCCGCCGCCCGGTGCGTCCGGGATGGAGAAGCGGGTGACCAGGGTGTTGGTGTCCTGCTTGGCGGTGAACTCGACCGACTCACCCGTCGAGTCGAGCGTGACGGCCTTGCGGCCCGAGGCCTCGCCCGCGAGGTCGCCGACGGTGCGGTTGGGTCCGACGGTCTTCGCGCCGCCGGCGAGGACGCCGTCCTCCGCCTCGTAGGTGTCGTAGGGCATGTCGGCGCCTCGGCCGACGAAGAGCGAACGGGTGCTGGTGTTGTTCTCGCGCTTGACCGGCAGCTCGTTGGCGTCGTCGGCGATGACCGTCCTGACCGTGAAGCGGCCGCCCGCGGCCGTCCAGGTGCCGAGCTTGACCGGTGCCGTGGTGTCACCCGCGCCGATCGTGCCGTTGTGCTCACCGGTCAGGGTCTTCACCGTGTCACCCTTGTCGTCCCGCACGAGGAGGGTGATGCCGTGGGCACCGGACGCGGACGCCTTCGTGCCCTGGTTCTTGATCGCGACGCTGAAGGTGACGTCCTTGCCCTTGGTGGGCGCGGACGGCGTCCAGCTCACCGGTGAGGCCACCAGATCGGAGGAGTCCACCGGCTTGACGATCAGGGGGTCGGGGCTGGTGAAGGTGTTGTTGCCCTCGTCCTGCTCGATCACCTCGTTCTTCGTGTCGACTTCGACGCTGAGCGGGTACGAGCCTGCGGGGCGCACGCCGGCCTTGGTGCTCACCGTCGTCGACTCGCCGGCGCCGAGCGCGCCCACGGTCGCCGTGCCGGCCTTGTCGCCGCCGAGGCGGAAGACGGCGTCGGTGGCCGTCGAGGCCTCGCTGCCGCGGTTGCGGACCGTCGCGGTCAGCGTCAGCTCGTCGGTCTCGGTCGGCGTCTGTGGCGCGTACGACAGCTTGGTGATCTCCAGGTCCGGGTTGGCCGCCGGGGCGCCAAGGACCTGGAACTCCGCCACCTGCCCCGCCGTGGCCCCGCTGTTGGCGGTGAAACGCAGCCGCACGTCGGCGGCCTTGCCGGAGACCGGGATGGTGACGGTGTTCTGGTTGCCGGACGGGCTGAAGGTGTACTCCTCGGCCGCCGCCAGGGAGGTGAAGTCGTCGGCTTTCTGCTCGCGGCCGAGGACCTGCACGGTCTGGGTGCGCGGGCTCCAGCCCGCGTCAGGGTTGAGCTTGACGACGACCGCGTCGACGTCGGCGTTGGCTCCGAGCTTGACGGTGAGGGTGTTGGGGTAGCTGTTCGCGGCGCCTTCCCAGTAGGTGGACGTCCGGCCGTCGTTGGCGTTCTCGGCGACATAGGTGTGGATCACCGAGGAGGCCGTGATGGGTTTGCCCTCGGCCAGGTTCTTGTTGCCGCTGCCCGGCCGGGTCACGGTGTTGCTGTGCGCCGAGACGTTGCCCGCAGCGTCACGGGCCCGCACCGAGTAGGTGACCGTGTCCTGCGCCGAGCGGGTGTCGGTGTATGTCGTCACGTCCCCGGCCAGGGACTTCAGGACCTTGCCCTCGGCGTACACGTCGTACGCGGTGACCTTCACGTTGTCGTTCGAGGCGCCCCAGGTCAGTCTGGTGCCACCGCTCGACGGCTGGGTGTAGGCGAGGTTCGTCGGCGCGGTCGGGGCCTGGGTGTCGCCGTTGTCGCCCTTGCGGGTCACCGAGTTGCTGTTGGCCGAGGCGTTGCCCGCCGCGTCGCGGGCCCGTACGAAGTAGGTGACGTCGGCGCCCGCGGGCTGGGTGTCGGTGTACGTACGCACGTCACCGGCGACGCTGGTGCGCAGCTCGCCGTTGGCGTACACGTCGTAGGCCGTCACGCCCTTGTCGTCCTCGGACGCGTCCCAGGTGAGTTTGGCCTGGCCCGGCTCGGGTTCGGTGAGGGCCAGGTTCTCGGGCGCGGTGGGTGCTCGGGTGTCGCCGCCCGCCGGGCCGTAGATCTCCAGCTCGGAGAGCTGTCCGGCGGGTTGTGAGGTGTTGGCGCTGATCAGGACGCGGACGTAGCGGGTGGTGACCCCGTCGAAGGAGAGCGTCGCGGAGTGCTCGGTGGCCGCGGTGAACGCGTGCTCCTTCGACGCGGTCAGATCGGTGAAGTCCGAGCCGTTCGTGCTGCCCTGGACCTTCAGGGTCTGGGTACGGCCGCTCCAGCCGTCGGGCAGCCGCAGCACCACCTCGTCGATCCGCCGGGACGTGCCGAGGTCGGCCTGGATCCACTGGGGCAGCTTGTCGTTGTCGCTCTCCCAGTAGCTGTCGCGGTTGCCGTCGTTGGCGTTGGCCGCGGTGTACGTCTGCGTGTGACTGCCCGCCTTGAGGGTCTTGCCGAGCGCCAGGTTCACCGAGGCGTCGGCGGCGGCGTGCACCTGGAGTTCGGCGAGCTGGGCGGCGGGCCAGCCGGTGTTGGCGGTGACGTGCACCCGGATGTGCCGGGTCTGCGCGGCAGGGAAGCGGACCGTGACCGTGTTGCCCGTGCCGGGTCCGAAGGAGTGCGCGGCCGAGGCAGCGAGGGTGCTGAAGCTGTCGCCGTCCGCGCTGCCCTGCACGGAGAGGGTCTGCTTACGGGTTTCCCAGGCGGGCGGCAGCCGGAGGACCACCTCGTCGACGCGGGTGGCGCGGCCGAGGTCGACCTGCACCCACTGCGGCAGGTTCGAGGAGGCGCTCTCCCAGTACGAGCCGGGATTGCCATCGGTGATCTGCCCGGCGGAATGGCCGGCCTCGGCGCTGCTCGCCTTGGCCGGTCTGCCCGCGGCCAGGTCGGGGCCGCCCGCGGCCATGGCGGGCAGCGCGGGCAGGCCCAGCAGGAGCAGGCTCGCGGTGAGCGCGGCGGCGAACGGCCGCCACCACCGGTGGGATCTTCGGGCGGCGCCCACGGCGTCTCTGATGCGTTGCATGGCTCTTGTGACTCCTTCGCTCTCATGTCACGCAGGATTTCGCGTTGGAGAGTGGGAGAATTGCAGAGTTCTGTCGAGATGACTACAGAGGGCGCGGAAGTCGTGACCGGCCCCCTGTAAGGCCCCGTACGGCCCCGCAGCACCACGCATCGCGGTTCACCGGCCCGATTCAGCAGGTCGTGACGGTTCAAGTGGGGTGCTCATCACGGCACTTCAATGTCTGAGCTGTTTTTTGCGGACTTCGTACAAGTTATTGCGCGCATGGTTGCGGCGGTGGTTATGTATGCGCCGCACCCACAGCACGACAGCACGACCCGGAGGGGGTCCCCCGATGTCATCCACGAGCAGCCGTGCGTTCGCGCTCGCCACAGCCGCCGTTCTCGCGCTGGTTCCGTTGTCCGCCTGCGGCACCAGCAGCGACGGAGCCGAACCGGATTCCGGCGGCAAGGTGACGCTCGACGTCAACGGGCAGCCGCCCAAGACCCAGGCCTTCGAGCGCGAGCTCTTCGACAAGCACGTGCAGCAGTTCGAGAAGGCTCATCCGGACATCGACATCGTGCCCCACGAGGGGTTCATGGACCCGAAGACCTTCAACGCCAAGCTGGCCGGCGGAAAGCTGGAGGACGTCTTCTACGTCTACTTCACCGACACCCGGTCCCTGATCGAGAAGAAGCAGGCGGCGGACATCACCGACGCCGTCAAGGACATGCCGCGCCGCGGCGACATCCAGGACCCGTTGATGAAGATCTTCCAGGACGACAAGGGCCGGCAGTACGGCCTGCCGACGTCGAACTACTCGATGGGCCTGATCTACAACCGCGCCCTGTTCGAGAAGGCGGGCCTCGACCCCGACCAGGCGCCCAAGACCTGGGCGGACGTCCGCAAGGCGGCCAAGAAGATCGCCGGCCTCGGCGACAACACGGTGGGCTACGCCGACTTCTCCAAGAACAACCAGGGCGGCTGGCACTTCACCGCGGAGCTGTACTCCCGCGGCGGCCGGGTCGCGACCGAGAGCGGCGGCGAGTGGAAGGCGGCTTTCAACACCCCCGAGGGCAAGGCCACCTTCCAGGACCTGTACGACATGCGCTGGAAGGACGACTCGATGGGCAGCAAGCAACTGCTCCAGGTCGAGGACGTCCAGCGCATGATGGGCTCGGGCAAACTCGGCATGTACGTCTCGGCGGCCGACAACATCACCGTCATCGCCAAGCAGTTCGGCGGCACGTACAAGGACTACGCTCTCGCGCCCGTGCCGGACGCGAAGGGCACGCTGCTCGGCGGCGAGGGCTACATGATCAACCCCAAGGCGTCCCCGGCGAAGATCAAGGCCGGCGTCGAGTGGATCCAGTGGCGCTACCTCAACCCCGAGCTGATCGAGAAGAACGTCGCCGACTACGCCGAGGCCGATCTGCCGGTGGGCATCCCGATGCCCACGGTCCCCGACATCTTCGAGGGCTCGGTCCGCGACCGGATCGAGAAGGTCAAGAAGGAGAACGCCAACATGCCGACCGGCAACTACCAGGCGTTCATGGACTCCGCGCCGAACGTGCCAGGGGTGATCGAGCCGCCCAAGGCCCAGGAGGTCTACGCGGTGCTCGACTCGGCGATGCAGTCCGTCCTCACCAAGAAGGGCACCGACATCGACGCGCTTCTCGACGACGCCGAGAAGAAGGTCAACGCGATCTACAGCGCCTCCTGATGAGCATGCCGCTCAAGACGTCACCCCGTACACCGCCCCGGCCCGCGTCCGCGCGGCCGTCGTCCCCCGCCGCCGCAGGGGGGCGGCGGGCGGCCCGGCGCCGTGCGCTGCGCGAGCACCTGACGGCGTACGGGTTCCTCTGTGCCGCCGTGGTGATCTTCGCGCTGTTCTCGTGGTGGCCGATCATCCGCAATGTGTTCCTCGGCTTCCAGGAGGTCAACTTCGCCACGGGGAACACCTGGACCGGCCTCGACAACTTCCGGAAGCTGTTCGACGACCCGCTGTTCCTCACCGCCTGGAGGAACACCGGCCTGTTCACCCTGTACGCGCTGGTGCTCGGCTTCGCGGTGCCGTTCCTGACCGCGGTGCTCCTGAACGAGTTCCGGCACGCCCGGGCGTACTTCCGGGTCCTGGTCTATCTGCCCGTGATGCTGCCGCCCGTGGTGGTGGCGCTGATGTGGAAGTGGTTCTACGACCCGGGCCCTGGGCTGCTCAACGAGATCCTGCGGACGCTGCACCTGCCGATCTCGGCCTGGCTGGACTCCTCGTCCACCGCGCTGATCTCCCTGGTCATCGTCTCGACGTGGGCCAACATGGGCACCACGACCCTGATCTACCTGGCCGCGCTCCAGACCATCCCCGGCGAGCTGTACGAGGCCGCGGAGCTGGACGGCGCCAACGTGTGGCAGCGGCTGCGCCACGTCACCATCCCTCAGACCCGGTTCGTGCTGCTCGTCCTGCTGCTGCTCCAGATCGTCGCGACGATGCAGGTGTTCACCGAGCCGTACGTGATGACCGGCGGCGGCCCGGAGGACTCCACGGTGACCGTCATGTTCCTGGTCTACCGCTACGCCTTCGTCTACAACGACTTCGGCACCGCCAGCGCGCTGAGCCTGCTGCTCCTGATCGTCCTTGCCGCCTTCTCCGCCCTCTACCTGCGGGTCACCCGCGCCGCGAAGGAGTGAGGGGATGTCCGCCTCGATGCGCACCCTCGTCCGCCCCGCCGTCCTGAGGACGCGCAAGGGACGGCTCGTCTACTGGTCGACGCTCACCGTCGCGCTCGTGCTGTTCACGCTGGCCTTCATCGTGCCGCTGTACTGGGCCGCGACCGGCGCCATGAAGTCCTCCACGGAGCTGGCGCAGAACCCGCCCACGTACGTGCCGGAGAGCTGGCACCCCGAGAACTACGCCAAGGCGTGGCGGGAGATGGACCTCGCGGACTACTTCCTGAACACCGTCGTCCTGGCCGGCGGGGCCTGGCTGGTGCAACTGGCGGTACAGGTGCCGGCCGCGTACGCGCTGTCGAAACTGCGCCCGCGGTTCGGCAACGTGGTGCTCGGCGCGATGCTCCTGACCCTGATGATGCCCGCCACCGCCCTGCTGGTGCCGGTCTACCTCACCGTGGTGGACGTCCCGCTGTTCAACCGCAACCTGATCAACAGCCCCAGCGCGGTCTGGCTGCCCGCCGCGGCCAACGCCTTCAACATCTACATCCTGAAGAACTTCTTCGACCGGATACCCGACGAACTCCTCGACGCGGCCAAGGTCGACGGTGCGGGACCGCTGACGACCCTGTGGCGTGTGGTGCTCCCGCTGGCCCGGCCCATCCTCGCGGTGGTCTCCATCCTCTCCATCGTCACGGCCTGGAAGGACTTCCTCTGGCCGCTGCTCGTGCTGCCCGACCCGGCACAGCAACCGCTGAGCGTGTTCCTCCAGCGCGTGGCCCAGGACACCCCGCTGAACAGTCTGGTCGCCGGGCTCGTGATGGCGTCCCTGCCGCTGATCGCGCTGTTCCTGGTCTTCCAGCGCCACATCGTCGCCGGGCTGAGCGCCGGCAGCCTCAAGGGCTGAGCCGCGCTCCTCCCTCTCCCGCCTCTCACGTCCGTACGCGATCCGTACGAAAGGACTCCCCCTTGCCCAGCACGGAGTGGTGGCACAGCGCTGCCATCTATCAGGTGTACGTCCGTTCCTTCGCGGACGGGAACGGTGATGGCACCGGCGACCTGGCCGGTGTCCGGGCCCGGCTGCCCTATCTGGCCGACCTGGGTGTGGACGCCCTGTGGTTCACCCCGTGGTACCTCTCGCCGCTGGCCGACGGCGGCTACGACGTCGCCGACTACCGCACCATCGACCCGGCCTTCGGCAGCCTCCGCGAGGCCGAGGAACTGATCGCGGAGGCCCGGGAGTTCGGTCTGCGCTGCATCGTGGACATCGTGCCGAACCACGTCTCCGACCAGCACGAATGGTTCAAGGCCGCGCTGGCGGCGGGACCCGGCTCCGCCGAGCGGGAGCTGTTCCACTTCCGGCCGTACTCGGCGGAGCCGCCCAACGACTGGGTGGGTGAGTTCGGCGGGGTGCCGTGGTCGCGGACGGAGGACGGCGAGTGGTACCTGCACCTCTTCGCGCCCGAGCAGCCGGACCTCAACTGGAGTCACCCGGCGGTCCGCCGGGAGCACGAGGAGGTGCTGCGCTTCTGGTTCGAGCGCGGCGCGGCCGGTGTGCGCATCGACTCCGCGGCGCTGCTCGCCAAGGCCGACGGGCTGCCCTCGATGGACCCCGCGCGACCGCACCCCTTCCACGACCAGCCCGAGCTGCACGACATCTACCGCTCCTGGCGGCGCATCGCCGATGAGTACGGGGCCGCGCTCATCGGCGAGATCTGGCTCCCGGACGCGGAGCGGTTCGCCCGCTACCTGCGCCCCGACGAGCTGCACACCGCCTTCAACTTCGACTTCCTCTCCCGGCCCTGGGACCCGGCGCGGCTGTGGGAGTCGATCGACCTCACCCTGTCGACCCACGCCCCCGTCGGCGCGCCCGCCACCTGGGTCCTCGCCAACCACGACGTGACCCGCACGGTCACCCGTTACGGGCGGGCCGAGGACACCGGCTTCGCCTTCGAGCGCAAGCGCTTCGGTGTCCCCACCGACCTGACGGTCGGTACCCGCAGGGCCCGGGCCGCCGCCCTGCTCACCCTGGCCCTGCCCGGCTCGCTCTACCTCTACCAGGGCGAGGAGCTGGGGCTGCCGGAGGCGGAGATCCCCCGGGAGCGGATCCAGGACCCGATGTACGCCCGTTCCGGTGGAGTCGACCCGGGCAGGGACGGCTGCCGGGTCCCGCTGCCCTGGAACGGCGCCCCGGAGCGGAGCTGGCTGCCGGTGCCGCGGGGCTGGGCCGCCTACGCCGCCGAGGAGCAGGCGCGCGACCCGGAGTCGATGCTCTGCCTGTACCGCACGGCGCTGCGGCTGCGGCGCTCGTTCGGCGACGCGGGACCGCTGCGCCGGCTGCGCGCCGACGAGCCGGACGTCCTGTCCTTCGCGCGCACCTCCGAGCGGGACAACACCACCTGGATCTGCCTGGTCAACTTCGGGCCCGACGACGTGGCGCTGCCCGCGGAAACCGAACTCCTGCTGGTCAGCGGCCCCCTTTCCGCGCAGGGGCGGTTGCCGCGGGACACGGCGGTCTGGCTGCGCCGCATGGCCGGAAACCACTCTTGACGGGCACCTGCCGAAGTCTATGGTCTGGACTAATCGGCACCCGTGCACATCCGGCCCCACTGCTCGGCCCCCGCACCCCTGCCCCGCTCCACCCGAGCACTTCACGCCGCACACCCCCATGAAGCCACGCCCCGTGAAGGAGTACGCATGGACAAGAAACGGAAGATGGCCGCGGCGATCGGTGCCGGTATGGCACCCGTCCTCGCCCTCACGCTGCCGACGGGTTCGGCGGGCGCCCACGGCTACGTCAACGGTCCCGCGAGCCGTCAGGCGCAGTGCGCCGCGCGCACGGTGGCCTGCGGCGAGATCAAGTACGAACCGCAGAGCGTCGAGGGCCCCAAGGGCCTGCGCAGTTGTAGTGGCGGCAACGCGCGCTTCGCGGAGCTGGACAACGACAGCAAGGGCTGGAAGGTCAGCGACGTCAGCAGGACGCAGACCTTCACCTGGACGTTCACCGCCAGGCACCGCACCGCGAACTACGAGTACTTCGTCGACGGCACGAAGGTCGCCACCATCGACGGCCACAACCAGCAGCCACCGGCGACCGTGTCCCACCAGGTCAACCTCGGCAACTTCACCGGCAGGCACAAGGTCCTCGCGGTGTGGAACATCGGTGACACGTCCAACGCCTTCTACGCCTGCGTCGACGTCAACATCCGCTGAGGTCCCGCCGTCAGCCTGCTGTGCCCCCTCCGTCGTCCTCACCGCGTTAGTCCGGGCGCGCCGACGCGGCCACGCCCTCATGGGAAACCGGCCGGTCGACCGTGAGACTGGGTGGTGCAACGCGCAACGACACCCGCACGACCGCGTGAGGACGCAGAGGAGACGCCAGATGCTGTTCGGCAAAGAGCATGTCAAGCGCTACCAGGAGACCGACGGCGCGGAGGGCCACGATTGGCAGAACACCACGGTACTGATCCTCACCACCATCGGCCGCAAGAGCGGTGAGCAGCGCAGCACTCCCCTGATCTACCGGCCGTACGGCGACGCGGTCCTCGTGGTGGCCTCGAACGGCGGCGCCGACACGCCGCCGCTGTGGTACCTCAACCTCCAGGCGAACCCCGAGGTCCAGGTGCAGATCAAGGGCGACCGCTACACCGCCCGCGCCCGCACCGCGAGCGCGGACGAGAAGCCGGCCATGTGGCGGACCATGGTCGCCACCTGGCCGGCTTACGAGGAGTACCAGACCAAGACCGACCGCTCGATCCCGGTGGTGGTCCTGGAGCGCGTCTGAGCCGGACAGCACCGTCAGGCCCCCCGCGGGTGTGGCTGCCGGGGGCTTGGTCGTGCCAGTCTGGAGTCGGCATGCGGGAGAGCCGGCCCGGAGGGTGCTGCGGGTATGCGCAGGTTGCTTTCGTTCGGTGACGCGATGGTGCTGCTGGGCGGAGACCCCCCTGCCATGGCGGCACTGGACCGTGCGCTCAGCGGCGCGCTCAACCTGGCCACCGGCGGGCTGAGCAGCGGCGTGATGGGCATGTTCGACTCCCGCGCAAGGGTCCTCGGCCTGGGGCGTGACGCGGCGCGCGGCCTGGGCGAGCGGCTGGGGCGTACCGATGGACGGGGCGAGCGAGCCGGTGTCCTGGAGGCGGCCCACACCATCGTCGTCGTGCTCGCCTTCTTCGACGCGCTGGAGAAGGCCGAGCTGCCCTTCTCCTTCGACGCCCTGGAGCTGACCCGGCGCGAGCAGCTCATGCTGGCCGGCGGCGGCACATCCGGTGACGAGGGCTCCGTGTCCGCCGCGGCGCAGGTGGACGCGCCACGCCCCGAGCCCCACCTCCCCCACGAGGACCACATCGCGCAACTGCGCGACTGGTACGGGCACCTGGCATCCCGCGTACACGACTTCCTGCGGGGCCTTGCCGTGTGGGAGCGGCTGGACGAAGCCGCGCGCCGCGAGGCCACCGACATCGTGTGCGCGGCGGTGCCCGAGCGCGCCGTCGAGGAGTACGAGTCGCTGTACGCACGTCTCGCGCTGGCGGCACCGGAGTTCCGCTTCTGGTCCGGCCGGCTGGAGCACCGGGCCACGCGCGCCGAACTGCGCCGCGCCCTGGCGGGCCTTGAGAGGCTCCTGTCGGACACCGCGGCCCTGCAACGGCCTCCGGCGGACATCGCCGACGCCCTGTCGCGTGCTCATCGGTCGGCGCTGTCCCGCGGGGTCCTGGACGCTGAGGTGACGCCCGAGGGAATACACGTGCCTGCGCTGCGCGACGTGTATCTGGACCCCGACTTCCGGGTGCGCGCCGTCGACGGGCAGAGCAGCCCGGCCAACGAGGAGTGGTGGACGCGGTCCCCCGTGCGGCGAGACCTCACCGAGTACCTGGCCGGTGCGCTGACCTCGGAAGGTCTCATGAGCGCTCCGCTGCTGGTTCTCGGCCATCCGGGCGCGGGCAAGTCCGTCCTCGTGCGCATCCTCGCGGCCAGGCTGCCGGCCGCCGGGTTCCTGCCGGTGCGGGTGGCGCTGCGCGACGTGCGAGCGGACGACGAGATCCAGGACCAGATCGAGCAGGCGATCCGCGATGCCACCGGGGAGCAGGTCAGCTGGCCGGAGCTCATGCGGTCGGCGGGCACCGCGCTGCCGGTCCTGCTGTTCGACGGATTCGACGAGCTGCTACAGACCACCGGGGTGCGCCACAACGACTTCCTGCTCCGTGTGGCCCGTTTCCAGGAGCGGGAGCAGGAGCAGGGGCGCCCTGCCCTGGCCGTGGTGACCAGCCGGACAGCGGTCGCCGACCGTGCACGCTACCCACACGGCACGGTCGCGCTCCGCCTTGAGCCGTTCCGTCGGGAACAGATCGAGGTGTGGCTGCACCACTGGAACCTGTCGAACGCCATGAACTTCAGGGCTCTGGGGTTGCCGCCACTCGTCTGGGACGACGTCGGCCCCCTCCGTTCCCTCGCCGAGCAACCGCTGCTCCTCACGATGCTCGCCCTCTACCACGCGGCAGGGAACGACCTGCGCGACGGCGACGAACGCCCCTTGGGGGAGGCCGATCTGTACGAGGCGCTGCTCAGCTCGTTCGCCCGGCGCGAGGTGAGCAAGGACGCCCGTGACGCGATGCCGGACGCGCAGGTGGAAGAGCGCGTCGAGCAGGAGCTGGAGAGGCTCTCGCTCATCGCCTTCGCCATGCTCAACCGTCGGCGCCAGTGGGTCTCGGCAACCGAGCTGGACGAGGACCTGGCGGCCCTTCTCAGGCAGCCCCCGACACGGTTGTCCGGTTTCCGTGCGCCGCTGGGGCAAGCAGAGATCGCGTTGGGCAGGTTCTTCTTCGTCCAGCGCGCGCAGTCGATCAGGGACGGGCAGAAGCTGTCCACCTATGAGTTCCTGCACGCCACGTTCGGTGAGTACCTCGTGGTCCGGTTGGCGGTGCAGATACTCACCGGGCTGCTGGGCCACCGCCCCGTGCTGTCGATGAGCAGCGAACCCGTCAACGACGAGCTGCTGTTCGCCCTGCTGTCCTTCGCGCCCCTCTCCTCCCGGCAGATGCTGCGTTTCGCCCGCGCCAGGGTCGACCGGTTGTCCGCGGACGAGCGGGAGCGTCTGGGGCACCTCGTCATCCGGGTCATGGGAGAGAGGGAGTCACGCGCGGACCAGCCGCACCCGACCTATCTGCCCCGGCAGGTCCGCGTCGCCTCCCGGCACGGCGTCTACAGTGCGAATCTGACCGTGCTGGCCGTACTGCTGACCGGTGGTGCCACCGCCGGCGCGCTCTTTCCCGCCGGGAGTGACCCCGCGGGCGACTGGCACCGGCATGTGCTGTTGTGGCGGTCGTCCTTCGACGAGGAACAGTGGACGGACTTCGCTCTGTCCCTGCGGGTCCGGCGCACGAGGGAAGGCGGGTCCCGTGACCTCCTCGTATCACTCCGGGAAGGTGAGCTGACGTGGCCGGAACCGGTGGACGCGCACTGGCTCTTCCGTGTCCCGAGGCCCGAGGAAGGCATCGTCTGGTACCGCACCTACTGGAACGAGATCTGGCACAAGGCGGACGTCTCAGCCGGGACGAACGACGGAGTGGTGCTGATGGCGTTGCGTCCACTGCTCGAATGGCTGGGCCCTTTGACGACCACGTTCAGCGGCGGTGAGGGCAGGCCGGCGACCTCGGCGGCACATGACCTGCTGCGGTTGTGGCTGGAGGGCGGGACCACGTTGCCCCCGCACGAGATTCCGGTCGTATACCGGCGGATCTGTATGGCCCTGCACTATCTGACACCGGAGGATCCCGTGGCCCAGCGTCTCGGTCCACTGCTGCTCGCCCTGCTGGACCGCGCGTCGTCCCGCCTCTCCGCCCATGACACGCGGTCCATGCTCGCCACCTTGACGAACGCGGCGCCCACCGGGCTGCGCACTCGCCTTCTCCTCCACATCGAGGACTTCTACCCGAACCTCTCCGCCCTCCTGCGGGACGTGGACTGACCTCGGCGCGATTCTCAGACCGTGCTGAGCGGGTGCGCCGCCGTGGCGGAGCGTGGGGGCCAGGCGCGGGGGGCCAGGATGCCGAGGACGTAGGCGCGGGCCACCAGGGCCGGGCGGGTCGCGGCGCCCAGGAGTTGGCGCAGGCGGCCGAGGTGGTAGTCGACCGTCTGGCGGGACAGCTTCAGGGAGGCGGCGATGTCGCCGTTGCTGCTGCCCTCCGCGAGGAGGGAGAGGATGCGGATCTGCGCGGCGGTGAGTGAGGGATGGGCCTCGTGGGCGAGGCTCTGGTGGGTGACGACGGCCCAGACGTGCCGGGCCCGGGAGGACGAGTGGCCGAGCGTCGTCAGGTGGAGCTGCGCGCGCCGGTGCATGCCTCGGGCGTCCACGAGTACCGCTGAGGTCTCCACCCGTCTGGTGCGGCGGGCTATGAGGTGGTGCCACCGGTGGTGCAGCCGGTCGAGGCCGGGCTCGGGGGCCAGCAGGGTGTGCGCCCGGCGGCCCACCAGGTCGTGGACGGTGAGCCGGAACAGTTCGGCGGCCGCCGCGCTCGCCTCGACGACGCGACCGTTCGCCGAGAGCAGTGCGCAGGGCAGGCCGCTGTGGTCGCGCAGCGCTTGCAGGCTCTCCTCGGCCTCCTGCCACTGGAGCGTGGCGCGCAGATGGTCGGTGACGTCCACATAGATTCCGGCGACGCAGGTCCGCGCGTTCTCCCGTACGGGGAAGCGGTGGCCCACCGCCCGGCCCGTGCTGCCGTCCGGCCGCCGGTAGCCGATGGTGTGGCGTACCGGCGTACCGCGGCCGAGTATCTCCTGGTCGAGGGTGCGGAACTGGTCGGCGTCGGCCGGTGCGTCGAAGTCCTCGATGTACTTGCCGGCCATGTCGTCCGGCACGGTGCCGTAGAGGTGCGCGTAGGCGTGGTTCGCCCACAGGTAGCGGCCGTCGCTGTCCCGTATGAAGGCGGCGGCCGGCGCGAGGTCCACGAGGCCGGCGAACGCGGCGTACCTGCGCGGGGCCTCGGCGTGGGCGTCGACCTCCATGGCCAGGCCGCGCGTACGGCTGTGGGTGTGGCTGTGGCTGTCGTGGAGGGGGCGGCTCACGTCTAAGGTGCTGCTCACGTCGAAGGTGCGGCCGTCGAACCGGACCTGCCGGCGGGCCTCGCCCGGCTGATGCTCCGGGAGCTCCTGGCGCAGCCGGTCCAGGAAGCGCCGCGCGGTGTCCGTGTCGGCGAAGGCGCCGCCGCCCCGCTCAAGGACCTGCCACGTCTCGTCCACTTCCCACCAGAACACGGGGAGGTGTTCGAGCAGTGCCTTGAGGCTGGAATCGTCCACGACGGTCTCCGTCCGTATATGACTGACTGACAGCCAGTCACTTTGCGTCGGATATCCGGTCCTGTCGTCACGCATCTCAGGCATTTGCCTGAGTCGCGGGCGTCCCCGACGGCATCACGGGCCTCTGCCGCCTGGTCCCCTTGAGTGAGCGGGTGAACACGCCCCGCCATATGGACCGGGAGATTCCCCCGGGCCCATCACGCATCACGCATCACCCACGTATGACGGCGACCGGTGACAACCGGATGATTGGAGACGAACTTCAGTGAGCAAGGTGCTGTTAGTGCATGCCAAGGGTGGTCCGCCGCTCGGTCACGTCCTGTCCCGGACGGCCGCGAAGGCGGACGTGCACCTGCTGGCCCTCAGCGCTCTTCCTCCCGCCGTGGCCGACTCCGCCCGGAGACTGTGTGCCTCGGTCGTCACACCTGACGACGCGCACCGCTCCGACCTGGTGTCCCTGATCGTCTCGCGGGCGAAGGCCGTCGGCGCGGACGCGGTGCTCACCTTCTCCGAGTACGCGGTCGTGGCCGTCGCCGAGGCCTGCGAGGAGCTGGGCCTCGCCGGAGCCGGCCGCGCCGCCGCGCTCGCCCGTGACAAGCGGCTGATGCGGCGCACCTGGCAGCGGCACGGCCTGCCGCAGCCCGAGTTCCGCCCCGTCGCCACGGAGGAGGACCTGCACGCGGCGGTCCGTACGATGCCAGGTCCGCTGCTCCTCAAGGCGGCCTGGAGCGCGGGCTCCACCGCACACCGGATCATCCGCGCCCCGCACGAGGCGTCCGCCGCCTGGGCCCGCTCGCGTGACGTGATGGCCGAGTCGGCCCAGTTGGGCTACGCGGAGCTGCATGTGGCCGAAGCCGGCGCGGACTTCGTGGTCGAGCGGATCGTGACCGGTACCGCGTCGCACTGGTTCGACGAGCCCGGCTGGGGTGACTACGTCAGTGTCGAGGGCGCCGTGACCGACGGCGTCTTCCGCCCCGTCTGTGTCAGCGGCCGGATGCCCACGGTCGAGCCGTTCACCGAGCGCGCGGGCATCACCCCGGCCCCGCTGGCGCGGGACGCCCAGGACCGGATCGTGGATCTGGCCCGTCGGGCCGTCGATGCCCTCGGCCTGCGCGACTGCGGGACCCACACCGAGATCAAGCTCGGCGCGGACGGCCGGATGTGGCTGATCGAGACGGCCGCCCGGTTCGGCGGCGCGATGACCGTGCCGCAGATCGAGGACGTCTTCGGGCTCGACCTCGTCGGCATGCTCGTCGACCACCTCCTCGGCCGCCCGGTGGAGTGGCCGGAGCAGGCCCTCACCTCCGGCCAGGCGCGCGGCGCGGCGGGCTCCCTCGTCGTCCTCGCGGTCGACGGCGACGGCGAGGCCTGGCGGGACCGCAAGGTCTGGGACTTCCCCGCCGTCTCCGCCGAGGTACCCCTCAGCCGGGGCAGTGACCTGTCGGTGGTCGCGGAGAGTTCACTCGCCGACGGCCAGGTCGTGCCGGTCTACGACCCGGCCGCGGGCGCCAACACCATGGCGGCCATGTGCCTGCTCTCCGCCACCGACGCACGCACCGTGCTCCGCGACTTCGAGACCCTGGTGGACGCCCTGCCCCGGGTGCTGCCCACCGCCCGGCGCGAGGAGGTTCCGGCATGACCGCCCAACCGCTCACCGGCGCCGCCGGACCCGCCACGGACCGTACGGTCATCGGCGAGAACCTCTCCTTGCCGCTCTTCCGCACCCTCTCCGGGGTCCTGGCGGGTCACCCGTACCTGAAGGTCGTCGTCGACCGTGCCGAGAACACCTGGCACCTGCTCGACACCGCCGCGCACCCCTTCCACGTCGACTACGTCGCCACCCGCGTCCTGGGCATGGACCTCGCCGCGCTCGACGCGGAGCTCGACGCGTTCAACGCCTCCGTCTACATGGACCCCGACCGCCGGTTCCTGCTCGGTGTGCTCTCCCTGCACACGGACGAGGACGCGGACGGCCGCGAGCGCACCTTCCTCGTCCTGGAGACGACCGAGGCCGACACCATGCACGGGGAACTGCTGGTGTTCTTCCACGAGTTCGTGCGCGCCCGCGTCGACGCCGGGCTGCCGCTGCTGCTCAAGCCCGCCAACCACGGGCAGGAGGAGTCGCTGGCGGGGATCAGCGAACTGCGCGTGCCCCGCGTCCTGAGCCACGAGCTCTTCGGCACCAGGACCCGGACACCGCTGAACCCGGGCGAGGCCACCGGGCGGCTGTGGTTCTTCCGTACGCAGGAGGAGTACGCGGCGGCGGAGGCCGGGCTCGGCTGGGCGGACATCGTGGCCATGCCGTGCCTGCCGGACGACGTGCCCCGCGTGGCCGGTTTCCTCAACACCGCGCCGATCACCCCGCTCTCCCACACCAACGTCCTCGCCTCTGGCTGGGGCATACCCAACGCCATCGTGCGCGACCTGGAGCAGCTCGTCGAGCGGGACGGCCTCGACGGCGCGTGGGTGCGCTACCGGGTCGCCGAGGACGAGATATCCCTTGAGCGGCTCGACCACGAACCCGCCCTGCGGGCTCCGGCCTGGCACCAGCAGCGCATACGCCTCGAACCGCCGCTGCTCGAAGACACTCCCGTACTGGCCCTGCACCGGCTGCGCGGCACCGACCGCGACCGCTACGGCACCAAGGCGGCCAACCTCGGCGAGCTGCACCACGTGCTCGACAGCCGTACGGCCGACCTCACCGCCTTCTACGGGCGGCCACGGCCGCCGCGCGCGGACCTCTACGGGCACCTCGCCGCCCGCCTCGGCCTGAGTGAACTGAGCCAGGGCGAACTCCGTTCCAAGGCCGCCGAGTTCGTGGCCGGTGCGGTGAGCGCCCCCGAGGGCGTCGCGCTGCCCTTCGCGCTCCAGCAGCGTTTCCTCGCCTCGTCCCCCGTGCTCCAGCAGGGCATCGGCAAGCTGAAGATGGCACTCGAACTCGACGCCACCGACGTCCTGGACTCGCTCTGCCTGCAACTCCAGCACCTGATCCGGCACACGCCCGTGCCCGGGTCGGTCACCCGGCAGATCAACCAGGCCTTCCCCGCCCCCGCGGGAACGCGCGGACGCCTGGTGGTGCGCTCCTCCTCCAACGCCGAGGACCTCCCCGGGTTCTCCGCGGCGGGCGTCTACGACTCCGTCACCACCGTGCACGGCACCGATGAACTCCTGGACGCCGTACGCCAGGTGTGGGCCTCCCTGCTCTCGCCCCGCAGTGTGCGCCTGCGCCACCAGGTCGGCATCTCCCTGGACGACACCTACATGGGCGTCATCGTCCAGGAGTACGTGCCCGCCTCCCTCGGCGGCGTCCTCGTGACCTGCGACCCGACCCGCCGCGAGGACTTCCGCAACGTCTACCTCAACTGCTCCCCCGGCTCACCGGAGCACGTGGTCGACGGCTCGGTCCTGCCGCAGCAGTACCTGTACAACACGGTCGAGGGCGGCGGCCGTACCGTCGCCCTGGGCTCCTGGGGCGACGGGCTCTCCGCCGCCGTCCGCGCCCGGCTCGCCGACCTGTCGCTGACCGGGCGGCTCCTTCAGTCCCACTTCAGCGGGGCCGGCATGTCCGACGTGGACAAGCCGCTGGACATCGAGTGGCTGATGACCGAGCGGGGCGACTTCCGGCTGGTCCAGATCCGCCCCTACGCGCTGTGAGGGCTGCGCGCCCCCGTCGGCCGGGTACGGGCACCGGCCTGACGGACACCGCCCGCCGGATCATCCGGCTGAACTACGGCTTCCAGTTGCTGTTCAACCTGCTGTGGTGGATGCCGGTGTTCTACGCCTACCAGAAGGCCGCCCGGCTCTCGGACGGGCAGATCTTCGGCATCCAGAGCGTCTACTACGTGGCCTTCTGCCTGTTCGAGATCCCGACCGGGCTGATCGCCGACCGGATCGGCACCCGCAACTGCCTGCGGGCCGGGGCGGTGGTCATGACGGCGGCGAACCTGGCCCCGGTGGTCAGCGCCTCGTACACCGGTTTCCTCGTCCACTTCCTGGCCATCGCGGCGGGCCGGTCGCTCACCTCGGGTGCGGCGAGCGCCTATCTGTACGACGGTCTGCGGGCCGAGAAGTGCGATGAGCACTACCTGCGGGCGGAGGGCACCGCCCGGGCTCTCGGCCTGGCGGCGAAGGTCGTGTGCTGGCCGCTGGTCGGGCCGTTGATGACCGTCGCCCACTCGGCCCCGTACCTGCTCAGCGCGGTCAGCGCGGCGGGCTCCCTCGCCTGCGTCGTCGCGTTGCCGCGCCTCGCGGGGGCGGGCGGTGCCGTGGAGAATCCCGTGGAGAAGGCGGGCGGCGGGCGTGGCGCGTTCCTGCGGGACGCCGGCACCGCGCTGCGCTGTGTCGTCTCCTCGCGGTGGCTGGCCCTGGTGATGGTGCAGGGCGTGGCCGTCTTCACGCTCTCCCGGATCTGCCAGGTCAACCTCTTCCAGCCGATCCTGCTGGACCACGGCATCGCCGAGGCCTCGCACGGTGGGGTGATGGCGGCGATGACGGTGGCCGAAGCGGTGGCCTCGGCGCGCCCCCAGTGGCTGAGCCGCCGGCTGCCACCGGTGGCGTGGGTGTCCGTCCTCAGCCTCGCGCTCGCGGGCACCCTGGCGGCCATGACGTTCGGGGGGCCGTGGGCCGTCGTGGCGCTGCTCTGCCTGTTCGCCGCCGCGACCGGCTTCGCGTACCCCGTCCAGCGCAAGCTGGTGAACGACGCGGTGCCCGCGCACGCCCCGCGCGCCACGCTGCTCTCCGTCGAGAGCATCGTGGACCGCGCGGTGTGCGCGCTGGCCGCGATCGCCGTGGGTGCCTATCTCTCGGCCGGGCGTCTGGACGCCCTGCTGTGGCACAGCGCGCTCGCGACGGCGGTGCTGCTCGGCGTCTTCCAACTGCTGTTGCGCAGCGGGGTCGTCAGGCGGGAGAGCGCCGGCCGAGGAGTTCGACCCACCACACCGGAAGGAACACCGGCCGGTGGGGCCGGCCGACCTGGTACGGAATGAAGCCGAGCGAGGAGGCCACGCCGACCTCCTCCGCGGTCTCCGCCTGGTAGACGACCCGGCAGTGGCCCGAGCCGGCCTTCGCGCGCTGCCAGAGGGTGGGGGCCGGTTTGCGCTCGGCCTCGGTGCGCGGAGTGAGGACGCGGTCGCCGAAGTCCCGCCAGGCGAAGGGCGTGGGCCCCTGCCACGTGGCGTCGACCTCCTGCTTCAGCCTGGCGGCGCGCTCGGCGTCGGTCGCGCCCCAGGCGGACGGCACGTTGGTGATCAGGCCGACCTTGATGTGGCGTTCGCGCAGGGCGCGCAGGTAGGCGGCGGCGCCGGGCCGATAGCCGGTGCCGCCGTCCTCGGCGGTGTGCACGAGGGTCTCGCCCAGGTCGAAGTAGACGATGGGGCACGCGCGTTCGCGTGCGGCGACCGACGCCGTTCCCGATGCGCCGCCGCCACTCGCTTCCGCGGGCACGTGCGCGTGCACGGGCACGGGCGCCGCGCTCGCCGTGACGGCGCAGAGCACGGTCGACGCCAGGGCGGCGCCCAGCGCGGCACTCGCACGGGCGGGGCCCTTGAAGGCGGATCTCTGCATGACGTCGTCGCCCTTCCCTCGCGCACACCGGTCCACGGCGCTCTACCCTCGAACCCCACGCGTCACTCGAATCTGGCGCGGTTCGGCGGTCGCACTGTCGAACCGTCGGTCATACCGATAAACCTGATGCGGAGCAAGATCGCTGCATCGTGCTAACAAAGCGGGGTTTTCCGCGAGTTGAGCGTGCTGGCCCTTAGCGTTTCCGTGGATCTGGACGCGTTGCCGGGGATTCCCCCCGCCGATCGTTCGCCACCGTCGCGAAGGAGACCCCATCCGATGACCGTTGAGACCGGCCCGGAGGCGGAGCAGGAGGTGCCCCGGCAGTCGAGCCTCGGCACCGCGGCCGCCCGCAACCTCGCCTCCACGACCAAATCCGCACCGCAGATGCAGGAGATCACCTCCCGGTGGCTGCTGCGGATGCTGCCGTGGGTGGAGACCAAGGGCGGCACCTACCGGGTGAACCGCCGCTTGAGCTACACCGTCGGGGACGGCCGCATCGAGTTCGTCCAGGACGGTGCCGACGTCCGGGTGGTGCCCCAGGAACTGGGCGAACTGGCCCTGCTACGCGGCTTCGAGGACTCCGAGGTGCTGACCGCCCTCGCGGATCGCTGCGTCCAGCGTGACTTCCGCGCCGGGGAGGTGCTGGTCGAGCGCGGCTCCCCGGCCGAGCACATCCACCTGATCGCCCACGGCCGGATCAACCAGACCTCGGTCGGCAAGTACGGCGACGAGACCTCCGTCGCCACCCTCGCCGACGGCGGGAGCTTCGGCGAGAACACCCTCCTCGACGCCGACGCGCGGTGGGACTACACCGCCACGGCCGAGACCGCGGGCACCCTGCTCACCCTGTCCCGCGCCGACTTCTCCGCGGTGGTGTCCTCGGCCCCGGACCTCCAGGTCCACCTGCGGGAGTTCGGCTCGCTGGCGGCCCGGAGGCAGAACCGGCAGGGCGAGGCGGAGATCGCGATGTCCGCGGGCCACACCGGCGAGGCCGAGCTGCCGGGCGCGTTCGTCGACTACGAAGTCCGCCCGCGGGAGTACGAACTCTCCGTGGCACAGACGGTTCTGCGCGTCCACACGCGGGTCGCGGACCTCTACAACGGGCCGATGAACCAGACCGAGGAACAGCTCAGGCTCACCGTCGAGGCGCTGCGCGAGCGCCAGGAGCACGAGCTGGTCAACAACCGGGAGTTCGGCCTGCTGCACAACGCCGACTTCAAGCAGCGCATCCAGCCCCACTCCGGGCCGCCCACCCCCGACGACCTCGACGAACTCCTCTGCCGCCGACGGGGCACGAAGTTCTTCCTCGCCCACCCCAGGACGATCGCGGCGATCGGGCGGGGCTTCACCGCCTGCGGGCTCTACCCGGACAACGTCGACCTCGGCGGGCAGCAGGTCCCGGCCTGGCGCGGCGTCCCGATCCTGCCGTGCAACAAGATCCCCATCACCAGGGAGAACACCAGCTCCATCCTGGCCATGCGTGTCGGCGAGGACAACCAAGGCGTCATCGGACTGCGGCAGACCGGCCTGCCGGACGAATACGAGCCGGGCCTGTCGGTGCGCTTCATGGGCCTCGACGAACAGGCCATCACGTCCTACCTGGTCAGCACCTACTACTCCGCCGCCATCCTGGTGCCCAACGCGCTCGGCGTGCTCGAGAACGTGCAGATCGGGCGCAGCCGCGGCTAGGGGGTTTCTGATGGATCTCACCCTGCAACGAGTCCTGCGCGGCCCCAACGGCCTGGGCACGGCGAGCCTGCGCCCGGGCGGACACGAGGAGGCCCCACGCCTTCCGGAGGCCGAGGCCCCGGTGGAGGAGGGCCGGCCGATTCCCGGTCTGTACCACCACCCGGTGGCGCAGCCCGACCCGGCACGGGTCGAGGAGGTCAGCCGCAGGATCAAGGCGTGGGCGGTGGACGAGGCCCAGGTGTATCCGCCGGAGTGGGAGGAGCAGTTCGACGGCTTCTCCGTGGGCCGTTACATGGTCGCCTGCCATCCGGAGGCGCCCACCATCGACCACCTGATGGTCGCCACACGGCTGATGGTCGCCGAGAACGTGCTCGACGACTGCTACTGCGAGGATCACGGCGGTTCCCCCGTCGGCCTCGGCAGCCGGCTGCTGCTCGCGCACACGGCTCTCGATCCGCTCCACACGAGCGAGGAGTACGAGCCGCGGTGGGCGCAGTCGCTCCAGTCGGACGCGCCGCGGCGGGCCTACCACTCCGCCATGACGTACTTCCTCCGGCAGGCCTCCGCCTCGCAGGCCGACCGGTACCGGCACGACATGGCCCGGCTGCACATGGGCTATCTCGCCGAAGCCGCCTGGGCGCAGGAGGAGCACGTGCCCGAGGTGTGGGAGTACCTGGCGATGCGTCAGTTCAACAACTTCCGCCCCTGCCCCACGATCACCGACACCGTCGACGGCTACGAACTGCCCGCCGACCTGCACGCCCAGCCCGCCATGCAGCGGGTCATCGCGCTGGCCGGCAATGCCACCACCATCGTGAACGACCTGTACTCCTACACCAAGGAACTCGACAGCCCCGGCAAGCACCTCAACCTGCCCGTGGTGATCGCCGAACGCGAGGGTGTCTCCGAACGGGACGCCTACCTGAAGGCGGTCGAGGTCCACAACGACCTCATGCACGCCTTCGAAGGAGAAGCCGCCGACCTGGCGGCCGCCTGCCCCGTCCCGAGTGTGCGGCGCTTCCTGCGAGGGGTGGCCGTGTGGGTCGACGGCAACCACTACTGGCACCGGACCAACACCTATCGATACAGCCTGCCCGACTTCTGGTAAGGAACGGACCTCCACGTGACCAGCATTGAACTCACCACCGGCAATTCCGTCTCCATCCCCGCGCCCGCGTCGCCGTACCAAGGTGACATCGCCCGCTACTGGGACGGGGAGGCCAGGCCCGTGAACCTGCGCCTCGGCGACGTCGACGGCCTTTACCACCACCACTACGGCATCGGCGACGTCGACCACGCCGCCCTCGGCCCGGCGGACGACAGCGGATACGAGAAGAAGCTGATCGCCGAGCTGCACCGGCTGGAGTCGGCGCAGGCCGAAGTGCTCCTGGACCACCTGGGCATCATCCAGGGCCGCGACACGCTCGTGGACGCGGGCTGCGGGCGTGGCGGCTCCATGGTGATGGCCCACCAGCGCTTCGGATGCAAGACCGAGGGGGTCACCCTGTCGGCCAAGCAGGCCGACTTCGCCAACCGGCACGCCCGGGAGCTCGGCATCGCGGACCACGTCCACGCCCGGGTGTGCAACATGCTCGACACGCCCTTCGAAACGGGCCAGGTCGCGGCCTCGTGGAACAACGAGTCGAGCATGTACGTCGATCTGCACGACCTCTTCGCCGAGCACTCCCGCATCCTTACGCCCGGCGGCCGATATGTGACCATCACCGGCTGCTGGAACCCCCGCTACGGCCAGCCCTCGAAGTGGGTCTCACAGATCAACGCGCACTTCGAGTGCAACATCCACTCCCGCCGGGAGTATCTGCGGGCCATGGCCGACAACCGCCTGGTCCCGCAGGCCGTCATCGACCTGACCGAGGCGACCCTGCCGTACTGGGAGCTGCGGGCCACGTCCTCGCTGGTCACCGGCATCGAGGAGGCGTTCATCAACTCGTACAGGGACGGTTCGTTCCAGTACCTGCTGATCGCGGCCGACCGCGTCTGACCCGCCCGGGGCCCGGCCACCGGCGGCGCACGTCAGAGCGGCGCGCCGCCGAAGCCGATCTCGTTTCCGTCCGGGTCCCGGTACACGACCTTGCGCACGCCGTTGGCGTACGTCTCGCGGTTGCAGGGTTCGACGCCCCGGCCGGTGATCCCGGCGACGCGGTCGTCGAGGTCGTCGACGAAGACGGTGTGCAGCGCGTGGCCCGCGCGCCCGGGCCGGTGCTCGATGTACACATAGCGGTGCTCGGCCAGCTCCCACACGGCCTCCGTGTCGTTCGGGACGAACACCGCCGGGGAGCCGAACAGCCGCTCGTACCAGGCAAGGGCCGCTGCGTAGTCGTTGACGGGGATGCCTGCGAAGAGGTCGACGGCCATGACGTCATGATAGACCGAACATCGGTCGAAACCGTCCGATTTGCGCCGTACTGCCGAGGCCGCTCTCAAGCCATCTGCCGGCGCACCAGCTCACGCAGACGACCACCCTCGTCGGCCAGGAGCTGAGCCGGTGCGCCCTGCTCCACCACGCGCCCCTCCGACATCACGATGACCCGGTCCGCGTCCATGACCGTCGTGAGGCGATGGGCGATCACGATGCGGGTGGCGTTCAGGGAGCGGGTGCTGTCGATCACCGTGCGCTGCGTCTCGTTGTCCAGGGCGCTCGTCGCCTCGTCGAAGAAGAGGACGCGGGGGCGGCGGATCAGCGCCTGGGCGATCATCAGGCGCTGGCGCTGGCCGCCGGAGACCGCTCCACCGCCCGAGATCATGGTGTGCAGCCCCATCGGCATGCGTTTGATGTCCTCGGCCAGGCCGGCCATCGCCGCGGCCTCCCACGCCTCTTCCTGCGTGAACGACTCCGCCCCGCAGATGCAGTCCAGGATCGATCCGGTGACGGGCTGCGCGTTCTGTAGGACGACACCGCACTGGCGGCGTACGGCCGACTGGTCGAGGGCGGCCAGGTCCTGGCCGTCGTACAGGACGTTTCCCGAGACCGGCTTGTCGAAGCCGATCAGCAGGCGCAGCAGCGTCGACTTGCCGCAGCCGCTCGGCCCGACGATGGCGACGAACTCGCCCGGGCGGATCGAGAGGGACACGTCGTCCAGGACCAGGGGGCCGTCGTCCGCGTAGCGGAAGGTGAGGCCGCGGGCCTCGATCTCGCCGGTCAGTTCGCCCGGCTGCGTGCTCGCGCCCCGCACCTCCGGCGCCTCGTCGAGGACCGGCTTGATCTGTTCGAACATCGGGAGGACCGACGCCGCCGAGATCAGCGCCCCGGTGAGCTGGGTGACCGACGTGAGGAGCATCGTCACGGCGGTGCTGAAGGTGAGGAACTCCCCCGCGGTCAGACTGCCGCGTGCCGGGCCCGCCAGGAGGATGAACATGACGAGGGTGCAGAGCGGGAGGTAGACCGAGTTCAGGACCGTCGTCACGTTCTTGATGCGGCCTGCCCGCTGTTGCAGCTCCCTGCTCCGTGCGAACTCCCCCGCCCAGGCCGCGTACGCGAAGCTCTCCGCTCCGGCGACGCGGAGCTTGGGCAGGCCGCGCAGGGTCTGGAACGCCTGGTTGTTGAGCTTGTTGGCGAGCACGACCAGGCGGCGCTGCCAGCGCAGTTCCCACAGGCCGAGGGTGAGGAACACCGCCGCGATGACGGCCAGCATGGCCAGGGCGGCCAGCGCGAGGGGGACGCTGTAGACGAGCAGCAGGACGATGTTCATCGCGCCGATCGTGCTCGCCTGGAGCGCGACCGGGCCGATGCCCGAAAGGACCCGGCGGATCGCGCTCACCCCCATCGCCGCGCTCGCCAGTTCGCCGGTGGAGCGGGAGGCGAAGAAGCGGGTGGGCAGCCGCAGCAGGCGGTCCCAGACCGCGGGCTGGAGCGCGCTCTCCATGCGGCCCTCCATCCGCAGGATGGTGAGGTTCTGAAGCAGCATGAAGGCGGCGGAGACGATGCTGGTGATCATCACGGCCATGGAGACCTGGGCGATCGCGCTCTTCTCGCCGTTCGGGACGAACACACCGAGCACCTGGCCCGTCGCGATCGGCACCAGCGCGCCGATCACGACCGTCACCAGACCGGCGATCACGAGGCTGCGTACGTCACCGCCGTTGCCCCGAAGGCTGAAGCGGAACAGCCGCCAGGGCGTCAACCGGTGCTCCGGCAGCGGGCGGTAGAACATCGCCGCCCGCGGCTCGAACTCCTCCGCGTTGGTCTTGTCGACGCGGGTGCGCCGCCCGGAGATGGGGTGCACCGACTCGTAGCCGCCGCGCCGCCACAGCAGCGCGACCGGTGCCCCGCCGGCCGCGCGGCGGCCCACGAGGGGGCCCGCGTTCTCGCGCCACCAGCGCCCGTCGAGCCGGACGACGCGGGTGCGGATGCGCGAGGCCACGGCGATCTGCTCCACCGGGTCGATCCGGTCGCTCACCGCACCACCCTCGGCCGGTCCTGCCAGGGTGATGCCCGCCGCCTCGGCGACCAGCCGGCAGGCCGCGTACGTCGCGTCGTCACCGCCGCGGGCGTCGGGGCGGCGCGCACCGCCCCTGCCCGAGCGGCCGATGGAGGCGATCAGTGTGCGGTCGGCCTGTTCGCGGACCGTCTCGCCCGCCTTGATGCCGGCCGCCGTGCGGTCCTCGTGGGCCCGCTCAAGGCATTCGATCCAGCGGTCGAGTGTGGACAGGAGGCGGTACTGCTGGTTGACCATGCGCTGCCACATGGCCGGGTCCACGAGCAGGTCGCCCGCCGCCTCGGCGCTGTAGGCCGAGCCGTACTGCACGCTGCCCGGTGCGACCGGCATCCAGAGGATGTCGTCGTCGGCCACGACGTCCTCGGCGGTGGTGCGGCCGTCGAGTGGTGCCTCGAACAGGACCCGGTGGCCGCGTCCGATGCCGAGCGCGAAGGCGTGCTCGAGCAGGCTCAGGGCGGCGTCCTGAGTGTCGTACTGGCTGGGGTACTGCTGCTCGTAGGCCCAGGTGTCGCCGTAGTCCGGCCGGTACAGCTCGCGCAGCGGGATGCGGCGCAGCTCACAGCCCTGCAACGGGCGTCCCACCAGGGTGTGCTGCGGGCCTTCGACGGGGCCGAGCAGCAGGGTGCCCGGTTCGAGGCGGCCGAGGAAGTGCCAGTGGCCCTGCTGCGCGGCGTCGACGGCGAACAGGTCGAGGGCGCCGGCCACGACGAGCCAGAGGACCTGCGGGCCCTCCAGGTGCACACTGCGCAGGCCCGTGCAGTCGGCCGGGCTGCCCAGCGCGCCGAAGGCGACGGCGACCGAATCGCCGCCGTAGGGGGTGTACTGCTCCGGTACCGAGGTCACCTCAGTGCTCCTTGACCAGGTCGGCGTAGGGGCCGCCGGCGGCGACGAGGTGTTCGTGCCGGCCGCGTTCCACGATCGTGCCGTGGTCGAGTACGACGATCTCGTCGCTGTCCCGTACGGTGCTCAGCCGGTGGGCGATGACGACGCAGGCGCAGCCACGGCGGCGCAGGTTGTCGATGATGATCTGTTCGGTCCCGGCATCCAGGGCGCTGGTCACCTCGTCGAGCACGAGGATGCTGGGGCGGCGGACCAGGGCCCGCGCGATCTCCAGGCGCTGGCGCTGACCGCCGGAGAAGTTCCGGCCGTCCTGTTCGACGCGGCCGTGGATGCCGCCGGGCCTGCGGGCGACGGCGTCGTACAGGCAGGCGTCCTTGAGGGCGGCGATGACGGCGTCGTCCGGGATGGAGGGGTCCCACAGCGCGATGTTGTCGCGGATGGTGCCCTCGAAGAGGAAGACGTCCTGGTCGACGAAGGAGACGGAGGCGGCGAGTGCGCCGCGCGGGATGTCCTCCAGGCGCTGCCCGTCGATGCGGATCGTGCCCTCCCACGGGCTGTAGAGGCCCGAGATCAGCCGCGAGACGGTCGACTTGCCGCTGCCCGAGCCGCCCACGAGGGCGACCTGCCTGCCGGGGCCCACGGAGAGGGAGAAGCCGGTCAGGAGCGGTTTGTCGAGGGGGCTGTAGCCGAAGGTGACGTTCTCCAGGGTGACGTGGCCCTTGAGGCGGCGGGTGCTCGCCTCCGGTTCGGGGCGGGAGTAGAGCGTGTCGACGGGGAAGTTCTCGACGTCCTTGAGGCGGGCGACGTCGGCGCCGAAGTCCTGGATGCGGCCGGCGACGCCATTGAGGCGGGTGATCGGCGCGGTGAAGCGGACCACCAGGGCCTGGAAGGCGACGAGGAGTCCGATCGACAGATGTCCCTCGACCGCGCGCAGGCCGCCGATCCACAGGATCAGCGCGCTGTTGAGCGTCGCGAGCGTCGGCGCGACGATCCCGAGCCAGGCGCTCGGCACACCGAGGCGCTGCTGCTCCTCCAGGGTGGTGGCGTGCTGGCCCGCCCACCGCCGGAAGTACCCGTTCTCGCCGCCGGTGGCCTTGAGCGTCTCGATGAGCTGGAGGCCGGTGTACGAGGTGGTGGTGAGCTTGGCGCTGTCGGCGCGGAGCTTCTGGGTGCCGGTGGCCCGCAGACGGATGACGACGCGCATCGCGACGATGTTCAGCAGGGCGATGCCGACGCCCACGAGGGTGAGCTGGGGGTCGTAGGTCCACAGCAGGGCCGCGTAGAGCAGGACGACGATGCCGTCGACGCCCGCGGCCGTGAGGTCGCGGGCCAGGGTCTCGGCGACCGCGTCGTTGGACGCGAGGCGCTGCACCAGGTCGGCGGGGCTGCGCTGGGCGTAGAAGGTGACGGGCAGGCGCAGCAGATGGCGCAGGAAGCGGGCGCTGCTGAGGGTGGAGGAGATGATGCGGCCGCGCAGCAGGTTCGCCTGTTGCAGCCAGGTGAGCACCACGGTGAGGGCCACCATCGCGCCCATCGACGCGAACAGCGCGCCGAGCAGCGAGGTCTGGTGGCCGATCAGGAACAGGTCGATGTACGTGCGGCTGAGCGCGGGCAGCGCGGCGCCGACGGCCACGAGGAGCAGGCTGGCGAAGAGCGCGGCGAGCATGGTGCCCGTGGTGCCGCGCAGCCGCGCCGGGAGCGCCTTCATGACGCCGGGCCTGCGGCCTCCGGGGCGGAAGTCCGCCCCCGGTTCGAGGACCAGGACGACTCCGGTGAAGCTGGTGTCGAAGTCCTCGGCGGGAACGAAGCGGCGGCCCTTGTCGGGGTCGTTGATGTGCACGCCCCGGCGGCCCAGGCGGCGCCCCGGGCCGTCGTAGACGACGTAGTGGTTGAACTCCCAGAACAGGATCGCGGGCGCCTTGACCTCGGCGAGCGCGGCCGGCTCCATCTGCATGCCCTTGGCCGTCAGGCCGTAACCGCGGGCCGCCTTGAGCAGGTTGCTGGCCCGCGAGCCGTCGCGGGAGACGCCGCAGGCGATGCGCAGCTCCTCCAGCGGGACGTGCCGTCCGTGGTGGGCCAGGACCATGGCGAGGGCGGCGGCGCCGCACTCCACGGCTTCCATCTGGAGGACGGTGGGGGTGCGGACGGTCTTCTGCCGCTTCCCCTTCGACGCCGGGCGCGGTGCGGCGCGACGGCCGTGGCGCGGGGGCTCCGGGCGGTGCCTGCGCCGGCCGCCGGGGGGCGGCAGGGGCTGCTGGGCTGCCGGGGACGGGTGTGGTGCGGTCACGGAAGCAGCCAATCGATCGGTCGCTGCTCGGCGAGGTGGAAGGCGCCGGCGGCCGGGGTCATGGACTCCAGGGCGAAGGGCGGGCCCTGCTTGGTCCACGCGTAGCCGGACTTGGCGGTGGCGGAGCGGTCGAGCCGCACGAGGACGGCCACGGGCGGCCCGTCCTTGGTGAACTGCCCGGCGAGCTCCTTGTCCCCGAGGAAACCGGCGACCTTCTGCGCGCTCTGCGTGGCCCGCCCGACGGCCTTCACACGGCCGCGCAGCTTGCCGTACTCCTCCGCGGGAACGGACTGGACGGTGACGTCCACCGAGGCCCCGACGGGTACGGTGGCCGCGCTGTCCGCCGGTACGTAGAACATCGCGAGGAGCGGGTCGTGGGTGCCGGAGACGCGCTCGACGGTGGCGACGTCGGCGCCGGTGGTGACGACGGTGCCGATCCTGGCGACCACGGAGGTCACCCGGCCCGCCGCGATGGCACGTACGGTCTTGTCGCCCCGCTCCGTACGGACGTTGAGCACGGGGGCGCCGGCGGAGAGCCGCTCGCCGTCCTCTGCCAGGACGCGGGTCACCTGGCCGGTGACGGGGCTCTGCAGGACGTAGCTGCCCTGGCCGTGGGTGAGGATGCCGGGGGCGCGGAGGGTGGAGGAGACCGAGCCGGTCACGGCCCAGATGCTCGCGGCGGCCATGACGACGACGGTGACGGCGAGGACGAGCAGGCCCTGGGGGCGGGCGTAGCGCACCGGCAGGTCGAGTTCCTCGGGCGACTGCAGCTTGGACAGGGCCTGTTGGCGGAACTGCACGGGACGCTTTCCTTACTTTGCCTACGGCGTCCATGAGCCCCGGAACTGGATGTTCCGGGGCTCATGGATCAAGGGTGTCTCAGCGAGGTCGAGACTCAGAGACCGGCGACCGTGCTGGTGGCCAGGCCCGCGATGGGGGCCGTGTTCAGGCCGGTGGTGCCCTCGACGAGGCCGACGGCCGTGCCGACGGTGGAGGAGACCGGGGCGATCGAGTCGACGACGCCGGTGACGGTGCCGACGGCGTTGGCGGAGAGGCCACCCGAGACGTTGTCGAGGTCGGCGTCGGAAATCTCGAGGGTCTCGACCTGGGAGATGTGGTTCATGGTGTGAACTGCCCTTCTCATGAGCGGTGCAAAGGTGTTGTCAACACTGCGGATTTCTGGGGACGAATTCCGCGGTGGCCAGGATCAAAGCACGTTCGCATGTCGTACATCCAATCGAGGTGGCGGCACTCCATCGCGGTAGCGGCATCGAATCGTCGCTGCGTGCAGGCCTGTTCACCGGGCGAGGACAGCCCCTTCACAACATTCACAGACGGAAATCCAGCACACGGCCGACATACGGAAGGACTCCTTCGACCAAAGCGGACACTCTCACCACAAAGGGCGGGCTCTATGGTCAATGCACGAAACTGCGAACGGCACTGGTGCCGAATTCCGTGACCGCGCTGCGCATGGGATGTGCAGGTCCATTGAAGGCCCGCCGGAGCGTGGCGTCCGGGCGCGGCGCGGTGGGCGGCCGTCCGCTTCCCGTGGCCGTCTGTTCGCATCGCTATTGAGGCATCGTGCCTCGCCCCTTCACGCGGCGGGCGGGGCGCGGGCGCCGGGGCGGGCTGCTGGGAGCCGGTCCGGGGCGTTCACCGTGAGGTGGCGCGGGCGGCTGGCGCCCCGAGCGCGACGTGGGGCACGGGAGCCGGCCGGCCGACGCGCTGGGCACCCGTTCGGTGGCCGGCGCGCGCCCCGACGGGTAGGCGCGAAAGGTCCATTGCGGCACCTGCCCGGCGGCAGTAGAAGAGGCATTACCCCTAAACGTTGCGGCCGCGGCGTCCATCGAGGCATCACATAGCAGCTCTCAGAGAAGCCAGGTGATCCAACATGCCGCAAGACCCGCACAGCGCAGTCACCAACGAGCCCGAGGACGGCACCACCACCCTCGCCGTTGAGCAGGAAGCGGTCCTGCAGCCACCCTCCCAGGGGATCGAGGGCGAGCCCCAGCACTCGACGGACGAGGGCCTGGAGCACATCGAGGGCTACCGCCGCCCCGAGCACTTCGCGCCGGAGGCCTGGACGGCACCGACCGCCACACTGCCCGACATCGGCGAGGCGTCCTTCGGCCCGCCGCCCCTGGCCCCGGAGACGGTGCACGGCCCCGATGACCGTGTACAGATCACCAACACCAGCGTGTATCCGTGGCGGGTGCACTGCTACCTGCTGATCACGGCCCGCGACAACGCCCTCTACCAGGGCACCGGCTGGCTGCTCGGACCCCACACCCTCGCCACCGCGGGCCACTGCGTCTACATCAAGGGCAGCGGCGTGGCGGGACGGGACGGCTGGGTGAAGAGCATCCAGGTCATGCCCGGGCGCAACGGCGGCTCGCTGCCCTACGGCAGCATCACGTGCACCAGCTTCCGTTCCGTGGTCGGCTGGACGGAGAACGGCGACGAGAACTTCGACTACGGCGCCATCGTCACGCCCAACAACATCGGTTCCACGGTGGGCTGGTTCGGGTTCGGCGTATATTCGGACTCGGACCTGCTCAAGACCACGGGCAACATCGCCGGCTATCCGGGCGACAAGCCCGGGGGGACACTCTGGTACGCGGCACGCGGGGTCGACTCGGTCGCCGCGCGCAAGGTGTACTACGACATCGACACCGCCGGCGGACAGAGCGGAAGCTCCGTCTACCGCATCGACAACAACAACCGCTACGGCTTCGCCATACACGCCTACGGCGGTTCCCGGGTGAACTCGGGTACGAGGTTCACCACCCCCGTGTACAACAACTACGTGGCGTGGAAGGCGTGAACCGAACCCCATGAGCGGCAGCAGCTCCGGAGTGGAGATCACCGGTGTCGTCCGCGACACCTCGGGCACACCGGTGGCGGGCGCCCACGTCCTGTTCACCGACGGCCCCCGGCCCCTGCCGGACATCGCTGCCCTGACGGACGCCGAGGGACACTTCTCCCTCGGCGCACCTTCACCGGGCTTGTACACCCTCACGTGCCGGGCGGACCCGCTCATGGGCCCGTCCGGCACGGCCGAGGCCACCGTCCGCGTGGAACCGGGGGCACGGGCCACGGCCGGGGGACCGGTCCGGGTCGACCTGACGCTCGGCCAGGAACGCAGCGGTTAGTCCCGAACGGCTTCCGCCCGCGGGAAGCCGAGCACCAGTCAGCTCGTCAACGACGGGCGGTCCACCGGGCGTAGTGGTGAGGGCCTCCGCAGGCGTCCGAGCCGGCGAAGAGGTCCAGGAAGCCCTGGAGGAAGTCCTCGCTGTACACCGCGGCGAGCGCGGGGGCGACCTCCTCCCTGAAGAGCCGGCCGAAGCGGGCGTACGTCGGTGTCGACGTCCGGTCGGTCACGTCGCGGAACTCCAGCAGGTCGAGGCCGGCGTCCGCGACCTGCCGGGCGATCTCTTCGGGCCGCGGGTACTCGCTGAGCAGCGCGATGCCCCGGAACGCCTCCGCCACCGCCTTCTGGGCGGCGCTCGCCGAGCCGTGGAGGAAGTAGTCGTACGCCACGATCCTGCCGCCCGGCTTGAGGGCCCTGGCCAGGCGGGGCAGGACGACGGGGCGGTCCATGTGCCCCAGGGACTCGATGGCGACGACGGCGTCGAAGCTCGCCTCGGCGCACTCCAGGTGGTGGGCGTCGGCCACCTCGAAGCGGACCTGTTCCGCCAGTCCCTCGCGGGCGGCCTGCTGGGTGGCCTCCTCGATGTGACTCGGGATGACGGACACGCCCAGTACGTCCGCCCCGGTCTCCCGGGCGATCCGCAGGGCCGGGCCGCCCATGCCGCAGCCCAGGTCGAGCACCCTGTCACCCGGACCCACCGCCAGGTCGGCGATGGCCCGGCCGGTCAGGTGGTCCTGCGCCTCGGGGAGGCTCCTGAGGTCCTCGGGCGAATCCCACCATCCGCAGTGGAAGTTGCTGCCGCCCAGTTGGGACAGCAGCTCGGCGGCGAAGTCGTAGGAGGTTTCGATGACGTCGGGCGTCGGAGCGGTGGGCGGGATGGACGCGTCCTGGGAAGCCACGTTGGGCGGCATGAGCTGCCTCTCTGTCGACGGGATCGTTGTCACACGCCCTCGGGGGCGTACGGATGTGCTCCTTGCGGCTGCGGAGCCCACCGGGAGAACTGCCGGAGGCCGTAGAGCAGCGGCACTCCCGGAACGGAGAAGCTGCTCACCACCCGGCCGAGGACCACGGTGTGGCTGCCGACCGTGGACAGTTCGGCGGCCCGGCACTCGGCCACCGCGAAGGCGTCCCGGGCCAGCCAGGGAAGGCCGGAGCGTCCGAACCGCTGCCACGTCACCGCCGCGAACCGGTCGTCGACCGGGGTGGAGAACATGACGGCGGTGTCGCGGGCACAGGAGTTCAACAGGTTCACGGCGAAGCCGCCGCTGTCGCGGATGGCCGACAGCGTGCTGCTGGTGGTGTTGAGGCACAACAGCAGGGTGGGCGGGGCCAGGGTGACGCTGCACAGGGAGGAGCAGGTGGCTCCTCGTGGCTGCGCGTCCGCGTCCAGGCTGGTCACGACGGCCACGCCGGTCGGGAACGCGCTCATCAGGGTGCGGTAGTCGTCGATGTCCGTCGAGGACGGGTTCGCGGTGGTCATTTGCCGTGGAGCCGCAGGAGGTACTCGTGGTTCGAGGGCAGCACCTCGGCCAGTTTCCGCTGCTCCTCGGCGACCCGGTCGAACAGGTACTGGGCACCGCCGGCCGCGTCCGGGCGGTGCATGAGCGCGGGCAGGGGATGGTCCGGCTCCAGGCCGAGGCCGGCGAAGACGGAGTAGTAGCTGCCGTTCGTCCAGAAGTTGCGGAACTCCACGTCGAAGTTGTCGTAGTAGGCGCCCTCCGTGCTCGCCGGAGGGTTGATCGGCAGCCCCGCGCGGTACATGGCGACCTTCTCCTGGATTCCGTCGGGGAGGCGGAGGTCCTTGTTGGCCTTCCAGAAGGGGGTGTCGGTACGCGGGGAGAGCGCGAAGTGCGCCTGGATGAAGTCCCTTGTGTCGTCGAACATCGCCTCGATCTCCGCGTTGAAGCGGTCGGCGAGCACGGCGTCGAAGTGCTGGTCCGGAAAGTGCTTCACGAGGTGGTAGAGGGCCGCGGTGATGAAGTAGATGCCGGTCGACTCCAGCGGTTCCAGGAAGCAGGACGCCAGGCCGACGCTGACGACGTTGTTGACCCACGCGCGACGGTTCCTGCCGACGCGGAAGCGGACGTGGTTGAGCCGGTCGCCCACCTCGTCCGGGTCGAGCCCCCACATCCGGCAGAAGTCCGTGGCCGCCCGGTCCTGGTCGGCGAAGGCGTCGGAGTAGACGTAGCCGGTGCCGAAGCGGCCGAGCATCGGGATCTTCCAGGTCCAGCCGGACTCCATCGCGATCGCCGAGGTGTACGGTTCGACGCCGTTCGCCTCGTCGTCATTCGGCAGGGCGTACGCCACCGCCCTGTTGCAGAGCAGATGGTCGCTCATGTCGATGAACGGCTCTTCCATCGCCTTGTTGATCAGCAACCCGCGGAAGCCCGAGCAGTCGATGAACAGGTCGCCTTCGATGACGGCACCGGACTTGGTCCGCAGTGCCGTGACATGGCCGCGCCCGTCCCTGCGGACCTCCACCATCTCGTCCTGGACGTGGACGACGTCCTGCTTCTCCGTGGCGAAGCGGCGCAGGAAATCGGCGACCAGATGGGCGTCGAAGTGCCAGGCGTAGCGGGTGACCGGCTCGCCGGCGTGATCGCGCGGGGCCTTGAGCGCGTCCATGATCGCGACGCCGGGGAAGCAGGCCTGGTCGAAGGGCTTGTCGGTGGCGCCGCGCTTGCGGTCGTAGACCCAGTAGTGCGAGAGCGGGAGACCGTCGTGTTCGGGCAGCAGCCCGAAGGGGTGATGGAAGTGGTCCGGGCGGCCGTCGATCTCGCGCGCGTGCGCCTCACCCTTTCCCGGCGTGGACCAGTTGATGAACTTGACGGCCACTTTGTAGGCCGCGTTGCATTCGGGCATCCACTCTTCCTCGGCGAGGCCGAGCTGGTCGAAGAAGACCCTCTGAAGGTTGGGTACGGTGGCTTCTCCGACGCCGATCCTGGGAATGGACGGCGCTTCCAGGACCGTGACACGGACGGTGTCCCCCAGCTTCTTCGCCAGATAGGCGGCCGACATCCAGCCCGCCGTGCCGCCGCCCAGAATCACGATTTCCTTGACCCTATGGTCCATGAACAGGAACCCCCTCGGAACTGTGTCTCGGAAAGCCGGATTCCGTTCAGCGTATGAGCAGTTCGCGCGGCCCGACGGAGGCCGGACGTGCAACCTACGCGATCACGCGGGATGACCCGCACGCCCCTCGTACGCGCGTTCCGCGCGCGCCCCATCGCCGTCCGTGAGGGGTCCCGACTTGGGGATGTGGCGGGGGGCGGTGATCGCGCACAGTCGACTGCCATGTGGGCATCAACGCAGTTGGAGCAGGAAACTACAGCAGACGGAAGCCTGGACATCGCGGTCCTCGGCGCGGGCGTCGCGGGTCTGGTGGCGGCGACCGAACTGGAGGCCCTGGGACACCGGGTGACGGTCCTGGAAGGCAGCGAGCGGATCGGCGGCCGGGTCTACACCCACCGGTTCGGCACGGCGGACGACGCTCCGTACGCGGAACTCGGCGCGATGCGCATCCCTTCCTCCCATGAACTGACCATGGAGTACGTGAAGAAACTCGGTCTCGAATCCGCGCTGCGCCCGTTCCGTACAATCCTCAGTGACGACAACAATTACCTGGCCATCGGAAACGGATACGTCCGGGTCAAGGACGCCGCCGCCCCCCTCATGGCCGATCTGCGCAGCCTCATTCCAGCGCCGCGCAGGGAATCGTACAAAGAGACCACCCTTCTGTTCGGTGCGTGGCTGGCCGCCCTCGTCCGTGCGGTGGCACCGGCCGAATTGCGCGACAATCTCGCGTCCGAACTGGCCACGGTTCTCCCGCTCGCCGACGACATCGACCTCGCGCCGTATGTCCACGGCGTACGGGCCGACCGGCTCCACCTCGGCCCGGTGTTCCGCGACCACCCCGAGCTGCGGGCCGGTTGCAGTCCGCGGCTGTACGGCTTCCTCGACGACCTCCTCCTGGAGACCGACACCGATCTGATGTACCTCAGTGGAGGGATGAGCCAGATCTCCGACCGCCTCGCGGAGCGCCTGCGCACTCCGGTCCTGGTGGGCCATGAGGTGGTCTCGATCCATGCCGGCCAGGACCGGACCGACGTACGACTGCGGGTCGAAGGCCGGGAGTCGACGCGCCCGTACCCCGCCGTCCTGTGCACACTGCCCTTCTCCGTGCTGCGCGGCATGGCGCTGACCGGCCTCGACGACGACAAGCGCGAGGTCATCAGCAGTGTCGAGTACGGGGCCGCGACGAAGACGGCCCTGCACTGCCGGGACGCGTTCTGGGAGGAGGACGGGCTCCGGGGCGGCGGCTCGGCGACCGGCGGGCGCGCCCGGCAGACCTACTACCCGCCGCTGGAGGGCGATCCGGCCAAGGGGGCGACCCTGCTCGGCTCGTACGCGATCGCCGAGGACGCCGATCTGCTGGGGCAGTTTCCCGCCCAGGTCCGGCACGCGGCCGTGGTCGAGGAGCTCGCCCGGCTGTACCCGCAGCTCAAGGAGCCGGGTGTCGTCCTGGACGCGGCGAGCGTCGCGTGGGCGGGCAACCGCTGGAGCAACGGCTGCACGTCGCGCCGCTGGCGTTGGGGCAGCGACGCGGCGCGGTGCGCCGAGGAGATGCGGCGGGCCGCCCGCCCCCAGGGACGGCTGTTCTTCGCCGGGGAGCACTGCTCGGCCACCCCGGCCTGGATCAACGGTGCCATCGAGTCCGCGCTGGCCGCGGTGACGGCCATCGACGGGGCGCTGAAGGGGGCCCGGTGAGCATCTTCGACCTGCCCCGCCTGCACTTCGCGGGCACCGCGGTGACCCGGCTGCCCACCGGGCCGCGCGGCGGTCTCTACGACCTCGCCCACCAGCGGGCGTTGACGGCCGACGGCCGGCCGTTCCCGGTGGACCGGCCGCCGCGGGAGTACCACGAGCATCTCGACCGGCTGGGGCGGCGCTTCGACCCGGACGGCCGGGTCGCCGCCGACGGGCGGTTCGGCACGGTCAAGGGCTGGAACTTCGGCGGCAACGGGCACTTCTGGGTGGATGCCCGGATCACCGCGTGGGAACGGGCCCCGGGCGAGGCCGACACGTCCGACCCCGTCGTCGGCAGGCACGTCGACATGTGGGGCCACTACAACGACTACCTGTCGACGACCCACAACCGCGCCCGCGTCCTGGACGTCGACCCGGCGTCCCGCTGGACCACCACGCTCATGGTCGGCCAGTTCGGCTTCGGCAGGAAGGGCCGTTCGCACGAGGTCGGCTACCTGGCGACCGGCGATGTCACGGGTCTTCAGCCGCCTCGCCGGCAGAACTCCCGCCACGTCCTCGACGCCGGCGACCATCCCTTGGCGGCCGAGTTCTCGCGTTCGGTGGTGCACCAGTTCGCCGTCCCGTCCCCACACGGCCTGACCTGGTCGGAGGAGACGGAGACCTCCGAGGCCGCCCGGCTGCTCCGCGCGCGCGTCGCCGAGGGGGAGTTCGGGGGGCTCGTCGTGCGCTTCGCGCTCACCAACATGGCCACGCCCCAGACCCACGACGCCCCGGACTTCTGGCAACTGCGCGGCACTCTCGCGCCGTGGCGCCGCGACGAGGAGCGGACCTGCCCGGCCGGGCGCCCGCTCACCGCCCGCGGGCCGCGCCGTTCGGGCACGGCGGCCCCGCTGCACAGCGCCGCGGTCAGCGTGAGCGACGAGCACACCACGGTCGACCTCATCACCGCCGTGCCCGTCGTCCACCGGGGCGCCGAGCCCGGCCCCGGGCCGCTGCACCCGCTCGGCCCGCGCCTGGACGTCGGGGACCTGGAGCTGCGTACGCGTGACTCCGGGCGGCTGATCGCCCGCGTACCGGCCAGTGCCTATCTCGGGGACACCGACCTGACGGGCGGGCTCGTCACCGTCCCCACGCTCTCCTCCCCCGCCGCCGAGCCCATGACCCTCGTCGGCGCACCCGCGGGCGGCCGGCCGGAGGTTCTCCTGACCGAGGAGGAGACGGTGGTCCTGGTCGACGATTCCGCCCTCTTCCTCGACCCCGCGGAACCGTCCGGGGACGCCACGGAGGTGACATTGCGCGCCTACCGCCTGGGGCGTCCGGCGCCGGGGGCCGAGCTGCGGGTCACGCAGTTCTTCAACCCGCGCGCGCTGCCCGGCCATCCGGTGGCGCAGGCGGCGGGCGCCCGGTGCGGCGACGTGCGGATCGTGGACGTATGCCCCGCGACGGCGGGGCGGGAGGACGGCGACGACGGCGAGTGGGCGGCGTCCTGCACCCTGACGACCGACGCCGAGGGCCGCGGCGCCTTCACCGTCCGGCATGCCTCCCCCGGCACCACCAGGCTGCTGATCCTGCCGGCGGGGGACGAACCGCCGTGCGACCCTGCCGCGTCCGGATCCGCGGCCCGCGCGTACGACAACGACGACCTCCTCGGCTACTGGCCCGCCGTCTGCGCCGTGGACGTACGGGCCCTGCCCGACACCCGGCACCTTGACGACATCCCCCGCGACCAGGTCACCTTCGACGTGCTGTACCGGGAGGTGTACGCCCCGTACGAACTGCTCCACTCCTTCATGACGGACGAGATCTTCAGCCTCGCCGACCGTTCCCGGGTGGCCACCTACGCACGGCTCATCTGGCTGATGTGCGACCCCGCCAACAAGGACAAGACCTATTACATGCCGCCCACCCGCGACATGACCGGCCCCCAGGCGAGGCTGCTGCTCGCCTATCTGCGGCAGGACGAGGCCGACCGCAGACCACCGCCCAGGACGGTGCCCCGGCGGCCGCGCGACAACGCCCTCACCACGCGCGCGCAGCTCCACGAGGCGCTTCGGGAGGCCGCCACCGTCGAACTCGCCGTCATGCTCCAGTACTTGTACGCCGGGTGGTCGATCCCGCTGTACGGCGCGGGCCGGGAGCTGGTGCGGCGCGGGGAGTGGAGCCCGCGCCAGCTCCGCCTGGCGTGCGGCGACGGCGGGGAGACCCTCAGCAACGGCATCCGCGGCACCCTGATGGGCGTCGCCCGTGAGGAGATGACGCACTTCCTGGTGATCAACAACATCATCACCGCGATGGGTATGCCGTTCCACATGCCGGGCATCGACTTCGGCACCCTCAACAGCCGCCTGCGCATGCCGCTCGACATGAGCCTGGAGGCGTTCGGTCCGGGCAGCGTGCAGCGGTTCATCGCCCTGGAGCAGCCGTACGACATCGGCACCGACCTTGCCGAGGACGCGGCCCGGGAACGGGGTGACGGCCGCGCCTACCCGTACGAGTCGCTCAGCGACCTGTACGCCGCGATCCGGGAGGGCATCGCCACCGTGCCGGACCTCTTCGCGGTGGAGCGGGGGCGTGGCGGGGGTGAGCACCACCTGTTCATGCGCAAGTCGGTCAACGCCGCGCACCCCGACTACCAGTTGGAGGTCGACGACGTCGCGAGCGCCCTGTTCGCCGTCGACTTCGTCACCGAACACGGCGAGGGCAACACACTGCCGAGCGCCGCACCCGATGAGGAGTCCCACTACGACACGTTCCTGCGGATCTCGGACCTGCTCGCCGCCGAACACCGCGGGGACAGGGCGCCGGGGCGGCGCCCGCCGTGGAGCCCCGCCTACCCGGTGCTGCGCAACCCGTCGCTGCACGCGGGCAATCCGGCCCTCGACCAGGTGACCGCCCCGGAGGCCCGTGCCGCGCTGGTGGCGTTCAACCACGCGTACTTCCTCATGAACCAGCTCATGGTCCAGCACTTCGGCGCCGCTGCGGACAGCAGCCTGCGGCGCTCCCGCCTGATGAACGCGGCGATCGACGTCATGACGGGGATGATGCGGCCGCTGGCCGAGCATCTGGTCACCCTGCCGTCCGGCCGGCCGGGGCGGACGGCGGGGCCCTCCTTCGAGCTGCCGGAGGTGCCGGGCCCGATCCCGCGTCCGGACGTGGCGGCACGGGTGTTCGGCCGCCGCTTCGCCGAACTCGCCGACATGACGGCCGAGTTGCCCGGCCTGCCCGAGCGGGTCCCCGAGCTCATGCGTTCGTACGCGGATCACTTCGGCAAGGGAGGCCATTGACCCTCCGCAAGGAAGGCCATTGGCCCTCCGGGCCGAGGCGTGTCGGCGTACCGGCGGCCCGGGGAACCGCCACCCCGCTCCGGTATTTGTCCCGCTTCGGGCGGAGTTGACGGACGCCCGGCCACCCTCGACGATTCCACCCAAGCCGATCTGACCAGGCATGGCACAAGGGGCTGCGATTGTCATCACGTGTCCACACCCCCCACATCGACCCGACCCCCTCGTCCCGCTCCCTTCTCACCGCCACCGAGCTCTTGCCGGCCCCCCGGTCCGGACCGCGCCTGCGCGGCAGGGAACGGCAGTGGGCGCGGCTTCTGCATCTGCTCGACACCACCCGTACCGGCCCCCGGCGAGGCGGCGTCGCCCTCGTCGAAGGACCGGCCGGCGCCGGCCGCAGCAGGCTCCTGAACGACGCCTCGGCGGTGGCGGCCCAGTGCGGCTTCTCCGTCGCGTACGCCGGCGCCGACGAAGTGCGCCGCACCATCCCCCTGGCCCCCCTGATCACCGCACTGGACATCGGCACCGAAGCGGAACCCCCGCACACCGATCCCGGGGCCACGGCCGACCACTTCGCCCGGCTGGTCGACCGGTTGGGGTCCTCGCTCGGCGAACGGATGCGCCGCGGCCCCGTGGCCGTCGTGCTCGACGACCTCCAGTGGGCCGACACCGCGACGCTCGCCGCGCTCGGCCCTCTGGTGGCGCGCTGCGCGGCTCAGCCGGTGGCGTGGGTGCTCGCCCGCCGTACCGGGGAGGCGGATTCCCTGCCTGCTTCCCTGCCTGCCAAGGTGTTCGCGGCGCTCGGTGACGCCGACCGCTCGGAACGGGTGGACCTGCCGCCCCTGGACGACCGGGCCGTGGCGGAACTGGCCGCCGACCGGCTGTCGGCCGAGCCCTCGCCCGAACTGCTGGCCTGCGCCAAGGCCGCCGACGGCAACCCCGCGGCGCTCGTCGCACTGCTCGACGGCCTCGTCGAGGAGCGGCGGGTACGGGTGAGCGAAGGGCACGCCCGGCCGGTCGAGGACATCGGGAACGGGCCGGTGCCGCGCCGCTTCAGCGATCTGGTCCACGCCCGGGTCGCGGCCCTTCAGCCGGGCACCCGGCTGCTGCTGGACGTGGCCTGCATCCTCGGCCGCGCAGCCCTGCCCGAGGACATCGCGCAGATACTGGGCGGGACCACGGCCTCGGTGCTGCCCGCCCTGCGGGAGGCGCTGGACTCCCGGATCATGGTGTGCGAGGGCGACGCCATCGCGTTCCGGCACGAACTGGTCAGGCAGGCGCTGCTCTCGGCGCTGCCCGGACCGCTGCGCGGGTCCCTGCACCGGCAGGCGGCAGAGATGATCATCGGCCGGGACGGCGGTGTCCTGCCCGCCGCGGCCCATCTGGTGCACGGCGCCCGCCGTGGTGACACCCGGGCCGTGACGGTGCTGTGCTCGGCGGCGACCGCGGTCGTGGCGACCGAGCCTCGAACGGCGGTCGAACTGGCCCAGCGCGCACTGGAGATCGCCGGTCCGCTGCACCCCGTTCGAGCGAATCTGATCCGCGTCGCGGTCGAGGCGCTGACCCGCTGCGGCCCCCTGCCCCGAGCGATCACGCTGGCCGAGGATTCCCTGGGCGGCTCGCTGCCGCAGGAGCAGGCCACCGTGCTGCGGTGCGAGCTCTCCTCGGCGCTGCTGCTCGCCGGCCGGGCCGCGCGGGCCGTGGCGGTGGCCGGGCCGCCCCCGCCGGGCACCGCGGCGGCCGAAGGTCTCGCCGAGCGCATGGAACTGGGCAGGCTGCACGGGCTCGCCGACCTGGACGCGGCAGCCGCCGAGCGTGAGACGCGGCAGGAGATCACACGCCGGGGCGGCCCGTCCGCCGGGCTGCGGTGTGTGCTGGCCCGGTCGCACTGGCACGCGGGCCGCGTCGGCGAAGCGCTGCGGCAGGCCCGCGCGGCGGTCGGCTCGGCCGACGGGGAGCACGGCGTCTGCCGGCCGTTCCCGCCCCGTCTCGCGCTCGCCACCATCCTCACCCACCTGCGGGAGACCACGGAGGCCACGGCTCTGCTGAGCCCGCTGCGCGACGAGATCGAGGCCGACGGTCGGCCGGTGCTGTTCGGCGCCGGCGTGATCCTCGGGGCGTCACTCGCCCTCGCCCGGGGCGCCCTGGAGGACGCGGCGGCCCAGGCCGCCGAAGGGCTCGCCGCCGCCGACGAGGCGGGCATGCCGCGGTACTCGCCGCTGGGGTGGCGCACCCTGGCCGAGGTCGCGCTGCGCCGAGGAGACCTCGCCGCGGCCGACGAACACGTCAAGCACTTGACGCAGGCGGTGGCGCAACAGGGTCTCGACGGCGCCGCGGCAGCCGCCTCCCGGGCGGGCGCCGCGTGGATGTCGGCGCAACTGGCGGCGGCACGGCGTGACCTGGACGGCCTTGACTCCGCGCTGGCCACCGTCCACGAGGACCACCACGCCCTGCGCTCCCTGTTCTGCGAGGAACCGGCGGCGGCCGCCTGGCTGGTGCGCACCGCGGTCGACCGGGGCGACACGGAGCGGGCCGAGGAGACGGTACGGGCCGCGCAACGGCTCGCCGCCGACAACGCCGACGTACCGTCGCTGCTCGCCGCCGCCGCGCACGCGCAGGGGGTGCTCCAGCAGGACGCGGACGCACTGCGGCGGGCGGTGCAGACCCACCGCGACCCGTGGTGCGGGGCCTCCGCCGCCGAGGACCTGGGAGCGCTGTGCAAGGCCGACCGCGCCACGACGGTGGTGGAGCTCGAGTGGGCCATGGCCAAGTACGCGCGTCTGGGCGCCGCACGCGACGAGGCGCGCGTACGCCGTCGGTTGCGCCGCCTCGGCGTGCGTCGGCGGCACTGGAAACACGCGGACCGGCCCGCGTCCGGGTGGGCGAGCCTGACCGACACCGAGCGCCGGGTCGCGGACCTGGTCGCCCAGGGCCTGACCAACCGTCAGGTGGCCACCCAGATGTTCCTGTCCTCGCACACCGTCGGTTTCCACCTGCGGCAGATCTACCGCAAGCTGCGGCTGCGCTCCCGCATCGATCTGGCGCGCACCCACCCCGGGATCGACGACGATCCCGGGCACCACGCGCCGGGCCGCGCCGCGCCGCCGCCCGGCACCGACTTCCCCGCGAGCCCCGCGAGCCCACGCGGCCCGGTACGTCATGCCCCGGAGACGCCTCTCGGGCCCGCCCCGTCGGCCACGGACCACCCCGGCGACACTACGCAACCGCGCTGAAGGACCCGACCGACCTTGTTCCTGACCAGGAGAGCTTGCTTGCATACACGACGTGATGAACCAAGGCGTCGCACCGAACACCTCCCCTCCGCGCCCCGGACGGACAGCGGACGCCGCTGACCCCGCACCGGAGACCGACACCTCGCTGCCCAGCCACGCGCGCATCTGGAACCACTGGCTGGGCGGCATGCACAACTTCGCCGTGGACCGCGCCGCGGGCAACCGCCTCGCGGCGGACAACCCCGGCCTCGTGGAACGGGTGCGCACCACCCGGCACTTCCTCACCCGTGCCGTGCGCCACCTCGCCCTGGAGGAGGGCGTCCGGCAGTTCCTCGACATCGGTTCGGGGCTGCCCACGGCCGGCAACACCCACCAGATCGCCCTCGGGGCGGCATCCGGGTCCCGCGTCGTCTACGCCGACAACGACCCCCGCACCGTGGCCTACGCCCATGGCCTCCTCGCGTCCACCTCCCCGGAATCCGTCACCTACCTCCTGGCCGACCTGCGCGAACCCGACGCGCTCCTGACCGCCGCGTCCCGCACGCTCGACCTGTCGTCGCCCGTCGCACTCGTCCTCAGCGGCATCCTCGGCCATGTGCCCACGTACGAGGAGGCCTGTGGCATCGTCGCGAAGCTGATGGGCGCACTGCCCTCCGGCAGTTTCCTGCTGTCCCACGACGTGAGCGACACCGCCGAGGACTGGCGCGCCATCCAGGCACGGCACAACTCGACCGCCGACCTCGCCTACCGACTGCGCACACCCGAGCAGATCACCGGCTACTTCGAGGGGCTGCGCCTCGTCGGCCCGGGTGTCGTCCCCCTCGCCACCTGGCGGCCGGACACCGACGATCCGTACTCCCACGAGTGGGCCGCCCTCGTGGCCGACGTCGTGGGCGGCGTCGGCCGCAAGCCCTGAGAGCCGGTCCGCCGGCCGGTTCCGTTTTCCGCTCTCCCGGAGGCCCGCCATGCACGCCACTCCCACCTGGGACCCCCAACGCCACCTCGACCACCCCGACCCGCGCACCCGCCCCTTCCACGACCTCCTCGCCCGCGTCCCCGATCTGCCCCGCAGCCCGGCCCGCATCATGGACCTGGGCTGCGGCACCGGGTGCGTCACCGCTCTGCTCGCCGCACGCTGGCCGGACGCGCACATCACCGGGCTCGACAGCTCCGCCGACAGCATCAGTGCCGCCGCCGCGTTCGCGGGAGAGACGCCAGAGGGCGGGCGCCTCCACTTCCGCCACGGCGACATCGGCCGCTGGACCCCGGAGGAACCCTTCGACCTGGTCATCTCCAGCGCCGCCCTCCAGTGGGTGGCCGATCACCCCGACCGTTTCGAGGACTGGGTGCGGACCCTGACCCCCGGTGGCGTCTTCGCCTTCCAGGTCCCCGACAACACCGCGTCCCGCGCCCACGGCGCCCTGCGTGAGCTGTGCGCGAGTCCGCGCTGGCAGGACCGCCTGGGCACCGGCGTCCTTCCCGTCCACCGGGTCCACGACCCGGCCGACTATCTCGACCGGCTCTCCTCCCTCGGCTTCACGGTGGACGCCTGGGAGTCGACGTACGCCCATGTCCTGCCCGGCAAGGACCCCTTCGCGGACTGGACCACGGGGACGGGAATGCTGCCGCTGCTGAGCGCCCTGGCGGACGAGCCCGGAGCCGCCGAGGACTTCCTCGCCGCCTACCGTCGGCGCCTGGCCGAGGTGTACCCGGCCACCGCGTACGGCACGGTCTTCCGGTTCCGCCGCGTCTTCGCCGTCGCCCGCAAGGACGGGGCGGCGTGACGGCGATCGCGGCGGCTCAGCGGCGGACCGCGTGCAGGTACCAGCCCGGTCCGACGATCCTGCCCTGGTCGTCGACCTCCACCCGATCCCTGTCGATCGTCACGCCCAACCGGCGGAAGTGGGCGATGTCGTCGTCGCTGAGGGAGTCGGGGACCACCGCCGTGGTGAGGCTCGTGCTCCGGACCTCCGTGATGTCCCAGTGCGTACTCACGATGGTGCGGAGGTTCTCCTCGCTCACCACCATGGGCTGCTGGACGCCGGGAGTCCCCGGCGCCCAGCACACCAGGTGCAACTGGGCCCCGGGCTCGGTGACTTGACGCAGCGCGGCGAGGTACCGGTGGCGCTCGTCGTCGCCGAGGCAGTGGTACAGCGCGCTGTCGAGGACGGTGGCGAAGCGCCGCCCGGTCAGTTCCGCGAGCCGCGTGGCGTCCGCCTCGACGAACTCCACGTCGGCCCCGGCCGTCGCGGCGCGCTCCCTGGCGGTGCGCAGCACGGCGGGCGAACTGTCGAAGCCGGTGACCCGGTGGCCCCGCAGCGCCAGCATGATCGCGTTGTCCCCCGGCCCGCAGCCCGCGTCGAGGACCGGGTCGTGGAAGTCCACCGACTGTTCCAGCTCGACGACCGCCGGCTGCGGTTCACCGATGTCCCAAGGCACTTTCGGATAGGGCAATTCCATGCCCGCCACGATCGGCTGCCCCAGGTAGAAGGCGTCGTAATCGACGTTCTCCTTGGGGAGCAGCATTTCGGTCGGCTCGTCCGACATGGCTTTCCTTTCGATTCAAACGGTGGGGCAGCGACCATCGTGCGCTCGGGAAGTCCCTGTTCGGTAGGCATTCCGTCGTCACCAGGGACATGTCTACGCGACCGCGCGGCATGGGTCCCTCGCCACGGCGCTCACGGGAAGGGAGAGCGCGCCATATCCCGGCGGCCCGCGGGCCGTTCGGGGGATGCGCTGTCAGTCGCCGCCACGAGAAGGTCAGCGGCATTTCAATGAGAGGTGGGGAAATGGAACGTCTCCTGTCGGACCACGAGGCCATGATGGTCGCCGGTGACATGCGCGTGGTCACCGTCTGGGAACTGCGCGGGGACATCGACGCTTCGGCGCTCCAGGACGCGCTCGAACAACTCGTGCGCCGCTATCCCGTGCTCGGGGGAAAGCTGTCCCTCCAGGACGGACACGCGTACGTGCGCATCACCGACGGGCAGCGCGCCACCGTCCGCCTGGACCGGGGCACGGACCTGCGGCAGGAGCTGAACGCCACAACCAACTGGTCCGAAGGCCCCCTGCTGCGCATGGCGCTGATCACGGACGAGCGGACGAGTGACACACCGGGGCGGGCACCTGACGCACCGGGGCCGGCTCACCGGCTCGTCACCACACTGCCGCGGGCGTGTGTGGACGGCACCAGCGTCATCGCCCTCCACCAGACGTTCTGGTCCCTGTACACCGCCGTGTGTTCGGGGCGGAACTCCAGTACGGCGCCGGTCCAGCCGGTCCTCGCCCCGGCGATCGAGGACGCGTTCCACCACAGGTACGGGCCGGACGAGCTGCGGAAGTACGTGGCGGAGCGCGCGGAGATCGATGCGCTGATCCCTCCGGCCCGCCTGCCGTCACCGGCGTCGGCGGGTCCTGGACCCGGGCCCGACATGACATTCGGGGCCGCCCGCGTCACCGTGGACGCCGCCCGCACCGCCGCTCTCGTCGACGTCGCCCACCGTCACGCGCTGTCCGTCAACTCCCTGGTGTGCGGGGTGTTCACCGCCGCCGTACGGCCCTCGCTCGAACCCGCCCGCGGGCCCGTCTCCGTGTGCTGCGGCGTGGCGGTGGACATGCGCAGGCGGGTGACGCCGCCCATCCCCGGCGAGGTCCTGCAGTCGGCTGCCTCCGGCATGCCGGTCCGGCTCTCCGTCGACGACCCCGCCGACCCGCTCGCCCTCGGCCGCGAACTGTCGGACTCCGTGCGCGAGGGCCTTGCCGCGGGAATCCCCGAACGGGAGCTGGCGGCCTTCCCGTACATGGCGCAGCAGTGCCCGCCGACCTTCTTCGTCACCAACCTCGGCAGGATCACCCCGCCGTCCCTGCCGGGCGATCTCGTCGCCACGGGGCTACGGGTCCTGCCGATGGCCCGCATTCCCACGCTCTTCGTGGTCGTCACCCGCTTCGGCGACGGTCTCCACATCGATCTGCCGCTCAGCCGTGCCTGGTACACGGACGCGCAGATCGACGCCCTCGCGTCGCGGACGCACGACGTCATCGACCAGGTCACACCGTGACCACTGAGGCGCTGCGGTCGCCTGCCGCCGCGGCCGACCTGACGTTCGCCATGGTCGGCGTCGGTCTCGCCGTCATGCTGCTGGCCTGCGCCGTGCTGAAACGGCTCGCACGCCCGCTGCGCCAGCCCGCCGTCATGGCGGTGCCAGGCGGCGGCGGCCGGCGCCGCGCTCGCCGGTCGGCCGTTCGGCGGTGGTACGGGGCCGGTGGTCGATGAGGGCGGCGGCGGCCACGCCGGCCAGCGCGAGGATGCCGGCCGCGCACCACATGGCGGTGGAGTAGCCGTGGACCGTCGCCCGCGCGGTGACCTGCCGGGCGGTGGCGGGGTCGAGGGGAGGGTGGTCGCGCAGGTGGGCGGCGGTGGCGGTGGCCGCGACGGTGTTGAGCAGGGCGGTGCCGACGGCGCAGCCGATCTGCTGGGCGGTGGTCACCATGGCCGAGGCGACACCGGCGTCCCGTGGCTCGACAGCGTGGGTCGCGAGGCTGACGGCGGGCGTCAGAACGGTCCCCAGGCCGAGGCCCATGACGAACATGCCGGGCAGGACGATCGCGGTGTAGGAGCTGGTCGGGGTGATCTGGGCGAGGACGACGAGCCCCGCGGCCCCGACCAGGAACCCGGACATCATCAGCGGCCGCGCGGGAACGCGTGGCGCCAGGCGGGTGCCGATCAGTGCGGCGCCGATCATGATGCCGGCCGTCAGCGGCAGGAAGGCCGCTCCGCACGCCAACGGGCTGAAGCCGAGGTCTCGTTGCAGGTAGAAGGTGAGGAAGAGGAACAGCCCGAACATGCCGACGAAGACGATGCCCAGGCAGAGGTAGGCGCCGCCGCGGTTGCGGTCGAGGATCACGCGCAGCGGCAGCAGCGGTTCCCGCACCCGGGCTTCGAGCACGACGAACGCGGCCAGGAGCACGGCCGCGCCGCCCAGCAGGGCCAAGGTCACCGGCGCGGCCCAGCCGTCGGACTCCGCCTTGGTCAGGCCGTAGACGAGGCACACCAGGCCGCCTGTGGCGAGCACGGCACCGGGCAGGTCCAGGCGGCGGCCGCGGCGGCGGCCGGCTCCTTGCTCGACGGGGATGTAGAGAACGCCGAGGGCGGCGACGGCTGAGAACGCGATGTTGATCAGCAGGGTCCAGCGCCAGGTCAGATACTCCGTGAGCACCCCGCCCAGCAGGAGTCCGATCGCGGCTCCGGCGCCCGCGATGGCCCCGTAGATGCCGAACGCCTTGGCACGCTCCTTGCCGTCGGCGAACATCACCGAAAGGAGGGACAGCGCGGCCGGTGCCAGCAGTGCGGCGAAGGCGCCCTGGACGGCGCGCGCACCCATCAGCATGGAGGTGTTCACGGCCGCGCCGCCCAGAGCGGACGCGGCGGCGAATCCGATGGCGCCCACGAGGAAGGCGTGTCTGCGGTTCCACAGATCCGCGATGCGGCCGCCGAGCAGGAGCAGGCCGCCGAACGCGAGCGCGTAAGCGGTGACGACCCACTGCCGGTTGGCGTCCGAGAAATGCAGGTCCTGCTGGGCGGAGGGCAGGGCGATGTTCACAATGGTGCCGTCGAGCACGACCATCAGCTCGGCGAGACAGATGAACACCAGGGCTTTCCACCGCCGGTTGCAGGCCTTGTGTGCCGGGCGAGCCATGCGGTTCCTCTTTCCGGGGTAACGGGAACGGACCTGCGGAATCCGGCCGTCGAGGAATCACCGACATGGACGTCATGGGGGACCTCTGGCGAAGCCGTGCTTTCAAGTCCTTTGCGCGGCGGACCTGTTGCTGCCGCGGTCCTTCCCACGCGGTTGATCAACGAGACGTGCCCCGCAGCGGCTTCCCCTGAACGAGTGACGAACGGTCCCGGACACGTGGCGCGGGGCGCGTGGGCGCGGACGCCACCAGCCGACGTCCAGGGCCGCGGCCCCGCCCGTCCGGTAAACAGATTCAACCCCACTCTGTTAAAAACCTGCCCGGTCACGAACCTTGATGAGCCTCAGGTGGATGGGCGAAAGTCAGGGCGCGGCGGAGCCCCCACTTTCGCCGCCAGGCAAAGGCCCGCCTTCACGGGAAACGCACCCAAATCCCCATTCCGGGAATGTCGCTGTGCCCGGGATGCCGGAATGCCGCGTGGCCGCTGCCTGCTACCGGAAGGAATAAGAGTGCGCATTTCGCATAAGTCTGCCCTCATCGCCGCCGTCGGAGCACTGCTCTCGGTCACCGCCGTGACCACGACCCAGGCCCAGGCCGGCGAGGCCGCTCCGCGGTACCAGCCGGAGATGGTGCGGGCGCTCGCCGATTCGCTCGGCGTCAGCGAGAAGGCCGCCGTCGCACGGCTCGACGAGCAGGACGCACAGCAGAGACGGCTCGCGGCGCTGGCCAAGAACGGGATATCCGGCGACGGTGCCTTCTTCACCGCCGGCGGCAAGCTGACGGTCAACGCCGACAACGCCGCCGAGGCCGGCCAGATCGAGAAGAGCGGCCTCAAGGCCCGGGTCCCCGCCCGCGGCCAGGCGGAGCTGGACCAGATCAAGGCGAAGCTGGACGCCCTCGCCGCCGAGCGCGTCCCCGCAGGCGTGTCCTCGTGGCGCGTCGACCTCGCCTCGGACACGGTCAGGGTCGAGGTCAACAGCGGGCGGGGAGCGGCCACCAAGGCGTTCCTGGCCGAGGCCGCGAAGCACGGCAAGGCGGTCAAGGTCGTCAAGGGCCAGGAGAAGCTCACCCCGCAGGCCGTGATCTACCCGGGCAGCCGGATGACCTACAACGGCTACCTGTGTTCCGTCGGTTACGGCGCCCGCGACAGGAACGGCAAGCAGTTCCTGGTCACCGCGGGGCACTGTGTGGAGGACCTCCCCGTCCTCTCGTACAACAACGCGCGTTTCGCCAAGGCCACGCACAGCCGGTTCGCGGGCGGCACGCGCAGCGTGGACATGGGCATCGCGGCCATCGACGCCGGCAACTCCATCGCCACCAGCGTCGGCACCTGGGGCAACAGCAGCCCGGTCGCCGTCCAGGGCAGCCGCCGGGCCGCCTCGGGCTCCGCGCTCTGCAAGTCCGGCCAGACCACGGCCTGGACCTGCGGCAAGGTCAACTCGTACAACGTCAGCGTCACCTACACCGACCCGAACGGCGGCCCCGACACCGTGGTCTCCGGCCTCGGCAGCTCCACCGTCTGCACCGAGGGCGGCGACAGCGGCGGCGCCTACATCTCCGGCAACCAGGCCCAGGGCATGACCTCGGGCGGCCCCATCGGCCAGCAGTGCTCCGGTGTGAACTCCAGCGGTTCGTCCTACTTCCAGCCGCTCGATGACGCGCTCAGCTACTACGGCCTGACGCTGAACACCAACTGATCCTTTTCCGATCCGGGTCACAGGGGCCGTCCACCGGTTACGGTGAACGGCCCCTGCTCGGCGTATGGGCGAAGGCACCGGCCGACCGCGGAACGGCGCACGTACGCCCACATCGAAAGAAATCATGACGAACGACCTCATCCCCTCAGGCCCGGACACCTTCGCGCTCGTCTTCCGTGAGGCCCTGCGGCACCGTGGGCTCTCCCTGGAGCGCATATGCGACCGCCTCCACGCCCAGGGGATCAGCGTCAGCCCCGCCACGCTCAGCCACTGGCAGCGGGGCCGCAGCCAGCCCGAGCGGCTCCAGTCGCTGCGGGCGATCGACGCGTTGGAGCCGATACTCGGGCTGCGGCAGGGCACGCTGCGCTCCCTGCTCGGACCGCACCGCCCCCGCGGCCGGGCACTGCCGCACGACCCTGCCGCCGTCCGCGGTGTCTACGGCGAGCAGTCCGACCTCGAACAGGTGCTGGGCGAGGCGTTCCTCCACTTCAACTCCGACACCCAGGCGCTGGTCACCCACGAGACGGTGACCCTGGACGAGCATCGTTCCATCCGCGAGATCACGGTGACGAGCGTGCTGCGGGCCGTGCGGGACGGTGCCCGGCAGCTTGCCGTGGTCCACTTCCTCGACGCGTTGCCGACCGACGCCGTCGATGTCGTCGTGCGCGGCGGGGAACTGGCCGACCGGCGCTTCCTGCCGGAGCTGCGCAGTGTGCTGGCGGAGATCTCCTTCGGCCGCCCGCTGGCCCGCAACGACACGGCGGTGGTCGAGTACACCGTCCACATCGGCCCGTCCCCCACGACCTCCTACTGCCACGAGCGCCGCCTCAGGGAATCCCTCCGGACCTACCTGCTGCACGTACGTTTCCATCCGCTGGCAACCCCGACGAGCTGCCACTACGTCTACCGGGAACGCCTCGACGACGAGCCGCGGCAGCGCCACCGGGTGTCCCTCGACACGTCCCACACCGCCCACCTGCTGCCGGCCAAGTGCCCGCCGGGCGTCTATGGACTGGAGTGGCGGTGGGACTGACTCCGTGGCGCGGCGACGACGGCGCCCCGCCGGGCTCCTGCCACGGACCCCGGCCGATGCGGTCAGGAAGATCGTAAACCTGGTGTCCGCATACCCGTATGTCCCCTACATTGATGTCCGATGACTCTCCTACATGCCCATGAATTCGGGGGCGTTGGCCCCCAGTTGGTTCTCCTGCACGGTTTCGGACGGTCGCTCGCCGACTGGGAGACAGCCGCTGCCCCGCTCACCACCGACCACCGGGTCCTCGGCCTCGATCTGCCGGGACACGGCCGCTCCCCCGACGTCTCCCCCTGGACCATGTCCACCGCCGTACAGCTCATCGCGGACACCCTCGACGCGCACGGCGTGTCCGATGCCGTCATCGTGGGCCATTCGCTCGGCGGAATGACCGCGGTCGAGTACGCCCGGGAGCACCCGGACCAGACCCGCGCCGCCGTCAATCTGGACGGCTTCTGGTGGAGCCCCGAGTACCCCGGCGCCGAGCGCGTGAACGAGGGGCTGCTGGCGATGGCCGGGAGCGTCGCGCCCGCCGGGTACGTCGAGCAGAAGGTCACCGACGCCGCCCGGCTCGGTATCCCCGCCGACCACGCGGAGGCCGCGGCCCGAGCCGCCGCCCGACCGCTGCCGGACGGCACATGGCAGACGCTGCCGGAGCGGACTGCGGCGCGGCAGCTCGTCGACGAACTCCACGGGATCGGCGCGCTCGGCGTCACCAAGTGGCTGGACGGCATCGAGCGTCCGCTGCTCCTGGCCCGGGCGGACCGGCGGCTGCCCTCCGCGCCGGGCATGGAGTGGTTCAGCGAGTTCAACACCCGCTTCGCGCAAGAGGTCCGCGACGAACTGGCCGTGCTCGCCCGCACCCGGCCGACGGTCACGGTCGCCGGGGTCGAGGCCACCCACATCATGCACATGGAGGCGCCGGACGCGGTGGCGACGCTGGTGACCGAGTACGTCCGGGGGCTGCCGTAGCCGACTCTCAGGGCCCGGGATCACCGCCCTCGCCGTAGGCAGGTTGGCTGATAACCGACACTTCACCGGGCGCGGCTCGTTGCCCTCTATGGCACTTGTCCGGATGGCCGCCCCGAACAGAGGGGGCGGCAGAGCGTGCCGTGAGCCGGCGCGAGCGGGCGGTGGCCCTGGCCGTGAGGGAAGTTGACGCGAGAATGGACAGTAGGTTCGACGGTGGCCGCGGGATGCCGCTGAGCGCTGCGCAGACGGGCATGTGGTTCGCCCAGGCACTGGATCCACGGAGCCCGGCGTTCCGGGCGGCCGAGGTGGTGGAGCTCCAGGGCCCGGTCGACGTGGACGTCCTGGAGCGGGCGCTGCGCGAGGCTCTCACCGACGCCGAGGGACTGCGCGCACGGTTCGTGACCGACGACGGCGGTGATGTGCGGCAGGTCGTCGAGCCGCTGCGCGGCTGGGGGTTGCCGCGGATCGACCTGCGGGACGAGAGCGACCCCACCGCGGCCGCGTACGCGTGGATGCGCGCCGAGCTCGACCGGCCGGTCGACCTCGGGCGCTCCCCCACGGGGGTCTTCGCCGCCCTGCGGACGGCGCAGGACCGATGCCTGCTGTACCTCGGCATGCACCACATCACCCTGGACGGCTACGGCGCGGCCCTGTTCATCCAGCGCATCGCCGAGGTGTACACCGCCCTGGACGCCGGGGAGCCCGTCCCGCCGTGCCGTATGGGCGCGTTGAGCCAGGTGCTCGCGGACGAGGCCGAGTACCACGCGTCGGAGCGGTTCGTACGGGACAGGGAGTACTGGGCGGCGGAGCTGGCCGACTGGCCCTCCCGGCCGGATTCCGCGCACGAAGTGCCGGACATCCCGCGCGGCTTCGTCCGGGCGACCGGCCACCTCGACGCCGCGACGACGGACGGGCTGCGGTCCCTGGCCCGCCGGGCGCGTACGGGCCTGGCGACGGCGGCGATGGCGGCCCTTTCCCTGTACGTGCACCGGCTCAGCGGCCGGGACGAGGTGACGCTCGATCTGACGGTGACCGGACGCGGCGCCGCGGCGCGCGACGTGCCGACGATGCTCGCCAACATCCTGCCGCTGCGCGTGCGGATGGACGAGCGGAGCACCCTGGAGGACCTGCTGCGCCACACCGTCGACAAGGCCAAGGGGCTCCTGCGCCACCAGCGCTATCCGTACGGATACCTGGCGCGTGAGCTGAAGATCGCCCGGCGTCCTGAAGGCTTCGCGGACGACTGGGGCATCAACATCATGACGCACGACAAGGAGTTGGCCTTCGGGCGGTACGCGGCGGTGCTGCACAACCTGTCCAACGGGCCGGTCACGGGCCTGGGCGTGAACGTGTACGACCGGCCCACCGACGGCTCGCTGCGCATCGACTTCCAGGCCGACCCGGCCCTGTACTCCGCCGCGGACGTCACCGCCCACCACCGGCGCTTCATGGCCCTGCTGCGGACACTGTCACAGGCCGACCCTGCCCAGCCCCTCAAGGACATCGACCTCCTGCCGGCCGGTGAGCGCGCGGAGCTGCTGAGCGCCGCGAAGGGCGCCGAACACGCCGTCCCCGCCACGACGTTGCCGGAGCTGTTCGAGGCCCACGCCCGCCGTGCCCCCGAGAGGACGGCCCTGGTGTGCGGCGGGACGGAGCTGACCGGCGGCGAACTCAACGCCCGCGCCAACCGCCTCGCGCACCTGCTGCTCGCGCGAGGCGCCGCCCCCGAGACATACATGGCGGTGCTGCTGCCCCGTACGGCCGACTACGCCGTCGCCCTGCTCGCCGTCCTCAAGACGGGCGCGGCCTGTGTGCCGCTGGACCCGAGCCACCCCGCGGAGCGCGTCCGCACGATGGTGGGCGACGCCCGGCCGCTGTGTGTGATCACCACCTCCGCCGAGGCATCGCGTCTCGCCCGTGCCACGCCCACGGTGGTGCTCGACGAGGAGAGGACGGTGGTGGAGCTCGGGTGCCGGCCGGTGACCGACCCCCGAGACCCGGACCGTCCCCGGCCCTTGCGGGCGCATCATCCCGCGTACGTCAGTTTCACCTCGGGCACCTCGGGGCGCCCCAAGGGTGTGGTCGTCGAGCACCGGCAGCTGACCAATCTCTTCTTCGACCACGAGCGCGACCTGATCGCTCCCGGTGTCGCCTCGGCGGGGCGCCGGCTGCGGGCCGCGCTCACCGCCTCCTTCTCGTTCGACACGGCCTGGGTGGGGCTGCTCTTCCTGGCCGCCGGTCAGGAGCTGCACCTCATCGAGGAGCCGGTGCGGCTCGACCCCGGCGCCCTCGTCGCCACCGTCCGCGAGCGGCGCATCGACTTCCTCGACCTCACGCCTTCCTTCCTCCGCCGGCTGCTGGCCGCGGGCCTGGTGGAAGGCGAGGGACATCACCCGCGGATGGTGATGGTCGGCGGCGAGGCCATCGACGCCGGCCTGTGGCAGCGACTGCGGACCTGCCCCACGACCGTCTTCCACAACTACTACGGGCCCACCGAATGCACCGTGGACGCGGTGTACGGCCGTATCGAGGAGGCCGCGGAGCGCCCGGTCATCGGGCGTCCCGGCCACAATGTGCGGGCCTACGTCCTCGACCACGCGCTGCGGCCCGTCCCCGCGACGGTGCCGGGCGAGCTGTATCTGGCCGGCGCGCAGGTCGCCCGGGGGTACCTGGGGCGGCCCGGCCTGACCGCCGAGCGGTTCGTCGCCGACCCCTTCGGCGCGGCGGGTTCCCGCATGTACCGCACCGGTGATCTGGTGCGCCGGACGCATGAGGGCGAGCTGGAGTACCTCGGCCGCGACGACCAGCAGGTCAAGGTGCGGGGCGTACGCATCGAACTGCCGGAGATCGAGGCGGTCCTCGCCGGTCACCCTCGCGTCGCCCACGCCGCCGTCACCGTCCACGAGGACGGTCGCGGCGCCTTGGCCACGCAGGCCCTGGTCGCACATGTCGTGACCGACCGGGACCCGGTCGCCGGCGGCACCGGCACCCCTGTCCCGGACGGAGTCGACACCCCGGTCGCGGACAGCGTCGGCGCTCCGCTGGACACCGTCGGCCTGCGGTCCTGGGTCTCGGCCCGGCTCCCCTCCCCCATGGTGCCGTCCCGCTTCGTCGTCCACCGGGCCCTGCCCCTGACCGTCCAGGGCAAGCTGGACCGCGCCGCCCTCGCCACCGCGGCGGCCCCCGCGGCCCCGGTCGGCGGCCGTCCGGCCGGGAGCCCGCTGGAGAAGGAGCTGTGCGGCATCTTCTGCGACGTCCTCGACATCGCGGACGTCAGCATCGACGACGACTTCTTCGCCCTGGGCGGCCACTCGCTCCTGGCCGCCCAGCTCACCGCCCGCGTCCGCACCGACCTGGGTGCCGAGCTGCTGCTCGGCGCGCTGTACCAGGCCCCCACGGTCGCCGCCCTGGCCCGGCTCCTGGAGGCGGACACCCAGCAGGACGCCTTCGAGGTCCTGCTGCCGCTGCGCACCACCGGCACCCGCCCGCCGCTGTTCTGCGTGCACCCCGCGGGCGGCCTCGGCTGGTGCTACGCGACCCTGCCGCCGCACCTGCCGGCCGACGTCCCGGTGTACGCGTTGCAGGCCCGCGGGCTGCGCGGCGCCGACCGGCCCGCGGCCTCCTTCCGCGAGATGATCGCCGACTACATCCGGCACATCCGCTCGGTCCAGCGGAGCGGTCCCTACCACCTGCTCGGCTGGTCGCTCGGCGGAGCCCTGGCCCATGCCGTCGCGGTCCAGTTGCAGAGCGAGGGCGAGCGGGTGGACATGCTGGCCATGCTCGACGCCCAGCCCATCGACCCCGCGGGCCACCTGTGCGCCGAGCAGGACTCGCAGCGCCTGACGAACCTGCTCCTCGAAGCCGCCGGGCAACTGCCTCAGCAGCGCGGTCCCTCGCAGGGCGGCGCCGCGCCCTGTCGTGCCGTCATGCCGGCCGAGGCGCTGGCGTCGTACGCCGAGCACACGCTCGACGAGGTCCACCTCAAGGCGGCCACGGCGCTCATCAGCCACCACGCCACTCTCCTGCCCACCTTCACCGAAGGCGTCTTCGACGGTGACCTGGTCTACTTCCACGCCACTCGCGGGAAACCCGCCACCGCCCCCACGGGCCGCACCTGGCAGCCCTGGATCACCGGCCGCATCACCTCCCACGACACGGCCTGCACCCACCACGCCATGACCCAGGCGGAGAACATCGCCCTGACCGGCAGCGTCCTCACCGAACGCCTGGCGCCCCGCCCCTCGCCGAGGTGACAGGTCATCGTGGCGGCGACGTCAGTGCCTCACTCCTCGGTGCCGTACCGCGCGGCGATGTCCTGCGAGTCGGCCCAGCGGCTGTAGGTGGGTGACCGCGGCCAGCCGTCGGGCGAGTCCTGCCACTCCTCCTGCCGCCCGTACGGCAGCACGTCGACCAGCGCGAAGGTGTGGCTGAGCTGCTCGACGCCCCGGCCGTTGGTGTGCCAGGTGCGGTAGACCGTGTCGCCGTCGCGCAGGAGGACGTTGACCGCGAAGCCGCCGCCGGGCGGTGCTCCGACGTCGCCGCCGAACGGGCTGTTCGCGGTGGAGTACCAGGTCATCTTGTTCCCGACCCGGCGTTTGTACGCCAGGGCCTCGTCGATGGGCCCCTGGGTGACGACGACGAACCTGGCGTCGTACGCCTCCAGGAGCTCCGGCCGGGTGAACTGCGCCGTGAAGCCGGTGCAGCCCGAGCACTGCCAGGTCTCGCCGGGGAACCACATGTGGTGGTAGACGACGAGCTGGGAGTGGCCGCCGAACACGTCGGCCAGCCGGACGGGGCCGTCCTCGCCCTCCAGGGTGTAGTCGGGCAGCTCGACCATCGGCAGACGGCGGCGCTGGGCGGCGATCGCGTCGAGTTCCCGGGTGGCGGCCTTCTCGCGGGCCCGCAGATCGTCGAGTTCGTGATTCCAGGTCTTGGCGTCGACGACGGGGGGTAGCGCCTCGGCTGTCATGAGTACCTCCGTGGTGCACGGCATGCGGCATGAGCGTTCTGTACGGGTAGACCGTCCGCGTCCGCCGAACTCATCGCTCCCGCCGGAGGCATCGTTCCGGTGGCCGGTTAGGATCCGGGCCATGGCTCTGACCATGCGTGACATCGACCGCTTCGAGGCCGCCATGCCTCGCCTGCGGGCCATCGCCTACCGCCTCCTGGGGTCCGCGAGTGACGCGGAGGACGCCGTGCAGGACACGTTCCTGCGCTGGCAGGCGGCCGACGTCGACCGCATCGACGTCCCGGAGGCCTGGCTGACGAAGGTCCTCACCAACCTCTGCCTCAACCAGCTCGCCTCGGCCCGCGCCCGGCGCGAGACCTACGTGGGCCAGTGGCTGCCCGAGCCGCTGCTCGCCGGGGACCCGATGCTCGGCCCCGCCGACACCGCCGAGCAGCGCGAGTCGGTCTCGTACGCCGTGCTCACCCTCATGGAGCGGCTCTCCCCCAATGAGCGGGCGGTGTACGTGCTGCGCGAGGCCTTCGGCCACACCCACCGGGAGATCGCGGAGATCCTCGACATCACCGAGGCCGCCAGCCAGCAGATCTCGCACCGCGCCAAGAAGCACATCCGGGCCGGCAGGGCCCGCGCCGAGGTCGACGAGGCCGCCGCCCGGCGGGTCATCGAGGAGTTCCTCACCGCCGCCACCAGCGGCAGGACCGAACCGCTCGTGCGGCTGCTCACGGAGGACGCCATCGCGGTCGGTGACGGCGGCGGGAAGATCCCTGCCCGCGCCAAGGCGTTCGAGGGCGCCGTCGCGGTCGCGAAGTTCATGCGGGGCCTGTTCCTGCCCGGCAAGGCCAAGCGCGACCTCGCCGGCGGCTCGCCCGAGGTGTACACCACGGCCGTCAACGGCGCCCCCGCCCTCGTCGCGGTCGTCGACGGCCGGGTCATCGGCGTCACGTGCCTGGAGATCACCGCCGCGGGCGTCGCCGCCTTCCGCAGCCAGTTGAACCCCGACAAGCTCGAACGCGCGAACCGGCAGTGGGCGACGACGGGCCACGACCACGGGGAGCCCCTGCACCTCACCTTCTGACACCTCCGGCCAGAAGGTGAGGTGAGTCACATCGCGTTCCTGTCAGGAAACCGCGGCCTGTCCGGTTCAGGTGGCGAACCCCCGCGAGACAGGAGCCAGGAAATGCAGCACCGCATCATCGTCCTCGGAGCCGGCTACACCGGAGCGTTCGCCGCCGGGCGCCTCGCCAGGCGGCTGCGCCGTGCGGACGTCGCCATCACCCTCGTCGACGCCGAGCCCGACTTCGTCGAGCGCGTACGGATGCACCAGCTCGCGGTCGGCCAGGACCTCACCCCTCGGCCCTACAGCGAGATGTTCGCGGGCACGGGCGTCACGCTGAAGCTCGCGCGGGTCACCGGCATCGACGTCGACGGCGGAACCGTCACGGTGCACGGCGCGGACGGCGCCGAGGAGTTGGCGTACGACAGTCTGGTGTACGCCCTCGGCAGCGGCTGGAACACCCATGGCGTACCCGGCGCCGCCGAGCACGCCCATGACATCGCGGGCCGCCCCGGGGCGCTCCGGCTGCGCGAGCGCCTCGCCGCGCTGGACGCCGGCAGGACCGTGGTCGTCGTCGGCGGCGGGCTCACAGGCCTGGAGGCGGCGACCGAGATCGCCGAGGCGCGCCCCGACCTCGACGTCGCCCTCGCCGCACGTGGCGGACTCGGCGACTGGCTCTCCCCCGCCGGCCGCCGTCACCTGCGGAAGGTCTTCGACAAGCTCGGCATCGCGGTGCACGAGCACACGGCCGTCACCTCCGTGGAGGCCGACCGCGTCACCACGGCGGACGGCGGCGACGTGCCGGCGGCGGTCACCGTATGGACGGCCGGTTTCGCGGTCCACCCCCTCGCACGGGCCACCGCTCTGGAGGTCACCGGCACGGGCCAGATCGTGGTCGACGGCACCATGCGTTCCGTCTCGCATCCGGACGTGTACGCCATCGGTGACGCGGCCATGGCGATGGGCCCCGGCGGCAAACCGCTCCGGATGTCGTGTGCTTCGGGAACCCCCACCGCCTGGCAGGCCGCCGACTCCCTCGCGGCACGCCTGACCGGCGGGAAGCTCCCGAACGCCCCGCTGCGCTACTTCAACCAGTGCATCTCGCTGGGCCGCAAGGAGGGCATCATCCAGTACGTCACCGCCGACGACCGTGCCCTCCGGGCGGCTCTGACGGGGCGTTTCGCCGCACTGTACAAGGAGACGCTCTGCAAGGCCGCGGCCTGGGGCGTCGCCCACCCGACCTTCGGTATGCCGGTCCGGCGCCGCGGCGTGCCCCTCGGTGCCGCCGGTGTCAGGTGCTGATGGTGGTGACGGGGTCGAGGCCGTAGGTGCGCGCGTAGCCGTTCTCGGTGCCCACGAGGAGGTCGACGACCTCGAAGTAGCGGTCCCAGAAGGGCGTTTCGCGCAGTACGTCGATGAGGAGCTGGTAGGCGGCGTGGTCGTCCGCCTCCCAGACCCAGACGTCGGTGACGCGGGTGGAGTAGAACTCCGTGTCGTAGAAACGCGACCGCACACCGGTGGTCCTGGCCTTGACCGCGGACATGACCTGGGTGGTGAAGGCGTTCACCCTTTCCTCGGGCGTCATGGCGAGCCATTCGGGCTGGGTCTTGATGAGCATGAACGCGGTGACGGGCGGAGTGGTCTGCTCGGCGAGCATGGTGGTGTCTCCAAAACGTGGGCGTGAGTGGTTTTCGGGCGACGAACCCCGCGGGCCGCGTCATGCGGCCTCGCGAGTTCGTGCCGGAATCGGTACGTCACTCATCCTGCGGAGAGCCCCGGCATTGCCACAATGGGAACTTCAGCACGCGATTATTGCCCGAAGTGGAATGATGCCGATGAGCAGCGAAGATCCCGTCATCGATGCCCAGCTCGCCGTGGCGCTGGACGCCCTGCTGACCGAGCAGAGCGTCACCCGCGCCGCCGCCAGGCTGCACACCTCGCCCGCCGCCATGAGCCGCACTCTCGCCCGCCTGCGCCGAACCCTCCAGGACCCCCTCCTCGTCCGGGCCGGCCAGGCCATGGTTCCCACTCCCCGCGCCCAGGCCCTGCGCGAGGAGGCCGCCTCGGTCGTGCAGCGCCTGGGGACTCTGCTCAGCCCCGGCCCCCGGGTCGACCTCGCGACCCTGCGGAGCACCTTCACCCTTCAGACGGCGGACCTGGCCGGCGCGGCGCTGGCGCCCGGGCTGCTGCGGCTGGTTCGGCAGGAGGCACCGGGGGTCTCACTGCGGTTCAGGGCCGAGGAGCTGGAGGCCGGCCCCGGCCTGCGGGACGGGCGGATCGATCTGGAGGTCGGGGCCATCGACCACGTCGACCCCGAGACCCTGGTCGAGGAGTTGCTCACCCTGCGCATGGCGGCGGCCGTCCGGCCCGGTCACCCCCTCACCGAAGGCACCCTGACCCCGGAGCGGCTCGCCGCCGCCGAACACGTGGCGGTCAGCCGCCGCGGCCGGTTCACCGGTCCCTTGGACACCGCTCTGGCCAAGCACGGCCTCCGCCGGCACGTCACCGTCGTGCTGCCCAGCCACCTCGCCGCGATGGCCCTCGCCGCCCGCAGCGACGCCGTGTGCCTGATCCCCACCACGCCCGACGGCGCACCCTCGCCGCCGCTCACCGACGCCGCCACGGACCTCGGGCTGCGCCTCCTCGGCATTCCCCTTCCGCTGCCGCCCGTGGTCATCGGCATGGCCTTCCATCCCCGTCACGCGGCCGACGGCGGCCACCACTGGCTGCGGGGTGCCGTCCGCCGGACGCTCGACGGTGCCGTCGACTACTGCGGCTCGGTCGCGATCTGAATGAGGTTGCCGCAGGTGTCGTCGAAGACGGCGGTCGTGACGGGGCCCATCTCGGTGGGCTCCTGGGTGAAGCTGACGCCGAGGCCGCGCAGGCGCTCGTACTCCGCCCGTACGTCGTCGACGGCGAACTGGGCGAGCGGGATGCCTTCCGCGACGAGTGTGTCCCGGTAGGTCACGGCGGCCGGGTGGGCCGCGGGCTCGAGAAGGAGTTCGGTGCCCTCGGGTTCGTCCGGGGATACGACGGTCAGCCACCGGTCCTTCCCGCCCACCGGGACGTCGTGCTTCTTCACGAAGCCGAGGATCTCGGTGTAGAAGTGCTCGGCCGTGCTCTGGTCGTCGACGAAGACGCTGGTCATATGGATTTTCATGGGGTGCTCTCCTCTGGTTACGACGGGTCGGGAACAGTGTCTGTCCGGAGCTCTCGGTCAGCTCGTCGGGGCTCGTGCGAACGCGCGACACGGAAGCCCACGTCGTCCACCTGGAACGTCGGGTGGCTGCGGCGCCGCGCCGATGCCCGGCAGCTCCAGTGCTCGTCGAACCAGCCTCCGCCGCGCAGCACCCGGTAGTCGCCGTAGACCTCGGCGTCGTAGATGTCCCAGCACCAGTCCCAGGTGTTGCCGAGCATGTCGTACAGGCCCCACACGTTGGGCCGCTTGCCGCCCGCGTCGTGGATGCGCTCTCCGGAGTTGCCGCGGTACCAGGCGATCTCGTCGAGCGGCGCGTAGTGCGGTCCGCTCGTGCCCGCACGGCAGGCGTGCTCCCACTCGGCCTCGGTCGGCAGCCGGTACCCGTCGGCCGACGCGTCCCACTCGATGCGCTCGACGCCTTCCTCTCCGGAGGAGAGGCGGTACGCGGGCGCGTACCCGTCACGCCCGGACAGGGCATTGCAGAAGCGGACCGCGTCCCACCAGGAAACGCTTTCGACCGGCAGCGCGTCACCCTCGGCGGCGCTCGGGCGCACGCCGGTGACCTGCGCGTACAGCGCCTGCGTGACCGGGAGGGCCGCGAGTTCGTAGGGCGCGAGCCCCACCGTCCAACTGCGCTCGGTCCGCCGGTCCGAGAGCGTTACCCGCCCCGCCGGTACGGCGACCATCTGCACCGCGTTCTCGATCATGCGTCGATGATCGCACCGCCAGATTGGTCCGCACCAACTCCTTGACGTGGCCTGTGATGCTCTCTTAAATCAAGTACTGAACGAAGCGGCGGGATTGATCGCCCGGCGCGTTCATTTTTCGACATCGGTTTGTCATGGGCATGTCCTTGCTCATGTGCTCATGGCACCGAATGGCCCCGCACGCTCCCGCACTTGGCACCCCCCACTCCCTCGCACCCCCACGTGAAGCGATGTGATGACAGTGCACACTTCTTGGCGCCGCCGCGCGGCGCTCACCACGGTCGCCCTGGCCTGCTGCGCCTCGGCCCTGGCCGGGCTCCCCGCCGGAGCGCAGGCGGCCCCCGCCTCCCCGGACGCGTCCGCCGCGGCCACCACCTTCTCCGACGACTTCGACGGGCCCGCCGGGGCCGCGGTCGACGGCGGCAAGTGGCAGATCGAGACGGGCGACAACGTCAACAACCACGAGCGGCAGTACTACACCTCGGGCAACAAGAACGCGGCCCTCGACGGGCAGGGCAACCTGGTCATCACCGCCCGCAAGGAGAACCCCGACAACTACCAGTGCTGGTACGGGCGTTGCGAGTACACCTCGGCCCGGCTCAACACCTCCGGCAAGTTCACCCAGGCGTACGGTCATGTCGAGGCCCGCATGAAGGTGCCGCGCGGGCAGGGCATGTGGCCCGCGTTCTGGATGCTCGGCGCCGACATCGGCAGCGTGGGCTGGCCGAACAGCGGTGAGATCGACGTGATGGAGAACGTCGGCTTCGAGCCCGGCACCGTCCACGGCACCCTGCACGGCCCCGGCTACTCCGGCTCCGGCGGCATCGGTGCGGGCTACACGCTGCCCGGCGGTGAGGCGTTCGCGGACAAGTTCCACACCTTCGCGGTGGACTGGTCGCCGAACAAGGTCACCTGGTCCGTGGACGGCAACGTCTACCAGACCCGCACCCCCGCCGACCTCAACGGCAACCGGTGGGTCTTCGACAAGCCCTTCTTCCTGATCCTCAACCTGGCGGTCGGCGGCTACTGGCCCGGCGACCCCGACGGCAGCACCGGTTTCCCGAGCCGGCTCGTCGTGGACTACGTCCGGGTGACCACCAACAACTGAGGCTCAAGGGTGCATGCGTGCGCCCTTCAGCAGCTTGTCCACCGCGTTGCGCGGACCGTGGACCGCCAGGCCGACCAGGTCGAGGGCTTCCCCGCGCACGGCCCGGACCGCCGCCCGGTTGTCACGGTCGTTGCCCGTGGCGAAGAGGTCCGCCGTGAACACGGCTCTGGGCAGTGAGCGGGAGAGCGCCTTGCCGTGCGCGGCCGTCAGCGTCTCCTTCGACCCCTCGAAGACCAGCACGGGCTGGCGGAACATGGGCAGGTAGGGGGTGCCGTCGGCGTCCGCGTACGGCTCGCCGACGACCTCGGGCACGGCCGTGCCGAGGCCGCTCACCAGGAACGCGGTGACGTTCAGCCGCTGCCACGGTTCGAGGTCGTCACGGAGCAGGACGGCGATCTTGGTGTCGAACCGCACGGGCGGGTTCTGGGCCTCGACTCCGCTGTCGTGCCCGGTTTCGGCGGCGGGGTTCGTGTCAGGGGTGGTGTCCGTTCTCATGCTGTGAGACTCGCGGGTGCGGGCCCTCCGCGTCTTGTACGTTCTTTGCGTGGTGCACGGACAAGAGGTTTCCGCCTGGCGCCCGCCGGTCGCGGGAGTCGTGGAGGTCTTCCACGCCCATTTCACCGAGCACGCGTATCCCATGCACGTGCACGACGCCTGGACGCTGCTGATCGTCGACGACGGAGCCGTCCGGTACGAACTGGACCGCTACGAGCGTGGCACCCCGAGCGGCACGGTGAGTCTGCTGCCGCCACAGGTTCCGCACAACGGCTCCGCCGCGACCCCCCACGGGTTCCGCAAACGGGTGCTGTATCTCGACATGACGCAGCTCGACGAGAGCTTCATCGGCCCGGCGGTGGACGGCCCCGACCTCGCCGATCCGCTGCTCCGCAGACGAGTGGGACAGCTGCACGCGGCCCTGGCGAACCGGGGCGACGAGCTGGAGGCCGAGAGCCGCCTGGCGCTGGTCGGTGAACGGCTGCGGGGCCATCTGCGGCCCGCGTCGCCCCGAGGCGGACCGTGGCCGGCCCGTGGCGTCGCCCACAGCCGGGTCGCCCACAGCCGGGTCGCCCACAGCCCGGTCGCCGACAGCCTGCGCGATCTCCTCGACGAGCGGCTCTGCGAAGGCATCACCCTGGACGAGGCCGGGCGCCGGCTCCATGCCAGCTCCGCGCATCTCGTACGCGCCTTCAGCGGCGCTTTCGGCATCGCCCCGCATCAGTACCTGATGTCCCGCAGGGTCGACCTGGCCCGTCGGCTGCTGCTCGACGGGCGGGCGCCGTCCGAAGTGGCGATCGCCGCCGGCTTCTACGACCAGCCGCACTTCACCCGGCATTTCAAGCGCGTGGTGGGGACCACTCCCGGGCGTTACGCCCGCGGCCGGACCCGGCCCCGCCGCCCGCCCGCGGCCGCTGGTTCGTCGATCCTCAAAGCAGCGGACGCGGGGCGAGACCGGCAGGACCCATAGGTCAGAGACCGAACTCCTGCGGCGAGACGTTGAGCGCCATGCACGCCTCGCGCAGGACCTGCTCCTCGGCCGGGGCGATATAGCCGTCCGCGCCGGCGACGACGAACCCGGTCTGGACGACCGCCTTCGCCTCCACCGGCTTCTTCGCCGCCTTGGCGATCTCCTGCATGACCTCCGTCTTGCCCTGCTGGAAGTTGAACGACAACTGGTCGACGTGCTTGTTGAACCGCTGCCTGAGCTGCTCGGGCGGGAAGTTCTTCAAGACGTCGTTCTGGAGGATCAGGGACTCCACGTGCTGGCGCTCGGCCGGGTCCACCGAACCGTCCGCGGCCGCGACCAGGGCGCACATGGCCATGCTGGCGTCGCGGTAGGAACCGCTCTTCAGCTCCGTCTTGAGGGAGGCGAGCTGGGTCTTGAGCACGCCCACGAGCTGCGCCTTCGACCCTCCGCTTCCGCCGGATCCCGACCCCGGACGCCCGGAGCCGCCGGAGCTCCGTCCGCCCTGCGATTGCTGCAGGCCCTTGGCCTGGTCCTTGATCCGATCCCACATCGCCATACGTGCCACCTCGGCTACCTGTTTGCCAGTCCGCGCGTAACCGCGCGTCCTCCTGCCAACGCCCCTCCCCGCTTTGAAGTTCCTTGACCAACACAGTTGCCGGACATCTCGCGGATGACGAGGGGGTCCCTACGGCCGGGTGAGCCGTGTCTCACCCGGTCGGTACCTCTTGTTCATGCAACTCGTTGCATAGCAGGATCGCGGCATGGCGCTAGAGCACGCGATCCTCGTCTCGCTGCTCGAACAGCCCGGGTCCGGCTATGAGCTGGCCCGGCGGTTCGAGCGGTCCATCGGTTACTTCTGGGCCGCCACGCATCAGCAGATCTACCGCGTACTCAAACGCATGGAGAGCGACGGGTGGATCGACGCCCGTGCGGTGGCGCAGCAGGCGCGGCCGGACAAGAAGGAGTACTCGGTGGCGGCTCCGGGCCGGACGGCCCTTACCCGGTGGCTGGACGAACCCATCGAGCCCGAGAGCGTCCGGCACGAGCTCGCCGTGAAGATCCGCGGCGCGGCCTTCGGCGATCCGGCCGCGCTGATCCGCGAGGTCGAGCGGTACCGCGATGCGCACACCGACCGCCTCACCCGCTATCTCGCCGGTGAGCAGCGCGACTTTCCGCCGGACGGGGCGGCCGGGACGCCGGACGCCGGGCGGGAGTTGCAGCACGTCGTGCTGCGCGGCGGCATCGCGTACGAGCGGATGACGCTCGCCTGGCTCGACGACGTGCTCGCGACCCTGCACCGGCTGACCTCCCGCAGCTGAGCGCCTCCCCCTTTTCCCCTTCTCCTTCCCTTCCCCCTCACCCTCCTGCCCGGAAAGGCGACCGAACCCCCATGGCCGACACGCTGCTGTTCAACCCGCACACCTACGACCCGACCCACTTCGACCCCGAGACCCGCAGGCTGCTGCGCGCGACCGTGGACTGGTTCGAGAGCCGCGGCAAGCGCAGGCTGATCGAGGACTACCGGGAGCGCGTCTGGCTCGCGGACTTCCTGGAGTTCGCCGCCAAGGAGGGGCTGTTCGCGACCTTCCTGACCCCGGCCGCCGCCGGCGAAGGGGAGCCGGACAAGCGCTGGGACACCGCCAGGATCGCGGCCCTCAACGAGATCTTCGGCTTCTACGGGCTCGACTACTGGTACGCCTGGCAGGTCACCATCCTCGGCCTGGGTCCCGTCTGGCAGAGCGAGAACGCCGCCGCCCGGACGCGCGCCGCCGAGCTGCTCTCCCAGGGGGAGGTGTTCGCCTTCGGCCTGTCGGAGAAGGCGCACGGCGCCGACATCTACTCCACCGACATGCTCCTCGAACCCACCGCCGACGGCGGCTTCCTGGCCAGCGGCGCCAAGTACTACATCGGCAACGGCAACGCCGCCGGACTCGTCTCCGTCTTCGGCCGCCGCACCGACGTCGAGGGCCCCGACGGGTACGTCTTCTTCGCCGCCGACTCGCGCCACCCGGCGTATCACCTGGTGAAGAACGTCGTCGACTCGTCCAAGTTCGTCAGCGAGTTCCGGCTCGACCGCTACCCCGTGGCCGCCGAGGACGTGCTGCACACCGGCCGCGCGGCCTTCGACGCCGCCCTCAACACGGTGAACGTCGGCAAGTTCAACCTCTGCACCGCCTCGATCGGCATCTGCGAGCACGCGATGTACGAGGCCGTCACCCACGCCCATCAGCGCATCCTCTACGGGCGCCCCGTCACCGCCTTCCCGCACGTGCGCCGCGAGCTGACCGACGCCTACGTACGCCTCGTCGGGATGAAGCTCTTCAGCGACCGTGCCGTGGACTACTTCCGCTCGGCCGGTCCCGACGACCGCCGCTACCTCCTCTTCAACCCCATGACGAAGATGAAGGTGACCACCGAGGGCGAGAAGGTCATCGACCTGATGTGGGACGTCATCGCCGCCAAGGGCTTCGAGAAGGACAACTACTTCGCGCAGGCCGCCGTCGAGATCCGCTCGCTGCCGAAGCTGGAGGGCACCGTCCACGTCAACCTCGCCCTCATCCTGAAGTTCCTGCGCAACCACCTGCTGAACCCGGCCGAGTACGCGCCCGTGCCCACCCGCGCCGAAGCCGGTGACGACGCCTTCCTCTTCGCGCAGGGACCGGCCCGCGGCCTCGGCTCGGTGCGCTTCCACGACTGGCGCGACGCCTACGACGCGTACGCCGACGTCCCCAACGTCGCCCGCTTCCGCGAACAGGCCGACGCCCTCTGCGAGTTCGTCACCACCGCCGCGCCCGACGAGGAGCAGAGCCGTGACCTCGACCTGCTCCTCTCCGTCGGCCAGCTCTTCGCGCTCGTCGTGCACGGTCAGCTCATCCTGGAGCAGGCGCGCCTGACCGGCCTGGACCAGGACGTGCTCGACGAGCTCTTCGCCGTCCTCGTGCGCGACTTCTCCGCGCACGCCGTCGAGCTGCACGGCAAGGGTTCCGCCACCGCGCCGCAGCAGAGCTGGGCGCTCGGCGCGGTGCGGCGCCCCGTCATCGACGAGGCGCGCACCGCACGGGTCTGGCAGACCGTGGAGTCGCTCGCGGGGTCCTACGAGATGGCCCCCTGAGTAGGTGTTTTTCATCCTTGAGGCCGCAGGTCAGGCCTGGAGTGGTGCCCGTGGGGCTAGGTCGTTTCTGATGGCTCTTGGTCGGTGGGTGGATCAGCTTCTGGTCTGGGCAGGCGTCGGGCATGGTGCGGCGACATGAACTGACGGATGCGCAGTGGCGGGCGATCGAGCCCTTGCTGCCGGCCAACGGCCGGCCTGGTGGGCAGTGGTCCGATCACCGGACGGTGGTGAACGGGGTGCTGTTCCGGGCCCGTACCGGGGTGCCCTGGCCGGACCTGCCGGAGCGGTACGGGCCCTGGCAGACCGTCTATGAACGGCATCGCCGCTGGTCGGCGGACGGCACCTGGCAGCGGATCCTGGCCGAGCTGCAGATCGAGGCCGATGCCGGTGATCCCGACGGCGCCCTGGTCTGCGAGCTGGAGCGGGAGTGGGCGGTGAACATCGACTCCACCTCCTGCCGGGCCCACCAGCACGCGGCCGGGGCCCGGCACCGGCCGCCGCGCGACTTCCCCGAAAAGGGGGCGGGGCGCGTGTGGAGGCCGATGGGCGGGAGACACTGGGACGCTCGCGAGGCGGGGTGACCACCAAGGTCCATCTGCTGGCCGACGACCGGGCCCGCCCGCTGACCTGGCTCACCTCGCCGGGCCAGCGGGGCGACAGCCCCATGCTCCTGCCGGTGCTGAAGACGCTGCGCATTGCTCGCCGCGGGCCCGGCCGCCCACGCCACCGCCCCGACCGGGTGCGGGGCGACAAGGCGTACTCCAGCCGCGACAACCGCGCCTACCTGCGCCGCCGGGGCATCAAAGCGACCATCGCCGAACCGGACGACCAGCGGGCCAACCGCCGCAAACGTGGCCGGGCCGGCGGTCGTCCACCCGCATTCGACAAGGCCCAGTACCGACGGCGCAGCGCGGTCGAGCGCTGCGTCAGCAAGTGGAAACAGTTCCGGGCAGTGGCCAGCCGCTACGACAAACGCGACTACATCTTCAACGACACCCTCACCGTCACCGCCATCGTCATCTGGCTCCGCGACACCGTCCAAGAGCCATCAGAAACGACCTAGTGCTCGGCAAGGAGCCCGTGGTCGACGGCCCGGAGGATGAAAAACCCCTACTCAATTGGCGCGTACCTGTATCAGAATCAAACACCAGTCAGCAGGCCAAACACTCGGTCGGGGCGAGGCCAGTGGTGACCGGCACTCCTTCCGGTCACCCGGGCAACCCCGCGCGGCCACTGCCCCTCGCCCGTCATACTTGCGGCGTGGCTGAAAAGACGGAGAGGTCCCGGCTCGCCATCCCCTCGGTGGGGGCGGAAGCGGTGACGGTCGAGCAACTGGGCGAGGCACTCTCCGCTGAGGTCGGCCGGTGTGTGCCGCACGACGGCTACTGGCTCGTGGGGGCCGACCCGCTCACTCTGGCCGCGTCGTTCCAGACCATGCGCAACGGCTTCAGCACCGAGGGGCATCGCACGCTGGAGCGGGAGTTCGGTCTGCCCGACGAGGCCTTCCCGTTCCCCGAGCTGATCTTCGGGCCCACGCCGGTGGGCGTCTTGAGCCGGAGCGTCCACGAGCACCGCCGAAGCGCCCGGTTGCACGAGGTCCTGCGCGACGCCGGCCACGGCAGCGAGATGCGCCTCGCGCTGGTCCGCGGCGGCCGTGTCCGCGGCGGCCTGGTGCTGTTCCGGCGCTGCGGCGCCAGGCAGTTCTCCGAGCCGGAGGCCGAGGCTGCTGCGCGTCTCGCGGGCTCCCTCGCGGCGGCGTTGCAGCGGTTCGTGGCGAGCAAGCCCCTGCGCGTCGCGCCCTTCACGGGGCCGCCGGGTGTGGCGATCGTCGGCGAGGACGACACGATCAGGGCCGCCACTCCCGCGATCCGCTCATGGCTGCGGGAGCACGTCCTGGCCGGAGGCCCGGTCATCGACGACGAGGCACTGTTCAGCGCCCTGTGCAACATCACCCACACCGCCCGCAGGGCCGCCGAGGGCACCGCTGCCAGCAGGCTGCACACCTCCCGCGGCTGGGTCGTCCTGCACGCACAGCCCCTGGACAACCTGGCCAGGGGGGACACGGTGATTACCCTGCAGCCCGCCTCGGGCGACAAGCTCCTCCCCGTGGCCGTGGAGTGGTACGGGCTCACCCCCCGCGAAGGTGACGTCCTGCTTCACCTGGCCCAGGGACGGCCGGCCAAGAACATCGCGCGCACGCTCGGTCTGTCCACGCCTACTGTCAACAGCCATATGCAGGCGGTCTACCGAAAGGTGGGCGTGGCGGGACGCGAGGGCCTGATGGCGGCCCTGATCGGCTGAACGGGCCCCCTCCGAGACTGCGCGGGCAGCGCTTGGACAGCGTCGGCCATGCCGAATCCGGGCCTGCCACCGAGGCCGGCAACCCCTTACAAGTAAGGGGTACTTCCCGGAGCCGGCAGGCATCAGGCTCGTATCACGGCGTTCCCGCAGGCCGCGTCCCGCACCTTCCGGAGAGCAGCCGCGCACACCAGAGCCATGATCCCGAAAGGCACGATTCCATGATCTCTGCCATTCAGCGCAGAACCGCCGTGACGCTCGCGGCCATGACACTCGCCGCCGGCCTCGCCGCCACCGGCGCCCCGTCCGCCTCCGCCGCGGCCTCGGGCTTCGACCGGTGTCCTGCCAACTTCTCCTGCTACTTCACCGACCCCCACGGCGGTGGGGACATGTGGCGGGCACCGTATGGGCCCGCCTGCTTCGACCTGGGCTACTTGAACCCGGCCTTTCACGACCGGATCAGCTCGGTCTACAACCGCGGCGGCCACGAGGCCCACATGTACAACTGGACCGGCAGCCAGTGGCTGTGGGTGGCCGACGTCCAGATCGGCGAGCAGCTGAACTTCTCCGCCGGGGACCCGCGCAACGACATCGTCGACACCGTGTGCGTCGGCACGACCCCCTGGGGGTGAGGTGACTCATCGGGGGGGGCACCGGTCCTGCTGCGGCAGCAGGACCGGTGTGCCGGCAGGAACTGCCGGAAGGCCTCCCGGGGCGCATGCTCGGCCGACCTTCTCCGCACCAACGGCCGGCTGTTGACCAGCGACCCGAGCAACTCGGAGCGGGCGACGGCCGAACTCCTCAACTACGTCGCCGCCACCTGGGAGAAGCAGGACCCGGCGCTGCGCCAGCACGCCCAGGCCGTCGCCCGTGCCTTGCGTACCCGGTAGGAGGGGATCACCGCATGACCCCTTCCACGGCCACCCGGCGCGCGTACCGTGAGGTGACGACCCGCCGGGAGGACCAGATGAGCGCGCAGCCCGCCCACGCACCCGTCACGCCGTACGCCCCCGCGCCGGGAGCTCCGGCCGAACTGCTCCACCAGCTGCGCGCCGACCGGCGCGCCGCGCAGTGGGTGCCGGCCTTCGAGCAGGAGTGGGCGGCCGCCCTGGAGGAGTCCGCCGGACGTTCTCCCTCGGCGGGCTGTACGCGGTCGTCCAAGACTGGCAGGGCCGACTCGCCCACGCCCCGGCCGTCGACGCGTTCGTTGCCTCCGGCTACGACGACAGCGACGCCGTCGACATGGCGGAGCTCCGGGGAAGGCGAAGGCGAAGGCGCCGGTGAGCGGACAGCCGTACGCGGTCCGTTTCTCCGCTCCGGCCGCGAAGGTCCTCGACACCCTGCCCGAGCACGTCGAAGACACCGTGTGGGATGTCCTGGGCGCCGCCGCCGACCCGTGGGGTTTCCGGCAGTGGAACCCGGAGGACCTCAAGGGCGAGGACGTGCGCTACGCGTCCGTCGGCCAGCTCTCCCTCACCTACTGGGTGAACCGGCCGCTGCGCCGACTGACCGTGCTGAACATCGTCTGGCTCGGGTGACTACCCGGTGACAACGCCACGACCCCGGCATCGCAACGACACTGTTGGCGAATCCCGTCTGTCGCGATTCGGTTGGGCAGTTGTTTCCACGGCACCCGCGGGGCAGAAGCAAGTCTGTGTTGGGGCGGTGTTTCAACGACGGCGGGGGTTCGGGTCTTGTTCGAGGACTTTGAGGCCAGGCAGGTTCAGGTCGATGGAGCGTCGATTTTCGTGCGCTACGGCGGGGAGGGGCCGCCGGTGGTGCTGCTGCACGGCCACCCCCGGACATCCGCGACCTGGCATCGCGTCGCCCCGCTCCTGGTTCGGCGCGGTTTCACCGTGGTCTGTCCCGATCTCCGGGGTTACGGCCGGTCCACCGGCCCGGCGCCTACCGCGGACCACTCCGGATACTCCAAGCGGGCCGTCGCCGGTGACGTGGTCGAGGTGATGCGCTCCCTCGGACATGCCCGGTTCGCGCTTGCCGGGCACGACCGCGGAGGCAGTGCCGCACTCCGTCTCGCACTCGATCACCCCGAAGCAGTTTCCCGGGTGGCGCTGCTTGACTGCCTGCCCGTCACCGAGCACCTGTCCCGCATCACGGCCGAGTTCGCCACGCAGTGGTGGCACTGGTTCTTCTTCGCCCAGCCGGACATCCCCGAGCGGGTCATCAATGCCGATCCGGACAGCTGGTACCGCGGCGATCCGCAGAGCATGGGACAGGAGAATTACGAAGAGTGGCGCGCCGCTACGAGGAAGCCCGACGTGGTGCGGGCGATGCTGGAGGACTACAGGGCCGGCCTCACCGTCGACCGGCGGCATGAGGAGGGTGACCGCGCCGCCGGCGTGCGGGTGGGGTGTCCGGCACTGATGCTGTGGTCGCTCCGGGACGATCTCGAGGACCTGTACGGGGACCCGTTGAAGATCTGGCGGCAATGGGCACCAGACGTACAGGGCCATGGCATCGACTCCGGGCACCACATGGCCGAAGAGGCTCCAGAAGAACTCGCGTCCTCCCTCGCACACTTCTTCGCCGGACGACCGGCTAACTGAAGTGCTCAGTGCACGAGCTTCACCCAGCGGGTCGCAGAACTGCCAGATAGGACTTGCGCGTACGGGCCTTTGGAGTGCCGGTCCACCAGGCGTCGAGGCGACGGAAGTTCATAGCGGTGGCGGTGAGCTGATGCTGTAGCCGTGCCTTGGCGAGGCCGTGATATCGCATTGGCGCAGGCCGAAGGCTCGAACACCCTGGGAGATCGTCCCTTCGACACCGGCCCGACGCGCGTACTGCTCCCTCCACTCCTGGGTGTCTTCCTGGGCCCGTGCCTGCTGGATCACCTCGTACTCCGCTTGCGGACGGAGAGTGATCCGACGGCCCATGTCCCACTTGCTGTTGGAGCGGGTGCACTGCTCTCGGGCCTTGCAGGGACGGCAGGCAGCTGTCGGGAACCGTGCTCGAACCACGGCCGCCCCGTCCTGGGAGCGGTCTTCAGCCCAACGGCTGCTGGTCGCGCCGTTGGGACAGGTCACCTGCCGGTTCTCCCAATCGATGGCGAAGTCTGCCTGGGAGAAGCCGCCGTCCTTGGTCTGCCAGCTGGTGGAAGCGAGGATCGGGCCCACCAGGGTGACTTGGTGATCCCGGCGGGCGGTGACCACTTCCCTGGCGGTTGCGTAGCCCGCGTCGACCAGGTGGCTGTCGGGCAGGAGGTCGCGCTCGGCAAGGTGTGCGTGGATCGGGCCGACCAGTCGCACGTCCTGAACCGTGGAGTCGGTCGTGGCGACGTGTGTGATCAGGTTCGGGCCATCCGGCTCGCAGGTCTCGGTGAGGTGAACCTTGTAGCCGTCCCAAAAGACGCCGCGCTTCACGCTGCCCCGTGCGTCGGTGTCGTAGGGCGTGACCAGCCGTTCCGCGCCCGGCGGCCGATCCTTGAGTTCCCGGCGACGGACCTGTCCGTTGTCGAGGAAGTACTGCTGGATCCACATCTCCCGAAGGGTCCGGATCCGCTTGAGCAGCCGTAGGGACGCAGGGGCGTCGGGTGCCTGCAGGGCCTCCAGCAGTCTCAGCCCGTCCGGCGCCGACCTGCTCAATCAGCTCGCTCTGCTTCGCTTTTCCCTTGGGCAACCGGGTGTCCTAGAACCGGATCGCGTACCGGTCGAACCACTCAGGCGGAGCCCAGCCGGCCAGCCACTCCGGCTCGTGGGCTGCCACGCTGTTCAACGCGGCACGCAGCGTTTCACCCAGCCTCACCAGGCCGTTGATCTGCCGGGTGGCGGACAGCACGATCGTGGAGTCTGTGCGCGCACGACCACCGGCCTTGAGCAGCCCCTGCTCCGCAGCGGCCTCGAGCAGCTGGTCCAGGAGCTGAACCCCGGCCTCTCCGGCGATCAGCCGGTCCCTGAACTCGGTGAGCACCGAATGGTCGAACCCCGGATCGACCAGTTCCAGCCCCAGCAGGTACTTGCAGTCCAGCCGTCCGCGCACAGCGTCTGCGGCCTGCCGGTCCGAGAGGCCCTCGGCGAATTGCATGACCGAGACCAGTGCCGGCCTGCCCGGCGACCACGCCGGCTTCCCCCTGGCCGGATACAACTCGCCGAAGTCCGCGTCCGGGAACAGCTCGCCCAATTCATCGCGGATCCGCATCGCCAGGCTGCCCTTGGGGAACGCAGCCCGTGCCACCCGGGCCGTCTCCTCCGGAACCTCGCTGATCTTCTTGGCGTGCAACGACACCGCCACCCTCCCCAAACACAACGTCGGCCTTCACGACCACAACGGGTCATGAAGGCCGACGTCACGTTCAGGCCCGGGATTCGCCAACGGTGTCTCGCAACTGCCGGGGTCGTGGCGTTCCGCATCGTAGCCACGGCCGTATCCACCCGGACGGCACCGTGGATCCGCACCGTGGTCACTAAGGGCTGTCCCGTAAGCGATCTTCGACCGGTTGCGGCGGTGCCCCGCGCGCGGGCGACCGGGCCCTGATGGCAGGATGATCGCCCGAGGATTTTGGGGGCCATGTCCGTGCACACACCTGCTGACTACCTCGAACTGGCGCATGCCGAGAGCGACAGCGCTGTACTGCATCGACTCGCACGGTGTCCGTACCCCTTCGTCTGGCAGGCGCTGGCCGCCAATCCCGCCACGGCGCCTGGCACTCTGCTGGAACTGAGCACGGCGCAAGACAGTGCCTGGAACGACAACAGGCTCCTTCGGCTGCTGGCGGAGCATCCGAGTGCGGACTACGCCGTGCTTCGAGGCATCCGTGACGCCGTGGCGGCAAAGCTCGCCGAAGGCGAACGGCCCTATGCCGCTGTGCTCGCGCTGGCTGGGCGGACGGAACTCGCGGCGGCAGAAGTGCGACACCTCGGGACTCTCCGGGGGGCTTCTGCGCGTCTGCGCGGTCAGCTGGACCGGCACCTCGGGCTCCGTACTTGACCCATGCCCGCCCCGGTCGACTCCAGGTTAAACGATCTTGGTATGACTGCAGTGATTACGGCGTCGGTGCCGTCCTGGATAGGTCCCTTCACCGGGCTGAGCCCTCGCTGCTTCCGCAGGCTGGTGACCGTAGCGCGGCGCGAGACCGCTGCCGGACTTCAGCGTGGGCGGCCCTGGGGGCTCCCACTTGAGGATCGCATTCTGCTTGTCACGGCCTACTGGCGCACGAATTTGACCATGCGCCAGATCGCCCCGCTGTTCGGCATCTCGAAATCGGCCGCAGACCGGATCATCGACCACCTCGGGCCGCTGCTCGCACTCCAGCCCCGCAAGCGGTTCGCGAAGGACACCGTCCTGGTCGTGGACGGCACCCTGGTTCCCACCCGTGACCACACGATCGCAGAGCAGTCCAAGAACTACCGCTATTCCACGGCCCATCAGGTGGTCATCGACGCCGATACCCGCCTGGTCGTCGTGGTCGGCCGGCCCCTGCCGGGAAACCGTCATGACTCCCGCGGCTGGGAAGAATCCGGTGCCAGGGCCGCCGTCGGCAAGACGATGACCATCGTCTATGACGCGGTCAGCTGCGGACTTTGAGACGCCGAACAGCGGAGCGAGCTGCCGCATCGTCAAGTTCGTTCGTCAGTAAGCCGTCACGAGCAGGACTCGGTCCTCCAGCGGAAGGTTCCACGGCCGGCCTCTATGGACCGCGTCCGCGCCCTCGCGGCGCAGTGCGCTCACCAGCTTGGTGAAGCATTGCAGGCTCAGCCCCGTGAAGGGGCCTATCCAAGACGGCTCCGACGCCGTGATCACACCAGCCACGGGAAGATCATCCCTGCCGTGAGCAGCGATATGGGACAACCGTCAGGTCCGCAGAATGCGCACGGCGAGCAGCATCTGCCAGATCCAGCCGATCGTGAGTGAGACGCGCTGGATCAGCCCGCCCAGATCCACCCAGCGTTGATGCTGGCTGAACCCGGCACTGGACAGCGCCATCGTGGTCGCGAAGAGCACACCGCTGGCGATCGAGTAGAGGGCCCATCCCAGAGAGAAGGCCGGGGCGAAGACGAAACAGGCTACGGCAAGGGCGAGGAATCCTGTGAGAGAGAACAGGTCATGCAGAGCCCCGACGCGAGTGGGGCGACCAGGCTGATCGGGGGTGCCGACTGGGTAACCACTCACCGGATCCGTGCGGCAGGCACCTGCGCCCAGCAGACCGACCGCCCATACGCCGATCAACAGTGCACCCCAGTGGGAAGGGCCGGTACGCCACAGGCCCACGGCGAAAACCAGCGACAGCAGGCCCGCGAAGAGGAAGTTGAGGATCTGCATCCACCCGGCGCGGCCGAGGGCAAGCGAACTGATGGGATGGCGGAAGGTCTTGTAGTCCGCACGGCTGGCACCTATCAGTAGGTACACGACGGTGAAGAGGGGGCCGGCGGCGATCCCGCAGGCCAGCAGTGTTTGATCACCCATGCCGTCAACCTATGTTGACGGCATGGGAGTGTCAACACCGGTTGACATACGGGGTGGGCGTCGACTGTCGCCGAAATGTGCGCTCCCTAGTCCAAGCGCCGGCTCGCACCTCTGCTCCGGAAGATCAATTACGGGACAGCCCTTAAAGGCTGTTGCACAAGGCTGTATTTGTGCAGGTCAGGGTGTGCGAGCGCAGCCTTGTGGTCATGATGCGAGCGCGAGGTTGTGCATGTGGGCGACGGCTTGGACGGCGTGATGGAGGCCGTCGCCGTGCTGTCGGCAGTCGCGGAGGATCTTGTAGTTCTTCATCCGTCCGATCACATGCTCCACCCGGGCACGCACCTTGCGATGGGCGGCGTTGTCCGCTTCCTCGCCTGCCAGCAGGGGCCGTCGGGGGCGTTTGCGGTGTGGCACGACCATGCCGCAGTTGAGGTAGGCGCCATCGCCCAGAACCGTCACGTCCTGGCAGTGCTCGGCCAGGCCGGAAGCCCGCCAGGCGTGGGCATCCGCGGTGGTGCCCGGCACCGGCCGGGCCGCTGCGATCACGAGGCGGGTGTCGGCGTCCACGATGACCTGCACGTTCGCGGAGAACCGGTAGTTGCGGCTGGAGGAACCGATCTGCCGGTCGCGGACCGGGACCAGGGTGCCGTCCACGATCCACAACCGGTCCGCGGCCTCGGCCGGACGCGAAACAGGCTCGAGCGCCAGCAGCGGACCGAGACGCTGAATGACCCGGCACGCGGTGGACGAGGGCACTCCGAACAGGGGCCCCAGCTGCCGCATGGTCAGATTCGTCCGGTAGTACACCGCGACCAGCAGCACCCGTTCCGCCAGCGGCAGGCTCCACGGTCGACCCTGCATCGTGCCGTTGCCACCGCGCTCCCGCACCGCTTTGAGCAGGAGGGCAAACTGCGTCACCCGCAGCCCAGTGAACGTCTCCACCCACACCCGTTCAGCCCTCAACACCCCAGCCATACAAGGGAAATGCCCAGTCCACGGCCTTGTGCAACACCCTTTAGTTGGCAACCTTCGGTGACGCTGCGTCGTGTCCCTGTCCGAGGACCTCGGCGGCGTAGTCAGGTAGGAGGTTGTGGAGGTAGGTGTAGAAGGGTTGGTGATCCGGATTGCGCCTCTGGAGTTGGTGGATGACTCCCGCGTCGACCATGGCGACTCCCTCGACAGGGAGTGGTTGCAGGTCAGGCGCCAGGCGCCACTCACTGCCGGCGAGCCGGGACCAGATCAGGGCGGAGAAGCCGACGCGGATCCGAGCGATCAGGCAGCAGGAACAAGCTCCGCTGCCGCAGAGCGTCATCCAGCAGTGCGCCCATCATGGCCAGGAAGTCCGGAGTATGTCCGGCGTGCCCGTCGACGTGCTCGAAGCTGAGGGCGAAGGGCTGCGGGAGCACCTCGATCACCGTCATGAAGTCCAGCGCCAGCAGGGCCACCCTCTCCTCCAGAGATTCGAAGCCGTGCATCCGTCCTGTCGAGACCAGGAACTCCAGCCCGGGCCGATGCCTCTGCTTCGTCCTCCAGGTGAAACCGCGAACCGGCTTCGACGACAGCACGGGCGCCGAACCCAGGTCCCGGATCGGCCAGACGACTTTTGACCCGTTGACCTGCCACGCTGCCGTCCAGCGGCTCGCCCAGTTGTCCCGCATCACCAGCCGTCTGCGCGGCTCATCCAGGCTCCCGTACGGCGGCGTCAGCTCGTTCAGCACGCACGCATCGGAACGGACCCAGAGGACCGGCTTCGGTTTCACCGCACCAGATCATCAGCTCGTCCCCCACCGCGCAGCGATTGATCACAACTGATCACTTTGCTGGCCGCTCCCGCCCCGGCAGGACTTGCCGGTGCGGGCGCGGGGGCGGGACGTCCGTCCGCCTAGGCCAGGCCGGGTACGGGGGTGGCCGGACTCAGACGGCGGGGCGCACGAGGACGGCATGGAATTGAGGGCCTGATCACCGGCCCGAGGCAGGGGGCGGTGCCGCGTTGCCCTGCTCCGCCCGGCATGCATGGTGCGGGTTAGCTCTTAGCTGTGACCATTACTTCGACGGCAGTCGTAGTATGGGTGCGTTGCCTGTTGCCTGTATCGCGTCTAGGAGTTGACTGTGGCCCGCCCCCGTACCGCCCCCCGGACAGTGGAGCATCCCGACCTTGCCGAGGTGGATCTCCAGCAGGTGATGGAGGCGCTGGTGGACCCGGTGCGCCGGATGGTGGTCTCCCAGCTCGTGCGCAAGGGCGAGGACATGAGCTGTGGCACGTTCGAGGCGCCAGTCTCCATCTCCACGCTCACCCACCACTTCAACGTGCTGCGCGAAGCGGGGGTGATCCGGCAGTACTACGTGGGCGTGACCAAGATGAACACGCTGCGCGCCGAGGAGATGCAGGAGCGGTTTCCCGGCCTGCTCCCGGCTGTGATCGCGGCCTGCGCGGCGGAGGTCGGCTCGGACGTCGACTGAGACGGTGAGCCGGCCTCGTACATATTTCGATGGTGGTCAAAATTTGACACCCATCGAACCTTGGAGCAGGGTGGATGAGGAGGCCGTGGGACACCGGCTTCCCCAGCGCACCGAACCGCACCAAGGAGCCACGCATGAACCGCGTCGTCCGTTTCCATCAGACCGGCGGACCCGAAGTCCTGCATCTGGAGGAGGCCCCCCTGCCCGAGCCCGGACCGGGCGAGGTCCTGATCCGGACCCGGGCGCTGGGCCTGAACCGGGCGGAGTCGATGTTCCGGCTCGGCCAGTACGGCACCGATCCCGTCTTCCCCTCCGGCATCGGCTACGAGGCGGCCGGAGTGGTCGAGGCCCTCGGCGACGGCGTGCACGACCTGAGCGTAGGTGAGGCGGTCAGCGTGGTGCCGTCCTTCGCCATGACCGACTACGGCGTGCACGGGGAGGCGGTTCTCGCCCCCGCCCACGCGGTCGTCGCCCACCCCGAGCGACTCTCCTTCGAGGAGGCGGCCTCGGTGTGGATGCAGTTCATCACCGCCTATGGCGGCCTGGTCGACCTCGCGGGCGTCCGTCCCGGAGACACCGTCCTGATCTCCGCGGCCTCCAGCAGCGTCGGCCTCGCCGCTATCCAGGTCGCCCACAAGGCCGGCGCCCGCGCCATCGCCCTGACCCGCACCGGCGCCAAGCGCCAGCAGCTCCTGGACGCCGGCGCTGACGAGGTCATCGCCACCGCCGAGGAGGACGTCCCCGCCCGGGTGCGGGAGCTGACCGACGGCCAGGGCGCACGCATCGTCTTCGACCCCGTCGGCGGCACGGCCCTGGCCGACCTCGTCACCGCCGCCGCCCACGAGGCCCACCTCGTCCTCTACGGCGTCCTCGACCGCACCCCCACCCCGCTGAACGTCGGTGAGGTCCTCTTCAAGCACCTCACCATCCGGGGGTTCGAACTCTTCGAGATCACCACCGACGACCAGCGACGCGCCGAAGCGGTCGCCTTCGTCGCCGACGGTCTCGCCAAGGGCGAGCTGACTCCCACCATCGACAAGACGTTCCCGCTGGAGGACATCGCCGAGGCGCACCGGTACCTGGAAGCCGGCGGACAGGTCGGCAAGATCGTCGTCACCGCCCCCGGCACCTGACCCTCCTCAGCAGGCAGTGTGAGCGTCGCGGACGCCGGCCAGGGCGATCATCATCACTGGCAGGCCGCGGGCGTCCACCAGCAGGTGGTGTCCGCGGCCCGTCGCCTTCGTCACCGCCTCGTACCTGGGCGTCGCGTGGGAGAGGGAGGTGGCCGCGCGCACATTCTGACAGCACGTGTCCGGGCAGCTCCGTAACGCGTGCGCGCTCCGCATGCCTGTGGCCCGACGTCGGGCCACAGGCATGCGGAGCGCGCGGGGACGTGTGCCCCTCGATCGAGGGCCGATGTGGGAAGACCCCGTACCCGCCCCACCGGGGGTTCACATGAACAGGGCGCGGCTCAGGCGGACGCCGTACTCCGCGTCGGGGTTGGTCCGGGCGTCCCCGACCCTTTCCTGGATCGCGGCGACGGAAAGGTCGCGCCGCTTGGGCAGGCGCTCGGCTTCCGCGGCCGCCAGCGCATCCGGCATCTCCTCGCGGGTGAGGTCGGTGCAGTAGCACGGCGCACCGGGCTGCTGACGCCAGGAGTCCGCGAGGGTCCCGGCGTCGACGGCGTCGAATCCGGTGTCCTCGACCAGCGCCATGGCCACCTGGCGGTCCCGGTCGCGGTCGGCGGCGACGGGAATGGCGATACGGCCGGGGCTCCCCGCGGGCCCGCCCTTCGTCGCGAACGAGTGGGAACCGATCGCGTTCCACGCCTTGGCGATCGGCCTGCCCAGCTGTTCGGTGACCCACAGGCTCTCGACCTGCCCGGCGTCGACGGCCTCGATCCGGCTGTCCCGCGCCGGGTAGTAGTTCGACGTGTCGATGACGACCGTGTCAGCCGGCACGTCGGCGATCAGTGACGCGACCTGCGGAAGACGGTTCAGGGGAATCGAGAGGATCACGACGTCGACGTCCTCGACGGCTTCTGCCGCCGTCACCGCGCGCCCGCCCGTGGACAGGACGTCAGCCTCGATCGTGTGCGGGCCGCGCGAGTTGGCCACCTTCACCTGATGCCCTGCCGCGGCCAGCCGCTGGGTCAGCGTCTTCCCGATATGCCCTACGCCCAGAATGCCGATCTTCACGATGTTTCTCCCTGCCTTGAGTTCAGTCGCGAGGGGCCACCGACGCCGCATCCGCGGTGTCCCAGTGCGGGAAAGCGCCCCGCGCCAGAGCGCCACGCTCCTGCCTGCGGTTACGCGGGGTCTTCGCCGCTCCCGGGGGCGGATTCCATCGTGGGTGTCTCCCACCCGGTGCGCATGAGGGAAACGAGCGCGTCGGACGATGACTCGTCTGCCATGGCGGCACCTCGGGCCCAGGCCGTGGCCAGCGTGCTGAGGAACAGGTCACGTCCCCGCACCCAGGGCTGAGCGCCGCCGTCGCGCTGTGCCGCGCGGAGGAAGTCCTCGGTGGTCGTGACGAAGCCCTGACAGGTGATCGCCAGCGGGGACGTGCCTTCCGCCAGTGCGGCCCGCAGGGGCTCGGGCAGGCCGTCGAAGGCGGTCACCCATTCACCCAGTGCCTGCAGCCACTGGGCAAGCGCGGCGCGGGAGTCGGCCACCTCGCGCTGGATGGCGTCCCGGCGGGCCTCCAGCGCTTCGTCGCGGGCCTGCAGCAGGGCAGCCAGCAGGGCCTCCCGGTTGGGGAAATGCCGGTAGAGCGTGCCCGGACCGACACCGGCCCGCTTGGCGATGGCGTCCATGGAGCCGGTGATGCCCTGCTCGGCGAAGAACTCCTCCGCGACCTCGAGGATGTGCGTGCGATTGCGCTGCTTGTCCGTCCGCTGCCGACGCTCGCCGGTGGCTGCCTCACCCATGTCGTTGCACCTCCCGTTGACAATCCGGAGAGCATCTCCGTATCGTCGTTCACGAAACGGAGACTATCTCCTTATCGGTTCCGATGCTACCGCCGACCTCGGCAGACATCCGCCGCTCCCAGGCAGCCCGGCCCGGCATGCACGCGTTCCGTGCCGCCGGCCGCCGGGGCGGCACACCCCCCCACGCGACAACTCCCCGGCCGAGGCCCCACCGGCCCGGGCTCGTGCAGCCGGACCCCACCGGCGCGCACCGACGGCATGGAACGCGTAGGGCCCTTCGCACACCCAGCAACACGGAAGAGATCACATGTCCCCCGACAAGACTCCGGCGCCGGCCGCCGCAGACGCACCGCCACCGACCCGCGACGACGACAGACTGGCCTCCGGGGACGTCCTGGTCATCGGGATCCTGATGGTCTCCGCGTTCACCGTCCTGCTGAACGAGATGCTGCTGGGAGTCGCACTCCCCACCCTGATCACCGATCTCGACATCACCCCCACCACGGGACAGTGGCTCACGACGGGTTACCTGCTGACCCTGGCGATCCTCATCCCGGCCACCGGGTTCCTCCTGCGGAGGTTCACCCTCCGTACGATCTTTCTCGGCTCGCTGTCCCTGTTCACCCTGGGCACGGCGATCGCCGCCGTCGCCCCGGGGTTCGGCGTGCTGTTCACCGGCCGCATCATCCAGGCAGCGGGCACGGCCGCCCTGATGCCCCTGCTGATGGCCACGACGATGCGCCTGGTCCCCCCGCACCGGCAAGGCCGGACGATGGCGCTGGTCACCGGTCTGACCGCGGTGGCACCCGCGGTCGGCCCGGCGGTGTCCGGCCTGGTGATCTCCCAGCTCAGCTGGCGGTGGCTGTTCATCCTCGTCCTGCCCGTCGTCCTGGCCGCACTGGCCCTGGGCGCCGCCAAGCTGCGCAACATCACCACTCCGGAACCGGTCAGGCTGGACGTGCTGTCCCTCGTCCTGTCCGCCATTGGGTTCGGCGCCCTCGTCTACGGCCTGTCCACGATCGGCGAGTCCGCCTCCGGCCACGCACCGGTCGCCCCCTACATCCCGATCATCATCGGACTTCTCGCCCTGGCGGTCTTCGTCCGCCGCCAGACCGTGCTGCAGCGCAGCGACAACGCCTTCCTCGACATGAGGATCTTCCGCACCCCGTCGTTCACCGTGCCGCTGCTGGTCATGCTCGTCGTCGCGCTGGTCGGGTTCGGCACCACGATGGTCCTGCCGCTGGTCCTCACCAACGTCGCGGGCCTGACGACGCTCCAGATCGGCCTCTTCCTGGTCCCCGGCGGAGCCCTGATTGCCCTCGTCTCAGCCCTGGGCGGACGTATCTACGACCGCTACGGACCGCGCCCCCTGGCCATCCCCGGATCGGTCATCTGGACAGGCTCCCTATGGTTCCTGAGCCGAGCGGACGAGAACACCGGTGTCCCAGCGCTCCTGGCCGCCTACCTCGTCCTGTCGGCCTCCCAGGCCCTGATGTGGGCACCAATGACGACGGCAGCGCTGTCCTCCCTGCGCACCGAGCTCTACCCGCACGGCACCGCGGCGTTCAACACCGCCCAGCAGCTGGCCGGCGGGGCCGGCGGGGCCGTCCTGATCTCGGCTTACACCATCGGCTCCCACGCGAAAGACGCGGGAGCACTGGATTTGGTCCAGTCCGTCTCGGCGGCACAAGCCGCCTTCACGACAGCGGCGGTCATCGGCTGCCTCGCCATCATCGGCACCATCTTCGTCCGCAAGGCCGCACCCACCCCCCAGCCGCCGGCTTCTCCACCGGGCGATGCTTCCGACAACGCCGCCGCAGCCACTGGGCGAAACGGCCTGAGCGCCGACCTTCACGGCGAACTCACCACCCACCACTGACCCCCTGGTACCGCGAACGGCAAGAGGGCCCCGGCAGTAGCCGGGGCCCTCTTGCCGTCCTGACATGCCCAGTCATGCCGCCTCGCGACCCTTTCCGCCCCACACCGCTGACATGCGCATCGACGAGACCGGAGGGGGACTCCGCAGCGTGACGACAAATGTCATTTGCCAGCAAGCGTGCTGATTTGCCAACTATGTCGCGTCGTCACAATCAGGTCAGACCGGCGTACGTCGCCACGTCGCCTGGCCTCTGTCCACAGGCCCGATCGGGCCTGATGATCACATGACTGATGACGACGTGAAGCGCGCTCGGACCCGCGCCAGGATCCTGGAGCCGCCTCGCCCAGGCCGACCCAGCCGTCACGAACGCACTCGCCGCGTGGCTCGACAACGCGGCCGCGGTGAAGGGCGGCACGGCGTGAGCGCGGCGGACGAGGTGGTGGTGGCCACCTGGAGCGAGCACAGCGAGATCGGGCACCACTACGAGGACCTGCTCGCCGATGGCTCCGTCATCGCCTGGACCGAGCCGCCGTTCGGCGAGATCCTCTACCCCGGCGACGACAACCCCGACTACAACCCGATCTGCCACTGCCCACTGACCCCGCGCCAGTTGTGCATGGAGTGCGCCGGCTGCGCCGCCTGCGGGCAGTGCACCGGTCCGCACATCTGGCCCCCGCTCCAGACCTCAATCAACCCCGTGTCACGCTCACCGAGCGTCACGGGCATTTAGTCGCGGAAACGGTCCGGGATCCTCTCTCCGGCCGTTTCCGCGTGACAGGCGCGACAGCGTGACACCCCTCCGGCGGGTGATCGCAATCTGTTGTGTCCGGTGCTGATTGACCTGTGTCAGTGATCGGCGATCGATTGCCAGGGCAGGTTGATCAAAGCCGCTTTGTGTCAGCGAAGGTCGACTACTTGGCTGCCTGTGTCAGATACGGCTGATCGTTATGGGAGGTTGAGCACGTGGACAACGACATAACCATCGCGTTGATCGGTGTGACCGGTGTGGTCGGCACCATCGTCGGAACCTTCGTCGGCACGGTCCTCGGTGCGCGCATCCAAGCCCGCGGCGGACACGACCAAGCCCAAGCCGCACGCGACGCAGCTACCACCATCGCCACTGCCACGGCGCGTCAAGCAATGGTCGAACGCCGTTGGGCGACCCTCGCCGAATACCTCCGCGCAGCCGCCGCCCTCCACGAGAGCGCGAATCGGCTCTACGCGTTGAGCGCGGACGTCCGTATCGCTGGAAGTCTGATCACCGTGGACGGACCGGCTCTTGAAGCCGACGTGGAGGAGCGGCGGCACGCCCTCCTCTACGCGTACGCCGAGGCCGAACTCGGCGCACCCGCCGAGATGCGCCCCCTGGTTTTTGATCTAAAGGACAGAACGTTTTTTCACGTTGAACAATCCATCCGGGGCAGAGATCTCATCAGCGCACATACAGCCCTGCGTGGCCTGGCCGCCGCGCAGGGCCACGACTCACCAGCTGGTCGAGCACATCGTGCCGTGACGACGTCGTCCGCGCCTCACCCGGTCGACGACACGACTCGCGAGGATCTTGCGCGCTGGCGTGCTGAAGCCGCGAGGACCTTGGAAGATGTCCGCGAACTGACCTTCGAGCAGAGACATTTGCTCGCCTACCTCCCCGACGAGGACCAGACCCTCATCGTCATCGAGGCCGGGGACCGGTACACAGAAGCATGGGGCGCCCTGGTCGCCGCCGCCCGCCGAACACTGGGGACCGACCCCACTTAGCGACACGAACAACCGTACGAGCAATGCGGCGAGTAAACCCCTCGGTCGGCGGCCTGGCGAGCCCCTGTAGCTGACCGCAACCATCAAGATCTCCGACAGAGTCCTTCACTGATCAACCTTGAGAACCCGTCTCGGAACCCTCAATGTCGGTTCCGAGACGGGTCTGAGCGGAGTGGTATCGCAGGCTTCAGCCGTGAGCCTATCCTCGTCACTGAGACTGGGGGACGCATGGTCCTGTTGCTTATTCCGATCGCCTATCTCGTGCTGTTCTTGGCGTGGACGGTGGCTCCCATCGTGTTGCCCAGAGACCACCTAGGACTGTGGCTTACGGTCGCGCACCTCGCGCTTTCGGTGCTTGCCGTCCTTCTGGCGTGGCTTTCCGATCTCCCTCTGGCGCAACCCGCCGCGATTATCAGTGCTCTGGGTGGGTTGCTTGCCGCCCTGCGACTACTTTTGCAGCGGGCATTCGCGGACAGCCGCACTAAGAGCCCGGCTCGGAACTCTCAAAGCAGGTTCCAAGACGGGCTCTTGAGAGTGGTGAGTGCTACCGCGTGACGACCAGTTCCCTGATGCCGGCGGGCTTCTTCGCGTCGGCGGACCTGAGCGTCACGCGGACGTAGCGCGCCACCGTCCCGTCCTCGCCGGCGCTCCGCCAGTGCCGGCCGTCCAGGGACGTCCGCACGTCGTACGAGGCGGGCCGCACGGCGGTCCAGCGCGGGGTGACCTCGGAGATCCTGGTGGGCTTGCCGAGGTCCGCCGTCAGGCCGGCGCGGGCGGCGTCGGGGACCCAGGCGGTGGCGGTGCTGCCGTCGAGGGCGGCGCCGGCGTACTGCCCGGGCTGCTCCGACGTCGCCGTCGCGGCGGTGCACCTGGCGAGGTTGTCGGTGGGCCGGAGGTCCGGGCGCCGGGTCTTGAGGTGCGCGGGCGCGTCCTGGCTGACGATCTGCCGGCCCTGCGGCGTCTCGATCTCGAACGGCTCGCCGTGGGTGAGCCGCACGGTGGTGTCATGGGCGCCGACGGCGATGTCGTACGTACGGCCCTGCCAGCGCAGCCCCTTGAGGTGCACGCCGCGGGAGAGCTGGGGCGGCAGCATCGGGTCGAGCCGCACGTGGTCCTCCCGCAGCCGCTGCCCGGTCAGGCCATGGGTGAACACCTGGAGGAAGCCGCCCTGGCCGGTCGTGAAGTTCTGGGCGGGCGAGCCCGACAGGGGGTCGGAGGCGCCCGCCTTGTCGCCACGCGCCTCGGAGAAGAGCTCGAACGGGCCGCGGGCGAAGGGACGGATGGAACGGGTCAGGTAGGTGTACGTGGAGCAGCCGGCCTCGTCGTTGGCCGCGGCGTCGATGGCGTGCACCGAGTCGGTCATCGCCGGGCCGTCGGGGTCGGTGCGCTCGGCGTAGTAGTCAAGGGTTTTGGTGGCGGCCTCCTTGGACATCGGCCACTCCAGCGGGTACATCAGCAGCACGGTGTCCGCCTGTTTGATGACCGAGCCCTGGTAGCCGTCGTACTGCTGGAAGACCTTCTTGTCCTCGTCGTAGGGGATGCGGAGCTTGTCGGCGACGGTGTTCCAGCCGGCGGGCGCCTTCTCGCCCAGGAGGTGGGCGACGCGGGTGGCGGTGCGCAGGGTGGTGGCGGCGCCCGCGTTGGTGAAGACGCCGTCGTCGACGCCGTTGCTGTACTCGTCGGGCCCCGCGACATCCTTGATGGAGTAGCTGCCGTCGGTGTTCGCCGTGGCGCGGTGGGCCCAGAACTCGGCGATGCCCCGGATCACCGGCCAGCCGCGGGTGCGCAGCCAGTGTGTGTCCTTGGTGGCGAGGTAGTACTGCCAGGCGGCCAGCGCCACGTCGCTCTGGAGGTGGTTCTGGGTGCGGCAGTGCGGCGGGTCCACGCTGTGGCACTCGGAGGCGAGGTCGCCCTTGCTCGCGCTGGTCCAGGGGTAGAACAGACCGCGGTGTCCGAGCTTCTCGGCGTTGGCGCGGGCACCGGCCCGCGTGCGGTAGCGGTACTCCACGACCGACTTCGCGAGGTCGGGGTGGGCCGCGAGGAGCGCCGGGTACATCCATGTCTCGGCGTCCCAGAACACCAGGCCACCGTAGTTGTCGCTGCTCAGGCCGGTGGGCGGGATGCTGTTGGCGGAGCCCTTACGGCTGCTGGACAACAGCCCGTACTGGGCCGAGCGCAGCCATGCCTGCATCCGGTCCTGGCCGGCCACCTCGATGTCGCTGCGCCACAGCTTGCGCCAGGCGGCGGAGTGACCGTCGAACAGCGCCTCCCAGCCCTTGCCCGCCGCCCGCCGCGAGGCCGCCACGGCGTCACGTCCGGGCGAGCGGGAGGTGAGGGAGGTGTCGACGCCGATGTACTTGGCGACTTCGTAGGTGCGGCCCGAGCGGACGTCGACGGAGAGGGACTGCCGCGCGCTCAACTCCTGGCCGTGTGTGGCCTTTTCTTCACTTCCTGTACGCATTCCCTTCCCGGGGCGGAGAGTCGAAGCGACGGTTCCGTTGGTCTTCGTGCCCTGCGTGCGGAATCCCACGGCCATCGTCCGCCCGCCCGGCCGCGCGCCGGCGCCGGTCGGGGTGACGCGCCGGGCGCCGCGACCGTCGATGCGGTCGGTGAGGCGTGCCTCGCCGTTCCAGTGCGGCGTCATCCGCAGTCGGACGGCACCCACGTGCGGGTCGGCGCGGTCCGCCAGGACGTCGTACTGGAGGTCGGTGGCCCGCCCGTCGGCGGCCGTCCACCTGAGCTTGGTGCGCACCAGGCCGCGGCGCATGTCCAGGCTCTGCGAGTAGCGCGAGATCCGGGACGCCGGGGTCGCGGAGGTGAAGGTCTGCGACGTGGCCCCGCCGGTGGACACGGTGAGCGGAGTCCAGGTGGGGATCGCCGCGGCGACCTGCCGGTTCTCGGTGGTGGAGGGGTTGTGCGCGTACAGCCCGGACACGAAGGAGCCGTCGTAGCGGGGGGTGAAGAGCGGCCATCCGGTCTTGGCGCCGGAACGGGTGTAGCCGGTCCCGTTGGGCGCGACGCGCTGGCCGAGGTATCCGTTGCCGACGAAGGCGTGGTAGCCGTCCTTCGGGTCGATGCGGTGCGAGGTCAGCGTCCAGCCGCCGTTCGACGGGGCGGAGGCAGAGGCGGAGGCGGGCGCCGCCGTCCCGCCCCCCGGGTCACCGTTCCCGGCCGTCGCTGTCGGCGGCACGGCCGCCGCGAGCACGCCGACCAGGACGGGTGCGATGAACCGGGCTTTACGGGCGAGAGACCTCATGGTGCTCCGTTACGCGAACGCGGGGGGACGAACGGGAAGACGAACGGGAAGACCCGAAGGTCGAGCGAGAAGGTCAGGCGACCATAAAGAGGTGAACGCTCTCCGTCAATGAGTTGCGCACTGTGTTGAAGAAGCTAAGCAAACCGGTCCGGTGGGGCCTACCACCAATATGCGGGGTAGCGCGCACTCTTGGGGCGGGACCGCGAGAGGGCCCACCCGGCCAGCACGAGCAGGGCGGTGGATCCCATGAGCAGCGGTACGAAGGTGGCGGGCGCCGGAGTGTTCAGGACGATGACCACGGCTGTCGCGCACGCGGGCGAGTGCGGGCACCGCGTCATCATCATCGCCGCCAGGCTGATGCCGGCCGCCACCGCGGCCGCCCAGGGTGAACTGCCCGCGACGGCGGCGACCGCGTAGCCGATGACGACGCACATCAGATGGCCGACGACCACGCTGCGCGGCTGGGCCAGCGGCAGCCGGGGAGCCCCGTGGATGATCGCGGCGGACGCGGCGAGCGGGGGTATGAGCACCGGCTCGTGAATCAGTGACCCTATGGCGACCAGCGCCAGCAGCACGGCGGTGACGGCGCTGACGCTGTGCACGGCGGCACGGCGCGGCGGCGGGGCCGGCGCGCGGCCGGCGAGGCGGTCGAGAACGCGGGCCCGGCCGGACGGCAGAGGCGCCGGGATGACTTCGCCGTTGGCGTCGATGGCGTCGACGGCTTCCACGGTGTCGAGGGCGTCGCGAGTGTCGAGGGCGTCAAGGGACAAGGCAGCGGCTTTTCCGGATCGGGCCGACGGGGGGCCGGCAGCGGTCGACGATGGGCAGGAGTCGGCCGAGCCTTCCCGTGCTGTGGGCAGGGAGCTCAGTCGCCGGCGGTCCAGGGTCGGGAGTCCGCGTACCCGGTCGTGATTCTATGCGGTCGGATTTTGTTGCCGCAGGTCAGGGGGGTGCTAGCTGGGGAGGCCGTCGAAGTCGACGCCCGTCAGTTCGCGGCTCGCGTCCCACAGCCGCGCAGCGACGGAGGTGTCGGCGAGGTGATCCCACACCGGTTCGCGGCGGGGTTCACCGCGCAGGCCGAACACGCGCGGTCCCCACAGTTGGCCGCCCCGCACGGCCGGGTCGAGCACCGCCCGTACCGCGGGCCACGCCCCGGCGTCCTTGCCCTGTACGAGAAGCGCCGCGGGGGCCGCGCCCAGCCGCGAGCCGGTGGTCCGCACGTGGACCGGCGGCCGTGACGGGGTGAGGGAGTCGAGCGCGCCCCCGGGGTGGACCACCACGCCGGCCACCGTGCTGCCGGCGGCGCGCAGGCGGCGGTCGAGTTCGAGACCGAAGTGCATCTGTGCCAGTTTGCTGCGCCCGTAGGTGCGCTTGGGCCGGTAGTCCGTACGGGACTGAAGGTCGGCCAGGTCGAGCCGCTCGCTCTTCGCCGCGAAGCTCCCCATGGTGACGACGCGGGCCGCCGGCGCTGCCGAAAGGAGCGGCATCAGCCACCGGGTGAGTGCGAAGTGCCCGAGGTGGTTCGTGCCGAACATCAGCTCGTGACCGTCCCCGGTCTCCTCGCGCGGCGGGTCGTCGAGCGCGACGCCGGCGTTGTGGACCACGGCGTCGAGATGGTCCACCCCCAGCGCCTCCACCGCTGTTTCCAGGGACGAGAGGTCGGCGAGGTCGAGCCGTACGGCCCGCAGCCGTGCGCCGGGGACTCGCTCGCGGACGGCCCCCATGGCGGCCTCGGCCTTCGCGGGGTTCCTGCTGCCGAGGACGACGGTGGCTCCGGTGGCCGCCAACTGCTCCGCGACGAAGTACCCGATGCCGGCGTTGCCGCCGGTGACCAGGAAGACGCGGCCATCCGCGCGGGGCAGCCGGTGGACGTCCCAGGGCGGGGTGGAGAACGTGGACGACATGGTGAAGGGGGCTCCTCGCTGTTCGGCTGCCGCTGCCCTGCCGGGTGGGCGACTCGGTATCCACGGTGTCAGCGGCCACCGACACATCTCCTACCGATCACCGACAGCCCCGCGAGCCCCGCGGGCCGGGACGCGGGTCATCCGGTGGCCCGGCACGCGCGTGCCGGTGACAATCACGGGTACCGGCCGGGAAGAGCCGACGACCCCGACAGAGGAGAGCGCCGCCTTGAGCGAGAAGGACGGACTGCGGACCTATCGCGGGAAGCGCGACTTCGACAAGACACGCGAACCGAGCGGCGAGCCGACTGCCGGACCCGGCGGCGAGCGGACGGGCCGCGACGAGGACGCGGCGACCACCGGTGACAGCCTGGGCGGTCACGACGGCGACCCCGTCTTCGTCGTGCAGATCCACGACGCGAGCTCCATGCACTTCGACTTCCGCCTGGAGGTCGACGGCGTCCTGAAGTCCTGGTCGGTGCCGAAGGGCCCCTCCACCGACCCGCAGGACAAGCGGCTCGCCCTGCCGACCGAGGACCACCCCATGGAGTACCGGGACTTCGAGGGGGTGATCCCGCAGGGTGAGTACGGCGGCGGGACCGTCATCGTCTGGGACCGGGGAACATACCGGCCGACCAGCCACGACAAGCGCAACCGGCCGGTGCCGTTCGCGCAGGCCCTGGAGAACGGGCACGCCACGTTCGAGCTGCGCGGCGAGAAGCTGCGCGGCCCGTACGCGCTCACCCGCTTCCACGGCCGTGAGGAGAGGAGCGGCGGGCCGGGGTCGGCGTCCGGGAAGAAACCGACGTGGCTCCTCGTACGGAAGGGGTCCGGGCACGGCGGCAGCGGCACCGGCACGCCCGATCCCCGGCGGGCCCGCTCCGCGCGCAGCGGCCGTACGCTGCGGCAGGTCGCCGAGGCGCCGGACGCGGCGACGTGGGAGCCGGACCGCGGCGAGCGGGAGTGACCGGGGTGCTCGCGGCGTTGCCACCTCACTGGGAGGTGGCGAGCAGGATGGCGATGTAGTGGGCGGTGAAGGCCGCCACTGTGAGCGCGTGGAACACCTCGTGGAAGCCGAACCAGCGGGGTGAGGGGTCGGGGCGCTGGAGGGCGTAGACGACCGCGCCCGCGCTGTAGAGGAGACCGCCGGCCACGACCAGGACGAGTACGGCCACTCCCCCGGCGTGCAGGAACTCGGCCAGATAGCGCACGGGCGCCCATCCCAGGGCCAGGTAGCACGGGGTGTACAACCAGCGCGGAGCCCCGACCCACAGGACCCGGAACGCGATGCCGGCCAACGCGCCCGTCCATACGATCCACAGCAGCATGGACCTCTGGTCCGGCGACAGGAGGAACACGGCCAGGGGGGTGCAGGTGCCGGCGATGATCAGGAAGATGTTCGCGTGGTCGAGGCGTCGCAGCAGAGCCTCGCCGAGCGGCCCCCAGGTGCCCCGGTGGTAGATGGCGCTGGTCGCGAAGAGCAGCCAGGCGGTGACTGAGTACACGACGCAGGCCCAGGTCGCCTGGGGGGTGCGAGCCAGGAAGATGAGGGTGATGCCCGCGATCAGCGCGGTGGGGACCATACCGGCGTGGAGCCAACCACGCAGCCTCGGTTTGATCGGTTCGGCCAGGTCGGCCGCCTGCTCCACGAGAGTCGCGAGCGAATGACCTTCTTCTTGCCCGGATTGGACGTCGGCGGCGTCACGGGACATGGACTCCCGCTCTCCCCCGGCTCGTTGGGCATCACTGTCAACCATGTGCCCATGCTAAAAGCCCGACTCAGGAACTCAGGAACTCAGCAGACGGCGTATCACCGCCGTGATCTCGCCGGGGGCTTCCTCGGCCATGAAGTGGCCCGCCTCCGTCAGGTGGTGGTCGAGTCGGGGCGCCCAGGCCCGCCACACCTCCGCGGCGTCGTAGCCGAGCCGCGCGCCCCAGTCCTGCTGGACGACCGCGACGGGCATGGCGAACTGCGAGCCCGCGTCGGCGTCCGCCTGGTCCTGTACGACGTCCACGCCCGCCGAGGCACGGTAGTCCGCGACGATCGAGTCCACCGCCGCCGCGCTCGCCCGCAGGTACTCGGCGCGCACCGGCTCCGGGATCGCGCCGGGGTCCTTGGCCCAGGTGTCGAGGAACGAGCCGAAGAACGTGTCGGCGCTGTTGGCGATCATCGTCTCCGGCAGGCCGGGCGGCTGCGCCATGAGGAACAGGTGGAAGCCGACCGCCGCGGACACGCCTCGCAGTACGTCCCACATGTCCAGGGTCGGTACGACGTCGAGGATGCCGAGGTGAGTGATGGTCTCCGGGTGGTCGAGGCCGGCCCGGAAGGCGACGAGGGCGCCTCGGTCGTGGCCCACCAGGGCGAACTGGTCATGGCCTAGCTCCGCCATCAGGGCCACGATGTCGGCGGCCATGGTCCGCTTCGAGTAGACGTCGCCGTCCGTGGCCGGCGGCTTGTCGCTCGCGCCGTAACCGCGCAGGTCGGGGCAGATCACCAGGTGGTCCGTGGCCAGCCGCGGGGCGACGTGGCGCCACATGAGGTGGGTCTGGGGGAAGCCGTGCAGCAGCACGAGCGGGGTACCGCTGCCGCCGACCGCGGCGGACAGCTCCACGCCGCCCACCCCGGGCAGACGTACGTACTCAAACTCCGGGATGACGGGTGCGTGGGTGGGGGTGGGTGCATGTGTGGGGGTGGGTGCATGTGTGGGGGCGGGCACATGGGTGTGGGTGGGTGCATGAGTGTGGGTGGGTGCTGGTTTCACAGCAGGTCCTCTCGTTCTGTCGCGTCGTCGCCCGGCGCCTTCGTCCGGCTGACCCGGTCAAGGTGCACCAGGCCGATCAGCAACCGATGAGCACGGTTCGGCGGGGCCGGGTCCGTGCCCCGAGGATGGAGGCATGCGGATTGACGTACTCGGTGCCGTACAGGCGTGGCATGACGACGGCAGCGCGATCGACCTGGGCGGGCCCCGGCACCGCGAGGTGCTCGCGCGCCTGGTCGCCGCCGAGGGGCGGCTGGTCACCGCCGACACGCTCGTCGCCGACCTGTGGGCCGAGCCGGGGGCCGGTTCCCTGGGCGCCCTGCGCACGTTCGTCGCCGCGCTGCGCCGTGCCGTCGAGCCCGGCAGGGCGCCCCGTACCCCGCCGCGGCTGCTCGTCACGCAGGGACCTGGTTACGCGCTGCGGCTTTCGCGCGAGGCGGTGGACGTCCATCGCTTCGAGGACGCCCTGGCCGCTGCCGGCCGGCCCCCACACCCCGTCGACGCCCTCGGTGACGCGCTCGCCTCGTGGCACGGGCCCGCCTACGCCGACTTTCCCGACGCCCCGTGGGCCCAGCGGGAACGGACCCGCCTTGAGGAGCTGCGGCTGCGGGCCGTGGAGCTGCGGGCGGGTGTCCTCCTCGACTCCGGGGCGGGTGCCGACCTCGTGGCGGCGCTCGGTGAGCACGTCGCCGAACATCCGTGGCGTGAGCCGGCCTGGGGTCTGCTGGCGCGTGCCCTCTACCGCGACGGGCGCAGGGCGGACGCGCTGGCCACCCTGCGCCGTGCCCGCACCATGCTCGTGGAACGGCTGGGCCTTGACCCCGGCACCGAGCTCCGGCGCCTGGAGACCGCCATGCTCAACGGATCGGCGTCCGTCGAAGCGCCGCCGCGCCCCTGGCCCGGCACCGACGCCCGGCTCGGCCCGCGCACCACCGTGGCCCTGGCCCGCACCCTCGCGCTGGCCGGCGGCGACGCCCTGGTCTCCTCGCGCCGCGACCGCCTCACCGCCATCCGGGCGGCGGAACGCACGGGTGACGTCGCGCTGACCGCGCGGGTGATCGGCGCGTACGACGTACCGGCGATCTGGAGCCGGTCCGATGACCCGGAGCAGTCCCGATCGGTGGTGGTGGCAGCGGGACGCGCCCTCACCGCGCTCGGCCCCGACGGCCCGCCCGAGCTGCGGACCCGGCTCTTGGCGACCATCGCGGTGGAGAGCCGCAGCGGGGACGTGTCCGGTACGGGGCAGCGGGCCGCCGGTCCATCGGCGGGCGAAGGCACGGCCCTCGGCACCGCCGACCCGGGAGCCGGGCCCCCGGCCACCGCTGCCGCGGCGGCGCACGAGGCCGAAGCGCTGGCCCGGGGCCTCGGTGACCCCGCCCTGCTGGCCTTCGCGCTCAACGGTGTCTTCCTCCAGTCCTTCGCCCGGCCGGGTCTCGCCTCCCGGCGCGACGCCATCGGCGCCGAGCTCGTCACGCTGGCCGCCCGGCACGAGTTGCCGGCCTTCGGCATCCTGGGGCGGCTCGTGCGCCTTCAGTCCGCGTCCGCCCTCGGCAGGCTCGAAGCCGGTGCCGCGCACGCCGTCGCCGCGGAGGAGCTGGCCGCCGCGCACGAGTCACCGCTCGTCACCGTTCTCACCGCGTGGTTCAGGGCCCGGGTGCTCGCCGCCCGCAGTGCCGAACCCGGTGGCCCCTCCCCCGCCGAGGCCGCCGCGGCCTACCGCGCAGCCGATGACGCCCTCGCCGGAGCGGGCATGCCCGGCCTCCACCGCGGGCTGCTTCCACTGGCCCTGCTCGGGCTTCGGCTGCTCCACGACCGGCCCGCGCCCACCGGCCCCGGCCTCGACTGGGGCCCGCACCTGCCTTGGGCGCAGCCCCTCGTCCTGCTCGCCCGGGACGACGTGGCCGGTGCCCGCGCCGCCCTCGCCGCCCAGCCCGAGCCACCCCGTGGTCACCTGCAAGAGGCCCTGTGGTGCCTCACGGCCCGTGCCGCCGCGCGCCTCGGCGAGCGCGGGGCCGCCGCGCGCGCCGCTGCCGCCCTGCGCCCGGCCGGTGCCGAGGAGGCGGGTGGCGCGAGCGGCATGCTCACCCTGGGTCCTGTGCGGCGCTACCTCCGCGAGGCCGAGGCCGAGGCCGTCACCGGCCGATAGGCCTCAGACGTGCGCGAGGAGACGGTCCAGGGGGCGTGGCACGCGGTCGAGGTCGAGGTGTTCCACGAAAGCGCGCGCGTACAGCGCCTTGCGGCCGCTTCTGGTGCCCATGAACCGCTGGAGTTGCCGCGGGAGGCCGCGGTTGCGCTGCGCGGGCTGCTTCTGGAAGGTGCGGAAGGACCGCAGGTCGCCCTGTTCGCCGAGGATGTCGACGACGGCTTCCGCGCGAAGGCTGCGGATCAGCTCGTCCTCCAGGTCCGCCTCACACACGTAGAAGCCGAGTGTCTCCAGGTCGGAGCGGGTGCGCTGCGGGCCCGCCCCCATCCGTTCGAGGACGCGCCGGAAGTAGTGTGCCTCCCCCGCGTCGCACAGGCCCGCCACCGGGACGTCGAGCCCCGCGGGCCCGCACAGGGCCAGGAATCTGCCGATGCTCATCGCACCGCCCAGGGGGAGTATCGAAACGCCCTCCGCGTCCAGCCTGCGTCCGCGGCGTTCCGCCAGCGCCTCCAGGGCCACGAGGTCGCTCTCGCCCTCCACGAGGACGACCTTGCGCACACCGGCGTCGACGGCCCACGCCCGAGCCCTGTCGGCGGCGGATTCGCCGTCTTCCCCGCCGGCCGCCCACGCCACGGCAGCCCTTCGAAAACTCATCGTCGCCTTCACTCCCCCAATATCCTCCACGCCCCCAATATCGCAGTGCCGCCGGCCACCCGGCATGCGAATTAGCTCATACGTTCGATTGCGCGTTACGCTGGGTCGCATGGCAACGCACCAGCTCCAGGGTTCACTCTTCGATCAGAGCGACGACGTGCACCTGCGCCCGCTGAGCGAGGCCCGCAGGACGGTACTCGGCGACGGGGCGTGGATCGACCTACTGCCGGGCTGGCTCAGCGGCGCCCACGTGCTGTTCGAACGACTGACCGTGGACGTCCCGTGGAAGGCCGAGCGCCGGCAGATGTACGAGCGGGTCGTGGAGGTGCCGCGGCTGCTGGCCTTCTACGGCGACGGCGAAACACTGCCGCACCCCGTCCTCGACAAGGCACGGCAGGCGCTCACCGACCACTACGCCGAAGAGCTCGGGGAGGCCTTCACCACGGCGGGCCTGTGCCACTACCGCGACGGACGCGACAGCGTGGCCTGGCACGGCGACCGCATCGGCCGGGGCGCCCGCGAGAACACCATGGTCGCCATCCTCTCCGTGGGAGCACCGCGTGATCTGCTGCTCCGGCCCCGACGCGGGGGCGAGGGCATCCGCCGCCCGCTCGGCCACGGCGACCTGATCGTCATGGGCGGCTCCTGCCAGCGCACCTGGGAGCACGCCATCCCCAAGTCGACCCGGGCCACCGGGGGCCGCATCAGCATCCAGTTCCGACCGCACGGGGTGCGCTGACCGACGGCGACGGCACGGTGAGCCACGCGCAGAGGTTTCCGGTCACATTCCGTCCGGTCGCGGGCAACCGGTACGCGGGGCAATCTCCCCGGCTATCGTCGAGGTCGGTCAGGCTCGGCGGGAGGCCCGCACTGTGACCTTGCAGCAAGAGGAACTTGCCACGCTCTTCGCCGGGTTGGTGCGAGCGGCCAGCGGCGAGCCTCTGGACACGCGGGCGTTGTTGGCCATGTGCGCGGAGAGCGGCCGACGCGTGTACGGCGCGCAGGGCGCGATCGTGCAGTACGTACCGCTCGGCACCTCGGACGTATGGACCGAAGGGACCGGCAGCGCCCTGCGCACACTGGCGGCGGACGCCGCGGCGTGGAAGGAAGGGCCCGGATGTGACGTCCGTTCCTCCGGCTCCACTCTGATCGACGTGGACCTCACCACGCGTCCGGCACGCGTGCGCTGGCCGTCCTGGGCACCGCGCGCGCAGGCGCTCGGCTTCGGCCGGGTGACCGCGCTGCCCCTGGAGAGCTCGGACCTCCCGTTCGGCGCGCTGGTCCTGCTGGGCCCGCCGGGAGCAGCCGTGGACGCGAAGGCTCTCGCCGTCGTCCGTTCCCTGACGGAGACGGCGGCACACGCTCTCGCCCTCCAGCGGCAGGCGTACCAGAGCCGCGTCCTGGCCGACCAGTTGCAGCAGGCGCTGAACAGCCGGATCGTCATCGAACAGGCCAAGGGCATGCTCGCGGTCCGGCACGGCCTCAGCCTCGACGACGCCTTCGACCGGCTGCGCCGCCACGCCCGCGCCCACCGGCGCAAGGTGGCGGAGCTGGCGCACGAGATCACCGAGGGCCGCGACGACACCCAGCCCCTCTGAACGGTGCGGTATGCCTGACCTGCCCTTGCCGCGGCCCGGGCGTACTGTCGAGAGATGAGCGACCGTGCCGATCCGCTGGACGCGGAGCTGGCCGACGCGGTGCGCCGTACGGGCGCCTCCGCCGGAGGCGTCTACCTGCTGGACGAGGGCGCACCCGTCCTCGGCCTCGTGGTGCTGTCCGGGATGCCGGAGGAGGTGGCGTGGCCGTGGCGGCGGGTGCCGCTCACCGCGGCCGTCCCCGTGAGCGAGGCCGTGCGCGAGAACCGTCTGGTGTGGGTGGGGTCGCAGGACGACATGGTCCGCACCTATCCGTGCGCCGCCGCGAGCCTGCCGTACCGGTTCGCGCTCGCCGCGGCCCCCCTGCCGGGTGGTTCACGGTGTCTGGGCGCGCTGTTCCTGCTGTGGCCCGCGAGCCACCCCGTCGAGGCCACCCGCCGCGAGCGGGGACACATCAGCTCCGCCGCCCGGCGCGTCGCCCGGGTCATCGGGGACGCCCCCGCCCTGCCCCCGGTCCCCGAGCAGCCCCGCCACATCCCGGTCGCCGTGGCCACCCGCCCGCGCGGCGGCCAGCGGCTGCGGGCCGCCGGGGACTACATCGAGCGGCTGCCGGAAGCGGCCATCGGCCTCGACCTGGAGGGCCGGATCACCTTCGTGACCAAGGCCGCGGCGGCGCTGCTCGGGATGGACGCCGGCAGGCTGTTCGGCACCCGGCCCTGGCAGTCCCTGCCCTGGATGGACAACACGGTCGTGGAGGACCACTACCGCACCGCCGTCATCAGCCGCGACCCGGTCGCCTTCATCACCCTGCGGCCCCCGGACACCTGGCTGCGCTTCCAGCTCTATCCGGACGCCAGCGGCATCAGCGCCCGCATCACCCGTGCGGCGGCACCGGAGGGCGGTGCGCCCGAACCCGCCGGTACGCTCTCGGCGCGTGGCCTGGACGCACGGCCCGCACAGTCGGGACGGCTGTACCAGCTGGTCCACCTGGCCGCCGCGCTGACCGAGACGGTGGCCGTGCGCGATGTCGTCGAGCTGGTGGCCGACCAGATCCTGCCCGCCTTCGGCGCCGACGGCCTGGTGCTGTCCGCCGCCGACGCGGGACGGCTGAAGATCACCGGACACCACGGGTACGACGAGGCGACGATCGACCGGCTCGACGGTCTCCGCCTCGACACCGACATCACCCCCGCCGGCGAGGTGCTGGCCAGCGGAGTCCCCGCCTTCTTCACCAGCCCCGCCGAGCTGGCACGCCGCTACCCCAAGGCCCCGCGGCTCAGCGACAAGCAGGCCTGGGCCTTCCTGCCGCTGATCGTCTCGGGCCGGCCCGTCGGCTGCTGCATCCTCTCGTACGACCGGCCCCATGACTTCAGCCCGGACGAGCGCGCCGCGCTGACCTCGCTGGCCGGTCTCGTCGCCCAGGCCCTCGACCGTGCGCGTCTGTACGACACCACCCGCGATCTCGCGCACGGCCTCCAGCAGGCCCTGCTGCCGCGCAGCCTGCCCGCGGTGCCGGGTCTGGACGCGGCCGCCCGCTATCTGCCCGCCAGCCGCGGCATGGACATCGGCGGCGACTTCTACGACGTCATCCGCGTCGACGCCACCACCGCCGCGGCCGTGATCGGCGACGTCCAGGGGCACAACGTCTCCGCGGCGGCCCTCATGGGCCAGGTGCGCACCGCCATCCACGCCACCGTGGGCGCCTCGCCCGACCAGGTCCTCGCCCGCACCAACCGGGTCCTCTCGGAACTGGAGACGGACCTGCTGGTCTCCTGTCTCTACGCGCACATCGACCTCGTACGCCAGGAGGCCGTCCTGGCCAGCGCGGGCCATCCGCCGCCGCTCCTGCACCAGCCCGGCCGGCCGGCCCGCGTCATGGAATTCGAGCCCGGCCCCCTGCTCGGCGTCGAACCCGTCTCCCGCTACCCCGCCACCGTCCTGCCGCTGGTCCCGGGGACGACCCTCGCCCTGTACACCGACGGTCTGATCGAGATCCCCGGCACCGACCCCGACCAGACCTCACGGGGCCTCGCCAACTGCCTGGCGCAGTACAGCGGGCAGGATCTGGACCAGCTCATCGACGTCCTGCTGCGCCACGCCCGGCCCACCCCTCACTACACCGACGACATCGCCGTACTGCTGCTGCGCACCGCCCCACTGCTGGACTGACGCGTTGACGGCGGCGTCAGGGCAGGTCGCCCGGCCGCACCCGCAGTTTCGCCGCGATGCGGGCCAGCGCCTTCCGGTCGCCCGCGGTGAGCGGGGTGAGCACGAGGTCGCGCACCGCCCGCACATGGGTGGGCGCGGCCTCGACGACCACGTCGTAACCCTCGTCGGTGAGGGCGGCCAGGGTGTACCGCCCGTCGTCGGGGTCGGGTGACCGCTCGACCCAGCCGCGCCGCTCGAACCGCTTCACGACGTTCGACAGGCGCGAGAGGGAGCCGCTGGCGAGATAGGCCAGTTCGCTCATCCGCAGGCGGCGCCCGGGAGCCTCCGAGATGTGACTGAGGGTCAAGTACTCGAAGAGGGAGAGCCCGCTCTGCTGTTGCAGCGGCGCTTCCAGCTTGCCCGGCAGCAGCAGGACCAGCGAGACGAGCCCGGTCCACGCCTCTTTCTCGTCCGCGGTCAGCCACAGGGCTTCGTCGGTGGCGTCCTGTCCTGGGTTCGCGTCGGCGGATTTGGCCATGGGGTCACCCTATCGAACATCAAGGACTTCACGCTTGAAGTGAAATCGCGTAGGGTTCACTTCAAGCATGAAGTCCTAGCGCAGGGAGCGCCATGAGTCAGGCCCAGTTTTTCGTCACGCCCGGATACGGGGACACACTGCTCGCCCAACTGAACTACAGCCAGGCCGTCCGCGTCGGCGACCGCGTCGAGATCTCAGGACAGGGAGGGTGGGACGATGAAATCACCTTCCCCGAGTCCCTGGAGGAGGAGATCGTCCGAGCCTTCGACAACGTCGAGAAGACCCTCGCCATGGCCGGGGCGGGCTGGCACGACGTCATCGCCCTGGACTCGTACCACATCCCCAGTGCGGACGACTTCATCGGCGAACTGCCCACCCGCGTCATGGCGGAGCAGATGCGTCGGCGCATGGGTGAGCGCGCGCCGATCTGGACGCAGATCGGCGTTCCCGCGCTCGGGGCGGTGGGAATGCGGGTGGAGATCCGCGCGACAGCCATCGTCGGCCACGGGGGCTGACACTCTCAGGCCTGTCGTAGTCCGGCCGTGGTGGTCTTCCACCGCGGCCGGACGCCCGCGGCGGTCGGGACCGTGGCGGGACGTCCGCGGCGGTCGGGGCCGCGGTGGGACGTCCGCGGCGGTCGGGACCGTGACGGTCAGGAGCGCGGCCACTCCTGGCCGCTCAGCCGCTCCACGCTCGTGTTGAACCGCTGGAGGTAACGCGCGAAGGTCTCCACGTCGTCGGCCGACCAGTCCTCGAAGACCCGGTCCAACTCCGCGACGTGCGCCTCGCGCTCGACGTCCAGACGCTTCGCGCCCTCCTCCGTGAGCCGGAACTTGCGGGCCATCCCGCCCTCCGGATCGGGGATGCGTTCGAGCAGCCCGGCCCGCACCGCGCCCGCCGTCTGCCGGTTGAGCGTGGAGGCGTCGAGCATGAACGCCTCACTGAGCTGCCCGATCGTCATCGGCCCCTGCACCAGGATGCGGCTGAGCATGATGTACGTGCTGCGCTCCAGACGGCCCTGCTGCTGGCGCAGCTTCGCGCTGCTCAACTGATGCCGCCCGAGCACCATGTGCTCGAACTCGACCAGATGCGATGGCTTCTCCATGTACGTGCGTCCTCCTACGGCGACCGTATCGCAACACGTGACGGCGTACGCGCCCCCTCCCCGCGCCTTCCCGCACCTCGCCCGCGCCTTCCCGCCCGGCCGTGTGCTCAATACACACTGCGTGCTCCATGCACAGAGTATGTATAGTGCACATCGTTGCTCACGTGGAGAAATCGAGGAGTCCCTTATGGAAGCCCAGCAGTCGGGCGGCCGGACCGGCGGCGTGGTCGCCACCCTGGCGCTCGCCGGTACGGTCGCCGCGATCATGCAGACGCTGGTGACGCCGCTCATCGCCGAGCTGCCACAGATGCTGGACACGTCTCCCTCGAACGCCGCGTGGGTCATCACCGTGACCCTGCTCGTCGCGGGCGTCTGCGTGCCCGTCACCGGCCGCCTGGGTGACCTGGTCGGCAAGCGCCGCATGATGCTGGCCTGCGTCGTGCCGCTGATCATCGGCTCGGTGGTCTGCGCGCTCTCCTCCTCCGTCGTCCCGATGATCATCGGACGCGGTCTGCAGGGCATGGGCATGGGCATGGTGCCGCTCGGCATCGCGCTCCTGCGGGACGTCGTGCCCACCGAGAAGCTCAGCGGATCCATCGCGCTCGTCAGCGCCTCCATGGGCATCGGCGGCGCCATCGGTCTGCCGATCGCCGCCGCCGTCGCGCAGTACGCCGACTGGCGCGTGCTGTTCTGGGGCTCGGCCGTGCTCGCCCTGGCCATCGGCGTACTGATCTTCGCCGTCGTGCCGGACGTCCCGGCCGCCGCGAAGGGCCAGCGCTTCGACGCCCCCGGCGCGGTCGGGCTCGCCATCGGGCTCGTCTCGCTGCTGCTCGCCATCTCCAAGGGCGCCGACTGGGGCTGGGCCTCCGGCACCACGCTCGGCCTGTTCGCCCTGGCCGCCGTGGCGCTGGCCATCTGGGGCTGCTGGGAGATGCGCACCCGCGATCCGCTGATCGACCTGCGCACCACCGTCCGCCCGCGGGTGCTGTTCACCAACGCCGCGTCCGTCCTCATCGGCGTCGGCATGTACGCCTTCATGCTGATCGCGCCGCAGCTCCTCCAGTTCCCCGAGGCCACCGGCTACGGCCTCGGTCAGTCGATGCTGGCGGCCGGTCTGTGGATCGCACCCGGCGGCATCATGATGATGCTCATCTCGCCGCTGGGCGGAAAGCTGATCAACACGCGCGGCCCGAAGGTCGCACTCGTCTGCGGTGCCCTCGTCATCGCCGTCGGATACGGGGCCGCGCTGCCGCTCATGGGGACGGCCTGGGGCATCATGCTCGCCGGCATCGTGATCAACAGCGGTGTCGCCCTCGCCTACGGCGCCATGCCCGCGCTCATCATGAGCTCGGTGCCGATCTCGGAGACGGCGGCCGCCAACGGCTTCAACACCCTGATGCGCTCGCTCGGCACCACGATCGGCTCCGCCGTCATCGGTGTCGTCCTTGCCCAGATGACCATCGGCATGGGCGGCGTCACGATTCCCTCCGAGGACGGCTTCCGTACGGGTCTGCTCATCGGCTGCGGTGTCGCCCTCGCGTCCGCCGCCGTCGCCGCGCTCATCCCCGCGATGCGCAAGGCCGACGACGACGGGGCGGCGGACAAGGCGTCGGCTCCCGCCGACCCGGCGCCGACCCGGGCCTGACCGGCACCGACGGCTCGACGGCGCGCGGCGCGCCGTCTCCGTTCGTCACTGAGGCGGTCGGCCGCCGCTGGGCGCCTTGCCCAGATCGACGACGCAGAAGAGGTTGCCGTCCGGGTCGGCGAGGACCACGAAGTCGGGGTCGGGCGGGTAGAGGTCCCACTCCACGGCCTGTGCGCCGAGACCGATCAGCCGTCGGACCTCGGCCTGTTGCTCCTGTTCCGTGTCCGTGAAGAGGTCCAGGTGCAGGCGCGGACGCGCCTCGGCGGGCGACTCGCTGCGCATCAGCGCGAGGGCACGGCCGGACCCGTCGGCGTGGTCGAGCGTCCGCCAGGTCTCGCTCTCCCACTCGCGCGTGACCACCAGGTCAAGGGCCGCCGTCCAGAAGGCCACTGCCCGGGGGACATCCGTGACGCCGATGACGGGGATACCGAGTCTCAACATGCCGATGACCTTTCATTTTCGCCGGTCGTGGGTCTGCCTGAGCGGGAGGCGGCATGGGCGGCCTCCCGCTCAGTCGCCGTTCTTCTGTACGAGGCAGTCGTAGCCGAGTTGCATCGCGTCGGCTGCCGCGAGCGCGGTGAGGCCGCCCGTCACGGTCCGGGTGGCGCCCGGCCACAGCAGGCGGGCGCCCGTGATGGTGGTCGTCAGCCAGACGCTCATGCAGAACGGACACGTGACGAGTTCCCCCACGGTCGACCGCAGCGGGCCGCCGCGGGGGCTCTCACTGACCTCGGCCGGTCCCGTCGCCGACTCGTAGCGGGTGAAGGGCGCCCGGAGCGGGCTGGTGACCGAGCCCTTGCTGAGCAGCCGGCTCAGCCGGAACGTGGCGGCCGCCGTGCACACGATGTCCCACGGTTCGGGCCGCTCCGGGAACTTCGCCCTGCGCAGACCGACCGCCACACCCCACGCGGCCGTGTAGACGCCGAACGCGGCCACGGCGCCCGCGTGCCCGCCCAGGCCGCGCCGCTCACCCGAGGAGTAGGCCCTGCCCACGCGCCGGAGGGCGTCCTTCGCCCGCTGCCCGCGGATGCCCTCCTCGCGCTCTTCGCCGTGCTCCACAGTCGCCTCCGCTGGTCGGTGCCGGTGGTCCCGCCCCGTCATGGTCAACAGGTAACCGTTCGGCACCGGCGGAAACGCCCCGGCGGCAGGGCATCCGGGCGCTCAGCCCGCGAAGCGCGCCATCCACGCCTCGACGTCGTCCGCCGACCGCGGCAGGCCCGCCGACAGATTCTCGTGGCCGTCGGCGGTGACCAGCAGGTCGTCCTCGATGCGGACACCGATGCCGCGCCACTCCTGCGGCACGGTCAGGTCGTCCGGCTGGAAGTACAGACCGGGCTCGACGGTGAGCACCATGCCGGGCTCCAGGGAGGCGTCGACGTACTCCTCGTTCCGCGCCTGCGCGCAGTCGTGGACGTCGAGGCCGAGCATGTGCCCGGTGCCCGCCATGGTGAAGCGGCGTTGCAGACCGAGTTCGTACGCGCGGTCGGCCGGGCCCTCGATGAAGCCCCACTCCACCAGGCGGGACGCCAGATGGCGCTGGGACGCCTCGTGGAAGTCGCGGTAGGCCGCGCCCGGCTTCACGGCGGCCATACCGGCCTCCTGCGCCTCGTACACCGCCTCGTACACCTTGCGCTGTACGGGTGTGAACGTGCCGCTGATCGGCAGGGTGCGCGTGACGTCGGCGGTGTACAGCGAGTGCGTCTCCACGCCGGCGTCGAGCAGGAGCAGTTCGCCCGGACGCACCGGGCCGTCGTTCTCCGTCCAGTGCATGATCGTGGCGTGGTCGCCCGCCGCGCAGATCGAGCCGTATCCGACGGCGTTGCCCTCCAGCCGCGCGCGGCGGAAGAACGTGCCCTCGATCCACCGCTCGGACGTCGCGACCGCCCGGGAGAGGTCGCCGACGACGTCGGTGAAGCCGCGCACGGTGGAGTCCACGGCCTTGCGGAGCTCGCCGATCTCCCAGTCGTCCTTGACCAGACGCAGATCGCTGAGCGCCTCCGTGAGCTCGTCGTCCCGCTCCTCGTCGGAGGTGACCGCGGCCTCCAGGGCCGGGTCGACGCCGCGCACGATCCGCGTCGGTCCCTCGAAGCCGCCGGCCAGGTCGGCGGCTGCCGTGCGGACGTCGCGGCAGGGCAGGCCGAGCACGAGCTGCGCCTCGGTCAGCGAGCGGCGCCTGCCCATCCACAGCTCCGCCGTGGGGCCGGTCCAGAACTCGTCGTCGTCCCTGCTGTCCCGCGGGAGCTGGTAGCAGTAGGCGTCGTGGCCGCCGTCCGCGCGGGGCTGGAGGACGAGGGCGCCGTCACGGGCCTGGTCGCCGGTCATGTGCACGTAGCCGGAGTAGGCCCGGAACGGATAGGTGTCGTCGTTCGAGCGGACCTTGAGGTTGCCGGAGGGGATGACCAGGCGCTCGCCCGGGAAGCGGGCGGAGAGCGCGGCGCGACGCCGGGCGGCGTACGGGGCCTGCTCGGCGGGGGCGAGGTCGTGCCGTTCGGTGTCCGCCCAGCCGGTCCGCATCAGGGCGGACAGCTCCTCGGATATGCCGGGGTAGAGCCCGTTCTTGCGGCCTTTCGCCATGGCGTACGCCTTTCTCTGGGGTCTTCGTGCTCTGAGGTCTTCGTGAAGTCTCTGAAGATCGTCGTGAGGGTCTTCGCGATGCGGCCTGGGGCGACCGTGCTCGGAACGTACTCCGCCCCGCGGACGCCCGGGGCCGAAGAGTGCCACTGGCACGGATCGGCCACGGGCGTCGGTCGGGGGCCGTCGATAATGCCGCCATGACGAACGTGAAACTCGGCGAGGCCCTGCGGCTGCTCGGGCTCGATCCCGCGGCGGCCCGGGTCTATGTCGCGCTGCTCGAACTGGCTCCGGCCCCGCTGAGCACGGTCGGCGCCGCGGCCGGGCTCGACGGCGCGGAGCTGCACGATGCCTACGAGGGGCTGGTCGACGCCGGTCTGGTCGGCAGCGCCGAGCGGGGCGGGGACGCGGTGGCCCCGGTGCCGCCCGCCGCCGGTCTGGAAGTCCTTGCCCGGCACCGGGCGGCCGAGGTCGAGGAGTCGCGCATCGCGGTCGGCGGCGCGTTCGAGTCGTTCCGGCGGCAGCGGTTCGCCGCCCACAGCGACAACCTCGTCGAGACCGTCACCGGCGACGCCGTCGGCCCCAGGCTCCGCCAGGCCTGGGCCAGCGCCCGCGAACAGATCCGGCAGTTCGAGTCGCCGCCCTACTTTCCCCTGCCCGGCGCCACGGACGACGCGCTCGCCACGCTCGCCCGGGGGGTGACACAGCGGGTCGTGTACTCGCGGGAGTCGCTCGAACATCCGGGCCACCTGGCCGATGTCATCGAGCCGTGCGTCAACGCGGGCGAGCAGGCCAGGGTGCTGCCGTCGGTGCCGGTCAAACTCGTCATCATCGACGAGGCGTACGCGTTCGTCTCCCTGTCGATCAAGGAGACCGACGTGCACAACACCATGCTGGTCGTCCAGCCGTGCGGTCTGCTCTCGGCGCTCATAGCCCTGTTCGAACAGTCCTGGAACAACGCCCTGCCGTTCCACGGCCGCACCGCGGCTCCTGGTGGGCTGCCGCCGGCCGACCGCCGTCTGCTGTGGCTCCTGGCCGGGGGCGCCACCGACGAGGTCATCGCCCGGGAGCTGGGTGTCAGCCGCCGCACTCTCTTCCGGCGCCTACAGGTCCTGATGGCCCGACTCGGCGCGGCGAACCGCTTCCAGATGGCGTTGCAGGCGCAGCGCTGCGGGTGGTTGTGAGCGGCGCGGGGTTCGGGCTCGGGCGCTCTGGAAGGGCTCGGGTGCTCCGGAGGGGCTCGGGTGTTCTGGAGGCGCGTTTGCCGTCCCCGGGGTCAACGGCCCTCGCGCCGCCAGGCGTCGAAGCTGAGCACGACCCATACCAGGCGCCAGATCCCAGCAGCCACCCCCAGCGCGGCGCCCGTCGTCAGCACCGCCTTGCCCGCCGGTTCCGAGGTACCGAGGAACAGGGCAGGGATGAGCGAGAGGCCGAACACCGCCGCTGCCAGCAGGGCAGCCGTCACCAGAGCGAAGACGATCTCCACCGTCATCGCGTCCTTCTCCCACCGCGACTCCCGCCCCGCATCCATGGGTTCAGTCTCACACGCCGACGCGGAGGAGGGTAAGACGCGACCTCGGCATACGCGGGGTCAGTCGCACACGTCGGCTTCGACGACCGCCCGGTCCCACGGGCTCGGCCCGGTGCCGTCGTGCCAGGCCTCCAGCTCGACCCCGTTGACGCACACGATGCCGCACTGCTCCGCGTACTCAAGTGCGGGAACGGTGAAGTCGCTCGTCGTGACGAGGACCGCGACATCGGCCTCGTGGACGGTGAAGCACGTGCCGCCGAAGCGCTGCAGATCCTGTGAGCCGACCTTGTGGGTGTCGCCGTAGCGCTTGCACTGGATGACGACCCGCCGCCCGTCGGGAGTGGCCGCCATGATGTCCGCCCCCAAGTCGCCCGCGCCGCCGACGACTTCGACGTCCAGGCACGCGTCGCGGACGCAGAGCTCGGCTATGGCGTCCTCGAAGCCGTCGGCATCGAGGTCGGTGTAGTCGTCCGGGCGGTCGGCGACGACGGTTGTCTCCGGGGCCATGGGTGCGTCCTCCGCACGCACCTCGCTCGGCGGCGCGGCGGTCCGCGGGTCCGGCGGCACCCGCTCGTCCGGCGTCAGGTCGTCGATGCTGTCGGAGGCCCGTTCGGCCGCCTCCTCCAGCACCTCGGCGGCCCGGCGCGCACATCTCGCGGCGGAGAAGCGGCGCCACCTCGACCGTCCCGACCGCGCGGCCGCGACGGCCACCAGGAGGAGCGAGAGTGCCCACAGCGGGCGGCTCTCGACGACGCGCGCCGCGGCGCGGGCCAGGAACACCATGGCGCACAGGATGACCGCGAGCAGTACGAAGAACAGGGTGGTCACACGGAGGTCGAAGCGCCGCTTGGGGTTCGCGCGTCGAACCGGGCGCGTGGGTGCGGTCATTACCACTCTCTCTTCCGATGATCACCGAAGATCACTCGCACCCCGAGTGCCCAAGATCAACGCCGCCAAAAGAGCTGAGCGTCCGTCAGCGGGCCCTCGAAGCCACGCGCGTCGCGGGGCGGGCCGCCCCTCGTCGTGACGCGGTGAGTGCCGTCAGGGCCGCCAGGGCGAGGAGAGCGGCGGTGATGGCGTAGGCGTGGGAGGTGGCCCCCAGCCCGTAGTGCTGGGTGGCGGCGCCCGCGGCGATGGCGGGCAGGCTCATGGAGAGGTAGCTGAGGATGTAGTAGGCGGCCAGTGTCGCGGCGCGGTCCCGCTCGTCGAGCGAGGCGAGGAGCATCCGCAGCGCCCCCTGGGAAACGGCGCCGAAGGCGATGCCGGCCAGCACCGCGCCGCCGTAGACGGCGGGCAGCCCGGCGCCGTGCAGACCGCTCAGGGTCAGGGCCGCGGCGGGCAGGACGGCCAGGCAGCCGCCGATCGCCGTGGCGCGGGGCGGCCTGCGCCGCAGCGCCCATACGGTGAGCGCTGCGGTGGCGCTGAGGGTGAAGAAGACCATGCCGCGGGCCGCTTGCGGGGCGTCGGGGGCGACCAGGCGTACGAGGGCCGGGCCGAGGGAGGAGTAGAAGCCGCCCAGCGCCCAGACGGTGCCGACAGCGGCGCCCGCGGCCAGCAGGGCGCGGCGGGCCGGCGGCGGGACGCTGACCCGCGGGCGCAGCGACCGCAGCGCTCCCGCGTGGCGGTGGGCCGTCTCCGTGGTGAAGGTGGCCGCGATCGCCTGGGCGAGGAACAACACCGCCAGCAGTACGTAGACGGTGACGGTGGGGGCGGGGGCGAACCGGACGAGCAGGGTGGAGACGAGCACGCCGATGGCCATGCCGGCGACCGGGGTGACGCTGTTGGCCAGGGCGGACCGGCCCGGGCGCCGGGGGCTTTCCAGGTCGAGGAGTGCCGCGCCCGCGGCGCTGGTGGCCGCGCCGGTGGCCGCTCCTTGCAGGACCCGGGCGATGGTCAGGGAGCCCACGCCGTCCGCCGAGGCCAGGAGGACCATGGAGACGGCCGCCATGAGCAGGGCGCCCGCCAGGACGGGGCGTCGCCCCAGGTGATCGGAGAGCGCTCCGGTGGTGAGCAGGGCCAGCAACATCGCCAGGGCGTACGCGCTGAAGACCACGGTGACGGAGAGCGCGGAGAGGCCCCACTGGTCCTGGTAGAGCGGGTAGAGCGGGGTCGGAGCGCTGGATGCGGCCAGGAGGGCCGCGAGTATCGACACGTCGAGAGCGAACGTAGCCGTGCGGCTCTTCGCACGGGGGCGGGTGCGGGGGCGGGTACGGGTGGCCTGGCGAGGGGCGACGTGCGGGGGCGGGCCGGAGACCGTGGGTGCGCTGGAGCGCATGGGTGCGCTGGATGCCGCTTGTACGTCGGAGATGACGCCGGGCATGGGACTCCTTCCGTAAACGCAATATCTTTGCTTTAGCCTGACCGTAGACCCTGCGGGCAATCTAAAGCAAACCGTTAGCTTTTACTGTGGAGAGCGACGCGCGGCGACGTACGGCAACGTGCTGCCCTGCTCAGGGCGGAGGCGGGCCGCTGCCCCTTGTGTTAGCGTCAACCGTTTGCACGGGTGTGGCGGCCGGCGATTCGGGCCGCGCGGGCCCGTCGTCCGTCTACCGGGCCTTCCTCGGTACGTATCGCCTGCGGAAGGCTCCCTGCATGAACAGTCCGGACCGCTCCGACAGCCCCTCGGCGACGCCGCCGGCCGATTCCTTCGCCGATCTCGGGCTGCCGCCCGCCGTGCTGCGCACGCTGGGCGAACAGGGCGTCGAGACGCCGTTCCCGATCCAGGCGGCCACGCTGCCCAACGCCCTCGCGGGCCGCGACGTGCTGGGGCGCGGACGCACCGGTTCCGGCAAGACCCTCGCCTTCGGGCTGGCCCTGCTCGTACGGACGGCCGGGCGGCGCGCGGAGGCCAAGCAACCGCTCGCCCTGGTCCTGGTGCCCACGCGGGAGCTGGCCCAGCAGGTCACCGAGGCGCTCACGCCGTACGCCGGGGCGCTGGGCCTGCGGATGGCCACGGTCGTCGGGGGCATGTCGATCGGCCGGCAGGTCGCCGCGCTGCGCGACGGCGCCGAGGTCGTCGTCGCCACGCCGGGCCGGCTGCACGACCTCATCGAGCGCAAGGCCTGCCGGCTGGGACGCGTACGGATCACGGTCCTCGACGAGGCCGACCAGATGTGCGACATGGGTTTCCTGCCGCAGGTCACGGAGGCGCTCGACCAGGTGCGTCCGGAGGGGCAGCGGATGCTGTTCTCGGCGACCCTGGACCGCGACGTCGACGACCTGGTCTCGCGTTACCTGAAGGACCCCGTCGTGCACTCGGTCGACCCGGCCGCGGGCGCGGTGACGACGATGGAGCACCATGTGCTGGTCGTCCACGGGCCCGACCGGTACGCCGTCACCACGGAGATCGCCGCGCGCGACGGCCGCGTCCTGCTCTTCCTGGACACCAGGCACGCGGTCGACCAGCTCACCCGGCATCTGCGCGCCAGCGGGGTGCATGCCGCCGCCCTGCACAGCGGCAAGTCACAGCCGCAGCGCACGAAGACCCTCGGGCAGTTCAAGAACGGTCACATCACCGTGCTGGTGGCGACGAACGTCGCCGCCCGTGGCCTGCACGTCGACGACCTCGATCTGGTCGTCAACGTCGATCCGCCCACCGACCCCAAGGACTACCTGCACCGCGCCGGCCGCACCGCCCGCGCCGGCGAGTCCGGCATCGTCGTCACGCTGGTCCTTTCGGGGCAGCGCCGCGAGATGAGCCGCATCATGGCCGAGGCCGGCATCGAGGCGACGGTCACCAAGGTGCGGTCGGGCGAGCAGGAGCTGAGCCGGATCACCGGGGCCAAGGCGCCCTCCGGCGCTCCGCTCGACGGGCCCTCCGCGCCCCGGGCCAAGAACACCAACGCCCCCTTCCGCGGCCTGGGCACCAGCAAGGACGCCTCCCGCGCCACGGGCAACGGCGGCGGCACCGGCGGCGGCAAGTCCCGCAAGTCCGGGGAGGCCCGCAAGCTCGCCGAGGCCCGCAGGGCGGCCCGCGTCCGCCGCGGCGGCTGAGGAACCCGCCCGTACGGGCCCCGGCGCGCCGTCAGTCGTCCGTGGGGGCCTTGCCATCCGTGGGAGCCTTGGCATCCGCGGGAGCCTTGGCGTCCGCGGATTTCGGGGCGTCCGCGGCAGCCGCGGGGTGGCCCTTGGGCAGCGTCAGGGTGAGCACGAGCGCCAGGACGACGAGACCGGCAACCCACCAGAAGGTGTGGCTGAAGTCCGCGGGCCCGGCGCTCTTCTGGTCCCCCGCCTGGCTCGTGAGGACCACGGCGAACAGGGCGGTGCCCAGTGAACCGCCCACGCGCTGGAGGATGTTGATGGCGGTGGTGGCGCGCGGGATCGACGCCTTCGGCAGCCCTCCCTGGAAGACGGCGGCCATCAGCGGGCCGACGCAGAGCCCGACTCCCGCGCCGCGTACGGCGAGTGCGGTGAGCAGCAGCCACGTCGGCGGATCGGACGGCAGCTGCGTGTAGACCAGGGTCCCGAGCGCCAGCAGGCCGAGGCCGCCCAGCATCGCGGGCCGCGGGCCCAGCTTGTCGGCGAGCGAGCCGCCCAGGAAGAGCATCAGGAGCATGCCGATGCCCTGGGGCGCCACCTCAAGGCCGGCCTCCAGCGCGGTGTGGCCCCTGGCCTGCTGGAAGTAGAGCGGGAAGAGGTAGACCGCGCCGAAGAAAAAGCCTCCGTACACGAGCATGATCCCGGAGAGCGTCCTGAACCAGCGGGTGTTGAACAGCCGCAGGTCGATGACCGGGGGGTGGGGTGTGGTGCGGGCGTGCGCCACGTACCCCGCGAGCAGTACCGCGCCCGCCGCGACCGGGACGATCACCGCGGTCACGCCGTCGGCCACCCGGGAGACGCCGAAGACCAGCAGGGCGAGACCGGGCGAGAGCAGCAGCAGCCCCTTGAGGTCGAGGCGGGCCGTGCGCTGCGGCTCGTCGCGCGGGAGCATCTTGGCGGCGAGCCCGCCCGCGATCAGACATATGGGCAGGTTGAGGTAGAAGATCCAGCGCCAGGTCGACGTCTCGACCAGGACGCCGCCCAGGGTCGGGCCGATGACCGAGGCGAATTGGGTGGGGATGGTCACCAGGGCCATGATCCGGCCCACCCGAGCGGTGCCCGCAGCCCGGGCAAGGACCGCCTGGGCGATCGGCACGATCATGCCACCGCCAAACCCCTGAAGGACCCGGGACACAATCAGCGAAGGCGCCGACCAGGCAATTCCGCACAGCAGTGAGGCACCCAGGAAAATCGCCATGGCCGTCAGCCACATGGTCCGGGCGCCAAAACGGTCGACGGCCCATCCGGTGACGGGTATAACTGTGGCGATTCCCAGCAGATATCCCGTGATAATCCACTGGATCGTGTCAATCGGAGTGTTGAATTCCGAACGAATATCGTTCAGAGCCAGTGACACGATGGTCGCGTCCAGAGCCGCCGCGAACGTACCCACGGCCATGAGAGCGCCCAGGACAAGGAGCGGCCGGTCCAGTCGTGTTTCCTCTTGTTCGGAAGTGTCCGCACTGGTCACACGCGCCCTCCTGGGTCGGATGTACGGCAATGGAGTTGGTACTCCGCCCCGTCTCGCCCGAGATCATGCATTGTTCGCGCCAGGAAGTCCAGATCTTGATCTTGCGAAGTCGCCCTGTAAGCATCTGCGTTCAAACAACGGCTGCCCAGCAAACACCGACTGCTTCATCACCCACCCCACCATCGGACGGATGTTATGAATCGGGCTCAACTGCCCACTCTCGCGGGGCTTTTCGAGAAACACGCCGATTTCGCACCAGAACGGACGGCTCTCGCCTTCGAAAATCAGGAGTGGACTTACGCGGAGCTCGATGTCCGCGCGAATCGCCTTGCCGCGTATCTGCTCGAACGAGGTATCCGGGCAGGCGCTTTCGTCGGTGTGTGCACCGACCGCCGGTCCGACATGGTGATGGCCACCCTCGCCGCGCTGAAGTGCGGAGCGGTCGTCGTCCCGCTGGACGTGTCGTACCCCGCGGAGCGGCTCGCCTGGATGGCCGAGGACGCCGGGCTCGACCTGGTCGTCACCCGCCGGCCGCACGACAAACTGCTGCCGCTGGAAAGCACCCCCGTGGTGCGCCTGGACGACGACTTCGAACAGATCGCGGCGTGCGGCGCGGAGCGGCCCGGCCGACAGTCGGCGGTGCAGCCCGCCTGCATGATGTACACCTCCGGTTCCACGGGCCGCCCCAAGGGAGTACTCACCACCCAGAAGGCCGTCATCAGGCTGGTCGTGGACACCTGCTACCTGCGACTCGGCCCCGAGGACCGGGTCGGCTTCGGCGGCAACCTCTCCTTCGACGCCAGCGTCCTGGAGATCTGGATGGGACTGCTCAACGGCGCCGCCCTGGTGGCCATCGACCGGGAAGTGATGATCTCCCCGCGCCACCTGCGGCAGTTCGTCGAGGAGCAGCGGCTCAGCACGGTGTTCGTCACCACCTCCCTGTTCAACGAGGTGATCCGCAACGAGCCCGCGGCCTTCGCCACCGTGCCCCAGCTCGTGATCGGCGGCGAGGCGGCCGACCCCGGCAGCGTCCGGGCCGCCCGTGAGCACCTGCCGCCGGGCGGCCGGCTGCTCAGCGGCTACGGCCCCACCGAGGCCAGCACCTTCTCCGCCGTCCACGACACGGCCGCGCTGCCGCCCGACGCCGACGCCGTCCCCATCGGCACCGCCATCGACCAGACGCTGCTCTACGTGCTCGACGAGCGGCTCCGGCCGGTCCCCGACGGCACGCCGGGCGAGCTGTACATCGGCGGCGCCGGTGTCTCCTACGGCTACTGGCGCCGCCCCGACCGCACCGCGGCCTCCTTCCTGCCGGACCCCTTCGCGGGCGGCGGGGCGCGGATGTACCGCAGCGGGGACCGGGTGACCCGGCGCCCCGACGGGGTCATGGAGTTCGGCGGCCGCCTCGACGGCCAGGTGAAGATCCGCGGCTTCCGGATCGAGCTCGGCGAGGTCGAGGAGGCCCTGCGCGCCCACCCCGACGTGGTCGCGGCCGTCGCCACGGTGCGCGAGGACCGGCCCGGCGACAAGCGCCTCGTGGGCTATGTGGTGCCCAGGGGTGACACATCCGGGTCGGGCGATGAACTGACGTCGCGCATACGGGAGTTCAGCCGCGCACGGCTGCCCGCACAGCTCGTGCCGAGCGCCCTCGTCGTCCTCGACCGCGTACCGCTGACCCCCAACGGCAAGGCCGACCGCGCCGCGCTGCCCGCCCCCGCCGCCCCTGCCGCGGCGGAAGGACCGCGGGCCGGGCGCGACGCCACCGAGGAGTCGATCGCCGGGATCTGGGCCGACGCCCTGGGCGTGGACGACGTCGCCACCGACCGGAACTTCTTCGACCTGGGCGGCCACTCCCTGATCGCCACACAGGTGGTCGCGCGCATCCGGTCCGTCCACGGCGTCGACCTCCCGATGCGGCTGCTGTTCGAGGGGCGTACGGTGGCCCAGCTCGCCGAGGCGGTGCGCGAGGCCGGCTCCGCGCCCGAGCACCACGCGGAGCTGCCTGCCGTGCCCCGGCGGGACGACCCGACGCGGGGCCTGCCCTCCTTCGGCGAGGAGCAGTTCCTCTTCCTCGACGAGCTGAAGCCCGGCAACACCGCGTACAACAACGCCTTCGCCTACCGGCTGCGCGGACCTCTGGACATCGAGGCGCTGCGCCGCGCGGTACGGGCCCTCGCGGCACGTCACGACGCGCTGCGCACCTCCTTCGACAGCACCGGCGAGGCGCGGCTCGCGCTGGTGGCCGACGAGGTGGCCCTCGACCTGCGCACCGCCCCCGCGCACCGCCCGGACGACGAGGCGGGGCTGCGGAGCACGCTCGACGAGGAGGCCTACCGCCCCTTCGACCTGAGCGTCGCGCCCCTGCTGCGGGTCCTGCTGGTGCCGCTGGGCGACGAGGACCACGTCCTACAGCTCACCGTGCACGAGATCATCGCCGACGCCGCGTCGCTGCGGGTCCTGTTCGAGGACCTGAGCGCGCTGTACGCGGGCCGTGCGCTGCCCTCCGAACCGCCGATCGGCTACCGCGACTTCGCGCAGTGGCAGCGCGGGCGACTCGATGGCGCGGGGGCCACCGAGCGGCTCGCGGACCAACTGGCCTACTGGCGCGGCCAGTTGGCAGGCGCCCCCGAGGTGCTGCCGCTGCCCACCGACCGGCCCCGCCCCGCGGTGCAGTCCTTCCACGCCGCCACCCACCACTTCACCCTGCCCGCCGAGCTGGTCACCGACCTGGACGAGCTGGCGAGGGAGCACGAGGCCAGCCTGTTCATGGTGCTGCTCAGCGGCGTCAAGGCGGTGCTGCACCGCTACACCGGTCTCGACGACCTGGTCATCGGCTCACCGGTGGCGGGGCGGCTGCGGCCGGAGCTCGACCGGGTGGTCGGCTTCCTGGTCAACACCCTGGCGCTGCGCACCTCACTGGCGGGCGACCCGGCCTTCTCCGAACTCCTCGGCCGGGTACGGGAGACCTCGCTGTCCGCCTTCACCCACCAGGAGGTGCCCTTCGAGCGGCTCACCGCGGAGCTCGCGCCCTCCCGCGGCCTGAGCCACAGCCCGCTGGTCCAGGTGCTCTTCTCGCTGCACACCATGCCGGGCGAGGGGCTCTCGCTGCCCGGGGTGGAGCGCGAGCCGCTGCCGTCGGGCTTCCGCGCCACCCAGTTCGACCTGACGTTCACCCTGGAGCGGCGGCCCGACGGCACCATCGCGGGCTCCGTCATCTACAGCACCGACCTCTTCGACGAGGGCACCGTAGACCGGCTGACCGGACACCTGACCACCCTGGTGCGCGGCGCGGTCGCCGCCCCGGGGACCCCGCTCTCCGCGCTGCCGCTGCTGACCGCATCGGAGCGGGAGGGGCTGCGGCAGCTCAACGACACCGCCACCCGGCGGGCGCCCGACGCCCCGCGGCTGCTGCACGAGACCGTCGAGGAGCAGGCCCGGCGCACCCCCGACGCCACCGCGCTCGTCCACGAGGGCGACCGGCTCACCTACGCCGAACTCAACGCGCGGGCCAACCGCCTCGCCCGCCACCTGCAAGAGCGCGGCATCGGCCCGGAGCGGATCGTCGCCCTGTCGCTCGAACGCGGCCTGGACGTGCCGGTCGCGATCCTCGCCACGCTCAAGGCCGGCGGCGCCTACCTCCCGGTGGACCCCACCTACCCCGCGGAGCGGCGGGAGTTCATGCTGTCGCACTCCAAGGCGGCCGTGGTGCTCTCCGGGAGGCTGCCGGACACCCGGGAGGACTCCGCCGAGGACCTGCACACCCCCGTCGACCCGCGGAATCCCGCGTATCTCATCTACACCTCGGGCTCCACGGGACGGCCCAAGGGCGTCCTCGTGCCGCACGCCGGAGTGGTCAACCTGATCACCGACCCGCACTACGACGCGCTGGTGCCCCGCGGCTGCCGGGCCGCGGTCTGGGCGAGCTTCAGCTTCGACGCCTCCGTCTACGCGATGTTCCCCGCCCTCGCCCGCGGCGCCGAGGTGCACCTGGCCCCCGAGCGGGCCCGCACCACGCCCGAGGACCACCTCGACTGGCTGGTCGAGCACCGCATCGAGAGCACGTTCCTGGCCCCGTACATGGTCCCCGAGGCCGCCCGCCGACCGGCGACGGAGCTGCGCGGCATCAGCGTCGGCGCCGAGGCGGTCTCCGTCGACGCCTACCGGCGGCTCGCCGAACGGCTCCGCGACGACTGCCTCGTCGTCAACGCCTACGGGCCGACCGAGGCGAGCGTCAGCGCCAGCATGTACGCCGTACCCGTCCCCCTGCCCGACGAGCTGTCCGCGGCGGAGAGCCTGCCGATCGGCCGGGCCCTGCAAAACGTACGGCTGCACGTGCTCGACGCGGCGGGCTCGCCCGTGCCCGCGGGGATCACGGGAGAGCTGTGGATCGCCGGCGAAGGGCTGGCCCGCGGTTACCTCGGGGACCCGGCGCAGACCGCGGACCGCTTCCGCCCCGACCCGCTGGGGCCGCCGGGGACGCGGATGTACCGCACCGGCGACCTCGCGTACCGCAGGGCCGACGGGGAGCTGGTCTTCGCCGGCCGCGCCGACCAGCAGATCAAGCTGAACGGCCTGCGGGTGGAGCCCGGCGAGATCGAGGCCGTGGCCGAACGCCACCCCGCGGTCGGCGCCGCCCACGTCACGGTGCACGAAGGCGGCCTGGTCGGCTACCTGGAGGTGCCCGCCGCGGACGGCTTCGACCTCGACGAGGTGCGCGCCATGCTGACGGCGGCGCTGCCGCGGTCCCTGGTGCCCGGCCGCTTCGTGGTCCTGCCCGAGCTGCCGCTGTCGCCCAACGGCAAGCTCGACGCCGCCCGGCTGCCCGAACCGGGTGAACCGCACACCGCCCGCGGCCGTGCCCCGCGCACCGACACCGAGCGGCTGATCGCCGACCTCCTCGGTGAACTCCTGGACATCGGCGAACTGTCCGTGGAGGACCGGTTCTTCGAGCTGGGCGGCGACTCCCTGAAGGCGGCCCGGCTCGCCCGCAGGCTCGCCAAGGCCCGTGCGCTGCCCGTACCCACCCTGCTCCCGCTGGTCCTACAGCAGGGCACGCTCGGCGACCTGGCGGCTGCCGTGGACGCCGCCCTGGTCGCCGCGGCCGGAGCCGTCTCCGTCGCCGGTCCCGTCTCCCCCGGGAGGCCCAGAGGAGCACTTTCCGGCGCCGCGCCGCTGCGCCCCGCGGCGCGCCGCACCCTGGCCGAGCTGCTCGACGAAGACAGAGCAGAGGAGAGCTGACGCATGTCGGAAACACGCAGTGCCCGAATGTCCTTCTCCCAGGAACGCTTCTGGTTCCTGGCGCAGATGGCGCCCGACGCGGCGTCCCCCCTGGTGCATGTGGCGGTACGGCTGCGCGGCGCGCTGGACGAGGCCTCGCTGACCTCCGCCGTCGCCGCCGTGGTGGCCCGCCACGAGGCGCTCCGCACCCGCTTCGCCGAGGTGTCGGGCAGCGCCTTCCAGGTGGTGGAGGACACCGCCGAAGTCGTCCTGGAACACCTGGAGTCCACCGAGGACGAGCTGCACTCGCTGCTGCGCGAGGTGGCCGCCCGTCCCTTCGACCTGGGCCGTGCGCCGCTGCTGCGGGCGGTGCTCGTCCGGCTCGGCGCCGACGACCACGCGCTGCTCCTCGCCGTGCACCACATCGTCGCCGACGGGGCGTCGATGGAGCTGATCGCCGAGGAGGTGAGCACCCTCTACAGCGGCGGCCGGCTCCCCGACGGGCCCGCCCTGCACTACGCCGACTACTCGACGTGGCAGCGCGAGCAGCTCACGGGCGAGGCCCTGGACGAGGGGCTCGGCTTCTGGCGCGAGCACCTCACGGGCGTCCCCGAGCTCCTCGAACTGCCCGCCGACCACACCCGCCCGGCCGTGCAGAGCTACACGGGCGCCACCCACCGCTTCGAGCTGGGCGAGGAACTGGCCTCGGCCGTCGTACGGTTCGGCGCGGAGCGCGGGGCCACCCCGTTCATGACCATGCTCGCCGGGTTCCTCGCGTTCGTGCACCGCGCCACCGGGCGCGACGACCTGATCGTGGGCACCCCGGTCACCGACCGGCCCGACCCCGGCCTGGAGCGGGTGGTGGGTTCCTTCACCAACACCCTGCCCATCCGCAGCCGGGTGGACGGCGCATGGTCGTTCGGCGAGCTCGTCGACCGGGTCGGCGCGGACGCCCTCGCCTGCTACCCGTACGCCGAAGTGCCCTTCGAGAAGCTGGTCGACGACCTCCAGCCGTCCCGGCAGCTCAGCCACTCCCCCATCGTCCAGCTCATGTTCGCCTGGTACGAGAGCGAGGGGCGCACCCTGCGGCTGCCCGGTCTCGACGTCGAGCAGGTGCCACTGGACCTCGGCACGGTCCCGCTCGACCTGATCCTCACGGTGGAGCGGCACGCCGCCGGCGCCACCGGGGTCATCGAGTACAACACCGACCTGTTCGACGCCGCCACCGTCGAGCGGTACGCCGAGCAGTTCACCACCCTCCTTGCCGGTGCCGTCGACCGGCCCGGCACGCCCGTCGACCGGCTGCCGCTGGCCACCGCCGCCGACGCCGACGCCGTCCGGCGCCTGAACGACACCGCGCGGGAGGTGCCCCGCGCCGAGCTGGTGCACGAGCGGATCGCCGAGCAGGCCCGGCGCACCCCGGACGCCACCGCCGTGGTGCACGGCGACGTCCGGCTCAGCTACGCCGAACTCGACGCCCGCGCCGACCGGCTCGCCAGGTCGCTGGCCGCCAGGGGCGCGGGTCCCGAGACCCTGGTCGCCGTCGAGATGCGGCGCACCGAGGACCTGCCGGTCGCGCTGCTCGCGGTGCTCAAGGCGGGTGCCGGCTATGTGCCGGTGGACCCCGACTACCCCGAGCGGCGCAGACAGCAGATGCTCTCCGACTCCGGGGCCGCCATCGTGCTGACCGGTGTGGAGGCGCCGGACGGGGACGACGACGCCGGGCGGGGGCCGGTGACCTCCGCCGTGCTGCCGGAGAACCCCGCGTACGTCATCTACACCTCGGGCTCCACCGGCACCCCCAAGGGCGTCACGGTGCCGCACCGCGCCCTGACCAACTTCCTGTACGCGATGGACGAGCACATCACCGCGGCCGAGGGCTCGGTGTGGCTGGCGACCACCAGCGTCTCCTTCGACATCGCCGGTCTCGAACTGCTCTGGACGCTGGCGCGCGGCGTCACCGTCGTCGTCCAGGGCGAGGAGCGGGCGGCGCCGCGCCCCGCGGTGGACTTCAGCCTGTTCTACTTCGCCAGCGCGGAGGGCGAGCAGGGCCCCGAGCCCTACCGGCTACTCCTCGAGGGCGCCAAGTTCGCCGACGAGCACGGCTTCGCCGGGGTGTGGACGCCCGAGCGGCACTTCAACCCCTTCGGCGGGCTGTACCCCAACCCGTCCGTGACCGGCGCCGCCGTCGCCGCGGTGACCTCGCGGATCGCCGTGCGCGCGGGCAGCGTGGTGCTGCCGCTCCAGGACCCGCTGCGGGTGGCCGAGGAGTGGGCGGTCGTGGACGGTGTCTCCGGTGGCCGCGCGGAGGTGTCCTTCGCCTCCGGCTGGCTGGCCGACGACTTCGTGCTCGCCCCCGACCGGCACGCCGACCGCAAACGGCACCTCATGGAGGGCATGGACACCGTGCGCGCCCTGTGGCGCGGCGAGAAGGTCGAGCGGGTCAACGGGGCGGGGGCCACCATCCAGGTGGCGTCCCATCCGCGCCCGGCCCGCGGTGAACTGCCCGTCTGGCTGACCTCCTCCGGTGACGTGGCCACCTTCGAGGCGGCGGGCCGCGCGGGCGTCAACCTCCTCACCCATCTGCTCGGCCAGAGCCTGGAGGAGCTGGCCGAGAAGGTGGCCCGCTACCGCGCGGCCTGGGACGGGGCGGGCCATCCCGGCAGGGGCCGGGTCGCGCTGATGGTGCACACGGCCGTCGGCGAGGACGCCCGAGCGGTGCGCGAGCGGGCCAGGAAACCCTTCGTCGGCTATCTGCGCAGCTCGCTGGGGCTGGTGAAGCGGCTGCTCAGCGGCGAGGACGCGGCGGACATCGAGGCACTCGCGCAGGAGGAGCTTGATGTGCTCCTTGAGCGCTACTACGACCGCTTCGCCGACGAGGCGGGCCTCATCGGCTCCCCCGCGTCCTGCGGGCCGATGGTCGAGCGGATCGCGGGCTCCGGGGTCGACGAGATCGCCTGCCTGATCGACTTCGGCATCGACTCCGAGCAGGTCCTCGCCTCCCTGCCCCAGCTCGACCGGCTGCGCGCCCAGTGGGCCACCGCGGTCGCCGCGCCGGGCCCGCAGGAGGACCAGTCGGTCCTGGCCCAGCTCACCCGGCACGGCGCCACGCACCTCCAGTGCACGCCGTCCCTCGCGCTCGCGCTGGCGGAGACGGACGCGGGCCTGGCGACCCTCGGGAAGCTGGAGCAGTTGGTGATCGGCGGGGAGGCCTTCCCCGCCGCGCTCGCGGGCCGGCTCACCGAGGTGCTGATGGGCCGGGTGCTCAACATGTACGGGCCCACCGAGACCACCATCTGGTCGAGCACCCACCCGGTGACCGGGGACGGACCGCCACCGATCGGGCGGCCCGTGGCCAACACCCGCTTCCACCTGGTGGACCCGCGGGGTGAGCCGGTGCCCGTAGGCACCCCGGGTGAACTCCTGATCGGCGGCGACAGCGTGGTGCGCGGCTACTGGGGGCGCCCGGAGCTGACGGCGGAGCGGTTCGTGCCCGACCCGTTCGGGCCGCCCGGTGGCCGCCTGTACCGCACGGGCGACCTCGCCGTGCTGCGCCCCGACGGGACCCTGGAGTACCGCGGACGCCTCGACGACCAGGTCAAGGTGCGCGGCCGGCGCATCGAACTCGGGGAGATCGAGGCGCACATCGAGGCCTTCCCCGGCGTGGACCGCGCCGTCGTCGGCGTGGTCGGCGAGGGCGACCGCGCGGCGCTCGCCGGTTGGATACGCTCCCGGGGCGCCGCGCTCACCGCCGCGGACGGCGACGACCCGGAGCTGATCCCGCTGCCCCTTGGCGGCGTGGTCGCCACCGGGGACCACCGGGCCGCCGCCGAGATCCACAAGGAGATCTTCGAGGACGGCGACTACCTGGGCGACGGCTTCCTGCGGCTGTGGGACGGCATGACCGTGCTCGACGCGGGCGCCAACGTGGGCGGCACCACGCTGTGGGTGCACCGCAGCTGCCGCCCCGCGCGGATCGTCTCGGTCGAGCCGATCCCGCCGACCTTCGACCGGCTGAGCCGCACCGTGCGGGCCAACGGCATCGACGCCGTCCTGGTCAACGCGGGCCTCTCCGACACCCCCGGCACCGCGGAGTTCACCTACTACCCGGCGCTGACCGGACTCTCCGGCCGCTACGCCGACCCGGAGGCCGACCGCAGGCGGGCGGCGGTGCTCATGCCCGGGGCCGATGCCGCGGACGTCGAGGACTTCCTCGCCGACCAGTACCGCAACGAGCGGTTCACCTGCCGGCTCACCACCCTGCACGAGGTGATCGCCGAACAGCGGCTCGCCGACGTGGACCTGCTGAAGGTCGACGTGGAGCGCGCCGAACTCGACGCGCTCGCCGGGCTCGACGACGCCGACTGGCTCCGGGTGCGGCAGGTCGCCGTGGAGATCGAGGGCGACGACCGGCGCGCGGAGGTCCTTGCCGTGCTGGAGAAGAACGGCTTCGAGACCGCGTCCCGGACGATCCTCGAAGAGCTGGAGGTGGGGATCGTCTACGGCCGCAGGCCCGGCCTCGTGGACGCCGGCCTGCCCGCAGCCACCCCGGTGGGCGACCCGCCCGACCTGGACCGGCTCCGCGAGCACCTGGCGCGCGGCCTGCCCGGCTACATGGTCCCCGAGCACCTCACCACCCTGACCGCCTTCCCGCTCACACCCAACGGCAAGGTGGACCGCAGGGCGCTGGCCGCCGCGCCGGCGGAGCGGGAGACCCCGCGGGCGGCCGTCGCCGAGGTGCCGCCCCGCAACGAGCTGGAGCAGCGCCTGGCCGCGGTGTGGTGTGCGGTGCTCGGGGTCGAGCGGATCGGCATCCACGAGAACTTCTTCGACGCGGGAGGCAACTCCCTGCTGCTCATCCGGGTGCACGCGCGCCTCGCCGGTCTCGGCGCCGGGATCACCCCGCCGCGCCTGGTGGAACTGTTCGCGTACCCCACGATCGCCGCGCTCGCCGCCCACATGGGCGAGGCGGGCGGGGCACAGGAGGACCGCCCGGCTCCGGCCGGCGACGAGCGGGAACGGGACCAGCGGCGCAGCGCGCGGAGCCGGTTCCACCGGCGCAGGAAGGGCGGGGACAGATGACTGACGGGGGAGACATGGGAGAGATGACGGACCGGACGGACGCGGTGGACACCGACACCACGGACGCGATGGACACCGAGGACCTGATCGCGATCGTGGGCATGGCCGGGCGCTTCCCCGGCAGTGACAGCGTCCCCGCGTTCTGGCGCGGGGCCGTGGCGGGCACCGAGGCGCTCGTGGAGTACGGCCGCGACGAGCTGATCGCCGCGGGCGAGGACCCCGCACTCGTCGACGACCCGGACTACGTACGGTCGGGCATGCCCCTGGAGGGCCACGACCGGTTCGACGCCAAGGCGTTCGGCTACACGCCGCGCGAGGCCCGCCTGCTGGACCCGCAGGTCCGCGTCTTCCTGGAGTGCGCCTGGGAGGCGCTGGAGGACGCGGGCTGCGACCCGGACCGCTACCGCGAGCGCGCCGCCGTGTTCGCCGCGGCCGGCATGACCCGCTACCTGTGGCTGAACGCGGTGCCCGCCCTCGGCGGTTCGCTCAACATGCTCGAAGGGCGCATCCTCAACGACAAGGACTTCCTCGCCACCGCCGCCAGTTACCGCCTCGGTCTGCGCGGGCCCGCGGTCAGCGTGCAGACCGCCTGCTCCGCGTCGCTGGTCGCCGTCCACCTGGCCGTGCAGAGCCTGCTCTCGCACGAGAGCGACATCGCGCTCGCGGGCGGCTCCACCATCGAACTGCCCCACCGCGTCGGCTATCTGTACAAGGAAGGCGGCATCGGCTCCCCCGACGGACACTGCCGCCCCTTCGACCACCGCTCCGAGGGCACCGTCGGCGGCAGCGGTGCGGGCGCGGTGCTGCTCCAGCGCTACGACGACGCGGTGGCCGAGGGCCGCCGGGTGTACGCGGTGATCCGCGGCTCGGCCATCAACAACGACGGTGCGGCCAAGGTCGGCTTCACCGCGCCCAGTGTCGAGGGCCAGGCCACCGCGGTCCGCGACGCGATGGCGCTGGGTGACGTGGCGCCCCACACCGTCGGGTACGTCGAGACACATGGCACCGGCACCCGGATCGGCGACCCCATCGAGATCGAGGCGCTGCGCAGCGCCTACGGCGTGACCATGGGCGCGGCCGACGACGGGGCCTGGGCGGGCCGGCGGGTGGCGCTCGGCTCGGCGAAGGCCACCATCGGTCACCTGGACGCGGCGGCCGGTGTGGTCGGACTGATCCGCGCGGCGCTGGCCGTACGGGACGGCGTCATCCCGCCGAGCCCGTACTTCGAGAAGCCCAACCCGCTCCTGGAACTGGAGGACTCCCCCTTCTACGTGCCGACCGAGAGCACGGCGTGGCCGGCCGGGGACACGCCCCGGCGGGCCGGGGTCAGCTCCTTCGGCGTCGGCGGCACCAACGCCCACGTCGTCCTGGAACAGGCCCCCGCCCCGGTGACCGGCACCCCGACGCCGCGCGGGCGCGAACTGCTCGTCCTGGCCGCGGTCGACGAGGACGCCCTCGAACGCTGGCGGCTGCGCGTCGCCGATGCGCTCGACGAGCCGGACGAAGCCGTCGGCCGGCTGGCGGACGTGGCCCACACCCTGGCCACCGGACGGCGGCTGCTGCCGCACCGGCTCGCCGTGGTCGCCGCCGACATGGAGGAGGCAAGGGCCCGCCTGCGCGACGTGGACACCCGGCGCATCAGGGTCGCCGGTGAGCCGCCGTCGCCGGTGTTCCTCTTCCCCGGGCAGGGCGCCCAGCGGCCGGGCATGGCCGCAGGACTGCACCAGGTGGCCCCGCGCTTCCGCAAGGAGCTCGACACCTGCGTGGAGCTGCTGCGCGGCGAGGGCGTGGAGCTGCGGGACCTGCTGCTCGACCCGGCCGCCGACGCGGACGCGCTGAACAGCACCGACAGGGCCCAGCCCGCGCTGTTCGCGTTCTCCTACGCGCTGGCCCGGCAGTGGCAGGAGTGGGGTCTCACCCCGCGGGCGATGGCCGGGCACAGCATCGGCGAGTACGTCGCCGCGTGCCTGGCCGGTGTCTTCGACCTGCCGGAGGCGCTGCGGCTGGTGGCCGCCCGCGGTCGGCTGATGGCCGCGCTGCCCCAGGGGAGCATGCTCGCCGTGGCGCTGCCCGAGGACGAGGCGGCGGCACAGGCGCGGGCCGCGCACGTCGACCTCGCCGCGGTCAACGGGCCGCGCCAGTGCGTCCTTTCGGGGGCGCGGGAGGCCATCGAGGAGCTGCGCGGCAGCCTCGCAGCCCGGGGCGTGCAGTGCAGGCTGCTGCACACCTCGCACGCCTTCCACTCGGCGATGCTGGACCCGATGCTGGCCGCGTTCGAGCGTGAGGTGCGCGCTGTGCGGCTGCGCGAGCCCGCGGTGCCGTTCGTCTCCTGTCTGACGGGGCGGCCGATCACCGCCGAGCAGGCGTGCGACCCGGGGTACTGGGCGGCGCAGGCGCGCGGCGCGGTCCGCTTCGGCGCCGGACTGGACCTCATGGCCGCCCAGCGGGACACGCTCTTCGTGGAGGTCGGCGCGGGCAAGGGCATGTCGGAGCTGGCCCGCAGGCATCTGCGCACCCTGCGGCACGCGCCCATCGCCTCGCTCCCGCTGACCGGCACCGCGACACCGGACGCCCAACTGCTGGGCGCGCTCGGCCAGGCCTGGGAGGCCGGTGCCGAGATCGACTGGGCCGCGTACTACGACGGGGAGCGGCGCGGCCACGCCGAACTGCCCGGCTACCCCTTCGCCAGGGACCGCTACTGGCTGGACGCCCCGGCACGCGGGCAGGCGCCGGCCGTGACCGCCGACACCACCGAGGCCGCCCCGGCTCCGCTGGAGCCCGCCGTGTCCGCCGGGCCCGGCAGCCGTACCGAGGAGATCGTGCGGGTCGCCTTCGCCGAGGCCTTCGGCGTCGACGACATCGCCCTCGACGACGACTTCTTCGGCCTCGGCGGCACCTCGCTGCTCGCCGCGGAACTCGTGCACCGGCTGCGCAAGCAGCTGAACAGCGACTTCCCCGTGCGCTATCTCTTCGAGGCGCCGCAGGTGTCCGAGCTGGCCGCGCTCATCGACGGCGGCAGCCAGGGCACCGCGAACGCCGGTCCCCCCGAGCGCGACGAGCTCGACGAACTGTTGGCCCAGCTGGAAGGGCTCCCGGAGGACGACCTCCTCGGGCTGCTCGGCACCGGCGGTGCGGAAGGAGCGAAGGCATGACCCCGCCCGGACACGAGGACGCCAAGAGCGCGCTGCGGGACCGGCTCGCCGCCCTCTCCCCAGAGCAGCGGGCCGCGCTCACCGAGCGGCTGCGCGCCCGTGCCGCCGCCGTCGAACCGCCCCGGCGCCCGCTGCGGTTCGGTCTCTTCTACTTCGCCAACACCGCGGGGGACAAGGAGCAGCCGTACCGCTTCCTGATGGAGACGGCCCGCCAGGCCGACCGGCTCGGCTTCACCGCGGTGTGGACCCCCGAGCGGCACTTCCACGACTTCGGCGGCATCTACCCCAACCCCTCCGTCCTGGGCGCCGCGCTGGCGTCCGCCACGGAGAGCGTCCAGATCCGGGCCGGGAGCCTGGTGCTGCCGCTGCATCACCCGGTGCGCGTGGTCGAGGACTGGTCGGTCATCGACAACCTCTCCGGCGGCCGGGCCGGCATCTCCTTCGCCACCGGCTGGCACGGCACCGACTTCGTCATCGCCCCGGAGAAGTACGCCGACCGCCGCCAGTACACCTGGGACACCATCCCGGTGGTGCAGAAGCTGTGGCGCGGCGAGGAGGTGTCGTTCCCCGGCCCCGACGGCACGGAGATCACACCCACCCTCCATCCCCGCCCGGTGACCCGTGAACTCCCCTTCTGGATCACCGCCTCCGGCAACGCCGACACCTACGCGCAGGCGGGCAGGCTCGGCGCGAACATCCTGACCGGGCTCATCGGCACCGAGACCGACCAGCTCGCCGCCAACATCGCGCTGTACCGCGACGAACGCGCCGCCCACGGCCACGATCCCGACGCCGGTGTGGTCAGCGTCATGCTCCACACCTATCTGGAGGAGGACGCGGACGCCGCGCGCGAGCGCTGCCGTGAGCCGCTGCGCGAGTACCTGCGCGGCTATCTGGGACAGCAGAGCGACATGATCGACGGTTCCGGCGCGGACGCGGGCGGCGTTGACATCGAGGCGCAGCTCGACTTCGCCTACGAGCGCTACGCCCACCAGACCGCGCTGATCGGCTCGCCGCGGACCGTGCGCCCGCTGCTCGACCGCCTCGCGGAGATCGGCGTCGACGAGGCGGCCTGCCTGGTGGACTTCGGGGTGCCGCTGGAGCAGGCGCAGCGGAGCATCGACCTGCTCGCGGGCGTGCAGGAGACCTACGCGGCCGGACCCGGCGCCGCCTCCCTCGTCGCCCCTTCCGTCACCTCCCCGGTCACCACCGCCCCGCTCGGCATCGACCAGGAGCGGATGCACCGGATGCAGAAGGCCCTGCCGCCGGGGCCCGCCAACTACGTGACCACCGGGCTGCGCATCCGCGGCCCGCTCAGGCCCGAGCTGCTCGAAGAGGCGCTGCGCACGGTGGTGGGCCGGCACGAGGTGCTGCGTACGGCCTTCGGCGAGTCGGCGGGCGGTGAGCCCTTCCAGCGGATCGGGGCGCCCGGCGAGTTCCCCGTGGCCCTGGAGCGGCACGACGTCACCGATGTGCCCCCGGCCGAACGGGTGCGCGCCGCGCGTGCCGTGCGCACCGAACTGGCCCGGCGGCCCTTCCCCGACGGCCTGCCCCCGGTGCGGCTCGCGCTGATCACGCTGGGCGCCGAGGAGTTCCAGCTCGCGGCGGTCAAGAACCACATGGTCACCGACTGGGTGTCGTTCACCGTCTTCCTGAAGGAGCTGTTCACCGTCTACGGGGCGCTGCTGCGAGGCCGCACCCCCGATCTGCCGCCGCCCGTCCCCTACCGCGTCTTCGCCGAGCGGGAGCGCGCCCGGCTGCGCGACGGGCACCTGGACGACCAACTGGCGTACTGGGACAAGCAGCTCGCGGGCGCCCCCGACCCGGCGACCTTCCCCCTGAAGGAGTCCCTGGGCGGTGAACGCCCGGCGGTGCCGACGTTCGAGGGCCACCGCGCCTGGATGCTGTTCCCCGACGAGACCACCGCTCAGCTCAACGCGCTCAGCAGGACCGCGCGCGTCACGCCGTTCATGACGGCCTACACCGCGCTCGCGGCCTCGCTGAGCCGGACGACGGGCGAGAGCGACCTGGTGCTCGGCTCCCCGACCGCCAACCGCGACCGCACGCCCGACAACCTGCTCGGGCTGCTGCTCCGGCCGATGCTGCTGCGCACCCGGCTGCGCCCGGAGCAGACCTTCCGCGACGCCCTCGCCGACGTGCGCCGGACGGTGTCGGGCGCGCTGTCCCACGCGGAGGCGCCCTACCAGTCGCTGATCGACCGGCTCGCCCCGCACCGCGACATCTCCTGGACCCCGCTGTTCCGGCTCCGTTATCTCTTCCTGCCCTGGAACGACCCGTTCGAGATGTCCGGGCTTCAGCTCAACCCCATCGACACCGACCCGCAGACGTCCCTGTACGACAGCACGCTGACGCTGTGGGACAGCAGGCTCGGCGCGTTCGGGCGGTTCGAGTACGCCACGGACCTGTTCGACCACGAGACGGTCGTCGAGGGCATCGAGACGTTCGCCACTATGCTCGCCGCGGCCGTGGCCGACCCGGACATCCGCATCGGTGACCTCCCCGGCACCTCCGCCACCCGCTACCACGTCGACGTGGACCAGTTGGAGGCCCACCTCGGCTCCGAGGGCCCCCCGCAGGACCGTCGATGAGGAAGGACTCCATGGACACGCAGTCCACACCGTCCGGGTCCACCCCCGGGTCCGCCCCCGGGGGCGCCGCGGAGGCGGACGTCAGGGCCGCCGCCGTCAGCGCCTGGGAGAAGGAGCTGGGCACCACCGGGCTCGCCGACGACGCCGACTTCTTCGAGCTGGGCGGCGACTCGATCGGCGGCGCGCGCCTGATGGCCGACCTGCGGGGCAGGTTCGGCGAGGAGCTGCCGCTCACGCTGCTCTTCTTCCACCCCGAGCTCGACGAGTTCAGCGACGCTCTGGTCGAGGCCGTGGCGAAGCTGCCCGCGCCCACCGCTCGCGCGGTGCGGGCGGAGGCCATGCCGGAGGCCGTGCCTGAGGCCGTGCCTGAGGAACTGCCGCTCTCCCCCGAGCAGGAGGCCCAGTGGGTCGCCGAGCAGGTCACCCCGGGCAACCTCGCCTACACCGAACTGCTCTCGCTGCGCCTGAGCGGCCCGCTGGACGCCGAGCGGCTCCAGTCGGCCGTCGACCGGCTCGTGGCGCGGCACGAGGCGCTGCGCACCTGCTTCCCCGCCGGTCCCGACGGCCGCCCGTCCCAGCTGATCCGGCCCGCGGAGGCGGCGCCCCCGCTGACGTTGACGCGGTGTGACGCCGGGGACGAGGACGAGGTGCGCGCCTACGCCCTCGACCGGCTGACCGAGCCGTTCGACCTGGCCGGCGGTCCGCTGCTGCGCCCGCACCTCGTACGGCTCTCCCCCACCGACCACGTCTTCCTGCTGTACTCCCACCACATCGTCGCCGACGGGCCGACGATGGAGGTGCTCTGCGCGGAGCTTGCCGACCTCTACGCGGACCGCGAGCCGCCCGGCGCGGCCCCTTCGTACGCGCGGTACACCCTCCAGCAGCAGAGCCTCGATCTGGACGCGCAACTCGCCTACTGGGGCGACCGGTTGGCGGGCGCCGCCGATCTGGAGCTGCCGCTCGACCGGCCGCGGACCGAGGTGCGCGACACCTCGGGGCGCAGGTTCCGCTTCTCCGTGCCCGGCGGTGTGCGGGACGGTCTCGACGCCCTCGCGCGCGAGCGGCGGGCGACGCGCTTCACGGTGCTGATGGCCGCGTTCCAGGTGGTGCTCGGCCGCTGGGCGGGGAGCGAGGACGTGGTGGTCGGTTCGCCGGTGACCTCACGGTCGCGGCCCGGCCTCGAACGGATGGTGGGCGCGCTGGTCAACATGGTGCCCTTCCGCGGCGACCTCGGCGGCGACCCCACCTTCCGTGAGCTGCTCGACCGCACCCGGCAGGCCGGGTTCGGCGCGATGGCGCACAGCGACGTGCCGTTCGGCCGGGTGCTCGGCGCACTGGACATCCAGCGGGACGGCTCACGGCCGCCGCTGTTCTCCACCACGCTGGTCTCCCAGCCGACACCGCCCGCCATCCGCGCCGACCTGGGCGAGGTCACGGGCGTCCACTTCCCGGTGCCGCGCCGCCACGCGACGTACGACTTCAGTCTGTACGTGTGGGAGGCGCCCGATGAGCTGCTCGTCGACGTCGAGTACGCCACGGCCCTCTTCGACGAGGCGACGGTACGCCGCTTCGCGGACCGGTTCGGCACGCTGCTCCAAGCGGTGGTGGCCGCCCCCGACCGCGCCCTGTCCACCCTCGACACCGTCCCCGCGGCCGAGCTGCGGCAGGTGCTGCACGGCTGGAACGACACCGCGGCGGACCTCGGGCCCGACCTCTGCGTCCACGAGCTGTTCGAGGAGCAGGCCAGGGCGACGCCCGACCGCACCGCCGTGATCAGCGCCGACCGCAGGATCAGCTACGCCGAACTCGACGCCGAGGCCGAGGCGCTGGCCGCCGAGCTGCGTGAGCTGGGCACAGGCCCCGAGACCGTGGTCGCGGTCTGCCTCGACCGCTCGGCCCAGCTCCTGGTCACCCTGCTCGCCGTGCTGAAGGCGGGCGGCGCCTATCTGCCGCTCGGGCCCGACTGGCCGCGGCGGCGCAGGGAGTCCATGACGTCCGACGCGGGCGCGGCGCTCCTGGTGGACACCGCGGGCGCCCGGCGCCTCGACGGCCACCGGGCCGCACCGCGAGAGGGCCGCCCCTGCCCCGGCAACCTCGCCTACGTCCTCTACACCTCGGGCTCCACCGGTACGCCCAAGGGCGTCATGGTCTCCCACCGTGCCGTCGTCAACCGGCTCCGCTGGATGCGGCGGGACTGCGGCCTCGGCGCCTCGGACGTCATCCTCCAGAACGCGGTGCCCACCTTCGACTACGCGGTGTGGGAGCTGTTCGGTCCGCTGCACATGGGTGCCACCGTGGTGCTGCCCAGCGCGGCGGGGCACCGCGACTTCAGCGAGCTGACGCGGCTGATCACCGAACACGGCGTCACCGTGGCGCACTTCGTCCCCTCGCTGCTCCGGCACTTCGTCGAGGAGCCGGAGGCGGCGCGGTGCACCGGGCTGCGGGTGCTGTTCAGCGGCGGCGAGAGGCTCGACCCCGCGCTGGCCGAACGGGCGCAGCAGGTCCTGCCGCGGGCACGGCTGTTCAACGCCTACGGGCCGACCGAGGCGGCCGTGGACGTGACGTGCTGGCCGGTGCCCCGGCGACCGGCGTCCGTGGCCATCGGCGGGCCCGTGGCCAACACCACCTGCTACGTCCTGGACGAGCGGATGCGCCCCCAGCCGATCGGCGTCCCCGGCGAGCTCTACCTCGGCGGCGTCCAACTGGCCCGCGGCTACCGCGGGCGGCCCGGCACGACCGCCGAGCGGTTCGTCCCCGACCCGTTCGGCGCGGCGGGCGGGCGGCTCTACCGCACCGGCGACCGGGCGCGCTGGCGGCCCGACGGCGCCCTGGAGTACGTGGACCGCGTCGACCGGCAGGTCAAGATCCGTGGCGTCCGGGTGGAGCCGGGCGAGGCGGAGACGGTCCTGCTGGCCCACCCGGCGGTCCGCGAGGCGGCGGTCGTGACGGCGGAGGGCAACGGAGGGCCGCGGCTCGTCGCGTACTACAGCGGCAGCCCGGCGGGCGGTGAGCGGGAGCTGCGGGACCACCTCGCGGCACGGCTGCCCGAGTTCGCGGTGCCCGCCGCGTACGTGGAGGTGCCCGACGGGCTGCCGACGCTGTCCAGCGGCAAGCTGGACCGGGGCGCCCTGCCCGCGCCGGAGCGGCCGCGATCCGCCGCGCCGGCGGCCACCGGCGCGACGCCGCCGCTCGGGGCGCGTGAGCTGATGCTCGCGGCCACCTGGGCGGAGGTCCTCGGCATCGACCGCATCCACCGCGAGGACAGCTTCTTCGAGCTGGGCGGCGACTCCATCCTGGGCATCCAGATGGTCGCACGGGCGCGCGGGGCGGGCATCGAGGTGACGGTTCCCGAACTGTTCCGGCATCCGACGCTCGCCGCGCTCGCGGCCACGGCCGGCGCCCGGAAGGACGCCGGGAGCGGCCCGGCGCCCGTGCCGGCGGGCAGCCGCACCCGCTTCCCGCTGACGCCGCTTCAGCGCGAGATGCTGCGCGAGGCCGCGCTGGCCCCCGGCCGGGGCGCGTACATCGTGCCCGCCGAGCTGCTGATCGAGGGCGACCTCGACCCGGCGGCGATGCGCACCGCCTTCCGCCGCCTGGTCGAACGCAACCCGGTGCTGCGCACCTCGGTGACGCCGCACGAGCTGCCGGAGCGGTGCGAGCAGACGGTGCATCCCGCGACCGAGCCGTCCTTCCGCCACGAGGACTGGAGCGCGTACTCCGAAGAGGAGCAGGAGCGCGGGCGCCGCGAGCTGCTCGAACAGGAGTGGCGCACGGGCTTCCCGCCCGAGGCGGAACAGCTCAGCCGCATGACGGTCCTGAAGCTGGGCGAGCGCCGCTCGGCCCTGGTGTGGACCCGGCACAACGTGCTGCTCGACGGCTGGAGCTTCGCCCAGCTCTACGACGAGCTGCTCGACCTGCACGCGGCGGTACGCGACGACCGCCCCGAGCCGCAGGACGAGCCCCGCGAATGCTTCAGCAGCTACGTCGACTGGCTCGCCGCCCGGCAGCGGGCGTCGGCGGAGCGCCTGTGGGAGGAGCAGCTGAGTGAGCTGTCCCCGAGGACGGTGTTCTCCCCGGAGGTGGGGGCGTCGCCGAAGCCGTACCGGGAGCTGCGCTTCCCGCTCCCGCAGCGGGCGGAGGCGTTCGCGCGGGAGCGCGGCCTGACGCTCGGCACACTGCTGGAGGCGGCCTGGGCGACCGTGCTCGCACGGCGTACGGGCACCCGCGACGTCCGGTACGGCCAGGTCTTCTCCGCCCGCGAGGCCGAGGTCCACGGGGTGGAGCGGATGCTGGGCCTGATGATCAGCACGCTGCCGTCCGGGCTCCGGCTCGACCCCGGGCAGACGGTGGCGGACTGGCTGACGGAGTTGCAGCGGCGGGGCGCCCGCAGCAAGGAGCTGTCCACGGCCGACCTCGGGGTCCTTCAGGAGCGGGCCGGGGGCCCCGGTGCCCTCTGGGACACCCTGCTGATCATCCACAACTACCCGCACAAGTTCCAGGACGTGCCGGCGGGTGGGCTGCGGGTGGTCGGGACGGCCGGGTTCTCCAGGACGGGTGCCGCGCTCATCGCCTCGGTGGACGTCAAGCCGCTGCGGCTCGCCATGATCTATGACGAGGCGCGGGCCGATGAGCCGGTGGTGCGGGAGCTGGCGGCCGAACTGGCCGAGGCCCTCGACGGGTTGACCGGCGGCGAGGACCGGAAGGTCGGGGATCTCCTCGGCTAGCGCCGGTGGCGCCGGGGCCGGTTGGGCCGGGGCCGGTGGGAGGGGCCGTTCGCCTCTCCCACCGGCCGGGGCGGCCGTCTCAGGACTGCCGGGCGGCCCGCAGGTCGCTCTCGACGCCCGCGGTGATCAGCGGGAAGGACTCCGGCTCGAAGAACGCCTCCTCGCCGCTCGGCAGCATCCGCAGCCGGAACCGGTCGGTGGTGTGCTGCTTCCAGCCGGCCACGGACTCCGGCGGGACGACCTCGTCGTACTCGCCGGTGAACGCGGAGATCGGGCAGCTCACCGAGGCGTGGCTCTCCCTGGCGGCGTAGCGCTCGACGAGCCTGCAGTCCGCCCGGTAGCTCGGCAGCATCAGTTCGAGGAAGAGCGGGTCGGACCTGAGCGGGCTGTTCTCCCGGACACGCGTCGGATCCGCGAGGAACTGCTCGTCGGTGAGCTGTTCGTCGGTGACCTCTGGAGGGACGAGAAGATGCGGGGCACTCTCCGCCGAGACGAAGAGGGCGACCGGCCCGGGAAGCCCCGGCTCGGTCCGCTCCAGGCGGGCCGCGAGCTCGAAGGCGATCAGCGAACCCATGCTGTGGCCGAAGAGCGCGAACGGCACGTCGAGGTGGCCGCGGAGCGCGGTGGCGAGCTGGGTCACCAGCGCGTCGATGTCGTCCACGGCCGGCTCGGCGAGCCGGTTCTCGCGGCCCGGGGTCTGGAGCAGTACGGGCTCGACCTCGGGGCCGAAGCTGTCCGCGATCTCGCGGTAGCCCGACGCGCCCTTGCCCGCGTAGGGCAGGAAGAACAGCCGGGTGGCCGACTCGTTCCCCGTACGCCGGTAGGCGATCAGCCGGTCCTTCTTGCTCTTCTTGTCTTTCCTGTCTTTCCTGTCGTTCTCGGTGCCTTCCATGTCGCTAGCCCTGCGTCTCCATCGCGCGGCGCAGGCTCAACGGCCGCATATCGGACCAGACCTCGGCGATATGGCCGAGGCATTCTTCCTTCGTGCCGGTCCTACCCTCCGCACGCCAGCCGTCCGGTATATCCTTGCCCTGCGGCCAGACCGAATACTGTTCCTCGTCATTGAGCACCACGGAAAACAGATCCTGCTCGCTCATGTAAACCTCCAGGTAGACCAGGGATTCGGCCGTCACGCACAGCCGTTCTCGGGCTAGAAGCTAACAGCGCCGCCCCCGATCGGCAAGGCTCCAAGGACAGTCCGCAAACATTTTCGCGGTTCCTTGAAGTGCTGTCCGAAATTCATTGAGATCGGGCCGGTCGATCCTTAGACTCACACCGACATTCCACGGAACTCCACCCGGCTACACCACACACACGAGGGGACGAAACGAAATGGACGAGGTATTCGCCGAGGTCCACGAGATCCGGGAGACCCTCCCGGAGCGTGCGCTCTTCCGGGACGAAGTGACCCTCAAGGACCTCGCCGCGAAGCTGGAGAGCAGCCGCACCCTGCGCGAACTTCCCGCAGTTCAGGCGCTTCTGGAGGACATGCGCTCCTTCAGGGAGGGAGCCCGCCTCGAAGCCGTCAAGGAGCACATCAACTCGCGCAGGGACAACCACATATTCTCGCTCTTCGACGCCTCCTACTTCCCCCGGCTGAGCCTGGACTACCTGGCTTATGAAACACTGCCGACGGACCCGTATCTGGCCGACAGGTACGCGAGCAACACGATGCCGGTGAACATCGCGGGAGCGACCAAGGGATTCCATTCACGGGTGGTCGTCGCGCTCTTCCCCGAAAACCACATCGACGGCATCCAGAAACCGGAAGACCTCATCTTCTACTTCGTGGACAAGTTCGTCGAGCGGCACAATCGAATAACCCGCAAAATGATTGACGCGGTCATGGAACCGGGCAGCTTCCCGCGTATGCAGGGGGCCTCCGACAAAAAGGTGGAGCAGGCCGCGTCCTGGTGGGTGCGACTGCACGAATATCACCACCGGCAGGGCGACATGCCCATTCCCGACTTCCTCTCGTCGAAGAAGATGAAGCCGCTCGCGGGACTGGAGGAGCTGCGCGTCGACGTATCGGGAATGCTCGCCTGCCTGCACGACGAGAACCTGCCCCGCGCCGAGGCCATGGCGGCCTACGAGTTCATCCTCGCCGAGCGGCTCCTTCGCTACGCCGTCGAGGGAATCCCCCGCCCCAACTACGACGCGGTCGCCTCGCAGCTCCTGTTCAACTACCTCTCGGAGCACAAGGGAATCCGTCTCTCCGGCGGACGGATCACCCTCACCGCCGACCTGCCCGTCGTGCTCGCGGCCTTCCTCGAGGAGATCCAGACCATAGAGAGCCGCATCCACACCGAGCCCGTGGACGCGGTGAAGAAGCGGCTCCTCGAATTCACCAACGCCTACACGGTCTTCGACACCGACGCGGGCGACTACCAGCACATCCCGTACTTCGCCGAGATCAAACAGCGGCTCGGTGTGTGACTCGTGACGGTGCCCGCACAGCGACGTACAGCAGTCAGCGCGCAGGACTACCGCGAGGCGATGTCACTGCTCGCGGTGCCGGTCTGCGTCGTCACCACGCGCGCGGGCGGCGAGAACCGGGGGCTCACCGCGAGCACCGTGACCGGCGTCTCCCTGGACCCGCCGCTCGTCTCGGTGGCCGTGGCCAGGTCGTCCAGCTGTCACGGCGCGCTGACCCGCGCCCCGCAGTTCGTCATCAACGTCCTCGGCGACGACCAGCGCCACCTCGCCACGCGCTTCGCCACCCGCGACATCGACCGTTTCGCGGGCGAGGGGGTCTCCACGCTGCCGGGCACCGAACTGCCCGTGATCACCGACGCGCACGCGCTGTACCGGTGCGTCCGCCGGCAGGTCGTCCCGGTCGGCGACCACGACCTGCTCATCGGCGAGCTGACGGACGTCCGGCTCCGGCCGGAGGCACGTCCGCTGACCTGGTACCGCCGCGCCTTCCACCGTCCCGAACAGTACGGCTGAGCCCCGCCCGGCCCGCGGCGCCGGCACAGCATCCCGAACAGAGGTAGCAGAGGTGGCAGAGGTGACCGAAGTGAGTCGAGCGAGCACAACCCCCACCGGGTGCCCGTACCAGGGCGGCACCGGAACCACGACCGATCCATGCCGTGACTACCTCGGGCTGCGGGAGGACGAGCCGGTCCGCTGGGACGAGGACCTGGAGCTGTGGTTCGTCACCGGCTTCCGCGAGGCGACCTCTCTGCTGCACCATCCGTCGCTGTCCTCCGCGTGGCCGGAGCGGGGCAGCACCCCGCTCCACGCGGCGGCCGGCGGCGGCAGCGGTGACGGGGCGCGTACGTCGGGGCTCGTGCGCAAGTGGTTCATGTTCAACGACAACCCGTCGCACCGCAGGGCGCGGCGGCTGGTCGCGCCGCTGTTCTCGGCCGACCGCGTCGCCGAACACCAGCCCTTCATCCAGGAGGTGGTCGAGGAGCTGCTGTCCAAGGACCGTGACTCCCTGGACGCCATGGAGGACCTCGCCATCCCTCTCTCGGGCCGGGTCATCTGCCGCGTCCTCGGCCTGGACGCGGCCCTGGCGCCGCACCTGGAGCCGTGGGCCCTGGACGTGGCGGCCCTGCTGGTGGCGGACTACATGCCCGATGTGGTCACCAGAGGACACGCGGCCCTCGAGGACATGACCGGCCTCATCGACCAGGCCCTCGAAGGCGACCTCCCCGAGGGGTCGGCGCTGCACCTGCTGCGGACGGCCCAGCGCGACGGCGAGATCGAGCTCCAGGACGTCTGGGCCACGGCGTCCTTCCTCGTCTACGCGGGCTTCGAGACGACGTCGTCCTTCATCGGCAAGGCCGTGCGGTCGATCCTGCACTCCGGCTCCTGGGAGCGGTTGCGCGAGGCCGACATCGGCACCGCCGTGGAGGAGCTGCTCCGCTTCGACACGTCGGTCCAGCAGGTGGCGCGGCTGGCTACGGACACCATCGAGGTCGCGGGCAAGCGCATCTGTGCCGGGGACCTGGTGCTCATCATGCTCGGCACCGCCAACCGTGATCCGGAGGTCGTCGACCGCCCCGACCACCTCGACCTCGGGCGCCGGATCACCCGGCATCTCGGCTTCGGCCACGGCGCCCACTACTGCCTGGGTGCGGGCCTCGCCCGCCTTGAGGCGCAGTTCGCCCTCGAAGGGCTGCGGGAGAAGTGGGAGACCCTGCGCTTCGTGGAGCCGCCCAGAACGCGGTCGCACTTCGGGATCACCGTGCTGGAGCACCTGGTGATCGGCCCGGAGGCGCGGCCCTGAGCCGGTGCGGTGTGCCGCGGCCCCTCGGAAGTGATCGAAGCTCTGCTCGAAGCACTGATCGAAGCGCTGTCCGAGGGGTTCCCCAACTGCCGCCTCAGTAAGATGGTTTACCGGGGAGAGGGGGGCAGCATGCGGCCGGATCCGAGAATTCTCGTGGTCGACGACCACGAGGACACCTTGTTCGCGCTGGAGAGCTCACTGGCTGCGCTCAAAGTGGACATCGCGCGGGCCACCAGTGGTGAAGAGGCGTTGAAGGAGGTCCTGCGCGGCAACGTGGGGCTGATCCTGCTCGACCTGCGCATGCCCGGCGTCAGCGGGCTCGACGTGGTCCGCTACATGCGGCGCCTGGAGCAGACGCAGCTCATCCCCATCGTCCTGATCACGGGCTTCGGCCTGATGCGTGAGATCTCCCTGGCCGCCTTCGAACTCGGCGTGGCCGACATCGTCCTGAAACCGGTCGACCCCCTCGTCCTCCGCACCAAGGTGAACTACCTCTACACCACGCACTTACGCCTCCTGGCGATGCAACAAGAACTGAAGTCCCTGCGCACCCACCTCAAACCAGAACCCCGCGCCCTGGACATGGACGACTGGCGCAAGGACCAACACCCCACAAAACCAACAACCCCTACGAGCACCGCGCGGGAGGCATGACGTGGAGAACGTCGACGGCTTCGAGGTCGAGCTCGTTGCTCTTGCCCTGGAGTGAACTCCAGCTCGTACAGTCGCGCTTTCGACAAGGCATGAGTCAGGAGAGTCGGATGCGTCAGCGCGTACTGGGTGGGACCGGGATCGAGGTCAGTCCTTACTGCCTCGGCACCATGATGTTCGGGGCCGTCGGCAACGCCGATCACAAGGAATGTGCGCGGATCATTCATGCCGCGCTGGACGAGGGGATCAACTTCGTCGACACCGCCGACATGTACTCGGCCGGTGAGTCCGAGACGATCGTCGGCAAGGCGTTGAAGGACCGCCGCGACGACGTGGTTCTCGCGACCAAGGTCCATTTTCCCATGGGGGACGGCCCCAACCGGGGCGGCAACTCGCGGCGGTGGATCGTCCGGGAGGTGGAGGAGAGCCTGCGGCGGCTCGGTACGGACTGGATCGACCTGTATCAAGTGCACCGGCCGGACCACACCACCGACATCGAGGAGACGCTGTCCGCGCTGACCGACCTCGTACGGCAGGGCAAGATCAGGGCGTTCGGCTGCTCCACCTTCCCCGCCGAGGAGATCGTCGAGGCGCACCACGTCGCCGACCGCCGCGGACTCCAGCGGTTCCGCACCGAGCAGCCGCCCTACTCACTGCTGGCCCGAGGCATCGAGCGGCATGTGCTTCCCACGGCCCAGCGCCTCGGCATGGGCGTCCTGACCTGGAGCCCGCTGGCGTCGGGGTTTCTGACCGGCCGCTACCGCAAGGGGCAGGCCCTCGACCTGAGCAGCGGGCGCCCCCAGCTCAACCCGGCCCGCTTCGACCCCTCGGCGCCCCTCACCGCGGCGAAGCTCGACGTCGTCGAGCAGCTCGTCGCCGTGGCCGACGGCATCGGCTGCACACTGCCCGAGCTGGCGATCGCCTTCCCGCTCGCCCACCCGGCCGTCACCTCGGTCATCATCGGCCCGCGCACGATGGAGCAGCTCCAGAACACGCTCAAGGGTGTGTCCGTGCGGCTTGACGACACCACCCTCGACCGGATCGACGAGATCGTGGCGCCCGGGACCGACGTCTATCCCCCGGACGGCGTGTGGGCACCGCCGGCACTCACCACACCGGCCCTCCGGCGACGCCCCACCGCCGGGAGGTCCGCCGTCTGAACGGCCGAGCGATGACATCGGTCACGTCAAGGGCATTGCGTGTCCCGGCCCTGGGGGCGCGGCGGGACTGATGTGCGTACGGTAGGGCATATGCGTGACCCAGGTGACGTGAGGTGAGGTTGCCCGACGGTGGTCGCCCGGCAATGCGTCCCAGCGATGAGGGTGACTTTTGTTTTCGCATTTCGCGACGCGGTAACCGCCTCAATCACTCCGCTTGACGCGGTTACCGCCAACGCGATCCGGGCCCGTCAACTCGCATACAAAACCGCCGAGTTGATTGAAAGCGATCGCACCGGACTCACCCCCTCAACCCCGCGGGAACACCCCTCGGGCGGCCCGGGCACAGCCATCCGCCGCCACCCCCTGAGGATTAGCATCTGCCGGTTCGGCCACCGACAGCGCCGATGAGCCTTACTATTCCCACCCTGACTCCACACACGGACAAACACCGTTGCGAGGCCAGAGGGGATTTGCCGTGGGTGAGCCGGGCAAGGGTACGGAAGCACAGATTCCTCATCTGGGCGTACGATCCCAATCCGCCACTCGCACGCCCCCGCGTGCGCTGACGAAAGGTCACTGCCATGTCGGAAGTTCCAGCCAATGCCGCCGGAGTCCAAGGACAGTACGCCGCGCAGGTAGCCGCGGATCTCGAAGCCAACCGTAAGGAACAGGAGCGCATCAGTGCCGAGGTGACGGCACTCACGGAACAACTGCAGGTACTGGAGAACGACCACTCGCTGCTGGTCAACATGCAGCAGGCGCTGGGTGCCAACGGCACGGGCGGCGCGCCGGCGAGCGCCTCGAAGAAGGGCGCCTCGCGCGCGAAGGCGGCCCCCAAGTCGCAGCGTGCGAAGAAGGCGAGCACTCCCCGCAAGAAGTCCGCGACCACGGCCACGGCGACCCCGTCGGCCAAGGCCGCGGGCAAGTCCACCACCAAGTCGGCCGCCGCCAAGGCCACCCCGAAGGTGCCCGCGGCCCGGACGCCGGAACCGACGCTGGGTGAGCTCATCCGCGACCACCTCGCCGCGCAGAGCGAGCCTCGCTCCTCCGCCGAGATCGCCTCCGCGCTCACCGAGGCCCACCCCGACCGCACCATCAAGACCACGGTCGTGCGCACCACGGTGGAGAAGCTGGTGGCCAAGTCGCAGGTGCAGCGCACCCGGCAGGGTTCCTCCGTCTTCTACAGCGCGACCGCGCCGTCGGAGAAGTCCGCGCCGTCGCAGCCGGAAGCCGCCGCAAGCTGAGGTCCGCGATATGTGGGGCCGTACGGCACCGAAGCGTGCCGCACAGCCCCACTGGCGGGCCCACCGAGACCACCCCTTCGAAGCGGTCGGCCACCCGAGCCACCTCATGTCGCCTCGCGCAAGGCCGACGGGTGACCGGTGACGGGATCACGAGCGTTGCCTGCGCGCCCACCCACCCCACACCGCGCCGCGGTGCCCGAGCAGGGCCGGATTCGCGGGAGTACCGGTTGCGGCCGTCCCCACTCCACCTGTGGCGTGACGTCAGCCCGGCATCAAGAACGCGTCAAGACTGCCGGAATCCGGCAATGCCCCGCGGAGGGCTCCCGGGTCAGGATGGGCCCGGCAGGAACGGGGGGCCTGGTCCCGGTGCCGGGGAGCGGAAGCGCCGCTCGGCACCGGGACCCGAGCTGCCGACGTGCGCGAGGGGTACCGGCCGATCACGGACGATGGCCCCATGGCGTCACCTCGTTCTGGCGAGCTCCAGCAGTTCCGCGAAGAGTCCACCCCCGGCGGCCAGCTCCTCGTAGCGACCCTGTTCGGTGATGCGACCCTCCTCCATCACGATGACGCGGTCGGCGATCCGGGTGTTCTCGAGCTGGTGGGTGACGATGATGGTGATCCGGTCCGCGGCGATGCGTTTGATCTCCTCGAAGATCCGGTGTTCGCCGCGAGGGTCCATCTGCGAGGTGGGTTCGTCCAGGATCAGCAGTTCCGGACGCCGGTAGAGCGCTCGTGAGCAGGCGAGGCGTTGCCACTGGCCGCCGGACAGCTCCGCTCCGCCCCAGATCTCGCGGGCCAGCAACGTGTCGAGGCCGTCCGGCAGTTCCTCGATCGCCGGGCCCATACCGACCGCACCCACCGCGTCCCACACCGGTGCGTCGTCGTGGGTCCTCGGCTGGCCGAGCGTGACGTTCTCTCGGGCGCGCAGCGGCCACTGGGCGAAGATCTGCGGCACGAGCCCCGTGCACGACCACACGGAGGCCGGGTCCAGCCGCGCGAGGTCGGAGCCGTTCCACGTCACGCGGCCCTTGTCGGCCAGGTAGATGCCGGTGAGCAGCCGGGTGAGCGTGGACTTGCCCGAGCCGTTCTCACCGACGACGGCGAGGATCTCCCCGCGGCGCAGCGTCAGCGAGACGCCGTCCACGGCCGGGCGGACCTTCCCGGGGTAGCGGAAGGTGACGTCGTCGAGGCGGATCTCCTCGATGGGGGGCGAGATGACCGCGCCACCCCGGTGGGAGGCGCGCGCGTCGGCATCGGCGAGGAAGGTACGCATGTCGGCCAGGTACAGGCTGGTGTGGAAGCAGGCGGCGCCGTTCATGACGACCTGGGAGAGCGCGGCCAGAGCCGTCTGTACGGCGACCACGGCGGTGGCGGCCACGGCCAGGGGGACGCGTCCGGTGGTGGCCAGCCAGGCGAGGCCCGCCCAGGTGCCGATCAGGAAGACGCCGCCGATCATGGAGGTGCCGAGGTTGATGCGCAGGGTGCGGGGTGCCGCGGCGAGAGTGCGCCGGTCGATCCGCTCGGACAGGCACCGGTACCAGAACAGCAGGTAGTCGGTCATGCTGTTGGCTCGGACTTCGTCGGTGTACTTGGGTGTCGTGGCCCACCAGCGCGTCATCTGCCGGACGTTGCGGTCGGACACGTTGGAGTAGTGGATCTCGTAGTCGACCCTGGCCATCAGCACGGCTCCGATGCCCGAGGGCAGGACGGCCAGGGCCAGCAACGGCAGCATCAACCAGTGCAGGACGGACAGCACACCGCACGCGGTGACCATCTTGATCAGGGCCGACATGAACCGTTGCGCGTCGGTGATCATGACGTGCGTACGGACGACACCCATCTCCGCGGCCTCCTGCCGGTCGGCGAAGCCCTCGCCGGCGTAGGCGTCGGCCTCGACGCGGAGCACTCCCCTGACCAGGGCGGTGTCGGCGTCCGTGGTGACCGGTGGCGTCAGGCGCCGCTCCGCGTACTGGGCGAGCGCGGAACTCACGCGCCCGAGCGACGCCGCGCCCGCGACCACCACGAGCGCGGGGAACGCCTCGCGCAGGCGGTGCGGCACGGTGCCGGTGCCGAGTACGGCCTGCATGGCGTGTGCGGTCCCCGTGAGAAGCACGGCCGCGACGACGCCCGTGGCGATCTGGCAGGTCACGAGCAGGATGACGGATGCGCGGTCGGCCTTCCACGCCATGCGGGCGATGCCGGCGAGTACGGCCGGCAGTCGCGAGCAGAGGTCACGGAACGAGGTGCCGCCCAGCGGGTTCACGGCGTACTGGCCGCTGAAACTGATCTGCGCCGGGGGCGGTGGTGCGGGCGTGCCGGTGTTGCTTGTGCTCGTGGCATCGGCTGAGGTCAATTGCCTGCCTCCTACACGGTGGTTGCGGGCTCACTGTCGTCGTGGAGACAACGACGCGAGTCGCTTTTTCGAACACACGTGTTTGAGACGGGGCCGCACGACGGGCATTCCCGGGCCGCGTTTCACGGGGCCATACATCCACCCTTGGCCCAGGGGGCCCCGCCCCTGGTGCCCCTGGCGGGGGCGTGGCCAAAACGCCGGGGCCGATGCCGGTGTGACGGGTGGGACGCCGGGGTGTTGGTCAGTTCTCCTTCTCCTTCTCCTTCTCCTTCTCCTTCTGCATCACCTTGGCCTCCGCCTTGAGGATGCGCGCCGACTTGCCTGCCGACCGGGCCAGTTCGGGGAGCTTCTTGGCGCCTATGACGAAGACGACGACGATGAGGATGATCGCGATTTCGCTCAGTCCGAACACTGCGGTCCTGTCTGCTTCTCGGCCCGGGCGGCCGTGGCCGGCGCGGACGTGGCGGAATGCTGCGGCTACGGGTGGGCGTGGGCCCGCGAACCGCGGCCCCTCATTGAATCTACAGCACTGTAGAGCGACGGCGGGCGCGAACTCGTGAGCTCCTACGTCGAATCGGCCACGCGCTCGGCTACTTCTACGGACGGCACGCCCGGGCGCGGGAGCGAGCGAACGCCAGTGCGTGGCGGGCCGGCAGGCCAAGGCGCTCGCCCCACGCCTGCCGGCGGGTCGCTCAGCTCTCGTCCTCGCCCTCCCCCTCGTCACCCTCGTCCCCCTCGAAGAAGTCACCCACCTCGTCGACGACTTCGGCCGCGACCATGCCGCCGACCACCCCGACGGCGAGCCCTGCGGCACCCGCCGCCACCACGGTGCCCATACCGGGCCCCGAGCGCTGCCGGCCCTCGTGCCCGTGGTGATGCTCGCCGTGTCCGTACCCGGAGCCGTACGGATCGGCGTGCGCGTACGAGGACTGCGCACCGTACGCGGCGCGGTGCTCGACCAGTTGGGCGACCCAGCCGTCGACCAGGGCGTTCCAGTCCTGGCGCGCGACATCGTCGTGGGCGACGGTGAAGCGGGTCACCGCGTCGTGCCCGTCGGACAGAAAGCCGCCGCGCTTGTCCGCTTCCAGGACGACCTCCAGGCCGCCCGGGTGGGCGAGGAAGGTCACCTCGATCTCATGGACGGCGTGCGCGTACCGCGGGGCCGGGGTGAGCTCGATCTCCTGGTAGAACGGCAGTTGCTGACCGGTACCGCCGATGCGGCCGTACTCCAGGTCGGCCGACTTGAACCCGTAGCCCATCTGCCCGAACGCCTCCAGGATCGCCTCCTGGGCCGGCAGCGGGCGCACCGTCAGCGGGTCGAGGTCACCCTTGTCCCTGGCGCTCGCCACCGACAGCTCGGTGCGCACGCCGAGCACGATGCCGAGGCCCTGGCCGTACAGCTCGGTGATCGGCGTCTCCCACGGCAGCGTCACGGCGAAGGGCACGCTCCGCTCCTCACCCTCGGCCAGGCGGAAGCCGCCGCCGACGGTGAACCGGTCGAAGACGGCGATGCCCTCGCTCTCTCCGTCCTCGTGCTCGGCCTCCACCCGGGCGACCAGTTCGAGCGAGATGTGCTCGATGGTGTGGTCGGTGCTGCCGCCCTTGAGGTGGACCTGCCCGGACAGTGTGCCGCCGGGCAGGGCAGCGCCCGGGTCGAGAACGGTGTCGACGGTGGGCCCGCCCACGCCGAGCGAGCCGAGCAGTCGTTTGAACACCATGGTGGCGTCCACCCCTTATGTGCGTGTCCATGCGCTGATGCATGAACGTGTTCTTTTTGTGGCGTGTGGGCGCCGCGTGTCACCGGGCTTCGAAAAACGTGAAGGGACCCGGGAACACCGACGGGCGCCCTCACGTTCTTCCGTGCAAGTAGCCCTCTACAAGCGCGTAGAAGCATAGAGCCTGCGTCACGGCTCCAGGTCGCAAGCCCTGGAGCCGTGACGTCGACCGACCGAAAACCGAACCAGCCGAAAACCGAACCGACCGAGAACCGGACCGACCGAGAAGGAAGACGACCCGCAATGGGTGAGCCTCCCAGTACCAGTTGTGCCGAGCCCCGCCGACGCCCCGCGCGCGAGGGAACGGGAGCGACGCGATGACCGAGCTTCTGCTGCTGCTCCTTGCCCTGCTCCTCACCTTGGCCTGCGCCCTGTTCGTGGCCGCCGAGTTCTCCCTGACCACGGTGGAGCGCGGTGCGCTCGAGCGGGCCGCCGAAGCCGGGGAGCGGGGCGCCGGGGGTGCGCTGCGCGCCGTGCGGCGCCTCACGTTCCAGTTGTCCGGTGCGCAGCTCGGCATCACCGTCACCTCCCTGGTCATCGGCATGCTCGCCGAGCCGTCCCTGGCCGCGCTGTTGCGCGGGCCGCTGGAGGGCGGCAGGCTCGGCGGTGCCGCCTCCTCGGTGGCGAGCGTCCTCGGCGTGGTGATATCCACCGTGGTCCTGATGGTCGTCGGTGAGCTGGTCCCGAAGAACTGGGCGATCTCGCGCCCGCTGGCCGTGGCGAAGGTGGTGGCCGGCCCGCAGCGGGGCTTCACCGCCGCCTTCGCGCCCTTCATCCGGCATCTGAACGGCGCGGCGAACCGCGTCGTGCGCCGCTTCGGCCTGGAGCCCGCCGAGGAACTGGCCTCCGCGCGCGGTCCCGAGGAGCTGGTCGCGCTGGCCCGGCGGTCCGCCGCCGAGGGCGCGTTGGAGGCCGACTCCGCCGAACTGTTCGTCCGCACGCTGCATCTGGGCGAGCTGACGGCGGAGAACGTGATGACGCCGCGGGTCGACGTCCGCGCCCTGGAGATGCACGCCACGGCCGCCGACGCGGCCAACCTCACGCACGCGACGGGCCTGTCCCGCTTCCCCGTCTACCGCGACAGCCTGGACGAGGTCATCGGCACCGTCCACATCCGCGACGTGCTCGCCCTCGCCCCCGAGAAGCGGGCCGACACGCCGATCACCGACCTGGCCACCGACCCTCTCCTCGTCCCCGACAGCCTCCCCGCCGACCGTCTCCTGGAACGGCTGCGCGCCACCCGGACCATGGCCGTGATCATCGATGAGTACGGCGGCACGGCCGGTGTCGCCACCGTGGAGGACATCGTCGAGGAGGTCGTGGGTGAGGTCCGCGACGAGCACGACCCGGTGACCGCGCCCGAGCTGCCGCTTGCCGCCGTGCCCCGGCAGGGGCGCGCCACCTGGGACGCGGACGGCGGCGTCCGCATCGACCAACTGGACGGCATAGGCCTGCGAGCGCCCGACGGGCCGTACGAAACGGTCGCCGGACTGCTCGCCACCAGGCTGGCCCGCATCCCCGTGCGGGGCGACACCCTCGGCCTCGACGACGGCTGGCACCTTGAGGTCCTCGCGGTCGAGCACCACCGCGCGAGCCGGGTGCGCATCACCGAACCGGCCGCGCCCGTAGACCCGTCGGGCGAACCGGCCGTGCCCGCCGACCCGTTGGCCGAACCGTTGATGGAGGGTTCCCGATGACCACCGTGCAGCTCGTCATCGGGGCGCTGACCCTGCTGACCAACGCCTTCTTCGTGGGGGCGGAGTTCGCGCTGATCTCCGTGCGCCGGAGCCAGGTCGAGCCGCGTGCCGCCGAAGGCGACCGCCGTGCCCGCACCACGCTCTGGGGCATCGAGCACATCTCCGCGGTGATGGCCACCGCTCAGCTCGGCATCACCGTCTCCTCGCTGGTGCTCGGCGCGGTCGCGGAGCCCGCCATCGCCCATCTGATGGAACCCGCCTTCGAGGCCGTGCACGTGCCGCACGGACTCGTCCATCCCATCGCGTTCGTCATCGCCCTGGCCGTGGCCACGTATCTGCACATGCTGATCGGCGAGATGATCCCGAAGAACATCGCACTCGCCGCACCGGTACGGACCGCGTTGCTGCTCGGCCCTCCCCTGGTGGCCCTCACGCGGGCCCTGCGGCCGCTCGTCTTCGGGATCAACGCCTTCGCCAACGCCCTGCTGAAACTGTTGCGGGTGGAGCCGAAGGACGAGGTCGAGTCCGTCTTCACCGACGACCAGCTCGCCCGCATGGTGCTCGACTCCAGCCAGGCGGGACTGCTCTCGGCCGCCGACGGGGAGCGGCTGCGCGACGCCCTGGAGCTGGGAACCCGGCCGGTCGGCGAGATCCTGGTCCCCGCGGCCCGGATGCACACCGTCGAGCACACCGTGACCCCGGCGGGCCTGGAGCAGGTGGCGGCGGTCGCGGGGTTCTCGCGGTTCCCCGTGACCGGGCCGCGGGGCACCCTCCTCGGCTACCTGCACATCAAGGACACCCTCGGCGTCGCCGACCGTGACGCCCCCTTCCCGCCCTCGGCGCTGCACGCCGTCACCCGGGTCCGCATCGACACCCCGCTGGACGACACGCTCACCGCGCTGCGGGCCATGGACAGCCACCTCGCCGCGGTCGCCGGCGAGACGGGCACGGTGCTCGGCTTCGTGACCATGGAGGACGTGCTGTCGGAACTGGTGGGTCCGGCACCGGCCGCCGTGTGACCGGGCCACCCGACCACCGGACCCAGGGCCCAGGCGCACCACCAGCGAAGTTTTACGCGCATGTAGAAGTATGGCTAGGGTGCCGGAATGCACTGCGATGACGCCCCCGCGACGGGTTCCGCGAGCGGGGACCCGGCCGCCCTCGCCAACGGCCGCGTACGGAGTGGCAGCGCCGAGTGAGCGGACCGGCCAGGCCGCCCGACATCCGTTTCGCACACGATGCGGAGGCGCTGCCCGCGGGCCGGCAGACACTCACGATGCTCGACCCCTGTGGCAGGTGCGTCGGCAGCCTCGTCTTCCGGGTCTGTCATCCGTGCGGGTCCGGCTACATCGACCGTGTCGCCGTCGCCACGCACTGGCAGGGCCAGGGCCTCGGCCGCCACGCCCTGCACGCGGCGCTGGCCACGGCCACGGGTTGCACCTGGTCCACGTCACGGCAGTCGTCGGACGGGCGGCGCTTCTTCGCCGCCATGGAGGACGAGACGGAGACCGCGTTTCCGCCCGACGGGGCGCGGTGCCCGCACATGACGTCGGCGCACTGGCAGGCCCATCTCCCGCTGTTACCAAAGGCGGACAGAAAACAGTGAACGAGGCTCGTTCATCGATCATCTGACGGGGTGCAACGAACAGAAGACGCGGTCGGCCGCCCACGTAAGCAGGCGGAGGTGCCGCACACCTAAGACGCATTGGGGGATTTCCGATGATGACCACTCGTCGTGCTCGCCGTACCACCCGTTCCGCCGGCCTGGTGGCCGTCGCCGCCGCCGCGGCCCTTGCACTGACCGCCTGCCAGAGCGCGGGCAGTGACGCCGCCTCCGGTACGGGGAAGAAGGATTCCGTCTCCACCGCCCACCTCGCCACCGGCAAGAGTGACGCGCGCAGCACCTCCGAGATCAGCGGCGGCGGTTCCGCGGCCGACGCCCGGGTCGCCTCGTCCAAGGCGGTCTCCTCCGTCCGCAAGCAGACCCTGGTGGACGGCAGCACGGCCGAGATCCGCAGGATCAGCGCCCAGCACTACCGTGCCAAGATCGTCAACGAGGGTGACGTACTGGCCACGCTGGACGCGAACGGGGACGACGCCGGGCTGGACGCCAACGGCATGTTCATCGTGCTCACGATGGACGGCAAGGTCCAGTCCTGGATGGGCGGCGCACACAGCGGCCCGGGCACGTTCAAGCTGGCGGGCGGCTGGAAGGCCAAGGTCACCCAGCTCGGCGACCTGCACTACCGCGCGGACATCCTGGGCCTCGACGGCTCCGTGATGGGCACGCTGGAGGCGAACGAGCACGACGACGGCGCCGTCGCCAACGGCATCTACCTCGTGCTCAGCGCGGGCGGTGTGATCAGCTCCCACGAGTAGGCAGGGAATCCGTGGCCGCGCCGAGTGCGAGGAGGTCGGCGCCCCGCCGCGTGCGAGGAGGTCGGCGCCGTGGCCCGCGCGCACGGCCTCTCGCCCGCGCGGGTCCATTGCCGTGGCTGCTGCGGCAGGGGGCACTCATGTGCTGGCCATCCCCGGGACGAGCGACCCCGGTCGTCTCGCCGACAACGTGGCGGCGGGCACCCTGCCGCTGACGGAGGAGGAGGTCACGCTCCTCGACGCGGCGGGTTCCGCCGCCGCCACGTGACCGGCCGGCCGCCGGCCCCTCCCGGCCCGACCAGCCGCTGATCCATCCCGGCCCGCCCGCTCCGAACTCTCGGCATGGGCGGGCACACCCCCGGCACGCCCCCTTGGCATATGCCCGGCCGCCACGCCTGTCCGGCTCGCGCTGTGTACATCCTGCGAAGATCCGGCGACCATCGGGCTGTCCCCTTGGGTAAGCTCACGCTGTTCCGAAGGCATCGGCCGAATGGTCAGCCAGGCTACTGGGTGGGGAAGGCGAAAGCATGGCGGCGGCTTCACAGCCATGGACTTCCGGCGTTCTTGCGACCGCCGGGGGCGACACTGTCGAGGACGGCCCTGTCAAGGGCGACACCGCCGAGGGTGACACCGCCGAGGGCGACACCGTCGCGGCGGTCCGGCAGTGGTCGCAGCCGTCGGTGCTGCTCATCGAGGACGACGCGGGCGACGCGCTCCTCGTCGAAGAGCTGGTCGCCGACAGCGCGCTGAAGATGCGCTTGCAGTGGGTCCGCTCCATGGCGGAGGCCCGCGAGGCGCTGGCCTTCGAGACACCCGACTGCGTGCTGCTCGACCTGCACCTGCCGGACGCCCAGGGGCTCGAAGCCGTGTCCATGGTCAAGTCCCATGCCGACCAGGTCGCGGTCGTCGTCCTCACCGGCCTCGCCGAGGAGGACACCGGCCTCGCCGCTGTCACCGCCGGAGCGCAGGACTACCTGGTCAAGGGCCGCGTGGAGCCGGAGCTCTTCGGGCGGGCCGTGCGTTACGCGATCCAGCGCAAGCAGGCCCAGCAGGCGGCCGTGGCGCTCCAGGCCAGCCAGATGCAGGCGCAGGAGAACGCCCGCCTCGAACGCGGTCTGCTGCCCCGGCCGCTGCTGAGCAGCGAGGGAGTGGGCGTCGTGGCCCGCTACCGGCCCGGCCGCGCCCAGGCCCTGCTCGGCGGTGACTTCTACGACATCGTGCAGAGCGCCGACGGCAGCGTGCACGCGCTCATAGGCGACGTCTCGGGGCACGGCCCCGACGAAGCGGCCCTCGGCGTGGCCCTGCGCATCGCCTGGCGCACCCTGGTGCTCAGCGGCGTCACAGGCCCGGAGCAGGTCGGCCGGCTCCAGGAGATCATGCTGGCCGAGCGGGCCCAGCCCTATGTCTTCGCCACGCTGACCAGCCTCACCGTCCCGCCGGGGGCGCAGTGCGTACGGCTGATGCGCGCGGGCCACCCCGGGCTGCTGCTCCGCACCGCGGGCGGCGGGGTCGAGTGGGTGGAGACCGCGGGCGGCCCCGCCCTGGGCGTCGTGCCGGGGATGCCGCGCTGGCCGGTCGAGGAGGTACCCCTGCCCCCGGGGGCGGCGCTGGTGCTCTTCACCGACGGCCTCTTCGAGGGCCACGTCGGCAAGGGCCGGGCGCGCCTCGGCGAAGAGGGGCTGCTCGGCCTCGCGCGCGAGATGGGCGGCCTCGCTCCCGAGTCGTTCGTGGACACGCTGATCCAGCGGGCCGAGGACCTGGCGGAGGGGCAGGGCGGCCTGGCCGACGACGTGGCCGTGGTGCATCTGCAGTGGGGTACGGGCGGAAACGGGGAAGACGGCTGAGGCGGGCGTGGACCGGAGCCCGTGACACATCGGCGGGATCGAGGCACGTGAGCCGTGACAAGCGCAGCATCGGAGAAGCAAGCCGTGAGTAGGACGAGGGGCCGGACGTGGCTCGGCCGCCGGTTGACGGTACGGGGCTGGTTCCATCTGGTCCTCGCGCTGATGGCGCTGCTCGTGGTGGTGGGCACCGTCATCGGCACCCGGCTCCTCGGGCAGACCGCCGACGTGAGCGACCGGCTCGTCGGCCAGGTCCAGCCGGCCAGGACCGAGGCGTACCGCCTCCAGGCCGCCCTGGTGAACCAGGAGACCGGCGTCCGCGGGTACGCGATCGCCGCCGACCGCCGGTTCCTCGCCCCGTACACGCAGGGCAAGCGGGACGAGGCCCGCGCCGCGGCCCGGCTGCGCGAGCTCATCGGGGACCAGCCCCGGCTGGCGGCGGACCTCGCGGCGGTGCGGCGGCAGGCCGCGTCCTGGCGGCACGCCTACGCCGATCCGCTGGTCCGCGACATCACGCCCGGCAAGCCGCGCACCGTCGACGCGACGACCGCCGGGCGCGGCAAGGAGGTCTTCGACCGCATCCGCAAGGTGTGGGCGACGCAGAACGCCGACCTCGCCGACGCCGTCGCCGACGGCAAGGACGAGCTGGCCCACGCCCGTACGGTCCGTACGGTGGTGCTCAGCGGCATGGTGGCGGCCTTCCTGCTGGCGGGCGTGGTCCTCGCGGTCCTGGTGCGGAGGCTGGTCGCCCGGCCGCTGGAGACGTTGCGCGACTCCTCGCGCCGGGTGGCGGGCGGCGAGTTCGACCATGTGATCACGCTGGACGGGCCGAAGGACCTCAGGGCGGTGGCCGAGGACGTCGAGGGCATGCGCCTGCGCATCGTGGACGAGCTGGGCGCCACGCGCCGCCAGCAGGACGTACTGGCCCGTCAGGCGGCCGACCTGGACGCCCAGGCGGTGGAGCTGCGCCGCTCCAACACCGAGCTGGAGCAGTTCGCCTACGTCGCGTCCCACGACCTTCAGGAGCCCCTGCGCAAGGTCGCCTCCTTCTGCCAGCTCCTGGAGAAGCGGTACGCCGACGAACTCGACGACCGGGGCAAGCAGTACATCGACTTCGCCGTCGACGGCGCCAAGCGCATGCAGGTCCTCATCAACGACCTGCTCACCTTCTCCCGCGTGGGCCGCCACAACGACGCCCGCGTGCCCGTGGACCTCGACCAGGCCCTCACCAAGGCACTGGCCAACCTGGACACCGCCGTACGGGACACCGACGCGCTCGTCGAACGTCCCGAGAAGCTGCCCGAGATCGTCGGCGACCCGATGCTGCTCACGATGCTCTGGCAGAACCTGGTGGGCAACGCCGTCAAGTTCCGGCACGCCGACCGCAGACCGCACATCCGGATCGCCTGCGAGGCGGACGAGGACTCCGGGACCTGGCACGTGAGCGTCACCGACAACGGCATCGGCATCGCCGAGGAGTTCACCGAGAAGGTCTTCGTGATCTTCCAGCGGCTGCACGGCCGTGACTCCTACGGCGGGACCGGCATCGGCCTCGCGCTCTGCAAGAAGATCGTGGAGTACCACGGTGGCCGCATATGGATCGACACCGGCCACACCGGAGGCACGCGTTTCTGCTTCACTCTGCCGTGCCACGTCGACACCGCGGACGACACCGCGTCCCGTACCGAGGAGAAGGCCCTGACATGACCATCCCCGATGCCACACCGGTCGACGTGCTCCTCGTGGAGGACGACCCGGGCGACGAGCTGATGACCCGCGAGGCGTTCGAGGACAACAAGATCGGCAACACGCTGCACGTGGTCAGGGACGGCGAGGAGGCGCTCGACTTCCTCTACCGGCGCGGCGAGCACACCGAGGCCCCGCGCCCCGACCTCATCCTGCTCGACCTCAACCTCCCCAAGTACGACGGCCGCCAGGTCCTCGAACAGATCAAGTCCGACGCGGACCTGACCGACATCCCCGTGGTGGTGCTGACCACGTCGGCGGCGGAGGAGGACATCCTGCGCAGCTACAAACTGCACGCGAACGCGTACGTCACCAAGCCGGTCGACCTGGATCAGTTCATCGCCGCGGTGCGCCGGATCGACGACTTCTTCGTCCAGGTGGTCCGGCTGCCGCGGCGTCCCGGCTGAGCCTCGGAGCACAGGCCCTCAGCCGGCCACGGTGACCTGCACCCCCACGTCGCCCATGGCCGACAGCTCCGCCATGGGGGCGTCGGGGTCGGTGATGAGGGTGTGCACGTCCGACGTCGGGCAGATCTTGGCGAAGGTGGTTCTGCCGATCTTGGAGTGGTCGGCGACCACGACGGTCCTGCTGCTGTGGAGCGCGAAGGCACGGTCGGTGGCGGCCTCCAACTGGTCGTGCGTGGTGCAGCCGTGGGCGGCGCTGATGCCGTCCACGCCGAGGAAGGCGATGTCGGTGTGGTGGTCGGCGAGGGTCTTCTCAGCGATGGGGCCGACGAGTTCGTAGCTCTGGCTGCGGGCGGTGCCGCCGATCACGATGAGGGTCACGGTGGGGCGGAGCACCAGGCTCGCCGCGATGTTGACGGCGTTGGTGACGATCGTGACGGGACCCCGGTCGGCGAGGAGACGGGCCACCTCCGTGGTGGTGGTGCCGCCGGTGAGACCGACCACCGCCCCGTCGGGCACCAGGGCGGCGGCGGCGCGGGCGATGGCCCGCTTCTGCGGGGAGCGCTGGTCGGCGCGGTGCCGCAGCGGCAGTTCGATGCTCAGTCCGCCGGCGAGCGCGCCGCCGTGCGTGCGGTCGAGCAGCCGCTGCTCGCTCAGGTGCCGCAGATCGCGCCGCACGGTGGCCTGTGAGACGCCGAGCAGCCGCGAAAGCTGCGTCACGTCGGCGCTGCCCTGCGCGGCGACGTGGTCGAGTATCCGCACATGGCGGTCGCTTTTGAGCACGCGGTGAGCATAGCCGTGACGAGCGCGTTCGCTCACCGTTCGTGCACTGTATGCGCGTATCGCTGAACGGATCGACGTCAGTTCAGTCAAAACCGATCCCTTGACATGGCTGAACGCGCTCGATTTACTCCCTGGCAACGCCGATGTCGAGCACTCGGCGCAGAGGTACGCCCAGCCGGTAGTTGGCCTCGGCCATGAGCCCGGACTGAGTCGCCAGGGCCCCTTCCGGGGTTCCGAGGCGGGGACGTGCCCTCCACCACTGGAGCTCACCGATGAGCCTCAATCGTGTTGTGCGCAGGTGTATGACGGCTGCCGTGGCCCTCTCGGCCACCGCGGCGGCCTGCCTGCTCGCCCCCTCCCCGGCGTCGGCCGGCCCCTCCGCCGTCGAACTGCCGTCGCCGGGGGCCGGGTTCGACTACCAGATAGGCGGCGCGTACACCCCGCCGAAGGGCGTGCGGACCGTCAGCCGCGACCGGGGCGCCACCCCCGCCCGCGGCCTGTACAACCTCTGCTACGTCAACGCCTTCCAGGCCCAGCCCGGCGCGGAGCGGGAGTGGGACGCGGACCTGCTCCTTCGCGACGCGAACGGTGACGTCGTCTACGACGACGACTGGAAGGAGGCCGTCCTCGACATCCGCACCGCCGGCAAGCGCAAGCGGATCGCCGCCAAGGTCAACACGTGGATCGACTCCTGCGCCGACAAGGGCTTCCAGGCCGTCGAGCCGGACAACTACGACACCTACACCCGCTTCCCCGACCACCTGAAGGCGAGCCAGGCCAAGGCCTTCGTCTCCCTGCTGTCCGCCCACGCCCACGACAAGGGCCTGGCCATCGCGCAGAAGAACACGCCGGAGCTGGCCGCCGACCGCGAGGAGACCGGGCTCGACTTCGCCGTCGCCGAGGAGTGCGGCGAGTGGGACGAGTGCGACATGTACACGGACGCGTTCGGCGACCGCGTCCTCGTCGTCGAGTACTCCGCCAAGGGCCTGGACAAGGCCTGCTCGGGCTGGGGCGACCGGCTGAGCATCGTCCGCCGCGACGTCGGCGTCTCGCCCGCCGGCAGCGACGGCTACCTCCGCAGGACCTGCTGAGCCGACCGCCGGGTTCCGGACCGCCGGAACCCGGCGACCTTCGCGCGGGCGGAGCGTCCTCTCCCCTCCCGCTCCCCCGACGAGTTCACCCGCCGAGCGCCGCCGCAGGGCCGCGCGTCCGTCTGGAGGCAGTGATGACAGCAGTTCCCCGAGCACCAGGACCGCCGTCGCGGCGCGGTGTGCTGCGGGCCGGTGGTGCCGGTGCGCTCGTGGCGGCCGGCGGCGCCCTGTCCGGCTGCGCGTCGGCCACCGCCGACGGGGCCGGCGCCGACGGGCGCGTCACGATCCAGATGTGGCACGGCCAGAACGACACCGCGGCCAAGGTCCTCAAGAGCCTGGCCGCCGAATTCGAGCGCGCCCACCCGGACATCCGCGTGGACATGGGCGGCGGTGTGCTGGCCGACGCCATGCTCCAGAAGGTCACCGCCGCCCTCGCCTCCGGCGCCTACCCCGACATCGCCTACGTCTTCGGCTCCGACCTCGCGAGCGTGGCCCGCAGCCCGCAGGTGGTCGACCTGACCGAGCACGTGCGCAGCGGTCCGACGCCGTGGCGCAACTACCACGCGCCGGCCCGCGAGGCCGTCACCGTCAACGGCCGGGTCCGCGCGGTGCCCGCCCTCCTCGACGCCCTGGCCGTGGTCTGCAACAAGAAGCTGTTCGCCGAGGCCGGCGTCGACCTGCCCGAGGCGGGCTGGACCTGGCGGGAGTTCACCGACACCGCGCGCCGCCTCACCGACTCGGCCGAAGGCCGGTTCGGCACCGGGTGGCCCGGCACGGGCGACGAGGACACCGTGTGGCGGCTGTGGCCGCTGGTGTGGGACCTGGGCGGTGACGTCGTCGCCGAGAACGGCCGGAGCATCGGCTTCGAGAAGCAGGGCGTACGCGCCCTGGAGGTCGTCCAGGACCTGGTGCGTGACAGAAGCGTCTACATCGACCCCAAGCCGGGCAGCGAGCAGATGTACCAGGTCTTCCTCTCCGGCCGGATGGCCATGGTGCCGACCGCCCCCTGGCAACTGCCGGACATCAGGCAGGCGAAGGTCGACTACCACGTCGTCCCCCTGCCCAGCTTCAGCCGCCGCCCCATGACCATCTCCGGGCCCGACACCTGGACGCTGTTCGACAACGGCGAGGCCCGCGTGAGGGCCGCGCGCACCTTCGTCACCTGGCTGACCCAGCCCGCCCAGGACAGCCGGTGGGACGTGGAGGCGGGCAGCCTGCCGCTCAGCCGCCGCAGCGAGGACCACCCGGCCTGGCGGCGACACTCCACCCGTACGCCCGGCCTGTCCGTGTTCACCGAGGCGGTCACCTCGGCACGCGTACGTCCCGTGCACCCCGCCTACCCCCGGATATCCCGCGCCCTTGGCCAGGCCATCGTCGCCGTCCTGCTCGGCCGCAAGAGCCCCGCCGACGCGGTGCGCTCCTGCGCCGAGGAGTCCAACGCCGCCCTGCTGATCCCGCGCTGAGGACCTGACATGCCCCGACTTCCCACCCCGCTGACCCTGCCGCAGGACCGTCCCGAGCCGCGCGCCCTGCGCCGTCGGCGCCGCCGGGAGACCGCCACGGCCTGGGCGTTCGTCTCACCCGCCGTGCTCGTCATCCTCGGCCTGAGCGTGCTGCCGGTCATCTGGTCGCTGCTGCTGTCCTTCCAGGCCAACGACCTCGTCACGCCCAGCCGCTGGGTGGGCCTGGACAACTACCACGCCCTGCGCCAGGACCCGAACTTCCACCGGGCCGTGCGGAACACCGTGCTCTACACGGTCCTGTACGTGCCGCTGAGCATCGCCGTCGGGCTCGCCCTGGCCCTCGTGCTCAACCGGCGCATCCGCTTCGTCGGGCTCTACCGCACGCTGTTCTTCATCCCCTTCGTCATCTCCGCCACCGCACAGGGTGTGCTGTTCTCCTTCATCCTCGACCCGGAGTTCGGGGCGGCCAACTCCCTCCTGCACCGGCTCGGCATCTCCCCGCAGGGCTTCCTCACCGACCCCTCGCAGGCGCTGGGCGTGTTGGTCGTCATCACGCTGTGGAGCGGCACGGGGCTGTGCACCGTCATCTACCTGGCCGCGCTTCAGGACGTCGACCACTCCCTGGTCGAGGCCGCGCGCCTGGACGGTGCGAGACGGCCGCAGATCCTGCGGCACGTGACACTGCCCGCGCTCACGCCGGTGACGGTGTTCCTGCTGCTCTGGCAGACCATCCAGTCCCTCCAGGTCTTCGACCTCGTCTACGTGACCACCAAGGGCGGGCCCCTGGGCTCGACCACCGTGATCGTCTACTTCATCTGGGAGCAGGCCTTCAAGGAGTTCACCGCCGGATACGGGGCTGCCGCCGCCTACGTCCTCGCCCTGGCGCTGCTGGTCGTGGCCGTCGTGCTGCGCATGGTCCGCCGCGAGCGCACCCCTCGTACGAAAGCAGCCGCCTCATGACCGCGACCACCACCGGGACCACGACCGGGCCCATGAAGGTCCACTCCCGTCCGGCGGCCCCGCAGGCCGTCCGGCGCCGCTCGCGGCTGCCGTTCAGCGCCTGGCATCTGCTGCTCGCGCCGCTGGCCGCGCTGTTCGCGGTGCCGCTGGTGTGGCTGGTCCTCAGCTCGCTGATGAGCAACGCCGAGATCAACCGCTTCCCGCCGGCGCTCTGGCCCTCGAAGATCGACCTGGGCGGGTACGGCTACGTCCTCGGCAACGCCATGTTCCCGCGCTGGCTGCTGAACTCGGTGATCGTCTCCTCGGTCGCCGTCGCCTCCAACCTCGTGTTCGGCGTGCTCGGCGGCTACGCGTTCGCCCGCATGCGCTTCGCCGGTTCGCGGGTGCTGCTCGTGCTGATGCTGTCGACCATGGCCATCCCCTTCCAGCTCACGATGATCCCCACCTTCCTGGTCATGAAGAAGCTCGGGCTCATCGACACGCTCGGCGCGCTGATCGTGCCCGCCCTCGTCACGCCGTTCGCGGTGTTCCTGCTGCGGCAGTTCTTCCTGTCGCTGCCCAGGGAGCTGGAGGAGGCCGCCTGGATCGACGGCTGCTCCCGGCTGCGGGTCATCCTCTCGATCGTCCTGCCGCTCGCGCGGCCCGCGCTCGCCACCGTGGCCGTGCTGACCTTCCTGACCACCTGGAACGACCTGACCTGGCCGCTGATCGCCATCAACCACGACACGCAGTACACGCTGCAACTGGGCCTGACCACGTTCCAGGGCCAGCACCACACGCGGTGGTCGGCGGTGATGGCGGGCAACGTCCTCACCGTCCTGCCGGTACTCGTCGCGTTCCTCTTCGCGCAGAAGGCCTTCATCCGCTCGGTCACCTCCAGCGGCCTCAAGGGCTGACCACCCACCCTCCCGACCCGTCCGAAGGACCGCGATGCCCACCGCGTACGACCTGCTCGTCATCGGGGACGCCAACCCCGATGTCATCCTCGGCCCCCTCACCGAACCCCTCGCCTTCGGCCAGCGAGAACAGCTCACCGACACCGGCTCCCTCGTCATCGGCGGCTCCGCCGCCATCATGGCCTGCGGCGCCGCGCGCCTCGGCCTGCGCGTGGCCTTCGCGGGGCGCGTCGGCGACGACGACGCCGGCCACTACATCCGCGACGCGCTCACCGCCCGCGGCGTCGACACCCACGCCCTGACCCTGGACCCCGACCGGGCGACACCCCTGACCGTCGTCCTCACCCGCGGCGACGACCGCGCCATCCTCACCTCACCCGGCACCCTGACGGCCACCAGCGGCAGCGACGTGCCCGCCGGGCTGCTCACCGCCAGCCGACACGTCCACGCGGCTTCGTACTTCCTCCAGCCCAGGCTCGCCGAGGACCTGCCGGAGCTGCTGCGCGCCGCCCGCGCCCACGGCGCCACGACGTCCCTGGACACCCAGGACGACCCGTCCGGACGCTGGGACGGCGCCGCCCTGGCCGCGGTCCTCGCCGAGACCGACATCCTGCTGCCCAACGCCCGGGAGGCGACGCACCTCGCCGGTGGCGCGGACTCCCCCGCGAAGGCCGCCGCGCTCCTCGCCGCGCGCGTACCGCTGGTGGCCGTCAAGAACGGCGCCGGGGGTGCCCTGTGCCACGACGGCCGCACGCTGACGACCTCGGAGAGCGTCGCGGTGACACCCAAGGACACGGTCGGCGCGGGGGACAGCTTCGACGCCGGGTTCATCGCCGCCACTCTCCGGCATCAACCTCCGCACCTGGCGCTGCGGTTCGCCGCCGTGTGCGGAGCCCTGTCCACGCGGGCCCACGGAGGCACCGCGGCCCAGCCCACCTGGGACGAAGCCCTCGCCCACATCTCTCCCACCGGAGCACCCACCTCATGACCCAGCCCAAAATCGTCTTCATCGGCGCAGGCAGCGTCGTCTTCACCCAGGGGCTGCTCGCCGACCTCTTCGCCTTTCCCGAGCTGAAGAACGCGCACATCGCCCTGCACGACATCGACGCCGAACGGCTCGCCACCGCCGAGGCCGCGGCCCGCTACATCGCGCGGGAACGGGGCGCCGACGCCCGTGTCACCGCCCACGCCGACCGCCGCGAGTCCCTGGCCGGCGCCGACTTCGTCATCAACATCGTGCAGGTCGGCATGGGTGAGTCCACCCGTACCGACTTCGACGTCCCCGCCCGCCACGGGGTGCGCCAGACCATCGGCGACACCCTCGGCATCGGCGGCATCTTCCGCGCCCTGCGCACCTTCCCCTTCCTCAAGCGGCTCGGCGAGGACATCGCCGAACTCTGCCCCGACGCCTGGCTGCTCAACTACACCAACCCCATGGCCATGAACGTCCAGTACCTCACCGAGGCCACCGGTCTCACCAAGGTGGTGGGCCTGTGCCACTCCGTGTACTGGACCATGCGGGACCTGGCCGAGCTCGTGGGCGTCCCCTACGAGGAGATCACCTACCGGGCCGCCGGGGTCAACCACCAGGCGTGGGTGCTGCGCTTCGAGCACCGGGGCACCGACCTCTACCCCCGTCTCGACGAACTCATCGAGAACGACGAGCAGTTGCGGCGCCGGGTCCGCGTCGACATGTACCGGCGGCTCGGCCACTACCCCACCGAGACCAGTGAGCACTCCTCGGAGTACGTGCCCTGGTACCTGCACCACGACAGCGAGATCGAGCGGCTGCGCCTCCCGGTCGGCGCCTACCTCGGCATCGTCGACGAGAACGTGGCGGAGTACCACCGCACCCGCGACGCGCTCGCCGCCGGAGCCCCGCTCACCGTCGAGGGCACCATGGAGTACGCCCCCCAGATCATCCACAGCATGGTCACCGGCACCCCGCGCACCGTCTACGGCAACGTCCCCAACCGGGGCCTGATCGACAACCTCCCTGCCCACGGCGTGGTCGAGGTGCCCTGCCTGGTCGACGCGGCGGGCATCCAGCCCACCCGCGCCGGCGCGCTGCCGCCGCAGCTCGCCGCCCTCAACCGCACGTATCTGAGCATGAACGACCTCGTCGTACGTGCCGCCGTCGACGACGAGCCGCGGCACATCCGGCACGCGGCCATGACCGACCCCGCGACCGCGGCCACCCTGACCGTGGACCAGATCTGGCGGCTCTGCGACGACATGGTCCGCGCCCACGCGGAGCTCCTCCAGCCGTCCCTGCGGGTCACCCTTGCCGACTGACCCGACCGCCGCCCGGTCGCGCACCCACCCCCACCGAGAACAGGAACACACCCTCATGTCCCTCACGAGCCAGGAGATCGCCACTCAGCCGCAGTGCTGGGAGAGCGTGCTCGGCCTGCTGCCCGACGTCGCCCCGGCCCTGCCCGCGATGGGCGAGAGCGTCGCCGTCATCGGCTGCGGCACCTCCCTCTTCATGGCCCAGGCCTACGCCCACCTGCGCGAGGACGCCGGGCACGGACCCACCGACGCCTTCCCCGCGTCCGCGGCCAGGCTGCACCGCCGCTACGACCGCGTCATCGCCCTGACCCGCTCCGGCACCACCACCGAGATCCTCACCGCGCTCGCCGGGGCCGATGCCACCACCCGTGTCACCACGATCACCGCGGTGCCCGACTCACCGGCCGCCCGCGTGGCCCACGACGTGATCGCGCTGGAGGAGGCCGATGAGCGCTCCGTGGTCCAGACCCGCTACCCGACCACCCAACTGGTCCTGCTCCTCGCCCACTTGGGCCACTCCGTCGAGCGGGCACGGGCCGACGTCGTCACCGCGCTGGCCGCGCCCCTCGATCCGGAGCTGGTCGGCGCCGAGCAGATCACGTTCCTCGGCGACGGCTGGCACGCGGGGCTCGCCCACGAAGCCGCCCTGAAGGTGCGTGAGGCCGCGGCCCACTGGACCGAGTCCTACCTCGTCCCGGAGTACCGGCACGGGCCCATCGCCGTGGCGGGCCCCGGACGGGCCGTGTGGAGCCTGTCGCCGCTTCCCGCGGAGCTGGCGGAGCGGATCGAGGCCACGGGAGCGTACGTGCGCAGGCCGAGCCTCGACCCGCTCGCGGAGCTCGTCCTCGCCCAGCGCCTGGCCGTGCGGCTCGCCGAGGACGCGGGGCGCGACCCCGACCGCCCCGCCCACCTGACGCGCTCCGTCGTCCTCACCTGATCCCACCCACCCCTGGTGACCGAATCCGGCCGACCGGCACCGTCCGGTCGGCCGCCCGAACCCCCGGAACTCAAAGCCATGCCTCTGGTCAGTCCTTACACCATGCTTCACAGCACCTCCGCGGCGGTGGGTGCCTTCAACGTCGCCCTCATCGAGCAACTGGAGGCCATCCTCATCGGAGCCGAGCGGGAACGGCTGCCGGTGATCGTGCAGATCAGCGAGAACGCCGTCGCCCACCACGGCTCGCTCGGGCCGCTCGCGGCAGCCGCCCGTACCGCACTCGACGCCACGTGCGTGCCCGCCGCCCTCCACCTCGACCACGCCACCCGCCCCGAGCTGATCGAGGAGGCGGTCGCCCTCGGCTTCACCTCCGTGATGTACGACGGTGCCGCCCTGCCCTGGCGGGAGAACGTCGCCCGCACCCGCCGGATCGCCCGCCACTGCCAGGACCACGGTGTGTTCCTGGAAGCGGAGCTGGGCGAGATCGGCGGCAAGGACGGCGCGCACGCGCCCGGGGTGCGCACGGACCCCGGCGAGGCCGCCCGGTTCGTGGCGGACACCGGCGTGGACGCCCTCGCGGTGGCCGTCGGCACCTCGCACCACATGACCGAGCGCACGGCCCGCCTCGACCTGGACCTCATACGGGAGTTGTGTGCCGCGGTGCCGGTGCCGCTGGTCCTGCACGGTTCGTCGGGGGCGGACGACGCGACGCTGGCCGCGGCGGCGGCCGCCGGCATCCGCAAGGTCAACATCTCGACGCATCTCAACGCGGTCTTCACCGCGGCCGTGCGCGAGGTGCTCGACGCCGGGCCTGACGTCGTGGACCCCCGGCGCTATGTGAGCCGGGGGCGCGGGGCGATGGCCGCCGAGGTGGCCAGGCTGCTCCGGCTCTTCGCCGCTCCCGTGGCCACCCCGGCGCCCGCGTAGCCGGGGGGGGTTACCGGCGGCTGCGCACCAGCAGGTACAGGAAGTAGGGCGTGCCGATGACGGCCGTCATGAGTCCCGCTCCGAGCTGGGCCGGTGCGATCACGGTGCGGCCCACCAGGTCGGCCGTGCAGACGAGGATGGCCCCGAGCAGCACGGAGACCGGCACGACACGGGTGTGCTGCCGGCCCACGAGGGCCCTGGCCGCGTGCGGTGCGACCAGACCGACGAAGCCGATGGTCCCCGCGGCGGCCACCGCGGTGGCGCTCAGCAGGACGCTGAGGACGAGGAAGCCGAGGCGTCCCCGGCCCAGGTCGAGGCCGAGCAGCCGCGGGGTGTCCTCGTCGAGGGAGACGAGGTCGAGTTCGGTGCGCCGCGCGACCGCGATGACCAGACCCACGGCGAGGACGATCGCGAGGGGCACCACGTCGGGCAGGGTCCGCCCGTAGGTGGAGCCGGAGAGCCAGGTGAGGGCCTTGGTCGCGTTGAACGGGTCGGTGAGGATGATCAGCAGGCTGACCAGGGCGGCGGCCCCGGTGGCCACGCCGAACCCGACGAGGACGAGCCGGTTCTGCCGGAAGCCGCCCCGCGCGGCCAGACCGAAGACGATGACGGCGCTGACCGCGGCGCCCGCGAAGGCGCCCGCGGCCACGCTCCACGTCCCCGCCAGGGGCACAGTCGTCACCAGCAGTACGGCGCCCGCCGCGGCGCCGTTGGTCACGCCGAGGACGCCCGGCTCGGCCAGGGGGTTGCGGGTGACGGCCTGGATGAGCGTCCCGGCGAGCGCGAGGGCCCCGCCCGCGAGGAGGGCGGCCAGGACGCGCGGCATGCGGGTGTCGAGCACGAAGGTGACGGTCTGCCCCGCCCGTCCCTGCGCCCAGTTGACCACGTCGCCCAGGAGCAGCTTGCTGTCGCCGATGAGTACGGCGGTGATCGTCAGGCCGACGAGGACGACGACGAGCACGGCCGTGGTGACGAGGAAGACGGTGCGGCTGCGGATGCGCAGCCGGTCGGCGGGGACGGCCCCGCCGGTGTCCTTGACCCGTGCGGCCATCGCGACGAGGAAGAGAGCGCCGACCAGGCTGGTGACGACGCCGGTCGGCACGGCGACCGCGGTGTCCGACGGCACGAGGGCGCGCAGCAGCACGTCGGAGCCGAGCACCAGGCACGCGCCGGTGAGTCCCGCGAACGGCAGGCTCGCCCGCGACTTGGTGAAGCCGTGGAACCTGCGGGCGAGTGCGCGGGCGAGCGCCGGGGCGCACAGTCCGACGAAGCCGATGGGTCCGGCGACGCTGACGGCGGCGGTGGAGAGCAGGGCGGCGAGCACGACGGCGGTGACGCGGGTGGAGCGCACGGGCACGCCGACCCCGCGTGCCGCGTCGTCGCCGAGTGCCAGGGCGTCGACCCGGCGTGCCAGGAGCAGCAGGCCGATGAGGGCGACGATGCCGATCGGCACCATGTGCAGTACGCCGTCGAAGCCGTTCTGCGCGATGCTGCCCTGGTTCCACTTGTAGAGGCCCTCCGTCTCCTGGGGGAACAGCAGGAGCATCCCCTCGGTGACGGCGGTGAGCCCGAGGGTGAGGGCGCTGCCCGCGAGGACGAGCCGGACGGTGCCCGCGCCGAGGCCGGAGAGGCCGAGGACGACGGCCGCGGCGGCGAGGCCGCCGACGAACGCGACGCCGGACGAGACGAACAGCGGCAGCGAGACGCCGGTGGCGGCCACCAGGGTGAGGGCGACGTAGGAGCCCGCGTTGACGGCGAGGGTGTCGGGCGAGGCGAGGACGTTGCGGCTGATGGCCTGGAGCGCGGCGCCCGCCATGCCGAGTACGGCGCCGACGAGCAGCCCCGCGGTCATGCGCGGCAGCCGGGACGCGACGACGACGGAGGCGTCGGTCCGGTCGGCCTGCCCGGTGAGCGCCTTCCACACCTCGGGGGCGCCGGCCGAGGCCGTGCCCTGGGTGATGTCGACGACGGCGAGGACGGCGACGACGAGGACCAGTACGGCCGTCACCGCGGCCGCGCCCGAGCGGGACAGGGCTGTCGGCGGACGGGTGGCGGGGGTGGTTGCGGTGACGGCCATGGCGTTGTTCCTTCGGCGCCTTATTCCTTCAGTGCCAGTTACTTCTTGAGGGCCTTGACGACGGAGTCGACGTACTGGCTCATCGACGCGGGACCGCCGAACATCCAGATGCCGTCGGGCAGCCGGTGCACGTGGTCCTTCTTGACGAACGGCAGCGACGTCCAGATCTTGTCCTTGGACAGGGCGCCGGCGAACGGGTTGCTGTTCTTGTCGCCGTCGTTGCCGATGTAGGCGAACCGCACGTCGGGGTCGAGCTCGGTGAGGCCCTCGACGTCGGTGGAACCGAGGCCGTAGCTCTTGTCGCCCTTGACCGACCAGTCGTTCTTCAGGCCGAGCTTCTCGTTGACCGCGCCGATCAGCGAGCCGCTGGTGTACGGCCGGATCGAGGTCTGGTTGCCGGTGACGTAGCCGTCGGCGAAGGCGTACTTCGCGCCGGCGTGGCCGGCGGCGGCGAGCTTCTTCTTGCCGTCGGCCAGCTTCGCCTCGAAGTCCTTCTTGACCTTCGTGGCCTGCTCGGTGGTGCCGGTGGCCTTGGCGAGCAGGTCCAGGTTCTCCGTCATCTGACCGATGGGGTCGGAGGCGTCGGAGGGGCGCAGGTTCAGGACCGGGGCGATTCTGCGAAGCTGCTTCACGGCGGCGGCGGGCAGGTCGGTCGTCGCGATGATGAGGTCGGGCTTCAGGGACGCGACGGTGTCCATGCTGGGCTCGCCGCGCGTGCCGACGTCCTTGGGGTCGTTCTTCAGCGGGGCGGCGGTGTCCCAGGTCTTGTAGCCCTTGACGTCGGCGACGCCGGTCGGCTCGACGCCGAGGGACAGCAGGCTCTCGACGGCGTTCCACTCGGTGCCGACGACCTTCTTGGCGGGCCCGTCGAGCTTCACCTTCGTGCCGGTGCCGTCGGTGAGGGTGATGGACTTGGCGTCGCTCTTGGCGTCGTCGTCGGCGGCGGGCTCGGTGGTTCCGCATGCGGACAGGGTGAGGGCCGCGGCGGTGGCGGCCGCCGCGGTGATCAGGAGGCGTCTCATGAGGTGGTACTGAGCCTTTCGCTTCGCGAGTGGTGACGGCCGATGGCGCGCGTGCGCAGCCGGCCGGTGAGGGGGTCGTTCTCGACCTCGATGCGGATTCCGTAGGTGTCGGTCAGCCGCTCGGGTGTCAGTACGTCTTCGGGGCCGCCGTCCGCGATGACGCGGCCCGTGTCGAGCAGGAAGATGCGGTCGGCTATGGACGCGGCCTGGTCGAGGTCGTGCAGGACGGCGCCGACGGCGATGCCGTGGTCGTCCGCCAGGTCCCGCATGAGGTCGAGGAGTTCGACCTGGTAGCGGAGGTCCAGATAGGTCGTCGGCTCGTCGAGGAGGAGCACGCCCGTCTCCTGGGCGAGGCAGCTCGCGAGCCAGACGCGCTGGAGCTGGCCTCCGGAGAGGTGTTCGGCCCCGCGTTCGGCGAGTTCGGCGACGCCGGTCATGGCGAGCGCGCGGTCCACCGCGGCCCGCCCGTCCGGGTCGGCCCTGCCCCATCGGCCCCGGAAGGGATAGCGGCCGAATTCCACGACGTCCCGTACGGTCAGGCCGCCGGGTGTGGGGCGTCCCTGGGTGAGCAGGGCGACGTGGCGGGAGAACTCACGGGGGCTCAGCGCGAGGGCGTCGGTGCCGCCGTCGATGACGAGTTCGGCGGTACGGGGTCGTTGCAGCCTTGCGATCGTGCGCAGCAGCGTCGACTTGCCGCTGCCGTTGGGGCCCACGAGCACGGTCACCTCGCCCGGCCGCAGGGTCATGGAGGCGTCATGGACGACGTCGACGCCTTCGTAGGCCACGGTGACGCCCGTGGCGACGAGTTCATGACCCTGGGGGCGGCGCGCGGCCGCTGCGGTCTCTTCACCTTCTTGCACGAGGTGGAGGTTAGCCTAACCTTACCGATGTGCGAAATGGGGCCCCCGCTCCCCACAAGGCGAAAACCGGCCAGGATGCGTCAGGCGGGTTCTCCCACCCAGGCCGTCAGCGCGGCGCGCCGCTCCTCGCCGCGCGTGCGGTGGTCGGAGTGGCGCGTGGCCCAGGCGACGTGCCCGTCGGGGCGTACGAGTATTTCGCGCACCCCTTCCAGCTCCGCGTGCGTCTCGTAGTCGGTGATGCCGGGGGCGGTCACGCGCCGGCCCCATCGAGGTGTGAGGGCCGCGGCGGCATCCGCCTCGCCCGTGAGGTCGAGGTGCACGAACCGGCCGTCGTGGAGCAGGCCGTAGACCCTCCGCGCCGTCAGGTCGGCGGCGCTCAACGCGATGTCGGGCATCCGTCCGCCCACCAGAGGGTCGGCCCCGGGTGCCGTGGCGGGGTAGGCGGTGCCGAGCGCGGAGACCTGCGCGGCGAGCGTGCGGTTGACCTCCTTCATCCGCAGGAGCCCGTCGAAGAGGTTCCGCAGGGCCGCCGCCGGGCGCCGGTACTGCTCCATGAGCGCCAGCTCTGCGAGGAGTGTCTGCACCTCGGTGTTCTCGGTGACCGCGCGGCCGACCGGGCGGCGCTCGGCGTCGTAACTGTCGAGCAGCCCGGCCGGCGCCCAGCCGTTGACCTCGGCGGCCAGCTTCCAGCCGAGGTTCATGGCGTCCTGGAGCCCGGTGTTGAGGCCCTGGCCCGCCGCGGGGAAGTGGATGTGGGCGGCGTCGCCGGCCAGCAGGAGGCGTCCCGCGCGGTAAGTCTCCGCGAGCCGCGTGGCGTTGCCGAAGCGGGAGAGCCAGCGGGGCCCGGCGACACCGAGGTCGGAGCCGCAGAGCCGGGTCAGCGAGGCGCGGAACTCCTCCAGGGTCACCGGCTCGGCGGCCGGCACCCGCAGCCGCTCCGGGTCCAGGAGCACGAGGCGGGTCAGGCCGTCCTCCAGCGGCGCCACCAGTACGCCGTGCTCGCGGGCGGCGGCCAGGGCCGCGGGGCCGGTGTCCATGGCCGCGAAGTCGCCGAGCACGCCGGTGAGGGTCTCGTCCGTACCCGGGAAGCCGATGGCCGCGGCCCGGCGCACCACGCTGCGTCCGCCGTCGCAGCCGACCGCGTACCGCGCGCGTACGGTCTCGGTGCCCGCGGGGCCGCGCACCTCGGCCTCGACCCCGTCGGCGTCCTGGCTCAGCCCGGTCACCTCGCGTTCGCGCAGGATCTCCACGCCCAGCTCGTGCGCCCGCTCCGCGAGCAGCGCCTCGGTGTGGGCCTGGGCGAGGAACAGCGTGTAGTTGTGCCGCGAGTCGAGCGCCGAGAAGTCCAGCCGGGTGGGGAGCTGCGCGAAGTGCCAGCCGGGCACCTTCCGGCCGAGCGGCAGGAACCGGTCGAGCAGCCCCCGCTGATCCATCAGCTCCACGCTGCGCGGGTGCAGGCTCAGCGCCCGGGAGTCCCGCTGCGGCCTCGCCCTGCGTTCCAGCACCCGGGTCCGCACGCCGGCCAGTGCCAGCTCGCAGCCCAGCATGAGGCCCGTCGGTCCCGCACCCACGACGATCACGTCGACATCCATCGGAGTCTCCCTCATCAGTGAACAACTTTGGTGAGCAACTCGGTGAGCAACTCGGTGAGCAACTCGGTGAGCAACTCGGTGAGCAATTAGTGAACAACGTTCACATGAACGATGTTCACTATAGTGAGACGCATGACCTCCTCGTCAACCCCGGCCAGGGGCCGCCCACCACGGCTCAACCGCGACCGCGCCCTGCACACCGCCCTCGACCTGCTGGACCGGTCGGGGCTCGACGCGCTGACCATGCGGCGGCTCGCCGACGCGCTGGACGTACGGGCAGGCGCGCTGTACCGCTACTTCGCGACCAAGCAGGACCTGCTCACGGCCATGGCGGAGCGGATGATGGAGGGCGTCACGAAAGCGGCCGCCGAGGGCGGCAAGGGCGACTGGGGCGAGCGGCTGGCCGCCCTCGCACGGGCCATGCGCACGGCCCTGCTCGCCCACCGCGACGGTGCGCGCGTGTTCGCGGGCACCCACGCGACGGGGGCGAACATCCTCGGTTACGCGGACACCGTCGTCGGCCTCCTGCGCGAGGCGGGCTTCGAGGACGACGACGCGGCGCGGGCGCTCTACACGCTGGCGAACTTCACCGTGGGCCACACCCTGGAGGAACAGGCCGCCCTGCACCCCGGCGAGGACCGGCCGGCGGATTCCGGATCGCTGCGGGACGCCGTGGAAGCGGGCACCTACCCGCACCTCGGCGCCACACTGCCCGCCCTCACCAGCGGGGACTTCGACCGCCTCTTCGAGTTCGGACTCGGGCTGCTCGTCGACGGGCTGCGGGCGCGCCGTTGACGAGGGGCAGACATTGCGTCGCAGACATACAGTGTTGCTCATGACGCAAAGCGATGGAGATGAGCTGGACAGTCTGGTGCGCAAGAGGATCCGCGCGCTGCGGGTGGCGCAGGGCTGGTCCCTGGAGGAGCTGGCGTCGCGCGCGAACGTCAGCCAGTCCACGCTCTCCCGCATCGAGAACGGTCAGCGAAGGCTGGCCCTCGACCAGCTCGTCACGCTCGCGCGCGCCCTGGACACCTCGCTCGACCAGCTCGTGGAGACCGCCACCGACGACGTCGTCACCAGCCCGATGATCGACGGGGCGCATGGGCTGATGCGCTGGCCCATCAAGGCGGAGCCGGGCATGACCGTCGTACGGCAGCGCATGACCGAGCCGCCGCCCACCGGCTCCTCACGCATGCGCGCGCACCCCGGCCGCGAGTGGCTGGTCGTCCTGTCCGGCACGGCGGTCCTGCTCCTCGGCAACCGGCGGCTGCGCGTGGAGACCAACCAGGCCGCCGAGTTCCCCACGATGCTGCCGCACGCCATCGGCGCCGAAGGCGGGCCGTGCGAGATCCTCGGCATCTTCGACCGCGACGCCCGGCGCAGCCACCAGGAACGCCGGCCGGCGCCCGAAGCCGGTCGCTGAACCGGGCAGACCTCGCAGGGCCCTGGCCCCTCTGGGAACCATGCAGGTCAAGGGATTCTTGCGCGTACGGCAGCTCAGCGCGTCATTGTCTTGCGCATCCGGGAAGGCCACGCCACTTCAGCGCACCGCCGACCTAGCGTGGCGCCATGACCCACGCTTCCCCGCATCCGCACACCGAATCGCACCCGCACACCCACCGGCACGCGGCGCACTCCGCGCACAGCGACGCCTCGCCCCGCACGACCCGGCCCGACGGCGCGGGCAACCAGGCCGAGCTGCTCGATCTGGACGCGGAAGTCCTCTCCGCGCACATCGCGGACATCACCGCATGGCTGCCGGTCGAGACCGGCCCCCGGCACATCGTCGACCTGGGCTCCGGGACCGGGACCGGGACCTTCGCCCTGCTCGCCCGCTGGCCCGAGGCCCGGATCACCGCCGTCGACTCCTCGGCCGAGCACCTGCACCGCCTGCGGGAGAAGGCGTGCGCGCAGGGGGTGGACGACCGCGTACGCACCGTCCAGGCCGATCTGGACGCCGGGTGGCCCGACCTCGGGACGCCGGAGCTGGTGTGGGCCTCGGCGTCGCTTCATCACATGGCGGAACCCGACCGGACGCTGCGCCAGGTCCACGAACTCCTCGCCCCTGGCGGCCTGTTCGCCGTCGTCGAGCTGGCCGGCTTCCCCCGCTTCCTGCCGGAGAACGCGCCGGAGGCCCGGCCCGGTCTGGAGGAGCGCTGCCACGCCGCCCTGGCACACCACCACGCCGAGCACGTGCCTCACCGTGGCGCCGACTGGGGCCCCAAGCTGACCGGGGCCGGTTTCACCGTCGAGGGCGAACGCACCATCGCCGTGCACATCGACGGCTCCCGCGACGAGGCGGTCGGCCGCTACGCCCTCAGCACCCTGCGCCGCCTGCGCGACAGCGCAGCCGACGCGCTCCCCGCGGAGGACCTGGCCACCCTCGACCAGCTCCTCGACACCGAAGGACCGCACAGCGTCCTGCGCCGCACCGACCTGGCGGCCCGCACGGAACGCACCGTGTGGGCCGCGCGCCGCGAGGACGGAAACGGCTGACCGCCCGTCACTCACCCGCTCGGTGGGGCCTGGTCAGCCGGGTCACTCACCCGCCCGCATCAGCAGATGCCCCCTGCGGAACCGCTCACCCTCCCACGGCTCCCGCAGCATCCGTCCCACTTCGGTGAACCCGGCCTCGCCCGCGAGCGCCGCCATGCTGTCGATGGGCCACCGGTAGGCCGTGGTCACCTTGTGGTCGAAGGCGGTGAGCGGCTCGCCCTCGGATTCGAAGAACGCGAGGACGAGGTGGCCGCCGGGTGCGAGCACCCGGCGGAACTCCGCGAAGTAGGAGCGCACGTCCTCGGCCGGGGCGTGGATCACCGAGTACCACGACACGACGCCGCTCAGCGAGCCGTCGGCCAGGTCGAGGGCGTCCATGGAGCCGACCTCGAACCGCAGCTCGGGATGGGTCTTCCGGGCGATGTCGATCATCACGGGTGACAGGTCGATCCCGAAGACGTCGAGGCCGAGCTTCCGCAGATGCGCGGTGACCGGGCCGGGACCGCAGCCCAGCTCCGCGACGGGCCCGGGCCCCGATATCCGCGCGAGCTCGGCGAACGCGGCGAGCACCGCGCGGTCCACCGAGGGACGGTCGAGGTCGTCACGGGCGAGTTCGGAGTAGACGACGGCGAGGGCGTCGTAGGCAGCGGCAGTCGTCTTCACGTGCGAGGCGGTTTCAGTCACGAGAGACGACCCTAGGCCGGCGGCAGGGGCGCAAAAAGAGAGGCAAGAAGGGGATGCCCACCTCTCGCCACTCTCAAGTTATAGCGCGGTGGGGGGCTTGCCGCAAGGCCCCCACCGTGCCGCACAATCGCTCACCTCAGCCACGACCTGCGGAAACGGGAGACCCACTGCGTATGCCCCCACTGACCACCAGCGCCTTCGACCTCGCCGACACCCTCGCCGCCAAGGCCGACCCGCGGCTCATCGCCGACGACGAGCAGCACTTCGAGGCCATCGCGCGGAGCCTGGAGCAGGCGATCGCGGAGCTGTCCGGCCGCCTCGACGCCGAACGCAGGGCACCCGGCGGCCTGGGCCGTGAGGCGCTGGAACGGGACCTGGAGATCCACCGGCTGACCAACCGCCTGCGCGCCCTGCGCCGCTTCGGGCTCGACCTGTGCCTCGGCCGGGTCGTCGGCGCGGACGGCTCCGCGCCCGTGTACATCGGCCGGCTCGGCCTCACCGACAGCACGGGCCACCGGCTGCTGCTCGACTGGCGTTCCCCCGCGGCCGAGCCCTTCTTCGCCGCCACCCACGCCAACCCGATGGGTCTGGCCAGCCGCCGCAGGTACCGCTGGACCGACGGCCGGATCAGCGACTACTGGGACGAGGTGTTCACCGCCGACGGCCTCGAAGGACACGCCGCGCTCGACGACCAGTCGGCCTTCGTCGCCAGTCTTGGCACCAATCGCTCGGCCCGGATGCGGGATGTGCTGTCCACCATCCAGGCCGACCAGGACGCCGTCGTGCGCGCAAGTTCCCGCGGCGCCCTCGTGGTCGACGGCGGTCCCGGTACGGGCAAGACCGTCGTGGCCCTGCACCGCTCCGCCTATCTGCTCTACTCCGACCCCCGCCTCGCGGGTCACCGCAGGGGCGGCGTGCTGTTCGTCGGTCCGCACCAGCCCTACCTCGCGTACGTCGCCGATGTCCTGCCCAGCCTCGGCGAGGAGGGCGTGCGGACCTGCACCCTGCGCGACCTGGTCGCCGAGGGGGCGGAAGCAGCGGTCGAGAGCGACCCGGAGGTGGCTCGCCTGAAGTCGTCCGCGGACATGGTGGGGGCCATCGAGAAGGCCGTCAGGTTCTACGAGGACCCGCCCACGGAGGGGATGTCGGTCACTACACCCTGGTCCGACGTCTGGCTGAGCGCCGACGACTGGGCCGAGGCGTTCGCGGCGGCCGAGCCCGGCACCCCGCACAACGAGGCACGCGACCAGATCTGGGAGGAGCTGGTCGCGATCCTGCTGGACAAGCACGACCTGGACGACCTGGACGAGGACGGACCGGACAACGGCCCGGGCGAGTACGGCGGTCCGGGCGAGTACGGCGGTGGCGCGTCGGCCGCGCTGCTCCGCAAGTCCTTCCTGCACAACAGGGAGTTGGTGACGGCCCTCTACCGCGCGTGGCCGCTGCTCGAAGCGGCCGACCTGGTCGGCGACCTGTGGTCGGTACCCGCGTATCTGCGCATGTGCGCCCCCTGGCTGAGCCCCGAGGAGGTGCGGAAGCTGCGGCGCGAGGACGCCCAGGCCTGGACGGTGCCGGACCTGCCGCTCCTGGACGCGGCACGGCAGCGTCTCGGTGACCCGGAAGCCTCGCTGCGCAGGCGCAGGCGCGACGCCTCGGTCGCCGCCGAACGCGAGCGCATGGCCGGGGTCATCGACAACATGGTCGCCGCCGACGCCGACGGCGAGGGCGCGGTGACCATGCTGCGCGGCCGGGACCTCCAGGACAGCCTGATCGACGAGAGCGCGCTGCCCACCGCCGCGCCGGAGCCCCTCGCGGGCCCGTTCACGCACGTCGTCGTGGACGAGGCGCAGGAACTGACCGACGCGGAGTGGCAGATGCTGCTGCTCCGGTGCCCCTCCCGCAGCTTCACCATCGTCGGGGACCGCGCCCAGGCCAGGCACGGGTTCACCGAGTCCTGGCGGGAACGGCTCGAACGGATCGGCATCGACCGGGTCGAGGTGGCTTCCCTGAGCGTCAACTACCGTACGCCCGAGGAGGTCATGGCGGAGGCCGAGCCGGTCATCCGCGGCGCGCTCCCGGACGCCAACGTGCCGACCTCCATCCGCAGCAGTGGCCTTCCCGTCGTCCACGGGTCCGTCGCCGAACTGGACTCGGTCCTCGACGCGTGGCTCGCCTCGCACGCGGACGGGATCGCCTGCGTCATCGGCGATCCCACCTTCCGCGCCACGTCACGCGTCCGGTCACTGACCCCGGAACTGGCGAAGGGGCTGGAGTTCGACCTGGTCGTCCTCGTCGACCCGGAGTCGTTCGGCGAGGGCATCGAAGGGGCGGTCGACCGCTATGTCGCGATGACTCGGGCGACACAGCGACTGGTCATCCTCACTCGCTCCTGACCAGCCCCTTCTCGCCGCTTCACGTGCCGGTGGGTGGCTTCACGACGGTTCGCCGAGCGCCGTCAGGCCGTCCAGCGCGGCCTGGCCGTCGCCGCAGCACACGCCGCACACCAGCCGGGGCAGCATCGGCTCGCCCTCGACGTCGTACGCGAGGCGCTGCGTGGCCCCGCGGGTACGCAGGTCGAAGCCGCACCGGGCGCACAGCAGGCCCATCAGCTCGGCCTGTCTCGTCGTCCAGGTCGGCCACTCGGCCGCCAGGGAGGACAGGCTCATCATCGCCGGGCCGGTGGGCCGCGCCTGGCAGTAGGCGAAGGTGAAGCCGGGCGACTCGGCGGGGAGTTCGTCGAGGAGCTGCTGGAGCAGGGGCACCCAGCGCACCAGCTTGGTCAGCTCGGGGAAGGGGACGCGGACCTCCTGGCCCTTGCGGCGCCCCGCCTCGCGGCCCCGGGGCGGGCGGAAGGCCACGACGATCTGGTGGGGCACCTTGAGGGTGTCCAGGTCCCGCGACAGCTCCGCGGCCGACGTCTCCCACTCCCCCGCCGGATGGTCGCGCCACATCGCGAGGCCTCCCCCCGTCAGGATGCTCGAGGTTCGCACGATCCCGCCGACGCGGCGTTGCGCCGCCTGCTCGTCATCGGTCACCACTCGGGCCATGGAATTGCCTCCTTCGACGTGGACACGACCGCGCGGGCGGTCCCCGCACGCCCGCTGAGCTGTGACCGGAGAGAGCTCGTATCCGAGACGCATGGCGTATGAGCTCACCGCGTCGACTGCGCCCGTACCCATCATTCCTGCCCACACCGACCGAAGGTCAGACATGGCAAATGGGCGTCTCTTCCGCGGTGGCCGAAGCCCAGCGGTTTGCTTTCACAGGGAAAGTGCCGGACGGAAGGTCGTGGCCGCGGCCGGGTCATGAGGGCGGGGCGGGCAGGGGCATCGCTTCGAGGGCCCGTGCCGCGTGGACGAGGTTGGAGGCCATGGCCCGTCCTGTGGAGGCCGCCCAGTCGTGGCCGCGCTGGTCGTCGAGGTAGTCGGGGCCGGGCCCGGGACCGAGGTGCCAGTAGGTCCACGACTGGCCGGGCACCGTGAAGCCGACGTCGACGAGCGCGCCGTTGATCTCGCTGATGACGTGGTGGGCGCCGTCCTCGTTCCCGGTGACCAGGACCCCGGCCACCCGGTTGTAGGCGACGGGGCGGTCTTCGTCGTCCGTCTCACCGAGCATCGCGTCGAGGCGCTCCAGGACGCGCTGGGCGACCGAGGACGGGCGGCCGAGCCAGGTGGGCGAGGCCATGATCAGGATCTGTGAGGCAAGCACCTTCTCGTGGACGCCGGGCCAGTCGTCGCCCTCGCCCATGTCGGTCTGGACCCCGGGCTTGAGGTTGAGGTCGACGGCCCGTACGACGTCGACCCGCACCCCGTGCCCCTTGAGCGCGGTGATGACGGTGTCGGCGAGGGCCTCCGTGTTCGACGGCTGCGGGGAGGGCTTGAGGGTGCAGTTAATGACGAGTGCGCGCATGAGACCCACTGTTCCCCTCTCGCCGCGTCGTGAACGACGGGGCACCCGACGTTTCACCCGCCATACCAGAATCCGGGGAAGGCGCCAGGCGCGCGACCCTCGCGAGTGACCGGACGGGTCTCACCGCGGCCCTGGCGGGCCTCACCGTGTTCCTCGTGGGGCGCCAGGTGGCCACCAGGGCCGCGGCGAGCAGGAGTTCGGCGATGTCGCCGCCGTAGTACATCGCCTCCGCGCCGGCCCGGATCTGCGCCGCGGGCGCGTGGATGTCGATGAGGAACCCGGCGTACATCGCCTGCGAGAGGGTCGCGTGCGCCGCGATGGCCACACCGAGGACCACCAGCCGCGCCGGGACTCCGGGCCGTGTGGGTGCCGGGTCAGGGCCCGCGATCGCCCAGACGAACAGGCATCCCGACAGCAGGAAGTGCAGCCGCAGCAGCCAGTGCAGGGCCTCGTTGCCCGCCGAGGCGTCGTACAGCGGGGTGCAGTACAGCAGCGGCAGCGTTCCCACGCTCAGGAGCAGTGCGGTGAACGGGTTGGCGATCAGCCGGGCCGGGCGGCCGCGCGACATCCGGGTGAGTACGCGCGCGTGCGCCACCGGGAGGGTGCGCAGCAGCAGCGTGACCGGCGCTCCCAGCATCAGCGCGAGCGGGGCGTACATGCCGATCAGCAGGTGCTGGAGCATGTGGCCGCGGAAGTCTCCGTGCGCGGCGGTGGCCAGGGGCGGCAGCAGGGCGAGGGCGAGCAGGGCCGTGCCGGTCAGGAAGAGGCCGGTGCGCCAAGGGCTCCAGCCCGCCCGCGGGTTCGCGCGCCGCGCGCGAGCCGTGAGAACCACGTAGCCGACCGCCACCGTCACGAGGACCAGCGAGGTGAGTACGGGCTCCCAGGGCAGCGCGGAGTGCTGGTGGTGTTCGTGCGGCCCATGACCGGTCATGACGGCTCGGCCGCCGAGGTCGTGCCGGTTTCGGGGTCGAAGGCACGGGCGCGGTTCTGGACTGCACTGCCGACCGCCACGAACAGGGCGCCGAGCAGCAGGAAGCCCAGGTCCCACCAGATCTGCTGGGGTCCGGCGTAGACATGGTGGATGCCCAGGATGTGGTGGTCCAGGACGCCCTCGACGAGGTTGAAGACGCCCCAGCCGACCAGGATCCAGCCCCACAGCTTGCCCGAGGTCCACACCCGGCGTCGGCCGCGCGTCACGCGCGCGTACAGCGAGGCCAGGCCGAGCAGGACCGCCAGCCAGCACACGGCGTGGAAGACCCCGTCCCAGAGCGTGTTCATCTGTAGGCCCTGCACGGTGTTCGCCGGGTAGTACTTGACGCCGATCCGGTCGGTGTCGGTGCTGGTCAGCATGTGGTGCCAGCGCAGGAGCTGGTGCAGCAGAATCCCGTCGACGAAGCCGCCGAGGCCCACGCCCAGGAGAATCCCCGGCAGTCGCAGAGAACCCGTGTCTGTGCGCGGCCCCCGGCGGGCCGCCCCTGTCGTCGTAGCCATCACTCACTCCTCGTCCGAGCCGACCCCCTTGAGAAACGTCACGCAAGTACCGCGCTTGGGCGGTCGGAAACCGAAGATCGGTTGTGTCGCATGTGCCGGGCTACTTCAGATAGGTGCCGGCGGTGCCGATCTTGCCGGGGCCGTCGAGGACGTAGACGCGCAGGTTGCCCTTGCCCGGGGCGGCGACGGTGAGTTTCCCGTCGGTGACGGTCTTGGTGTCTCCGGTGACGGCGTCCTTGTAGGTGCCGTTGGGGATGCCGGTGTAGGAGGCGCCGCCGGTGACGGTGACCAGGGCGAAGCTGTCGGTGCCGCCGCTGGTGTAGCGGCGCTTGTAGGCCATGTCACCGCTGATGCCCTCGGTGGAGTACTGGCCCATCTGGAGTGCGGGAATGGCGCGGCGGATCTCGTTGAGCCGCTGGACGTGCTTGACCAGGGGCTTGGAGAGGGTGTCGGCGACCGCTCCGGTGGCGGAGTCGACCTTGCTGAACTGCGACGCCTTCACCTCACCCTGGAGGTGGTCGCCGTAGTAGGCGCGGCCGGTGGTGGCCAGCGGGCAGGAGGGGCCGCAGTCGATCTTCTTGCCCTTCTGGAACTCGATCTCGGAGCCGTAGTAGAGGGTGGGGATGCCGCGGAAGGTCCACATCAGGGACATGTTCTCGGCCCAGGCGTCGGTGCCGCCGGTGTAGCGCTCGTGGGACTTGTTGGGTCCGTAGTCGTGGCTGTCGACGTAGACGACGTTGTAGGTGGCGTCGTTGGTGGAGTCGTCGGAGTCCTTGCCGTTGTGGAAGGCGTTGGGCGCGTCACCGAAGTTCATGTGCATGCGCATGTCGATGATGTTCATGCCGGAGAATTTGCTGTGGTCAGGGGTGTGGTACCTGTTGCCCTCCAGGAACGCGTTCGTGGAGGTGGGCTGTGCGGCGACGCCGGCGTTGTTCTCGAAGTCGTACATCTCGAGTGCGGCCTTGCCATCGTCGGCGCTGTACTCCTTGCGTTCCTTCCAGGTGAAGAACTGGGCGGAGTGGTTGACCGAGCCGCGGTTCCACTTGTCGTTGACGAAGGCGCCGACCTCGCCGAAGACGAGGAAGTTCTTCGCGGCCTCGGTGCCGTGCTGCCGGCTGACGCGTTCCTGGATGGCGGGCAGGAAGCGGCGGTTCCAGGTGGTGCGCGGGACGTGGACGGCCGTGTCGACGCGGAAGCCGTCGACGCCCATGTCTATGTATTTGTTGTAGGCGCCGATCAGGTGGTTCTGGGCCTTGGCGCTTTCGGTGTTGAGGTCGGCCAGGTCGTCGTGGAGCCAGCAGGAGCGGGAGTCCTCGCCCTCCCAGTTCCCCAGCCAGCAGGTGTGGTAGGTGTCTTTGGGCCACATGCCGGAGGTCGCGTTGGGCCACTGGCAGTTGTAGATGCGGTAGCCCTCGGGTGAGGTGCCGATCTGTTTGCCCCAGCCCACGCAGGTGTTGCCGGTGGGCTGCTCGGTGGACCACAGGTCGCCGTTGTAGTACGACCTGCCGGACTTCGGTTCGACGGTCAGGCCGTCGTACTCGAAGGAGGCGTTGGGTTCGTCGTAGTGACCGCTCCACTGCGCGTCGCGCACCCCGTAGTGCTTCGGGGTGAACAGACCCTTGGCGCCCCAGCGGGAGGTGTGGTTGTAGACGACGTCCTGGTAGATCTTCATGCCCTTGGCGTGGGCGGCATTGATCAGGTCCTGGTAGGAGGCGCCGGCTGACTCCAGGCGCCGGTCGACCTGGTAGAAGTCGTAGCCGTGGTAGCCGTGGTAGTCGTAGTCGGACCGGTTGAGGACCACCGGGGTGATCCAGATGGCTGACATCCCCAGGCCCTTGATGTAGTCGAGCTTGTTGACCAGGCCCTTGAAGTCGCCGCGGAACATGGGGTCGTTGTTCGCCGCGTTGCCGCTCTTCACGTGCTGGCTGCCGCCGCGGTTGTTGCTGGTGTCGCCGTCGTTGAAGCGGGCGGTCAGGACGAAGTAGATCGGGTCCTTGCGGGGGTCGGTGCCCAGCGGCTTGCCGGCCGCGGGCGTCGGGGGCTTGTCCCCGGTGGTCGCCGTGGCGGCGTCGGAGGCGGCGGAGAGGTTGCCGGCCGCGTCCGCGGCTCTGACGGTGTAGGTGTAGGCGGTCTTCTCTTCCAGATTCGCGTCCGAGAGGACGGTGGAGCTGACGTCGGTAACGATGGTGCCCTTGGTTCCGCCGGTGCGGGTGACCTGGTACTTGGTGACCCCCTTGTCGTCGGTGGAGGGCTCCCAGGTCAGTACGACGGACACGCCGTCGGCCGCCGCGGTGACCTTGGCGGGGACGGTCGGCGCCTTGGTGTCGGGCTCCTCGGCGGCGCAGGGGTCCGCGGCGTTCTCGGTGACGGTGCCGTTGTCGACCTTGCTGACACCGGTGCCCAGGGCATAGTCGGCGCCCTTGTTGTTGTCCCACACTCCGTTGCCGTTGTTGAAGGCGGCCTTCATCGAGGTGGCCGTGCCGAGGTCGACGTCCTTCTTCCACCAGCCGGTGCACGCGCTCTGCATGCCCGGGCCGGGCGCGGCGGTCCAGGACCCTCCGGTGGGCCGGTAGTGGATGTTGGCGGTGGTCCAGCCAAGCGTCCGAGTGGAGTAGTAGACCGTGGCCTTGTTGCCGGTGCCCGGGTCCGGGTCGCCGCCGCCCGCGCAGGGGTCGGAGTGGGCGATCACGCCGTCCTTGACGGTGACGGCGCCGGTACCCAGGTCGTAGTTCTTGCCCGCGTTGTTGTCCCAGGTGCCCGAACCGTTGTTGAACGTGGCCTTCAAGCCCGCGGCGGCGCCCAGGGGGACGGTCTTCTTCACCCAGTCCGTACAGGCGGCTTCCATGCGTACGCCCGGCACGGCGGTCCAGGAGCCGCCGTCGGGCGCGTAGTGCAGGTTGTACTGGGACCAGTTCTTCGTCTTGGTGTAGTAGAAGACGGTGACCGTGTTGTCGACGGCCGCGACCGGAGCGGTCGCGGGCGAGGGGGCGGCCGGTATCGCGGTCAGCAGCCCCAGGATGCCGCCGGCGGCCACCGCGGCGGCCAGTGCCCGTCTGAACCGTCGTGTGCGTGTGCGTCTCATACACGTCTCCAGGGAGGGCCCTGACAGGGCCTCGGCAGTCGGAGCTTCAGGCTGGAAGAACTACCGGAAACATTCAGCAAACTCTTACGACAGCCGGAAGTTACTCGTGCCGCACGTCTCCGTAAAGAGGTTCAGCAGGAACTGCCACACGGGCCGCGGGCGGACGCGCCGGCCAGGACTGATCGTGGCGCGGCATGCCCTCTGCCCTCGCGTGACGTTCCGTGACACCGTGTACACCATGGCCAGAGAAGCCGATGCCCGCGCCGACGCGGGAGAGCCTGAACCACTCACCGTGGGTGTGGAGGAGGAGTACCTCCTCGTCGATCCGGTCACCCGCCAGGTCAGCCCGAAGGCCAAGGAGGTCGTCGCCGACGCGGCGGCCGTGCTCGGGCCGAACGTGACGACCGAACTCACCCGCTTCCAGGTGGAGGTGCGCAGCGATCCCCACACCGGCCTCGCGGGCCTCGGCGAGCAGCTCCGCTTCCTGCGTACCGTCGTGGCCGGTTCCGCGCGCCGGCACGGGGTGCGGATCATCTCCAGTGGCTCCCCCGTCCTGGCGCCGCCACTGCCTCCGCCCATCACCGAAGGCGCCCGGTACGCGCGGAGCGTCGAGAGGTTCCGCGCGCTGGACGACGAGCAGAGCGCGTGCGCCTGCCACGTGCACATCGGCGTACGAGACCCCGCGCAGGCGCTGCTGCTCAGCAACCACCTGCGGCCCTGGCTCCCCGTGCTGATCTCCCTGTCGGCCAACTCCCCCTACTGGGCGGGCCGCAGCACCGGGTACGCCAGTTGGCGGACCATGGCGTGGGCGCGCTGGCCCGCCGCGGGGCCACCGCCCTACTTCACGTCACCGGCCCACTTCGAGAACCTCGTCGGTGACCTGACCACGAGCGGTGCCGTCATGGACCGGGGCGGCCTGTACTGGGACATCAGGCCCTCCCACCACGTGCCCACGCTGGAGGTCCGGGTCGCCGACGCCGCCCAGACCGTCGAGGACACACTCCTGCTCGCGGCCGTCGTCAGAGCACTCGCCGCCGAGGCCGGGGACGCCGTCGCCGCCGGGCGGTCCGCGCCGCGGCCGGCCCCGGAGCTGCTGCGAGCGGCCTGCTGGCGGGCGGCGCGCGACGGGCTCGCGGGGCACGGCATCGACCTGTCCACGGCCCGGCCGGTGCCCGCCGCCGACCTGGCCCGCCGCCTCCTGGACCTGATCCGCCCGGCCCTGCGCCGGCACGGCGACCTCGACCTGGTGGGCCGCGGGCTCACGCTGCTGCTGGCCCGCGGAAACGGGGCCGAGCGGCAGCGCGCCGCGTACCACCACGGCGGCGGCCTTCGTCACGTGGTCGACCACCTGATCTCCGTCACCGCGCCCGACCACGCCTGAGGGTCCGGGAGCGTGGCGCGCCGGCCGCGATAGGCGCGGGCAGGGCAGTCTCAGGCCCCGCGCTTCTTGGCCGTGGACTTCTTGGCCGTGGCGGTCCGCTTCGACGTCGACTTCTTGGCCGCCGCCGTCTTCTTCGTGGCCGACTTCTTCGCGGCGCGCTTCGTGGGCATCTCATGGACGGTCGCGTCCCGGCCGTCCCCGCTGTCCCCGCCGTCCTCTCCCCGGGAGGCCTGTGCCTGCTGTACGGACTGCTGGAGCGCGGCCATGAGGTCCACGACCTTCCCCGCGGACTCCTCCTTCTCCGCCACCGCGGGCGGCTGCTTCCCCTCGGCCTTCGCCGCGATGACCTCCTCCAGGGCGGCGGTGTAGCGGTCGGTGGCCCACTCCTGCCCCTCGATGCCGTCGGCGGTCATCGAGTCGATGAGGAGCACGGCCCGGTCGATCTCGGCCTCGTCGAGCTCGACCTCCTTGGGCGCGAGGGTCTCCGGGCTGCGCACCTCGTCGTCCCACTTCATGGCGTGCAGGACGATCACCTCGTCCTGCACGCGGAGCAGCCCAAGCCGTTCCCTGCCGTGCCAGGCGAACTTCGCCACCGCGGCCTTGCTGCTGCGTTCGAGCGCCTTGCGCAGCAGGGTGTACGGCTTGGCGGCCACCTGGCCGTCGCCCTGGAGGTAGTAGCCCTCGCCGATCCTGACCGGGTCGATGGACTCGTAGGGCACGAACGCGGTGATCTCGATCGCCTTGGCGGTGGGCAGCGGCATGTCGTCGAGCTCCTCGTCGCTGATCTCGACGATGGTGTCCCTGTCGACCTCGAAACCCTTGCCGATCTCGGCGCTCGTGACCTCTTTCCCGTCCAGCTCGCAGATCTTCTTCGTGCGCACCCGCGCCATGTCCTCCAGGTGGTACTGGTGGAAGCGGATGCTGTGCTTCTCGGTCGCGGGCAGCACCTTGATCGGGATGGTCACCAGACCGAAGCTGATCGCGCCGGACCAGACGGGGCGGGGCATAGGAGTACCTCCGTGACGGCCCCGAGGCCTCCAGGCTAGGCAAGGCCGACCGGGCGGGCACCCCGAAAGGCTCCGTGCGGCCGTCTACTCCCCGCCGATGCTGGCGCCCACCATCGCGCCGGCGCTCCACCAGTCGAGGGGCAGGTCGCTCATCCGCATCGTGCGCGTCCCCCGCCGGCCCAGGGGGCGGTTGTGCGCGAACACCAGCGCCGGTCCGCGTTCGGCAAGGGCCAGCAGGTCGGCGGCCCGCATCTGGTCGCACAGGCCCACTAGCCGCGTCATGCGGTCCGGCGATGTGTCGGCCATCCAGTAGTGGCGGCGCAGCAGGCCGGTGGCGGTGCGCGCGTACAGGCGCGCCCGGTCCCTGTCGTCCCGCGCGCCCGCCTCGGCGGGGTGCGGCGGCAACGCGTCGAGCAGCGACTCCAGGTCATCGGCGAGCATCCGCAGCTCCATGGCCTCGGCCAACTGCCCGACCGACCGTGCCGGGTCCGCCAGGGCGGCGGGGCCTCCCGGCCGCCGACCGCACGGAGCACGGCTACCGCACCTATACCCCGCTGCACGCTCGGGCCCTGGACGCGTTCCTCGCCATGGTGCCCGGCCACGGTCACCGGACGGCGGCGGCGGTCATGCGGGCCGTGAACCGGGGCGCGACGGACGAGGCGCTCCGTGACCTCGCCCCCACCACGGCCGACGGGCCGGATCTGCCGTACTCCCGCCCGCGGGGCACGTTCATCGGGCCGCTGGCGGAGAGTCTGGGCGTCCAGCCGGCGACGCTGCGGAAGTGGGAGCACGCGGGGCTCGTGCACCCGCGCCGCGATCCCTTGACCGGCTACCGGGTGTACGACGATGCCGCCGTGCGCGACGCCCGCCTGACCCACCAGCTCAGGCGCGGCGGCTACCTCCTGGAGCAGATCGCCCCGCTGATCGCGCAGGTACGGGCGGCCGGTGGTCTCGAACCCCTTGAGGCGATGCTGAGCGACTGGCGCGGTCGGCTGTCCACCCGTGGGCGGGCCATGCTGACCGGTGCGGCGCTGCTGGACACGTACCTCCGCGAGCGCGGCTGAGCGTGTGCCTCCGCGAGCGCGGCTGACGCGGCCGGCCGGGGCGGCCACGCGCAGCCCTCCGCGGTGACCCGGAGCAGCGAACAGGCACCGCACGTCACGGTTTTCGGCCGTCGGCGCATCGCCCGCAGCCTCGGCTGCCCGCCCGAAAAAGCCCAAAACCGGGGTCCTGGCTGTGAGCCCACCCATAGGGGCTACGTCACATGCTAAGGGCGGTAGTAGGTGTGGCAGGCGGGCCGCCGGGCCCGGGGCCGTTTGTCCCACTTCCGACCGAGAAGCTCTTCGTAACGGGGTAGTACGTCACATGCTTGCGCACCCCCCGGAGCGCCGCTAACTCTTGCTGAAGTTCCGGGGCAACGGCATCGCACCGGGTGAATCCGCCCGACGCACCGAGCCCCATCCACGTAGCGCACTGAGGAGTAGCACTCACATGGCCACTACCGCCACGCCGACCCGTACCGCCCGACTTCGCAAGTTCTCCGTCTCGGGCATCGTCACCGCCGGCGCCGCGGCCGCGGCACTCTCGCTGGTCCCCACCTCCGCCCACGCCGCCGAGCCGACCAAGGCGAACGCGTCGACGACCCAGGCGGCCGAGGTCACCAAGGCCGCCGCGGCGGCCAAGAAGGACCACCCCGACAACCTCGACGGCTGGATCAACGAGGCCCTCGGCATCATGAAGGAGAAGGGCATCCCCGGCTCCTACGAGGGTCTGCACCGCAACATCATGCGTGAGTCCGCCGGCGACCCGAACGCCCAGAACGGCTGGGACGTCAACGCGCAGAACGGCACCCCGTCCAAGGGTCTGCTGCAGGTCATCCAGCCCACCTTCGATGCCTACCACGTCGACGGCACCGCGAACAGCCTGACCGACCCGGTCGCCAACATCACCGCGGCCGCGAACTACGCCGCCGACAAGTACGGCTCCATCGACAACGTCGACTCCGCCTACTGAGCCGGCCGGCCCACGGAGGAAGACAGCGCATGCCGCACGAGAGGCACGGAAGCGGGAGCGAGGACCACCACGGGCCCGCTGGGCCCGGTTACGGACCCGAAGGGCCCGACCACGGACCCGCGGTGCCCGACTACGGGCCCCCGCGGGTACGCCGCTCCCGCCGCAAGCCCCGCAAGAAGGCCCTGCGCTACGTCGCGTGGGGCGCCCTGGGGGCGGTCGCCCTCGGTGGCGGTGGCGTGGCCTACGGCTGGCACCACCTCAACGGCAACATCGAGGGCACGGACGTCGACGCCGCCCTCGGGCACGACCGGCCCGCGCAGCAGCGGGACGGATCGATGAACATCCTCCTGCTGGGATCCGACTCACGGGCGGGCACCCACGGCCAGTACGGCCGCGGCGTCAGCGGGGCGCGAGCCGACACGGCGATGGTCCTGCACGTCGACAAGACCCACAAGAAGGCCTCGGTCGTCAGCATCCCGCGCGACACGATGGTCCGGCGGCCCCAGTGCGCGCAGCCGCACGGCGGCAGTGCGCCGGGCGCACAGCAGGCCATGTTCAACTCGTCCTACCAGGTGGGCGGCCCCGCGTGCACCGTGAAGACGGTCGAGAAGATGTCGGGCGTCCGCATGGACCACTACCTCGAAGTCGACTTCAAGGGCTTCCAGAAGCTCATCGACGAGCTCGGCGGCGTGGACATCACCACCCGCAAGGCCATCGACGACCCCAACAGCGGTCTGTCCCTGACCCCCGGCAAGCACACGCTGAAGGGCAAGCAGGCCCTCGCGCTCGTGCGCACCCGGCACGGTGTGGGTGACGGCAGCGACCTGGGCCGTATCCAGCTCCAGCAGACGTTCATCAAGGCGTTGATCCACCGCGCCGAGACGGTCGATCCGCTCAGCGACCCCACGAAGTCGTACTCCCTGGCGGACACCGCGACCAAGACCATCAGCGCGGACTCCGACCTGGCCTCCGCCGACAAGCTGCTCGGCCTGGCCAAGGAGCTGCGGGGCATCAGCCCCGGACGCATGGACATGGTGACGATGCCGGTCACCTACGACGCCCGGGACGCCGGACGCGTCAAGCCGCTGCGGAAGGCGTCGAAGCAGGTCTGGACGGCGCTGCGCCACGACCGGGCCATACCGGAGTCCGCCACGGAGGGTTCCGTGGGCGACAGCATGGACTCCCCGGTGTCGTCGGGAACGTGACCGGGCCCGTCGGGCTGGTGGACCGGTGGGCCGCGCCCACCCCGGTATCGGTGCGCAGTCACCGATGCGGTACGAAGTCCCTCGTGAACGAAGAGACCCCAGCCCCGACCGTGCGCGTGTTCATCGCCCTGGCGCCGCCCGACGAGGCGAAGCAGGAGCTGGCGCGGGAACTCGGCCCCGCCTACGAAGCGCATCCGCGCATGCGGTGGAACCGCATCGAGGACTGGCACATCACCCTGGCGTTCCTGGGCGAGGTGCCCTCCGAGGTGGTCTCGCTCCTGCGTCCGCCCCTCGCGGATCTGGCGGCCGCCCGCCCCCCTCTCACCCTGGCGCTGCACGGCGGCGGCCACTTCGACGAGCGCGTGCTGTGGGCCGGGATCACCGGGGAACTCGACGCGCTCCACGACCTCGCCGCGGACGTACGCGCCGCCGTGGTCGAGGAGTGCGGCGTCGCTCTCCCGGACCGTCGGTTCCGCCCTCACCTGACCCTGGCCCGCGCCCGCCGCGACACCCCGTCGTGCGCGCCCCGAGCCGCCACCGGCCTCGCCGATTTCACCGGCCACCCCTGGCGGACCGAACGCCTGCACCTGGTGGCCGGCGACATCGGCCGCGGCCCGGGCCCCATCCGGTACCGGGATGTCGAGGCGTGGGCTTTCGGGGGCGGGCGCCGGGGGGGCCGCGGAGTAGCGGCCCGCACCTCTACTTGGACTCGACCCGGCCCAGCGCGTCGGGGCCGGTCGTGAGTGCGTCACGTGCCGACTGCCAGGCATCGTCTCCGGGGTGGAACTGGCTGCGGAGGTAGGCCCAGGTCAGCCGCTGGACCGCGGACACCCGCCCGGGGTTCTCGTCCGTCGTCTCGGCGACGTCGTACCCGGAGACACCGCCGAGTCCGTGCTCCGCGTCGAACAGGGTGAGCAGGGTCTTCGGGCCCGGCGCGAGCAGGTAGGGATCGGTGTGCCACTGCGGGCCGCGGTTCGTCAGGTGCGTGGATTCGTCCTTGTCTCCGGCGACCACGAGGGTGGGTGTCGCCATGTGCGAGAAGTCCGTGGTCGTGAAGAAGGGGAAGCTCTCCGCCACGGGCGCATTGATCGCGTCGCCGCCCCGGCCGGGCGCGGCGAGCAGGACGCCCGCCGTGATGCGGGGGTCGGCCAGGTTCACTTCCGTGCCGTCGTCCGGGTCGATGAGCCGGGCGCCGAGCAGCAGGCCCGCGGTGTGTCCGCCCATCGAGTGTCCGACCACGGCGATCCTGTCGCGGTCCAGGCGCCCGAGGAGCTGCGGCACCGCGCCCTCGATCTCGTCGAGCCGGTCGATGATGTGCCGCATGTCCTCGGCCCTCGACCGCCAGAACATGGGCGCGCCGGGGGTGGCGGGGTCCAGGCTCAGCCTTCGGGAGCTCAGGTGGGTGGGCTGGATGACGACGAAGCCGTGCGATGCCCAGAAGTGGGCCATGGGCGCGTAGCCGTCGAGCGAGGAGAGGTGGGTGGAGTAGCCCTGGCCGTGCGAGAGGAGGATGACCGGCAGGTCGTCCCCTGTCACGGGGGCCGATACCCGTAGCTCCAGGTCCACGGGGCGGTCGGGGTCCGGCAGTACCACCGGGGCGACCGAGAGGACGGGAGCGGGCGAGGTGAGGGTGGGGCCGGTTGCGTGAGTCGATGCGTTCATGATGCGTACGTCCATTCAATGGCCTCGGCGTGGGCCGCTGCGGCCGATGAGATCCGAGGCAGCGAGGAGCGCCCGCTTTCGGCTAAACTTCAACCGGAGCGTCGTTCCGCTTACGTTCTCGACGATACGGAGCAACGTTCCGCTTTGTCAACGGCCGGCCTCGACGTCGGCAGCGAAAGGAGCGCGTGGTGCCCCCTGCCCCCGCCACACCCCCCGCGGACCCGGGCGAGCCGCGACCCGTCCGGAGCAAGCGGGCCGACGCCCAGCGCAACCAGCAGACCCTGCTCAAAGCCGCCGCCGCGGTGTTCGTCACCTCCGGCGTCGACGCGCCGATCCGGCAGATCGCGGCGGAAGCGGGTGTCGGGATGGGCACGATCTACCGCCACTTCCCCACCCGCGCGGATCTCGTCGTCGCCGTCTACCGCCACCAGGTCGAGGCGTGCGCCGAGGCCGGGCCGCGCCTGCTCGCCGAGGCCGGCTCCCCGTTCGCGGCGCTCCGCGAGTGGGTCGACCTCTTCGTCGACTTCCTGGTCACCAAGCACGGCCTGGCCAACGCGATGCAGTCGGACAGCGGCGGCTTCGACGCGCTGCACGCCTACTTCCTGGACCGCCTGGTACCCGTCTGCGCGCAGTTGCTCGACGCCGCGGTGGACGCCGCCGAGATCAGGCCCGGCACGCGGGCCCTTGAGCTGATGCGCGGCATCGGCAACCTCTGCATCGGCCGCGAGGGCGACCCCGACTACGACCCCCGCCGCCTGGTCGCACTCCTCCTCCGGGGCCTCCACCAACCCGAAGTCTCACCCTGAACTTGACGGTGAGATTTCGAAGACCTTCCGTCAATACTTTCCCTACCGATTCACTAGGAAAGTATTGACGCCCACCCGGCGAGTGCGGAGGATGAAGAACATGCCCCATACACACCGCTGAGGAGACTTCCGCCATGGGCGTTGCCATCGCGCCGGCCGTTCCCGCCCCGGAGTCCGGGCACGAGGGGCCCGGTCGTGCGCACTGGCTGCGTGTGGCCCGCGAGGTGGCGGACGATCTGGCCACCGACGCGACCGCGAGGGACCAGGCGGGGAAGACGCCGTTCGACGAGGTGTCCCGGCTGCGCGAGGCAGGTCTCCTGTCGCTGCTCGTACCGGCCGAGGCCGGCGGGGGCGGCGCGGACTGGCCGACGGCCTACGCCGTGGTCAGGGAGATCGCCGCCGCCGACAGCTCGATCGCCCAACTGCTCGGCTCCCACTACTTCCTGTCGTGGAGCGCCCGCTTCTTCGGCGACCCGGTGCTCGCCGAAAGCGTCGAGCGGCGGTCCGCTGCGGAGCAGTCGTGCTGGGGCGGCGGCTTCGCCCACCAGGAGCCGCCTCTGACGCTCACCAGGTCGGGCGGCGGGCACGTGCTGAGCGGTCGGCAGACCTACACCACCGGTGTGCTCGTCGCCGACCGCCTCGCCGTGCGGGCCATGCGCGGTGACACCGGCGAACCCCTGGCCGTCGTCGTGGACGCCACCGAGCCCGGGGTACGGATCGACGACGACACCCACACCTTCGGCCAGCGCCTCGCGGCAGGCGGCACGGTGGAGTTCGACGCCGTGCGGGTGGCCCGCGGTGACGTGCTCGGCTCGCTCTCCGCCGACGAGGACATCCTGTCGCCGCCGACCGCCCTGGCCTCCCCCGTCGGACGCCTTCTCTCCGTGCAGCTCCGCCTGGGCATCGCGGAGGGCGTGCTCGCCGAGGCCCGCGAGTACAGCAGGGCGGGGCACGCGGCCCGGCGGCCCGCGTGGCCGGTCGGAGCCCCGCAGGACCCGCAAGCGCTCACCGTGTACGGAGAACTGACGGTCATGACCCGCTCCGCCTCCGCGCTCGGCGCGCAGGCCCTGGACGCCGTGGGCGAAGGCCTCGAACGGGGCGCGAAGCTCTCCTACGACGAGTACGCGGAGATCTCGGTCCTCGTGGCGATGGCCGAAGCCGCCGCGGCCGCGGCCGTGCGGGAGTCCACCACCCGCGCCCTCGACATCATCGGCGCCACCTCCGCCGCCGCGCGGCTCGGCTTCGACCGCTTCTGGCGCAATGCCCGGACCCACGCCCTGCACGCCCCCGGTGCCCACCGGCTCCAGGACGTCGGGGACTTCTTCCTCAACGGCGCACACCCGCCGTTCGTCCTCCCCTCCTGAGCCTTCGCCACGCCAGACCACGCCACGGCCATTCCCGTAATTCGCCGCAGCCCGGCCGTCATTGTGAACGCCGTACTTCACCCGGGTTTCCCGCGTTGCGGACGTCATAAGCCGCCCCTTACGGCATTGACCCGGCCGATCTCCGCTGCGACGCTTTTGGTGTGAGCAAGCACGAGGAATTCACCGCGCGCCTGCACGTCGACCTGCGACGTCAGGCCGGCGCCATCTGTGCCACCGGACGCTGAATCCGCCGCCGGGCACCGATTTCCCGCACTCCACTCCATTTCTTCACGTCCCCCACTGGTTCGAAGAGGACGCATTCATGGCCGCCAAGGCATCGACCCGACGTCAGTTCCTCTCCCTGCTCGGTCTCTCCGCGGCGGCCGTGAGCTGTGGCGTCTCGGCGACCGCCAGGTCCGGCGGGGGCCGGACCAAGACACTCCGTTACCAGGGCTGGGCGGGCCAGGTCACCCTGCCGGAACTCGCCGCCGACCTGGGCCTTCTGGCGGACGTGAAGCTGAAGTGGGTCGGCAACACCATCAGCGGCCCCCAGGACATCCAGTCCGCGGCCACGGGCCAGACGGACTTCGGCGGCGCCTTCAACGGCGCGGTCGTCAAACTCGCCGCGAACAACGCCCCGATCAAGGCGGTCATCAGCTACTACGGCGCCGACAGGGACGCCTACAACGGCTTCTACGTCCTTGAGGACAGCCCCATCCGCTCACCCCGCGACCTGATCGGAAAAAAGGTCGGAATGAACACCCTCGGCGCCCATTCGGAGGCCATGCTCGACATCTATCTGAAACGAGGCGGTCTGCCCCGGGAGGACAGGGACAAGGTCGAACCGCTGGTCGTGCCGCCGGTCAACACCGAGCAGTCCCTGCGGCAGAAACAGATAGAAGTGGCCGTACTCGGCGGTGTTCTTCGTGACAAAGCCCTCGCGGCCGGTGGAATCCGCCCCCTGTTCACCGACTACGAACTGCTCGGCGCTTTCAGCGCGGGCACCTTCGTGATGACGGACCGCTTTCTGGAACAGAATCCCGACACGGCCCGCACTTTCGTCACCGGGGTCGGGCGGGCCATCGAATGGTCCCGTTCCACACCGCGTGAAAAGGTCATCGCCCGGATGACGAAGATCATGGAGAAGCGTGGGCGCAACGAGGACACCGCTCCCCTCAAGTACTGGAAGTCCTACGGAGTCGCCGAGAAAGGCGGCCTGATCACCGGCAAGGAACTCCAGCTGTGGATCGACTGGCTGGCCGAACGCGGCGACATCGACAAGGGCCAGGTCACCAGGGCCGACCTCTACACCAACACCTACAACGCCGCCGACAAGAGCGGGAGCTGACCCATGCCGGAACCCACCACCATCCCCGCCATCCCCGCCGTATCCGCCACGCCCAAAATCGTGTTCGAGAACGTACGCAAGGAGTTCGGCGTCAAGGGCCGCGCGGGCGCCCGGCGGTCAGGGACCGTCACCGCGCTCGACGGCATCGACCTGGAGATCGCGGACGGCGAGTTCTTCGTCCTGGTCGGGCCCAGTGGCTGCGGGAAGTCGACGCTGCTCGATCTGCTCGGCGGTCTCACCCGGCCCACCACCGGGCAGACCCTGGTGGACGGCAGGCCCGTCACCGGACCGGGACTGGACCGCGGCATCGTGTTCCAGCAGTACGCGCTGCTCCCGTGGCGCACGGCACAGGGCAACGTCGAGTTCGGTCTGGAGGCCACCGGCGTACCGCGGCGTCAACGCGCGGCGAGAGCCCGGGAGTTCCTCGACCTGGTGGGCCTCTCGGGCTTCGAGGACCGCCATCCGCAGGAGCTGTCCGGCGGCATGCGCCAGCGCGTGGCGATCGCCCGCAGCCTCGCCTACGACCCGGACATCCTGCTGATGGACGAGCCCTTCGCCGCGCTCGACGCCCAGACCCGGGAGTCGCTCCAGGACGAACTGCTGCGCATCTGGCAGCGCACGGGGAAGACCGTCGTCTTCATCACCCACGGCATCGACGAGGCCGTGTACCTCGGGCAGCGCGTCGCCGTCATGTCGTCGAGGCCGGGGCGCGTGAAGCAGATCGTGCCGATCGCCTTCGACTCCCGTACGGGCACGGACGACCTCCGCTCCAGCCCCGCGTTCGCGCGCTACCGCCGTGAGGTCTGGTCGTTGCTGCGCGACGAGGTGGCCAGGGCGCAGGAGCTGGAGAAGAAAGAGGTTTCCGCGTGAGCACGACGACCCGCACCGCCGCCCCCGAGACGGCCGCCGCGGCTCCCCGGAGGGCAGCCTCCGCCGAGCCCGCCACGACCGCCGCCCCAGCCGCCGACCCGACCACCGACCCGGCCGTCGCCTCCGTACCGGCGGCACTCGGGCGCCGCGTGGCGCGCCGACTGCCGCGGCTGCTGCTTGGCGCGGTGACCAAGTCCGTGGCCATCGTGGCGCTCCTGCTGCTCTGGGAGATCGGGCCCCGGCTCGGGCTCGCCGACCGGACGTTTCTGCCGCCGTTCAGCGAGGTCGCCGACGCCTGGTGGGGGCTGGCGGCCGACGGGCAGCTCGCCGACAACGCACGGGCCAGCCTGGTGCGCTCGTTCAGCGGCTTCGGACTCGCCGTGATCCTCGCCGTACCCCTCGGTCTGCTGATCGGCTGGTACCGGCCCGTCGCCGACCTCCTCGGCCCCCTGCTTGAGGTCTTCCGCAACACCGCCGCGCTCGCCCTGCTGCCGGTGTTCGTGCTGCTGCTCGGCATCGGCGAGACGTCGAAGATCTCCATCGTCGTGTACGCGTGCACCTGGCCGATCCTGCTCAACACCATCAGCGCGGTCCGCAACGTCGATCCGACGCTGCTCAAGCTGGCCAGGTCCATGGACCTGTCGGCGCCCCGGCTGTTCCAGAAGGTGATCCTGCCGGCCTCCGTACCGGTGATGTTCACCGGCATCCGGCTGGCCGGGGCGGTGTCCATCCTGGTCCTCGTCGCCGCGGAGATGATCGGCGCCAAGGCGGGACTCGGCTATCTGATCAACGCCTCGCAGTACAACTTCGCGATCCCGCAGATGTACGCGGGCATCGTCACGATCTCCGCCATCGGCGTGGCCTTCAACCAGCTCCTGGTCGCCGTGGAACGGCGGCTCAGCTCCTGGCGCGTGCCCACCGGCGGGTGACCCCGCAGACCGGCCACCTCTCCTCACCCACCCCGTAATCACCCACCTCGTGATCACTCAACCCGTGAAAGGAAACCCGCACATGACCACCAGCACCGGCTTCGACATCCGCAGGATCGGCGGTCGCATCGGCGCCGAGATCCTCGGCGTCGACCTCTCCGCGGACCTCGACCCCGCCATCGTCACCGAGATCAACTCCGCGCTCCTCGAACACAAGGCGCTCGTCTTCCGGGACCAGCAGCTCGACGATGCGGGCCAGCTCCGCTTCGCCTCCCTCTTCGGCGACCTCACCGCCGCGCACCCGACGGTGGCCTCGGTCGAGGGGCAGCCCGAGATCCTGCCCGTCGACGGCGACGAGGGCATCCGCGCCAACCACTGGCACACGGACGTGACCTTCGTCCGTACGCCACCGAAGGCCTCCACGCTGCGCAGCATCGTGGTCCCGCCCTACGGCGGCAACACACTCATCGCCAACTCGGCCGCCGCGTACCGCGATCTGCCCGACGCGCTCCGCGATCTCGCCGACAAGCTGTGGGCGGTGCACACCAACGACTACGACTACGCCGCCCCGAAGAGCGAGAAGGCCGCCGAACACCGCCGGCGGTTCGTCTCCCGCAAGTACCGCACCGCGCACCCGGTCGTCCGCGTCCACCCCGAGACCGGGGAGCGCGGTCTGTTCATCGGCGGCTTCGCCCAGAGCATCATCGGGCTCAGCCCCTCCGAGTCCCGCGACCTGCTGCGCATCTTCCAGGCGTACGTCACCCGTCCGGAGAACATCGTGCGGGTGGTTTGGTCACCGGGCGACCTCGTCCTGTTCGACAACCGCATCACCCAGCACTACGCCCCCGACGACTACGGCGACCTGCCGCGCCTGCTGCACCGGGTGACCGTCGCGGGTGACGCCCCCGCCGGCATCGACGGCACGCTCAGCCGTGTCGTCGAGGGTGACGACGCCGCCCACTACACCCCTTCGGCGGCCTGAATCCCGGTGGCCGCCGGGCACGAGCATCCGCCCGGCGGCCACCGGGGGCCCGCCCTCGGCGGTCACCGGTCCACGTCGTGCGGGATAATGCACGTATGCGGATCTCAGCCAGGGCGGACTACGCGGTACGTGCCGCGTTGCAGCTCGCCGCGGCCCCGGACGACGGGCCCCTCAAGGCCGAGGCCATCGCCGGTGCCCAGGACATCCCGCACAAGTTCCTCGAAGGCATCCTGAACGACATGCGCCGGGGCGGGCTCGTGCTCAGCCAGCGCGGCGGCAACGGCGGCTATCGGCTCGCCAGGCCCGCGCAGGACATCAGCATCGCCGATGTCATCCGCACCGTGGACGGGCCGCTGGTCTCGGTGCGCGGTGTCCGGCCGCCCGAGCTGTCCTACACCGGCCCCGCCGAGTCCCTGCTCCCGCTGTGGATCGCGCTGCGGTCCAATGTCCGCGAGATCCTTGAGGGAGTGTCGCTCGCCGATGTCGCGACCGCCCGACTCCCGGCCGACGTCGCGGCGCTGACCGACGCTCCGAGCGCCTGGGTGAACCCCTGATCTCGGCCCCGCCAGGTCAGATCAGGCGGAAGAGGTCGGCGGCGGCGTGGACGTCGGTGAAGTCCTCGACGGAGCGGAGGTTGTCGCAGAGGGCGTCCAGGACCGAACCCGCCTCGGCGGCGGGCGGCGCGCCGATGGCCACGCCGAAGACGCGGAAGCCCAGCAGGTGCTTGGCGTCGTTCCAGCCCCGCATCCACTCCTCGGTCACGTCGCACTCGTCGTCGGTGAGCATGACGATGTCGCCCCGCGCGCGGGAGGTGTCGTCGTACTCCTCGGCGAGGAGCTCCCTGGCCGCTGTCAGGGGTGTCTGGTAGCTGGTGCCGCCGCCGAGGAACGTCTCCGCGAAGTCGAGCACACGGGTGATGCCGGAGGGCCCCTCGGCAGGGCCGCCGGAAGACCACCCCTCGGCGGGGAAGCGGAAGACCTGGATCTTGTCGGCGGCCGAGAACAGGATGCCGACGAAGTCCCGCCCCGCGTGCCGGGCCTGGTCAAGGAGTGCCAGCGCGCACGCCTTGGCCCACGCCTCCCTGGTGACTCCGCCGGGCCCCTCCTCGTACATGGAGTGCGAGGTGTCCACGCAGGCGATGACGGCGCCCTGGCCGGTGGTCTGCTCGCCCTGGCTGTCGTAGAGCATCAGCTCTCCGGCGGCGTAGCGCGCGGCGAACACCGCGCGCAGCTCGGGCACGCCGAGGTTGGCCAGCTCGGAGGGGATGACGCGGGAGAGGTCGTCGCCGACCGTGACGCCGACGAGTTCACCCGCGGTGTTCTCCACCTTGCGGGCGCGTTCGCCGTCGGCCATCCGGCGGAAGCGTCCGATCAGCTCGGCCCACTGTGCGAGCCGGCTGGTGCGCAGCCGCTCGGCGAGCCTGGCCCGCTCGTCGTACGGCAGCCGTTCGAGCTCGCCGGGGCCGACGCCCCACGCCCGCATGAGCGCGGCCTCTTCCCGTACGGTCTCGGCGGCTTTCGCCACGGCCTGCCGGGCGGTGGCCCGCAGCGCGGGTGCCGCCTCGGAGAGGGTCTGGGCGGCGCCCTGAGCGGCCTGCCCCGCGGCGGCACGCGCCGCCTCCGCGGCCAGGACCGCCTGCTGTACGGCGTCGGCGGCCCGCGCGGGGACCATGCCGTCGTCGTCGGCCGCTTCGGCGGCCTGCCCCAGCGCCTCGCCCACGGCGGTCGCCGCTCCGTGGGCGTCCTCCTGGGCCGCCCCCGCCCGTTCGGCCCGCGCCCCGGCTTCCCGGCAGCGCTCCAGCATCCGGCGCAGCTCCCCGGCCTGGGCGAGGACGGCCATGGCGGCGGCGTAGGGGTCGCCGACCGTCTCACGGTGCAGCTCGGCGAAGTCCGCCGACTCCGTCAGTGCGGTGACGATGTGGTGGTTGACCAGCCGCGAGGGGGCCATCTCGGCAGGCTCGCGCAGCCGCGGGGTGACTCGGTAGGCCGCCACGAACACATCGTTCAGGAGGTCGGTGGTGTGCTCGTGGTCCCTGCCCAGCTCCGCGTCCAGATCCCGCAGTCCCGCCGACCGTGCGTGGACGTCACGCCATGCGATCCGGTCGAACGGGTCCGCGAGCACGGCCGTGGTGTGCCGTCCGAAGGCGGCGTCGGACAGGCCGAGCCACGTCCCGCCGAGGCTCGTCAGCTCCGCCAGCCGGCTCGGCGTACCGTCCATGGGTCCCTTACCGTCCATGCGCCCCGTACCGTCCATGCGTCCATGCCCCTCTCCCCCGGCTCTCCCACCTACCTCCGCTACATCCGCGTCGGCACCATGTCCGCGTCGACGCCGAGAGCCTCGGTGAGGACGCGGGCCCGGACGGCGCGCTGGCGTCCTGTGACACGGTCGATGGCCGCGGTGGAGCGGCCCGCGCCCACCGCCTCCTCCCGCAGTTTCTCCAGCCGGTTCCCCGCCCTTGCCAGCTTGTTGTGGGCGTTCTTGATGACCCAGTCGCTCAGGGCCTCGCGGGACTGCCCGGCCATGGCGTCGAGCTGCGTCTCCAGCTCCTCGATGGTGTCGGCCAGGTCGAGGGCCTCCTTGGCGTCGGGGTTGACCAGTTGCAGGACCTCGCGCTCGACGGTCGGGCGTTCGGCGGGCGAGTCCCACAGCACGTGCGTCAGCACCGACAGGTCGGTCTCGGCGACCGCCGGGCGGCCGTCGAGGTACGCGGACGCCTGGAGCAGGCGCACCGCCTGCCGCCAGCGGCGGTCGGAGGCGACGAGTTCCTTGCGGCGCAGGGCGGCCCGCAGCGTGCACACCGCGTCCACGATCAGGTCGGGAACGTCCACGGCGGGCACGGCTTCGGTGACCGCGTGCCGCAGCGCGCCCAGGTCGATGGTGGTGCGTGCCGGTGCCGCCGGGCGGCCGACGGCGGAGCGGACGAGGGCGGCGAAGTTGGCGGGGTCGGCCAGGTAACCGACCTCGATGCGGACGAGGAGCCGGTCGTAGATCGCGGCCGAATCGGACCCGGTGGGCAGTTCGTTGCTCGCCGTGATGGCACCGATCAGGGGGCAGTTGATCGGTGCGCCCCCGTTCTCGGGGTGATAGATGCGCTCGTTGAGGTAGCCGAGGGTCTCGTTCAGCGCGGCCGTGGAGCACTTGAAGATCTCGTCGATGAACGCGATGTGCGCGGTCGTGGCGCGGCCCTCGTAGACCTGGCGGTACTCGCCGCGGGCCAGCGCGGCGACGTCGATGGGCCCGAACATCCTGGTGGGCGCGGTGAACTTGGACAGCAGGATCTCCCAGTAGGCCGCCCCGTCGATCCTGCCCGTGAGCTCCCTGGCCATCTCGGACTTCGCCGTCCCCGGCGGTCCGAGCACCAGCGAGTGCTGCCCGGCCAGCAAGGTCACCACCAGCGTCCGCACCACGTCGTCCCGCTCGTAGAACCGCGCCGCCAGCTCACCGCAGATGGCCCGCAGCCTCTCGGCCGTGCCTTGCGTGTCTTCTGCGCTCATGAGCAACTCCCCACACCCGTCACACGTACGAAGGTTACAGAGCCGCCCGCGCCTGGGCGCCGGTGGTGCCGTCGGCCATCTCGCGCAGGATGTCCAGGTGTCCGTTGTGCCGGGACGTCTCCTCGATCAGATGCATGAGGATCCATCCGAGGGTGACGTGGACGCCGTCCCTGACCGGGCGTTCCGCCGTGGCCGCCAGATCTGTGGCGGCCACCAGTTCGCGGTAGCGGGCGCTCTGTTCCTCATACGTCGCCAGGAGTTCGGACATGGGTGTCCGCGCGCCTATGCGCATCTCCCGGTCGGGGTCCTCGTCGGTCCAGGGGCCCTGGTCCTCCTCCCCCAGGAAGATCACCTGGAACCAGTGGTACTCGACCCACCGAAGGTGGCTGATGAGACCGCCCAGGGTCATCAGCGGCGAACCGGGCAGCGGCGCCTGTGCGGCGTCCTCCGATGCCAGGTCGGCACACTTGGCGACAGCTGAGGCCCGGGCGTAGTCGAGGAAGGTGGTCAGCATGGAGCGCTCGTCCCAGGCGGGAGGCATGTCGGTTGTCCGACACCGGCCGAGATTGCACCCCTGCATGGCCGCCATCAGCGAAGTGCAGGGTCCGTCTGCGCGATCGACGCCATGGTTGACCAAGCTGACTCTGCATCTCCAACAACCGCACTCATCGTTGGCCTTCCGCCCAGGCTGCCAGCGAGCATCAGCTGTGCTGTTATGGGATGTGTTTTTGCTCAGATCCCTGTACCTGTGGCCCGGGCTGCACCGCGCAGAGCGCGACGTACGAGCGATCGCGGGGGCAAGCCATAGTGAAGCCGCAGGAGGAAAGCGGCTCCGGAATTGCGCAGGTGCGCGTCGCGGGATTCCGCGTTGGCACGGCGGACGGAAGCCACACCGAAAGCCAACGCACCAGCGGTGAGGAGAGAGGATCCCACAGCGAGGCCGCCGAGAGAAGCAGCGGTCGCGGTGCCCAACTCGATTTTGTAACCGATGACGCTGTATCCCGTGGCTATCTTGAGTCCCTTCATGGCCCCTTGGAGCTCCGCCAGTGGAGTCTCGAAGCGTTGGCGGGCCGCCAGGCGCAGGTACTCCTGAAGCGCGGTCTGGTCTTCGATGGAGGCGAGGGTGTCGCGCAGCTCGGACGCTGTCGCGGCGACCGCGTCCGTGAACGCGTCGAACTCTGCGGCATGCCGAGTGCGCAGTTGGATGATCTTTTCGATCGGGATACTCCTGAGACCTCCTGGAAGTACGCACTTAACAGCCAGGGGGCCAACCGCGCTCACCATCTGGCCGTCGGGAGTGGCAGATGACTGGCTGCCGCCGGATGGAGGCGTGTCGCCCAGGAGAACAGCCGCCAGCTGTTCCGCGTCCCAGCTACCGCTGCCGGAATGCGCGGCAGCTTGGTCCGTGGTCGGCACAAAGCCTGTCCGGCGTGCCAGCTCATCGGTGAGGAGACACTTGTAGGACCAGGCTATGCGGGGGTCCACCAAGACCCATCGGTCGGCTGCCCCCTGACGCCTGTCCGTGTCTCTGCTCGCGCTGGCCTGTGTGCTGGTGACCCCCACCTCGCCGAGTTCGAGAGCCACGAGCGAGCGGATGAGGTCGGAGGTGACTTCGTTCTCGTGCAGGGCGACAAGCTCGGGCCCAGGGTCGGACCCGCTGATGCGTCTACAGGGATGGAGGAGGAGGTCATACGCGTCTTCCCTCATCATGGGCAGGCTGCCGGGTTGCACCACCCCACGATTGGCGAGTTGGCCTCCGTACAGGTCCTCGAGACGACGACTGTGGTCGCGAAGCAACTGTTGGAAGACAGGAGACACGACGCCGGCCGCTGCAGCCGGGTCCACATCGACAAGGAAGTCGAGCTCGTCTTTGAGGGCGAGGGCAATGCCAGAATCACCGGGTGTGAACCCTGCTGGCACGACTCGGGCCATCCGCGGCCAATACAGAGCGGCGGCCTTCATCCACTCTTCGTCCCGGAAGTGGAAGTACGGATGGTAGAGCCCGATGCGCTGCATCCCCTCACGCTAGCCGTACGAGCCTGCGCAAGCAGGAAGTCCATGAGACTCCATGACACCTACCGACTGGAGAAGCACACCCTTTGCAAGATCCAGCTGAACTGTGCAACCCGAGATGCAAGGTAGACCCGATCTATGCGAGGTCAGCCGTCGCAGGGCAGCGCGCTGTCCGTTCGCACGGGAGACTGCACCGCTCGGCGGCCATGACCGGCGAGGTAAAGAAATGGGTCGGACGACCGAGGCCACGGAGGGGAAGGCCGACCCTGCATCTCCCGCGCCGCGTGTCTGCCCGTTCCGTCTGTCGACCTACGAGACCGCAGCGCGATGCAAAGTCGAACTGACCGATGCAGATTCGGATGCAGAGCCAGACTGACATATGCAGGGTCACCCGACACACGACATCGGTGCGTGGCATCCGGCGATGATGGCAGAGCCCTCGCATCCGGGCACCGGAGTTTCCCCCTGCCAACTGCCACCTACCACCTGCCACGTGCCGCGGACGGCCCCATGAGTAGGCTCATGGGGAAGGATCAGTTGGGTGACGTGAGGACTTCGGCTCCGGACTCGGTGATCGCGATCGTGTGCTCACTGTGTGCCGTCCGGCAGCCCGTCGCGCTGCGGAGCGTCCACCCGTCGGCGTCCGTGACGAGTTGAGCGGTGTCCGCCATCACCCACGGCTCCAGGGCGAGCAGCAGTCCGGGGCGCAGTTTGTACCCACGTCCGGGCCGTCCGGTGTTCGCGACATGCGGGTCCTGGTGCATCGTCGACCCGATGCCGTGACCCCCGAACTCCGTGTTGATCAAGTAGCCCGCCTCGCTGAGGACGGTGCCGATGGCGTGGGAGAGGTCCCCGATGCGGGCCCCGGGCCCGGCGGCGGCGATCCCCGCGGCCAGCGCGCGTTCGGTCGCCTCGATCATCGCGACGCTCTCCGCGGGCTTGGTGTCGCCGACGATGAAGCTGATGGCGGCGTCCGCGGCGACGCCGTCCTTGGAGACGGCGAGGTCGAGTGTCAGCAGGTCTCCGTCGGCGAGCGTGTAGTCGTGGGGCAGCCCGTGGAGCACCGCGTCGTTGACGGCCGTGCAGATGTAATGCCCGAAGGGGCCGCGGCCGAAGGAGGGCGCGTAGTCGACGTAGCAGGACTGGGCTCCTGCCGCGGCGATCATCTTCTCGGCCCACCGGTCGATGTCGAGCAGGTTCGTGCCGACCGTGGTGCGGCTCTTCAGCGTGTGCAGGATGTCCGCGACCAGGCGGCCCGAATCCTTCGCTCGGACCAGCAGAGTCGGGTTCAGAATCTCGATCATGCGACGCTCTTTCCATGCAGCCAATAACTATCCCGGTCAAACTATACCGGTCTAGAATCGGTGTCATGGTCAGATTGCCGCTCACTCCCGCAGAAGTCGCACGTGGTCAGCGTCTCGGCGCCCTGCTGCGTCAGGCCCGAGGGGACCGTTCGATGCTGGAGATCGCGCTCGACGCCCGCGTCTCCCCCGAGACACTCAGGAAGATCGAGTCGGGCCGCGTGGCCACGCCCGCCTTCCCGACCATCGCGGCGATCGCCGACACCCTCGGCCTCTCCCTCGACGCGGTGTGGGCAGAGATCAGCCGGCCCGACTACGGCGTCGGACCGGCGACTCACAGCGCACGTGGACAGCTGACCGCCTAGCGGATCGGTGTCAGGAGCGGCCGCCGAACTGCCACCTGTGGACCTCGACTTCGGCATACCCCTCCGAGGTGAGGACCGCGCGTGCGGTGGCCGCGTCCGGCGCCCGGAGCAGCGCCGCCGTGCCCAGCCAGGTGGCGCCGTCGTCGGACAACAGCGGTCCGAACGCGATGAGTTGATCGCTGCCCTCCGCCGGTGGCACGAGGTCACCGGGGTGGGTGGGCCTGGCCTCACCCAGGCCGAGGACCGCGTACCTGTTGCCTTCGGTCGGGCCGCCGGGGAAGTCCCACATCGTGCGGCCCAAGGTGTTCCGCCAGCGGCGCAGCAGCACATCGCGGTAGACGCCCGCCTGGTAGCCGGGTTCGTCGAAGGCGAAGGCCCGGGCGGCGGCGGGGTCCGGCAGGTCCAGGATGTGCACGCTGCCGGTGGGTATCTCGCCGTCGTCGGTGAGGGTCGGGCCGCGGGCGATCATCTCCTTCGCCCAGCGGTCCATGTAGGACCAGTGCTCCTCCAGGAGGCGCATGCGCGGCGCCAGGGAGTCGCGGCGGTCACGGTGATAGCAGAAGTACTCCATCGCCTCAGTCTTCACCACCGGCCGCCGCGATACCGCTGTGTCCGTCAGCTCGCCCGGACGGTGTCGTCCGCGACGCTGTCCGCGGCGGTGTCCGCGGCGGTGTCCGCGGCGGTATTCGCAACGGTGTCCGCACCCCGCAGCTTGACGCGGTGGCGCGGGCTGGGCTGCTGGCCCGCCTCGTCGACCACGGCCTGGGCCATGATCGCGCTGCTGGACAGCAGGGTTCCGCGCTTGCCGTAGGTGCCGTCCTCGGTCAGATAGCTGCGCGAGCCGAGGAACGCCAGGCCGTCGGGGTCGAAGACCCACTCGGTGCGCGTGCCGAAGGTGGCGTCGTCCCGCCTGATGCCGAGGCCGTGGCGGCCGACGGCGTCCTTGGCCTTGTCGGTCTTCTCGACGCCGGGGATCAGCGCCGCGGCACGGTACAGGGCCCCGGCCGTATCGGGCGGCATGACCCCGCCGAGGAGGGAGCCGATCTCGTCGAACACCGCCTGGTCGCGCTCGCTCGCGGCGTGCTTGGGCGTCTTGGCGTACAGGTACTTCAGCAGGGCGTCGGGGTCGGTCGGCAGGGTGGCGAGCCAGCGGTAGGTGGGCCGGCCGAGCCCGGGCTCGGTGCCGTGGTCGTCGCCGAGCTGCGCGTTGATGTCCAGGGTCTCGCCGTCGGACTTGGACACCCCGAGCTTCTTCTGCGGGCCCGGCTTCTGCGACGACCACGCCTCCAGGTCCTTGAGCGGGCTGACGACGGCCTTGCCGCTGGTCACGTCGGCCTCGCGGATCTTGGACCGGGTGTACAGGTACTGGTCGTCCCCGACCTTCAGCGGGTCGTCCTTGCTCGCGGCGGTGGAGATCCGGTCGAGCAGCACGGCCGCGGGCCGCGCCTGGCCGGGCTCGCGCTGCCCCTGCGCCGCGGCGGGATCGCGCCCGTCGTCGCCGGTGGCGGCCACGCCGCCCACGACCGCGGCGGCCACGGCGAGCGCCGTCACCGGCACGAGCAGCGCGGGGCGCAGGAACGGCCTGCGGGGGCGGGTCGCGGCGGGCGCGGGGGCCCCGGTGGTCGCGGCGGGCTCGGTGGCCCCGGTGGTCGTGGCGGCGGCGTTGTCTTCGTCGATGTGACGCATCAGCAGTTCCTTGTTGCGCAGGTACCGCTCGTCCGGGAGATCCCAGTCGGCGGGCACCGGCAGCAGTCCGGCGATCGCTTCCGCGTCGGACTGCTGCCGGTCCCGGGACCGGGACGTGTCGTCGTGGTTCATACGGTTCCCTCCCGCACGGGCCGAGCCGCGAGTGCGGCGTCACTCTTCATCTCTCCGCGAGCCGTACGGGGTTCCGTCTTTTCCCCGGATTTCATGATTCCTCGGGATCTCATGGTTCCTCGGGAGTTCGTGATTTCTCGGGTTCCTCGTACTTCTGATGCCTCTTCGGTGAACCTGGTGAGCTTCTTCCGGGCCCTCGACAGGCGTGAACGGACCGTGCCGAGCGGGATGTCCAGGGCGTCCGCGGCCTGCTGGTAGTCGAGGCCGGACCACACGCACAGCGCGAGCACCTCCCGCTCCTTGCGCCCCAGCCGGTCGAGGGCGACCTGCACCGCCCGCAGGCGCTGGGCGTCGTCGATCCGCCCGGCGACCTCGGAGGCGAAGTCCGCCACCGTCGTCCGCTGCGTGTCCCGGGCCAGGAAGGCGCGCCGTCTGCGCAGTCCACGCCGGGCGTTCTCCGCCTTGTGGGTGGCGATGCCCAGGAGCCACGGCGTCAGCGAGCCCCCGGTCGTGTCCAGCCTCTCCCTCGACCGCCAGGCCGCCAGAAACGTCTCCGACATCACTTCCTCCGCCGTCGACCAGTCGCCGGTCAGCCGCAGGGCGTGGTTGTACACCGTGCGCGCGCCTTGCTCGTAGAGCTCGGCGAACGCCTCGCGTTCACCGGCCCGTACCCGCCATCGCAGGTCGTCCTCTGAATCCCTCACGTCCCATACCTCTCCGCGACCACGGCACGGTTCCTGAGACCTGTGTCACTGAAGGGGCGCCGATGTCCCCAGAAGTCCGGCGCCGAGCGCACCCTGACGCCCATGGACAGCCGCCGACCTGGCGTGATCTGATCGCCACGGCTCCCGCACCGCCCCGGTGAGCGCGGGACTCCGTCCTTCCCCGGCAGAAAAGTTCCCCGCACATGCAGAAGACCAAGGCCGCGCTCTGGGAGTTCCTCCAGGGCCTCGGCAAGACATTCATGCTCCCGGTAGCGCTGCTCGCCTTCTGCGGCATCATGCTGGGCATCGGCTCCTCGCTCTCCAGCGAGGCGGTGACCGACAACCTGCCGTTCCTCAGGGCCGAGGTGTTCCACCTCGTCTTCACGTGGATGGCCAGCACCGGCCTGGTCGCCTTCAACTTCCTGCCCGTCCTCTTCGCCATGGCCATCCCGCTGGGCCTCGCGCGCGAGGACAAGGGCGTGGCCGCCTTCTCCGGTTTCGTCGGGTACGCGTCGATGAACCTCGCGGTGAACTTCTACCTCACCGCCAAGGGCGTCGACTTCGAGGACGAGAAGGCCGTCGCCCACTACGGCATCGCCGATGTCCTGGGCGTGCAGTCCATCGATACGGGACTGCTCGGAGCCGTGGCCGTTGGCATCGTTGTCAGCATCCTTCACCAGTGCTTTCGTGCCCAGCGCATGCCCGACGCGCTGGCCTTCTTCGGCGGTCTGCGCTTCGTCCCGATCATCTCCGCCCTCGTCCTGAGCGTGCTCGGGCTGCTCATCCCCCTGGTGTGGCCCACGTTCAACGGCTGGATCACCTCGGTGGGCCGCGGCATCGGCCACACCGGCGTCTTCGGTCCGTTCTTCTTCGGCATGGGCGAGGTCCTGCTCCGACCGATCGGGCTGCACCACATCCTCGTCGCCATGTTCCGCTTCACGGACGTCGGCGGCTCGGGAGCCGTGTGCGGTGACAACGTTTCCGGCGCCCTCAGCATGTTCTACGCGCACCTCGACTGCTCGGGGTCGCCCTCGCAGGCCGTCACGGACGCCACCCACTTCCTCTCCCAGGGGAAGATGGCCGCCTACCTCGGCGGACTGCCCGGCGCCGCGCTCGCGATGTACCACTGCGCGCGGCGGGAGATGCGCCCGGAGATCAAGGCGCTGCTCGTCTCCGGCGTCGTGGCCTGTGTCGTCGGCGGGATCACCGAGCCGCTGGAGTTCCTGTTCCTGTTCATCGCGCCCTGGCTCTACCTCATCCACGCCGTCTTGGTGGGCCTGGGCTTCCTGACGGCCGCCGTCCTCGGCGTCTTCATCGGCAACACCGACGGCAACGTCATCGACTGGCTGGTCTTCGGCGTCCTCCAGGGCTCCACCACGAAGTGGTACCTGGTCCCGGTGATCGCGGCGATCTGGTTCGCGGGGTACTACTTCCTCTTCCGCTGGGCGATCACCCGCTTCGACCTCAAGACCCCGGGCCGCGAGGACCCCGAGCCGCCGGACGCCGATGGCGCGAAGGACGCGAAGGACGCCCCGAAGGCCGATACCGCCCCGCGCGAACTGGTCGCCGGAAAGTACGACGCCGCGGCGATGCTCGACGCGATCGGCGGCGCCCACAACATACGGACGCTGGACAACTGCATCACCCGTCTGCGGATGACCGTGGAGGACGCGGATCAGGTCGACGAGGCGCGGCTGAAGAAGTTGGGTGCCGTCGGCGTCATGAAGCTCGACGCGCACAGTGTCCAGGTCATCATCGGCCCGCAGGTGCAGTCGGTGAAGGACGCGATCGCCACGATGCTCCCGGTGGGCTGACCGATGACTTCCCCGACCCGCGACGCGACGCCCCCGGCCCGGCCGGCCCCGTACCCGTACCCGTACGACTTCGACACCCCCGTCGACCGGCGCGGCACCTGGTGCACGCAGTGGGACTACGTCGAGGACCGCTTCGGTGTGCCGGATCTGCTGCCCTTCACCATCTCCGACATGGACTTCGAGACGGCGCCGGAGGTGATCGCCGCGCTCCGCGCCCGCCTCGACCACGGTGTCCTCGGCTACTCGCGCTGGCGGCAGGAGGACTTCCTGTCCGCGGTCGCGCACTGGTACGCGACCCGGCACGCCACGGACGTGGACACCTCGTCCATCGTCTACGGACCGTCCGTCATCTACCAGCTCTCGGTGCTGCTGCGGCTGTGGTCGCGGCCGGGTGACGGGGTGGTGACGCACACCCCGACCTACGACGCGTTCCCCAAGACCGTCGCGGCGGCCGGACGCGAACTGCGCGGCTGCCCGCTCGGCGACTGGGCGGGCCTGGAGGAACTGCTCGCCCTGCCGGACACGTCCGTCCTGCTGCTCTGCTCGCCGCACAACCCGACCGGTCACGTGTGGACGGCGGACGAACTGGACCACGTCGCCGAGCTGTGCGACCGGCACGGGGTGGCCGTCGTCAGCGACGAGATCCACTCCGATCTGGCGCATCCGCCGTACGTCCACCGTCCCTGGGCGCGGCACGCGCGGCCGGGCCGCTGGGCGATGCTGAGCTCGGCGTCGAAGTCGTTCAACATCCCGGCGCTGACCGGGAGTTACGGCATCATCGGCGACGCGCCGTCACGTGACGCCTACCTGCGGCAGCTCAAGGAAGCCGACGGTCTCTCGTCCCCCGCCGTGCTCTCCCTGGTCGGGCACATCGCCGCCTACCGGCAGGGGGCGCCCTGGCTCGACGCCCTGCGGGGTTACGTGGCCGACAACCTCGCCATGGTCGCCGAGCGCCTGAACGGGGCGTTCCCCGGGCTCGGCTGGCAGCCGCCGCAGGCGGGCTATCTGGCCTGGATCGACCTGCGGCCGCTGGCCGTGGACGACGACGTGCTCCAGAGAGAACTCATCGAGGCCGAGAAGGTCGCCATCATGCCGGGCGCCACCTATGGCGCGCCCGGCATGATCCGGCTCAACGTCGGCTGTCCGCGCGAGAAGGCGGAGGCGGGTGTCCGGGCCCTGGTCAACGCCCTGCGCCGGCTGACGTCATGAGCGGGCCGCGCCCGGGGTGGTGCTACTTCAGCGCCTTGGCGAACTCCGGGACGACCTTGTCCAGGGCGTAGGAGACGGAGAGGACCGAGTCCGTGGCGAACGCGGAGCTGAGGTCCGACTTCGGTTCGAAGACGACGTCGTGACCGGCCTTGACGGCGGGGATGTCCTGGTAGAGCGGGTCATTCTCGATCTTCGAGGCCGGGAGGCCGATCGGCGCCATGACCAGCAGGCCCGAGTCGAGCATGTCGAGGCTCTCCCGGGAGACCTCGACCGAGAAGGACTTGCCCTTCTTGGCTTCGACCTCGGGATTGTTCTTGAAGCCGAGCCGCTCCAGGAAGTCGACGCGGCCGCTGCCGCTCACATAGGCGCCGTAGCCGACGCTGGTGCGCGAACCCGCCGTGACGGTCTTGCCCTTGAACTCGGGGTGCGCCGCGGTGGCGGCCTTGAACTTCTTCTCCGTGCCGGCGATCAGCTTCTCGCCCTTGTCGTGCAGGCCGAGGGCGTCCGCGACCATCGTGGTCTGCGTCTCCCAGTTGGTGAGGTACTGCTCGCCGCCCTTGGGCACGCCGATGGTGGGTGCGATCTTGCTCAGGGTGTCGTACCGCTTCTGGTCGCCGCTGGACTTGGTGTCCAGGATCAGGTCGGGCTTGAGGGAGGCGATCTTCTCGTACTCGGGCTCCAGCGTGCCGATCTTCGTCGGGCTCTTCTTGTACAGGCCCTTCGCCCACGGCCCGACGCCGTCGCCGCCGAAGGCCAGCCAGTCGCTGGCGCCGACGGGCTGGACGCCGAGGGCCAGTGCGGTCTCCGCGTCGCCCCATCCGAGCGCCACCACACGCTGCGGCTTCTCCTTCACCGAGATGTCGCCGAACTTGGTGGCCACCTTGACGGGGAACCCGGCGTTCGACGCCGAGCCGCCCTCGTCGGCGGAGTCGTCGGAGGACGAGCAGGCGGTGAGGCCGCCGGTGAGGGCCACGGCCGCCACCAGCGCGGCGGCGGAGCGGCGCCGCGAGAACAGCGACTTGAGACTGAAAGACATGGGGGTAAGGCTCCTAAGGTGCGGTGTGGACGCCGTCAGCCGACGCGGTGGCGTCCGATCGGGACGATGAGTGGTGTGCCCGAGACCGGGTCGGGGACGAGCGAAGAGCGCATCCCGAAGGCCTGGTTGACCAGTTCCTCGGTGACGACGTCCCGCGGGGCGCCCTCGGCGATCACGCGGCCGTCCCGCATGGCGACGAGATGGTCGGCGTAGCGGCAGGCGAGGTTGAGGTCGTGCAGGACCACGACGATCGTGGTGCCGTGCTCCTCGTTGAGGTCGACCAGGAGGTCGAGCACGTCCAGTTGATGGCTGACGTCGAGGTAGGTGGTCGGCTCGTCGAGCAGCAGGATGTCGGTGCGCTGGGCCAGCGCCATGGCGATCCACACCCGCTGCCGCTGGCCGCCCGACAGTTCGTCCACCGGGCGTCCCGCGAGGTCGAGGACGTCCGTGGCGAGGAGCGCGTCGGCGACCGCCGCGTCGTCCTCGGCGGTCCAGCGCCGGAACCAGCCCTGGTGCGGGTACCGGCCGCGGCCCACCAGGTCGCTCACCGTGATGCCGTCGGGAGCCACCGGGGTCTGCGGCAGGATGCCGAGGTGGGCCGCGACCTCGCGGGTCGGCATCGCGTGGATGCTGCGGCCGTCGAGCAGCGCGCTGCCGGAGGTCGGTGTCAGGAGCCGGGCCATGGCGCGCAGCAGCGTCGACTTGCCGCAGGCGTTGGGGCCCACGATCATCGTGATGCGGCCGGGCGGGATGTCCAGGTTCAGCCCGTGGACGACCTCGCGGCCGTCGTAGCCGAGGTGGATGTCCCGGGTGCCGAGGGTGTGGCCGCCGGGGCCTGCGCCGCCCGTCTCGCTCGTGCCCTGCGCGTCAGGCATGCCGCCGCCCTCACCCCTGTCCCGGTCCATGCTCGTGTCCATGCCCTTGTCCGTGTCGCTGTCCATGTGCGTGTCCGTGCCGATGTGTTTCTCCGTCACCGTCAGCCGGCCCTTCCCGTGCGATTGGCGCGGGCCAGCAGCCAGAGCAGGTACGGGGCGCCGATCAGGCTCGTGACCACCCCTACGGGGAACTGGCTGGACCACAGCAGATGCTGCGCCGCGAAGTCGGCGGCGATCACCAGCAGGGCGCCGGTGAGCGCGGCGGGCACCAGTGCGGCGCCCGAGCCCGGTACGAGGCGCCGGGCCACCGGCGCCGACACGAACGCGACGAACGCGACCGGTCCCGCCGCCGCCGTGGCGACCCCGGCGAGCGCGACCGCGCAGCCGAGCAGGGCGAGGCGGCCGCGGCCCACGCGGGTGCCGAGCCCGGCCGCGGTGTCGTCGCCGAGCTGGAGCGCGCCCAGGTCGCGGGCGGCGAGGGCGGTCAGCGGCAGCAGGACGACCAGGGCGCCGAGCAGCGGCCACACCTGCTCCAGGGTGCTGCCATTGAGGCTGCCGGTGAGCCACACGAGGGCGTTCTGCGCCTCGGTCACCTCGGAGTTGGTGAGGAGGTACGAGGTGACGCTGGACAGGCCCGCGCCGATGCCGATGCCGACCAGGACGAAGCGCTGGCCCGAGACGTTGCGGCTCCAGGCGAAGGCGTAGATGGCGGCGGCGCTCAGCAGCGCCCCGGCGAGCGCGGCGGCGGACAGCGCGATGCCGCTCACCGCGAACCCGAGCGAGGCGAGCACGGCGGCGGCGCTCGCGCCCTGGCTGATGCCGATCACGTCCGGGCTGGCGAGCGGATTGCGCAGCAGTGCCTGGAACAGCGCTCCCGCGAGGCCGAAGGCGACGCCGACGAGCAGGCCGAGCAGTACGCGCGGAAGGCGCAGCTCCACGACGATGAAGTGGGTGCCGAGGTCGCCGCCGCCGGTCAACGCGCCGATGACGTCGCCGAGCGGTACGGACATGTCGCCGAAGCTCAGGGCGGCGCAGAACACGGCGGCGATCGCCGCCAGCAGGATCACCTGGACCAGCGCCCCGCGTGCGCGTCGGGCCCGCCGCACGGCGTGGACGCGCTCCACCGCCTCGGCGCGCCCGGCTTCGGTCACGGTACTCACGGCACCCCGCTCACTCATCGTTCGTAGGCCTTGTCCGTCGTTCTCGTTCACAGCGGAGTCCGTCGCTCGGTTCACAGCTCGGACAGCTTCCTGCGGCGCACGAGGAGGACGAACGGGATGGCGCCGATCGCGGCGGTCACGATGCCGGCCTGGACCTCGCCGGGCGGGGCGATCACACGTCCCACGATGTCCGCGGTCAACAGCAGTACGGGGGCGATCAGCGCGCTGTACGGCAGGACCCACCGGTAGTCGGGGCCGGTGAACACCCGGGCGGCGTGCGGTACGACGAGGCCGAGGAACGCGATGGGCCCGGCGACGACGGTCGCGGCACCGCAGAGCAGGACCACGGCCACGCCGCAGGCTGCCCTGGCCAGGCCGATCCGCTGGCCGAGGCCGCGCGCGAGGTCGTCGCCGAGGGACAGGGCGTTGAGGCGGGGCCCGAGGAGCAGCGCCAAGACGGTGCCGACGGCGATGAACGGCAGTGCCTGCCACAGCACGGGGGCCTCGCGCCCGGTGAGCGAGCCGACCTGCCAGAAGCGATACTGGTCGTACGACTTCGAGTCGGTGAGCAGCATCGACGTGGTGAGGGACAGCAGCGCCGCACCGGTGGCCGCGCCCGCGAGCGCCAGTTTGACGGGCGTGGCCCCCTCCCTGCCCATCGAGCCGATGCCGAACACGACGAGCGAGGCGACCAGGGCGCCGAGGAAACCGAACCAGATGTAGTGGCCGGGGTCGGACATGCCGAGGATGCTGATGGCGAAGACGACGGCGGCGGACGCCCCTGAGTTGACCCCGAGGACGCCCGGGTCGGCGAGGGGGTTGCGGGCGACGCCCTGCATCACCGTTCCCGCGAGGCCCAGGGCGACGCCGGCGAGCAGCCCGGCGGCGGTGCGCGGGATGCGTACCTCCCGCAGGATGAGCTGGCCCTTGTCGGTGAGGTCAGGATCGAGGATGGCGGGCAGCAGATCGTCGGCGCCCACGCTTCCGGCGCCGACCATCAGGCTGGCGAAGACGGCGAGTACGAGCAGGACGAGCAGGAGGAGGAGTCCGGCGCCGAGGGCGGGCGCGCCGCGTCCGCCGCGGGCCACCGCGTCCGTGACGGAAGCCGTGGGGGGCGCGGGGGCCTTGGGATCCGTGGTCCCGATGGCCGGTGTTCTCGTGCTCCGGCTCATCAGCCGACTGCCCCTTCTCGCGGCAGGGGGCACCTCTCACCTGCCAGTTCCATTCCAGTAAGGTGAGCCTAACATTACATATCAGCCACTCTGAGGACCGCCTGTGCCTGACGCCGTGATATCCGCAACCGCCGTCCCCGCGTCCGGCGGCCCGGCCCCCGCACCCGGCTCCACGCGGGAGCCCCGCCCGGCGGGTTGGCGGGAGCTCGCCTCCGACGAGGAGCTGAGCGAGCTGCTCGGCGCCCCGCACCCGATCGTCATCGACAAGGTGCACGACGAACTGACCGAGGACGACCTGGGCATACTCGCCCGCTCCCCCTTCTGCGTGCTGTCCACGTCGGATGCGGACGGCAACTGCGACTCCTCGCCGCGAGGCGACACCATGGGCTTCGTCCACGTCCTCGACGCGCGCACGGTGGCCATCCCCGACCGCCCCGGCAACCGGCGCGGCGACAGCCTGCGCAACATCCTCGTCAACCCCCGCGTCGGCCTGCTCCACCTCGTGCCCGGCGGCGCCGACGTGCTGCGCCTCAACGGCCGGGCGCGGATTCTCACCGACGCCCCGTTCTTCGACGCGATGGCCGCCGATGGCCGGCGCCCACAGCTCGCCGTCGTCGTCGAGATCGACGAGATATTCCGCCACTGCCCGGCGTCACTGCGGCGGGCCGGCCTGTGGCAGCCGGAGACGTGGCCGCAGGACGTACCGCGCGGCTGAAGCTCAGCGGCCGCGGCGGACGTACCGGCGGAAGGGCCCGCCACGGCAAGGGGAGGAAGACACAGGGTGCCTTCGCCGTGGCGGGCCCCGAAAGGGGGAGGCGGGGTCAGGCGGTGTGCAGCCTCAGGCCGTAGCGGTTGAGGATCTCGTTGACCGGCTGGTGCCAGGTCTCACCGCCGCCGGAGCAGTTGCCCCAGCCTCCGGAGGTGACACCCTGCGCCTGGTCACCGCTGATGAAGGAGCCGCCGGAGTCGCCGGGCTCCGCGCAGACGCTGGTCTTGGTCATCTCGTGGACCGCGCCCTGGCTGTAGTTGACGGTCTCGTTGGTGGCGAGCACCCTGCCGCAGTGCCAGTGCGTCGTGGAGCCCGAGCGGCAGACGGACGCGCCGATGGGCGCGACCGCGGAACCCCGCACCAACTGGTCGGAGACCGTGCCCCAGCCGAGCACGACGGGCACCGTCCACCAGCCGTTGCCCACGTTGACCCAGGAGTAGTCGTTGCCCGGGAAGGACGAGCCCTGGAAGTTGCCGATGGTCGAGTTGTCCCAGCCGCGGACCTGCGCGCCCGTCCGGCCGCAGTGGCCGGCCGAGACGAAGCCGCCGTGGACGGAGAAGCCTATGGAGCAGCGGACGTTGCCGGTGTAGTACGGGTCGCCGCCGACCGTGCCCGCGGCGAAGGTGCGCGGCGCCTCACTCACTTCCCGGACGGTGACGGGTCCGGCCTTCTCGGCCCGTTCGACGAAGGTGCGGACATCGTTGTCAGCCCGGCGGGACGCGACGACGTTCACGGTGACGCTGTTCGCGCGCGGGTCGACGTGCCAACTGCTCACGCCCTTGGGCGCCTTGAGGGCGTCGATCTTCTTCTTGGCGCCGTCGAGCCGCCGCGCGGAGTGTGCCACCACCGTGACGTCGGCGCCGGCCGTCCGTACCTCGTCGGCCTTCGCCCTGTCCGTGAGGGCGACCGTCAGCCTGCCCGCCGAGGCGTCGAACCAGGAGCCGCCGTAGGCGGACCCGGCCGCCTCGCGCGCCTCGCCCTCGACCGCGGTCGCCTTCTTCTCCGCCGCGAGCCGCCGCACGGCTTCGCCCTTCGAGAGGCCGAGGTCCTTCTGCATCGCGGTCAGGAGGGCGGCCGACGCCGGTGCGGCGGCCTTGGGGGACGTGGAGTCGGCCGCCGAGGCGGAGGGGAGGCCGACGGTGGCGGCGGCGCCCAGGAACAGGGCACATACTCCCGCGCCGAGGGCGGTTCTGCGGCGCCCGGCGGAAGCGGTGGTGGGGTGGGGGTGCGTCAGGTGTCTCAAGGCGGATGGCCCTTCTGTCGTTCCAGCTCAGTGGGGTGGAACAGGAGACGAGAACCGAGAACGCCGGGAGAGAGCGCTCTCAGAGCGTGCCGGTCGGAGCGTAACGGTCCGGTGTAGCCAGGTCCATGCCAAGAAATACGTAGGTGTGAAGTGGCCGGAAACCGTGTGCCGCGTACGAGGGCCAAGGGAGGGGGCAGGGACCCGCTACGGATGCAGCACGCTCCACGTCACGGCGTCCACGACACCGGTGGAGGGCTTGGAGAACTGTAGTTGCAGATGTTCGACGGAGGCCCGGGTCACCTCTTCGAAGACGCCGCTGCGCGGGACGTTCTGGTAGCGGTAGACCTCGTTCAGAACGCACTGGAGGTGCCGCACGGCCTCCCCCGTGCTGCCCATCTGGAGGGTCGGGTGCGAACCCAGGTACATGCACAGCCGCCACTCGGCGACCGTCGCCGCCGTGGAACCCGCGGTCGCGGTGCCCGCGGAGCCCACCGCCAGGACGGCGGCGGCCACCACCGTCGCGGCGGCCGTACGGATCGTGTGTCCGGTCTTCATCGCAGCTCCTTCTCGTTTCGCCGACAGGGGTGGGAACCGTTCGTCAGTACCAGGGGCAGCGCGGCAATCCGGCCACCGGATGCGACATGCCGGCGCCGAGCTGGACCACCTCGGCCGGGACGTTGCCCCAGCCCTTGATGTAGGGCAGGTCGCCCACCCGGTCGCCCTGCGTGTAGTACCAGACGTCGTTGCCCTGGGTGTCCTTCGGGCCGATGCTGTAGCAGGTGAACCAGGAGGGTGACAGGAGCAGCCACCCCGTGACCGGCGCGCTGAACGTGGGCCTGCCGTACAGGTCCGCCGGGAGGTTGTCGCAGTACAGCGCCTTGGTGAACGTGTTGCCGATGGTGTCGCGCAGAACGACGCCGTCCTGCATCGCGCAGGTGGACCGCGCGTCGGCGTGCGCGGGGGTGGCCGCGAGGGTCGGACCCAGCAGCGCGCCGACGGCCATGGCGACGGCGGCGGCACGGGCGGCGAGGAGCGGACGGGCCGGTCTCCGTTTCACGGCGTACTCCTGACGGGTCTGACGGGCCTGACGGGCCTGACGGATCTGACGGACCTGACGGACCTGACGGACCTGACGGACCTGACGGGTCGACACGTGCCGTACGGGGCAGTGGCGGACGCGCGGATGCCGGTCATGACCAGGAGCACTTGGTCAGCCCGGGGAAGGGGTGCTGGGGCGCCTCGACCATGTCGGCGGGCATGTAGCCCCACGCCTTGACCTTGGGAGAGGTCACGATCTGGTCGCCCTGGGTGTAGTACCAGATGTTGTTGCCCATGTAGTCGGAGCCCTCTTTCCAGCACACGAACCAGTGCGGGCTGAACCGCATGGTGCCGATGACCGGGCTGGTGGAGCGCGACTGGATGCGCACCGAACCGGGGGTGAGGTCGCACCACAGATCCCCGGTGAAACCCATCCCGGTCCAGTCCACATGCGGCTCGCCCGGCCGCAGCCAGCACTCCGCCTCGGCACCCGCTCGGGCACCCGCTCCGACGCCGGGCGCCGCCGAGGCGGGCGCGGTGAGTGCCGCGCACAGCAGTGCGGCGGCTGCCAGCTGTCCCGCGACGCCACGCAGCCGCCGCTCGGGTCTTCCGCTCATGGTGAGTACACCCCTCGTCTGGTCGACAGAATCCGGCCGTGCCCAGCGGTACGGGGCCGATGGTGGCCGCCCCGGCTGACGCACCCCTGACGAACCCGCCTGCCGTGACCCCTCGCGGCACTGTCAGACGCGCGTCAGAGTCCTGTGCGACGCTCCGCGCCGGAAGACTCCGGCACATGGGCACATGGGCACATGGGCACATGGGCACATCCGAGGGGGAATCATGCGAAGACCGGGAAGCGGACATCAGGCGCGCCATGGACGTCTCGCGCGGCACGGACGTGGGCACGCCGCCCTGATCGCCGTCACCGCCCTGCTGTTCACGCTGACGGGCCTGGGCGGAACGTCGGGCACCGCGCGGGCCGCCACGTCGGACATCAACATCGTCGCCAAGCACAGCGGCATGTGCCTGGAACCCCCTTCCGCGACCGAGGGCGAGGTGATCACCCAGCGCCGGTGCGCCGGACGCAAGAACGCGCTGTGGACGCTGCGGACCTCCTCCCTCGGTGGCGGTTCGTACCAGCTCGTCAACGCCTACAGCGGCAAGTGCATGACCGTCGAGGATTCGAGCCCCGCGGTCGGCGCCCTCGTACGGCAGCAGACCTGCGGCAGCCGGCCCGGCGCCAGCTTCACCTTCGGCGAGACCGACGACGGGGTCTGGCTACAGCCCAAATCAGCGCCCTCGCTCTGCCTGGAGGTCACCGGCTCCGCCCTCATCGACGGCGCCCAACTGCGCCAGTGGAGCTGCGACCGGCAGCCCGGGTCCGTCTTCTCGCAGGAGCGCTACGCGGGTCCCGTCCTTGGCTGGGCGAAGATCCGGCCGGCCGGCGCGCCCTCCCTCTGCGTCACCGAGGGCCGCGACCGCAAGGGCCTCTACCAGAGCGCCGTCGCCGTCCAGCGTGACTGCGCCCAGGCCACTTTGCCGCGCACCTACCTCGAAGAGGTCGGCGCGGGACGCTACCGCATCCAGTGGCACCACCCCGAGTTCGGCATCGGCTGCCTGACCGTCATGAACGGGGGCCCGGTGCCCGGCATGCTCGAACCGTGGGACGCCTGCGCCGCCGCCACGGTCTTCCTCGTCGAAGCCGTCGAAACCCCGGTCCCCGGCGGCTTCCGCATCCGCGAGGAGTCCACGGGCCAGTGCGTCGGCATGGCGGGCGGGGGCACCTCCGCGGGTGTGGAGGTGACGCGCCAGGCGTGTACGTCGGCCGTCTCACAGGAGTTCTTCATCGACCCGGAGTGAGTTTCACCCCGGAGCCGGCGTCGGCCGCGGGCCCGGGAGCCTGGCCCCGCCTACCGGAATAGGCGCACACAGACTCGTACCGCTGCCGGATATCGCGAGGGCTCCGCGAGGTCTAGCGTGGTGGAACAAGGATGACGGCCGCATTGCGACGGCCTCGCTCCTTGGTCCCCGGCCCCCGGACGCGTCCCTGGCCCTCCATCACCCCGGAGGTATCCGCGTTTCGGCACTCCCCCCCGGCGACTCCTCTCGCTTTTCATCCGTCTTCCCGTACACACTCAGGCCCTGCTTGGCCGGACCCGTGCGCCGACAACACGGGCCCGGTCCTCCAACCCTTCCGGTCTGTCCCAACGGGGCTCACTCCCGCGCGCCCCGACAGCCGAAGGGTTACCGCGGCGCCGCCATGGTGGGGAGCCACGGCGGCGCCGCGACGACGTCCGCGTACCGCCGCTGCCCGGACTTCCTCGCGTCGCCGAGCGGCCGGCTCACCGCCGCGCCGACCGGCTCACCCGGGCGGCGATGGTGCGCGCGCACACCATGGATTCGGTGTGGGTCGTGTCGACCTCGATGTCGTAGGCCACGCCGTCGTGCACCGTGTCCGCCTGCGATGCCGCCATCCCCTTGGCGCGGTCGCCGCGTGCGACCCCGCGGTCCTCTGCGACCGCGCTCTCACACCGCACACCGACCCACAGCACCTCCACGTCGTCCAGTCTCTTCAGCCACCGCCGCTGCGACGCCGCCCCGCCGAGGAAGACGTCGTCGATGATGATCCTGGCGCCCGCGCGGGCCATGGCGACGATGCCTTCCGTCCAGGCCTCCTCCAGGGTCCGGAAGTCCTCGCCGACGCTCACCGAGCCGTCCGCCGTGACCTCGATGCCCTCCTGTGACGCCCGCATCCTCGCGGGCATCGACTCGACGAAGGAATCGCAGCCGAACGCCAGCCACGGTTCGGGCAGCACGTCTTGCAGGCACCGCACGATGCCGGACTTTCCGGAGCTGGAACCGCCGTTGAGAATGATCATCCGTGTCGCCATTCCGCCACATTAGGCCTTCTCCGTACGGTCGCGGGGCCGGTGGTTCAGCCGGTGCCGGGGCTGCACACCGTCGCCGATCACCGCCACGCGGCGCCCGTCGGCCCGCATCCGGCGCATCAGTTCCGCCTTCTCCTCGCGCGAGCACCGCGCCCGTACGTCGTCGATGCCGAGCTCGGCGGCGACGGCGCGGGCGGGCACCGCCCCGGAGACGGTCAGCCGGGTGTCGGCGGCCGTCATCCGCGCATCCCACCCATGCCGGGCATCTCCTCGGCGTCGTCGCCGGCCGGTCGCGGTCGGGGTGGTACAGGAGTCGGGGCGGTACAGGAGTTGGGGCGGTACAGGAGTCGGGGCGGTACAGGAGTCGGGGCGGCGGGATACAGAGTTCCCGCCCGTGGGAGTGTTCCAGCTCATACGCCCCGCCGAGGGCGGTCCCTGCCGCTCGCGGTGGCGGGATCACGCGCTACACCGCCCCCGGGAGCACCTCGCACTCCTCCGGCGTGCGTGGCCCGTGGTCCGCCTCCGTCAGGAGGCCGTGCGCGCGCAGCAGTTCGGCGACGGCGACACCCCACGGCAGCTTCAGGCCCGCCCGCGCCAGGAGGTCCCGGTCGGCCAGCGTCGCCGCGGCCGGGCCCGTGCGGACCCCGGAGGGGGTGAGCAGCGCCGCGTCGTCGGCCCAGCGCAGGGCCAGGTCCACGTCGTGGGTGGCCATCACCACGGTCGTCCCCGCGTCCCGCAGGCCCCGCAGGGTGGTGAGGAGGCGCTCCTGGCCGTCGGGGTCCAGGCCCGCCGTCGGCTCGTCGAGGATCAGTACGCGCGGGCGCATCGCCACGGCGCCCGCGATGGCCGTGCGCTTGCGCTGGCCGTAGGAGAGCAGGTGGGTGGGCCGGTCGGCCAGCGCGGCGATGTCGAGGGCGGCCAGCGACTCGGCGACCCGCGCCCGCACCTCGGCGTCGGGCAGCCCGAGGTTCAGCGGGCCGAAGGACACGTCCTGCTCGACGGAGGCGGCGAACAACTGGTCGTCGGGGTCCTGCACGACGAGCTGCACGGTGGTACGCAGCCGGGTCAGCCCCTTGCGGTCGTACCTCACCGGGACACCGCCGAGCGTCAACTCGCCCTCGCTGGGCCGGAGTCCGCCGCTGAGCAGCCGCATGAGGGTGGTCTTGCCGCTGCCGTTGCGCCCGAGCAGGGCGAGGGCGCGTCCCTCGGCGACGTCGAAGTCCAGGCCGCTGAGCACGGCGGGCCCCTCTTCGTACGCGTAGGACGCCGCGCGCAGCGCCACCAGGGGCTCGCTCATGGAAGGAACCTTTCCAGTACGAGGGTGAGGGCGATCAGGCCCAGGAGAAGGACCGCGACGGCGGCCACGAAGGGCCGGGAGACCTTCGCCTCGGGCACGAGCACCCGCAGCGTGCCGTCGTAGCCGCGCCCGGCGAGCCCTGCCTGGAGCCGTCCCGCCCGGTCGAAGGCGCGCACGAACGCGGTGGCGCCGAGCCCCGCGAGCGACCGCCAGGCGGCGGCTCTGGTGGTGTGGCCGAGCCGCGCCGCCTGCGCCTGGCGGACGCGCCCCATGGAGTCCATGAGCAGGAAGCTCATCCGGTACGTCACGAGGGCGACGTCCACCACGGGCGCCGGCACCCCCGCCCCGACCAGGCGGGGCAGCAGGTCCGACAGGGGCGTGGTGAAGGCGAACAGCAGCACCCCCAGCGAGGCCGCCGAGGTCCGCAGCAGCAGCCCCCCGGCGCGCGCGGGGCCGCCTTCGGCGAACGTGACGAACCCGTCGGGGCCGCCGATCTGGACGAGCAGGGTCAGGGCTCCGGTGACGCAGAAGCCGAGCGGCACGCGGTAGGCGCGCCACAGCTTGCGGGGCGGTACGCCCGCGGGGCCGAGCAGCACCACGAGCGCGGTGACGAGGACGAGGGCCGCGCCCGGCCAGGGCGGCAGCGAGACGGCGAGGGCGGTGAGCCCGAGGCCGAGCACGGCCTTGTCCACGGGGTGACGGCGGCGCCAGCGGCTGCTGTGCGCCGCCGCGTCGATGGGCAGCACCGCCGATCAGACCTGCCCGGCCCCGGTGCGGCTGTCCGCCGCGTCGCCGGACACCTCATCGGACAGCTCATCGGACGGCTCGTCGGGCACCTCGTCGGACGGCTCGGTGTGGCCGTCCCGCACCCGTTCGCGCTCCGCGCCCTGGCGGCGCCCCCTGCGCAGCCCGAAGTAGTACGCGAGGACGCCGGCGCCGAGCGCTGCCTGAAGGGCGAAGAGCGCCGACTCGACCTCGCCGGACGGCGGTTCGTACAGCGGGGAGAACCAGGGCTCGTAGTCGGGGTCGATCTCGGTGATCGCCGTCTCGGCCTGGGCGTCGGCGCCCGCGAACGGCTCCTCCTTGTGGTCGCCGAGTCCCAGCACGAGCGGCAGGACCGCGAGGGCGGCGACGATGACGAGCAGCAGGGTGTTGATCTTCGCGTTCCGGCTCATCAGGCGTTGGCCCCCGTCTCGGTCCTGGTGCTGTCCGTGGCGGTGGCCGCGGCCGTCCGCTTGCGCTGGAGCAGTACGCCGAGCCGCGTGAGCTCTCCCTTGCTCGACTGCACGAGGAGCCGCATCACGAGGACGGTGAGCAGTCCCTCGCTGACCGCCAGCGGGATCTGGGTGACGGCGAAGATGCCGCCGAACTTGCCGAGCGCCCCGAGGAACCCGCTGCCGGGGTCGGGGAACGCCAGGGCGAGCTGGACGCTGGTGACGCAGTACGTGGACAGGTCGGCGACGAAGGCGCCGCAGAAGACCGCCGCCATGAGCGGCACGTCGTACCGCTTCAGGAGCCGGTAGACGGCGTATCCGGCCCAGGGCCCGACGATCGCCATGGAGAAGACGTTGGCGCCGAGCGTGGTGAGCCCGCCGTGGGCGAGCAGCAGTGCCTGGAACAGCAGCGTGATCGTGCCGAGCACCGCCATGATCGGCGGGCGGAACAGGATCGCGCCGAGGCCGGTGCCCGTCGGGTGGGAGCAACTCCCGGTGACCGACGGGATCTTCAGGGCGGACAGGACGAAGGTGAAGGCTCCGGACGCACCCAGGAGCAGCGTGCTCTCGGGGTGCTCCTTGACCTCACGTGTAAGGGAGCGGACTCCGTGGACGACGAACGGCGCGGACGCTACGCCCCAGGCGATCGCGTGCGCCGGCGGGAGGAAACCCTCGGCGATATGCATGGCTCAGCAGACCCTCTCCAGCACCTCGTGGATGGACAACGTGCCTTGGCCGGTCTCCTGGCTGACGGGTAGTACCGCCCGAACTCCGCCTTCCCGGGCGCGTGTGCGCCCAGTGGCTGCCGCGAGGGCTGGAGCCGGACATCCCGATCACAGTGGCGAGGGCCGCACCGGCATCACACCGGATTTCCCGAGCACCAAGGCGTGGTGACAGTAGTGCGCGAGATGGAGGCATGACAACTCACCCCCAGGTCATCGCGGTGTCCGGTGGCGTGCTCCGGCGCGCGGAAAGCGCGGGGCGCCCCCTCGGAGGTGAAGGGGCGCCCCGCGCTGTCAGGTGCGTGGCCAGACCGTGGTCAGGCCGTGGTCAGGCCGTGGTCAGGCCATGCTCACGCCGTGGTCAGCGGGTGTCGGTCTCACCGCCCGTCACGGCGAGGACCTCGCCCACGGTGAAGCTGGAGTCCCCGTCGGAGGCCAGATAGACGTAGGCGGGCGCGAGCTCCTCCGGCTGGGCGGGACGGCCCAGCGGGGTCTCGCTGCCGACCTGGGAGAGGCCGTCCTCGGGCATGTGCGGGTCGGCCGTGTTGAGGACCGTCCACACGGGTCCGGGGGCGACGACGTTGGCGCGGACGCCCCGCTTGGCGAGGTGGGGCGCGATCGACTTGGTGAAGGTGATCAGGGCCGCCTTCGAAGCCGCGTAGTCGATCATGGTGGTGCTGCCCTTCAGGGCTTCCTCCGTGGCCGTGGCGATGATCGCGTCGCCCGCGTCCAGGTGCGGCAGGCTCGCCATGACCAGGTGGAAGTAGGCGTACACGTTCGTCTTGAACGTGCGGTCCCAGTCCTCGGCGTTGAGCTGTTCGAGCTCCAGCTTGCTGTTCAGGTAGGCGGCGTTGTTGACCAGGATGTTCAGCGTCCCGAACTCCGCCACGGTGCGTGCCACGGCGTCGCGGCAGAAGTCGGCGTCGCTCACGTCGCCGGGCAGCAGCAGACAGGTGCGCCCGGCCTTCTCGACGAGCCGCTTGGTCTCTTCGGCGTCCTGCTGCTCCTCGGGCAGGTGGACGATGGCGACGTCGGCCCCTTCGCGCGCGTAGAGCCAGGAGATGGCCCGGCCGATCCCGGAGTCGCCGCCGGTGATCAGCGCGACCTTGTCGAGCAGTTTGTCGGCGGCCTTGTACCGCGGTGCCTCGTAGCGGGGCCGCGGGGACATGTCGGCCTCGACGCCGGGCGGCGGGCCGTGCTTGTCCCCCGGGAACGGAGGCGTCGGCTCGGACGTGACCTGCGGCGTGTCGTGGCCGCTCGTGCGGGCGTCGTGCTGGCCCTCTTGCATGGGGAGGCCTCCTGCGGGAGTCGGGGCATGGATGGTCGGTCACCGCGTGCCGCCCGGGATCGGTGACCCGGGTCGGGTGCCCGTGCCCCCCGGGGGACAAACGGTGCGAACGGCGCCCGGAGGGCCCCGAGCCACCGAGCCACCACGGGGCCGGGCCACCACGGGAACGCGGGACCGCGGGCCGGAGGTCAGCACGTGTCCTTCAGCACGTCGCAGGTGTGCTGGACCTCCTCCATCAGGCGGTTCGCCTCGACGACGAGGACTCCGTACGGGCGGGCCGGGTCGGCCAGCGGCAGGCCTGAGCGGGCCGCCTGCTCGGTCACCGCGCGGGCGCAGTCCTGGGCGTCGTCGGACAGTTCGCCCAGGTGCCGAGCCTGCTCGGCGAGGGAGGTCTCGCCGAGTACGGCGAGCACGTCGGTGATCTTCGAGATGCTTTCGAGGAAGTCGGCGTAGCTGCCGAAGAACGCGCCGTCGTCGAGCCTGCCCTCCTCCTGCTCGGTCCACTGGTCGAGGCTGCGGGTCAGCGACGAGACCTGGTACAGGGCACGCACCAGGGCTTCGAGGACCGCCCCGTAGCCCTCGAACGAGACATGGTCGCCCCGCTTCCTGCGCAACAGCAGCCGGGGGTTGTAGTAGAGGCTCTCCTCCGCCGTGCGGAAACCGTCCCGCGCCTGCGTGATCATGCCGCCGGTCTGCTCCGCCCTGCTGCGCCACTGGGCGCAGTGGTCGGCGTCGATCTCGTTCTCGCGCAGTACGGGATACATGTCGCTCACCAGGTCGCCGAGGGCGGCGGAGAGCGTGCGCAGGCCGGACTCCGCACTGCTGTACCGCATCGGCGGGGCGACCGTGAGGTTGACGATGACACCGATGCCGCAGCCGATCAGGACGAGGAGGACGATCTGCCCCAGCTGGGTGATCTTCTGGCTGTCGGAGGAGGCGAGGGCGTAGACGGAGAAGGCGAAGAACGCGCCGGTGGCGACCTGGGGGCCCTGGGAGCCGAGCGCGGGCCAGCGCCCGATGGTCAGGCCGATGACCGCCACGACCACGAACGTCAGCAGATCCGAGCCGATCATGGACCCCAGGGCCGCCACCATGGCCACGCCGACCGCCACGGCCGCCAGATAGCGCAGGGACTGGAGCAGCGACTGATAGACCGTCACCTGCATGATCAGCACCGCGGAGAACGGCGCGAAGGCGGGCGACGTCGTGTGCAGCACGTCGTAGGAGATGAACCAGGCCAGGGTCGCGGCCAGCGTGCTCTTGAAGATGAGCAGCAGGGTGTGACGCTCGTAGCCGGGTGTCGCCAGGGCCCGCTGCCACCACTGCCGCGCCCGGCCGGACCAGCGCCGGACAGCGCCCGGCATCCGCTGTCCCTCGTCCTCGCCGGCCATGCCCCGCTCCGTTCCGTACCGTTCCATTCCGCTCCCGCTGTTCCCGCATGCGGGGTTCCCAGCCGGAACGGTGTGACACGCGGAAATACCGGCCGCCGAATTCTCTTGGTGAGGCACGTTTATCTCGTCCATGGGCGGCCACGCGTAGAGGCAGCACACAATCCCGAACCACCGGAGGTGAGCGACATGGCCGCCAACGAGAAGAACCAGGCGAAGACCGAGCAGATCAGCGGAAAGGTCAAGGAGGCCGCCGGACGCGTCGTGGGCAATGAACGCCTCACCGCCAAGGGCCGTGCCGAACAGACCAAGGGTGACGCCCGTCAGGCCAAGGAGAAAATCAAGGACACCGGCAAGCACTGAGACCGGCGGCACATGATGGCGGGGCGCCCCCTTCACGCGAGGGGGCGCCCCGTCGCGTGCCCATCCCTGACCCCCGGGCCAAGCCTGACCCCCGGGCCAAGCCAAGATCATCGGCGGTGCAGAATGCCCGTATGCCGATATCGAACAGCCCGCAGCCGGCCACGATCGACGACGCCCCGCTCATCAGCCGCGTCCTCGCCGAGGCCTTCGACGACGACCCGATGATGCGCTGGTTCTTCCCCGACGCCGCCTCGCGCGAGGCGGGCCTCGCACGGTACTTCGCCACCCTCTTCACCAGGCAGTACGTCCACCACGGGGTCTGCGAGCGCACCGGCGCCGCCGCCGCCTTCTGGGTGCCGCCGGAGGGCCGGGCGAAGGCCGTGCCGGACGCGGAGACGGTCCAGGAGCTCCAGGTCATCCTGGGTGAGCGCGCCGAGCTGTTCGGTGACGCCGCCCGGGCCGCCGCCGAGCACGCTCCGGAGGAGGACCACTGGTACCTGGCCGTCGTCGGCGCCGATCCGGCCGCCCGCGGCCAGGGGCACGGGGCGAACCTGCTGCGGTCCGGACTCGCCCAGGCCGACGCGGCGGGTCTGCCGGTCCGGCTGGAGTCCTCCAAGCCGTCCAATCTGCCTTTCTACGAGCACTTCGGCTTTTCCGTGCAGGAAGAGATGCGGCTGCCCGGAGGCGGCCCGGTCCTGTGGTCCATGCGGCGTGAACCTCGGATCGCGGCGTGAAGCTCGGGATGCGGCGCACCTGACCGGATGAAAAGAATGGGGAGAACAGGCGCGCGTTAAGCGTCGAAATCGCCGGGTACCTCGGTGCGGACGAAAACGGTGCCGTCGCACGAGGAAACGAGGAGCAAGCAATGCAGATCGGTTACAAGCTGGCCGCCGAGGCATTCGGCCCCAAGGAACTGGTTCGGCAGGCGGTTCTCGCCGAGGAAGCCGGCTTCGATTTCGTCGAGATCAGCGATCACTACCATCCGTGGCTCGACAACCAGGGGCACTCGCCGTTCGCCTGGACCGTGCTCGGCACCATCGCCGCCAAGACCTCGCGCATCGAGCTGGCGACGGGAGTGACGTGCCCGACCGTGCGCTACCACCCGGCGATCATCGCGCAGGCCGCCGCCACCCTCGCCCTCGTCTCGGACGGCCGCTTCGTGCTGGGCGTCGGCTCGGGCGAGCGGCTGAACGAGCATGTGGTCGGCCGCGGCTTCCCCGACACCGTCCGCACCCGGCACGAGATGTTCCGGGAGGCCCTGGAGATCATCCGGCTGCTGTGGAGCGGGGGCTACCGGTCGTACGAGGGCAAGCACCTGCGCCTTGAGGACGCCCGCGTCTTCGACCTCCCCGAGGAGCTGCCCCTGATCGCGGTGGCTGCCAGCGGCAAGGCGTCGACGCGCATCGCCGCGGAGCTGGGCGACGGCCTGTTCGCGACGGAGGAGAAGCCGGAGATCATCCGGCAGTACAAGGAGGCCGGGGGCAGCGGCCCGGCCTACGCGGAGGTGCCGATGGCCTGGGCGCCCGACGAGCACACCGGAGCGAAGGCCGCCCTGGAGACGTCACGGTGGGCGCTGACCGGCTGGAAGGTCATGAGCGAGCTGCCCAACCCGGTCAACTTCGACGCCGCCACGTCGACCGTGCGCGAGGAGGACATCCTGGGGAAGTTCGCCTGCGGCACGGACCCCGCCCGGTACGTCGAGGTGGCGCAGAAGTTCGTCGACGCGGGCTTCGACCGCCTGGTCATGCAGAACGCGGGCCCCGACCCCGACGGTTTCATCGACTTCTACCAGCGCGAGCTCGACGGGCGCATGCGCGCCCTGAGGCCGAGCGGAACACAGGCCTGACCTCACGTTCCCGGCCCGGACGCCCCACCAGGGCGGCGGGCGGAGCCGCGGGTCAGGTCAGCCCGCCGCGTTGTCGACGCGCAGCCGCACCTGCTCCTCAAGCCGTTCCAGGCTGCTGTCCAGGGCGCTGTGCACGGCCTGCTCGCCCGGGTCGTGGCTGTCCTCGAAGAACGACAGATGCACCGTCACCTCGCTGGTCCCCGAGCTCATGCCCGCGACCTGGAGCCAGCCGGTGTAGCTGCCCTGCTCGCGCGTGCCCCACTCCAGGCGCATCTGGTCCTTCTGGGCGCGCAGCAGGGCGGAGACGTCCTGGTCGGTGCGGTCCTCGTGCACGGTGACCGCGGGCAGCTCCCCCGCGTCGACGTGCAGGTCGCGGGGGAGCCACGTGTCCATCTGGCCGACGTCCGCGGCCTGGTCGAAGACGTGCTCCGGCAGTGCGGGCATCGTGCGCGAACGCTCGTACTCGGTCATCGCGGTACCGCTCCTCGGCTCGGTGGCATACGGGACACGACACCACGCATGCCCGGCCATCCGGCACTGAAGCCGCGACGGCGCAAAACCACCCGATCGCCGTCCCATCGGCTCCGCGGTCACCCGTGCCGTGCATGGTGCACCCGGGTCACGATGACCATGAGGAAGGCGGTGGCGCCGCCGAGCACCATGAGCGTGGCCGGTGAGGTGTGGTCGACGGTGACCCCGCCCGCCAGGGCCCCGAGGGAGATCGTCGCCTGGAAGGAGGCGGTGAACAGCACCGAAGCGGCCTCGGGCGCATGGGGCGCCGCCTTGAGGAACCAGGCCTGCGACGCCACGGGCACCGCCCCGTACGCGATGCCCCAGAGGACGAGCAGCAGCGCGGCGCCCCCTTGCCCGCGTCCGAGGAGCGGCAGCAGGAGGGTGGCCGCCCCGATCATGGCGGCGGCCAGGCCGAAGGTGAGGTGCGGCCTGCGGGTGACCAGCGCCCCGCCGATGAAGTTGCCGACGATGCCCGCGGCGCCGTAGACCAGCAGCAGGACGGTGATCAGGGCCGGGCTCGCGTGGGTGACCTGTTCCAGGAACGGCGTCACGTAGGTGTAGGTCCCGAAGTGGGCGAGGACGACGAGGAAGGTCAGCAGCAGGGCGAGGCGGGCGGTTGTGCCGCGAAGCGCCCCGCGCAGCACGGCCGGGCGTGTGGCCCGTACGGGCGGGAGCGGTGGCATGACCAGGAGCAGCATGGCGAGCACGGCGGCGGAGAGTGCGCCCATGACGACGAAGGCCGTCCGCCACCCCGCGATGTCGCCGATGAGGGTGCCGACCGGCACACCGAGGACGGAGCCCAGCGGGACCGCGGAGAAGACGACCGCGGTGGCCCGGCCCACCGAGGCGGCGGGTACCAGGCGTTGCGCGAGTCCGACGCCGATCGACCAGAAGCCGCCGATCGTGACCCCCACCAGGACGCGGGAGACCAGGACGAGCCAGTAGTTCGAGGCTCCGGCGGCCAGCAGGTTCGCCGCGGCGAGGACGGCCATGAAGGCGCAGAGCATCAGCCGCCGGTCGGCGCGCGCGGTCGCCACGGTCACCAGGGGCGCGGAGATCGCCGCGAGGAGACCGGGCATGGTCATCATCAGGCCGGCGCTGCCGTCGGAGACGGCGAAGTCGGAGCCGATCGAGGTGAGCAGGCCGATCGGGAGGATCTCGGTCGTCACGATGGAGAAGAGGCCGAGCGTCACCGCGACGACGCCGGGCCAGCCGGCCAGTGGGGAGCGGGTCGGTGGGCCGCATGCGCCGGGGGTGTCGGCGCGCGGGTCGGCGGTGCTTGTCGAGGTCATGGGTCCGTTTCCGGTGCGAGGCCAGTGTGGTGACCTCAGTGCAGCGGCTCCGCCCGGCGAGAGCTGGCAGGTACGCGACGTCATCCTCGCGGCCTCTGCCGTCCTGCGGGGTACTGACCACCTCGTACGCCGAACGCGCGCGTACTCGCCGGTGACAGAACCCGACAAGTACGCGCGCCCCACCCGGATCAGTGGCTCTTCACCCGAGCCGTCACCGGTCCGTCATCGGTCCGTCCCTCGGTCCGTCATCGCTCCCTCAGACGCCCGCGATGCTCTGGATCCAGGACCGGTACGCCGTCACGTTCGTGTACGCGGTGGTGGTCTGGCGGTCACTGGTGGAGGCGACGCCGACCTGCACGCCGTTGGCCATCATGGGGCCGCCGGAGTCGCCGCCCGCGGTGATGCCGTCGCCGCGCCGGGCGCAGATGGCCTGGCCCTGGTAGGCGTCGCGGCAGCCGCCGGTCACGACGACGTTGGCGACCTTCAGGAGCCGGGACTGGCAGTTGATCTCCGAGCCGCACTGGGAGGTGGCTCCCCAGCCGTACACCTGCACGGTCTGGTTGACCGACACCGAACCCGGGCTGCCGAGGCGGGCGTAGCTGCCGGAGACCGAGCGGTCGAGCTGGACCAGGGAGAGGTCCGAGGAGGCGTGGTTGCGGATGCTGGTGCCGTTGGCCGTGGTGCCGCCCGAGGTCTGGTCGAGGCTGCCGATGCGGAACGAGAGGTTGCCGCCGCTGACGCAGTGCTTGGCGGTGAGGATCCAGGTCGGGGCGATGATCGTGGCGCTACAGGTCTGCCGGCCGTTGGAGAAGAGCCGGGCCGCCCAGGGCGCGTTGGAGGCGTAGCCGCCGCCGATGATCGGCTTGGGCGAGTCGACGGCCGCCACGCTGGGCGGCGCGGTGCTCGTCCCGGTCTGCGCCGCTGCCGTGGGGGCCAGTCCGAGGACGGCCATCGCGGTGGCCGCGAGCGCGGGGACGAGTCTGGATATGCGCATGTTCGACTCCATTGTGTGGGGGTGGAACGTCCCGGATGGGGACTGAAAGACTGCATAGGTATGCAGTGACAGCGCGCACGCCACGGGCGGGTCGACCGTGGCGCGTGCATGCCATTTCGGCTGGGGTGAATGTGGCAGAGGAGTCGCCGCGGCCGCAAGGGGTCGACGGCCGTCAATTCCGTTGGTCCATTGGACCATTGGACGCCCGCGAGCCCCTTTCACAGTCGGACGTCGCCACTTGACCTTCGATCACTTCTCGGCGACACACCCGAGGTGAACGCGGTGGGCGACCCCCGGGGCTACCCATGTCTACGTGCGTAGCATTGCGGTTTGTCGCATGATCAAACAGCCGGCATCGGACTGAACCATTCAGCGGGCGCCGGCCTGAACCATTCATGGCACGGTGGGTCGGCACTGCCTGGGTACTCGGGACGACCGCGGCATCCGCCGCCTGACGGCATTCGTGCGATTTCGAGGAGGTACGTGCCATGCGCGCCCTCAAGCGCAGGCTCGACCGCAGTCTGAGCGCGCAGTCAGCCCTGATCTTCGTGCTGACGGCGGGAGTCACCGCCCTGCTCCGCCCGGACGAGCATCCGGCCTGGTGGACGGTGAAGGGTGTCCTCTGCACCGGCATCGCGATGGCGTTCGTCGTCGCGCAGCGCCGCAAGGCCGCCCGCGCCGCGGGGACCGACCCGAGAAGGGTCGCCGATCTCCAGCACGGGATCCGGCACCGCGAGGTGCCTCGGGATCCCGAGGAGCGGGCGTCCATGCGACGGCTCGTCGCCGCCCAGCTCGGCCAGTTGGAGCGGGGCAGCCGGTGGCTCCCGTACTGGCTGGGTTTCATGGGGCTCATCGCCGTCGGCACGCTGTTCCTCGGCACGGCCAACGGCTCGATGACCGTCCCGCTGATCTTCGCGGTCGGCGTGCTCGCGTTCTGCTGCTGGGTCCTGTGGACGCGTCACATCTCCATGGAGCGCTTCCGCTCCATGCACTCCGCCCTGCGGACCCACCGCACGCCGGCCTCGGCGGGCCGCCGAGAGTCTGTGTCATAACCCCGCGCCCACCCCGGCGCGTGGCTCCTGAGCGGCGGGCCCGACGCGTGATGGACTGGACGTCAGCGGCCCCGATCGGCCCCGCCGCGCCGGGGCGTGTCCCGCGACCGCATCCAGATGACGTGCTCGGACGGTATGGACCCGCAAGCTCCCACCGGCCGAACGCGACGAGAGGCAACCCTCATGTCCCGCACCCGGACGCAGGCCGCTCCCGCCGGCGGCGACGGCGCCCCGGACCTCCGGCACGGGCGGGCCCGGACGCCGGACCTCGTCGACGACGACGTCCCCGCGGCGGTGGGGCACACGCTCGACCGGATCCTGCGCGAGCGGCTCGACGCGGCACGTGACATCGACGTCACGTTCGCCGACGACATCGCCCGGCGCGTCGCCCGCTTCACGCTGGACGGCGGCAAACGCATGCGCTCGCAGTTCCTGTGGTGGTCCCTGCGCGCCTGCGGCGGCCCCGCGGACGCCGCCCGCACCGAGGCGGCGCTGCGGCTCGCCGCCGGGCTCGAACTCATCCAGACGTGCGCGCTCGTCCACGACGACGTCATGGACGGCTCCCCGCTGCGCCGGGGCGGCGCGTCCGTGCACCGGGACCTGTCGGCCCAGTACGCGCGGCCCGACGGCGCCGAGCGGGCGTTCGGCGGCTCCGCCGCGATCCTCGTCGGCGACCTGGCGCTGGCCTGGGCCGACGACGTGGTGGCCGCGACCGCGCTGAGCCCCCCGGCCGAGCGCCGCGTCCGCGGGCTCTGGCAGGCGATGCGGACGGAGATGGTGGCCGGCCAGTACCTGGACCTGCACGGCCAGGCCACCGGCGCGCGGTCGATGTCGCGGGCCATCCGCACGGCCGCCCTCAAGAGCGCCCTGTACTCGGTGGAGCGCCCCTTGGCCCTGGGCGCGGCCGTGGCGGAGGCGGACGAGGCGGTCACCGAGGCGCTCTGCTCCGCGGGCCGCTGCGCAGGTCTCGCCTTCCAGCTCCGCGACGACCTGCTCGGCGCCTTCGGCGACCCCCGGCACACCGGCAAGCCGTCGGGCGAGGACCTGCGCGAGGGCAAGCTGACGTACCTGGTCGAGGTGGCGCGGGCCCGCGCCACGGCCGCCGCCGACCACGAGTCGCTCGCCCTCCTGGACAGCACCGTGGGCAACCGGGAGGCGAGCGAGGGCGAACTGGACCGGGTGCGTCACGTGCTCGTGGCGACCGGTGCCCGCACGGCCGTCCAGGACAAGATCCAGCGGCTCGCCGAGCGGAGCCTGCGCGGTCTCGACGGCGCCGCGCTCACTCCCCACGCCGCCCTGCGGCTGCGCGGACTCCTCGGCGCCGCCGCCGGTGTACCGCCCTCCGATGCCGACGCCGACAACGACGAGCCGCCGGATCGCGTGCACACCTCCGCCGGTACCGACCCCGACCCCGTACGCCCCTCCTCCCGGACGAGCCGCCGATGAGGACCGTGGAAGGACCCACCACGCGGGTGGTGGTCGTCGGGGCCGGGCTCTCCGGGCTCTCCGCCGCGCTGCACCTGCTCGGCGCGGGCCGTGAGGTGACCGTCGTCGAACGGGCCGCGCACCCCGGCGGCCGGGCCGGGCTCCTGGAGCGGGGCGGCTACCGCTTCGACACCGGACCCACCGTGCTGACCATGCCCGGCCTCGTGGCGGAGGCCTTCGCCGCCGTCGGCCAGGAGCTCGGCGACCACCTGGACCTGGTCCCCCTCCACCCCGCCTACCGGGCGCGGTTCGCCGACGGCAGCGGCCTCGACGTCCACACCCGCGCCGAGGAGATGGAAGCCGAGGTCGCACGCTTCGCGGGGGCCAGGGAGGCGCTCGGCTACCGGCGGCTCCGCGCCTGGCTCACCCGCCTGCACGCCGTGCAGATGCGCCGCTTCATCGACGCCAACTTCGACTCCCCGCTCGCCCTCATGACGCCGGACCTGGCCCGCCTCGCCGCCCTCGGCGGCTTCGGCAGACTCGACGCCCGCATCGGCCGTTTCCTCTCCGACGAACGGCTGCGCCGCGTCTTCTCCTTCCAGGCCCTGTACGCGGGCGTCCCCCCGGCCCGCGCCCTGGCCGCGTACGCCGTCATCGCGTACATGGACACCGTGGCCGGTGTCTTCTTCCCCCGCGGCGGGATGCACGCCCTGCCGCGCGCCATGGCCGCCGCCGCGGCGGGCGCCGGTGCCGACATCCGCTACGGGCACGACGTGACCCGGCTCGAACGCTCCGGGGACCGCGTCACGGCCGTCATCACCGACCACGGGCGCATCCCCTGCGACACCGTGGTCCTCACCCCCGACCTACCCGTCGCCTACCGCCTGCTCGGGCACCGGCCCCGTCGGCCGCTCGCGCTGCGGCACTCGCCCTCCGCGGTGGTCCTGCACGCGGGCACCGACCGCACCTGGCCCGGTCTCGGCCACCACACGATCTCGTTCGGCGCCGCCTGGAAGGAGACCTTCCGGGAGCTGACCGGCACCGGCCGCCTGATGTCGGACCCCTCGCTGCTCATCACCCGCCCCACGGCGACCGATCCGGGCCTCGCGCCGCCGGGGCGCCATCTGCACTACGTCCTCGCGCCCTGCCCCAACACCGACATCGGTCCCGCCGCCGCGGACTGGCACGGCCTCGCGCCGCGCTACCGCGACCGCCTCCTGCGCGAACTCGAAGGGCGTGGACTCGACGGGCTCGCCGCCGCGATCGAGGAGGAGTGCCTGGTGACGCCGGTCCACTGGGCGGCCCAGGGGCACGCGGCCGGCACGCCGTTCTCCGCCGCCCACACCTTCGCCCAGACCGGGCCCTTCCGGCCGCGCAACCTCGTGCGCGGCACGGTCAACGCCGTGCTCGCCGGATGCGGCACCACGCCGGGCGTCGGCGTACCCACCGTTCTCATCTCCGGCAAGCTGGCCGCCGCCCGCGTCACGGGCGGCCGGCCGGTCCGCACCGCGAAGGGGCCGCGCCCATGACCACCAGGGAACTCGACGCGGCGGGCATCACCGATCCCGCGCTGCGCGCCGCCTACCGCCACTGCCGGCGCCTCAACGCGCGCCACGGCACCACCTACTTCCTGGCCACCAGACTCCTGCCGGTCGACCGAAGACCGGCCGTCCACGCCCTGTACGGCTTCGCCCGCCGGGCCGACGACATCGTCGACGACCTGAACTCCCTGGCCACACCGGCACAACGGGCCATTTCCCTGGACCGCCTCAGGGCCGAACTCGCGGCCGGTCTGCTCACGGGCAGCGGCGCGGAGCCCGTCGTCACGGCCCTCGGGGACACCGCCGCCCGCTACGCCATCCCGGCCGAGCACTTCACCGACTTCATGGCGTCCATGCGGCAGGACCTGGAGGTCGCCGAGTACGCCGACTACGGGGCGCTGTACCGCTACATGCACGGTTCGGCCGCCGTCATCGGCCTACAGATGCTGCCGGTACTCGGCACCGTCGTGCCCCGCGAGGAGGCCGCCCCGCACGCCGCCGCCCTCGGCGTGGCCTTCCAGTTGACCAACTTCCTGCGGGACGTCGGCGAGGACCTCGACCGGGGGCGGATCTACCTCCCGGGCGACCTGCTCGCCGCGCACGGCGTCGACCGCGCCCTCCTGCGATGGAGCAGGGACACCGGCCACCGCGACCGGCGCATCACCAGGGCGCTCAAGGCCGCCGCCGCGCTCACCCGGGGCGTCTACCGCGACGCGGCCCCCGGCCTCGCCATGCTCGACCCCCTCTCCCGCCCCTGCGTCCGCACCGCCTTCAAGCTCTACGGGGGCATCCTCGACGCCATCGCCGACGGCGGGTACGCCGTGCTGCACCGCCGGTCCTTCGTCCCCGGCCACCGCCGGGCGGCGGTCGCCGCCGACGGTCTGCTGCGCCTCGCCGCGGCCCGCCTGCGCCACCGCGCCCTCGGCGGTACGAAGCCACCGCTCACCGGCCTACCGGTCACCGGCCTCCGGAAGGAAACCGCATGAGGGGCCGCCGCTCCCCCGCGGCCGGACGCCTGCCGCTCAGCCTGCGCCGCGGGCCCGTGCCCTGGGACCGCCAGCGGCCCACCTGGCGCGAGGCCAGGCCCGGCACCATCGCCGCGGCCCTGGAGCGGGCGCGGGCCCGCCCGTCGGGCAACTGGTACGTCATCGGCGGCAGCCGGGAGATCACACCCGAGCGCCCCCTCGGCCGTACCGTCGCGGGCACCGAGGTCGTCGCCTGGCGGGACGCGGAGGGCGTCCTGCGCGCCGGTCCCGGCGTCTGCCCGCACCTCGGCGCTCCCCTGAAGGACGGCCCCGTCCACTGCGGCACGCTGCTCTGCCGCTGGCACGGCCTCGCCCTCGACGGGCGGGCCAGGGCGGGCTGGGTCCCCTATCCCGCGTACGACGACGGAGTGCTCCTCTGGATCAGGCTCGACGAGGCCGGCGGTGAGGAGCCCTCGGCGCGGCCGGTCGTTCCCGCGCGCCCCCGCCCGGCCGACGCCCTCACCGCGGTCTGCACGGTCATCGGGCGCTGCGAACCGGAGGACGTGATCGCCAACCGCCTCGACCCGTGGCACGGGGCGTGGTTCCACCCGTACTCCTTCGTCGACCTCACCGTGGTCGGTGCCCCCGAAGGAGACGGCGACGACGCGTTCACCGTGGACGTCTCCTTCAAGGTGGTGGGGCGCGCGGTGGTGCCGGTCCGCGCGGTGTTCACCGCGCCCGAACCGCGCACCGTCGTCATGCGCGTCACGCGCGGCGAGGGCGAGGGGTCCGTCGTCGAGACCCACGCCACGCCGCTCGGCCACGACGGCGCGGGCCGGCCGCGTACCGCCGTCGTGGAGGCCGTCGTCGCCGCGTCCGACCGCCGCGGCTTCGCGGTCGCCAGGGCAGCGGCGCCACTGGTCCGACCCCTGCTGCGGGCCGCGGCGGGCAGACTGTGGCGTGACGACATCGCCTACGCACAGCGGCGCTGGGAACTGCGGAACAGCGGGCGGTTCCCCGGCTGAGACGTGGTGACGCTCAGATGCCGGCGAGGTGGTTCAGCAGCCGCAATGGGAGTGTCCTGCCCTTGGCCGGGACGGTCCACAGCGTCTGTCCTTGGATGCCCCACCTGGCGAGCAAGGCGTTCGCCGCGAGGAACCCGGTGGTCGCCGCCCGTTCCATCAGCGCCACCGGCAGATCGGTGCGGACCAGGTCGCCCGCGACCGTGACCGCCGGATCGCTGGTGCGCACGCCGGGCCGGTCCCGGTGGCCGCCCACCGCGAACAGGGGGCAGTCGGCCCGCCATTCGTGCCGCTCGTCGACGATCGCCGCGTCACGTGTCTCGGGGTAGACCTCCCGCAGCCTCCCGAGCAGCCGCTCCTGTTCGGCGGCCTTGTCGGCGCCCGCGTCCACCGCGTAGGCGTGCAGTTCGAGGACCGAGCCGCCGGTCCGCCGCGCCCAGCGGGCCGCCTCGCCCTCCCAGCGCTCCAGGACGCTGACGTTGTCCAGGGGGCCGTAGCCGCTGGTGCCGAGGAAGCCCGGCCGGCCGGACGCCACCGGACGGTCCAACCAGAGGCGGGAGACGAGGAAGGGCGGGGCGGTGCGCAGCCGCATGACGCGGGCCCGCCACCGCTCGTCGCAGAGATCGGGCGAGCGGGCGACCACATGCCGCAGGCCCCCGGTGTCCAGGGCCAGGACGACGGCGTCGTGCCGGCGTCCTCCGTCGGGCGTGCTGACGCGGAGGCCGCCGCGCGGGTCGGGCCGCACGCTCCGCACTCCCTGGCCGGTGCGGATGTCGGCCCCGTGCCCCGTGAGGTAGTGGGCGAGCGGCTCCCACAGGGCTGCGGGGAACGGCTCGTCGGGCACGTCGAAGAGGAGCCCCTCGCTGGAGCCGAGGAAGTAGATGTGGAACATGAGGGCGAGTTCGGCCGCGGAGAGCTCCTTCGGGTCGGCGAAGAAGCTGCGGGAGAAGACCTCGAAGGCCAGGTGGTGGGCGGCTTCGGGGAAGCGGATGCGTCGCAGCAGCTCCCACGCGCTGATGCCGTCGAGCCGCTCGTACACCTCGGGGACGCGCACGTCCAGGAGCGGCAGCGCGGCCCTGGGGTTCATCCGGGCCAGGTCGCGCACGCCGAAGGTCGGGCTGAGGGCGGCGAAGCCGAGCGCGCTCCAGGGCGGTGTGCGCGGTACGCGGGCGAAGCTGTCCTGAAGGCCGCCGCTGTGCCGCAGGGGGTAGTCGGGCAGCCCGGTGAGCCGGCCGAGGGCGGGATCGGCCCTGCGCAACAGCCCCCGCAGGTTGTAGTACTGCCGGAAGAATGCGTGGAAGCCGCGGCTCATCGTCACCGTCGAGCCGTCCGCCAGCCGCACCGGCCAGCCGGCCAGGCGCCCGCCGAGCTGCCGCTCGCGCTCGTAGAGCGTGACGTGGACGCCCCGTTCGGCGAGCGCGGTGGCCGCGGCGAGCCCGGCGATCCCGCCGCCGACCACCGCCACGTCGGGCGCCTCGCCCGTGACGCGGGGGGCTCCTTGGGGCCCGGGGACGACCTCGGCGCGCCGGTCGCGGCCCCTGCGGGGTGCGCCGCCCCGCCTCATCGCTCGGCCCGTGCGGGGGCGGGGGCCGCGGCCGTCCGGGGCGCCTCGGCCACGAGGGTGTGCGCGATGCCCGTCTGCCAGCCCGGCATCGGCAGGACGCGTACCCGCTCGAAGCCCGCCCGTCGTACCCGTGCCCCGAGTTCGGCCGCCGTGTCGAAGGCGATGACGCTGCGGTACAGATGCCGGTAGAGGCGGCCGTCGCCGGCGAGGCTGCCCACCGGGAGGACGACGCCGGCGCAGACCGCGGTCCACACCGCGCGGTCGAGGGCGTTGCCGCCGAGTGTGTACTCGTGCACGGCGAGGCGGCCTCGCGGGGCCAGGAGGGCGCGGGTCGCGTCGAGCACCGCGTCGGGGTCCTTGAGGTTGCGGAACAGGTACGCGGCGAAGACGGCGTCGAAGGGGCCGCTCACCCCCTCGTCGGCGAGCCGCTCGGCGGGCGCGCGCACGAAGGAGACACCGGCCGGCCAGCGCTTGCGGGCCGCTTTCGCCAGCATCCCCGCGGAGGCGTCCACCGCGACGATCTCGGCGCGCGGCGCGGCGCGCAGCAGGGCCGCGGTGGAAGCGCCGGTCCCGCACCCGAGGTCCAGGAGCCGCAGCCCGGCGCCGCCGTTCGGCAGGCCGAGGCGGCGGGCGGATCTGCGCAGGTGGGCGTGGTAGCCGGGGTTGACGGACACGAGGCGGTCGTAGCTGCGGGCGGCATGGTCGAAGGCGGCGGACAGGGTGTCGTCACGCAGCACGGTCATCTCGGCGTCTCTCTGTTCGGTCCTTCGGGTTCGGGCCGCCCCGCCGCCCCGCCACGCCCGTCGGGGTGGGCGCGCCGCGGCAGCCAGGGCAGTTCGAGCGCGGTGCGGAGCATGGGGCGTACGGGGGTGCGCAGCCCGATCGTGAAGTCCTCGGGCCAGCGGGTGCCGCCGTCGAGGAAGCGCAGCAGTCGTGCCATCGGCACCCCCTGGAACAGGCCGGTGAAGAACGGGGCGCCCGCCACCCGCCCGGTGTCCAGGGCGCGCAGCAGCACGGCGTCCATGGCGAGCGAGCGCGCCGAGTGGGCCGGTGGCGGCTGCGGGAACCGTCCCTGACGGCAGGCGGCGGCCACCGCCCGGGTCTGGCGCTGCACGGCGGCGAAGGTGTAGCCGGTGGAGGGCCGGGTGGCGCCGCCCGCGGTGCCGATGCGGAAGACGGACCGCCCTGCCCTGCGCGGGAAGCGGGCGTCCGTCATGGGGATCACGCCCTGCTCGGCGCGGGTCACCTCGAAGTGCTCGACGCCGAGCCGGTGCCGTACGTAGTCGTGCAGGGCCCGCTCGTACTCCCGCTCGTCGAGGGGCGCGGCGGAGAACTCCGTGTACTCCACCAGCGCCTGGCGTGCCGTGGTCGGCAGGACGTAGGCGAAGGAGAGACCGCGGGCGGGCTGTGGCGTGCGGAAGTCCATCAGGTCCGCCACGCGGGCGTCGAAGACCGGCTGCCGCGTGGTGAGGTACCAGCCGCGGAAGTGCTGGAGGAGCCTGGTCCTCGCGGGCGGCAGCTCCCGCGGCGGGCGGGAGTCGAACACCCACCGGGCCCGGAGCGACACCGGCCGCCCGTCCGCGGTGGTCCCCCGGACCTCGGCCCCCTCCCCCGCGTCGCGCACCTCGTCCACGTGGGCCGTCAGGCGGCGCAGCCCCGGTTCCGCGTCGAGGCGGGCCGCGACCAGCGTCTCGAAGGAGCTCGACCGGAGCATCTTGTACCGCAGCGGTGCGGGTGAGCCGACCACCTGGGTGCCGTCCGGCGCCCGTACGCGGAGGGTGTCCCACACGGCGGTCAGCGCGTCGTCGAACTCTCCCCCGGCCTCCTCCCAGTAGCACCACGTCCGCTCCGGTGGCCTGGCCGGGCCCGGCGGGGCGTCGACGAGCGTCACGGAGGGGACGGGCCCCGGCCGGGGCGCGCACAGGCGGTGGGCGAGGGAGAGCCCGGCGGCGCCCGCGCCCACCACGGCGATCTCGCAGTCGTACACGCGTCACCTCGCCTTCGCCGCACGTCGCGTCGGCGTCGCGCGTCGGTCGCCGTCCTGGTCGGCCAGGATTCCGCACGGGGCCGCCGCATGGACGCAGGCTTGCGGGGATTCCCGTCTTTCGACGGGATTGATCGCCCCGATGCGCGCCAGGCCCCTCAGCCCTGTTCGCGCTCCACCGGCAGCCAGAGCTCGGCGTCCGCTTCCGTGCCGTCCGCCGACAGGCGGGTGCGCAGGATCTCGGGCCCGGGACGGCTGCGGTACGGGTTGGCGGGGAACCACTCCGTGAACACGTCCCGCCACAGCTCCTGGATGGCCCGCGGCGCGGGTCCGGAGGTGGTGAAGACCGCCCAGGTGCCCGCGGGGACCGGCAGGACGGCCGCGTCCTCGGGCACCGCTGCCGGGGCGGGCGCCGAGGTGATGACCCCGTGGTAGTAGTCCAGCTCGGTTCCCTCGGCCCGGCCGGGATCGAGGTCGTCGCAGACCGCGACGGTGCCCCGCGGCTCCTGGTCGGAGAGGTTCTCCAGGCTCTCCTTGGTCTGCGGACGGATGGCCCGGACGAAGTCGATGATCGCCTGGTTCGGCCCCGAATGCACCAGCGGCACCCGGGCCTTGGGCCCGACGACACTGAACTCCGGCTTGTCGATCACGCGGTAGCGCATGCTGCTGTTCCCTTCGACGGTGAGGCGGAAAGTCAGCCGGGGCTGGGAGACGAGCGCGGTGCCGGTCCGCCGGGCCTCGCCGGGGCCGACTCCGTGCATGGCACGGAACGCCCGCGCGAACGCCTCGCCCGAGCCGTACCCGTACCGCACCGCGATCTCCAGCAGCGACTCGCGCCGCGCGAGCACCTCGGCACCGGCGACGGTGAGCCGCCTGCGCCGGACGTACTCCGACAGCGGCATGCCCGCCAGCGCGGAGAACATCCGGCGCAGGTGGTACTCCGACGTCGCCGCCGTGCGCGCCAGATCGGCCACCTCGATGCGCTGATCGAGACGGGACTCGATCTGTTCCATCGTCTGGTTGAGCCGCTCGAGCACCCCGGGTTCCTTTCCTTGATTGCGCTCACCACGCTAGGCAGCGGGCCCCCCGCCGGACCCGACCTTCTGTGCCCGATGAGGTCGGGTCCCCGCGGTGCTCAGCGTGCGGCGACCCGCTCCAGCCAGGAGCGCAGCGCGGCGTTGAACTCGGCGGGGCGTTCCAGGTTCGGCATGTGCGCCGCCGCTTCGATGACGCACAGCGTCGAGTCGGGGAGCGCGGCGTGCATGGCCTCGGCGTCGGCGACCGGGGTGAAGGCGTCGTCGCGGCCCACGACGACGAGGGTCGGCACGGCGGCGCGGGTCAACAGGTCGCGGTAGTCCGGGCGTTCGGCCCTGCCGCGCAGCGCGGCGGCGGCTCCCTCGGGCGGGGCGGCCAGCATCATGCCGTGGACGTAGGCGGAGGCGTCCGTGTTGTACGGGGCGACCATCTTGTCCCGGACCTCGTCCGCGTACCCCTTCATGCCCTCGGCGAGGAGCCGGTCGGCGGTGGCGTTGCGGGTGACCTTGCCCTCCGGGGTCTCGGCCGTGGGGAAGGTGTCGGCGAGGAGCAGACCGGTGACGCGCTCCGGGAAGAGGCGGTAGCACTCCATGACGAGCTGTCCGCCCATGGACAGGCCGCCGAGCGCGAACTCGGCCACGCCGAGGTGGTCGAGGAGCGCGGCGACGTCCTCGGCGAACGTGGCGAACTCCGTGGTGCCGGGCACGACGCTGGACTCGCCGTAGCCCCGCAGGTCGGGCGTGATCACACGGTGGTCGCTCGCGAGAGCCGCGCGCTGCGGGCCCCACATGGAGCGGTCGAAGGGGTGGCCGTGGAGGAGTACGAGGGTGGGGCGGCCCGCGTCCACGCCCTCACCGCCCTCGTCGTCGTAGCCGATGGTGACGCCGTTGACCTGTGCTGTTGCCATGCGGGGAGGCTAAGTTGGGCGGCCGTGCGCAGCAAGTGCTTAACGTGTGCACGGGCCCTGCCCGGTCGCCGTGCCGTCCGGCGCGTGTCGTAGCGTATTCGCCATGTCCACGCCGCCCCAGCCCGGTGGTTTCGGTCCTGTCCCGTCTCCTTATGAGCAGCAGCCACCGCAACCGCCCCACGCCCAGCCCCCCTTCCCCCAGCAGGGTGCCCCGTACCCCCAGCAGGGTGTCCCCTACCCCCAGCAGGGCGCTCCGTACGGGCAGGGTGTGCCGTACGCGCACCAGCCCCCGCCCGGACCGGGGCCAGGGCCCGGGCCCTGGGGTCACCCGCCCGTGGCACCGCCGCCGCCCCGGCACAGCACCGGCAAGGTGGTCGGCATCCTTGCCGCGGTCGTCGTCGTGCTGGTGGGGGCCGCCGTCGCGGGTTCCCGGGTCTTCTCCGAGGCCTCCGGCGGGTTCCCCGAGGCGAAGTACCGCATGTCGGTGCCGCCCGAACTGCTCGACGGCACGTACAAGTTGACGCAGGACCTCTCCGACACCTCGGGCAAGGCCATCGTCGAGGAGAACCGGAGCCGGGCCAACATCCGGGACCCGAAGGCGGTCGTCGGGCAGTACGTGGGCCAGGGCGAGCAAGCGGGCGGTGCGCTGGTCGTCTCCGGCATGTACGGGCGGTTCAAGAACGCCGCCTCGGCGCGCGATGACATGATGCGGGGCGCGGCCGAGGCGCAGGGTGCCACGGTCGCCGTGCCCGCGCGCGACATCACCCCCGCGGGCTCCGGTCTCACGGTGCGGTGCCAGGTCCTCACTACGGACCAGGGCACGGGCGGCGCACGGAGCAACGTGCCGCTGTGTGCCTGGGGCGACGACAACACCGGGGCGGCCGTGGGTGTCGTCACGGCGGAGGACGCGTCGAAGGACCCCGACGACATCGACCTCGACGCCGTGGCGCGGACGACGCTGAAGGTGCGCGAGGAGATGCGCGAGCCCATCGGCTGACCCCGGGCGGCGCTCAGGCGGGGTAAACGGGTACGCGTACGTACGACACCACGCGAGAGCCGACCCAGCGCCCCCGAGGAGCACCATGACCCAGCCGTCCGCCGCCGCCTGCGGAGCCCCCGGGCCCGACGAGCACCCGACCATGGCCGACCGCGGCTGGCTGGCTGTCGCCTGCCAGCTCGCCGCCGAAGTCGCGCCGCCGGAGAACGGCCTCTGCGCGGGCGCGGTCGTCGTCGCCGCGGACGGCACGGAACTGGCCCGCGGACTCTCCGGCGAGGGCTCGCGGGCGCACGCCGAGGAAGCCGCGCTCGGCACGCTCGGCGCCGCGCAGACCCGGTTGCGCGGGGCGACGGTGTACAGCTCGCTCGCCCCCTGCGCCCAGCGCCCCGATGGCACGCGACCGTGCGCCGAGCTGATCCGCGACTCCGGGGTGCGGCGCGTGGTGACCGCCGTGCGCGACCCCGAAGGGTCCGTGTCCGCCGGCGACGGCTCGGGGCTCCTGGAGTCCGCCGGCGTCACCGTCATCGAACTGCCCGAGTACGCGCAAGCCGCCATGAAGCCCAACCGGCGTGCGCCCTGAACAGCGGAGCCCGCACTGTCCAGCAGCCGGACGGATCAGCCGTACGGGCGTGGTCGCGGGCACCATGCCGGGATGGACAACACACGTCGGATCGTCAGCTCCGGATCACCGCTGGAACCGCGGATCGGGTTCTCCCGTGCCGTGCGGACAGGACCGTACGTCGCCGTCGCGGGGACGGCCCCCATCGGCGACGACGGGTCCACCGTGGGGCCGGGTGACGTCTACGCCCAGACGGTGCGGTGCCTGGACATCGCCGAGCGGGCGTTGCGCGAGGCGGGGGCGTCGGTCGGGGACGTGGTCCGCACCCGCCTCCTGCTGACCGACGTGACGCGGTGGGAGGAGGCCGCCCGGGCCCACGGCGAGCGGTTCGCCGCGGTGCGGCCCGCCTGCACGGTCGTCGAGGTCTCCCGCTTCATCGACCCGGCCTGGCTGGTCGAGGTGGAGGTCGACGCGGTACTCGGCCAGGTTCAGGAGGACGGTCGGTAGGAAGGCCTGCGCGGCGCTCGGCCAGGTTCAGGAAGCCGGTCAGCAGGGACGGGCCGCCGGCCCCGCGGAGTCCGGCTCCCGCGAGCCGGCCGCGCCGCCACTCACCTCACGCCGACGCGGCATCACGGGCGGTGCGTCCGGCTTCCTCGGCCACGCGCTGGAGCCGGGCGCGGTGGTCCGCCCACCACGCGGGGTCGCCGGGCGCCATGTTCCGCCCGTCCTCGCGCTGGCCGACGGCTCCGTCGACGAGTTCCCTGGCGACGTCGGCGTGGCCGGCGTGCCGCTGGGTCTCGGCGATCACGTGGACGAGGACCCGATGGAGCGTCAGTTCCTTCTCCGGGCCGCCGGGTACTCGGCCGAGCGCGTCGAGGGAGCGTGACTCGATCGTCTCGTCCGAGTGGGCCCACACCCGGCGGTACAGCCCGACCACCGACTCCCGCGACTCCTCCGGGGTCGCCCACATGTCCGCGTTGGGCTCGGCCTCGCCCGTGCACCACAGCTTCGGCGCGCCGGTGAAACTCCGGCCGAACGTCTCGCCCAGGTAGAGCGCCTCGGCGCCGGTGACGTGCTTCACCAGGCCCAGCAGATTGGTGCCCGTAGGGGTCATCGGTCGGCGGATGTCGTACTCGGAGAGCCCGTCGAGTTTCCACAGCAGACAGTCGCGCGCGTCCTGCAAGTACACCTTGAGGTCGGTCTTGAAGTCTCGTGATCCGGTCATCAGGGCAGTCTGCCCGCCGGGTGATCCGCGTGTCTCCCGTAATTCCCGCGTAGTCAGAGCGGTGTCAGCGGGACGCGGGAGACTCCCGCCGAGGGACACAGCAGACGGACACAGCGGACCGGTACACAGCGGACCGGTACACCAGGGGGGACCATGAACCGGAGGACCAGCGGCACGCTGCTCGCCGCGGCCGTCGTCGCGACGTGCCTGACGGGTACGGCGGCCGGGACCTCGCACGCGGCCGGCTCGGCCACGGCGTGCGTCATGCGTGAGAACAGTCCGCACACGGACTGGACCGGGATGACGTGGGACGCGGACATCCTGTGCGACAACGCGCCCGGCGACGTCCATCTCCAGTCGTTCACCGACAGCCCCGTGGTCGGCCGCATGGTCACCACCAGGAGCTGGTTCGTCTGCTGGAAGGTCGGCGACCCCCACTCCGGGGGCAACAACATCTGGTACTACACCCAGGGCGACGAGGTCGTCTCGCGTCCGAGCGCGCAGGCCTGGGGCTACATGCCCGCCGTGAAGCTGGAGACGGAGCAGGACCCAGTACCCGGCCTGCCCAAATGTTCTTGGGGATGACCGGGATGAGGGCATGAGGGCATGAGGGCATGAGGGGACGAGGGGACGATGAGGGGGATACGGGGATGAAGAGACAGTCACGGGGCACGGCGAGGCGATGGCATGCGCTCGGGGCGCTGTCGGCAGCCGCGGCGGCTTCGATGTTCCTGCCCGCGGCCGGTGCGGCCGCCGCGAGCACCGCCCGGAACGATTCCGCGGCTCCGGTGTGCCACATCCGCGAGGGCGTACGGCACACCGACATCAAGGGCCACACGTACACGAAGGACCTCTACTGCGAGAACGCCGTGGCCGACGTCTTCGCGACGCCGGAGGTGTACGGGACGGTCATCTCCAAGCTGAAGACCTCGCCGAGCTGGTTCGTGTGCTGGCAGAGCGGTGACCTGCATCAGGGCGGCAACCGCATCTGGTACTACACGCAGGGCGACGAGGTCCTCAACTGGCCGCTGTGGGAGGGCTGGGGATACGTGCCGGCCTTCCGCGTCGAGACCGAACCCGATCCCTTCCCCGGCCTGCCGGCCTGCCTGCCCGGCTGACCGCCACCGCCCGGCCGACTGACCACCTGTCTGACCACCTGCCTGACCACCGACATCTGGAGTGAGATCGTGGCGTTCTTCGAGAAGACGCGCGGCGGGCGTACCGCCGCCTCGGCCCTCGTCCTCGCGGCCGCCGCCCTGTGGCCCCTGACCCCGGCCTCGGCGGCGACGCCCACCCCCACCCCCACGGCCGACGCGAACTGCGTCCTGCGGCCGAACGTCACCCACACGGACACCCTCGGCAACAAGTTCACCGGCGACCTGTACTGCGCCAACGCCCCGGGAGACCTGTACGGACGCCCGGCCTTCGACGCCCCCGTGACCGGGCGGCTGAAGACGACCCAGAGCTGGTTCGTCTGCTACTCGATCGGCGAGGCGCACAAGGGCGGCAACAACGTCTGGTACTACACGCAGGGCGACGAGACGGTGAGTCTGCCCAGCATCGAGGCCTGGGGCAACATGCCCGCGAGCAGCGTCCTGACCAGCACCGACCCCTTCCCCGGCCTGCCCCGCTGCCCCTGGCACTGAGCCTCGCCGCCGGGTGGCGGCCGATCGCCTAGACTCGGCCAATGGCCAAGTACTTCGACGTCCACCCCGACAATCCCCAGCGGCGCAGCATCACCACCGTGGTCGACAGCATCCGCTCCGGCGCGCTCATCGCGTACCCGACGGACTCCTGTTACGCGCTGGGCTGCCAGCTCGGCAGCCGCGAAGGCCTCGGCAGGATTCGGACGATCCGTCAGCTCGACGAGCGCCACCACTTCACCCTGGTGTGCCAGAACTTCGCGCAGCTCGGCCAGTTCGTGCACCTCGACAACGACGTGTTCCGCGCCATCAAGGCCGCCACGCCCGGCCGCTACACCTTCATCCTGCCCGCGAGCAGGGAAGTCCCCCGGCAGCTCCTGCACCCGAAGAAGAAGACCGTCGGGGTCCGCATCCCCGACCACACCGTCACCCAGGCTCTGCTCGCCGAACTCGGCGAACCGCTGCTCTCCAGCACCCTCCTCCTGCCCGACGAGGAGGAGCCGCTCACGCAGGGCTGGGACATCAAGGAGCGGCTCGACCACGTCGTGGACGCCGTCATCGACTCCGGGGACTGCGGCACCGAACCCACCACGGTGATCGACTTCTCGGAAGGCGAGGCCGAGATCGTCCGTCACGGAGCCGGGGACACCTCCCGCTTCGAGTAGGCCCTCACACGGGCACGGGCACGGGCACGGGCGCGGGCGCGGGCACGGGCGCGGGCACGGACGCGGCGTCCGGGTCAGCGGCGGCGCCGGCGCTGCGGGGTCCAGCCGGCGCCGACACCGGTGAGGTGCAGCGCCACCAGGGTCAGACCCAGCAGCGTCAGGCTGGTGGTGCCGAAGAAGATATTGGCCGAGGTCTCGGTGAGGTGGAGGATCCACGCCAGGCCGAACACGACGGCAGCGCCGACAGCGAGCACGGTGACTCCTTCGGGAGGGGCGCGGACCGACGCCGCGCGGCGATGCGGGGAGTGGCTCACTGGCCGGTTTCCCCGCGAGTGCCCGTCCATGCGCACGGCGAGTGCCCGTCCCTGCGCCCGGCCGTCGCGCCGGGTGCGGCCCAGGCCTCCGGCGGCCCATGGAACACTGCTGCGAGGAGTTGCCGTCACCGCTGCCTCCGCCGAACAATCAGGGGGCCGTGGCCGACTCGACAGCTGGAGATTCATTGACCGACAATCAGCCGGTGCCCCATCCCGAGGGCGAGCGGTCCTCCCCCCTGGGGCCCACGACGCAGCGGCTCGCGGCCCAGGCGGCCGAGCTGCGGCGGCAGGTGTCCGAGCTGGAGGTGCAGGTCCGCTCCCGCCCCAAGATCGCGCTCGCCGAGGGCGTGCTGGTGGAGCGGTACGGCCTGCCGGACGCCGAGGCGGCGTTCTCGCTGATGCGCCAGGCGTCGCAGCGGGCCAACATCAAGCTGCACCAGGTGGCCGTCGCCATCGCCCGCACCTCGGGCCCGGAGCGCGGTGCGCAGTCCTGGTTCCAGCCGCGGCCACCGGAGCCGGCCCCGCCGCTCGACGCGCTCGGCTCCGGCACGCTCGACGCGAGGAACCAGGGAGAGGTCCTCGGCAGCGCCCTGAACCGCGTGCTCGACATCACCAGCACCGACATGGGCAACGTCCAGCTGGTCGAGGACACCACCCTGCGCATGGAGAAACACACCGGCCTGAACCAGGAGTTCACCGATTTCTTCGCGTTCGTGGACGGGGGGACCGCGTGCTCACGGGCCGCCGTCGCCCGCCGTCAGGTAACCGTCAAGGACGTGGAAGCGTCCCCCGGTTTCGACGACCTCTCGCGCCGCGTGATCCTCTCCGCCGGCAGCCGCGCCTGCCACAGCATTCCGCTGATCGACGCGACGGACACCGTGCACGGCGTCATCTCCTCGCACCACGCACGCCCCCTGATCGGCTTCACCGGGGCACAGCTCCGGGCCCTCGCGGACACCAGCCGTGCCACAGGGGCGTGGATCGAGTGGCATCGGCGCACCGTCCTGCCGGAGGCGCTGGAGGATCTGCACCGGCTCGCCCTCGCCCGCCAGGGCTGAGCGTGCGCGACCGCTGACCCGCCGACCGCTGCTCCCCCGGCCGCTGCCCCCTCCCGGGCGGTTCCTCGCGGAATCTTCACGTCGGGCGCTGTTCCTCTCCGTCCGCGCGGGCACCCGGAAGGGGTCCTCAACGGAAAGGGGAGCGGCATGACAGCGGTCGCCGTCCTACTCCTGCCGGGGCTGGCAGTTCTGCTCCTCCTGATGGTGCGGCTGGAGGACCGGCTGCTGGACCCCACATCCCGGGAACGTTCCGGCCGGCACGCCCGCCGGCGCCACCTTCGCCTGATCCGCGGCGGGGGTGAGGTGGCGCCGGGGCCGGAAAGGCAGCAAATTCGGTCGGCCCGGCCGGAGAAGAGAAAGGCCGCTTGAGCGGATCCCGTCCCGAGCACGGCAGGGAGTTTATGCAAGCCTCCCGCCCGGCCCGGAACTTTCGGCGATGCGGCGTTCATGACGGGTTTGGCGAGAGGGTGAGGTGACGTGAAAGTCTACGGTCATGACGATGAATGACTACGACCGCGTGCGCGCGGGGATCGAAGCCATGACGGCTTACATTTCCGGCGAACCCGCAATGGACGAATACATCGCGGAGATACGCGCGAAGGACGGCGATCTCGATCAAGTCGCCGACAGTGCCACCGCCTTGTGTGCCGCGCTGCTCTTTCAGATCGCCGAAATGACCGGAAAGACACAGCACGAAGTGCTCCAGGAACTGGCCCATGGACTGAACCGGAGCGAGGCGGAGCAGCGCGGGTAGCAGCGGCATCCCGCACGTCGCCACGGTCACCACGCTCAAGGAGCAGTTCCATGGACAGTCCACCGGCAGCCGCGCCCACGGCGGGCGCGGCATGGGGCCCGCGGTGCACCGCCCTGCGCCGTACCCCCGTATCGATGTGGAACGACGACGTCTCGGACTGGGCCGCGGCCCTGACGTACTACGCGATCCTGGCCCTGCTCCCCGCCTTCCTGGTCACCGTCAGCCTCATCAGCCTGGTCAGCCCGGACACGACCGAGGCGCTGATATCCGAGGTGACGGCCTGGGCGCCCGCCCAGTCGGGGCGCGCCCTGCACGCGGCGCTCAGCGACATGGCGGACGCGCGTTCGGCGGCGCTCACCGTGGTGATCGCCGGGGCGGTCAGCGCCGTGTGGTCCGCGTCCAGCTACTCGGCCGTCTTCCGGCGGGCGCTGCACGCGATGCACGGGCAGGCGGACTGCCGGCCCGTCTGGCGCAAGGCGCACCGGGTGCTGATGACCGCGGTCACGCTCCTGGCGCTGCTCGTCGCGAGCGCGCTCCTGCTGGTGCTCAGCGGTCCGCTCGCCGAGGGGCTTGGCCGGCGTATCGGTGTCGGGGACGCGGGGCAGACCGCGTGGGTGGTCCTGAAGTGGCCCGCCCTGTTCTGCTTGGTGGCGCTGCTCGTCCTCGTCCTGTTCCGCAACGCGCCGCCGTCCGCCCGTGGCTGGCGCCACAGCCTGCCGGGGGGTCTGCTCGCGGCGCTGCTCTGGCTGGTGTCGTCGGCCCTGTTCACCTGGTACGCGTCCGGGTTCGGCAGCTACGGCAAGCTCTACGGTTCGCTGGCGGGCGTCGTGGTCTTCCTGGTCTGGCTGTGGATGTCCAACCTGGCGCTGCTCGCCGGGGCGCAGTACACCGTGGAGCTGGCCCGGGTGCGGACCGCCGCCGCGCGGTGACCGAGGCGGGCCGCGCGGTGACCGAGAGGGTGCCGGGTGACCGAGAGGGTGCGCCGGTCAGGCTGCTCCGTCGTACGGGGTGACGCGGCGGTAGGCCGCCCGCGCGGAGAACAGCCGGCCCGCGGCCGTGCCGAGGAGGGCCGCCGCGAGCAGGCAGGCCATCCAGCCGGGATCCCGGTGCCCCGCCCAGGAGATCTCGCCGGTGGGGTGGGCGGCGAAGACGTTCAGCAGGGCCCAGCAGAGCAGCGCGGTCCCCGGGGCGGCGGTGAACCGGCCGAGCACCCCGAGGACTGCGGCGAGCAGGGAGAGCGCGGCCAGCGCGAAGCCGGTGCGGTCGAGGGCGCCGAGCAGGTCGAGCACGCCGATCAGCGCGAAGGAGCCCCAGGAAGCGGCCGTCCAGACGAAGGGCGTGGCCATGGGTTCGGGAACCGGCCTGGCGCCCCTGGCGATGTGCCGCCACTCCACCGCGTCCCTGGCGTGGTACCGCCACTGCGTCATCGTCGGTTCCTCCCCACCGCCGGGCACCGGGGGCGACACCGCCCCAGGGCCCTCCACAGCTTCTCGCTCAATGCGGTGCGACCACCGCACCGGACCGGACCGGAGCCACGGTCCGCGATCCGGTCAGCAGATTGTCGCACCACGTCCGAAGGGCGCCCTCCGGGCCTTCCGGAAGGCGCCGTATGCCGTCCGGGCCCCGGAAGGCGCTGCCCGCCGTCCTGCCGGGCCCTCTCGCGCCGTCAGCCCTCGGTCAGGCGGCCGACCTCCTGCGGGTCGAGACCGGTGAGCTGCGCGATGCGGGGCGCGGGGATGCCGGCGGTCAGGGCACGGTGGACGAGCGACTCCCGTTCCCGTGCGGCGTCCCGGAAGTCGAGCAGTTCGGACTCGATGTCCGTCACCGACCGCGGGGCGCACGCCTGTTGCACCCGGATGGTCTCCTCGGGGCTCAGCGGCACGGGCAGCCGCTCGGCCTCCTCCGGAATGATCGCCTCAGTCTCCGCGGGGAGAATGCGGACGAGCTCCGAGGAGGCCGACACCCCATGGGCGTGCAGCCATCCCTGGACAGCGGGGGTCTCGCGGCACTCCAGGTCGCCGACGGCGGCGAGGGGCGCCCCGATCAGGGGGTGGCGTGCGGGCAGCAGAAACAGGCAGGCATCGTCGGCCATGGCAGCAGAACCGTTCCTTCATCGTAGGTCAGCGGCGTCTGATGCTAGCGCCGGGAGACGCATCCGGGACGCCCCCGGCGCCCCTCTCCCCGACCTCACCGGGCACCTCACCGCAGAGGGCGGTGTTGCGCCGATCGGCCGATGCGACGCATCAGGTGGCCGGGGCCGGGTAGCGGAGCGGGGAAGCGGACCAGAGAGGCGGGCACTTGATGTTCCCTTCGCAGGACGTAGTCAAGCTGATCCTCAAGGACCACCGGATCGCGGAGGACCTGCTGCGGCAGTTGAGCCACGGCGGCCCATCCGAACACCGCCACGCCCTGCGGGACTTCGCGCAGCTCTACATCGCCCACGTACGGGCCGAGGAGACGGAGGTCTACCCCGCGCTCCTGCGGTACGGAGGCATCGACAACGGCCAGATCCGGCGCGGTGTGGCCCGCCACGGTGAGGGCACCGAGGCCCTGCTCGACCTCCTGGAGGCCGACGAGCGGAGCCCCTGCGCATGGGACGCCCGGCTGGAGGAACTCGTCACCTCGGTGACCGACTACGCGGACGAGACGGAACGGACGCTCCTCGTGGACGCCGGTGAGCGGGTCACCCGGGCCGGACGCATCCGCCTCGGCGCCGCGTTCGCGAGGGAGCGCGCCGAGCAACTGCGTACGTGCTGCGGGGACATGGACGACGTACGACGCATGGTGCACGGCTGATCACCGGCTCGCCCGGCGGAGCCACGCGGTCCGGTACATCCCGCCACGGTTCGACGGGCCGGCCCTTCCTGGAGGTGGAGGCACTGATGGCACGCACACGCGGCACGGCACGCTCACGTCGTACGGCACGCACACGCCTCACGGCACGCTCACGTCGCCACGAGGAAGCGGCGGGGACCGCCGGCGAGCCCGAGCCCGAGCCGCGCAAGGCGCCGCTGCCGCCGCTGGTGCGGGCGGTCACGATGCTTGCCGCCTTCGTCGGCATGGTCGCCTTCGCCGTGGTGCTGGCCCGTCTCACGCTGGAGCCGTCGGCGGCCTCCGTGAGCCTGACCCACAGCAACCTCACACCCGGGGACTCCATACGGGACTACCTGGCCCAGCCGGGTTTCCGTGACACGGTCAAGCAGATCGGCGGCAACATCCTGCTCGGGGTGCCGTTCGGCCTGCTGCTGCCCGTGCTCCTCCCCCGCACCCGCGGCCTGCTGAGGGTGGCGCTGGCCACGGCGGTGACCATGGTCCTGGTCGAGCTGGCACAGGGCATCCTCGTGACGGGCCGGACCTTCGACATCGACGACGTCATCCTCAACACCACGGGCGCGCTGCTCGGCTATCTCGTCCTGGGGCGCAGGCTCGGCCGGGCCGTCCACCCCCGGCGGCACCACTGGTGGCACCGCTTCACCAAGCGCGATGCCCAGCGTGATGCCCGCCAGGGTTGGTGAATCACCCACGCAGCGGAAGTGAAATGTCACCCAACGCGTTTATTCTGCGCACGTTTGGTTACACGCTGTAGCTGAAGCCTCGCTTGAGGGAGTCTCTGAGGAAGGCAGGCACATGTCCGTAAGCATGCTGGCCATCCTGGGCGCGGCCGTGGCGATCATCACTGCGCTGCTGCTCGCCCGCCCGCTGAACCAGACGAGTACCGACGACCTCCGGCGCCGCTTCGGTCCCGAGTTCGACCGCGCGGTGGCGGAGCACCAGGGGGACACGGCAGCCGCCGAGCGCGAGCTCAGTGAGCGCCTGCGGCGCTTCGGCAACCTCCGCGTCAAGGGGCTGAGCACGCCGACCCGTGAGCGGTACAGCTCCTCGTGGGCCGAGTTGCAGGAGCGGTTCGCCGACGCTCCGGGACAGACGGTCGCGCTGGCCAACGCCCTGCTCAACCGGCTCGCCGTGGAGCGCGGCTTCCCCGCGGAGTCACGCGTGCGCCAGGCCGACGCCCTCTCCCTGCACTGCCCGCGGCACGCCCACGGCAGCCGTGAACTGCACGAGGCAGCGCGGCGCGCGGCCGCGGGCGAGACCGACCCCGAGGCCATGCGGCACGCCATGCTCGCCGGGCACGAGCTCTTCCACGAGCTGCTGATGCCCCGCCCGCAGGACCGCAGGGCCGACGCGTCCGCGGGTCTCGCGCGACCGCACCGTCCCTTCGGCCTGCCGACCCAGCGCTCGGCGCACCCGACCCGCCACTGAGGCCGACTCCCGGCCGCCGCTGTCGATCACACGAGCAGCGGTGGCCAGGAGGAGTACCTCCCGGCCACCGCTGTGTCCCTGTGTCCCGCGCCCGGCGCCCGGCGCGAGCGGAAAGGGTGCGTCAGACCGCCGCCCCGAGCGTGGAGTCGATCTCGCGGCAGAAGTCCTTGAGATCACCCGGATTGCGCGAGGTGATGAGATCCCAGTCCTCGGCGCCGCAGTGCATGACGGACTTGTCGACCCACGTGCCCTTGGCGTTACGGATGTCGGTGGCGACCGAGGCGTACGAGGTGAGGGTCTTGCCCGCAAGGACGTCGGCCTCGACCAGCAGCCATGGGCCGTGGCAGATCGCGGCCACCTTCTTGCCCGCCCGGGCGAACGTACGCACCGCGTTCACCGCGTCCTCGTCGAGCCGCAGGTTGTCGGCGTTGATCGTGCCGCCGGGCACCACGAGCAGGTCGTACGAGGACACGTCCGCGTCCGAGATCTTCAGGTCCGGCCGGACCGTCTTGCCGGGGTCCTTGTCGCCGACGAGGGTCTGGATCTCCTCCGCCGAGACGGCGGCGACGTCGACGTGCGCGCCCCGGTCGCGCAGGTGCTCCACCGGCACCACCAGTTCGTCCTGTTCGATCCCGTAGTTGGACACGATCGCCAGAACGCGGTGGCCGTCCAGGGTGTTCTCAGCCATGACGCTTCCTTTCCTTCCTGCTGTGGTTGCTCGGTCGTGCGCGGATCGGGTGCCCCGTGCCCCGCGGGGCATGCGGGACCAACGTCTCCTGCCGGGCGGGCAGAAAGTCTGCCGTTTCTGCCGTTTCCGCCGTTTCCGCCGTTGATCAGTAGAGCTTGTTCACCGCCGTGACGGTCGTCTTCTTGAAGTCGGCGACCTGGGCGTCGGCGAAGCCACCCATCTGGCCCCACTGCACGAGCGTCACGGTGTTGCCGTCACGTCCCACCGAGAACATGTTGATGTCGGAGGCGCCCCAGGTGGCGTTCGTGTGGACGCCGTAGACGTACGCGCCCTCCTCGACGTTCAGCTTGCCGTAGTACTTCTGCTCCGCGGTGATGTCGGGGTTCTCCTCCATCACCTTCTTCGCGCATCCGTCGAGCTTGGTGCGCAGCAGGGCCGCGTAGTCCTTGGCCCGCCGCTCACTGCGCTCGACGACCGTCACCTGCAAGGCGCCGGTGTCCAGGTCGGTGCGGTAGGCGCGGTGCACGGAGGTGGACGGGAGCGCCTCGCCGACGCACATCGGCAGCGGGTCCGGCTGCCCCGCCGTGACCGGTCCCGCGGTCCAGGCCGACGTCGGGTGCGGCGGAAGCTGGGAAGGTGCCAGGAAGCGGGGCGTACCGGCCGCGGAAGCCGGTACCGTCCCGGCGGCGACACCGGCCGTCGCCGCCACCGCTGCCGCGGCGACCAGGCCCTTGTTCACACGCATGCTCGTCTTCATCGATTCCCCCAGGTCATCAGAGTTCAGGTCGTCAGAGTTCAGGTCGTCAGAGTTCAGGACGTCGGATCTCGCATGGTCGGGTCCTTTTCGGGCGAACATATCCGTCCTTTTGATCCGACATCCCTTACGACCCGCCAGGCCCCCAACACGTTGTCCTTCCGCACGTCACAGCTCTGTCCCGCATGTCACCGAACGGCAACAGCGCCGACGGCCACGGATCACGGATGTGGGGACGCGGGGACGTCAGACGAGACCCGTCACGGTCACCGTGACCCGTGGGTCGTCCGTCGCCCCCGTCGCCTGCCGCAGCGCGCCGACGACCGCCGCGCGCACCTCCCGCGTCACGTCCACGGCCCGGTGGCCGCGGCGCAGCACGACGTGCACCTCGGCCTGCCAGCTCCCCCTGTCCCGCGTCACCCGCACGCCTGAGGCGTACGAGGGACCGTCCGACGCGCCGCTGCCGGGGCGCACCCGGGCCAAGGCCTTCGAGGCGCGGATGAGCTGGGCGAGGCCCGGCCGCAGGAAGGCGACCCCGGGGGTGGCGAGCACCGCCCTTCCCACGGCCTCGGTCAGCTCACCGGAGGCCAGTCGCTCGGTCACGGCCGCTCCTCGCTGTCGTCGATGATGTCCGCGATCGTCACGTCGACGGAGACGACCCGCATGCCGAGCTCGGCGTCGGCGGCTTCGAGGACCCGGTGGCGCACCTTGTCCGCGACCTCCTGGAGACCCCAGGTGAGTGCCACCTCCACCGCCAGGCGGATGACGACGGGGCCACGCCGCAAGCGCTGCGCCGAAGCCGCGTCGGGCATCAGGTCGGGCACGGCCTCGATGCGGCAACTGCCCGCCCGTACCCCCGGCAGCGTCTCGGCCGCCGTACGGATCACCCGGGCGGCGGCTGCCTCCACGATCCAGGCGTCCTCGTCGTCCTCGCCGAGCGGCAGCGTGCGGCCCGGCCGCAGTTCGAGGCGGACCACGTCCATGACGCGGCCCACCAGCGCCGAGGCGTCCTGTTCGTCCGCCGCGGGGTCCGTGTCCCGCGCGGTGGTGACGACGTCCTCCAGGCGCCGCAGGGAGTTCAGCGCCTCGGTGCAGTGCGGGCACCCGGCGGCGTGGGGGTCGGGCTCGCCGGTCTCGTGGCGTTCCCAGACGCTCCACAGTTCCCTGCCGCAGGGCAGCAGCTCCCGTTCCGCCCGGTCGTGCTCCGGGCCGCTCCCGCCGACGGCGCCGTGCCCGCCGCCCGGTCCTGTCTCCTCGTTCACCGCCATGCGGCCATCGCCTCCGTGAGATAGCGCCGTGCCCTGAAGACACGGCCGCGCACCGCCTCCGGACTGATGCCGACGGACTCGGCGATGGTTTCGTAGGCGAGGCCGTTGAGTTCGCGCAGCACCCAGCAGACACGCTGTTCCGGTGAGAGCCCCGCCATCGCCCTGGACAGGTCGGCCGCGGCGGCGTGGGATTCGGCCACTCTGGCCGGGGACGCCACGTGTTCGGGCGCCTGCGGTTCGGGCACGCCCTCCAGGTCGACGGAGGGCCTGCGCGAACGCAGCACGTTCAGGCACCGGTTGGTGACGATGCGATGTATCCACGTGCTGAACCGCGCGTCCCTGCGGAACTCCGGCAGCTTGCGCCAAGCGCTCACGAACGACTCCTGTACGGCGTCCTCGGCCTCCGTCCGGCTTCCGAGCAGCCGCGTCGCGAGCCGCAGCAGAGCGGGGGCATGGCGGCGCATCAGCTCCTCGAAGGCCTCTTCGTCGCCTTCCCCGGCGCGTACCGCCAGCAATCCGTCGTGGCGCCGTGCGGACGCGTCCGCTTCGTCCTCCGGCGCTCCGCCCCGTTCCCCGGGCACACGCGGCTCCTCTCGTCCAGGTCGTGCTCCTACGACACATGGAAGGCCGTCCGCCTTACGCGGCGAGGGCACGTTACCCGCCGCGGCGAAAAAACTTTCTGAGGCGCGTAACGACGTTCCGGCATCCGTGTCGGACAGAAGAGAGTGGGCACGGGCAGGCGCATCCGTGACACGAGCGGGCGCCGGACCCACCGGACAGCACAGACAGCACAGACAACGCAGACGAACGACTCTGACTACGAGGGGCAGCCGTCATGGCGACTCAGGACATTCACTCGAACGCGACCACGACCGCGACCACGACCTCGGCCTCCGGCGACATCGGCCGCACCGACACGTCGCAGAAGAGCGCGGGCAGCACCACCGTGACCGGCGGGACCGGCCCGTCCGAGCCGGCCGCGACGCGCGGCAAGACCTCCATCGCCGACGTGGTGGTCGTGAAGATCGCCGGTATGGCGGCGCGCGAGATCCCCGGCGTGTACGACATGGGCGGCGGGCTCTCCCGCACGCTCGGCGCGGTCCGCGACCGCGTTCCCGGTGGCCGGCCCAACGTCGGGCGCGGCGTGAAGGTCGAGGTCGGCGAGCGGCAGACCGCCATCGACCTGGACATCGTCGTCGAGTACGGCGTGCCGATCACCGACGTCGCCCACGACGTCCGCGAGAACGTCATCGCCGCCGTGGAGCGGATCACCGGCCTTGAGGTCGTCGAGGTGAACGTCGCGGTCAACGACGTGCGGCTGCCCGGCGACGAGACCGCGGACTCGACGGGCGACGCACGGGTGGAGTAGCCCCCGCCCGGCTACCAGGCCCGGCAGGGCGGTCCTTCCCGGGCCAGGCAGCGCGGTCCCTCCTGTTCCGATGTCGCGGGGTTCCGCGGTGAGAGGTGAGTGGTGAACACAGCTCTGGTAGGCATGATCGCCGGGATGGCTCTGGGGTTCGCGGGCTGGTTCGGCGGCTTCGGTGCCTTCCTCCTGGTGGCCGCGCTCGGCGCGGTCGGCTTCGTCGTGGGACGTCTCGTGGACGACGGCACGGACATACGGGAGTTCCTCGGCGGCCGTGGCCGGGGTGGCCGATGAGCGGCCCGGCGGCGGAGCGCGGCTCGACGACCGTGGCCGACCGCGCGGTGCGCCGCATCGCCGAGCGGGCGGCCACCGAGGCCCTCGGCCCGGGAGAGGTCCAGGTCGGCCGGGGCTCCGCCACCGTGCGGGGCCGCCGGGCCCGGGTCGGCGTCACGGTGACCCTGCCCTACCCCGCCGTGCTCGACGAGGCGGGCGAACACGTGCGCTCACACGTCGCCGACCGCACGGCGCTGCTCACCGGGCTCGCCGTGCCGTCGGCCCGCGTACGGGTGCGGGGGCTGCGTGTACGGGAACGGGCGGAGCAGGGGGCGCGGGAGACGTCCGTCGAGGCGGCTCAGGCGGCTGAGTTCCGCTCGCGCAGGCCGTGGTCGGAGCGGCGGGCGCCCGTCGCCGTGCCGGCCTTCCTGTTCGCCGCGGTCTGCGGGCTGCTCCTCTACGACGTCGTCTCCGTGCACGCGGCCGGGCGAGCGCCCGCGCGGTGGCGGACGCGTTCGCTGGAGTGGCTGTCCGCCCACGGTCCGGACAGCGCGGCCTGGCCCGGCCTGGTGATCGCCGTCGGCGTCCTCGTGCTCGGCGCGTGGCTGCTGGTCCTCGCCGTCACGCCCGGTCTGCGCGGCCGGCTTCCCATGGCGGCGCCGGCGGGCGTGCGGGCGACCGTCGACCGACGTGCCGTCGCCCTGCTGGTGCGGGACGCCGTGTCCGACGTGCCGGGCGTCGGCCCCGTACGGGTCGACGTCGGCCGGCGGCACGCCCGGGTGCGGGCGGGCCTGCGGTTCGGCGCGCGGGAGTCGGCTCGCGTGGCCGTGGTCGAGGCGGCGGAGGAGTCGGTGGCCGCGTGCGGCCTGGCGAGGCCTCTCCGGGTCCGCGTCCGGGTGCGCACCGAACCGGCCTGGAGTCCGCCGCCGGAGCCGCGGGCCGCCGTGCCGGATTCGACTGCCGGAGGGGGCAGCGCCGATGAGCGGACTGCGTAACTCCACCAACCGGGGGGCGCTGTTCGTGCTGGCGGCCGCGCTGGTGGTCGCGGGGGCGGCGCTGGCCTCCGTGACGGATCTCGTGCGGGACCGGCTGCCCGCGGGCTGGCCCCGGCTTCCGGCCGACCGGGTGTGGCTCGGGGAGGAAACTCTCGGGCGGTGGCGCGACCGGGGGTGGTGGACGCCTGTGGTGATCGCCGCGCTCTGCCTCGGGGTCCTGCTGTTCCTGTGGTGGGCCGTGGGTCAGTTGCGGACGGGACGCCTGCGGGAGCTGGCGCTCGGGCAGGGGGATGTCACGCTGTCGGGCTCCGCGTTGGCCTCCGCGATGGCGGAGCGGGCCCGTGCGGTGCCTGGCGTGGCCGATGCGCGCGTGGTGCTGTGCGGGCGCCCCCGGCGGCTGCGGGTGCGGGTCACGCTGACGCTCGCGTCCGATGCGGGTCCGGGGGCGGTGCTGCGGGAACTGACGGAGGAGGCTGTGGCGGAGCTGCGGGCTGCCGCGGCGCCGCGGGAGGTGGAGGCGGAGGTGCGGTTGGCAGTGCCGTTGCCTCGGCGGTGGGGGCGGGGATGGGGGCGGGGGCGGGGACGGGGACGGCTTCGCTGAGGAGGGGGTGGATGCTCGCCTTGGCTTCGGGCACCGTTCGCGCAGTTCCCCGCGCCCCTGTCCCCCCGCAAGGCCATGCGCCCTCGCCACAGCAGCCTCCCCTAACGTTGCGTGGGCTCGTCGGGCGGCGTTTCGCAGCAGGCGTCCCTTCGCATCTGGCGGGATGTTTCCAGCCAGCCCTCGGGCGGGGGTGGCCGGCGTTCGTGGGAGGTGAAGGCGGCCACCAGGTCTTCGGTGCGGTGGTGGACTCCGGCTCGTACGACCTCCGTCGTGCGTACCAGCGTGGCGAAGTCGGTGAACGGGTCGCCGTCCACCACCGTGAGGTCGGCGAGCTTGCCGGGCTCCACCGTGCCCAGCTCCGCGTCCAGGCCGAAGAGTCTGGCCGGCAGTACCGTCGCCGTGCGCAGGGCGGCTGCCGGGGACAGGCCGCCGCGGTGCAGGGCCCGCAGGCCCAGGTGGAGTGCGAGGCCCACCGGGACCAGGGGCTGGTCCGTGCCGAGGGCCACCAGGCCGCCCGCGGCCAGGACGCGGCGGTAGACGTCGGTCTCCGTGCGCAGCGTGGCCAGTTGCGCGGCGGTCGGCGGGACGCCCGCCGCGGCCTTGATCTGCGCGGCGTCCCACGGTGGCATCACCGCCGTGACCCGGGGGTCCTCCGCGAGGCGGGGGTCCGCGCCGAGCAGCGGCGCCGAGGTGAAGGGCGTGGCGATCAGGGCGAAGCCCGTGCCGTAGACGGCCAGGACGTCGTCCCACGCCTTGCCCGACGCGGTCACCGCGTGGCCGGACTCCGCCCGCTGCGTCGCCTGGAGATGTGTCGTCAGGTCCTGGCCGAGCTGGACGCCGGGTGACAGCAGGTGCCCGCCGCACCGCACGCCCAGGCGCTCGTGCGCGAAACGCGCGGCCTCCCGCATCACCCACCCCGGCGCCCGTACGTAGGTCTTGACGAAGTCCCAGTCCAGCGCGGCGCCCCGTTCGAGCGACCGGCGCAGGCCCGCCATGCTCGTGTGGGCCCGGCCCATGCTGTACGCGACGCGGGCGCCGTCCAGCAGTTCCCCCGTGGTGAGCAGGCGCGGTCCCACGAGCTCGCCCGAGGCCACGGCTTCCCTGACGCGTGCCTGTTCGAAGGCGAACCCGCCGAGCGACACCGCCGTGGTGATGCCGTAGGTCAACTGGCCGACCGTCTGCCGGCCCCCGTACGTGCTCTGCCAGGGGTGCGTGTGGCTGTCCCAGAGGCCGGGCACGACCGTGCGCCGCGAGGCGTCGATGCGGCGGTCGGACCGTGTGCCCCTGCGCACCCGGTGCGGCTCGACCGCCCGGATACGGCCGTCCCGGACGATGATGTCGATGTCCTCCCGGGTTCCCTCACCCGTCCCGTCCCACAGTTTCCCCGCGTGCACCACCATGTCGTCGGGGGCGGGCCTGCGGCTGTTCAGGGTCACGGGGACCGTCCGCGGACGGCCGCCGTCCGCTTCGATCGTGCGCAGCCGGGTGCCCGACAGGTAGAGGAGCGTGCGTGAGTCGCCCGACCAGGACGGGTGGTCGGCCGGTTCGTCGGTGAGGGTGCGCGGTCCGCCGCGTGGGGTGCCGTCGGCGGAGACGGGCAGGACGCACAGCGCGGAGTCCACGATCACCGCCATGTGGCGGCCGTCCGGCGACCAGACGGGCCCGGAGTCGTACCGGTCGGCGAGCGAGGTGTGGAGGGCGACGGCGTGCAGCCGGTCCTCGCCCGTGGTGGCGTCGACGACGCGGATGAGGTTGTAGCCCTCGCGGAAGCGGAAGTTGAGCCGGTTGCGGTCGCACAGGGCGAGGTACCGGCCGTCGGGCGACCAGCTCGGCCTGCCGGGCAGTCCTCCCCCGCCGAGCGGGGTGGCGAGTGTGCGTTCGGTGCCGTCGGCCAGGTCGCGGACGATCAGCTTTCCGGTCAGGTCGAGGCAGGCGAGCCGCTTTCCGTCGGGTGAGAGCACGGGGTGGACCCGGCCGCCGGTGGCGAGCGGTGTCTCGGTGCCGGTGGCCAGGTCGTGCCGGTACACGCCGAGCAGCCCGTCGCGGTCGTCGGCGTAGACGAGCGACGTGCCGTCCCTGGCCCAGGTGGGGCCGAGCAGGTAGGCGGTGGGGGCCGATCTGCGCAGCCGCCGGGGCCCTCTGCCGCCCTTGGTGTCCGCGAGCCAGAGGGAGTTGAGCGCGGCGAAGGCGATCCGCCGCCCGTCCGGCGAGAGCGCGGGCAGGTGGATGCCGCGCACCGGACCGCCGCGGCCGAGGCCCAGGTCGTACTCCTTCACCCGGTACCGGGGGCGGTCCAGCGGCACGGTGGCGTCGAACGGGATCGTCTCGGCCGTGCCCGGGTCGTTCGGGCGTACGAGGGTGAAGCGGCCGTCCACGGTGAGCAGCAGCCTGCCGTCCGGGGTCCAGCGCGGCGGTACGGGGGCGACATCGCCGTCGAGGGCGACGGGGGTGCCGTCGACGACGAGGGTGCAGGAGGCGTGGGGCGCGGCGGTGACGCGCAGATAGGCCAGGCGGTCGCCGTCGGCGGCGACGGCCGGGGTCATCACCTGGGCGGCCTCGGTCTCGGTGCGGACGGTGGTGACGGGGCCCGCTCCCCCGGCGGCGACCGCCGCGACGGTACGGGCTTCGAGGGCGGTGCCCTGGGGCGCGGCGACGGTTTTCCCGCGGACGAACAGGATGCGCTCGCCGTCCGGTGACCAGGTGGGGTCGAAGTCCTCCCAGCGGCCGTCCTGGAGCGGCCCCTCCTGGCCCGGCAGGCCGGTCACGCGGGTGATGTCGCCACTGGCGAGGTGGAGGACGTGGATGCGGTACGGGCCGCCCTTCACGGGGTCGCCGCCCCGCTCCGACGCGAAGGCGATGCGCGTGCCGTCGGGTGACCAGGCGGGGCCCCGGTCGTCCCAGGGCCCTTCGGTGCGGCGGCGCAGCCCGGTGCCGTCCGGGCGCATCGTCCAGAGGTGGAAGCCGCCGTCCCGGTACGCCCCGAACGCGATCAGGGCGCCGTCCGGTGAGTGCACGGGCCGGTTGGGCTCAAGCTCCGGGGAGGTCAGGGGCACGGCTTCGCCGCCCGTGCGGGGCACTGACCAGAGCATGGCCTGCGCCTCGGCGACGAGCCTGCCGCCGCCGGAGGGGAGGGTGGCCGCCCCGTTGGTGACGCGGGTGAAGGAGAGGGGCACGGCGGTCCGCCGGCGGGCGGGGGCAGGGCCGGCGTCCAGGGCCACGAGCGCCCCGCCGACCCCGGCGGCGACAATCAGCTGACGACGAGACAGAGGCAACGGGGCGGCGCTGCGGTCACAGTCCATGGCAGAGCACACTCGCGCACCGCGAAGGCAGGGGCAACACCCACGGCGGTGGCGCTGCCCCTTTCGGTCACGTGCCCCGCTCAGCGGCTCAGGGGCCGGCCGCGCCGTCCCGCTCCCGCTTGAGGTTGCGCATGGCCTCGGTCACCGTGCACCGGGTGGTCCAGCGGGCGGCCCCGCGCTTGTCGCGCCCCTCGAAGACCTGACCCACCCGGACGGGCCCGGCCGCGTCGGCGACGGCGTGGGCCGCGCGGGCCGCGCGCGTTCCTTCGTCAGCGCGTTGATGACCTGGCGGGCCAGGAGCGGATCGGCCGGCAGCGTGTGCGCGGCGAACCAGCGGGCCGCCGTGGGGTCGGGCGAGGGCTCGACGAACTCCGCGCCCGCGTAGTCGTCGAGCGGCGGGTCGTACACGTAGCCGCAGACGAGCCCGTGGTCCACCAGGCGGCAGAGCAGGGCGTCGCGGTCGTGGACCAGGAGGGGGACGCGGAAGAGCGGCAGCGGACCGCCCCGCGCCGGGTCGTCGCACAGCGCCTGGCCGGCCCAGGCGGTGGCGCCGAGCAGCGAGACGCCGATGCGCCGGCGGGCGAGGTCGCCCTCCAGCCGGTCCAGGCGGAGCTTCACCTGGCCGCGGACCAGCGCGCCGTGCCGCGCGCGGAAGCCGTGCAGGTCGACGCGGACCCATGACTCGTACGCGGCCAGGCTCGGCGCCCGGTGCGCCGCCAGGGCGAGCTGCCCCGGGCGCAGGTCCATGCGGATGGTGTCGCGTTCGAGGAGGCCGAGGCGCTGCATCGTCCGCCACACCGGGCGCACGAGCCCCGCGGAGCGCACGGCCGAGCGGGCCAGCGGGCGCAGCGTGGCGGCCAGGTCGTGGCGCAGGCGGCGCGGCGTCAGGAGCTCGTCGCGCAGGAGCTCCATCTCCCGCCGGGTGCGCGCGTCCTCGACGGCGAGGAAACCGCCGGCCATCGCCGCCACGTGTTTGGACAGGCTGAACGCGCCCGCCTTGCCGAACGTCCCGATCGGCCGGCCGTCGACGCGTGTGCCGATGGCGTGCGCCGCGTCCTCGAACAGAGGGATACCCAACTGGTCGCAGTGCTTGCGCAGTTCGACCACGCGGTCCGGCACCCCGTACAGGTTCGTGGTCAGGACCGCGTCGACGTCGCGCCACGTCGACTCGGGGACGGCGGCCGGGTCGATGTTGCCGTCCCAGGCGGAGACCGGGGCCTGTACGGGGCGCAGGCCCGCCGCGAGGACCACGAAGAGGATCACGTCGTCGTTGACGGGTGACATCAGCACCCGTCCGCCCGGCCGGCACCAGCGCCGCAGTGCCAGGTAGAGCGCGAGGCGGGCCGACGGCGTGTAGACGCACTCGCGCCCGAGGCGCCGGGTCATCTCCTCGGCCAGCCGTGATCCGTACGGCACGGGCATCCCGCCTCTTCCGCTGCATCGCGTGGATGGGGCCGCCCGGGAGAGGTCCGGCCTCTCGGGGGCGTCGAGCGGGGCCGGCCGTGCTCAGGACGGCCGGCCCGTGGAGAAGACGTGCTCAGCGCGTGCGGAGCGGCTGGGCCGCGGGGTTCGGCAGGCTCGACGCGCGCGGTGTGCCGACCGCCTTCAGGGGCCGGTGGGCCGGTTGCCGCGGCGCGGGGTGGGCGAGGACTGTGTTCCGCAGTCCATGCGCCGGTCTGCGCCCCATACGGTGCGCCCCCGCCACCGCCATCGGACCTGAACCGTTGCTGTTGGATCGCATGGGCGACCGCTCCCCCCGTCGACGCTGCCGCGTCCTGCCGGATCCCCGGATTCCGTGCCGCTCCGCGCGTACGCCCCTGTCAGGGCCGACGACCGATGCGAACTGCGCGGCGGTGCTCAAAGGTCGCGAAACCGTACGCACGTGTCAAGGGTGCTGACCGGCATCGCGCCTCACATGCCTTCTTGGCCAGCGGTGTTGTGGGGTTCGGCGCACGCTTTGCCGATCTGGGCCAGCGCCTCGCGCAGACTGTTCGGCCGCAGTGTTCCGCGCACGGCGGGGCCCGCCCAGCCGGGGCCGCCCAGCATGACGACGGGCCCGCCTCTCGCGCCCCGCACGCCCCAGCGGAGGTCGGCCAGGTGCCGGGCCAGCGGCACGCTCGCGGTGGACCGGGCCTGCGACCAGAGGAAGACCACCGGCGGGCCCGTCCTGCGGACCGCGGCGGAGACCGCCTCGACGGGCACGGCCGCGCCGAACATGCGCTGGGGCACGCCGAGTTCACCCAGGGCGGCGCTGAGCGCCTCCAGCGGGAGCGAGTGCTGTTCACCGGGGACGCAGGCCAGGAGCAGCGGGGCCGCGGCGGACGGGGCGAGGGGGGCCGCGGCGCAGCGGTGCAGGGTGCGGGAGACCTGCCAGGACAGCAGGTGCTCGACCTCCACGTACCGGTCGCCGGACTCCTCCCACTTGCGGCCCACCGCGTGCAGCGTCGGCATGATCACCTCGTGCCAGGCGTCGACGAGGCCGTGCCGCTGCACCGCGCCGGTCAGCAACTCCTGGACCATAGGGGCGTCGAGGCGTACGGCGGCGCGGGAGAGACCCTTGCGCTGCCGTATGAACATCTCCGGGGACGAGGGCCGGGTGCGGCGTGCCCGCCGGGGCCTCGGCACCGGCACGGACGGCGCCTCGCCGGCGAGTTTCAGCGCCGCGTGCGCGGCCTCGGCGGGCGGCACCCCGGCTGCGGTGAGCCGGCCCATCTCCTCGACCATGGCCACGTCCCGCTCGGTCCAGCGGCGGTGGTGGCCGGGCTCCCGCCGGGCGGGGCCGAGTCCGTACCTCCGGTCCCAGGTGCGCAGCGTCGTCGGTGACACCCCGAGCCGCCTCGCCAGCGCGCCGGTGGTGACTCCGGTGTCCCCGGGACCGCCGTCCCGCGGACTGCGCCGGGCGTGCTCCTCGCGCCCCCCAGACTCATCCATGCGCCCCCCTGACTCAGCCATCGGCCCACGATACGACGCACGACCGACGCATGTTGCCGCGTGATCACGGCTGTCCCGAAGATGTCCTCGCCGCGGCCGGGACCGCGGTGCGCCTGCCCGGTCACGACCCATTGGCGGCGCTTGCCGACCGATTCGAGGAGCTGGCGGAGGGTCGATGACCACAGCGGTGTCACCGCGGCCCGCCGAGGGCCCGGCCGCGCTCCACGCCGGCGACGAGGGCATGGTGCCCGTGGTCGACCGGGTGCCGCCGTGACCCCGCGGCCCGCGCGTCTCAGCGGGGTCGGTGCCGCTGAGGCCCGTGCCGCCGGTGTCCGTGAACCGGCGGCCGCGGGGCCGTGGGTGGTGTGCGCGTCACGCCGTACCGCCCACGGCCCCGTCCCGCACGGAAGCCGCCCCGCTCAGGCCGCGGACGCCTTGTCCGCGATGACGCGCTCCTCGCCCACGGGATGCGTCACGTGGTGCGTCAGCGCGGCCAGCACGCCGCCCACCAGCGGCGCCAGGATGAACAGCCAGAGCTGCGACAGGGCCCCTCCCCCGGCGAACAGGGCCGGACCCAGGCTGCGCGCGGGGTTGACGGACGTACCGGTCAGCGGGATGCCGACCAGGTGGATGACGGCCAGCGCGATACCGATCGGCAGCCCGTCGAAGCCGGTGACCGCCACGCGGTGCGTGACCCCGAGGACCACGAACACCAGCAGGAACGTCAGCACCATCTCGGCGAGGAAGGCGCCGCCGATGTTGATGCCGACCGCGGACCGGTCGCCGTAGCCGTTGCTGCCGAAGGAGCCGCTCGTCCGCAGCCCCGGCACCTGCTTGGCGAGCAGGAAGAGCAGGGCCGCGCCGATGATGCCGCCGACGATCTGGGCGACCCAGTACGTGACGGCGGTGCGGACGTCGATGCGGCGCGCGCAGAGCATGCCGAGGGTGACGGCGGGGTTCACGTGACAGCCCGAGATCGGGCCGAGTGTGTAGGCGAGGGCCAGCAGCGTGAAACCGAAGGCCAGCGCGATGCCGAGGGTGCCGATGTACTCCACGGCGAGCACCGCCGACCCCACGGCGAAGAAGACCAGGAGCAACGTACCGAGGAACTCCGAGATCACCGCTCTTGTCTCCACAGCTACCACCTCGCAGGATCTGCCGGACTGTCCGGTCATCGTCCCTTCGGCCGCCCGTGCCCGCCTTTCGGGCGACCCGGGAGAAGACGGACAGCCGGCCGTGCGGACGGCGGTCCTCTCAGGCCAGACCATGTCCCTCGCGCCAGACCTCTCGTCCCTCGCTCCGTACCCCCGAACGGGTGACGGCGATGGTTGAAGACCGGTGATTTCGCCGATGCGCACGGCAGGGGATCGCCCGGACAGTGGCCGCTGCCGACAGACGCCTTCCCCCGAAAGGAACCCACCGTCGTGCAGCAGCCCAGCAACGAGACCCAGACCATCACCGCCACCACGCCGCCCCCCGGCGGAAACCGGACCCGCACCCGCACCCGCCTCCTGCGGGCCGGCCTCGCCGCCCTGCTGGCCGCGGGCGGCCTGATGACCGCCCAGACGGGCAGCGCGGGCGCCGCGGACAACCCGTACGAGCGGGGCCCGGCGCCGACCGTGTCGAGCATCGAGGCGTCGCGCGGCCACTACTCCGTGTCCGAGGCGCGCGTGTCGTCCCTGAGCGTCAGCGACTTCGGCGGCGGGACCATCTACTACCCGACGTCGACCGGTGACGGCACGTTCGGCGCCGTCGCGATCTCGCCGGGCTACACGGGCACCCAGTCGTCCATCTCCTGGCTGGGCCCGCGGCTCGCCTCGCAGGGCTTCGTCGTCTTCACCATCGACACCCTCAGCACGCTCGACCAGCCCTCCAGCCGGGGCCGGCAGCTGCTGGCCGCGCTGGACTACCTGACCGAGCGCAGCACCGTACGCGGCCGGATCGACAGCAGCAGACTCGGCGTCATGGGCCACTCGATGGGTGGCGGCGGCTCCCTGGAGGCCGCCAAGAGCCGTCCCGCGCTCCAGGCGGCGATCCCGCTGACGGGCTGGAACCTCGACAAGAGCTGGCCGGAGCTGCGCACGCCCACGCTCCTCGTCGGCGCCGACGGCGACAGCATCGCCCCGGTCGGCTCCCACTCGGAGCCCTTCTACGAGAGCCTGCCCGGCTCCCTCGACAAGGCGTACCTGGAGCTGAACGGCGCGAGCCACTTCACTCCGAACACCTCCAACACCACGATCGCGAAGTACAGCGTCTCGTGGCTCAAGCGCTTCATCGACAACGACGTGCGCTACGAGCAGTTCCTCTGCCCGCTGCCACGCCCGAGCCTGACCATCGAGGAGTACCGGGGGAACTGCCCGCACACCTCCTGAGCAACGCCTTCCGCATCGGTTTACGCGGCAGTAACGTGACGGTCGTGGCCGGACCGACGACCGTGACGAGACCTTGCCGGATATACGGCCGGAGCGCCCCGCTGCGCGCCGTCGACGCCCTGTCGGACGGCGTGCACGCGGGCCGTGGCGGAGCCCTGGTGCTCGCCGCGGCTCCCGGGCTCGGGCGCACCACGCTGCTCGCGCACGCCGCCCGCGCCTTCCGCTCGCGCCACCCGTCGGGCGGGGGCACGGTCCTGAGCACGCGTGCCGTGCCCGCCGAGAGCCTGATCCCCCGCAGCGGACTGCACTCCCTGTGGTGTGCGGGGGCGGACCTGCCCGCACCTCCGGCGGAACCGGGGGCCCTGCTCGCCAGGGTGCGCGACCTGGCGGGCGGCGGCCCCCTCCTGCTCTGCGTGGACGACTTCCATCTGTGGGACGCGGCGTCCCGCGCCGCCCTCGGCTTCACCGCCCGCCGCCTGAACGGGCCGCACCCCGTCGGCCTCCTCGTCTCCGTCGCCGAGCGCCGCGCCGACGATCCGCACCTGGCCGAGCTGCCCGTGCTGCGCCTGGATCCGCTCGCGCCCGACGAGGCGGGCGCGCTCCTCGACGAGCTCACACGGGGCGGCGCCGATCCCGTCGTACGGGACGAGCTGCTGCGGGCGGCGGGCGGCAACCCGGGCCTCCTCCACGGCCTCGTCGCCGGCCTGACCCCACGCCAGCTCTCCGGGCGGGCGGCGCTGCCCCGCCCGCTGCCCGCGCATGCGGCACCGCGCTACGGCGGGATGGCCCCGGAGACCACGGAGCTGCTGCTGCTCGCCGCCGCGGCCCATGTGCCGGGGGCCGAGCAAGCGGGCGCCGACGCCGATCTCGTCCTGCGGGCCGCCGCGGCCGCGGGCCTGGACGGCGCGGCGCTCGGTCCCGCGGAGGCGGCCGGGATCGTGCACCTCGCGGACGGCCGTGTCCGCTTCGACGCCCCCGGGCCGCGCGAGACGCTCTACGCCGACGCCCCGCCCGCGCGGCGCCGGGCCGCCCACCGGCTGCTCGCCGCCGCCCTCGACGACATCCGCACCCCGCCGCTCCACCACCGCCTGCACCGGGCGCTGGCGGCGACCGCTCCCGACCCCGGCCTCGCCGCAGCGCTGGTCGCCGCCGCGCACGACGCGGGCACGGGCACCTCCCACGCCGAGCGGGCGGCGGCCCTGGCCGCCGCGGCGGACCTCACCGAGGCCGCGCGGGACCGCGCGCTGCGCAGGTCGGCGGCCGCCGACCACGCCCGGCTCGCGGGCAGGCCCGCCCGGGCCAGGGAGCTGCTGGCCACCGCGCGCTCCGAGTCGACCGACCCGCTGGTGCGCGGAGCCGTCGAACTGACCCGGGGGCGGCTCGCCCTCGGGGACGGCCCCGTGGCCGACGCCCGCGAGGCGCTGCTGCTCGCGGCGGAGCTGCTCCTGCCGCACGACCCGGACGCCGCCGCGGAGGCCCGGTTCTGCGCCATGGCGGCGGCCTGGGCCATGGGGGACGCCACGGCCTACCTCTCCGCGCTCGGCACTCCCTGGGCCGCCGGCTCCGCAAGGCAGGACCGTACGAACGCCGATCCTCAGGCGGCGGAGGCGCAGGAGGCGGAGGAGTACCGCGCCGCCATGTCCGTCGTCATGCGCGGGCGGCTCGGCGTGGCGAGCCGCGGGCTGCGCAAGGTCGTCGAACAGGGCGAGCGGGCCGACGAGCCCGGGCGTCTGCTGCGGGCCGGGGTCGCCGCGCTCGTGGTCGGGGACCTCGCCGCGGCCTCCCGCATCAACGCCCGGGCGCTGGCCGCCGCGCGCTCGGGGGGCACGGACATCCACGTACCGCAGGCCCTTGAGTACCTGGCCTACGCGGAGCTGCGCGCCGGGCGGCACGCGCGGGCCAGGGCGCACGCCGAGGAGGGGCTGCGGGCCGCGGAGGCCACCGGGCAGTGCAACATCGCCGCCCAGCACCACGCGATCCTCGCCCTGGTGGCGTCGGTCGAGGGCGAGGACGAGGCGGTCACCGCGCGGGCCTCGGCCGCCGCGAGGATCGCCGACCGGCACGGCCTCGTCCAGGCATCGACGCTGGCCCAGTGGGCGCTGGCCCGCCTTGAGCTGAGCCGTGGCCGCGCGCCGGAGGCCGCCGCGCGGCTCGGCCCCGTGGTGCGGCCGGGCCCGCGGCGCGGCCACTTCGCCGTGCGGATGCTCGCCGTGCCCTGTTACGTGGAGGCGGCCGTGCTCGCCGGGGAGGGCGAGCGGGCGCGGGCCTGCGTCGCGGAGTTCGCCGAGTGGGCGGCCCAGGGCGCCGATCCGCAGGCCCCCGCGCAACTGGCCCGCTGCCACGCGCTGCTCGCCGGCCCCGAGGAGAGCGACGCCCTCTACGCCGCCGCGCTCGCCCGCCACGAACTGTCGGGCGGCGACTTCGAGAACGCCCGCACCCAGCTCCTGTACGGCAAGTCGCTGCGCCGCAGGCGCCGCCCCGGTGAGGCCAGGGGCAGGCTGCGGGACGCCCTGGTCTCGTTCGAACGCTGCGGGGCGCGGGCCTGGGCCGAACAGGCGCGGGCCGAGCTGCGCGCCACGGGCGAGGCCGGAGCCGCCGAGCCGCCGGGGGGCCGGTTGTCGTGCCTGACCCCGCAGCAGCTCAGGATCGCCCGCTGTGTCGCGGAGGGCGCCACCAACCGCGAGGTGGCCCGGCGTCTCTCGGTGAGTCCGCGCACCGTCGACCACCACCTGCGGAACGTCTTCGCGCTGCTCGGGGTACGCTCGCGCGTCGAACTGTCCCGGCTCGTGGCCCGCTGCGAACAGCTCTCCGCGCACGACGGGCGTTAGGCCATCCGGTTTCTGTTATCCGGGCGCGGCCCCCGCGTCTCCCTCGTGTCGGAGGAGACAAGCCCCCCACACAGAAAGTGGACACAGCGTGAGCAGCGAACGCCAGGTCGCGATGGTCAGAGCGGCACAGGACGGGAACCAGCAGGCGCAGGACACCCTTGTGGCGGAGTATCTGCCGCTGGTCTACAACATCGTCGGGCGGGCCCTGAACGGGCACGCGGACGTGGACGACGTGGTGCAGGAGACCATGATCCGGGTCCTGGGCGGTCTGGACGGTCTGCGCGACCCGGAGAACTTCCGGAGCTGGCTCGTGGCGATCACCATGAACCAGATACGCGGCCACTGGCGGGAGCGTGCCACGGGCGCGATACCCGGCGGCGGTCTCGGCGACGGGTACGACGTCGAGGACCCGGGCGCGGACTTCGTGGACCTGACCATCACCAGGCTCGGCCTCTCGGGCCAGCGCAGGGAGACCGCGGAGGCCACCCGGTGGCTGGACGAGGACGACCGGGCCCTGCTGTCGCTGTGGTGGCTGGAGGCCGCGGACGAGCTGACCCGGGCGGAGGTCGCCGAGGCGCTCGACCTGACCCCGCAGCACGCGGCGGTACGGGTGCAGCGGATGAAGGCCCAGCTGGAGACCAGCCGCGTGGTGGTCCGCGCCCTCGCGACCGAGCCCCGCTGTGCGGGCCTCCAGCAGATGGCCGCCGGCTGGGACGGCGTGCCCTCCGCCCTCTGGCGCAAGCGCCTGGCGCGCCATGCCCGTGACTGCGCGGTCTGCACGAGCCACTGGTCGAACCTCGTGCCCGCCGAGCGGCTCCTCGTGGCGCTGGGCCTCGTGCCCGCCGGGGCCGCCCTCACCGCCGCGGTCACCCGTCCCGGCCTGGTCACGGTCGGCTTCGCCCAGGGCGCGCCCGTCTCCGCTCGCGCCCTCGCCCGTCGCGCACGCGCCAAGCGGCAGCGCCGGACGGCCGGGGTGGCCGCCGCGGTCGCCGCGCTGGTCGCCGGGGGCGCGGCGGTGCATCTGCTCACGGGCCCGGAGGAGGACGAGAGCTCCCGGGCCACCGCCGCCGCCCCGGCGGAGCCCACCGCCGAGAAGACCACGAAGAGCGCCTCACCCTCGGCGAAGCCGTCCCCCAGCAAGAGCAAGAGCAAGGACAAGACCAAAGAGAAGGAGAAGGAGAAGGCGAAGAAGGAGGGCGAGACGAAGGACGAGAACAAGGACGAGGCGACGAAGAAGCCGAGGCCCTCGCCGAAGCCCACCAAGGCCGAGCCGAGGCCGAAGCCGAAGCCCGAGGCCCCCGCCCCAGAAGCCCCCGGCGGCGCCGCCGCCCAGGTCGTCTCGCTGGTCAACGCCGAGCGGGCGAAGGCGGGTTGCGGGCCGGTCCACGCCAACTCCCGGCTGGACACGGCCGCCACGAAGCACTCCGCGGACATGGACGCGCGCGACTACTTCGACCACACCAGCCCGGACGGCACCGACCCCGGCGACCGCATCACCGCCGCCGGCTACCGGTGGAGCACGTACGGCGAGAACATCGCCCGCGGCCAGCAGACCCCGGCCGCGGTGATGGACTCCTGGATGAACAGCTCGGGCCACCGCGCCAACATCCTCAACTGCGACTTCAAGGAGCTGGGCGTCGGCATACACCGCGCCTCCGGCGGCCCGTGGTGGACGCAGGCGTTCGGCACGTCCCGCTGACGGCACGCTGTGCGCCCCTCGACGGGCCCTCGTCCTCTTGGCCGACCGCGGCTCTCAGCCGACCCGCTGGGAGTGGAACTGCTCCAGGCGGCGCTGCGCCAGCGAGAGGGCGCCGCGCTGACGGCCCGGCACCCGCCGGCGCAGGGCGATCATGGCGGGGCCGAGGGCGCGTACGGTCTCGGCGTCGCGTACGCGGTCCCAGAGGTGGTGCGCGCGGTCCGCCGCGGCCTCCACCTCCGGCGAGTCGGGCGTCTGGCCCGCCGACAGGCGGGCCTCGGCCACGGCGAGCCAGGTCTCGCAGCCGCGTGCCGGGTCACCGGCGAAGCGCGCGAGGTCGGCACGGACTTCCATCCAATGGATGACCTCGTTCGAACCGGGTCCGTGCGTGCGCAGCGCGGTCTGCTCCCACGACGCCGCGAGGGCCGCCGCCTCGCCGTGCCGTCCCGCCTGCACGGCCTCGGTGATCGCCGCGTGCGGATCGGCGGGCCGCGCGGGCGGTGACTGCGGGGATTGCGCGGCGGGCGGCGCCGTGGCGGGATCGTGGGCGATCACCAGGTCCTTGGCGTCGTCGCCGAGGGACTGGGCGACGGCCTGCTGGTGGAGCTGGAGGGGCGGCGGGCGGTGTCCGCTGCGCAGGACGGTGGCGAGCGCCTTCATGTACGCGGGGTCCGCGGGCGCCCTGCGGCGGGCCGGCGGGGCGACACGGCCGTACAGCGCGACGCCGGGGCCGGCTTCGAGCGGGTGCGCGGCCAGGGCCTCCCAGCTCTCGGCGTCGGTGTGCAGGTCGGCGATGACCGTGGTGCTGCCCGCGGGGCGCAGCCGCACCTCCTGGGCGATCCAGTGCCAGGGGAATCCGGTGTACCGCATGGTCGCCGGGGTGGTGCGGGCCAGCGCGAGGTGCAGCATGCGCTGGCGTTTGTCCAGGTGCACCTGTCCGATCAGGTAAATGGTCAGCGGGCCCGGCGCCATGGCCGCGGCGCGCAGCCGGGTCAGGACCGTCTGCGGTTCCAGCGGATCGGCCAGTTCCACCACGCTCGCGGTCGCGGTCCCGGCGAGCGTCGCCGGGGTCACCGCCGCGAGTACGGGCAGGACGGAGGCCGCGTCGACCAGACGGCTCTTGTTCACGGGGGCCGCCGCGATGAGCAGCGCAGTACCTGGCACCGGCCCCTCCCTCTCGATCACCACGTCAGCACCGTAGCCGCTGCTTGCGCCGGGCACGACAACAGGGCGGTGATCCGTACGAATTGGCGGTGGTTATGGGCGGTTCGACCCTCCTGACGGGCCTCCGGCCGCTCACCCGGAGTACGCCGGATGGCACAGTCGGCGTGCGCCCCGCGCGTTCGGCCGCTGTGCTTGGTGAGATGGAGAACCACATAGACGGCCCGCTTCGAGCGGGCACGACCACACGACGTGAGGCCCTGGGCCTCGCCGCGGGACTCCTGGCGGGCGGTGCCCTCTCCCTGGGGACCGCCGCACCCGGAAACGCCGCGGAGCCCTTCGCCGCGGAGCCCTTCCCCGCGAGAGCCGACGACGACTGCCTCCTCGACTACGACCCCGAGTTCGAGGACGCGCTCGCCCACGGAGACGCCGAGTTCCCCGTGGAGGACGACGAGCGCAACCGCGCGCCGCGTCCGCGCCGCATCCTCCCCCTGCGGCGGCGCTACCGGGTCAGTGCCCGCTACGGGGTGCGCGGCAAGTGGGCGGCGGGCCACCACACCGGTATCGACCTGGCGGTTCCGCGCGGCACCCCGGTGTACGCGGTCGGCGGCGGGCGGGTCGTCCTCGCGGGCTGGTCGGGTGCGTACGGCATGGCCGTGACCGTGCGGATGCCGGACGGGTACTACGCGGTCTACGCCCATCTCTCCCGTATCTCGGTGCGGCGGGGCGCCCGGATCCGCACCGGCTCCAGGATCGCGAGCAGCGGCGCGACGGGCCGGGCCACGGGACCGCACCTCCATCTGGAGATCCGTGCCCGGCGCGGCTACGGCTCGGACGTGAACCCCGTCAGGTACCTGGCACGGCGCGGCGCCCGCCTCTAATTACTCTGCGTAGTCGCTGAATTGACGCCCCATCAGTTCCGACTCTCGCTCAAACTTCCCGACGGACAAGGGTACGAACGCCTCTGAGCGGGAACGATGGACATGGGACCTCGGCACCGTCCGCGGACGGCGACGGCGCCCGAACCCGGTCCCACCAGCGCAAGCCACCTCCAATGACTACGCTCCGTGAATTCCGTGAAGGAGGCAGGAAACTGCTGAACCGTGAGACGGACACTGCCGACTTCACCTTCGGTCTGCGTCACCGCGTGGTGAACGGCACCGATGTCCTTACGTTCTGGGGCGAGCTGGACGCCTGGGCGGACCAGGAGCTCGGCCCCCATGTCATAGCCCTCCTCGACCAAGCGGGCCACCAGGTCGTGGCCGACCTCAGAAAGGTGACGTTCCTCGACGCCGGCGGCCTGCGGCTGCTCGTGCGGATCCGTAAGCGCGTGGCCGCCGACCGGGGCACCCTGTGGCTCGTTCCCGGGCGCCCCGGCAACTGGCGGGTACTGCGGCTCACGCGGCTCGACCGCGCGTTCACCATCCCCGCCGGCGCTCCGTACGCGGACGGCCGGACGGGCGTGAGCACCGGCTTCCGCTGAGCCCGCATGCCCCTTGGAGGCGCCGCCCCGACCGCATGAAGCGGTGGTGGCGGGGCATCCGGGAGCCATGCATCTGCCTTCGATGACAGCGCGAGGAAAGGGCCATGCCCGGCGGGCGGCCAAGGGACGGACCGCCGACGCGGTGGCGCGGGCCGGTTTCATCGGCCGTGGCGTGATCTACCTCCTCGTCGGAGCGCTCGCCCTGCGGATCGCGTTCTCCGACGAGGGGCAGCGCCAGGCCGACCGCGGCGGTGCCGTGGCCGAGCTGGCGGACCGCCCGTTCGGGAACGTGCTCCTGTGGCTGCTCGGCCTCGCCCTGGCCGGGATGGCGCTGTGGCGGCTCTCCGAGGCCGCGTTCGGCCAGGCCGGGCCGGACGGTCACAAGGCGAGCAAGCGGGCCACGTCCGGCGCGCGTTTCCTCTTCTACTGCTTCGTGTCCTACTCCGTCCTCGCCTACGCGGCCGGCGACCAGGGAAGCGGCAGCGGATCGAGCGACAAGCACACCAAGGACGTGACGGCCAAGGTCCTCGACTGGCCCGGCGGGCAGTGGATCGTCGCCGCCGCGGGCGCCGGTGTCATCGTGGCGGGGATCTGGATCGCCGTACGGGCCATGATGCGGAAGTTCCACAAGCGGCTGCGCCTCTCCGAGATGCCGCGGCGGATGCGCCAGGGCGTCGACGTCCTGGGCGTCGTCGGCGGCACCACCAGGGGCGTGGTGTTCGCCGTCGCCGGCGGATTCGCCGTCGCCGCGGCGCTGCGGCACAAGCCGGGCGAGGCCAAGGGCATGGACAACACCCTGCGCTCGTTCACCGGCACCGGCGCGGGCCCCTGGCTGCTCGCGCTCATCGCCGTCGGCCTCGTCGCCTTCGGCCTCTTCTCCTGGGCGAACGCCCGCTGGCGCAAGGTCTGAGCCACCGGCACGCGCGAGGAGAGGCGCGGCGTCAGTGCTGCGGGGCGAACGCGAACCGTACGCCGGTCAGTTGCCCGGAGACCTCCCACAGGCGGCGGCCGGCCCCGGCGTCGGCCGCCCCGGGTGACAGCTCCACCCGCGTCGGCGCGCCCCGCAGCTCCGCCGGGCCGCCCGGCCCGATGAACTCGCCGCCCACGACGTCCGGGTCGGTCGCCGCGCGGAGCTGCGACCGGGCGCCGTCCGCGGGACGCTGGGCGAGCAGCGGGTTGCCGATGCGGCCGAGCAGCACGCGCCAGAGGCCCGTGGGCCCGTTGAGCTGGAGGTTGGTCGCGGTGTAGCCGGGGTGGGCGAGCACGCTGCGCACCGGGCTGCCCGCCTCGGTGAGACGCAGGTGGAGCTCACGGCCGAAGACGGCGTTGGCGAGCTTGGACTGGTTGTAGTAGGCCATGGGCCGGTAGCGGCGCTCGCCGTGCAGGTCGTCGAAGAAGAGCCGCCCCTGCCGGTGGTTCACCGAACTCACCGTCACCACCCGCGGATCGCGGCCCGCGGCGAGCAGGTCGAGCAGCAGCCCGGTGAGCGCGAAGTGGCCCAGATGGTTGACGGCGAACTGGAGTTCGTGGCCCTGCGCGCTCAGCGAGCGCGGCGGCGCCATCACACCGGCGTTGTTGACGAGCACGTCGAGGCGGGAGTGGTCGGCCCGGAGCCCTTCGGCGAAGGCGCGGACCGAGTCGAGATCGGCCAGGTCGAGGCGGCGCACCTCCAGGCTCGCACCGGGCCGCTCAGCGGTGATCTCGGCGACGGCCCGGCGCCCCTTCGCCTCGTCCCGCACGGCGAGGATCACCTGCCCGCCCCTGCGGGCGAGCGCCCGCGTCGTCGCGAGACCGAGTCCGCTTCCCGCCCCCGTGACGAGGAAGATCCGGCCGGTCTGGTCCGGCATCTCATCGATGGTCCACTGTCGCTGCGTCATGCGGCACATGCTGCCCCCGTTGGCACTGAGTGTCAACACATCACCTCAGTGCCAGAGGCGGCATGAGATGTACGATGACGGGGTGAGCCACCGCCCCGAAATGACCATGGCCGAGCGCAAGCGACGGCTCGTGTCGGACGAACTGACCGAGTCGGCGCTGCAATTGCTGGCGCTGAAGGGGTTCGACGCGGTCACCGTCGACGAGATCGTGACCACCGCCGGTGTCTCCCGGCGCACCTTCTTCCGCTACTTCGCGTCCAAGGAGGACGTAGTCGTCCAGTTCCTCGCCGACATGGGCACCGGCATGCGCGCGGACCTCGCGGAGCGCCCCGCGGACGAACCGCCCTCGGTGGCGCTGCTGCACGCCGTGCGGGTGCCGCTGGCGACCTGCGCCGCCCACTCCGAACGGGCGCTGCGCGTGGTGCAGTTGATCCTGCGCACGCCCGCCCTGCTGGGGCGTTTCCTGGAGCGTCAGGCGCAGTGGCGCGACGATCTGGCCGAGGAGCTCGCGCACCGGCTGGGCCTCGGCCACGAGAGCGCCCTGTATCCGCGCCTCGCCGCCGGGATGGCGCTGGCCGCCTTCGACGCGACGCTCCAGCGGTGGAGTGACGCGGACGGCGCCGAGGACCCGGTCGCGCTGCTCGACCGGGCGTTCGCCGTGATCGCCCCGGCGCTGGACTCCACCGAGGGGCGGTAGCCCGGGGCGGACCCCCGGGCCACCGTCACCGGTCCTCTCAGACGACCGCCCCCGTACCGCGCTCCTTCCCGCGCCGCGCCTCCAACGGGCTGTACTCGCCCGACGTCCTGCCGGGGCGGGCGGGCGGCGGTTGGGCGGGGCTGCGCTGTTCGAGGGCCACGGCGATCGGCACGGCCGTGAAGACCGTCGAGGCCATGCCGACCACGACCCCGGCGATCAGCGCCAGGGAGAAGTCGGCGAGCGAGTCGCCGCCGAGCACGGCGAGCGCGGCGAGGATGAACAGCGCGCCCATGCCGGTGTTCACCGTGCGCGGCAGGGTCCGCATGACCGCACGGTTGGCGGTGGGCACCAGATCGGCACGCGGATCGCGGCGCCTGGCCTCGCGTACGCGGTCGAAGACGACCACCGTGTCGTTGACCGAGTAGCCGATCACGGTGAGCACCGCGGCGAGGAAGACGCTGTCCACCGGCTTGTCCAGCCAGGCGAAGAGGCCCACCACCAGCAGGACGTCATGGACCATCGCCGACACGGCCGCCGCCGCGAACGTCCAGCGGAAGCGCACGCTCAGATAGAGCAACTGGGCGCCGACGGCGATGGCGAGGGCGATGAGCGCCTTCTGCCGCAGCTCGTCGCCGAGGCTCGGACCGATCAGTTCGTCGCGCTCGACGGTGACGGTGCCGCCCTCCTTCTCCAACGCCGCCGTGACGCGCTGCTGCTCGTCGTCGGTGAGCTTCTCCGTGCGTACCGTGATGTCGCCCTCCCCCGACTCCTGCACCACGGCGCGCGGGAAGCCCGCGTCGGACACCGCGCCGCGGGCCGTGTCCGCGTCGAGGGGCCTGCTCGTGCTGTACTCCACGAGGCGGCCGCCCGTGAACTCCACGCCGAAGTCCAGGCCGCGCAGCACGATGCCCGCCACGGCCACCACGACCAGCAGGGCGCTCGCGCCGAGCCAGCGGCGCCGGTGGCGCAGCAGGTCGGGGTCTCGCCGGGCCAGCCAGGCGCGCACCCGTCCTGTGGTGGCGATGCCGGTCAGGGCGGGCCGCTTGCGTACGGCCTCCCGGCTGACGGCGAAGTCGGCGAAGCACCGGGTGATGACCAGGGCGGTGACCATCGAGGCGAGCACACCGACGCACAGGGTGACGCCGAAGCCCTTGACCGGACCGGTGGCGAAGAAGAACAGCAGCCCCGCGGCGAGCAGCGTCGTCACGTTCGAGTCGATGACCGCGCTCCACGCCTTGGCGAAGCCGGTGCGCACGGGTTTCGTCAGATCCGGTGACCTGACCGCGAGGTACTCCTCCCGCGCCCGCTCGAAGACGAGGACGTTGGCGTCGACGGCCATACCGATGGCCAGGACGAATCCGGCGAGCCCCGGCAGAGTGAGCGTCGCGCCGAGCGCCACCAGGGCGGCGTACGAGATCAGTCCGTACAGCGCGAGGGCGAGGGCGGCGAGCGCGCCGAGCAGCCGGTAGACGACGGTGATGAACAGCGCGGTCAGGGCGATGCCGATGAGGGCGGCCTGGGTGCTCGCGGCGATGGCGTCGGCGCCGAGCGTGGCGCCGACGGTGCGCTGCTCGATGACGTCGACGGGCACCGGCAGGGCGCCGCCCTTGACGAGCGCCGCGAGGTCGCGGGCCTCCGCCTGGTCGAAGCCGCCGGTGATCTGGGTGGAGCCGCCGGTGATGCCGGTCTTGCAGGCCACGTCCGGGTTGACGCTCGGCGCCGAGATGATCTTGTCGTCGAGGGTGATGGCGACGCGCCGCTCGGGCGCGCCCTGCGGCGCGCAGGCCGCCTCGCCGGTGACGCGCGCCCAGGCGTCGCCCGCCCCGGCGCGGAAGTCGAGCGAGACGGTCCAGCCGGCGAGCGTCTGCTGGTCGAGGACCGCCTCGGCGTCCTTGACGCCGTCTCCGGAGAGTACGGCCGGGCCGAGGACGAGGCGGCTGCCGGGCCGGTCGGGGTCGGGCAGGACGCGCGATCCGCCGGGAGCGGTCTTCTCGGCGGTCTCGCCCGTCACCGGGTGCACGGAGAGCTGGGCCGTGCGGCCGATGACCTCGGCGGCCTTGCGCGGGTCCTGGACGCCGGGCAGTTCGACGATGATCCGCTTCTCACCGGAGCGGGCGAGGCCGGGTTCGGAGACGCCGAGGGCGTCGACGCGCTGCCTCAGCACCTCAAGGGCGCGATCGGTCGACCCGGCGTCGGCCTTGACCTTCGGCGCGTCCTTGGTCTCCAGGACGATCTGGGTGCCGCCCCGAAGATCGAGGCCGAGGCGGGCGGTCTGGGTCAGGGCCACATAGAGCGAGAGGCCGACGACGGCCAGCGTGACGACCGCCCGCCACAGGGTCGCCCGCGACTTGCGGGTGCGTGGCTTGGCGGCACGCGGCTTGGCCGAACGTGGCCTGGGGGCGCGTGGCTTGGGGGCGCGTGGCGCACGGGGAGCGGGCGCAGGGGACATGGGTTCTCCACGATGAGGGCAGGACGGAGGGACGCGTGACCGTGCGGCGCGAAAGGCGCCGGGTCAGGCGTCGGGGAGGGTCTGCGTGCTCATCGGTGGGGCGGGCCCCGCGGGGCGGCGGCCCCGCTCGCCTGACGCGGTGTCGACCGCGCGGCGGGGCGGGCGTCCGGCTCGTACGGAGCGCGGGGCGGCACCACGTCGGGGGACGTGCGCGGGGAGCCCAGTGGCTGCGGCCCCGGGATGTGGGCGTCCAGGCGGTGGGCGACGGTGACGCGGAGCGCGGGGACGTCCTCGGGCCCGGCCCGCTTGCCCGCGTGCGGCGCCACCTCGTGGTGCGCGAGCCGCCCGTCGCCCGGTGCTCCGTACGCCGTCGCGGCGGACGGCACGAACAGGGCGAGGACGGTGACGAGGAGGGAGAGCGCGGACGCGGCCAGGCGTGCGGGACGGCGCTGCTGCGACACGCGGGTCCCCCGTCCTCGGTCTCCGGCACCGCCGGCCGGCGGTCGGTGCCCCACGGGGCGCACACGGCGTGGCCCCGCCCTCCCCAACGTACGAGGCGCTCCCGGAGGTTCCGCACCACGGTACCCACCGCATCGTAGGCGGCGGACGGCCACGGGCAGGTGTTCAGGCCCCGGGGCCTGCGGCGGAGGTGACGTCCTCCACGGTCAGGTGATGTCCTCCACGGCTCCGGTGCCGATGTCGAAGACCCAGCCGTGCAGGGTGAGGGCGCCGCGGTTCACGGCGTCGGCGACGCAGGCGTACGCGGCGAGGCGGGAGAGCTGGAGGCGGACGTTGGCACGGATGAGCGCCTCCTTCCGCTTCGCCGGGGCGACGCCGGCCGTCTCGACCACGGCGGCGTCCGCGTGCCGGAGCCAGTCGGCCATCGCGGGCATGGCGCTCAGGTCGGCCCCCTCGGCGAGGGCCGACATCGCGCCGCAGTCGGAGTGGCCGCACACCACGGCGTCGGTGACGCCGAGCTCGGCCACGGCGAACTCGATGGTCGCGGTCACCCCGTCCCCGTACGGCGTGCGGATGGGGATGAGGTTGCCCGCGGTGCGGATGACGAAGAGCTCGCCGGGCTCGCGCTGGGTGATCAGCTCGGGCACGACACGGGAGTCCGAGCAGCCGATGTACAGGGCGTCCGGTGTCTGGCCGGTGGCGAGGCGCTCGAAGAGCCGCGCCTTCGCGGGGAAGACGTCCCGCTGGAAACGTCTCACGCCGGCCGCGAGGCCTTCTGTCACGGTCACTCACTCCCTCGGGTAGGGGGGCGGCCCTGCGTGGACCGGCGCGATTCACCCTGCCTGACCTCGGGCCATGGAGCCGGAGACGCGGCCGTGCCGTACCTCTGACGGCGGAGACCGGCGGTCCCACGGGCAACATCCGGCGCTTGAACATCACTTGAAGCCTTGACGGAGTTCCGTCAATCAGTAAGGTCTAGGCCAATGAGTCGACCGAGGCGCCCGGTCGTCCCTTCCCCCTCATCCCCCCACCCAGAGGGAGCAGAAATGCGTTCCAAGCGAAAGCTGGCAGCCGTCGTGGGCGCGGGCATCGCGCCCGTGCTCGTCCTGACCGCGGTCGGTCCGGCCGGGGCCCACGGTTACGTCTCCACACCGCCGAGCCGCCAGGCCCAGTGCGCCGCCGGCACCGTGGCGTGCGGCGAGATCACCCATGAGCCACAGAGCGTCGAGGGCCCCAAGGGGCAGACCACGTGCAGCGGCGGCAACTCACGCTTCGCCGAGCTGGACGACGACAGCTTGGGCTGGCGGGTCACCGACGTCGGCTCGTCGCAGGAGTTCAGTTGGAAACTGACGGCGGCACACCGGACCAACACCTGGCAGTACTTCGTCGACGGCAACAAGATCGCCGAGGTCGACGACGGCGGCGCCCAGCCGGGCTCGACGGTCACCCACAAGGTCGACTTCGGCGGCCTGACCGGCAAGAAGAAGGTCCTCGCGGTGTGGAACATCGCGGACACCTCCAACGCGTTCTACGCCTGCATCGACGTGAACATCAAGGGCTGAGCCCCACGCAGGTGAGTGGTACGGGTACGGGCTGAACACCCCCCACACACACCCGCGCCGCGCCACACCGCCCGCCCCGCGAGAACGCCAACGTTCCCGCGGGGCGGGCGCTTGGGTGTGCCCCCCCCGGGAGCGCCCGTCGCCGGGCCCCGCTAGTCACCCGTATGCCAAAACGCCCCGTCCGGACGCGCATCTCCAGGCATAGCAGGCGGTGGAGAACCTCCACTAGCTTGCCCGAGCCCCCTCTGCACCCCCACCGTGCACCCCCGCCCCCACGTCCGGAGGAGATCGCTCATGCGGATATCCGCACAGCAGCGCGCCGTCGCCACCCTCGCCGCCGTCACAGGAATCGCCGCCCTCGGCCTCGGCGCGGGCCCCGCCGCCGCCGAGAGCGCCGATCCGCTGCGGTACGTCGCCCTCGGCGACAGCTACAGCGCCGGATCGGGCGTACTGCCCCTGGACCCGCAGGCACCGCTCCTGTGCGCCCGCACCTCGAAGAACTACCCGCGCCTCCTGGCCGCCTCGACCGGCGCGAAGCTCACGGACGTGACCTGCGGCGGCGCGCAGACCAAACACTTCACCACCGCCCAGTACCCCGGCGTGGCCCCGCAGTTCGACGCGCTGAAGAGCGACACCCAGCTCGTCACCCTCACCATCGGCGGCAACGACAACAGCACGTTCATCAACGCGATCCTCTCCTGCGGCAGCGCCGGCATCCTCACGGGCGGCAAGGGCAGCCCCTGCAAGGACTGGTACGGCAGCACCTTCAAGGACCAGATCGACAAGAACACCTACCCGGCGCTCAAGTCCTCCCTGAACGCGATCAAGACCAAGTCCCCGAAGGCGAAGGTAGCGATCCTCGGCTACCCGTGGATCACCCCGGCGCGGGCCGTCCCCGGCTGCTTCGCCAAGATGCCCATCGCCGAGGGTGACGTGCCCTATCTGCGTGACCTCCAGACGCACCTGAACAGCGCCGCCCGGCGCGCGGCCGGCGAGACCGGCACGACGTTCGTCGACCTGGCCGCGGCCTCCGACGCGCACGACGCCTGCCGCCCGGCCGCCGAGCGGTGGATCGAGCCGGTGCTGTTCGGCACCAACTTCGTCCCCGTGCACCCGAACGCGGCGGGCGAGGCGGGGATGGCCAAGGAAGCGGCAAAAGCCTTGAACTTGACCTGACCGGACACCCCGCGCGCGGCCCGCCAGAGGGGGCTGAGATCCTGGTGCGGTGATCGGGATCATGTGGCCTACCAGCAAGAACCGCAGCGACCACGCCCGCAGGGACCGCTCGTCGCGGGCCCTGCGTGCCGGGGTCGGCGGCGCGTTGCTCCTCGCCCTTCTCAGCTCGCTCGCCGCCTGCTCGTCCGGCGGATCCGACAAGGCCGAGCCCGGCAGGTCCGCGGCCGGGACGTCGGGGGACGGCGTCCGTCAGCCCGCTGCCGACGCCGCCTTCGACTACCAGCTGGGCGGGGCCTACCAGCCCCCGGCCAAGACGCGGGCCGTCTCCCGCGACCGCTCCGCCGACCCCGCGCCCGGCCTCTACTCCATCTGCTACGTCAACGCCTTCCAGGCCCAGCCCGGCAAGAAGGCCGCCCGCTGGTGGCAGCGCGAGCACCCCGACCTCCTCCTGCGCGACGACGAGGGGGACACGGTCATCGACGAGGACTGGCGGGAGCCCCTGCTCGACATCTCCACCGGCAAGAAGCGCGCGGCACTCGCCGGCATCGTCGGCGAGTGGATCGACGGCTGCGCGGATTCCGGCTTCGACGCGGTGGAGCCCGACAACCTCGACTCCTACGAACGCTCCGACGGGCTGCTCACCGCCGACGACGCGGCGGAGTTCGCCCGTCTCCTGGCCGAGCGGGCCCACCGCTCGGGCCTGGCCATCGCCCAGAAGAACACCACGGACCTGATCGACGAGCGTCGCCGTATCGGCTTCGACTTCGCCGTGACCGAGGAGTGTGGCCGCTACCAGGAGTGCCCCGACTTCGCGGCGGCGTACGACGGGAAGGTCTTCGACATCGAGTACGAGAAGAAGGACTTCACCGCCGCCTGCCGTTCCTGGGGCAAGGAGCTCTCCATCACCCTGCGCGACCGCGACGTCCTGCCCGCGGGCGAGGAAGGCCACGTGTACGAGCACTGCTGAGAGCCAATGTCGCGGGCGTCACGTCTTCCCGCGCGGCGGCGGAGGCGGCGTCGGCGCTCCGCGCGGGGGTGCGATCTTCGCGTACGCCGCCGGGGCACCGGACGCGGACGTGTCCGAGGCGGCCGGGGTGAGCGCCTCGTCCGGCGGGAGCAGCCTGTCGCGGTGGGCCCCGGGGTCCCAGCCGGTGTCCACGACCCGCTTCTGGAAGACGACCGCGCCGAGCAGGACGGCGGCGCCGATCAGCAGCATCAGGATGACGCCGCCGGTCTCGCCCGCCTTGGCCGCGTAGCCGATCAGCGTGCCGAACCAGCCGAAGTCGGCGTCCCCGAACGTGGTGTTCTCGTCGCCGAAGGCACCGAGGACCTTCAGGAGCAGCGCGGGCAGGAACGTGATGAGGACGCCGTTGACGAAGGCGCCTGCGGCCGCCCCGCGCCGGCCACCGGAGGCGTTGCCGTAGACGCCCGCGGCGCCGCCGGTGAAGAAGTGCGGGACCAGGCCCGGCAGGACCAGGGCGAGCCCGAACGCGGGGTGGAAGACCCAGGCGAGCAGGCCGAGGCTGACGAGGCCGCCGATGAAGCTGGAGATGAAGCCGACGAGGACGGCGTTCTGGGCGTAGGGGAAGACGATCGGTGCGTCGAGGGAGGGCACCGCTCCGGGCACCAGCTTCCTCGCGATGCCCTGGAAGGCCGGCACGAGCTCGCCGAGGATCGTGCGGACGCCGAAGAGGATCACCGCGACCGCGATGCCGAACTGTAGGCCCTGCATCACGGACTGCATGACGTAGTCGCCGACGCCGCTCGCGCCGGCCCCGTTGTCGCCGAAGGCCTTGAACGCGGTCTCCTTGCCCACCTTGCCGAGGAAGACGAGCGACATGATCAGGTAGATCAGGACCATGGAGAGGGCGGTCGCCACCATCGAGTCGCGCAGGAAGCGCAGCCCTTCGGGGAGGTTCATCTCCTCGGTGCTGCGGCTGCGGCGGCCCACCAGTTGGCCCGTGGCGCCGGACGCGATGTATCCGGCCGTACCGAAGTGGCCGATGGCGACGCTGTCGTTGCCGGTGACCCGCTTGGTCCAGGGGTGCGCGAAGGCGGGCATCGCCACGAGGAGGATGCCGAGCAGGACGCCGCCGACCACGACCACCACCCATGAGGACTGGCCCGCGATGGCGAGGACCATCGTCAGGAGCGTCGCCATGAACAGCATGTGATGGCCGGTCAGGAAGACATAGCGCAGGGGCGTGAAGCGGGCGAGGAGCAGGCTGACCGCGAAGCCGAGGATCATCAGCCAGGCGACGCGGGCGCCGTACTGCTCCTGGGCGATGCCGACGATCGCCTCGTTGGTGGGGATCACCCCGTGGGCGCCGGTGGCACCCTGGATCATCTCACCGAGCGGGGCGAGGGCGCCGACGACGAGCGTGGCGCCCGCCCCGATCAGCAGGAAGCCCAGGGTCGCCTTGATGGCGCCGCCGACGACCTGGCCCGCGGACTTCCGCAGCGCGAGCAGTCCCGCGGCGGTGATGAGGCCGATGAGATAGGCGGGTTGGCTGAGGATCTCGTTGACGAGGAACTCGGCGATCGACACGAGCCGGTCCATGGTGGTTCTCCTTGTACGGCCGGCCGCCGCGGGGCGGTCGGTGGGTCTGGTCCGGTCAGACGTCGTAGGTGTCGCGCAGGACGCGGTCGGCCTCGGCCGCGCTGGTGAAGTCCTCGACGACCTTCACGGGGACGCCCACGTCGCCGAGGGTCCGCGCGATCTCCCGCGAGGTGAGGATGGCGACGGCTTCATGGGCCTTGCCCTTGGCCGAGATGGTGTCCGTCGCCTCGACGGTGACGTACCGGCTCCATCCCCAGCGGTCAAGGACGCCTTCGAGGGTCTGCTTGAGGAAGAGGCTGGTGCCGACTCCGTTGCCGCACACGGTCAGGATCTTGTGCAGATCGCCGCCGCGCGCCGCTTCCTTCCGCGCCGGTGCGGTCTCGGCGTCGCCGGCGGGCTCGGGGCCGCCGGCCAGCAGCGCGTGCACGGCCTGCGGGGTCGGCGCCTCGCGCAGGGCGCGCGCCTTGTCGGGGTCGGCGAGCAGCCGGGCCAGGGCGCCCATCGCCGCGGTGTGCTCGGAGGCGTCCTTCGCGGCGAGGCCCACGACGAGATCGACGGGGTCGTTGGCCTCGTGGCCGAACTCCACGGGCTCCGCGAGCCGCACCCAGGACATGCCGGTGCCGAGGACGGCGGGCGAGGGCCTCGCGTGCGCGAAGGCGAGGCCGGGCGCGATGACGATGTAGGGCCCGTTCCGCTCGACGTTCTCGATCATCTCGGCGGTGTACGTGTCCGTGGCGGCGCCCGTCGCGACCATCAGGTCACCGGCGCGCCGCACGGCTTCGCGCCAGTCGGCCGCCGGGGCGTCGAGGAGGACGGCTTCCACGGGGAGGATTTCGTTCAGCGCTGCCATGCACATGATTCTCGCCGAACGGCGCGGACCGCCGCTGCTCCGGCGGCGGTCCGCGTGGCGCGGGGTCGAGGTCAGGAGGTCACGTCGATGACCTTCCAGCGCTGGTTGGCGCCCGAGTTCGGGGTCCAGGTCGTCACGGCCGCCCCGTCGTGCGTCGCCTGGCCGCCGACTTCGAGGAGCCGTCCCGTGGAGGCGTTGACCAGCGTCCACGTTCCGTCGCCCGAGGTCGACAGCAGCCATTGGGCCGTCGCGCCCCTGCGGCCCCGGTCGGCCTGGAGGACGGGGACGCCGTCCTCGACGGCCAGGCGCTTCTTCCGCGCCGGGTCGGTGAGCACGTAACGCCGTGTGCTTCCGCTGCCGTCGCCGGTCGGCGTCAGCCGCCACCGCTGGGCGCCGTCCGTCCTGATGACGAGGCCGCGCCCGTCGTCGGCGGCGGTGAGCTCCTTGCCGCTCTGCGCACCGGTCAGCTCGTACGTGTGGCCCTTCTGGGCCAGCGGCGCGTCCTCGGCGACGCCGGAGACCCCGTCGACGACGAACGACGTCACCGACTCCGCGGGCACCGTGAACGTGGCCCTGCCGCCCGTGACGTCGACGGCGGCGTGCCGTTCGAGGCGGCCGCCGGCGCTCGTCACCACGGGGGTTACGGTGGCGCCGCGGCTGACGCGGCCGAACTTGGCCAGGTCGACGGTGACCTCGCGCTCCCCGGTGGAGCTGTTGACGTGGACGACGGTCGCCCCTGTGCCGTCCGCGGAGACGGCGGCGGCGCTGGAGGTGTCGTCGACCTTGACGAGGCGGTCGCCGGGTTTGATGTAGTGCGTGAAGTTGCGGGCCGTGTCGAACTTGGTGTTGGTGCGGATCGGGCAGGTGGCGAGCGTGTCCTTGGCGGTGCAGCTGAAGGGGAGCTGGATGCTGCCCCAGTTGCCGCCCTTCGCGGACTCCCCGCCGGGCTTCATGTTGTCGTAGTCCTCCACGGGCTGCCAGAACACCCAGGCTTTGGGCTCCAGCTCGCGCAGGTCGTCGACCATGTGCTGGGCCAGGCCGAGGCCGGGCGACATGTCCTCGAAGTCCTGCCCATCGCCCCAGTCGCCGCCGACCTCGCTCATCCACAGCGGCTTGTCGGCGGCCTTGGCGAGGTCCCGGACGGTGGTGCGGCCGCCGGTGCCGTAGGTGTGGACGTTCATCCGGGCCACCAGCGAGCGGACCTGGCCGGGGTAGGACTCCCAGTTGCGCGCGAAGGTGGTCGGGTTGGTCTCGTCCATCGCGGAGATCTTGGTACCGGTCTTCGACTTCCGCAGGGCGGACCCGAGGGCGCTGATGACCTTCTGCTGCTGTTCGGGGCCGATGTGGGCGCCTTCCTGGCGGCCGCCCACCGGCTCGCCGTCGGGGCCGAGGCGGGTGCTCCAGTACTCCGTGTTGGGTTCGTTGAACGGGTCGAGGGTGTCGACCTCGATGCCGTGCTTCTTCTCCAGCCGCTGGGTGGCGCCGACGAGGTAGGCGGCGAAGTCGTCGACCGACTCCGCCTTGAGCTGGTCGGCGCCCGCGTCGAAGCCGCCCGAGACGTACCCGCTCTTCGTCATGAACCAGGGCGGGGAGTTGCTGAACGTCTCCCAGTGGTCGATGTCGTCCTTGACGCGCTCCACCCACCAGCGCTGGGCGGCGTCGGCCTGCGGGTTCCAGTCCGCCTCGTCCTCGGCGTCCCACCAGTCGGTGTCGTGGCGTGTGGTGCCCTTCGGCGCCTGCCACCAGCCCTCGACCGCTCCCCCGGCCCGGAGGTAGTCCTTCACGTCGGGCGCGTTGCCGCCGCCGATGTTGTAGCGGGCGATGTTCAGGGCCAGCCCGTCGTCGTCGAAGAGCAGCTTCGCCAGCTTCTCGCGTATCTCCTCGGGATAGCCCCCGGTGGCGTTGGCGAACCAGACGAGACTGGTCCCCCAGCCCTCGAACCTCTGCTGCTTGTACGAGGGGTCGGGCCGGACGGTGACGGCCGCGGTCGCCGCCGTGGCCGGCTGCTGCGGGACCGTGACCATGGCCGCCCCGGTGGCGAGGGCGGTGACGCCGACGGCTCCGATGAGCCGTCGCGTGCGGGTTCGGCGTGCCAACGTATGCTCCCAACTCGTCTGCGGACACTGCGGTGCGGCGCTGTTCCTCGATGGGGCCCCCATGGGGATCTCGGGTCAGGACGTGCTCTCGCGCAGTACGGCGACGCCCCTCGGCGGCAGGACGAGCCCACGGTCTCCCGCGTCGTCGCGGGCGCCGGTCAGGAGTTCACCGGTCATGCCGGGCAGGGGCACGGGTTCGTCGGTGCGGTTGACCAGGAACAGATGGCGGGCGTCGGCGCTCCGGCGCACGGCCAGCTCCACCCGGCCCCGCGCGGCCGCGGGCAGTTCGCTCTCGACACCGGCGGCGGCCAGCAGCCCCGGCAGCACGGCCGTCAGGCCCTCCACGCCGAGCCGGGTCGAGACGTACGTGGCCGAACCCGCACCCGTGGCGCGGCGGGTGACGGCGGGGCGGTCGGCCTGGGCGCCGGTGCGGTACCGGGCGATGACCTCCACCGCGGGGTCCGTCACGGTGATGCGGTCCGTCCACACCGTGCCCGTGGTGGCGTTGTCCAGCTCGACGTCCTCGCCGGCGAGCAGGGGCCCGAACTCCTCGATGCGGATGCCGAGGAGTTCGCGCAGGGCTCCGGGGTGGCCGCCGAGCCAGATGTGGTCGTTCCCGTCCACGACGCCGGAGAAGTAGGTGGTCACCAGGTGACCGCCGCCTTCGGCATAGCGCGTGAGCTCCTTGGCCAGCGTCTCGGGGACCACGTGCAGCACGGGCGCGATCAGCAGGTCGTACGAGGTGAGGTCGGTGCGCGTGGTGACGACGTCGGCGCGGATGCCGAGGTCGAGGAGGGCGGAGTACCACTCCACGGCCTCCCTGCGGTAGTCGAGCAGGGAGGTGGGGTGGGAGTCCTGCTCGCTCGCCCACCACGAGTCCCAGTCGAAGAGGACAGCGGCCCGCGCCGGTTCCCTGCCACCGCCCGCCACCGGGGCGAGCGACTGGAGGGTGCGCCCGAGCTCGGTCACCGCGCGGAAGACCTCGCTGTCGGCCCCGGCGTGCGGCACCATCGCCGAGTGGTACTTCTCGGCGCCCGCCGCCGACTGGCGCCACTGGAAGAAGCAGACGGCGTCGGCGCCGTGCGCGACGTGCAGCAGCGAGTCGCGGGCCAGCTCTCCCGGCCGCTTGGCGATGTTGACGGGCTGCCAGTTCACGGCGCTGGTGGAGTGCTCCATGAGGTACCACGGGCGGTGGCCCGCGATGGCGCTGGTGAGGTTGGCGGAGAAGGACAGTTCGTCCCTGCCCCGTGGGCCGGGGGTGACGTAGTGGTCGTTCGAGACGAAGTCGATCTCGTCGGCCCAGTCGGTGTAGTCCATGCCCTTCGTGCCGCCCATCACCATGAAGTTGGTGGTGACGGGGGTCTTCGGGGTGATCTCGCGCAGGACGTCCCGCTCGGCCCGCAGATACTCCTTCAGCGCGTTCGACGAGAACCGCTTGAAGTCCAGTTGCTGGGTCGGGTTCGGGTGCGACGCGGCGAGCCGGGGCGGCAGGATCTGCCCCCAGTCGCTGTACCGCTGGGACCAGAAGGCGGTGCCCCAGGCGTGGTTGAGGCCGTCGAGGGTGGTGTAGCGGGCGCGCAGCCATACCCGGAAGGCGCGGGCCGCGTCGTCGGAGTGGTCGTAGACGTTGTGGCAGCCCAGTTCGTTGTTGACGTGCCAGGCGACGAGGGCGGGGTGCCCGCCATAGCGCTCCGCCAGCTCGCGCACCAGGCGCAGCGCGTGCGTCCTGAAGACGGGCGAGGTGGGCCGCCAGTGCTGGCGGGCCCCCGGCCACACCGTCTCGCCGGAGGCGGTCACCGGCAGGATCTCCGGGTGGGCCGTGGTGAGCCAGGGCGGCGGGGACGCGGTGGCGGTGGCCAGGTCGACGCCGATGCCGCCCGCGTGCAGCAGGTCCATGACGTCGTCGAGCCAGCCGAAGTCCCAGGTGTCCGCGGTCGGCTGGAGGTGCGCCCAGGAGAAGATCCCCAGGGAGACGATGCTGACGCCCGCCTCGCGCATCAGCCGGACGTCCTGCTCCCAGACCTCGCGCGGCCACTGTTCGGGGTTGTAGTCCGCGCCGTAGACGAGGCGGGGCGCGGGCTCACCGTCGGGTCCGCGCAGCAGCCGGGACGGGAGGGTGGGGGTCATGGAGGTCCTTCCGGAGTGTCACTGGGGGTGCGGCCGTCTCTCGGCGTCGAGCGGGCCTACTTCTGGACGTCGAAGCCCTGTTCCGTGCCGTACTTGAGGGAGGCCTCGCGCCAGGACTTCAGGCCCTCGGAGAGCGGCGTGCCGGAGACGTAGGCCTTGCCGACGGTGTCGTTGAAGACCGAGTTGGCGTACACCTGGTAGGGCAGGTACTCGAAGCCGCGGGCCACGGCCGCGGCGGACTCGGCGAAGACCTTGTTGGCCTTCTGTCCGCCGAAGTAGGGGAACTCGACGTCCTGGAAGGCCTTGGACCTCAGGTCCTTGGTGGTCGCGGGGAAGGCGCCGGCCTCGACGCGGGTCCGCACGCCGTCCCCGGAGTTGGCGTACTCCACGAAGGCGTAGGCCAGCTCCTTGTTCTTGCCGAGGGCGGGCAGGGCGAGGGAGCTGCCGCCGTTCTCCGCGCTCGCCCCCGCGCCCTTGGTCCACTGCGGCAGCGGGGCCGCGCGCCAGTCCCCGGCGGCGTCCTTCACCCCGGAGGTGAAGTTGGCGGGCATCCAGGCGCCGGTGGGCAGGGTCGCGACGGTGCCGTCGCCGAGGCCCTTGTACCACTCGTCGGTCCAGGGGTTGATGGGGGCGACCAGCTTCTCGTCGATGAGCTTCTGCCAGGTCTCCGTGTAGGCGCGGGCGCCCTTGTCGGAGAAGTCGATGCCCACCTTGGTGCCGTCGACCTCGTACGGGTGTGAGCCGGCCTGCCAGAGCAGGCTGGTGGTGAGTCCGGCTTCGCCCGTGTCGCTGGTGATGTACGCCTTCGGGTCGGCCTTGTGCAGCTTGCGGGCGGCCTGGAGGTACTCGTCCCAGGTGGTCGGCACCTCGATGTCGTGCTTGTCGAAGACCTTCTTGTTGTAGAACAGCGCCATGGGGCCGGAGTCCATCGGCAGGGCGTGGATGCCCTTGCCGGACTTCACCGCGTTCCACGGGCCCGGCGAGTAGGAGCCCGCGAGCTTGTACGCGCCGAAGGGGGCGAGGTCGGTGATGGACTTGGTCAGGGCGTACTGGCTCAGCGCGTAGTACTCGATCTGCGCGACGTCGGGGACGCCCTTCTTCGCCGACATGGCGTTCTGAAGGGCGGTGTACTGGTCGTTGTGGGTACCGGCGTTGACGAGCTTGACGTCGACGGCGGGGTGCTCGCGCTCGAAGCCGGCGGCGACCTTCTTCAGCGTCGGCTCCCACGCCCACACCGTGAGGGTGCCGCCCTTCTTCAGGGCCGCGTCGATCTGCGCGGACGTGACCGGCTTCTGGTCGGAGCCGCCGTCGTCGGAGCCGCCGCAGGCGGTGGCCGCGAGGGCGAGGGCGCAGAGGAGGCCTGTGCCGCGCAGCGAGCGGCGGATGATCTTGGGCATGGGGACGCTGTCACTTCCTCGTGGTTCCACGGCACGGCGGCGCGCGGTCGGGCGGTACGTGAGCACAGGGGGTCGGCGGAGAAGGGGGCCCGGACGGGCGGGGGTCACTCCTTGACGCTTCCGGCGGCGAGTCCGGACCGCCAGTACTTCTGGAGCAGCAGGAACGCGGCGATCAGCGGCACGATGGTGATCAGCGAGCCCGTGATCACCAGATGGAAGACGGCCTCGCCGCCGGCCGTGGCGGCCTGGGCGTTCCAGCTGTTGAGGCCGAGGGTCAGCGGATACCAGTCCGGGTCCTTCAGCATGATCAGCGGCAGGAAGTAGTTGTTCCAGGTCGCCACCGTGGTGAAGAGCAGGACGGTCACGGTGCCGGGGGCGAGCAGCGGCAGGGCCACCTGGAAGAAGGTGCGCAGCTCGCTCGCGCCGTCCATGCGGGCGGCCTCCATCAGCTCCGCGGGAATGGAGTCGTTGGCGAAGACCCACATCAGATACAGGCCGAACGGCGAGATGAGCGAGGGGATGATCACCGCCCACGGGGTGTCGGTCAGGCCCATCTTGCTGAACATCAGGAAGGTGGGTACGGCGAGGGCGGTGCCCGGCACCGCGACGGCGCCGATGACGACCGCGAAGACGCCGCGCCTGCCGGGGAAGTCGAACTTCGCGAGCGCGTATCCGCCGAGGACCGCGAGGAAGGTGGCGCCGCCGGCGCCGACCACCACGTACAGCAGGGTGTTCAGGAGCCAGCGGGTGAAGATGCCGTCGTTGTACGTGAACGTCGTGGTGATGTTGTCCCACAGGGCGAAGTCGCCGTCGAACCAGAGGCCGAACGAACCGGCGAGGCCCTGCTGGGTCTTGGTCGCGCTGATCACCAGCCACAGCAGCGGTATCAGGCTGTAGAGCAGGACGAGGCCGGTGAGCACGGTCAGGAGCACGCTGCGCCGGGGCCGCCCCGGTGTGTGGCGGTGGCGCGGTGCGCGCAGGCGGGGTGGCGCCGCCGGCCGGCCGGCGGGCGGGGCCGGGCGGGAGACGGTGGTGGCGGGGCTGCTCGGTGCGGTCATCGCGGGTCACGCTCCCTTGCGCATGCCGCGCAGCTGGACGAGGTAGGCGATGACCATGGTGATCAGGCCCATGACGATGGCCACCGTCGCGGAGTAGTTGTGCTGTTGGGCGGAGAAGGACAGCGAGAACGTGTAGAGGTTCGGGGTGTACGAGGTGGTGATGGCGTTGGGCGCGAGGTTCTGGAGGATGCTCGGCTCGTTGAAGAGCTGGAAGCTGCCGATGATCGAGAAGATGGTGGCGATGACCAGGGCGCCCCGGATCGCGGGGAGCTTGATGGCGGTGATGACGCGTAGCTGGCCCGCCCCGTCGATCTCCGCTGCCTCGTACAGGGAGTGCGGGATCACGCGGAGCGCGGAGAAGAAGATCAGCATGTTGTAGCCGACGAACTCCCAGGTGACGATGTTGCCGATCGAGGCGAGCACCAGGTCGGGCGAGAGCGGGTCGGGCAGGGAGACCCCGAGGGCGTCGTTGATGTCGCCGACGAGTCCGAAGCGGGTGCCGTACATGAAGCCCCACATCAGGGAGGCCACCACGGCGGGCACCGCGTAGGGCAGGAAGATCGCGATGCGGAAGAAGTCCTTGCCGTACAGCCGTCCGCTGTCCAGGGCGAGGGCCACCAGCAGGGCGATGCCCAGCATGATCGGCACCTGGACGGCGAGGAAGAGCGAGACCCGTCCGAGGGCGGCCCAGAACTGGTCGTCGTCGAGGGCCTGCTGGTAGTTGTCGAGGCCGACGAACGTGGTTCCGCCGATCAGTTGCTCACGGAACAGGCTCAGGTAGACGGAGTACGCGAGGGGCGCGAGGAAGACCAGCGCGAAGACCGCCACGAAGGGGCCGATGAATCCCCAGCCCCGCCAGGACCGGCGGGGGCGCCGCGAGGGCGGCCGGGACGTCTGCCGCCCTGTGGCCACCTGCGGTTGAAGCGTCGTCATGTCGATCCTCGCTCGTCCGTCTCGGCACCGGCGTGTGCGCACCGCCGCCGCCATGTTTGCGTAAACATGGCGGCGCTGTATACGTAATCGACCTGCTCAGCACGGGGGTGGGAGGTGTTATGTTTACGTAAACATTTGGTGGCGGCATGTCTACACTGCCCCGATGACGGTGGTCAAGGGTCCCCGTGCGAATCGAACGGCACCCAACGGCCCACACGGTGAGGGAGACGGTGGAAGCAGCGGACAGCACCTCGGCCGACGGCGGGACGCGGGCGAGGGAGAGCGGCAGGCCCCGGGCCTCACGTCGTAGGCAGAACGCGTCCATGGCGGACGTCGCCCGTGTCGCGGGCGTCTCCTCACAGACCGTCTCGCGCGTCTCCAACGGCTACGCGGGCGTGACCGAGGAGACCCGGCGCGAGGTCCTGGCCGCCATGAAGGAGCTGGGCTACCGCCCCAACAGCGCTGCCCGCGCCCTCAAACGCGGTGAGTTCCGCACCATCGGCGTCATCACCTTCTCCCTCTCCTCCACGGGCAACGTCCGCACGCTGGAGGCGATCGCCACCTCCGCGGCGCAGGAGGGGTACGCCGTCACCCTGCTCCCGGTCGCCGTGCCGACCCAGGACGAGGTGCGCGGCGCCTTCTCGCGGCTGGGCGAACTGGCCGTCGACGCGGTCATCGTCATCATGGAGGTGCACCTGCTCGACACGGCGACGATCTCCCTGCCGCCGCACGTGCAGGTCGTCGTCGCGGACTCCGACGCCGGTGACCGCTACACCGTGGTCGACACCGACCAGGCGGGCGGAACCCGTGCCGCCGTACGGCACTTGCTCGACCTCGGCCACCGCACGGTGTGGCACCTCGCGGGCCCCGAGGAGTCCTTCGCCGCGCAGCGCAGGGCCGACGCCTGGCACGCGGCGCTCACCGAGGAGGGGCGCTTCGCCCCGCCGCCGGTGCGGGGCGACTGGTCCGCCGAGTCCGGCTACCGCGCGGGCCTGCACCTGGCCGAACGGGACGACTGCACCGCGGTGTTCGCCGCCAACGACCAGATGGCGCTCGGTCTGCTGCGGGCCCTGCACGAGCGCGGGCGCGGCGTGCCCGGCGACGTCAGCGTGATCGGCTTCGACGACATCCCGGAGTCGGGCTCGTTCCAGCCGCCGCTGACCACCGTGCACCAGGACTTCGCCGAGGTCGGCAGGCGCTGCGTCGAGGGGGTGCTGCGCCAGGTCCGGCAGCGAACGGCCGAGCGCGGCACCACGCTCGTACCGACCCGGCTCGTCCTGCGCGACAGCACCGCGCCGCCGCCCGCGAGGTAGCCCGCGGGCCGGACCACCTCGCGAACGAACGCCCCCCCGGTTCAGGCGCCGACGTACGCCGCGAGGTGCTCGCCGGTGAGTGTCGCGCGCTTGGCCACCAGGTCGGCGGGGGTGCCCTCGAAGACGACCTTGCCGCCGTCGTGACCGGCGCCGGGGCCGAGGTCGATGATCCAGTCGGCGTGCGCCATGACGGCCTGGTGGTGCTCGACGACGATGACCGACTTGCCGGAGTCCACGAGACGGTCGAGCAGCCCCAGCAGTTGCTCCACGTCGGCCAGGTGGAGCCCCGCGGTCGGCTCGTCCAGGATGTAGACGCCGCCCTTCTCGTTCATGTTCGTGGCGAGCTTGAGCCGCTGCCGCTCGCCGCCGGAGAGCGTGGTGAGCGGCTGGCCGAGGCTCAGGTAGCCGAGCCCGACGTCGACGAGGCGGAGGAGAACGCGGTGCGCGGCCGGTGTGCGGGCCTCCCCCTCGCCGAAGAACTCCGCGGCCTCGGTCACGGACATCGCGAGCACCTCGCTGATGTCGCGTCCGCCGAGGCGGTATTCGAGGACCTCGGGCTGGAACCGCTTGCCCTCGCACTCGTCGCAGGGCGTGGAGACCCCGGCCATCATCGCCAGGTCGGTGAAGATGACGCCGGCGCCGTTGCAGGCGGGGCAGGCGCCTTCGGAGTTGGCGCTGAACAGTGCGGGCTTGACGCCGTTGGCCTTGGCGAAGGCCTTGCGGATCGGGTCCAGCAGACCGGTGTACGTCGCCGGGTTGCTGCGCCGCGAGCCGCGGATCGCGCCCTGGTCGACGACCACCACATCCGGGTCGACGCCCTGCGAGCCGCCGACGAGCGAGCCGTGCACCAGCGAGCTCTTGCCGGAGCCCGCGACCCCGGTGACGACGGTCAGCACGCCGAGCGGGATGTCCACGTCGACGTCGCGCAGGTTGTGCGTCGAGGCGCCGCGGATCTCCAGGGCGCCGGTGGGCTCGCGCACCGTCTCCTTCAGGGACGCCCGGTCGTCGAAGTGGCGTCCGGTGAGGGTGCCACCGGACCGCAGCCCCTCGACGGTGCCCTCGAAGCAGACGGTGCCGCCCGCCGCGCCCGCGCCGGGGCCGAGGTCGACGACGTGGTCGGCGATCGCGATCGTCTCCGGCTTGTGCTCCACGACGAGCACGGTGTTGCCCTTGTCCCGCAGCCGCAGCAGCAGGTCGTTCATCCGCTGGATGTCGTGCGGGTGCAGGCCGATGGTGGGCTCGTCGAAGACGTACGTGGTGTCGGTGAGCGAGGAGCCGAGGTGGCGGATCATCTTCACGCGCTGTGCCTCGCCGCCCGACAGCGTGCCCGCGGGCCGGTCGAGGGAGAGGTAGCCGAGGCCGATCTCCACGAACGAGTCGAGGGAGCGCCGCAGCGCCGTCAGCAGCGGCGCCACCGAGGGCTCGTCGAGTCCGCCGGCCCACGTGGCCAGGTCGCTGATCTGCATGGCGCAGGCGTCGGCGATGCTGATCTTCTCGATCTTCGAGGACCGCGCCTCGGCGCTGAGCCGGGTACCGTCGCACTCCGGGCAGGTGGCGAAGGCGACGGCCCGGTCCACGAAGTCCCTGATGTGGGGCTGCATGCCCTCGCGGTCCTTGGCAAGGAACGACTTCTGGATCTTGGGGATGAGCCCCTCGTAGGTGAGGTTGACGCCGTTGACCTTCACCTTGACCGGCTCGCCGTACAGGAAGGCGTGGAGCTCCTTCTCGGTGTACTCGCGGATCGGCTTGTCCGGGTCGACGAAGCCCGACTGGGCGTAGACCTGCACGGTCCACTGGCTGTCGGACTTCCAGCCGGGGATCGTGAAAGCCCCCTCGGCGAGCGACTTGGAGTCGTCGTAGAGCTGCGTGAGGTCGATGTCGGAGACCTTGCCGCGGCCCTCGCAGCGCACGCACATGCCGCCGGTGCGGTTGAAGGTCGCCTTTACGGTCTTCGTCTTGCCCGCGCCGCGTTCGACGGTGATCCCGCCGCTCGCCCGGACCGAGGCGACGTTGAAGGCGAACGCGTTGGGCGAGCCGATGTGCGGCTTGCCGAGGCGGCTGAAGAGGATGCGCAGCATCGCGTTGACGTCGGTGGCGGTGCCGACCGTGGAGCGCGGGTCGGCGCCGAGCCGCTGCTGGTCGACGATGATCGCGGTGGTGAGGCCGTCGAGCACGTCGACCTCGGGCCGGGCGAGGCTCGGCATGAAGCCCTGCACGAAGGTGCTGTACGTCTCGTTGATCATCCGCTGCGACTCGGCGGCGATGGTGTTGAACACCAGCGAGCTCTTGCCCGAACCCGAGACACCGGTGAACACCGTGAGCCTGCGCTTGGGGAGTTCGACGCTGACGTCCTTCAGGTTGTTCTCCCGAGCCCCGTGTACGCGGATCAGGTCGTGGCTGTCGGCGGCGGGCAGCGCGGGCGCCTGCTCCTCCGTACGTGGGGCCTTGCTCATCGTCTCTCCCTCTCCCGGGGCGTGCTGTGCATGACGCCCAGGTTATGGAGGCCGCGGTGCGGGCGCTTCTTGATTCCTGATCGGTTGCACAACCGTGCCCTCGCACACGGCCGGGCGGGCCGGCCGGACCCCCCTTTTCCAGGTGGTCCCGACCGGCCCGCCCAGCGGGTACGGCGGTTACGGCGGTGTGTCAGCGGCCCGCGGGCGCCAGCTCACGTTCGGTCTCCGCGCCGGGCGTCGCCGTGTCGCCGAGGTTCTTGTGCAGCTTCTCGCCCTCCACGTCCACGTTCGGCAGCGCCTTGTCCAGCCAGCGCGGCAGCCACCACGCGGACTTGCCGAGCAGGGCGAGCACCGCGGGGACGATCGCCATGCGGACGACGAAGGCGTCGAAGAGGACGGCGATGGCCAGGCCGAAGCCCATCATCTTGATCATCTCGTCGTTCTCCATGATGAAGCCGGAGAAGACGCTCATCATGATGACCGCGGCCGCGGCCACGACCCGCCCGCCGTGGGTGAAGCCGGTGACGACCGACTCGCCGGCGCTCGACCCGTGGACATACGCCTCGCGCATCCGGGTCACGAGGAAGACCTCGTAGTCCATGGCGAGACCGAAGACCACGCCGATCATGAAGATCGGCATCATGCTCATGATCGGGCCGGGCTGGTCGACGCCCACGATGTCCGCGAGCCAGCCCCACTGGAAGACGGCGACGACGGCGCCGAGCGCGGCGGCCACCGAGAGCAGGAAGCCGAGCGCCGCCTTGAGCGGGACCAGGATCGAGCGGAAGACCAGCATCAGGAGCAGGAACGCCAGGCCGACGACCAGGGCGAGGTACGGAATGAGCGCGTCGTCCAGGGTCTGCGAGAAGTCGATGATCATCGCGGTCTGGCCGGTGATCAGGATCTCGGAGCCGGTGTCGTCGCCGATGTCACCGGCGCTCGAACGGATCGTCTTGACCAGTTCCTCGGTCTCGTGGTCGCTCGGCCCGGTCTTCGGCACCACGTTCATGATCGCGGTGTCGCCGGCCTTGTTGGGCGCGGGCGGCGTCACGGCGACGACTCCCTCGACCTCGGCGAGCTTGTCGCTGACGGTCTTGGCGGCGGCCGCCACGTCGGCGTCCTTGCTGATCGTGACCATCAGGGGGCCGTTGAAGCCCGCGCCGAAGGACTCGGACAGCATGTCGTACGCCTTGCGCTGGGTGGTGTCCGGCGCGGACGTGCCCTCGTCGGGCAGACCGAGTTCGAGGCTGGCGGCAGGCACCGCCACCGCGCCGAGGCCGACGACCGCGACGATCAGGACGGCGAGCGGGCGGCGCAGCACGAAGCGGGCCCAGCGGGTGCCGAGCTTGGGCTTGGCGTGCGGGTCGTTCAGCGTGCCCGCGGGCTTCTTGCGGTCCTTGCGGCGCAGCACCTTGCGGCCCGCGAAGCCGAGCAGCGCGGGGATCATGGTGAGCGCGATGAGGACGGCGACCACGACGGTGCCCGCGGCGGCCAGGCCCATCTTGGTGAGCATCGGGATGTTGACGACCGCCAGGCCGGAGAGGGCGACGACGACGGTGAGCCCCGCGAAGACCACGGCGGATCCCGCGGTTCCGGTGGCCCGTCCAGCGGCCTCCTCCGGCGTGCGGCCCTCGGCTATCTCCGCCCGGTAGCGGGAGACGATGAAGAGCGCGTAGTCGATGCCGACGGCGAGGCCGATCATCATGGCCAGCGTCGAGGTGGTGGGGGAGAGATCGAGGGCACTGCCCAGCGCACCGATGGCGGAGATGCCGATGCCGACGCCGATGATCGCGGTGAGCAGCGGCATGCCCGCGGCGACCATCGAACCGAAGGTGATGATCAGGACGACCGCGGAGATCGCGATGCCGATGAGTTCGGCGGTACCGCCCATCTCCTGCTCGGCCATGACGGCGTCACCGCCGGTCTCGACGGTGAGCCCCGCGTCACGGGTCTCGTCGGTGGCCTTGGTGAGGGCCTCCCGCGACTTGTCGGTCAGCTCGGTGGCGATCACCTTGTACGTGACGGACGCGTACGCGGTGGTGCCGTCCTTGCTGACGCTCTTCGTCTTGTACGGGTCGTCGACGCTCGCGACCTGCGAGCCCTTGCCGATGGCCGCGATCATCTGCTCGACCTCGGCCTTGGGCTTCGCCGAGGTGATCTTCTCGCCCTCGGGGGCCCGTATGACGACGCGGGCGCTGGCGCCATCGGCGCTGGCGGCGGGGAAGCGCTTCTCCAGGAGGTCGAAGGCCTTCTGCGACTCCGTTCCCGGCATCGAGAACGAGTCCTCGGGTGCTGCCGGAGCGGTCGAGGCCGCGACGATCGCACCGCCGAGGAGCGCCACCCATAGCAGTGCCACATAGCGGCGCCGCCTGAAGGCGAGGCGGCCTAGTTTGTACAGGAACGTAGCCACGGCGAAGGGGACTCCCGTCGGGGTTGGGCAGGCAGGGTCGGCCCCCTTCGATGTGCGGTCCGCACATTCGAGGTGCGATCTCCGCACGTCAGGGGGTCCAGCAGGATGCCTTTCCATAGTCACCGCCGAATGCGGGGCGGATGTCCGACTGCGAGCCGGACTATCGACCCGCATGCGCTGTACTGCGTCACGCGGAGTGTCATCCCGTGGGATGAGAGCGTGTCCCGGCTTCTCGGCCACAGGGTGCAGTCACGTGTCAACGGTTTGGACGTCATTGGCGCGGAATCTTCGGTTCCCCTTCACCCGGTACCTGCACGATGTGCATAAATGTCCACGCCTTGACGCCCACGGCCCACCTCGCTAGCCGGCCACGTACTTCCTCAGGTGCTGTGCCGTCACGGTGTCCCCTGCGGCGACGAGTTCGGCCGGGGTTCCCGTGAAGACCACCCGTCCGCCGTCGTGCCCACCGCCGGGGCCCAGGTCCACGATCCAGTCGGCGTGGGCCATGACGGCCTGGTGGTGCTCGATGACGATCACGGTGTTGCCGTCGTCGACGAGGCGGTCGAGGAGGGCGAGGAGCTTGTCGACGTCGGCCAGGTGCAGTCCGGTGGTCGGCTCGTCGAGGATGTACGTCGACGACTTCTCCGCCATGTGAATGGCGAGTTTCAGCCGCTGGCGCTCACCGCCCGAGAGCGTGTCGAGCGGCTGACCGAGCCTCAGATAGCCGAGACCGACGTCGAAGAGCCGGCCCAGGATGGCGTGCGCCTGCCGGGAGGTGGACGTCTGCCGGGAGCCGGACTCCTCCCCGGAGCCGAAGAAGCCGCGCGCCTCGGCCACCGACATGCCGAGGACCTCGCTGATGTTCTTGCCGCGCAACCGGTAGGTGAGCACCTCGGCGGTGAAGCGCTCGCCGCCGCACTTCTCGCACACCGACGCCACCCCGGCCATCATCGCCAGGTCGGTGTAGACCAGGCCGAGCCCGTTGCAGGCGGGGCACGCGCCCTCGGAATTCGCGCTGAACAGCGCCGCCTTGACGCCGTTGGCCTTGGCGAAGGCGGTGCGGATCGGGCCGAGGAGCCCGGTGTACGTCGCCGGATTGCTGCGCCGGGAGCCCCGGATCGGCGACTGGTCGGCGACGGCCACACCGTCCCGGACGGAGAGGTAGCCGTGGATCAGCGAGCTCTTGCCCGAGCCCGCGACTCCGGTGACGACGGTGAGCACGCCGGCCGGGATGTCGACCTCGACGTCCTTGAGGTTGTGCAGGTCGGCGCCCTTGACGGAGAGCTGCCCGGTGGGCGTGCGCACCGTCTCGCGCAGCCGGGCGCGGTGGCCCAGATGCCGTCCGGTCAGCGTCCCCGAGGCCCGCAGCCCCGCCACGTCACCGGTGTAGCAGACGGTCCCGCCCGCCTCACCTGCCCCGGGCCCCAGATCCACCACATGGTCGGCGATCTCGATGACCTCGGGTTTGTGCTCCACCACGAGCACGGTGTTGCCCTTGTCCCGCAGCCGGACGAGCAGGTCGTTCATCCGCTGTATGTCGTGGGGGTGCAGGCCGATCGTGGGCTCGTCGAATACGTACGTGACGTCGGTGATGCTGGAACCGAGGTGGCGGACCATCTTCACGCGCTGCGCCTCACCCCCGGACAGCGAGCCGGACGGCCGGTCCAGACTGAGGTACCCGAGCCCGATCTCGGTCAGCGACTCCAACAGCTCCCGCAGCCCGGCGATGAGCGGCGCGACACCGGGGTCGTCGAGCTCGCGTACGAACGCGGCGAGATCGCTGATCTGCATCGACGAGCACTCGGCGATGTTGCGCCCGTCGATCCGCGAGGAGAGCGCGGCGGCGGAGAGCCGGGTTCCGTCACAGACCGGGCAGCGCGCGAAGACGACCGCGCGGTCCACGAAGGCCTTGATGTGCGGCTGGAGGGAGTCGCGGTCCTTGGCGAGCCAGGTCCGTTGCATCTTGGCGACGAGGCCCTCGTAGGTGAAGCCGTTGGAGCCGACCTTCACCTTGACGGGCCCCTTGTGGAGGAGGTCGGCCCACTCCTGCTCGGTGAAGTCGGCGAGCTTGGTGTCGGGATCGTAGAAACCGGAGTGGGCCATGACCTGCCAGCTCCAGGAGTCGACCGCGTAGTACGGCACGAGGAGAGCGCCCTCGTTGAGCGAGAGCGAGCGGTCCACGATCTGGTCGACGTCGACCGTGGAGACCTCGCCGGTGCCCTCGCACTCGGGACACATGCCCTCGGGCAGGTTGAAGCTGAACGCCGCCGACGTGCCGATACCGGGGACGCCCAGGCGGCTGAAGATGATCCGCAGCATGGTGTACGCGTCGGTGGCGGTGCCCACCGTGGAGCGCGAGTTGGCGCCCATCCGCTCCTGGTCGACGACGATCGCCGCGCTGAGGTTGCGCAGCGCGTCGACGTCGGGGCGGCCGAGGCTCGGCATGAAGGACTGGACGAAGGCCGTGTACGTCTCGTTGATCAGCCGCTGCGACTCTGCGGCGATGGTGCCGAAGACGAGCGAGGACTTGCCCGATCCGGAGACTCCGGTGAAGACGGTGAGCCGCCTCTTGGGCACGTCGACGGAGATGTTCCGCAGGTTGTTCTCGCGGGCGCCGCGGACCTGGATGACGGTGTGACTGTCGGCGGAGGTGGGGTGGCTGGCGGCGGGGTCGGTCTGCACGGGGCACTCCTTGGCAGGACAGGACAGGGCGGGGCAGGGCAGGGCAGGGCAGGGCGGAGTCAGAGGCCGGGGGGGGCGAGTCGGAGGCGGAGACAGGGAAAGCGTACACCGTACCCAATTCCAGCGAAGAGGTTTTCCGCGGGCAGGTGCCGGGGGCGGGTGCCGGGGGGCGGGGCGTCCGGGGTGGCCGCCGTCGGCGGAGGTCTGTGGTCCGGGCGCCAGGACCTCCTCCAGACTGGCCCCATGCATACCGAACAGACCGATGCCTACCTGCGGCGCATCGGCGTCAAGCGCCCCGCTTCGCCGAGCGCGCGGGCGCTGCGTGAGCTGCACGTGGCGCATCTGCGCAGCGTCCCCTTCGAGAACCTCTCGATCCACCTCGGCGAGGAGATCGAACTCCGCGACGAGGCCCTGGTGGCGAAGGTGGTGGACGCGCACCGAGGCGGCTTCTGCTACGAACTCAACGGCGCGTTCGCGGCCCTCCTCACCTCCCTCGGCTTCGACGTCACCCTGCTCCAGGCGCGGGTGTACGGCGAGGGGGGACGGCTCGGCATCCCCTACGACCACCTCGCGCTGCGCGTGCGCACGGAGGAGGGCGGCGACTGGCTGGCCGACGTCGGCTTCGGCGCCCACAGCCAGTTGCCGCTCCGCTTCGACGAGCGGGGCGAGCAGACCGATCCCGCGGGCACGTTCCGCCTGGTGGAGACCGCTGGGGGCGACCTGGACGTGGTCCACGCCGGGAGCCCGCAGTACGTCCTGGAGCTCCGCCCGCGCGAGCTGGCCGACTTCAGCGCCGGCGCCTGGTACCACCGGACGTCACCGGAGTCCCACTTCACCCGGAACCTGGTCTGCTCGATCCTCACCGAGGACGGCCGGATCACGCTGAGCGGCCGCAAGCTCACCACGACGGTGGGCGGCGAGCGCCAGGTGACCGAGCTGACGTCGAAGGCTCAGGTGCTGGCGGCGTACGAGCGGCACTTCGGCGTCGTCCTGAAGGGGGAACCCGTTCTCCGGCACATTGCCTGACGGTACGGCGATGAGTTCCGGGCGGCGCGGCAGTCTCTGTACCAAGAGCGTGGCAGCAGCCCGCGGCCGCGACACGGGACAGGAGAGCCTCATGCCGAAGATCACGCCGAACCTCTGGTTCGACATGCAGAGCGAGGAGGCCGCGACGTTCTACTGCTCGGTCTTCCCGAACAGCTCCATCAAGAACGTCTCGCACTACGGGGAGGACGCTCCGCGCCCGGCCGGCACCGTCATGACGGTCGAGTTCGAGCTGGACGGCAATCCGTTCACGGCGATCAACGGCGGCCCCGAGTTCCAGTTCACCGAGGCCGTCTCCTTCACGATCGACTGTGCTGACCAGCAGGAGGTCGACCACTACTGGTCCAAGCTCGCCGAAGGCGGCGAGGAGGGCCCCTGCGGCTGGCTCAAGGACAAGTACGGCCTGTCCTGGCAGGTGATCCCGGCCGCCCTCACCGAGCTGCTCGGCGACCCGGACCCGGCACGCGCCCAGCGGGCGACGCAGGCGATGTTCGGCATGAAGAAGCTGGACGTGGCGGGGCTGTACGCGGCGGCGGACGCGAAGGCGTAGGAGGAGAGGGCGTCCCCGGCAGCGGCCGTCCGCCGTACGCGCCCACCGCCCGCCGCCTGTCGGCAGTCGCCGGCCCGACCCCCGGGGCGGCCCGACCCCGGACGGCCCGACCCGGGGGCCGCGCGGGCGAAGTGGCCCACCGGCCCCTCACACCTTCCGGGCCACCACCAGCCGCCAGTGTGGGCTTCCGTCCGGGCGGCGGCCGAACTCCTCCAGGGGCAGCAGCCGCACCTCGAAGCCGGCGCGGATGAGCTCCTCGCGTACGGCGGACAGCTCGAAGGTGCGGTAGTACATGACGAACGGCGGGCGCCACAGCGCGTTGCGGACCCGCATCACCCCGTCGAAGCCGAGCAGCGCCCAGTGCCACGGGGAGCGGACCGGCTGCGGGGCGCCGATCGGGAACGCGAAGAGGCCGCCGGGGCGCAGCGCCCGGTGGACGCCGGCGAAGAGCGCGGGGCGCTCGGCGGGCAGGAAGTGGCCGAAGGCCCCGAAGCTGACGGCCACGTCGAAGTCACCGGCGAAGGGCAGGGCGCGGGCATCGGCCCGGACGAATCCGACCGTGGGCCCGTCCCCGGGGCCGCCCCGCACCGCCGCCGCGGCGGCCCCCAGCATCCCCGCGCTGAAATCCACCCCGGTGACCCGCTCCCGGCAGAGCGGCAGCAGCGTCGACACGCCCGCCCCCGTCCCGCAGCACACATCGAGACCGGCGTCGAAGGGGCCGAGCGGGCGCAGAACTTCGGCCGTCGCGGCCAGAAAACGGTCAGGCGTGCGGAACGGTGTCCGGTCGAACTTCGGGGCGAGCAGGTCGTAGCCCCGCTCGGTGGAGGAGAGCGCCTGAACGGCCAGTTCGCGCAGCGTGGGACCCTGGGAGGTGAACATCGGCACCAGGGTAGCCAGGGCGGCGGTCCCGGGGCGGTGCCATGGCCGGTTACCGCCACGAGGTCTGTCGGGGGCGGCGCGGTTCGGGTAGAGCTGCACCTCGGCTCAGCCCCCGTCCCGTACCTCCGGAGGTGTTCCATGACCACCGACCAGCCCAGGACCGACCAGCCCACGACAGGCCGACCCGCGACAGACCGGCCCGCGACAGACCGGCACAGGCCGGCGACCGCGTCGGGCAAGACCCGCTTCGACGACATCTACGACCAGCCGGACCCGCGCGACTACTTCCGCACGCTGGCCCCGTACGAGTACGAGATCCCGCACCACGCCCAGGTCGTGTTCCGCCACACGCGCGAGCTGCGCTCCCGGGTCCTCGCCGCCGGGCAGCCGCTGACCGTACTCGACCTCTGCTGCTCGTACGGCGTCAACGCGGCGCTGCTCAACCACGACGTCACCCTCGCCGACCTGTACGCCCACTACACGTCGCCGAAGGTCGCCGCGCTCACCACGCAGGAGCTCATCGAGCGCGACAAGGAGTTCTACGCCCTGCGGCGGCGCCCGGACGCCACGGAGATCATCGGGCTCGACACCGCGCCGAACGCCACGCGGTACGCGCTGGACGTCGGCCTGCTCGACGAGGCGTACGCGGAGAACCTGGAGCGGCACCCGCCCAGTCCCGCGCTGCGCCGCGCGGTCGCCCGTACCGGGCTCATCACCGTCACCGGCGGCATCGGCTACATCTCCCACCGCACCTTCGACGCACTGCTCGACTGTGCCCGTGAACCGGTGTGGGTGAGCGCGTTCGTCCTGCGGACCGTGCCCTACGGGCGCATCGCGGCGACCCTGGCCGCGCACGGCCTGGCCACCGTCACGGACACGGCGCGGACCTATCCGCAGCGGCTGTTCACCAGCCCGGAGGAGCGGCGTGACGCCGTACGTCAGGTCATCCGGGCCGGTGCGGACCCCACCGGGCGGGAGTCCGCGGGCCGGTACCACGCGCGGCTGCACGAATCACGGCCGCGCACGGACTGAACCGGCCCCCGCCGGAAGGGCGTCAGAGCGTCAGAGCGAAGCTGGTGCCCGGCCTGCCGTCGAGGCGGACGTCGCCCGTGGGCACGAAGCCGGCACGGGTGAGCACGGCCCGTGAGGCGGGGTTGTCGAGCGTCGTGGCGGCGCGGAGCCCGGTGAGACCGTACGCGGTGACGGCGAGGTCGCAGGCCTGTCGCACGGCACTCGTGGCGAGGCCCTGGCCCGTCGCCTTCTCCGCGATCCGGTAACCGAGCTCGGCGCCGCCGTCCGCCACGTCGACGAGGTTGACCCGCCCGAGCACCTCTCCCCCGTCTCCCACGAGGACGTGGAAGTAGCAGTCACCCGCGGCCTGTTCGGCGAGGAGGGCGCTGTGCCGTGCCGCGAAGTGTTCGAAGTAGGCGTCACCGCGGTCGGGGACCGACGCGGCGAAATAGGCACGGTTCGCCTCCTCGAAGGCGAGCAGCGCGGGGGCATGCTCGGCGCGAAGCAACTGGAGCGAGTGGGTCGTTGAAGACGTGAACATGAAAGAACCCTACGCACCCCCCGAGCAACCACCACGCGACCACCACGCGACCATCGAGTTCGACGAGCGGCACCAGGGGCCTTCGCTGCGGGGTCGCTCGCGGGTTCAGTCGGTCCCCTCCCCCTCCGCGTGCTCGTACAGCGCCACGAGCACGCCGTGCACCGGCTGGTCGTCCGCGTCCTCCTCGGCCTCGTCGACCAGCCGGGCGAGCGTCTCACCGAGACGCCGCGCCCGTTCGGGGCTGAGGCGCACATGCCGCAGGGAGAGCGTGGTCCTGGCTGAGCGGTCCAGTTCCTGGGCCACGGCACCCAGCATCGCGGCGGTTCCCGCGGCCTGCGGCTCGGCGACGGTCATGCGTTCGGCGACCCGCTGGTAGTACTGCTCGGTGCCGCCCCTGACCTTGCGGGTCTCCGTGACGTGCACCAGGCCCGCGGTGCGCAGCACCTTCAGGTGATGGGCCACGTTGCCCTTGCCGGTGCCGAGCCGTGCCGCCAACTGGCTGATCGTGGCGGGGCGGTGGCCGAGGGTGAAGAGCAGGCGCTGGCGCAGCGGGTGGGCAAGCGCGGCGTGCTGCTGCGGTGAATCGACCTCCAGGACGCGGCTCGGCGGCTGAGGCGGCTGTGACGACTGAGGTGACTGAGGCGGCTGAGGCGGCTGAGGCTCGGACATGCAGCAAGTGTCCAATCTTCTTGACGCTTTGGGAAGAGGGCTGCTCTACTCCCCTCTCATGACCACCGCCACGAAGCAGCTCAGTGTCGCCGCCGTCGTCGAAGAGACCGCCCAACTCCTGCTCGACCACTACGTGTTCCCGGACGTCGGGCAACGCCTCGCGGAACTGCTGCGGCAGCGTCTGGCCGATGGCGTGTACGACGTCGGGGAGGCCGAGAAGCTGGGCCACCTGGTCACCGAGGACCTGCGGTCGCTCAACGGCGATCTGCATCTACGGCTGAAGTACCACGCCGAGCAGGTGCCCGAGGAACAGGGAGCCGCCGCGCTGGCGGCGATGCGCGGGCAGTTCGCGTCCTCGCTGGGCGGCGCTCCCCGGGTGGAGCTGCTGAACGGCCGTGTCGCCCTGCTCGAACTGGCCCCCGCGCTCTTCCCGCTCTCGTGGTCCGCCGGGCCGCTGACCGCCGCGCTCAACCTGGTCGCCCCGGCCGAGGCGCTCATCATCGATCTCCGCGGCAACACCGGCGGCGACCCGGACACGGTCGCCTTCGTCTGCGGCCATCTGCTGGACGAGCGCACCCACCTCAACACGATGTACTGGCGTGACGGCGAGCGCCTCGAACAGTCCTGGAGCCCGCCGCATGTCCCCGGCGCGCGTTTCGGCGGCAGCAAGCCGCTCTATGTGCTGACGGGTTCCCGCACCTTCTCGGCTGCCGAGGAGCTCGCCTACGACCTCCAGCAGCTCGGGCGGGCCGTCGTCGTGGGCGAGGCCACCACCGGCGGCGCGCACCCGCGCGAGGGCTGGACGGTGCATCCGCACCTGGAGGCCTCGATACCGGTGGGCCGCTCGGTCAATCCGGTGTCGGGCACCAACTGGGAGGGCACGGGCGTACGACCCGATGTCCCGTGCCCGGCGGCCGAGGCGCTCGACCGGGCGCAGGCCCTCGCGGTGGAGAGTCCGCGGTGACGGTTCGGGGCCGCCCCGGGTGGGGCGGCCCCTTGGGTGCTACCCGGCGTTTCGGACCGTGCCGGTGACCACCGGGCCGCCCGGCCGGGGTTCCCAGCTTCCGTCGTAGACCGACAGGCGGGCCTTCAGGGACTCGGCCGGTTCGCGCACGTCGTCCTTGACGGTGGGCACGCGTACCTCGGTGCTCTTCTTGCCGGCGGGCACGGAGACGTACAGGGACTCGTCGTCCTCGGACATCCGGGACAGCTTGCGCGCCGGGCCGGCCGGTACGCCGACCACGTCCCGCAGCCAGCCCTTGTCCACGTCCAGCGTGGACAGCTCGGCACCGCCGTCGACCGGCAGGAAGGAGATCCCGGCGGTGATGTCCGCGTCCACGGTCTCCGACAGCGTCATCCGCCACTTCAGGGGTTTGCCCTCGGTGACCCGGTCCGCGACCGGTTCGAGCGTGACCTTCGGCATCGGGTCGTCGTCGCGCACCGCCACGCCGCCGTGGTGGGAGCCGACCACGGCGCCGCGCACCGCCTTGACGAACGCGTCGTGGCCGACGTCGTAGCCGTAGCGGGTGTTGCCCCGCACCTCGACCGGTACGTCGATGTCGTGCGTGCCCGGCCGTACCTTCACCGTGCGGTGGGTGACCCGGTCGGTGCCAGGCCCGGGCAGGAACAGCCTGACCTCGCCGCTGCCCCGGCCGGAGACGCGGACCGGGATGTGGTGGGTCCGCACCCCGGAGTCCCCCTCGTCCACGGTCAGCCGGCCCACGTCCACGCGCGGCAGTGCGACGGGCTTCACCGCGGGCGTGCCCGGCCGCCAGCCCCAGGCGTCCATCAGCCAGGCCTTGCCGGAGCGGCTGCGCGGGGTGAGCTCCAGGGTCTTCACCCGCTTGAGGTCCAGCTTGTCCCGCACCGCAGGCGACAGCGGCACGCGGACCTCGCGCGCCCAGTACGAGGCGGTTTGCGCACTGCCCGGCACGCCGTCGACACGGACGCGGCCGAGCTTCGCGCGGTGGCCCGAGGCGTCGACGAGCGTGACGTCGAGCTTCGTGCCGGTGGTGTTGGGCGGCACGATCAGACGCAGTGCCAGGCGGTCGGCGCCCGCGAGCGAGACCGGGCGGGCGGGGCTCACCCGCACCGGGTCGCCCGGCCGCGTCCAGCGCAGCGCGACCGCGTCACGGCCCGGCTCCGGTGCGACCTCCCACTCGGCGAAGTGCGGTGACGTCCCCGCCGTGGAGGACGGCAGGCAGGCGCGGGCCGCGCTCGTGTCCACCTGGGCGCAGACCTTGCCGCCCCTGACCGTGGTCGAGGCGTCCGGCAGGAAGGCGGCCGTCCGGCGTGCGCCCACGGCGTGGGTCAGCACGCGCGCGGGATCCGCCGAGGGAGCACGCCGCTCCGCGCCGTCCAAGAGGGGGCGCACCCGGTCGTCGCCCGCGACGAACAGCCTGGCCGCGGCGGCGATGTACGTGGCTCCCGCGCGCTGCTGCTGGGAGGCGGTGAGCCGGGTCTTCTTCTCCGGTGAGCACAGCGGGTCGGTGTCGTCGCCGAAGTCGTCGTCGGCGGGCGCCGTCGCCTGCCCCGGAGTCCACTCGCTGTTGAAGAAGTTGTGGTTGGCGCCCACCATGTACACCGCGCTGTGCAGGGCGGCCCCACGGCTGACCCGGCGCGTCCCGTCGACGTAGGTCTCGCCCTGGAGGTCGGAGACGTCTCCGTCGCAGCCGGGCAGGATCGTGGCGGACGGCACGTCGGGCACCGGGTTCTGGCCGAAGGCGGTGGGGCCTATCAGGACGTTGCCGCGTATCTTCCAGCGCGTCGGGCCGTGGTAGCCGTCCTGGTCGGCGGGCGGGGCGTGGAGGCTGTCGAGCGCGGCACGGTTGACGCCCTCGCCGCCGCGGGAGTGGCCCACGAGCAGGACGCGGGAGAGGTCGGCGGGCGCGAGGGCACGTACGGCCGCCGGGGCGCCGGACGGCTGCTCGGCCCAGTCCGCCCAGCGGCCGAGGTGCAGCCGCACCAGCGAGGAGCGGGCCTGCGCGCCGCCGTCCTCGGCGAGGTCGTCCTGGCCGTTGATGCCGTTGGCGGCGATGGACACGGTGACGTAGCCCTGGGAGGCCAGGAGTTCCTGGGCCTTGTGGTAGCCCGCGTGGCTCGGCACCGGCTTCGTGCCGCGTCCGCAGGGCCAGCCGCCTCCCTGTCCGTCGCCCGTCCCGTAGCAGGTGTAGTGGCGGCCGTGCAGGAACAGCGCGAGCGGCCGCTTCCCCGGCGCGTTCACGGGGCCGATCACGTCGGCCCGCATCTCCACCGGTTCCGGGAGGCCCGGCAGTTTCACCGACTTGAGGGTGTACTCGCCGCCGGTGGTGCGGTACCGGCCCTTCTTGCCCGGGTCGACCGCGTTGGCCGGCGGGAGCGCCGCGGGCGACGCGGCTCGTGGGGCCCTCGTCCGCGGTGCGGGTCCCGCCGCGTCCAGGCGGCGCCCGCCGGCCAGCACCCGCAGCTTCTGCGCCGGGCCGATGCCCTCGCCGTTCAGCGGCAGCCGGAACGACCGGCGGTCCCGCGTGGCCGACGGCCTGCCCAGGAGCCTGTCCCCGGCGTAGAACTCGACCCGGGCGTCGCCCATGGGCACCGGCTCGTCCGCGGCCCAGACCAGCTCCGTGCCGCTGCCCTCACCGGCCAGCCGCCAGCCCTCCGGGAGTCCGTCGCCGCTGCCGGGCGGGACGGGCGACTCGGCGGGCGAGGCGGTGGGCGACGCGGGTGGCGGGGGGTCGGCCGACGGCAGCGCGTGCGCGGCCCCCGGGGTCACCGCCGCGAGCGCCAGCACCGCCAGCGCCGTGGCCGCCACGCGTGGGACACGTCTCAAAATGGTCCTCCTCGACTCACTCTTCTCAGGCTTCTCAGGGCACCCAGCCGAACTGGCGTGCCCCTCCTGCCTCATCGAGGACGGTGAAGAACCACTCGGCGTTGCCTCACGGCAAGCACCGACGGCAGGGAAGGCCGCGCCGGGCCGCGGGTGTGGCACGCCGGACCGCGGGTGTGGCACGCCGCGAGGGGAACCCTCCGCGCGTCCTGGTGAGCGCCCCTGCCAGGATTCGGTCATGCACATCTACGAAGAGCGGCTGAGCGTCCCCCGCTCCTGGTGGGCGCTGGTCGCCCTCGGCGGGGCCGGTCTCGCGCTGGCGGGGATTCCCTTCGGTGTGATCGCCGCGGTGACCGCGGCGGCGGTCGGCATGGCCGTGTCCGCGGGCATCGTGTACGCGCACGGCAGGGTGCGCATCCTCGTGACGCCGGGCTCCCTGGTCGTCGGCGGGCGGAAGATCCCGATCGAGGCGCTCGGCACCACCGAGATCCTCGACGAACGCGAGGCCTTCGAGTGGCGGACCGTCAGGGCCAACCCGTACGCGCTGCTCCTGCTGCGCTCCTACATCCCCACGGCCCTGCGCATCGAGCTGAGGAACTCCTACGGCGGCGCCCCGTACATCTACGTCTCGACGCGGCAGCCCATGAACCTGGCGGCCGTGCTGGCCTTCTCGCGGGGCTGACCGGCACCGTCCCTGGACCGGGAGGGGCCGGGCGTCGCACGCTGGTCCCGTGATCGATCAAGCGACTGACTCCGTGGCCGGTTCTCCCTCCCCTCTCCCCTGGTACGCGCGGCCCGCCGCACGGTCGTGGACGTGTCCCCCGCTCCCGTCCGACGCCTGGGCCTTCCACACCGCGCTGCCCGAGTACGCGCCCACCACGTTGCATGAACTCCCCTCCCTCGCCACGGAGTTCGGCGTGGCACGCGTCTTCGTCAAGGACGAGTCGACCCGGCTCGGCCTGCCCGCGTTCAAGGCGCTCGGCGCGTCCTGGGCGATCCACCGCGTCCTGGAGCGGCACGAGCGGAACGGGGCGGCGGACTCCGGCGCGCCGCCGCTGCGCCTGGTCACCGCCACGGACGGCAATCACGGCCGGGCCGTGGCCCGCGTGGCGCGGCAACTCGGGCGGCGCACGCACGTCTTCGTGCCCGACGGGGTGCATCCGGCGGCCGTGGCCGCCATCAAGGACGAGGGCGCCGAGGTCACGGCCGTGCCCGGCTCGTACGACGCGGCGGTGCTCCGCGCCGCGGAGGAGGCAAGGGCGCCGGACGCCGTACTCATACAGGACACGGCATGGGAGGGATACGAGGAGATCCCCGCCCTCATCGTCGAGGGGTACGCCACGCTGTTCACCGAGATCGACGCCCAACTGGCCGCCACGGGCGTACGAACGCCCTCGCTGGTCGCGGTCCCCGTGGGCGTGGGGTCGCTCGCGCAGGCCGCCGTCACGCACTACCGCGGCCGGCCTCGCGCGGCCGATCGCCACGACACGCCTCCCGCGCTCCTCTCGGTGGAACCCGAGGGCGCCGCCGGCCTGCTGACCAGCCTGCGCGCGGGGCGGCTCAGCAGCGTGCCGACCGGCGTCACGACCATGGCCGGGCTCAACTGCGGCTCGCCGTCCGCGCTCGCGTGGCCCCCGCTGCGCGACGGGCTCGACGCGGCGGTCGCCGTCACCGACGCCGACAGCGCGGCGGCCGCGCGCGACCTCGCGGAGCTCGGCGTCTCGTCCGGTCCGTGCGGCGCCGCGCCGCTCGCCGGGGTGCGCGCCGCCCTCACCGGCGAGGGCAGCGCGGAACGCAGGGCCGACCTGGGCTTGGGGCCCTCGTCCACCGTCGTCCTCCTCAGCACGGAGGGCACGGCCGCCAACCCGTACACCCAGGGGACATCTCCGGCGACCCGGGGCATCCGCCCGCCTTCACGGTGAGTTCTCCGTCAGCGATCATTTTCGGTCGTTGCCGATAGTCGAAGGAAGAACCAATTTCGCGACGCCGCAGGTCAGGCGGTCGTCTGGCTTTATACCAATGCCGGTTGTCCACATGCTGGACAGGCCCACGCGCTCGACCCCACCCGCCTTGAGCTGCCCGAACGACCATGCGAGTACCGCTGAACGAACACGCCCATCCGGAAATCGACCACACGTGTGGCGCTCACTCTCCGCGCAGGCAAGACTCCTCAGTGCAGTCAACACCCGCATCGACAAAAGGAGAGCACACCATGCGTCGCACCCTCAGGATCGTGGGAGCAGCCGCGGCGGCGGCGACCTGCGTCCTCGCCGCGACATCAGGCACCGCGCACGCCGAGGCCCCGAAGCCGGCCGGCCTCTACGCGCCGTCCGCCCTGGTGCTCACGGTCGGCCAGGGCGAGGACGCCACCTCCGCGACGGTGGAGCGCGCCGTCACGCTGACCTGCGCGCCGCGCCCCGGCGGTACCCACCCCTCGGCCGCTGCCGCGTGTGCCGAACTGACCGCTACCGGCGGCCGGTTCGCGCAGCTCGTGGGCGGCACGTCCGGCGTCGTCTGTACCAAGGAGTGGCGGCCCGTCACGGTCTCCGTCACCGGCGTCTGGTCCGGCAAGCACGTCAACTGGTCCACCACCTTCGCCAACCGGTGCGAGATGAAGGCGGGTCTCGGGGAGGGCGCCGCTCTGGCCTTCTGACGGGACCGCAAGGACCCTGATCCACACTCAGGGTAGCCCCGGTCTCCTTTCGTGGGGGAAGGCCGCCGGGGCGCGGGTCGGCCCCCGGTGCTCTCGGGCACCGGGGGCCGTAGTGCGCGGCCGGGGCACAATGCGCACATGCCCACTCCGCCCTCCGGCAGCCCGCTGAGGCCCACCGGGATCCGCACGGCCCGCCTCGACCTCGTACCGCTGCGCGTCGAGCACGCCGATGCCCTGGCCGTCGTACTGGACGATCCGGCGCTGCACACCTTCATCGGCGGCGCCCCCGACGACGTCGGCGCGCTCCGCGCCCGCTACCGGCGCATGCTCGCGGGCTCCCCCGACCCCGGCGTCTCCTGGTGCAACTGGGTCATCCGCCTCCGCGAGGACGGCGGCACCCCCCTGGTGGGCACCGTGCAGGCCACCGTCGCCCCCGGCGCGCCCGGACCCGTCGCGGAGATCGCCTGGGTGGTCGGAGCCGCCTGGCAGCGGCGCGGGATCGCGACGGAGGCGGCCCGTGGCCTGGTGGACTGGCTGGCACGGCAGGACGTGCGCACGGTGGTCGCGCACATCCATCCCGACCACGCGGCGTCGGCAGCCGTCGCGGCGGCGGCCGGTCTCACCCCCACGGACACGGTCCATGACGGCGAGATCCGCTGGCGGTATCAGTAGGGGCGGTCGCCCGTGATCGCGACGCGTTCCGCGACCCGGCGGTGCGGCGCGTAGTCGTCGACCGCGTAGTGCTGGGTCGCGCGGTTGTCCCAGAACGCGACGTCGCCCGCCTGCCAGTGGAAGCGCACCTGGTACTCCGGCACATGGGCCTGGCGCACGAGGAAGCTCAGGAGCCGGTCGCTCTCGTCGCGGTCCATGCCGACGATGTGCGTGGTGAAGGAGGTGTTGACGAAGAGCATCCGCCGCCCGGTCTCCGGGTGGGTGCGCACCACGGGGTGGGTGACGGGCGGGAAACGGTCCTGGTGCGGGACGAGCTTGTCGGGGCCGTAGAAACGGGCGAAGCCGGGGATGAAGTCGTGCACGGCCCGCGCCCCTTCGATCCGTTCCTTGACGGTTTCGGGCAGGTTGTCGTACGCGGCGGCCATGTCGGCCCACATGGTGTCCCCGCCGTAGGGCGGCACCTCGCGGAGCTGGAGCACCGCGCCGAGGGCCGGACGCTCGCGGAAGGTGACGTCCGTGTGCCAGACGTTCTCGTACGTGGGGGTGGCGCTGCCGCCCTTGTCGAAGCGGACGACGTCGTCGGCGGAGCCGCGGGCGAGCAGCGGGTTGGTCTCGAGCTCGCCCCAGTTGCGGGCGAAGGCGCGCTGCTGCTCGGAGGTGATGTCGGCCCCGCGGAAGAACAGCACCTTCCATTCGAGGAGGGCGCGGTTCAGCTCCTCGCGCAGGGCGGGCGTGAGGGGCCGCGTGAGGTCGGCGCCGCGGATCTCGGCGCCGATGACGCGCCCCTGCGGGACGACCTCGATCAGTTCGTACGGCCGCTCCTGCCAGCCCTCGGGGAGGCGGTGCAGGGTGCGGCGGCCCTCGTACATGCCGTCGGCGGGGACGCGGGCCTCGCGCAGAACCGGGGAAGGGGCGCGGTCGGTGACAGTCATGGCGGGAATGATCCTTCGAAGAGAGTGCGAACGGGCGGCCGTGCGGAGAGGACTCCGGCAGCTAGCGGCCCGATCGCTCGCACCCGCGCCGCCACGGGACGCCGAACGTCCGCTCGGCGGCGGTCAGGTGCTGGATCATGGTCGTCATTCTGGGGTGTACCGCCCCCCCGGGTCAACCGGTCCTTGACGTCAGCCGTCGCGGCGCGCCACCCGCAGCACTCCCCCGTACTCGTAGATGCCCTTGTTGGCTTCGGTGGCGCCGAGGTAGGGGACGAGGTCCTCGTCGACGGGTGCGAGCGGCGGCTGGCCGGCGTCGGGCCGCCAGTCGGTGAGGTTCACCAGACCGGGGTCGAGCGGGTCGAGGCCTTCGAGGAGCGCGTCGACCTCGGCGGGGGTGCGGGTCTGCCACGGGACGCCGCCGCCGGAGATGTGCGCGGTCATCGCGGCACCCCGGGCCGCGTCGTCGGCAACCACCTGCGAGAAGCCGAGGAGGCTGCCGGGTGCGGCCCGGTCGATGATGGTCCGCAGGACGCGCCGGGGCCCGTCGGCGTCGACGAGGTGGTGGCCCACGGAGAGGAAGAGGACCGCGACCGGCTCGTCGAAGTCGATGAGCCGCGCGACGTCGGGGTGGCCGAGGACCGCCTCCTGGTCCCGCATGTCACCGTGGATCACGGTGGTCGACGCGTCGTCGGCGAGCAGCGCGCGGCCGTGCGCGAGGACGATCGGGTCGATGTCCACGTAGACGACGCGGGCGTCCGGGGCGAAGCGCTGGGCGACCTGGTGGACGTTGTCGTCGGTGGGCAGACCGCAGCCCATGTCGATGAACTGCCGGATGCCGGCCTCGCGGGTCAGATACCGCACCACGCGGAAGAGGAATTCGCGGTTCTGCCGGGCTATGTCGACGCACTCCGGGAACGAGGGCAGGGTGGAGAGCAGGAAGTCCCGGTCCACCTCGTAGTTGTCCTTGCCGCCCAGCATCCAGCCGTAGGCGCGTGCCGAGGTCGGGATGTCGTAGGGGATGGACGCCGGGTCCACCGTCCCGGGCCGGTTGTCGCTGTCCACTGTGGGCTCTCCACCTCTCCCTTGCGCTTCACGGAACGTGATCGGTGACCGTGACACTAGCCGGTGATCCACGTTCGGGTGAACCGCGTGGGAGAAGTCAACAGGGTTGGCCTGACGGGTGGTTGAGCCATCCGGGAGGCGGTGCACGGGCGGGTGACTTCTCCGGCGGGCAGTGGCGTGCGCCACCCTCGTGCCGCACGGGCACCCGCATGGCGCATGATCGTGGCACGGAGCCACCCGCACCGCCGTTTCACACCGCTTTCCGCACCACCGTTTCCGTCGCTTTCCGCACCACCGATCCCGTACCACCCAGAGAGGACCTCCCCATGGAAGACCGCTTCGACGTCGTCGTGCTCGGAGCAGGACCCGGCGGCTACGTGGCCGCCATTCGCGCCGCCCAGTTGGGCAAGCGGGTAGCGGTCGTCGAGGAGAAATACTGGGGCGGGGTCTGCCTCAACGTCGGCTGCATCCCGACGAAGGCGCTGCTGCGCAACGCCGAGCTCGCCCATCTCTTCACGCACGAGCAGAAGACGTACGGCATCAAGGTCGAGGGGCAGGTCTCCTTCGACTACGGCGAGGCGTTCAGCCGCAGCCGCACGGTCGCGGACGGCCGCGTCAAGGGCGTCCACTTCCTGATGAAGAAGAACGGCATCACGGAGTTCGACGGCCGGGGCACGTTCCTGGACGCCAACACCCTCCAGGTCGCGAAGTCCGACGGCACGACCGCCACCATCGGCTTCGAGAACTGCATCATCGCCACCGGCGCCACGCCCCGCCTGCTGCCCGGCACCAGCCGCAGCGAGCGCGTCGTGACGTACGAGGAGCAGATCCTCGCCGACTCCCTGCCGCGCTCCATCGTGATCGCGGGCGCGGGCGCGATCGGCATCGAGTTCGCCTACGTCCTGCACAACTACGGCGTGAAGGTGACGATCGTCGAGTTCCTCGACCGCGTCGCGCCCCTGGAGGACGTGGACGTCTCCAAGGAGCTGGCCAAGCAGTACCGCAAGCTCGGCATCGACGTGATGACCTCCACCCGCGTCGAGTCCATCGACGAGTCGGGCGACCAGGTCCGGGTGACCGTCACGGGCAAGGACGGCAAGGAGCAGGTCCTGGAGGCCGACAAGGTCCTCCAGGCCATCGGTTTCGCGCCGAACGTGTCGGGCTACGGTCTGGAGGCGGCGGGCGTACGGCTCACCGAGCGCGGGGCGATCGACGTCGACGGCCGCTGCCGCACGAACGTCCCGCACATCTACGCCATCGGCGATGTGACCGCCAAGCTGATGCTGGCGCACACCGCCGAGGCCATGGGCGTCATCGCCTCGGAGACCCTCGCGGACGCCGAGACGATGGAACTCGACTACGTGATGATCCCGCGCGCCACCTACTCGCAGCCGCAGATCGCCAGCTTCGGCTGGACGGAGGCGCAGGCCAGGGAGAAGGGCTTCGACGTCAAGGTCGCCAAGTTCCCCTTCCAGGCGAACGGCAAGGCGCACGGCCTCGGCGACACCGTCGGCTTCGTGAAGATCATCAGCGACGCGAAGTACGGCGAGATCATCGGCGCCCACCTGATCGGCCCGGACGTCACCGAGCTGCTGCCCGAGCTGACCCTGGCCCAGCAGTGGGACCTCACCGTCCACGAGGTGGCCCGCAACGTCCACGCGCACCCGACCCTCGGCGAGGCCGTCAAGGAAGCGGTGCACGGCCTGGCCGGACACATGATCAACTTCTGAGTGCCCCCGGGCGCCCCGCCGCGAACACGAGTGACCGAAAGCGAGTGGCTCAAGTGGCGGGGCGGCCCGGACCGGCCGATCCTTGTCGGGACACGACTGTGTGCCTCGGGGGCGAGGAGAGGCAGTAGCCGATGTTTTCTGGTCTGGGCCGATTCGTGGTGCGCCGCCCGTGGTGGATCATCCTGGCGTGGGTGGTGGCGGCCGGCGCGGTGATATCGCTGGCGCCGAAGCTCACCTCGAGCTCCGACGAAGCGAGTTTCCTGCCCGAGCACTACGAGTCCATCCGCGCCGCCGACGTGCAGGAGAAGGAGTTCCCCGAGCAGCGGAACGTCGGCGCGATCATCGTCTTCCAGCGCTCCGACGGCGGGAAGCTGACGGCCGCCGACTCCGCCGACGTGGAGCGCGTCTCCAAGGAACTCCAGGCCCGGAAGATCCCGCGCGTGCAGGCCGTCGCACCGGGCGAGGTCTCCCCCAACAAGCTGGTGCGGACGTCGGTCGTCGCCATGCCGAAGAGCACCGACCCCGAGGACACCTCGCAGCAGGACGCCGTGGAAAAACTCCGGTCGGATCTTCGGCCGGAGCTGAAGGGCACCGATCTGTCGGCCGGGATCACCGGTTCGGCGGCCCAGGCCCTCGACGAGAGCGACGCCTCCAAGCGCGCGGGCATGCTCGTCGGGGTCGGCACGATCGTCATCATCGTCGTGCTGCTTCTCGTCATCTTCCGCAGCCCCATCATCGCGCTGCTGCCCGTGGTCCTCATCGGCCTCATCTCCCCGATGGCCACCGGCCTCATCGCCTCCGCCAACAAGGCCTTCGACATGAAGGCCGACTCCTCCGTCCAGGAACTGCTCACCGTCGTGCTGTTCGGCGTGGGCACGGACTACATCCTGTTCCTGCTCTTCCGCTACCGGGAGGCCCTGCGGGCGGGTGAGGAACCCAAGGGCGCCATGGTGCACGCCGTCGAGCGGGTCGGCGAGGCCATCACGTCGGCGGCGGGCGCCGTCATCGTCGCCTTCGCGGCCCTCACCCTCTCCTCGCTCGGCATGCTCCAGTCCATGGGTCCCGCGCTCGCCATCGCGGTCTTCCTGACGCTGCTCGCCGGCCTCACCCTCGTGCCCGCCGTGGTCTCACTGCTCGGCACGAAGGTGTTCTGGCCGTCGAAGTCCTGGCGGCGCGAACCGCAGGGCACCGGCTTCGCCCGGCTCGGCACGTCGATCGCCCGCAGGCCCGCGGTGTGGGCGGTGGTCTCGGCGCTGTTCATGGGCGCCCTGACCCTCGGCGCCCTCGGCTACAAGGCCAACTTCGACCTCGCCGGGTCCTCGCTGCCGGACGACAAGGAGTCGATGGTGGCGATGCGGGACCTGGAGAAGGGCTTCCCCGCCGGTTCCACCGACCCGACCTCCGTCTACCTCTCGTCGACCTCCGGCAAGCCGCTGTCGCAGCCACAGGCCGCCGCGTTCCGTGAACGGCTCGCCGATGTGTCCGGTGTGGGCACGGTGGCGGCTCCCCGCCTGAACCCGGACCGTACGACGGCCTCGTACTCCGTGATCCTCTCGGACCCGCCCGCCTCCGACCGGGCGCTCGCCACGGTCAAGGACCGGCTGCGCCCCGTGGCGCACGAGGGCGCCACGGACGGCTCACAGGCGCGGGTCGGCGGCACGACGGCCATCTACGTCGACATCAACAAGGCGGTGGACCGTGACTATTCGGTCGTCTTCCCGGTGGCGGCGCTCGCCATCATGGTGATCCTGGGGCTGCTGTTGCGGAGCCTGGTGGCGCCCTGGTACCTGATGGTGTCCGTCGCGCTGGGCTTCGGCGCGACGCTCGGCGCGACCTCGCTGATCTTCCAGCAGATCGGCAGCCAGCCGGGGCTGATGTTCATGCTGCCGGTGATCATGTACTTGTTCGTGGTCGCGCTCGGCACGGACTACAACATCCTCATGGTGTCGCGCCTGCGCGAGGAGGCGCGGGAGGGCCGCACTCCGCGCGACGCCGCGGGTACGGCGGTGCGGCACTCGGGGCCGACGATCGGCTCGGCGGGCGTCATTCTCGCCGGTACGTTCGCGACGCTGATGCTCGCGGGCAACTCGACGCTCTCCCAGATGGGCTTCTCCCTCTCCTTCGGCATCCTGATCGCCGCGTTCGTCATGGCGATGATCTTCACACCCGCGCTGACGGCGCTCATCGGGCACGCCGCCTGGTGGCCCGGCCACGGGGACGAGAAGCGGAACGGGGGCGATGCGGGCCCGCCGCCGAGCGGCGCGGAGGAGGAGCAGCAGCGGGTGGACGGGGCGTCACGTCCTCGCTGAGCACGCGAGCTCAGCGGGGCGGGTCCGGGGCGGTTCGGGGCGGCGGACCGTGCCGGGCCCAGGACGTTTCTCCGGCCACATACACGGCCGATCAATTTGCTTTCCCGAGGGAAGTGTGAACCCACCCCGAGCGCCCCGAATTCCGTGCTCACACTTTTTCCGGGAATGCAACTAACCGGCTACGGCCCCATTGCTCACACCTCCAAGCCGTATGTCAAACGCAATACAGACCGCGGCCGGAGCGGCTGAACGACCCCACGACCAGCGCTTATCCAGTGTTAAGGTATTCACTCATCCCGAGCCCAGGCCGCATTCCCAGCGCCGAGCCGCTCGGATTGCATTGCGGTGCCGCCGCTCTCACAGCGGTTCACCAAAACTTCTCACTCCGGTAATGGAAGCGGACCTCCCGCGCCTGCTCCCCATTCCGGAGGAATACCCACGCCTTGACCTGGAGTTCTCTCATGCCTGCTGACAGCCTCGCTGTCACCGCCCCCGCACCGGCGGACACCCCCGGCGCGTCACCCCGAGGCCGGCACCTCGGTCTCGCCCTGTTCGTGATCGCCGCGGCCCAGCTGATGGTGGTCCTGGACGGCACGATCACCAATATCGCCCTGCCCAGCATCCAGACCGCCCTCGGCGTCTCCGACGCCAACCTGGCCTGGATCGTCAACTCGTACGCCCTGGCCTTCGGCGGACTGCTGCTGCTCGGCGGGCGCGCGGGTGACCTCTTCGGGCGGCGCCGGATGTTCCAGGTGGGCATCGCCGTGTTCACCCTGGCGTCCCTGCTCGGCGGTCTCGCCCCGAACGAGGGCCTGCTCATCGGCGCGCGCATCCTCCAGGGAGTCGGCGCGGCCGTGGCGGCGCCCAGCGCCCTGTCCCTGATCGCCACGACCTTCCCCGAGGGCAAGCCGCGCAACAAGGCGATGGGCGTCTACGCCGCCATGGCCGGCATCGGCGCCACCGTCGGACTGCTGCTCGGCGGCATCCTGACGGACGCCCTGGACTGGCGGTGGGTGTTCTTCGTCAACATCCCCATCGGCCTGGCCGTCCTCGCGGGCACCAGGACGCTGGTCGAGGCCGAGCGCCACCAGGGACGCCTCGACCTGCCCGGCACCATCACCGGCACCGGCGGTCTGATCGCGCTGGTCTACGGCATCACGCGGGGCGGCGAGCACGGCTGGACCGACACGGTCACCCTGTCCTGCTTCGTCGTCGCCGCCGTCCTGCTCAGCGCCTTCCTCCTCATCCAGAGCCGCACCGAGCACCCGATGCTGCCGCTGCGCCTCTTCAAGGACCGCAACCGCTCCGGCTCGTACGCCACGATGCTGTTCATCGGCGCCGGCATGATGGCGACCTTCTACTTCCTGACCCTCTACATGCAGCTCATCCTCGGCTACAGCGCGGTCAAGACCGGCTTCGCGAACCTGCCGTTCAGCCTCGGCATGGGCATCGCGGCCACCCTCAGCTCCAAGCTGATCACCCGCCTCGCTCCCCGGCTGATAGCCGGCCCCGGGCTGCTCCTGGCCGCCATCGGCATGTTCTGGTTCGCCACGCTCACCCCCGACTCGTCGTACGCCGGGCACCTGATGCCGGCGATGTTCGTGACCGCGCTCGGCCTCGGCATGGGCTTCGTGCCCATGACCCTCGGCGCGGTCAGCGGTGTCGAGCACCAGGAGACGGGCATCGCCTCCGCGCTGCTCAACACCGCCCAGCAGATCGGCGGCGCGCTCGGGCTCGCCGTCCTGTCGACCATCGCCACCTCGGCGGCGAACGACAGGCTGCCCGACGCGGCCGCCTCGTTCTACCGCGGCGTCGCCACCAAGGACCAGGGCCTGGTGGCCGACGCCGCCGACGCCCTGACCCACGGCTACACGATGGCGTTCGTCGCCGCGGGCGTCATGTTCCTGGCGGGCCTCGTGGTCACCGCGCTCGCCGTCAACGCCAGGGCCCAGGAGACGGCCGAGGGCGTGGCCCCCGTCCACATGGGCTGAGCCCCGTACGCGTCAGGTCAGTTGGCGGGCTTCCAGCCGCCGAGCCAGTCCGCGGTCTCCTGGTCCGCGGCCTGGGCGTCCGTCAGGTGCGGGCGGTCACCACTGGGGCCGCCCGCGCCAGGGCCCTTGTTCTTGTACTCGGCGAAGCGGTCGTCCTTCCAGGAGAAGCCGCCCATGTCGGTCCAGGGCGTCTTCTTGACGGCCGCGCCGAGTGTGGTGTCGCGGACGGTGGTCTGCGGGTCGAGGCTCGCGTCACCGCCCGCGTGCCAGGGGCGGCCGAGGTGGAAGCTCCCGGCGGCCACGTCGCCGTCGACGGTCGAGCGGGTGATGAGGAAGCCCTTGCGTCCGGCGGGGGTGCTCGGCGCGGTGACATACCCGGCCGAGGTGCCGTTCCAGCGCTTCTTCAGGGTGAGCACGGACCTGTCGATGACCGCCGTGGCCCGGCCGAAGACGAAGTCGGTGTTGCCGATCACGTAGGAGTCGGTCAGGTAGACCCGGCCCGTCCGGTCCTTGGCCGCCGTGTCGAGCAGCAGCGTGTCCTGGTCGCCGCTGACGATGAGGTCGTCCAGGCGCACCCGGTCGGCGGCGGTGCGCAGGGCCACCGCCTGCTGGCCGTTCACCTGCTGGTTCCTCGCCTCGTCGAAGTCGTTGGAGAGGGAGAGGTTGCGGGCCGTGAAGTCGTCGGCCTCCACGGCGACGGTGGCGCTGCCGCTGGTGCCGTAGGTGCCCCCGCCCGGCTTGGCCGTCCCGGAGGCGTGCCCCTCGACGATGACCGTGTCCTTGCGGCTGCCGCCGGTGCCCTCCATCGTGACGTGCGGCTTGTTCGACGGGACCTTGACGGTCTCGCGGTAGGTGCCGGGCGCGATCCGGATGACGACGGGCGAGGTGTTGCCCGCGGGGACGGCGTCGACGGCCTTCTGGACGCTGCGGTACTGGCCGCTGCCGTCCTTGGCCACCGTCAGGGTGGTGCTCTTGGCGGTCTGCGCGCCGGCCGTCGTACCGATGTTCTTGCGCGGCCCCGCACCGGCCTTGAGGAGCCCGGGGACGGCGGCGGCCTTGTCGAGGGTGTAGTCGTAGTACGCCCTCGGGTCGAAGGCGGTGCCGCCGCTCTCGTTGCGCCCGGTGGTGCCGGAGAAGACGTTGCCCCGCTGCACGAGGGACGCCGTGCTGTCCTTGATGACGGGGTTGTCGACGCCACGGAAGTAGCTGTTCTCCAGGACCATCTTGGTCCTGCCGCGCGCGTAGTTCCCGTAGGACGAGGTGATGTCCGTGCCCGGGTCGTCCTGGAGGTAGTTGTTGTAGAGGTGCGCGTGCGCGGCGTTGTCCGTGGAGGGGTTGCGCTGCTCGGTCTCGCGGAACCAGTTGTGGTGCAGGGTGAGATCGGCGGTGGTGTTCTCGGTCCAGCCGATGCCGAAGGTCTTGTTGTTGTTGGACAGCCTGTTCCAGGACACCGTGACGTTCGTGGTGTCCTTGCGGCTGTCTATCAGGCCGTCGGCCATGTGCCGCAGATCGTTGTGGTCGATCCAGACGTGGTGGGCGCCGTCCATCTGGATGGCGTCGAAGTCGTGGTCCTTGTCGTTCCAGACGCCCGCGTACGAGTCCCGGATCGTGAGGTTGCGGATGATCACGTTGTGCACGCCCTGGCCGAGGAAGAAGCCGCCTCCGACGATCTCGCCCGAGGTGCCCGCGCCCACGATCGTCTTGTCGGACGCGACCTTGATCTCCTTGCCCTTGGGGTTCATCGGGATGGCCGCGGCCACCACGATGACGTAGGGCTCGGCGGCGGTCGCGTACTTCTCCAGGTCGGCGAGGGTCCGCACCGTCACGGTTCGTCCGTCCCGGCCGCCGTAGGTGCCCTTCTGGCCGTGGGCGTCGACCGACGCGAAGCCGTCGGCGGTGTCTTGGGCCCAGGCCGGGGCGGGGGCCGCCGCCGCCCTCGGCTGGGCGTCCGCGCCGAACATCCCGAAGGCCGTGCCATAGGCCATGGCCGCGGCGGCTGCCAGTGCCAGCGGCACCCCTGCCACCAGGGCCGTCCTCCTGCGGCGGTGCCGTGCTCTGCTGGGGCCGTGCAGCTCAGTCATACGTCCGTTCCCATCTCTACGTACGTGGGGGGGCGCCCGTGTCCGGTGGAACGGGCCACTGATCAGTCGCCGCCGGACCGCGAGAGGTTGCCGCCCTCTTCGCCGCCGTCCCTCTAGCATCGGAAAAAGAGACGAAAACTTTCCGCGAGGTGTAGAGAACGCGCCGCCCGCTCCGACGTCCCCGGTGAAAGTCGCCCACGAGGGGTGACGGCGCGAACCGAGGAGACACGTCATGAAGTATCTGGTCATGGTCCAGGGTTCCCAGGCCGACTACGAGAGCATGTCGGGCAAGGCCTCCGGGACGAGCCCCGCCTGGAGCGAGAAGGAGCTCCAGGCGATGTACGCCTTCATGAGCACCCTCAACGACGACCTCGCCGAGTCCGGTGAGCTCATCGACGGGCAGGGCCTCACCGAGCCCGCGCAGACCCGCTTCGTCAGCGCGGGCAAGGACGGCCGCCCGGTGATCACGGACGGTCCCTACGGCGAGACGAAGGAAGTGCTCGCCGGGTACTGGCTGCTCGAGTGCGAGAGCCTGGAGCGGGTCACCGAGATCGCCGTGCGCATCACGCAGTGCCCCGGCCCCGAGGGGGTCGTCGACCCGCCCGTGGTGATCAGGCCCGTGCAGGGAGCGGGAGGCGAGTGCTGAGAGGCACCACCGGGGCCGAGGACCTGCTGCGCCGCCACGCGCCGCAGGTCCTCGGCGCGCTCGTACGCCGGTACGGGCACTTCGCCACCGCCGAGGACGCCGTGCAGGAGGCGCTGCTCGCCGCGGCCCGCCAGTGGCCGGACGAGGGCGTGCCCGGCAATCCGCGCGGCTGGCTGATCAGGGTGGCCTCGCGCCGCCTCGTCGACCAGCTCCGCGCGGACGAGGCGCGGCGGCGGCGCGAGGAGGACGCGGCCCTGCTGACCCCGCGCGACGCCTTCACCGCTCCCCCGCCGGGCGAGAGCCGTGCCCCCTCGGACGACGACACCCTCACGCTGCTGTTCCTCTGCTGCCACCCCGCGCTCGGCCCGGCCGCGCAGGTCGCCCTGACGCTGCGCGCCGTCGGCGGTCTGACCACGGCGGAGATCGCCCGCGCCCATCTGGTGCCGGAGGCGACGATGGCGCAGAGGATCAGCAGGGCGAAGGGGAAGATCAAGGGGGTGCCGTTCCGGCAGCCGGTCCCCGCCGACCGCGACGCGCGGCTCGCCGTGGTCCTCCAGGTGCTGTATCTGATCTTCAACGAGGGGTACACCGCGACGTCCGGCGACGCCCTGCACCGCGCGGACCTGGCCCGCGAGGCGATCCGGCTGACCCGCGCCGTGCGCCGCCTGCTGCCCGAGGAGGGCGCCGTGACGGGGCTGCTCGCGCTGATGCTGCTCACCGAGGCGCGCACCGCCGCGCGGAGCGGGCCGCACGGCGAGCTGATCCCGCTCGACGAGCAGGACCGCGGCCGCTGGGACCGCCACGCGATCGCCGAGGGCACCGCACTCGTGGAGGAGGCGCTGTCGCAAGGGCCGCCGGGTGCCTACCAGTTGCAGGCGGCGATCGCCGCCCTGCACGACGAGGCGGAGCGTGCCGAGGACACCGACTGGCCCCAGATCCTCGCCCTGTACGACGTTCTCGTACGCCGTGCTCCCGAACCCATGGCCGCGCTCGGGCGGGCCGTGGCGTACGCGATGGTGCACGGGCCGCGGGCCGGGCTCGGCGAACTGGCGGCTCTTGAGGGGCAGTTGGGCGGCCACTATCGCCTCGAAGCCGTCCGCGCCCATCTCCTCGAGAGGGCGGGCGATCACCAAGGGGCGATCACCGCCTACCGTGCGGCGGCCAAAGGAACCCTCAGCCGCCCCGAGGCCCACTACCTCCAGACGCGGGCCGCCAGGCTGCTGCCCTGAGCCGGCACCTGGCCGAGCGGGGCGCAGTGCTCCGCCACGGTGTCGGCGAAGGCGCGGGCCAGCGGCGTGAGCGTCTCCCAGCGGCGCACCGCCCAGCCCACCGTCAGCGGGGGCAGGCCAGGGACGGGGACCATGCGCAGGCCGCCGGGGGCGCCGTCGCGCCATCCGGGCAGTGCGGGCACCACTGCCCGGCCGAGGCCGAGCTCGGTGAGCAGGACGGCGGTGTCCCAGTCGGCGACGCTGGTGGCCGCGGGCAGCTCCACGCCGGCCTCGGCGAGCCGCCGGTCGAACCGGGCGCGGGAGGTCGAGCCCGCCGGTGGCGTGATGAGCTGCGCGGCGGCCAGCTCGCCGAGCTCGACGCACGGCCGGTCGGCGAGCGGATCACCGGCGCGTACGGCGAGGACCCACGGCAGCGCCACGACGGGCCGCTGCTCGATGCCGCGCACGGGCTCGCCGAGGGTGATCCACGCCAGGTCGAGATCGTCGGCGGCGAGCGCGTCGAAGCAGCCGCTGCTGGAGCTCATGGTCTGAAACTCCAGGCCGACCCGCGGATACCGCTCCCGGAAGCGGACGACGGCCTCGGTCATGAAGTGCCGCACGCTGGTGGCCCCGGTGGTCACCCGCACGGTGCCGCCGTCCCCCCGCGCCTGTTCCCGCAGGCGGCGCACGGCGAGGTCGATGCCGCCGATCCCGTCGGAGGCCGCCGCGGCGAGGACGCGCCCGGCCGACGTCGGCACGACGCCCCGCGCGTGCCGTTCGAGGAGGCTGACGCCGAACTCCTTCTCCAGGCGTTTGACGTGCTGGCTCACGGCCGACTGCGTACAGGTGAGGTCGCGGGCGACGGCGCTGAGGCTGCCGGCGCGGCACACGGCCACGAAGACACGGAGATCGTCGAGGGTCACGGGGGATGAAGCTATCCCTTGGAGAGCTGCAAGCAAACCCGAGGATTGACTTGGGTTTTCTCCTGACTGAAGATCGATCCAGGTCCGGGCGGCGACCCGGCGACGGGCGTCGACCCGGGGCCCGAGGCTCCGGAGAACCGGACCGAGGGCCGGGCGGAAGGGTGATGTGTGGAAGCGCTCGAAATGGTGGCGGTGGGAGCCGCCGGGGTCGCGGCCGGCGGGATCAACGCGGTGGTCGGCTCCGGAACCCTGATCACCTTCCCGACCCTGCTGGCCTTCGGCTGTCCGCCGGTGCTCGCCAACGTGTCGAACAACCTGGGCCTCGTGCCGGGCACCCTCAGCGCCGCGTACGGCTACCGGCGCGAGATGAAGGGGCAGGCCCGGCGTCTCGTACGGTTCGGCGCGGCCTCGCTCATCGGCGGCCTCATCGGCGCGCTGCTCCTGCTGAAGCTGCCCGCCGACGCCTTCCAGGCGGTGGTGCCGGTGCTGATCCTGACCGCCTGCGTCCTGGTGGTGCTCCAGCCGTGGCTGAACCGGCGGCTGAAGGAGCGGGGCAGCGACGGCAAGCGCGACGGCGGCATACCGATGTGGTGCGGCGTCCTCGCCACCGGCGTGTACGGCGGCTACTTCGGGGCGGCCCAGGGAGTGCTGCTCATGGGCCTCTTCGGCGCCTTCATCCTGGACGACCTCCAGCGTCTGAACGCCGCCAAGAACGTTCTCGCCTCCCTCGTGAACGGTGTCGCCGCCGTCGTCTTCATTTTCGCGGCGGACATCGACTGGACGCTCGCCGGCATCATCGCGGCGGGGTCCACGGTCGGCGGCCTCGTGGGGGCGCGCTTCGGCCGCCGTCTGCCGCCGGCCGCGATGCGCGGCTTCATCGTCGTCGTCGGCGTCACGGCGTCGTCGATCATGCTCGCCTCATAAGCGTCATCCCCTGTCGCACAGCCGCGGCCATGCCCCCGCACCAGGACACTCTCCGGATGGTTTACCATTGAACATGAAGAGGCCCCGACCGAGATTCCCCCGTCCGGTCGGGGCCACTTCTCATTTCCGGGCACTGTCACGGTCTTCCCCGGTTTTCACGCCTTCGGGGACGAATATGCCAACCCCGCCGCACCACCTGGGCCCGGGCGGCATCATGCGCCCATGGACGGTGCCATGCCTGTGCAGGTCTTGTTCACGCCCGAGGAGTACGCCGGAGTCCTGCGGCACGCGGACCGGCTCGGGGTGCCGGTCGCGGAGTACATACGCCGCGCGGTGACCGTCCCGGCCGAGGAGCCGCCGGAGCCGTCCCAGACGGCGGACGCCCGGCGCGGGGCGCCCGTGCCGCCGGTCAAGCGAAGACTCGGATCCGACGGGACGCCGGCCCTCCGGCGCTTCCTCGACACGCTCGCCACGTGCGCCGAGCCCACGGAATGAGCCCCTCAGCGATCCACCGAATCGCCGGCGGAGCGCAGTAGTTCCTCCGCGTCCCGCCCCGCCCGCTCGATCGCGCCGGGAAAGATGCGCAGGCCGCTCGCGACGAGGGCGCCCTCGTGTAGCAGCATCAGCGTCCGGCCCAGGCGCTCGGCCTCGCGCGGGGCGAACTCCCGGGCCAGGCCCGTGAAGAGGCCGAGCATCCACGCCTTCTGGCCGGTGATGATGGCGTACGCGGGGTGTGCGGGGTCGCTGATCTCGGCGTGGGCGTTGACCATGCCGCACCCCTTGGCCATGTGGTTCACCGCCCAGTCCCGCGAGGCGCCGAAGACGGCGAGGGCCTTGTCGCGGGGTGTCGGCGCCGCGTCCAGGTATCCGGCGAGGAAGCCCCGCCAGCGCTCGTCGCGGTCGGCGAGGTACTCGACGACGATCTGCTCCTTGGACCCGAACCGGTCGTAGAGCGTCTTCTTGGTCACTCCGGCCTCGGCGGCGATCAGGTCCACGCCGACCGCGTGGATGCCGCGCTCGTAGAAGAGCCGCCCCGCGGCGTCGAGGGCGCGGCGTGCCGCCGGGGTCATGGGGACGCGGTGGGGCACGGAGGCGTCGCCCCCACTCTCGCCCACCCCACTCTCGCTCGCGTCGTCGTTCGCGCGGCCTGCTTCGTCAGTCACACCCCCATAGTAGACCGATCGGTTTATGCCGTGTGTACACTCGACCACAGGCTCGGTATACAGAACGGTTTACTCACATTCGGTCCATCTACTCGGTCTCCGACGAATCCGACGAAGAGGAGCACCCCATGAACATCCTGCTGTCGACCGCGTTCGTGCTGACCTGGAGTTCCGGGTTCATCGGGGCCAAGCTCGGCGCGGGCAGCGCGTCCGCCGTGACCGTGCTGATGTGGCGCTTCCTGCCGCTGGCCGTCGTCCTCGGCCTCGTCGCCGTGACGCTGACGCGGGCGGCCTGGCGAGGGCTGTCGGCGCGTGACGTCGGACGGCAGGCGCTCGTGGGCGCGCTGTCGCAGAGCGGCTACCTCCTGACCGTCTACTACGCCATCCAGCTCGGGGTCTCCAGCGGCACCACCGCGCTGATCGACGGGACCCAGCCGCTCGTCGCGGGAGCGCTGGCCGGGCCGCTGCTCGGGCAGTTCGTCACCCGCACCCAGTGGCTCGGCCTCGGTCTCGGCGTGACCGGCGTCGCCATCGTGACGGCGGCCGACTTCGCGGGCGGCGGCGGCACCGCGTGGTGGGCCTATCTCGTGCCGTTCCTCGGCATGTTCTCGCTGGTGGCGGCGACGTTCCTGGACCGGCGCGCACCCCGGCCGGTACGCCCTGCGGTGTCCATGACCGTGCACTGCGTCACCAGTGCCGTCATCTTCACCGCACTCGCCCTGGCGGCGCGGGCCGCGACGCCGCCGGCCGAGGTGTCCTTCTGGGCGGCGATCGGCTGGCTCGTGACCCTCTCCACCTTCGGCGGGTACGGCCTGTACTGGCTGATCCTGCGGCGCTCCGGGATCACCCAGGTCAACACGCTGATGTTCCTCATGGCGCCGGTGACGGCCCTGTGGGGCGCCCTCATGTTCGGCGAACCCTTCGGGGCGCAGACCGTGATCGGCCTGGCCGTCGGACTCTGCGCCGTACTCGTCGTGCGGCGCGGCGCGGCGGCTTCACGTACAGGTACGGATACACGTAACGCTTCGGTGGTGGCCGAGCCGGTCACTCGGGGGTCAGGAACGCCTGCACCCCGGGTGCGTAGCGGTCGGTGATGTCGGCGATCGCCGCCTCGCGCAGGCGGGGGCCGCGGGCGATGCCGTACATCACGCCGAGGCCGATCAGCATGCTCACGGCCAGCTCGGCCCGCAGCCCGGCACCCGCTCCCGGGAGGCGCTCGCTGAGCCGCTCGACCACCTGGGCGCGGAAGGCGGCGCGCAGGATGTCGCCCCGCTCCCCGTGCCGCGGGGCGAAGACGATGCGCAGGATGGGGTCGGCGCCGCGCTCGGCCTGACCGGTCAGCAGATGGCGGACCATGTGGCCGCCGAGGTCGGCGAGCGGTGCGTCGAGGAAGGCCAGGGTGTCCGGCTCGAAGGACATGGCGTGCGAGAACAGGGCGTCCTTGTTGCCGAAGTACTTGAGGATCAGCGGGGCGCTCACCCCGGCCCGGTCGGCCACCGCCTTGAGGGTGATGTCACCGTGCGCGTGCCGGGCGAGCAGATGCCTGACGGCGCGGATGATGGCGGCCTTGGAGAGCTCGGCGTCCCTTCTCCCCGCGGTCACGCGGGTAGCCCACGCACATCGCCGGTTACCGGGACGGGCTCCATCAGAACTCCCGACTCCCGGCGGATTGAGGTGAATCCGAGTTCACCATAGCGAGGTGAATGGCAATTCACCATAGAGCCTGGCCCCGTCCGGCGGCATGTGCCCGGTGCGCATGCCGGCTCATGCGCGAAGGCTCCGTACCCGGCAGGAGGGCCGCCCTCGAAAGGCTTCGGTCATACTGCCGCGCATGAACCGACTCCGCATCGGCCTGGTGGGCACCGGCCCCTGGGCCACCGCCACGCACGCCCCCGCTCTCGCCCGGCATCCGGACATCGACTTCAGCGGCGTATGGGGCCGCAGGACAGAGGCGGCGGCCGCGCTCGCCGCCGCGCACGACACGGTGGTCCACGAGGAGGTCGACGAGCTGTTCGCGGCCAGTGACGCCGTGGCGTTCGCCGTGCCGCCGGACGTCCAGGCCCCGCTCGCGGCGCGGGCCGCCGCCGCGGGCTGCCATCTGCTCCTCGACAAGCCGGTGGCCACGACGCCCGAGGCCGCGCGCCGGCTCGCGCAGGCCGCCGAGCGTGCCGGAGTGGCGTCCGTGGTCTTCTTCACGCTGCGCTTCGCCGCCGTGGCCTCGGCCTGGCTCGACGAGCAGCGCGCCACGGGCGGCTGGTTCACCGGCCGCGCCGACTGGTACGGCTCCTTCTACACACCCGAGGGCGACGCGGCGTTCCCCTCCCCGTGGCGGGAGAGCCGGGGCGGCCTGTGGGACGTGGGTCCGCACGCGCTGTCGATGCTGCTGCCGGTCCTCGGCGACGTGAGCGAGGTGACGGCGGCCCGTGGTCCCGGCGACACGGTGCACCTGATCCTGCGGCACACGAGCGGCGCGTCCAGCACGGCGGCGCTCAGCCTGACGGCACCGGAGAAGGGCGCGGGCCTCGCGGTGGAGCTGCGCGGCGAGAACGGTGTCGCCGTGCTGCCGGCGCGGGAGAAGTCGGACGACGCCATCGGCACCGCGATCGGCGAACTGGTCTCGGCGGTGCGCACCGGTACGGCCCATCCGTGCGACGTCCGGTTCGGCCTGCGCGTCACGGAGATCCTGGCGCGGGCGGAGGAACGGATCGCTTCCGCGTGAGGGACTCCCCGTAAGCGGAACGGGGACACCCGCGGGCGGTCGGTACCGTGGCCGCTACGTAATGGCGAGTGACGGCACCGACCGCAGCCGGTGGACCCATGGGGCCGGTCCGGGAAGAACCTTGTGCGGTTCCCCGCTTGCCCTGTTTCCGCTCACATGGATCGGAATACGAACAACCGTTCCGCACACTTCCCGCATCGACCCGGTAGGCCTCGCGGGGTACCCGATGCCGGGGAATTTCGGCCATTCTCCGACTCCCCGGGCAAGACACCCCACAGTTGTGCCCACGCACTCGCCGACGATCAAAGCTGCAGGTCGGTGAGGTCGCGCCCACCATGATGCCGCAGCGGCTGATCGTTTTCTTCGGGCAATGTTTACTCCCAAAGAAGTTGCGAATATTTAGACTGCTGATGCTCCAACTCGGCGTGTACAAGAGGGATTACCCACCATGAACAAGACGGCGCTCCGCGCTCTGCTCCGCGAACGACGCGCCCTCATCGCCCCCGAATCGCATGGTTTCTCCCGCCCCAGCGGTCAGGGCCGACGCGCGCCCGGCCTTTCGCAGCATCAGGTCGACCAGTTGCTGCACCGCACGTTCGGGACATATCACCGTCTCGAATCCGGCAACTATCCCAACGCGCCCACCACACTCCTCCGCGACGTGGCCCGCCTCTTCGGCCTCAACGAGCAGGAGTGGGTGTCCCTCTGCCGGTACGCGCTGACGCAGGATCCGCCCGGCCCGCTGCACCCCTCCTCCGGCAAGGAGATACCGGGCGTGTGGCAGGAGGCCGTCGACAGCATCACGCACATGGCATACGTCACGGACGCGTCCTGGGAAATCCTGGCGCACAACGAACCTTTCGCGGCGATGTTCCCCGGCCGAAAGGTGCCGACCAACACGATGCGGTGGATGCTCCTGGACCGCGACGGCCGTGAGAGCCTGAGCGACTGGCACAACTCGTGGGCCCCCATGGTGCTGCCGCAACTGCGTGCCGCTCTGGCGGCCAGGCCGGACGACGACATCCTGCGCCGGATGGAGAAGGAAGTACTGGCCGATCCCGAACTGGCGCATCTGTACGACGCCGACGGAGCCCTGATCCATCCCGATGGTCACGAGCGCCCCTTGCGGCACGCCGTACACGGTCTCGGCTGGGTGTCGATCTGTGCGGCACAGCCCATGACGGCGCCGGGGTCGCGCCTGTTCATCCTCATCTACCACGCCGGGACGGAACGCCGGCACACGCGCACACCCATGCTGCGCGCCGTCTGACGATTCCGAGGCTCGGTGCTCTCGGGGACAGACACTCCATCACGATGTCAAGTACGTTATCGGCACCCCCCACCCTCGACCAGCACTGTGGGAGTGCCCGATGCCTGCGTTTGTCTCCGTTCCCCGTACTGCCTTCGGCGCTCACAAAGTGACCACGGCCGAGATCGCCGACGACATCCGTGCCCACCATCACGACCACCCCAGGCTCAACGCCATCCTGCGGGTCGTGGGCAACTGCGGGGTGAGAACCCGCCACTTCGCGAGACCCCTCGCATCCCGAACGGTCTCGGGCAACGCCGATGTCCACGAGCGGACCCTGGCCGCCTTCGAGGACTGCGTCGACATGGCGGAGCAGGCCGCCGACGCCGCCCTTCGGGCGGCCGGTCTGACCCCGCGGGACATCGACGCGATCGTCACCACGCACACCACCGGCTGGGCCGTGCCGAACCTCGACGTCCACCTCGTCGAGCGCCTCGGCCTGCGGCCGACCGTGCGGCGTGTCGCGCTGACGACGGCGGCCTGCGCCGGAGGCGTGCAGGCCCTGATACGCGCCACGGACCTGCTGGCCGCCCGGCCCGGCAGCAAGGTGCTTGTCGTGGCGGCCGAAGCCCTGTCGACGTCGTACAACCACGCCGTCGACACCATCGAATCGATGATCTACAAGGCCCTCTTCGCGGATGCCGCTGCCGCGACAGTGGTCACCAGCACTCCATCAGGGCCGGGCCTGACCATCGAGGACACCTTCGAGTACGTACTTCCCGGCTCCCTCGACCGCTACCGGGGGCGGCTCAACCCCGACGGAATGCATTTCGACTCCACCAAGCAGGCTCCGCACTCGGCCGTCGCGAGCCTCGCCCCGGTGACCCAGTGGCTGGGCTCGCATGCCGTCGACTTCGCGGTCATCCACCCCGGTGGGCTGCGCATCATCGCCGACACCGCCGACGCCGTCGGTCTCGGCCAGGACGCCACCCGCCACTCCGTGGAAACCCTGACGGAGGAGGGCAACATGGGAGGTGTCAGCGTCTTCCGTGTCCTTGAACGCACCCATGCGGAGCCCCCCACGGACGGTGCGAGCGGTGTCGCCGTGGCCTATGGCCCCGGCTTCATCACCGCGGCCCTGCGCTGCCAGTGGCACGCGTAGCGCCGTAATCCGGTTGCCGTTGCCGTGGCCGCACTGTTGAAGTGATCCCCATGGATCACGCAGCGGCGCTCGCCGCCTACGACCGGCAGATCAGGCGCGACGCGCGGAGCGAGAGCCCGGGGGCGCGGGTGGAGCGGGGCGGTGGTGTCGTCCGGCAGACCGGCTCGGAGCATGACTGGAACGGCGTCCTGTGGTCGGACGTCGACGCGGAGACGGCCGACGCCGTGATCGCGGAGCAGATGCGCCACTTCACCGCCGCGGGCCTCGAGTTCGAGTGGAAGCTGCACTCGTACGACCGCCCGGACGACCTCGCCGGGCGCCTCCTCGCGGCCGGATTCGTGGCCGATCCCGTGGAGACCGTGATGGTCGCCGAGGCCGACGGCCTGCCCGCGGGGCCGGAACTGCCCGACGGCGTACGGCTGGTGGAGGTGACGGACGAGGCGGGCGCCCGGCTCATGTCACAGGCGCACCTCGCGGCGTTCGGCGCCGCCGACGCGGCCCTGAGCGAGCAGCTCGGCAGGCGGGTCCTCGCCCAGCTCGCCGAGGCCCCGGACGAGATCGTCGCGGTGGTCGCCATGGCCGGCGACCGGCCGGTCTGCGGCGCCCGCGCCGAGTTCCGCCCCGGCACCGACTTCGCGGGCCTGTGGGGCGGCGGCACCGCTCCCGAGTGGCGCGGCAAGGGCATCTACCGGGCGACGGTGGCCCACCGCGCCCGCATCGCCGCCGAGCGCGGTTACCGCTACCTCCAGGTCGACGCCTCCGACGACAGCCGCCCGATCCTGGACCGGCTCGGCTTCGCCACCCTCTGCACGACGACCCCGTACGTCCACAAGCCCTGAGGCGGGCGGCTACCGGATCGGCATGCCCGAGAGCGTGCGCGCGATGACCAGGCGCTGGATCTCGCTCGTGCCCTCGAAGATGGTGTAGATCGCGGCGTCGCGGTGCATGCGCTCCACCGGGTACTCGCGCGTGAAGCCGTTGCCGCCGAGAATCTGCACGGCCTGTGCGGTGACCTTCTTGGCGACCTCGCTCGCGTACAGCTTGGACATGGAGCCCTCGGCCGACTCGAACTTCTTGCCGGCGCTCGCCATCCACGAGGCGCGCCACACCAGCAGGCGGGCCGCGTCGATCTGGGTACGCATGTCGGCGAGCTGGAAGGCGATGCCCTGGTTGTCGATGATCGGGCGGCCGAACTGGGTGCGCGTCTTGGCGTACTCCAGGGCCTCCTCGTACGCGGCGCGTGCCGTGCCCACCGCCATGGCGCCGACGGCCGGGCGGGACGCCTCGAAGGTGGCCATCGCGGCGTTCTTGACGCGCTCGCCGCCGGTCTTGGCCCGCTCACGCGCGCGTGCCAGCCGCTCGTCCAGCTTCTCCTTGCCGCCGAGCAGGCAGTCGCCGGGAACGCGTACGTCCTCCAGGACGACCTCGGCGGTGTGCGAGGCGCGGATGCCGTGCTTCTTGAACTTCTGGCCCTGGGAGAGGCCGGGGGTGGCCGGCGGGACGATGAAGGAGGCGTGGCCCTTGGAGCCAAGATCGGGGTCGACGACCGCGACGACGACGTGGACGTTGGCTATGCCGCCGTTGGTCGCCCAGGTCTTGGTGCCGTTGAGGACCCATTCGTCCTTGGCCTCGTCGTAGACGGCGCGGGTGCGCATGGCCGCCACGTCGGATCCGGCGTCGGGTTCGGAGGAGCAGAAGGAGGCGACCTTGACGTCGTTCACGTCGCCGTACATCTGCGGGATCCAGGTGCCGATCTGCTCCTCGGTGCCGTTGGCGAGCACGCCGACGGCGGCGAGGCCGGTGCCCATGATGGACAGGCCGATGCCGGCGTCACCCCAGAAGATCTCCTCGGTGGCCATCGGGATGCCGAGGCCCGTGGGGTCGAAGAACTGCTGGGCATAGAAATCCAGTGAATAGATCCCGAGCTTCGCCGCTTCCTGGATGATGGGCCAGGGAGTCTCCTCGCGCTCGTCCCATTCGGCGGCCGCGGGGCGGATCACATCGGCGGCGAATCCGTGGAGCCAGTCCCGGACCTCCTTCTGTTCGTCGTTGAGCTCCATGGTGAATTCGGCCATGACCCCTCCAGGACCTGCGTCAACTGCCACGTTACTTGCGGTAACCGAAGTGTGTTACCGACCAGTAGCCCATGTCAACTCCCGGTAGCCCGTTCGATGCGGAGGGCGCTCAGGGTGTTACGTTGCGCGTGCGTCACCGAATCAGCACGGGCGGGGAGAAACCATGGAGACCACCCAGCGGACCGATCAACAGCGGTCCGCCGCGCGCCGTCGGCGTGAGCTGCTCGAAGCCGCGGACCGAGTGGTGCTCCGCGACGGGCCCGGCGCCTCGATGAACGCCATCGCGGCCGAGGCCGGCATCACCAAGCCGATCCTCTACCGGCACTTCGGCGACAAGGGCGGACTCTACGCCGCGCTCGCCAAACGGCACACGGACGCGCTTCTCGAAGCCCTGCGCGCCGCACTCGACGCCCCCGCCGAACGCAGGGAGCGCGTCGAGGCCACGCTCGACACCTATCTCGCGGCGATCGAGGCACGGCCTCAGGTCTACCGCTTCCTGATGCACCCCGCGGAGGCACCCTCCCCCGGCGAGGGCTTCGACGTCGGCGTGCACTCCGCGCCGCTGCTGCGCCGCCTCGGCGAAGAGCTGGCGAAGGTCATCGAGGAGCGCGTCGACCTCGGCCCGGAGAGCGCCGAACTGGCCCGCGTCTGGGGCCACGGCATCGTCGGCATGATGCACGCCGCGGGCGACTGGTGGCTGAGCGAACGGCCCTGCCCGCGCGCGCAGTTGGTGCGCAGCCTCGCCGATCTGCTCTGGGGCCGCCTGGCCGCCGCGGGCAACCGCGCGGACGGCCCCGGATTCTGAGCCGACGCGGGACGTCAGGCGGTGTTCCAGGACGCCCTGGCGGCGGCCCGCAGCACCTTGCGGCGCCGCCAGCCGGTGACGCGCTCGGTGTAGACGGAGCCCTCCAGGTGGTCGCACTCGTGCTGGAGGCAGCGCGCGAACCAGCCCGTCCCGTGCACCTTCACCGGCTCGCCGCGCAGATCGACCCCCTCGACCACGGCGTGGTCGAAGCGTGGCGTGCCCGCTTCGAGTCCCGGGAGCGAGAGGCAGCCCTCGGGGCCGCGCACCGTCTCGCCGTCCGCCTCGACGAGGCGGGCGTTGACCACGTACCCGAGGTGACGGATGTCATCGTCGTCGGGGCAGTCGTACACGAACACCCGCCGCGCGACCCCGATCTGGTTCGCCGCCAGGCCCACGCCCTGGGCCGCGTACATCGTGGCGAACATGTCCTCGACCAGGCGGGCCAGTTCGGGGCCGAAGTCGGTGACCTCCTCGCAGGCCGTATGGAGCACGGGGTCACCGAGCAGGGTCAGAGGTCGTACGCGCCCCGAGGCGCCCGGGATCGAGCCGTGTCGCATGGCGGCAAGAGTACGGTCCATGGAGAAGCGGCACCGAGGTGGTGCCGTGGTTCGGGCTTGTCAGCGGATCTCGATAGGCTGAGCAGAGAAACGATGCCGGGGGTAGGCGCGGCGCCGTACGCAAGGAGGATCTCGACAGATGTCAGGCAACACGGACCCGCTGTCGCCGCGGGCCAAGCTGGCCGTGACGGCGGGCAAGGCGGCCGCGGCGGTGTCGCGCGCGGCCGGCCGCGGCAGCGGATCGGTGATCGGCGGCAAGGTCGCGCTCCGGCTCGACCCCGAGCTGCTCGGTCGGCTCGCCACACACCTGGACGTGGTCCTCGTGTCGGCCACCAACGGCAAGACGACCACCACACGCCTGATCGCCGAGGCACTGCGGGCCAGCGGCCCCGTCGTGTCGAACGCGCTGGGCGCGAACATGCCTGCCGGCATCACGTCGGCGCTCGCCGGCGGCTCCGACGCCAAGTACGGCGTGATCGAGGTCGACGAGAAGTACCTCGCGGGCGTCGCCCGTGACGTGGCCCCGAAGGCGATCGCCCTCCTGAACCTCTCGCGCGACCAACTCGACCGCGCCGCCGAGACCCGCATGCTCGCCGAGACGTGGCGCGAGGGCCTGTCCGGCTCCAAGGCCGTGGTCATCGCCAACGCCGACGACCCGCTGGTCGTCTGGGCGGCCTCCTCCTCGCCGAACGTGGTGTGGGTGGCCGCGGGCCAGGAGTGGAAGGACGACGCCTGGTCCTGCCCGTCCTGCGGCGGCGTCATGCAGCGCCCCGGTGACGACTGGTTCTGCGGCGAGTGCGGCTTCCGCCGCCCGGCCCCGAGCTGGGTGCTCTCCGGCGACCACGTCCTGGACCCGCACGGCTCGGCGTGGCCCATCCACCTTCAGCTCCCCGGCCGCGCCAACAAGGCCAACGCCACCTCCTCGGCCGCCGTCGCCGCCGTCTTCGGGGTGCCGCCGCAGGTCGCCCTGGAGCGGATGTACCAGGTGCAGGCCGTCGCGGGCCGCTATGACGTCGTGCAGTTCCAGGGCCGCGACCTGCGGCTGCTGCTGGCGAAGAACCCGGCGGGCTGGCTCGAGACGTTCTCGCTGATCGACCCCCCGCCGACCCCGGTGATCCTCGCGGTCAACGCCCGCGGTGCGGACGGCACGGACACCTCCTGGCTCTGGGACGTCGACTACACCCGGCTCGCCGGTCATCCGATCTTCGTCCTCGGCGACCGCAAGCTGGACCTGGCGGTGCGCCTGGAGGTCGCGGGCCTGGACTTCCGGGTCTGCGAGTCCCTCGACGAAGCGGTGCAGCTCGCCCCGCCGGGACGCATCGAGACGATCGCGAACTACACCGCGTTCCAGGACCTCCGCCGCCGCGTCGGCAACTGACCCCACCGGCCCCTTTAGACCTTTTCGTAGGGACGAATGAGCATGAGCGACAACAGCCTCCGGCTGGTGTGGATCTACCCCGACCTGCTGAGCACGTACGGGGACCAGGGCAACGCCCTGGTGGTGGAGCGCCGCGCCCGCCAGCGCGGCCTCCAGGTCGAGCGCTACGACGTGCGCAGCGACCAGCCGGTGCCCACCTCCGGTGACATCTATCTGATCGGCGGCGGCGAGGACCGTCCGCAGCGCCTGGCGGCCGAGCGGCTGCGCCGCGACGGCGGCCTGCAGCGGGCCGTGGGCAACGGCGCGATCGTCTTCTCGGTCTGCGCCGGGTATCAGATCCTGGGCAACGAGTTCATCAACGACCTCGGCCAGCGCGAGCCCGGCCTCGGCCTGCTCGACGTGGTCTCCACCCGCGGCGAGGGCGACCGCTGCGTCGGTGACGTCCTCGGCGACATCGACCCCCAGCTTGGCCTGCCCCCGCTGACCGGCTTCGAGAACCACCAGGGCATTACCCACGTCGGCCCGTCCGCCCGGCCCCTCGCCCGCGTCACCCTCGGCCGGGGCAACGGCACGGGTGACGGCACCGAGGGCGCGTACAACGGCACGGTCTTCGGCACGTACATGCACGGCCCGGTCCTCGCCCGCAACCCGCTGATCGCGGACCTGCTGCTGAAGCTGGCCCTCGATGTGAACGCGCTGCCGCCCACGGACGACCGGTGGTACGAGGCGCTGCGTGGCGAGCGCATCGCCTCGGCGCAGCAGCCCGCCTGAGCCCGGCGCGGGCCCTCGGCCGAGGGCCCGCCTGACGCCCCGCCCGCACATGTGAGCGGGGACGTCCAGCCCTCGGACGCCCGATGCTGCCCAGCCCCCCGGCGCCTATAGGGTGGCGGCAACCCGGCCGGACGACGTGGTCCGGTCATCGGCCCACGTTGCAAAGGTATTCCGGGCTATGCGCATTGGTGTCCTGACATCCGGCGGCGACTGCCCCGGCCTGAATGCCGTCATCCGCTCCGTCGTGCACCGCGCGGTGGCGGACCACGGTGACGAGGTCATCGGCTTCCACGACGGCTGGAAGGGCCTCCTGGAATGCGACTACCGCAAGCTCGACCTCGACGCAGTGGGCGGCATCCTCGCCCGCGGCGGGACGATCCTCGGCTCCTCGCGGGTGCAGCCCGCGCATCTGCGTGACGGGGTGGAGCGGGCCAAGGGCCATGTCGCCGACCTCGGTCTCGACGCGATCATCCCGATCGGCGGCGAGGGCACGCTGAAGGCGGCCAGGCTGCTCTCCGACGCGGGCCTGCCCATCGTCGGTGTCCCCAAGACGATCGACAACGACATCGCCGTCACCGACGTCACCTTCGGCTTCGACACCGCCGTGGGCGTGGCGACCGAGGCGCTCGACCGGCTGAAGACCACCGCCGAGTCGCACCAGCGCGTCCTCATCGTCGAGGTCATGGGCCGGCACACCGGCTGGATCGCCCTGCACTCCGGAATGGCCGCGGGCGCGCACGCCGTCGTCGTGCCCGAGCGCCCCTTCGACATCGAGGAGCTGGCCAAGAAGGTCGGCGAGCGCTTCTCGGCGGGCAAGAAGTTCGCGATCGTCGTGGCCGCCGAGGGCGCCAAGCCCCGCGAGGGCTCCATGGAGTTCGACGTGGGCGGCAAGGACGTCTACGGCCACGAGCGGTTCGCCGGCATCGCCCGGCAGCTCTCCATCGAACTGGAGCAGCGCCTCGGCAAGGAGGCGCGTCCGGTCATCCTCGGGCACGTCCAGCGCGGCGGCACCCCGACCGCGTACGACCGGGTCCTCGCGACGCGCTTCGGCTGGCACGCGGTGGAGGCGGTGCACCGCGGCGAGTTCGGCAGGATGACGGCGCTGCGAGGCACGGACATCGTCATGGTGTCGCTCGCCGAGGCCGTCGAGACGCTGAAGACCGTGCCCGACGAGCGGTACGCCGAGGCGGAGTGCGTGCTGTAGGCCCGTTGCTCTTCGCACTACTCGCCCCCGGTCGCGTCTGCGGCCGGGGGCGGTTCTAGTCTGGTGCCGACACACGTCGCACAATCCGCACGAATCAGGAGCCACCGGATGGATCACAGCGGGCACGGCATGAACATGGATCTGCCGCCGTTCACGCTGGGGCGGGGCCTGGAGATCTCCGTCGACCCCTTCTTCCTCATCGGCGGCCTGGTGGGACTGGCCCTCTACGCGTGGGGCGTGGTGCGGATGGTGCGGCGGGGCGACAAGTGGCCGGTGGGGCGCACGATCTCCTTCGTGATCGGTGTTCTCACCGTACTGCTCGTGATGTGCACCAAGCTCAACGACTACGGCATGGTCATGTTCAGCGTGCACATGGTGCAGCACATGGTGATCAGCATGCTGTCGCCGATCCTGCTGCTCCTCGGCGCCCCGATCACGTTGGCCCTGCGCGCCCTGCCCGTGGCGGCGCGCGGCCACAAGGGGCCGCGCGAGTGGCTGCTGTGGCTGCTGCACAGCCGGTACATGCGCATCATCACGCATCCGGCGTTCACGATTCCGCTGTTCATCGCGAGCCTGTACGGGCTCTACTTCACGCCGATCTTCGACACGCTGATGGGCTCCAAGGTGGGCCACATCGGGATGATGGTGCACTTCCTCGCCGTGGGCCTGGTCTTCTTCTGGCCGATCATGGGCGTCGATCCCGGCCCGCACCGCCCCGGGTACATCATGCGGATGCTGGAACTGTTCGCGGGCATGCCCTTCCACGCGTTCTTCGGCATCGCGCTGATGATGGCCACGCAGCCGATGATCGGCACGTACATGCACCCGCCCGCCTCACTCGGCATCGACGCCCTGACCGACCAGGAGGCCGCCGGCGGCATCGCCTGGGCGTTCAGCGAGATCCCCTCCGTGGTGGTCCTGGTGGCCCTGCTCTTCCAGTGGCGCCGCTCCGAGGACCGCGAGGCCCGGCGCAAGGACCGGGCCGCCGACCGCGACGGCGACAAGGAGCTGGAGGCCTACAACGCCTACCTGGCCTCACTGGCGGCACGCGGGCGCTAGCGCGGATGGGGCATCGCGGGTGACGATGGTCTTCGGACCGCGGCCCCGGCGCGCAGGCGCGGGGGCTGCCGGGAGGAGGCTGAGCGATGCCCGGTTCCACGAAGACCATGGGTGGGTTCACCATCGGAGGCCTGGTCATGGTGACGGCCTATTCGGCGGCGCTCGGAAGCAACGGCTGGCTGTGGTTCGGCTGGGTCGTGCTCGGGCTGCTCACCCTGGGGATGGTGCTCTCGCGGGGCTCCTGAGCGGGGCGGGCGGGGCGGTACGGCTGGGTCGGCCGGTCAGAACCGGAAGACCGATCCGGTGGCCACCTCCATCTCGCAGCGGTTGGGGAAGTCCTTGACCCAACTGATGCCCCGGCCCCTGTGGGTGCCGGTCGCGCTCACGGTCACCGGGTCGTACTTCTTGGTGCACGGCCGTGGCGTACGGGGCAGTGCGCCGAGGTCGCCCGAGGCCCTGGCGATCTCCGCGCAGGCCGACGCGGCGTGCGGGTGGCGCCCCGCGGGCTTCGGGTCGCAGCGGAGCAGCACTCCACGGACCCGCGTGTTGTCCGCCTCCGAGACGGTGAGGAAGAACCCGCGTTTCGGGGCGAAGGCCGCCGTGTCGACCGCTTGGGCGGGGGCGGAGGCGCCGAGGGCGATCAGTGCGGCGACGGCGACGGTGAACGGGCGCATGGGGACCTCCGGTGGCCGGTGTCGGTGACGTTCTGTGGCGCTCGGCCCCGGCGGCGAGATCGCCGGGGAGAGACCAGCGGAACCCCGTCCGCGCGGCACGTCGTGGCGCCGCGCAGGTATTTCGCCCGCCCGGCGGCGCATAACAGCCCGAACGGGCTCTCGCGTCCGCATCATTGATTGGCTACTGTGCGTCGGCACCGGGACCAGGGGGAAGGCAGCCATCATGTTCTATCCACTGCTCAAGTACGTGCTCCTCGGTCCACTGCTCCGGCTGATGTTCCGGCCCAGGATCGAGGGTCTGGAACATGTGCCGGCGACCGGCGCGGCCATCGTCGCGGGCAACCACCTGTCGTTCTCCGACCACTTCCTGATGCCGGCGATCATCAAGCGCCGCATCACGTTCCTGGCGAAGGCCGAGTACTTCACGGGCCCCGGCATCAGGGGCCGCCTCACCGCCGCGTTCTTCCGCAGCGCGGGGCAGATCCCGGTCGACCGTTCCGGCAAGGAGGCGGGCAAGGCGGCGATCCGGGAGGGGCTGGGCGTGCTGCGCAAGGGCGAGCTGCTCGGCATCTATCCGGAGGGCACCCGCTCGCACGACGGACGGCTCTACAAGGGCAAGGTCGGGGTCGCCGCGATGGCGCTCAAGGCGCGGGTCCCGGTGATTCCCTGCGCGATGATCGGCACCTTCGAGGCGCAGCCGCCCGGCCAGAAACTGCCGACCATGCGCCGCGTGACGATCCGCTTCGGCGAGCCCCTGGATTTCTCCCGTTACGTCGGCATGGACAACGAGAAAGCGGTCCTGCGGGCCGTCACCGACGAGATCATGTACGCGATCCTCGGACTCTCCGGCCAGGAGTACGTGGACAAGTACGCGGCCGTCGTGAAGGCGGAGGAGGCGGAACGCGCCGCGGAACGCGACAAGGAGCACCGCAGGTTCCCGCGCATGCCCCTGAGCTGACGCCACGCCGCGGTCGGCCTCATCCCAGGTCGCGCAGGGCCGCGTCGAGTGTCCGGCGTACCTGGAGGGCGTCCGGGGCCACCGCGGTGACCAGGACGCCGGGACCGGCCAGTGGGGTGAGCGCGGCCCACTCCCCCAGGCGTGACGCCTGCGGTTTGTCCTGTTCGTATGCGGGGCGTACGACGAGGAGCTGTCCCACCGCCCGGCGCCCCGCGAGGACCGCGGGGCCGTCCCAGCCGCCGGGCGTGCCCGGGCCGAAGGCCAGCTCCTGGTCGAGCAGCGGGGACCCCGCGCGGTACACGGTCAGCCGGCTGGTCAGCCTGCCGGGGGCTTCGCCCGCCCGCCCGAGCACCTGCTCCTCCCGCAGCACGAGACGGGCGCCCGCGGCGAGCTCCACGCGCGTGGAGAGCCGCAGGTCGCTGTTGCGCACCGAGATCAGCTGCTCCGGCAGCCAGTGCAGTTCCGCGCCCTCGGCCACGCCGATCCGCACGTCGTAGCGCGCCGCCTCGCCACCCTGGCCCGGCAGCGCCAGGGTGGCCGCCGCCGAGTCGATGTGGAGCCGGGCGCCCGCGTGAGCGGTGGCTTCGACGGTGAGGTGGTCGCCGCCGAGCGGTCCGCTCATCGCCCCGACCAGCGTGACGCGGGCCGCCGGGCCGCCGGAGCGGGTGCGGGTGCGGCGCAGGGCGAGCGGGCCCTCGCCGTCGAGCACGGGCAAGGCCGTGCCGCCCCGCCCGTCGGCGCGCGCCTCGACCCGGGCGGTGGCCCGCAGCCCCGCGCCGCCTCCCGTTCCCGTACGGCCCCGAGGGGCGGTGTCGGTCCTCACGCCGACGCGGTCCACGCGGCGTACTGCGCTCGCACCCAGGCGGCGACCGGACCGACGCCCTCGGCGGAGCGCAGCGACTGGAACGCCACCGGCAGCTCCGCGCGCTGCGCCTTGGCGTCGGCGGCCATGGTGGCCAGGTCCGAGCCGACGTAGGGCGCGAGGTCGGTCTTGTTGACGACCAGCAGGTCGGCGGTGGTGACGCCGGGCCCGCCCTTGCGCGGGATGTCGTCGCCGCCCGCGACGTCGATGACGAAGATCTGCGCGTCGACGAGCCCCTTGGAGAAGGTGGCGGTGAGGTTGTCGCCGCCGGACTCGACGAGGATCAGGTCGAGCGGCCCGACTTCGTCCTCCAGGTCCTCCACGGCCTCCAGGTTCGCGGAGATGTCGTCGCGGATCGCGGTGTGCGGACAGGCGCCGGTCTCCACGGCGGTGATCCGCTCGGGCGGCAGGACGGCCTCGCGGAGCAGGAACTCGGCGTCCTCGCGGGTGTAGATGTCGTTGGTGACGACCGCGAGGGACAGCTCGTCGCGCAGGGCCCGGCAGAGCGCGGCGACGGTGGCGGTCTTCCCGGTGCCCACGGGCCCGCCGAGGCCGATGCGCAGGGCGCGCCGGTTCCCGTCGGGCCGCCGGGCGTCGGCGGAGACGGCCGCGGGGCCGTCGTCGTGGGAGTGGTCGAGGTGCATGAGGGCTCCTACGGTTTGTGATCGGATGGATGAACGGACGGCCCGGCACGGCTCCCAGCCCGTCCTGCCCGCCTTTCGGCCCGTCCGGCGGACCTGTCGGCCGTCCGGCGTTTGAGGACGAGGCCGTTCAGGCCGATACGGGGGTCTGGGGGCGAAGCCCCCAGAAGGCGGCCGCGGGGTGAGAGTGCCGCCCCGCTACGACGCGCCCCCGCTACGACGCGAACAACCGCACAGGCCACTCCGCGTGGGCCTGCGCCCCCAGCTCAAGCAGCGGCGCCGACCCCGCGGGCAACGCGTCGACCCCCTCGGCCAGGACTCTCCCGGCCGCCTCCGCCGCCCGCAGGGCGACCCCGTCGAGTTCGGGCGCGAGGCGGGCGAGGACCCCCGTGGCGTCGAAGGGATCGAGGCCGAGCAGCCGCACCGTGGCGGTCGCGGGACCGCTGATCCCCTCGTACGCGGAGCAGTACGCCGCGTCCTTGGGCCCAAGCCCCGCGGCCCGCGCGGCGAGCCCGAGGACGACGGGCTGATGCGCGCCCTTGGGGAAGCGACACGCCAGAGCGTCGAGTTCCGGATGCGGCCAGGTCGCCCGCGCCGCCCGCATAAGCTGCCGCCCCAGCCGCCGCGCCGCCGTCCGCAGCGCGGGCGAGGGCGTACGGGCGTCCGCCGCGGCGTCGAGGGCGACCGGGTCCGCCCCGAGCGCGGCGGCCGCCGCGAGGGAGGCCGCCACCAGGCCGCTGGTGTGGAGCCGCCCGCGGCAGAAGGCCTCCAGGCTCGCGGCCCCGGTGACGCGGCCGGCCTTGACGGCCTCTTCGGCCCCGCCGGAGTGGGCATGCCCGCCGGCGGGGAAGCGGCCGTCGGCCAGGACGAGAAGTGCTGCGCGTGACATGTGATCGTCGCCTGTCTCCGCCGGGCCGTCAGAAGAGGAAGTACCGCTGGGCGAGCGGCAGTTCCATGGCCGGGGACGGCTCGACGAGTTCACCGTCGATGGTGACGGCGAAGCTGTCGGGGGCGACCTCGACCCGTGGCAGGGCGTCGTTCTCCCGCATGTCGGCCTTGGAGCGGCCTCGCGTGGAGCGGATCGCGGCGAACGGCTTGTCCAGGCCGAGGCGTTCCGGAAGCCCGTCGTCCAATGCTGCCTGGGTGACGAAGTTGACCGAGTTGAGGCCCGGAGCCTTGCCGTGTGCCCCGTACATGCGGCGCGGCAGGACCGGCTGCGGGGTCGGGATCGAGGCGTTGGCGTCACCCATCTGCGCGTACGCGATCTGTCCGCCCTTGAGGACGGCCTGCGGCTTGACGCCGAAGAACGCCGGTTCCCACAGGACGAGGTCCGCGAGCTTGCCGGTCTCGACCGAGCCGATCTCGTGGTCGATGCCCTGCGCGACGGCCGCGTTGATCGTGTACTTGGCGACATAGCGACGCGCGCGGCGGTTGTCGGCGCGGACGTCTCCCGGCAGGAAGCCGCGGCGCCGCTTCATCACGTGCGCGGTCTGCCAGGTCCGCATGATGACCTCGCCGACGCGCCCCATGGCCTGCGAGTCGGAGGACATGATCGAGATGGCGCCGAGGTCGTGGAGGATGTCCTCCGCCCCGATGGTGGTGGGCCTGATGCGGGACTCGGCGAAGGCCAGGTCCTCGGGGACGGCCGGGTTGAGGTGGTGGCAGACCATCAGCATGTCGAGGTGCTCCTCGACGGTGTTGACGGTGTGCGGCCGGGTGGGATTGGTGGAGCTGGGCAGCATGTTGGGCAGCGACACCGCGGTGATCATGTCGGGGGCGTGTCCGCCGCCCGCTCCCTCTACGTGGAAGGCGTGCAGGGTCCGGCCCGCGACGGCGTCGAACGTGGCGTCGACGAAGCCCGCTTCGTTGAGGGTGTCGGTGTGGACGGCGAGCTGGGCGCCGGTCTCCTCGCAGACGTTCAGGCAGGCGTCGATGACGGCGGGCGTCGCTCCCCAGTCCTCGTGGATCTTGAAGCTGACCGCGCCGGCCCGTAGCTGGGCATGCATGGACGCGGTGGAGACGGTGTTGCCCTTGCCGAGGAAGCCGATGTTGACGGGGCTGGACTCCAGGGCCGCGAACATGCGCGCCAGATGCCAGGCGCCCGGCGTGATCGTGGTCGCCTTGCTGCCCTCGGCGGGGCCCGTGCCACCGCCGAAGAGCGTCGTGACCCCGGAGGCCAGCGCCTCGTCGACGATGGTCGGGGAGATGAAGTGGATGTGGGTGTCGATGCCGCCGGCGGTGAGGATCTTGCCGTTGCCCGAGAGGATCTCGGTCTCCGGGCCGATGACCAGCTCGGGGTCGATGCCGTCCATCGTGTCGGGGTTGCCGGACTTGCCGATGCCGGTGATCCGGCCGTCCCGTATGCCCACGTCGGCCTTGACGACGCCCCAGTGGTCGATGATCACCGCACCGGTGATGACGGTGTCGGGGGCTCCCTCGGCGCGGGTCGTGCGGGACTGGCCCATCGACTCGCGGATGACCTTGCCGCCGCCGAACACGGACTCGTCGCCCGAGCGCCCGGGACCACCCGAACGGTCCTCCTCGATCTCGATCAGGAGGTCGGTGTCGGCCAGCCTGATCCGGTCGCCCGTCGTGGGGCCGAAGAGGTCGGCGTACGCGGCGCGCGAGAGCTCAGGCATCGAGGGCACCTCCGGTCTCGCCGCGCAGGCCGGGCACGACGCGCTTGCCGGCCAGCGGGACGAGTTCGACGTCGACGGGGATTCCGGGCTCGAAGCGCACGGCGGTGCCCGCGGCGACGTTGAGCCGCTTCCCGCGTGCGGCGCCGCGGTCGAAGTCCAGGCCCGGGTTGGCCTCGGCGAAGTGGTAGTGGGAGCCGACCTGGACGGGGCGGTCGGCCGCGTTGAGAACGGTGAGGCGGGTGACCTCGCGGCCCTCGTTGAAGACAACGGGTTCGTCGGCGAAGAGGATCTCGCCGGGGACAAGGTCCTGTCCCGTGCCGTGCGTGGCGGCATGCATGAGGCGCGGACTCCCGTCAGACGATCGGGTCATGGACGGTGACGAGCTTGGTCCCGTCCGGGAAGGTGGCCTCGACCTGGACGTCGTGGATCATCTCGGGTATGCCCGTCATGACGTCGTCCCGGGTGAGAACCCGGCGCCCGGACGACATCAGCTCGGAGACCGTGCGGCCGTCGCGGGCGCCCTCCAGGATGTGCGAGGTGATGAGGGCGATCGCCTCGGGGTGGTTGAGCAGCAGCCCCCGCGCCCTTCGCTTCTCGGCCACGTCCGCGGCCACATGGATGAGCAGTCTCTCCTGCTCGTGCGGGGTCAGTTGCACGCTTCCCACCTCAAGTCCTCGCTCCGGACCATGCGGGGTCCGGTCGCCGCGCCACCGCGGACGGATATAGATGTAACACACACCGAAGATGCGCGATCTTGCGCACCCTGCTACGAAATCCCCTGGTGGCGTGGCACGGGAGAGTAGTTGGGGGGAGTTTCAACGAGGTTAACCAGCCGTTGACCGGTCCATGACCGTCAGCTGGGCTCCCCCATACTCACCGGCCCATGGCCGTCAGCCGGGCCTCCCATGCTCATCAGGGCGCGCATACCGTTCTGGAGCGCCTCGACGGGCACTTCTTCGAACAGCGCGTACTGGGCGGCGAATCCCTGCGCCGCGGCGATCAGGGTCCGCGCGACATGGTCGGCGGGGACGTCCGCGCGCATCATGCCCGCCTTCTGGTACCCCTCGACGACCGCGACCCAGGCGGCGCGCACCTTCGCATAGACACCCGCCATGAGCGCCGACAGTTCCTCGTCGCGGAGCGTCTCCGTCCAGACCTGGATCATCAGCCGGGGGAAGTACGACCTGGCGCCGTCGCGCAGCCCCGGCTTCAGGTCCAGGACCTCGGAGATCACCTGTCCGATCAGGACGTCCGGCGGGGGCGGGGGGCTCTGCCGGGCGGCCGACTCGAAGACGCCGCTGATCTCGGTCAGGACCTCGGAGACGATCGCGGCGATCAGCTCCTCCTTGCCGCGGAAGTAGCGGTAGACCGCGCCCGCCGAGAGGCCAACCTCCTTCAGCACGTCCTGCATCGAGGTGGCGTGGAAGCCGTTCTGCGCGAAGCAGAATGCGGCACCGTCGATGATCTGCCGACGCCGGGCGTCGAGGTGTTCCTGCGATACGCGTGCCATGCCCTCAAGTTAAAACGAACATTCCTTCTTGACAAGCACGCCACCCCGCAGGACAGTGGGCCCGTACGTAAAACGAACGATCATTCTCTCACTTTCCCTCCGAACGTCTCACCACCGAGGAATGACCATGTCCACTCCCTCCACCGCGGCGCCCGCGATGGGCCGCCGCGCCCTCACGGTGACCCTCCTGGTCCCCGTCCTCGTGACCCTCGCGCTCTGGGCGTTCGCCTGGCCCGCCGCCCGCACCGCCCCGCGCGACCTGCCCCTCGGCGTGGCGGGCACCGCCACCGCCACGGAGCCGATCACCCGGCAACTCGCACGGCACGGAGACGCGTTCGAGATCCACCGTTACGCCGATGAGGCCGCCGCCAGGTCGGCCGTCGAGGACCGGACCGTGTACGGCGCGGTCGTGGCGACCCAGCGGGGCCCCAAGCTGCTGACCGCGACGGCCGCGAGCCCCGTCGTCGCACAGTTGCTGGAGCAGGCGGTACAGCGACAGGCGCCGGAGGGGACCTCGGTGCCGACGGTCGACGTGGTGCCCGCGCCCGCGGCCGATCCGCGGGGGTCGGCCCTCGGGGCGAGCGTGCTGCCGATGGCGATCGCCGGGGTCGCGGCCGGCGCGCTGGTCACCCTGCGGGGGCTGCGCGGGTTCCGCGCGGCGGCGACGCTGGCTGCCACCGCCGTGCTCGTCGGAGCCGTGGCCGCCGCGCTCACGCACAGTTGGCTCGGCATCCTCACCGGCGACTGGTGGGCGGAGGCCGGAGTGCTCGGCCTCTCCACGCTCGCGGTCAGCGCCGCGGTGGCGGGGTTCGCGGCCCTGCTCGGCCCGGCGGGCATCGGGGTGGGCGGCCTGCTGATGGTGCTGCTCGGCAACCCCTTCTCCGGGGTCACCTCGGCGCCGCGACTGCTGCCGGAACCGGTCGGCTTCATCGGGCAGTTGCTGCCCCCGGGCGCCGGCGGGACCCTGCTGCGCTCGGTGGCGTTCTTCGACGGCGCCGGAGCCGCGGTGCCCGCCGTGACCCTCGGCGCGTGGGCCGTGCTGGGCCTGGCGGCCGTCGTCCTCGGCTCGGCGGTGCGTAGTCGGCGGGCGCCGGCCGCGGCGGAGCCCACGGCGCGGCGGGAGGCCGCGGCGATCGGCTGAGTCCGGGCGGTACGTGAGCGACGGAGGCCGGGAGCGGCGTAAGCCCCGGGCGGCCCTGGAGTACGGCCTTGTCGACCGCGTCATCCCGAGCCGCAAGGCCTCGCTCGGCGCGCGCGACGCGGGGTGAGGCACGGATGCCGCCACCCGAACCGCCGCCGCTGCCCGCCCTCACCCGGGCCGAGGCCGAGCTGATCGACCGTTATCTGGAGGTCGTCGACCTGCCGGGCCGGATCAACCGGGGCGTCAGCGGGGCGGGACGCGCTGACGCTCATGCACCAGCGGGGCGAGAGCGAGTTGCACGCCCGGACCCTCGCCCGGGCGTTGCGCGTCCTCGACGGCGAACGGCGGGCCGAGCGGGTCGCCGTGCCGCCGTCACCGGGCGGGTGACCGGCACGCGCCGCATCCCGAAACGTCCGGCTCCGTTTTGAAACGGACCAGATGAGCTACCCCCGATGGCGTACGAATCCATCTTTCTTTGCGCGGCCGCGAGTTGCGCGGCACACGCACATCAAGCCCGGAATAAGACGTTCCGCTGCTGGTCGAGCCGTCGTCAGGCCCCCGGGGCGGGGGGCCGATTCGGCCCTGTCCACCCGAACAGGTCAGTCGTGAGTAGCCTCACAAAAGGACGTTTCGGCTCGGTTTTTTCGCCCTTGTCGGGTCAAGATCCCCTTCGACGACAAGCCCCCGCCACAGCGGCGGGGCGATCCGGGCGGACGCCTAATCCTGCCGCCGCCCCGGATGACCGGTCGACATCGGTGCATCGGCAGGAGTGGAGGACCCGAGTACGACGGGCCCGCCCGGAAAGTCCGGGCGACGCCCTTGGGGTGAAGCCGCAGAGCACGACGCGGCCGGGCATCTTCGCCTGCCCGAACCCGACAGGTCATCCTTCTCAGGCGGCTGACGAAGGGTTACGCATGTCCGCGGAGAATCACATTCCGTCGCTGCTCGGCAAGGCCGGTGCCGCATCGGCTCTCACACTCGCCGTCGTGGGCGGCACGCTCGTGGCCCCCGGGCTCACGACGGAAGCGCACGCGGCCGCACACGCGACGAAGGCGCTCAAGGTCGCGGCGTCCAAGAAGGGGGCGCCCTACGCGTACGGAGCGACGGGCCCTCACCGATTCGACTGCTCGGGGCTGACGCAGTACTCGTTCAAGCGCACGGGCAAGAAGCTGCCGCGCACCGCCGCCGCGCAGTACAACAAGACCCGGCACATCGGCAAGTCGCAACGGACCCCCGGTGACCTGGTGTTCTTCCACTCGGGCCGGAGCGTCTACCACGTCGGCATCTACGCGGGTAACGGCCGCATCTGGCACTCGCCCAAGACGGGGGCCGTGGTGCGCCTGGAGAAGATCTGGTCCAACAGCGTCTGGTACGGCAGGGTCCGCTGACCGACCATGCTTGGGGCGCGCCCGTTCGGATACTCGTACCGGATGTCGGACGACTACTCCTGCACCGCTCGCAATGAGACGCCGTTGGAGCGCGCCGACCGCAACTTCGCCGAGCTGCTCCAGGAGTTGCGGGTCACGCAGACCGGCGTGCAGATCCTGTTCGCCTTCCTGCTCGGTCTCGCCTTCACGCCGCGCTTCCCCTCGCTCGACGCGGTGCAGCGCGGCACCTACGTCACGACGCTGCTGCTCGCCGTGGCCGCCGCGGCGCTCTTCACGGCGCCCGCCGCGCTGCACAGGTCGCTGTTCCAGCAGCGCGTCAAGCCGCTGATCGTGCGCGTCTCCGCCCGCCTCGCCGCCGTCGGCCTCGCCGTGCTGGTGCTCGCCCTGACCGGGTCCGTGCTGCTCGTGGTGGACGTGACGGTCGGAAGGGCCGCGGGCGTCGGGGCCGCCGCGGGGACCCTGACGGTCTGTGTGGGGCTGTGGGGCGTGCTGCCGCGGCTCGTGCGGCGCTCGGGGCAGCACGCCGAGGCTGCCGCCGCACGCGACGTCCCGCACTTCACTCCGGTGACGGCCCGCGGAGGCGTCGCGCGGCCCTGGCGCCGGGAGCAGTGCCGGTGACAGCGCCGCGGGCGCGGCACTGACCGATGCGCGGTCAGCGCGCGGCGTCGCGCGACCCGTCCTGGACGGACACCGTCCAGGGCAGAGCGATCCACACGGTCTTGCCCCCCTCGTCGGTGGGGCTCACCGAGAGACGGCCGCCGCACTCGGCGGTGAGCATACGGATGATGACCATGCCCCGGCCGTTGTCCTGCTGGACGGCCGCGGGCAGCCGGCGCGGATAGCGGGGATGGCTGTCGGTGACGCCGATCCGCAGTTGCTCGTCCCGGTCCAGCTCCACGTCCACGGTGAACGTGGGCGACTGCCCGCGCGTGTGCTGCACGGCGTTGGTGGCGAGTTCGGAGACGATGAGTCTGACCGTGTCCCCCACCTCGGCACCGCCCGGCAGCCCCCACTCCGCGAGCACCTTCGACACGTACTTCCTGGCCGCGGAGACCGAGGCAGGATCGCTCGGCAGAGTGACGGATGCTTCCTTGCGATCTGCCATGGCGACGCCCCTTTCCCACCGGGGCCGGTCTCCGACTCGGAGCGGATGACCCGAGGACGGTCCCGGACTGGTGCTTCGCGCCAGCCTCCCACTGCTCGGCCGCTCTCGGGTGGCGATCCACCGAGATGTGCATATATCTGTCGCTCGATGCGGTGAACTCTGCAACGACCGAGCGTATTTGGGCGCGAGGTCGGAGCTTGTTCTACTGTCCCCCGTGACTCCGGCCCATGCCGCCGGGGATGTCGACGGATCTGTCCGGAAGGGGACGGGCATGCAGTACGGGCCCGCGGTGCGCCGACGCCAGCTCGGTGCCGAACTGCGGTCGCTGCGCGGACAGGCCGGGCTCACCAGCAGTGAGGCGGCGGCCAGGCTCGGCTGGCACCAGTCCAAGGTGAGCCGCATCGAGACGGGCCGCAGCGGGGTGAAGTCCTCGGACGTGCGACGCCTGCTCGACCTGTACGACGTGCGGGACCCGCGCCTCAATGACCTGCTCGCGGCCCTGGCCGGAACCGAAGACGCCGGTGAGGGCCGCCACCACTGGTGGAAGGCCTACCGCGACCTGCTGCCCGCGGCCTACCGCGACTTCATCAGCCTGGAGTCGCAGGCGAGCCGCATGCGCACCCTGGAGACGGCCGTGGTCCCCGGTCTGCTGCAGACCCGCGACTACGCCCTCGCGGTGACCAGGGCCGCGGTCGGCGGCCTGCCCGACGAGCAGGTCGACGCCCTGGTGGAGGTCCGCCTGGCCCGTCAGGACGTCCTGCGGGCCGATCCGCCGCTGCGCCTGAGCGTGGTGCTCGACGAGGCGGTTTTACGCCGACCGGTGGGCGGCCCCGAGGTTTTCGCGGGGCAGCTCGCCCGGTTGCGGGAGGTGTCCGCGTTGCCGCAGGTGCGACTACAGGTGCTGCCGTTCACCTCTGGAGAGCATGTGGGCCTGACCGGTCCCTTCGTCATTCTTTCGTTTCCGAACACTTCTGATCTGGATGTGGTTGTTCTCGACCACTTGACGAGTAGCCTCTGCCTTGAGCGGAAAGAGGACCTGCGGGCCTACACCCAGGCCTTCAACTCCCTCCGGGACCGGGCGCTTTCACCCGAGGACTCGGAACACTTCATCGCCGGGCTAAGCGACGGCACGAAGGAGGAACCATGACCGCAATGCCTCGGCAGGCCGGCACCAGCAGCCCTCCGCAGGGCGCGCGATGGCGGCGCAGCAGTCACAGCAACGGAATGAACAACTGCGTCGAGACGGCCACGCTCGACTCCGGCAGGCCGAACCGCCTGCTGGCCGTGCGTGACTCCAAGAACACCGAAGGATCCACCCTGCTCTTCTCCCCCGGCCCCTGGGAGACGTTCCTCGACAGCCTTCGGTGAGCCGCCTCCGGCCCCGGTCCGGGACCGGGGCCTGAGCGCCTCAGCGAGGTGCGGTGCGGCTGATCACCTCGACGGCATCGGCGATCTGCGTGTCGGTGAGATCCGCTCGGGCGGTCAGCCGCAGCCGTGAGATGCCGTCCGGCACGGACGGCGGCCTGAAGCAGCCGACCGCCACGCCCGCGGCCCGGCAGTCGGCCGCCCAGCGCACGGCGGGCTCCGCCGCCGGCGCGCGCACGGAGACGACGGCGGCGTCCGGACGTACCGCCGAAAGCCCCTCGGCCGTCAGGCGCCGATGCAGCTCGGCGGCGACCTGCCTGGCCCGTGCGGCCCGTTCGGGCTCGCGTCGGAGCAGCCGCAGGGCCGCGAGCGCGGCGCCCGCAGCGGCGGGCGCGAGGCCGGTGTCGAAGATGAAGGTGCGGGCGGCGTTCACCAGGTGGTCGATGACCTTGGCGGGGCCGAGCACGGCGCCACCCTGGCTCCCGAAGGACTTCGACAGGGTCAGGGTGACCACGGTGTCGGCCGCTCCCGCCAGGCCCGCGGCGTGCGGGGCGCCCCGGCCGCCGTCGCCCAGGACACCGAGCCCGTGGGCGTCGTCGACGACGAGCCCGGCGCCGTACTCCCGGCAGACCGAGGCCAGTCGGGTGAGCGGCGCGGCGTCGCCGTCCACCGAGAACACCGAGTCGGAGACCAGGACGGCGGGGCCGGCGTGTGCGTCCAGCGCCTTGCGCGCCGCGTCGGGGTCGGCGTGCGGCACCACCTGCGTCGTGGCGCGGGCGAGCCGGCAGCCGTCGATCAGCGACGCGTGGTTGCCCGCGTCGGAGACGATCAGCGAGCCGTGCGGGGCCAGCGCGGTGACGGCGGCGAGGTTCGCCGCGTAGCCGGACGACAGCACGAGCGCCGCCTCGAAGCCGCAGAACTCCGCGAGTTCCCGCTCCAGGTCCGCGTGGAGCCGCGTGGAGCCCGTGACGAGCCGGGAGCCGGTGGCTCCGCCGCCCCAGAGCCGGGCCGCGGCGGCGGCGCCCTCGGTGACCTCCGGATGCCGGGTCAGGCCCAGGTAGTCGTTGCTCGCCAGATCCAGGAGGCCCGCGGCATCCGCGTCGCGCGGGCGCAGGGTGCGGACGAGCCCGGCATCGGCGCGCAGCCGTGCCTGCTCGTCGAGCCACTCGAACGGCGAACGCTCCGACGGCGTACGTGCGGGGCTCGGCGAGGCCGGCTCGTTTGTAGACATTGCACAGACCCTAGCCGTCCTGCCATCTGGCCAGGGTGTGGCAATACCCACACCTCAATCCGTTTCTGTTGTGCGAACTCTCCTTGGCCCCGGAGCCTGCCGTACGTAAGGATCAGCGCCATGGATCTGCTGAACACGCTGGTGGACAAGGGGCTTCGGCGCGAGCTGCCGACCCGTGAAGAGGCGCTGGCCGTGCTGGCCACGTCCGACGACGATCTCCTGGACGTAGTGGCCGCCGCCGCGAAGGTGCGGCGGCAGTGGTTCGGGCGTCGGGTGAAACTCAACTACCTGGTCAACCTCAAGTCGGGCCTGTGCCCGGAGGACTGCTCGTACTGTTCGCAGCGGCTCGGCTCCAAGGCCGAGATCCTCAAGTACACCTGGCTGAAGCCGGACGAGGCCTCGCAGGCCGCCGCGGCCGGTGTCGCCGGCGGTGCCAAGCGGGTCTGCCTGGTGGCCAGCGGCCGCGGGCCGACGGACCGTGACGTCGACCGGGTGGCGCAGACCATCGCCGCGGTCAAGGAGCAGAACCACGGCGTCGAGGTGTGCGCCTGTCTCGGCCTGCTCTCGGACGGGCAGGCCGAGCGGCTGCGGGGCGCGGGCGCCGACGCGTACAACCACAACCTGAACACGTCCGAGGCGACGTACGCGGACATCACCAAGACGCACACCTACGCGGACCGCGTGGACACCGTGCAGAAGGCGCACGCGGCCGGGCTCTCCGCCTGCTCCGGGCTGATCGCGGGCATGGGCGAGCGCGACGAGGACCTGGTCGACGTGGTCTTCTCGCTGCGCGAGCTCGACCCGGACTCGGTGCCGGTCAACTTCCTGATCCCCTTCGAGGGCACCCCGCTGGCCAAGGAGTGGAACCTCACGCCGCAGCGCTGTCTGCGCATCCTCGCGATGGTCCGTTTCGTCTGCCCGGACGTCGAGGTGCGCATCGCGGGGGGTCGCGAGGTGCATCTGCGCTCGATGCAGCCGCTCGCCCTGCACCTCGCCAACTCCATCTTCCTGGGCGACTACCTGACCAGCGAGGGCCAGGCGGGCCAGGCGGACCTGGACATGATCGCGGACGCCGGTTTCGAGGTCGAGGGCACCGACCAGGTCACGCTGCCCCGACACCGGGCGGACGCGGCGGGCCGCGGCTCACACGCGACGCCGGGCGGCTGCGGCTCGCACGAGGAGGGCGGTGGCTGCGGTCCTTGCGGTTCGGCGGAGAGCGAGCCGGCGGCAGGGACCACCCCGGCCGAGGCGCGCGCGGATCTGGTGTCGGTACGGCGCCGAGGCGCGGGAACGGACCTCGCACCCAATGCGTGACCTGCCCCAACACCGACTGGACGAACTCGTCGAACTGGACCGCCGCCATGTGTGGCACCCCTACGGACCGATGCCGGGGCGCCAGGAGCCGCTGGTCGTGGCGTCGGCGAACGGGGTGCGGCTGCGCCTCGCCGACGGGTCGGGCGAGCTGGTCGACGGGATGTCGTCGTGGTGGTCGGCGATCCACGGCTACAACCACCCCGTCCTGAACGAAGCCGTGCGCAGTCAGCTCGACCGGATGAGCCACGTCATGTTCGGCGGTCTGACGCACGAGCCCGCCGTGTCCCTCGCGAAACGCCTTGTCGACATGTCTCCCGAGGGTCTCGAACACGTCTTCCTCGCCGACTCGGGCTCGGTCGCGGTCGAGGTCGCGGTGAAGATGTGCCTCCAGCACTGGCGTTCCCTCGGCCGCCCCGAGAAGCGGCGGCTGCTGACGTGGCGCGGCGGCTACCACGGCGACACCTGGCAGCCGATGTCCGTGTGCGACCCCGAGGGCGGCATGCACGAGCTGTGGCAGGGGGTCCTGCCGCGGCAGGTGTTCGCGGACGCGCCGCCGGACGCCTACGAGGAGTCGTACGCGGACCATCTGCGGGAGCTGATCGAGCGCCACGCGGGGGAACTGGCCGCGGTGATCGTGGAGCCCGTGGTGCAGGGCGCGGGCGGGATGCGGTTCCACTCCCCCCGGTATCTGCGCGTGCTGCGCGAGGCGTGCGACGCGCACGACGTGCTCCTGGTCTTCGACGAGATCGCCACGGGCTTCGGCCGCACCGGCGCGCTGTTCGCCGCGGACCACGCGCAGGTCACGCCCGACGTGATGTGTGTCGGCAAGGCGCTGACCGGCGGCTATCTGACCCTGGCGGCGACGCTGTGCACGGCCCGGGTCGCGGACGGCATCTCACGCGGCGAGGTCCCTGTCCTGGCCCACGGGCCGACGTTCATGGGCAACCCGCTGGCCGCGGCGGTGGCCGGCGCCTCGATCGACCTGCTGCTCGGGCAGGACTGGCAGGGCGAGGTCAAGCGCGTCGAGACGGGGCTGCGCGAGGGCCTCGCCGAGGCGGCCGGTCTGCCCGGGGTACGGGACGTCCGCGTCCTGGGGGCGATCGGCGTCGTCCAGCTCGACCACCCGGTGGACATGGCCGCGGCGACCCGGGCGGCGGTGCGCGAAGGCGTGTGGCTGCGGCCGTTCCGGGATCTGGTCTACACGATGCCGCCGTTCGTCACGGGCGACGACGACGTGGCACGCATCGCGCGCGCGGTCCGCGCGGCGGCGAAGGAGGGCTGACATGACGGTGATCGTGGTGTCCGGTACGGGCACGGAGATCGGCAAGACGGTGACGACGGCCGCGGTGGCCGCCGCCGCCCTGGCGGCCGGCCGGAGCGTCGCGGTGCTCAAGCCCGCGCAGACCGGGGTCGCCCCCGGGGAGGCCGGCGACGTCCAGGAGGTGACGCGGCTCGCGGGCGGCGGCATCACCACGCTCGAACTGGCCCGCTTTCCCGAGCCGCTGGCGCCGGACACCGCGGCGAGGCGGGCCGGGATGGCGCAGGTGCGCCCGTACGAGGTCGCCGACGCGGCCGGGAAGCTGGCGACCGAGCACGACCTCGTCCTGGTCGAGGGGGCAGGCGGTCTCCTGGTCCGCCTCGACGACGAGGGCGGCACGCTCGCCGACGCCGCGCGGCTCCTCGACGCCCCCGTCCTGGTGGTGGCCTCGGCGGGCCTCGGCACCCTGAACACGACGGCGCTGACGGCCGAGGCCCTGCTCACGCGGGGCGTCCGGCAGCTCGGCGTCGCCATCGGGAGCTGGCCGGCCACCCCCGACCTGGCCTCCCGCTGCAACCTCGCCGATCTGCCCCGGGCGGCGGGCGCACCCCTCCTCGGCGCGGTCCCGCGGGGGGCGGGCGCCCTCGACGGCGGCGCCTTCCGCGCGGCGGCCGTCGAGTGGCTCTCGCCGGAGCTGGGGGGCACGTGGGACGCGGAGTCCTTCACGCTGCGGGAGGCACCGGCAGGGCGCTGAGACAGGGCCTGGTCACGGTGCGTGCGCTGGGGTGAAGTCCGTCGCCCCGGCGCACGGCTCCTGGCCGCGGACAGGGGAATTCGGGCCGCGCCTGGGCAGCATTGCGGTAACAGCTCGCCCCGCCGAGGAGGGCCCATGTCTCCGCGCTCCGCAAGGACGGCGTCCAAGGACGCCGTGCACCACCCCGTCTTCGCCCGCTTCTACGCCCGCCAGAGCGTGGCCGCGGAGCGCGTGCTCTCCGCTCACCGCAAGGAGCTGCTCGCCGGGCTCAGTGGCCGGGTGATCGAGGTCGGGGCGGGCAACGGGCTCAACTTCCCGCACTACCCGGGCGCGGTCTCCGAGGTCGTGGCGATCGAACCGGAGCGCCTGCTGAGGAAGCTGGCCATGGAGGCGGCGCACCGTGCCGACGTGCCGGTCGACGTGGTGCCGGGCGCCGCCGAGGCGCTGCCCGTCAAGAGCGAGGCCTTCGACGCGGCCGTCGTCTCCCTGGTGCTGTGCAGCGTGCGGGACGTGCGGCGGGCGCTCGGTGAGCTGCACCGGGTGCTGCGGCCCGGCGGTGAGCTGCGCTTCTTCGAGCACGGCCGGGCGCCGGGCACCCTGATGGCGACCGCCCAGCGGGTCCTGGACCGCACGGTGTGGCCGCCGCTGTGCGGCGGCTGTCACGTCGCGCGGAGCCCCGTGGAGTCCCTGGTCGACGCGGGCTTCGACGTCGGCCCCTACCGGCGGTTCCTGGTGCCCGCGAAGGGGCCGCGCCTGCCCTTCTCGTACTGCGTGCTCGGCACGGCGCGGCGGCCGGAGCTGTCCTGACGCACGGTGTCCTGACCCGCGGTGTCCTGACCCATGGTGTCCGCCGCGCGGGGCCCGCCGTTCACAGGCTCCACCGGCGCAGTTCCTCCGCGATGGCGTGCACGCTCGCGCCGTCCTCCTTCACCAGGCGGGCCAGGTCGCGCACCTGCTCGGGAGAGGTGACGACCTTGGTGCCGCTGGAGACGAGATAGGCGTAGGCCACGGAGGCGGCGAAGAGCGCGTTGGAGCGTTCGAGCGCGGGGATGTGCAGCAGGATCTGGAGGAGCGCGGCGGCCCGGTCGTGCGGTGTCTCGTAGACGGGGATGCCGAATATCTCCGCCTCGTGCCGGCTGACGGCGGCGACGAGCGCGCCCCAGTCGGTGACCGCCGGGTCCCCGGGCGTCTTGTGTTCGGCGATCATCAGGAGCCAGGCAAGATCGATTCTGAGGTTCAACGGCTCAACGGCGATCTTCACCGAACGGGCGCGTGGCGTCGTGCAGGTGGCGTACGGGAGCCTCGCTGACCGCGCGGCTGCCCTCGCGGTCCTGGCCGAACTCCTCGGCGAAGACGCTCTCGTACTGCTTCATGAAATCGGCGGCGGCCTCGACGAACGTGTGGCCGATCTCTCCGGCGTCCTGTTTCACGAGTTCCTCTATGTAGCGGTTGACGCTGATGCCTCGGGCCAAGGCGCGCTCCCGGGCGGCCCGAGCGGTGTCCTCGTCCACCCGTACGTTCAGCTGAGTCTTCGCCATTCCTTCAAGCTAGCGCCGAGGTGCTATCACGACAAGGGCGCCGGATCGTGCCCCTTACATGCGTCCCGGCACCCCGACCTCGGAGGGATACCGGGACCGGTCCCGCCCCACTACTGTTCGCGCATACACGGGAGTTGGAACGGCCACACACCAGGAGGCCGCCTTGTCCACACCTGCTTCGGCACCGTCCACGGGCCGGCCGGGAGCCGCCGGAACCGCCGCGCGCGCCCGCGGGCTCACCAAGGCCTACGGCTCGGGCGAGACGACCGTGCTGGCCCTGGACTCGGTCGACGTGGACATCGCACGCGAGCGCTTCACGGCCGTCATGGGGCCCTCGGGCTCGGGCAAGTCCACCCTCATGCACTGCCTCGCCGGGCTCGACAACGTATCGGCGGGGCAGGTGTGGCTGGGCGACACGGAGATCACGGGGCTCAAGGAGCGGGAGCTGACCCGGCTGCGGCGGGACCGCGTCGGCTTCATGTTCCAGTCCTTCAACCTCATCCCCACGCTCAACGCCCTGGAGAACATCACGCTCCCGATGGACATCGCCGGGCAGCGGCCCGACCGCGACTGGCTGGAGCACGTCATCGACACCCTGGGACTGCGGGACCGCCTCAAGCACCGGCCCGCGCAACTCTCCGGCGGACAGCAGCAGCGCGTGGCCTGCGCGCGGGCGCTGGCCTCCAGACCGGAGCTGATCTTCGCCGACGAGCCGACGGGCAACCTCGACTCCCGGGCGGGCCTCGAAGTGCTCGGATTCCTGCGCGAGGCGGTCGACCAACTGGGCCAGACCGTGGTCATGGTGACCCATGACCCGAGCGCCGCCGCCACCTCCGACCTGGTTCTCTTCCTCGGCGACGGGCGGATCGTGGACGACATGGCACGCCCGACGGCCGACGGGGTGCTCGAACGCATGAAACGGTTCGACGCCCTGGGCGCGGTACCGCCCGACGGCCCGGCACCCTCCGACGGCACCACCGAGCAGAGCTGAACCGGGGGCTGCCGTGCTGAAGGCGACGCTCAGAAGCTTCCTCGCGCACAAGGGCCGGCTCGCGCTCTCCGCCCTCGCCGTCCTCCTCTCGGTGGCGTTCGTGGCCGGCAGCCTGATCTTCTCGGACACCGTGAGCCGCACCTTCGACCGGCTGTTCGCCTCCACGTCGGCCGACGTCATGATCGGCCCGGAGGACGACCTCGACGAGGCCGTGCCGTCGGGGCGGACCCCGACGGTGCCCGCGAGCCTGCGGGAGCGGGTGGCGAGGGTCGAGGGCGTCGCCGACGCGCACCTGGACGTCTCCGTCGACAACGTCACCGTCGTCGACCGCGACAACGACCCCGTGGGGTCGACGACCGGCGCGCCGACCATCGCCACGAACTGGTACGTCACCGACCGCAGCCCGGTGAAGCTCACCTCGGGCCACGCCCCGCGCGGCGCGGGCCAGGCGATCCTGGACGCGGACACGGCCGACAAGAAGAACGTGGAGATCGGCGACACCCTCACCGTCCTCGCCCGCCCCGGCTCCTTCGAGGTCGAGATCGTCGGCATCGCCACCTTCACCGCCACCAACCCGGGAGCGGCCCTCGTCTTCCTGGAGACAAAGAGCGCCCAACGCGGACTGCTCGGCTCGGTCAAGGAGGCGACGAGCGTCTCGGTGACCGCCGCCGACGGCGTCGACGACACCGCCCTCAAGCGGCGCATCGCCGCCGAGGTGGGCTCCGGCCACACCCTGGAGACCGCCGACGAGCAGGCCGACTCCGCCGCCTCCGACCTGGGCGGCTTCCTGGACATCATCAAGTACGTGATGCTCGGCTTCGCCGGTATCGCCGTCCTCGTCGGCATCTTCCTGATCGTCAACACCTTCTCCATGCTGATCGCGCAGCGCACCCGCGAGCTCGGCCTGCTGCGGGCCCTCGGCGCCGACCGCAGCCAGGTGCGCCGCTCCGTGCTCATCGAGGCCCTGCTGCTCGGCCTGGCCGGCTCCACGCTGGGACTCGCCGTCGGCGTCGGCCTCGCCCTGGGCCTCATCGAGCTGATGGGCGTCCTGGGGATGAACCTGAAGTCCACGGAGATGGTCGTGACCTGGGTGACCCCCGTGGCGTCGTACGTCGTCGGGGTCGGTGTCACGTTCGTCGCCGCGTACCTCCCGGCGCGCCGGGCCGCGCACGTCTCGCCGATGGCGGCGCTCGCGGACGCCGAGATCGCCGGGGTGGGGCGGCCGTTGAAGGTGCGGGCCGTGGTGGGCTCCGTCGTCGCGCTGGGCGGGGCCGCCGCGCTCATCGGCTGCGCCGCGGCCGAGAAGACCTCGACGGCGGCTTCCCTGCTGGGCCTCGGCATCGTCCTGAGCCTCGTCGCCACCGTCATCGCGGGGCCCCTCCTGGTACGGCCGGTGATCCGGGTGCTCGGCGGGGCGTTCCCCGCCGTCTTCGGCTCGGTGGGCCGGATGAGCCAGCGCAACGCGCTGCGCAATCCGCGCAGGACCGGCGCGACGGCCGCCGCGCTGATGGTGGGCATCGCGCTGGTCGGCGGCCTCTCCGTGGCGAGCGCGTCGATGACGAAGTCCTTCGACAAGCAGATCGACGCCACGCTCGGCGCCGACTTCGTCGTGCAGAACAGCAACTTCATGCCCTTCTCGCCGGAGATCACCGCGAAGGTCGAGGACATCGGGGGCGCCGGTCTCGTCGTACGCCAGCGTTTCGCCCCCCTCGAACTGTCGCTGCCCGACGGCGAGAAGGTCGAGTCGACCGCCGCGGGCTACGATCCGCGGCTCGACGACGTCGCCAAGGTGACCTATGCCGAGGGGAGTTCGCGGGCCGCGCTCGCGCCGGGGCACATCGGCATGGACAAGGAGTTCGCGGCGGAGCACCGGGTGCGCCTCGGCGACGAGCTGTCCGTGACGTTCCCGGAGAAGCGGAAGGCCACGCTGACGGTGGGCGCCCTCACCGATCAGGAGGCGCCCGAGGGGTTCGGCATCGAGGGCGGGATCTTCCTGGGGCTCGGCACGGTCGAGAAGTACGTGCCCGGTGGCCAGGACTCCGCCGTGTACGTCAACGCCGCCGCCGGGACGGACCCGGACGCGCTGCGCGAGCGCCTGGAGAAGGCCCTCGATCCGTATCCGCAGGTGCAGGTCCGCGACCAGGCCGACTACAAGGAACTCATCCGCGGGCAGATCGCCGTGATGCTCTACCTCGTCTACGCCCTGCTCGGCCTCGCGATCGTCATCGCCGTCCTCGGCGTGGTCAACACGCTGGCCCTCTCGGTCGTGGAGCGCACCCGGGAGATCGGACTGCTGCGCGCCATCGGGCTCGGCAGGCGTCAGCTGCGGCGGATGATCCGCCTGGAGTCGGTGGTGATCGCCGTCTTCGGGGCCCTCCTCGGGCTGGCGCTCGGCCTGGTCTGGGGCGTCGCCGTACAGCAGGTCCTGGCGCTCCAGGGCATGAAGGAGCTGGCTTTCCCCTGGCCGACGATCCTGGCGGTGGTGCTCGGCTCGGTGGTCGTCGGTCTCGCGGCGGCCCTGCTTCCGGCGCTGCGGGCGTCGCGGATGAACGTACTGGCGGCGATCGCGCACGAGTGAGGGGCAGCGCCCTGTGGCTCCCCGCCGCGCGCGAAGCACCGTCCGCATCGTGAAAACCCCGCACCCCCCACCCGCCGCGGTGGTGGGATGAGAGCCATGGACGATCTTCGGATACGGGCCGCCGAGCCCGGTGATCTCGACGCGGTGCTCGCCTTCTGGAAGGTGGCAGCCGAGGGGACCAGCATCAGCGACGACCGCTCCGGCGTGGAGCGGCTCGTCGGCCGTGACCCCGAGGCGCTGATCCTCGCCGAGCGTGACGGGGAGCTCGCGGGCACGGTCATCGCGGGCTTCGACGGCTGGCGCTGCCATCTGTACCGCCTGGCCGTCCACCCCGGGCACCGCCGTCGGGGCGTGGGCTCCGCGCTGCTCGCCGCGGCGGAGGAGCGGTTCGTACGCCTCGGCGGGCGGCGCGGCGACGCGATGGTCCTCGACCGCAACGAGCTCGCCCACCACACCTGGCGCGCGGCGGGCTACTCCCTCCAGCCGCAGTGGTCCCGCTGGGTGAAGCACCTCACGGACTGAGGGTCACGGCCGGCGGGTGCGGCACGTCACAGACCGGGTACGGACGGACGCGCGCGGGCCGGGTACACGGGCGGGATGAGCAGCCCGACCCCGAGCCCGCGCCCACCGACGTACGCGAGCTGTTTTGCTGACCCTTTACCATGGAGCGGTCACCCGTACCCCTCGTCTGAAAGGTGTGAGCGTCCGTCCATGGGCGAGCCTCCCAGTACCCGACATCGCGCGTTCCTCCCCACCCTGCCTGATCATGGGACGGAGGTGACCCGATGACCGAAGTGCTTCTGCTCCTCGTGGCGGTGCTGCTCTGCCTGGCCTGTGGTGTCTTCGTCGCGGCGGAGTTCTCCCTCACGACGGTCGAGCGCAGCGAGCTCGAACGAGCCGTCGACCGCGGCGAGCGCGGCGCCGCCGGCGCCCTCAAGGCGACCAAGAACCTCACGTTCCAGCTCTCCGGCGCGCAGCTCGGCATCACCGTCACCAACCTGGTGGTCGGCATGCTCTCCGAGCCCTCGATCGCCAAGCTCATCGCGGGCCCGCTGCGTGACCTGGGCCTGCCGGACTCGGCGTCGTCCTCGGTGGCCCTGGTCATGGGCACGGCGCTGTCGACGGTCTTCCTGATGGTCATCGGCGAGCTGGTCCCCAAGAACTGGGCGATCTCCTCGCCGCTCGCCGTGGCCAAGCGGGTCGCGACGGCCCAGCGCCTGTTCAGCGCCGCCTTCCGGCCGTTCATCGCGCATCTGAACAACACCGCGAACCGTTCCGTACGCCGCTTCGGCATCGAGCCCGCCGAGGAGCTGGCCTCCGCGCGCGGCCCCAAGGAGCTCGTGGCCCTGGCCAGGCACTCCGTCAAGGAGGGCGCGCTGGAGGCGGACACCGCCGAGCTGTTCGTCCGTACGCTGAACCTCGCCGACCTCAGCGCGGAGAACGTGATGACGCCGCGCGTGCAGGTCATCGCGCTCGACGTGCACGCCACCTGCGAGGACGTCGCGAACGCCACGCGCGCGACCGGCCTCTCCCGGTTCCCCGTCTACCGCGGCAACCTCGACTCCGTCGTCGGCGTGGCACACATCAAGGACGTCCTCGCCGTGCCGGCCGAACGCAGGCCACGCGCGTCGGTCGCCGAGTTGATGCGCGAGCCGCTGCTCGTACCGGAGTCGCTGACCGTCGACCGCCTGCTCGACCGGCTCTCCGGCAAGCGCACGATGGCCGTGGTCATCGACGAGTACGGCGGCACCGCGGGCGTCGCGACCCTGGAGGACATCGTCGAGGAGGTTGTCGGCGAGGTGCGCGACGAGCACGACCCGCACGAGACGCCCGACATTGCGCCCGCGGGCACGGACGAGGACGGCAGGACGCTCTGGTCCGCCGACGGTGCCGCCCGTACGGACCAGCTCGCGCGGGTCGGCCTGCGCGCGCCCGAGGGGCCCTACGAAACGCTCGCCGGGCTCGTCGCGACCGAGCTCGGGCGGATTCCCGCCGAGGGTGACGGTTTCGAGGTCGGTGGCTGGCGCCTGGTCGTCCAGGACGCCACCGGACGGCGCGCGGCGCGCGTGCTGCTGCACGCCCCGCTCGCCGCCGATGACCAGGAGGACGCCCGATGACCGCCATCCAGTTGCTGATCGGTCTGGCGACGCTCGTCGTCAACGCGTTCTTCGTGGGCGCCGAGTTCGCGCTCATCTCCGTGCGCCGCAGCCAGATCGAGCCGCGGGCCGAGGAGGGCGACCGGCGCGCCAAGAGCGTGATGTGGGGGCTCAAGCACGTGTCGGCGCTGCTCGCGGCGGCCCAGCTCGGCATCACGCTGTGCACCCTGGTGCTCGGTGTCGTCGCGGAGCCCGCGATCGCGCATCTCCTTGAGCCCCTGTTCGACTGGGTGGGCGTGCCGCACGGCCTGGTCCACCTGATCTCGTTCGTCATCGCGCTGACCGTGGCGACGTATCTGCACATGCTGCTCGGCGAGATGGTCCCGAAGAACATCGCGCTCGCGGAGCCGGTGCGCACGGCGCTGCTGCTCGGGCCGCCCCTGGTGGCGCTGGCACGGGCGCTGCGGCCGGTGATCTTCGCGATCAACGCGTTCGCCAACGGTCTGCTGAAGCTGATGCGCGTGGAGACCAAGGACGAGGTGTCGGCGAGTTTCTCCGACGAGGACCTGGCCCGCATGGTCAGGGACTCCGGCGACGCGGGGCTGATCGACGACCGCGCGCGGGAGCGTCTGCACGACGCGCTCGAACTGGGCCGCCGCCCGGTCAAGGACGTGGTCCTGCCGCTGGAGAACGTCGTCTACGCGCGCGTGGGCGTCACTCCGGAGGGTCTGGAACGTCTCTCCGCGGAGTCCGGGTTCTCCCGCTTTCCCGTCGTCGACGAGGGACGCCGCATCGTCGGCTATCTGCACGTCAAGGACGCGCTGGACCGGATGCCGCAGGACCTGCCGTTCCGGGTGCCGGACATGCGGAAGATCGCCCAGGTGCGCGAGACCACGCCGCTGGACGACGTGCTGACCGCGATGCGCGGCAGCCGTACGCATGTGGCCGCCGTACGCGGCTCCGACGGCCGGCTGGCCGGCATGGTCACGATGGAGGACGTGCTGCGCGAGCTCTTCGGCCAGCCGGTCTGACGTCACCCGCGCGGCGCGGACCTGCTGCCGACCGGCTCTTCCAGGAGGCCGGGGCCCTTGGCCCCGGCCTCCGAGGCGCCGATCGCCGTCAGGACGGCGAGCAGCGCCGCGAGACCGGCCGTCGCGAGGGCCGCGCCCCACTCGACGTCCAGGAGGCTGGTCGCCCCGGCGGCCAGGATGGCGGCGAACGCCTGGGCGAAGGTGCGGAGCGCGCGTTCCGCGGTGGCTTTCCAGAAGGCTGCGGTCCACATGGCGGGCTCGCTCTCTCACGACGACGGCGTGCCTTATGGCATACCGCCGCCGAGCCGCGCTGGGAACGGCCGCGTCGGGTTACCATCGCAGACGCCATGCAGATGAATGCCAAATACAACAGTCTGGTCGCGGTCGGCGACTCCTTCACCGAGGGCATGTCGGACCTCCTGCCCGACGGCACCTACCGCGGCTGGGCCGACATCCTGGCCGGCCGGATGGCCGCCCAGAGCCCCGGCTTCCGGTACGCGAACCTCGCGGTGCGCGGCAAGCTCATCGGGCAGATCGTCGCCGAGCAGGTGGGTGTCGCCGCGGAGATGCGGGCCGACGTGGTCACCCTGGTGGGCGGGCTCAACGACACCCTGCGCCCCAAGTGCGACATGAACCGCGTGTGCGACCTCCTCGAAGAGGCCGTGGAACGGCTCGCGCCCTCCTGCGAGCAGCTCGTGCTGATGCGCAGCCCCGGCCGGAACGGGCCGGTGATGGAGCGTTTCCGCCCCCGCATGGAGGCGCTCTTCACGCACATCGACAACCTGGCCGCGCGGCACGGCGCCCTGGTCGTGGACCTGTACGGCGCGGCCGTCCTCGGCGATCAGCGCCTCTGGGACGTCGACCGGCTGCACCCCACCGCGGAGGGGCACCGCAGGATCGCCGAGGCCGTGTGGCAGGCCCTCGGGCATCCGCCACAGGAGGACTGGCAGACCCCGCTGGCCGCCGTGGCGCCGCCGAACTGGGCCGCGCGCCGCGTCGCCGACGCGCGGTTCGCCAGGCAGTACCTCGCGCCGTGGGTCGTGCGCCGGCTGACCGGCCGCTCCTCCGGGGACGGTCTGCCGCCCAAGCGCCCCGACCTGCTGCCCTGGGAAGAACTGCGCCCCTGAACTCTCGTAGCTTCCGACGAACAGGGGCGTGGCGCTGGCCTGCATGAATGCCCAGTAGAATCAGGTCACGTGACTGCCGCGCCTGCAAAGCCCCGTATCCCGAACGTCCTCGCCGGACGTTATGCCTCCGCCGAGCTCGCCACCCTCTGGTCGCCCGAGCAGAAGGTGAAGCTGGAGCGTCAGCTCTGGCTCGCCGTGCTGCGCGCGCAGAAGGACCTCGGGATCGAGGTCCCGGACGCCGCCATCGCCGACTACGAGCGGGTGCTCGACCAGGTCGACCTGGCCTCCATCGCCGAGCGCGAGAAGGTCACGCGCCACGACGTGAAGGCCCGCATCGAGGAGTTCAACGCCCTCGCCGGGCACGAGCACGTCCACAAGGGCATGACCTCGCGCGACCTCACCGAGAACGTCGAGCAGCTCCAGATCCGGCTCTCCCTGGAGCTGATCCGTAGCCGTACCGTCGCCGTCCTGGCCCGCCTCGGCCGGCTCGCCGGTGAGTACGGCGAGCTGGTCATGGCGGGCCGCTCGCACAACGTCGCCGCGCAGGCGACGACGCTGGGCAAGCGCTTCGCGTCCGGCGCCGACGAGCTGCTCGTCGCCCATCGCCGCCTGGACGACCTCCTCGGCCGCTACCCGCTGCGCGGCATCAAGGGCCCGGTCGGCACCGCCCAGGACATGCTGGACCTGCTCGGCGGCGACGCCGACAAGCTCACCGACCTCGAAGGACGCATCGCCGGGCACCTCGGCTTCGACAGCGCGTTCACCTCCGTCGGCCAGGTCTACCCGCGCTCGCTCGACTACGAGGTCGTCACCGCCCTGGTGCAGATCGCCTCCGCGCCCTCCTCGCTCGCCAAGACGATCCGTCTGATGGCGGGCCACGAGCTGGTCACCGAGGGCTTCAAGCCGGGCCAGGTCGGCTCGTCCGCGATGCCGCACAAGATGAACACCCGCTCCTGCGAGCGCGTCAACGGCCTCACCGTCATCCTGCGCGGCTACGCCTCGATGACCGGCGAGCTGGCCGGCGACCAGTGGAACGAGGGCGACGTCTCCTGCTCGGTCGTGCGCCGGGTCGCCCTGCCCGACGCGTTCTTCGCGCTCGACGGCCTTCTGGAGACGTTCCTGACCGTCCTCGACGAGTTCGGCGCCTTCCCCGCCGTCGTCGCGCGCGAGCTGGACCGCTACCTCCCCTTCCTCGCCACCACCAAGGTCCTCATGGCCTCGGTGCGGGCGGGCGTCGGCCGCGAGGAGGCCCACGAGGCCATCAAGGAGAACGCGGTCGCCTCCGCGCTCGCGATGCGCGAGCAGGGCGCCGAGCGCAACGAACTGCTCGACAAGCTCGCCGCGGACTCCCGTATCCCGCTGGACCGCGCGCAGCTCGACGAGCTGATGGCCGACAAGCTGTCCTTCACGGGCGCGGCGAGCGCGCAGGTCGCCACGGTGGTCGCGCAGATCGAGGCGCTCCTCAAGGAGCACCCGGAGGCCGCCGCCTACACGCCGGGCGCGATCCTCTAGCTCCTCGGAGCGCATGGTGAGGGCCCCGGGGCGGCGCCCGCCCGGTTGGCGTCCTGGGCGACCAGGGCCGGGTCGACCGTGATGCCCGTGACGCCCAGGGGCTCGATGAGCGCGCGCAGGGCCGGCTCGGCGAGGCCGATCCACGGCTCGCGGGCGCCCAGGACGGCGCCGAGGAGATGCGGCGTGGTGAAGGCGACGGCGGTGCGCCCGCCGACGGGGGTACGGAACAGGCGGGCGACGCGGCCCGCGGGTCCCGGCCGGACGGGGACGAAGAGCCGCCCGGCCGGGCCGGGTTCGCAGGGCCCGGGGTCCTCGCCGAGCAGGAGCTCTGCCATGGGGTTCCTCCGGAGGGGGTGTCGGGGCCGCCGCGGTTGGGGACATCCGCGGCACACGGTGACGTTATGCCCGGCACGGCGTGTCAACACCCGGCCCGTTACGCGACGTTGACGCAGCGGCGCCCGGCCTTGACGCGACGCTCGCCTCTTGAGGGCTCGTGCGGGGGCCCGTTGGATGGCGGGCGTACGGGGAACCCGTACGGAGGCAGCAGGGCTCCCGAGCACGGTTCGACGGCCGGCGCCCGCCAGGAGAGCGCACGGCGAGCGCGGCTCGACAGGGCCGGGCGTCCGTGCCCTTTTCACCCGAAGGCCTCACCCCCCGAGGAGCGCCTCATGATCCGGCTCTCAGCGCAGCACCTCCCCGCCGTGTCCGCCTGGTTCGACACCGGGGCACCGGGGGCCGCCGCCCTCGCCGAGCACGTCGCCGCCACGGGCGTGGGCACCTGGTGGGGCGACCGTGCCCTCAGTCCCAGAACCGTGGCGGTCTCCTGCGCGGGCCACGTCGTGCTGAGCGGTGACCCCGGCGCGCTCTCCCCCGCCCTCCTCGCCCCTTTCGCGCACAGCCGCGTCGAGGCGTCGGCCCGCTTCCTGCCGCTGCTCGACGCCGCCTTCGACCGGGTCGTACCGGCCGAACGCCTGGTGTACGTGTACCGCGAGCCGGTGGCCGCGCCCCGGCCGCCGCGAGGCGTGACCGTACGGCGCCTCGAACCCGGCGACGCCCCCGCTCTCGCCGCGCTCTCCCCCACGTCGGCCTGGATCCACTCCAGCTGGGGCGGGCCCGAGGGGCTCGCCGCCTCCGGGCACGGCTGGGCCGCCTTCGACCGGAGCGGCCGGGTCGCCGCCGTCGCCTGCGGCTACTTCGTCGGCAACACGTACGAACGCCTGGCCGTGCTCACCCCCACGCAGCACCGGCACGAACGGCCGGCCCTGACCTGCGTCACCTCCCTGTGCGCCGACATCGGCGCGCGCGGACGCGTCGCGAGCTGGTCCTGCGGACGGGGCGACCGCATCGGCCGTCTCCTCGCCTGGACTGCGGGTTTCCGGCTGGAGCACGAGTACGCCCGTTACGTCACCGGAGGAGCCGCGGCCCGGCCGAATACGCCGCCCCGGGTCTCCGCGTGAACCGCCCGTCCGCGCCCCGCCCCTAGCCGTCCGCCGGTTGAAGATCAAGAGCGTCCGGGAGAGGTCAAGGTCACAGCCGAGGGTGGCACCGTGTGCCATGGGTTGAGCCCTAGCATCAGGGCATGACGGTCCAGCCTGACGACGGGCTTTCCCTGGCCGCCGAGTTCCCTGATGCGACCCATGAGCAGTGGCAGCGCCTTGTGGAAGGCGTGCTGCGCAAGTCGGGTAAGGACGCATCGGGGACGGCCGCAGAGGAAGCGCTGTCCACCCCACTCGAGGACGGGCTCACCACCCGCCCGCTGTACACCTCCCGTGACGCCGCGCCCGCCGCCGGCCACCCCGGCTTCGCCCCCTTCGTACGGGGCGGCACACCCGGTGGCAACGCCCCCGTGGGCTGGGACGTACGGCAGCGGCACACGAGCCCCGACCCCGCCCGCACCAACGAGGCCGCGCTCGCGGACCTGGAGAACGGCGTCACCTCGCTGTGGCTGGGCGTGGGCGCGAACGGCGTACCCGTGTCCGCGCTGCCGCGTGCGCTGGACGGCGTCCACCTCGACCTCGCGCCCGTCGTCCTCGACGCGGGAGCCGAATTCGGCCCCGCGGCACGCGCGTTGATCGCTTTGTACGAGGCCGCTGGCGTCCCGAAGCAGTCCGTCCGCGGCACGCTCGGCGCGGACGTGCTCGGCCACGAGGCCCGCTCCGGCGAGGCGTCGGACTCCGCCGAGGCCGTCGAACTCGCCGCGCTGTGCGCCCGGGAGTACCCGGGCCTGCGGGCCCTCGCCGTGGACGCGATGCCCTACCACGAGGCGGGCGGCTCGGCCGCGCAGGAGCTCGGCGCGTCCCTCGCGACCGGCGTCGCCTACCTGCGCGAACTGACGGCGGCCGGGCTCTCCGTGGCGGAGGCCTGCGCCCAGCTCGAATTCCGCTACGCGGCGACCGCCGACCAGTTCCTGACCATCGCCAAGCTCCGTGCCGCGCGCCGCCTCTGGGCGCGCGTGGCCGAGGTGTGCGGCGCGGACGCCGCCGGGGCGCAGCGTCAACACGCGGTGACCTCACCGGTGATGATGACCCGCCGCGACCCGTGGGTGAACATGCTCCGCACGACGGTGGCCTGTCTGGGGGCCGGGGTCGGCGGTGCCGACGCCGTCACCGTGCTGCCGTTCGACCACTCGCTCGGCCTGCCGGACGCCTTCGCGCGCCGCATCGCCCGCAACACCTCCACGATCCTGATCGACGAGTCACACCTGGCCCGCGTGATCGACCCGGCGGGCGGCTCCTGGTACGTGGAGCGGCTCACCGACGAACTCGCGCACGCGGCCTGGGCGTTCTTCCAGGAGATCGAGGGCGCGGGCGGCCAGGCCGCCGCCCTGCGCTCCGGCATGATCGGCGAACGTCTCGCCGCCACCTGGGCCGCCCGCAGCGAGAAGCTGGCCCGGCGCCGGGAACCGATCACGGGCGTCAGCGAGTTCCCGCACCTCGCCGAGAGCCCCGTGGAGCGCGAGACCGCACCCGCCGCGCCGGCCGGCGGCCTGCCGCGGGTCCGGCGCGACGAGGCGTACGAAGCGCTGCGCGCCCGCTCCGACGCACACCTCGCCGCGACCGGAGCACGCCCGAAGGTATTCATCGCGGCGCTCGGTCCTGCCGCCGCGCACACCGCGCGGGCGGGGTTCGCCGTGAACCTCTTCCAGGCGGGCGGCATCGAGACCGTGCACGAACCGGCCACGGTGGACGCGGCGACGGCCGCCGACGCCTTCCGGGCCTCCGGCGCACCGGTGGCGGTCCTCTGTTCGAGCGACGCGCTCTACGCCGAGCAGGCCGAGGCGGTCGCCGAGGCCCTCAAGGACGCGGGCGCCGGGCAGGTCTTCCTCGCGGGGCGCGGTGAGTACGACGGCGTCGACACGTACGTCCACGCCGGCTGTGACGCCGTGTCCGTGCTCTCCTCCACCCTCGACCGCATGGGAGTGGCGTAATGCGCATCCCCGACTTCTCCTCCGTAGACCTGGGACCCGGCACGGACGCCGCGGGCTCGCACGAGCGGTGGCGCACCGCCGTGAAGGAGACCACCGGCAGGTCCGAGAGCGACCTGCTGTGGGAGACCCCCGAGGGCATCGGGGTCAAGCCGCTGTACACCGGCGCCGACCTGGAGGGCCTCGACTTCCTCGGCACCTACCCGGGCGTGGCCCCGTACCTGCGCGGCCCCTACCCGACGATGTACGTGAACCAGCCCTGGACGATCCGGCAGTACGCGGGGTTCTCCACCGCCGAGGAGTCCAACGCCTTCTACCGGCGCAACCTCGCCGCCGGGCAGAAGGGCCTGTCGGTCGCCTTCGACCTGCCGACCCACCGCGGCTACGACAGCGACCACCCGCGCGTCACCGGTGACGTGGGCATGGCCGGGGTGGCCATCGACTCCATCTACGACATGCGGCAGCTCTTCGACGGCATCCCGCTGGACAAGATGACGGTGTCGATGACGATGAACGGCGCCGTGCTGCCCGTGCTCGCGCTGTACATCGTGGCGGCCGAGGAGCAGGGCGTACCGCCCGAGAAGCTGGCCGGGACCATCCAGAACGACATCCTCAAGGAGTTCATGGTCCGCAACACCTACATCTATCCGCCGACGCCCTCGATGCGGATCATCTCGGACATCTTCGCGTACACCTCGCAGAAGATGCCGCGGTACAACTCCATCTCCATCTCCGGCTATCACATCCAGGAGGCGGGCGCGACGGCCGACCTGGAGCTCGCGTACACGCTCGCCGACGGCGTGGAGTACCTGCGGGCCGGGCAGCAGGCGGGCCTGGACGTCGACGCGTTCGCGCCGCGCCTGTCGTTCTTCTGGGCGATCGGCATGAACTTCTTCATGGAGGTCGCCAAGCTCCGCGCCGCGCGCCTGCTCTGGGCGAAGCTCGTCAAGCAGTTCGACCCGAAGAACGCCAAGTCGCTCTCCCTGCGCACCCATTCGCAGACGTCGGGCTGGTCGCTGACCGCGCAGGACGTGTTCAACAACGTCACGCGGACCTGCGTCGAGGCGATGGCGGCGACCCAGGGCCACACCCAGTCGCTGCACACCAACGCCCTCGACGAGGCGCTGGCGCTGCCCACCGACTTCTCCGCCCGCATCGCCCGCAACACCCAGCTGCTGATCCAGCAGGAGTCGGGGACGACGCGGACGATCGACCCGTGGGGCGGCAGCGCGTACGTGGAGAAGCTGACGTACGACCTGGCGCGCCGCGCCTGGCAGCACATCGAGGAGGTCGAGGCCGCCGGGGGCATGGCGAAGGCCATCGACGCGGGCATCCCGAAGCTGCGCGTGGAGGAGGCCGCCGCGCGCACGCAGGCCCGCATCGACTCGGGGCGGCAGCCGGTCATCGGCGTCAACAAATACCGCGTGGACTCCGACGAGCAGATCGAGGTCCGCTCGGTCGACAACTCCTCGGTGCGCGCCCAGCAGATCGACAAGCTGCGGCGCCTTCGCGAGGAGCGCGACGACACGGTCTGCCGGGACGCGCTGCGCGCGCTGGCCGCGGCGGCCGAGCGCGGTTCCGGGCCCGGTCTTGAGGGCAATCTCCTTGCCCTCGCGGTGGACGCGGCCCGCGCCAAGGCCACGGTCGGTGAGATCTCCGACGCCTTGGAGAGCGTGTACGGGCGGCACGCGGGCCAGATCCGTACGATCTCCGGTGTGTACCGCACCGAAGCAGGCCAGTCCCCGTCCGTCGAGCGCACCCGCGCCCTGGTGGACGTCTTCGACGAGGCCGAGGGACGCCGTCCGCGCATCCTGGTGGCGAAGATGGGCCAGGACGGCCACGACCGCGGCCAGAAGGTGATCGCCAGTGCCTTCGCCGACCTCGGCTTCGACGTCGACGTCGGCCCGCTCTTCCAGACCCCCGCGGAGGTCGCGCGCCAGGCCGTCGAGGCGGACGTGCACATCGTGGGTGTCTCCTCGCTGGCGGCGGGGCACCTCACCCTCGTACCGGCACTGCGCGAGGAGCTGGCCGCCGAGGGCCGCGAGGACATCATGATCGTGGTGGGCGGGGTGATCCCGCCGCAGGACATCGAGGCGCTGCAGCAGGCGGGCGCCACGGCGGTGTTCCCGCCCGGCACGGTGATCCCGGACGCGGCGCACGACCTGGTGAAGCGACTGGCGGCCGACCTCGGCCACGACCTGTGAGCCGGTGAGTCCGCTGCCTGCCACGATCGACATCGACGCGTACGCCAAGGGTGTCCTCGACGGGAAGCGCGCGTTCGTCGCGCGCGCCATCACTCTCGTCGAGTCGACCCGGCCGCAGCACCGGCTGCTCGCGCAGCGGCTGCTGACCGAGCTGCTTCCGCACAGCGGGCGGGCGCGGCGGATCGGGATCAGCGGGGTGCCCGGCGTGGGAAAGTCCACGTTCATCGACGCGCTCGGCACGATGCTGACCTCGCTCGGGCACCGCGTGGCGGTGCTCGCCGTCGACCCGTCGTCGACGCGCACCGGCGGCTCCATCCTGGGCGACAAGACCCGGATGGAGCGGCTCTCGCAGGACCCCGCCGCCTTCGTACGGCCCTCTCCTTCCGCCGGGACGCTCGGCGGCGTCGCCAAGGCGACCCGGGAGTCGATCGTGGTGATGGAGGCCGCGGGGTACGACGTGGTGCTCGTGGAGACCGTGGGTGTCGGGCAGTCGGAGACGGCCGTGGCGAACATGGTCGACACGTTCCTGCTGCTCACCCTCGCCCGCACGGGCGACCAGCTCCAGGGCATCAAGAAGGGCGTCCTCGAACTCGCGGACGTGATCGCCGTGAACAAGGCCGACGGTCCGCACGAGCGGGACGCCCGCTCGGCGGCGCGTGAACTGGCGGGCGCGCTGCGGCTGATGCACCCCAGCGATGCCGCGTGGACGCCACCGGTCCTGACGTGCAGCGCCCGGGAGTCGAGCGGCCTGGACACGCTCTGGGACCGGCTGCAACAGCACCACACACTGCTCGACTCCACGGGACGCCTCGCCGCCAAGCGCCGTGACCAGCAGATCGACTGGACGTGGTCGATGGTGCGGGACGAGCTGCTCGGCAGGCTCCGCGACCACGCCGAGGTCCGCCGCGTGACCCCCGAGCTCGAACAGCGCGTCCGGGAGGGCACGCTGACGGCATCGTCGGCCGCCGAGCTGATCCTCGACGCCTTTCAGGGCCCGGGGCGGGGCGAGGGCTCGGGCGCGCCGGGGGCGTCCTCGCACTGAAACAGGGTGGCCGCGTTGGGGGCCGGCGGATCGCGTTGACGCGTGCCCGCCGGTCCCGCCGGCCGCCTCGCACCACCGCGCACCACACGAACGGAGCCACCGCACCATGAACGCCCCCTCCGACGACGCCCCCGTACTGCTCCGCCGCGAAGGCCGCGCCGGATACGTCGTCCTGAACCGGCCGCGGTCCCTCAACGCCCTCAACCACACCATGGTCCACCTCCTGGACCGCGCCCTCACCGACTGGGAGGGCGACGGCTCGGTGGAGACGGTGGTCCTCACCGGTGCCGGGGAGCGCGGGCTCTGCGCGGGCGGCGACATCCGCTCCATCCACGACGACGTCAAGGCGGGGCGCACGGCGGCACCGGCCGCGTTCTGGTACGACGAGTACCGCCTCAACGCCCGTATCGCCCGCTTCCCCAAGCCGTACGTCGCCGTCATGGACGGCATCGTGATGGGCGGCGGCGTGGGCGTCTCGGCGCACGGCGGCGTGCGCGTGGTCACCGAGCGCTCCCGGATCGCGATGCCCGAGACCGGCATCGGCTTCGTGCCGGACGTCGGCGGTACGTACCTCCTCACGCGCACGCCCGGCGAACTGGGCACGCACCTCGCCCTGACCGGCTCACCCGTGGCGGCAGGCGACGCGCTGCTCTGCGGGCTCGCCGACCACTACGTGCCCTCGGAGCGCCTGCCGGAGTTCACCGCCGCCCTCGCCGCCATGCCCGCGGCCGACGCCGTGCGCAGGTACGAGGCCGCCGCCCCCGAGGCGGAACTGACCGCGCACCGCGAGTGGATCGACCACTGCTACGCGGCCGGCACCGTCGAGGAGATCGTGGACCGGCTGCACGCCTGCGGCGACCGGCACGCCAAGGAGGCGGCCGAGACGCTTCTGGCCAAGTCCCCGACCGCCCTGAAGGTCACGCTCGCCGCACTGCGCGGGGCGCGTGAACTGCCGGACCTTCGAGCCGTGCTCGCCCAGGAGTACCGCGTGTCCTGCGCCATGCTGGGCGCGCCCGACCTGCCCGAGGGCATCCGCGCCCAGGTGGTCGACAAGGACCGCAGGCCGCGCTGGTCGCCCGCGGAGCTCGCCCAGGTGACGGAGGCGGAGGTGGCCAGCTTCTTCGCCGAACCCGCCGGTGGCCCGCTGCGCTTCGGCTGACACTCAAGCCCCGCTGTCGCCCCGCCGAGCGCCGGACCGCGGGTCAGGGCGGGGGTATCTCCGTCACCACGGCGAGGAGCTGGAAGGGCAGTTCCTTGTCCCACTGGGCGACCCCGAGGACTATCCAGCGCCCGTCCACGTGCCACAGGTGCAGGTCGGGCACGGACGAGGCGAGCTGGGCCCACGGCTGCGGTATCTCCTCCTCGGCGTCATCGCCGAAGCCCGCGCCCATCGTCCGGTCGAAGAGGCTCGCCAGGCTGAACCGCTGCGGCGGGCCCCAGCGGTCGGCGAGGAGGACCGTCAGGCCGTCGCGCTCGGCCTCGTACTGCTCCTCCGTGAGGTGCCGGCGGGTGCCGTCGTCCTCCCAGAAGGTGTCGCTCGTCAGTAACTCCCCGATGTGGTAACCGGGCCCCTCGGAGCCGCACGGGGACCTGCCGTGCTCCGCGGGGAACTCCCGGGAGCGCAGCAGGTCGATCACGGCGAGATGCTGTGCGGTACTCATGAGGACCAGTAAAGCGGGCGGCACTGACAATCAGTCATCCGCCGGACGGCGCGGAGCCGTCGGCAGCCTCACGCGTCGCGCCTGCGCACCGCCCACCAGCCCGCGAGCAGCGCCGCCGCCGCCCAGGCCGCAAGGACGGCGAGTCCGGCCCAGGGCCCCAGCGTTCCCGTCGGGGCCTCGTGCAGCACCTGCTGGCCCGCCTTGTCCGGCAGGAAGGCCGCGACGCCGCTGTCCATGTCGCCGACCACGAAGGACACGATCAGCGTGAAGGGGATGAGGATGCTCAGGACGGCGACTCCGCTGCGCAGCACCGCCGTCAGGCCGACCGCGAGGAGCGTCATCAGGGCGAGGTAGATCCCACCGCCCACGCAGGCCCGCACCGCGCCGGGGTGACCGAGGCCGATCCCGTCGTCGCCCAGGAACGCCTGGCCGATCAGGAAGGTGCCGAAGCCGGTGAGCAGCCCGGCGAGCAGCGCGAGGCCGCCGACGACCGCGACCTTGGAGGCGTAGAAGAGCCCGCGGCGCGGCACCGCGGCGAGGGAGATCCGCAGGGCACCGCTCGTGTACTCCGACGCGACGGCGGTCGTACCGAAGCTGATGGCCGCGATCTGGCCGAAGTTGAAGGCGTAGAAGGCATCGAAGAGCGGTTCGGCGTCGGCCTTGTCCGCCTCGGCCACGCCGACCGTCGCGAACACCAGGGCGGTGATGGCGACGGTCGCCGCGAACACGGTGACCAGCGAGATCAGGCTGGACCGGAGGGTCTTGACCTTGATCCACTCTGCGTGGGCGACGGGCAGCACGGCACTGTGGGACACGGTCAGACCTCCTGGGGGGACGTGGCGGCGGGCGTGGCCGGAGCGGTGGCCGAGAACTGGGTCTCCTCCGCCGTGAGGGCGAGGTAGGCCTGCTCCAGGGAGGCCCGTTCGTCGGCGAGTTCGAGCACGGGGACGCCGGCGGCCGCGGCGAGGGCGCCGATCTCCTCGGCCCTGGCGTCGTCGACCGTCCAGCGGCCGTCGTCCGCGTCCCCGAGCACGTATCCCTTGGCCAGGAGGATGTCGCGGAGCCGGTCGGGGTCGGTCGTGCGCACCCGCACGCGCGGGTGGCTGTGCGCCTCGATGAAGTCGGACATCGGGGTGTCCGTCAGGAGCCTGCCGCGGCCGAGGACCACGAGGTGGTCGGCGAAGGTGGCGGTCTCGTTCATGAGGTGGCTGGAGACGAGGACCGTACGGCCCTCCTGGGCGAGGCGCCGCATCAACTCGCGTATCCAGATGATGCCTTCGGGGTCGAGGCCGTTGGACGGCTCGTCGAGCATCACCACGGCGGGATCGCCGAGCAGGGCCGCGGCGATGCCGAGACGCTGCCGCATGCCCAGCGAGAACGTCTTGATCCTGCGTCCGGCCACCGTCTCCAGTCCGGCCTCTTCGAGGACGTCGTCGACGCGGCGTGCCGGGATGCGGTTGCTGACGGCGAGGGCGAGGAGGTGGTTGCGGGCGGTGCGTGAACCGTGTGCCGCCTGGGCGTCCAGAAGGGTCCCGACGTGGCGCAGGGGTTCGTCGATGTCGGCGTAGGCACGGCCGCCGACCGTGGCCGTGCCGGAGGTCGGCCGGTCGAGGCCGAGGACGAGGCGCATGGTCGTCGACTTGCCGGCGCCGTTGGGACCGAGGAATCCGGTGACCTTGCCGGGGCGGACGCTGAACGAGAGGGCGTCCACGGCGCGGGTCGTGCCGTACTCCTTGGTGAGGTCTTGGACGTCGATGCTGGTCATGGGAGCAGCCTCGCCGCGGACGGTGTCCGTGGTCTTCCCCCGTCCGGGGAGTGTGTCTCCCCCGGGCGGGGGAGCCGCGCGGCGCGGCCCTGCTGGCACCATGACGGCATGCCCGGCTTCCTGGAACCCCTGACGCGCGCGTTCACCTACACGCGCTGGCTGCACGTCTTCCTGGGGTCGGGCGTCGCATGGGTGAGCGCCTCGATCTATCCCGGGCTCGCCCATCCCACGTACACCGACTGGCTGCTCGTCGCGACCGTCCCCGTGCCCATGCTGGTGGCGGCCGCCATGGTGCCCGTCATTCGCAGGTCCGAGGGGCTGCAGGCCCGCATGATGCTGTTTCCCGGTCAGCACGCGCGCGTGGCGGGCGCAGAGGTGGAGGAGCCCGGCATCTCCGTGGCCCCTTCCGCCTCATGGCGTGACCGGGTGCGGACCGCCGTATGGCTGGTGTTCCGCCTGGAGACGGGCATCGCCCTGGTTCTCTTGTGACGGGCCAGCTCCTCGGAACGGTCTTCATTCTGGCGGGCTCGAACGACCAGCCACCGGCATCCGATGGCCTGCTGTTCCCCGTGCCCGAGTCGGACTGGATCAGGCTGCCGCTGGGCCCGCTCCTCGTCCTCTCCGAGTACGGCGCGCTGCTGGCGGCGGGCCATGTGACGGCCGTGGTGGCCCGCCGCCTGCTCGGCCCCTCCCCCGCCGAACGCCTCGCCGTCATGGAGGAGCGCACCGAGCAGCTCCTCGAACGCAACCGCATCGCGCGCGAGCTGCACGACTCCATAGGCCACGCGCTGACCGTCGCCGTCGTCCAGGCGGGCGCCGCGCGGGCCGCGGCCGACCCGGAGTTCACCGCGCGGGCCCTGGAGGCGGTCGAGGAGACCGGGCGGGCCGCTCTGGAGGACCTGGAGCGGGTCCTGCGGGTGCTGCGCGAGGACGAGCAGCCCGTGGGCGCCCGGCCGACCCTCACCGACGCCGAGCGTCTCCTGCAGTCGGCGCGCGCCTCCGGGGCGAAGGTGGACGTGGAGGTGACGGGCCCCGTGGAGCGGCTGCCGGGTCCGGTCTCCCGTGAGGGGTACCGAATGCTCCAGGAGGCGCTGACCAACGTCCTGCGCCACTCGGGGCCGGTGCCGGTGCGGCTGCGAATAGCCGTCGACGACAGCCGCCTGGTGATGGAGGTGCGCAACGCGCTGCCGGGCGGGGCCGGTCCGACCGGGCGGGGCGGCAGTGGTCTGCGCGGGCTCCGGGAGCGGGCCACGCTGCTCGGCGGGCGGGCCACCACGGGCCCGGTCGACGGTGACTGGCAGGTTCACGTCGAACTGCCCCTGCGGTGATCTACGCTGGCCGGATGCCGGTCTCAGTGCTCCTCGTGGACGACGAACCCCTCGTACGCGCGGGTCTGCGCGCCGTCCTGGAGGCGCAGCCCGACATCCGTGTCGTCGGCGAGGCCGCCGACGGGGCGGCGGTCATTCCCCTTGTCCGGCAGCTGCGCCCCGATGTGGTCGCGATGGACGTCCGCATGCCGCTCCTGGACGGCATCGAGGCCACCCGCGCGGTGCTGCGCACGGTGCAGGACCCTCCGAAGATCCTCGTGGTGACGACCTTCGAGAACGACGAGTACGTGTACGAGGCGCTGCGCGCGGGCGCCGACGGCTTCCTGCTGAAGCGGGCGCGGCCCGCGGAGATCGTGCACGCGGTACGTCTGGTGGCCGAGGGCGAGTCGCTGCTCTTCCCCGCGGCGGTGCGGCAACTGGCGGGCGAGCACGGCAGGCGGCGCGGCAACGTCGATGCCCGGGCCGCGCTCGACCGGGCCGCCCTGACCGAGCGTGAGGCGGAGGTGCTGAAGCTGATGACGCGTGGTCTGTCCAACGCGGAGATCGCCGCCCGTCTCGTGGTCGGCACCGAGACGGTGAAGTCGCACGTCAGCGCCGTCCTCGGGAAGCTGGGGGCGCGCGACAGGACGCAGGCCGTCATCGTCGCGTACGAATCCGGTTTCGTGGCGCCGGGATGACGGCCGGGGACGGCGGGAAGGCGGGCCCGGCACTCGCCGGGACCATGTCCTACGAGTACGATCCGCCCATCATGCGCACGAGCTGGAAGGACGGACGTTGGGGCAGCTGACCGGCGGGGACCCCTCTCTGTTGCGGCGGATCAACTCCGCGGTGGTGCTGCACGCGCTGCGTGCCGCGGACTTGGCGACGCTCACGGAGATCACCCGCGTGACCGGCCTCTCCCGGCCCACCGTGGAGGGGGTCGTCGAGGGGCTCATCGAGGCCGGGCTCGTGGTGGAGTCCGCGGCCGATGACAGCGGTGCCCGGCGTCAGGGCCGGCCGGCCAGGAAGTTCCGCTTCCGGGCGGAGGCGGGTCATCTGCTCGGCCTGGAGATCGGGCCGCACCGGGTGGCGGCCGTCCTGGCGGACCTGGACGGCAAGGTCCTGGGGACGGCGTCGAAGGACGTCTCCGAGGACGCCCCCGCGGACGACCGCCTGGAGCGTCTGCGCACCACGGTCGCCGATCTGCTGCGCCGCGCGGGCATAGCCCGCAACACGCTGCGCGCCGTCGGCGTGGGCAGCCCCGGCATCCTGGAGGCGGACGGCGCGGTGCGCCTGAGCACGGCGCTGCCCGAGTGGACGGGGCTCCAGCTCGGCGAGCGGCTGCGCCGGTCCTTCAAGTGCCCGGTGCTCGTGGAGAACGACGCCAACGCCGCGGCCGTGGCCGAGCACTGGAAGGGCGCGGCGGCCGGCATCGACGACGTGGTGTTCGTCCTCGCGGGGCTGAGCCCGGGGGCTGGGTCGCTGATCGGCGGGCGGCTGCACCGCGGCTTCGGCGGCGCGGCGGGCGAGATCGGCGCGCTGCACCTGCTCGGCCGTGAGGTCACTCCGGAGACGCTGCTCTCCACCACGGGCGAGCCGCTGCACCCGCTGGACGAGCAGGCCGTCGCCGCGGTCTTCGCGCACGCCAAGGGGGGCGACGAGCGGGCCCGGGCGGCCGTGGAGCGCTTCATACAGCGTCTCGTGCACGACGTGGCCGCCCTGGTGCTCGCCCTCGACCCGGAGCTGGTCGTGGTGGGCGGCTGGGCGGCGGGCCTGGACGGCGTCCTCGAACCGCTGCACCGCGAGTTGGCGCGCTACTGCCTTCGCCCGCCCCGCGTCGCGCTGTCGCTGCTGGGTGAGGCCGCGGTGGCGACGGGGGCGCTGCGCCTCGCGCTCGACCACGTCGAGGAGCAGCTCTTCGCCGTCGAGGGCACGGTCACCGCACGGCGTTGAGAGCACGCGACCCCGCCGGGCCGAGGGGCCGGGCGGGGTCGTCGTACGCGTACGGGACGAGGCGCGTCAGGAGGCGGGGCTCTCGGGGCCGTGGTGTATCTCCACGGAGCCGGAGTCGCCGAAGGTGAGGCGGCAGGTGTCCGCGCGGTAGGTGGCGACGGAGACGGCGGCCGTGCGGCCCTCGGCGAGGAAGCGGGTCGTCACGAGCAGGACCGGGGCACCGGGGAGCCGGTCGAGCGCCTTGGCGTCGTCGGCGCGGGCCGAGCCGAGCTCGACGGCCCTGTCCTGGCCTTCGAGGCCGAGCCGTGCCAGTTCGCGCAGGACCACGCGGGCGCGGGCGGCGCCGGAGGGCGCGTCCATGCCGGTGAGCTCGGCGACGGACGACATCGGTACGTACAGGAGCTCGGCGGCGACGGGCTGGCCCTGCGAGACGCGGGTGCGCCTGATCACGTGGACCTGCTCGTCGGGGAGGGTCTCCAGCATCCGGGCGACGTCCGCCGGCGGGACCGCGGGCGCGCAGTCCGCGGGCTGCCAGGCGTCACCGGCCGCACCGGGCCAGGAGCCGTGGTCGGAGCCGACGGCCACGCCCATGCGCGGCGGCGCGACGGTCGTACCGACCCCGCGGCGGCGCTGCAGCCTGCCTTCCAGCTCCAGTTGTTCGAGCGCCTGACGGAGCGTGGCGCGGGCGACGCCGAAGCGGGCGGCCAGGTCGCGCTCGTTCGGCAGGATCTCCCCGACGGCGAACTCGGAGTCGAGCGCCTCACTGAGCACGGTCTTCAGATGCCAGTACTTCGGCTCCGGCGCCGTTTCAAGCTGCGTGGTCCCCACCCTGTCCTCCGCAATCGCCGTTTACCGGCGGCGTTTTAGCGCCCTTGTTTATTAAAGGTTCCTGCACTATCTCTGCGACCATAGGCCCGCACCCACCCTTGGTCAAGACCAATCCTCGATCCGTAACGGTCCGCACAGGGGCGATGCCACAGAGCATTCACGCGGAGTTCGCAAGCGGCCAAGCAGGCCTTATCGGCCACTCGGGGGCCCGGCGGACGGAAGATCGCACAGGAAAGGGGCCCCCGCCCGGCGGCGAGGACCCCTTTCGCACGAAACACACGCTTTGCGTGGGTCCCTATTAGTTGAGCCCTAACGGGATTAGTTGAGCCCTAACGGGTCAGCGTCACGAGCTTGTCCGGATTGCGGACGATGTAGACGCTCTGGATAAGGCCGTCCACCACATCCAACTGGAAGATGCTGTCCGGCTTGCCGTCCACGAGGAACACCAGGGACTCCGCGCCGTTGAACTCCGCGAAGCGGAATTCCCGTCGCGTCGCTCCTCCGACGCCCTTGCGGGCGGCGCCGTGCAGAAACCGGCCCACCTTGTCCGCGCTCTCCAGGACGCGCACCGGAGCCTTGGCCTTGCCCCCGCTGTCGCCGATCAGGCGCACGTCAGGGGCGAGGAGCGACACCAGCCCGTCGAGGTCGCCCTCCGTCGCCGCGGCGAGGAAGCGCTCGGTCAGGTCGCGGCGCTCTGCCGGGTCCACCTCGTAGCGCGGGCGGCCGGCGTCGACGTGCTTGCGGGCCCGCCCGGCGAGCTGGCGGACGGCGGCCTCGCCGCGGTCGAGCGTGGCCGCGATCTCGGCGAAGGGGAAACCGAACGCCTCGCGCAGCACGAAGACGGCACGCTCCAGCGGCGAGAGGGACTCCAGGACGACGAGGACCGCCAGGGAGACCGAATCCGCGAGGACGGCGCGCTCGGCCGTGTCCGGCACGGTGGGCCCGTAGTCGGTGACATAGGGCTCGGGCAGCCAGGGCCCCACGTAGGCCTCCCGACGGGACTGCACGTGGCGCAGCCGGTCGATGGCGAGCCGCGTGGTGACGCGCACCAGGTAGGCGCGGGGATCGCGCACCTGGTCGTGGTCGGCGGCGGACCAGCGGAGCCATGCCTCCTGGACGACGTCCTCCGCGTCGACCACCCGGCCGAGCATGCGGTAGGCGACGCCCATCAGGACAGGGCGGTGTTCTTCGAAGACGTCGGTCACGCTGTCGTTAGCCACCGCTCCATCCCAGCCCACGGGAGACCGGCTGTCCAGGAGAAAAAAGCGGGGCGTGCCACCCTCTTGAAGTGGAGGCTACCGGGCGGTAATTGTTGCTGACAACGCGTCTAACGATTTGACGAGCCGTCGCCCGGCGGCGGGGACAGGAGCAGCCATGGCCACCGAGGTGTCCTTCGATGTCGCGTCGCCCGGCGGCCCGCGCACCGCGACCATCTCCTACGCCCGCTCGGGCGCCGGCGAACCCCTGTTGCTCCTGCACGGCATCGGCCACCACCGGCAGGCCTGGGACCCGGTGGTCGAGATCCTCGCCGCCGAGTACGACGTGATCGCCGTGGACCTGCCCGGCTTCGGCGCCTCGCCCTCGCTGCCGGACGGCCTGCTCCACGACCTCCCGACGGTCGTCCCCGTACTCGGCGCCCTGTGCGAGGCCCTGGGCGTCGAGCGCCCCCACGTCGCGGGCAACTCCCTGGGCGGCCTGCTCGCCCTGGAGCTGGGCCGGCAGGGGCTCGTACGGTCCGTCACCGCCCTGTCCCCCGGCGGCTTCTGGACGCCCGCGGAGCGCCGCTACGCGTTCGGCACGCTGCTCGCCATGCGGCACGGCGCCCGTCTGCTGCCCGTGCCCGCGATCGAGCGCCTTGCGCGGTCCGCGGCCGGGCGCACCGCCCTCACCAGCACCATCTACGCCCGTCCCTGGCGACGTTCACCGGAGGCGGTCGTCGCCGAGACGCTCGCGCTGCGCCACGCCACGGGCTTCGAGGCGACGCTCACGGCCGGGCGCGACGTCCCCATGGGCGAGGACGTCACGGGCCTCCCCGTCACCATCGCCTGGGGCGCCCGGGACCGGCTGCTGCTGCCCCGTCAGGGCATCCGCGCCAAGCGGGCCATTCCGGGCGCGCGGCTCATCCGCCTGCCCGGCTGCGGCCACGTCCCGATGCACGACGACCCGGCCCTCGTCGCCCGCGTCGTCCTGGACACCTGCCGCGCGGGAGGTGTCCCCTCTCAGGAGTTGGACCACGCGCGCGTGGAGAGCACGAGCCGGTAGCCGTCCGGGTCCTCGACCGTGACGCCCCACTCGTTCCAGTAGGGGTTGGGGGACGTGACCCGCTTGCCGCCGTGCTCCTCCAGCCGCGCGACGAGTTCCTCGGGCACCGGCCCGTCCACGTAGACGACGAGCAGGTCCTCCTCGGTGGGGCGCGGCTGGACGGGTGCGGCGGCCTCGTGGAGGAGTTCGAGGTGCCAGGAGGCGTCGGGCCACCCCACCATGAGCATGGCGTGCTCGCCGGGGGCGTCGCCGCCGTCCGCCCGGTACACGACGCCCAGGCCGAGGCCGTCGACCCAGAAGCGTTCCGCCGCGGCCAGGTCGCGCGACGGACGGGCGATGCGGATGTGGCTCTGACCGTTGACGGGCATGGCGTTCCCCCTGAATGTGCGGCTCGATGACGCGCGGCGCGCCCTGTGGCGTGACCTGGTCATGAGCGTAGGCAGCCGTGGATCTTGTGACCATCGGTCGTACGTCGGGGGCGCGCGGCCCTGGCATCCATCCCGAGACCTGCGTCTGACGGCCTAGGCCCGAGGCGATCCTCGCTCGGCGGTTCCCCTCCAGGGTGACGAGTTGTTCACTTGTGGTTCGCGTGAAGGCTGTGGCGCGCCCCCGGCGGGGCGCCCGCAGACTGGTCGCACCCGTCAACTGGAGGCGCATTCATGTCATCACGTCAGCCGAGCCCGTCCCCCCGTCGCCGCAGCCTGCTGCGCGGATCGCTCGCCGTACCCGCGGCGCTCGCCGTACCCGCGCTCGCCGTGCCGGCACGGGCCGGGGCGGCTCCCTCGCTCGCCCTCTCGGGCCGCCCGGGGGCCAAGTGGGGTGTGCAGGCGGGGGACGTGACCGCGCACGCGGGGCTCGTCTGGGTCCGCTCCGACCGCCCGGCGCGGATGATCGTGGAGACGTCGGCCACCGAGTCGTTCCGCGACGCCAGACGCTGGCGCGGACCGCTGCTCGGCCCGGACACGGACTTCACGGGGACGACCAGGCTGCGCGGCCTGCCCGCGGGCGAGCAGATCCACTACCGCGTGCTGCTCGCCGACCCCGACGACCCGCGGCGCACCGGCGAGCCGGTCGGCGGCACGTTCCGTACGACGCCCAAGGGCCGCAAGGACGGCGTGCGCTTCCTGTGGTCGGGCGACATCGCGGGGCAGGGCTGGGGCATCAACCCGGACCGCGGCGGCTACCGGATCTTCGAGGAGATGCGCCGCCGCGACCCCGACTTCTTCCTGTGCAGCGGCGACAACATCTACGCCGACGGGCCCATCCTGCCCAGCGTGACGCTGCCCGACGGCAGCGTATGGCGCAACGTGACGACGGAGGAGAAGTCCAAGGTCGCCGAGTCCCTCGCGGAGTTCCGCGGCGCGTTCCGCTACAACCTGCTCGACGAGAACCTGCGGCGGTTCAACGCCCAGGTGCCGTCCATCGTGCAGTGGGACGACCACGAGGTGCGCAACAACTGGTACCCGGGGCAGATCCTGGACGACGCCCGCTACACCGAGAAGAACGTGGACGTGCTCGCGGGCCGCTCCCTGCGGGCGTTCAGCGAGTACTTCCCCATCTCCACGCTGCCGCCGGGCGACGAGGACGGCCGGGTCTACCGCGTACTGCGGCACGGCCCCCTCCTGGACGTGTTCGTCCTGGACATGCGCACGTACCGCAACGCCAATTCCACGAACAGGCAGCCCGAGGACGCCACCGGCATCCTCGGCGCCCGGCAGCTCGCCTGGCTGAAGCGGGAGCTCTCGCGCTCGCGCGCGGTGTGGAAGGTGATCGCCTCCGACATGCCGCTCGGGCTCGTCGTGGCGGACGGCAGAACGAACTTCGAGGCCGTCGCGCAGGGCGACCCCGGCGCCCCGCTCGGCCGTGAGCTCCAGATCGCCGAACTCCTGCGGCACATCAAGCACCGGAAGATCACCGGCACGGTGTGGCTCACCGCCGACGTGCACTACACCTCGGCGCAGCACTACGACCCCTCGCGCGCCGCGTTCAAGGACTTCGCGCCGTTCTGGGAGTTCGTGTCGGGGCCGCTGGCCGCGGGCGGCTTCCAGGCCGCGAAGCTGGACGGAACCTTCGGGCCCGAGCAGACGTTCATCAAGGCACCGAACCGCTCGAACACCTCGCCCGCCGAAACCCCGCAGTATTTCGGCGAGGTCGACATCGACGGGGACAGCGGTGAGCTGACCGTGCGGCTGCGGCAGGAGGGCGGTGGCGTGCTGTTCACCAAGGTGCTCCGGCCCGGGCGCGTGGGACAGTAGGCGGACGGCGCAAAGCGGGCAGATGGCGACTTAACCCATCGGTCACAGCACGTTTGTGATCGCGCAACACCGGTCCCGCACAGTGGCCGTATGCGCACTGACATGTCTCATGTGACTCGGACCAAGCACGGCCGCCCCGCCCACCACTGGCGGCGCGACGTGGTCGAACTGGCGGCCCTGTTCACCGCCGTGGCGGTCGCGGACGCCGTGGCGAACACGATCGGGCACAACCCCGGAGGGCCAGCCCTCCTCGTGATCTCGGCCGTGGTGCTCGTCGCCACGGCCGGGTTCCACATCTGGTGGGCACGGCGCCACAACCACGCGCCGCCGCCCGCGGCGCACGATATCGGCGCCCGGCCGCCCACCCCCGCGGAGCAGGCCGGGCCCGACGGTTCGCACGTGCCGGAAGCGACTCCCGCCGGGGCGACGTCACTCTGGCGGATGCGTACGACCGTACGGGACGAGCCCGGCTCGCTGGCCGCGCTGTGCGGAGTGTTCGCCACCCGGCGGGTGGACATCCTGAGCCTCCAGACGCACCCGCTGGCCGACGGCACGGTCGACGAGTTCCTGCTGCGCGCCCCCGAGGAGCTGCCCGCCGCCGAGATCACCCGGGCGATCGCCCACGCGGGCGGCTCCGGCACCTGGATCGAGCGCGCGGACGCCCACGACCTGGTGGACGCCCCCACCCGCATCCTGGGCCTGGCCACCCGCACCGCCCTCGACGCCGCCGAGCTGCCGCTGGCGCTGCGCCACCTGCTCGGCCGCTGCACCATCCGCTCGCTGCCCGCGGCGTCGCGGGGCACGGCACCGGAGCCCCCTGCGGACGGGGCGCTGGACGAGACCGTACTGCGCCTGGACGGCCCGGACGGCGAGACGATCACCGTGGAGCGGCCGTATCTGCCGTTCACCCCCACGGAGTTCGCACGCGCGCGTGCGCTGGTGGAGCTGGACACGCGGCTCGGCCCGCGCGTCCCGCGCAGCCAGGACGTCCTCACGCTGCCCGAGGGCAACTCCATCACCGTGCGCCGCGCCGACACGGACGACGTCGAGGCCGCCAAGGCCATGCACGAGCGCTGCTCGGTGCACACCCTCGGCATGCGCTACCACGGCCCGGTGCGCGACGCCGACCGCTACCTCAACCACCTGCTCAGCCCCCGCTTCGGCCGCACCCTGGCCGTGCGGACCGCCTCCGGCCGGATCGTCGGCCTCGGCCACCTGCTGTGGGACGGCGACGAGACGGAGGTCGCCCTGCTCGTCGAGGACGAGTGGCAGCGGCGCGGCATCGGCGGCCACCTGCTCGGCAGGCTCGTGTCGATGGCGGTCGAGGCGGGCTGCGAGAGCGTGTACGCGGTGACGCAGGCGTCCAACACCGGCATGGTGGCCGCGATGCGCGGGCTCGGCCTGCCCCTCGACTACCAGATCGAGGAGGGCACGCTGGTCATCACGGCCCGCCTCGAAGCCACCCCCGTCAGCTCGCGCCCGCCGTACGACGAGCCCCGGAGCCACGAGGCCGCGGCCGGAACGCGTCCGCGGCCGCTTCCGCGGACGGAACGCTGACGGGGCCGAGTGCGCGGTCGAGGTCGTTCCACAGGTCCTCGACGTCCTCCAGGCCGCAGGACAACCGCAGCAGGCGGTCGCTCACCCCGGAGGAGTGCCGGTCCGCGGCGTCCACGACGCGATGACTGATGGACGCCGGGTGCTGGATGAGCGAGTCCACGCTGCCGAGGCTGACCGCCGGGGTGATCAGGCGCACCCCGGCGGTCACCTCGTGCGGGTCGCCGTACACCTCGAAGGCGACCATGGCGCCGCCGAGCCGCGGGTAGTGCACGCGCTCCACGCGCGGGTCGGCGGCAAGACGCCGTACGAGCTCCGCCGCCGTCGCCGACGCGGCACGCACGCGTACGGGGAGCGTGGCGAGGCCGCGCAGCAGCAGGTAGCCGGCGAGCGGGTGCAGCACCCCGCCGGTGGCGAAGCGCACCTGGCGCAACTGCCGTGCGAACGCCTCGTCGCACGCGACCACCCCGCCGAGGACGTCCCCGTGCCCGCCCAGGTACTTGGTGGCGCTGTGCAGCACCAGACGCGCGCCGCTCTCGGCGGGCCGCTGGAGTACGGGCGTGGCGAAGGTGTTGTCGGCCAGGAGCGGCACCTCGCCGCACGCCTCGGCCACCGCGGCCAGGTCCAGTTCGGCGAGGGTGGGATTGGCGGGCGACTCGACCATCACGAGCCCCGTGTCGGGCCGGACGGCCTCCGCGATGGCCTTGCCCAGAGCCTCCGCGCTGTCGGCATCCGAGCCGCCGGCGCCCGCGCCGTCCCACCGGTCCACCCAGGTCACCTCGGTGCCGAGCAACCCCGCGGTGAGCATGTGGTCACTGCATCCGTACAGCGGCCGGACCGCCACGACGTGCCGCAGGCCCGCTGAACCCCGTACGAGCAGGACCGCGGTGAGCGCCGCCATGCCGCTCGCGAAGGCGACCGCGCTCTCGGTGCCTTCGAGCCGGGCGAGGGCGGTCTCGAAGCGGGCCACGGTCGGGTTGCCGAGCCGGGCGTAGACGGGCGGTCCGTCGTCGAGTATGCCCTCGGCGGCGAAGGCGTCGATGCGGGCGGCCTCACCACGGCTGTCCGAGGAGGGGTAGGTCGTCGAGAGGTCGATCGGTGCCGCGTGCAGGCCGAGCCCGGCGAGGTCCTCCCGCCCGGCGTGCACGGCCTCGGTGGCGAGGGCCCGGGTACCGGCTGTGCTGACTGTCTCCGTGTTCGCGTCCATGCCTCACAGGCTGAACACACGCCGGGCCAATGGCCCCGAATCCCGTGCTACGTTCGCCCGATGCCCGAATCCGTCGCACTGGACCCGGTGGACCTCCACATCCTGCGCGTCCTTCAGAACGACGCCCGGACCACGTATCGCGACCTCGCGGCGCAGGTCGGTGTCGCGCCGTCCACGTGTCTTGACCGCGTGACCCGGCTGCGGCGCTCCGGCGTGATCCTCGGACAGCAGCTCCGCCTCGACCCGGCGAAGCTCGGGCGCGGGCTCCAGGCGCTGCTCTCCGTCCAGGTCCGGCCGCACCGCAGGGACCTGGTGGGCCCCTTCGTGGAGCGCATCAGGGAGCTGCCGGAGTCGCTGTCCCTCTTCCACCTCACGGGCCCGGAGGACTTCCTGGTGCACGTGGCGGTGGGCGGCCCCGCGGACCTCCAGCGCCTGGTCCTCGACGAGTTCACCGCGCGGCGCGAGGTGGCGCGCGTGGAGACGCGGCTGATCTTCCAGCAGTGGGAGTGCGGTCCGTTGCTGCCGCCGGACGCCGGGGGCGAGACGGCGCGGGACACCACCGGTGAATGATGGTCACGGGCGACGTCTGGATTACTGTGTGCCAACGCTCGACCTTGGGGGACACATGCGCATACGCACCACCGCGGCCACGGCCGCCCTGCTCCTGGCCGCTCTGACCGCCTGCGGCGGCAGTGACGGCGATGACGGCGGTGACACGGCCGGCTCGAAGGCGTCCGGTGAGAAGAAGACCGCGGCGTCGGGGAAGCCCGACTGCATGGCCGAGGACATCAGCCAGGCCGACTGGATGAAGTACTGCTCCGACGAAGGCGCCGGTGAGGACGCCGCTGCCGACGCCGGAACGGGCGAGGACGGCGCCGAGGCGCGGCCGACGGACCTGAGGTTCGGCGAGTCCTACGCCTGGCCGGACGGGCTCAAGGTGTCGGTCACCGAGGCGAAGGTGTTCACCGGCCATGACGCGGAGCTCCTCGAATCCGCCAAGCCCGGCGAGACCGACTTCCGGGTGAAGCTTAAGGTGACGAACAACGGCAAGTCCGCCGCCGCCCTGGACGACCTGTCGCTCATCGTCGAGGGTGCCACCAACGGCGGCCAGGCGTCGGTGACATCGTTCGAGAAGGGCTCCGAGCCCCTGGAGGGCCGCCTGGCTCCCGGGGTGTCGGCGACGAAGACCCACGACAACGCGCTCGAGTCGAAGTACGGCAAGAAGATCGTCGTCACCGTGCAGCGCAACAGCGACGACGCCGACCTCGACTTCCCCGAGTTCGCCGGCTCCATCACCGGGTGATCCGGGGCCGGTCGGGGCGATCATCTCGGCGAAGCGTGCGAAAGCGGACCTAGGTGCTCGACGCGCGTCTCAAAGGCACTGGCGCCCGCCGGACGCCGGGAGCCAGGATGTCCGCATGCCAGACACCAAGCACGCGCAGTCGAACACCGCCCCCCTCCCCCGCGACGTGGCCGACGCCTACGTGGACGAGCTCATCGCCCTTGATCCGATCACCGGTACCTACCTCGGCGTGAAGGAGAGTGACAGCCGGCTCCCGGACACCTCTCCCGCAGGGCAGGAGGCGTTGGCGCTGCTCGCGCGGACGACGCTGGCCCGGCTGGACGAGGCAGAGCGCAGGCCCGGTGCCGACAGCGAGGCCGAGCGGCGGTGCGGCCGGCTCCTGCGGGAGCGGCTCACCGCCGAACTCGCCGTGCACGACGCGGAAGAGCACCTGCGCTGGGTCGGCAACCTGCACACGACGCCGCACCAGGTGCGCGAGGTCTTCACCGTGACGCCGATGGAGACCGAGGAGGACTGGGCGACGATCGCCGAGCGGCTGCGGGCCGTACCGGCCGCGTTCGAGGGCTACCGCGCCACACTCGAAATCGGCCTGGAGCGCAAGCTGTTCGCGGCGCCGCGTCCCACCGCCACGTTCATCGGGCAGCTCACCGAGTGGACGGGCGAGGAGGGGGACGGGCGCGGCTGGTTCGAGGAGTTCGCCGCCGGCGGGCCCGAGGCCCTGCGCGCCGACCTCGACACGGCCGCCCGCGCCGCCACCGCGTCCGTCACCGCGCTGCGCGACTGGATGCGGGACGTCTACGAGCCCGCGATCGAGGGCACGCCGGACACCGTGGGCCGCGAGCGCTACGCCCTGCTCTCCCGCTACTTCAACGGCACCGACCTCGACCTGGACGAGGCGTACGCGTACGGCTGGACGGAGTTCCACCGGCTGCTCGCGGAGATGCGGGCCGAGGCCGAGAAGATCCTGCCGGGCGCCGCGACCCCCTGGGTGGCGCTCGCCCACCTGGATGAGCACGGCACGCACATCGAGGGCGTCGAAGAGGTACGGGTCTGGCTCCAGGAGCTGATGGACGAGGCGATCGAGGCGCTGGACGGCACACACTTCGAACTCGCCGAGCGGGTACGCAGGGTGGAGTCCCACATCGCCCCGCCCGGCGGCGCCGCCGCCCCCTACTACACGGGCCCGTCCGAGGACTTCACGCGGCCCGGCCGTACGTGGCTGCCGACGATGGGCGACACCCGTTTCCCCGTGTACGACCTCGTCTCCACCTGGTACCACGAGGGCGTGCCGGGCCACCACCTCCAGCTCGCGCAGTGGGCGCACGTCGCGGAGAACCTCTCCCGCTACCAGGCGACCGTCGGGATCGTCAGCGCCAACGCGGAGGGCTGGGCGCTGTACGCGGAGCGGCTCATGGACGAGCTGGGCTTCCTGGCCGACCCGGAGCGCCGGCTCGGCTACCTCGACGCCCAGATGATGCGCGCACTGCGGGTCATCGTGGACATCGGCATGCACCTGGAGCTGGAGATCCCGGCGGACTCGCCGTTCCACCCGGGCGAGCGCTGGACGCCCGACCTCGCCCAGGAGTTCTACGACGCGCACTGCAGCCGCCCCACGGACTACGTGGCGAGCGAGATGACCCGCTACCTCACGATCCCCGGCCAGGCCATCGGCTACAAGCTGGGCGAGCGCGCCTGGCTGCTCGGCCGGGAGAACGCGCGGCGCCGCCACGGGGACGCGTTCGACGCGAAGGCGTGGCACATGGCCGCGCTCTCGCAGGGGTCGCTCGGCCTCGACGACCTGGTGGAGGAACTCTCGAAGCTGTGAGAGCGGCGCCGGTGGCACCGCTGCCACCGGTCAGCGCCGGCAGCCGCCCTCGGAGTCGATGACCTGCCCGGTGATCCACTCGGCCTCGTCGGTGGCGAGCCAGGCGATGAGCCGGGCCGGGTCGTCGGGCATGCCCCAGCGGCCCGCCGGGAACATCGCCTCGACCCGGGCGTAGGCGTCGCCCGTGAGGTAACCGGTGTCGACCGGGCCCGGGTTGACGCTGTTCACGGTGACCGGCAGGTCGGCGAGCGCGGTCGCGAGCGAGCGGGTGGCCGAGGCGAGGGCGCCCTTCTGGAGGGCGTAGGCGATCTCGCCGGGCATGCCGCCCGCGATGTCCTGCCCGGACGTCATCATGACGACGCGCCCGCCGGGCGACCGGGGCGGCAGCTTCGCCCGCAGGCGGGCGTACGCCTGGACGAGCAGGATCACCGACCGTGTATCGACCGCCCAGTGGGCGTCGAGCATGGCCGCGTCGATCTCGTCGAGCGTGCCGTCGCCGCCGCTCAGCGCGTGGTTGGCGACCAGGATGTCGATCCGGCCGCCGAGCGCGTCGGCGGCGGTGTCGATCAGTGTGGCGGGGGCGGCGGGTTCGGACAGGTCCCCCGGCCCCGCGCAGACCGTGGCGTCCGGGTCGCCGAGCGCGGCACGCACTCCTTCGACGACGTCCTCCGGCCGGTCCGCTCCCCACGGCATCGCGGCGTCGTGCGGTACGTGGTGATGCAGATAGACCCCGGCCCCGTACGCGACGAGCCGCCGCGCCACGGCATACCCGATACCGCCCCGCCGACTGGCCCCGGTGACGAGCGCGGTCCTCCCCCGCAACGGAAGCGGATCCCGGCGAAGCTGGGCGGGGGTGGGAGCGGAAGCGGAAGGCGGCAAGTGCGGCATGCGGTTCATGATGGAGGGTGAGGTCGGGGGCGTGCAGGGAATTTCGGGGCGGCAGCGGCCCATGCCCCGGCGGCAGCGCTCGGCAGTCGGCGGCAGCCGTCGGCAGCCACCGGTAGTCGTCAGCAGCCGCAGTCCCCCGCGGCGATCGGCGTCGTGAGGGGGTCCGCGGGGCTCTGCTCACGGCCCTCCCGGGTCTCGAACGCGAAGCCTTCCCTCGCCCAGTACTCGAAGCCGCCCAGCATCTCCTTGACCTGGAAGCCCCGCTCGGCGAGGGCAAGGGCGGCGCGGGTCGCCCCGTTGCAGCCGGGGCCCCAGCAGTAGGTGACCACCGGCACCGACACGTCGAGGAGTTCCGTCGCCCGCTCGGGGATGAGCGCGGTGGGCAGGTGGATCGCGCCCGGTAGGTGGCCCTGGTCCCAGGACGCCGTCGAGCGGGTGTCGATCACGACGAACCCCGGGTCGTCGCCGGCGGCGAGCGCGGACGCCACGTCGGAGACGTCGGCGTGGAAGGCGAGGCTCGCCCCGAAGTAGGCGGCGGCCGCGGCCGGCGACGCCGGCGGGACCCGCAGCACCGGGTTCACGGCTGACGTGGCGGCCGCGAGCGAAACGGCGGTGGTGACCGACTCGGCGGACGCGTCCCCCTTCGCCACCGCACCGGAGGACCCCCTGCTGACCTGCGCGTTCATGATCTCCATGGCAGAAAATCTATGGGCGACGACCCGAAGTCTGAAGTGGTGATCCCCTGCCTGGCCCTTGATCAGCCGGGGTTTCCCTGTTATCTCTCGGAGATGACCGGCTATTCCACGGACGCCACCGACTGGCGCATACTCGACGTCCTCCAGCGCGAGGGCCGCGCCAGCTACGCCGAACTGGCGCGCGCCGTCTCGATGTCGCCCAGCGCCGTCACCGAACGCGTGCGCCGCCTGGAGGAAGCGGGCGTCATCCAGGGCTACGCGGCGGTGGTCGATCCGGAACGCCTCGGGCTGCCGATCTTGGCCTTCGTACGCCTCCGGTATCCGACGGGCAACTACAAGCCGTTCCACGACCTGGTCGAGGCGACCCCCGAGATCCTGGAGGCGCACCACGTCACCGGCGACGACTGTTTCGTCATCAAGGTCGCCGCACGGTCGATGAGCCACCTGGAGGAGGTCTCGGGCCGGATCGGCGCCCTCGGGTCGGTGACGACGAGCGTCGTCTACTCCTCTCCCCTGCCCAGGCGCCCCCTCGGCCGCTGAGCCGGCGCCGCCTCAGGCCCCGCCCCGCTGCCGTACGGACGAACCATCCCGCCCCTTCACGACCTCCAGCTGCGCGTGCACGCGGCGTCGCAGGTCAGCGACGTGGCTGACGATGCCCACACTGCGGTCCCGCTCGCGCAGGGAGTCCAGGACGTCCAGGACCTCGTCCAGCGTCTGGTCGTCGAGGCTGCCGAAGCCCTCGTCGATGAAGAGCGTGTCCAGCCGCACACCGCCCGCCTCGTCCGTGACCACGTCGGCGAGGCCCAGCGCGAGCGCGAGCGACGCGAAGAACGTCTCTCCGCCCGAGAGGGTCGCCGTGTCGCGCTCGCGTCCCGTCCACGCGTCGACGACATGCAGCCCGAGGCCCGAGCGGCCGCGCCCCGTGCGGTCGTCGGAGTGGACGAGGGTGTAGCGCCCCGAGGACATCCGCCGCAGCCGTACCGTGGCTGCCGCTGCGACCTGTTCGAGTCTCGCGGCGAGTACGTACGACTCCAGGCGCATCCGGCGTTCGTTCTCCGCCGACGTGCCCGCGGCGAGCCCCGCGAGCCGCGCCACCCGGTCGTGCGTGGCGCGCAGCGGCGCCAGTTCGCGGGTCGCCGCGGCCGTGCGGGCGGAGAGCCGGTCCAGCTCGGCGCAGCGCCGCGCCGCCGCGTCGCACGCGGAACCGGCGGCCCGCAGCCGCCGCCCGGCCTCCTCGGCCGCCGCCCGCGCGGCCGGCAGGTCAACGGCGGGCCGCTCGGCGGCGGCCGCCGTCTCCGGCTCGGCGAGGACGGAGCGCGCCGCGGCCTCCTCGTTCCGCCAGGCGTCGATGCGGTGCTGGACCTCGCGGTACCGGACGTCGTCGAGCAGCGCGGCGGCCGCGGCCGCCGGTGTGTCGAAACCGGCGCGGAAGGCCGCGTCGGAGAGCCGGGCGTCCGCGTCCTTCAGGCGCTCGGCGGTGTCGTCGGCCGTGCGCGCGGCGTCGGCGGCCTCGGTGAGCAGAGCGGCCTGCCGCTCCAGTTGCGCGGCGCGGGCCGCGACGCTGCCGGTGGTTCCGCGCGCGCGGGTCAACTCCTGGGTCAGGCCTTCCTGTTCGCGGTCGAGGGCGTCCCGCAGGGTGGCCCGCGAGGCGGCCCTGCGCGCGGCCTCCTGCTGTACGGCCAGCCTGCGGTCGTACTCGCCCTCGGCCCGCGCGAGCGCTTCCTGCGCCGCGTGCAGCCCGGAGGCGCGGTCCCGGGCCTCGGCGTGGGCGCGGCGCAGCTCGTCGACGGCGGCGGCCAGTTCATCGGCCGCGGGGTCGCCGTCCGCGTCGGGCTCTCCTCCTTGTCCGCCGCGCGCGGCGGCGGCCTGGGCGGCGAGCGCTTCCCGTACGTCGCCCAGTGCGCGCTCGGCGGCCGTGCGGGACTCCTCGGCGGCCCGGTGGGCGGCCAGCGCCGCCTCCTCCGCGCCGCGGTCCACGTGCCCCGCGCCCTTGCGCGCGGGCGCCGGGTGCTCCGTCGCCCCGCAGACCGCGCACGGGGCGCCGTCCGTCAGGTGCGCGGCCAGTTCGGCCGCGATGCCGGTGAGGCGCTGCTCCTTGAGGTCGAGCCAGCGCTCGTGGGTGGCGGTGGCGTGCTCGCGGGCGGCGAGGGCACGCTCCTGGGCCGCCGTCGCGTCCTGCGCGAGCCGGTCGCGGCGCCGGGCCGCGTCGAGGCGGGCCAGGGCGGGTTCCAGGCGCCCGGCGAGGCGCTCGGCGTGGGTCACGGCTTCCTGTGCGGAGGCGATGCGTTCCTGGAGTGCCGTACGGGTGGTGTCCCAGCCGTCCAGCCATGCCGTCGCGTCCTGCGAAAGCTCGTCGTCGGCGCGCTCCTGGCGGTCGAGGGTCGTGCGCTCGTCCGCCATGTCGGCGAGCCGCCGCTCGGCGCGGCGGGCGGACGCGAGGCCGCCCAGCTCCTCGGCCGCCTTGCGCGCGGCGGCGGCGAGCCCGGCCGCCGCGGAGGCGGCGAACGTCTCGGGAAGCCGGGCACGCGTGCGTGACTCCTCCTGCGCGGCTGCGCGGTGTGCTTCGTCGGCGGCCTGGCGCAGGTCGAGGGCGGGGGCGACCGTCTCGGCCTTGCGTGCCCGCTCCAGGCACCGCTCCCACTCGTGGAGCTCGTCCTCGCGCGCGTGCAGCCGTGCCAGGCGCTCCCGCGCCTGGGCGAACCGGCCCTGCGCCTGGTCGAGGTCACGAGCCTCACTGAACCGGCGGTCCGCGGCGGCCTGCGCGGACTCCGCGGCCGTGAGCGCGCACCGCGCGACCGTCAGGCGTTCCCGGGCGTCGGCGCGGGCCACGGCCGCCCAGGCGAGGACCTCCGTCGCGAGGCCGGGGTCGCCGGGCGCGAGGTCCGGCAGCGGCAGCCCGGTGCCCCGGCCGTCGTCCGCCGCGGCCTGCTGCATGCGGTGGGCGTCGGCGAGGAGGGCCGCGTCGCCCGCCTTGACCTCGGCCTCCGTGGTGCGTCGCTGCTCGGCGAGGCGCTGTTCGACGGCGGCGAAGCGGTGGGTGTCGAAGAGCCGCCCGAGCAGCTTTCCGCGTGCCTCCGCGTCCGCGCGCAGGAAGCGCGCGAAGTCGCCCTGGGGCAGGAGGACGACCTGGCAGAACTGCTCCTTGCTCATGCCGAGCAGTTGGGTGATCTCCTCTCCGATCTCCTGGTGGGAGCGGCTGAGGTCCTTCCAGCCGCCGTCCGCGCCGGCCCCCGGGCCGCCCCCGTACTCGCGCAGCCAGCTTTGCGCCTTCTCCGTGGTCGTGCCCGTCCCGCGCTTCTTGGGCCGCTCCCACGGCGGCTGCCGAGTGATCTCCAGACGGCGCCCGGCGACGGTCAGTTCGAGGCGGACCTCCGTGCGCGCGCCCGTCCGCGCGTGGTCGCTGCGCAGGGTCATGCCCTGCTTGCCGCCCTGCCGGTCGCCCGGCACCGATCCGTACAGCGCGAAGCAGACGGCGTCCAGGACGGAGGTCTTGCCCGCCCCCGTCGGGCCGTGCAGCAGGAAGAGACCGGCGGCCGAGAGGTCGTCGAAGTCGATGTCCTGCGGGGTGCCGAAGGGCCCGAAGGCGGTGAGGCGGAGCCGGTGGAGTCTCATCGGGCGACCTCGCGCAGCGTGTCGTGGGCACGGACCGCGTCGAAGGCCGAGCGCAGCACGTCCTGCTCCGCCTCGTCGGGCCCCGCACCACGCACATGGACGACGAAGTCGTCGGCGATCTGCTCGTCGCTGCGGCCCTTCAGACGCTGGGCGTAGGAGACGTCCGGGTCGTCGGATGCCCGCTCCGGGTCGAAGACGAGGCTGAGCGTGTGCGGGAAGCGCGCGCAGAGCCGGGCCATGGGGTCGTCGGGCCGCACCGCGTCGGTGAGTGTGGCCTCGACCCATGCCTCCGCGTGCCGGTCGAGGGCCGGATCTTCCAGGAGCTCGTCCAGGGTGCCCCTGATGCGGGCCAGGGCGCGCGGCACCGGGCAGTCGACGCGCTCGGCCTCGATGTCCCCCTCGGGTCCGAGGTCGACGAGCCACATGCTCTTGCGGTGGTCGGCCTCGGAGAAGGAGTACGGCAGCGGGGAGCCGGAGTAGCGCACGCGCGCGGCGAGCGTCTGGCTGCCGTGGAGGTGGCCGAGCGCCGCGTAGTCCACGCCGTCGAAGACCTCCGAGGGCACGGCCGCGACTCCGCCGACCGTGATGTCCCGCTCGCTGTCGCTGATCCGGCCGCCGCTGACGAAGGCGTGGGCGAGGACGACGGAGCGGGTGCCGCGCGCGCGGGTGGCGAGGTCGGCGCGGACGCGGTCCATGGCGGCACCGAGGACCGCCTCGTGTCCCGCCTTCGCCACTGCGAACTCGTCCTTGACGAGGGCCGGTTCGAGATAGGGCAGTCCATAGAAGGCCACGTCCCCGTGGTCGTCGGCGACGATCACGGGTTCGGCGCAGGCGGCGGGGTCGGTGCGCAGATGGATGCCCGCGCGGTCGATGAGTCCGGCGCCGACGCCCAGGCGGCGCGCCGAGTCGTGGTTTCCGGAGATCATCACCGTGGGCACGCCGAGCTCCGCGAGCCGGTGCAGCGCGTCGTCGAAGAGCTCGACCGCCGCGAGGGGCGGCACCGCCCTGTCGTACACATCGCCGGCCACCAGGACGGCGTCGACGTCGCGCTCACGGACGGTCGTCACCAGGTGACCGATGAAGGCGGCCTGGGCGTCGAGCATGTTCACGCGGTGGAACGAGCGGCCCAGGTGCCAGTCGGACGTGTGCAGCAGCCTCATGATCCTCGAGACTAACGGGCGGGTCGGACATCACGGGCGGCTACTGCCGTATCCGCTCTCGACCGGTGACCCCTCTTCCTCGGGGGCACCGCGCGTCAGGCGTCTCCGTACGCCTCTCCGCCGAGTTCGAACTCCGCGGCCCCGGCGGTGACATCGGCGAGCCAGCCCTTGAAGGCGTCCACGTCGGCGTCGGGCACGCCGATCTCGATCGTGACCGCTTCGCCGTAGCGGACGTCGCGCACCTCACGTCCCGCCGTGCGCAGATCGTTCTGCACCTTGCCCGCGCGCTGGTGGTCGACGGTGACCGTGGCGAGGCGGAAGCGGCGGCGGGTGACGGTGCCGAGGGCGTCGAGCGCCTCGCCGACCGCTCCTCCGTAGGCACGGATGAGGCCGCCCGCGCCGAGCTTGACGCCTCCGTAGTAACGGGTCACCACCGCCACGACGTACCGCATGTCGCGGCGCGTCAGCATCTGGAGCATCGGTACGCCCGCGGTGCCGCCGGGCTCGCCGTCGTCACTGGCCCGCTGTACCGCCGCGTCGGCCCCGATCACGTACGCGAAGCAGTTGTGGGAGGCCGTCGGGTGCTCCTTGCGGACGCGCGCCACGAAGTCCTGCGCCTCCCGCTCGGTGGCCGCGGGCGCGAGGGCACACAGGAAGCGCGAGCGGTTGATCTCGGTCTCGTGCACGCCCTCGCGGGCCACTGTGCGGTACTCGTCCGGCATCACGCCAGCGTATGCGCTCATCCGGTGCCGCCCCCACCCCGGCGGCGGTGCTCCGGAGTACGGGCGTCTGCTACGCGCGCGTGCCGCCCGCCGGGTACGGTGATCTCTCGTGACATCACCTTCGATATCCGTGCGCCCGGTCCCGGAGTCCTCCGGGCCCTTGGCTTCTCTGCTCGCCGCCGTGCCCGTCACCGTCGAAGAGACCCATGACGACCACGCCGACGCGGTCCTCTTCCCGGAGGAGGCGGCGGTCGTGGCGAACGCCGTGGCCAAGCGGCGCAACGAATTCACCACCGTCCGGCACTGCGCCCGGACCGCGCTGTCCCGCATCGGCGTGCCGCCCGCGCCGATCCTGCCGGGGCAGCGGGGCGCGCCGCGCTGGCCGGCCGGTGTCGTCGGCAGCATGACCCACTGCGCCGGGTACCGCGCGGCGGTCGTGGCCCGCGCCGACCAGGTGATCTCGCTCGGCATCGACGCCGAGCCCGGTGAGCCGCTGCGTGACCCCGGGGTCCTGGACCTGGTCGCCGACGAGACGGAGCGTGCCGCGCTCGCGGCTCTCGGCGCCCGGCAGCCTGCCACGCCCTGGGACCGGCTGCTGTTCAGCGCCAAGGAGTCCGTCTACAAGACGTGGTTCCCGCTCACCGGCCGCTGGCTGGGTTTCGACGAGGCGCGGCTGGACCTCGCGATCGACGGGACGTTCACCGCGCGGCTGCTCGTCGAGGGTCCCGTGGTGGAGGGCGTCGAGATGAAGGTGTTCTCCGGCCAGTGGGTCGTGCGCGACGGCATCGCGGCCACCGCGATCGTCCTGCCGGTCACCAGGCGTACGTAGGGTCCGCGGCCGCGGACCCGGCTCGGGAGCTGCACCCGGCGCGGTCCCTGCCGCCGAGCCGGATGCGGGCACGCGCGCGTGGCTGATGTTGCCGGGCACGCGCGCGTGGCAGGTCCCCATCGGATCGCCCGCGCGCGGCGCCTCCTCGACGGTGCCCCCGGGCTTCCGTCACCTGCCCCGCAACACCTTGTCCCCGTTCGCGAGCGTCGCCCAGAACATCTCCTCGTAGCCCTGCACGAGGCGGCCGTAGCGCAGGTGTGCCGCCGTGACGCGGCGGCGGTCCAGGCCCGCCCGCACCGCGGCGAGCGCCTGCCGGTCCAGTTCCGGCGCGGGCTCGGCGAACAGGTCGAAGAAGCCGCAGGCCTCGTCCCTGAGGCCGTACCGCTCACGCAGCGCGCGGGCGATCACCGCGCAACACGCTCCCCAGGAGGCGAAGTTGGCGGCGAGGGCGATGACGACGTCGGCCGGCTCGGCGTTCAGCGCGAGCCAGGCCGCGTACGCCGGGTACGCCTGGCAGCCGGCCTGCGGTTCGTAGGTGGCGCTCTCGGCCGCGTCGACCTCCAGGGCGTCGAGCAGCGGGGCGACCCGTTCCTCCGCGAGGGACTCGCCGTCCGCCAGGGACTCGAAGAACGCGGCGGACTCCGGATCCTTGCTCTCGGCCGCACGCTCGGCCAGGTGCTGGAAGGACCGCCGGTCAGAGGGGATGACGTGCCGCTGTTCGAGGGCGAGGACCGCGAGCGTGCGCGGCGCCGCCGTGCCGTCGGCGACGTGGGGGACGAGCGGGTTCGCTCCCGGGTCGAGGGCGAGGCGGGCGGCCGTGGTCCGCAGGAGCTCTTGTGCCGTCGGCGTCATCACGCGCACCTTCCGCTGGGCGGGAACTTCTCGGTTCGGCTGCTAGTTTCTACTCTGTTGTAGAACTTGCCGCGGTCGCCGGCCCCGCACTCCGTGGGCCGTGGACCGTGGCGACGCCCCTGGTACACCGATAGTTTATGGAGTTCTCCATGGCCCTGTGGGATCGCCTCAAGGAATCCGCGTCGACGATGCAGACCCAGCTGATGGCGAAGAAGAACGACCTCAAGAGCGGCGCCTTCCGCGACGCCAGCATGGCCATGTGCGCCCTGGTGGCCGCCGCCGACGGCACCGTGGACCCCTCGGAGCGCCGGCGCGTGGCCCAGCTCATCGGGACGAACGAAGTGCTTCAGAACTTCCCCGCCGACGACCTCAGGCGCCGCTTCGAGGGCTACGTGGACCAGCTCACCGCCGACTTCGCGTTCGGCAAGGTGAGCGTCATGCAGGAGGTCGCCAAGGCGAAGAAGAAGCCCGCGGAGGCCCGTGCGGTCGTCCAGATCGGCATCATCATCGGCGGCGCCGACGGTGACTTCGACAAGGACGAGCAGGCCGTCGTGCGCGAGGCGTGCTTCACGCTCGACCTGCCGCCGCACGAGTTCGACCTGTAGGGAGCACGAGGGCCGCGGGGGCTGTCAGAGCGGCGTGGCCGCCCGCAGGATGAGGACCATCGTGACCGCGGAGTTCGCCGAGGACATCGCGGACACGGCGGTGCCGAAGGCCGCGCACCACAGTGCGAGCCCCATCGAGGTGAACACCGAGGGCCGGATGCGGGCGGCCGGCGCGGGCGCGAGCAGCGCGGCGACGCGGCGCGGCACCGGCCCCGCCGCCGCCAGCCCCGCGAGGGTCGGCGCGGGCACGCCCCGGGAGACCAGGGCGGCCTTGCCGATCGCGCGGGCCACGGTCCGCCGGTCCCGGACGGCGCGGGCGGCGCTCTCGTCGGCCCACCGCTCGGCGGTGAAGGCGACGGAGGTGCGCAGCGGCCGCAGGAACGGGTTGGCGCGGGCCGCGAGCTGCGTGACGAGCAGGTGCCGGTGGTGCCGTGCGCTCAGATGGGCCCGCTCGTGGGCGAAGAGCGCGCGCCGCTCCGGCGCCGCCAGCTCGGCCAGCATGCCGGTGGTGACCACGACACGGCCGCCGTCGCGCGACGGAAGGGCGTAGGCGTACGACGCCTCGTCCGGGAGGACGGCGACGGACGTGCCGGGCAGCCCCTCCAGCGCGCGGCGCGCCCGTCGGCGTACGCGCGCGTGCCGCCACAGCAGGCGGGCGCAGGCCGCGCAGACGGCGAGCAGGGCGGGGATGGCGGCCCGCCCGGCGAACTCGTCATAGGGGACGGCGGCCCGCACCTCGGGGTCGGACCAGCCGTCCGGCAGCGGGTTGCCGGGAAGCTGGGCGGTGCCGACGACCATGAGCAGCGCCAGGCAGAGCGTGCTGCACACGGCCATCACGCCGGCGACGGCGGTGAGCACGCGCGTGGCGGCGCGCGGGTGCAGATGCTGCTCGGCGAGGCGGGCGACCGGCCAAGCGGTCAGCGGCAGTACCAGTGGCAGGAAGACGAAGACGCCCATCAGAGAAGAGCCCCCTTCGGGCGTCAGTCGTCCGCTTCGGCGTCCGCCCGGCCGAGCAGGTCGCGCAGGAGCTGCTCGTCGTCGGGCGTCAGCGTGGTGACGAAGCTGGCGAGGACCGCCTCGCGGTCACTCTCGCCGTCGAGCACCTTGCGCATGCGGAAGGCGGCAAGACCCGCCTCGTCGGACGCGGACGACCAGGCGAAGGAGCGGCCCGCGCGTTCCCTGCTCACCACGTCCTTGGCGAGCAGACGGGTCAGGATGGTCATCACCGTCGTGTAGGCGAGATCACCGCCGATCCGTTCCTGCACCCAGGCGGCGCTGACCGGCTCCGGCGCGGCGTGCAGCGCGGCGAGCACCTGTTGTTCCAGTTCGCCCTGCGCGCGGCGGCGCAGCCGTGGCTGCCGCTGCCCGTGCTCGTCGTGATGCTTCATGCCCGGCTCCCTCCAGCCTTGTCATGCTCCGCGGGGAGCGCCACATCGTAACGGGCCGCCGCCGAACACCCATCTTCTACAGTCCTGTAGTTTTTACTGGACCGGTTCATGCAGTACTCATACCTCAGGAGGACATCGTGGGAGTTTCCCTGGCCAAGGGCGGCAATGTCTCGCTCAGCAAGGAGGCCCCCGGCCTCACCGCCGTACTGGTCGGTCTGGGCTGGGACGTGCGCACCACGACGGGCACCGACCATGACCTGGACGCCAGCGCACTGCTCTGCGACGCATCCGGCAAGGTCGTCTCCGACCAGCACTTCATCTTCTACAACAACCTGACGAGCCCGGACGGCTCGGTCGAGCACACCGGCGACAACCTCACCGGCGAGGGCGAGGGCGACGACGAGACCGTGAAGGTGAACCTCGCCCAGGTGCCCGCCGCCATCGACAAAATCGTCTTCCCGGTCTCCATCCACGACGCCGAGAACCGCGGCCAGAGCTTCGGCCAGGTCCGCAACGCCTTCATCCGCGTGGTGAACCAGGCGGACGGCGCCGAGATCGCGCGCTACGACCTCTCCGAGGACGCCTCCACGGAGACCGCCATGGTCTTCGGCGAGCTCTACCGGCACGGTGCGGAGTGGAAATTCCGCGCGGTCGGCCAGGGTTATGCCAGCGGGCTGCGAGGCATCGCGTCGGACTTCGGCGTGAACGTCTGACCGACGGCGGCCCGAGCGGCCGTCCGGCCGCACTTCACCGAGGAGGCAGGTCATGTACGGCGACCAGGAGACGGTACGCAGGATCCTGACGGAGCACGGGGACACCTGGGCGGTCGTGGGACTGTCCGACAACCGCGACCGCGCGGCGTACGGCGTCGCGGCCGTCCTGCAACGCTTCGGCAAGCGCGTCGTGCCGATCCACCCCAAGTCCCCGACCGTCCACGGCGAGCAGGGGTATCCGTCCCTGGCCGCCGTGCCGTTCAAGGTCGACGTGGTCGACGTCTTCGTCAACAGCGCCCTGGCGGGCCCGGTCGCCGACGAGGCGGTGGCGGCCGGCGCCGCGGCCGTCTGGTTCCAGCTCGGCGTGATCGACGAGACGGCGTACGACCGTACGCGCGCGGCCGGCCTGGACATGGTCATGGACCGCTGCCCCGCCATCGAGATCCCACGTCTCGGCCGCTAGAGAGTCGCCTGCAAGAACTGGGTCTCGGGCCAGTCGAGCAGGCGCGCCCCGATGACCGCCGTCTGCAACGTGTAACGGTGCACGGGGTCGGCCGGGTTGGCGCCGGTGAGCTTGTGGATGCGCTCGAGGCGGTAGGTCAGCGCCCGCACGCTCAGGGCCAGGACGCGGGCCGTCTCCGCGGCGACACAGCCCGAGTCGAAGTACGCGGTGAGCGTGTCCAGGAGCGGGCGGGCCCCGCCGCGGGCCTCCCGCAGCGGGCCCAGCGTGTGCAGCACCAGGTCGGCCATGGCCTGCCGGTCGCGGGTGAGGACGGGGTAGACGAGCAGGTCGGCGGCGTGCAGCACAGGGGCGTCGAGCTCCAGGCGCTCCGCGAGGTCCAGGGCGCCCAGCGCCTCCTCGTACGACTGGACGACTCCCCCGGGGCCCGGCCGGGGGCGGCCGATGGCGACCCGGCAGCCGTCGGTGGCGGCGTACGCCTGCTTGGCGAAGAAGGCGAGCACCTCGGCCTGGTCGCCCGGCGCGACGCACACCAGGCGGCCGTCCTTGGTGGTGAGCAGGATGCTCCGGTCGCCGAACCTGCCGATCAGGGCGTTCTCGACCGCACGGGGGACGGCGTGCCCCTCTTCGTAGCCGCGCGGGTCCTGCGCGACGGCGACCGCGTGCTCGTAGGAGAGGCGCAGTCCGAAGCGCTCGGCGCGTTCGGCGAGCAGCCCGAGGTCGCTGCGCCCGTACAGCAGGTCGTCGATGAACTCCCGCCGTGCCGCCTCTTCTTGGCGTACGGCCAGGCGCTGGGCGCGTTCATAACCTTCGGCGAAGGCGTCGACCGCCTGCTCCGCCGCGGCGAGGGCGCTCTCGGCGGTGTCCGGCCGCCCGTGCGGCCAGTGGTCACGGGTCGCCGCCAGGTGGGCGCCGACCAGGGCGCGCAGGCCGTGCCCGGCGTCGGCCGCCCGCTCCCCCAGGGCGCGCCGCGACTCCAGCTCCTCGCGGGTCAGCCGGCGTCCCGTGCGGGAGGCGGCGGTGAGGATCTCGGCATAGCCGTCGAGGTAGTCGTCCGGTATGCCGTGCCCCGCCATGTTCGCCCCTGACGTCTCGATGAATCGTTGCTGCCCTTTTTAGCGCATGGCGGTGCCGGCCGTGCACGGTGATCAGGAACCATCGGCCCCGGCCCGCCGTTCACGAGATATGCCTCTGACTGGAGAGTACGAACCGGGTACATGGGACTGGGCGAGCAGGCAGGCCCAGTTGATCGAGACTTCGGGCGGGACCGACGGCACGGTCTTCAAGGGCAAGCCCGTGATCCTGCTGACGTCGGTCGGCGCCAAGAGCGGCAAGCTGCGCAAGAACCCCCTGATGCGCGTCGAGCACGACGGGGAGTACGCGGTGGTCGCGTCCAAGGGCGGCGACCCGGCCAACCCGTCCTGGTATCACAACCTCGTGGCCGAACCTCACGTCGAAGTACAGGACGGCACGGAGAAGAAGGACTACCGCGCGCGGATAGCCTCCGGCGAGGAGCGGCAGATCTGGTGGGACCGCGCGGTCGCGGTCTGGCCCGACTATGCCGAGTACCAGAAGAAGACCTCCCGCGAGATCCCGCTCTTCATCCTGACGCCCATCGAGTCCTGACGCCCATCGAGTCCTGACGCCCTTCGAGTCCTGACACCTTCGAGTCCTGACGCTCTCGGGTCCTGACCCCACCCACCTGGAGAACCCACCATGACGTCCGAGCCCCCGGCGACCGGTTACTTCACGTCGGTCGACGACGTCGCGGCCCGTCTCGCCGAGACCGGGTACCTCGCCTCCCCCGCGGTCGCCACCACCGTCTTCCTGGCCGACCGGCTGGGCAAGCCGCTGCTCGTGGAAGGCCCGGCAGGCGTCGGCAAGACGGAGCTGGCGAAGGCCGTCGCCCAGGTCGCCGGGGCGCGCCTGGTCAGACTCCAGTGCTACGAGGGCGTCGACGAGTCCCGCGCGCTCTACGAGTGGAATCACGCCAAGCAGTTGCTCCGCATCACCGCGGGGCGCGACGAGTCGTGGGACGAGACGCGCACCGACATCTTCAGCGAGGAGTTCCTGCTCTCGCGCCCGCTGCTCACCGCGATCCGCGGCGACGAGCCGAAGGTGCTCCTGATCGACGAGACCGACAAGGCCGACGTCGAGGTCGAGGGCCTGCTCCTCGAAGTGCTCAGCGACTTCCAGGTGACGGTGCCCGAGCTCGGCACGATCGGCGCGGAGCGCCGCCCGTTCGTCGTCCTGACCTCCAACGCGAGCCGTGAGCTGTCCGAGGCGCTGCGCCGCCGCTGCCTGTTCCTGCACATCGGCTTCCCCGACGAGGAATTGGAGCGCCGCATCGTCCGGATGAAGGTGCCCGGCCTCGACGAGGCACTCGCCGCGTCGGTGGTGCGGGTGGTGGGGGCGCTGCGCGCGATGGACCTGCGCAAGGTGCCCTCGGTCGCGGAGACCATCGACTGGGCGCGCACGCTGCTCGCCCTCGGCGCGGACACCCTGGACGAGAGCGTCGTGCGTGACAGCCTCGGCGTCGTCCTCAAGCACCAGGACGACGTGCTGAAGGCGGGCGCGAAGCTGGACCTGGACGCCGTGTGACCACCATGGCGGGCGGCCTCCCCCGGCGTCTCACCGGCCTGGTGGCGGCGCTGCGTTCGCACGGTCTGCGCATCGGTCCCGGTGAGAGCGTCGACGCCGCGGAGGCGCTGCGGGCCCTCGGTCTCGACGACCGGGAGCGGGTCAGGGAGGGCCTCGCCGCGGCGCTGCTGCACCAGCAGAGCCAGCGGGCGGTCTTCGACCCCGTCTTCGACCTGTACTTCCCGGTGGGCATCGGCGCGCCCCGCCGCGAGGAGCGGGACACCCCGCCGGACCAGGACACCCCGCCGGACCGCGAGGCGTTGCGCGAGCGCCTGGTCGCCGCGCTCGCCGCCGACGACAAGGCGCTGCTCGGCCAGTTGGCGGCCCAGGCGGTCGACGGCTTCGGCGGGTACGGCTCGGGACAGGGTGGCTCCGACGGCTGGTCCTCGTACCAGACCCTGGAGCGGCTGCGGCCCGAGACGCTCCTCGCGCGCGTGCTCGCCGCTCTGCGCGCGGATTCCGGCGGGGACGGCGCGTTCACGGACCGCCTGGAGGCCGACGAGATCCGGCGCCGCATCGAGGGCTTCCGTGAGCGGGTCCGCTCGGAGGCACGCCGCCGGGTCGCCGAGCGGCGCGGCACCGAGGAGATCGCCCGCCGCGCCGTGGCGACCACCGCCGACCGGGTCGACTTCCTGCTGGCGGGCCGCGCCCAGCTGGACGAGTTGCGCAGGACCGTGCACCCGCTGGCCCGCAGGCTCGCCACCCGCCTGGCCGCCCGCCGCCGACGGGCCGCGCACGGCTCCATCGACCTGCGCAGAACCCTGCGCGGCTCCCTGTCGACCGGCGGCGTGCCGATGCGGCCCGTGCTGCGCCGCCGCCGTCCCGGCCGCCCGGAGCTGGTGCTGCTCTGCGACGTGTCCGGTTCGGTGGCCGGCTTCGCGAACTTCACGATGCTGCTGGTGCAGGCGCTGCACGACCAGTTCAGCAAGGTGCGTGTGTTCGCGTTCGTCAACCGCGTCGACGAGGTGACGGGGCTGCTCGCGCACGGGACGGCGGACCCGGCGGGCCTCGGCGCCCGCATCGCCGGCGAAGCCACGGTCACGGGCCGGCACGGCAGCAGCGACTACGGCACGGCGCTGGGCGAGTTCGCGGAGCGGTACGTCGACGCGGTCGGCCCGCGCTCCACGGTCTTCGTCCTCGGTGACGCCCGTACGAACATGAGCGACCCCAACCTGCCGGCGCTGCGGCACATCGCCGAGCGGGCCCGCAGGGTGTACTGGCTCAACCCCGAGCAGCGTTCGCAGTGGTCGACCGGGGACTCGGCGGCGTGCGCGTACGCCGAGCTGGTCGAGATGCACGAATGCCGCAACGCACGGCAGCTCGGCGCGCTGATCACACGGCTGCTCCCGGTCTGACGCCGAGCAGCGCGCGCGAGGCGCTACTCCCCGTGCCAGTTGTCCAGCGAAGCCCGGACCAGCGCGGCCGACAGCACGGCGGGCTCCACGTCCCCCGCGAGCCGCGTCAGCTCGTCCGGATCGTCCGGCAGCCCGAGCTGCCGCGCCCCGTCCAGCGCCTTGTCCCCGAAGTAGGGCCCCACCCGCGGCCACACCCGCTGCACCTCGCGCAGGAAGATGGCGGCGCCCGCCGGGCCGATCCCCGGCACCCGTTGCAGGCTCTCGCTCAGGGCCTTCACGTCGGCGCCCGCCTCGTCCCGCATCCGGCGCAGATCACCGCCGTAGTCCCGCTGCACGAGGAGCGCGCCGTCACCGAGCCGCGTGGCGGTGCTCTCGTCGTAGCGCCGGTAGCCGCCCCGGCCCAGCGCGTCGACACGCTCCTGCCACGTCGCGTCGGCCATGCGCCGGGCGTCGCGCATCCCGGCGTCGAACAGCTCCCTGGCCGCGCCCACCGCCGCGCCGGCGCGGATCGGCGCGCTCAGCAGGACGGAGAGGACCAGGAGCTCGTACAGCGGCTGCGGCGTGTCGCGCAGCTTGATGCCGGCCTCCTCGGCATAGGTGCGTCCCTCGGCGTCGAGAAGCGCCCTGACGACGTCCTTCCCCCCGCCATCTCTGCCGCCACGTTTCCCGTCTCGTCGCTCGGCCACTGCTCTCCTCTCGGGTCGGGTGGGTTCCGCTTACCCAGGATGGCCGACGTGTGCGCCTCCGGCCTGCGGGTACTCAGCGCCACTGACGCTGTCGAGAGAAGGAGCATCCGTGGCTGCACGCCAGAAGAACGTCTTCGTCGTAGGTCTGGACGACGCCAACCTGCCGGCGCTGAGGGACATACCGCACGCGGCGGACTGCCGGTTCCACCAGCTGCTCACGATCGAGGAGCTACAGCAGGGCGAGGTCTCCGTACCGGAGCTCCTGGCGAGGGCGGAGAAGATCCTCGACGCGTTCGACGGCGAGATCGACGCGATCGTCGGCTACTGGGACTTCCCCGTCAGCACGCTGGTGGCGATGCTGGGCGACCGGTACGGCACCCGCAGCACCAGCCTGGAGTCCGTCGTCAAGTGCGAGCACAAGTACTGGAGCCGCCTCGAACAGCAGAAGGTGATCGACGAGCATCCGCGCTTCGGCCGGGTGGACCTGGCGGCGGCGGACCCGCAGCCCCCGGAGGGCGTGCGCTTCCCCATGTGGCTCAAGCCGGCGCTCTCGTATTCGTCGAAGCTGGCCTACAGCGTCCATGACCCGTACGAGTTCCGGGACGCGGTGGCCAAGATCAAGGACGGGATCGGCCTGGTCGGCCGGCCCTTCGAGTACATCCTCGACCAGATCGAGGTGCCCGAGGAGATGGCGGGCATCGGCGCGCAGGTCTGTCTCGCGGAGGAGGCTCTCTCCGGGGTCCAGGTCGCCGTGGAGGGGTACGTCCACCAAGGTGAGGTCACCATCTACGGCGTCCTCGACTCGATCAACTATCCGGACTCCTCCTGCTTCCTCCGCCACCAGTACCCCTCCACCCTGCCGGAGCCGGTGGTGCGCCGCCTGCACGACGTCTCCGAACGGGTGATGCGGCAGATCGGGATGGACTCGGCGACCTTCAGCATCGAGTACTTCTACGACCCCAGCAATGACGAGCTGAACCTGCTGGAGATCAACCCCCGGCACTCGCAGTCGCACGCCGAGCTCTTCGGGTTCGTGGACGGCACGTCCAACCACCACTGCATGGTCAGCCTCGCCTTCGGCGAGGACCCCGCGTTCCCGCACGGCCAGGGCCCGTGCGCGACCTCCGCGAAGTGGTACTACCGCTGGTTCGCCGACGGTGTGGTGCACGACGTGCCCACCCGTGAGGAGCTCGACCGCATCGAGCGTGAGATCGGGCACGTGCGCATCGAGGTCCTGGTCGAGGACGGCCAGCGCCTCTCCGACGCCCCCCACCAGGACAGCTACAGCTTTGAACTCGCCCACATCTCCACCGGGGGCGACAGTGAGGAGGAGCTGCGGAGCAAGTACGACCAGTGCGTGGCGGCCCTCGGCCTCACCTTCGACGACACGGAGCCCGGCGGACGCGACCTCACCAACGACTAGCACCCCGCACTCCACGCCCCGCAGCAACAGCACTGACCCACCCCGCTCCGCCGGACGGCGGAACGGTCGACCGAGAGGATGGCACGGCCACATGCGTTACGTGGGCAATCTCCCGTACGCGACCAAAGAGGAAGAACACGTCGTCGTCCCGATGTCCGACGGCACCCGTCTGTCGGCGCGCATCTGGCGCCCGACGTCCTCGGACGACGCGCCCGTCCCGGCCGTCCTCGAGTACATCCCGTACCGCAAGCGCGACCTGAGTTCCGTGCGCGACTCGATCCACCACCCCTACATCGCCGGCCACGGCTACGCGTGCGTGCGTGTGGACGTGCGCGGCACGGGTGAGTCCGAGGGTGTCCTCAAGGACGAGTACCTGGAGCAGGAGCAGACCGACGCCGAGGAGGTGCTCGCCTGGCTGGCGGAGCAGCCCTGGTGCGACGGGTCCACCGGCATGATGGGCATCTCCTGGGGCGCGTTCGCCGCGCTCCAGGTCGCCGCTCGGCAGCCGCCGAGCCTGAAGGCGATCGTCATCTCCTCGTTCACGGACGACCGGTACGCGGACGACATGCACTACATGGGCGGCGCGATGCTGTCCGACAACCTCGCCGAGGCGGGCACCATGTTCGCCTACAGCACCTGCCCGCCCGACCCGGCCGTGGTCGGCGACCGCTGGCGCGAGATGTGGCACGAGCGCATGGAGGGCACCCGCCCCTGGGTCCTCGAATGGCTGCGTCACCAGCGTCGCGACGCGTACTGGCAGCACGCCTCGGTCTGCGAGAACTACTCGGCCGTACGCTGCCCCGTCCTCGCCTCCAGCGGCTGGGCGGACGGCTACTCCAACGCCGTGGCCCGGCTCCTCGGCCACCTCGACGTGCCGCGCAAGGGCCTCGTCGGCCCCTGGTCGCACAAGTACCCGCACCTGGGTGAGCCGGGCCCCGCCATCGGCTATCTCCAGGAAGTGGTCCGCTGGTGGGACCACTGGCTCAAGGGCGAGGACAACGGCGTCATGGAGGGCCCCATGCTGCGGGCCTGGATGCAGGACAGCGTGCCGCCCTCGACCTCCTACGAGGAGCGCCCCGGCCGCTGGGTCGGCGAACCGGAGTGGCCCTCGCCGCACATCCAGGACATCTCCCACCCCCTGCTGCGCCACCGCATCACCCGGCAGGGCGAGGTGCCGCAGCCGGCGGAGTCCGGCGATGCCCTGACCGTGCAGTCACCCCTGTCGGTCGGTCAGTTCGCCGGCAAGTGGGCGTCCTACAACGCACCGCCCGACCTCCCCTACGACCAGCGGGAGGAGGACGGCGGCTCGCTGGTCTTCGACTCGCCCCAGCTGACCGAGGCGGTGGAGATCCTCGGCTCGCCCTCCGTCGACCTCGACCTGTCCGTCAGCGAGCCGGTGGCCACCGTCGCCGCCCGCCTCTCGGACGTCGCCCCCGACGGCCGGGCCACGCGCGTGACGTACGGCGTGCTCAACCTGACCCGCAGGGACGGCACGGGCGAGCCCCAACCACTGGAGCCCGGCAAGCGCTACCGCGCGACCCTCCAGCTCAACGGCGTGGCGCAGTCGTTCCCGCCCGGCCACCGCATCCGGCTCTCCCTCTCCACGTCGTACTGGCCGCTCGCCTGGCCGCCGCCCTGCCCGGTCCTGCTCAGCGTGTACGAGGGCACCAGCGCGCTGCGGCTGCCGGTGCGTCCCGTGGCGGAGCCGGACAACGTGCCGCACCGCCCCTTCGAGGAGCCGGAGGGCACCGAGCCGCTGGCCACCACCCGGCTGACACCGCCGGACCAGCGCTGGGAGGTCCGGCGTGACCTGGTCAACTACGACTCGGCGCTGGAGATCGTCAAGGACCGGGGCGTCGTGCGCTTCGAGGAGATCTGCCTGGACGTCGGCTGCCGCGCCTTCGAGCGGTACACCTCCACCGGGGAGGACTTCACGTCGGTGGGCGGTGAGTCGGCCTGGACGGTGACCTTCCGGCGGGGCGACTGGGACGTGCGGGTGGAGACCCGCACGGTGCTGCGGTGCGACAAGGAGAACTTCCTCGTCGACGCCACGCTCGACGGCTACGAGGGCGAGCGGCGCGTCTTCTCCCGTACGTGGAACGAGACAGTGCCCCGCGACTGGCTCTGAACGGAGCCCGGCGAGGGGCGGGATACGTCCCGCCCCTCGCCGGCGGGTGCGACATGCCCCTTTTGCCTACGCTGGGCCCGAGACCAAGGAGATCCCCATGTCTGCCGCACCTCCCACTCCGGCCGGTCCGCTGCCGGGCCGCCCCGAGTCGTACTGGATGGACACCACCCCGGCGACGTCCCACGCGCCGCTGGCCGAGGACATCGAGGTGGACGTCGCCGTGGTCGGCGGCGGAGTCGCGGGGCTCAGCACGGCGTGGGAGGCGGCCCGCCGGGGCCGGACCGTGGCGGTCCTCGAAGCCGACCGCATCGCCGCCGGGGTGACCGGCTACACCACCGCGAAGCTGTCCTCGCTGCACTCCCTCGTCTACGAGCGGCTCCGCGGCACCCGCGGGCCCGAGGCCGCCCGCCTGTACGCGCGCTCGCAGCAGGAGGCGGTGGAGCGGGTGGCCGCCGTCAGCGCCGAACTCGGCGTGGACTGCCAGTTGGAGCGGGCGCCCGCCTACACGTACACCATCCGCCCCGAAGGGACCGACGCGCTGCGGGCCGAGGCGGCCGCGGCCGCGGAGGCCGGTCTCTCGGCGGAGTACACCGAGGTCACCGGCCTGCCCTTCGAGGTGGCGGGCGCGGTGCGCGTGGCGGACCAGGCGCAGTTCCATCCTCGCGAGTACCTGCTCGCGCTCGCCGACGACCTGCGCGCGCGGGGCGGTGTCATCCACGAGCGCACGCGGGTGACCGGCCTGAAGGAGGGCACGCCCTGCCGGGTGACGGCCGAGTCGGGGCACACGGTCACCGCGAAGGCCGTCGTCGTCGCGACCCACTACCCCGTGTTCGACCGGGCGCTGCTCTTCGCCCGCCTCTCGGCCAACCGCGAGCTCGTCGTCGCCGCACCGCTGGCCGCCGCCGGGCAGGACCCGCGGGGCATGTACATCACCCAGGACGAGGGCAAGCGTTCGGTGCGCACCGCTCCGTACGGCGACGGCGGGCGGCTGCTGATCGTCACGGGCGAGGGCTTCACCCCGGGCACCGGTGACGCCGCGGCCGGGTTCCGGGCCCTCGACACGTGGATGCGGGAGCGCTTCGACGTCGGGGAGACCCTCTACCGCTGGGCCGCGCAGGACAACTCCGCGACCGACGGCGTCCCCATGGTCGGCCCCTTCCACCCCGGCGCCCGCAACACGTACGTGGCCGCGGGGTTCGGCGGCTGGGGCATGAGCAACGGCGTCATGGCGGGCACGCTGCTCGCCCGGCTGATCGACGGGGAAACGTCCCCCTGGTCGGACCTGTACGACCCGCGCCGGCTGCTGAGCACCGTGCGGGAGGCTCCGGCGCTGCTCGGCCAGCAGGCCGAGGTGGCCAAGCACTTCGTGGGCGACCGCCTCAAGTCCTCGCACGTGGACTCCGTGGACGAGATCCCCGCCGGTTCGGGAGCGGTGGTGCGGGTCGAGGGGAGCCGCTGCGCGGTCCACCGTGACGAGGACGGCGCGCTGCACGCCGTCTCCGCCCGCTGCACCCACCTCGGCTGCCTGGTCGCCTTCAACGAGGCGGAGACCACGTGGGAGTGCCCCTGCCACGGCTCCCGCTTCGCCACCGACGGTTCGGTGCTCCAGGGGCCCGCGACCCGCCCCCTGGAGCGCCGCGAGCTGCCCCGCTCCTGAGCCGAACTCTCAGCGGCGGAAGTGCAGCCGCAGGACCGCTCCCTCGCCGTCGAAGTCCTCGGTGACCAGGTCACTCAACTGCCGTGCGACCCACAGGCCGTGGCCTTTGGGGGCGTGCGGGTCGGGCGGGACATGGCCCAGGAAGCCCGTGCCCCGCAGGGAGGGGGCGATGCGGCCGGCGCCGGTGTCGGCGACCTCGCAGACCACCCAGTCGGAGTCGCTGAACAGCCGCAGCACCCCGCCGCCGCCCCCGAAGCGGACGGCGTTGACCACCGCCTCGTGGACGGCCGCGACCATGTCCCGCGCGCGGTCCTCCGCGATGCCGCAGCGCCGGGCGTACTCGGCGACGGCCAGACGGGCGGCCACCGACTCGCCGCGGGTGAAGGTGATCGCGCGGGGCCTGGCGGAGGCGGCGAGCGGGTCCGCCGACGCGCGGGCGAGTTCGGAGCACTCGGTGTAGAAGTCGGCCGGGTCCGCGTACCGGCCGCTCGGCTCCGGCGCCGCAACCCCCGAGGTCACCTCCGGGTGGGTGCGCCCCACGGTGTCGAGTACGTCGGCGGGCAGTACCCGGGCGTCGTAGGGGCAGACGATCCAGTGGCCCGAGCCGGCGAACGCGGCGTTGACCACCGACTCGTAGCGGATCCATTCGCGGGTCTCGACGGCCGTGCGGCCGGTCCACACCGGTTCTCCGATGACGCGGATCCGGCGGGCGCCGCCCTCCTCCCGCGCGGTGCAGTAGTCGTGGTACCTGCCGAGGGTGCGGGAGGGGTAGTGGTACCAGTCCAGGGCGTCGAAGAAGTCCACGTCCCGCGCGGCACCGCCGAGGGCGTCCCGCAGCAGCGTGATGTTGCGGGACGCGACGACGGCCAGCACCACGTCGTCCGCCGCGAGGCCGTCCCTGACGAAGCCTGCCGTGCCGGAGAGGAACGCGTCGTCCGAGGCGTAGGACAGTGCCTGGTGGACGAAGCCGAGGCTCGTCATGGCCCCTCACGCCCCTTTCCCGTGAAGAGGCCGGGCACGCGGTCCCAGCCGGTGACGCGCAGGACCCTGCGCACATGGGGGGCCACGCCGTCGAGGACCATGCCGCCGCCAAGGGCGTGCAGGCTCAGCCCGGTGAAGACGAACAGTCGCAGCGCGCAGACGTCGATGAAGGTCAGCTCGCGCAGGTCGACGCGGGTCCGGTGCGGTGCCTCCGCCCGTCCGGCGGCCCGCTCGGTCTCGGCGCGCAGGGCGCGGGCCACCGCGATGAGGTTGCTGTCGTCCACCTCGCCGCGCAGAGCGAGGCCCGGCGGGGTGAACGTGCGGGTGATGCGCAGCAGTTCGTCCTGCCAGACGTCGTCGGCGACCGCCCTGCCGTGGTGCAGGGCGTCGAGTGCGGCCAGTTCGGGCGGGTCGAAGGCGCGGCGGTCGTACTGGCACAGGCCGATCACCGGCAGCACATGGAAGACGGGGTCGAGGAGCTTCTCGGCGTCGCCGAGCCCTCCGGGCGCCCGCGTGTCCCGCCTCGGTGCCGCCTCCAGGACGACGCGCAGGCCGAGGAGTCCGCCGGAGATCGCACTCTCGGCCTCGCGGCACACCAGCGCGCCGAGGTCGTCGGATTCCGCTTGCGCTTCCGCACTCCGCAGGGATTTCGTGCTCAGCCGGCCGCGGGCGAGCGCCTCGGGCACGTCGTGGCCCTGGCGCCGCAGCCGTTCCCGCAGGTCGGGGGGTGCCTGGGCCGAGGTCAGGAGCAGTCCGCCGTGGCCGCTCGCGAGGCCGTCCACGAGGAAGGCCGCGAGCACCGCCTCGCGTTCCTCTTCCGTTTCGTAACCGTGGAAGAGGTGGTCCCCCGGCCGCATCTCCCCCACCGCACGCAGGGCGGGAGCGGTGTCCATCCCCATGCACCCCCTCCGGTGCGCGCCACTGCCGCACCGCTACCCGGTGTGGCCGAACGATTACACCGTACGCATTCAGGGCCTCGCACGGGACGGGCTTCGGTGATCCGCCGCCAAGGCCATCTCGGGGTGGATCGGTGTCCGCGAGCCGGTCAGGGGACGCCCGGTGCCTCCCTGGCGGGCCGCGACGATCTCCGCGGCGATGGACAGCGCGGTCTCCTCGGGGGTGCGGGCGCCGAGATCGAGGCCGATGGGCGAGTGAAGGCGCGTCAGTTCCTGCTCGGTGACGCCGACTTCGCGGAGCCTGCGGTTGCGGTCCTCGTGGGTGCGGCGGGAGCCCATGGCCCCGACGAACGCCACGGGCAGCCGCAGCGCGGCTTCGAGCAGGGGCACGTCGAACTTGGCGTCGTGGGTGAGCACGCACAACACCGTGCGGTCGTCCGTCGCGGTGCCTTCGAGGTAGCGGTGGGGCCAGTCGACGACGACGTCGTCCGCCTCGGGGAAACGGGCCCGCGTGGCGAAGACGGGGCGGGCGTCGCACACGGTGACGTGGTAGCCGAGGAACTTCCCCGTGCGGACCAGGGCCGCCGCGAAGTCGACGGCCCCGAAGACGATCATCCGGGGCGGCGGCACGCTCGACTCGGCGAGGACCGTCACGGCGCTCCCGCAGCGCGATCCGCTCTCCGAGACGACGAACTGCCCGGTGCGGCCGGCCGCGAGCAGCGCCCGGCTCTCCCCCGCCGCCGTGCGGTCCAGGTCCGGGTGCCCACCGAGGCTCCCTTCGTGTGCCGCGTCGGGGCGCACCACCAGGGGCCTGCCGAGCAGTTCGGCCGGCCCCTCGATGACGCGGGCCAGCGCGGCGGTCCCGCCGCGGGCGGCGGCGCTGAGGGCGGTGGCGAACACCGCCCTGTCGGGGGAGTCCACCGGGACCGGCGTGACCAGGACGTCGATGACGCCGCCGCAGGTCAGGCCCACGGCGAAGGCGTCCTCGTCGCTGTAGCCGAACCGCTCGGCCACGGTCTCGCCCTCGTCCAGGGCGGTGACGCACAGGTCGTACACCGCCCCTTCCACGCAGCCGCCCGATACCGAGCCGATGGCCGTGCCGTGACCGTCCACGGCCATGGCGGCGCCGGGACCCCGCGGTGCGCTGCCGCCGACGCTCACGACGGTGGCGACCGCGAAGTCCCGGCCCTCCGCGACCCAGCGGTTCAGGTCGTCGGCGATGTCAAGCACGCGGGCTGCCCGCCTGGAGCACGCGGTCGGGGCGGATGGGCAGGTTCCGGTGGCGGACGCCGGTCGCGTGCCAGACGGCGTTGGCGATGGCCGCGGCGGCGCCCACGACGCCGATCTCGCCGATGCCCTTGATCCCGATCGGGTCGTCGGGGTCGGGGTCGTCGACCCAGTCCGCCTCGATGTGCGGCACGTCGGCGTTGGCGGCGAAGTGGTAGCCCGCGAGGTCCGCGCCGACGTGGGCGCCGGTGAGCTGGTCCCTGACCGCCTCTTCGTGCAGGGCCATGGACAGGCCCCACGTCATGCCGCCGACGAGCTGGCTGCGCGCCGTCAGGGGATTGATGATCCGGCCGGCCGCGAAGATGCCGAGCATGCGCCGCACCCGCACCTCACCGGTGCCGACGTCCACGGCGACCTCGGCGAACTGGGCGCCGTAGGACTGCCGTTCCTTCTGGGCGAGCGCGCCGATGGCGGCACTCGTGTCCGACCTGGTGGTGAGCCCCTGCGGCGGGACGTCGCCGCCGAGCGCCAGTTGCTCGCGCAGTTCGGTCGCCGCGTCCCGCACCGCCCAGCCCCAGGAGCGTGTGCCCATCGAACCGCCGGCGATCGTCGCGGGCCCGAAGTCGCTGTCGGCGATGCGCACGCGGATACGGGCGGGCTCCACCTCCAGGGCGTCCGCGGCGACCAGGGTCAGCGCGGTGCGGGCCCCGGTGCCGATGTCGGAGGCGGTGATCCGCACCGTGAAGGTGCCGTCGGGCTCGGCGGTGGCCGATGCCGTGGAGGGGGCGACGATCACGGGGAAGGTGGCCGACGCCATGCCGGTGCCGAGCAGCCAGCGTCCGTCGCGGCGCGTCCCGGGGCGTGGGTCGCGATCGGCCCAGCCGAACCTGCGGGCTCCTTCCTCGAAGCAGGCCTTGAGGTTGCGTCCTGCGAACGGCAGGCCCGAGACGGGGCCCACCTCCGGTTCGTTGCGGAGGCGCAGCGCGATGGGGTCCATGCCGCTCTTCTCCGCCAGCTCGTCGAGCGCGGATTCCAGCGCGAACGAGCCCGGGGCCTCGCCCGGCGCCCGCATGTAGGTGGGCGTCGGCACGTCGAGGCGTACGACACGGCTGACGGTGTGGTGGGCGTCGGCGGCGTACATCGGGCGCCCGAACGAGGCGCTCGGCTCGACGAACTCGTGGACGGTCGACGTCAGGTTCAGTCCCTGGTGGTCGACGGCCCGCAGCCGCCCGTCGGGGTCGGCGCCGAGCCGCACGCGCTGGACGGTGGGGCTGCGGTAGCCGACGAGGGAGAACATCTGGCGGCGGGTCATGACGACGCGCACCGGACGGTCGAGGACGGTCGCCGCCATCACGGCGAGGACCTGGTGGACCCGCAGGCCCTTGGAGCCGAAGGCGCCGCCGACGTGCTCGGAGCGCACCCGGACCGCGGCCGGGTCGAGGGAGAACAGCTTCGACAGCTCGTCCGCGATCCAGGTGCTGCCCTGGTTGGAGTCGACGACCTCCAGGCGGCCGCTGTCCCAGCGGGCCGTCGCGGCGTGCGGCTCCATCGCGCTGTGGTGTTCCTCGGGGGTGCTGTACTCGGCGTCCACCACGTGCGTGGACGCGGCGAGTTCGGCCTCCACGTCGCCCTTCTCTGCGCGCATGCCGTCGCCGTCCGGCGTGTAGGTGCCCGGTCGTCCGGCGTGGAAGTCGACGTCGTGCGGCTCCTCGGCGTAGTGGACGACGAGCGCCTCTGCGGCCTCCCTCGCCTGTTCCGACGTCTCGGCGACGACCAGCGCAACGGGCCAGCCCGCGTAGGGGATCTCGTCGGTCTGGAAGACCGCGACGGTGGGGTCGGGGCGTCCGAGCATGCCCTCGTAACTGGGGTCCACCCTCGGCGCGTTGCCGTGGTGCAGGACGTCGAGGACTCCTGGCATCCGCCGGACGGGCTCGGCCTCCACGGAGAGGATGCGGCCGCGGGTGACGGTGGAGAGCACCAGCCAGCCGTGGGCGAGGTTCGTGAAGGGGATCTCCGCCGCGTAGCGGGCCGCTCCGGTGACCTTGTCGAAGCCCTCGACGCGGGTGTGCGCGGAGCCGACGGCGCCGGTGACCGCGGTGGGTCCGGTGGTCGTGGTCATCGGGCGGCCTCCTCGGTGAGTTCGGTGAGCACGGCCACGGTGAGGTTGCGCAGGAGCGTGACCTTGTAGCCGTTGTGGGCGAGCGGGCTCGCGGCTGCCAGTTCCGCGTCGGCCGCGGCGGCGAACGCCTCCGCGGTCGCGGGGCCGCCGGTCAGCGCGCGTTCGGCGGCGTGGGCCCGCCATGGCCGGGAGGCGACCGCGCCATAGGCGAGGCGCGCCTCGCGTACGACGCCGTCCCTGACGTCCAGGGCCGCGGCGATCGAGCCGATGGCGAACGCGTACGAGGCGCGCTCGCGCACCTTGCGGTAGCGGGAGGCGGCGGCGACCGGGGCCGGCGGCAGGGTGATGCCGGTGATCAGCGCGCCGGAGGGCAGCGCGGTCTCCAGGTGCGGGGTGTGACCCACCGGCAGGTAGAAGTCGGCCAGCGGCAGTTCGCCGGGCCCCGCGGCGGTTTCGTAGCCGACCACGGCGTCGAAGGCGGCCAGGGCCACACCCATGTCGGAGGGGTGGACGGCGACGCAGTGCTCGGTGGCGCCGAGGATCGCGTGGTTGTGGTGCTCGCCCTCGACGGCGGGGCAGCCGCTGCCGGGGTTCCGCTTGTTGCACGGCTTGCTCACGTCGGTGAAGTAGCCGCAGCGGGTGCGCTGGAGGAGGTTGCCGCCGACGGTGGCCATGTTGCGGAGCTGGCCGGACGCGCCCGCGAGGACGGCCTCGGCGAGCGCGGGGTAGCGGCGCCGGACCTCGGGGTGGGCGGCGAGGTCGCTGTTGGTGACGGTCGCGCCGATGCTCAGGCCGCCGTCCTCGGTGGACTCGACCCTGTCCAGGGGCAGTTCGCGTACGTCGACGAGGCGCGCGGGCCGCTCGACGCCGGTCTTCATCAGGTCGACGAGGTTGGTGCCGCCGCCGAGATAGCGGGCGTCGGGGTCGGCGCCGAGCAGGGCGACGGCCCCGGAGACGTCGTGGACCCGCTGGTATCCGAAGTCCTTCATACCGTCTCCTCCTCGGCGCGCGCGGCGCGCGCGACCGCCTGCACGATCGACACGTAGGCCCCGCAGCGGCACAGGTTGCCGCTCATCCGCTCGCGGATCTCCTCGGCGGTCAGTTCGGGCACGCCCGCCTCGGGCCGTACGTCGGTGGTCGCGGCACTCGGCCAGCCGGCCGCGTGCTCCTCGATGACGCCGAGGGCCGAGCAGATCTGGCCCGGCGTGCAGTAGCCGCACTGGAAGCCGTCGAGGTCGAGGAAGGCCTGCTGCACGGGGTGCAGCCGGTCCCCGTCGGCGACGCCCTCGATGGTGGTGATCTCGCGCCCCTCGGCGGCGACCGCGAGCTGAAGACAGGAGACGGCGCGGCGGCCGTCGATCAGGACCGTGCAGGCACCGCACTGGCCCTGGTCGCACCCCTTCTTGGTGCCGGTCAGGTCGAGCCGCTCGCGCAGCGCGTCGAGCAGGGTGGTCCGGTGGTCGACGGACAGCGTGTGCTTCTCACCGTTGACGTTGAGGGTGAGGGCACTGGACGTCGATGGAGCCATGAGCAGCCTTCTTTCGCGGATCGCGGAGAACGAGGCGGTCCCGGCGGTGGTTCGGGAGGCGGTGGCGCTGTACAGAGGGGGGAAAGGGGCGGCACGAAGGCGCGGGCCGTCCCCGGTGGCTGTTTCTGCCGCTATGGTGGGCCCAAGCGGACAGTTGTCCGTTAGCTTCAGAACTTAGTGGACACTTGTCCGCTTAGCAAGGTCCAACCGGACTCGGCGCGCGAGAGGAGACGCAGTGGGCCAGCATCGGGACGGTCCCCTGCGCTCCGACGCCCAGCGGAACCGCGACCGCATCCTCGAGGTCGCGCTCGCCGAGCTGACGCGGGCGAGCGACGCGCCGCTGAGCGCGATCGCGAAGAAGGCGGGCGTCGGGCAGGGGACCTTCTACCGCAACTTCCCCAGCCGCGAGGCGCTGATCCTGGAGGTCTACCGCTACGAAGTGCGGCAGGTCTCCGAAGCCGCCTGCCAGCTCCTGCACACCCGCGCCCCCGACCAGGCCCTGCGGGAGTGGATGGACCGCCTCGTGCAGTACGCGATGGCCAAGGCCGGCCTCGCCGACGCCATCCGCAAGGCGACCAGCGCGCTCGGCAGCCTGGCCGGCGTGGGGTACGGCCCGCTGACCGAGGCCGTGGCGCTGCTCCTGGAGGCGAACGAGGAGGCGGGCACCATCCGCCCCGGCGTGACCCCGGACGACTTCCTGCTCGCCATCGCCGGACTGTGGCAGATCGACCCGCACGGCGACTGGCAGGCGCGCGCCGGACGCCTGATGGACCTGGTCATGGACGGCCTGCGGGCCGGTGCCCCCGGGCGCTGAGCCCGTTCGGCGGCACGTCGCCGCGCCGGTACGGGGCTCGCATTCCCCGTGGCCCCATCGGTTTCCCGATAGCTTCCATTGGTTTCCGCATTGGATACCTATGTCCGATCGGTCTACCTTCGAGATGTCGACGTACTGACGTACTGACGTTCTACACACGGAATGTCAGCCGGAATGTCAGCCGGAATGTCAGCCGGACTGCCGGTCGGACTGCCAGTCGGACTATCACTCGGGCTGCCAGTCGGGCTGCCAGTCGGAATGTCAGTCCTCGACGACCCCACCCTCGTCGTCATCCTCGGAGAGCACACCATGTCGAAGATTCTTTTCGTTGTCACCGGCGCCGACCAGTGGACGCTGGCGGACGGCAGCAAGCACCCGACCGGCTTCTGGGCCGAGGAGGCCGTCGCCCCCTACAAGGCGTTCAAGGCCGCGGGTCACGAGATCGTCGTCGCCACCCCCGGCGGTGTCGTCCCGACCGTCGACCGCGGCTCGCTCGCCCCCGAGGCCAACGGCGGCCAGGAGGCCGCCGACGAGGTGGCCGCCGCCCTCGACGGCTTCACCGAGCTCAAGCACCCGGTCAAGCTCGCCGAAGTGGACCTCGCGGACTATGCCGCCGTCTTCTACCCGGGCGGCCACGGCCCCATGGAGGACCTCGCCGTCGACGCCGACTCCGGCAGGCTCCTCACCACGGCCCTGGAGATCGGCATGCCGCTCGGCGTGGTCTGCCACGCCCCCGCGGCCATGCTCGCCGCCACCAGGGACGACGGCACCAACGTCTTCGCGGGGTACCGCCTGACCGGCTTCACCAACGCCGAGGAGACCCAGGCGGGCCTCGCCGACAAGGCCAAGTGGCTGCTCCAGGACCGCCTCGTCGAGGCCGGCGCCGACTTCCAGGAGGGCGAGCCCTGGGCCCCGAAGGTGGTCGTCGACCGCAACCTCGTCACCGGCCAGAACCCCGCGTCCTCCGCCCCGCTCGCCGCCGAGCTCCTGAAGAAGCTGGCCTGAGCGATGGCCGCCGACCGGCTCGACGAGGTCCTCGACGCCGCCTACGACTGCCTGACGCGGTACGGCGTGCGACGCACCACGATGGACGACATCGCCACCTCCATGGGCGTGTCCCGGTCAGCGGTCTACCAGTACGTACGCGGTAAGGACGACGCCTTCCGCCGGCTCGCCGGACGCCTCCACGAACAGGCGCTCCGGCGCGCCGGGGAAGCGGCCCGCGCCGATGTGCCCGCCGAGGAGCGGCTGCACGGCATCCTGGCCGCCAAGCTCGACCTGGTCCTGCGCCTCGGCCAGGACTCCCCGCACGCCGCCGAGCTCCTCGACGGCAGGGCCCGTCTGTTCGGCGCCATCTGTACGTCGTTCACGACGGACCTACGTGATCTCCTGACGGCCCTGTTCGACGAGGCGGGCACCGCCGACGGCGTCGAGCCGCCGCAGGCCGCCGACATCTGCGTCGCGCTCGTCGTCGGCCTCGAATCCGTGCCGGGCGCCCGTGACCTGCTGCGCCCTGCGTCCGCCGCCCTCGCGGCCGGACTGCTCGGCACGGGCCCCCCGCGCCCCCTCACCACCTCCCCCCAAGGAACGTAACGATGAGCACCACCCCCACCCCCACTCCCACCCCCACACCCACTCCCACGCAGGACACCGAGGACATCCCCGCCCTCGTCGCCCGGCTCCGCGCCACCTTCGCCACCGGCCGCACCCGGCCGCTGGCCTGGCGCGAGGAGCAGCTCACCCGGCTGCGCGCGCTCCTGACCGAGAACCGCGACGCCGTCACCGATGCCCTCTACAGCGATCTGCGCAAGCCCCGCCCCGAGGCCTCCGCCGCCGAGGTCGACTTCCCCGTACGCGAGATCGACCACACGCTGGCCAATCTGCGGGTGTGGCTGGAGCCGCAGCCCCTCGACCAGGCCGCCCTCGTGGGGCTGCCCGCCGGGTCCACGGCCGGCACGCTCTACGAGCCGCTGGGCACCGTCCTGGTCATCGCGCCCTGGAACTACCCGGTCCAGCTCTCCCTGGTGCCGGTCGCGGGCGCGCTCGCGGCGGGCAACGCCGTCGTCCTCAAGCCGAGCGAGGTCGCCCCTGCCACCTCGGCGCTGATGGCCCGCCTGCTCCCCCAGTACCTGGACCGCGACGCGGTCGCCGTCGTCGAGGGTGACGTGCCGCGCACCACGGAGCTGCTCGCGCAGCGCTTCGACCACATCTTCTACACGGGCAACGGCACGGTCGGCCGCATCGTGATGCGCGCCGCCGCCGAGCACCTCACCCCCGTCACCCTGGAACTCGGCGGCAAGTCGCCGGTGTTCGTCGACCGGGACGCGGACGTCACCGCCGTGGCGGCCCGCCTGGCGGACACCAAGTTCCGCAACTCCGGACAGACCTGCGTCGCCCCGGACTACGTCCTGACCGACCCGGCCACCGCCCGCGCCCTGGCCGGCGCGCTCGCCGAGTCGGTGCGGAACCTGTTCGGCCCCGACCCGCAGTCCTCGGCCGCGTACGGGCGCATGGTCAACCAGCGGCACTTCGACCGCGTGGCCGCGCTGCTCGACTCGGGGACCACGGCGTTCGGCGGGCAGACCGACCGCGACGACGTCTACATCGCGCCGACCGTCCTGACCGGCGTGAAGGGCGACGACCCCGTGATGCGCGAGGAGATCTTCGGCCCGGTCCTGCCCATCGTGGAGGTCACGGACCTGGACGAGGCCATCGCCTTCATCAACGACCGCGACAAGCCGCTGGCCCTCTACGGTTTCACGGACAACGAGACCACCCGGCACCGCCTCGCCACGGAGACCTCGTCCGGCGGGCTCGGCTTCGGCCTCCCGATGGCCCATCTTCGCGTGCCCGAGCTGCCGTTCGGCGGCGTCGGCGAGAGCGGCATGGGCAACTACCACGGCCCGCACTCCATCGCCACGTTCAGCCACCGCCGCGCACGGCTCGACGTGCCGGTGAGCTAGGCGGGTCCGGCAGCGGCCAGGCTCCGGGTCCCGGATGCCGGGCGCCGACCAGTACGGCCCATATGACCGAGAGGCTCGGTCGTATGGGCCGTGAAGGGTTCCGGAAGGCTCCGGAAGGGTTACGGAAGGGTTCCGGAAGGGCTCCGCTCGGTGCTTACGCGCCGCTCGCGTCCAGCATGTCCTCGCGCTCGACGAGCTTCACGCGCTCGCGGCCCTGCGGCTCGCCCAGCGCCTTCTCGGCGGCGTCGAGGCGGTACCAGCCCTCCCAGGTGGTGAAGCGGACGTTCCGCTCGGCGAGGAAGGCGTCCACGGCCTCGGGGGCGGGCGCCTCCGGGGTGAGCAGGCGGCCGTTCTCGTGGTCGTCGATGAGGCTGGCGACCGTCTCGTTGGCGTCACCCTTGGTGTGCCCGATGAGGCCTACGGGTCCGCGCCGGATCCAGCCGGTGACGTACGTCGACGGCAGGTGCTCGCCGGACTCCTCGATCACCCGGCCCGCCCGGTCGGGGACGGTTCCGGACGCCACGTCCCAGGGCAGCTTCGGCAGCTCGTCGGAGAGGTAGCCGACGGCACGGTAGACCGCGCCGAGGTCCCAGTCCTTGAACTCGCCGGTGCCCTTGACGTTGCCGGTGCCGTCGAGGGCGGTGCGCTCGGTGCGCAGGCCGACGACCTCACCGTTCTCGCCGAGGATCTCCACGGGCGACTCGAAGAAGTGCAGGAACAGCTTGTGCGGGCGGTCGCCGACGTCGCGGATCGCCCAGTTCTCCAGCGTCTTCGCGACCATGTCGGCCTGCTTGTTGCCGCGCCGCGTGGCGATCGAGCCGTCGTCGTAGTCGATGTCCTCGGGGTCGACGATGACCTCGATGTTCGGGGAGTGGTCGAGCTCCCGCAGCTCCATCGGGCTGAACTTGGCCTGCGCGGGTCCGCGGCGGCCGAAGACGTGCACCTCCAGGGCCTTGTTGGCCTTGAGGCCCTCGTGGACGTTCGGCGGGATCTCGGTCGGCAGCAGTTCCTCGGCGGTCTTGGCGAGGATGCGCGCCACGTCCAGCGCGACATTGCCGACGCCCAGGACGGCGACCTTCTCGGCCTCCAGGGGCCAGGTGCGCGGCACATCGGGGTGTCCGTCGTACCAGGAGACGAAGTCGGCGGCCCCGTACGAACCGTCGAGGTCGATGCCGGGTATGTCGAGGGCGCGGTCGGCCGTGGCCCCGGTGGAGAAGATCACGCCGTCGTAGAAGCTGCGCAGATCGTCGAGGCTGATGTCGTTCGGGTAGTCGACGTTGCCGAAGAGACGGATCTGGGGCTTGTCGAGCACCTGGTGCAGGGCCGTGATGATGCCCTTGATGCGCGGGTGATCGGGGGCGACGCCGTAACGGATGAGACCGAACGGCGCCGGCATCCGCTCGAAGAGGTCGATCGACACACCGGGATCGACGGCCACTGCGGACTTCAGCAGCGCGTCGGCAGCGTAGATCCCGGCGGGGCCGGCTCCGACAATGGCTACCCGCAGAGGGCGAGGCATGTTCAGGTTCCCTTCGAGCGGTGGCGGGGGGGCACGCACCTGGAAGCCTAAACTAAGGCAAACCTAAGTCAGTAGCCGGGTCGAGTTTATGACCTCATAAGGCGAGCTTATGAGGTCCCCTATGGCTGGCTTATGGGCGCCCGGCGGCGGAAGAGCCCGTGCGAGCCCTTCCTTTCGGCCACCGGTCACACACCCGGCCGTCACACGCCCGGCCGTCACACGCCCGGCCGGTACCTCCGCTCGATGTGCCCCTCGAGCTCGTCGGGGTAGAAGTAGACGGGCCGCAGGTCACCGCTCGCGTAGCGTTCCACCTGGTCGTCGAAGTGCGGCGAGTCCGGATGCCCGCTCACGCCGCCCGCCGTCACCGCCCAGGCCCGCAGCCGGGGCCCGAACTCCACCACCGCCACGAAACTGTTGCCGCTGGTGCCGTAGTAGCGCTTCGTCCCGGGGTAGCTCTTGGCGCCGAACGACGCGAGCGAGCCCCAGCGCGCAGAGGTGAAGGGGACCGGACTGCTCGGCTTGTCGTCGCTGAACTGCTGCACGATCGCACCGTCGTTGCGCTGGTAGCGGTTGATGTCACCCCATGGCACCTGCCAGCCGCCGAAGTCCCGCTCAAGGCGCGCCACCGCTGTGCCGAGCGCGTCGAGCCGCTGGGTGTCGGTGGCACGCTCCGCCATGTAGTCCCATACCGAGAGGCCGGCCTCCATGGCGGCCCGGAACGTGAGCGCCCACAGGTCCTCTCCCCAGAACACGGCCACCGACGTGGCGGTCGACTCGGCGGACCAGCGGGTGTCCCAGCCGCGCAGCAGGGCGACCGGCCCGGCCAGCCGCCTCTTCTGCTTGCTGCCCCTCGGCAGCGCGTCCCACGCGGAGACGAGGCCGGGGAGCAGCCTGGCGAAGGCGGTGAGGTACGGGTCGAAGGCGGCCTCGATCAGCGTCTTCGGGGTGAAGTCGTCGCGCGCGCTCAGCACGCGGACCGCCTGCGGACCACGCGGGTTCTCGCCGAACCGGTCGAAGTAGCGCGGGTAGTCGGCCGCGTCGGGACTGTCGTCGCCGGCGGCGGTCCAGGGCCAGTTGTTCGTGTTGAACGCCCAGCCGCTCTTCGGGTTCACGGCCTTCGGCATGCTCGCCAGGCTGTGCAGCCCGTTCCAGTCGGTGGCGGGGTCGCTGCCGTCGACGGGCTTGAGGTAGTCGAAGCGGTCGTCCCGCCTGGGCATGAACTGCGGCATCAGGAAGGCGATGTCACCCTTGGAGTCCGCGAAGAGGGTGTTGTTCGAGCTGTTGGCCTTGAGTTCCGCGACCCGGATGTACTCCTCGTAGTCCTGCGTCCTGGTGCGCAGGAAGCTCTGCTTGAGCGCGTCGACGGGCTTGTTCATCAGCGCACACGCGATCCATTTGCCGTCCTCCTCCCGGACGATGGGACCGTGGTGCGTGGCGTACGTGGTGAAGCCGCGCTCCTCCTGCCCGCCGTCCTCGGTACGGACGGACAGCGTGACCCTTTTCGTGGTCACGGGGCGCAGCCTGTCGCCGTAGCGATAGGAGCGCTTGGCGCCCTTGCTGCCCTGGCCGCCCTTGTCGCCCTTCTCGCCCTTGTCGCCCTGGCCGGTCACGATCGTCTCGGCGAAGTTGTCGACGTTGTCGACGCCGCTCGAAGTGTGCATCCAGCCGGTGTCGGCGTTGAAGCCCTGGTAGATGAAGAACTGACCCCAGGTGGCGGCGCCGTAGGCGTTGAGTCCCTCCTTGCTGGTCACGTGCTGTTCGGCGCGGAAGAAGAAGCTGGTGTGCGGATTGATGAGGAGCAGCGCGTGGCCGTTGCGCGTGCGGCTCGGGGCGATCGCCATGCCGTTGGAGCCGGTGGGTTCGCGGAGCGCCAGGCCGCGCTCCTCGTCGGTCAGCGGGATCTCGCGCTTGGTGTAGAAGGCTTCGAGCTGGCTGAGCGGGATGGATTCGATGTCGCCGCCGATGCTGCCTTCGGAGAAGCTGAGCGGCATCCACGGCTCGAAGTGGTCGATGACGCGCGGGCGTACGTCGGGGTGGGTGGCGAGGTAGAAGTTCAGGCCGTCCGCCCAGGCCCGCATCAGCGTACGCAGCCAGGCGGGACATTTCGCGTAACTCTTCTTCAGTTGCTCGTGGTCGAGGTAGAGCCGCTGGCGCAGGTCCTGCCATATCGCGCTCTCGCCCTCGGCCTCGGCGAGGCGGCCCAAGGCCACCAGGTAGTTGGTCTCGACCCGGTTGAAGTCGTCCTCGGCCTGGGCGTACATCATCCCGAACACCGCGTCGGCGTCGGTGTCGCCCACGATGTGGGCGACGCCCCAGTCGTCACGGGTGATCGTCACACGCGCGGCATGTTTGGCCCAGCGATCCTCGGCGGGCCGGGTCGCTGTCGCGAACGCGGCACCGGACGGCAGACCCGCCGCGACCACGGCCAGTCCGGCGGCGCCGCCCAGGACGCGGCGCCGGCTCAGACCGGCGTTCTGGCCCGTGTTCCGTGCATGGCTCATCAGTGCCTTCACCTTCGTTCGGGACGTTCGGGACGTTCGGGAGGTTCGGGAATCAGGGATCATGCGACTTCGGGCGACCCCGGGGACGTTGGCGGCTCCCTGCCAGGGAAGCCATGAGTGTCCGCACAGTCGCTCGCCACGTTCCGCTCTACCGAGACCATGCGCGGGAGCCTTCCTGATCTTCCCGCCGGACGCCACCACTTGGCGCGCTCATTCTTCGAACGTGACGCCGTGGAGACTCGCGGCGCGCGCTCCGCAGGCGTTACGTGTCCCAGAGCGGAGGCAGTGCCCTGCGGCTCGACCGGCTGCCCATCATCGAGTGAAGGGGAGATCCACGGCGGACGAGGCGCGCATCGCCACCGTGCGCACGCTCAGCGGTGCGGCCAGGGCGTCCAGGGCGTCCAGGGCCGCACCGTTCCATGCGCCGTTGAGGGAGTACCGCCGAACGCACTCCGCGCCGCGGCGGCCGTCACGCGCTAGCCGTTGGGTCAGCTCGGCGTTGCCCCTCCCTGCGGACCGACTACGGAGCCGTCCCGCGAAGGAAGGGCTCGCAGAGATCAGGCGGGGTCCGCGTCGTCCATCGCGATCTGGATGAGACTGTCGACGTCCATCTCGTCAATCGCCTCCGCCTTGTTGTCCCAGCGCGGGGCGGACCGCTGCCCATCCGGCTGGGCCAACCGCAACAACGCGTCCAGCAAACCCGCCTGTCGCAGCTTCGCCACCGGAATGGCGGCCACCACCTCGCGGATCTCCCGCTCCTCCCGCCCACCGCCGCACTCAGCTGCGGCGACCACGGCTGCTCCCGTGCTTTCGGTACGCGAGCCATTCGCCGCGGCACCGACATGAGCCTGGAAGGCCTCACGCAGGTGGTGGGCGAGGGCGGAGGGTGTGGGGTAGTCGAACACCACGGTGGTGGACAGTGCCAGTCCCGTGGCCGTACGCAGCCGGTTACGCAACTCGACAGCCGTCAGCGAGTCGAACCCCGCCTCAAGGAACCCGCGGTCGGCCACCACGTCTTCGGTGGTGAGATGTCCGAGGGTGGTTGCGGCGTGGGTACGTACGAGGTCGAGGAGGGCCTCGTCCTGTTCCGTGGGGGTGAGTTCGCCCAGTCGTTGCCGCAGCCCCGCCGTGGCATCCCGCTCCGCGTCCGCTGCCTCACCCCGCTCCCCCGGCCGCTCGCCCACAGCAGCGACCTCGGGAAGATCACTGATCAACGGGGAGGGACGCACCGAGGTGAACGCCCGGGCGAACCGCGGCCAGTCCATGTCCGTGACCGTCACACACCCCTCACCCCGCTCCACCGCATCCCACAACGCCGCCACAGCCAAACCGGGCTCCATGACCCGCACACCCCGACGCCGCATCCGCTCAGCGAACCCCTCCTCCACCGCCATCCCCGAACCACCCCACGCACCCCACGCCACCGACGTCCCGCACAAACCCACACCACGCCGGTACGCCACCAGCCCATCCAAAAACGCATTCGCCGCCGCATAACCACCCTGACCACCCCCGCCCCACACCCCAGCACCCGACGAGAACACCACGAAAGCCGACAACGGCACATCCCGCGTCAACTCATGCAGATACCGCGCCGCCACCACCTTCACATCAGCAACCGCCGCCACATCCTCCACTCCCATCTCCACAAGAGGCGCCGTCAACCCCACCCCGGCCGCGTGGATGACGGTGGTGAGGGGACGCTCGGCCGGAACGGCGGCAAGGACGTCGGCCAGGGCCTGGCGGCTGGTGGTGTCGCAGGCGGTGATGGTCACTTCCGCACCGAGGGCGGTGAGCTCGGCGTGCAGCTCGGCCGCGCCGGGGGCGTCGGGCCCTCGACGGCTGAGGAGTAGGAGGTGGGGGGTGGTGGTGTGGGTGGTGTTTGGGTCGTTGTGGTGGGTGGTGGCGATGTGGCGTGCGATGTGGGTGCCGAGGGCGCCGGTGCCACCGGTGATCAGGATGGTGCCGTCGGGCTGCCAGGGCTGTGGGGTGGTGTGTCCGGCGGGGGGTCCGGTTGTGGTGGTGGGCGGGGTGTGGGTGAGGCGGGCGGTGGTGATGCCGTGGGTGCGTACGGCGAGCTGGTCTTCGCGTGGTTGGTGGGGTGCGGTGGGGGTGGGGGTGAGGGTGTGGTGGAGGGTGGTGGTGAGGTGGGTTTGGGTGGTGGGGGTGAGGGTGGTGGGGAGGTCGATGAGGCCGCCCCAGTGGTGGGGGTGTTCCAGGGCGGCGACGCGGCCCAGGCCCCAGATCATGGCCTGGTCGGGGTGGGTGAGGGGGTCGGTGGCGGGGTGGGTGGTGACAGCGCTGGTGGTGACGCACCACAGGCGTGCGGGCAGGCCGGCGTCGTGCACGGCTTGCAGGAGGTGGAGCGTCGCGCACAGCCCCGCGGGCACAGTGGGCGCATCGGTGTGGACGCCGGTGGCCAGGGCCAGCAGGGACAGGACCCCCACCGGCGGAACACCACCCGCCCCAGCGCCGGGGCTGGCCCCGGTGCCGGTGTCGGTGGCTGGGGTGAGGTGGGTGGTGAGGTGGGTGGTGAGGTCTTCGCGGTGGGTGGTGGTGGCGTCGACTTCCAGGATGTGGGTGGTCTGCTGCAGGTCGTGGAGTGCTTGCAGGCATGCGGTGACGGCCGGGTCGGTGTCCGTGCCCGCGGGAATGACGACCAGCCACGTCCCCCGCGCCGCAGTGGTATCGGGCCGGGTGGGGAGGGGTTTCCAGGTGAGGTGGTAGCGCCAGGTGTCCAGGGTGGCGCGTTGGCGCTGGTGCCGGCGCCAGGTGGCCAGGGCGGGCAGGAGGGTGTCCAGGCCGGTGCGGTGTTCCTCGCCGGGGGGCAGGGCCAGGGTCTGGCTCAGTGCGGCCAAATCGCCCCGCTCCACCGTCTCCCAGAACCCGGCCTCCGCCGACTCCTGTCCGCCTGGCCGTGCGCGGCCGTCCGCGGGATGGGGGGCCGGGGCATCGAGCCAGTACCGCCGGCGCTGGAAGGGATAGGTCGGCAGCTCGACCCGGCGGGAGGCGGCGCCGGCGAGTACGGCCTGCCAGGCGACGGGCAGACCATGGGTGTGGGCCTCGGCGAGGGAGGCCAGGAAACGGCGGGGACCTTCCTCATCCCGGCGCAACGTGCCGATGGTGAGGGGTTCGATGGTTGGTTCGGCCCCGTGGGCCGTCGAGTCGGCTGTGTTGTCGGCTGTGCCGTGGGTGTCGTGGATGGTGTGGATGGTGTGGGTGAGGACGGGGTGGGGGCTGGTTTCGATGTAGGTGTGGTGGCCTTCGGCGGTGAGGGTGTGCAGGGCCTGGTGGAAGTGGACGGGCTGGCGGAGGTTGTCGTACCAGTATCCGGCGTCCATGACGGGCCCGGTGATCCACTGGCCGGTCACGGTGGACAGGAGAGGAATACTGGGTGCGGCGGGGGTGAGGTGGGCCAGGCTCTCGCGGATCTCGCCTTCGACTGCTTCGACGTGGGCGCTGTGGGAGGCGTAGTCGACGGGGATGCGGCGGGCACGGATCTTCTGCTCGGTGCAGTGGGTGAGGAGTTGGTCGATGGTGTGGGGGTCGCCGGAGACGATGACGTTGTGGGGTCCGTTGACGGCGGCGATGGAGAGTTGTCCGGGCCAGGTGGTGAGGTGGTGGCGGGTCTGTTCTTCGGAGAGGGTCACCGAGCACATGGCGCCTTGCCCGGCGAGTCGGGCGAGGGCTTGGCTGCGCAGGGCGATGGTGGTGGCGGCGTCGGTGAGGGTGAGGGCTCCGGCGATGTGGGCGGCGGCGATTTCTCCCTGGCTGTGGCCGATGACGGCGTCGGGGTGGATGCCGCAGGCCTGCCACATGCGGGCGAGTGCCACCATGACGGCGAACAGCACGGGTTGCACGACATCCACCCGCTCCAGCCCCGGAGCGTCGTCGGCTTGGCGGAGTACGCCGGTCAGGGACCAGTCCACATGCGGGGCCAACGCCTCCTCACAGGCGGCGATCTGCTCGGCAAACACCGGCGAGGCATCCAGCAGATCGGCCGCCATACCCGCCCACTGCGAGCCCTGGCCGGGGAAGACGAAGACGGTTTTGCCGGTGTCGTGGACGATACCGGTGATCGCTTGTCCGGCCGGTTCCGCCGTCGCCAGGTGTTGCAGTCCTTCGGTCATCTCACTCCGGTCGCGGCCGAGGATGACTGCGCGGTGCTCGAAGGTGGTGCGGGTGGTGGCCAGGGACCAGGCGATGTCGGCGGGTGGGAGCTCGCTGTGTTGGTGGAGGTGGGTGTGCAGGCGCTGGGCCTGGGCGCGTAGGGCTTCGTCGGTACGGGCGGAGAGCAGCCAGGGCAGTACTGGTGAGCGCAGGACGCTTTCCTGCTGGGTGTCGTCCTTCTCGCCTGGTGCGGGGTCGGCCGGTTCCTCGGTGGTGGGGGGTTGTTCGAGGATGAGGTGGGCGTTGGTGCCGCTGACGCCGAAGGAGGAGACGGCTGCGCGGCGGGGGTGGTCGGTGCGGGGCCAGGGCTGGGGTTCGGTCAGCAGGGACACTGCCCCGCTGGTCCAGTCGACGTGTGGGGTGGGTTCGTCGATGTGCAGGGTCTGGGGCAGGGTTTCGTGCCGCAGTGCCATGATCATTTTGATGACGCCGGCTACGCCTGCTGCGGCTTGGGTGTGGCCGATGTTGGACTTGAGTGATCCGAGCCATAGGGGGTTGTCTGTGGTGCGGTGTTGGCCGTAGGTGGCCAGGAGTGCTTGGGCTTCGATGGGGTCGCCGAGGGTGGTGCCGGTGCCGTGGGCTTCGACGGCGTCGATGTCGGTGGGGGTGAGGTGGGCGTTGGTGAGGGCTTGGTGGATGACGCGTTGTTGGGCGGGGCCGTTGGGTGCGGTGAGTCCGTTGCTGGCGCCGTCTTGGTTGATGGCGCTGCCGCGTACGAGGGCGAGGACGGGGTGGCCGTTGCGCTGGGCTTGTGACAGTGGTTCGAGGAGGAGCATGCCGGCGCCTTCGGCCCAGGCCGTGCCGTCGGCGTGGGCGGCGAAGGGTTTGCAGCGGCCGTCGGGGGCCAGACCACGCTGGCGGCTGAACTCCACGAAGCCGGTGGGGGTGGACATCACCGTCACGCCGCCGGCCAGGGCCATGGAGCACTCTCCGGACCGCAATGCCTGGCAGGCCAGATGCATGGCGACCAAGGACGACGAACACGCGGTATCGACCGTGACCGCCGGACCCTCCAAACCGAAGGTATAGGCGAGTCGACCGGAGGCGACACTGCCGGCACTGCCGTTGCCCAGGTACCCTTCGAGACTTTCAGGGACGGTAGTGAGCCGCACCGCGTAGTCGGAGTGCATCATTCCGGTGAATACACCGGCTGAGCCTCCCTTGAGCGACGTCGCGTCGATGCCCGCATACTCGATGGCTTCCCAGGCGGTCTCCAGCAGGAGTCGTTGTTGGGGGTCCATGGCCTGTGCCTCGCGGGGGGAGATCCCGAAGAAGGCCGGGTCGAAGTCGGCGGCGTCGTGGAGGAATCCGCCCTCGCGGACGTAGGACGTGCCCGGCTGGTCCGGGTCGGGGTCGTAGAGGCCGTCGAGGTCCCAGCCGCGGTCAGTCGGGAAGGGAGAGACGGCGTCGGTGGCCGTGGCGACCAGATCCCACAGGGCCTCGGGCGAAGACACCCCTCCCGGATAACGGCACGCCATCCCCACCACCGCGATCGGCTCGTCCAACAAGGGTGCGGAGGGCGCGGAGGGTGCCGACGGCGACTGCGCGTCTTGTGCTTCTTGGAGCAGTTCGGCGGACAGGTAGTCAGCCAAGGCGGTCGGGGTCGGGTAATCGAAGATCAGCGATGTGGGGAGCTGGAGCCCCGTGGTTGTGGTCAGTTGGTTGCGTAGCTCAACAGCGGTGAGGGAGTCGAAGCCGAGGTCGGTGAAGGCGTGGTCCGTGTGGATGGTGTGGGGTGTGGCATGACCGAGGCTGGTGGCTGCGTGGGTGCGGACAAGGTTGAGGAGGGTTTGGTGTTGTTGGGTGGGTGTGAGGTGGGTGAGTTGATTGCGGAGGGTGTCGGCGTTGGTGAGGGCGGATGCGGGTTGGCTGGGGGTGGATGTGAGTTGGGGAGTCGTGGGGATGAGGTGTTGGAGAAGGGGGTGGGGGGTGGTGTGTCGGGCTTGCCGGTGGAGGGTGGTGTGGTCGAGGTGGATGGGGATGAGGAGGGGGTGTGGTGTGGTGTGCGCGGTGTCGAGGAGGTGGAGTCCTTGGTCGTCGGTGAGGGGGTGGATGCCGGAGCGGTTGATGCGTTGGAGGTCGGTGGCGTTGAGTTGTGCGGTGATCGTGCTGGTGGTGGCCCAGAGCCCCCAGGCGAGGGAGTGGGCGGGTTGGTGGGTGGTGTGGCGGTGGTGGGCGAGGGTGTCGAGGAAGGCGTTGGCGGCGGCGTAGTTGGCTTGGCCGGGTGCGCCGAAGATGCCGGAGGAGGAGGAGTAGAGGGTGAAGTGGGTGAGGTGATGGTGCTGGGTGAGGTGGTGGAGGTTGAGGGCGGTGTCGACTTTGGTGCGCAGGACGGTGGTGAGGCGTTCGGGGGTGAGGCTGGTGAGGATGCCGTCGTCGAGGGTGCCGGCGGTGTGGTAGACGGCGGTGAGGGGGTGTTCGGCGGGAATGGTGTCCAGCGCGTGGGCGAGTGCGGTGGGATCGGCGGTGTCGCAGGCGGTGATGGTGACGTGGGCGCCGTGGTGGGTGAGGTCGGTGTGGAGGTCTGTGGCGCCGGGGGCGTTGGGGCCTTGGCGGCTGAGGAGGAGGAGGTGGCGGGCGCGGTGCTGGGTGACGAGATGGCGGGCGAGGAGTGAGCCGAGGGTTCCGGTGCCGCCGGTGATGAGTACCGTGCCGTGCGGGTCGGGTGTGGGGGGCGGGGGCAGTGTGAGGACGACTTTGCCGATGTGGCGGGCCTGGCTGAGATGCCGGAAAGCGTGAATGCCTTGGCGCACGTCCCACGTGGTCAAGGGCGGAAGGGTGAGCACGCCGGAGGCGAACAGGGCCAGCACCTCGTTGAGCATCTGCTGCAACCGCTCGGCGTCGACCTCGCTCAGATCGAAGGCGTGGTAGCTGACGCCGGGGTGGGTCTCGGCGAGCTCGTGGGGGTCACGCAGGTCGGTCTTGCCCATCTCGAGGAAGTGGCCGCCGCGCGGGAGGGTGTCGAGCGAGGCGTCGATGAAGTCGTGGGTGAGGGCGTTCAGGACGGTGTCGACGCCGTGGTGGCGGGTGGTGGTGAGGATGTGCTGGCGGAAGTCGAGGGTGCGGGAGGAGGCGATGTGGTCGTCGTCCAGGCCCATGGCGCGCAGGGTGTCCCACTTGGTGGGGTGGGCGGTGGCGTAGACCTCGGCGCCGAGGTGGTGGGCGAGTTGGATGGCTGCCATGCCGACGCCGCCGGTTCCGGCGTGGATGAGGATGGACTGGCCGGCGTGGAGGTCGGCGAGGTCGACCAGGGCGTAGTACGCGGTGAGATACGTAATGGGAATAGCCGCTGCTTGATGGAAAGCCCAACCGTCTGGGATGGGCGCCACGTTGAGGCGGTGGGTGACCGTGGTGGGTCCGAAGGCGCCGGGCAGGAGACCCATGACGCGGTCACCGGGAGAGAGGTCGGTGACGTCGGGTGCCGTCTCCACGACGGTGCCTGCGCCTTCGACGCCGATGGGTCCGGCGTTGGGGATCATGTTGAGGGCGTTGAGGACGTCCCGGAAGTTCAGTCCTGCGGCCCGTACCGCGATCCGAACCTGTCCGGAGGCCAGCGGCTGTGCTGCTTCGGGGAACGGGATGAGGGCGAGGTTGTCCAGGGACCCCTTGTCCGCGCAGTCCAGTCGCCAGTGTGAGCCGTCGGTGGGCGGAACGAGCAACTTGGCGTCAGCCATGCGGGTGAGGTGGGGGGTGTGGGGGGTGCCGTGGCGGAGGGCGGTTTGGGGTTCGGTGGTGTGGAGGGTGGTGGTGAGGTGGGTGGGTGTGTGGGTGTGGGGGTGGGTGTCGAGGTCGATGAGGTGGAAGCGGTGGGGGTGTTCGGCTTGAGCGGTGCGGATCATGCCCCAGATGGGGGCGTGGGCGAGGTCGGGTGCGGGGTCGTGGGGGGCGGTGGTGAGGGCGTGCTGGGTGACGATGGTCAGGCGGGTGTCGGAGAGGCGGGGTTCGTTGAGCCAGGTGTGGAGCCAGGCCAGGAGGCGTTGGGCGACGGTGTGCACGGCGGTGGCATCGCGTCGGGCCCTGTCCTGGGGCCGGTCGCCGTCACGGCAGGCACCATCGGCATCGGACGCGGCTGACGATGCGGTTGAGGATGTGGGTGTGGTGGGTGGGGTGTGCCAGTTGTGGACGGTCAGGAGGGCGCGGGTGGGGGGTGGTGTGTTGTCGAGGGTGTGGATGAGGGTGTCGAGGTCGGTGTGGGTCTCGGCGGTGGGCAGGGCGGTGGCGAGGTGGAAGGGGTCCTCACCGATGACGGCCCACCGCTCCTCGGAGGATTCGATGGCGGCGAGTGCGCTGGGGGGTGTGGCGGTGGGAGTTGTGGCGCTGGAGGTGGTGGCGGTGCCGGGTGTGGTGGAGATGGCGGGTTGGGGGATCCATTGGAGCTGGTAGAGGTGGTCGTCGGGAACGGTGGGGTGGATGGATGCGAGTTGTTCGGGGGCCAGCGGGCGGGTGGTCAGACCCTCGATGGTGGCTACGGGTGTGCCATTAGTGTCGGCCAGGGCCAACATGACCGTGTCGTGCGCGGTCGGTGTCACGCGCACTCGCACGGAACGGGCACCTGCGGCATGCACGGAGACGCCGCTCCAACGGAACGGCACACGACTCGCGATGGCCTGTGCCTCCGAGTCGTGCTCGGAGTCGTTCAGCCCGAGGGTGTGGAGGGCGGTGTCGAGGAGTGCGGGGTGGAGGAGGTAGGTGTCGGCGTGGGGGGTGTGGGTGTCGGGGAGGGTGATTTCGGCGTAGAGGTGTTCTTGGTGCTGCCAGGCGGTGTGGAGTCCTTGGAAGAGGGGCCCGTAGTCGAATCCGGCATCTGCCAAGCGGGAGTAGAGGTGGCTGAGGTCCAGCGGCCGGGCACCATCCGGAGGCCAGCATCCATCCGGCACCGTATCCGCAATGCCGCTGTCCATGGCGGGCGTGGCGGTGAGCGTGGCCGTGGCGTGGTGGGTCCAGGCCGGGCCCGCGGGACCGGCACCGGTGTCGTCGACGGCGCCCGAAGAACCGGGGGAACCGGGGGAACCGGGGTGGGGTTGGATGCGGGAGTGGATGGTCAGGACGCGGTGCTCGTCGGTGTCCGGCGGGTTGAGGGTGAGCTGGAGCTGGGTGGTGGCATCGTGCGTGAGGATCAGCGGAGCATGAAGAGTGAGCTCCTTCAGATGGGGACAGTGAGCCCGGGCCCCGGCGTGCAGGGCGAGTTCGACGAAAGCGGTACCCGGCAGAAGAACCGTGCCGTGAATGGTGTGATCAGCCAGCCACGGATGCGTGGACAGCCCGAGACGCCCGGTGAACACATACCGGTCATCATCAGCCAGCGGAACCGCCGCCTGCAGCAGCGGATGCTCGGCAGCCTCCAGCCCCGCCGCCACCACATCCCCCACCCCGCCAGCAGCACTGAGCCAGTAGCGCTGGCGTTGGAAGGCGTAGGTGGGCAGTTCTACCCGGCGGGCGCCGGTGTCGGCCAGGGTTTTGTCCCAGGCGACCGGCATGCCGCGTACGTGGGCGTGGGCCAGGGCGTTCAGGAGCGTGGCTGCCTCGGGGCGGTCGCGGCGCAGGAGGGGGGCGATGACTGGGGGGTGGGCGGTTGGGGTGCTGATGGTTGTGTTGGTGGTGGTGTGGGTGAGGGGGGTGAGGGTGGCGTCGGGGCCGAGTTCGAGGTAGGTGGTGGTGTGGTGCTGGGTGAGCCAGTGGAGGGCGTCGTGGAAGCGGACGGTGGTGCGTGCCTGGTGGGTCCAGTAGCGGGGGGAGCGGGCCTGTTCGGTGGTCAGGGGCTGTCCGGTGAGGTTGGACAGGACGGGCAGGGTGGGGGTGTGGCGGGTGGTGTGTTCGATGATGGTGTGGAAGTCCTCCAGCATGGGGTCGATGTGGTGGGAGTGGAAGGCGTGGCTGACGCGCAGGGGTGTGGTGCGGTAGCCGGCGTCCTGCCATTGCCGGCGCAGGGTGGTGAGGGTGTCGCTGTCGCCGGAGACGACCATGGCGTGTGCGGTGTTGACCGCTGCCAGGGACACCTGTCCGTGGTAGGGGGTGAGGGCGTGGGTGACGGTGGCTTCGTCGGCTTCCACGGCCAGCATGGCCCCGCCCGCGGGCAGGGCCTGCATGAGGCGGCCGCGGGCGGCCACCACGGTGCAGGCGTCCGCCAGTGACCACACGCCGGCCACGTGGGCCGCGGCCAGTTCACCCACCGAGTGGCCCAGGAGGTAATCAGGGCGCACCCCCCAGTGTTCCAGCAGCCGGAAGAGCGCCACCTCCACGGCGAACAGGCCGGTCTGGGTGTACAGGGTGTGGTCCAGGAGTGCGGCCTGGGGGGTGCCGGGCTCGGCCCACACCACCTCCCGCAGCCGGTACTCCCCCACTCCCTCCAGCTCACCCTCCAGGTGCTCACACACCTCGTCCCACACACGGGCGAAGACGGGGAAGGCCTCGGCCAGCCCGCGCCCCATCCCCAGCCGCTGCGCACCCTGCCCGGTGAACAACAACGCAACCCGGCCCCGGCCGCGGCCCTGCCCCCTCCCGGCACCGGCACCGGCACCGGCGGCGGCGGTGCCGGTGGTGGTGGTGCCGGTGATCACGTGTGTGCCGTCCGACTGTCCGGCGGCGAGTTGTTGGAGTCCGTGCAGCAGTTCGTCCGCGTCGTGGCCCAGGACGACCGCACGGTCCTCGAAGCATGCCCGCCCGCCGGCCAGGGACCAGCCCACGTCCACCGGCTGCCAGCCCGGCCGGTCGCGCAGGTGCGCCCGCAGCCGGGCCGCCTGCTCCCGGACCGCCTGCTCACCACGCCCGGAGATCACCCACGGCACCACCGGCAGGCAGGCGAGAGCGGGGGCGGATGTGGGTGCGGGCGTGGGCGCGGGGTCGGTCGGTTCGTCGGTGGTGGGGGCGTCTTCGAGGATGAGGTGGGCGTTGGTGCCGCTGACGCCGAAGGAGGAGATGGCTGCGCGGCGGGGGCGGTCGGTGCGCGGCCAGGGCCGGGGCTCGGTCAGCAGGGACACTGCCCCGCTGGTCCAGTCGACGTGTGGGGTGGGTGCGTCCACGTGCAGGGTCTTGGGCAGCAGTCCGTGCCGCAGGGCCATCACCATCTTGATGACACCGGCCACGCCTGCCGCGGCCTGGGTATGCCCGATGTTGGACTTCAACGACCCGAGCCACAGGGGGTTGTCCGTGGTGCGGTATTGGCCGTAGGTGGCCAGGAGTGCCTGGGCTTCGATGGGGTCGCCGAGCTTGGTGCCGGTGCCGTGGGCCTCGACCGCGTCGATGTCGGTCGCCGCCACACCGGCGCTGTCCAGGGCCTGCCGGATCACCCGTTCTTGTGCGGGACCGTTCGGAGCGGTCAGTCCGTTGCTCGCCCCGTCCTGGTTGACCGCGCTCCCTCGTACCACCGCCAGCACCGGATGCCCGTTGCGCCGCGCCAACGACAACGGCTCCAACAGCAACACCCCCGCACCCTCAGCCCAACTGGTCCCGTCCGCATGCGCCGCGAACGTCTTGCAGCGCCCGTCAGCAGCCAGCCCGCGCTGCCGGCTGAACTCCACGAACACACCCGGCGTGGCCATTACCGTCACCCCGCCCGCGAGAGCGAGGGAGCACTCGCCGTTTCGTAGGGCTTGGCAGGCGAGGTGCAGTGCCACCAAGGACGACGAACATGCCGTCTCCACGGTGACCGCCGGGCCCTCCAGTCCGAGGGCGTACGCCACCCGGCCGGAGGCGACGCTGGTGATGTTGCCGGTCAGTAGGTACCCCTCGACGCCGCCAGGGGCATCCAGATAACGCGGGGCGTACTCCTGCGACGCGACACCCGCGAAGACTCCGGTCTGGGTTCCCTTGAGCGAGGTCGCGTCGATCCCGGCGCTTTCCACGGCTTCCCAGGCGGTTTCCAGCAGTAGCCGTTGCTGGGGGTCCATCGCCAGAGCCTCGCGCGGAGAGATCCCGAAGAAGGCGGGGTCGAAATCGGTCGCCTCGTGCAGGAATCCGCCCTCACGGACGTACGTCTTGCCGGGCCGATCCGGGTCTGGATCGTAGATGCCGTCGATGTCCCAACCGCGGTTGGTCGGAAAGCCGGAGATGCCATCACCTCCCGCCGCGACCAAGTCCCAGAGGGACTCAGGAGACGAGGCACCGCCCGGCAGGCGGCAGGCCATGCCCACCACCGCGATGGCTTCATCCATCAACGGGAGGGACTTGGAGATCGGACGTGCGCCCTGCGCTCTCGCGGTACCCGAGATCTCATCGTGCAGGTAGTCAGCAAGGGCCGTGGGTGTCGGGTGGTCGAAGAGCAGAGCTGCCTGCGGCCGAAGCCCGGTTGATTCGGCGAGCCGGTTGCGCAGTTCGACAGCGGTGAAGGAGTCGAAGCCGAGGTCGGAGAAGGCGTGGCTCTCCGGGATCGCGTCGGGAGTCGTGTGCCCGAGGGTGGCGGCTGCGTGCGTACGGACAAGCTCGAGGAGAGCAGCACGCCGCTGGGCGGACGCAAGGCCCGCCAGCCGTCGGCGAAGAGTGTCAGCGCTGGAGGCGGCACGACGCGGGGCGGCATGACGCGGGGCCGGGACGAGGCTGCGGAGCAGCGGGTGAGGCTCGGATTCGTGGGCCTGTCGATGTAGGACCGCAAGGTTGAGGTGGACGGGAACAGTCAAAGGAAGGTGGGTGGCTTGAGCCGCGTCCAGGAGGTCAAGCACCTGTTGCCCAGTCAGGGTGGCGATGCCGTTGACACCATGGTGGTCGCCGGTGCCGGCGTGGATGGTGCGGTGCTGATCGGTGGCAGCGGAGCGACCGGCCGTGCTGCTGGTGGAGATCTCCTGTGGCCCCCAGGCGAGGGAGTGGGCGGGTTGGTGGATGGTGTGGCGGTGGTGGGCGAGGGTGTCGAGGAAGGCGTTGGCGGCGGCGTAGTTGGCTTGGCCGGGTGCGCCGAAGATGCCGGAGGAGGAGGAGTAGAGGGTGAAGTGGGTGAGGTGGTGGTGCTGGGTGAGGTGGTGGAGGTTGAGGGCGGTGTCGACTTTGGCCCGCAGGACGGTGGTGAGGCGTTCGGGGGTGAGGCTGGTGAGGATGCCGTCGTCGAGGGTGCCGGCGGTGTGGTAGACGGCGGTGAGGGGGTGTTCGGCGGGGATGGTGTCGAGTGCGTGGGTGAGTGCGGTGGGGTCGGCGGTGTCGCAGGCGGTGATGGTGACGTGGGCGCCGTGGTGGGTGAGGTCGGTGTGGAGGTCTGTGGCGCCGGGGGCGTTGGGGCCTTGGCGGCTGAGGAGGAGGAGGTGGCGGGCACCGTGCTGGGTGACGAGGTGGCGGGCGAGGAGTGAGCCGAGGGTTCCGGTGCCGCCGGTGATGAGTACTGTGCCGTGCGGGTCGGGTGCGGGGGGTGTGGGTGGTGGTGTGGTGGTGAGGGGGGTGAGGTGGGGGGTGTGGGGGGTGCCGTGGCGGAGGGCGGTTTGGGGTTCGGTGGTGTGGAGGGTGGTGGTGAGGTGGGTGGGTGTGTGGGTGTGGGGGTGGGTGTCGAGGTCGATGAGGTGGAAGCGGTGGGGGTGTTCGGTTTGGGCGGTGCGGATCATGCCCCAGATGGGGGCGTGGGCGAGGTCGGGTGCGGGGTCGTGGGGGGCGGTGGTGAGGGCGTGTTGGGTGACGATGGTCAGGCGGGTGTCGGAGAGGCGGGGTTCGTTGAGCCAGGTGTGGAGCCAGGCGAGGAGGCGTTGGGCGACGGTGTGCACGGCGGTGGCATCGCGTCGGGCCCTGTCCTGGGGCCGGTCGCCGTCACGGCAGGCACCACCGGCATCGGAGACGGTTGAGGATGTGGGTGTGGTGGGTGGGGTGTGCCAGTCGTGGACGGTCAGGAGGGCGCGGGTGGGGGGTGGTGTGTTGTCGAGGGTGTGGATGAGGGCGTCGAGGTCGGTGTGGGTCTCGGCGGTGGGCAGAGCGGTGGCGAGGTGGAAGGGGTCCTCACCGATGACGGCCCATCGCTCCTCGGAGGATTCGATGGCGGCGAGTGCGCCGGGAGATGCGTCCGGTTGAGGGGACCATTGGAGACGGTAGAGGTGGCTGTCGGGAGTAGCGGGCCGAGCAGCTGCGAGTTGTTCGGGCGTTAGGGGGCGGGTGGTGACGCTGTCGATGGTGGCGACGGGTGCGCCGGTGATGTCGGTGAGGGCGATGGCGGCGGTGTTCGGAGCGGTGGGGGTGATCCGGGCGCGAACAGTGTGGCTTCCGAGGGAGTGAAGGGTGAGGCCCTGCCAAGAGGCGGCAAGTTGGTATTCGGTATGGGGCTGGGGCTGGGTTGGGTTGTCGGAGTGAGCGCATGCGGCGAGGGTGTGGAGGGCGGTGTCGAGGAGTGCGGGGTGGAGGAGGTAGGTGTCGGCGTGGGGGGTGTGGGTGTCGGGGAGGGTGATTTCGGCGTAGAGGTGTTCTTGGTGCTGCCAGGCGGTGTGGAGTCCTTGGAAGAGGGGCCCGTAGTCGAATCCGGCATCTGCCAAGCGGGAGTAGAGGTGGCTGAGGTCCAGCGGCCGGGCACCATCCGGAGGCCAGCACCCATCCGGCACCGTATCCGCAACGCCGCTGTCCACGGCGGGCGTGGTGGTGAGCGTGGCCGTGGCGTGGTGGGTCCAGGCCGGGCCCGCGGGACCGGCACCGGTGTCGTCGCCGACGCCCGAAGAACCGGGGGAACCGGGGTGGGGTTGGATGCGGGAGTGGATGGTCAGGACGCGGTGCTCGTCGGTGTCCGGCGGGTTGAGGGTGAGCTGGAGCTGGGTGGTGGCCTCGTGCGTGAGGATCAGCGGAGCATGAAGAGTGAGTTCCTTCAGATGGGGACAGTGAGCCCGGGCCCCGGCGTGCAGGGCGAGTTCGACGAAAGCGGTACCCGGCAGAAGAACCGTGCCGTGAATGGTGTGGTCGGCCAGCCACGGATGCGTGGACAGCCCGAGACGCCCGGTGAACACATACCGGTCACCATCAGCCAGCGGAACCGCCGCCTGCAGCAGCGGATGCTCGGCAGCCTCCAGCCCCGCCGCCACCACATCCCCCACCCCACCAGCAGCACTGAGCCAGTAACGCTGACGCTGGAAGGCGTAGGTCGGCAATTCCACCCGGCGGGCTCCGGTGTCGGCCAGGGTCTTGTCCCAGGCGACTGGCATGCCGCGTACGTGGGCGTGGGCCAGGGCGTTCAGGAGCGTGGCTGCCTCGGGGCGGTCGCGGCGCAGGAGGGGGGCGATGACCGGGGGGTGGGCGGTTGGGGTGGCTGTGCTGGTGCTGTCGGTGGTTGCGGTTGGGGTACCGCTGTCGGTGGTGGTGGTGGTGTGGGTGAGGGGGGTGAGGGTGGCGTCGGGGCCGAGTTCGAGGTAGGTGGTGGTGTGGTGCTGGGTGAGCCAGTGGAGGGCGTCGTGGAAGCGGACGGTGGTGCGTGCCTGGTTGGTCCAGTAGCGGGGGGAGCGGGCCTGTTCGGTGGTCAGGGGCTGTCCGGTGAGGTTGGACAGGACGGGCAGGGTGGGGGTGTTTCGGGTGGTGTGTTCGATGATGGTGTGGAAGTCCTCCAGCATGGGGTCGATGTGGTGGGAGTGGAAGGCGTGGCTGACGCGGAGGGGTGTGGTGCGGTAGCCGGCGTCCTGCCATTGCCGGCGCAGGGTGGTGAGGGCGTCGCTGTCGCCGGAGACGACCATGGCGTGTGCGGTGTTGACCGCTGCCAGGGACACCTGTCCGTGGTAGGGGGTGAGGGCGTGGGTGATGGTGGCTTCGTCGGCTTCCACGGCCAGCATGGCCCCGCCGGGGGGCAGGGCCTGCATGAGGCGGCCGCGGGCGGCCACCACGGTGCAGGCGTCCGCCAGTGACCACACGCCGGCCACGTGGGCGGCGGCCAGTTCACCCACCGAGTGGCCCAGGAGGTAGTCGGGGCGCACCCCCCAGTGTTCCAGCAGCCGGAAGAGGGCTACTTCCACGGCGAACAGACCGGTCTGGGTGTAGAGGGTGTGGTCCAGGAGTGCGGCCTGGGGGGTGCCGGGCTCGGCCCACACCACCTCCCGCAGCCGGTACTCCCCCACTCCCTCCAGCTCACCCTCCAGGTGCTCACACACCTCGTCCCACACACGGGCGAAGACGGGGAAGGCCTCGGCCAGCCCACGCCCCATCCCCAGCCGCTGCGCACCCTGCCCGGTGAACAACAACGCAACCCGCCCCCGGCCGCGGCCCTGCCCCCTCCCGGCACCGCCGGCGGCGGTGGTGGTGCCGGTGATCACGTGTGTGCCGTCCGCTTCTCCGGCGGCGAGTTGTTGGAGTGCGTGCAGCAGTTCGTCCGCGTCGTGGCCCAGGACGACCGCACGGTCCTCGAAGCATGCCCGGCCGCCGGCCAGGGACCAGCCCACGTCCACCGGCTGCCAGTCCGGCCGGTCGCGCAGGTGCGCCCGCAGCCGGGCCGCCTGCTCCCGCACCGCCTGCTCACCACGCCCGGAGATCACCCACGGCACCACCGGCAGGCAGGTGGCAGGGTTCGTCTGCGGTGATACGGCCGACTCCGTTCCCGTCGCGGGAACGTCTGGATCAGCTGCCGCCGCCTGCTCTCCTTCGGGGTGGGAAAGTCGCTCAAGAATGAGGTGAGCGTTGGTCCCTCCCACCCCGAAGGCCGAAATACCCGCGCGGCGGGGGCGGTCGGTGCGCGGCCAGGGCTGGGGTTCGGTCAGCAGTGACACTGCCCCGCTGGTCCAGTCGACGTGCGGGGTGGGTTCGTCCACGTGCAGGGTCTTGGGCAGCAGTCCGTGCCGCAGGGCCATCACCATCTTGATGACACCGGCCACGCCTGCCGCGGCCTGGGTATGCCCGATGTTGGACTTCAACGACCCGAGCCACAGGGGCTCTTCGCCAAGACGTCCCTGACCATAGGTGGCCAACACCGCCTGGGCCTCGATCGGGTCCCCGAGCGTCGTCCCTGTCCCGTGCGCCTCCACGGCATCGATATCGGCCGCCACCAGCCCCGCATTCGCCAGGGCCTGCCGGATCACCCGCTGCTGCGAAGGACCGTTCGGAGCCGTCAGGCCGTTGCTCGCCCCATCCTGGTTGACCGCGCTCCCTCGTACCACCGCCAGCACAGGATGTCCGTTGCGCCGCGCCAACGACAACGGCTCCAACAGCACCATGCCCGCGCCCTCGGCCCAGCCGGTGCCGTCAGCCCCAGCAGCGAACGCCTTGCACCGCCCGTCAGGAGCCAGCCCGCGCTGCCGGCTGAACTCCACGAAGACGCCGGGCGTGGCCATCACCGCGACCCCGCCGGCCAGAGCGAGGGAGCACTCACCGTTACGCAGCGACTGACACGCCAGGTGCAGCGCCACCAGCGACGACGAACACGCGGTGTCCACCGTGACCGCCGGGCCCTCCAACCCCAACGTGTAGGACACCCGGCCCGACACCACACTGCTGGCATTACCCGCCAGCAGGTACCCTTCGACTTCCGCCGGAGCCTTGCTCAGGAACGTGGCGTAGTCACCACCGCTCGAACCGGCGAAGACCCCCGTCTGGCTGCCCTTGAGCGACGTGGGATCGATCCCCGCTCGCTCCAGGGCCTCCCAAGCGACCTCCATCAGCAGCCGTTGCTGCGGGTCCATCGCCAACGCCTCACGCGGGGAGATGCCGAAGAACGCCGGGTCGAAGCACGCGGCGTCTCGCAGAAAGCCCCCCTCGCGCGCGTAGGATTTGCCCACCTTCTCCGGGTCGGGGTCGTACAAGCCCTTCAAGTCCCAGCCGCGATCAGCCGGGAACTCCGAGACCGCGTCCCCACCTGCCTCCACCAGATCCCACAGCGCCTCAGGCGACGTGACGCCGCCCGGGTACCGGCAGGCCATGCTTACCACCGCGATCGGCTCGTCGGTGACCGACGTGGGCAATGCGGGCATGGTGATGGCAGGCCGGCGCCCCAGGAGTTCTTCGCGCAGGTGGTGGGCGAGGGCGGAGGGTGTGGGGTAGTCGAACACCACGGTGGTGGACAGTGCGAGTCCCGTGGCCGTACGCAGCCGGTTACGCAACTCGACAGCCGTCAGCGAGTCGAACCCAACATCCCTGAAGGCGCGTTCCGCCTCCATGCCCTCGTGGGTGGCCTGTCCGAGGGTGGTTGCGGCGTGGGTGCGTACGAGGTCAAGGAGGGCCTCGTCCTGTTCCGCGGGGGTGAGTTCGCCCAGTCGTTGCCGCAGCCCCGCCGTGGCATCCCGCTCCGCGTCCGCTGCCTCACCCCGCTCCCCCGGCCGCTCGCCCACAGCAACGACCTCGGGAAGATCACTGATCAACGGGGAGGGACGCACCGAGGTGAACGCCCGGGCGAACCGCGGCCAGTCCATGTCCGTGACCGTCACACACCCCTCACCCCGCTCCACCGCATCCCACAACGCCGCCACAGCCAAACCGGGCTCCATGACCCGCACACCCCGACGCCGCATCCGCTCAGCAAACCCCTCCTCCACCGCCATCCCCGAACCACCCCACGCACCCCACGCCACCGACGTCCCACACAAACCCACACCACGCCGGTACGCCACCAGCCCATCCAAAAACGCATTCGCCGCCGCATAACCACCCTGACCACCCCCGCCCCACACCCCAGCACCCGACGAGAACACCACGAAAGCCGACACCGGCACATCCCGCGTCAACTCATGCAGATACCGCGCCGCCACCACCTTCGCATCAGCAACCGCCGCCACATCCTCCACTCCCATCTCCACAAGAGGCGCCGTCAACCCCACGCCTGCCGCGTGGATGACGGTGGTGAGGGGACGCTCGGCCGGAACGGCGGCAAGGACGTCGGCCAGGGCCTGGCGGCTGGTGGTGTCGCAGGCGGTGATGGTCACTTCCGCACCGAGGGCGGTGAGCTCGGCGTGCAGCTCGGCCGCGCCGGGGGCGTCGGGCCCTCGACGGCTGAGGAGTAGGAGGTGGGGGGTGGTGGTGTGGGTGGTGTTTGGGTGGTTGTGGTGGGTGGTGGCGATGTGGCGTGCGATGTGGGTGCCGAGGGCGCCGGTGCCACCGGTGATCAGGATGGTGCCGTCGGGCTGCCAGGGCTGTGGGGTGGTGTGTCCGGCCGGGGGTCCGGTTGTGGTGGTGGGTGGGGTGTGGGTGAGGCGGGCGGTGGTGATGCCGTGGGCGCGTACGGCGAGCTGGTCTTCGCGTGGTTGGCGGGGTTCGGTAGCGGTGAGGGTGTGGTGGAGGGTGGTGGTGAGGTGGGTTTGGGTGGTGGGGGTGAGGGTGGTGGGGAGGTCGATGAGGCCGCCCCAGTGGTGGGGGTGTTCCAGGGCGGCGACGCGGCCCAGGCCCCAGATCATGGCCTGGTCGGGGTGGGTGAGGGGGTCGGTGGCGGGGTGGGTGGTGACAGCGCTGGTGGTGACGCACCACAGGCGTGCGGGCAGGCCGGCGTCGTGCACGGCTTGCAGGAGGTGGAGCGTCGCGCACAGCCCCGCGGGCAGGGTGGGCGCATCGGTGTGGACGCCGGTGGCCAGGGCCAGCAGGGACAGGACCCCCACCGGCGGAACATCACCCGCCCCTGCGCCGGGGCTGGCCCCGGTGCCGGTGTCGGTGGCTGGGGTGAGGTGGGTGGTGAGGTGGGTGGTGAGGTCTTCGCGGTGGGTGGTGGTGGCGTCGATTTCCAGGATGTGGGTGGTCTGCTGCAGGTCGTGGAGTGCTTGCAGGCATGCGGTGACGGCCGGGTCGGTGTCCGTGCCCGCGGGAATGACGACCAGCCACGTCCCCCGCGCCGCAGCGGTATCGGGCCGGGTGGGGAGAGGTTTCCAGGTGAGGTGGTAGCGCCAGGTGTCCAGGGTGGCGCGTTGGCGCTGGTTCCGGCGCCAGGTGGCCAGGGCGGGCAGGAGGGTGTCCAGGCCGGTGCGGTGTTCCTCGCCGGGGGGCAGGGCCAGGGTCTGGCTCAGTGCGGCCAAATCGCCCCGCTCCACCGTCTCCCAGAACCCGGCCTCCGCCGTCTCTTCCGCGCCCGGCCGTGCGCGGCCGTCCGCGGGATGGGGGGCCGGGGCATCGAGCCAGTACCGCCGGCGCTGGAAGGGATAGGTCGGCAGCTCGACCCGGCGGGAGGCAGCGCCGGTGAGCACGGGCTGCCAGGTGACGGGCAGGCCGTGGGTGTGGGCCTCGGCGAGGGAGGCCAGGAACCGGCGGGGGCCTTCCTCATCGCGGCGCAACGTGCCCAGTACCACCGGTGAGACAGTCCCCCCGGCACCCTCCGCCCTCTCGGCCCCCACAGCACCGGACCCGCCGCCCGCACCCGTATCCACACCCGCACTGCCACCCGCGCCACCGCCAACGGTGTCGGTGCCGCCACCGGTGGCGGTGTCGGCTGTGTCGTGGATGGTGTGGGTGAGGACGGGGTGGGGGCTGGTTTCGATGTAGGTGTGGTGGCCTTCGGCGGTGAGAGTGCACAGGGCCTGGTGGAAGTGGACGGGCCGGCGGAGGTTGTCGTACCAGTACCCGGCGTCCATGACGGGCCCGGTGATCCACTGGCCCGTCACGGTGGACAGGAGAGGAATACGGGGTGCGGCCGGAGTGAGGTGGGCCAGGCTCTCGCGGATCTCGCCTTCGACTGCTTCGACATGGGCGCTGTGGGAGGCGTAGTCGACAGGGATACGGCGGGCGCGGATCTTGTGTTCGGTGCAGTGGGTGAGGAGTTGGTCGATGGTGTGGGGGTCGCCGGAGACGATGACGTTGTGGGGTCCGTTGACGGCGGCGATGGAGAGTTGTCCGGGCCAGGTGGTGAGGTGGTGTCGGGTTTGTTCTTCGGAGAGGGTCACCGAGCACATGGCGCCTTGGCCGGCGAGTTGGGCGAGGGCTTGGCTGCGCAGGGCGATGGTGGTGGCGGCGTCGGTGAGGGTGAGGGCTCCGGCGATGTGGGCGGCGGCGATTTCTCCCTGGCTGTGGCCGATGACGGCATCAGGGTGGATGCCGCAGGCCTGCCACATGCGGGCCAGTGCCACCATGACGGCGAACAGCACGGGTTGTACGACGTCCACCCGCTCCAGCCCCGGGGCATCAGCGGCCTGGCGGAGCACGCCGGTCAGGGACCAGTCCACATGCGGGGCCAACGCCTCCTCACAGGCGGCGATCTGCTGGGCGAACACCGGCGAGGCATCCAGCAGATCGGCTGCCATACCCGCCCACTGCGAACCCTGGCCGGGGAAGACGAAGACGACCTTCCCCGCCGAAGCCTCCGCCTTCCCTGCGACCACCCCTCCAGTTGGCTCGCCGGCTGCCAACCGTCGCAACCCCGCGATCAGTTCATCCCGGTCGCGGCCGAGGACGACCGCACGGTGCTCGAAGGTGGTACGCGTGGTGGCCAGCGACCATCCGACATCCCATGGCTCCGAATCGGCGACACCGCTTGGCACCGAATCAGGGCACGCCAGTACCGAGGGCAGTACCGCCTGATCCGGTGTCGGGGCCATTCCTGCCTGCGGGGCCGACACGCACTCGTTCACGCCTTTCTCGACAGGACCGGCGTGATCGGCGTGATCGGCGTGATCGACAGGACTGGCGTGATCGGCATGATCGGCATGATCGGCTGGTTCTACGCCGTCGACGGGAGATTGCTCAAGAATCACGTAGGCGTTGGCCTCCCCCACGCCGCAGGAAGCCACGACCGCACGACGAGGCCGGTGGGCGCGAGGCCACGGCCGCGCATCGGTGGGGCAGTCGGCAAGCGAAACCGTCACGCCGACACGCAACGTCGTGGGCAGCAGTTCGTGCCGTAGCGCCATGATCATTCGGACCACGCCCAGCACACCAGCCGCGGCCCCCGTACGACCGAGGGCCTGCTCAACCGATCCCAACCACAGAGGTAGCTCAGCGGTACGCGTTTGACCGTGGGCTGTCAGCAGCGCCTGAGCATCGGTCGGATCGTCCAGCACCATGCCCGCGCCGTGCAGCTCCAGGGCGTCGACATCGGTCACCACCAGTCCCAAGTCGCTGAGGCCCCGACGGATCGTTGCCTCCCGCGAGAGGGTGCCCGAGGCGGACGAGCCATTACCAACATCGACCTGGCACACCGCGCTTCCCCGTACCACCGCCAGCACCTGGTGGCCATCGCGCCGCGCTCGTGACAACGGCTCCAGCAACAGCACGGCCGCGCCCTCACCCTGCGCGCCACCGGCCCGGGGCTGAGACACGAATGCCGTACGCCGCTCCCCGTCCGTGTCCTGCTCGTCCTCTCCGCCGTCCGCCACCCACGCGCCTGGCGCGGTCGCCGCCGCCATCCCGCCGACCACGGCCATGGAACATTCGCCCAACCGCAGCGCCTGACACGCCACATGAAGCGCCACCAAGGAGGACGAGTCTCCTGTGTCACAGCCGACGCTCGGCCCCTCCACCCCCAAGGTCTGTGCCACTTGGCTGGCGGCGTCGCCGGCCACGTCGCCGACCGGCAACGAGGCACCGTCACCGACCGGCGCCGCGTGGTCGTCCACAGCTCGATCATCCGAGGCAGCTCCCACGAACGAGGTAGCTCCCACGAAAATCCCGAGGTGACTGCCTCGGAGCGCGATCGGTTCGATATCCGCCTGCCCTACCGCCTGGCGGACAAGGTGCAGCAGCAGCTGATGGCGGCTCGCCTCCGACGTCGGCCGCGGGGATGTCCCGGCCCCGAGATGGGTCGACCCCAACGCATCGTCGGTACCCGGGTGTTCACCTTCGTACGCCGAAGAGGGCGCCGGTCGCCGCGGGTTCGGTACGTTCCGTCCTTCGAGGCCTCCGATCCCATCAGTCGGAGCGCCGGACATCGCGGTGTCCGCCCCCACCAGCGATTCCCACAGCGCCTCAGGAGACGAGACTCCCCCCGGGTACCGACATGCCATCCCCACCACAGCGATCGGCTCGTCGGACGGCAACGGTTTGGCGGCCTCAGCAGCCTCAGTAGTCTTGGCGTGCTGAAGGCCGGCTGACACGGCGGGAGTGCAGCGCTCGCGGTGCTCACCAGTGAAACGACTCTCTGCCGACTCCCACTGACCCTGCTCCTGCCCCTGCCCCTGCTTGCTCATCTCTCGACCCTCGCCCCTCTTGTCAGCGTCAGAAATCGGAGCCCCGCGCTACCGCCTGCGCCCCCGATGCGGTCGCCGGCCCTCAGCCAGGCGGTGTGTCATTGGCAGTACCCGTATACGGGAGAACTGGCTTCGGCCGGACGACGATCGCTGGGGCAGGCCGATCCCGATGAACCCGCCCTGAGAAAGCTCGGCAGCCAGGGATCGAAGGTTCCGACGCAACAGAGGAAAGCCTCATCGCCTCTTATCCCCCTGCCCGCAATACGAGCCGTTCGGAATGCTTCTATTTCCCGCCACATCTCGGCAAGAAACCACACGATAGCGTTCCACTAGAACGAGCAGTCCTCACCAAGCGATCGGGTTTGTCAGACCTGACATTCCGTCGGCAACGATCCAGAATCACTGCAGCCTGGCGGGACTTCTCACATCGCAAGGCCGCCGCCTCATGAGGCTCGCGCCCGACGTATGGCATCGCGTATACGGGCAAGCACGAAGCATTACGTTACCGACGCTGATGGTGCGCCTCAACCCCACTCCGGACCTATCACCCCATCCCTTGGCCGCAGCACCGGCGTTCGACGGACAATACGTATGCACGTTCTTCTGCATGGCCGTGCACATCCGAATGAGTCGACATCTCCCCAGCTCAGAGGAATCCTGGGCCTGACCATTTCGCTCTGGAATATCTCGAACGCAACGTCGATCATCGAACTCCGAATCTTTTCTCCTACTTCCCGGCACCTTCGGAGCCCTTGCAGGGGATCATCAATCACCCAGTAGGGGTTGCCCCCGTCTCCCCTACCTGAATAATCTATATTCTGAGATCCTCGGCAGGAGGGCGGACATAGACGCCCTCCGCTATGGGCATGCGCCATGATCATGACTTGCGGCACAGGTAAGACTTGCGGCACAAGTAAGGGGGGCTGAGCGGTATGACGCGGGGTTCCATATCAGCCGCTCCCCAAGTCCGCCTACCCTCAGGTTCGAGCAATCGAATACAGCCGCACATCTAGGGTCAATTTCCTGTTTCCTGATACAGCGCAATCACGCCGCCTTCAGGATTCGACCCCGCGCTGCCCTTGTGTTATCGGGGCCTCTCGCAGCTCCCAGCAACCTCAAAAAACGTCCACGCCGTCTGGCCTGTGGCACCGCCATGTCGACTGCGTTTCGGGTTTGGAGACCATGATGACGTCACCCGATGGCAGGGTCGTTGAAGCACTCCGAGCATCGCTCAAGGAGAACGAGAGCCTTCGGCAGCAGAACCAGCGGCTTGTCGCCGCGTCGACGGAGCCGATCGCGGTGGTGGGCATGGCCTGCCGGTACCCCGGCGGAGCCTCCTCCCCCGAAGCCCTGTGGAACCTGCTCGCCACCAACCACGACGCCATCGCCGGATTCCCCACCGACCGCGGCTGGGACCTCGACGCACTGTACGACCCCGACCCCGAACAACCAGGCACCTCCTACGCCCGCGAAGGCGGCTTCCTCTACGACGTAGCCCACTTCGACCCCACCTTCTTCGGCATCTCCCCCCGCGAAGCACTGGCCACCGACCCCCAACAACGACTCCTCCTGGAAACCGCCTGGGAAGCACTCGAACACGCCGGCATCAACCCCACCACCCTCAAAGGCAGCCAGACGGGCGTGTTCGCCGGCGCCAGCCCTCAGGGTTACGCGCCACACCCCAGCAAGTTGCCCGAGCAGCTGGAGGGGTACCTGCTGGCCGGAAACTCGAACAGTGTGGTGTCGGGCCGGGTGTCCTACACGTTGGGGTTGGAGGGCCCGGCGGTCACCGTGGACACCGCGTGTTCGTCGTCGCTGGTGGCGCTGCACCTGGCGTGTCAGTCGCTGCGCAACGGCGAATGCTCCCTCGCCCTGGCAGGCGGGGTCGCGGTGATGGCCACGCCGGGTGTGTTCGTGGAGTTCAGCCGACAGCGCGGAATGGCCGTCGATGGGCGGTGCAAGGCGTTCGCCGCCTGTGCGGACGGCGCCGGTTGGGGAGAAGGTTCCGGAATCGTCGTACTGGCACGACTTTCGGACGCGCAGCGTCAAGCCCTCCCTGTGCTGGCGGTGGTACGAGGGAGCGCGGTCAACCAGGACGGAGCCAGCGGCCGCCTGACCGCTCCGAACGGTCCTTCACAGCAGCGGGTGATCCGGCAGGCCCTGGCGAACGCGGGGCTGACGGCGGCCGATATCGATGCCGTGGAGGCGCACGGAACAGGGACGACGCTCGGGGACCCGATCGAGGCCCAAGCAGTTTTGGCCACCTATGGTCAGGAACGCCTTGGCGAAGAGCCCCTGTGGCTCGGGTCGTTGAAGTCCAACATCGGCCATACCCAGGCCGCGGCAGGCGTGGCCGGTGTCATCAAGATGGTGATGGCCCTGCGGCACGGACTGCTGCCCAAGACCCTGCACGTGGACGCACCCACCCCACACGTCGACTGGACCAGCGGGGCAGTGTCCCTGCTGACCGAACCCCGGCCCTGGCCGCGCACCGACCGCCCCCGCCGCGCAGCCATCTCCTCCTTCGGCGTCAGCGGCACCAACGCCCACCTCATCCTCGAAGACGCCCCCACCACCGACGAACCGACCGACCCCGCGCCCACGCCCGCACCCACATCCGCCCCCGCTCTCGCCTGCCTGCCGGTGGTGCCGTGGGTGATCTCCGGGCGTGGTGAGCAGGCGGTCCGGGAGCAGGCGGCCCGGCTGCGGGCGCACCTGCGCGACCGGCCGGACTGGCAGCCGGTGGACGTGGGCTGGTCCCTGGCCGACGGGCGGGCATGCTTCGAGGACCGTGCAGTCATCCTGGGCCACGACGCGGACGAACTGCTGCACGCACTCCAACAACTCGCCGCCGGACAGCCCGACGGCACACACGTGATCACCGGCACCACTGGCAACGCCGCCGTCGGCGCGAGGGGGCAGGGCCGGGGTCGGGGGCGGGTTGCGTTGTTGTTCACCGGGCAGGGTGCGCAGCGGCTGGGGATGGGGCGTGGGCTGGCCGAGGCTTTCCCCGTCTTCGCCCGTGTGTGGGACGAGGTGTGTGAGCACCTGGAGGGTGAGCTGGAGGGGGTGGGGGAGTACCGGCTGCGGGAGGTGGTGTGGGCCGAGCCCGGCACCCCCCAGGCCGCACTCCTCGATCACACCCTGTACACCCAGACCGGCCTGTTCGCCGTGGAAGTGGCCCTCTTCCGGCTGCTGGAACACTGGGGGGTGCGCCCCGATTACCTCCTGGGCCACTCGGTGGGTGAACTGGCCGCCGCCCACGTGGCCGGCGTGTGGTCACTGGCGGACGCCTGCACCGTGGTGGCCGCCCGCGGCCGCCTCATGCAGGCCCTGCCCCCCGGCGGGGCCATGCTGGCCGTGGAAGCCGACGAAGCCACCATCACCCACGCCCTCACCCCCTACCACGGACAGGTGTCCCTGGCAGCGGTCAACACCGCACACGCCATGGTCGTCTCCGGCGACAGCGACACCCTCACCACCCTGCGCCGGCAATGGCAGGACGCCGGCTACCGCACCACACCCCTGCGCGTCAGCCACGCCTTCCACTCCCACCACATCGACCCCATGCTGGAGGACTTCCACACCATCATCGAACACACCACCCGAAACACCCCCACCCTGCCCGTCCTGTCCAACCTCACCGGCCAGCCCCTGACCACCGAACAGGCCCGCTCCCCCCGCTACTGGACCAACCAGGCACGCACCACCGTCCGCTTCCACGACGCCCTCCACTGGCTCACCCAGCACCACACCACCACCTACCTCGAACTCGGCCCCGACGCCACCCTCACCCCCCTCACCCACACCACCACCAGCACCAGCACCAGCACCAGCACCAGCACGGAAACCACGAGCAGCAGCACAACCGACATCAGCACCAGCACTCCCCCTCCCCACCCCCCAGTCATCGCCCCCCTCCTGCGCCGCGACCGCCCGGAGGTGTCCACGCTCCTGAGCGCCCTGGCCCACGCCCACGTACGCGGCATGCCGGTCGCCTGGGACAAGACCCTGGCCGACACCGGCGCCCGCCGGGTAGAACTGCCCACCTACGCCTTCCAACGCCAGCGCTACTGGCTCGCCGACGCCATTGGCACCTCCGTCGCGACCACCGAAGAACTGGCCACCCACCCCCTGGCCTCTGAGCAACTCGCAGCTGCTCGGCCCGCTACTCCCGACAGCCACCTCTACCGTCTCCAATGGACCCCTCAACCGGACGCATCTCCCAGCGCACTCGCCGCCATCGAATCCTCCGAGGAGCGGTGGGCCGTCATCGGTGAGGACCCCTTCTACCTCGCCACCGCTCTGCCCACCGCCGAGACCCACACCGACCTCGACGCCCTCATCCACACCCTCGACAACACACCACCCCCCACCCGCGCCCTCCTGACCGTCCACGACTGGCACACCCCACCCACCACACCCACATCCTCAACCGTCTCCGATGCCGGTGGTGCCTGCCGTGACGGCGACCGGCCCCAGGACAGGGCCCGACGCGATGCCACCGCCGTGCACACCGTCGCCCAACGCCTCCTCGCCTGGCTCCACACCTGGCTCAACGAACCCCGCCTCTCCGACACCCGCCTGACCATCGTCACCCAACACGCCCTCACCACCGCCCCCCACGACCCCGCACCCGACCTCGCCCACGCCCCCATCTGGGGCATGATCCGCACCGCCCAAACCGAACACCCCCACCGCTTCCACCTCATCGACCTCGACACCCACCCCCACACCCACACACCCACCCACCTCACCACCACCCTCCACACCACCGAACCCCAAACCGCCCTCCGCCACGGCACCCCCCACACCCCCCACCTCACCCCCCTCACCACCACACCACCACCCACACCCCCCGCACCCGACCCGCACGGCACAGTACTCATCACCGGCGGCACCGGAACCCTCGGCTCACTCCTCGCCCGCCACCTCGTCACCCAGCACGGTGCCCGCCACCTCCTCCTCCTCAGCCGCCAAGGCCCCAACGCCCCCGGCGCCACAGACCTCCACACCGACCTCACCCACCACGGCGCCCACGTCACCATCACCGCCTGCGACACCGCCGACCCCACCGCACTCACCCACGCACTCGACACCATCCCCGCCGAACACCCCCTCACCGCCGTCTACCACACCGCCGGCACCCTCGACGACGGCATCCTCACCAGCCTCACCCCCGAACGCCTCACCACCGTCCTGCGGGCCAAAGTCGACACCGCCCTCAACCTCCACCACCTCACCCGCGACATCGACCTCACCCACTTCACCCTCTACTCCTCCTCCTCCGGCATCTTCGGCACACCCGGCCAAGCCAACTACGCCACCGCCAACACCTTCCTCGACACCCTCGCCCACCACCGCCACACCACCCACCAACCCGCCCACTCCCTCGCCTGGGGGCTCTGGGCCACCACCAGCACCATCACCGCGCAACTCAACGCCACCGACCTCCAACGCATCAACCGCTCCGGCATCCACCCCCTCACCGACGACCAAGGACTCCACCTCCTCGACACCGCGCACACCACCCCCCACCCCCTCCTCATCCCCATCCACCTCAACCACACCACCCTCCACCAACAAGCCCAACACACCACCCCCCACCCCCTCCTCCAACACCTCATCCCCACAACCCTCCAACCCACATCCACCCCCACCAACGCCGACACCCTCCGCAACCAACTCACCCACCTCACACCCACCCAACAACACCAAACCCTCCTCAACCTCATCCGCACCCACGCAGCCACCAGCCTCGGCCACACCACACCCCACACCATCCACACCGACCACGCCTTCACCGACCTCGGCTTCAACTCCCTCACCGCCATCGAACTGCGCAACCGACTCATCGCAACGACCGGGCTGCAACTGCCCGCATCCTTGGCCTTTGACTATCCAACCCCCGCCGCACTGGCCACTTTTCTCGCTGCTGAGCTTCTTCGTGTCCCGGGCAATCCGGCTTCCCCCCTGACCGTTCCTACACCCATGCCCGATGAGCCGATTGCGGTGGTGGGGATGGCGTGCCGTTATCCGGGAGGGGTGTCTTCGCCCGAGGCCCTGTGGGATCTGGTCGCCACGGCCACCGACGCCGTCTCTCCCTTCCCGACTGACCGCGGCTGGGACCTCGACGGCCTCTACGACCCCGACCCGGACCAGCCGGGCACGTCCTACGTCCGCGAGGGCGGATTCCTCCACGACGCCGCCGACTTCGACCCGGCCTTCTTCGGGATCTCCCCCCGCGAGGCACAGGCCATGGACCCCCAACAACGACTCCTGCTGGAGACCGCCTGGGAAGCCATCGAACAAGCGAGCGTCGACCCGGCCTCACTCTCCGGAAGTCAAGTCGGTGTTTTCGTAGGTGCCGCAGCACAGGAGTACGCGCCCCGCTTCCCTGAGACTCCGGATGGCGTCGAGGGTTACCTGGTGACCGGGAACGCGACCAGTGTCATGTCAGGCCGGCTGTCGTACACCTTCGGTTTGGAGGGTCCGGCGGTCACGGTCGATACCGCGTGTTCGTCGTCCTTGGTGGCCATGCATCTGGCCTGCCAGGCATTGCGGTCCGGAGAGTGCTCCATGGCCCTGGCCGGCGGCGTGACCGTGATGTCCACCCCCACCGGCTTCGTCGAGTTCAGCCGCCAGCGTGGTCTGGCCCCCGACGGCCGCTGCAAACCCTTCGCCGCCCACGCCGACGGCACAGCCTGGGCCGAAGGCGCCGGCATGCTCCTCCTCGAACCACTGTCACAAGCCCAGCGCAACGGCCACCCCATCCTCGCCCTCGTACGCGGCAGCGCCATCAACCAAGACGGCGCCAGCAACGGACTCACCGCACCCAACGGCCCCGCCCAACAACGCGTCATCCACCAAGCCCTCACCAACGCCCACCTCACCCCCACCGACATCGACGCCGTCGAAGCCCACGGCACCGGCACCACCCTCGGCGACCCCATCGAAGCCCAAGCACTCCTCGCCACCTACGGCCAAAACCGCACCACAGACAACCCCCTATGGCTCGGATCACTCAAGTCCAACATCGGCCACACCCAAGCCGCAGCAGGCGTAGCCGGCGTCATCAAAATGATCATGGCACTGCGGCACGAAACCCTGCCCCAGACCCTGCACATCGACGAACCCACCCCACACGTCGACTGGACCAGCGGGGCAGTGTCCCTGCTGACCGAACCCCAACCCTGGCCCCGCACCGACCACCCCCGCCGCGCGGCCGTCTCCTCCTTCGGCGTCAGCGGCACCAACGCCCACCTCGTACTCGAAGAACCTCCCGCAGCACCTCAGCCCAGCACCGAGGCGCCCGCCGAGCCAGGCACCGAGCCGGAGACCGAAGAGCCCGACGCGGCCAACGACCGGGATTCGGAGCCCGTGGTGCTGAGGCCTGTGGTGGTGCCCTGGCTGCTCTCCGGGCGGGACGAGAACGCGCTGCGCGAGCAGGCGACCCGCCTCCAGGCGCACTTGCGCGACCGTACCGAACTGGAACCGCTCGACGTCGGCCGCTCTCTCGCCACCACCCGCACCACCTTCGAGCACCGCGCAGTCGTCCTCGGCCGCGACCGGAGTGACATGACCGAAGGACTGCAACACCTGGCGACAGCGGAACCGGCCGGACAAGCGATCACCGGTATCGTCCACGACACCGGCAAAACCGTCTTCGTCTTCCCCGGCCAGGGCTCGCAGTGGGCGGGTATGGCGGCCGACCTGCTGGATGCCTCGCCGGTGTTCGCCGGGCAGATCGCCGCTTGTGAGGAGGCGTTGGCCCCGCATGTGGACTGGTCCCTGACCGGCGTGCTCCGCCAGGCTGCTGATGCTCCGGGGCTGGAGCGGGTGGATGTCGTACAACCCGTGCTGTTCGCCGTCATGGTGGCACTGGCCCGCATGTGGCAGGCCTGCGGCATCCACCCCGACGCCGTCATCGGCCACAGCCAGGGAGAAATCGCCGCCGCCCACATCGCCGGAGCCCTCACCCTCACCGACGCCGCCACCACCATCGCCCTGCGCAGCCAAGCCCTCGCCCAACTCGCCGGCCAAGGCACCATGGCCTCGGTGACCCTCTCCGAAGAACAAACCCGCCACCACCTCACCACCTGGCCCGGACAGCTGTCCATCGCGGCCGTCAACGGACCCCACAACGTCATCGTCTCCGGCGACCCCCACACCATCGACCAGCTCCTCACCCACTGCACCGAGCAGAAGATCCGCGCCCGCCGCATCCCCGTCGACTACGCCTCCCACAGCGCCCATGTCGAAGCAGTCGAAGGCGAGATCCGTGAGAGCCTGGCCCACCTCACTCCGGCCGCACCCCGTATTCCTCTCCTGTCCACCGTGACCGGCCAGTGGATCACCGGGCCCGTCATGGACGCCGGGTACTGGTACGACAACCTCCGCCAGCCCGTCCACTTCCACCAGGCCCTGCGCACTCTCACCGCCGAAGGCCACCACACCTACATCGAAACCAGCCCCCACCCCGTCCTCAGCCACACCATCCACGACACCCACGACACCGCCGAGGACACAGCCGACTCGACGGCCCACGGGGCCGAACCAACCATCGAACCCCTCACCATCGGCACGCTGCGCCGGGATGAGGAAGGTCCCCGCCGGTTCCTGGCCTCCCTCGCCGAGGCCCACACCCACGGCCTGCCCGTCACCTGGCAGGCCGTACTCGCCGACGCCGCCTCCCGCCGGGTCGAGCTGCCGACCTACCCCTTCCAGCGCCGGCGGTACTGGCTCGATGCCCCAGCCCCCCATCCCGCGGACGGCCGGGCAGGGCCGGGCGCGGAAGAGATGGCGGAGGCCGGGTTCTGGGAGACGGTGGAGCGGGGCGACCTGGCCGCACTCAGCCAGACCCTGGCCCTGCCCCCCGGCGAGGAACACCGCACCGGCCTGGACACCCTCCTGCCCGCCCTGGCCACCTGGCGCCGGCACCAGCGCCAACGCGCCACCCTGGACACCTGGCGCTACCACCTCACCTGGAAACCCCTCCCCACCCCCACCCGGCCCGATTCCGCCGGGCCCGATACCGCCGCGGCGCGGGGGACGTGGCTGGTCGTCATTCCCGCGGGCACGGACACCGACCCGGCCGTCACCGCATGCCTGCAAGCACTCCACGACCTGCAGCAGACCACCCACATCCTGGAAGTCGACGCCACCACCACCCACCGCGAAGACCTCACCACCCACCTCACCACCCACCTCACCCCAGCCACCGACACCGGCACCGGGGCCAGCCCCGGCGCTGGGGCGGGTGGTGTTCCGCCGGTGGGGGTCCTGTCCCTGCTGGCCCTGGCCACCGGCGTCCACACCGATGCGCCCACTGTGCCCGCGGGGCTGTGCGCGACGCTCCACCTCCTGCAAGCCGTGCACGACGCCGGCCTGCCCGCACGCCTGTGGTGCGTCACCACCAGCGCTGTCACCACCCACCCCGCCACCGACCCCCTCACCCACCCCGACCAGGCCATGATCTGGGGCCTGGGCCGCGTCGCCGCCCTGGAACACCCCCACCACTGGGGCGGCCTCATCGACCTCCCCACCACCCTCACCCCCACCACCCAAACCCACCTCACCACCACCCTCCACCACACCCTCACCCCCACCCCCACCGCACCCCACCAACCACGCGAAGACCAGCTCGCCGTACGCGCCCACGGCATCACCACCGCCCGCCTCACCCACACCCCACCCACCACCACAACCGGACCCCCCGCCGGACACACCACCCCACAGCCCTGGCAGCCCGACGGCACCATCCTGATCACCGGTGGCACCGGCGCCCTCGGCACCCACATCGCACGCCACATCGCCACCACCCACCACAACCACCCAAACACCACCCCAAGCGCCACCCACAACACCACCCGCACCACTCCCCATCTCCTTCTCCTCAGCCGTCGAGGCCCCGATGCTCCCGGCGCGGCCGAGCTGCACGCGGAGCTCACCGCGCTCGGTGCGGAAGTGACCATCACCGCCTGCGACACCACCAGCCGCCAGGCCCTGGCCGACGTCCTTGCCGCCGTTCCCGCCGAACGCCCCCTCACCACCGTCATCCACGCGGCAGGGACGGGGCACCACGGACCCATCAGCACCCTCGCCCCCGACCAACTCGCCTCGGCGACGCACGCCAAAGTCCAGACCGCCTGGCACCTGCACGAGCTCACACGCGCCATTCCCCTGTCCGCCTTTGTGCTCTTCTCCTCGTCCGTCGGCACCTTCGGGGGTACGGATCATGCGTGCTCCGCAGCCGTCAGTGCTCAGATGGACGCCTTGGCCCACCATCGGCGGGCGGCCGATCTGCCCGCCGTCTCGATCGCTTGGGGCGAATGGGACACATCAGTCAGCAGTCCGGAGAGCGGCAGCGGTACCGCACACGCGGATCCCGACAGGAAACATCGCCACACGGGAATGCCGCGTCTGGACCCGGAGTTCGCGTTCGGCGCGTTGCGCCAGTCGCTGGACCAGGGCGACACGGCGGTCATCATCGCCGAACTGGACTGGCAGCGCTTCGCGCCGCGCGTCGCGTCCGTACGTCCGAGCCCGTTGATCAGCGACGTACCCGAGGCGCAAGAAGCCCTGCGGTCCGCGGAGCAGCACAGCGTCAGCTCCGACGCCTCGCTCGCCTCGCTGGAGTGGCAACGCAAGCTCACCGGTCGGACCCAGGCCGAGCAGACACAGACGCTGACCGATCTGGTCTGCCTGCACGCTGCGGCGACACTCGGGCACAGTTCCGCGGAGGCGGTACGGGGCGACCGCGCTTTCAAGGAGGCGGGTTTCGATTCCGTCGCCGCTGTCGATCTCCGCAACCGGCTGCGCGCGGCGACAGCGCTAGCGCTGCCCTCGACCCTGGTCTTCGACTACCCCACCCCCGTCGCTCTCGCGCAGTTCCTCCGTACGCGATTGCTGGGCACGCACGACGTCGCGGCGCGACCCGCACCGACCGCGGTCGGTGCGACGGCGGAGGAACCGATCGCGATCGTCAGCATGGCCTGCCGTTTCCCGGGGGGCGCGTCGTCTCCGGAAGCGTTGTGGGATCTGGTGGCATCAGGCACCGACGCGGTATCGGACTTCCCCACCGACCGGGGCTGGGACCTGGACGGCTTGTACGACCCCGACCCGGACCAGCCGGGCAAGACCTACGTCCGGGAGGGCGGTTTCCTGCGTGAGGCGGGGTACTTCGACCCGGCCTTCTTCGGCATCTCACCCCGGGAAGCCCTGTCGATGGACCCCCAGCAGCGTCTGCTCCTGGAGACCGCCTGGGAGGCCGTGGAACGGGCAGGCATCGACCCGACCTCGTTGAAGGGAAGCCAGGCCGGCGTTTTCGCGGGCATCGCGGCACAGGAGTACGTACCGCGCCTCGATGCCGCCCCGAACGGCGTCGAGGGCTACCTGCTGACCGGCAACATGACAAGCGTCGCCTCCGGCCGGGTGGCCTACACCTTGGGCGTGGAAGGCCCGGCGGTCACGGTGGAGACCGCGTGTTCGTCGTCGCTCGTCGCGCTGCACCTGGCCTGCCAGGCATTGCGGGCCGGAGAGTGCTCCATGGCCCTGGCCGGCGGCGTCACAGTGATCGCCACACCAAGTGTGTTCGTGGAGTTCAGCCGCCAGCGTGGTCTGGCCCCCGACGGCCGCTGCAAACCCTTCGCCGCCCACGCCGACGGCACGGGGTGGGCCGAGGGTGCCGGCATGCTCCTCCTCGAACCACTGTCACAAGCCCAGCGCAACGGCCACCCCGTCCTCGCCCTGGTACGCGGCAGCGCCATCAACCAAGACGGCGCCAGCAACGGACTCACCGCACCCAACGGCCCCGCCCAACAACGCGTCATCCACCAAGCCCTCACCAACGCCCACCTCACCCCCACCGACATCGACGCCGTCGAAGCCCACGGCACCGGCACCACCCTCGGCGACCCCATCGAAGCCCAAGCACTCCTCGCCACCTACGGCCAACACCGCACCACAGACAACCCCCTATGGCTCGGATCGGTGAAGTCGAACATCGGTCATACGGGGACCGCGGCCGGTGTGGCGGGTGTGATCAAGATGGTCATGGCGCTGCGGCACGAATCGCTGCCCGAATCCCTGCACATCGACGCGCCGTCGCCCCACGTGGACTGGTCGAGCGGAGCCGTGTCGCTTCTCACTCAGCCCCAACCCTGGCCGCGCACCGACCGCCCCCGCCGCGCGGCCGTCTCCTCCTTCGGCGTCAGCGGCACCAACGCCCACCTCATCCTCGAACAACCCCCCACCACCGAGGAACCGGCCGACCCCGCACCAGGCGAGAAGGACGACACCCAGCAGGAAAGCGTCCTGCGCTCACCAGTACTGCCCTGGCTGCTCTCCGCCCGTACCGACGAAGCCCTGCGCGCCCAGGCCCAGCGCCTGCACACCCACCTCCACCAACACAGCGAGCTCCCACCTGCCGACATCGCCTGGTCCCTGGCCACCACCCGCACCACCTTCGAGCACCGCGCAGTCGTCCTCGGCGGTAACCGGGACGAACTGATCGCGGGATTGCGGCGGTTGGCAGCCGGCGAGCCAACTGGAGGGGTGGTCGCAGGGAAGGCGGAGGCTTCGGCGGGGAAGGTCGTCTTCGTCTTCCCCGGCCAGGGCTCGCAATGGGCGGGCATGGCAGCCGACCTCCTGGACACCTCACCCGTCTTCGCCCAGCAGATCGCCGCCTGCGAACAAGCGCTCACACCCCACGTCGGCTGGTCACTGACCGGCGTACTCCGCCAGGCCGCTGATGCCCCGGGGCTGGAGCGGGTGGACGTCGTACAACCCGTGCTGTTCGCCGTCATGGTGGCACTCGCCCGCATGTGGCAGGCCTGCGGCATCCACCCCGACGCCGTCATCGGCCACAGCCAGGGAGAAATCGCCGCCGCCCACATCGCCGGAGCCCTCACCCTCACCGACGCCGCCACCACCATCGCCCTGCGCAGCCAAGCCCTCGCCCAACTCGCCGGCCAAGGCGCCATGTGCTCGGTGACCCTCTCCGAAGAACAGACCCGCCACCACCTCACCACCTGGCCCGGACAACTGTCCATCGCCGCCGTCAACGGACCCCACAACGTCATCGTCTCCGGCGACCCCCACACCATCGACCAACTCCTCACCCACTGCACCGAACACAAGATCCGCGCCCGCCGCATCCCCGTCGACTACGCCTCCCACAGCCCCCACGTCGAAGCAGTCGAAACCCAGATCCGCGAGAGCCTGGCCCACCTCACCCCCGCCGCACCCAGCATCCCCCTCCTGTCCACCGTGACCGGCCAGTGGATCACCGAGCCCGTCATGGACGCCGGATACTGGTACGACAACCTCCGCCAACCCGTCCACTTCCACCAAGCCCTGAACACCCTCACCACCCAAGGCCACCACACCTACATCGAAACCAGCCCCCACCCCGTCCTCACCCACACCATCCACGACACCCACGACACCGCCGAGGACACAGCCGACTCGACGGCCCACGGGGCCGAACCAGCCGGTGCGAACGGGGGTGGGAGGGCCACTCAGCCCGTCGTGATGGGCACCCTGCGCCGGGACGAGGACGGCCCCCGCCGGTTCCTGGCCTCCCTCGCCGAGGCCCACACCCACGGCCTGCCCGTCACATGGGAGAAGCTCTTCGCCGGAACCGATCCGCGCCGTGTGGACCTGCCGACGTATCCCTTCCAGCATGAGCACTTCTGGCTCACGAGCGCTGCCGCTGTGGGCGACGTCGGCGCGGCGGGCCTGGAGTCCACCGAGCATCCGCTGCTGAGTGCGGTCGTCCATCTCCCGGACGACGGGCGGGTGTTCACCGGGCGTCTCTCCCTGGCCACCCACCCCTGGCTGGCCGACCACAGCATCATGGACGCCACCCTCCTCCCCGGCGCCGCCTTCGTGGAACTCGCGCTCCACGCCGGTGCCCAGGTCGACTGCCAGGAGCTGGAAGAGCTCACCCTCCACGCTCCGCTCGTCCTCGCCGAGCACACCGGCACCCAACTCCAGCTCACCCTCGACCCACCCGACGATGACGGATGCCGCTCCCTGAGCATCCACTCGCGCGCGTACGATCCCGGCCACCCCGTCGAGGAGAACATCTGGCGCCTGCACGCGGCGGGCACCCTCGCTCCCGCCGGTGCCGATGCCGAGGACGACCTGAGCCACTCCCCGCTGAGCGAAACCTGGCCTCCCGCCCACGCCGAGCCCGTTTCGACAGACGACCTCTACCAGGTCCTCGCCCATCGCGGCTTCGCCTATGGCCCGGCCTTCCAGGGTCTGCGGGCCGCCTGGCGGCACGGCGCGGACGTCTACGCCGAGGTCGCCCTTCCCGAGGAGCACGCGGACAAGCGCGCGTACCAGCTGCATCCGGTTCTGCTCGACGCCGCCCTCCAGGCCACGCTTCTTCCCAGCGTCGCCGATGCCCACTCGGCGGAGTCCGCGCGCATGCCCTTCCTGTGGCGCCGGGTGTGGTCGCGGGCCTCCGGAACGGACGTCTGGCGCGTTCGACTGCGCCCCCTCGGCCCGGACGAGATGGCGATCTCAGTCTCCGACGCGTCCGGCGCTCCGGTCGCCGCCGTCGAGGGGCTGATCAGCCGCCCGATCACCCCGGAACAGCTCAGCGCCGCTCGCCCGGTCACCCCGCACGACGACCTGTACCGACTCGACTGGGTCCCGGTGCCCGCCGACCCGGCTGCCGACCCCGTCGGCGAGGACCGCTGGGCCGTGCTCGACGGTGACCCGCTGGGCCTGGCCGACGCCCTGCACGCCGCAGGCACCCTCGTCGAGACCCATGACGACATCGCCGCGCTCGTACGCGCGGTCGAAGCCGGCGCGCCACCGCCACGCACCGCCGTCCTCGGCGTCCACGGCGTCCACGGCGTCCACGGCGTCCACGGCGTCCACGGGCAGCGGACCATCGAAGGCGCGCCGCAGGACGACGGCGGCAGCCGCGACGGTGCGGGCCTCCTTCCGGCCGCGCGGGAGACGGCGGCACGGGTTCGAGCCGTGGCGTACCAGCTGCTCGACCGGCTCCAAGCCTGGCTGGCCGAGCCCCGCCTCGCCGGCACGCGGCTGGTCATCGTCACCCGCGGCGCGGTGGCCACCGGTTCCGGCGATCCCGTGCCCGACATGGCGCTGGCTCCGGTCTGGGGCCTGGTCCGTTCCGCCCAGGCCGAACACCCCGACCGGTTCCAACTCGTCGACCTCGAACTCGACCCCAACCCCAATCTCGACCTCGACCTCGACCTCGGCACCGACCTCGACCTCGGCACCGCTACCGCTACCGACAGCGCCTCCCAACTGCCGACCGTCGCCACCAGCGGCGAACCCCAGATGGCCCTCCGGCGCGGGACCGCCCACGCCCCCCGCCTCGTACGCGCCACGCGTGCGGGGTCGGCGAGCACCGCGCGTACGGGATGGTCGGCCGACCCGGACGGAACGGTGCTGATCACCGGTGGCACCGGCGCCCTCGGCAGCCTTCTCGCCCAGCATCTGGTCACCCAGCACGGTGCGCGGCATCTCCTCCTGCTCAGCCGTCGGGGCCCGGAGGCTCCGGGCGCGGCCGAACTCCGCGCCCGACTCACCGAGTGCGGTGCCCACGTCACCCTCACCGCCTGTGACGCCGCCGACCCGGCCGCCCTCGCCGACGTGCTCGCGGCCATCTCCACCGAGCATCCGCTGACCGCCGTCGTCCACGCCGCGGGCACTCTTGACGACGGCATCCTCACCAGCCTCACGCCCGCCCGTTTCGACACCGTCCTCCGTACCAAGGTCGACGCCGCCCTGAACCTGCACCACCTCACCCGTGACATCGACCTCGCGCACTTCGCTCTCTTCTCCTCGGCGTCCGGCGTCTTCGGCGGGCCGGGCATCGGCAACTACGCGACGGCCAACGTCTTCCTGGACGCTCTGGCGCAGCACCGGCAAGCCGACGGCCTGCCGGCCATCTCCCTGGCCTGGGGCGTGTGGGAGCAGCCGGAGGGGATGGCGGCCCGGTTGGCCGGCGCCGACCTGGCCAGGACGGGACGGGCGGGCATCACGCCCATCCCCGTCGACCAGAGTCTGGCGCTGTTCGACGCGGCTGTCGGCAGGGACGAGGCACTGCTGCTGCCGATGCGCCTCGACATGGCGGCACTGCGGACGCAGGACGCGCCGCTGCTGCGCAAGCTGACGAGCGCCACGCGCCGGGCTTCCGGGACGCGTACCGAGGGCGCGAGCGCGGGGCTGCGCCAACGCCTGTCAGGGCTCGCGGGTCCGGAGCGCGCGGAGGCTGTCCTGGACGTCGTACGCGCGCAGGCGGCAGCCGTCCTCGGGCATCCGACGCCCGACGCGGTCGACGCGGACCGCGCTTTCACGGAGTCGGGCTTCGATTCGCTCACCGCCGTGGAGCTGCGCAACCGCCTGGGCACGGCCACCGGGCTGCGGCTGTCCGCCACGCTCGTCTTCGACCACCCCAGCCCCACGGCTCTCGCCGAACACCTGGTGGCGCGGCTTTCCGAGGCGATCGGCGGTACGCGGAGCCGGGCGCTGTCGGCACCGACAACCGCCGCTCCCTCGGCCGCCGCTCACTCCGCCGCGTCGACGGAGCCGATCGCGGTGGTGGGCATGGCCTGCCGGTACCCCGGCGGAGCCTCCTCCCCCGAAGCCCTGTGGAACCTGCTCGCCACCAACCACGACGCCATCGCCGGATTCCCCACCGACCGCGGCTGGGACCTCGACGCGCTGTACGACCCCGACCCCGAACAACCAGGCACCTCCTACGCCCGCGAAGGCGGCTTCCTCTACGACGTAGCCCACTTCGACCCCGCCTTCTTCGGCATCTCCCCCCGCGAAGCACTGGCCACCGACCCCCAACAACGACTCCTCCTGGAAACCGCCTGGGAAGCACTCGAACACGCCGGCATCAACCCCACCACCCTCAAAGGCAGCCAGACCGGTGTGTTTACGGGCTCGACGGGCAACGACTACGCGGCGGGCTGGCCGCAGACCCCCGAGGTCTCCGAGGGCCACCTCATGACCGGCAACTTGGCCAGCGTGGTGTCGGGCCGGGTGTCCTACACGTTGGGGTTGGAGGGTCCGGCGGTCACCGTGGACACCGCGTGTTCGTCGTCGCTGGTGGCGCTGCACCTGGCGTGTCAGTCGCTGCGCAACGGCGAATGCTCCCTCGCCCTGGCCGGCGGGGTGACGGTGATCTCGTCGCCGGGCGTGTTCATCGGTTTCAGCCGGCAGCGCGGGCTGGCCCCGGACGGGCGGTGCAAGGCGTTCGCCGCCAGTGGGGACGGCACGGGCATGGCTGAGGGTGCGGGGATGTTGCTGTTGGAGCCGTTGTCGTTGGCACGGCGCAACGGGCATCCTGTGCTGGCAGTGGTACGAGGGAGCGCGGTCAACCAGGACGGGGCGAGCAACGGACTGACCGCTCCGAACGGTCCCGCACAAGAACGGGTGATCCGGCAGGCCCTGGACAGCGCCGGTGTGACGGCGACCGACATCGACGCCGTCGAGGCCCACGGCACCGGCACCAAGCTCGGCGACCCCATCGAAGCCCAGGCACTCCTGGCCACCTACGGCCAGAACCGCACCACGGACAACCCCCTGTGGCTCGGGTCGCTGAAGTCCAACATCGGCCATACCCAGGCCGCGGCAGGCGTGGCCGGTGTCATCAAGATGGTGATGGCCCTGCGGCACGGACTGCTGCCCAAGACCCTGCACGTGGACGCACCCACCCCACACGTCGACTGGACCAGCGGGGCAGTGTCCCTGCTGACCGAACCCCGGCCCTGGCCGCGCACCGACCACCCCCGCCGCGCAGCCATCTCCTCCTTCGGCGTCAGCGGCACCAACGCCCACCTCATCCTCGAAGACGCCCCCACCACCGACAAACCGACCGACCCCGCACCCACGCCCGACCCTGCTCAGTCACCCGCCCTCATGCCCGCTCTCGCCTGCCTGCCGGTGGTGCCGTGGGTGATCTCCGGGCGTGGTGAGCAGGCGGTCCGGGAACAGGCAGCCCGGCTGCGGGCGCACCTGCGCGACCGGCCGGACTGGCAGCCGGTGGACGTGGGCTGGTCCCTGGCCGGCGGCCGGGCATGCTTCGAAGACCGTGCAGTCATCCTGGGCCACGACGCGGACGAACTGCTGCACGCACTCCAACAACTCGCCGCCGGAGATGCGGACGGCACACACGTGATCACCGGCACCACCACCAGCACCACCGGCACCACCGGCACTACCGCCGCCGGCGGTGCCGGGAGGGGGCAGGGCCGGGGCGGCCGGGGTCGGGTTGCGTTGTTGTTCACCGGGCAGGGTGCGCAGCGGCTGGGGATGGGGCGCGGGCTGGCCGAGGCCTTCCCCGTCTTCGCCCGTGTGTGGGACGAGGTGTGTGAGCACCTGGAGGGTGAGCTGGAGGGAGTGGGGGAGTACCGGCTGCGGGAGGTGGTGTGGGCCGAGCCCGGCACCCCCCAGGCCGCACTCCTGGACCACACCCTGTACACCCAGACCGGCCTGTTCGCCGTGGAGGTGGCGCTCTTCCGGCTGCTGGAACACTGGGGGGTGCGCCCCGACTACCTCCTGGGCCACTCGGTGGGTGAACTGGCCGCGGCCCACGTGGCCGGCGTGTGGTCACTGGCGGACGCCTGCACCGTGGTGGCCGCCCGCGGCCGCCTCATGCAGGCCCTGCCCGCGGGCGGGGCCATGCTGGCCGTGGAAGCCGACGAAGCCACCGTCACCCACGCCCTCACCCCCTACCACGGACAGGTGTCCCTGGCAGCGGTCAACACCGCACACGCCATGGTCGTCTCCGGCGACAGCGACACCCTCACCACCCTGCGCCGGCAATGGCAGGACGCCGGCTACCGCACCACACCCCTGCGCGTCAGCCACGCCTTCCACTCCCACCACATCGACCCCATGCTGGAGGACTTCCACACCATCATCGAACACACCACCCGCCACACCCCCACCCTGCCCGTCCTGTCCAACCTCACCGGACAGCCCCTGACCACCGAACAGGCCCGCTCCCCCCGCTACTGGACCCACCAGGCACGCACCACCGTCCGCTTCCACGACGCCCTCCACTGGCTCACCCAGCACCACACCACCACCTACCTCGAACTCGGCCCCGACGCCACCCTCACCCCCCTCACCCACACCACCACCAACACAACCATCAGCACCCCAACCGCCCACCCCCCAGTCATCGCCCCCCTCCTGCGCCGCGACCGCCCCGAGGCGGCCACGCTCCTGAACGCCCTGGCCCACGCCCACGTACGCGGCATGCCGGTCGCCTGGGACAAGACCCTGGCCGACACCGGCGCCCGCCGGGTAGAACTGCCCACCTACGCCTTCCAACGCCAGCGCTACTGGCTGGAGGCTCCCCCCGTGCTCCCCGGTGCGGGCTCGGTTGTGGCTCGGGGCGCGGGAGAGGCCCCGTTCTGGGAGGCGATCGAGCAGCAGGATCTGGCAGCCGTGGCGGAGGCCCTTCAGCCGCAGGGCACCGAGCAGCACTCCAGTCTCGGCGCCGTGCTGCCCATGCTCTCGCAGTGGCACCGTAGGCAGCGCGAGTGCTCCACCATGGACGGCTGGTGCTACGACGTCGTCTGGAAGCCCGCCCCCGCGTCCCCGCCGCTTTCGAGCGGCCCGTCGGCCGACCACCAGTTCCTGTTGGTCGTGCCGGAGGGCCATGCGGACAGCGCACCGGTCACCGACTGGCTCCGTACTCTCCGCCGCCAGGACGTTCCCCACCAGGTCCTCGCCGTCGACCCGACCGCCGATCGGGAGTATTTCGCCGACCGACTCGCCGCCTCGGTACCGGCGCCGACCCGCATCCTGTCGTTCCTCGCTCTCATCGAAGAGCCCCACCCCGCGCACCCCGCGCTCCCGGTCGGTACGCACGCGACCCTGGCGCTCCTCCACGCTGTCGGCGCCGCGCGGTCGGCGGCTTCGCTGTGGTGTGTCACCCAGAGCGCCGTCAGCGTGAGCAGCCAGGACCCGCTCAACCAGCCCGCGCAGGCTCTCGTGTGGGGGCTTGGCCGTACCGCCGCCCTTGAGCAGCCCCACCAGTGGGGCGGCCTCATCGATCACTCCGCCGCGGCCGGATGTGCCGAGACTCTGCTCGCGACCGCGCTCCGGCACATCACCGTTCCCGGCTCTCACCCCGACCGGCAGGACCAGTTGGCCGTCCGTCCTCAGGGCCTGCACACGCCGCGTCTCCGGCATGCCGCTCCCCCGCCGCCGGTCGCTCCGACGGCCTGGGACTACGCGGGCACCACTCTGATCACCGGCGGCACCGGCGCTCTCGGGGCCCAGGTCGCCCGGCGCCTCGCCGCCGAGGGTGCCCCGCACCTCGTACTGGTGAGCCGCCGCGGCTCGGACGCTCCCGGCGCGGCCGAACTCAGCGCCGAGTTGGCCGAGTCGGGCGCGCGCGTCACCGTCGTCGCCTGCGATGCCGCGGACCGGGACGCCCTCACCCAGGTTCTCGCGGAGATCCCCGCCGACCTCCCACTGACCACCGTCGTCCACGCCGCGGGCGTCCTCAGCGACGCCACTCTCGCCAACACCACCTCAGAACAGGTGGCGGACACGCTGCGGGCCAAGAAGGAAGCGGCCGACAACCTCCATCACCTCACCCGGAGTCTTCCCCTCTCCCAGTTCGTCCTCTTCTCGTCGGCCGCGGCCACCTGGGGCAGTCCCGGTCAGGCGGGGTACGCGGCCGCCAACGCCTACCTCGACGCCCTCGCCCACCACCGCCGCGCCGCGGGCCTGCCCGCGGTCTCTGTCGCGTGGGGGCCGTGGGCCGAAGCCGGCATGGCCGCTTCCACCGGCTCCCGCCGGCCCGCGCCGCGCCAGGGCCTCGTTCCGCTGCCGCCCGGTCTCGCCGCCGCGTCCCTTCAGCGCGCGCACCAGCACGGCGCCTGTGTCACCATCGCCGACATCGACTGGGCCGACCTCGTCCCGAGCCTCACCGCCACCCACCCGCATCCCCTCATCTCGGAGCTCCCCGAGGCGCGTGCCCACATCACCGCGTCCGAGGAAGCCGCGCCCACCGACCCGTCGGACACGTTGCGCCGGCGGCTCAGCGCGCTGCCGCCCGACAAGCGGGAGCCCGCGGTGCTGCAGTTCGTCCGGGGCGAGGCCGCCACCGCCCTGGGGCATCGCACACCCGAGGCGGTACCGGCGGATCGGGGGTTCCTGGAGTCGGGTTTCGACTCCCTGACGGCCGTAGACCTGCGGAACCGGCTGACAGCGGCGACCGGCCTGCGACTGCCGGCCACCTTGATCTTCGACTACCCCGCCCCCGACGCCCTCGCCCGCCATGTGCTGAGTGCCGCCTTCTCCGACCTCTGCCCGGCCGCTGCCCGCAACGGGAGCGACCGACAGGACACCATCGACTTCCCCGTGCGCCGCGAGAGCGACGTCCGAGCGGCCATGGCGTCCATCCCGCTGGGCGAGTTGCGGGCGGCCGGGCTGCTGGAGCCATTGCTGCGGCTGGCCGACGTACGCGGGGAGGCGTCCCTTCCGGCTCCGGCCGAGGACGCCCCGGCGGGGGTTCTCGACTCCATGGATCTCGACAGCCTTGTCGACATGGCCCTTGAGGCACCGGGTTCCGACCCGGAAAGCGACCTCTGAGCCAGTTGGCCGGGAGCGTTCCCGGCCGCCACTGACGGCGCGTACGCAAGGCGGTCCGCGCAGGACCGCCAACCCCCCATGCGTGCGCGCTGATCGACGTACGAAAAGCCAGAACGTACGAGAAACCAGAACGTACGAGAAGCCAGAAGGGAATGAGCAACACGATGTCCACTGAGACAGATCGCTATCCCAACGGCTGGTTCCCCGTCGCGTGCAGCGACGAGGTGCCGACCGGCCGGGTCTTCACCGGGCGGCTCGCGGGTGAGGATGTCGTCGTCTACCGCACCGGAGGCGGCCTGCTGCGCGCCACCCGCCCGTACTGTCCACACCTGGGGGCCCACCTCGGGCACGGCGGGCTGGTCGCCGGGGAGGACATCGTCTGCCCCTTCCACCACTTCGCGTTCGGTCCTTCGGGCGACTGTGTGCGTACGCCGTACGGGAAGCCGCCGCCCCGGGCCTCGCTGGCCCTCATCCCCACCTTCGAGGCCAACGGCCTGATCTTCGCCTGGCGTCACGCCGGTGGTGCACCGCCGACCTGGGAGCCCGTGCGGCTCCCCACCGACGGATTCACCAAACCCACCGCGTTCCAGATCGCCTCGGCCGGCAATCCGGAGGACCTGGTCGAGAACCTCGTCGACACCGGGCACTTCGGGCCCGTGCACAACACGGCGGTCAATCTGGTCTCGACGGTCCCCGACGGCCCGTACATGAGGGTCTCGGTGGACCTCACGGGCGTCGGGGAACTGGGGTTCTTCAAGGAGAGGTACCTGCACCGGCTCCGGTTCCTCGAAGAGCTGCGCGGCAGCGCGGAGTTCACGTGCAGCGGCGTCGGGCTCGTCTCCTCGGTGGTGTCGGTTCCGGCGTTCGACCTGCAACTGGCGCAGGCCGCGGCGCTCACCCCGGAGGAACCAGGTCGGGTGCGGCTCAGGCTGACGACGTCCGCGAGGATCGGTTCGCGGGCGGGAGCCGCGCTCGCACCCGCCCTCTCCCACCTGGTCAGCCTCGTCACCAAGAGGCAGGTGAAGCAGGACTACCTGATCTGGGAGAACCGGCGGCCCACCGCCCTTCCGAAGATCGCCGCGGGTGATGGGCCCATCATGCTGATGCGGCGCTGGGCGCAGCAGTTCTGGAGGCTGGACGACGCCGGGCGGGGGCACGCCGATGCCCACCGGGGAGCGGCGCGGGACGTACGCGAGCGGAGGGCCGCGGGGGCTTCCTCGGGGGCTTCAGCGGGGGCCGCCGAACGCGCCTCTGCGCAGCCATTACCGGCGGCCCCGGAGCAGCCATTACCGGCGGCCCCGGAGCAACCATTACCGGCGGCCCCGGAGCAACCATTGCCGACGGCCCCGGAGCAGCCGGCGCCTCCCCGCCGCTGCCGGGACGTGTCCGCCGAGCCGGGGGACCGCTGAACCGTACGGTGATCCGCCGCGCGTCGGCTCGGGCGGCGGCGGATCAGGGCCGGGTGCTGGGGTGAGGTGCTCCGGCACCCGGCGCGGCATCGGACAGCAGGGCGCTGAGGAGTCGGCGCGCCTGTTCGCGCAGCGCCTCCTCGGTCTTGGCGGAGAGCAGCCATGGCACGAGTGACGGGGTGAGCACCGCGGGCGGGGCCTCCTTCCCGGCCGTGGGGGTGGTGGGCTGCGGTGGGGCCTGCTCCAGGATCACGTGCGCGTTGGTGCCGCTGATGCCGAAGGACGACACGCCCGCCCTACGGGGGCGGCCGTGGCACGGCCAGGGCCTCGGTTCGCCGAGCAGCCTGAGGGCCCCGGACGACCAGTCCACGTAGGGGGAGGGCTCGTCGATGTGCAGGGTCTGGGGCAGCACTCCGTGGCGGATGGCCTGCACCATCTTGATCACGCCTGCCACACCGGCGGCGGCCTGGGTGTGGCCGAGATTGGACTTCAGCGATCCGAGCCAGAGCGGCCGGTCGGCGGGGCGGCCCTGTCCGTAGGCAGCCAACAGGGCCTGGGCCTCGATCGGGTCGCCGAGCTTGGTGCCGGTCCCGTGCGCCTCCACGGCGTCCACCTCGGCCGGCTCCACTCCCGCGTTGGCCAGTGCCTCCCGGATGACGCGTTGTTGCGATGGCCCGTTGGGTGCCGAGAGGCCGTTGCTCGCGCCATCCTGGTTGACCGCTGATCCGCGGACGACCGCGAGCACGGGGTGTCCGTTGCGCCGGGCGTCCGACAGCCGTTCCAGCAGCAGGATGCCCGCGCCCTCGGCGAGACCGAAGCCGTCGGCCGAGGCGGCGAACGCCTTGCACCGGCCGTCGGGGGCCAGTGCCCGCTGCCGGGAGAACTCCACGAACATGCCCAGCGTGGACATGACCGTCGCGCCTCCGGCGAGCGCGAGCCCGCATTCGCCGTGCCGGAGGGCCTGAACGGCCAGGTGCAGGGCGACCAGTGAGGAGGAGCAGGCGGTGTCCACGGTGATCGCCGCACCCTCCAGGCCCAGGGTGTAGGCCAGCCGCCCGGAGGCGACGCTGCCGGTGTTGCCGGTCAGCAGGTGGCCGGCGGATTCGGCGCCCTCGTCCAGGCGGGGACCGTAGTCCATGGTCATCGCGCCGATGAACACTCCGGTCCGGCTGCCGCGCAGCGAAGGCACCTCGATGGCCGCCCGTTCGACGGCCTCCCACGCCGTTTCGAGGAGCAGCCGCTGCTGGGGGTCCATCGCCAGCGCCTCGCGCGGCGAGATGCCGAAGAACCTGGCGTCGAACTGATCGACATCGTGGAGGAAACCGGCTTCGCGCTGGTAGTAGCGGGCCGGGACGCTCGGCTCCGGGTCGTACGCGCCGGCGATGTCCCAGCCACGGTTGGCCGGGAACGCCGTGACGGCGTCGATGCCGTCGGACACCAGCCGCCACAGCTCGTCGGGGCTGGCGACGCCGCCGGGATAGCGGCATGCCATGCCTACGATCGCCACCGGTTCGGCGGGGTCCTGCGGGGTGCCGGCCTGGGCCGCCGCCGGGTAGGCGGGGGTCTGGGGGGCGCCGGTGAGCTCGGTGCGCAGGAACTCCGCGAGCGCGGCGGGCGTCGGGTGGTCGAAGACCACCGTGGCGGGGAACGGGGCGCTCGTCGCCGCGACGATCCGATGGCGCAGCTCCACCGCTGTCACGGAGTCGACGCCCAGTTCGAGGAAGGGGACTGACGCCCGGTCGGCGCTCACCGCGCCGGGGTTCCCCAGCACCGCCGCGACCTCGCGGCCCACCAGTGCCAGCAGCTCCGCGCGCTGCTCGCCGACCGGCAGTCCGGCCAGCCGGTCCCGCAGCGGGACTCCGGCGGTCACCGGGTCGTACGCGCTCAAGGCCGTGAGGTCCAGCGGCGGTTCCGTCCCGGGCCCGGGGTGTGCGGCGAACACCCGCTCCCAGTCGGGGGTGACACCGTGGGCGCACAGTTCCCCGAGCGAGGTGAGGAATCGGGCGTGGCCGCCTTGGTCCCGGCGCAGCGTTCCGCAGACGAGGGCGTCGCTGCGGGCCGCTTCGACGCCGGCCTGGAGGGCGGAGGTCAGGACGGTGTGCGGGCTGACCTCCAGCAGCACCCCGTACCCGGCGCGCAGCAGGGCCCGGGCGGCCTCCTCGAACCGCACGGTGCCGCGCAGGTTGCGGCACCAGTAGTCGGCGTCGAGCCGAGGGTCCGGGAGCAGGTCTCCGGCCAGTGCGGAGTAGTACGGGAGGGATGCGGGGCGCGGCCGGATGGGTGCCAGGTCCGTGCGCAAGCGCGGAAGGATCTCGTCGATGTGCGGGGAGTGCGCCGCGAGCCCCACGGTGATCGTGCGGGCGCGCACTCCGGTCGCGGTGAGGTCCGTCAGCAGCTCCGCCGCGGCGTCGGCGTCTCCGGAGACGATCAGCGACCGGGGGCCGTTGACCGCGGCGATGACCAGGCCGCCTTCCCAGCGCGCCAGCCGGGGCTCCACCTCGTCCACCGAGGCCAGCACGGAGACCATCTCGCCGCGCCCCGCGAGCGTCGCCTGCGCCTGGCTCCAGAGCGCCACCACGCGCGCGGAGTCCTCCAGCGACAGGGCGCCGGAGACGGCGGCGGCCGTGACCTCGCCCACGCTGTGGCCGAGGACCGCGTCAGGCCGCACACCGTGGCCCTCCCACAACGCGGCCAGGGACACCATCACGGCGAACAGGGCGGGCTGCACGACATCCGCGCGGTCCAGGCCGGGTGCGCCGGGGTCGCCGCGTACCGCGTCCATGAGCGACCAGTCGATGAACGGTTCCAGCGCCTGGGCGCAGTCGTCCATCCGGTCACGGAACTCCGGTGCGGCGTGGAGCAGTTCGCGGGCCATGCCGGGCCACTGGGCGCCCTGGCCGGGGAAGACGAAGGCGATCGGGCCCGCGGTGCCCCGGCCCTCGACCAGGCCGAGCGCCCCGCGCCCCTCGGCGAGAGCCGCCAGCCGCTCCAGGAAGCCGTCGCGGTCCTCCGCGACCAGCGCCGCGCGCGTCATCCCGTCCGAGGCCGATCCGTCGAGCGTGGCCCCGGCGAGCGTGCGGCCCACGTCCGCGGGCCGCCAGTCGGTCCGGGTCGCCAGGTACTGCCGCAGGGAGCCCGCTCTGGCCGCCAGGGCGTCCTTGCCGGCCGCCCGGAGCATCCACAGTACGGGAGCCACCGCGCCGGTTTCCTGCACCATCGCCTCTGAACTCCTTAGCTTTTGTCGCGAGTTGAGTCCGCGCCGCAGTCCGCGCCGCGGTCCACGCCGCAGGGGGATGACCTCTCAACGCTTCCTGGCGGTGAGCAGCACGTACGTCCCGGGGACATCACCCGCTCCCGGGAGGTCCTCCATCACCTGCTCGCCGTAGGTCTCGCTCAGCTGCCGGGCGAGCATCTCCCCGTTGCGGGCCGTGTTCGCGTTGATGTCGAGGCTCTCCTCGACATCGAATCCGGCCGCCTCCAGCAGCGACAGCAGTTCGTCGTGGCTGACCAGCGTGATCATCCACTGCTGTCGCACGTCCTCCAGCATGCCGGTGAGGTTCTCGGTGTTCTCCTCGGGCCGGAGGAAGTCCGTCAGGGCCAACCGGGCGCCGGGACGGAGCGTGCGGGCGATCTCCCGCAGTGCGGCGGCCCGGTCCATGTGCGGGAAGCTCTCCAGCGCCCAGGCGGCGTCGAACGATTCGTCGTCGAACGGCAGTCTGTCGGTGGCGTCCGCGAGGTGGAACTCCGCCCGGTCCTCGAGCCCTTCGGCGCGCGCCTGCTCCTCGCATGCAGCCACCTGGCAGGAACTGACCGTGACGCCCGTGACGTGGGCTCCCGTGGCCCGGGCGTAGCGCAGGGTCGGGCCCCCCAGGCCACATCCGATGTCGAGAAACCGGCCGGCGGGGGTGAGCCGCACGCGTTCGGTCATCATGTCGGTGAGCCGGTCCTGGGCTTCCTGGGCGGTGCTCTGGTCCTCGGGGCCCGACCAGTAGCCGAAGTGCATGTTCTGCCCGACGAAGAGCCGATCGGCGAAGGGGTGGATCTGGTCGTACAGCACACCGACTTCGTGGCCGGTGGGAAAGTCCGTGTCCGTCATCGAGCCCTCCTGTGTTCACACTGTTCTGGGGCGGGACAGCTCAGCTGCCCTTGGGGCCGGCCGTACCGGGGAAGCTCGCGGGCGGGCCGGGAGAACCGTCGCGGACTGCGCACCGTACGAAAGCGTGTTCCGGCACGATGCCCCGGCACGTCGTTCCGGCACGTCATTCCCGGCACGTCATTCCCGGCACGTCGTTCCGGCACGTCGTTCCGGCGGAAGCACCGTTTGGACGCGCTGGTGAACGCGCCGGTGAACGCGCCGGTGGACGCGTCGGTGAAGACGTCTGAGATCGGCAGAGGCCTTTCGGCCCGGACTTCACGGGAAGTCCACGAGAGGAATGTTTTCCTTTGCGAGCAGGCCCATCGGGCCTTATGGCCGGTATCACGAGATCCCACACGTTGTCAGGCCCCGTCATGCGCCGACGCCACGTGCTCACAGACCATACAGGGATTCACCTTATCCATCGCGGTCGAGGACCTCAACCCTTATCCGCCCTTTGTGGGTCCCCTACTTCCCCTTCCCCGAACCCGTGCGGAGCGCCCATTTATCGGCATCGGAACGGTGCACATCTGTTCACCCCTGCACACCCGCCTATCACCCACCACCTCATTCGGTCATCCGCTGCCTCAATCGATCATTTACGATTCACAATCGAATTCATTCTTCCCAGTGTTGCCACATGCGTACGAATGCCGGAATTTTTCTACCGGATAGAGGACTTGCGAAGGCGCTCTCACACGGCCAATCTGATAAGCGTCTCTGGGGTTCTGCGGCATCTTCATGCCTCGGCACCGAGGTGCGGCCGAAACGCGGAAAATGACCGGCACATGATGAGCGGTTTTTCGGGGATCGAGCGACCTCGCCCGGCGACAGTTTCGGCATAGTGCGGTGCGCGTCTCGCGTACGGCGAATACGCGGGGGCAGTACGGAAAGAATAGAAGCCCCGCGTGACGTCATCGCGAGACCAGGTCGACGTGCCGATTTCTTGCGCGCCGCGTGCCCTACCGGCATGGCGTCTGAAGCCTTCTGTTTCTCACATGGAGAGGGAATTCACATCGTGGTGACTTCAGCTGACGAGAAGGTCGCCGAAGCCCTCCGGGCATCCCTCAGAGAGATCGAAAGGCTTCGACGCACAAACCAGAACCTGATCGCCGCGTCCGCGGAGCCGATCGCCATCGTGGGCATGTCCTGCCGCTTCCCGGGCGAAGCGGCGTCCCCGGAGTCGTTCTGGGAGCTCCTGGCCGCGGGCCGGGACGCCATCTCGGGGTTCCCGGTCGACCGCGGCTGGGACCTCGCGGGACTGTACGACCCGGACCCGGACCACCCGGGCACGTCCTATGTCCGTGAGGGCGGTTTCCTCCACGACGCGACCGAGTTCGACGCCGCCTTCTTCGGCATCTCACCGCGCGAGGCACTGGCCACCGACCCGCAGCAGCGGCTGCTGCTGGAGACGGCCTGGGAGGCCATCGAACGAGCCGGTATCTCCCCGGTCACCCTCAAGGGCAGCCGGACGGGAACCTTCGTCGGCTACGCGGGCCACGACTACGCCGCACGGCTCCATGACGTACCGGACGGCCTTGAGGGCTACCTCGGAACCGGCAGCGCGAGCAGCGTCGCGTCGGGCCGGGTGGCGTACACCCTGGGTCTGGAGGGTCCGGCACTCACGGTCGACACGGCGTGCTCGTCGTCACTGGTGGCGCTGCACCTGGCCTGCCAGGCCCTGCGCAACGGGGAGTGCTCCATGGCCCTGGCGGGTGGGGCGACGGTGATGGCCGCGCCGTTCCGATTCGTCGAGTTCAGCCGGCAGCGGGGACTGGCCTCGGACGGGCGGTGCAAGGCGTTCGCGGCGGGCGCGGACGGTACGGGGTGGGCCGAGGGCGCGGGCATGCTGCTCCTTCAGCCGCTGTCCCAGGCCCAGCGCGACGGCCGCCCGGTACTGGCCCTGGTACGCGGTAGTGCCGTCAACCAGGATGGGGCCAGCAGTGGCCTGACCGCGCCGAACGGCCCCGCCCAGCAACGGGTGATCCGCCAGGCCCTGGCCAACGCCGGGCTCACGGCGGCCGACATCGACGCGGTGGAGGCCCATGGCACCGGCACGACTCTCGGCGACCCCATCGAGGCCCAGGCCCTGCTGGCCACGTACGGCAGGGACCGGTCCGCCGAACGACCCCTGTGGCTCGGGTCGGTGAAGTCGAACATCGGCCACACCCAGGCCGCCGCAGGGGTGGCGGGCATCATCAAGATGGTCATGGCCCTGCGCAACGAGACCCTGCCCAGGACCCTGCACGTGGACGCGCCCACCCCGCACGTCGACTGGTCCACCGGAGCCCTCGACCTGCTCGCCGAGGCGCGGCCGTGGCCCGCCGCGGACCGGCCGCGCCGCGCCGGCGTCTCCTCGTTCGGCGTCAGCGGCACCAACGCCCACATCATCATCGAACAGCCCCCGGCACCCGGCAGTCGGGCCGCGGGCCAGACACCGCCCGCCCGGGGCGGCGATGCGGAGCCCAAGCCGGTATTGGAGGCGGAGACCATCCCGTGGTTGGTCTCGGGACGTGACGAGGGCGCGCTCCGGGAACAGGCGGCGCGCCTGCGGAACCATGTGAACGACCGCCCGGAGCTGGCTCCGCGCGATGTCGGCTGGTCCCTCACCACCACTCGGACGCCGTTCGAACACCGTGCGGTGGTCCTCGGCCGCGACCGGGCGACACTGCTCGCCGGGCTTGAGCAGTTGGCCGCCCGCGTCCCTTCCGCACACGTGGTCACCGGCGTCGCCACCGGGCTGGCGGGCAAGTCGGTGTTCGTCTTTCCTGGTCAGGGTTCGCAGTGGGCGGGTATGGCGGCCGACCTGCTGGATGCCTCGCCGGTGTTCGCCGGGCAGATCGCCGCTTGTGAGGAGGCGTTGGCCCCGCATGTGGACTGGTCCCTGACCGGCGTGCTCCGCCAGGCTGCTGATGCTCCGGGGCTGGAGCGGGTGGATGTCGTACAACCCGTGCTGTTCGCCGTCATGGTGGCACTGGCCCGCATGTGGCAGGCCTGCGGCATCCACCCCGACGCCGTCATCGGCCACAGCCAGGGAGAAATCGCCGCCGCCCACATCGCCGGAGCCCTCACCCTCACCGACGCCGCCACCACCATCGCCCTGCGCAGCCAAGCCCTCGCCCAACTCGCCGGCCAAGGCGCCATGTGCTCGGTGACCCTCTCCGAAGAACAGACCCGCCACCACCTCACCACCTGGCCCGGACAACTGTCCATCGCCGCCGTCAACGGACCCCGCAACGTCATCGTCTCCGGCGACCCCCACACCATCGACCAACTCCTCACCCACTGCACCGAACACAAGATCCGCGCCCGCCGTATCCCCGTCGACTACGCCTCCCACAGCGCCCATGTCGAAGCAGTCGAAGGCGAGATCCGTGAGAGCCTGGCCCATCTCACTCCGGCCGCACCCAGTATTCCTCTCCTGTCCACCGTGACGGGCCAGTGGATCACCGAGCCCGTCATGGACGCCGGATACTGGTACGACAACCTCCGCCGGCCCGTCCACTTCCACCAGGCCCTGTGCACTCTCACCGCCGAAGGCCACCACACCTACATCGAAACCAGCCCCCACCCCGTCCTCACCCACACCATCCACGACACCCACGACACCGCCACCGGTGGCGGCACCGACGCCGTTGGCGATGGCGCGGGTGGCAGTGCGGGTGTGGATACGGGTGCGGGCGGCGGGTCCGGTGCTGTGGGGGCCGAGAGGGCGGAGAGTGCCGGGGGGACTGTCTCACCGGTGGTACTGGGCACGCTACGCCGCGATGAGGACGGCCCCCGCCGTTTCCTGGCCTCCCTCGCCGAGGCCCACACCCACGGCCTGCCCGTCACCTGGCAGGCCGTACTCACCGGCGCCACCTCCCGCCGGGTCGAGCTGCCGACCTACCCCTTCCAACGCCAGCGGTACTGGCTCGACGCCCCGGCCCCCACCGGCGACGTCACCGCCGCAGGACTGCACACCACCACCCACCCCCTCCTCGGCGCCACCGTCCAACTCGCCGACACCCACACCCACATCTACACCGCACGCCTCTCTCTCACCACCCACCCCTGGCTCGCCGACCACGCCGTCATGGACACCGTCCTCCTCCCCGGTACCGCCCTCGTCGAACTCGCCCTCCACGCCGCCACCCACACAGACCACCCCCACCTCGAAGAACTCACCCTCCACACCCCCCTCGTCCTCCCCCACCACACCGACACCCAACTCCAACTCACCATCAACCCACCCGATACCAACCAACGACGCACCCTCACCATCCACTCACGCACCACCCCACCCCACGATGAAGCGGATGGGGACACGGCGCAGGACACTGGTTGGCGTCAGCATGCCACCGGAATCCTGGCCGCGGACAACGCCGATGAGCCCGCATCCGACGCGGGTGGCGACGGGCCCTGGCTTCCCACTAGTGCCCAGCGGCTACCGACCGATGACTTCTACCAGCGCTTGGCCAGCCGCGACTTCGCCTACGGCCCCGCCTTCCAGGGCCTGACCGCTGCCTGGCGTGACGGTGACGAGATCTTCGCCGAGGTGGCGCTTCCCGAGAGCCACGCGCATGAGGCCGGCCGCTACACCCTGCACCCTGCCCTCTTCGACGCCGCCTTGCACGCCGTCAGTTTCACCGTCGTGGACGAAGGTGAGTCGCCGGAAGACGCGAGCCGCGGGCGGCTGCCGTTCTCCTGGGAACATGTCACCGTCCATGCCACGGGCGCCTCCGCCTTGCGGGTACGGGTGACTCCCCGCGGCCCGGATGCCGTGGCCGTGTCCATCACAGATCTCACCAACGCCCCCGTGGCCACCATCGGGCGCCTGGTCACTCGCCCGATCAACTATGCCCAGTTGGAGGCAGCTCGTCCGGTCGGCGGCGACCATCTGTACCACGTGGAATGGACCGAGGTCCTGGACCCACCGGCCGCCCGTGTCGCTGAGGGTGAGCGTTGGGCTGTGGTGGATGCCGATCCGTTGGGCGTCGCCGCCGCGCTGACCACCGCCGGTGTCCCTGTCGACACCCACGACGACCTGACAGCCCTGATCCACTCCCTGGACACCGGCACGACCCCACCCCGCACCGCCATCCTCAACGTCCACCACTGGCACACCGACAACGAACATCACCCCACCAGCACCAGCGATAGCAGTACCGGCAGTGGCGGTGCCTGCGTTGGCGGTGACAGTGCCGGCAGTGGTGTTCAGCCTCCGTCCAAGGCAATCGCGGCGGCCCAGGAAACCGCACGAGACGTACACACCGTCGCCCAACGGCTCCTGGCATGGGTCCAGGCATGGCTGGCCGAACCCCGCCTCTCCGACACCCCCCTGATCATCGTCACCCAGCACGCCCTCACCACCGCCCCCCACGACCCCGCACCCGACCTCGCCCACGCCCCCATCTGGGGCATGATCCGCACCGCCCAAGCCGAACACCCCCACCGCTTCCACCTCATCGACCTCGACACCACCACACCCCCCACCCAAGCCATCACCACCGCACTCACCACCGCACTCACCACCGGAGAACCCCAACTCGCCCTCCGCACCAACACCCTCCTCGCACCACGACTCCAACGCACCTCCCAAACCCCCACACTCACCCCACCCACCGACGGCACACACTGGCGACTGGACTGCCCCGACAAGGGATCCCTGGACAACCTCGCCCTCATCCCCTTCCCCGAAGCCACCCAACCCCTGACCTCCGGACAGGTCCGGATCGCAGTACGAGCCGCAGGACTCAACTTCCGCGACGTCCTCAACACCCTCAACATGATCCCCAACGCCGGACCCATCGGCGTCGAAGGCGCAGGCACCGTCGTAGAAACAGCACCCGACGTCACCGACCTCTCCCCCGGCGACCGCGTCATGGGCCTCATCCCCGGCGCCTTCGGACCCACCGCCATCACCCACCGCACATCACTCGCACCCATCCCCGACCACCTGACCTACCAGCAAGCAGCCGCCATCCCCGTCGTCTTCCTCACCGCCTACTACGCCCTAATCGACCTCGCCGACCTCCACCCCGGCCAGACCATCCTCATCCACGCCGGAACCGGCGGCGTCGGCATGGCAGCCATCCAACTCGCCCACCACCTCGGAGCCGAGGTCTACGCCACCGCCCACCCCACCAAATGGGACACCCTGCGCGCCATGGGCCTGGACGACGACCACATCGCCTCCTCCCGCACCCTCGACTTCCGCCACCACATCCTCACCACCACCCACCACCACGGCGTCGACACCGTCCTCAACGCCCTCACCCACGACTTCATCGACGCCTCACTCGACACCCTCCCCCACGGCGGCCACTTCCTCGAAATGGGCAAGACCGACCTCCGTGACCCCCACCAGATCGCCCAGACCCACCCCGGCGTCAACTACCACGCCTTCGAACTCGGCGATGTAGAACCGCAACGACTGAACAACATGCTCACCGAAGTACTCACACTGTTTGAGACCGGAGCGCTCCAGCCGCTCCCCCTGACCACGTGGGACGTGCGCCAAGGCATTCACGCCTTCCGGTATCTCAGCCAGGCCCGCCACACCGGCAAAATCGTCCTCACACTGCCCCCGCCCCCCGCACCCGACCCGCACGGCACAGTACTCATCACCGGCGGCACCGGAACCCTCGGCTCACTCCTCGCCCGCCACCTCGTCACCCAGCACGGCGCCCGCCACCTCCTCCTCCTCAGCCGCCAAGGCCCCAACGCCCCCGGCGCCACAGACCTCCACACCGACCTCACCCACCACGGCGCCCACGTCACCATCACCGCCTGCGACACCGCCGACCCCACCGCACTCACCCACGCACTCGACACCATCCCCGCCGAACACCCCCTCACCGCCGTCTACCACACCGCCGGCACCCTCGACGACGGCATCCTCACCAGCCTCACCCCCCAACGCCTCACCACCGTCCTGCGCACCAAAGTCGACACCGCCCTCAACCTCCACCACCTCACCCGCGACATCGACCTCACCCACTTCACCCTCTACTCCTCCTCCGCCGCCACCTTCGGCGCACCCGGCCAAGCCAACTACGCCACCGCCAACACCTTCCTCGACACCCTCGCCCACCACCGCCACACCACCCACCAACCCGCCCATTCCCTCGCCTGGGGACTCTGGGCCACCACCAGCCAACTCACCCAACACCTCGACACCACCAACCACCAACGCATCAACCGCTCCGGCATCCACCCCCTCACCGACCACCAAGGACTCCACCTCCTCGACACCGCCCACACCACACCACACCCCCACCTCATCCCCATCCACCTCAACCACACCACCCTCCACCACCAAGCCACCACCAACACCCTCCCCCCACTCCTCCAAAACCTCACCACCACCCACACCAAACACCCCAACAACCGCAACACGAGCACCGGCACCGGCACCGGCACCGGCACCGGCACCGGCAACAACACCACCATCCAGCACACCCTCAACGGCCTCACCACCACCCAACGCCTCACCACACTCCTCCACCACATCCGCACCCACGCCGCAGCCGTACTCGGCCACCCCCACCCCGAAGCCATCGACAAAGACCGCGCCTTCACCGAAACAGGCTTCGACTCCCTCACCGCCATCGAACTCCGCAACCGACTCACCACCACCACCGGACTCCAACTCCCCGCCACCCTCCTCTTCGACCACCCCACCCCCACCACCCTCACCCACCACCTCCACACCCAACTCCTGGGCGACAAGTGCGAGGTGGCGGCCCCGTCGACGCAGAGCCCCGCCGTGTCGGCACAGGAGCCGATCGCGGTGGTGGGAATGGCATGCCGTTTCCCAGAAGGGGCTACTTCTCCGGAGGCGTTGTGGGATCTGGTCGCGGCGGGCACCGACGCGATCGGCGAATACCCGACCGACCGAGGCTGGGACATCGGCAAGCTCTACGACCCCGACCCCGAGAAGCCCGGCACTTTCTACATTCGCGGGGGCGGATTCCTGCACGACGCGGCCGACTTCGACCCGACCTTCTTCGGGATCTCGCCGCGCGAGGCGCTGGCGATGGACCCCCAGCAACGACTGCTGCTGGAGACCGCCTGGGAGGCGATCGAGCGGGCGGAAATCGATCCGACCCAGCTCAAAGGCACCCACACGGGCGTGTTCGCCGGCGTGATCTACCACGACTACGCCGCACGAATGCAGACCATTCCCGAAGAGCTCGAAGGCTATGTGGGAAGCGGCACATCCGGCAGCATCGCCTCCGGCCGCGTTGCGTACACCCTCGGTATCGAAGGCCCGGCCGTCACCATCGACACCGCCTGCTCTTCCTCCCTCGTGGCCGTGCACCTGGCCTGTCAGGCCCTGAGGTCCGGAGAGTGCTCCATGGCCCTGGCCGGCGGCGTCACAGTGATGTCCACACCGCTCGGTCTGGTGGAGTTCAGTCGGCAACGGGCGCTGTCACCGGATGGGCGGTGCAGGGCGTTCGCGGCCGACGCGGACGGCACGGGATGGTCCGAGGGCGCCGGCATGCTCCTCCTCGAACCACTGTCACAAGCCCAGCGCAACGGCCACCCCATCCTCGCCCTCGTACGCGGCAGCGCCACCAATCAAGACGGCGCCAGCAACGGACTCACCGCACCCAACGGCCCCGCCCAACAACGCGTCATCCACCAAGCCCTCACCAACGCCCACCTCACCCCCACCGACATCGACGCCGTCGAAGCCCACGGCACCGGCACCACCCTCGGCGACCCCATCGAAGCCCAAGCACTCCTGGCCACCTACGGCCAACACCGCACCATAGACAACCCCCTATGGCTCGGATCACTCAAGTCCAACATCGGCCACACCCAAGCCGCAGCAGGCGTAGCCGGCGTCATCAAAATGATCATGGCACTGCGGCACGAAACCCTGCCCCAGACCCTGCACATCGACGAACCCACCCCACACGTCGACTGGACCAGCGGGGCAGTGTCACTGCTGACCGAACCCCAGCCCTGGCCGCGCACCGACCACCCCCGCCGCGCGGCCGTCTCCTCCTTCGGCGTCAGCGGCACCAACGCCCACCTCGTACTCGAAGAACCTCCCGCAGCGCCGCCTCAGCCCAGCGCCGAGGAGCCCGCCGGGCCCGGGATCGAGGGTGCCGACACAGCCAACGATCAGGGTTCGGAGCCCGTGGTGCTGAGGCCCGTGGTAGTGCCCTGGCTGCTCTCCGGAAAGGGCGAGAACGCGCTTCGCGAGCAAGCGACCCGCCTCCAGGCGCACTTGCGCGACCGTACCGAACTGGAACCACTCGACGTCGGCCGGTCCCTTGCCACCACCCGCACCCGCTTCAACCACCGCGGCATCGTACTGGGCCGAAACCGCGACGAACTCCTCGGCGGCCTCCATTCGCTGGCCTCCGGCGAACCAGCAGCGCAGGTCATCACCGGGGCCGTCGGCCCCCTCGGCAAAACCGTCTTCGTCTTCCCCGGCCAGGGTTCGCAGTGGGCGGGTATGGCGGCCGATCTGCTGGATGCCTCGCCGGTGTTCGCCGGGCAGATCGCCGCCTGCGAGGAGGCGTTGGCCCCGCATGTGGACTGGTCCCTGACCGGCGTACTCCGCCAGGCCCCTGATGCTCCGGGGCTGGAGCGGGTGGATGTCGTGCAACCGGTGCTGTTCGCGGTCATGGTGGCACTGGCCCGCATGTGGCAGGCCTGCGGTATCCACCCTGATGCCGTCATCGGCCACAGCCAGGGAGAAATCGCCGCCGCCCACATCGCCGGAGCCCTCACCCTCACCGACGCCGCCACCACCATCGCCCTGCGCAGCCAAGCCCTCGCCCAACTCGCCGGCCAAGGCGCCATGGCCTCGGTGACCCTCTCCGAAGAACAAACCCGCCACCACCTCACCACCTGGCCCGGACAACTCTCCATCGCCGCCGTCAACGGACCCCACAACGTCATCGTCTCCGGCGACCCCCACACCATCGACCAACTCCTCACCCACTGCACCCAGCACAAGATCCGCGCCCGCCGCATCCCCGTCGACTACGCCTCCCACAGCCCCCACGTCGAAGCAGTCGAAACCCAGATCCGCGAGAGCCTGGCCCACCTCACCCCCGCCGCACCCCGCATCCCTCTCCTGTCCACCGTCACCGGCCAGTGGATCACCGAGCCCGTCATGGACGCCGGATACTGGTACGACAACCTCCGCCAACCCGTCCACTTCCACCAGGCCCTGAACACCCTCACCACCCAAGGCCACCACACCTACATCGAAACCAGCCCCCACCCCGTCCTCACCCACACCATCCACGACACCCACGACACCCACGACACCGCCGACGACACAGCCGACTCGACGGCCCACGGGGCCGAACCAGCCGGTGCGAACGGGGGTGGGAGGGCCACTCAGCCCGTCGTGATGGGCACCCTGCGCCGGGACGAGGACGGCCCCCGCCGGTTCCTGGCCTCCCTCGCCGAGGCCCACACCCACGGCCTGCCCGTCACATGGCAGCCCGTACTCGCCGGCGCCGCCTCCCGCCGGGTCGACCTGCCGACCTACCCCTTCCAACGCCAGCGGTACTGGCTCGACACCCCGGCCCCCACCGGCGACGTCACCGCCGCAGGACTGCACACCACCACCCACCCCCTCCTCGGCGCCACCGTCCAACTCGCCGACACCCACACCCACATCTACACCGCACGCCTCTCCCTCACCACCCACCCCTGGCTCGCCGACCACGCCGTCATGGACACCGTCCTCCTCCCCGGCACCGCCCTCGTCGAACTCGCCCTCCACGCCGCCACCCACACAGACCACCCCCACCTCGAAGAACTCACCCTCCACACCCCCCTCACCCTCCCCCACCACACCGACACCCAACTCCAACTCACCATCAACCCACCCGACACCAACCAACGACGCACCCTCACCATCCACTCACGCACCACCCCACCCCACGACGAGGCTTCTGATGAGCACTCGTCCTGGACCTGCCAGGCCACCGGCATCCTCGCCAAAGAGGCCGCATCCACCGAGGCCCCAACGGACGCCCCCACCGGAGCGCCGCAGAACGCGACATGGCCGCCGCCCGGGGCGGAGCCGCTCACCATCACCGATCTCTACGACCAACTCGACCGTCACGGCTACCAGTACGGCCCCGCCTTCCAAGGCCTCCGCGCTGCCTGGCGACTTGGCGACGAGGTCTTCGCCGAGGTCGCGCTGCCCGCGGAACAGGCGCGGCACGCTGACCGCTTCGGTGTACACCCCGCCCTGTTCGACGCTGCCGTGCAGGCCACCGCTCTGACGACTCCGGCAGAGGCATCCGCGGACGGGCAGGACAGTCGGCTTCCGTTCTCCTGGCAGCACGTGACCCTGCATGCCACTGGTGCGAGCGCTCTGCGCGTACGGGTGACGCCCACCGCGCCGGACGCAGTGGCGCTCGCGATCACCGATGGCAGCGGCGCCCCCGTGATCACCGTCGGCAATCTGGTCAGCCGTCCAGTGACCTACGAACAGTTGCAGGCGGCCCGCCCGGTCGCTTCGGAAGACCATCTTTATGGGATCGAGTGGACGGCGCTCGCCACGGAATCACCGGCCGCCTGTGTCGCCGAGGGTGAGCGTTGGGCTGTGGTGGATGCCGATCCGTTGGGCGTCGCCGCCGCACTGACCACCGCCGGTGTCCCTGTCGACACCCACGACGACCTGACAGCCCTGATCCACTCCCTGGACACCGGCACGACCCCACCCCGCACCGCCATCCTCAACGTCCACCACTGGCACACCGACAACGAACACCACCCCAGCACCAGCGATAGCAGTACCGGTGCCGGCAGTGGCGATAGCAGTACTGGCAGCAGTGGTGTTCAGCCTCCATCCAAGGCGATCGCGGCGGCCCAGGAAACCGCACGAGACGTACACACCGTCGCCCAACGGCTTCTGGCATGGGTCCAGGCATGGCTGGCCGAACCCCGCCTCTCCGACACCCCCCTGATCATCGTCACCCAGCACGCCCTCACCACCGCCCCCCACGACCCCGCACCCGACCTCGCCCACGCCCCCATCTGGGGCATGATCCGCACCGCCCAAGCCGAACACCCCCACCGCTTCCACCTCATCGACCTCGACACCACCACACCCCCCACCCAAGCCATCACCACCGCACTCACCACCGGAGAACCCCAACTCGCCCTCCGCACCAACACCCTCCTCGCACCACGACTCCAACGCACATCCCAAACCCCCACACTCACCCCACCCACCGACCGCACACACTGGCGACTGGACTGCCCCGACAAGGGATCCCTGGACAACCTCACCCTCATCCCCTTCCCCGAAGCCACCCAACCCCTGACCTCCGGACAGGTCCGGATCGCAGTACGAGCCGCAGGACTCAACTTCCGCGACGTCCTCAACACCCTCAACATGATCCCCAACGCCGGACCCATCGGCGTCGAAGGCGCAGGCACCGTCGTAGAAACAGCACCCGACGTCACCGACCTCTCCCCCGGCGACCGCGTCATGGGCCTCATCCCCGGCGCCTTCGGACCCACCGCCATCACCCACCGCACATCACTCGCACCCATCCCCGACCACCTGACCTACCAGCAAGCAGCCGCCATCCCCGTCGTCTTCCTCACCGCCTACTACGCCCTAATCGACCTCGCCGACCTCCACCCCGGCCAGACCATCCTCATCCACGCCGGAACCGGCGGCGTCGGCATGGCAGCCATCCAACTCGCCCACCACCTCGGAGCCGAGGTCTACGCCACCGCCCACCCCACCAAATGGGACACCCTGCGCGCCATGGGCCTGGACGACGACCACATCGCCTCCTCCCGCACCCTCGACTTCCGCCACCACATCCTCACCACCACCCACCACCACGGCGTCGACACCGTCCTCAACGCCCTCACCCACGACTTCATCGACGCCTCACTCGACACCCTCCCCCACGGCGGCCACTTCCTCGAAATGGGCAAGACCGACCTCCGTGACCCCCACCAGATCGCCCAGACCCACCCCGGCGTCAACTACCACGCCTTCGAACTCGGCGATGTAGAACCGCAACGACTGAACAACATGCTCACCGAAGTACTCACACTGTTTGAGACCGGAGCGCTCCAGCCGCTCCCCCTGACCACGTGGGACGTGCGCCAAGGCATTCACGCCTTCCGGTATCTCAGCCAGGCCCGCCACACCGGCAAAATCGTCCTCACACTGCCCCCGCCCCCCGCACCCGACCCGCACGGCACAGTACTCATCACCGGCGGCACCGGAACCCTCGGCTCACTCCTCGCCCGCCACCTCGTCACCCAGCACGGCGCCCGCCACCTCCTCCTCCTCAGCCGCCAAGGCCCCAACGCCCCCGGCGCCACAGACCTCCACACCGACCTCACCCACCACGGCGCCCACGTCACCATCACCGCCTGCGACACCGCCGACCCCACCGCACTCACCCACGCACTCGACACCATCCCCGCCGAACACCCCCTCACCGCCGTCTACCACACCGCCGGCACCCTCGACGACGGCATCCTCACCAGCCTCACCCCCCAACGCCTCACCACCGTCCTGCGCACCAAAGTCGACACCGCCCTCAACCTCCACCACCTCACCCGCGACATCGACCTCACCCACTTCACCCTCTACTCCTCCTCCGCCGCCACCTTCGGCGCACCCGGCCAAGCCAACTACGCCACCGCCAACACCTTCCTCGACACCCTCGCCCACCACCGCCACACCACCCACCAACCCGCCCACTCCCTCGCCTGGGGACTCTGGGCCACCACCAGCCAACTCACCCAACACCTCGACACCACCAACCACCAACGCATCAACCGCTCCGGCATCCACCCCCTCACCGACCACCAAGGACTCCACCTCCTCGACACCGCCCACACCACACCACACCCCCACCTCATCCCCATCCACCTCAACCACACCACCCTCCACCACCAAGCCACCACCAACACCCTCCCCCCACTCCTCCAAAACCTCACCACCACCCACACCAAACACCCCAACAACCGCAACACCAGCACCGGCACCGGCACCGGCACCGGCACCACCATCCAGCACACCCTCAACGGCCTCACCACCACCCAACGCCTCACCACACTCCTCCACCACATCCGCACCCACGCCGCAGCCGTACTCGGCCACCCCCACCCCGAAGCCATCGACAAAGACCGCGCCTTCACCGAAACAGGCTTCGACTCCCTCACCGCCATCGAACTCCGCAACCGACTCACCACCACCACCGGACTCCAACTCCCCGCCACCCTCCTCTTCGACCACCCCACCCCCACCACCCTCACCCACCACCTCCACACCCAACTCTTCCCGGAGGCCGAGAGCCCTGCCGTACGGCTGCTCGATCAGCTCGACGCGCTGGAAGAAGCCGCGACGTCACTCAACGCGGAAGAGGACCGGACGACGGTGAGTACGCGACTGCAAGGAATTCTCACGAAATTGATCGGCCAACAGGAAAAAGCTCACGTCAGTGCCGTATCCGAAAGGATCCACGCGGCGTCTGCAACCGAGGTTCTGGAATTCATCGACAAACAGCTCGGTCGCACCACCAGCTGATCCCGAAGAGCTACTGACACGCGGAGTGGGGTTGATTGCAGATGGCGGATGAAGAACGGCTCGTGGAGTATCTCAAGTGGGTGACGGCCGACCTCCACGAGACGCGGCAGCGCCTTGTGCAGGCCGAGTCGAGGCACCAGGAGCCGATCGCTGTCGTGGGGACGGCCTGCCGCTTCCCCGGGGGAGCGGCGTCTCCGGAGGCGTTGTGGGACCTGGTCGCGACGGGCACCGACGCCATCGCGAGGTTCCCGACAGACCGCGGCTGGGATCTGGCGGAGCTGTACGACCCGGACCCCGACCACCCGGGCACGCTGTACGTCCGCGAGGGCGGGTTCCTGCATGAAGCGGCCGACTTCGACGCGGGCTTCTTCGGGATCTCGCCGCGCGAGGCGCTGGCGATGGACCCGCAGCAACGACTGCTGCTGGAGACCGCCTGGGAGGCGATCGAGCGGGCGGAAATCGATCCGACCCAGCTCAAAGGCACCACCACGGGTGTGTTCGCCGGCGTGATCTACCACGACTACGCCGCACGGGCGGAGATCGTTCCGGAAGACCTCAAGGGCTATGTGGGCAATGGAACCGCCGGAAGTGTCGCTTCCGGTCGGCTGTCCTACGCTCTGGGGCTGGAAGGCCCGGCCGTCACCATCGACACCGCCTGCTCTTCCTCCCTCGTGGCCGTGCACCTGGCCTGCCAGGCATTGCGCACCGGTGAGTGCTCCATGGCTCTGGCCGGTGGCGTCACAGTGATGTCCACACCGTTCGGTCTGGTGGAGTTCAGTCGGCATCGGGGGCTGTCACCGGATGGGCGGTGCCGGGCGTTCGCGGCCGGCGCGGACGGCACGGGGTGGGCCGAGGGTGCCGGCATGCTCCTCCTCGAACCACTGTCACAAGCCCAGCGCAACGGCCACCCCATCCTCGCCCTCGTACGCGGCAGCGCCACCAATCAAGACGGCGCCAGCAACGGACTCACCGCACCCAACGGCCCCGCCCAACAACGCGTCATCCACCAAGCCCTCACCAACGCCCACCTCACCCCCACCGACATCGACGCCGTCGAAGCCCACGGCACCGGCACCACCCTCGGCGACCCCATCGAAGCCCAAGCACTCCTGGCCACCTACGGCCAACACCGCACCACAGACAACCCCCTATGGCTCGGATCACTCAAGTCCAACATCGGCCACACCCAAGCCGCAGCAGGCGTAGCCGGCGTCATCAAAATGATCATGGCACTGCGGCACGAAACCCTGCCCCAGACCCTGCACATCGACGAACCCACCCCACACGTCGACTGGACCAGCGGGGCAGTGTCCCTCCTCACCGAGCCCCAACCCTGGCCCCGCACCGACCACCCCCGCCGCGCAGCCGTCTCCTCCTTCGGCATCAGCGGCACCAACGCCCACCTCATCCTCGAAGAACCTCCCGTAGCACCTCAGCCCAGCACCGAGGCGCCCGCCGAGCCAGGCACCGAGCCGGAGACCGAAGAGCCCCACGCGGCCAACGACCAGGATTCGGAGCCCGTGGTACTGAGGCCCGTGGTGGTGCCCTGGCTACTTTCCGGAAAGGGCGAGAACGCACTGCGCGAGCAGGCAACCCGCCTCCAGACACACCTGCGCGACCGTACCGAACTGGAACCACTCGACGTCGGCCGGTCCCTTGCCACCACCCGCACCCGCTTCAACCACCGCGGCATCGTACTGGGCCGAAACCGCGACGAACTCCTCGGCGGCCTCCATTCGCTGGCCTCCGGCGAACCAGCAGCAAAGGTCATCACCGGCGTCACCCACGACACCGGCAAAACCGTCTTCGTCTTCCCCGGCCAGGGCTCGCAATGGGCGGGCATGGCAGCCGATCTCCTGGACACCTCACCCGTCTTCGCCCAGCAGATCGCCGCCTGCGAACAAGCCCTCACACCCCACGTCGACTGGTCCCTGACCGACGTGCTCCGCCAAACCGCCGACGCCCCGGGGCTGGAGCGGGTGGATGTCGTGCAACCGGTGCTGTTCGCGGTCATGGTGGCACTGGCCCGCATGTGGCAGGCCTGCGGCATCCACCCCGATGCCGTCATCGGCCACAGCCAGGGAGAAATCGCCGCCGCCCACATCGCCGGAGCCCTCACCCTCACCGACGCCGCCACCACCATCGCCCTGCGCAGCCAAGCCCTCGCCCAACTCGCCGGCCAAGGCGCCATGGCCTCGGTGACCCTCTCCGAAGAACAGACCCGCCACCACCTCACCGCCTGGCCCGGACAGCTCTCCATCGCCGCCGTCAACGGACCCCACAACGTCATCGTCTCCGGCGACCCCCACACCATCGACCAACTCCTCACCCACTGCACCGAACACAAGATCCGCGCCCGCCGCATCCCCGTCGACTACGCCTCCCACAGCCCCCACGTCGAAGCAGTCGAAACCGACCTCCGTGCCGTCTCGGTCACTCCGGCCGCACCCGCCGTCGGGCTGCTCTCCACCGTCACCGGCCAGTGGGTCACCGAACCCGTCATGGACGCCGGATACTGGTACGACAACCTCCGCCAACCCGTCCGCTTCGACGACGCTCTGCGCGCCCTCGACGCGTCAGGTCACCGGACCTACGTCGAGGTCAGCCCGCACCCCGTTCTCACACACGCGATCCACGACGTCCTCACGGCCGCGGCTCACTCCGGGGCCGATTCCCGTCCGGATACCGATGCCGTTCAGCCCATCGTCGTCGGCACCCTGCGGCGCGGTGAGGAGGGGCCGGGCCGATTCCTGGCCTCGATCGCCGAGGCGTACGCGCACGGGCTGCCCGTGGCGTGGAGCCGCCTGTTCGACGGGGCCGGGGGGCGGCGGGTGGAGCTGCCCACGTATCCGTTCCAGCGCGAGCGGTACTGGTTGGCGGGGCAAGCCACGGCCACGGCCACGACCGCGGCGGCGGGTACGGGGCCGGTGGTGGCCGAGAGCGGGGCGAAGGCCCAGTTCTGGGAGGCGGTCGAACGGCAGGACCTGGCCGCTGTCGCGGAGGCGCTGTCCCTGGAGGACGCCGAGCGGCGGGCCGGCCTGGACGCCGTACTTCCCGTACTGTCCGCGTGGCACCGGCAGCAGCGGGAGCGGTCCGCCGTCGACGCCTGGCGTTACGCCGTCACCTGGAAGCTCCTGCCGACGCCCATCGCGCCCACCGCGCCCACCACCGACGCGCTGGAGGCTCCCGCGGCCGACGGCGGCTGGTTGGTGGTCGTTCCCACGGGCCAAGCCGACGGCCCGGCGGTGACCGCATGCCTTCAGGCGCTGGACGGTCTCGGCGTGGCCACGCGCGTGGCTCGGGTCGACGCGGATGCCGTCGACCGGGAGGCACTGTCCGAGCAACTGCGGGCCATGGCCGCCGAACAGGACATCACCGGTGTGCTCTCCCTGCTCGCGGTGGCCGAGGGACCGTCGTCCGCCGAGCCGACCGTGCCCGCAGGCACGGCCGCGACCCTCACCCTGGTCCAAGCCCTGGGCGACGCCCATGTCGCCGGCCGGTTGTGGTGCGTGACCACCGGCGCCGTGTCCACCGACCCGGCCGACGCCCTGACCCAGCCCGGTCACGCCATGGTCTGGGGCCTCGGCCGGGTCGTGGCGCTGGAGCACTCCGACCGCTGGGGCGGCCTCATCGACCTCCCCGCCTCCACCTCCCTTCCTCTCCCCCACCTCACCGCCGCGCTGCGCCACGCCACCACCGGCGTCAGCGCCACCCACCCGTGGAGCGACGAGGACCAACTGGCCGTACGAGCCGAGGGCGTCCTCGCCGCCCGGCTGACCCGCGCCCCGCTGCCCGACCGGCCGGCGCGCGGGTCCTGGCACCGGGAGGGCACGGTGCTCATCACCGGTGGCACCGGCGCCCTCGGCTCGCACGTCGCCCGTGCGCTCGCCGCCGACGGCGCCTGTCACCTGCTGCTGGCCGGCCGCCGCGGCCCTGATGCTCCGGGCGCCGGTGAGCTCCGCGCCGAACTCACCGCCCTCGGCGCCCGGGTCACCATCGCCGCCTGCGACACCACCGACCGCGAGGCCCTCGCCGGGCTGCTGGCGGACATTCCCGCCGAGCACCCCCTCACGGCCGTCATCCACGCGGCGGGCGTGGGGAGTTACGCGTCGGTGGCCGCGGCCACGGTCGACGGTCTCGCGGATGCCGTCCGGCCGAAGGCCGGGGCGGCGTGGCACCTGCACGAGTTGACACGGGACACGCCGTTGTCGGCCTTCGTCCTGTTCTCCTCCGGAGCGGGCGTGTGGGGCGGGGGCGATCAGTGCGGATACGCTGCCGCGAACGCCTTCCTGGACGCGCTGGCACATCTTCGGCGCGGCATCGGGCTCACCGCTACGTCCATCGCCTGGGGAGCCTGGGCGGGCGACGGTATGGCGGCGGAGGCGGTGTCCGCTGAGCGGCTGTCCCGCCGGGGGGTGCGGGCGATGGACCCGCAACTGGCCGTCGCCGCCCTGCGGCAGGCGCTCGACCACGACGAGACGTTCGTGACGGTCACCGACATGGACTGGGGGCGCTTCTCCGAGGCGTTCACCTCCGTCCGCCCCAGCCGGCTGATCGCCGACATCCCGGAAGTCGTCGACGCGGCGCGGGCCGGGAGCGCCCGCGCGGGCACCGAGCACGATGACGCACCGGCCCGGCTCCGGCACCAGTTGGCCGCGCTGGCCGACGCCGAGCAGAGCGCGGCCCTGCTCGACCTGGTCCGCACCCACGCCGCGGCCGCCCTCGGCCACTCGTCCCATGAGGCGATCACTGCGGGGCAGGAATTCCTGGAGGCGGGCTTCGACTCGCTGACGGCGCTGGACCTGTGCAAGCGGCTGGCGAAAGACACCGGTCTGCGGCTGCCGGCGACGCTGCTGTTCGACCACGCCACCCCCTCGGCGATGGCCCGCCACCTGCGGGCCACGCTGAACATCCCCGGCCCGCGGGCCGAGCCGGGCGGCGCGGACCCGGTGGGCGGCGGCGCGCGACCGGCGGCCGCGGCGATGAACGGCACAGCGGCGCCGGGCGTTGCGCAGTCTCCAGAGGCCGCGGAGGCGGCGGATGCCGCAGAGGCTACGGAGGCCACGGAGGCCGCCGGGATCGGGCCGCACTCGCTGGCCGCGCTGTTCCGGCGCGCGCACGACATCGACGAGGTGCCACGGGCCATGCAGCTCATGCGGGCGGCGTCCTACTTCCGTCCCGGGTTCGCCTCGGTGGCGGAGATGGGACCGGCGCCGCGCCCGATGCGCCTGGCGCGCGGGGCGGTGCGGCCGAGCCTGTTCTGCCTGCCCACCGTGGCCGCCGTGGCCAGCCCCAACCAGTACGCGCGCTTCGCGTCGTACTTCCGTGGCGTACGGGACATGTGGTTCCTTCCCCTGCCCGGGTTCACCGCGGGTGAGAACACCCCGGCGTCCATGACCGCGCTGCTGGACTTCGAGGCCCAGCTCACCCTGGAGTGCGCCGGGGACGCACCGTTCGTGCTCGTCGGGCACTCCGGCGGCGGGCTGGTCGCGCACGCGCTCGCCGGTCACCTCGAAGCCAGGGGGACGCCACCGGCCGCCGTGGTGCTCATCGACACCTACACGTACGGCAGCGCGGCCATCGTGCCCGTCGCCCGGGAGCTCGCCAACGGCATGTTCGAGACGGAGCGGGTCTACGGGCTCCGCATGGACGATGTGCGGCTCACCGCGATGGGCTGCTACCTGCGGCTCTTCTCCAACTACGCGCCGAAGGAGATCTCCGCGCCCACGCTGTGCCTCCGCGGTGTCGACCGGGTCGCCGACGCGATGTCGGACACCTCGTCCGGGGAAGAGTGGCGGCCTTCCTGGGAACTGCCGCACATCGCCCAGGATGTCGCCGGCGATCACTTCACCATCATGCAGGAACACGCCGCCGCAACCGCCGAGTCGGTGGACTGCTGGCTCGACGCCACGTTCTGAGCGCGGCGGTCGGCTGACTCCGCGTTCCGCGCCGACTCCCATTCCGCACACATCGACACCCGTGCCGCACCGGCACCCATGCCGCCCCGACACCCATTCCGCACCGGCACTCGATCCGCGCCGACACCTGATCCGCGCCGACACCCGAAAGGAAGAGTATGAGCAGCAATCACCCGGCCTCCGTCCCGGAGGCTGACGACACGAAGGACCCGGCACGTACGCCCTCCCTGCCCGAGCAGGAGCGGGCGCGGCCGGGCCCCGATCCGGCGCCCGTCGCCCCGCGCCGTGGGGCGCGTCGTCCTCCGCCGGTGGTGATCTGGGCGTGCCTGGGGGTGTTCTTCGTCGTATTGCAGGTGTACGTCCTGGCCAGTTGGGTGGCCGATGGCACGGGCATCGACAAGGCGGACGGGGATCACCAGTTCAGCACCACCCGGCAGGTGATCGGGCTGGTCGTGCCGCTCAGCACGGTGGTGCCGGTCGTGCTGCTCACCCGCCAATACGTGCGGGACTCGCGCGCTCAGGGGCGGGCGACCTTCGATTTGCTGCTGGTCGGCGGCTGTGTGCTCAGCGCCTGGCAGGACCCGTTGGTGAACTGGTTCGATCCGGTGGTCACCGTGAACACCAACCAGTTCCTGGCGTCGAGTTCCTGGGGACCGTACGTACCCGGCTGGCAGGGGCCGGGGCCGCATCAGCAGGCGGAGATGCCGCTGCACGCGCTCGTCGCCGGGATGGGAACCGTGATCGCGGCCGTCGCGGTGGGCGCCGGCGTGCAGTGGCTGGCCAACCGCCGTCCCGAGATCCGCCGGATCCGGCTGGTGGGGTTCGCCTTCCTTCTGGGGATGCTGCTGACCGTCGCGTCGGAGTCGTTCTTCCCGCTGCTCGGCTTCTTCATCTGGTCGGGCGCCACTCCGGCGCTGACGTTGTTCAGCGGCTCCTGGTACCAGTTCCCGCTGTACGAAGTCGTCGTGGCGGGCGCCTACTTCGCCACCCTGGCCATGCTTCGCTTCTCGGTGAACGAGCGGGGCGAGAGGCTGATGGAGCGCGGGGTCGGCGATCTGTCGTGGCGGCACAGCACCTGGCTGCGGCTGCTGGCGGTGGCCGGGGCCACCAACGTGGCCTATCTCGCGTACGTGGCCGGGCATGTGCTGTTCGCCTGGAACCACGGCGCTCCCCCCGACGACCTGCCGGAATTCTTCCGCCCCGCCGCCGCGTACTGACGCCGGCGCGCTCTTCCCGCTCCAGTGCGCCACGCGGGCCCCACCGGCAACGGTTGGGGCCCGCGATGTACGTGCCGGGGGCAGGACCGGCCGAGGGACGCGCCGGACCGCGAGATCCAGACGGCTCAGGAGCCTGGGAGCCGGGGCGGGAGCGGATTCCGGCGCGGTGTCGAACGATTCGTGCCGCGGCGGGAGCTGCGCCAGGACCAGCCGGGCGGCGGTGATGTGGTCGGACGCGGTGTTCGAGCCCGCGTTGCCCGGCCTGAGCAGGGCGCGGTCACACCCAGGATGATCTTGATCAGCCCAGGAAGCTCAGCCGAACCTGCCGGTTGACATTGGAGACGTTGGTGTCCACGAGGCACACCGACTGCCACGTCCCGAGCTCCAGGCTCCCGCCGATCACCGGTAGCGTCGCGTGCGGCGGCACGAGCGCGGGCAGGACGTGGTCGCGGCCGTGGCCGGGGCTGCCGTGGCGGTGCTGCCAGCGGTCGTCGGCCGGGAGCAGGGTGTGCAGCGCGGCGAGGAGGTCGTCGTCGCTGCCTGCGCCGGTCTCCAGGATCGCGAGGCCCGCCGTGGCATGCGGCACGAAGAGGTTCAGGAGGCCGTCACGGCCGGCCGCGACCTCACTCAGGAAGGCTTCGCAGTCGCGGGTCAGGTCATGGACCGTCTCGGTGGAGCCGGTGGTGACCCGGAGGACTCGGGTGGTGAACGCATCGGACATGCCCCCATCCTCCCCCACTCTGCCTCCGGGCGCCTTGCCGCCGACCCGACTTTTCTTATGTGGCGCCATATATGGCCAGCGCGGTGAATACACCCCGATGACCAGAAACGTCATGAGCGATTCCCAAACCGGGCATCGCAAAGCGCGTTTTGTGACCCACCTCACACCGTGACGCACAAAGGATCATGCTGCTCCATATCCACATCCCTCTTTACCTGTGACACGATGCCAATGCGTTGACAGTGCCACCCAATCCGGGTGGCGGTACGGTGAATCTTTCTCGACAGTTCTGGCTGGCCGCAATTCGGGGGAACATGAATGACGGCACTTATTGTCATCGGCTATCGGAATGATCTGGACCGCGCACTGCACAGCCGGGGGCTCGACCCTTTCTATATCGTCCAGCCGCCGGCCAACCCACCCAGGGAAAAGAATTACAAGCTCGTCAATGACATGGAGAACGCCCAGGAAATCCTGCGGGCGGCCCTCTCCATCCCGCTCGACGACGTCGCCGGCGTACTCAGCGTCCACGAGATGGGCGTTTTCGGCGCCGCTTTCCTGCGACAGCACCTCGGCCTGCCGGGGCATTCCGATCCCGCGGCGACCCTCTACTTCCGGGACAAGTACCTCCAGAAGAGCAGACTGCCGGACCACGTCCGGCGCGCACGCTGCCGGTACGTGACGAGTGATACCTCGTACGCCGGACTCGTGGACGACCTGGGAGACACCTTCGTCGTCAAGCCCGCCACCGGAGCCGGTTCGGTCCGTACGAGCGTCGTGCGCTCGCCGGAGGAGTACGCCCGGGCCCTGGAGGCCGTGCCCGGCCCGTCGGACGTGGGGATCGTCGCCGAGTCGTTCGTCGATGCCCCGGAGGTCTACGTCGACGGCGTCTGGCGGGACGGCGGCCTGCGCTGGTACTCCATGAGCAGCTATCACACCGCCCCGCTCAGCGCCGTCGAGGGCGGCGTCCTCGCCGCGCACGTACTGGACCGGCGGCAGCACGAAACGCTCTTCGAGCGTGCGGAGGCCCTCGCCGGGGAGGTGCTCGGCAGCCTCGCCGCACCCGACTGCGTGTTCCATCTCGAAGCGTTCCATCAGGACACCGGCCTGACCTTCGGCGAATGCGCCATTCGCCTTCCCGGCGCCCTCTCCCCGCGCGTGAACAAGCTGACCCACGGCGTCGACCTGTTCGACGTCGAGATCAGCCTGGCGCTCGGCGAGGAGCCGGCCCAGGATCTGACACAACGCACCCCGGACCGCTTCTACGGATACATGCTGCTGCGCCGCTTTCCCGGCAGCGAGCTGACCCAGGAAGACTTCGCACGTAATTTCCGGTTCGACGAATTGCAGTACGACTCTTCGCCCGACGCTCCGGTCGGCCCGTACGGCAGGGTCGGAGAGGCCGTCGTATCCGACCCGGACGAGCTCGAACTGCAGAAGACGATCCAGGAGATCGTGCGCTTCAACGAAATCGGCGGCGGATAAGAAGCCGCGCCTGAACGGTCGCGACCAGAGGGCGTCACGCTCTCCGTGCGGCGTATTCGTGTGCAATCTACGGGAGCTTCCGCGACAATCTCGCGGTGCCCGCCCCTCACCATGCGTGGACGATACCGCGGTTCATCCCACCCGGAGCCATTGCGCCCATCAGCATGCATTCACCGTGACCAGCGACGGAATCACTCACATTCCGCCCCTCCCGATCGGAGGCTTTCGCCATCATGTCGAATTCATCACTCATGGATCAGCCCCGTTTCTCGACGCTTCCCGAACTGTTGGATGACGCGGCCCGCCACACCTCGCGCGGTGTGACGTTCGTCGGCGGCTCCTTCCTCTCCTACGCCGAGCTGCGGGAGTCCGCGGAGCGGATCTCGCGGGGGCTGCGCGGTCAGGGCGTGGCCCCCGGCGACCGAGTGCTGATCGTCGCCGACGGCCCCGCGACCTTCTTCCGCGCCTTCTGGGGCTGCGTGCTCAGCGGTGTGGTGCCGTGCCCCGTCGCGCCGCCCGCGGACCCGCCCCGGTGGCGGGCCCAACTGCGCCATCTGCGTGAACTCCTGGCGGACCCCCTGGTGATCACTGCCAAGGGAGGCCACGGAGACCTGCCGGATGACGGCCTGCGAACCGTCACGGTGGAGGAGCTGGAGCACACGTCCCCCGCTGAGGAACTGGACCACGCGTCCCCCGCTGCCGAGTGGACCCACGCGCCCGCCCCCGGCGATCTCGCCCTGCTGATGCTCACCTCCGGTTCCACCGGCAGGAGCAAGGCGGTCAGGCTCACCCACGCCCATCTCCTCGCGGCGCAGGCCGGGAAGGCGGAAGCGCTCGAACTCGGCCCCGACGACACGTCGTTGAACTGGATCTCCACCGATCACATCGCCGCGATCGAGGCGCATCTGCTGCCCATGTTCAACGGTGCCGACCAAGTCATGACGGACCCGGCCACAGTCCTCGCCGATCCCGTCGAATTCCTCAGGCTGCTGTCGGCGCATCGCGTGCGGGTGACTTTCACGCCCAACTTCCTGTTCGGGCAGATCAATCAAGCGCTCGACCACCGGCCGCCTTCCCGGCAGGAAGTGGACCTGTCCGAAATCCGGCACATCATCTCCGGTGGCGAGGCCACGGTGACCGCCACCGTCCGGGAATTCCTGGACACCCTCTCCGCGTACGGATTGCGCGACGACGTGATCGTGCCCGCCTTCGGGATGACCGAGACGTGCGCGGGCAGCGTCTTCAACCGCGACTTCACCGACCGCGACCCGGAGGCCGAGTTCCCGCCGCTCGGCCGTCCCGTGCGCGGCCTGCGCATCCGTATCGCCGACGGCTCCGGGAAGATCCTGGCAGCCACCGGCCGGCCGGGCAGCGCGGAGCCCGGTGAGGTGCAACTGCGTGGCCCGATGGTGACGGACGGGTACTTCAACAACGACGAGGCGACCGCGGAGGCCTTCACCGCCGACGGCTGGTTCCGCACCGGTGACCTGGGGCGGCTCGACGCGGCGGGCCGGTTGACGCTGGTGGGCCGGACGAAGGACTCCATCATCGTCAACGGCGTCAACTACTACAGCCATGACCTGGAGACCGTCCTCGACGAGCTGGGCGAGATCAGGCGCGGCCAGGTGGCGGCCTTCCCGATCCGGCCCGAGGGAGCCGACTCGGAGCAGCTCGCCGTCGCGTTCGCACCGGCGGGCGACCTCACCGACGACACAGCCGTGTACCAGGCGATCGTGGCCATCCGGAGCTCGACGGTGATGCACTGGGGCTTCCGCCCCCAGTTGATCCTGCCGGTCACCGAGGCCGAGATCCCCCGAGGCAACCTCGGCAAGGTCCAGCGGTCACGGCTGCGCACGGCCGTGGAGGACGGCAGCCTCGCCGGGGCCGTTCACCGCGCCGAGGAGGTGAGCACCCGCTTCCTCGGCCGCCATGTGGCTCCCGAGGGGGACGTCGAGACCGCGCTCGCGGAGATCTACGCCCGCGTCCTGAACACCGCGAAGGTCCCGGTGACCGCCAGCTTCTTCGACCTGGGCGGCACCTCACTCGACGTGCTGCGGCTGAAACTGGAGATACAGATCGCGTTCGGCATCGACGACGTGCCGATGTCGACCCTGCTCCAGGCTCCGTCCGTCCGCGCACTGGCCGGTAGCCTCGGCGCCGGGCGCGAAGCCGCCGGGGACTCCGCCTACGACCCGCTGGTGCCACTACAGGTCACCGGCGACGGGACCCCGCTGTTCTGCGTGCATCCGGGCCTCGGAGAGATACTCGTCTTCATCAACCTCGCCCAGTACTTCACCGGCGAGCGGCCCTTCTACGCCCTGCGGGCGCGGGGCTTCGGAGAGGGCGAGACCCATTTCGGGTCCTTCGACGAGATGGTCTCCACCTACGTGGAGGCGATCCGGCGGACGCAGCCCACCGGCCCCTACGCCGTCGCGGGCTACTCCTACGGCGCCGCCGTCGCCTTCGAGATCGCCAAGCGCCTCGAAGCGGCGGGTGGTGAGGTCAAGTTCGTGGGCGTCTTCAATCTGCCGCCCAGTATCTCCGACCGGATGAACGAGATCACGTTCACCGACGGGGCGATCAACCTGGCCCTGTTCCTCGAACTGATCGACCCCGCCGACATCGAGGGCCTCACCGCCAAGCTCGCGCCCCTGCCCGAGGCGGAGCAGCTCTCGTACCTGATCGACCAGGCACCACGGCGCAGGCTCACCGAACTCGACCTCACCGTGCGCCGGTTCACCCGCTGGGTCCACCTGGCGCAGAGCATGGTGCACCTTGGCCGCACCTACGAACCCTCGGGCTCGGTGGACCGGGCGCACGTCTTCTACTGCACCCCCCTGAAGGGCACCAAGCAGGAGTGGCTGGAGGGCCGGCTGCGCCACTGGGACGACTTCACCCGCGGCCCCAACACGTACATCGAGGTCGACGGCGAGCACTACACCCTGATGAGCCCGCAGCACGTACGGACCTTCCAGGCGACACTGCGACGCGAGCTGACCCACGCGCTCGGCCGATGACACCCGACGCTCGTCGCACACAGTCAACGCACACCGCTCGTCACACACCGCTCGTCGCACAGACGCACACCGTTAAGGACGGTCAGAGTCATGCATGGCAAGAAGATTCTCGTCACCGGCGGGACCGGGCAGGTCGCGAGGCCCGTCGCCGAAGCGCTCGCTCCCGACAACGAGGTGTGGTGCCTGGGCCGCTTCGGGGACCACACCGCCCGCAGGGCCCTGGAGGAACGGGGCGCGCGCACCTTCACCTGGGACATGGCGGCCGGTGACCTGGCGGAGCTGCCGCGCGACTTCACCCACGTACTGCACTCCGCCGTGCACCGCGGCGACGGCGCCGACTTCGATGAGACGGCCCGCGTCAACGCCGTGGGCACCGCCCGGCTGATGACACACTGTTCGCGGGCCGAGGCGTTCCTGTACGTGTCCTCCGGAGTGGTCTACAACCGGGCCGACCGCACCCACCGCTACCGGGAGAGCGACCCTCTCGGCGGGGCGGCGCCCTGGCTGCCGACATACCCCGTGGCCAAGCTCTCCGCCGAGGGCGTGGTGCGCGGCCTGAGCGAGGCGCTCGGCCTGCCGTCGGTCATCGCCCGGCTCAACATCGCCTACGGGGTGCACGGCCACGGCGGCGTACCCATGATCCTCTTCAATCAGATGCGGGCGGGCAAGCCGTGCGCGGTGCCCCTGGAGGGGCAGAACTACTGCAACCTGCTGCACGCCGACGACCTCGTCCGGCAGGTGCCGCTGCTGTGGGGCGCGGCGCAGGCGCCGGCCCGCGTCCTCAACTGGGGCGGTGACGAGGAGGTGGGCATGACCGACCTGCTGAAGTACATGTCCGAACTCACCGGGGTGCCGGTCCTGCTCGACCGCGGCGACTACAGCCGCGAGACGGCGGTGTTCGACCACGAGAGGCGCCGCTCGCTCATCGGTGACTGCTCCGTCGGCTGGCGGGAGGGCATCGCCCGGACCCTGGCCGAGCTGTACGAGGAGTACCGCGACCGCATCGAGAAGTACGCCGCCGAGCGCGGGTACGGCCTCCGGGGCGAGGGGGCCCGGCATGCGTAGGCCCGCGGATCTCGACGCGCTGCGGCAGGTGCTGAGCGCCGCCCTCGGCTCCGAGGAGCCCGTGGCCCGGCTCGCGCGGCTCGGCGTTCTGCGGGACGCGGTCGACACCTCGGTCCTTGAGCGACCCACCCTCGTGGGCGGCGGCGCCCTGTACGGCCCGTCCAGCCCCGCGCCCACGGGCCGGATTCTCGACGCGCTGGCCCGCGACGCGCGGTCCCTGGACGTGCCGCAGCTCCTCGTGCCCCATGTGCGCCGCACCGATGACGCGGGCGCGCTGCGGGCCGCCGGTCTCGTGCCCTTCGCCGCGGGCAGCGAATGCGTCGTCCGGCTGACCGGCGAGGTCGACGACATCCTGCGCGACCGTGTGGGCGCACGCCAGCTCCGCGATCTCCGCCGCCGTCAGCACGCGGTCTCCAAGGTTGCGACGTGGGAACGCATACCTCTGACCAGGCTCGACACGGAGTCCTGGGCCAAGGACGCCTTCGTGGAACTCCACCGGCGCCGCGCGACACGCGCCGGGGCCGGCCACCATTCGTACGGGGCCGTCGCCCACTACCTGTACGGGGCCGGCCACCACCCGTACGGGGCCGAGGCCCTAGACGCGTGGGCCCGCGGCTCGCTGGCGGACCGCACCGAGCTGTTCGTGCGGCGTCGCGGGAGCACCGTCGTGCAGGCGGGGCTCCTGGTCAGGTCCCACAGCGGCCGAGGCGTCTACCTCCTCACGCAGGCCGCCGACCGCGACGACCCCCTCGCCCGGTACAACCTGTATCTGGCGGCCGTGTACCGGCTCTGCCTCGACGCGCGGCGCTTCGGGCTCGACTGGGTGCACCTCGGCCGGGGGGACGCCGAGCGCATGCGCCGGCTCGGGGCCGACCTGTTCGTCCCCTTGGACCACTGGGTGCGCGCCGAGGGGCTCGCGGCGCCGGAGGAGGTGGGTGCCCCATCGGAGTTGTCGCGCTTCGCGGCGCCGCCCGTCGCGACGGTTCCGGTGCCGGGGCCCGCCCGGTTCCGTGACAAGCCGCGGTTCGACATGGTCGACCTGTCGGGCAACACCAACCCGTTTCTCGGCGCCGAGGCCCGCTATCCCCATCTGGACACGGCGGAGCTGGCTCGTACGTACCTCTCCCGGGTCGGGAAACTGCCTGGCCAGGAGGGCCTCGGTTCGCTCGGCGCCGGCCATCTGCTCTTCACCAGTGGAGCCGTCGACGCCGTCATGCTGCTGCTGGTCGCGCTGGCGTCGCCCGGCGAGCGGGTGTGCGTCACCCCGCCGACCTTCGAGCTCTACGCCCACTTCGCCCGCCTGCTGCGGCTGCCCGTCGTCGAGTCACCGCTGCGGGGCGAGGACCTGTCCGAGATCGACGTCGAGGAAATCCTGGCGGCCGATCCCCGGGTGACCATCCTGTGTGATCCGAACAACCCCGTCGGTACGAGGCTCGACCGTGGGCAGGTCCTCGACCTGATCACGCGCACGAAGGGGCTCGTCGTGATCGACGAGGCCTATGTCGAGTTCAGTGAGAACCCGTCTTACGCCGGGCTCGTCGAGGAGCATGACAACCTCATCGTGCTGCGGACCCTCTCCAAGGCGTGGGGGCTCGCGAGCGCGCGCTGCGGCATCGCCCTGGCCGGGCCCGGCCTCGTCGACGCCCTGCGGCGGGTGCAGGTCCCCTTCGGTTTCACCGACGCCTCCCAGCGTGCGGTACGCGACCGGCTGACCAACTCCCGGAAGGTGACGGCCTCCATCCGGCTCATCCGCGCCGAGCGCGAGCGGATGGCGGCGGCTCTCGCCGCGCACCCGGCGGTGGAGCGGGTCTTCCCCACCGAGGCCAACTTCCTGCTGGTCCGGCTCCACAAGCACGAGTACGTGATGGAGCAGCTTCGCGGCGCGGGCATCATCGTCGCCGACACCGGGCGCCTCATACCGTCCACCTGCCGCGTCTCCATCGGCACGCGCCGCGCCAACGACACCCTGCTCGACGCGCTCACCGCGGCGCTGTGATCGGTCGCGCACCTTGTGATCGGTCGCGCACGTATCGAGGCACAGCCCGCACGCATGAAGGCGCCGCACACACCTGTCGCCTGTCGAGCGGCACACACCTGTCGCCTGTCGAAAGGCCGAAAGGACCCGGTTCATGGACAACGATTCTCCTCCCGACACCTCCCTGACCAGCACCGTCGTCGCCGACGGGTACGACCGTTGGAGCGCGCCGCTGCACGCGGAGTTCGACGCCAACAGCCACCACGACGGCATCGGCCAGAAGCTGGTGCACGAGACCGACCAGGTGCGGGTCTGGGAGACGCATCTGCTGCCGGGTGAGCGCATACCCGTGCACCGGCACGTCCTGGACTACACCTGGATCGCCCTCACCGGCGGCCGCGCCCGCCAGCACGCCGCCGACGGCACGTCACGTGAGATCTCGTACGAGCGCGGGCAGACCCTGGTCTTCTCCCTGGCCGGGGGCCGCCATCACCTGCACGACCTGAAGAACATCGGCGACGAGGTCCTGTCGTTCCTGACGGTGGAGACCAAGGATGATCCCTCGGTCTGCGAGAGCCGGAGACGCAGGGAAGATCCGGCGACCCCGGGGAGTTAGTAGAAACGTGAACGACATCGGGGTACGAGAAGCAGCGGGCGGCCCGGCGGCGAACGAAGTGGACGTCGTCGTCATCGGCGCCGGGCAGGCGGGCCTGTCCAGCGCCTACCACCTGCGGCGTACGGGCCTCGAACCGGGCCGGGACTTCGTGGTCCTCGACCACGCGCCCCGGCCCGGCGGCGCGTGGCAGTTCCGGTGGCCCTCCCTGACGTACGGCAAGGTGCACGGCATGCACGCGCTGCCGGGCATGGAGCTGACCGGCGCCGACCCCGCACGGCCGTCCTCGGAGGTCATCGGGGAGTACTTCACCGCGTACGAGGACCGCTTCGATCTGCGGGTGCGTCGCCCCGTCGACGTCGACGCGGTGCGGGAGGGCGACGGCGGGCGGCTGCTCGTGGAGACCTCGGCGGGCACGTGGTCGACGCGCGCGCTGATCAACGCCACGGGCACGTGGGACCGGCCGTTCTGGCCCCGCTATCCGGGGCAGGAGACGTTCCGTGGACGGCAGTTGCACACCGCCGTCTACCCGGGGCCGGAGGCCTTCGCGGGACAGCGGGTGATCGTTGTCGGCGGTGGGGCGTCGGGCACCCAGCACCTGATGGAGATCGCTCCCCTCGCGGCGGAGACCACCTGGGTCACCCGGCGTCCGCCGGTCTTCCGCGAGGGCCCGTTCGACGAGGACTGGGGCCGCTCGGCCGTGGCCATGGTCGAGGAGCGCGTACGCCAGGGCCTGCCGCCGCGCAGCGTGGTGTCGGTGACCGGCCTCCCCGTGAACGACGCGATCCGGGCGGCGCGGGCCGCCGGGGTCCTCGACAGGCTGCCGATGTTCGACCGCGTCACGCCGACCGGCGTCGCGTGGGACGACGGTCGCCGGGTCGACGCCGACGTCATCCTCTGGGCGACGGGTTTCCGCGCGGCGATCGACCACCTGGCGCCCCTACGCCTGCGTGAGCCGGGCGGCGGCATCCGCATGGAGGGCACGCGGGCAGCCGCCGATCCCCGCGTCCACCTGGTCGGTTACGGCCCGTCGGCAAGCACGATCGGCGCCAACCGAGCGGGCCGAGCCGCCGTACGCGACATCCAGCAGCTACTTACGGGCGCGCCGGCGGCGGTCTGAGCGGGGCCCCGGTGCCGGCGGCGGTCTGAGCGGGACCGGTGCCCGGCCTTGGCGGCGGCTTGGGCCCGGTGCCGGTGCGGTAGCGGCTGCGGCTGCGGCAGCCGCGGCGGGCTGAGTGAGGTCTACTGGCCGACCCGCCCGTCGACGCACTCGCGCAGCAGATCGGCGTGCCCGCAGTGGCGGGCGTACTCCTCGATCCTGTGCACCATCAGCTCGCGGACCGCGACCCGGTCCTTGCCGACACGCTCGCCCAGGTCCTTGTGCTCGGCCAGCGCGGCGTCGGTCGCGGCCTGCTCGCGCTCCAGGTCGGCGAACGCGGCGTCGACCTCCGCCGGGTCCGCGACGGCGCCGTCGAAGTCCGCGTCCCGCTCGCCGTACAGCTTCGGCACCGGGTCGCCTTCGGTCATCCAGCTGCGCCAGTCCCGCTCCACCTCGACGAGGTGCCGGATCAGGCCGAGCAACGACATCGTCGACGGCGGAACCGACCTACGGGCCAACTGCTCCGCGTCCAAGCCCTCGCACTTCAACCGCAGGGTCAGGCGGTAGTTCGCCAGGAAGTCCAGCAGCGTCGCGAGCTCGCCGTCCGGGGTGCCTCCTCCGTTGCCACGGGGGTCGTCGTCCGGGTCGGCCCACATGTCGGGGTAGACGCTCGCCTGGCTCCATCGCTCCGCTGGGTCACTCATGCGCCTCATGGTGGTCCCTACGGACACGGGCTCGCCAGTTGTTTTACCCTCGGGCCCGCGCACCACCGGCGCCCTCGGCCCGGTCCCGGCCCAGTCGTCAGCTCTGCTTGCTCACTAGCTCTGCTTGCTCACTTCATTGAACTCCTTGACGTTCCGCTGGTGCTCCTCGTAGTCCGCCGTGAAGCGCGTGTCGCCCGGCTTCACCGTCACGAAGTACAGCCAGTCCCCCGCCGGTGGGTTGGCTGCGGCCCGAATCGCCGCTTTCCCCGGGTTGCTGATCGGTGTGGGCGGCAGGCCCATGCGCGCGTAGGTGTTGTAAGGGCTGTTGACCTTCGTGTCGCGGTCGCTGGTGATCAGCGTGGAGCGGTTGAGGGCGTAGTTGACGGTGGAGTCCATCTGTAGGGGAATGCCCTGGTCGAGACGGTTGTAGATGACGCGGGCCACCTTGCCCATCTCCTCCTTGGACCCCGCCTCCGCCTCGATCATGCTGGCGATGGTGACCGTCTGGTAGACATTCACCGCGTTGCGGTCGGCGCCCGCCGTGACGCTGCCGCCGTCGTACTTCTTGTTCGCGGTGTTCACCATGTACGAGAGCACGGACGCCGGTGTCGACCGGGCACTGAGCGGATAGGTCGCCGGGAAGAGATACCCCTCCGGGTTGCCGCCCGCGTCGGCGGGAAGCTTGAGCCCGGCCTTGGGCACCGCCTGCTTCGTGGTACCCGCGGGGACCCGCAAGGCCTTGTCCACCGCCTCGTACACCTGACCCGAGCGCCAGCCCTCCGGGATGGTCAGGGTTTCGGGCCGCGCGTCATCCTCCGGCAGTAGCAGTGGCACCGCCACGGCGGTGGCCGCCACGACGGCTCCGGCCGCGATCAGGGCGATGCGCCCCCGTCGCGTCAGTCGAATCATGCCCCGTCTCGTGCACCGTCTCCTGCCCCGCCTCGTGCCCCGTCTCGTGCCCCCGCGCGGAATCTTGATCTGCATGTCGGAACGTTAACCCGCAAATGGGGGCATTCTTTGCATATCTTCATGTCGCGGGCTCCAGTTGAGCGTCCCGGCGGACGAGGGCGGCGTAACGCCCGTCGCGTTCCATGAGCTCCTCGTGCGTACCCCGCTCGGCGGTACGCCCGCCGTCCAGAACGACGATCTGATCGGCGCCCCGGACCGTGGAGAGCCGATGAGCGATGGTCAGGGTGGTGCGGTCGGCGGAGAGGGCGTCGATGGCCTCCTGTACCGCCCGCTCCGTACGGGTGTCCAGCGCGCTGGTGGCCTCGTCGAGGATGAGGACCGGCGGATCACGCAGGATGGTGCGGGCGATGGCGAGCCGCTGCTTCTCACCGCCCGAGAAGCGGTGACCGCGCTCGCCGACCACGGTGTCGTACCCATCGGGCAGCGACGCGATGTGGTCGTGGATCTGCGCGGCACGAGCCGCGGCCATCAGCTCCTCGTCGGTGGCGTCGGGCTTGGCGAAGCGGAGGTTGTCGGCGACCGAGGCGTGGAAGAGGTACGTCTCCTGGGAGACCACGCCGACCGCGCGGGCCAGGGTGTCGAAGTCGAGGTCCCTCACATCGACCCCGTCGAGGGTGACGCGGCCGCCCGTGACGTCGTACAACCGGGGCACGAGGTGGCTCAGCGTGGACTTCCCGGAGCCGGTCGCCCCGACCACGGCCAGGCTGCCGCCGGCGGGTATCGCCACGTCGATGCCCTGGAGCGTGGGCCCGGACTTCTCGTCGTAGCGGAACTCGACGTCCTCGAAGCGCACTTCGCCCTTGATCTTGTCGAGGCGGACGGGGTGCTCGGGCTCGGTGATGTCGACGTCCAGGTCGAGGTACTCGAAGATGCGCTGGAAGAGCGCGAGCGAGGTCTGGATCTGCACACCGGTGGAGAGCAGGCTCACGGTCGGGCGGAACAGGCCCTGCTGGAGCGAGACGAAGGCGACGAGCGTGCCGATGGAGACCGTCGGGCCGCCCATCTGGAAAGCGAGACCCGCGCTCCAGTAGATGACGGCGGGCATGGCGGCCATCACGATCGAGATGACGGCCATCCGCCAGCGGCCCGCCATGTTCGAGCGGATCTCCAGGTCGACGAGGCGCTCGGACTCGTCGGCGAAGGACTTGGTGAGCGAGTCGGCACGGCCCATCGTGCGGCCGAGGACGATGCCGCTCACGGAGAGCGACTCGGTCACCGTCGCGGCCATCGCGGCCATCTGCTTCTGGCGCTGTGTGGCGATCTTCTTGCGCTCGCGGCCGACGCGGCGGCTGATCCATACGAACACCGGGAGCAGCAGCAGCGAGACGACGGTCAGGCGCCAGTCGAGGGCGAGCATGGCGACGACCGTGGCGATCACGCTCGTCAGGTTCGACACGAGGGACGTCGCGGTGGACGTGACGGTGGCCTGCATGCCGCCGATGTCGTTGGCTATCCGGGACTGGACCTCGCCCGTGCGGGTGCGGGTGAAGAAGGCCAGGGACATGCTCTGCAGCCGGCCGTAGACCGCGGTGCGCAGGTCGTGCATGACCCGCTGCCCCACGGATGTGCTGATCAGGGTCTGCAGGACGCCGAAGACGCTGGTGACCACCGCGCTGAGGATCATGCCGAGCGCGAGCAGGCTCAGCAGGCCCGTACGCCCCTGGGGGATCGCGGTGTCGAGGATCTCCTTGAGCAGGAAGGGGGTGGCGACCGACACCAGGGAGGCGGCGCAGACCAGCAGGCCCACGAGCGCGAGGCGGGCACGGTAGGGACGGAAGAGGCGGAGGATTCGGCGCATCTGGCGCGGCGGTTCCTGGCCGGGGGCCTGAGGTGGCGGCGTCCAGGTGGGTTCGTCGTGGCGCATGGGCTCCTTTCCGATGCTGGACGGCGGTCGACGGAAGTGACCGGCGATCGAGGGACGGCGGTCGACAGGCGTGCCCCGATGATGACTCGTGGAGCATAGCTCACTGTTACCTATACTCACAATGCACAAGGTCCTGGTAAAGTTCCCGCATGGACACCCCGGACCCCGACGGCCTGCTCGCCGAACAGTTGCTGCGGCTGACCCGCAGGCTGCAGCGGATCCAGAAACGCCATCTGGTGCCGGTCGGCATCACGCCCGCGCAGTCCCGCCTGCTGCGCACTCTGGCGCACTACGAGACGCCGCCGCGCATGGCAGACCTCGCCGAGCGCCTGGAAGTGGTCCCCCGCGCCGTGACCACGCTGGTCGACGGCCTGGAGGCGGGCGAGCTGGTGCGCCGCGTGCCCGATCCCACCAACCGCAGGGTGATCCGCATCGAGCTCACCGATACCGGCCTCAAGGCCCTCGGTGAGCTGCGCCGCGCGCGCCGGGCCGCCGCGGAGGACATCCTGGCTCCACTGGACACGGAGCAGCGGGCACAGTTGGGCGGCCTGCTGAACGCGTTGTTCGAGGTTCCGGATGTCCGGCGCTGCTGAGCACGCCCGTACCGCTGCCCGACGAGTGACCGTCACCGCCGAGGAGAGCCATGCCGCTGCTGGAACCCGGACAGGACGCCCTGCGCCCGACGACGCGTGAGACAGGCCCGGCAGCCGATCGCGTGCCGGACGGACGGGCCACCGGCACCCCGGAGCCGCTGCGCTCCGACCTGGTCGCGCTGCTCGGTGCGGAGAAAGTCCTGACCAAGGTCTCCGACCTGGTGCGGTACGCGTCGGACGCGAGCCCGTACCGCTTCCTGCCGCAGGTCGTGGTCGTCCCCGAGGACATCGACGACGTGTCGGCGGTCCTCTCGTACGCGCACGGCAAGGGCCGCGAGGTCGTCTTCCGTGCGGCGGGCACCTCGCTGAACGGCCAGGCGCAGGGCGAGGACATCCTGGTCGACGTCCGCAAGCACTGGTCCGGCATCGAGGTGCTCGGCGCGGGCGAGCGGGCCCGCGTCCGCCCCGGTACGACGGTGGTGCGCGCCAACGCCACGCTCGCCCGGTATGGGCGGGTCCTCGGCCCCGACCCGGCGAGCGCCATCGCCTGCACCCTCGGCGGCGTCGTCGCGAACAACGCGTCGGGCATGACGGCGGGCACCACCCGCAACTCCTACCGCACGGTCGCCTCACTGACCTTCGTCCTGCCCTCGGGCACGGTCGTGGACACGGCCGCCCCGGACGCCGACGAAGCGCTGGCTCACGCCGAACCCGACCTGTGCGAGGGCCTCCTCGCGATCAAGCGGGAGATCGAGGCGGACGCCGACCTCGTGGCCCGTATCCGCGCGAAGTACCAGATCAAGAACACCAACGGCTATCGCCTCGACGCCTTCCTCGACGGCTCGACGCCCGTGGAGATCCTGCGCGGTCTGATGGTCGGCTCCGAAGGCACCTTCGGCTTCATCTCGGAGATCGTCTTCGACGCGCTTCCGCTGGACCGGTGCACGACCACCGCGCTGCTCTTCTTCCCCTCGCTGCCCGCGGCCGCCGCGGCGGTCCCGGTGTTCAACGCCGCGGGCGCGCTCGCCGTCGAACTGATGGACGGCAACACCCTGCGGGCCTCGGTCAGTGTTCAGGGGGTGCCCGCCGACTGGGCCGAGCTGCCGAAGTCGACGACCGCTCTCCTGGTGGAGTTCCGCGCCCCGGACGAGGCCACGCGTGAGGCGTACGAGGCCGCCGCGGCCAAGGCTCTGGAGGGGCTCGAACTGGTGACGCCCGTGCCGTCCGTGACGAACACGTTCACGCGCGACGCGAAGACCATCGGCGGCTACTGGAAGGCGCGCAAGGCCTTCGTCACCGCCGTCGGCGGCACCCGCCCCTCGGGGACGACACTGATCACGGAAGACTTCGCGGTGCCGCCGGGACGGCTCGCCGAGGCCTGCGAGGCACTCCTGGAGCTCCAGACCCGGCACGGTTTCGACGCCGCCGTCGCGGGCCACGCGGCCCACGGCAACCTGCACTTCCTGCTCGCCTTCGACGCGGGCCTGCCCTCCGACGTGGAGCGCTACGCCGCCTTCATGGACGAGTTCTGCCGCCTGACCGTGGAGCGGTTCGACGGCTCCCTCAAGGCCGAGCACGCCACGGGCCGCAACATCGCACCCTTCCTGGAGCTCGAATGGGGGCCTGAGGCCACCGAGCTGATGTGGCGCACCAAGCAGATCATCGACCCGGACGGCGTACTCGCCCCGCGCATCGTCCTCAACCGCGACCCGAAGGCGCATCTGCGCGGCCTGAAGACCATCCCGAAGGTGGAGCTCATCGCGGACCCGTGCATCGAGTGCGGCTTCTGTGAACCGACCTGCCCGAGCGAGGACCTCACCACGACGCCGCGCCAGCGCATCGTGCTGCGCCGCGAGATGATGCGCCAGCCCGCGGGCTCCCCCGTCGAGGACGCCCTCGTCGACGCGTACGGCTACGACGCCGTCGACACCTGTGCGGGAGACTCGACCTGCAAGCTGGCCTGTCCGGTCGGCATCGACACGGGTGCCCTGATGAAGGACTTCCGCCACGCGCGGCACTCGCCCCGCGAGGAGCGGACGGCCGCGCTGGCCGCGAAGAACTTCAAGGCCGTCGAAGCCTCCGCACGGCTCGCCGTGGCCGCCGCGGACCGCATCAGCGACCGGCTGCTCACCGCGGTGACCCGTGCGGCCCGCAAGGCGGTCCGCCCCGACCTCGTCCCCGAGTGGCTGCCGCAGATCCCCGGGGCCGCCGCACGCAAACGGCCGCGTACCGCGCGCGTGGGGGCGTCGGCCGTGTACTACCCGGCGTGCGTCAACCGCATCTTCGGCGGGCCGGGCGACCGCTCCCTGCCCGAAGCGGTCGTCGCCGTGTCCTCGCGCGCCGGCAGGCCGGTGTGGATCCCGGACGACATCACGGGCACGTGTTGCGCGACGATCTGGCACTCCAAGGGCTATGAAGCCGGCAACAGGCTCATGGCCAACCGCATCGTCGAGGCGGCCTGGGGCTGGACCGCGGGCGGCCGTCTGCCGCTGGTCGTCGACGCCTCGTCGTGCACGCTCGGCATCGCACACGAGGTCGTGCCGTATCTGACCGCCGAGAACCGTGCGCTCCACCGTGAGCTGACGGTCGTCGACTCGATCGTCTGGGCGGCCGACGAGCTGCTCCCCCACCTGACCGTGCACCGCAGGATCGGCTCCGCCGTCCTCCACCCGACCTGCTCGATGCAGCATCTCGGCGACGAGGAGCAACTGCGCGCCGTCGCCGAGGCGTGCGCGGACGAAGTGACCGTGCCGGACGACGCCGGGTGCTGCGCCTTCGCGGGCGACCGCGGCATGCTCCACAAGGAGCTGACCGAGTCCGCCACGCGCAAGGAGGCCGCGGAGATCGCGGACCGCCCCTTCGAGGCGCATCTCTCGGCGAACCGCATGTGTGAGATCGGCATGGACCATGCGACGGGGCGCGGGTATTACTCCGCGCTGCTTGAGCTGGAGCGCGCGACGCGTCCGTGACCGGTGGTGGGCTCGGAGCCGTGGCGCCGTGGTGATGGGAGCCGGTGCCTCCGGAAGTCCATGAAGTCATGGCGGAAGTCCAAGTTCCTGGCCACTTCCGCCCCTTGCGCCGCCGTAGCAGCCCTAACAGGGTGGCTTCCGCCCCAGTGGTAGAGACCAGCCGCCTTTCAGCTACGGAGGTCCGATGCACGAAGAGAACGCGACACCGACTCCCGACAGCGCAACCCCCGACGACCTTACGGAGGGCACGACGGGAGACGGCCACTCGCGCCGCGCGGTGCTCCGCACGGCGGGCCTCGCCGGGGCGGGGATGGGCATCGGCGCCTTCGCGAGCGGCACGGCGCACGCCGACGCGCCCGGCACCGTGCCGGCCGCCGCTGCGTCGGATGCCGCCTCGGCCGCCGAGGACACGGCCAAGGCTCCTGCCCGAAAGGGCCGCACGATGATCGGGGTGCCGTTCGAGCGTCGCTCCACGGTCAGGGTCGGCATCATCGGCCTCGGCAACCGCGGCGGCTCCATGATCGACCTGTTCCTCGCCATCCCGGGCGTACGGGTCGTGGCCCTCTGCGACCCGGTCAAGGACAAGACCGCGGCCGCCGCGAAGAAGGTCACCGCCGCGGGCCAGCCGGCCCCGGCGACGTACACCAAGGGCGATCACGACTACGAGAACCTGTGCGAGCGCGGGGACATCGACTTCGTGTACGTGGCGACGCCGTGGGACTTCCACTTCGAGATGGCCAAGTCGGCGATGCTGAACGGCAAGCACGTCGGCGTGGAGTGCCCCATCGCCCTGCGCCTCGACGAGCTGTGGCAGCTCGTCGACCTGTCGGAACGGACGCGCAGACACTGCATACAGCTCGAGAACTGCTGTTACGGCAAGAACGAGATGCGTGTCCTGCGGATGGCCCACGCGGGCAAGTTCGGCGACCTCCTGCACGGTGCGGGCGCGTACAACCACGATCTGCGCGGTCTCATGTTCGACGCCGACTACTACGAAGGCCCGTGGCGCCGCCTCTGGCACACCCGGCTCCGCGGCGACCTCTACCCCAACCACGGTTTCGGCCCCGTCGCCAACTACATGGACGTCAACCGCGGCGACCGTGTCACCCACATCTCCAGCTTCGGCACGCCCGCCCTCAGCCTCGCCCAGTACCGCGAGGCGCACATGCCCGCGGGTGACCCGAGCTGGAAGGAGACGTACATCGAGAGCGACCGCACCATCAGCCTCGTGCAGACGGCGAAGGGCCGTGTGATCCGTCTGGAGCATGACGTCTCCACGCCCCACCCCTATAGCCGCATCAACAGCCTGGGGGGCACCAAGGGCCTCTTCGAGGACTACCCGGAGCGCATCTACATCGAGCCCGACCACACGAACGACGAGTGGGGCGACTTCGCCGAGTACGCCGACTTCGACCACTGGCTGTGGAAGGAGCACTCCAACCCGCCGGGTGGCCACGGTGGCATGGACTACATCATGATCTTCCGGCTGATGCAGACCATGCGGCTCGGCCTCGTCCCGGACTTCGACGTGTACGACGCCGCGACGTGGACGTCGCCCGTGCCGCTGAGCCACCTCTCGATCAAGGCGAAGGGCGCACCGCAGGCGATACCCGACTTCACCCGCGGACTGTGGAAGAAGGCGCGCCCGGGGATGGACTCGGAGAAGCCGAAGGAGTAGCTGCCGCCGAGTTGTCTTTACGGGGCCGGAGTGAGGGACCGGGACCAGCGGCGGTCGTGCACGTACCGCCGCTGGTCCGGCTGCCGGGCCGGGGCTGGGGCCGCGGTCGCGGTCAGTCGCGGTCGCAGTCAGCCGCGGTCGCGGTCGCGGGTCGCTCAGCAGCGGCGCCGGTCGACCGTCAGGGCGCCCTGCTCGGTGGCCAACGTCCGGTCGTGACAGCCGCCGTCGCCGTACTGCCGGTAGCGCTCGCGGGAGGTGCCCACCGCGTGGCGCTCCTCGCGGGGCACGTTGGCGGTGTACGTGGCGTCCCCGTCGTAACGGTCGTCGGTCATCGACCAGCCGGTGCGCCGTCCGCCGTGGACGGTGACGCTCTCGGCTCGGTCACCGAGAGAGATCTCGGTGCGCAGCCGGTCGCCGACGCCCAGCGTCGTGGTGCCGTCCATCGTGTACGTACGGTCGGTCCGCACCGCGCGGCCGTTCACCGTGACCGTCTCGCGATCGAACCAGGTCGCCTTGAGCGCGTCCAGCGCCTCCCCTTCGGTCCACCGGTGTACAGACGTGTTCTTGAGGGCCCGCGTCACGCTCGTCGTGACACGGCCGTGCGAGGTGTTCACCTGGCCGGAGACGGTGAGGCGGTGACCGCCCTTCGTGTCGAGGCGGTGCGCGCTCCCTGTGGTAGAAGCCGGGGTGTAGGTCGCATCGTTCGCGAGGGGCCCCACGTCATGCCTGGTCAGCTTGCCAGTGACGTGCTCGCTCCGCTCGTCCTGCCAGACCAGGACATTGACGGGGACGCTCCAGCCGGTCTGCGCCTTGGGCACACCGACGACGGAGACCTCGACCTTGTGCGGCCGTCCGTCGTTGAGGAGCCCGGCGAAGGGTGTCAGGTCGTACTCGATGGGCTTGATGTCGAAGGCACGGGGCCCCGGGATCACGTACCAGAGGAAGGGGTTGGACCACCCGCCCGTCCATACGGTCGGGAACGGCGCGGCGATGCCCGCCAACTGGCCGTCCACCTTGACCTGCACCTCGCGGTAGGGGCCTTGGTCGGCCTTGCAGGAGTAGGGCGCGGCATCCGGAACCGTCAGATACCAGTACTCCTCACAGCCGCCGCCGGAGCCGGTCGCGTAGACCTCGGCGACGATGCGCTCGCTGTTGCGCGGGGTGGTGAGGCTGGAGTCGTCGCCGAGGGGAAGCACACGGTCGGGCACCGCGCCGCTGGACCCGGCACCAGCTTTCTCGGGCTTGGACCCGGCATCAGCTTTCTCGGGCTTGGACCCGGTACCGGAGCCCTCGGGCTTGGACCCGGTACCAGTTTTGTCAGGCGTGGCGCCTGTGTCCTTGTCCCGCTCGTAGAACGTCAGCGTCGCCTTGACGTCGATGACCCCGGTGTACGTCTCGTTGACGACGTTGCCGATGAGCATCTCGACGCTTCGGTTCTGCCGCAGCGTCTCGCTGTAGCGGGTGACGTCCTTCTCCACGGACCAGGTGATGCCGTCGGCGGACGGCTCCGGCGTGGACGTACGGAGCACTTCTACGCCGCCGATACGGAGGTATCCGAGCCGGTCGTACTGCCTGCCCTTCACCTTGCCGTCCAGGCGCAGCACCACCTTGCCCCAGCGGTCACCACATCCGCGCGGCGGCGCGTAATCACCGGTGTAGGGCGTGAAGTCCTTGAACTGCGCCTCGGCGACGGTGACCGCACAGGACTTCGTGTGCGGCTTCTTCACCGCGGGTGCGGCGGTGACGGGGTCGTGCCAGTCGGTGCCGAATTCGGGCGGGACGGGGGTCGCCGTGGCGGCCGTGGACGGGGCCGTGCCGAGGAGCGTGCCTGCGGCGACGACCACCCCGATGAACATGGACATGACGCGTCTTCTCATGGGGGTGTTCTATGCGGCCGCGGCCGATCACCGCAATGGGGTGTCGGGGCAACGAGGGCTTTGCACAGCGCGCGGTCGGCCTTACGCCGCGAGGTTCGCCTTGTCCCCCATCACCACGACCGGATGCTGCTTCGGGTCCAGCGTGCGCAGCAGGTAAGCCATGCCCGCCTTGGACAGACTGACGCAGCCCGACGTACCGCTGCCGTGGTCCATGTGCAGCCAGATGCTGCCGCCCTTGGTCTGTCCCTGCGGACGCGTCGGGTCGTTGGGTGGGGTGCCCTTGGCGCGGTTGTAGTCGATCGCGATGACGTAGTCGAAGTCATGCCAATGCGTCTCGGGCCAGTAGTGCGGCGCCTGCATGGACACGGACTTCGTGTACGGGAACTTGGTGCCGGGGTCAGCGAGGACACCGCCCGCGTCGCTGAGCGTGAACACGCCGACCGGGCTGCGCTTGTCGTTCTCGTGGTGATCGACGGTCCAGCCCTTCTTGCCGTTGTGCGCGGGCCAGCTGCGGTCCTTCTCCCAAGTGGTGTCTGTCTTGCCGGACTTTGTGTAGAGGACGACGGTCGACTCGGCGGAGTTCTCGCCGTCGCCGTAGACCGCGACCACCTGACGCGAGTCCTTGGGGATCTTCGACTGGAGACCGTCACCCACATCGGGGATCCGCTTGGCGTCAGCGGCCCGTGTTGGGGAGCCGTCCCCGCGCTCCGCGCCCTTGGCCTGTCCGGACGCGGGGGCGTCGCCGCTCCCGCAGGACGTCAGAAGAACACCGCAGGCCGCCGCCGCGACCACCGTTCGCACCGCACCGGCTATACGCATCCGCCCATGGTCGCATTCGGCCCGCGGCACTCTCGCCCAGCACCGTCCTCCACACGAAGAAGGGGCCGATTCTTTACTCCAGGACGGAAAACCGTTTGCTTCGGACCACCGAATGAGGTGAACCTTTCACGGTTTGTTACCGCCGTCCGTTCCGGCTCGTTCCGGTCTCGACTGCGACCTCGGCAGCGATCTCGCGTGCGTACTCGCCCGCGGCATGGCCCATGTCGTCGCCTTCGAAGCCCGTCTCGACGGAGCCGACGGTCACCGCTCTCGACTGCTGGGACGTCATGCAGATTCGCGATCTTCCCTATCCCGACCCCGGCGTCCCCGATGTCCGGTCGGGTCCGCGCTTCTTGCTGTGGCTGGGCCGGAACCAACTCGGGGGACAACTCAAATCCTTCGCCTGGGGCCTGCTGCACTTCGGCTCCATCGCGGGCCTGCCCTACGCGGTCGGCATCGCCATCGAGGCCGTACTCGACCGGTCAGGCGGACGCCTCGCGCTCGCGGGCGCGCTGCTGCTGAACCTCGGCCTCGCCATCGCGGTGGGCGACACGATGCTGCACCGCACCGCGATCACCAACTGGATCACCGCCGCGGCCCGCGTGCAGCAACTGCTCGCCCGCAAGACCGCCCAGCTCGGCTCCGTACTGACCCGGCGGGTGGCCGCCGGTGAAGTCGTATCCGTATCCACGGGTGACGTGGAGAAGATCGGCTGGTTCGTCGAAGCGCTGTCCCGGTTCGCCGCAGCCGCCTTCACGGTCCTTCTGGTCTGCGTCGGCCTCCTCGTCTACCAGCCCGCGCTGGGCGTCGTCGTCGCGGTGGGCATCCCGGTGCTCGCCCTCGCCGTGCTCCCCCTGCTGCCCCGAGCCACCCATCGCGCCGATCTCCAGCGCGAGAAGGCGGGCCGGGCCACGGAACTGGCCTCCGACACCGTCGCCGGGCTGCGGGTCCTGCGCGGCATCGGCGGCGAGGAACTCTTCCTGGACCGCTACCGCCGCGCCTCGCAAGAGGTCCGGACGGCCGCGGTCCGCAGCGCCCGGATGTGGGCGGTGATCTCGGCGACGCAGGTCCTGCTGCCGGGGCTGCTGCTGATCGTGCTCGTCTGGCACGGGGTGCACCTCGCCCGAGAGGGCCGGATCACCGTCGCCGAACTGGTCACGGTCTACAGCGCGGTCATGATGCTCAATTACCCTCTGCGACACTTCGAGGAGATCGCCATGGCGTACTCCTTCTCCCGCCCCAGCGCCAAGCGGGCGGCACGGGTGCTCGCACTGGAGCGGACGGAATTCGCAAGCGGACGGTCGGAGGCTGGGACCGGGCGGTCGGAGCCCGAGACCGGGCTGTCGGAGTCCGCGGCCGGACCGTCGGAGTCCGGGGCCAGGCTGACCGAGACCGGGGCCGAACCATCGGACTCGCCCGCGCAAGGCAAGCCGGCAGCGGACTCTCCGACGCAAGGCGATGAAGCGGTAGAAGCCCCTGCGCGGCGAGTTGTCGTGTCGCCGCCCGCGGGTGAGCAGCCGCCCGAGCACCGCCGCGAACGAACCCTGTCCGGCGGCGCCCGGCACCCCGGAGATCTGTACGACCCGGCGACGGGCCTCCTCGCCCCGGCCGGCTGTCTCACCGCCGTGGTCTGCGGCGACCCCGACGCAGCCGGACGGCTCGCCGAACGTCTCGGCGGCCACCCCACCTTCGACGGAGCCGCGAACCTGCCGTCCGTTCGCCTCGGCGACGACGCGCTGGACGACATGCCGCTCTCCGACGCCCGGACCCACGTACTGGTGCAGGACAAGGACCCCGTCCTGCTCTCCGGCACCTTGCACGCCCTCCTCGACGTACCGTCATCAGGAAACGTCGCCCCCGCCGAGGCCCTCGCGGCGGCACAGTGCTCGGACGTCCTGGACGCACTGGCCCAGGCGTCGGTGAGCGACGACCCGATGGCCGCCCACCTCACGGAACGCGGCCGCTCCCTCTCCGGAGGCCAGCGCCAACGCCTCGCTCTGGCCCGCTCACTGGTCACCGACCCCGAGACGCTGGTGCTCGACGAGCCGACGTCCGCAGTCGACTCGCACACCGAGGCCCGGGTCGCCGACGGTATCCGCCAACTACGGTCGGGGCGGACCACCGTGGTACTCACGTCGTCCCCGCTTCTCCTGGACCGGGCCGAACGTGTCGTGTTCCTCGCCGACGGCGAGGTCACAGCGGTGGGCACACACCGTGAACTGATGCACGGCGAACCGCGGTACCGCGCGGTCGTGACCCGCGAAACCGACGACGAGCACACCGCCGCGACCGAGGGCAGCTTCGCCGAGTTCGACCCCGGCTTCGAGGCTGACTTCGAGCCCAAGATCAACACCGCCACGGCAACCGCGACGGCAGCCGCCAATGCGACCGCCACGGCGACCGCCGGCAACATCGAGGAGACCGCATGATCGGCCTGGCGCCACCGGAGTACGACCCGGCGGCCCCCACGACGGCGGAGACCCTGCCCATCGGCGCGCCCACGACCGTACGCACCTACGTCCGTGAGCTGTTCCAGCGCCACCGCACGGCCTTCGTCCTGCTCATCACGGTGAACACGCTCGCCGTGATCGCCTCGATGGTCGGCCCCTATCTGCTCGGCGATCTGGTGGAGAAGGTCTCGCACAACGCCCGTGACCTTCATCTGGAACGAACCATCGGCCTGTTCACGCTCGCCCTCGTCGTGCAGTCCTACTTCGTACGCGAGGTGCGGCTGCGCGGCGCGATGCTCGGCGAGCGGATGCTCGCGGACCTGCGGGAGGACTTCCTCGTGCGGTCCGTCGGGCTGCCGCCCGGAGTCCTGGAGCGGGCCGGCACGGGTGACTTGCTCTCCCGCATCACCACCGACGTCGACCGCCTCGCCAACGCCATGCGTGAGGCCGTGCCGCAGCTCGCGATCGGCGTGGTGTGGGTTGCGCTGCTGCTCGGCGGACTCATCGTGACGGCACCGCCGTTGGCACCCGCCGTGCTCGTCGCCGTCCCGCTCCTGGTGGTCGGCTGCCGCTGGTACTTCAAGCGGGCACCCGCCGCCTACCGCTCGGAGGCCGCCGGTTACGCCGCCGTGGCAGCCGCTCTCGCCGAGACCGTCGACGCGGGCCGCACCATCGAGGCCCACCAGCTCGGCACACGCCGCATCGAACTCTCGGAACGCCGCGTCAAGGAGTGGACCGCCTGGGAGCGCTACACCCTCTACCTGCGGTCGGTCCTCTTCCCCGTCATCAACTTCACCCACACCACCGTGCTCTGCTCGACGCTGATGATCGGCGGCGTCTTCGTGCTGCAGGGCTGGATCGGCGTCGGTCAACTGACCACGGGTGTCCTGATCGCGCAGATGCTCGTCGACCCCCTCGGGATCATCCTTCGCTGGTACGACGAACTGCAGGTCGCCCAGGTTTCCCTGGCCCGTCTCGTCGGCGTCCGCGACATCGAACCCGACGCCGGTGACGCCTCCGTCACCCCGCAAGGGCGCCACGTCCACGCCGACGACGTCCACTTCGGCTACCGCGAAGGCGTCGATGTCCTCCGCGAGGTGTCCCTCGCCGTCGAACCCGGCTCGCGCGTCGCCCTGGTCGGTCCGTCGGGCGCGGGCAAGTCGACGCTGGGCAGGCTGCTCGCCGGCATCTACGGACCGCGCACCGGACAGGTCACCTTGGGGGGCGCGGAGCTGTCGGCCATGCCGGCCGAGGAAGTCCGTGCCCATGTGGCACTGGTCAACCAGGAGCACCACGTGTTCGTGGGTTCCCTGCGCGACAACCTCCTCCTGGCACGGACCAGCGCGCGGGACGCCGAACTGTGGGCCGCGCTCGGAGCGGTCGACGCGGCCGACTGGGCCCGCGGCCTCGACGAGGGCCTGGCCACCGAGGTCGGCTCGGGGGGCTTCGCGCTGACGCCCGCCCAGGCCCAGCAGATCGCCCTGGCCAGGCTCGTGCTCGCCGACCCCCACACGCTGGTCCTGGACGAGGCGACCTCGCTCCTCGACCCGCGCGCGGCACGGCATCTGGAGCGTTCTCTCGCTCGTGTCCTGGACGGCCGTACGGTCGTGGCGATCGCCCACCGCCTGCACACCGCCCATGGCGCGGACGTCATCGCTGTGGTCGAGAACGGCCGCATCACCGAACTCGGCAGCCACGACCAACTGGTCACCGCCGACGGCGCATACGCCGCCCTGTGGCGGTCTTGGCACGGCTAGGGGCGTCAACTCGGTTACGGGCCGCGGCTTCGCCGTCGCGCGCGGGCGCGGCGGCCTCGGTCCGGCGCCGATCGCTTTCGCGTCCCGTGCGGGCTCATTGGGACCGGCCTGCTCCGCGCCAGGAGCAGGCCGCCTACCGCGAGGTGAGCCGCCTACTCCCGGCCTACCAGGCGTAGTTAGGGTACGTGCATGGCTGCACCGACCACGGAACCCGGCACCCCCGACCGACGCGGCCCCGCGCGCTACCTCTGGTGGGTGATCGCGAGCCAGCCCAAGCGGGTCGCTCTCGGCACGCTGCTGGGCAGCGCGTGGATGGTCGGGTTGACGCTTCCCCCGTACGTCCTGGCACGTGCCATCGACGACGGGCTCCGCCCCGGAGACCAGGGTGCACTGATCGGCTGGGCCGCTGTCCTCTTCGGCGTCGGAATCCTCGACGCCTGGCTCGGGATCCTGCGGCACCGCACCATGACCCGTATCCGGCTCGACGCCTACTTCCGAACCGTGCGTGTCGTGATGGACCACGCCACCCGGCTCGGCGCGGCTCTGCCCCGTCGTGTCTCGACGGGCGAGGTCGTCACGATCGGCCACTCCGACGTGGGTGTCATCGGTTCGACCCTCACCGTCACGGGCCCTGGGGTGGGTGCGGTCATCGCCTACTTCGTCGTCGCCGCCCTGCTTCTGTCGTTCTCCGTCCTGCTGGCCGTGGTGGTGCTGCTGGGCGTGCCTCTGATCGCCCTGCTCGTCGGGCCGTTCCTCGGCCGGCTGCAGGGGGCCGAGACCGCGTACCGGGAGCGGCAGGGCGCACTGGCCGGTGTGCTCGGGGACCTGGCCGCCGGGCTCAGGGTCCTCAATGGTCTGGGTGGCAAGCAGGTCTTCGCCGCCCGCTACCGGTCGGGTTCGCGAGAACTGCGGGACGAGGGCTACCGGGTCGGCTCGTCCATGAGCTGGATCCAGGCTTTCGGCATTGGTCTGCCCACCTTGTTCCTGGCCGCCGTGACCTGGCTCGCCGCCCGCATGGCGGCCCAGGGCACCATCACCGTGGGCGAACTGATCGCCGTCTACGGCTACGTCGCCGTCCTCGTGGTCCCGGTGTCGTCCCTCATCGAGAGTGGCTACGACATCGGGCGTGGCCTCGTCTCGGCCCGCCGGGTCGTGCACTTCTTGAACCTCGAGCCGGAGACGTGGTCGGCGGCGCCCGCGAACGAGATGAAGAGCGGCGCTTCGGAGCAGCTCGATGATTCGGGCGAGACCTCCGATGCCCGCGAGGGCACCGTCAACGCTCCCGAGGCACCGGCCGTCCTTCACGACCGCCTCTCCGGGGTGAAGGTAGAACCCGGCGTCCTCACGGCGCTGGCCAGTACCCACACCTCCGAGGCCACGGAGGTCGTCGACCGCCTCGGCCGATTCGCCCCTGGCTCGGTCACCTGGGGGACGGTCCGCCTGGACGCCGTCCCCCTGGACCAGGTCCGCGCGCGCATTCTCGTCGCGGACAACGAAGCCGACTTGTTCGCCGGTGCGCTGCGTGCGGCGCTCTCCGGTCGCTGGACACCCGACGAGCACGCCCTCACCCGCGCGGTCGACGCCGCCGTGGCCCACGACATCGTGCTCGGCCTGCCCGGCGGCTTCGATGCCCGCCTCGACGCCCAGGGGCACAATCTCTCCGGCGGTCAACGGCAACGCATCCGTCTGGCCCGGGCTCTGCTGGCCGACCCCGAGGTGCTCCTGGCGGTCGAACCGACATCCGCGGTGGATGCTCACACCGAGGCCAAGATGGCAGCCGGTCTCCGCGCGGCTCGCGCCGACCGCACAACGCTCGTGACCAGCACCTCTCCCCTCGTCCTCGACCAGGCCGACGTCGTCTACCACCTGGTCGACGGCCGTGTCGCCGCCGTGGGCCGCCACGCCGACCTCCTGTCGCGTCACCCGGCCTACCGCCGTCTGGTGTCGCGCGACACCGAGGAGTCCGCGGCGGTGGAAGCCGCGGGGGCCACGGACATAGGGATGAGCGTCGCCACGGATAAGCAGCCGGCGAAAGACGCCGCTGAAGAGGAGGCCGCAACGGCGGCCGATACGGACGCACAAAGCAAACCAGGCGACCGCAAGCACCCCCGCCCCTCCCCCGAGCCGACTCACGAGGCCCTCCGATGACGACGCCCCGCAGCGGTGAAGCACCCGAGGCCGCTGCTACCCCGCTGCCTGTCGCCGGCCCTCGCCAGGTCCACCACGCCGCCTTGCGACTGATCCGGCAGGACGGCCGGGCCTTCGCCGCCATGCTCTTCTTCAATGTGCTGGCGGCGGCTGCGGGCCTCGTCGGCCCGTGGCTCCTCGGCCGCGTCGTGAACACGGTGAAGGACGGCGGAGGCGTCGACGCCGTGGACCGTCTCGCCCTCGGCATCCTCATCGGAGCCGTCGCCCAGCTCCTCCTGGCGCGCCACGCCCGCTACCTCGGCCATCGCTTCGGAGAGCGCACCCTCGCCCGTATCCGCGAACAGTTCGTCGACCGTGCGCTGGCCCTGCCCTCCTCCGTCGTCGAACGTGCCGGCGCGGGCGACCTGACCGCACGCGGCACGTCGGACATCGCGACCACTGGTCAGACACTGCGGGACACCGGCCCCGATGTCTTCGTCGCAGCCGTGCAGGCGCTGTTCATCATCGGTGCCGTGTTCTTGCTCGATCCGCTGCTCGGCGCCTGCGGGGTGCTCGGCCTGACGGGCATCTGGTTCGCCACCCGCTGGTACCTGCGTCGTGCGCGCTCTGCCTACCTCGACCAGGGCGAGGCGCATTCCGCGCTGGCCGAGGTGCTCGCCGCCACCGCGTCCGGAGCCCGCACCATCGAGGCCTTCGGCCTGCGGGAGCGGCGCATCACGGACAGTGAGAGGGAGATCGAGCGCTGTGTCGCCGCCCAAGAGCGCACTCTGTACCTGCGGAGCGTCCTCTTCCCCGCCGTCGACACCTCGTACGTGATCCCGGTGGTCGGCATGCTGGTCATCGGCGGTGCTCTGCACGCCCACGGCACGGTGAGCCTCGGCGCGGTCGTCGCCGCGGCTCTGTACCTTCGCCAGCTCTCCCAGCCGCTGGACACGATCTTGCAGCGAGTCGAGGAGCTGCAGAGCAGCGGTGCCTCCTTCGCCAGAGTCGAGGGCCTGGCCGCCACTCCCTCTGAACCAGCCGCCCCCAGCGCCCTCACCCCCAAGGACGACGGCATCGACGTCGAAGGCGTCTGGTTCTCCTATACCGGCGACACCGACGTCCTCCAAGGCGTCGACCTGTCCGTCCGCCCCGGCGAACGTCTCGCCGTCGTCGGCCCCTCCGGTGCCGGAAAAACCACTCTGAGCCGGCTCCTGGCGGGCATCGACACGCCGACCAAGGGCTCGGTGACCGTCGGCGGGGTTCCGATCGCCGATCTGCCCTCCGACCGGCTGCGCCGCCAGGTCGTCCTCGTCACGCAGGAACACCATGTGTTCCACGGCACGCTCCGGGACAATCTGCTGATCGCGGCCGAGTCCGCCGCGGACGCCGAGCTGGACGCCGCTCTCGGCGCCGTCGGTGCCGAGTGGGCCACCGACCTGCCGGACGGTCTCGACACCGAGCTCGGCTCCGGCAGCCACCAGCTGCACGGCGCGCAGGCACAGCAGCTCGCTCTGGCCCGTGTCGTGCTCGCCGACCCGCACACCCTGATACTCGACGAGGCGACGGCGCTCCTGGACCCGGCGACGGCACGGCACACGGAGCGGGCTCTCGCGGCCGTCCTGCGTGGCCGGACCGTGATCGCCATCGCTCACCGCCTGCAGACCGCTCATGACGCGGACCGCGTCGCGGTGATGGAGAACGGCCGCGTCACCGAGCTCGGCCCTCACGACGACCTCGTGCGGGCCGACGGAGCGTACGCCGCCCTCTGGCACTCCTGGCATGGCGACCACCCCGTCACCTCCGGGGTTCGACCGCCTCCCGGCGAGGAAGAGAGCCGGTCCGACAGCTGACGCTCGGCTCGGGTGGCCGCCGTGCGGGCAGGGCCGGCCCCGCCTCAGATGACGTTGAGCGCGGCCGCGCCGCCCACTCCCCCGAGCAGCATGAACACCGGCATCAGTACCTTCAGCTCGATCCAGCTGCCGGCCCGGAAGCGCAGTGCTTTCGGCGGCCCGATCGGGTACCAGCGCTTGCGGCCGATGGGGATGGGCCACAGCACCGGGCATCCGGAGACCGTCAGCGCGTCCCCGATGTCGTGCACCAGCGCACCGAGCACAATCGGCAGGCCGAGCCACAGGTACTCCTGGCCTGGTGCGGTGAAGAACCAGTCCGAACCGTTGCCGGGCTTGTCGAGGACGCCTGCGAGAATCCACGCACTCGTGGCGGCGAGCAGCCATACCAGTACATCGCTGCTCGACCCACGCGCCGCCCGCCACAGCAGCCCTTCGATGGCGAGCACCATGTGGACGAAGAGGATCGCGAGCACCGCCCAGCGTCCTCCGAAGATCGCCAGGGCCGAGGCGCCGGCGCCTATCAGCACCGCCCACAGCCAGGTGTGGGTGAGTGTGCGATGGCCGCCCGAGCGACGTGGGTCGCCCGCCTTCCGTGTCGCCTTGTAGACGGCGTACGAGAGTTTGTCGACAATTTCGCACAGGCCCCGCGAGACGGGCCCGAAGGCTCGCGAGATGGTCGCCGACTTGTGATCGAGGTCGGGCGCGAGGGCCGCCCCGGCACAAATGAGCGCTCCCACGAGAAGGACCGGCCAGGGCATCGTGTGTCCCGCGGCCGCCGCGGCCGCGCCGACCCCGAGCCAGGCCGCCGCTCCCGACAGTGAGTGTGCCGGTCCCATCATCGCTGCCGCCCGCCCCGTTTCCCATGTTCTGATGCCACGTTGGCGACACAGCGTAGCGTTCGTGATCTTCGCGAGAATCACCGGTTCCCTGATCCGGTGAGAAGGAAGGCAAGATGGGGGTGTGACCCTTATCGATCAGCTGCCGCCGGATGCCGACCCAGATGCCCTCTTCGAAGCCTTCTCCACGTGGGCCGTGGATCAGGGGATCACTCTCTATCCGGCCCAGGAGGAGGCGCTGATCGAGGTGGTCTCCGGGGCGAACGTGATCTTGTCCACTCCCACGGGCTCCGGCAAGAGCCTGGTGGCGGCCGGCGCCCACTTCACCGCCCTCGCCCAAGACAAGGTCACCTTCTACACGGCCCCCATCAAGGCGCTCGTGTCGGAGAAGTTCTTCGACCTGTGCAAGCTCCTGGGCACCGAGAACGTCGGCATGCTCACGGGCGACGCGTCCGTCAACGCCGACGCCCCCGTCATCTGCTGCACGGCCGAGGTCCTCGCCTCGATCGCCCTGCGGGACGGCAAGGACGCCGACGTCGGCCAGGTCGTGATGGACGAGTTCCACTTCTACGCCGAGCCGGACCGCGGCTGGGCCTGGCAGATCCCGCTGCTCGAACTGCCGCAGGCACAGTTCATCCTCATGTCGGCGACGCTCGGCGACGTCAGCATGTTCGAGAAGGACCTCACGCGCCGCACCGGTCGCCCCACCGCGGTGGTCCGCTCCGCTACGCGCCCCGTGCCACTGTCGTACGAGTACCGGCTGACGCCGATCACCGAGACCCTCACCGAGCTTCTGGAGACCAAGCAGGCTCCGGTCTACATCGTGCACTTCACGCAGGCACAGGCCGTCGAGCGCGCCCAGTCGCTGATGAGCATCAACATGTGCACGCGTGAGGAGAAAGACAAGATCGCCGACCTGATCGGCAACTTCCGCTTCACCACCAAGTTCGGCCGCAACCTCTCGCGGTACGTGCGCCATGGCATCGGCGTGCACCACGCCGGCATGCTGCCCAAGTACCGCCGCTTGGTGGAGAAGCTCGCCCAGGCCGGCCTTCTGAAGGTCATCTGCGGTACAGACACTCTCGGCGTCGGCGTCAACGTCCCGATCCGCACCGTCCTCTTCACCGCGCTCGCCAAGTACGACGGCAGCCGGGTCCGCACCCTGCGCGCGCGGGAATTCCACCAGATCGCCGGCCGGGCCGGACGTGCGGGCTTCGACACTGCGGGCCTCGTGGTCGCGCAGGCACCCGAGCACGTCATCGAGAACGAGAAGGCACTCGCCAAGGCGGGCGACGACGCCAAGAAGCGCCGCAAGGTGGTCCGCAAGAAGGCGCCGGAGGGCTTCGTCGGCTGGACCGAGGGCACCTTCGAGAAGCTCATCACCTCCGAGCCGGAGCCGCTGACCTCCCGCTTCCGCGTCACGCACACCATGTTGCTGTCCGTGATCGCCCGCCCCGGCAACGCCTTCAAGGCGATGCGTCACCTTCTGGAAGACAATCACGAGCCGCGCAAGGCGCAGCTGCGGCACATCCGTCGCGCCATCGCGATCTACCGTTCCCTCCTGGCCGGCGGTGTCGTGGAAAAGCTCGACGTGCCGGACGCAACGGGCCGTGTCGTACGCCTGACCGTCGACCTGCAACAGGACTTCGCGCTCAACCAGCCTCTGTCGACCTTCGCCCTCGCGGCCTTCGAGATCCTCGACCCCGACTCCCCGTCGTACGCCCTCGACATGGTCTCCGTGGTCGAATCCACCCTCGACGACCCGCGCCAGATCCTCGCAGCCCAGCAGAACAAGGCGCGCGGCGAAGCTGTGGGGCTGATGAAGGCGGACGGTGTCGAGTACGAGGAGCGGATGGAGCGGCTCCAGGACATCACCTACCCCAAGCCGCTGGAGGAGCTGCTCTTCCACGCCTACAACACCTACCGGACGAGCCACCCGTGGGTCGGCGACCACCCGCTGTCCCCGAAGTCCGTCGTCCGTGACATGTACGAGCGGGCGCTGTCCTTCACCGAGTTCACCTCCTTCTACGAACTCGCCCGCACCGAAGGCATCGTGCTGCGCTACCTGGCCAGTGCCTACAAGGCCCTGGAACACACCATCCCGGACGACCTCAAGTCCGAGGACCTGGAGGATCTGATCGCCTGGCTCGGCGAGATGGTCCGTCAGGTCGACTCCAGCCTCCTCGACGAGTGGGAGCAGCTGGCCAACCCCGAGGTCATGACGGCCGAGGAGGCCCAGGAGAGGGCCGACCAGGTCAAGCCGGTCACGGCCAATGCCCGCGCCTTCCGCGTCCTGGTGCGCAACGCGCTGTTCCGCAGGGTCGAGCTGGCCGCCCTCGACCACGTCGAGGAGCTGGGCGAGCTGGACGCCGAGTCCGGCTGGGACGCGGACGCCTGGGGTGAGGCCATGGACAAGTACTGGGACGAGTACGAAGATCTCGGGACCGGCCCCGACGCGCGCGGCCCCAAGCTGCTGTCCATCGAGCAGGACCCGGAGCACGGCCTGTGGCGCGTCCGCCAGACGTTCGCAGATCCGAACGGCGATCATGACTGGGGCATCAGCGCGGAGGTCGATCTCGCGGCCTCCGACGAGGAGGGCCGTGCCATCGTCCGCGTCACGGACGTCGGCCAGCTCTGAATACCCCGAGAAAACGCATGTCCCGGACAGGAGTCGAAGTAGCGTCATGAGCAACCCCGCCGAACGGCTGGTCGATCTGCTGGACCTGGAGCAGATCGAGGTCAACATTTTCCGGGGCCGCAGCCCCGAGGAGTCCTTGCAGCGGGTGTTCGGCGGGCAGGTCGCCGGGCAGGCCCTGGTGGCTGCGGGCCGCACCACGGAGGGCGACCGCCCGGTGCATTCGCTGCACGCGTACTTCCTGCGCCCCGGCCGTCCGGGCGTGCCCATCGTGTACCAGGTCGAGCGGGTCAGGGACGGGCGCTCCTTCACCACGCGCCGTGTCACCGCCGTCCAGCAGGGCCGCACGATCTTCAACCTCACCGCCTCCTTCCACAAGCCCGAACAGGGCGCCTTCGAACACCAGCTGCCGCCGCGCATCGCCGCTCCTGACCCTGAGTCGCTGCCGACCGTCGCCGAGGAGATCAAGGAGCACCTCGGCGCGCTCCCCGAGCAGTGGGAGCGCATGGCCAGGCGCCAGCCCTTCGACATCCGTTACGTGGACCGGCTGCGCTGGACCTCCGAGGAGGTCCAGGACGCCGAACCCCGCAGCGCGGTGTGGATGCGCGCCGTCGGTCCGCTGGGCGACGACCCGCTCGTGCACACCTGCGCCCTCACCTACGCGAGCGACATGACGCTCCTCGACGCCGTGCGCATCCCGGTCGAGCCGCTCTGGGGCCCCCGCGGCTTTGACATGGCCTCGCTTGACCACGCCATGTGGTTCCATCACTCGTTCCGCGCCGACGAGTGGTTCTTGTACGACCAGGAGTCCCCCATCGCCACGGGGGGCCGCGGCCTCGCCCGCGGCCGTATCTACGACACCGACGGCCGGCTGCTCGTATCCGTGGTGCAGGAAGGCCTGTTCCGACCCCACGCGTGACGAAGAAGGCGTTGACCACGCTGGAACCCATCGCGGTGGACTGTGAGCCCTGGGCGCGCACCGAGTAGTGGAGGATGCGCATGTGTGTCTCCGTTCAGCGGGATGGGGCAAGTGATTCGTCGGTACGAAAACGCAGGTGAGTCGGATGGTGGGGACCAGCACATGAACGCGGATACGAGCGAGAACAGGGATCGGTTGCTTCGTGAGGCTGTGCGCCTACGCGAGGCAGGGCGCCGCGAGGAGGCCCGCGAGCAGCTCGTGAAGCTTGCCGCCCTGTTCCCGGCGGACGAGGAGGTGGCGTACCAGACGGCGTGGGTGCATGACACGCTCGGCCTGGAAGCGGAGGCGGTGCCGTATTACGAGCGGGCCCTCGCGGGAGAGGCGCTCTCGGGCAACGATCGCCGTGGGGCCCTGCTCGGTCTGGGCAGCACCTACCGGATCCTGGGGCGCTACGAGGAAGCCGTCGCGACTCTTGGCGGCGCGGCGGCCGAGTTCCCTGACGACAATGGGATCAAGACGTTCCTGGCCATGGCGCTGTACAACGTCGGGCGGACGCACGACGCGATGCAACTGCTTCTGACCTTGCTGGTCGCCACGAGCAACGACCCGGAAGTCGAGGGCTATCGGCCCGCTATCGAGGAGTACACGAAAGATCTCGACGCAACGATCTGACATCACTGAGCAGCACCGCTCAGTGATACGGATGAATACGGATACCGGCGAGACGTAGGCAGCACGGCAGGCTGCCGCATACACCGCTGGCCTACACCTGCCGTCGGCGCAACCATTTCCTCAGGCCGCGTGGCTCGCGATCCAGAACGTCGATCGTGTCGTCACTCCGGTGCTCGGGTTGGGCACGAACCGACGCCGCTTCGGCCGCAGCGACCGCAGCGGCCGGCGCGGGAGCGGGCCGGGGCGCCGGGCGTTCCGACCGTGCCTGGGCCAGGCCGAGCAGCAGGCTGGCGCGCAGCCATCGGAGCTCCTCAGGATCGTCCGCGGTCATGATCCGTCCGACGATCAGCGCGGTGGGCGAATCAGGTGCCCCATGGGTGCGTGGCGCGGGCATAAGCCGGCTGAGGTATGCCCGTTCGTAGGGGTCCTTGACGATGTCTGTCAGTTGCACCTGATCGAGGAGTGAGGCCATGGCGGCCACGCGCTGCCATGAATCCTCGCTCTGCCGGAGCAGGAAACCCGCATGCCGGCTCCGCCAATTGCGTGCCCGCAGGTCCTGCCCGTCGTCCAGGCGCACCCGAACCGGTTCGGGCAAGCGGCCGGTGAGGAGGACGCCGTGCACCTCGCCCTCCGCGAAGTGCCGCAGCTCTTCGGCGAGATAAAGCCAGACGATCGCCCGATACCGGTTCAGGTAAAATTTTACTGGCGTCAGGAATCCGGCGCGGGCGAGCCGGGTGAACCGGGCCGTGGTGATGTCCATGAGCTCCGCGGCTTCCGTGGTGCCCATGACTCTGACGCTCTCCCGCAAAGCCTCGGGGAAGCGCTCGCTGCCGCGTACGCGGTCGATCTCTGCGCGGGTGACACGGCGCTGCGTCCCCGTCGGGTCCGCGACGGTCCGTACGCGCCCGAGCAGTACGGCGAGATCGAACTCGCTGCGCTTCAAACCCAGTTCCCTTGCCGCACCGCTCAGCGCGACGGAGGGCGGAGCCGCCGCCGCGTTGGCCGGCTGTGTGGTCATGACGTCCGTCATGGTGGTTCTCCCCCGTGAGATGTGTCTGCTCTCGGGAAAGACCGTAGCCCGATCGTCACGACTCTCGCTGAGCCTGTGGATAACTCCTGACAGGGCAGCGTCAAGGCTGGTCAGAGGTCCACGACGGGTGTGCGCTCGGGCTGTCGAGCCCCCACGGCGAGATGCTCTCCGACACGATTGACGAGCAACGTCATCTCGTAGGCGACTTGGCCGATGTCAGCCTCCGCCGCGCTCAGAACGCAGAGGCAGCTGCCGTCGCCGGCCGCGGTGACGAAGAGGACGGCGTCATCGAACTCGATCATCGTCTGACGGACGTTGCCCGCGTGAAAGTGACGCCCAGACCCCTTGGCGAGGCTGTGCAGCCCCGAGGAGACTGCGGCCAGGTGCTCCGCGTCCTCGCGCGCCAAGTCGGAACTGGCACCGGTCACCAGTCCATCGTTGGACAGCACCAGCGCATGACGAACATGCTCCATCCGGTGCGTCAAGTCATCCAGCAGCCAGCCAAGCCCCGTGCTCTGTGCCATCGTTCCTGTCTCCCCGAGTCGGTCCTCCTGGCTGGAGGATCTGACCCGCCAGCCTTCCCCACGACCGGCGCCCCGGCAAGCATGATGGGGGCATGGCACAAAAGATGACCGATGACCAATGGCGGGCATTCGTCTCGCAAGGCACGCGAACCGGCAAGTTGTCGACCGTCAGGGCCGACGGCAGCCCGCACCTAGCGCCGATCTGGTTCCTTCTCGACGGAGACGACCTGGTGTTCAACACGGGTAAGGACACGGTCAAGGGCCGCAACCTCGCCCGTGACGGCCGCCTGGCCCTCTGCGTGGACGACGACCAGCCGCCGTTCGCCTTCGTCGTACTGCAGGGCCGTGCCGACCTGATCGAGGAACTCGACCAGGTCCAGCACTGGGCAGCCAGGATCGGCGCACGTTACATGGGCGAGGACCGGGCCGAGGAGTTCGGCGAGCGCAACGGCGTGCCCGGTGAACTTCTGGTGCGCGTGCGCATCGACAAGGTGCTCGCATACGACAAAGTCGCCGACTGAAAGCCCACACGGTTTAGCCCACCGAGTCGAGCAGCCGGGCGGTATGCATCCGCCCGGCGTACTCGACCAGCCGTATCAGCACCTCCTTCCCCGAGTCTCGGTCCCGTGCGTCGCACAGCACCACGGGGGTTCCGCGGTCGAGGTCCAAGGCCCGTGAGACCTCCTTCGCGCCATACGCCCGCGTCTGCGTGAAGCAGTTCACTGCCACGACGAAGGGGATATGACGGTGCTCGAAGTAGTCCACGGCGGGGAAGCAGTCCTCGAGCCGCCTGGTGTCCGCAAGGACGACGGCTCCGAGGGCGCCTTGCGACAGCTCGTCCCACAGAAACCAGAAACGGTCCTGCCCGGGAGTGCCGAACAGGTACAGCGAAAGACCGGCCCTGATGGTGATGCGGCCGAAGTCCATGGCGACGGTCGTCGTGGTCTTCCGGTCGACGCCCTCGGTGTCGTCCACCATCTGCCCAGCCTCGCTGAGCAGTTCCTCGGTGCGCAGGGGGCGGATCTCACTTACCGCGCCGACCAGAGTGGTCTTGCCCACCCCGAAGCCACCGGCCACCAGGATCTTCAGCGCCATGGCCGCGGTCTGGCCGCCTTCGGTGTCAGAGTGCTCGGAGACCATTGATCACCTCTCGAAGGATCATTTCGTCGGGAAGCTGTGCGGGCGGCACCGGCCGACTGATCTCGACATGCCCCATTTCCAGCAGGTCACCGAGGAGCACTCTGACCACGCCGACGGGGAGATCGGCGTCGGCGGCGAGTTCGGCGACGGATTGCGTCTCGACGCGACACAGATCGATGAGCACCCGGTGCTCGGGGCCGAGGGCGGTGTCGTCGCCGGCCATCACCGCGGCGACGTCCTGGAGCGTCACAAGGGCGATCAGGTCGAAGCGGACGCCTCTCGGTCCCGGGGCGGTCCGCCCGCCCGTCACCGCGTAGGGCCGTACGAGGGGCCCCGCCTCGCCGTCGTACCACTGACTGCCCTGCTGGTACTGAATGCTGTTCGAATCCTCGTTCATGACTACGCGCCGCCCCCGGTCATCCGACTGCCGGTGGGCGTGCCGTGACGCGGGCCGGGGTGTAGAGGTGCTCGCCCACCCGCTTGACCAGGCGAGCCATCTCGTACGCCACAAGGCCGATGTCAGCCGTGGCCGAACTGAGCACCGCAAGGCAGGAACCGTCTCCGGCGGCTGCGACGAACAAGAAGGCGTCGTCCATCTCGACCATCGTCTGGCGCACTCCCCCGGCTCCGAAGTGCCGGCCCGCCCCTTTGGCGAGGCTGTGGAAGCCCGACGCGACGGCGGCCAGGTGCTCGGCGTCCTCACGCGTGAGAGCGGTCGAGGCGCCGACCGGCAGGCCGTCGTTGGACAGCACCACCGCGTGTCGCACCTCTCCGACGCGCAGTACCAAGTCGTCGAGCAGCCAGTCGAGTTCTCCGGTGCCTCCGGCGGGAATGCTCTGGTCCTGGATCATGCGGGGTCTCCTTCGCTGCTGTCCCTGCGCGGTGCGGGCGTCGCCGTGCCGGGGACCGCGCCGACGATGCCCGGAGGCCGGCCGCCGCCGCGTGCCCAGCCGTCGCGGAAGGCGGTCATGCGCTCGCGGACCTGTTCCGGGCTGCGCTCGCCGGTGTTCGCCGCGTCGCCCGCGTCGCCCGCGTCGCCCGCGTCGCCCGCGTCGCCCGCGTCGCCCGCGTCGCCCGCGTCGGCGTGACGTTCGCGCAGTTGCGGGGCGAGACTCGCCTGACGTACTCGGCGGGGCAGTGCGCTCGCCGAGTCCGGTGCGCCGGCGTCGGCATCGTCGACGTCGACGTCGACGTCGACTGTCGTGGCGTCGTCCGGTCGTGAGCCGCCGCCCGTGCCCTCATACGCGTCTTCCCCAGCCCGGTGCGGCCGGAGGGCGGTGACGCCCGGCAGTGGTGCTTCCGCCGCTGCGGACAGGGCCGGACGGGGTGCGGCGGCGGGAACGGAACTGCCGTTCACGGGTCGTCCGGGAACGGCCACGCGTGCGTACTCCTTCTCCGAAGCCGTCCTGTGCTCCACGCGAGACTGCGCACTTTCCGTCGCCGGGCTGTGCAGCAGCGGGGTGGGAAGCAGCACGACCGCGGTGGTGCCCCCGAAGGGCGACGTCCGCAGATGCACCTTGATGCCGTGGCGAGCCGCGAGCCTGCTGACCACGAAGAGGCCCAGTTGGTCGCTGTCGAACAGGTCGACCGCCTCTGACTGCTCGATGCGGCGGTTGGCTTCGGCGAGCGTCTCCGGCCCCATGCCGAGCCCGCGGTCCTCGATCTCCAGGGCATAGCCGTTTCCGACCGGTTCACCGATCACCCGCACCTTGGTGTGGGGAGGAGAGAACTGGGCCGCGTTCTCGACGAGTTCTGCCAGCAAGTGGGTGAGGTCGGCTACCGCTGTCCCGAGGATCGAGGCGGCGGGCAGCTGGCGTACCTCCACGCGCGCGTAGTCCTCGACTTCGGAGACCGCCGCACGCACGACGTTCGTCAGGGAGACCGGCATGCGCCAGGCCCGGCCCGGCGCCGCACCGGAGAGGATGATCAGGCTTTCCGCGTGGCGCCTCATCCGGGTCGTCAGATGGTCGAGACGGAAGAGATCGCTGAGCTCCTCCGGGTCGTCGGCCCTGCGTTCCATGGTGTCCAGCAGGGTGAGCTGCCGGTGCACCAGAACCTGACTCCTCCGGGCCAGATTGACGAACACGCCGGAGATCCCGCTCGCGAGTTCCGCGCGCTCGATCGCTGCGCGCAGGGCTGCCCGGTGGACGGTGGCGAGCGCCTCGGAGACCTGCCCGGTCTCGTCCTCCGCGGGTGCTCCCCGCGGCGCCTCGGCAGAGATGTCGATCTCCTCGCCGGCCCTCAGACGCCGCATGGCCTGCGGCAGCTTCCGGCGGGCGATCTCCAGGGCGCCGTTGCGCAGGCTGACCAGTTCGACGACCAGGCCTCGGCCGATGCGTACGGAGATGACGAGCGAGGCGGCCACGGCAGCGAGGCCGAGAAGTACGGCCGCGCCGGCCGACGTGAGCACGCCGTGGGTGAACGGGTCGGCCCGGCCCAAGGCCCGGCGATCCGCTCCGACCCCGATCGCCCGAAGCTTGTCCCGCACGGTTGCGTGTGCCTCGCCCCAGGCTTCCGCGGAGGCCGCGGCGACGGCCTTTCGGCCGGGCTCGGCGACCAGCACTCTGTCCTCGACAGCCCGAACGTCGGCGTACGAACTTGCCTCCTCAAGGTCGCGCCAGGCCGCTCGTTCGGGTTCCCGCAGGTCCGCCACCGCTGTTTCCGTCAGCGAACGGCGGGTGTCGACAGCCCCGGTGAACAGCCTGAGCCGCTCGCCGTCCAGGAGTCCGGTGAGCCGTGCGGAGGCAAGCACGGCATCCTCGCGCGCCAGCATTTCACCGGCCCCGGAGAATTCGTGCAGCACGCGCGCGTAGGAGCCCGGTTCGGCGTCCCGCATCGTGGTGAGCGCGCCCGCCACTCCGAAGGCCTGCGAGATCGTCTTCGTGTACTCCTCGTAGGTCGTGTCCCACCCTGTGCGGCGCTCCAGCACGTCGGCCCGCAACGAGGTCAGGTCACCGGCTCCGGTCACGAACGTGGCGAGACGGTCCGCCACCCCCTGCGGAAGGCCCGCTCCGTCAGCAACCGTCCTGTCATCCCCAAGGCGTAGCTTCGCCACGACACGGTCGGTGCGCGCCGCCCGTTTCTCCAAGGCCTCTCCGCGCTCGGTGTCAGGGTCTGTCGCATAGCGCACGGCGGCCACGCGTTCAGCTTGGAGCGACGAAATGGCAGCCTCGATGGGCACCCGTACTTCCGTGTTCACGCGTTGCAGCTGCCGCAGGTGCGCGATGTCCTGAGCCGTGCTGACGGTCGCGTACGCCCACAGACCGAGCAGCGAGACGACAGGCACCATCAGCAGGCACACGATCTTGGCGCGCACGGTGCGAGGCCGTGGTCGCCAACCTCCCCCGCGCGTGGGTGCCGTTGCCGCCGATCGCTCGCTTTCCGTCGCCGGCTTGATGAACCGTTCCTCTTCGTCGACGTACTCGTCGGCGGGCGGCCCCGCATGAGCGCGGCGACCGCGTGCCGGGTGTACGGGGGCTTCGCCGTCGGTGGTGTCGAAGGTCTTACGGGGCGTCCGCATGGCCGCCTCCCTCGGCTGGGGAATGTGGGTGCTCCAGTGCTCGCTGCAGAGACGCGGCTACGGGGTGACGCTTTCGACCGGGCGCTGCGCGGAAGCGGAGGCCTGCCGCTCACCCGCGGTCGGGGAGAGCGCGACGAAGGCCGACGTCAGGAAGAGGTACGACCCGAGTCCGACGGCCAAGGGAAAGATGAACTGCATCGTCGTGGCTCCGGACAGGGCCTCTTGGGAGGGGGCGACCCGCACGCTCACCGCCAGCATCCCGGTGTAGTGCATGCTGGTCACCGCCCCACCCATGACCAGCGACGCTCCCGCGACAGCGAGGGGTGACCTGATGTTGAGTCCGGCCCACAGGGCAGCGGTAGCCGCGACGACGGCGATGGCCACGGAGAGCCCGATGAGCACCGGGTCGTACCGCACCTCTCCGTGCAGGCGCAGCGCCGCCATGCCCAAGTAGTGCATGCTCGCGACGCCGAGGCCCGTGGTGAGTCCGCCGAGCGCGAGGGCACGTGCACGCTCACGGCCGTACCCCACGGCGAAGACCCCCGCCCCCACGACGATCATGGCCACCAAGAGGCTCAGGATGGTCAGCGGTACGTTGTAGTGGATCTCCGTGCCCGTGACCCCGAAACCGAGCATCGCGACGAAGTGCATCGTCCAGATGCCGGTGCCGAGCGCGGAGGCGGCGGTGAGGAGCCAGTTCCTGCGCGAGCGCCCCGAGGCGCTCAGCGCGCGGACGGTGCAGCGCAGCCCCAGGGCTGCGCCGATGCAAGCCATCGCGTACGACAGCACGGGGGTCAGCCAGCCGAAGGTGGCGTGGTCCAGGTGTCCCATGGCCCAAGGACGCTAGTCCGGCCGGGGGCGGCCATCGGGGGCGCATTTCGAAAGCTGATGAAATATGACAGAGAGAGAGCCTTGAACGACCGCGCCACGCTCGAACGAGTGCGCCCAACGCGCGTGTGCTGTGCTGTGCTGCTCTGCTCTGCTCTGCTCTGCTCTGCGCAATCATGGGTCGCATGAGTGACGACCACACAAAGGTCCAGGAATTCTTCACGGCCCGAGCGGCCGACTGGGACGCCCGTTTTCCCGACGACGGTCCCGCGTATCGAACCGCGGTCGCCGAGCTCGGCCTCCGTGAGGGCGACCGGGTGCTGGACGCGGGCTGCGGCACAGGGCGCGCCCTGCCGGCCCTGAGAGACGCCGTGGGGCCTTCGGGGGCGGTCCTGGGCGCCGACCTGACTCCCGCGATGCTGGAGGCTGCCAGGCAGGCGGGAAGGGGCAGCGACGGGCAGTTGCTGCTCGCCGACGTGGCACGCTTGCCGCTGGCTACCCAATCGCTCGACGCCGTCTTCGGTGCCGGCCTGATCTCGCATCTCCCGCAGCCGGCGGAGAACTTGGCGGAGTTGCAGCGCGTAGTGCGCCCCGGCGGGCTGCTCGCCCTCTTCCACCCGATCGGCCGGGCGGCACTCGCGGCACGACAGGGCCGGCAGATCACACCGGGCGACCTGCGGGCGGAGGCCCATCTCGGGCCGCTGCTCGCACGCTCGGGCTGGCGCATGACGTCGTACGTCGACGAGGACGCGCGGTTCCTCGCCCTCGCTGTACGCGCGGGTTGAGTGACGCGCCTGTCGGCTCGCCCTGATCAGCCTCCGTGAGGCGGTCAGCGGCGCCCTGCGATCGCGGTGACGAACGCGTCGGCGTTGTCGAACATGACGTTGTGCCCCGCGTCCGGCACGGTCATGACCCGGACTCCGGATGCCTCCAGGGCATCGCGGCCCGCGAGGTCGCCGCTCGACGCTCCCTGCAAGTAGACCCGCTCGACGGACAGCCCTTCGAGCAACCGGCGCATCGTGGGTCGCGTGCCCGCGATGAGACCGACGGCACTGCGGTGCAGGGCTCGGGGATCGGCCAGGCGCATGGTGGCTGCCCAGATGGGGCCGACCTTTTCCAGCACGCGCGCGTAGCCGCCGTTTTCGACGAAGTCGCGTTCCTCGAAGGAGGCGATGCCACTGCTGCCCGCCGTCGCCGGCGGATGCGGGTCGAGGTTGGCCTCCGTGAGGACCAGGCGTGAGACCAGCTCGGGGCGCCGGTGCGCCAGGACAATGGCGACGGAACCGCCCATGCTGTGCGCGATGATCTCCGCTCCGGCCACACGGGCTTCGTCGAGAACCGCGGCCAGCGCGTCCGCGTGGTCCTCCAGCGTGTAGCCGAAGTCGGCGGGCCTGTCGCTGATGCCGTGCCCAGGAAGGTCGACGAACAGCGAACGCCGTCCCGCCAATTCGGGCCTGGCGGCGATATGCGCGTGGTAGACCGTCGACGCCGCGCCGAGACCGTGTACGTATACCCGTGCGACTTCAGCGCCGTCGACCTCCGTCCATCGCACTCGACTGCCCCGAACGTCGAACTGTGCCTCACGCATCGTCGAGCTCCTCTCCCATGCCGTGCCGCCATGCCACCGCCCGCCCATGCGGAACGAGTACCGACAATACATCGGCACCGATGTATTGCGTAGCTGATGTACACCGCTTCAAGGGAGGGATGCGGCAGAATGCGGGCCATGCTCGAACTGGCCATCCTTGGTTTTCTCTACGACGCCCCTCTGCACGGCTACGAGCTGCGCAAGCGCATCACCGCACTGACCGGCCACGTACGGCCCGTCGCCGAGAGCACCCTGTACCCCGCCATCAAGCGCCTGGAGAAGGCAGGGCTGCTGGTGCGGGAGACACAGCCGGGGGCGGTGGCCGCTCCGCGCCACGTTCTGAACCTGACCCCGGACGGCAGGCAGGAGCTGCGCAAGCGCCTCGCGGAACCTGCGCAGGGGGACATCACCGACGAGAACCGCTGGTTCGCGCTCCTCGCCTTTCTCCGGCACTTGGACGACGCGGCGGCCCAGGCGACCGTCCTGCGCAGGAGGCTGGCCTTTCTGGAGGAGCCCGCCAGCTTCTTCTACGACGGGGAGCGGCCGCTGCGGGCGGAGGAGCTCGACGATCCCTTCCGGCGCGGCATCCTCACGATCGCCCGCGCGACCAGCCAAGCCGAACTGGAATGGCTGCGCTCGACATTGACGTCACTCGGCAGCGGGGCCGCTCCCTGAGCCGCTCCCGTGCGGTACCGGGCACCCCCGGACGCCGGGCACCGGGAATGACCCGAGTCGGGCAAGCTCGTAGCCGTTCGGGTAACCCTTGATCTCCCAGTTCTGCCGCGCGTAATGCGGTGCCTTGCGAGGAGGCATCAGACGTACCGCACGCCCTCTGAGCCGCACCGCACCCCTGACCAGCGAACGAGTTGCGGTACCAGGCCGCTCATAGCGGAACGCCCTCAGCAAGGGCTCGTCGAGGAGGGCGAGAGTGGCGGTGCGCACCATGGGCGCCGCCGCGCGCGGGTACCACGACGCCATCAGGTCGAGGGTCGCGTCGGACACCTCTCGACCTCCTTGGTCCCAGCCGAAGTGAGCTGCTTCGTATTCGTCCAGGCATCTCTCGAATTCGGCGTACGACGTCGGGATTTTTCTGATGCCCATGTGCTGCCCGAGCGTGCGGTAATACGTGGCCGCGGCGGCCATCTCGTGGCGTGAGAGCCGGCGCCAGCCGTAGGCGTCGATCCAACGCTTGGGCGTCACCACGAACGTGCACAGTACGTAGCGCATGTCGTCATCGCTGATGTCGTAGCTGCGATGCATCTGGTTGATGCGTCGGATCGCGGTCCGGCCTTCCTCGCTGGTGAAACCGTGCTCCATGACGGCATCCAGCAGCAGAGCCGTGTCGTCGTATCTCTTCTGTGTACGGTCCGTCAGTTCGGCTGTGCGAGCGAGCAGACGGCCGATGCTGGGGACGGCGTAGGTGCGGTAGAGGGCCAGTTCGAGTGCGCGCGTGTAGTCCCACGGAAATTCGAACGTCGCGGTGAGCCGATAGATCTCGAGGAAGTCCTTCTCCGGGTCGAGACGCCTGATCTGCTCCAGCCGCTGGAAACGCTTCACCGCGAAGTCCCCCTTCTGTCACCGGAGCACTCACTCTACGTTGGGGTAAGGCCCTGTCGGCCTTCAACGGCGGGAAGCCGCGCCCGGGAGAAGGTAGTCCAAAGTGATCGACAAGCTCCGTAAGTTCTGGCGTGCCGACAAACCTGCCGATGAGCGGGGTGCACAACCCGCCGGGGGACAGAAGCGCACACACAACCTCTTCGAGGCGGCCGCTGTCTACGCCGCGGCCTGCGCCGAGGACGATCAGGACGAGATGGACCGAGCCAGGCAGTGGGTCTCTCCGGAGGCCCTGTCGTTCGGCCTCAGTGAGCTGGCCTGCCGAGCAGTCATCACCCTCGCCCGGGAACGCGACGAGTCACCCCAGGACGTGGCCCGCTCGCTCATGGGACTGCCCGCCGCATGAGCCCTCGCCCGCCGCCCCTGCACGCCGAGAGTCGACTGACATGGCCAGTCGTCGGTGGTTTTCCTGATCAACCACCTCTCGACGACCTCTGGGGCGACTGGTTAGGGTGCGCCGACGGATGAAGCGATGGGGAGGCAGGCATGGCCGGGACGGATGAGGCCGTCGACGCCGATGACGACGCGCTGTACGTGCTGACCGCGGTACTGCTGACACCCGCGAAGTTTCCCAGCGTGCTGGGCGACGACTATCCCGAGGCGTGCGCGGCGCTCGGCCTCGCGCCGCTCGCCGCGGGATACGGGCTGGTCCTGGGCCAGGACGGCGGCGGAGCACGGTGGACGGTCGTCATCGACGACGTCTCCCTGGTGGCCGTGGCGATCGCGTCCTGGGACTGCGGCATGGAGTACGACCTGTCCCCCGACGAACGCACCGTGGTCACCGCACTGCCCGGCTGGCCCCTCGCGGTCGCCGTCGCGGCCCCGGGCGTCCCGGCACCGCACGATCCGGAACCGAACCCGGAGGCCGACGACGGAAAGCCGCTCGCGCCGCCACCGTCCGACACCTGGGGACCGGCTCAACGGCGGCTGGGCGCCGACGAGATAGCGCTGCAGTGGGCGGCCTGGCGGGAACAGATCGACGAGGCCGACTTCGCAACGGGCGGTTTGCCGGAGCCTTCCAGCCACCCGGACGAGGCACCGCTGACCGGCGTCCGACGCGTGCTGAGGGAAGCCCGTGCGTACGTGGATTCCCCACCGCCTCTGGGGCGGGTCCGCTCCTCCTTCGCCTCAGGGGACGCCCGCACTCTGCGCGCAGACGGGCCCGGTTGGTCCATGGTCGCGCGGACCGACGACATCGCGTTCGTCCTGCTGGACGAGGAACCCGGTGAAGTGCTGCCGGTTGGCCGCGGGCCGGAACTTCCCGCTCTCCTGGAAGCCCTCGACAAGCTGGCGGTCCGCCCTTCGTGAGCTGGGCCGCCACTTCCTCGGACAATCGGCACCGGCGCCCCGCGAGCGAAGCGGGCGCCGGCTCACGGCTCACAGCCCAAGAAGCCTCAGTGGCCTATCTCCTTGCGTGTGACACGACGCAGCCTGCGCCGCTGCCCGGAATCGAGCGTCAGATAAGCGGCCGCGGGGATCCCGAGCATGATCAGAAGTGCGGCCCACCACGGCAGCCAGATCATCAGGATGATCCCGGCCGCCACGCCACCAACGGCGATCTTCGCGTTCTTCGACATGTGCGTCGCCTCCTTCGCGGCTGCTGCCGCTCTCTGTCTGGGAAAACGGCGTCGGCACCGACTCAGTTCCGCACCGCGACCCTGAGACATCCCTGAGTCCTGCCCCTACTGGTTCCCGAACTGCCCGTCTACTCGGCCCGCAGGGGTTCACCGACCTCGTACATGTGGCGCAGCACCTGCCGGTAGGAGTCGACGAACCGGGCCTCCGCGTAGGGAATGCCCACGGCGGCACAGTGGGCCCGCACGGCCGGTTTGGCGAGCCGCAGGTGAGGACGGGGCATGCTCGGAAACAGGTGGTGCTCGATCTGGTGGTTCAGTCCACCGAGGAACCAGTCGATGACCGGATTGCCGCGGATGTTGCGTGAAGTCAGCACTTGGCGGTGCAGGTGACCCAAGCGTTCGCCGTCCGGATCCGGCATCTCCATGCCCTTGTGGTTCGGGGCAAAGGCAAGACCGAGGTGCAGGCCGAACAGTGCCTGGTGCACGGCGGCGAACGCCAGGGCGTGACCGACCGGCATGGCAGTGATCAACAGCGCGACATAGCCCACCAAGTGGACGACGAGGAGGAGGCCTTCCACCAAGCGCTCACGCGGCGGCTGGCGGCGCAGGTCCTGGAAGCCGTAGATCTTCATGGCGACGCCCTGGAGGAGGGTCAGCGGGAAGAAGAGCCAGGCCTGGTTGCGGGTGAGCCAACGACGGAAGCCCTCACGGACCTTGGCCTGCTTGCTCGTCCACACGAGGATGTTGGCGGCGACGTCGGGGTCCTTCTCGATGTGGTTGGGGTTGGCGTGGTGCCTGTTGTGTTTGTCGTTCCACCAGGATGAGCTCATCCCGAGCAAGAGGTTGCCGTGTATGAGACCGATGGCGCGGCTGACGGATCGCTTGCCCGTGATCTGTGAGTGCCCGGCGTCATGCCCTATGAACGCCGTGCGGGCGCACAGGACGGACAGCATGGGGGCGAGGAGCAGTACCCACCAAGAGTCACCCAGAAAGTACATCGCGACGCCTATGGCCGTGAGCGCGATGGCGTTGATCGCGATGGTGCGCGCGTACCAGCCGATGCGGCGATCCAGAAGGCCTTGCTCCTTGGCGGTACGCAGGAGGGGCGCGAAGTCGCTTCCGGCGGGCTGCCTGCCTGGGGGTCCTGGGGAGCGTTCCGCTACTGCTGCGGCCTGGGGCATGAATTGGGTCTCCGGTCTCCGTATCGAGGGTCTGACGCGTTGAAGCGTACGGACCGGTGTCCAGGAGCGGCCATGGCGCCACCACCCGGGTCCGGGCGGGGGTCAGCACCGCCGCAATGGGGGGATGGCTCCACCACACGCCGACGTGATCGGGATCACCCATGAGTCACTTCCGCACACCCCCAACCGTCATGTACTCTCAGCCGCTCCGGTCTCAGTAGTCAAATTTGAGGAATGCGCCATCCCTGTGCAGAGGCTCCCCGTCGTCTCCCCATCCGAGATCTCAGAACTGTCGCGCTGTTCCGTCCTCTTCGCACCCGCCGACCCCGCACGCGGCGGTCGGGTGGCCTTCTGGAGCCCGGACGGCAACGAGCCGCCTTCGTCCTCCGTAGGCACCACGGAGGACGTGGACATCGCCGTCCGAGGCGACGATGGCGTCGAACTCGTCGTTGCACCCGCGCTTCTCCTCTCCGTACGTGACGCGCTGCCGGTCCTCACACGCGCGCGTGCCTCATCGGAGGCCCATCCGACGGCCCGCTTCTGGGGTACGGCCGGAGTGCTCGCCCTGCAACTCGCCGCCCGTGGCCTGCTTCTGCCGGGACTCACCAGCAGTGATCACGACGCCTGGCGTGCCGGGCCCCTGGGAGCCGAGGACGTGCGGCGACTGCGTGAACTGGCCGCGGCGATGCAACCGGCGGCCCACGCCCTGCCGTTGGGCGGTGACGCGCCACTGCGGCTGCCAGAGCCGGAGCGTCTGCTGCGGCAGTTCCTCGATGCCGTGGCGGACACGCTGCCGCGCTCCCCCGCCGCGGCCCTGGCTGCCGGTGGGCCCGTGTTCGCGGGACGGAAGCCGCAGCGCGCTCCCGAGCAGCGGGCTTGGGCGACAGATGTCGCCGCCGGGCACGACGCGGGGGTCCGGATCTCGTTGCGGGTAGAGATCCCGGGTCTTGCCTCCGTTGCCGACGACGGCACTCGGCTGCCCTTCCGCGCGGTGCTGCAACTGCACAGCGTCAGTGATCCCTCGCTCGTCGCGGACGCCGCCGAGGTGTGGACCGGGAGCGGGGCCTCGGAACAGGCCTTCGGGGCGCGCTCGAAGATGGACGCGCTCCTCGCACTGCGCCGCGCCACGCGCGCGTGGCCGCCGCTCGCCCCACTGCTCTCGGCCACCGTGCCTGACGCGATCGAGCTCGCCGACGAAGAGGTCACCGAGCTGCTGGGCGAGGGGGCACGCATGCTCGCGGTGGCGGGCGTCGAAGTGCACTGGCCCAAGGAGCTGGCGCGCAGCCTGACCGCACGAGCCGTCATCGGCCCGCCGGACGACGGACAGGACGGCACCGGAAGGAACCCCGACAGACTGGTCACGGACGCACCCTCGTTCCTCTCCGCCGACGCACTGCTCGCCTTCAACTGGCGCTTCGCGCTGGGCGGCCAGGAGCTGACCCGCGAGGAGCTCGAACGGCTCGCCGAGGCGAACCGTCCTGTAGTGCGCCTGCGTGACCAGTGGGTGCTCATCGACCCCGAAGAGGTGCGCCGCGCACGCAACCGACGGGACCGTAAGGTCACCCCGATCGACGCCCTCAGTGCCGCCCTCACGGGCACGACCGAGGTAGAGGGCCGACACGTCGACGTGGAGCCTACGGGGTGGCTCGCCACCTTGCGCGAGCGCCTCGCGGAGCCGGAGGCCATGCAGCCGGTCGGGCAACCCGAGGCTCTCGCCGCGGACCTGCGCGACTACCAACTGCGTGGTCTGAACTGGCTCGCACGGATGACTTCGCTCGGCCTCGGTGGCTGCCTCGCTGATGACATGGGTCTGGGGAAGACCATCACGCTGATCTCACTGCATCTGCACCGCCAGGCACAGAAGGAATCCGCGGGCCCGACACTGGTGGTCTGCCCGACGTCGTTGATGGGCAACTGGCAGCGCGAGATCGACAAATTCGCGCCCGGCACACGCGTACGACGGTTCCACGGCGCCCAGCGCAGCCTGGAGGGTCTGACCGACGGCGAGTTCGTGCTCACCACCTACGGCACGATGCGGCTCGACGCGGAGAAGCTGGGCCAGACACCCTGGGGCATGGTGGTCGCCGACGAGGCCCAGCACGTGAAGAATCCGTACTCGGCGACGGCCAAGCAGCTGCGGACCATCAAGGCACGCGCGCGTGTGGCGCTCACCGGTACGCCGGTGGAAAACAACCTTTCCGAACTGTGGGCCATCCTGGACTGGACCACTCCCGGACTGCTGGGCAGGCTCGGCACCTTCCGTACGCGCTACGCCCAGGCCGTGGAAGGCGGCTCGAACCCCGGCGCGGCCGAGCGGCTGGGTCAGCTCGTACGCCCGTTCCTGCTGCGTCGACGCAAGTCGGACCCGGGGATCGCTCCGGAGCTGCCGCCGAAGACGGAGACCGATCGGGCCGTATCCCTGAGCCAGGAGCAAACGGGCCTCTACGAAGCAGTCGTCCGCGAGACTCTGGCGGAGATCTCGGGAGCCGACGGGTTCGCGCGGCGCGGACTGATCGTCAAGCTCTTCACCGCGCTCAAGCAGATCTGCAACCACCCCGCGCAGTACCTCAAGGAGGACGAGCCGCGTATCGCGGGCCGCTCCGGCAAGCTGGAACTGCTCGACGAGTTGCTCGACACGATCCTCGCCGAGGAAGCCGGCGTGCTCATCTTCACGCAGTACGTCCAGATGGCGCGGCTCATCGAGCGGCACCTCGCGGACCGCGGTGTCCCGTCGCAGTTCCTGCACGGCGGGACGCCGGTCGCACAGCGCGAGGCGATGGTGCAGCGCTTCCAGGACGGCGAGGTGCCGGTCTTCCTCCTGTCCCTGAAGGCGGCCGGAACCGGGTTGAACCTGACGCATGCCGAGCACGTCGTGCACTACGACCGCTGGTGGAACCCCGCCGTCGAGGCACAGGCCACCGACCGCGCGTACCGCATCGGGCAGACACAGCCGGTGCAGGTGCACCGGCTGATCGCGGAGGGCACGATCGAGGACCGCATCGCCGCGATGCTGCTGCGCAAGCGTGAGTTGGCGGACTCCGTCCTCGGTGCGGGCGAGGCCGCCCTCACCGAGCTGACCGATGCCGAACTGTCGGACCTGGTGGAGCTGCGAGGGGACACGCGATGAGTGACATCCATGACGACTCGGACACGTACGAGACCGAAAACGATGACCCGCGCGTGGGCGGGCCCTCCCATGAGCGCACGTTCGCGGCCTTGCCGCCCGCACACGGGCGGGGCTTCGCGCAGAGCTGGTGGGGGCAGGCATGGCTGAAGGCGCTCGAGGACACAGCGCTCGACAACGCCCAGCTCAAAGCGGGGCGCAAGCTCGCGCGTGCGGGCGCCGTGGGCGCGGTCTCCGTGCGGCCCGGCCGGATCACGGCGGTCGTCAAGGACGCCGACGGCACACCGCACCGCTCCGATGTGCTGCTCCAACAGCTCAGCGCGGAGGAGTGGGACCGCTTCACGGAGATGGCCATCGAGCGGGCCGGGCACATCGCGGCACTCCTGGACCGGGACATGCCGCCACACTTGGTGGAGGACTCCGCGGCGGCCGGTGTCGACCTGCTGCCGGGGATCGGCGATCTGGAGCCCGAGTGCGACTGCGAGGCGTGGGACCACTGCGGGCACACGTCCGCCCTGTGTTACCAGGTGGCGCGTCTGCTCGACCAGGACCCGTTCGTCCTCCTGCTGATGCGGGGGCGCGGGGAGCGCGAACTCCTCGACGAGCTCCAGGTACGCAGCGTCGCGCGCATCCCCGACGCGCCACAGCGCGGTGCGGCATCCCAGGATGCCGTCCAGGAGGGCGTCAGCGCCGCTGAGGCGTACGCGGAGGGGGACATCCTGCCTCCGCTGCCGGCTCTGCCCGAACTGCCCTCCGGGCCCGGCCTGCCGCCGACGCTCGACACGGAGGCGGAGCCGGGCGCGGGCCTCGACGTGGCGGCGATCGAGTTCTTGGCGGCGCAGGCGGCAGTGGAGGCACATCGGCTGCTGGCCGAGGCACTGGCCCCCGGCCATGAGCGGCACACCGTGGAGGCCGAGTTGACCGCGGAGGAGGATGCCGTGCGACTGGCCGCCGCTGAGCCGCATACCGAAGTCAAAGACCGGCTCGCGGCGGTGTCCGCACGCGGTCGCGAGGGTCTCGCGCTCGCCGTGCGAGCCTGGCGGTTGGGCGGCCGGGCCGCCCTGCACGTACTGGAAGAGGAGTGGACACCGGGGGGCGAGGCGCTGGCACGCGCGCGTGCCGCACTGGACGCGGCCTGGGACGAGGACGAGCGGCCGCCTCTGCGGGCCGCGCACAACCACTGGACCGTGGTCGGCTCGGACGCACAGTTGCGTCATGGCCGTGACGGTCGCTGGTGGCCCTACCGAAAAGAACGCGGCCGATGGACCCCGGCAGGGCCCGCGGCCCACGATCCCGCGACAGCCCTGGCGGCGGCAAGCGGCAGAGAGTATGGCGAGTAAGGCGGAGGGCTGAGCCGCAAGGCGCTCCCGGCGGCGCCCACCGGCGCGTTCCGTTCCGCCGGCCGCGCGCCGGGAACACCGGCACGCACACTCCCCCTCCTCAGCGATTGAGTGCGGCCACGTCATCGTCGACCGTAGAGCACGTTCGGATCAGGGAGGCCTGGCAGCACGAGCCACTCGGGTTCGCCATGGGGACAGCGAATACATCAGCTCTGCCAGCGCGGCCTGGCTGAAGGGGGATGATCAGGGACACTGTGCCGCACACGCACTGATCGGACCAGTGCATGCCGACGCCGCCTCTTGCCCCTCCGGGGAGGCGGCGTCGGCGCGTCCGGCTCAGGCAGGTGGCAGCGGTCGGGCTCCGCGTGACCGACGGTGGGCGTCCGAGGGCCCCACTGGGAAGGTCATGGAGGAAACTCCGGGGTAGTACCGGAAAGAGCCGCAAGAACGGAGACCGGCATGTCATCAGCGCCATCGGTCCAAGGGCCTCTCGTCGTCGGCGTGGACGTGTCCACGCAGTCCACCAAGGCCCTGGTCGTCGATGCGGCCACCGGCCACATCGTGGCGAGCGGCCAGGCCCCGCACCGGGTCAGCACGGGCGAGGGTCGCGAGAGCGACCCCCGGGAGTGGTGGGACGCGCTGTGCGTGGCTCTTCATCAGTGCGGCTCCGCCGCGCGGGAGGCGGCCGCCGTGTCGGTCGGCGGCCAGCAGCACGGTCTTGTAACGCTCGGCCGCGACGGCGCTCCGGTCCGGCCGGCCCTGCTGTGGAACGACGTACGTTCCGCCCCGCAGGCCAGGAGCCTCCTTGAGCGACTCGGCGGCCCCAAGGTGTGGGCGGACCGTGTCGGAAGCGTGCCGGGGCCCTCTTTCACCGTGGCGAAGTGGGCCTGGCTCGTCGAGCACGAACCGGCGGCAGTCCGCGCCACGACCGCCGTGCGCCTCCCCCACGACTACCTCACGGAACGCCTCACGGGGCTCGGCACGACCGACCGCGGCGACGTCTCCGGCACAGGCTGGTGGGCGTCGGGTCCGGAGACGTACGACGAGGAAATCCTCGGCATGGTGGGCCTTGATCCAGCGTTGCTCCCGCGCGTGGCCCGCCCCGGAGAGGTCGTAGGAACCGTACGGGGCGGCGAACTCCCCTTCACCAAGGGCACGCTGGTCGCTCCCGGCACCGGCGACAACGCGGCGGCCGCCATCGGACTCGGGCTGCGTCCCGGCACTCCGGTGCTGAGCCTCGGCACCTCGGGCACCGTGTACGCGGTGTCCGAGCGCCGCCCCACGGACTCGACCGGTACCGTCGCGGGCTTCGCCGACGCGCGAGGCGACTGGCTGCCGCTGGCCTGCACGCTCAACTGCACACTCGCCGTCGACCGGGTGGCCGCCCTGCTGAGCCTGGACCGTGAGGAGGTCACTCCGGGCGGAACCGCCACACTCCTGCCATATCTGGACGGAGAGCGTACCCCTGACCTGCCGCGCGCCTCCGGGCTGCTGCATGGGCTGCGGCACGACACGACGCCGGGCCAGTTGCTGCAGGCCGCGTACGACGGGGCCGTGCACTCGCTGCTCGGTGCGCTCGATCTGGTCCTCGATACGGACGCCGACAGGTCGACCCCGCTGCTGCTGATCGGCGGCGGCGCGCGAGGAGCGGCGTGACAGCACACCGTAGGGCGTCTCTCCGGGCGCCCCGTGCAGGTTCCCCAAGCTCAGGAGCTGGTCGCTCTCGGCGCCGCGGCGCAGGCGGCGGGCGTACTGACCGGCGAGGATCCGGCGGCCATCGCCCGGCGGTGGGGCACCGCCGAGGGGCCGGTGCTCGACCCCGTGGAACGGGATGAAGAGACGCTGTCCCGGATCTCCGGGGTGCTCTCCGACGCGACGCCGCTCTTGGACAGGGCGCCCAACGGGGAGTGAGAGTCGACCGAGGCATGACCGCACCGCTGCAGGAAGACCGTCGGGGTGGTGCCGGTGCGCCATTGGTACGCGCGCCCAACCTCGGCTGGCACGACATCGACCTCGCCCCGCTCCTACCCGTCGAGCTACCGCTGACCATCGAGCTACCGCTGACCATCGAGCTACCGCTGACCGTCGATCTACCGCTGACCGTCGGCAACGAAGCGAACTTCGGCGCGCCCTGGCAGAGCTGTGGCTCGGCGAGGAGACACCGGAGGAGTTCCTGCATGTCTCGGCGGAGATCGGCGTGGGCGCCGCGCTGGTGGTCGACGGCCGACTGCTGCGCGGGACGTGCGGGTTCGCGGGTGAGCTTTGAGCTGGGCCCATGTGCCGATATGACCGGAAGGCCATGCTTGCCCTTGTGGCGGGTGAGGCTGTCTGGAGCAGTACGCGGGCCAGGAAGCGGTACTGCGGGCCGTGGGCCTGGAGGAACGGGAGGACCGGGTCGGGCTGCTCACGGAACGCGCCGACGCGGGTGACGAGCAGGTACGGCGGGCGCTGGGCGACGCGGGCACGGCGTTGGGTATCGCGCTCACGGGCGCCGTCAATCTTCTGAACCTCCGAGCCGTGGTGCTCGGTGGAGCGCTGTCCGGCCTCGCGCCATGGCTCCTGCCCTCGCTGGAACAGGAGTTCGCTGGACGACGCGGGGCGGGCCTGCCGGGTGATGGCATCCGCGCTGGGGCTGGACGGGCAGCCGCTGGGCGCGGCCCACTCGGTGGCGCGGGCGTGCAGGACGACCCGGTGGAGGGCGGGCGCGAGAAGCGGTTGAGCGCGCAGGCACCTCTGCTGAGGCTGATACGGGCACCATAACCGCCGCGCGCCCCCGTACTCCCGTACCCCCGGCGCTCCCGTACCCCCGTCCCCCTGTCCCCGCCCCCCCGTACGAGTGGCCGAGATATCCACAATCACGCTGCCATGCACAGATGCGAGCTCCGCCCTTCCGCCCCAACCAGCCAGCGTCGTAACGTGATTCACGCGAGGCGCCACCGCACTTGCGGCAAGGGCGCCCCCGCGGATCGGGGGATTCACATGTCGCGAGAGACCAGTCCAGCGCTGTGCCGTGGCGCCGTCGGACCGCGTGGAGTCCTGTCCCGGAGCATCACCCCGCCGTTCCGCACGCGGCGCTCCCGTACCGGTCCCCGATTGTCCGACGGCCCATCCGGCCAGAGTGGAGCAGTGCAGCCATGAGCGACCCCAGGATTCTGACCGTGCGGCCCACACCGGGCGAGTACGCCTGGACGTTCGGTGGTGCACCGCCCATGGCGCGCGTCTCTCCGGGCACCGTCCTCGACCTGTTCACGGAGGACTGCTTCGCCGGAAACGTGCGGTCGGAGAAGGACCTGGTCTCCGAGGTCTGCGAGTTTCCGTTCCTCAATCCGCAGACGGGCCCCTTTTATGTGGAGGGCGCGGAGCCCGGTGACACCGTCGCAGTGCACTTCGTTTCCATCGAGCCGGCCCGCGACTGGGCGGCCTCCACGACGGTTCCGCTGTTCGGCGCCCTTACGTCCACGCACTCCACCGCCTCGCTCCAGCCGCCCCTGCCCGAGGCCGTATGGATCTGGCAGCTCGACCGGGATCGGCGCACCGCTCGGTTCACCGCGCGTGACGGTGATTTCGAGAAGGATCTGCCCATGGACCCCATGCACGGCACAGTCGGTGTCGCCCCGGCCAACCTGGAGGTGCGGTCAGCTCTGGTGCCGGACGCTCACGGCGGAAACATGGACACGCCCGAGATGCGGGTCGGGGTGACGTGCTACCTGGGCGTGAATGTCGAGGGAGCCCTGTTGAGCCTGGGGGACGGGCACGCGCGGCAAGGCGAGGGGGAAACATGCGGGGTCGCCGTCGAGTGCGCCATGAACACGATGGTGATCGTCGAGCTTCTGAAGGGGGTGGCCACTCCTTGGCCGCGCCTGGAGTCCGACACGCACATCATTTCCACCGGGTCCGCACGCCCTCTGGAGGACGCGTTCCGCATATCGCAACTCGACTTGGTGCAGTGGCTGGTGCGTGACTACGGCTTCGGCGAGCTGGATGCCTATCAGTTCGCGACGCAGACGGTGGAGTCGCCGCTCGCCAACGTCTGCGACACCAACTACACGTGCGTGGCCAAGATCCGCAAGGAATGGCTGCCGGTGCGAGAGACACATCGAGGCCTGCATGCGCACCTGCGCGAGATCGGCGCCTCGCTCCCCCGCGGCATCTGAGCCGACGTCCAGGGAGCGCGAGCGTCGGCCACCGCGCAGCCCCTCCGAGACCGGCCGACCGCCCCACGTTCTCACCATGTCCCCACCACATTCTCATCAAGCGGGCCACCGCCCCGACCAGCGCTGAGAGAGGAGGTTCCCCTACACAACACGAGCCGGTGGCCTTCACGGGCCGACGGCCCGCACGGCTTACGGTCATCACGGGCAAGCGCAAGCGGTCTACGTGGCCTACCCGGCCCCCGCAGCCGTCGCAAGCAGCCCCCACGGGTCACGGGTTTCTCGAGGTCCTCGGATCCTCGGGTCCTCGAGTTCCGGGGGTCCTCGGGGTCTCGAGTACCTCGCGACAGTGAGTCGAGCAGCCCTCTCCAGAGCAGCGCAGTTCAGCCGTTCCTTCCCCCCATCGAGAGGCAGTTCAGTCATGGATCGAGCAAGACGATTCCCGAGCCGGCGTCGGCTGCTTCAGGGCGCGGTCGCCGCTGCCGTGCCGACGGCGCTCATGTCCCCCTCCCGCGCGATCGCCGGAGCCCAAGCGGTTGACTATCCGGGGGCCGTATGGGTGCCGGCCAGCACCTCCAACTACACCGTCGCCAACCGCCCCAGCACGTACGCCATCGACTACGTGATCATCCACGTCACCCAGGAGACGTACGCGGACACACTCGCCATCTTTCAGAACCCGGCGAAGCGGGTCTCGGCTCACTACGTGGTGCGCTCCAAGGACGGTCGCATCGCCCAATGTGTCCGCAACCGCAATGTCGGGTGGCATGCGGGCAACTGGTCCTACAACACACGCAGTATCGGCATCGAGCACGAAGGGTGGGTCGACAAACCGGAGTACTTCACCAACGCCATGTACGAGCGGTCAGCCGCTCTGACCGCCGCTATCTGTGCCACATACGGCATCCCCAGAGACCGCGAACACATCATCGGACACCATCAAGTTCCCGGTTCGGACCATACGGACCCCGGACCAAACTGGGACTGGTCGCGCTACATCCGTCTGGTCAACTCCGTCTGAGGCAATCTTGAACTCCGTCTGAGGCGGTCCTGAACTCCGTCTGAGGCGGTCTGGCCGCGGCGTGTCGGGAGCCTGCGAGATCTGTTCCATGCGGCACGCTTGTCGGCTCCCGATCCCCGGGGCGACGATGGCACCATCGCATCGCCGTCCCGGGAGGCCGCTTTGACCGATCCATGGGTGGCCTTGGCACCGGGCGCCGACCCCGTCGAGCGGGTGCGTGTGCTGCGTCAGGCGCACGAGAGGTTCACCGCCGGCGGGACGGTGATCCGACCGGTGCGTTCAGTCGTGGCCGACTCGTGGCGCAGGTCAGCGAGGGCCCGGGTCAGTCCGGAGGGCGCGGGTGCGGCGGTGGAGCTCACGGACGGGGACCTCGGCGCGTACCGGGCCGAGCATCCGTTGGCGAGGGTGATGCCGCTGTTCCGCGAGTTGATGGGAACCTTCGCGACGGACGGGGAACATCTGCTGGCCGTCTGCGATGCCCAGGGCAGGCTGCTGTGGGTCGAGGGGCACTCAGTGACGCGGCGGCAGGCGGGACGGATGAATTTCGTACCGGGTGCGCGGTGGGCGGAGGGGGACGTGGGGACCAACGCGCCGGGTACGGCGGTGGCCGTGGGGCGGCCGGTGCAGGTATTCGCCGCGGAGCACTTCATGCGGACAGTGCAGCCGTGGACGTGCGCGGCGGCTCCGGTGCACGATCCGCGGACCGGGCGGCTGATCGGAGCGGTCGACATCACTGGAGGTGACGGTCTGGCCCACCCGCACAGCCTCGCCTTCGTGCAGGCGGTCGCCAGGGCCGCGGAGTCGCAGCTCGCTTTGCTCTCCCCGCCAGCGCGTGCCGGGACCGCCCTGGAGTTGACCGCGCTGGGGCGGGACGAGGCGCTGCTCCTGGCCGGTGGGCGCAAGGTGCGGCTCAGCCGTAGGCACAGCGAAATCGTCGTACTGCTTGCCCGTCACCCGGAGGGGCTGAGCGCGGACGAACTGTTGTACGCGCTGTACGAGGACGAGTCGGTGCCTCAGGTGACGCTGCGGGCTGAGATGGCGCGGCTGCGGCGGGTACTCGGGGCGGACCTGCTGCGGTCACGTCCGTACCGGCTGGCGGTGCCCGTCGAGTGTGATGTCGACACGGTCGAGCGTCGCCTGGGGGCAGGTGCGGTGACGGCGGCGGCGGCCGCGTATGCCGGGCCGCTGCTCCCGCAGTCGCAGGCGCCGGCGCTGGTCAGGCTGCGGCGCAGGCTCGCCGAGCAGTTGCGGGCCGCGCTCGTCGACCGCAATGACCCAGATCTACTGGCGGACTGGGTCCGCACGCCGTGGGGCGAGGACGACCTGGACGTGTGGCGGGCTCTGGCGGTGCTGCGCCCAACGCCGCCGGTCCTGTCCCGCCTGAGCGCCTTGGACGCCGAGCTGGCCTCGGCCGGACGGGGCTGACCCAACCGGACGGGGCTGGCCCAACCGGACGGGTGCCTCCCGCCGCCGGGGTTGTTCCGGCAGGCCGGGCTCATCCGCGCCCAGCAGTGTTTACGCCAAACCGAATCCAAAGCGCTCCAAGCGCTCCAAGCGCTCCAAGCGCTCCAAGGCGGGCGTAGCAGTGGCGAATCATGCCGGTTGGCGTGGGCGAGCGCGCAGCCGTCGGAAGTTCCGCTGCCTAAGTGGTTGGCTCCGGAAGTCCTTCGGGGGTTGAAGAGGTGTGCCTCAACCCCAACGGTTTGGGCGTTGGCCTCAGTCCGGGCGAGGGAACATGCGCTCGACGGCAGTCACCAGTGCGGCGCGGCGGGCGGTGATGGAGGGGTCCACGGCCTGGTCTGCGGCAGCGGCGGCGATTTCGGGCTGCCCTGCCCAGGTCATGGCGATCTGGTTGATCAGGGCGAGGATGTCGACCGGGTCCCAGACCGGGTCGAGCAGCCCGGTGCGCTGAGCGTCGCGAAGTTTGTCGAGCTTGCCGGCGATCGTGGCCTGGAGGCGGCTGGTGGTGTTGCCTGCGGACTCGGCCAGCTCCAGGCGGCCCCACGTGATCAGACGGTAGTGGTCAGGGCGTGCCGCGAAGTGGTCGAAGAGGATGCCGGCGTAACCGGGCAGGTCGGCCGGATCCAGCTGAGTCGCCTCGACGAGTGCGGTCGTCTCGCGTTCGGCGACGTGCGCGTAAAGGGCTTCCTTGCTGCGGAAGTAGGCGTAGACACGTTCCTTGCTCGTCCTGGCCTGCTTGGCGATGCGGTCCACGCGGGCGCCGGCGATTCCGTGCCGGGCGAACTCCTCCTTGGCTGCGGCGACGATCCGCTGGCGCGTGGAGTCGGCGGACTCGCCCGCGATGGCGGCGTCCGAGGTCTGGCCAGGACTGGTGGAGCGAGACATGAGTCCAGGATAGGCGACCGAACCGTTCGGTTTTGCGCAGCACTCCGGACAGGCGTAGGCTCAAACCAAACAGTTCGGTTTGGTTGCCGACTGCCGACATGACACGAGGAGCGATCTCATGCAGCACCGCACCCTGGGACAGCGGGGACTGCGCGTCTCCGCGCTCGGACTGGGCGTGATGGGGATGTCCATGGCCTACGGCCCCTCGAACGACGAGGACGGCACCTCCACCATTCACCGCGCCCACGAACTCGGAGTCGACTTCTTCGACACCGCCGAGATGTACGGCCAAGGCACCGGCAGCAACGAGATGCTGCTCGGCAACGCAGTCAAGAACTTCCGCGACGAGGTCGTCCTGGCCACCAAGTTCGGCTTCGACATGGCCAGCGAGACGCCGGGGAGCGGCGTCAACAGCCGCCCCGAGAACATCCGCAAGGTCGCCGAGAACAGCCTCCGCTACCTCCAGACCGACCGCATCGACCTCTTCTACCAGCACATCTCCGACCCCGACGTACCGGCCGAGGAGGTCGCAGGCACTGTCGGTGACCTGATCACCGAAGGTAAGGTGCAGCACTTCGGCCTGAGTAACGTCGGCCCCCAGTACATCCGCCGCGCCCACGCCGTCACCCAGGTCACAGCCCTTCAGTACGAGTACTCGATCTTCGAACGCGAAGTAGAGGACGCGATCCTTCCGGTCCTGCGAGAGCTAGGAATCGGCCTGGTGCCGTACTCGCCACTCGGCCGCGGCTTCCTCTCCGGTGTGGTCAAGCCCGCCGCCGAGTATCCCGAGGACGACATGCGCCGCTGGGACGAGCGCTGGCAGGGCGAGAACTACGCCTACAACCTGAACGCCGCCGAGCAGCTCCGAAAGCTCGCCGCCGCCAAGGGCATCACCCCCGCCCAGCTCGCCCTTGCATGGCTGCTCGCCCAGGGTGAGGACGTCGTCCCGATCCCGGGCACCCGCAGCGCCACACGCCTGGAGGAGAACGTCGGCGCCACCGACGTAGAACTCACCGACGCCGACCTGGCCCGTATCCGGGTAGTCCTCCCCCAGGGCTCCGCAGGCAGCCGCTACCCGGCCTCGTTGATGGCCGGCTTCCGCACCGACTGACAGCCCGTACTCCAGTTCGACGGTCCCGGGCAAACGACGGCGAGCAGCGGCAGCATGTCCTCCTGGGCGTGGCTATGACCGGGAGGACACGCCGACGCGCGCACCAGCCACAGTGCGCCCCGCTCATCCTGGTCATCCTCAGGGTCAACCACTGACGGAAGAACCGGCGGGGTTCCGACTTGTCCGACGAGTGATGGGCCCTGATGGAGCCCGTCATCGCCTCCTGGAAGGCCCAGCCTCCCTCCGTCAGCGGCCACCGGGGCAACTACGAGATGCGGGAGGTCGTCAACGCCCTGCTCTGCCAGTCCCGCACCGGCTGCGGCCGACCCAGCCTGGTGGTGCTCGGTGCTCGACACCCAGAGCCTGCACGCGGCCGCCGGGGCGCCCGCCGACACCTCCGGCAAGGCGTCACCGACCACGGCCAGAGGGCGGGTATCGACATCGAAGTCGTGGAGCACAACCCAGCAGCCAGCGGGTTCGTTCCGCGCAGCCGAAGAGGTGGGTGGTGGAGCAGGTGAACGGGTTCATGATGCTGCACCGCAGGCTCGTACGTGACTGCGGGCACGGCTCACTTCGGCCGAGTCGAGGGTGTACTGGGCCATATGCGACCCGATGGCCCGGATACTGACCGCGGTCTCCACCCCCACCTGGCGTGGCGCATGAGCGACGGCGAGTTCACCCTGGGGAGTTCCGGCACACCTGGAGGAGCGGGAGCGTGAGATCGCCGGGCAGGCCGAAGCGCCCCGGGGACGCATCGAGGAACTATCGGCGCAGCTTGAGGAGTTCGACCGTGGAGCCGAGGAGCACCGGATCACCCGTAAAACTCTGATCGCGCTGCCCGATCCGCCCACTCCGACTCCGACTCCGACTCGGACTCGGACTCGGACGGCCACGAAGCTGCCAGACCGTCCGGCCTACCAGCAGATCATGGCGGTGTTCGCTGCGGCTGACGCTCCGCTGCGGGCACGGCAGGTGTGTGAGGCGATGGACACGGAGATCGCGCCCAACAACATCAACAACACCCGCCTGAAACTCAAGCGGCTGACCGAGCGCGGCATCCTGGTCGAAACCGAGCAGGGACGAAACCGAGTATGGACAAAACCAAGCAGGGATTGTTCGCCCAGCCGCGGCCATAGCCGCCCGGCGGCCCCCAGACCAGCCCCCCTACCCCAGCCGACAAGGCAATACGAGTATCACCCCCCATACCGACCCTCTGAGTCTGAGGCAGCGGGGAGGAGGTCAGCAGGGTGACGGCAAGTCACCTTCCGTAGATCTTGGCCGCGGTGACGAGTGCCAGGTCGATGCGCAAGCAGCCGATGAGCGGGTGAGGTTTTGTCCGATCAGCCCAGCAATGCGCTCGCCGCACGCAGCTCGTCCAGGGCCGCCAGGACGTACCCGGCGAGCTCGTCCTTGGCATCACGGTCACCCTCGGACCATTCGGCGAACCCCCGCTTGAAGGCGAGGAGGCCCAGCTCACCCGCGAGAGCCGCAGTCGGATCGGGCACACCGCGGGCGACCAGGGCGGTTGTCACCGCGGCCGCGAGGCTGACGCTCTTGAGGGCGTCACGCTCTTGCAGTTCGGCGCTGGCGGCAACGGCCGCCTTCAGGCGAGGGGCGAGTTCTCGATTGGCGGGGCCCATCGCGCTCGAGGCGCGCTCAAGGCCGGCGGCGACCGCCTCGAGCGGGCTGGCGTTAGCGGGCGCCTCGGCGACCCCCTCGGTCAGCAGCCGGCTCAGCGTCTCCTGTCCGGCCACCAGCAGCTCGCGCTTATCGGGGAAGTGCCGGAAGAAGGTGCTTTTGGTGACCCCGGCACGCTCGGCGATCTGCGCGACCGTCGTGGCGTCGTACCCCTGCTCGGTGAACAGGTCGACGGCAGCCACGACGAGGCGTTCGCGCGCCCCTGGTTCCCACCTACTCATGGCCCCATCATACGTGACGGGACTCTTGTCCCATCACCCTGCTAGAGTGACGGGACAAAAGTCCCATCACTTCCGGGAGAGTTCCATGCGCGTTTTTGTCACCGGTGGCACCGGTCTGATCGGTTCCGCCGTCGTTGCCGAACTGCTCGCCAACGACCACACCGTCCTCGCCTTAGCCCGCTCCGACGCGTCCGCACTGGCCGCCGAGGCGGCCGGCGCCGAGCCGCTCCGGGGAGGTCTCACCGATCTGGACATCCTTCGAGCCGGCGTCGCTCAGTCCGACGGGGTGATCCACCTGGCATTCAGCAACGACTTCAGCAGCCCCGACGCCCTGGCAAAGGCGGTCACTGAGGAGAGTGCCGCCCTCGCGGCCCTCGGCGAGGAACTCGTCGGCAGCGACCGCCCCTTCGTCACCGCCTCGGGTACGCCCCATGTGAGGGGCCGCGTCTCCACCGAGGCCGACCCGGTGTCGACCGACGGGCCGGTCGGTGGTCGCGGTCGCGCGGTCACGGCGGTCCTGGGCTTGGCCTCGCGCGGGGTCCGGAGCACGGCCGTCCGCTTGCCGCGCACGGTCCACAACCAGGGCACCGGCGGGTTCGCCGGTTTGCTGACCGATATCGCACGCCAGACCGGAGTGTCCGGCTACCTGGGCGACGGCGCACAGCGTTGGCCGGCCGTGCACGCGCTCGACGCGGCAGTCCTCTTCCGGCTCGCCCTGGAGCAGCCGGAAGCCGGTACCGCTTGGCACGCCGTGGACGATGAGGGAGACAGGGTGCGTGACATCGCTGCGGTCATCGGCCGACGGCTGGGCCTGCCAGTCGAGTCGGTGCCGCCGGAAACCTACGGCCCTCTCGGCCCGATCTTCGCGGCCGACCAGCCCTCGTCCAGCGCCCACACCCGGCAGGCCCTCGGCTGGGAGCCGAAGCACCCGCGCCTTCTGGAGGACCTGGAGAACATCCAGCCCTAATGGCAACCGTCCCGCCCTGTCGACATACCGGGGTCGACAGCGGGTTTTCACTGGATACGCCCATTCAGCGGCACTTCATACCTACAAACAATAGGAGATCCCGTCATGGTGGTAGTTGTCTTCGGCGCTCGCGGAAACGTGGGCCGACACGTGGCTGACGGCCTGCTGGCCGCCGGCGAACACGTCAGAGCAGTCAGCAGAACCGCAGCCACAGGCCGGACAACAGGGTTGGAAGCTGGCGTCGCAGGCCGGACGCCCGGGCTGGAAGCTGTCGTCGCCGACCTGGAGCGTCCCGAGACGCTGCCCGCGGTGCTCGACGGTGCCGACAAGGTGTTTCTCTACGGAATGCTCAACCCCCAGAAGCCCTACGACATCGAGAAGGTCGCCGCGACGGCCGCAGCCGCGGGGATCCGGCAGGTGGTTCTGCTTTCGTCGGTGTCGGTCCTGGACCCCGATGCCGACCACCCGGTCCCCCTCCTGAACCGCACGATCGAGCAGGCCATCCAACGGTCCGGTATGGACTGGACGTTCCTCAGGCCAGGGACATTCGCCACCAACACTCGCACTTGGTGGGCCGAATCAATCCGTACCGACAACGTTGTCCGTCTTCCCTATCCGCTCGCACAGTCGGCACCAGTACACGAGAAGGACATCGCGGCACTTGCGGTCACCGCCCTGACCGAACCGGGCCACTCGCACCAGACCTACACCATCTACGGGGCCGAGTCCCTGACGCTGCAACGCCAGGTGGAGTACATCGGCCAGGCCATCGACCACCCCATCCGGATTGAACACATCTCCGACAAGCAGGCTCGCGCGGAAGTCGGCAGAACAATGCATCCGGTCGTGGCCGAGGCGATCGTGAGTCAGTGGGCCGCCGCCAATGGTGTCCCGGCCCTGACCTCCGCCATCGTCGAAAAAATCACCGGCGCGCCGGCGCACACGTACGCCCAATGGGCCGTCGACCACGCCGACGACTTCCACGGCTCTCGGCCAGGCCTGCAACCTCACGACATCGAGCGGTAACAGACCCCCAACAGCCCTACAAAGACCGCTCAACAACCCGCAAGGCGCATAGCCGACTTGTTTCCCTTTTAGACCAGCATCAACCGCTTGGTCACATTTCCCGCGATCCACGTTTCCGCGGGCTTTCACAATGCACCCGTCCGGCGATCCACTCGTCCCGCCGAGTGAGTGATCCGTCGGCGCGGGATCAGCATGTGGAACTGGTCCCCCAGGGGTTCGGTGATGAAGGAGGGCAGGCTGGCACGGGCACGGGGCCTTCTGTTGGGCGGCTGGCGATCGCGGGTCTGTTGTCCAGGGCTGCGCCCGTCCGGCATCCGGCCGGACGGGCGCAGCCCTGTCCGAGGTCAGCCGAACGATTCCTCTGCCGCCGCGGCGGGCATGGAGATCCGCCAGGTGACGAACCCGGCTACGGCGAGTCCGGCGATGGCCAGGAAGCTGCTGGCGAGGAAGGGGTCGGTGCCGTCCAAGGCGGGAGCGAACCCGATGCCGACGTAGAGCGTGATCCCGGTGGAGCCGCCCAGTTGGTCGGCGGCTCGCTGGACACCGGAGGCGATGCCGGCGTCGTCTTCGGTCACGCCGGTCACCCCGATGTACTGCAGCCCCACGATCCCGAGACCCATCCCGGCGGCGATGAACAGCATGGCCGGAATCATCGCCAGACCGGTGGCCCCGTAGTGGGAGACCAGGGCGATGGCGGCCATCGCCAGCGCGGTGCAGCAGATCCCGGCCAGGACGCAGGCCCGGGCGCCCCACCGTACGAGCAATCGGGGAACCAGCACCGAGGCCGCGATCAGAGACACCGCCAAGGGCAGCATCGTCAGTCCGGCCTGGAGCGGACTGGCTCCCAACCGGTCCTGAAGGTAGTAGGTGAACAGCAGGAACGAGGTGGACAGTGCCGCGCTCACCAAAGCGGTGGCGAGGTTGGCCAAGACCCGGGGGCGGTGGTGGAAGAAACTCAGTGGCACGAGCGGATTGGGTGAGCGGCGTTCGACCCTGATGAACAAGGCCCCGGCCGCTGCCGCGCCGGCCAGAGCCATCGGCGGAAGCCATGGCCGCGTGTTGTTTCCCTCGCCTGCCTCGACGACGCCGAGGGTGAAGAGCAACGGAGCCGCGACCAGCAGAAATGAGCCGGGATGGTCCAACGATCGCGCTCCAGCGGGACGCTCACCCGGCACGAGGCAGACCGCTGCCACGAGTACGACCAGGATGAACGGCACGGACACCAGGAAGATCCACCGCCAGCCGAGCATTTCGGTGAGGAACCCGGAGAGCACGAATCCGAGGACAAGGCCACAGCTCGCGACGGCAGCCCACACGCCCAACGCCTTTGACCTTCGCGGCCCTTCAGGGAACATGAGCACGATCACCGACATCGCGGCAGGAAGAGCGATCGCCTCACCGACCCCCTGCAACAGCCGGGCCGTGACCAGCAGGGCGAACGAGGGCGCGAGGCCGGCCAACAGAGAAGCGGCACCGAAGAGAGTGGTGCCGAGAAGCAGGACGCGGCGCCTGCCGAGCACGTCGCCCAGCCGACCGCCGAGCATCAGCAGCCCGCCGCCGGTAATCGTGTACCCGACCACCGCCCAGGTCAGCGCATGACTGTCGACGCCGAAGTCGGCGCCGATCGAGGGCAGGGCGACATTGACCACGGTCACGTCGACCGCGATGAAGAACTGCAGCAGGGCCATGCAGCACAGCACCAGCCGTGCACGCACTGGAGACGCTTCGTCCCGGTACGCAGAGAGGATGCCTGAAATCACCAAGTGCTCCGTTGCTCAGAAGAAGTTCCGAGCAGCACCAACGTGCCGCTTCGGTTCGACCACGAAGCGACGACGCGTTCAACAGAAGTGAGACGAACGCCCCGCCGCTAGCGGAGCGTCCTCGTCACTGCGGCACAAGCCGCACACGAAGCAGCAGACATGTCACCGATGCTACCGGAGCCGACAACCGAGTGATCCGTCCTGTCTCCCGACAGCCCTGCCCGTCAGTCAGCTCTGGCCGGTGCTAAGGGCTGTCGGACCAGGCCTCATGCACCCCAGACCTCGCGCGCAGCACCCCAGACCTCGTGCACCCCAGGCCTCGTGCGCCTGAACTCCCACCGCCAGGTGCACAACAGGCTGCGTGCCGGAACTCCGCCAAGAAGAGCTGGGCTCCGCAAGCCGAGCCGGTCCCGACCGGGCAGTACCGGCCTCAACAGGACAGGGATGCCCGCTGCCCGGCCCTGCTGACTGTCGGCCACGCACCGGGCGCGCACTGCAACGTAGGCGCAACCTCCGCGCCCTTAGCCTCCCAGCGCGAGCTGCCCGACAGCGGGCGGCGTTCCTCGGGAGGCAAGTCAAGATGACCCGTTACGCAGCGCCCGGTACCGACGGTGCGATCGTCTCCTACCAGTCCCGCTATGACCACTTCATCGGCGGCGAGTACGTGGTGCCCGCGCGCGGCCAGTACTTCGAGAACCCGAGTCCGGTCAACGGGCAGCCGTTCACCGAGATCGCCCGGGGTACCGCCGAGGACGTCGAGCGTGCTCTCGACGCTGCACACGCGGCGGCGCCGGCCTGGGGGCGGGCCTCCACGACCGAGCGTTCGGACGTCCTGCGCAAGATCGCCGACCGGATGGAGGCCAATCTCGAACAGCTCGCGGTCGCTGAGAGCTGGGAGAACGGCAAGCCGGTCCGCGAAACGCTGGCAGCCGACATTCCGCTCGCGATCGACCACTTCCGCTACTTCGCCGGGGTCATCCGCGCGCAGGAGGGAACGCTGAGCGAGGTCGACGAGGACACCATCGCGTACCACTTCCATGAGCCGCTGGGCGTCGTCGCGCAGATCATCCCGTGGAACTTCCCGATCCTCATGGCGACGTGGAAGCTGGCGCCGGCGCTGGCCGCCGGGAACGTCGTCGTCCTCAAGCCCGCCGAGCAGACACCGGCTTCCATCCACTACTGGATGAGTCTGGTCGCCGATCTGCTGCCGCCGGGGGTCATCAACATCGTCAACGGGTTCGGGGTCGAGGCGGGCAAGCCGCTGGCCTCCAGTCCGCGCGTCGCCAAGGTCGCGTTCACCGGGGAGACGACCACGGGGCGGTTGATCATGCAGTACGCCTCGGAGAACATCAAGCCCGTCACGTTGGAGTTGGGCGGCAAGTCGCCGAACATCTTCTTCGACGACGTGTGGGCGGCGAACGACGACTTCAGGGACAAGGCGCTCGAGGGCTTCACGATGTTCGCCCTGAACCAGGGCGAGGTCTGCACGTGTCCCTCGCGGGCGCTCGTGCAGCGCGGGCAGTACAGCGAGTTCATGGAGGCGGCGGTCGCCAGGACCGAGCAGATCAAGGCCGGGCACCCGCTCGACACGGACACGATGATCGGCGCGCAGGCGTCCAACGACCAGTTGGAGAAGATCCTCTCCTACCTGGACATCGGCCAGCAGGAGGGCGCCAAGGTCCTCACGGGCGGGCAGCGGATCGAGTACGACGGCGAGTTGGCGGGCGGCTACTACGTGCAGCCCACCATCTTCGAGGGCGACAACCGCATGCGGATCTTCCAGGAGGAGATCTTCGGTCCCGTCGTCTCGGTCACGTCGTTCAACGACTTCGACGACGCCATCAAGATCGCAAACGACACGCTCTACGGCCTGGGCGCAGGGGTGTGGACGCGCGACATGAATACCGCGTACCGAGCGGGCCGGGCGATCCAGGCGGGCCGCGTCTGGACGAACTGCTACCACGCGTATCCCGCGCACGCGGCGTTCGGCGGATACAAGCAGTCCGGGATCGGACGCGAAACACACAAGATGATGCTGGAGCACTACCAGCAGACCAAGAACCTTCTGGTCTCATACTCGCCGAAGAAGCTCGGCTTCTTCTAGACACGGGAGAAGGGCGCCTGACCAGGGACGACACCCCTCAGGCGCCCTTCGAGGCCCGCAGTTGGGCAGCGAGCCAAAATGCGCCCCTACTCCCGATATCTCCCACAGGTATCCCACCTCTGACCAGCTCTTCCGGGGCATGTCCGGGCCAAGGCCCCGCTAAGACGCCCTCCTCGTCATCCGCTGGCGCCTCCCATCGGCGCATCGACTCCTCGATCAAGCTATTGGCGTGGTTCCGTGCCTCGGCCAGGAACTTGGCGTAGTAGCGGAAGAGGACCTGGATGCTCTGTCCGGCCCTGCGCGCCCACTCCGCAGACGGATCACCGCTGCTGGGGACACGACGGACGTGCCGAGCGCACCCACGAACGCGCTGCTGGCGACGGCCTCCGTGCGGATGCGCGAGGTAAGGCGGCAAGCCTGCCTACGGGCGCTCCGACGCGTCACGCCAGTAGGTTGCGAGCATCTCGCCCGGCCATGCCGGCTGCCGGACGGCTCCTCGGGGCCCCATCTCCTGAAAGTACGGGGCCAGGTCCACGACCGGCGTCCCGTCGACCGCGTCGAGATCCGTCACCAGAAGGTCGCGGCCATCCACGCTGAGCAGCTTCGGGTAGCTGACGGCCAACTGGTTGGGACGCCGGTGATTCCGATGAACGAAGGTTCCGGTCGCCGGCCACCGCGGGTTGCCTCGGGGGTTGCGGGCGTGGAGTTGCACGTCCTCACCTTGTGCCAGGTGAAAGCGCCACGTCACGGTCAAATGGGAGAACTCCTCGATGCCCTGCAGCGTTTCGAGAGGGTACGCGTCGTTGAGCCGGATGACCGATTCGACCCCGCCCTGGTAGTCATCCTGGACGCGGGTGTGGCCCCCGATCACCGTTGCAATCGACTCAACCTCGTACGTCGCCATCGGCGCTCGTTCCTCTCCCGTGGAATCGCATGTTCAGCAGCCGTCGGCCGCAGCCGCTGCCCTGCCCTGCCCTGTGGTCAGCCTATGGCGCGCAGCATTTCCCGGGCCCGGCGGTCCAATTCGGCGACGTGGCGAACCCCGCGTTGCCGGACAGGCGACAGGTCGCTCTGCATGCGGACGATGACGTCGCGGGCGCGTCCGGACTGAACGCCGGCCATGGCGTCGAGAGCTTGTCCCCAGGTGCCGCATGCTTCATCGAGATGTCCCTGCTGGACCTGGACGGCGCCCAGGTGGCCGAGGGTCACGCTGTGAGTGCGGGCGTATTGCTGCCGACGGCGGGTGGCGACGCTGCGCTGGAAGTGCAGTTCTGCGTCGAGGGGGTTGCCCAGGTCTCGCAAAGCGCAGGCGGTCTCGTGGGCGAGGGAGGCTTCCTGGAAGAAACTCGATTAGGGGCATCCTCGTTGTCGGCGCGCTCAAGGTCCCGCTCCGCGCGGCTGATGGCAGCGAGGGTGCCGGGGCGGTCACCGTCGGCGGCCAGGGCTCGGGCGTGAACGATCGCGAGCAGGGCCTTCTCGCGCGCGCTGGCCTGTCCGTAGCGGGTGCGGGCCATGGAGGCGTCGGCCAGGTCGAGCGCCCTGTGTGGGTGCCCGAGGTCGACTGCTTGGTGCGCGAGGGCGCGCAGGATGTGGCCGCCCAGCGGTCCGTCTGCGGCTTCGGCCGCGATGCGTGCGGCGAGGGTGAGATAGCGCTGAACGGTGCGGTGTTCGGAAGCGTCGAACCCCATCCAGCCTGCGAGGTAGGTCATTTCCGCCACAGCCGAGTATGCGTCGCGGCGGAGCCGTTCCGTTCGAAACCTGCTGCTCAGGAGCGGCACTGCTTCGTCGCGAAGATGACCGGCCAGGGCCGAGCGCCCCGAGGCTCCACCGCGCTGCTGGTCTCGCGCGAAGTAGAAGGCTGTCAGTTTGCGGACATCGTCGATGTCAGCCTGAGTGACCAGCCGGGACGATACTGCTGGGCGCGATGCCGCCGTGGCTGGGGCGGCTGCCCACCAAGGAGCGGTGGGCAGGGCCAGCCCGGCGGCCGAGTATGCGGTGGTCGCCAGCAACTTGCGTCGGTGCATGTCGAGATCGTCGCTTCCCAGCTCGGCCAACACGGTCAGAGGGTCGACGCTCCAGTCAGAAACACCATTCGGGACCCAACTAGTAGTCGGTGCAACTGGGGTTGCACTGTGCCCGTTGCGCGCGCCGGAGTCCCTGGACCAGCGCAGGGCGACCGTCGGGCTGCCCCCGATCACCATCGCCCTGGAGACGGTGCGTCGCCGGTTCGCCCCGGCTCGCCAGGCTGACGACTCCCCGACCACCGTGTTCGCGGGGGCCGCATGACGCAGCGGGCCCCGCCCACCTCTCACCGATCCAACGCCCGGCCACCTACCCCTTTAGCTGAAAGGACCGCTGCCGTATGAAGCTCACCACCGCTGTTCTCGCCGCCGGCGCCGCCATCTCGCTCACCACCGCCGGACTCGCAGCAGCCCGTCTCCGGCAGGAGGCACGGCACCAGGCGGAGCGGAACGAGGCGGAGCGGAACGAGGCGGCCGTCGCGCGCAACCAGTTCGAATGGCTCGCACGGGTGTCCACTGACCTCGATCTCGCCAAGCTGTGGGCTCCCGAGGACGTGGAAGTCCAGGAGTACCTGCAGTTGCTGAAGGCCAACCAGCTCATCTGCATCATCGACCTGCGCGACAGGCTGGGTTTCGTGCGGGAGGGGCAACTCCCCTTCTACGCCGAGACGATTATGGGCAGCGACGTCTGCCGCCGTTACTGGCACCGCTTCGGCGGCTTCCGCGCCCAGGAGGCCGAGGGCGATAAGCGCGCCGAGCACTTCACCAGGGCGCTGGACCAGGCAGCGAAGAACCACCCGCAAGCGCAGCCCGCAGCGGTCTGACGGGAAAGGGCTGAGCCGATGATGCCCGCGATAGCCAGCCGGCTCCCCCTGGTCCGCCGTACCAAGGCGCCCGCGCTCCCGCTTCTCGAGCGCATCAACCACCTCACCGGGCTGACCGTCGCGCCCGCAGGTGCGAGCCACCACGACTCGGCGGCCCGCACCTGTGGGGTCCTCAACTATGCCGCGCTGATCGCCTCCGACGTCGGCCTGCCCAGCCTGGCCGAGGCCCTGTGCTGGCGCCAGCACCAAGTCTTCGCCGAGGCCGGGCGCCTGAGCGGACCGATCGCCGTGATGTCCCTCATGCCGCTGGTCAACCTCTCCCGACTGCTGACCCGAGCAGGCCAGGGCGAGTTGGCGTACAGCGTGTTGCTCTGCCTCACCGACGCTGCCCGGCACCGCAACAAGACCGACATCGACGGCCGCACCATCGACCTGTCCGCCCTCATCGGCACGGATGAGGATCACCGCACGGTGTGCCAGGAGCTGTACGTCATCCTGCTCGTGGACGGAGCCCGAGCCCTCGCCCGCCTCGGCCGCTGGACCGAAGCGGCCGAGGCCATGGCCCAGCACCGCGGCATCGGCAACCGCCTCCTCGACGGCCGCCAGATCAAGATCATGGCCCTGATGGAGCAGGGGCTGCACGACCAGGTCCGCGACTTGATCGACGCCACGCAGCCCACGGAGTCATGGGAGAGCGCCATCGCCGAGCTTCTGCGCGCCCACTGCCACCCCGGCCATCCACCGCTTGCGCAGACCGATCTCGACCGGGCCCAGCGCGCGGCCCGCGCACTCCTTGCCGATGCCGATCCGTCCACCGCCGTGTTCCAGACCCGGGCGGGTCTGGCCGCCTTGGACCTCGGCGCCCACGGGCCGTATACGGACACGCTCTGCGAGACTCTGACCGACGTGGCCCGTCTTGACGCCTATGCCGCGCGTGAAGTGCTGGACCATCTGCCCACTCGGGCTGCGCTCAGCGCTGATCGGGCGTCTGCCCTCAGCTCGGTGATCAGGGCCGCGGGTCTCGGTGCCGGCGCGCTGCCCGCGGACCACCAGCGGTCCCTGACCGAGGCCGTCGCCCTCGGCGAAGACTGGCTGAGACGCCTTCTGCGGGTCGACAAGGCGGCAGCAGGCAATCCCCCGAAGGAGGTAGCGCAACCCACATGAGTGATCGAACACAGCATCACGGAGCCCCGCACACGACCACTCAAGGCCAGGAACCGCCATACGAACTGACGTTCTAGATTTCGCCCGCCTGCACCCGTTACGGCGATACGGAAGCGCCCGTTACCCGCTCACCAGTCCGCATCCCGCCCCAAGGAGCCCTCATGAATCCGGTATGCCGCCCTGCGCTCGTTCATCCCGCGTTCGAAAACGGCACAGCTCCCTCGGGCACCGCCCTGCACTCCGCGTCGAACCGCAACGCCCCTTCCGCCCGTGGGTCGCGACCGGATACGAGGTGCCTGGCATGACGCACGCACCTACCCCTCCGCGGCCGAACCGAGAACTGAGAGCCGCCCTGCTCAAGAGTTATGGCCGCCCGGCCGGGACGGAGCAACGGGCAGTAGCAGCGTCCGCCGCATCTGACGACGCGAGCACGCTCACCCACGGTCCCCGGCACGGCGACGCGCTCGTGATCGCGCCGGTCCGGCGCACCGTCGCAAGCCTGTCGCAGGAGGGCCGTCTGTGAACAAGGCGCCTCACCTGCTGATCGCCGACGTCGCCCAGGTCCTGCTGCGGCCCAACGGTGCCGCCCTGTGCGTGCGCCGCAAACCTGACGCCGACCTCGCGCCGGGTCAACTCACCGTTGTGGGCGGCCATCTGGAGGCCGGAGAGCCGCTCGATCACGCCGCGCGGCGCGAGGTCAAGGAGGAAGTGGGGGTCCTCGTCAGCGCTGACCGGCAGGAGTTCTGCGGCCTGATCCACCACCACGATCCCGACCGTGGCCTGGACCGGATCACCGCCGTGTTCGTGGCCCAGTCCTGGAGCGGCGAGCCGTACAACGCCGAGCCGGACAAGCACGAAGGGCTCTTCTGGGTGTCCATCGAAAGACCGTCGCCGGACTGCCACCTCTACACCGCCACGATCTTCCACATGCTCACCCACGGCCCGTCCTACCGGGCCACCAACTGGCCTGCGGGAGGCGCCCGGTGAAGAGGTTCTTCGGCCCGGTCACCATGGCCGACCCGCAGGTCTCCGCCGCCGAACAGGAGCTGTTCGGCGGCCCCCTGCGCTACGACATGGGCTGGTCCCAGCACGAGCACGCGGCCTTGGACCTGACCATGCTGTCGGCGCTGCGCTCCATGCCCGCGCTCGTCGGCTCCACGTTACGCATGGCGTGGCAGGCCAACCGGCGTGCCCTGCTTTCGGTCGGGGTCAGCGAGATCGGCCAGGGCATCGCCGCTGCCGCCGGCCTGCTCGCCGTCAACGCTGTCATGCACGCTCTGCCGGCCGGCAGCGGCAGCGCTCCAGAGCGGCTGCACTCTCTGCTGCCCGGTCTCCTGGCCGCCGCCGTCATCGGTGTCGTCAACTCCGCCCTGGCCGCCTGGTCCACCTCCCGCGCCGGGCGGCTGGAGCCCAAGGTGGAGCGGATCGCCACCACCCAGTACCTGGCCGCCGCGGCCAGAGTCGAGTTGGAAGCCATCGACGACCCCGACTTCCGGCGCCTGGTGGATGTCGCCCAGCAGGGCCCCGCTTCCGCTCGCCGCATGATCGGCTCCTGCGTCGCCGCGCTGAACGGTCTCATCTCCCTGATCACCACCGCCGGTGTCCTCGCCGTACTGCACCCCGCGCTGCTGCCCATGCTGATCCTCATCGCTGCCCCACGCGGCTGGGGCGCCATGCGCGTGGCCCAGGAGCGGTACGTGTCGGTGATGAGCTGGATCGAGCACGTACGGGCCAGCCGCCTGATCGGCAACCTGCTCACCGAACGCACCGCCGCGCAGGAGGTCCGCCTCCACGCCGTCGGCCCCTTCCTCCTCAGCCGCTACGAGCGCATGGCCGAGAGCGCCGAAGCCGAGCAAGAACGCCTCGCCTCCAGCAAAGCCCTCACCGAATGGGTGGCCTCCGCACTGTCGGGCCTGGCGATGGCCGCGACCTACGGAGCCATGTTCTGGCTGATCATGGCCGGGCACATGAGTCTCGCCGTCGCCGGGACCGCCGTCATCGCCGTACGCACCGGCTCGGCGAGCCTGGGCGCACTGGTCATGAACATCAACCAGCTCCACGAGGAGAGCCTCTATGTCCGCGACCACGGCCGCTTCCTCGCCGAGGCTGACCGGCGGACGCTGCCCGTCGGCGGGGCGTCCGTACCCGAACGCGTCAAGAAGATCGTCCTGGACCAGGTCACCTACCGCTACCCCGACCGGGACGCGCCTGCCCTGGACGGAGTGTCCCTGACCCTGCCGATGGGATCGGTCACCGCGGTGGTGGGTGAGAACGGTTCCGGCAAGAGCACCCTGATGAAGGTCCTTTCCGGCATGCTGCTGCCCGAGAGCGGCACGCTGCGCTGGGGCGAGGCGGACCTCACCGGCCTCGACCGCACCCAGGTCTTCCAGCGCGTCTCGCTGCTCACCCAGGACTTCCAGCGCTGGCCCGTGACCGCCGCGATGAACATCCAACTCGGCCGCCCCGACCATCCCGCGACGGATGAGGACCTCACGGCTTCGGTCGATTACGCCGTCGCCGGCCCCGTCATCGCCAAGCTCCCCGACGGTCTGCGCAGTCTGCTGGCCCGCATGTTCCGCGGCGCCATCGAACTGTCCGGCGGCGAATGGCAGAAGCTCGGCCTGTCCCGCACCCACTGGCGCAGCTCAACATCACCGGCGGACGGCGTCCTCATCGTCGACGAGCCGACCTCCGCCCTCGACCCCGAAGCCGAGATCGAAGCCTTCAACCGCATCCGCCGCCTCGCCGCCCCGAACCGGGCCGTCGTCCTGGTCACCCACCGCATGTCCGGCGTCCGCCACGCCGACCACATCTACGTCCTCAACAACGGCCACCTCGCCGAGCACGGCACCCACCACGAACTCATCGCCGCCCGCGGCCGGTACGCCGCCATGTTCGAGGCCCAAGCCGCGCAGTACGCCCCGGCCGCGATCATCCCGAACCCTGCTGCACCCACCGCCTCGGAAGGCAGAGATACGTGACCTCTCCCATCCCCCCTTCGGAACACGTCTCCCCGGGTGCCACTCTGCCGACAGCGCAGTACGCCGCATCCCGGCACGCGGTGTGGCTCGGCGCCGCCGCGATCATCACCGACGAGGTCGGCCGGGTCCTGCTCGTGCACCCCACCTACCGCGAGGACGGCTCATGGCTGCTGCCCGGAGGCGTCGTCGAACCCGGCGAACACCCGCACATCACCTGCAGGCGCGAGATCACCGAAGAACTGGGCCTGGATCTGCCCCTGTCGGCCGTACTCGCCGTCCACTCCTTCTCCGCGCACCACCCTGACCTTCAGCCCGACAGTCACTGCCCCGGAGAGGTCCGGTTCGTCTTCGACGGGGGAACCCTCACCCCCGACCAGGCGGAGGCGATCCGCCTGCCGCACCAGGAGCTGTCCGAGTACGCCTTCCTGGAGACCCGGGACGCGGTGCAGCGGCTACGCCCCGTGGACGGGCAGATCATGCTCGCCGCCTACCGGGCCCGACTCGGCAACACCGCCACCGCTCACCTGGCCGACGGCCGGTACATCCTCGACGTCCCGGCGCTGGACCGCCATGACGTCCACGTCCGCTACCGGCCTCTGTGGAACAGCCCTCTCCACCGCGGCCCCGTCCCCGAGCACCTGCCCGTGCAGCAAGCCTGGCGTGGTGCTTCGTCCCCGACGGCCGGGTCGTCCTGATGGCCGATCCCGGCCCGCGGGGCGCGCTGCCGATGCTGCCCGGCGGCACCGTAGAGAGCACCGACGCGACGCCCGAGGACACTCTGCACCGCGAGGCCGCCGAGGAAGCCCAGCTCACCCTGGCCGATCCGGCGCGACTGGGCTGGGTACTTGATGAGACCGGCGAGGTCTACGGCGGCGTGGGGCCCAACACCCGGCTCCGTCTGGCCGCCCGGGTCACCGCCATCGGACCGGCGGCCGTGGACCCTGCCACCGGCCGCCCCTTCGCCCGCCTGCTCGCCACCCCCGCCCAGGCAGCCGCCCTGCTGGGCTGGGGCCCGCCCGGCGCGCGGCAAGCCCAGCTCGCAGCGGAGACGGCACGCGAGCGGTGGGGCTTGCAAACCGCTCGCGCCGCCGCCATCGAGGAGATCCCTGAAGAGGGAATGCGGCTGACCTGACCTGCACGCCCACCCGGCTCGATCCGTCCCGCTCCACGCCCCTCCGAGGTAGCCCCATGCCGTTGTCGCACGACCACATCCGCACCACCGTTGCCGCCTACCTCGCTCGCCACCCTCACGAGGGCGAGCAGCTCGACGGCCTCCTTCACGCCCTCGACCGTCCCACCGACATCGCCGGCCGCTCCACCTTCACCGGGCACGTCACCTGCGGCGCAATCGTCATTGACCCGCTCGGCCGCGTCCTGCACGTGCTGCACCTGGCCAGCGGGAAAGTCCTCGCCCCCGGCGGACACGCCGAGCCCTCTGATGAGTCCCTGGCAGCAGCGGCCCTGCGCGAGCTGCACGAGGAGACCGGGATCCCGCCCCAGGCCGTCACGCCGTGGCCCGGCTACGAGACGGTGCCATTCGACATCGACACCCACGACATCGACGCCCGCCCAAGCAAAGGCGAACCCGACCACCAGCACTTCGACCTCCGGTTCCTCTTCCGCCTGCACACCGCGGACGAGACGCTGGTGGTGCTTCAGGAAGAAGAGGTCGGCGGCATCGAGTGGCGGCCCATGGACCGGGTGACCTCTTCTTCGCTGCGCGAGAAGCTGCTCATGCTCCCGCCGGAGAGCGACTACGAGAGGGCCAATGCCTCCGCCCTGATCTACAACGACCGCGGCGAGTACCTGCTCCACCTGCGCGACTACTTCCCCGGCCAGATCTGGGAGCCGGGCATGTGGTCACTGCTGGGCGGCGGCCGAGAGCCCCAGGACGCAACCCTGGAACACACCGTGCGGCGCGAACTGACCGAGGAAGCCGGCCTCGACATCGCCGACCTGACCCCGTTCGGCACCGAGTACGCCTCCGACGACGCCGGTGCGACCGTGCCCATCGCCATTTACACCGGCCGCTGGAACGGCGATCCCCGTGACCTCCACCTGACGGAAGGGGTGATGCTGGCCTGGTTCACCCCCGACAACCTCCACCGCCTCCGTATCGCCGACACCACCAGCGACCTCGTACGGCGCCACGCTGCCAGCCACCCGACGACACAGAGCGGACCCGAACCCGAGGAGGAAAGTCCGGCTTCACCCCACGGCACGGTCCCCAACATCATCGGCGTCCACCTCTATCTGGAGCGGCCCGACGGGACGGTGCTGCTCGGGCTGCGCCACCCCGACTCCGAGTTCGCGCCGTCCACCTGGCACGTCCTGGCCGGCCACTGCGAACAGGAGAACGCCATCGCCTGCCTGATCAGAGAGGCGGCCGAGGAAGCCGGCCTGCACATCAAGCGCAAGGACGTCGAACTCGTCCACGTCGTCCACCACATCGGCAAGCCCAGGAACCCGCCCCGCTTGGGCCTGTTTTTCCGCGCCCGCGCCTGGAGCGGCGAGCCGGAACTGCGCGAGCCGGACAAGTGCACCCAGTGGAAATTCTGGGACCCCGCCACCCTTCCCGACGCACTCGTTCCCTACACCCGGCTGGTTATCGCGAAGATCCAGAACGGTGAGCTGTACAGCGAGACGGGCTGGCCCGCATGACCGACGCACCCCACCAGGCCGCGTACCCGCTGCGACAGCGGCCGGACGCCCCGACACCCGCCTCGTAGTGATCCGCGGCAACTCGGCGTCGGGCAAGTCGAGCGTGGTCCAGGGCCTGCGAGATCACTACGGCCGCGGTGTCGCGATCGTGAGCCAGGACGTGATCCGGCGAAATGTGCTGCGCGAGCACGACACCACGGGCGGCGCCAACATCGCCCTGCTCGGCAGGATCGCCCGCGAAGCACTGAGGCCGACTGACCACCGACCAGCTCAGCCGGATCCGCCTCGATCCCGCCTCGCACGACATGTGGGCCGTCCACGACCTCGCGACCTGGCAAGAACTGCTGGCGCCACGCGCCTTCGCCTGCCTCGGCCATCGAACTAGCCCGGCGCAGCGAAGGCCCGGCCTACCTCACCACGCGCACCTGACCCAGCACGACCACCCCGGAGGCATCGTGCCCATCGAGACCCCCAACCCCGAGACCTGGACTGCCTACGGCCAGTTTCAGCTCGACCGGTCCTACATGCCGCCCGTACCCGCACAGCTGCGATGGGGCTTCTGGGAGGATGTCGGCCCCGGCGACGAGGTGCTCGGCCCCCTCGCAGGAAAGCGGGTACTGGACATCGGCTCCGGAGCCGGACACTACGCCGTCCACCTCGCCCAGGCCCACGGCGCACTCGTCGATGCGGTCGAACTCTCGCCCACCCAACACCTGCGCGCCACCGGACACTTCGGCGACGTACCAGGCGTCCAGTTCCTGCATGCCGACGTGATCGAGCACCTTCAGAAGGCTCAGCCGTACGACGCGGCGTACGGCATCTGCACACTCGCCGGAATCGACCCGCACATCGCGCTGCCCGCGCTGCGCGCCGGACTGCTCCCCGGCTCCCCTCTCGTCTTCTCCGCGCTGCACACCAACTGGCACGGCCACGGTCCCTCCGCCGCCGTGGTCCCGCGCGCGGAGACGGTCGGCCTCAAGGGCATGGATCCGCTGCCGCTGCAGACCTGGGTGCTGACCGCACAGGTGTGGGAAGACCTCCTGACGGACTATGGATTCACGGTGGAGGCCATCACCCAGCTCCGTGCGCCCGAGCCGGACAACCCCGTGATCTGCCAGCTCATCCAGGCCCGGCGCAGAACTGTCCTATCCATGCAGATCACCAGCCGTCCCCGCACACGGCGCCCGCCCGTCCCGCACGCGGCGATCGGGGTGGGCGCCATCGTCCTCGGCGACCGCGGTCTGCTCCTGGGCCGCCACCAACGCGGCACTCTCGAGCTGCCCGGCGGATCCGTCGAGGCCGGCGAATCCCTGGAACAGACGGTCGTGCGCGAGCTGGCCGAAGAGACCGGCATCTCCGCGCGTCCCGAGAACGTCACCCTCCTGGGCACCCTCGTCGATCACGTCGGCGACGTCGTACGTGTCACCGTGGGCGCCCTCGTCACCGCCTGGCACGGCGAACCCGCCACCCAGCCGGACGAGAGCATCGGCGACTGGGCCTGGTGGCCGCTCGACGAGCTACCCGACGGGTTGTTCGAGTGCAGCGCCCAGATCCTGGCCGCCTGGCGCCCCGACCTTCCCATCGACCACCCCCCGGCGCACTTCACCCTCTATGTCCGCCGTACGACGGCGTCGTCCGACTCGGGAAGCGCAGGTGCATGAAGCCGTCCCCGCTGTAGGTTCCGCGTCGGACTGTCCATTGGCATCGTCCTGACCAGCAGGCACCGCCGATGGGAAAGGGACGGCCCCCGGGGTTCCACATCGATGCCTTCGTCCCGCAGGTCCTGGGTGGGGCCTGCCGGAGGGTTCGACGACGGTGAGCAGGTGGCCGGGGAGGTTGATGCGCAGGCCGCGGATGATGACCGAGCCCGTGTGGCTTGCTCCGATGACGACGAAGCGGGTCATTCAAGAACTCCCCGTTTTTCTTGGGCGGGTGGTGCGGCGCGGGGTGCGCGCCGGTGGTGAGGCGTAGGGCGAGCAGGAGCAGGGTGACGGATGTCGCGGTGGCCAGCGCTCCGGTCCGGGCGGGGCGGTCTGCCCGGCGAGCCGGAGAACCGCCGGCTGGAGGTGAGCAGCCTCGCCTGGATCGCACGTGTCTGCCCGACCCGCCCGAACTGATTAACGGCGGACTCACTCCTTCCGGTAACGGAGACCGTCTCACCGGCACGCCTGTCCCGCGGCATGGTTACGTAGGAGCACTCATTGAGCCAGGCCCGGGATCGACGGGCCGCAGAAGACAGGTGACACACATGCGAGCCGAGGCCGCCAAGCGAGTCGAACTGGTCTTCTCCCTCTTCGACGCCAATGGCAACGGAGTCATCGACTCTAACGACTTCGACCTCATGACGGGCCGTGTTCTGGAGGCGGCGGCCGCATCGGACGACGCCGCCAAGGCCGCTATCCGGGCCGCGTTCCGCCGCTACTGGACGGTGCTGGCCACGGAACTGGACGCCAACGGCGACGGTGTGATCACCGTCGAGGAGTTCCGTCCGTTCGTGCTGGATCCCAAGCGCTTCGGTCCCACGATCGCCGAGTTCGCCGAGGCGCTCGCCGCGCTCGGCGACCCCGACAAGGACGGCCTGATCGAGCGCCCGCTTTTCGAATCGCTGATGACGGCGATCGGCTTCGAGAAGGCGAACATCCACGCGCTCTTCGACGCCTTCGGCCCGGACGCCGAGGACCGCATCACTGTGGCTACGTGGGCCGCCGGCATTGAGGACTACTACGCTCCGGACATGGCTGGGATCCCGGGCGACGAGCTGGTGGCTGCCCGGGCCTGAGGCCGCCCGTGAGCGACTGTCCCGGACGCTGTCGCTCGTGATCATAGAACCCACTCGCCGTCCCGGGCGCGGGCCGCGACCGTTACGACGCGCCCCAGCTCGCGCCTTGGCCCGGGTGCGTCCTACTGGACGGGGCCTGCGGCAGGGCCCCGCCCTCAAATCCTGTGCTCGGGTGGTCGTTCCTGATCCCGGCGAGCCCCCGGCCCGGTACGGGATGCCGGGCCTTGTTCGGACGTCGTCGTGAGCGCTGCGGACGTCATGGCCGGGGTTTGTGTGCGAACACCCACCGGTTTCCCTCCAGCGCGTCGTTCGCCTCAGGGACGGGGCCTCGTCCGTGCCGGTGGGTGAATTCGAAGGGCGTGTGCATCGAGGTGGACCAGCCCTTGGCCGTCAGGTCGCCCGCGGAGTCGGGTCGTGGTCCCGTGTCGAAGAGGTGGAGCAGGTCGATGCCGATCTGTTCTCGCGTCGCCGTGTAGATCGGGCTGTCGCGGTACGCCAGCAGGTCCTTCTCCAGTTTGGCTTCGAAGGCCAGAGCGCTGCCTCCGGTGGTCAGCCTGTCCACCGTGTCGATGAGGTACGTCTCGGCGGGGCCCGGCAGGTAGAAGAGGAGTCCTTCGGCCAGCCAGACGCTCGGCATGGCCGGGTCGAAGCCGGCGGTGGTCAGCGCGGTGACCCAGTTTGCGCGCAGGTCGACCGGTACGGGGACGCGCTTCACCTTCGGGGCGGCCGACAGACCGGTGAGCACCTGCTGCTTGAAGGCCAGCACGCCCGCCCGGTCGATCTCGAAGACCACCAGGTCGGACGGCCAGTCCAGCCGGAAGGCACGCGTGTCCAGCCCGGCGCCCAGCAGGACTACTTGGCGGGCGTTCGTCCGGGCCGACTGGAGGAGGAAGTCGTCGAGGACCCTGGTCCGCAGGCCGAAGTAGCGGGCGAAGCGCCCCCACAGCGGGTTGTCGTCCCCGTCCGGGACCTGCTCGATGCGTACCGGCCAGCGGGTGCATGCCGGGGCGGCGCGTACAAAGTGTTCCGCATAGGCGTCCTGGGCCAGGCTGTCGTGGCGGTGGGTCTCGATCGCCCGTGCCGCGGCGACCAGGAGGGCGGTCAGGCCCACACCTCCGTCCACGCCGTCCAGGTCTGTCTGCTGCGGCGCCGGGCCGGTCATGTGTCCTCCGTTGGCGGGAGTGAGGAGTGCGGGGTGTCTGCTCTTGGGACGGGGTGGGTCTGCGGTGTGGGATGCCGCGTTGGCCGGCTTGTTCGCTCTGGGAGCAGGACGGGTTTGACCACGCGGCCCGCGTCGCAGTCGCGTTCGGCCTCGTTGATGTCGGCCAGCGGGTAGGTGCGGATCAGCTGGTCGAAGGGGAAGCGGCCGGCCCGCCACAGCCCGGCCAGCCGGGGTATCAGCAGCCCGGGTACGGCGTCCCCTTCGCAGATGTGGCGGATGCTGCGGCCTCGGTCGAGGGTGCCCGGTTCGAGCGGCAGCGCGGTGTGGAGGCGTGCCACCAGGCCAAGGCTGCCGGTGGGGCGCAGTGCTTGGAGCGCGTCGTTGATGAGCGGGGCCGAGGCGGTGGTGTCCAGGGCGTACTGTGCGCCACCGTCGGTCAGCCGCCGGATCCGTTCGGACAGGCCGGCCGTGGCGGCGGGCAGTGGGATCGCGCCGAACCGTTCGGCCAGGGCGAGCCGTTTCGGATGCCGGTCGACGGCCACGGTCAGTACGCCGGCGGCGGTGGCCGCCATCACCGCGGCCAGGCCCACGGCTCCGGTGCCGAGGACCGTCAGGGTGTCGCCGGGGCCCGCGCCGAAGGTGTTCAGTACGGCTCCGGCACCGGTGAGGAAGCCGCAGCCGAGGGGCCCGAGCAGTTCGAGCGGCAGTGCGGGGTCGACCCGGACTGCGTTGCGGGCCGGGACGAGCGCGTACTCGGCGAACGAGGACTGGCCGAACCAACGAGGGGCCAGCGCCTTCCCGGTCGAATCGGTGAGCCGCGGCACTTCCTCCTCGCGTCCTCCGAAGAGGTTGAGGGAGGCGAAGGAGTCGCAGTAGGCGGGGGCCGCGCCGAGGCAGTTGTGACAGTGTCCGCAGGAGTCAAAGCTCAGCACGACGTGGTCACCCGCGTTGACCGCGGTGTCAGGGCCACTGCCCGTCCGGACCACGACCCCGGCGCCCTCGTGGCCCAGGACGGCCGGCAGCGGGCTGCGGCCGGCGGATCGCCGGACCGCGAGATCGGTCCGACACATCCCCGCGCCCGCGATCTCGACCAGGATCTCGCCGGCGGCGAGTTCCGTCCGCAGGGTCACCTCCTCGACCGTGAACGGGTCATCGTACGAGCGCAGTACGGCCGCCTGGAACCTCATCGTCACGCCTCCTGCGGGCGGTGGACGACGAACGGCCGGAGGTTGCCGTAGAGCCCCCACGGTCCGCCCGCGACGCCGACGCCGCTGTCCTTGACGCCTGCGAAGGGCTGGGCGAGGGACAGTTCGGCATGGTGGTTGATCCAGGCCGTGCCGCATTCGAGCCGGTCGGCCACCGCCTCGGCCCGGTCGAGATCGGTGCCCCATACGGAGCCGCCCAACCCGAAGCCGGTGCCGTTGGCCGCGTCGACGGCTTCGTCGAGGCTCCGGTAGGGCCCCGAAACCCGGCTGGGGCCGGTCAACAACGCCTCGCAACTGGCCCGGGTCGAACAGCTCACGAAGCGGGCCCTGGCGGACGGCGCCCGCACGGCGTCCGGCGGCCACCGGCTGAACGGGCCGGGATACTTCTTCGCCCCCACCGTCCTCACTGACGTCCCGTGAGGCCGGGTCCGACGGCGACGGTCTTCGCGCGCTGAGCCAAGGCTTCGACGACCTCGGCGTGGAGCCGGGCGGGGGCGTCGTTGCCACCCAGCTCCAGGGTGACCCGGGCGAGCGAGCCCGCCGCCGCCGCGGTGACAGCCCGCCCGGTGGGCACCGAACCGGTGAAGGTGACGTGACGGATGCCCGGGTGCGACGCGAGGCGCGCACCGAGGGGCTCGCGGCCGGTGACGACGGTCAGCACGTCCTCGGGCAGGACGGTGGCGAGGACGGAACCGAGTATCCGGGTGGCGAGCGGAGTGAACGGCGACGGTTTGAGGACCACGGTGTTACCCGCCGCGAGCGCGGGCGCGAACTTCGCCGCTGCGAGCTGGAGGGGAAAGTTCCACGGCACGATCGCGGCCACGGGTCCCAGGGGACGCCAGCGGATCTCGCTGCGCACAGGTCGGCTGTCGTCGATCCGGCGGGTCCGGGGGGCCAGGTCCGCGAAGTAGCGCAGCCGGGCCGCAGTACGGGCGACCTCCGCGTACGACTCGGCCAAGGGCTTGCCCTGTTCCCGGGCGAGCAACCGGGCGAGGTCGTCGCCGGCCGTCTCGACGGCGTCGGCCGCGCCCCGCAACGCCGCGGTGCGGGCCGCGGGGTCGGCGCGCCAGCCACGCCATGCTCGCTCAGCGCGGGCGGTCACGCCGTCCAACTCACCCGGCTGCTGGTCGGGGGTCTCGTCAAAGGTCTCCCCGGTGGCCGGGTCGACGACGGAGAAACGTACGGCCCGGCCTTCGGGGAGGCTACCGGCCTCAGGCGTCGGCATGCCGGCGGTCAGTTCTCGGCGGGGACACTGACGCCGTGCTCCCCAGCCTGCCGGTCCATCTCCGCCCGGAAAGCGGCCACCAGATGCGGCTGAATCCGTCCGGCGTTGCGGTCACCGCCCTCGCAGACCGCTCCCCGCACGCCCACGATGTCCGTGCCCATGCGGGTCAGCGGACCGAGGTCGGCCTGCGTGACACTGCCCGCGAGGGCCGCGAGTAGACCGGAGGTGTGGGCCCGCCGGACGAACTCGGCACAGACGTCCGGAGGAACGTGGTCGAACAGCCGGGTCCCGTCCTTGATGGCGGTGTCGAGCATGGCCGCGTCGGCACCTGAGCGGGCGGCGATGTCGGGCACGGCGAGCGGGTTGACGCAGCCGATGCGGTGGGCGTCGGCGTAGCCGGAGGCGACGACGAGCGCGTCGGAGCGATGGTCCTTCACCGCCCGGACCACCGCGCGCATGACCTCGATGCCCTGATCGGGCGTCGTGCATCCGTAGAGGCCGACCTTGATGTACGTGGCGCCGGAGACGACCGCGCCGAGCGCGGCCTGCGCCACCGTGCCGGGCTTGTACGGGACGTCACCCACGGTGGCGGACACCGGCTTGTCTGCCGGTACCGCGTCGCGGATCTCCCTGATGACCCACGGGAAGTTGGCGCCGAGCGAGCCCTCGTCTGGCTTCTTGACATCGACGATGTCGAGGTGCTCCGCCGCTTTCGCACAGTCGAGGGCTTCCTCGACACTGTCCGGGGAGATGAGAAGCAACACCATGAGCTCCTTCCGCCGCATGTCCACCTGGCCGAGGGACAGGGGTGCGGATCGCCTGGTTCATGTGCGGTGCGCTCATCATTTCCGTTACCTGTGGCCATAGGTAGGGCGCACAGGGTTACCTGGGGTGCTCACCCCCACCTGTAGTGCGCCGTGCATACCGGGATGAACCGGTCTCTCTGGCAACGTGGTCGCGCAGAGTCGAGGACCAGTACGTGCCCGAGTAGTGCTTCTGCTCTTGGGTCAGAGGAAGGTCCGTCACGGCCGGGCCGTCCGTAGCGGTCCGTGCGGGACCGACGACCACTCCAGGTCCTCGGCGGCAGCGCCGCCGCACCGGATACTCACCCGTACCGACGTCGCCAGGGGCCGCTCGGTGTCCGTCTTGGACGGAACGATCTGCAGAAGGGGGACGAGTTCACCGGTCGTGGGCAGCCGGTATTGGATCAGGCTGTGGTGGCTGAGTTCCAGCAACTCCTCGATGCGGATGCCGGTGGCCCGCAGGACCTCGGCCACGGCCCAGGTCCAGAAAGCGCGCTCGTCCTCGAGTCCCAGATCGCGGCGTTTTCCGGTGTGTGGGTCCTCGGCCCAGATCCGGCCGGCCGTTCCGTGAGGAACCACGGCGCGTACGAGTTGCTGACCGGTAGCGGTGAATACCTCGCCGGGGCCGGCATGGCGGGCTGCTTCCAGTACCGCGGCTGCGTCCCTGCGGCGCTGGTCGACCGAGCGGACGAGGATGGGCAGGACCGGCAGTCGCTCGCGGCTGCGGGCGTCCATCCTGGCCTTGCGCCGTCGTTGTACTTTGCGGTGCTCCAACTCGTCAGCTCTCACCGGGCTCGGTGCCACCCACGGGCCCCAGCGGCCGGGGTCTTCCAGGGCCCACTGGGCGATATCGAGGTAGAAGGCCCGCACCTGGGTGAGCGTGTCCCGGTGGTCGAGCCTCTCGACCTTGGTGCTTGTGCGGCGGCCATCGGGGGTGGTGACGGTCTTGTCCTTGGTGCGGACCCTCTGCTTCCACTGCCCGATGACGTCCGGGGCGAGGCGGAGGCTGTCGACGTCGGGATGATGGTGCTCGATGTCCTGCCAGAAGCGTTTGCCCAGGTGGTAAGAGAGGGACTTCAAACTGTTGTACCAGCCCGGGCTGACGTTCACAGAAATAGTCCACCAGCAGGTCACGGACAGTACGGCAGCGCAGACCGTAGCGGTCGATCAGTTCCTCCGGGGTCCGTTGTCCCAGGTAGCGGATCTCGCGCAGATTCCGCGGGGCATCCTCTCCGAGGGCTCCGAACTGGTGCAGGAGGCGGTAGAACACCTCGGTCCCCGCCATCGCCCGCTCGAGCACCACGGCTGAGGGCGGGGGTGCGGTTGTGGACGGTGACCGCGTAGCCGTTGCGGGCCAGGTTGCGGCCCATGACCGCGAGGCCGTTGACGCCGATGTGGGCGCATGCGCGCATGGTCGTGCCGCTTCTTGGATGAGGCGCCCTGGAACGGGCGACGGAGGATGCCGGGTGGACGCAGATGTGCGGGAAAACGTGTTCTTTGGGTCAATAGCTGTAAGGGCCGAAGCGTCCCAGTCCGCCAGGACAGCCAGAGCCAGCAGGACGGCATTGATCCGATCGCCGAGGACTACTTACGACGGGCATAGACGGCCCCCGAACTCGGGGGTCGGTCAGCCCATTTCCACCAGTGCCTTGCCCTTCGTCTCCTTGGCGAACCTCAGGACGAACGGGATCGAGAGCGCGGCGAATACCGTGTGGATCGCGTAGGACGCGGAGAGGTTCCAGTCGCGGCGGCGCGGATCCGGTTCGGGAACATCTCGCCGAGCATGACCCAGACAATGACACCCCACGACAGGGCGAAGAAGAGGACGAAGACGTGGGCGGCAATCAAGGCCACCCAGCCCTGCGTGGCAGGCAGTTTGCCGTCGACAAGGTGGGCAGAGAACGCCCGGGCCTCCAGCGCCAGGCCGACGACCATGCCAACCGAGCCAATGATGGCGAGCGGCCTGCGGCCGACCCGGTCCACGAAGATCATCGCGATCACGGGACCGTCGAACACAGGCCCCTTCACCGTGTTTCTGCTGTCCGTGGTCGAAAGCGTGGCCGCGTAGGGACCCTGAGGTCCTGGGTACTCAGCCGGTGCGCAGCGTGTCCTCGCCGTGGACCTCGGTGACCGAGGTGCTCGCCAGGGCACCGGTCAGCCCGCGGCGGGAGTTGATCCCGAGCTTCGTGTATACCTTGCGCAGATGCCACTCCACGGTGTGCGGGCTGATGAACAGCTCCGCGCCGATCCGCGCGTTCGTCATGCCGTTGGCGGCGAGTGTCGCGACCTGCGACTCCTGGGGGGTGAGGACGCTCGCCGGCTTGTTCTCCCGTACTCGGGCGTGCTCGCCTGTGACGAGCAGTTCACGGCCGGCCCGCTCGGCGAAGGCGTGCGCCCGCATGCCGTCGAACATCTCGTGGGCCGTGCGCAGGTGTTCCCGGGCCAGTGAACGGCGATGGCCGCGGCGCAGCCACTCGCCGTACAACAGGTGGGTGCGCGCCACCTCCACAATCACACCGCCGCGGCCGAACTCCTCGATCGCGGTCAGGTACAGACGGTCAGCCTCGTCGCCTTCGGTGAGCAGGGCCTGGCTGCGGGCGGCGGCGCCATGGGCCCAGCCGGAATCCGCAGCGCGTGTGAGTTCGAGCAGCCGGGCGAGCGAGGCGCGGGCCTGTTCCAGCTCACCGCACCGCGTGGCGGCCTCGATGTGTTCGACCAGCGACAGGCCGGTGAAGTTGAACCCGTCGTGCTCGATGCCTGTGCGTGCGGCCTTCAGTGCCTCCTCGTAACGTGCCAGGCCGTTGAACAACACGCCCTGGATATAACCCATGGCTCCCAGCAGGGACACCTCGCCCCGTTGTTCGGCCTGTCGCCTGGCTTCCTCGATGATGGGGGTGGCGACGTCCGCTTCGCCCCGCCAGGCGGCCAGTACGAGGGTGGCGTACTGGTGCGGGGCGTGGCCGGTCGCGGCGGCGAGCGCGTCGGCTTCGTCGATCATCCGGTCGGCCTCGGCGAAATCGCCGTGGTGGATGTGGACCCCACCGAGGTAGACGAGGGCCGGTGGCAGCGCGCCGAGCGCGCCGATGTCGCGGGCCAGCCGCACCGCGCGGCTGGACAGCGCGTCCCACGCGTGCAGGTCCCAGGCGTAGTGGATGAACGCCTCCAGCGCGACCGGGGCGAGCAGCAGCCAGCGTACGGTCGCCTCCCGGGTGCCGAGTTCCTCATGGGTGAGCGACTCAAGTGCACCGCGCAGTACCGGGACACCGGTCTCGTAGCCGTCCGCCAGGACGGCGGCCACTCCGTCGAGGAGGAGGTCGGCTGACTTCGAACCCGAGGGGGGTGCTCCGGACGCGCGGGCCGCAATGGCGATGGCGCGGGCACCTGTCGGACCGTGTACCCGGCCCGCGAAAATGGTCGCACTGATGGCTTCCAGGTACGTCTCCCGGGCCAGTGGGGACCCGGCGGCGGTGAACTGCGCGGCAGCCTCCAGGAGCAGCGGTGCCGCCTCGTCGCTGCGGCTGCGGGCGAACAGGATCCTGGCCCGCAGACGCGCCAGTCGGGCGCGGTCCAGGCCGCTCAGGGGGCACAGTTCGGCCACCGTCGCGAGCTCCGTGGCCCGGTCGGGCGCAGCGGCCGAGAAATGCGCCTCTGCGGCTGCGAGGGCTCGGCGGCCCCGTGGCCGCGGGTCCGGTGTCACCTCGGCCGCGCGCTCCAGCAGTACGGCCTCGGCGGCGATGCCACCGCGCTGCCGCGCGCGGTCGGCGGCGCGTGCCAGACCCGCGGCGACCTTCTCGTCCGGCCCGTCGGCGGCCTGCGCCGCGTGCCAGGCGCGCCGGTCGGGGTCCATGACCGAGTCCGTCGCCTCGGCGAGCGCCCGGTGCACCGCCCGGCGCTCTTCGGGCTCGGCTCCGTGGTAGACGGCGGACCGGACCAGCGGGTGCCGGAAGCGGACGGACTCACCCAACTCGATCAGACCGGCCGCCCTGGCCGGTGAGGCATCAATGACAATCTTGAGTGCAGCGGCCGCGCGGACCAGCAGTCGGGCGTCACCGACCGGTTCCGCCGCCGCGATCAGCAGCAATGTCCGGGTGCCCGCCGGCAGCGCGTCGAGGCGGCTGGCGAAGTCCCGTTCGACCCGGCTGGCCACCGGCGCCTGGACACTGGGGAAACTCGACGCGTCGAGGCCGTACGCCAGTTCGGCGGCGCTGCGGCCGCGAGAGAATTCGAGAAGGGCGAGCGGGTTGCCGTGCATCTCGGCCACGAACCGGTCCCGGACCCGCTTCTCCAGCCGTCCCCCGACGGTGGCTTCGAGCAGTTCGCCGGCGGCGGCGGTGTCCAGACCGTCGAGCCGCAGAGTCGGCAGGCCTCCCAGCGCGGTCCGTCCCTCAGGGTCACGGACCGCGAACACCATGGCGACCGCCTCGGCGAGCAGTCGACGGGCCACGAACTCCAATGTCTGCAGGGACACTTGGTCCAGCCACTGCGCGTCATCCACCAGAACGAGAACAGGCCGAGTCTCCGAGGCACGGGTGAGCAGGGTGAGTACGGCGAGGCCGACCAGGAAGCGGTCGGGCGGGTCCCCGGCCGCCGTCCCGAACGCCACGCGCAGCGCATCGCGTTGAGGTTCCGGCAGTCCGTCGAGCTGGTCCAGGAACGGTGTACACAGTTGGTGCAGGCTCGCGTAGGGCAGCTCCATGTCGGCCTCGATCCCGTGCGCCCAGGTCACCTTCACCGGGGACGCCTGGGCGGCCACGTAATCCAAAAGCACCGACTTCCCGATGCCGGCCTCGCCACGGATCACCAGGGCACGGGGCCCGCCTTCGCGGAGACCTGTCAGCAGGTCGTCGAGCGCCCCGCACTCATGCTGCCGACCGACCAGGTCGGGAACCGGGCTGACGATCATGCGACGCAGCTCCTCGGGGAAGATCCGGGGAAGTCGGGCTCCCGCACCATTGTCGGAACGATGCCGTCAACCATACCCGGGCCGGGCCGACACCTTGGGTCCGAGCGGCGTGATGGAGTACACGCCAAATCTTCCTCCGAAGTTGTCACAGAAAGGGCTGCTGTCCGGACCCGCCCTGTCGGTGCACCAGGAGGTTCTGGTGGGTGCGCCGGTGCCGTGCGGGACGAGGCCGACCCGTCGGCGCCCCGGCCGGGCCCCGCGTGCGCGGTTGTTATGCTCGCCGTGTGCGGGGGGCAGGGTGAGCAGGGGGGACGGGCCGCGGCCTCTGCGTGGCCGGCGCCGTGAGCGTGACGCACTCGAAGCACTGGTTGCGGAGGTGGAGGCCAAGCGCAGCGCCGTACTGGTCCTGCGCGGTGTTGCCGGGATCGGGAAGTCCGCTCTGCTGGATCACCTGGCCGGGCGCGTCGCGGAGTACCGCGTCGCTCGTGGAGCGGGTGCCGAGTCGGAGATGGAACTTCCCTTCGCGGGTCTGCACCAGCTGTGCGCCCCGTTCCTCGACCGGGCCGGCTCCCTCCCGCCACCGCAGAAGGACGCGTTGGCCACGGCGTTCGGGATGAGCGCGGGACCGCCTCCGGACAGGTTCCTGGTCGGTCTGGCCGTACTCGGGCTACTGACCGATGTGGCCGCCGAGCGACCGTTGTTCGTCCTTGTGGACGACGCACAGTGGCTCGACCGGGTGTCCGCGCAGACCCTGGCGTTCGTGGCGCGGCGGATGCTCGCCGAACCCCTGGCACTGGTCTTCGCCTCCCGCGAGCAGCGGGGACGCGACGAGTTCGCTGGTCTGCCCGAGCTGACGGTCGACGGCCTCGACTCCACCGACGCGCGGGCGCTACTGGCTATGGCGGCCGACGGCCCGATGGACGAGCGGATCCGCGACCGGGTCCTCGCCGAGGCCCGCGGCAACCCCCTCGCGCTGCTGGAACTCCCCCACGGCCGGCTTGACGCGGCATCGGCCGACGGTCTGGGCCGGCCCGGTCCCGGACCGGTGACCGGCCGCATCGAGCGGAGCTACCTCGCGCGGGTGCAGTCGCTGCCGGAGGACACGCGTCGGCTGCTGCTGCTTGCCGCCGCCGAGCCGATCGGTGACGTGACGCTGCTCCGGCGGGCCGCCGAACGGCTGGGCATCGGACCTGGCGCGGACGGCCCGGCGGTGATGGCGGGGCTGCTCGCCGTCGGGACTCTCGTGCGTTTCAGGCACCCGCTCCTGCGCTCTGCCGTCTACCGGGCGGCCGGGCTCGCGGAGCTCCGGGAGACCCACCGTGTCCTGGCGGAGGTGACCGATCGCGTCCTCGACCCCGACCGACGGGCGTGGCACCTGGCGCGGGCGACGGTGCGGCCGGACGAGGCGATTGCCGGTGAGCTGGAGACGTCGGCCGGGCGGGCGCTGGCCAGAGGCGGCATCGCCGCAGCGGCCGCGTTCCTCGCCCACGCTGCCGTTCTCACACCCGACACGCGGCGCAAGGCGGCGCGTGCTCTCGCCGCGGCCCACGCGAAACTCCGCGTCGGTGCGCCCGCCGCGGCACGTGATCTGCTGGCTCTGGCCCGCAGCGTGGGCCTGGACGAGCACGGCCGCGCCCGCGCGGAGCTGCTCCAGGCCCAGATCGCCTTCGCCTCCAGTCGCGTCGACGAGGCGCTCCCCCTACTGCTTGCCACCGCGCAGCGCCTGGTGTCCCTAGATGCCGGTCTGGCGCGGGAGACCTTCCTGGACGCCTTGTCGGCAGGAATGTTCGCGGGGCGCCTCGCCTCCGGCGCGGACACCCGTGAGGTGGCGGCGGCGGCACAGCGGACTTCGGAGTCGGCCACGGGGCCACTGCGTAATGCCGATCTGCTGCTGGCCGCCCTGGCCACCAGGTTCACCGCCGGGTATGGCGACGCGGTGCCCGCCGCGCGCGAGGCGGTGCGCGCGTTTCGCCGGGAAACCGACCCGGAGGAGGTGCTGCGCTGGTCGTGGTTGGTCTCAACGCTGGCGGCCGAGATGTGGGACGACGAGGCGTGGACGGAGCTGGTGGACCGCCACGTGCGGACGGCCCGCGCCGTCGGCGCGCTGACCGAGCTACCACTCGCGCTCAACTCACGGGTCGTCATCCACTCGTGCGAGGGTGATCTGGATGCGGCGGCGTTGCTGATCGCGGAGATCGCCCGGGTCCAGGAAGCGGCGGGCAGCAGCTTCGCACCATACGGCGCGATGACGCTCGCCGCATGGCGGGGACTCGCGCGCGAAGCGCTGCCGCTGATCGAGACCGGCATCCGGGACGCCGTGAACCGCGGTGAGGGCATCGGTGTGTCCATCGCCCACCGGGCCGAAGCCGTGCTCCACAACGGTATGGGCCGGTACGAGGAGGCCTTCGACTCGGCCCGGCAGGCATGCGCGCATCCGCACGATCTGGTCACGGCCAACCTGGGACTGGCCGAACTGGTGGAGGCCGCGGTGCGCAGCGGTCGCCATGACGCGGCCGAGGAGGCGCTGGACCGGTTGATCCGGGCCACCGGCGCCGCCGCGACGAACTGGGCGTTGGGCATTCAGGCCCGCTCCCGGGCGTTGCTCGCCCAGGGTGACACGGCCGAGCCGCTGTACCAGGAGGCGATCGAACGACTCGGACGCACCCGGATCGCGGCGGAGTTGGCCCGGGCGCGTCTGCTGTACGGGGAGTGGCTGCGCCGGCAGGGCCGTCGCGTCGACGCCAGGGAGCAGTTGCGTGAGGCGCACACACTGTTCACACGGTTCGGGGCGAGTGCGTTCGCCGAGCGTGTGGTACGCGAGTTGCGGGCCACTGGTGCGACCGTGGCCCGCCATGGCACCGACGCCGCGTCGAGGCTCACCGCCCAGGAGACGCAGATCGCGCAGCTGGCCAGGGACGGGCTCACCAACTCCGAGATCGGCGCGCAGTTGTTCCTCAGCCCGCACACCGTGGAATGGCATCTGCGGAAGGTGTACGTCAAGCTCGGCATCACTTCGCGGAGGCTCCTGCGCACAGTGCTGTGAACGGCGTGTGTCACAGGTGCCGACGCCGCTCGGTCTGTGCGGAGGGGACGAGTTCCACCTCCCCCGCCACCTCACGATCATCACCGTGCCCACGCTGCTGACGGAGCCGGAGGAATCCGTCGCCTGATGGCCAGTCAGGAACTGGGCGTGACGGAGTCCGGCGCGACCGAGCCGATCTCCTTGCGGGAAGAGACACCGAGCTTCGCGAACACCTTGTGCAGGTGCCATTCGACCGTGTGCGGGCTGAGGAACAGCCGGGCGGCGATCTCAGGATTGGTGAACCCCTCCTGCGCGAGCCGCGCGATCTCGGCCTCCTTCGCGGTGAGGGCCGCCGGGGTCGCCGAGGCGCGTTTGCGTACGGTCGTTCCGGCGGCCTGCAACTCCCTCCGCGCGCGATCCGCGAACGCCTCGGCCCCGGCTTCGCTGAGCATCTCGTACGCCTCGTTCAGTTGGACACGAGCGTCGTCGCGTCGTTGTCCGGGTCGGAGCCACTCGCCGTAGCGGAGCCGGGCGCGGGCGCTGTCCATGCGGGTCCCCGCCGCGTCGAGCTGCTCGATCGCCTGCTGGTGCAGGGTGTCGGCGGCCGGCCCCTCGCTCACCAGGGCGCGGGTGGCGGCGGAGATGCCCAGGGCCCAGGGGGTGCGTACGGCCCGGGCCATCTCCTCGATCGTCCGCGCGGCCTCGGCCGCATGCGCGGTGTGCCCCAGTCGTACGGCCGCTTCGACGAGCTCCACCCGGGACGGGAGGGACAGTCCGAGTTCCTGCGGGTTCTCGCAGCCGCGCTGGGCGGCGGCGTAGGCCTCCTCGTACCGGCCGAGGCCGTTGTGGAGGACCGCCGCCGCCCACTGGGTGGCCGTCGTCACCTTGCCCTCACCCTGGAGGAGACGGTCCTGCGTGACGGCTTCGATCGCCTGCCGGGTCGAGGACTCATGTCCCTTGAAGGGCTCCACGACGAGTGCCCCGTAATGCGCGAAGAAGCTGCTGCCGGTGGCTTCGGCGATCGCGCTCGCTTCCACGGCGAGGGAGTCGGCCCCGCGCAGGTCCCCGGCGAACACCCGGTTCGACAGGCGCAGGAGGAGTGCCGAGGGCAGTACGGCCAGTGCTCCGCTGCCGCGGGCGAGGTCGACCAGCCGTAACGAGAGCTCGGACCAGGAAGCGAAGTCCCAAGTGTTGTGTGCCATACGGCACACCAGCGGGAGCCATCCAAGGCCGTCCTCCCGGGTAAGTTCTTCCGTCCGGTAGGCCGCCACGGCCTCCAGGAGGAGCGGCGCACCCACGGAGTAGTCCTCGGTGATCACCCGTGCCAGGCCGGTCAGCAACAGTTCCTCACGGCTCGCCGTGGGGACGTGACCCGGCGCACTCAGTATGGCCTCGGCGACATCGCGGACGCCGCCCGTGGCAAGCCGGCCCGCTGTCAGGGCCGCGTGGGCGGCGTCCCGGTACGTCTGGAGGGCCAGCCGGGGGTCGAACGGCTGGAGCCGCCTGGCCGCTTCGAGCAGGTACGGCAGTCCGGTACTGGCGCTCTTGGCGGCGGACATGATCTGTCCCCGCAGCAGAGTCGCCCGTGCCGCATCGGCCTCGTCGAACGGGCTCAGTTCCGCCGCGTCGACCAGTGACCGCGCGACGTCGAAGGCGCCCGCCTGGTATTTGGCCCGCGCCGCGGCCAGGGCCCTGTCCCCACGGCGTATGGGGTCCGGTGTCAGTTCGGTGGCCCGGTGCAGGAAGGTCGCCGCTGCCGCGATGCCGCCGCGGGCGTAGGTCCGGCCGGCGGTTCCCTCCAGCTCGGCGGCGACGGCCTCGTCGGGCCCCGTCGTCGCGCTCGCGAGGTGCCAGACACGGCGTTCGGGATGGAGACTCGCGTCAATCGAGTCGGCCAGGGCCGCGTGCACGCGCCGGCGCTCCCGGAAGCCGACGGCGCGATACACCGCGGAGCGGACCAGCGGGTGGCGAAAGCGCACCCAGGTGCCGAACGTGATCAGGCCGGACGCCTCGGCATGGGTGACGGCAGTGTCCACGGAGATGCCCAGGCGCTCGGCGGCTCTCCGCAGCAGGGAGACGTCGCCGACCGGCTCAATGGCGGCGATGAGTAGCAACTGCCGCGTCTGGGCCGGGAGCGACTGGATGCGGCGGAGGAAACCCGCCTCGATCTGACTGGACAGCGGCCGGGGTGTCAGGCCGTCGAGGCCACCCGTCATCTCGACGGCGGTCAGACCCCGCGGCAGTTCGAGCAGGGCCAACGGATTGCCGTGTGCCTCGGCGACAACCCGATCCCGCACGCTCGCGTCCAGCGGTCCGGCGGCGACCGAGTCGAGGAGTCTGCGGGACTCGTGCTCCTCCAGTCCGCGCACAAGGAGTTCCGGCAGGTCGGCGAGGATCTCGCGGGTGCCGGACTCGCGGACTGCCAGGACCAGCACGACCGATTCGGCGAGCAGCCGGCGCGCGACGAACTGCAGGGTCTGCGAGGACACACGGTCCAGCCACTGGGCGTCGTCGACCAGGCAGATCAACGGCTCGTCACCGACTGCTTCAGCGAGCAGGCTCAGGGTGGCCAGGCTGACCAGGAACCGGTCGGGCGTGTCACCGGCCCGCAGACCAAACGCTGTGCCCAGCGCGTTTCGCTGGGGCTCAGGGAGGTCATCGAGGTGGGAGAGCAAGGGGGCGCAGAGCTGATGCAGCCCGGCGTAGGCAAGCTCCATCTCGGACTGCACACCTGCCGCCCTGACGACCCGGCATCCGGTGGCCCGGTCGAGAAGGTGGTTCAGTAGCTCGGTCTTGCCGATGCCCGCCTCGCCACGCACCACCAAAACCCCGCTCCGCCCGGCCTTGGCCTGTGCGAGCAGATCGTCGAGGACCTGGCATTCGCCCCGCCGCCCGATGAGCCCGGCCCACGTTCCGCCCCTCACCATGACCGCCTCCCGGCCGCCACGATACCTTGGCGTTCACTGTGCGCACGGCCCTCTCGGCAACCGCTTGCACTGACCGAAGGGGCCGCGCCAGACCGCCCGGAACGTTGGTGTCCCCTCTCCGGCTCAGGCGCCCGACGTTGTGACGGCCACAGTGCCCAAGAAGATCACCGCGATGATGACGCTCGGTGTTCCACGCAACCAGAATCCTGTTACGAGCTCGTAGTACGTCCATCGAATGTCGCAGGCGCCAGATTGTTTTTGAACGGGGCTCTTCCGCCATCCCGCATACGCGTACTCAGCGAGTATTGGGCCGTAGATGCACGGGCAGGGTCTGGTGTCCGTTGCTGATCAAGGTGGGCAGCGGCTTCAACTCCGCTGCTGGGACCGCGAGTTCAATGTGAGGAAACCGTTCGAAGAGCAGATGCAGGGCGGTGGCGACTTCAAGGCGCGCCAGGGGTGCACCGAGGCAGAAGTGGACGCCGTGGCCGAAGGCGAGGTGATCCTTCGTGGGGCGGGTGACGTCGAAGCGGTCGGCGGCCGGGCCGTGCCAGTCCGGGTGGCGGTTGGCCGCGCCGTAGGAGGCGAGAATCGCCTCGCCCCGGCTGATCATCTGGCCGTCGGGCAGGGGGACGTCGGTGAGGGCGTAGCGCAGGGGCAGGTGCTTGATCGCGGGTTCGTGCCGGAGGGTCTCCTCGACGACGTCGCTCCATTCGGCCCGGCCTGCGCGGAGGTGGCGGAGCTGTTCGGGGTCGGTCAGCAGGGCGGTGACCGCTTGGTCGATGACGTTGACGGTGGTCTCGTAGCCGGCACTGATCATCAGGAGGAGCGTGTCGCGCAGCTCGCTGTCGGTGAAGCCGCCACCGTCGCCTTCGTCGTCGCGAGCGGCGATCAGGAGTGAGGTCATGTCGTCGGCGGGTGCGGCGCGTTTGGCGGCGATGAGCTCGTCGAGGGCCTTGTACAGGGAGGCGGTGTTCGTGGCGGCCTGCTCGGCGGTGAGGGTGGTGTCGAAGACGCCGTCGACCACGGTGCGAAAGCTTTGGATCCGGCTCTCGGGGACGCCCATGAGCCGGCCGATCACCGCGATCGGAAGGGGGTAGGCGAAATGTTCGCGCAGGTCCACGGGCTCCCCGGACGGCCGGGACGCGAGGTCGTCGAGGAGTGCGGTGACGAGGGCCTCGACGACCGGGCGCATGTCCTGGATACGACGGGCGCTGAGGGCCGGCGCGACCATTCGGCGCATTCTGCGGTGGTCCCCGCCGTAGGCGGTGAACATGCTCTCGACGGCGATCCACAGGGCCAGCGGCCACGTGGACACGGTGTCGGTGAAGGCCGGCCAGTGGGCACGACCGTCCTTGGAGACCTGCGGGCTGGTGAGCAGCTGTTTGAGGAGGGCGGGGTCGGTGACCGACCATACGGTCAGGCCGAGGATGTCCACTCGAGTGGCCGGGCCGCGGCTGCGCAGGGCCTTGTGCTCGGCGTGGTGGTCGGATGCTTCGGGATCCAGAACGAGGGTCGGCTGTTCGGTCACGGTGGGCTCCTTCAACGGCGCTCGTGGACAGGAGGGAGGGGTCTCAGGGTGCGGGGAGAAGCGCAGGCCTCTCGGGGCTCGGCCAGATCGTCCGTGTTCATGGTGCGCTCCAGAGTCGGTGGACCGGTGTTCGTTCCTCCGTGGATCCTGCGGTCCGGTTGCTCAGCCGGTGGCCTGTGCCGCCTCGTCGATCAGGCGGGCGACCTCGGCTGGGCGCCCCGAGGGGGGATGTTCCGGTCCTCGGTGGCCACGAGGACCCAGGACGGAATGTTCTTCCATGCCGGGGCGGCGGCCCCCTCCGCCAGCGCGGCGTCGGTCACGGGACGCTGGGTGGCGGCCATGACCGCCGCGGTCCCTTCGGGGACATCGGCGGCAAATTGCAGGTGGAACTTGCTCTTCTCGATGTAGAGATCGGTGACCTGGCTGCCGTCAGGCAGGGTGACCGGCACCGGGCGCAGCGTCTTTCCGAGGGTGCTGTTGTCCGACGTAGTCGCTGTCGGCGGCCGGCCCGCGCAGCGGGTTGCTCGCGGCCATCACCGGGTAGCCGTGGGACTGGAGCGTGTCAACGACGCCGTTCCATCTGGAGGAGTCGGCGAACGCGCCGTGGACGAGGACGACGGCCGGCTTCCGCATACTCATGGAAATGGTCTTTCGCAGTGGTTCATGCCGCCGGGGTGCGCGGGGCGTTCAGTCGGTGCCCAGCGCCTTGCGGAGAACGTGGACGGCCTGCTCGATCGCCGTGCAGGAGGCCTGGGTTCCACGAACCGGGTTCAGCATCATGAAGTCGTGCAGGGTGGCGTTGTAACGGACGCTCGTGGTCGGCACGCCGGCCGCGATCAGCTTGCGGGCATAGGCCTCGCCCTCGTCGCGCAGTACGTCGTTCTCGTCGACGACGACGAACGCCGGCGGCAGTCCGCGGAGGTCCTCCATCGTGGCACGCAGCGGGGACACGGTGATCTCTGCGCGTTCGGTGGGGTCGGTGGTGTAGGCGTCCCAGAACCACTCCATGGCCTTCGCCGTCAGGTGCGGTCCGTCGGCGAAGGCCCGGTAGCTCTCGGTGTCCTGGCCGGCGTCGGTGACCGGGTAGTACAGCGACTGGTGCAGGAAGGTCACGTCTCCGCGTCGTTTGGCCAGGTGGGTGAGGGCGGCGCTCATGTTGCCGCCGACGGAGTCACCGGCGACGACCATGCGGGAGCCGTCCAGGCCCTCTTCGCCCCCCGCGGTGGTGACCCATCGGGCGGTCGCGTACGCCTGCTCGATGGCAACGGGGTACTTCGCCTCAGGAGAGCGGGCGTACTCGACGAAGACCAAGGCCGTCCGGGCTCCGACTGCCAGTTCACGCACCAGACGGTCGTGGGTGCCTGCGTTGCCGAGGATCCATCCGCCGCCGTGCACGTACAGGATCACGGGCAGGACACCGGTGCTGCCGACGGGCTTGACGATGCGGACCCGTACGTCGCCGGCATCGGCCGGCACGGTGATCCACTTCTCGTCCACGTCGAGCGTGCCGGCCGGCCCGGACTGCACGTCGTCGAGCAGTTTGCGGGCTCCCTCGACACCGAGTTCGTACAGCAGTGGCGGCTTGGCGGTTGCGTCGGCGAAGTCCTGCGCGGCGGGCTCCAGAGTAATGTCACTCACGATCTGCTCCTTAGGAATGGTGGGTTTCGGAAGACTTTCCACCACATGAGACCGGGCCGGAAGCCGATGTGTGACGCGGCGGCTGCCGTCAGCCGGCGGTCGCCTGAGTGGCGTCGGCGGGCTGGGGCAGCAGGAAGTCATCGATGTACAGGTCGACGTGCTCGTTGTCGAACGCCGTCAGCCCGGCGATGCGGTTGGCGTGGATGGTCGGGAAGTCGAACGTCCACGCGATGTCCTCGTGAAAGGCGGCACCGCTGTCGAAGGACCAGTAGCCGCTCGTCGTCCCCTTGTAGGGGCATCGGGTCACCGCGTCCGAGTGCCGCAGCCGGGACCAGGCGATAGTCGTGTGGTCGAGGTAGTAGCGGGTCGGCATACCCGTCTCGAACAGCTTCACGCACCCACGGGCATCGGCCAGCACGACACCGTCCAGCTCCACGCGGACGTTGCTGCTGGACCGCAGGGCGTCAACGCGCGAGTACGGGCTGCGGGGGTGGACGAAGACCAGTTCGTCCTCCTCGAACCAGGAGTCGAGCGCCTCCCACTCGAAACGCACGGTGTCGTGCAGGGCGCCTGGAGCACCTTCTCCCCAGACCCACGCCGCCCCCGCACGGGTCTCCGGGCCGACCTGGAGGGTGTGACGGTGCGCGGAGCCCGCACCGAGTTGCTCCGTGTGCTTGTCGTCGTGGAGCACGCCGTCCACCAAGTCCTCCACCGGAATGCTGAACTGGGGGTAGGCCTGCCACTCCCACACGTACAACGCGCTGCGGGTGTCGAAGACAACCCGGCCGCCGATCATTCCCCGGATGCGGCGGGGCACGGGTTCAACGTGTCCGATCGGAACGATGAGGCTCGGGTACAGGACACTTTCTGCTGCCACGGTGATCACCTTGAATCCGCTGACGGTGCGCTCACCGTTGTCCGGTCGCTGTGGTTCCGGGACGGCCGCGCTTGCTCGCTCGATGCTGTCGACGGCGGTCCTCGGACGGAGCGCGGACACAGAGTGTTTCACACGGTGTGTCGGCCGCCCGGGAACCGATGGCAGTGGGTCCCCATGCCCGTGGCACGGGGACCCACTGTTTTCCGGGGGTCAGGCAGCGGGCCGCGGGGCACGCAGGTGGGCGCGCTCCTTGAGCTCCGCCTCGTCGACCAGTTCGAGCATGGGCCTGCCGGGGGCGCACATCATGGTGACGATGAACTCGGTCGCCTCGTCGGCCAGGGCGTTGCCGTCCTGGTAGTGGATGACGTCACCGCCCGGCTCCCAAAAGGTGCCGCCGGGCTCAATGATGCGCTCGGGCTCACCCTCCAACTCGAAGCGGACGGCGCCCTTGATGACGTAGCCGAAGGCCGGGCCGGAGTGGCGGTGCGGCGGGGTGCCCGGGTCGCCGGGCTCCCACCGGACGTGGACGGTCATCGCCGAGGCACCTTCGGGAACGGTGATCGGCGCGGCATCCTGGAGCAGCTTCGCCGCCCGGGTCCAGCTGGGGCCGTCCTCGCCGCCGGTTCCGTGACCGTGCCCGTGGTGGCCGTGGTGGGCATGCTCTGAGTTTTCCGACACTGAGTCGCACCTTCCGTGATGACACCGTTGTCCGGGCAACCGCCCGGCCGCCTTTTGCGGGGTCGTTCCGGTCGCGGGGACCGTTCCACCTTCCTGACCGAGTGGACGCCGGATCTGTGACAGGCGCCGACCTTGACGTTCAACCACTGACCATGCGCGCGGTTCAGCCACCGGCAGCCGGCAACCCGTGTCACAACGAATGGCGTCGCCCGGTCACATGGTCATGACCGACCGCACCCTCGCACCCCTGCGTCCGACGCCGAACGACTGGCAACGGGTCCTGGAGCGGGTGATGGCCCTCAACCACCGTGACACCTGGGGACGTGGCGCGTGGAACACACTGGGCCACGTGGCCTTGGGCCGTGCCGTGCGGGGCGCAGGCAGCTGCTGGTTTGTCTCCGGACTTACCCGGCGAGGACCGCAGCCCTGGCCCACGGTTCGGCGGGCGACCCGCCGTAGCCATCAAGCTGTTCGGCCGGTGACCGGCCCCTCCCTGCTCCCCTGATCTTCTACGCCCGAGAGAGAACCCTTCATGAGGTACGAGTCCCCTACCGTTCTGAACGCCGGGCCGTCCGACGACGTCGACCCGGACGAGTTCGTACGCGCGGCCATGCGCTGGCATTTCAATCCGTCGACCGGCTCCCGCTACTGGCTCGACCGGGCAGGCAGGCTCGGATTCTGTCCGCGGCACGACGTCAAGGGCGTGGACGACCTCGCGCTCTTCCCCGACCTGACCGACGAGCTGCGCGACGTCCCGGTGGTGGACCTGGTCCCCCGGGGTTACGGAAGCGACGTCCGGCTGGTCAATGTCTTCGACAGCGGCGGAACAACCGGGGCGCCCAAGCGGGTCGTCCAGCTCGACGACTGGGTGCGGCACAGCACGGAGCAGGTCGACAGGCGGCTGCGGGAGCACGGCCTGCCCGTCGGTGCCCAGTGGCTGACTGTAGCGCCCACCGGTCCGCACCTGGTGGGAGACGTACTGCAACGAGCGGCGGCCTCCCTCGGTGGCCCGGCACTCAGCGTCGACATGGACCCCCGCTGGGTGCGGAAGCTGGTCGTGGCTGGCAGGGGCGACGAGGTCGAGTCCTACACCGACCACCTCATCGAACAGTGCCGGCGGATCCTGCTGACCCAGGGCATCGAGGTGCTCGCCGCCACCACCCCGTTGCTGGAACGCCTCGCCCGCGAGGACGACCTCCTGGAGCAGATCAACGGCTCCGTCCGGGCGATCCTCTGGGGCGGCACCCACATGGACCCCGACACCCGCCACCTGCTGGCCACCGAGGTCTTCCCCGAGGTCCCGCTCATCGGCATGTACGGCAACACCATGATGCTCACCGCACTGCTCGAACGGGCCGGTGGCAATGCCTCGCAACCCTGCGTGTTCGACCCGGTGTCGCCGTACGTGTTCCTGTCTGTCGTCGACCCCGGCACCGGGGAACGGGTCGGGGTCGGTGAACGGGGCCAGGTGATCGTCAGCCACGTCAGCAAGTCGATGCTCATCCCCCACAACGCCGAACGCGACACGGCCGTGCGTGTCCGTCCGGCCGGCGGTCGGACGGGCGACGCCGTCGCAGACGTGGCGCCGGTGCCGACGGTGCGGGGCGAAACGGTGATCGAGGGCGTGTACTGATGGCGACCCAAGAGATCACCGGGCCGGTCCACCTGGACGCGCTGGGCCCCCGGGGGCCGTACCGGACGCGGGTGCCGAATGCGGTGACGGATGTGTCGGGTGCAGAGGTGGCACGGCTGAGCCTGGTGCCGCCGGTGTACGTCGACCGGGCGCTGTCCGCGCTGCGCAAGGCCGGCCCCGTGCCGACGGCCGACGTGGACGCGCTGCTCGGGGCGGCCGGCGAAGAATTCGTCACCGGCACCGTCGGTGGACTGGGCGTACGCGAGTACGAACACCTCGTCAGCCGCGTCTCCGGCACTCCGTCGCAGGTGGTGCGCGCAGCGACACGGGGCACGGCTCGCTTCGTCGCTCTGGCCCGCCACTCGGCCGAGCAGGGCAGACCGCGCGGGACAGTGTCCGAGCGCCGGGATCCGGTCCTGGGGGCGGGGCATGCCGTTTGGGCTCGGCGGGGTGAGGTGTTCGCCGTGCACGCTTCCGGCAACCATCCGGGACTGCACCGGCTGTGGCTGGAGGCTCTGGCCCTGGGATACCGCGTCGCTGTGCGTCCGTCGCGGCGGGAGCCGTTCACTCCACACCGCCTGGTCGCGGCGCTGCACCAGGTGGGCGTCCGGCAGGACCAGCTGGTGCTGCTGCCCACGGACCACCGGACCGCCGACACACTGATCCGCGGAGCCGACCGTACGGTGGTGTACGGCGGCGACGAGGTGGTCGCCCGGTACGCCGGCGACCCCCGGGTGCTGCCGCAGGGACCTGGCCGGAGCAAGATCCTCGTCACCGCGGACACCGACTGGCGGGAGCACCTGGACACGATCGTCGGCTCGGTCGCCGACGAGGGTGGGACGGCGTGCGTCAACGCCACCGCCGTCTACGTCGAGGGTGATCCGGCGCCACTCGCCGAGGCCCTCGCGGAGCGGCTTTCCCGACTGCCCGGTCTGCCGCCCCAGGACGCGCGGGCGGTGCTCCCGGTATGCCCGCTGGACCGGGCCCGGGCCCTCGCCGCCCACCTGGCATCGGTGGCGGCGGGGACGCGGCCCTGGCTCGGCGCGGACGATGTCGTCGACGATCTCGGTGACGGAAGTGCCGCCCTGCGTCCCGCCGTCCACCAGGTCGGCGCCGCGGGGGCGGCGCAGCTACGGGTCGAGCTCCCTTTCCCTAACGTGTGGGTGGCGCCCTGGACCCGTGCGGACGGTACCACCGCCCTGCGGGACACGCTCGTGCTCTCGGCGCTCACCCGCGACCGCGCCCTGATCGACGCGCTGTTGGCGGAGCCCACCATCGCCAATGTCTACGTCGGTGACACCCCGACCCACTGGATGGCTCCAGGAGTGCCCCACGACGGTTACCTGTCGGACTTCCTGATGCGCGGCAAGGCCCTCGCCGGTCCCCTGTGACACACCCTCAGTGCGGCATGATCAGCATCACGGCCGTGCCCAGCGCCATCGCCCCGTCGCGCACGTGACCGTACGGATCCGTCGCGGCGGCGCGGTGCGCGGTGACCGTGGCGGACTTCACCGGCGGCATGCAGCAGGTCAGGGAACGTGCGGCGCAGGCCAGGAGGTACACCGTCAGCAGCACGGTGACCACGGTGGCGGGCGTCGGGTCGGTCCGGCCGTGGGGTGTGCGCAGCATCCAGGCCATCGCCACCATGCCGGCCGCGGGCGGCAGCCGGGCGGCGATCACCGCCACGACGCCCGACGTACGGCGGTGGAGGGCGGAAAGCGGGAACCACAGAGCGGCGCCCGCACAGAGGACCGTCGCTGTCCGGCCGGACAGCGCGTGGCCGAGGCTCCAAGGCATCGCCGTCATGGCCACGGCCATGACACCGTGCAGGAAGTGGTCCCCCCCCGTCACGGCGTCCCGCCCTCCAGGACCGCACACCCTGCCGCAGCGCGTGCACCGCTACGACGGTGAAGAGCACGGTCAGCATGACGTGCACGAGATCGACGGGAGTACTCACGTCAGTCCTGACCAGGTGCGCCGTCGATCCGTGACACCGCACGACATCGGGACGAGGACCACGGTGTCACAAACTTTCGTCCGCCCCTGTCACTAGTCAGTGACCCACCCAGAGCGACGGAAGCAATCGTGACCATGCCCGAACAGCGACTCGCCACCACCGTGCTGGTGATCGGCACCGGCGGGGCCGGTCTGCGCGCGTCGATCGAGCTGGCCGAGGCCGGTGTCGACGTCATCACCGTCGGCAAGCGCCCCAAGGAGGACACCCACACCTCCCTGGCCGCCGGCGGGATCAACGCGGCCCTGGCCACGATGGATTCCGAGGACAGCTGGCAGCAGCACGCGGCGGACACCCTCAAGGAGAGTTACCTGCTCGGTGACCCCCGTACGGCCGAGATCGTCACCCAGGGCGCCGCTCTGGGCATCGACGACCTGGAGCGCTACGGCATGGCCTTCGCACGTGAGGGGGACGGCCGGATCTCCCAGCGCTTCTTCGGCGCCCACACGTTCCGCCGTACCGCCTTCGCCGGTGACTATACCGGCCTGGAGATCCAGCGCACCCTGATCCGGCGGGCAGGCCAACTGGACATCCCTGTGCTCGACAGCGTCTACATCACCCGTCTCCTGGTGCACGACGGCGCCGTCTTCGGCGCCTACGGCTTCGACCCCAGCAACGGCACCCGCTACCTCGTCCACGCGGACGCCGTCATCCTCGCGGCCGGCGGACACACCCGCATCTGGCGGCGCACCTCCTCGCGGCGGGACGAGAACACCGGCGACTCCTTCCGTCTGGCGGTCGAGGCCGGGGCCCGCCTGCGCGACCCGGAACTGGTCCAGTTCCACCCCTCCGGCATCATCGAGCCGGAGAACGCTGCGGGGACCCTGGTCAGCGAGGCGGCCCGCGGCGAGGGCGGCCTCCTGCACAACGCTCTCGGCGAGCGGTACATGAACCGCTACGACGGCGAGCGCATGGAACTGTCCACGCGCGACCGTGTGGCGCTCGCCTCCTACACCGAGATCAAGGAGGGCCGTGGCACTCCGAACGGTGGCGTCTGGCTCGACGTCTCCCACCTCCCGCGCCGGACAATCATGGAGCGGCTCCCTCGGGTCTACCAGACGCTCCTCGAACTTCAAATGCTCGACATCACCCGCGACCCCATCGAGGTCGCCCCCACGGCGCACTACTCGATGGGCGGTGTCTGGGTGCGCCCCGAGGACCACAGCACCGACGTACGCGGCCTGTACGCCATCGGCGAGGCCTCAAGCGGCTTGCACGGTGCCAACCGTCTCGGCGGCAACAGCCTCATCGAACTCCTCGTCTACGGCCGTATCACCGGCCAGGCTGCCGCCGCCTACTCGGACGAGCTCACCTCACAGCCCCGCAGCGCGTCCGCCGTGGCCGAGGCCCGCGCCGAGGTCGACGAACTGCTCGCCGCCGACGGTCCCGAGAACGTCCGGGCCCTGCAGCGCGCCATTCGCAACACCATGACCGAACACGCCGGCGTCGTCCGTGACGAACAGGGCCTGCGCGCCGGTCTGGCGGAGCTGGACGTCATCGAGAAGCGCATGGAGAACGTCGGCATCCATCCCGACATCGCCGGTTTCCAGGATCTCGCCCACGCCTTCGACCTCAAGTCGGCTGCCTTGGCGGCCAGGGCCACCCTGGAAGCGGCCCTGGAACGCCGGGAGACTCGCGGTTGTCACAACCGTAGTGACTTCCCCGACATTGACCCTGCCTTCCGCGTCAATCTCGTCTGGTCCCCGACGACCGGAATCACCCATGAGGACATTCCCCCCGTCCCCCAGGAGATCGCGTCCCTCATGGCCGAGGTCTCCACCGAGGGAAAGCTCGTCGAATAGACCGGCGGGGACCAAGGGCACACGATGGTCCTGTCACAGAACCCGTGCCCACCCGGTCTTTCCTCTTGCGGACAACATCACGACATCAACACATATACGAAAGGTTCCCATCATGAAGGTCGTAGTGATCGGCGGCACCGGACTCATCGGCTCGAAGCTGGTCGCCAAGCTCAATGAGCATGGTCACGAGGCAGTGCCGGCCGCTCCCAACACCGGCGTCAACACCCTCACGGGCGAGGGCCTGGCCGAGGTGCTGACCGGTGCCTCGGTCGTGATCGACGTCTCGAACTCGCCCTCCTTCGCGGACGACGCCGTGATGGAGTTCTTCCGCACCTCGACCACCAACCTCCTCAAGGCGGAGGCCAACGCCGGTGTGACCCACCATGTGGCTCTTTCCGTGGTCGGCACGGAACGGCTCCAGGAGAGTGGCTATTTCCGCGCCAAGCAGGCGCAGGAGGGCCTGATCAAGGACTCGGGCATCCCGTACTCCATCGTCCACGCCACGCAGTTCTTCGAGTTCATGAAGGGCATCGCCGAGTCTGCGACCGACGGTGACACCGTCCGCCTGGCCCCCGTGAAGATCCAGCCCATCTACTCCGACGACGTAGCTGCCGCCGTCGGCCGCACCGCCGTCGGCACGCCCGTCAACGGGGTGGTGGAGGTCGCCGGTCCTGACGTGTTCCAGCTCGACGAACTGATCCGCAAGGGCCTGGCTGCCAAGAACGACCCACGCACGGTCGTGACCGACGCGCACGCCCCGTACTTCGGTGCGGAGCTGCGGGAGGAGACACTGCTGCCCGGTGCGGACGCGCGCATCGCGGAGACCCGGTTCAGCGCCTGGCTCGCGCAGCAGCACTGAGCCGCCGGGTGGCGTCCGCCACCTGCGCGTGGGGCCTGTCGTCCGCACTGCTGCGGCACGACAGGCCCCTTTTTTTCACCCGGGCACGGCGACGGCCGAGACGCCGACCCACCCGGTCACCGTCAAGCAGCGATCGTGAAGGAGCCACTCACCATGTCCACCCAGCACGACCAGGCCGTTCCCACCCGCTCCGATTCCTACGCGGGAGTGACTGGTGCCTACACCGCCGACCCGGCCCACAGCACGATCGGCTTCTCCGCCCGGCACGCCATGATCTCCAACGTGCGGGGCAGATTCGACCGTTTCGAAGGCCGGCTTCTACTCGACGGGTCCGACCCGTCGCGTTCGAAGGCGTACGTGAGTGTCCAGACCGACAGCATGGACACGGGGGCGGGGAGCGCGACGCCCACCTGAGGGGCCCCGACTTCTTCGACGCGGCAACGTTTCCTCTGATGAGCTTCCGCTCCACGCGTGTCGTCCCGCTCGGCGACGACGGGTTCCAACTCAAGGATGCTCTGCGCACCAAGGACATCGAGCTGCCCCTGGACCTGCGGATAATCTTCGGCGGAGCCGGCGAGGACGCGGTTCGCGCGGCGAACACCTCCTGCGGGGGCGATACACACTGTTTGCCATTCACTTGAGGAGACCGGACGACCGGCTCGGGTGTGACATCGCGAACGGGCCCGGTCCCACAGTTATGCGCGGGGGCCGTGAGAGCAGGATCAACACAACGAGAGGAACACATGGTCTCCGTGACTCCCACGGCTCGCAACATCGAGATCACCGCCGAGGGCCTTCAGGAGGACCTGGCCCGGCTGGAGATGCGGAAGCAGGCGCTGGAGAGGGAACTGGCCGCGGTCACCGCCCACCTCGACTCCGTACAGCGAGCCGGCACCGGCGGCAACGGTGGAGACGGCCGAGGAGGCTGACGTGGACCGGAGAACGGCCAGCCGCGCCCGTGCCGTCGGCAACAGTGACAGCGGTACCGACGGCGGGAAAACGTACGGCAAGCTCACCGAGCAGATCCTGGCGTACTTCGCCGAAGCCGGTGACGTCGCCGTACGTGCCCGTGATGTCGCCTCCGCTCTCGGCCGTGACACCGACAGCGGCAGCATCAACGCCGTCCGGAGCACACTCGACCGTCTGGTCGGCAGCTCCCGCGTCCGCCGCGCCGACCGCGGTCTGTACCGCGCGGTCAGGTCCTGATCCTGCGGGCGGCGGGTGTTCCCGTCGGGACGCCCGCCGCCCGTCGGCTCAGGACTTACCGCGTGCTCCAGTGCCTTCGCAGGATCTTGGCCAACTCCGCGGGCCGCATCGGCTCGTCGACGCGGCCCGCCATCTCCCGGGCCAGGTCGATGGGCACGTCGAAGCCGGCCGCCAGGTCCTCGGCGAAGGGCCCGGCCCGCAGTTCACTCATGAAGCGCTCGGCCCCGGCCGGGTCCTGCCGCTGGATGAGCCAGTCGACGTACTCCTCCTTGGTGGAACCGAAACGGAAGAGGCCTCGGACGGCGGCTCGCGGTGCCCTGGGCCGGTAGTTCCCGTAGTCGACCGAGCCTGACTTGGTGTCACAACTCGTACCTCTGTCCGGTCAATCGATCGGACACGTGCACGGCAGGCGCATCCGCACCGCATCGAAAAATACGCATCCGACATGGAGTTCAGCATGCTCTCCAGTCATTCGGCGCAGGTCGTCCGCGCCACGCTCCCCGTTGCAGGAGCCTCCCTCGGCACCATCACCGAGCTGTTCTACCGCCACACGTTCGAGGAACGTCCCGAACTGCTGCGGGGCCTGTTCGACCGTGCGAACCAGGCCAGCGGCGCCCCGACGCGGTGCTGGGCCGCATCGCGAACAAGCACGCTTCGCTGGGCATCACCGCGGATCAGTACACGCTGGTAGCCCGTCACCTCCTCGGAGCCGTCTCGGAGGTTCTCGGTGACGCGGTGACCCCGGCGGTAGCGGCCGCCTGGGACGAGGTCTACTGGCTCATGGCAAACGCCCTCATCGCCATGGAGGCCCGTCTGTACACCGAGGCCCGGGTCGAGGACGGCGCCGTCTGGCGGACCATGGAGATCACCGAACGCCATGAAGAGAGCCCGGACGCCGTCTCCTTCGTCCTGGGGCACCCCGACGGGTCGCCCACCGAAGCGTTCGTCCCCGGCCAGTACGTCAGCGTTGAGGCCCAGCTCTCCGACGGGGCGCACCAGATACGGCAGTACAGTCTCTCCACGGCTCCCGGCCGCAAGACCTGGCGCATCACCGTCAAACGGGAGCGCTCCGCCGACGGCCGTGTGCCCGAGGGCGAGGTCTCCTCATGGCTGCACGCGTACGCCCGTCCCGGCGATACCGTGAAGGTCTCCCTGCCCTTCCTTCGGCGATCTACTGCTCCCCGAGGGCGACAACCCGCTCCTGCTCGCCTCGGCGGGCATCGATGTCACACCGATACTGGCCATGCTGGAGCACCTGGCCACCGTGTCGCCGGGCCGTCCCGTGACCGTCGTCCACGCCGACCGCTCGCCCGTTCACCACGCCCACCGGCTCGAACTCTCCGAGCTCGTCGAACGGCTCCCCAACGCCTCGCTGCACGTGTGGTACGAGGACACCGACCACCCGGACGCCGCCGGTCGGCCAGCCGGCGACAAGGGAACCGTGCGGCCGGTCCGTGCCTCGAAGCGATCGAGGCAGGCGAGACGGCAGTGTGCCGACAGAGCGAGGGTGCCGCGGGGAGCACCGGTGAGGGCGTCAGATGAGTTCCAGTCCGCCGTCGACGGTGATCACCTGGCCAGTCGCGTGACGTCCGGCGGGTTCGGCCAGGCGCAGGATCCAGTGCGCCATCTCGTCGGCGGAGGCGATGTGGTGCGTGGGAATGCGCTCGCGCTCGTAGGCGTACATGTCGTTGGCCGCCTCCGGAGTGAGACCGGCGTGGAGCATGACGTCCGTGCTCGTGGGGCCGGGGGCGACCGAGTTGACGCGGACCCCCTCACCGGCAAGCTCGAGGGCCCAGCTACGCGTCATCTGTTCGATGGCTGCCTTGGTTGCCGAGTAGTGGGCTCCACCGGCCATCGGGCGATGGCCGTAGGTGCTGGAGAGATTGATGATCGTGCCCGAGGTCTGGCGCAGGTGCGGCAGGGCTTCGTGGGCCAGCAGGCTCGGAGCGACGACATTGAGCGCCAGGAGGTCGAGAATGACCTGCTTCTCGGTCTCCGCCAGCGGCATGACCGCGGTGGCACCTGCGTTGTTGATCAAGTAGTCGAGACGTCCCCACTCTCGCACGGCGTGCGAGACAATCTCGGCGGGTGCTCCGTCGGCGCAGACGTCGACGGCCAGGTCGGCGATGTTGTCGTGGGCCGCAGCGGTCTCTTTCAGCGGTTCCGCACGGCGGCCGACTCCGAGTACGTACGCGCCGGCCTCGGCGAAGGCCAAGGCTGTGGCCCGGCCGATGCCGGAGCCCGCGCCGGTGACAATGGCGACGTGACCGGAGAATCCCCGATCGATGGTGGTGGCAGTCACGTGAAACCCTTCGTTTGGCGATCGTAGTGAACAGAACATGTGGTGACGCCCTTTTGACCGGGTGGCAGAGCCGCTTGTGACAGGCCCGATGTCACAGGCCCGAGGCGCCGCCTGTCGTGCGTGCGGTACCGCCTCCCGGTACCGGCCCACGGCGGAGGAGACGCCCCTGAGATCGTGGACGTCACGGACGCGCCGACTCGTGTGGAGGCGGTGAGAACGGAGCTCTACGGCACCACGACCGGCAACCTGTTGCGGTCCGTGGCGACCGATCGAGCCCAGCACCACGTGGTCGTCTCCCTCGTCGGGGCCGACCGGGTGCGGATGGCGTATCTCCCACGGGAAGGCGGTAGCGGAGGCGGTACAGGAGGAACTCGCCAGAAGATCGCCGCCGCTTCACACCATCGCGTGGTGCCCGGCAGCCGGGCGCTGCTGTCCGACCCCGCGCATGTGGGCTGTGCCACGCCGACGCCCTGGTTCGCGGCACACGGAGAGCCGTCCTCCCTGTGACATCGTGCGTACCACGATGCGTCCACCGAAGATGAATCGGTGTGCCACTTGTAGCATGGCCGGTGACCCGGTCAGAAGGGACCGTTCCATGCATGCCGGTGCCCCTCGCGACACCCTCGCTCAAGCGACGAAGGATTTCATCTCCGCACGTCCGCAGCTCTTCGGCATCGCGTATCGCATGCTGGGCAGCGCCGCGGAGGCGGAGGACGTGGTGCAGGAGACCTGGCTGCGGTGGCAGAACACCGACCGGTCGACCGTTCATGAGCCGGCCGCCTTCCTCACCACGGTGACCACTCGACTGGCGATCAACCTGGCCCAGTCGGCGCGCGTGCGCAGGGAGACCTATGTCGGTCCGTGGCTCCCGGAGCCGGTCGACACCAGACAGGATCCACAGCTTGGCGCGGAGCGGGCCGAGGCCCTCGAACTGGCGGTGCTGATGCTCCTGGAGAAGCTGAACCCCGTGGAGCGCGCCGCCTACGTGCTGCGACAGGCCTTCGACTACCCCTATGGGCGAATCGCCGAGATGCTGGAGTCGAACGAGGCCAACGCCCGGCAGCTGGTGAGCCGGGCACGCAAGCACCTCGCCGCCGAGCGCCGGGAGCGGGTCAGCCCGGCGGCCCACCGGCGCCTGCTGGAGGTGTTTCTCTCCGCGGCACGGACGGGCAACCTCTCGGTGCTGGAGGACGTACTGACCGCAGACGTCGTCAACTACTCGGACGGGGGCGGCATTCGCGGCGCGTCCAGGATTCCGGTCATCGGACGGGCCCACGTGTCCCGGTACCTCGCAGCCTTCGCGCCGCGATTCTGGCCGTCGGCGGATACTCGCTGGGTCGAGGCGAACGGCCGCCCGGCGGTGCTCGTCACGTCCGGCGGGACCACGGTGGCCCTGCTGTCCATTGATGTGTCCGCCGAGGGCATCGACAGGATCCTGTGGGTGATGAATCCGGACAAACTCTCCGCCTATACCCCACCCCTCGTCAACTGACCCACTGTCAAGCGTTCTCCGGGGTCCACAACGGGTAGGCGTCGCAGACAAGGTGACTCGCCGGTCATCCTGCAGTCCAAACCTTGTGTCCGCGGGCGTAAGCGTATTCACAACATCGGAGTCATGCCGTGACCGAGCGGATCCAGTTGCCCACTCTGTCGACCGAGAAGGAATTCGACGGGGACTCCTTCTCGCCCATCTACACCACGACAGTGACCGTAAACGGTGGTGTGGCCGCGCACGGGCGGGCCTCTGGACGGGCACGCTCGGCCGACGGCACCCTGGACCTCGATCTGCGTATGCCCGCCGAGCTGGGCGGCGACGGCCAGGGCACCAACCCCGAGCAGCTGTTCGCCGCCGGTTTCGCCGCGTGCTTCCACGGGGCGCTGAGCCTGGTGGCGCGGCAGGAGGCCCTTGACCCGGACCTCATCTCGGTGGCGGCGACCGTGGGCTTCGGGCGGGACCCTGGGGACGGGGGTTATCTGCTGCGCGTCGATCTAGTGGTGACGTGGCCCGGTGTCGACGCGGAGGTCGCCACTTCCCTGATGGAGAAGGCCGACTCCCTATGCCCCTACGCGCGGATGGCGTGGCAGGGCACACCGACGACCGTCACGCTCGCCGCCTCCTGAGGGAGGGTCTGCCGAGGCAGTGCTGCGATCACGGAGTGATCACCGCTCTGGGCGCCGGGTTCGGAGGCGGTCGGCTCGAAGTACTCGGCGTTGACGGACGCGTAGTGCGCCCAGTGCGGCGGGAGCTCGTTCTCGGGGAAGATGGCCTCGACGGGGCAGGCGGGCTCGCAGGCGTGGCAGTCGACGCACTCCGATGGGTTGATGTACAGGGTGCGGGCGCCCTCGTAGATACAGTCCACGGGGCATTCGGCCATACACGCCCGGTCCTTGATATCGACACAGGGTTGGGCGATGACGTACGTCATCCTCTCCCCCTAGCCGTCACGGTCCTCGCCATCGTGACGAGTCCGGCTCACCCATATGGCCGTGCGGCATGCGAGAGTGTGACGCTTCGCGTCACGCGCGGGGCTGGTTCCAGGCGCGCAGCTTGTCGGGGTTGAGCATCACCCAGACCTGGACGACCCGGGGTCCGGCGATGTCGAGCGTGATGACGGCGACGACCTGGTCGTCGTAGCGGGCGACAAGGCCGGTGCGCCCGTTGACGGAATGGGTGTCCATGGTGGTACGGGGGTGGCGGGCGAACAGCGTCAGCAGGCTGCGGGCGACCTCGGCGCCGCCGTTTACCGGCCGGGTCAGCGTGCGGATCCTGCCCCCGCCGTCGTAGAAGGCGGTCGCGTCGGGGGCCAGCAGCGACGCCAGCCGCCCGGCGTCCTCGTCGGCGCACGCCTGTCGTACCGAGCCGGCGATCGCGTCCTGCCGGAGCCGCGGTGTGGGCTTCGCGCGGCGGGCCCGCAGACTCCGGCGAGCCTGGTCCAGTAGTTCGGCACACTCCGGTTCGGACTGCCCGACGGTGCCCGCGACCGTGCGCGGCGCCATCCCGATCACGTCGTTCAGCACGAACGCCGCCCTCTCGACCGGTGACAGCGAGTCGAGGGCTCCCGCCAACACCGCCCCGACTCCTCCCTCCAGCTCCGGACCACCACGTACACCGATGCCCGGGGCCGGCACGGCCCCGTCGGACACCGCCAGTCGTCTCAAGCAGATCCCTCCGACGGTCTGCGTCAGCCAGGCCCGGGGCCTCGCCACCCGGTCCCGTTCCAGATCGGAGAGCCCATACCACCGCCCGTACGCGTCGTTGATCGCTCCTTCGGCGGCGATACGGCTGCCGAGCATCCAGTGGGCGACCTCCAGCAGATGCCGCCGCTCGTCGAGCAGCTCAGTAATCGGCGCGGCGTCACCGACGTGGTCCATACCGGGTCCTCCTCTTGAACGGCGCTCCAGCGCTCCCGCCACCGTGACGCGCGTGCACAGCGGAACGGTACTCGCAGTACCGGCCGGACCGGGCAAGGGAAGACGTTGTGACACCTTTTCGTTGTCACGCACCCGCTGCCACGTTCGTCGCGGTCAGAACCGGGCCACCGCGTCCTCGGGCCGTTCACCGTGGCGAGGTACGCCCTTGGAGACAACGGCGTCCCGTGGACGCTGGACCAACGTGCTCAGCGGGGCCATCCTGAGCGCGGACACCACGGAGTGGACGCGGATGGTGGAGACCAACCTGCTGGGATCGATGCACACGGGGCACTCGGCCCTGCCCCACCTTCTCGCGACCAAGGGAGCGGTGGTCCAGATCTCCTCCACCTCGGGGCGCATCTCCTCGGCGGCGAGCGGTGCCTACGCGGCTACCAAGTTCGGCATCACCGCCTTCTCCGAGGCACTGCGTCAGGAGGTCACCGAACAGGGCGTACGGGTCGTCGTCATCGAGCCCGGGTTCGTCTCGACCGAACTGACCAGCCACATCACCGATCCGGTCATGCAGGCGGCGGCGAAGAACATGGCGGAGTCCATGCGGACCCTCGACCCGGACGACATCGCCGCGGCCGTCATCTACGCGGTCACCCAGCCCGATCGCGTCGCCGTCAACGAAATCCTCATCCGTCCCACCGATTAGACCCGCTGACGGAGACCGTGTCACAGACCGGCGGTGAGTCCGGTCATTGGGCCGTAACGAGTTTCCCTGGTGGAGAGGTTTCTTGATGGACGCGCGTATCGACTACTTCGGCAACGCCCTCGCGGGCAAGGTCATGAAGCACCTGAACTCGGCCGGCGCGGCGGTGCACGCGGCCGTCCCGGTCGTGACGCAGGAACTGGTGAAGATCCGGGCCAGCCAGATCAACGGCTGCGGCTTCTGCACCGACATGCACACCAAGGACGCCCTTGCCGCGGGTGAGGACCAGCAGCGTCTGAACCTGGTAGCCACCTGGCACGAGGCCACGGTGTTCACCGACGCCGAGCGGGCTGCGCTGGCACTGACCGAGCAGGGCACCCGCCTCGCGGACGGTGCGGGCGGGGTCTCTGACGAGGTCTGGGCGAACGCCGCGCAGTACTACGACGAGGACCAGCTCGCCGCGCTGATCTCGCTGATCGCGATCATCAACGCGTACAACCGCATCAACGTCATCAACCGACAGCCCGCCGGCGGCTACAAGCCCGGCATGTTCGGCTGACGGGTTGCCCACCGCGCCCAGCGCGCAGCACCGTCGTACACCACCGACCGCCCGTCCCCCGGTCGTCCCCCGCCCGGGGCCGGGGGACGGGCCCGGGCCCGGTGGGTGAGTTCGGGCTGTACCGGGTGGAGATGCGGCCCAGGGCGGGCGCCCCCAAGACGCATTTCCAGAAGCGAATCCCGGAGTCGTTCTACATCTCCTGGACGACGTGCTGTATCTGCGGCGCGTGGGCGACAGTGAGCGGCTGAAGGCGGCCTTCACGCCGGGCGTCCGGATCGTCGTCGTCGTCGGCGGTGGCTGGATCGGTCTGGAGACCGCTGCGGCGGGCCCGGACCGCCGGGGCCGAGGGGACGGTGCTGGAGCACTCGTAGCTACCCCTGCTCGAGGTCCTCGGTCGGGAGGCGGCAGAGGTATTCGCCGCACTGCACAAGGACCACGGGGTCGACCCGCCTCTTGCGCGGATCGAGCGCCTCACCGGTACTGGCGGCCGCGTCGACGGGGTCCGACCAGGACCTACGGACGTCGGTCCCCGGCGTCCACGCCGCCGGGGACGTCGCCATCGCCTGGCATCCGCGACTCGGCCGACACCTGCGCGTCGAGCACTGGGCCAACGCGCTGCATCAGCCGCGGACCACCATGCTCGGCAGGCAAGCGGCGTACGAACGGCTGCCGTACTTCTACACCGACCGATACTGCCTCGGGATGGAGTACACCGGTTACACAGAACCGGGCGGTTACGACCGTGTCGTCTTCCGCAGCTCGCTCGACGAGCGGCGGTTCATCGCGTTCTGGATGTCCGGGGACCGCGTCCCTCTGGAAAGCCTCGTGGCCTGAAGCCAGCACGCTGTCACAACTCCCCCGGCTGCCCGGTCAGTGCGGTAGTACGCCCGGGCACCGACGCCCGGCGCCGATTACGACTCCGGCAGAAGAAGGACGTCTGATGCCCCACGACCACCACAAGCCCTTCGACACCGCTGCCTCCGCCGGTGTCTCCCTGGCAGCGGAGGCCGCAGTGCTGGAAGCGCGTGCGCAGTTGCTCCGGGAAACCATCGATACCCTCGACGACCGCATACGGGAAGCCACGGAGAAGTTGCGCCAGCTTCGACTGTCACTTCCGTCACCGGCGGCAGACCGTGTGGAGCGTTCAAGACAGTGGCAGTCGTCGTGGTGAAGAGTATGCTTCCGCGCAGGATCTCCGAGGATGAGAGGAAGACATGCCCGCGGCGACTCGCGCAGCCCACCACATCGAGAGCACCGCTGAGTGCCTCCAGGAGGATCTGGCCCGCCTGGAGATCCAGCGGGACGCTCTGGAGAGGGAACTGGCGGCCGTCGTCGCCCACCTCGGTTCCGTACAACGAGCGTTGAGCGCTCTCACGGATCTGATGACGGAAGTGGCTGCTGCCGACGCGGTGACCGGTGCGGATGAACATGTCGGCACCGATGCGGCCGTGACCACCGCAGGCGCCGACGCTGTGGAGAAGAAGGAGTCCACGACGCGACGGCGGCCGGGGAAGAGGCAGGCGGCGCAGGCACCGAACGCTCGTCCGCAGGCCGGGAACCCGAGGAGCTACGGCAGGCTCACCGAACAGATCATGGACTACTTCGCCCGAGTCGGTGGCGACGACGTGCGCGCCCGTGATGTCGCGGCGGCGCTCGGACGCGACACCGACAGCGGCAACATCAACGCCGTCCGCAGCACCCTCGACCGGCTCGTCGGCGCGTCCCGCATCGAACGGACCGGTCGCGGCCTCTACCGCGCGAAGTCCTGACCCTGAGCTGGGGGCCCCGCTCCGATGACAGTGCGCTGGGACGTTGCGCCGCAGCCTCAGCAGACGGAGCCCGGAGGAGGCTGAGGACCGCCGATGGGCGCCCAGGACGAGATGGCGTCGTTCATGCTTGAGCCGCCTACGTAAGTGGCGGCGAGGTTGACGGGGCTGCTGCCGGGCGGCACTGCGACCCCTTGGCCCTCAAAGTTGTTGTCCCTGTAGAAGCACATGGTCTGAGAACCGCTGTTGCGGATGGACGAGATGCTGTCGCGCAGATCCGGGCGACCTGCTTGCGGACGTCGCCCACGTAGCCTGGAACGTTCGACGTGCAGTTCTGCTCGTAAGCGTCTTTACAGACAGTGATTCCGGTGGCCGCTGCTCCAGCAGCGGAGGCAGATGCGGTACCGGCCAGGGCGCCCATGCAGCCAATCGTCAGGGCGATACCTGCGGTCGCGTCGGCAAGCCTGCTTGTGCGTGTTCGCATAAGATTACTTCCTCTGTTTCGGGCTCGTCCAGCTGTGCGGTCGTCTGTCGAGCGTTGTTCGTGTGCTTGTGCCGAGGTGCCCGTGAGTGAGTCTCGGCTTTCGACGGTTCGTCGACCTGGTGGCCGGGCGGGGGTTCACGAGTCGCGGCGCGAGGCGACGGTCAGGTCGGTCGGCGCCGATCTGGGGATCAACCCGGAGACCCTGCGGAACTGGATGAGGGCTGCCGGAGCAAGCCGTCCCCGGGGACACCGACGCAGGAACCGGCCCCAGCCGCCGGCCCCGCTGGAGGCGGAGAACGCGGCTCTGCGGAAGGCCGCCAAGCATCTCGCCCGGGAGACGCGCGGGTGAACGCATGACCCGTGTTCAGGATTGGGGGTCAAGGCCCAGTCCGCCAGGTCCACGCGACCGTTCCCCGTTTCGCCTTTCGCGTCCATGGTGCGCTCCAACCACAGGTGTGATCGCCATGATCTATCTCGCTCGCGAGAGATTGGTACACAACGGTGTCACTTCTCAGTGGCATCCAGAGAGTGTCAGATAGCGCCCAGTGCTTCGCCGAGTTTGGTGCGCGAAGTGACCCCCAGCTTGGTGAACACCTTGCGCAGATGCCATTCGACGGTGCGTGGGCTGATGAAGAGTTCGGCGCCGATCTCCGAGTTCGTCTTGTTCTCGGCGGCCAGTCGGGCGATGTGGGCTTCCTGCGCGGTGAGGGCCTCATGGGCGTCGGTCTCATGGCTCCGCACGGACTCGCCGAGGGAGAGGAGTCCGCGACGCGCGCGCTCCGCGAAGGCCCCGGCTCCGGCTCCGTGCAGCATGTCGAAGGCCGTACCCAACTGTTCGCGCGCGTCGGCGGTCCGGTCCTCGCGGCTGAGCCACTCGCCGTACACCAGGTGAGTGCGGGCGAGATGAACAGTCACCCGGCTGCGTCTGAGCTGTCCAATGGCCTCTTGGTACAACCGGTCGGCAGCCTGGCCGTCGCTGAGCAATGCTCGGGACCTGGACAAGACTCCGCGGGCCCACTCCGTACCACTCGCGGCGGCCCGCTCCTCCAGTCGGACCAGGGCCGCCGCGGCCGCCGCCGGGGCACCGCCGCGGACGCCGGCCTCGACGAGTTCCATGAGGGAGAATCCTATGACTGCCAAGTCATCGTATTGACATCCCAGTTCGGCGCTGACGATTGCGTCCTCGTACCGGCCGAGACCGTTGTGGAGTACCGCGAGCAGGTAATGGCCCAGGCCGATCGCCCGGCCCTCTCCCCAGCTGGACGCGTCCCGGACACCGTTCTGGATCAGTTCCGCCGCCCGGACGTCGTCGCCACGCCAAGCGGTGAGCAGGAGCGGGGCATAGCCGAGGGGTGAGTTGCCAGTCACCTCGGTGAGGTTGCCGGACTCATTGATCAGCTCGGCGGCCTGGTCGAACTCTCCCGCGTGCACGTGGACGGCCGCACGGTAGGAGAGGGCCAACGGAAGGAAGTTGAGCGCCCCGGTCTCGCGAGCCGCGTGGACGGCCTGCGTGGTCAGCGCGTGCCACGTCTCGTCGTCCCACAGGTCGCCTGCCGCCAGCCACGTCAACCAGAGCCAGCGCTCGACGTCGTCATCGCGCCCGGCGGCCCGCCGGAACGCCAGCAGGGCCGCCCGCAGCAGCGCCGCGCCGTCAACGTGGCGCCCGGCGAACCAGGTCGCGAGTCCGTCGAGCAGCAGGTCCGCCGGCCGGGGCGGCAGCGGCCCGGGTGGTGCGGCGACGGCGGCCTCTGCCACATCGCGCACTCCGACAGGTCCACCGAGGCGGCCGGCGAAGACCGCCGATCCGACCGCTTCCAGATACGTCTCTCGCGCTTGGCCCTCGTCGATGCCTTCAAGGCGGGCAGCGGCGTCGAGCAGCAGCGGCAATGCCTCGGCACCTCGACGGCGTGCGAAGGCGATCTGGGCACGCAGCCGGGCCAGCCGTGCCTGCTGGGCCTTGTCCGACTGCAGCGTCTGCGCCACGGCGAGAAGCTCAAGCGCCACGTCGGGGGCCCCGGCCTCGAAGGAGGCTCGTGCCGCGGCCGCCGCCCGCGTTCCGCGTCTGCCCGCATCGGGTGTCAGTTCACTCGCACGTCTGAGGAACGCGGCCGCCGCCGCAACACCGCCGCGGGCTTGTGCGCGGGCGGCCCAGCGCTCCAGGTCCGCGGCAACGGCCTCGTCGGGTTCGACCGCCGCGTGGGCACGGTGCCAGGCGCGGCGGTCCGAGTCGAACTCGGGGGCCGTCGCCTCGGCAAGCGCGCGGTGCACGGTCCGGCGCTCCGCGGGCGGGGCCGCGCGGTAGACCGCCGAGCGCACCAGAGGATGACGGAAGCGCACCCTCGTGCCGAACTCGATCAGCCCCGCCTCCTCGGCCGCCTCCTCAGCGCCCGCATCGATCTCCAAGCGCTCTGCGGCCCGTCGCAGCAAGGGCACGTCCCCCACAGGCTCCGCGGCCGCCGCCAGGAGCAGGCGCTGCGTCTCGTGGGGAAGCGCCTCGATACGCCGTACGAAACCGTGCTCGATCTGACTCGTCAGCGGCCGTGCGTCGGGGCGCCCGAACCCGCCGGCCAGGTCCGCCGTGGTCAGGCCACGCGTCAGCTCCAGCAGGGCCAGGGGGTTCCCCCGGGTCTCGGCGACGATGCGCTCACGGACGCGTTCGTCAAGCCGCCCGGGGACCACCGACTCCAGCAGCGCACGCGCGTCGTCGTCGCGCAGCCCCCCGACCTCGACGTCCGGCAGCGCGGCCCACGGGTCATCGACGGCCCCGAAGTCCGGGTGGCGCGCCGCGAAGACCAACGCCACGCGCTCCGCGAGCAGTCGGCGGGCGACGAAGGCCAGGGTCTGCGCGGAGACCCGGTCGAGCCACTGCGCGTCGTCCACCACGCACAGCAGCGGCCGGTCCTCGGCCGTCTCGGCCAGCAGGCTGAGTACGGCCAGCCCCACCAGGAACCGATCCGGCGCGCTGCCGTCGCGCAGACCGAACGCGGTGGCCAGGGCATCGCGTTGGGGACCGGGGAGCCGGTCGATATGGCCAAGTATCGGCATGCAGAGCTGGTGCAGCCCGGCGAAGGCCAGTTCCATCTCGAACTCGGCACCGACGGCCCGGAGCACTTGGAAGCCGGACACGCTCTGTGCCACGTAATCCACCAGGGTCGACTTGCCGACCCCAGGCTCACCTCGCAGGACCAGTACCTGACTCCGACCGGCCCGGGCATCGGCGACCACGTGGTCCAGCACCGCGCACTCATGGCTTCTGCCCAGCAGCATGTGTCCGGGAGCGTTCCGCGACATCCACCACCACGCAGGTCAGAAGGCCATACCCCTGATCGGCTCAGGTTGCGCCATCATGCCCCACCGTCCGTAGCCCGACCAGTCAGCGGGTTAGTGAGACCACGGGAAGTCACGCCAAATGATAACCATACGTACACACTCGGCCACTCAGAGGTGACCCCCGGGGGTACGTGGCCGGGGGGCCAGGGGGTGGACCAGGCGTCTTCCAGGGCGCCCTGAATGGGCACGGTGGACGAACCTGGAGGCCATCACACCGACGGACGCCGCGAGTTGACGGAGCCGAGTCCTCGCCTGTGCGCCCGAGGCATCCCCCATGACCGCGCGCCTCGCAGACATCCACCCGCAAGATCGGAGACAACAGGCTCATGAATCCCGACCCGTCCCAGGGGGACGGCACCCTGGAGGAGGCCGTCTCCGTCTTCGTGGAGCTGCGGCCCCGCCTTTTCGGTATCGCCTACCGCATGCTGGGCAGCCAGACCGAGGCCGAGGACGTCGTCCAGGAGGTCTGGCTGCGCTGGCAGCGGACCGACCGGTCAGCGGTGGTGAGCCCCGTGGCGTTCTTGTCGAGCGCCACTACTCGCCTCGCCATCAACGTGGCCCAGTCCGCCCGGGTCCGCCGGGAGACCTACATCGGCCCCTGGCTGCCTGAGCCCATCGACACCAGTCAAGACCCCGAGGCCGGCGCCCAGCGGGCCGAGGCCCTGGAAGTCGCTCTGCTCCTCGTCCTGGAGAAGCTGTCTCCCACGGAGCGGGCCGCGTACGTCCTCCGAGAGGCCTTTGACTACGCGTACGCGGACATCGCCGAGATGCTGCACCTCAGTGTGATCAATGTACGGAAGATCGTGAGCAGGGCGCGCAAACACCTTGTGTCTGAGCAGCGGGGGGTCGTCGACGCCGGGGAACACCGGCGTCTGATCTCGGCGTTCGTCGCGGCGGCCCGAACGGGCGACATCACGTCACTGGAAACACTGTTCACTCCTCGTGCCATCACCTCGAACCCCCCACGTAAGGGGAAACGGTCGCCCGCCCCGTTGTAATGCCACGACCGAGAAGGCGAGAAGAGGAAAGTCAGATGTACGTTGCTCCGCGAGGCGACACCGGGATGAGCGAGGAGCCCTGGACGCGTCTACGCGGACGGCAGGCCGAGTGCGCAATGCTTGACGAACTCCTGGCGACGGTGCGCGCCGGTCGCAGCTCCGTCCTCGTCCTGCGCGGCGGGGCGGGCGTCGGAAAGACCGCGTTACTGAACCACGGGCGGAGCGGTGCGGACGGCTGCCGGACCGTCACGGCGACGGGCGTCGAGCCGGAGCGGGAGCTGGCCTTCGGCGGGCTGCACCAGTTGTGCCTCCCGTTCCTCGGCCGGATCGGTCTCCTGCCCGCGCCGCAACGCGACGCGCTCGGAACGGCGTTCGGCTTGAGCGCCGGTGCTCCGCCGGACCACTTCCTGGTGGGCCTCGCGGTGCTTGGCCTGCTCGCCGATGCAGCCGCCAAAGAGCCTCTGCTCTGTTTCGTGGATGACGCCCAGTGGCTGGACGAGGTGTCCTCGCGGACTCTCGCCTTCGTGGCGCGGCGGCTGCGGGCCGAGCGGATCGGGTTGGTGCTCGCCGTACGGGAGCCCTCCGTCGCGTCCGGATGGGCACACCTGCCCCACCTCGTGGTGAGACCGTTGGGGGATGACGACGCACGCGCCCTGCTGGACTCCGTACTCCCGGGCCGCCTCGACGTCCTCGTCCGTGATCGCATCGTCGCCGAGACACGGGGTAACCCGCGCGCCCTGCTGGAACTGCCCCGCGGGCTGACCCCTGCGGAGCTGGCGGGCGGGTTCGGACGCCCTGACGCATGGCCCCTGGCAGGCCCGACCGAGCAGGATTTCCTCGACCGCGTCGAGGATCTGCCGCCGGAGACGCGCCGGCTCCTGCTCATCGCCGCAGCCGAGCCGGTGGGCGACGTGACCCTGCTGAACAGGGCTGCGGAGCTGCTGAGCGTCAAGGTGTCCGCCGCATCGGCCGCTGAGACGGCGGGGCTGGTCAGCATCGGAATCCGGGCGCGGTTCCGACCCCCCCTGGTGCGCTCGGCGGCCTACCGTGCCGCCACCCCCGAGGAGCTTCGGCACGTGCACCAGGCGCTGGCCGACGCGACGACCCCCGGCAGCGACCCCGACCGGCGTGCATGGCACCTGGCCCAGGCTACGACCGGTACCGACGAGTCGGTGGCCGCTGAACTCAGCCGCTCGGCTGGACGGGCGCAGGCACGCGGTGGTTTCGCGGCGGCGGCCTCGTTTCTGGAACGGGCCGCAGAGCTGACCCCCGACCCAGCGGTGCGCGGCGTCAGGGCCCTCCCGGCGGCTCGCGTCATGTACCAGGCCGGCCGACACGACACCGCACTCGCGCTCCTGGATGCCGCCGCCATCAGCCCCTTGGACGAGCGTCAGTTCGCCGAGGTGGAACTGCTGCGCGGTCAGATCACTTTCGCCTCGCAGGGCGCCGGCAGCGCGCTGCCGTTGCTTCTCGGGGCCGCCGAGCGCATGGAACCGCTGGACCCGGCGCTCGTGCAGGAGACCTATCGCGACGCGATCGACGCCGCTCTCACCATCAGCCCTCCACCAAACGGTCCGGGACTGCGGAACATTGCCAGGGTGGCCCTCGTCGCGCCACCGGGACCGCCGCCGAAGTGCAACGGTCTGCTCCTGCGCGGCCTGGCCACGATGGCCGTCGACGGATACGCGGCAGGCGTGCCCCTGGTACTGCGGGCCCTGACCGCCTTCCGCACACATGAGATCGCCATCGAGGAGAGCCTCGGCTGGCTGCCGCATGCTGATCGCTCAGGTGAGGACCATCGGTGAGACGACGGGCAGGAGCCATCTCGTCCACCAACTCTCCCTGTTGACCGAGCCGTGGAGAGGCCGGGAGACCGCGACGCTCCGGGCGGTCGACGCAATGACCCGGGACACGGACCGGTGCCAGGACCGGCAGGGCGAGACGCTCGGCTCCGGCCACTGGGCGAAGGCGGTGCTCTACAACGGACTCGGCCGCCATGAGGAGGCGTACGCCGCAGCAGAACAGGGCGCCGAGGAACCGCAGGCGGCCGTGCGCAGCGGACGGCTGTCCCGCGCCGCCGAAGCTCTGTACCGGGAAGCGATCGAGCGGCTTGACCGTACCGACGTGAAGGTCACCTGCGCCCGTTCGCACCTCCTCTACGGCGAATGGCTGCGCCGTGCGGACCGTCGCGTCGATGCGCGCGAACAGCTGAGTACTGCCCACGCCCTGCTCAGCGAGATGGGGGCCGAGGGTTTCGCGGGACGTGCCTGGCACGAGTTGCGCGCCACCGGTGCGACGGCGGGCAGCCGCCTGAGCCCGTCCTCACAGATGCCGTCGTGAGGTGACACCAAGCTTGCCGAAGATATTCCGCAGGTGCCACTCCACGGTGCGTGGGCTGACGAACAACCGTGTACCGATCTCGGTGTTGGTCAGTCCCTCCCGCACCAGCCGGACGATCTGCACCTCCTTGGGTTCAGGTCACTCTCGGTGCTCTCGGTGCTCTCCGTGGGCCGGTGAAGGCTCTCGCCTACGGCGCGCTGTGCGAAGCCACGCATGTCCATCAACAGGAACTGGCGATGAGAGTGGCCCAGTTCCCGCAGAGCCTCGTCGTGGCGGCCCCGGTCGCGCAGCCATTCGCCGTATACGAGGTGGGCGCGGGCAGATTCCCCGCGAACGCTGGTGCGGCCGAGTGCTTCGATCGCCTCCAGATAGTGGGCCTCCGCTCCCGCTCCCCCGGTGAGCAGAGCACGGGAACGGGCCTCGATGCCCCTGGCCCAGTCCGTGCCGCTCGCTCGCGTCAGCTCGGTCAGCCGGTCCAGAGCGTCGGCGGCTTGTCCGGGTACGCCGGCTCGGGCATTGGCCTCGATGTACTCGACGAGGGACCACACCGGAATGCCCATCTCCAGCTGGACGTACTCCCGGCTCGCCAGGTCGGCTGCCTCTGCCGCTTCCTCGTACCGCCCGAGGCCGTTGTAAAGCAGGGCCCGGGCCCACCGGCTGACCACCGGTCCCACGCCTTCGCCGCGGTGTTCCACCCCTTCGTCGGCCCGTCTGCTCAGGTCCAGGCACTCGTCCTCCCGGCCGCGCCAGGCGGCGACGAACAGCGCGCCGTAGATGGGGGCGGCCGTCCCCACGGCCTCCGCGACCGTCTGTACCTCCTCCGCCAGCTGTGCGCCCTCCGCGAGTTCACCGTCGAGGACGTGCACCACGCAGCGCATGGTCAGCGCGAACGGCAGCGCGGTGGCCTGCCCGGCCTCCCGTGCCAGCCGGAGGTGACGACCGGCCAGTACGGACATCGTGTCGTGGTCCCACAGGCCCACGGCTGTCACGCAGATCAGCCACAACCAGCGCAGGCCCTCCTCCGGGGAGAGGTCCGGCTCCCTGAAGGCACTCAGGGCCCGACGCAGTGCCGGTACGGCGGCGGCATGGCCGTCGATGATGCGGACCGTCAGGCTGTCGAGCAGGAGGTCGGTCGGACGCGGGGGCCGCGATGCCGGAAGCCTGCGGGCCGCCCTGGCCGCTTCGTACTGCCCGTCGTCGTACGCTTGAGGGCCGGCGAAGATCGCCGCGTTGACGACCTCCAGGTACGTGTCGCGGGCCAGCGCGGCATCATGGTCGGCGAGCCGGCCAGCGGCCTTGAGCAAGAGGCGGGGAGCCTCGCCGCCCCGGTTCGAGGTGAACGCGATCCGGGCCCGGACCAGGTCCACCTCGCCGCGCTGGCGCTCGTCCACGGAGCCCGTCTCGGCCAGGGTGAGCAGTTCCAGGGCGCGGTCGGGGTCGCCCGCCTCGTGGCTCGCGCGTGCGGCGGACAGCGCGCGGTCCCGTCGGCGGGCAGGGTCGGGGGTGAGTTCGACCGCGCGGGCCAGCAGCGCTGCAGCGGCGGCGAACCCGCCACGTGTCTGGGCCCGGCCGGCGGAGCGTTGGAGTTCCGCCGCGACGAATTCGTCGGGGCCGGTGGCTCCGTAGGCCGCGTGCCAAGCGCGGCGGTCAGGGTCGACGTCCGGGTCCGTGACTTCGGCCAGCGTGCGGTGCATGCTCCGCCGTTCCTCGGGCGAGGCCCACCAGTAGATCGCTGAGCGCACCATGGGGTGGAAGAACCGGACCCGGTCCCCGACCTGGACCAGTCCGGCCGCCACCGCGTCCGTGGCGACCTCGGGGTCGATCCTCAGCTCACGCGCGGCAAGCCAGAGCAGTGCCGGTTCCCCCGTGGGGTCCACCGCCGCGGCGAGCAGGAATGCACGGGTCTCTTTCGGCAGCCCGGCGATCCTGTTGACGTAAGTCTTCCGGATGCGTTCTCTGACGGGCCGCGTGCTCGGGAGTCCAAACCCGTCGGCCGATGCCCCCGGCATCGACGTCTTCGACAGCTCCAGCAGCGCGAGCGGATTGCCCCGCGACTCGGCGAGGACTCGTCTGAGGACGCGCTCGTCCCACGGTCCAGGCAGTACGGACCGCAGCAAGGCATCGGCTTCCGGCTCGGACAGGCCCTTGACCAGTAATTCGGGGAGGCCGACCAGTTCCGGGACGCCCGGTGTCTCCTCGTCCGGCGTCCGGGCCGCCAAGACGATGGCCACCGATTCCGCCTGCAGGCGTCGCGCCGTGAATGCCAACGCCCTCATGGACGCGCGGTCCAGCCATTGGGCGTCGTCCACGACGCAGAGCAGGGGACGGTCCCGGGCCACTTCCGACAGCAGCCCGAGGACGCCGAGGGCGACGAGGAAGCTGTCGGGGGCCCGTTCCGATTTCATCCCCAGAGCGCCGCTGACGGCGTCGCGCTGAACCGCGGGAAGCCGGTCGAGGCGGTCCGTCAAGGAGGCGCACATCTGGTGCAGGCCCGCGTACGGCAGTTCCATCTCCGACTGCACACTGGTGACGCGGGCGACTCGGAACCCCTGGGCCCGGGCCGTCACGTACTCCAGCAGCCTGCTCTTCCCTACCCCCGGCTCGCCCCGGAGCACCAGCACCCGGCTGTCACCGCCGCGCACTGCTTCGAGCAGGCCATCGAGGAGGTCGCGCTCACGGCAGCGCCCCACAATCGACCCGTTCGCGGAGCGGGGCTGCTCCATCTGCTGAGACAGGGTGGACACGCCTCTACCTCCGTCGTGAATCCGCATCGTTCTCCGATCACGGAGCACCGGCCGACTCGGATCCGTGCCACCGACGCCGAGATCGACAGGAGAGTGATCGGTGGGAGGCAACCTCCGAGGTGGTGTGCTGCCCGCCCGGAACCCACTGTCCCCCGCGGGGGACCGAAGAACATCAGTCACTTGACGGTGAGTGGCGGGCCTTGCGGTGTCGCCTCCGGGGAGTCGGCGCCTTGGGCCGCAGCCTGTTCAGTGTCCAGTGCGGCAAGCGCGGCCGCCAGCTTGCCTCGACCGGTAATCCCCAGGCGCGGATAGATCCGGTAGAGATGGGCTCCGACGGTACGGTGCGAGATGAACAGTCGCTGTCCGATCTCCCGGTTGCTCAGCCCCTGTGCCGCCATGACCGCTATCTGGATCTCCTGTGCCGACATCTGGGTGCCTGTGTTGGCGTGCCGCTGTCCGCCGGACTCACCGGCGGCGCGCAGTTGTTCGCCTGCCAGCTCCAGCCAGGGTCGGGCCCCGATCCGCTGGAACTCGTCCCGGGCGAGACGCAAAGGTTTGCGGGCGTCCACGTTGCGGCGTCGGCGGCGCAGTCGGCGACCGTGGTGAAGGTGCAGTCTGCCCCTGGTCAGCGTCCAGTCGGCTGGCAGCGCGGCGAGCGCCGTGACGTAGTCCTTCTCGGCGGTCCCGTCCGGGCCCAGTACCGCGGTGGTGTAGGCGTGAGCGACCGTCATCATCTCCGAGGGCAGGACGCGCGTCAGCTCCGGCAGGTCGGCAAGGAGTTCTCGCGCCGACGCGACCCGGTCGGCGGCCACGGCCGCATCCGCCAGATCAGAAACCAGCAGCCAGCGGCACACCGAGTGATAGTGGGGGTCGTTCGGATCGAAGGCTGCTGCCAGGATGTCGTACGCCTCGGTGGGACGGCCATCGAAGAGCGCGAGCAGGCCATCGACCTGCTGGGCCCGCGCGGCGGCGAACGGCATACCGGGGAACAGCCGGTGAGCGCGCATCTCGCGGATCGTCCGTGCCGCGTACTCGGACTCGCCGCGCAGGGCCGCCACCAGTCCGACGTTCGCCTTGAGGCTGAGCCACATGAGCCACTCGCCCGTCTCCTCGGCCAGTGCGAGGCCCTCGGTCGACTCTTCGCGCGCTTGGTCGAGCTGTCCGAGATAGGACCGCGAATAGCTGGCGGCCAGGGAGCGGGCGAGGAGTCCGAGCCGTCCCTGTGCCCGCCAGGTGGCCACTGCCGGTGCCAGGTAGCGGACGGCGCGGGGGACGTCGCCCAGGCCCATGGCCCCGCTGCCCAGGAAATGTGTGTCCCTGCCGCCCTCGGGGGTCGATTCGATCGTGTCGAGCCGTGTCAGCACCTCGGCTCCGTATCGATAAGGCTGAGCGTACGCCCGCACCGTGAGCACGTGCGGGGCGTCGGGTGGGGAGTTCCAGCGGTCGAGCTCGGCGGTGACGCCGGCGCGTACGCGCGCGTCGCCGTCCTGGAAGAAGCAGCGGGCCGCGGCACGCCACAGCAGATTCCTGGCGACGTCCTCGGCGCCCGCGTCGAACGCGCCGGCCGCCGCCACGACCATGTCCTGGATACGTCGCTCGGGGGCGCCCTGCTCGAACGCGGCACTGTCGGAGACCACCATGAGCCGAGCCCGCCCCACCGGTCCGAGTGCGTCCAGGTCAACCTGGTCCAGCAGCCGTTGGGTCGTGATCCGATCGTTGATCTCATCGGCGAGTTCCGCCGCCCGAACCAAAATGCCGGTCCGTCGGCGCGCGTCCCGGGCGAGATCGGCCGCCTGGCACAGTACTGGGACCGCCGCCGCCGTCTTGCCCCGGGCCAGCGCGGCGTCGGCGAAGGTTTCGAGCCGGTCGGCGAGCGCGTCGTCGGGGCCGATGGCAGCTGCCGCCTGGTGGACGAGCTGTCGCTCCGGCCTGTCGTCCAGTACTGCCGCCAAGGCGTTGTGCACCGCCAGACGGTCGGCGATGGGAGCACGGGTGTACACCGCCGAGCGCATCAGCGGATGCCGGAACTCGGGGGTACGGCCGACCAGCACCACCAGGCCCGCGTCGATCGCCTCCTGGAGCGCGTGCGGGGAAACCGGCGAGCCGCACAGGGTGCCGGCGATGTCCAACAGGACGTTCAGCGATGCCGTCGGCTCGCTGGCCAACGCCAGCAGCAACGCCCGGCACTCACCGCTCGCCGAGTCGGTACGTGCCGCGAACGCGGCCTCCAGCCTCTGGGTCAGTGGCAGGTCACCGAGCTGCCCCCGATAGTGCCGTACGGCTTTGGGCAGTTCCACCAGAGCCAGTGGATTGCCCAAGGCGCGGTCCAGGACGAGAGACCGCAACGACGCCGACAGGTCCGGGGCGCGCGCGTCCAGCAGCTCGGCGGCGACTCCCGGAGCGAGCGGGTCCAGTCGGATGTCCGGGTGGACACCCATGCCGTACTCCTCGGCGGAGTCGACCCGGGCGGCAGCAAGCATCAGGATCCGCAGGTCTCCGGTGCGCCGTGCGACGAACCGGAGCACGTCCCGGCTGGAGGAATCGACCCACTGGATGTCATCGGCAAGCAGCAGGAGGGGCTGCCGGTCGGCCGCGTCGGCCAGCAGTTCCAGTACGGCGAGTCCGACGCGGTGGATCGGCGGGTCGGCCTCCGTAGCACCGAACGCGTCGTTCACAGCCTGCCGGTAGGGGCCCGGCAGGTCTTTGATGCCTCGCGCAGCGGGTTGCAGGAGGAGCTGCAACGCCGCGAACGGCAGCCACTGCTCGGTCTCCACCCCTGAGGTGCGCAGCACTCGGAAACCACGCCGGGTGGCTTCGTCGTCGACGGCACCCAGCAGGGTCGACTTGCCGACGCCGGCGCCCCCGTAGGTGAGCAATGCGGTGCCGTGTCCAGCGGCGGCGAGGTCCAGCAACTCGCGTAGGACACGCAGTTCCTCGTCCCGCCCGATCACCGCTTACGCTCCCCGGTCAGTCCACGCGCACCGCTCATCCAGGCCCACCGTCCTGCCGTAGGTGTGAGTGTCGAGGTTGAGCTGATTGTTGCTGCACAGATACTGCCACACCAGCATCAGTCAAATGACTCTCAGATGACTCAACAAGCGGTCAGCCCAGCGCATATCGCTGAGCTTGACTCTGTCGGGGAACTTGGTGTCGTCTGCTCAGTCTCTGGCGGACGGCCACGACCTCGGCCGGGGGATCCCGTGCTGGTCCGGGCAGTTCTGGAAGGCTGTCCCCGGTGGCGGCAGCGGCGCCCTGTGGGCAGGCGGGTGGAGTTCACCGGCAGTGGACCGGTGACCGTGACCGGTGTTCCCGGGCTGCCTGTTCCAGATGGACCAGGGAGGTGTAGCCGCCGTCGACCAGGTGTTGTTCGCTGCCCCGTCGGGGATCCTCAATACCCCCGACGGGGCAAGCTGAGATCTTGACCGAACCAGGGGCGGCTCAAGTTCTGGCTGGAGCAGTAGGACGGCTGTCACAAAGCCAGCTGCTGTCCGGTCCTGAGTAATGACTGAACGGTGCGGCCCTCCGCACCATCGATGTCTTCACTCAAGAGGAGAACAACATGGGACAGTTCACCGTCGGACACCCCGATGCACCGAGGTACGACGATTTGGTTCCGTCGCGCTACGCGCTGAAGGTCGGGGACATCGACGTGATGGTGATCAGCGACGGGGTGCTGCCGATTCCCGCCGTGACCATGGCCACCAACGCCGCCAAGGCCGACCTGGCGGCCTGGCTGCAAGACAGCTTTCTGCCGCCGGAGGTACTCGACTGGCCACTGAATGTGGCCGTGGTACGCAGCGGCGGCCGGACCATTCTCATCGACTCCGGTCTGGGAACAGAGTTTCCGGGCTTCCCGCGGGCCGGGCAGTTGGCCATGCGGCTGGATGCCGCCGGGATTGATCCCGCCTCTGTGACCGACGTGGTGCTGACCCACTTGCACATGGACCACATCGGCGGGCTGCTCGTCGATGGGCTGAGGGGCCGGCTGCGCCCGGATCTGCGTGTCCACCTGGCTTCCGCCGAGGCGGAGTTCTGGGAAGCGCCTGATTTCTCCCGCACCGACATGCCGACACCGGTGCCGGAAGTGCTTCGAACGACCGCATCGCGGTTCCTCGACGTGTACCGCAGCCAGCTGCGGCCGTTCGAGACGGAGTACGAGGTGGCGCCCGGAGTATTGGTCTGTCGCACTGGCGGTCACACCCCCGGCCACAGCATCGTCCGCTTGCAGTCTGGCGGTGACCGGCTGACGTTCGCCGGCGATGCCGTGTTCCAGCCCGGGTTCGAATGCCCCGATTGGCACAATGGCTTCGACCACGACCCCGAGGAATCAGCCCGCGTCCGGATCCGACTCCTACAGGAGTTGGCGGCGAGCGGCGAGCAACTGGTCGCCACTCACCTGCCGTTCCCATCCATCTGCCACGTGGCGGTCGCCGGGAACGCGTTCCGTTTCGTACCGGTCGTCTGGGATCACTGACCGCGCTTCAGTCACCCGGGGCCGGCAGCCGGTGAGCGGCGATCCGGCCGCGCCAGGTGCGGACGGTGTCCAGACGCAGCCCGGTCTCCCGGCGATTCGGGCGTTGAAGCGGTTCCGGACCGTATGCAGGACAACCTGGGCACGTCGACGAAGCCGGTACTCGGTCTTGTGGCCGTAGGCCATCTTCTTGAGCCGCTCGCGTCCCGAGGCGGTCAGGACTGTCGGGCGGGCGGAGGCAACGGGCAAGGCAGGCGCGCCCATCACGAGGAGCGGATCACGACGGACGGCATCCTGCCGCACGCCGGCCTCCAGCCCTGCGGCGGGATGTCGACTGCTCCCACGCCCTCGGAAGACACACCGGGCTCCGGATCGAGTTGTACCTGCAGATACACGCCGAAGCAGCCGGCCACAGCTGGCCGGCCCGCATTCCCGCCACCACGGCCAGTACGCCTTCGCTCAAGGCGTACTGGCCGATGGCGAGCTCCTCAAGCTGATGCGTCTGATGTCCAGGGCCGGATGCTGCCTGGCGACCCAGGACCGGGCCTCGTCGAGCGTGTCGCGTACCCAGCGCTCCTCGGCCGGTCGGCCAAGCCACGCGTGGAGGGGCCCGATGAGTCGGCAGGAGGCCGAAATCCACGTTTCCCCAGGTCAGAACGCTGCCCGGGGACGCTGCGTGGGGCGGGTGGGGCTCGAACCCGACAGCACGACGCCTCTCACCTTCGACTATGCCGAAACAACGGACATGCCCGCCCGTTTCCATCCGGCTGCGTCCCCCTCGATCCCACTGGACGGGAATCGGTTAGGCATTCGCCACACCGCCTCCGCAGCACGCTGACCGAATCGACGCGTCTTCGGCTGCCTACCCGAAGACGCCTCTAGCCGTTGCGCGAAGGAGCCGAGCAGTCAGCTCGGCTCTAGCATCGCACGGCACTGGTACATGCGCCGGTCACGGCTACTCTCCATAGCGCGTTGAGCTGGGCAAGGCTTGCCGCACCCCACGTTCAGACCGCGAGGGCGGCTTCGTACTCGGCTGGACTGAGGTAGCCGAGGCTGCCGTGCAGCCGGTCGACGTCGAACCAGTCCTCCATGAAGTCGAATTCCTGAGCAGGCAGCGGCCCGGCCGGCCTACTGACAGCCGCCGCCCGAGGGAAGGACCACAGGCTCAGACCAGTCCGCCGAGCCGGAGCGTCCGCGACGGTCCGGCGCGGACGCTCCGCAGTCGCACCGCGGCGTGCTGCGGCCCCCGGTTCGTGCGTCATGTCGAGGCCGCTACTGGTGGGCGACTTACCGGTTGTCCGTCTTGTCCTCCCAAGGGCGCCAGCGGCCCGCGTCGGCAGTTCCGAGTTGCTGGTCGGCGAAATGCACGCCGAAACCGAAAACACCGTCCTGGGAGAGGAATTCGACGAGCCGGCGGCGCGAGGCCTCGGCCTCGGCCCGGTCGTGGTCGAGGACGACTTCCCAGTCGGGGTGCTGGACCTGGACGGGTGAGTGCATGGCGTCACCGAAGGCCACGACCCGGCGGCCGTCACCGGTGTCGAGGACCCAGGCCGTGTGCCCGGTGGTGTGCCCGGGGAGCGCCCAGGCACATACGCCCTCGGCTATCTCGGTCCCGTCGGCGACGGCTGTGGTCCTTTCATCCTGTCCGGCGAGCCGTGGGCCGGCGGCGGGGTCGAGGCCCTCCAGTTCACCTGTCCCTACGAGCCAGCGCGCGTTGGGGAACAGGCTGCGCGGATCGTCGACGGCGTCCGGCCGGGCCCAGCCGGTGTGGTCGTCGTGCAGGTGGGTGAAGGCGACCGTCTCCAGGGTGGCCGGGTCGACGCCCAAGCTCTTCAGGTGGTCGGGGAGAGTCTGTACGTGGTCGAAACCGTGCTGGAAGTGTTCGGGATCCTCGCCCGAGATACTGCCGTGTCCGGCGTCCAGGAGCAGGTGCTTCCCTCCACGCTCGACAAGCAGTGCTCCGCAGCTCATGGCCAGGTGGCCCGCGTCCGTCATATGGGGGCCGTGGTCCGCCCAGTCCTCGTCGGCGGAGGCGGGGTAGACCCGGGTGGGGATCATGTGGACGCCGGCGTCGGGGACGTAGGTGAGGGTGAGGTCGCCCAGCGTCCGCGTCCACAGATGTGGCAGGCGGCCCCCCGATACGTCGGCGGCGTCGTGCGGCGGGTGGGCGCTGGTGGTCTGCTCGCTGGCGGTCATGGCAAGTCCCTCTGATCGTTGGTCTGGCGGGTGGCGGGGCGTGTCCCGGTCACGGCGTGAGTACGCGGACCGGTGCGCCGGCGGCGTAGGCGAGGATGTCGCCGAGAGCGTCGCGGTAGAAGATCTCGTAGGCGTCGGCGGTGACGTAGCCCAGGTGTGGGGCGAGGACGGTCCGCGGGGCATTGCGCCAGGGCGAACCGGCGGGCAGCGGCTCGGTGAAGTGGACGTCCAGGGCGACTCCGCCCAGCGTTCCGGCGTGCAGAGCGGCCAGCAGCGACGTCTCGTCGACGACGGGTGCCCGGGAGGTGTTGACGAGCAGCGCGTCCGGCCGCATGAGGGCGAGCTCGTCGGCACCGATGAGGCCGACGGTGCGTGGGGAAAGCCGGACGTGGAGCGTCACCACGTCCGAGGTGGCCAGCAGTTCCCGCTTGCTGACAGGGGTGACGCCCAGCCCTTTCGCGTGCTCCGGATCGAGGTGGGCGCTCCAGGCGACGACGTCCATGCCGAAGGCGACTCCGACCTGGGCCACGCGACTGCCCACACCTCCCAGGCCGACGACGCCGAGGCGGGCGCCGTGCAGGTCACGCCCCACGGAGCGCTGCCAGGCGCCGTCACGCAGGTTGCGGTCCTCGGCGGGGATCGAGCGCGTCAAGGCGTGCAGGAGTCCCCATGTCAGCTCGGCCGTGGAGGTCAGTCCTGCGGCGCGAGTTCCGGACACCACGATCCCTTGCCGCGCGGCCGCAGCCCTGTCGATGGCCGCGTTGGCCGGGCCCGTGGTCACCAACAGGCGCAGGTTCGGCAACCTTCCCAGCACCTCGGCGGGGAAAGGGGTGCGCTCACGCATGGCTACGACCACGTCGAACGGCCGCAGTGCGGCGATCACCTCCTCGGGCCCTCCCAAGTGCTCGGAGAAATACGTGAGGTGGGCACCTTCGGGCAAGGTTTCCCAGGCGGCGAAACGGTGTGCCGTGTGCTGGTAGTCGTCCAGGATCGCCACACGGCGGACCTCAGGCACGAGCCGTCTCCTTCGCGTGTGCGCCGGTGCGCTCAGCGCAGGCGCGGGCCGCTTGGGTGTCCTCGTCCTCCGACGGGTCGGCGAGCGGTTCCGCGGGGCTGGGGCGGAGCAGTTCGAGGGACCAGATCGCGAGGCCGATCAGCGCGATCACCGCTCCGAGCGCGGAGACGCCTGCCCAGCCCACGAGCGGATACAGCGCCGCTGTCAGCGCGGAGGACACAGTACTGCCGGCGAACGCGGAGACCATGAGCGCTGTGGTGACCCGGCTGCGGGCGTGCGGGATGCGGCGGTACAGGACGCTCTGATGACTGATCAGCAGTGCCTGCTGTGCAAGATTGAGCGCCACGATGCCGGTCATCAGCGCACCCAGACCGAGCGGGCCTCCCAGGCCGGCGAGGACGAGCACGCCCCAGCTGCCCGTCAGCACGATCAGCCCGCCAGTGGTCACCTGTCGGGCGCGGCCGCGGTCCGACAGCCGGCCGGCCACCGACGCGAGGGCGGCTCCTACGACTCCGACCAGGCCGAACAGACCGATGATCGCCGGGCCGTACCCATAGGTGGGGCCGGCCAACAGGAACGACGAGGCGGTCCACAGGACCGTGAACCCGCCCATGCCGACCGCCGCCAGACCCATGCGCCTGCGCAGCAGCGACTCCGTGCGCACCAGCGTCATCACCGAGCGCAGCAGCCGGGGGTAGGGCGTCGTCGCGGTCGGCGGTACGGGAGGCAGAACCAGGCGCAGGGTGATCGCCAGCACCACCATGACGGCCGCCGCGAAGACGAACACCAGCCGCCAGTCCCCGAACTCAGCCAGGGCCCCCGCGACGGTCCGCGCGAGCATGATGCCGATGAGCAGGCCGCTCATGACCGTGCCGACCACCGCGCCGCGTTCGTGGTCTGCGGCCAGGGAAGCGGCCATCGGCACCACGATCTGCGCCACGGCGGAGGTCACCCCGACCAGCGCGACCGAGGCGTACAGCGCGCCCAGTGAAGGGGCTGCCGCCGTGCCCAGGAGAGCGACGGCGCTCAGCACGAGCAGCCCGCTCACCAGCCGACGACGCTCCAGTACGTCGCCCAGGGGCACCAGCAGTGCCAGCGAGAGCGCGTAGCCGATCTGGGAGGCGGTGACGATCAGACCTCCGGCCCCCTCGGAGACCCCTAGTGCCTTGGAGAGCACGGGCAGCAATGGTTGCGCGTAGTAGATGTTCGCGACTGCAGCGCCGCACGTCACTGCCAGCAACAGCACCATCGCACGGCTCAGCGGAGCGTGGACGTCGACGCCACCCTTGCTGCATTCTGGATCGTTCATGCCGGAATACTCGCCCTGGCCCGACGGCCTGGTCAAGCCATTATGGACCGATCGATCCATAAGTGACGAGGGTCACGCGTGGGCGGCCAGGGATCGCTGACACCCCGACTTCGAGGCGCCTTGGCGTCCTGTGGAGCGGTTGGTCCAATATGGAGGGCGGGGAAAGTGCTCCTCGAATCAGAACGCCCGTTCCGTAATGCAGGAGGTTCATGTGCCGTCCGCAGGCCGTCCCCGCGCCTTCGACATGGAGGCGGTGCTGGAGGCCGCGATGCTGCTGTTCTGGGAGCAGGGTTACGAAGCGACCTCGCTGGCACAGCTGCGAGCGGCTACCGGACTGTCCTCTGCGAGCCTGTACGGCGCCTTCGGCTCGAAAGAAGGGCTGTTCAAGCAAGTCGTCGAGCACTACATGAAAGGGCCGGGCGGCGCCATAGACGTCATCGAGGACGAAACGGTCAGCCCGCGAGAGGCCGTGGCCGGCCTGCTGCACGGCTCGATCGACATGCAGGCCGACTTGTCCCACCCCACCGGCTGCCTCATCGCCCTGTCCGGCACGATGCGGGCACCGGGGCAGGAGTACGCCGGAGTGCGCGAGACCGTGATGGCGCGGCGAGAAGCGGACCGGGTGCGCATCAGGGCCTGCGCGGAGCGGGGCGTCGCCGCGGGTGAACTCGATGAGGACATCGACATCGATGGAGTGACGACCATGGTCCACGGCTTCCTCCTGGGCCTCTCCACGCAGTTGCGCGACGGCGTGGCCGCAGCGACCCTGCACACGGCAGTCGACGTACTGCTCGGCAACTGGCGGCGCAGGTAGGGAAGATGGAGCGAATCTGCTCTCGGCCAAAAATCAGGCCGATCCACCACGGTGACGTCGTCGCCGTGACACCCCCCACACCGAGCGCCGGACCCGCGGACCCCCTCGTCGCCCTCGACGGGCAAGGAGCGACGGCTTGTCGGCGTTCGATCTGGGCCGTCGCCAGCAAAATCGCGTCGGGGTCTTCTTGCTGCCGAGAAGTAGCAGGCTGAGCGCTCGCGAGCCCAGGCCGATCAAGGTGAGGGCGGTGTCACTGCCCCTGGCCGACCTCGACGGCAAGACCTTGTTGCCCACTGTGCCGCTGAACGCCGCCCGGCTCGGTCGGCAAGGCTAGGTCGAGGGCCTTCGTCGGGCAGCACCACCAGGCGTCCGGCGAGGTGTCGTTCGGTGGCGCACCCGTCCACTGAGTACGATCTTCAACAAAGCAGACGTGGCCCCACGGAGGAGGGCTTCCACGCCATGATGCGAGTGTCGGGGCACTGCTCTTTCAGTCGCGGTCTGCTACCTGTTTCCTGGACCATGCAGTGGCGTCAGCTCCGTATCGAGCCAAGAGGCGTGCGAACTGGATCCGCTCCTCGGGTGGCCAGGTAGCGGTGATCTCCTCGAACGCTTTGCGCTGTTCGGCGGCGAAGCGGTTGCGTTCGGCCTCGCCATGTTCAGTGAGTTCGAGCACGGTGCGGCGTCCGTCGGACTGGGACGCCGACCGGCGCAGCAGACCGTCCGTGATGCAGGCGGCGACGGTCCGGCTTGCCACCGGCTGGGCGACGCCCATCTCGGCAGCAAGGCCACCGACGGTCATCTCGCCCGGCGCATCGGCGATCACGTTGAGTACGAGGTTGCGGGACAGGTCCTTGCTCGATGCCGGTGCACGGCGGCGCAGCCGTGACAGCGCCGGGCCGATCTGATCCAGCGCAAGGTCGTCGGACGACTGTTCGGAGAAGGACACGCTGCTCATGCGACCGAGTCTAGGCCCGGTCCATACATTTGCATACCATCAGGTAATTCCATAGCGCTGGATATGTAAATCATGGACGAGTGAGGAAACGAGGCCGACCGCTATGGCGCTCACCGCGATCACAGGCGCGCAGATCTTCGACGGGGAGAAGGCGACTGGCGTGCAAACCGTGGTCATCGACGGCGGGCGGATCGCCCGTGTCGGTGGCGACGCCCCTCAGGGCAGCGAGATCGTCGACGGCAGCGGCGCCACGCTACTGCCGGGGCTCATTGACGCCCATGTCCACTCCGCCCCGGGTTCCCTGGCGCTCGCCCTGAGGTTCGGGGTGACGACCGAACTGGAGATGCAGGGGATGAACACCCGGGAGAACAGGATGCCCATCGCCGACGACGACACCCTGGCTGACGTGCGCTCTTCAGGCTTCGCCATCACACCGCCCGGTGGCCACCCGAGTGAGCTGATGCCCGAAGGCTTCCGGCCGAAGTGGGATCTTCCCCCGGTAATGCCCCTGATGCCGTTCTCCAGCACGCCCGCGGAAGCGGCCGCGTTCGTGCCCCAACTCCTCGCCCGTGGCTCCGACTTCATCAAGTTCATGATCGACGACGGCAGCGTGGAGGGGCATCCCGGGCTGCCCTCGCTCGACCAGGCCACCATGAACGCCGGTGTCGCCGAAGCCAAGATGACTAACGTCTCCGATCAGTACAGCTAGCGGGCTATCGCACGCCACGGCACCGGGTGGAGCCGGTCGCCTCCGGCCTGCGGGATGTGTTCGCCGAGCCGCTGGCGCTGATGGACGGGGCCGCGGCGGTGGGAGACCCGGTCGCGGTGCTGCCGGTGCTGTTCCATCTGCTGTGGTCGCACGAGTGGAAGCGGATGTGTCGGTGCCGCTGCACGCCGGGACGCTGGTGGCGGCAGGGCCGGTGCGGTGACGGCCGGACGGAACATCCCCGTGCTGCGGCCCGGGGACTGGATCACTTACGACGACGGTGACCACCAGGTGGTTGGCCTGGCCGGGACGTCAGTGCGGCTGCGCTCGCAGGGCGGGGCGGAGTCGGTGGTGCTGGCGTCGTATCTGGTGGCGTCGCCGGACTTCACGTTGACCGGCACGGATCCGCTGCCGGCGCTTTAGCCTTCGGATCTACTGGCGGTGCTGCCGGAGGCGGTGCGGTCGGCGGCGCACGGATGGGAACGGCACATGGTGGAGGTCGAGACGGCCTGCCTCCTGGTGCCGGTCCGGGCACACGGCCGCGGCCCGAGTACGACCCGGCCCTGCGTTCGCTGATGGAGCGGATCGAGGCGAAGGCAGGCGAGCTGGGGGTGAGTCTGCGCACGATGCAGGCCCGCAGTCACGTTACGTCCCGCAGGGGGTTTAGGGGCTTCGACCAGCGGGCGACACGGACGTGGGAAGCGACGGATCGCGGCATCGCCTCGCCCCACTGGCGCCGCCGCGCGGGCGGGACTCTCCTCGGCCAGCTCCGCTTCCTCGACGAGATCAATCGCCGCATCAGCTACCCCTACACCGACAAGCCCGAATTCGGCGACGCCATAGCGCACTGGGCCACCGTCGACTCCTGGCGAGAGCCCTCCGCGCCCACACACGCCTACTCCCCGGCCCGGATGCAGGGCGTCCTCTCTCCCCTCCACGGCGGCAGCCTCAAGCGGCATGAGAAGAGCGCGCTCTGGTTCAGCCGGAACCGCAAGGCAGGCTCCGCCCTGCTCCGGCACAACCACATCCGCCCCGTCATCGACCGCACCTGGGCCCAGGACTCTGATCGGATCGAAGGAGCCATCTGGCACAGCAAGCGAACCGACCAGCAACTCCTCGACCAGACAGCCCGCGAGCGAGTGGAACAGAAAGAGGCCCGCTGACCGCCCGGCCTCGAAGTGCCGAGCAAGCTACTGAGAGCACGAAGCGGCCCTCGCCACCCGGTCTCGAACCGGGCAGCGAAGGCCGCATTTTTTGCGTTTCCGGGTTGCTCCCCGCTCGCCACCTCGTGACGCCCGGGCCAGCCGGCAGCCCAGGCAGCACGGCGGAGCGGATGGACGGGTGGAGGTGAGGGCCGCCCAGTGCGCCATTACGGCGGGACACGCAGGGGGCGGCGCAGTCGGTCCCCGCGAACATGGCGAGCTTGATCGCGCAGAGAGTCTCACTTACAACCCGTAGAGACAGCTCAGGGACACCGGCGCCCCATCTTCGCGAACTGACGGTTGGCCCCCTTGGTATCCCACCACTCTTCCAAAAGGCCACGCACCAGCTCAACCAGTTGGCGAAGACGCTCAGGATCAGGGGCAGACGAGGTGAACACGTCCACAAAGGACCTGTCACTCCATGGCAGGGTGAACACCCAGCACTCGTCGGCGTGACCCTTCCGCTCGATGATGAGCCGGTAAGTCAACGTGACGCTGCGGTCCGGGTGATGGTCTACCGTCAGGTTGGTGACATTGAACCTGGTCGCGCCATCATCGGAGGTGAATGAGCGAGCCAGAACACGCTCAGCCGGTGTGTGAGCCACCATACGCACCTCTCATCTCGTCTACGAGTATCCCAAGTTAGTCGCTAGCAGCTGGCGGCGAGGCTCGTGACCTGGTAAGCGGTCCGCACATCGTTGGTACCCGCGGGCGTTCCGATCTTGGTACGGAACTTCTCGCGACTTGGGCACGAAGCGGTCATGGTCGAGTACCCACCCCCGTTCCACTTGCCGGACCATATGGCGGCACTGGTCTTCCTATCCATCGAGCTGTTCCAGCCGTGCCCTGCCTTGATGTGTTTCCAACCCCACGTTCTGGTGCCGCAGCGCAACGTGTACTTGTTAGGCCCACGGAAGTACGTGCGCACGACGTAGTTCTTACCGTGACTCCTGCAGGCGGTGTTGGGATCAACGGCCCTCACCGACACGTCCGGTCCGCTCGAAGAAGCCGCAGCGGATCCAGCTGTCGGAATGAGCAGAGCCGACGTAACGACGCCAGCGGTAAGCGCCGCCTTGACGTTGCGGGATGTATTGCCGAGCAAAGAGTCCCCCTCTATGGATGGCCTCCGTGGTCATGGGAGGCGTGATCGGCCTCGACTCCGAGACCGAGCGTGATCGGACCATGGCGCTCCGTGCAACGTCAATCGAAATACGATCGTTCACGCCATCGTGCGGACAGGGGCTAGTCGACGGCGAGCCGTCTTGCGTCTCCGTCCACATGAGGCCCCCAGTCCCGCGAAAAAGATCTGAACAGATCGGCTCGTCAGCGGACCAGCTCACTCTGCATCTCCCAGGCCACAGCCCCGTCGGATGCAGAGATCAACCGCACAGGACACTCAGAGTGGCCTGGTCGCTCCTGCGTGATCAGGCTCGTGGAGCCTGATCACGCTTGGACTGTTACCTCGGCCTCGTGGGGCCGGTCGGCAGAGGGCCTGTGCACGGCGCTGGTCAGACCGGCGGGAAAAGGAAGGCAGTCTCAGCATCGCTGCCCCCTGGTCTCCCCTGTCGGGACCCGCCCCGTAGGGTGCCTGGACCGATCGAGGTACAGAACATGCAGGGTACGGGGGTGCCAGGTGACGGATACGGCTGCTTCGACCGAGCCCAAGTGGCTTCGTCAGTGGACGTTGCCCGTTGAGCAGTGGGTACGCGGCCACTCGTCCACCTGGCAAGCCGCAGCCGGGACTCTGGTGGGGTTTCCGCTGCCGATCCTGGTCGTCGTGATGGTGATGCTCGACCGCCCGACGGGCGGGATGATCTCAACCTTGCTGTGTGGCCCCGCGGCACTGCTCGCCGGCTGGCTGCTGTTCCCCTGCTTCCAGGAGCTTCCACGGAAGTCCCAAAGCCGGATCGTCCTTGCGCCTGTGCTGGGCTACATCGGCCTCGTCGTGCTCTTCACCACTTGTTCCCTCTTGCTCGGGGCGGAAGATCGCGGTCAGGCGGCGATGCTGCTATTCCTCGTCTGGATCTATCACGCACTCACCGGGACCCGACTCGAACCCTCCCGCTTCCCTTACGAGCACCTTCGCTTCCGCCTGCTCCGTGCCGCCCCCATGAGGGTGTTCACCATGTGGTGCGCGCTCATTGGCCTGCTGTGGCTGATTCAGTACGCACGGGGTCAGGAGCTCTACAAGGTTGCCCTCTTCGGCGCCACGGTCACCCTCGGCGGGACGGGCGTCACTGCCACGCATCGAATGTTGGCACGCGCTCGTCGGCTGCGGACAGACCTGGACAAGCAGGCGGCGGAGTTGATGACCGTGCTGGAGGAACTTCGCGTCTTGCCGGACGAGGACAAGACGAAGCAGAAGTTCACGGTGCAACGGGCTTGGAAGACGCTCCAACAGACGCTCGCCAACCGGGTCGACACAGGGGTCAGCATCTCGGGAGTCTTCGTGCTGCCGAGCGCGGCGCTCGTGGAGCTGGAGAAACTGGTACTGGAGCTCCAGCAGTCGCGGGGAGCCAATGATCAGGCATACCGGGCGGCTGTCGCTCGTCTCCGCATGATCTGTATGGCTTGCGCAGGCAAGACGGACACCTTGGCATAGAAGTGCTTGGGGGGGGCGACGGGCGTTGCCCCCCCCACAAGCTGAGCTATGCGGCCCAGTCTCCGAACGGGACCGGCGACTTTCCTGCGGCTTGCCGCACGGCTTCGTCTGTTCCACACGTGGTGCAGATGAAGACCTCGCGGTCAGTGGTCAGACGAGAACGTGCCGGCCGTTCACCGAGCGGGCCGCCGCAGCGCGGACAGCGGGTGTCGGGCACGGGTCACTCCTCGGGATGCTCGCGGGCGGACTTGAGGATCAGGTTCCAGGTCGGGCGGGAGTAGGTCTTCTCCGTCCGCTCCTGGAGCGCGGGGATCAGCTCGGCGTTCTTCGCGCCAGGGTTCGCCGCGATGGCCTGACGCGCGAGGGTCAGCCGCTCGTCTCCCTGGTAGGGGTAGGCCAGTCCGCGGCGGCCAGCGGGCCGTCCGCCGGCGTGACCGCGTCCCTTGCGGTCCGCGAGGTACTGCCACAGCCGCCAGCGCTTCCACTTCGGCCGGCGCCGGGTCGGAAGCTCGTCCCAGTCGTCCGGTGCCGGCCATCCCTAGGGCGGGTTCTTGACGTAGTGGGAGACGGTGGTGGAGTCGGCAAACCCGCAGACTTTCGCCGCTTCGGCCGGGCCCACCATTTCCTCGGGGTCGCCGTCGAGCTTCGGCGGGTTCGTGGTGTTCGCGGTGGCGCGCTGTCGCTGAAGCTCGTGGTGCCACTTCGCCCATACGTCGCCGTCCCAGTGCATGACGCCGTCGATGATCTCCGCGACGGGCGGGTGCCCGTTGTTCTCCCGGTCGGTCCAGAGGTTCTGAAGGGTTGGCTCGCTGATGCCGTGGACCTTGCGCAGGTCCGCACGTGAGTACACCTGACGCACGCCTCGGGCAAGCTCGCCTCCGTCAAGGACGCCGGCGGCCGCACCACCACCTTCACGCCCGGCGCCGACGGACTCCTGTCCAAGGTGGAGCTGCCGGACGGCACCACGGTCTCCTACGGCTACACCGGTGGTCTCCTGACCTCGGTCACCGACCCGGCGGGCCGGAAGTCCTCGTACGCGTACGACACGAACAAGCGCCTGGAGTCCTACACCGACCCGGCGGGCGGTGAGGTCGAGAACGTCTACGACGGCGCGGGCCGCGTCAAGTCCCAGACCGACCAGAACGGCAGGACCACCACGTTCACCTGGGACGGCAAGAGCGGCGAGTCGCACACCACCGCGCCCGACGGCGGCGTGTGGACGGACGTGTACGCGGCGAACGTCCTGATGAAGACGGTCGACCCGTACGGCAAGAGCGTCACCTACGACTACGACCGCAAGCTGCGCCCCAGCGCCATCACCGACCAGCGCGGCAACACCACCGAGATGACGTACGACGGCGCGGGACGCATGCTCACCCGCACCTCACCGGCCACGCTCGGCTACAAGGAGAGCTGGGGCTACGACACCGCAGGCAACCTCACCAGCCACACCGATGGCCGCGGCCACAAGACGACGTATGGGTACACCGCGAACCGGCTGACGTCGGCGACGGACCCGACGGGCGGCAAGACCCTCTACGAGTACACCGCGCTCGGCCAGTTGGAGACGATGACAAGCCCGCGCGGCAAGGTCACCGGCTACGGCTACGACTCCGCGGGCAACCGGACGTCGGTCACCACGCCGCTCGGCGAGAAGACGACGTTCACGTACGACAAGGCTGGCCGCGTCCTGACCAGGACCGACCCGCGCGGGAACGTCTCCGGCGCGGCCCCGGACGCGTACACCACGAAGTACACCTACGACGGCCGCGGCCTGCTGACCTCGGCCAGGGACGCGCTTGGCCGCACGACCACCTATGAGTACAACGGCGCCGAGCAGCTCTCGTCGGTACGCAACCCGGCGGGCGACACCGCCACCCTCGGCTACGACTGCGCGGGGAACCTCACCCGCACTACCGACCAGGCGGGCAAGTCCCTCACCCGCACCTACGACGCGAGTGGACGCCTCGCATCGCGCACCGACGCCGAAGGCGGCAGGACCACTTACACGTACGACAAGGCGGGCCGGCTGCTCAGCAGCGTCTCGCCGCGCGGCAACGTCTCCGGCGCCGACCCGGCCGCCCACACCACGACGTACGGCTACGACGCGGCCGGCAACCTGACGGAGACCACAGGGCCCACCGGTGCGACGACCAGGACGACCTACGACGCCGTCAACCGGCCGCTCGTGGTCACCGACCCGCTGGGCCACACCACCGGCTACACCTACGACGCCAACGACAACGTCACCAGGACTACGGACGCCGCAGACAAGTCGACCACCGCCGTCTACGACAAGAACAACCGCCTCAGCAGCAGCACCGACGAGCTGGGCAAGACCACGACGTACACCTACGACGCCGACGGCAACCTGACCGGCCGCACCTCTCCGCTCGGCCACAGGTCGAGCTGGACCTACGACGGCGACGGCCGCCGCGCCACCTCGGTCGACCCGCGCGGCAACGCCACCGGCGCCGACCCTGACCAGTACACAACGGTGTACGGCTATGACCCGGCGGGCAACCCCACCAAGGTCACCGACCCCCTCGGCGGGCTGACCACCACCGCCTACGACGCCCTGAACAAGGTCGTCGAGCGCAAGGACGCCGACGGGCGCACCACCACCTACGGCTACGACGACCTGGACCAGCTCACCAAGGTCACCGCTCCCGGCGGCGCGGTCACCGCCTACGGCCACGACAAGCTCGGCAACCTCACCGAGCGCACCGACGCGAACGGCCACGTCACCGTCTACGGCTACGACGCGGTGCACCGCCTCACCTCGGTCACCGACCCGCTGAAGCGGAAGACGTCGTACACCTACGACGCGGAGGGACACGTCACCGGGAAGACCACCCCGCGCGGCACCACCGCCTACAGCTACGACCCGCGCGGCCTGCTCACCAAGACCGACTACTCGGACGGCACCCCCGACGCGACCTTCGGCTACGACGACGCCGGGCAGCTCACCGCCCGCGCCAACGCCAAGATGTCCGAGGACTTCGGGTACGACGCCGTGGGCCGGCTGACCAAGACCCGCGGCTTCGGCTACACCTATGACGCCGCCGGCCAGATGCTCACCCGCAAGTACTCCGACGGCAACACCCTCACATACACGTACGACGACGACGGCCGCACCGCGACCATGGCCGCCGACGGCAAGACCACCGCGTACACCTGGGACCCGGCGAACCACCTTCTCAAGTCGGCGCTGCCCAACACCGAGACCGAGGACCGCAGCTACGACCGGGCGGGCCGGGTCACCGCCGTCACGGCGAGCAAGGCGGGCACCACGGTCACAAGGACCGCCCTCACGCTGTCCGCGGCGGGCCTGCCCGAGCGCGTCGACGTCACCCGGGCCGGCGTCGGCACCGGCGGCTACGACCTCTCCTACGACGCGGCCGGGCGGCTCACCTCCGGCTGCGCCCCGCAGCCCTGGGCCACCGGCTGCCCCGCCGCCCGCGCCACCACCTACACCTACGACAAGGTCGGAAACCGGCTGACCTCCAACCTCGGCGACACCTCCACCGGCTACACCTACGACGCGGCCGACCAGCTCACCTCAGCCACCACCGGCACCACGACCACCGACTACGCTCACGACGCCGAGGGCAACCGGACCAAGGCCGGCGCCGACACCTACACCTACGACCTGGCCGGACAGATCTCCGCCGCCACCGTGGGCGGCACCACGTACGGCTACGACCACGACGCGAGCGGCAACCAGGTCACCACCCGCAAGGGCAGCGACGTCACCTCCCGCACCCAGTGGGACCCCAACGCGCCGCTGCCGCTCCTCGCCACCGAGTACGACAGCGCCTGGGCCGTCAAGCAGTCCTACCGCTACGACCCGCTCGGTCAGCCCACCACCACCAAGAACGGCGCCGGGGCGCTCTTCTACTACCACCACGACACCCAGGGCTCCCCGGTCGACGTCACGTCCAGCACCGGCACCCTCCACCAGCGCTGGGCCTACGACTCATTCGGCACCCGCGTCCTTGCCACCACCACGGGCGGCGCGCCCGCGAGCACCCCGGGATACACCGGCGCCCGGCACGAGCCCACCACCGGCAACCTCGACCTGCACGCCCGCCAGTACGACACCACCACAGGGCGCTTCACCCGGCCCGACCCGGCCGCCCGGAACCTGACGGCGCCGTACGTCTCCGCGTACGCCTACGCCGACAACGTGCCGAGCGCGCTCACCGACCCCAGCGGTCTGTCCCCGGACAACCCGGACAACGAGCGGGTCGACAACGTCGGCGAGGCGCTCGGCATCTTCAAGGACGCCTTCGTCGACGTCGCCAAGTCGCCGTTCGTGTTCCTCGGGGACCTGAAAGACGCCGCCACCGGCGAGAACGGCGGCGCCGGCGCCTTCATCGACAAGTACCTGCCCGTCCGCCCCGCCTACCGGCTCTACCGCGCCGAGACGATGCTCCGCCAGCAGGGCTGCGACGCCCTCGCCGACCTGTACGCCGACACCGCCGACGAACTCGCCCAGCAGCTCGCCCTCACCGGATTCGGCGGTCTCACGGGGTGGCGGCGGACCGCCGTGGCCACCGACCGGGAACTGCAGTCCGGCGGCTCGGCCTTCCGTAGGCCGCGCAGCGAGATGGACTTCGAACTGGAGTGGGCGGACCACGCCTATAACGCAATCCGCGCCGACGCCCAGCTCGACCGGGTGGCACAGTCCGCGGCCTCGCACGGCTATTCCGCGGCCGACATCAACCAGATCTACCGGCACCTGTTCATCGAGACGCACCAGCTCGACGCGGGCATGATGCGATTCGACGCGAATCCGCGCATTGCCAGGGCGCGGGAACGCCTCCAGGACGGAAATCCGCACCCCAGCGATTTCGATCTGCTGGCCCACGAGTTGTACGAGTCGAACTGGATGCGGCAGCACGGGGACCAGAACTACCGCCGGGCGCACCAGGCGACCCTGGACGCGGGCCGAACGTGGGACGAGCACGCTCCCGCGGCGGACGGGATAGGGTTCCGGTGATGACAGCATTCCTGACGTGCAAGAAAATCGCTTCTCTCGATACGGGCTCCGCCGTCTACGCCTGCGAGACCGCGGAAGGAGTCACCGGGAACGTCCTGATCGACCCGGGGGGATCGGTCGCCCGCCCGTGCACGGCGGAGGGACATCCTCTCGGCGCCATGCTTCTCGACAAAAGCGCCGGGAATGTGGAGAACCCCGACCCGGACCCGGGAATCCGGCGCGCTTTCCTGATGGCCGCCTCGGTGATCTTCCAGGAGCGGGAGCGGCAGGGGCACCTGCCTGACACGATCACGCGCACCTACTGGTAGGCGCCGGTTCACCGTCCGAGAGGCCGGGCCCTTCGCGGGCCCGGCCTCTCGTCGTGTGTCGCCGCCTCACGTGAAGAGCATCCCTATGGCGCACACCGCGAGGAACGTGGCGCCGAGGGCCGCGGCCACGGCTGCGCGCGGTCCGAGCGGGCGGGGACGGGCCGTGCTGAGTGCCGTCATCCTGCGGTGCGCGATGGCCAGGAAGCCCAGCCACAGCAGCAGACAGAGCGCACACGTGACGGCGTCCGCCACCGACGCGCCGTCGTGCAGCACCGCCCGCACCCCGAGCGCCGTGGCCACCGTGCACGCGAGCGTCGTACGCCGCCACGCGAGGCGGGTCCGCTCGGGCTGGAGCCCCGGGTCCCGCGGCACGGCCTGTGCCCCGCTCCTCCCTCCCACCCGAACACCACGATCACCACCATGGCGAGGGCGACCACCGCCACCAGCATCCCGAGCAGAGCCGGGAAGCGGGACGCGGGCAGGTCATCGCCGCGCCGCATGGCCGGCTCGCAGCGCACCCAGTGGTTGACCGCGCGCAGCGCGCAGAGCACCCCCGCCCCCGATCAGGGCGAGCGCGGTGCGCAGCCAGGCGAGGAAGGTTCGCTCGTTGGCGAGCGAGAAACGGTAGTCGGGCGTCTCGCCCTCCTCGCGGAGCCGCCCGGGGGCGAACCACAGCGGGTGCGGATTCTCTTCAGGGAAGGTCGTTGATCAAGCCCCGAGAGTTCGCCCCCTCCATCGTCCGCGCCGGCGACACGATCCAAGACGGCGGTGGAGGCAAGCGGCTGACTCTCCATGAGCGCGCGGAACCGGGTCTGCGCGCACTCCTTTTCGACGGACCGTGTCGCAGGCGAGCCCTCACCTGGCGGACCAGGCACAGGCCATCATCGAGGGCCGCACGTCCCGCCCGGACGACGCTCAGCGCCGATCGGGCAGCTGTAGCGGCAGAGATGTACGAGATCTGTTGCGGGTCTTTACTGGTGGTTTCAGAACGAGGGTCGGAGTCGCCTCAAGCGGATGATGCTGCAGGCCAGTTGGAGGAGACACCCGGAGTCGACCGATGTCGGCTGGTGTGCGGGATGGAGTGAGGACGAGCACCCCGACGTTTTCCGGCCGACGGAGGCGCTCTATGGCCGGTGACCTGGGATTGAACGTAGCGGACATGTACGCGACAGCGCACTTGATCGGTCGCTGTTCCACCCAATCGGGAGCTGTAGAGGGTCAGTTGCCTGGCGCCACCCGAGCCGTTGCGACTCTGGAAGGTAGGTCACCCGTGCATTCCGCAGCTGATGCCGAAGTCGCCGTCGTCACTCCCATGCGGCTGCGGCCGGACCGAATCGCGTACCTGATGAAGCTCTATGCGAGCCTGCGCGATCAGGACGTGAGGTGGGAATGGGTACTGGCTCTCGACGGCGTGTCTGCGGAGGATGCGCCGGAAGCCCTGCGTATGGATGCCCGTGTGAAGGTCGTCGCGCTTCCAAGACCAGTGGGAGCCGGCGCTGCGCGCAACTTCGCGATGAACGAGGTGACCGCCGACTGGCTGACCACCTCGGACGACGATGACGTGCTCCCCGCACAGTCGTTGTCCGTGCGCCTCCGCTACGCGCAGGAGCACGACCTGGGCTGGTGTGCAGGTTGGTCTGCCGACCTTCACCCCGACCGCTCGATCATTGCCTGGCGCTGCTCAACTCCGCCCGGTTTTCGCTCCCCTGGTGATGTCTGGCGCCACTGGGCGTCCCCGGAGACGACCATTCCCATCGGACCGACGACGCTCCTTGCGCGTACCGAGATTGTCCGCGCGAGCGGTGGCTATGCCGCGCTGCCCCAAGGAGAGGACCACTCCTATCTCGTCGGCGTCACCGGTGCTGCCCGATCCGGCCATGGAGCTGCAGGCGCGTCGGTTCGCCTGGAATCACGGCAAGCACCTGGAGTCGTTGCGAAGGGTGACGTGCTTGTAGGTTCCGCAGTTTCGTGAGCATTTCCGGGTGATCACGAACACCGGTCACGTTCAGTCGTTGTTGGGCCTGTTCGGCGGCCGGATCGCTGGACGGGGCCGACGGGGTGGCGGGGATGCCGATGCGTGGGCCGCACTGCTCGAAACTCATCGCACGCCCAGGCCGGCCTGGCCCGTCCGGTCCGCGGGATCGCGGGCGGAAGGCACTTGTCGTCGACGGGTTGCCATGCCGATCCGGACGCCCCCTCCGCCCGGCCGGAGGCGGCCGCGAGTGCGCGGGGGGCTGTCGGTGCCCACCTGCCGCCCTTGTAGGATCCCGTCCTGACGTCGACATTACGCGAGGGGGACGATCGTGGTTGAACTAGCGGAACTGATAGGCGAGTTGCGTAGCCAACTGGCGGTCGCCATGAGTGACGGCGCTGACGAGGCGGTGCGGTTCGAGCTCGGTCCCGTCGAGGTGGAGGCGACCGTTGTCGTCAGCCGCGAGGGGGGTGCGGACGCCAAGGTACGCCTGTGGATCGTCGACACCGCGGCCAACGGCAGGCACTCCCGCGCCGAGACGCAACGGATCACCGTCACGCTGCTACCGAAGGCCGCCGTGCCGGGGCGGGCCGGGGCGGGAACGTTGCTCATCGGCGGTGACGAAGTCGAGGGAGAGCGGTGAGAGGGGCGGGGAGCGGGCGGTGAACGGGCGTTCAGGCGGGCGCGTCGGCCGCACGGCTGACGGCCCGTCCACCGGCCTGGCACGGTGCGCGTCGGGGGTGGCCTGGTGCTGACGGCGGCGCTCGTCGCCGAGGTCATCGCCGACACTGCCGACGGCAGTCGGGGGCGGCGCGGTTCAGGGTATCTGGTGACGCCCGGCCGGGTGCTGACCGCCGCGCACGTCGTCGGCGGGGCGTCGGGCGTCCGCGTCCGTTTCCAGGCGGACCTGCCCGACGAGCGAGTCGTCGAGGCATGCATCGCGTGGATGCATCAGGGAATCGACATCGCCGTACTCGCGATCGAGGACACCGCGGGCGACACCGCGCCCGTCTCGTACGGCCGGCTCGGCGAGCAGGACGCCGTGGTCCGCTGCACCGCTCTGGGTTTCCCGCGCTTCAAATTGCGTACCGACGAGGACGGTTCGCGTTTCCGGGACGCGGAACACGTGCAGGCGAGCTGCGCAGCCTTGTCCAACCGGCGCGAGGGGACCCTCGATCTCAGCGTCGACTCGCCCCCACCGGACGGCTGGGAGGGAATGTCCGGCGCGGCCGTCTTCAGCAGCAGACACCTGATCGGCGTCGTCACCCGCCATCACCTGTCCGACGGCCCCGGGCGCATCGCGGCCGGTCGGGTGGACCGGTGGGCGCAAGCCCTGGCACCCGAGGAACTCGACGACCTGGAGGAGGTGTTGAAGGCCCGGCTGCATCCACAGGTGCTGCCGGACGTCGTACCTCCCACCCCGCATGACCTCCGCCAGGAGTCCTATCGCGCCTACCTGGGTGACTTCGCGCCGACGGACCTGAAGGACCGCCGCTCCGAGCTCGCGTCCCTCGTCGAGTTCTGCGGCGGCAGTGAGCCCTACCTGTGGATGCAGGGCCCGCCGTGGGCGGGCAAGACCGCACTCGCCGCGTGGTTTGCCCTCCACCCGCCGCGCGGGGTGGTCCCGGTCTGGCATTTCGTCACCGCGCGCTACGCCGGGCAGGCCGACAGCCGCTCCTACTCCGAAGCCCTCGTGGACCAGCTCGCCGCGATCGCCGGACGCGAACCGTCGGTCCGGCCCACGTCACCCGCCCACGGCGGGGAACTCAGCCTGCTGTTGCGTCAGGCGGCCGACCGCGCACAGGGGGACGGGCGCACCCTGCTGCTCGTCATCGACGGTCTCGACGAGGACCAGTCGCTCCAGCCCACCGGTTCAGGTCCGAGCATCGCCTCCCTGTTGCCCGAGCGTCTTCCGCCAGGCGTCCGTGTCCTGGTCACGAGCCGGCCTGGTCCCGGCGTACCGGCCGACGTCGCAGGTAGCCACCCGCTGCGGACGTGCCGGGTCCTGCTCCTGACTGCGAACGCCGCAGCGCTGCACACCGAACACGAGGCGCGGCATGAACTGCGCACCGCTCTGAGCAGCGCCGGCACGGAACGCGACCTGGTCGCGTTGTTCACCGCGGCGGGCGGACCGCTGAAGGTCGAGGACCTGTGCGGGCTCACCGGTGAAATGGAGTTCGCCCTGCGCCACCTGCTGGACAGCCGCTTCGGCCGCATCCTGCGGCGCGGCGGCAGCGTCCCGAAGGGACTGTCCGGGGACAGCACGGACCTTGTCACGAGCGACCGCGGTTACGTCCTGGCCCACGAGACCCTGCTCGTAGTGGCCCGGCGGGAATTCGGCCAAGACCTCGCGCCCTACCGGGAACGGCTGCACACCTGGGCGGCCGCCTACGCCCGGCAGGGATGGCCGGCCACCACCCCGGCATACCTGTTGCAGCCCTACGGCCGCATGGCCGCCGCACTGACCGGCCCCGAGAACGTCCGCCTTGCCGTCGCGCTCGCCACGGACCCCGCGCGGCACGCGCGGCTGCACGCCGCGACGCAGAACGACGCGGCGTGCCTCGCCGAGATCTCCGCGGTCCACGACAACGTGCGCCGGTCAGGCACGGAGGACTTGAACGCGCTGACGGCACTGGCGGTGGCGGGCGACCTGGTGGCCCGCCGCAATGAGGAGCTGCACCTGGACGCACCTGCGGTCTACGGACGACTTGGCAGGGTCCGGTTCGCCACAGGGCTGGCCCGCAGCGTCTTTCACCCGCTGAACCGGGGTATCGCCCTGGCGAAGCTGGCCCGTGCCGTGGCCGAGTCGGGTGACCGGCGTGCGGTGGGCCTGGCGGAGGAGGCCGTACGGCTGATCGACGCAGAACTCGGGGGACTCCACCCCAGGACGGCGACGCACTCCTGGTGGCGGGCGAAGGGCATACAGGCCGGCGCGCTCGCGGCGACCGGCCAGGAGGAGCAGGCTGTCCTCCTGCTCTCGGAATTGCCCCTCCCCTCGACCTCCGAGGACGCAACGGGTCTCGTCATGGCCGTGAACCTCGCCGCCGAATTCGTCCGGGACGCAAAGGCCATGGACGGACCTCTGCGCGCCGCGGAAGCCGTCCTCGGCAAGGTCGACCAACGGGTGGACCGCGCCGAACTCCTGGCGGGCATCGCGCAGGCGTGGGCGGACTGCAACCGCCCGCAGGAACGAGAGCGCGTCCACGACACACTGCTCGACCTCGTCAGGTCGGCCCCCGCGGATCACCGGTTCGTGCCCGTCGCCGTCAACGCCCTGCGGCCCACGCGCCCCGAGGCGGCGCAGCAACTGCTGGCGCGGGCCCTGGGGGAGGACACGCCTCACGCGCCCGGGTGGTTCGCCCGCGCACCCGAGACCGTCTACGCCCTGGTCGCCACGCGCAGCATGGACGAGGTGCAGCGCCTCATGCGGAAAACGGGACGTGGCAACGCGCCCCTGCCCGGGACCCGCGAGATGTTCGACGAACGGGCGATCGCGAAGTACCTGGCCGAGGGATGGGCGCGCGAGGGCAGGACCGAAGCCGCGGGGAACGCGCTCGCGGCCACGTGGAGCGGCGGGGTCCCCTACGAAGGCGGCGGCGCAGCGACCGTTGCCAAGCTGCTCGCTGAGGCCGGGCGGAGCGAGGAGGTCGAGACCTGGCTGGCGACAGCGACGGACATCCCGCGAAAAGCCGCCGCTGAGGCGTTGTCGGCACTGGCTCTGCACCATGTGACGGACGCCCCGGAGCGTGCGCTGCGGCTGCTGGAACTGGCTGTGCACGGCTTCCCGGGCCAGCGGCGGGAGCTGTCCCTCTACCAGCAGAATCAGTTCGTCGAACTCGCGGCCGGGATGGCGTCGGCGGGACGCCGCCACGACGCCGAGCGCCTGGTCGCCGCACTCACCGACAAGGCCGTGCAGGCCCGTGGCTGGAGCGTCGTCTCCCTCGCGGTGCGGCCGGTAAGCCGGCTCCGCGCCCTACGGCTTGCCCGGCGTGCTCTTTCGCTGCTGCCCGGGAACGTCGACTCGGGCGAGTCCCCCGGCGCAGGCACCGCGGTCGCCCAGGCTCTCATACGCGCCGGCGCGGTGCGCAGCGCACTGCGCGTTTTCGCGGAACACGCGCCCACCAGCGCACGCTCCGAGTCTTACATGTGCCGGATGAGGATTCGCCTGATACCGGCGCTTTGGGCGCACGCCCCGCGCGCGGCGGGTCGCATGGCTGACGAGGTGCTCCGAAGCCTGACCGAGGACGAGCACGAGGACGAGTTCGTGCTCGTCGCCGAACTGCTCGCCGCCATCGGCCACCGGGACGCCGCACGTGCCTCGGCGATAACGGAACTGCTCACAGAGCGGTCTCCCCGCTCCTACCGCTTCTACCTCGACCTTTCACGGCAACGGTGGAGGCCCGTATACGGGTATCACACCCCGCACTGGGTCGACCTCATGCTGGCCTGTCTGCTGGAGGCCACAACGGATCCCGACTACGCGCGTCGCGACTATCTCGACCCCCTGGCCAACGAGCACGGCGACGCACGGATCCCCGCCCCGCAGGCAGGGGCGTTCTCACTCGCGTACATGGCGCTCGCCGACCACGACACGGCAGCGGTCCAGGCCGGCCGCAGCCGCGGCGAGATCGGGCGCGCGGAGGTGCGCGCACGTCTTGCGGCGTATGTCGCCTGCCTGCCGACCGATGCGGCGGCACCGCTCTTCGAGGGGTGGGACGACATCCTGCCCCTCTTCCACCGGCTGACTTCCCTGCTCCTGCCCCCGTCGGCGGGCCCCGACATCCCCCGCGCCAAGGCCCTGCTGGCGGAGGCGCTCACCGCCGAAGGTTGGCACCACGCCGTCCCGGTACTCACGCACCTGGCCCCTGCGGCCCTCCTGCGGGCCGGAGAGATGGTGCTCGCGGAACTCAACGGCCGCCGGCAGGACGCGGTGCCTGAGGGCGTCGGTATAGAGGGCTGAAACGCGGGCCTGTTCCCGAGGCGTCAGTGTGCCGTGTCTGCCCATACCGGTGGCTGGTCCCCGGTGGGACACTGCGGTCGATGCCCCGGCCCGCTGTGCGTGGTCTGGTGGGCAAGACTCCGGTCGGCGCGCCAGTGGCGCCCTGCCTACTGCGCACCAAGTTCTCGCAGCATCTTCTGCTGATGGCGGTGTCCGACCGTCTCGTAGCCGATCACGGTGACGAACGGCGCGAGCATGACGACCAGCAGGCATACCGCGATGTCCACGCCGGCGGCGGCCAGGAGAACCGCAGTGAGCAGCACGGCGATGGTGAGGGCGACCAGAAGGATGTGGAAGCGGTCGGCTGTGGACAGCAGCAGGGTATGCAGGAGGTAGACCATCAGCATGTAGAGGCCGACCGGGAGCGCGAGGGCGAGGACGACGGCGGTGCCGGAGATCTTGGCGTGATGCTCCATGTACAGGCCCGCGACGTGGAGCCCGGCGCCGGCTGCGGCGACGCCGATGAACAGCGGAATGTGGCCGTAGCCGAAGAGATATCCGCGCTTGCGTCGGTGTACCAGGATGTCGCCGAACGGCGTCAGGAAGTACACCCACCACATGCCGAAGGTCAGCCCGACACCGGCGATGACCACGGCGATGGCGTTCCAGGTCCAGTGCGTTCCGTCCTCGCCGCCCAGGAGATCGCCGGAGGAAGCGACTGTACCGACGACGCCCTCGCCGAGGACGATGATCGCAAAGAGTCCGTACCGTTCGGCGACGTGGTGCGGGTGCCAGGGCGTGCCGCCCGCGGAACCCTGTGTGAGCACCGGCAGGACGAGTTCGAGGGCGCCCAGGACGCCGAACGCAGCGAAGACGACGGCGATCGGCATGTGGACGAAGGCCGCGACGATCCAGCCCGCCTGGACGATCAGCGTCCAGCGGATGTTGGCCATGCCGACGTCGTGGAACGAGGGAGACTGCCGGGCGGCGCGCCACCACTGGAGCACCATCGCGATCCGCATGACGACGTAGCCGATGACCATGGCGCGCAGTTCGAGGTGGCTGCCCTCCTCGACGGAGTGGAACATCGCCGGCAGGCCGAGTGAGAACACGACGACGCCGATCATCTGCAGCATCGTCAGGGCTCGGTAGAGCCAGTCGTCGGTGGCGAAGGCGGAGGCGAACCAGCTGAAGCTGATCCAGGCGATGCTGATCGCGAACATCGCCAGTACGAACGCGATGACCGCCTGCCCGGCATGCCCCCCGGCCACCATCTCGGCGAACTGGAACGCCGCCGTACCGACGGCGACCACGAACGTCAGATCGAACAAGAGCTCCAGCGGTGAGGCGGTCCGTCCGTGCTCGTCCGGGTCACGGCCGGTCATGGGGACCAGCCGTCGCGACAGTGCGAACTTGCCGGACGTGCTGGTGGGTAGGGGTTCATTCATGTGCAGCAGTATTTCTGACGCTTCTCGTGCCCGCTCGGACGCACTGCCGAGGTAGCGGCGAAGTTATGCACCTGTCGGACCCACCATCCTGGAGCCCAGGACGAATCCTGCCCGCCGATAGCCGGGGCAGCATGGTTTCGTGTGGAGCTGACGATGGGGGTTTGACGGACGATGGGGGTTTGACGGTGGGCGCGGTCGATGAGGTGCTGCGGAGCGCGAGCGAGCTTGCGAGAAGCAGCTGCGGCGGTGGGTGGGATCGCTGCAGGGGCCCGCTGCTGAGGTGGCTGCCTATCAGTTCGGCTGGTCGGGGGAGGGCGTACGTCAAGGCGGTAAGTACGTTCGTGCTGCCCACTCTGGCGTGTGCGCGTGCGGTGGGAGGTGTGGACCGGCGGGCGGTGCCGGTGGCCGCGGCTGTGGAGATGGTGCACAACCTGTCGCTTCTCCACGACGATGTTCTGGACGGTGACACGGTGCGGCGCCACCGTGCGGCCGTTTGGCAGGTTTTCGCGTGCACGGCCTCGGGAACCTCGGTGGCACCGGCAGCCTCCAGCAGGGCGTTCACGGCGATGCGGGCGGCCTGGTTCGCGCCTTCCATCGTCGCCAGGTTCACCGGGGAGCGCACGTAATCCCCGGCCATGAACAGATTCGCCGCCGCCGTCACCGCCCGCGGGCGCGCCTCCCAGGAACCGGTGGTGTTGATCAGGAGTGGCTCGTCGTTGACGGCCGGCCCCGGCTCGTCCAGGTTCCGCACCGCCGGATCCAGCTCCCAGGAGTGCAGCAACCCCTCGTGCAGGCGGGTTCTACCAGCTCCGTTGAGCCCGTCGCACAGCTACGCCCAGACCTCGGCTGCGATCTGCGCCCGGCTGCACTCACGGGCTGGCTTGACGTACAGGATGCCGGGGTGTCCCAGGAGGAGATGTCCACCGACAGGCAGTCGGCCACCGTCCCGTCGCCGTAGGTGGACGGGACGTCGCAGTCCCAGAACTGGGCCTGGCTGATCGAGGTAAGAGCCCAGGGCGAGTCCAGGAACAGGACGTGGCCGTGGGTGACCGGCACCGGCTGGGCCAGGTAGAACTGCATGCCGACCATCCAGTCCGTGTGCAGCCCCGTCACGTTCTTGAGCTCGACGTCGGCCTCCGCCCGTCCGCGGTCCAGCAGCGCGCCGATGCGATGGACCGGCAGCGCGCAGACATACCAGTCAGCTTCCGGCTCCCGCCGCCGACCGGCCGGATCACGCATGTGGGCCCCGGTGACACGGCGACCGCTCAGGGCCAGCCGCTCGACCCCCCATGCGAGTTCCAGCCGCACCCCCAGGGACGCCAGATGACGGGTCCACGGGTCGATCCAGGCTGTGGTGGTGGGGCCGTTGAGCACCCGGTCCGCCGACTGCGGTTCCTTCCGTGCTGCCGTCGACAGGGATACGGCGCAGAGTGTCCGGCAGACTCCGGTAGACCCCGGGGAAGAACCGGAACCCGTACTCACTGGGCAGGTCCAACCGCCCGCCGCGGCCGGTCCCCGCCACCCACGCACTGCGGGCTTTGCCACCCCAGCCGACGGGCTCCGCCACCGTCACCTCGAAGCCGCGCTCCGCCAGCTCCATCGCTGCCGTCAACCCAGCCACGCCACCACTCAGGACCGCGACTCGCCCGCCCCGTCACGAGGAGTAGATCACCCATCAGCTTTGAGGCAGAGATCGCGCGTTCGACGCTCAATACAGTTGCTTGGCCTCCGAGTTGCCGCACGGTGTGAACCCGGTCGGCCACATTCGCTCGGCAGGGCCAGAAAGTGCTCAGGCGAGCGCGGGTACGCGCGGCGCAGCACAACACACGCCCACGCAGACAGCCGGTAGCCGCTCCCGCCGACGGAGCGGGGGCGCGGCGCTCAAGGGGATCGAGGGCCTTGCGGTCACAAACCAGGACAGTGGGTGCGCGACTGGACGACCGCAACCTCATCGCTTGTTCGGTGTGGCACCCGACGGGAGCCGAAGGTGCTCACCCGTCTGCTCGGCGAGATCCAGGAGTCCGCCGAGGACAACGAGACCACACAGGCATAGGCGACCGGCGACCAGACGTTCACCGGCTCGACCTCAATCCAATGGTCGAAGTGCTGGCCGGCTCCGACCGCCGGCGCTCGCACCGTCGTTGGGATCCGCCGGGCGGCGGCCTCGGCGTCCCAGCCACCGGTCCAGAGTGGGACCCAGGCGCCACACAACCGTCTGGCAGGACACGTCGTCGCGGCGCTGCAGACACCAGCCCACCGGCAGCGCCGCGACGACGTGTCCGGCCGACACCATCACCGCGTGGTGATGGTCAGCGTGCCAGCCGTCATGAGCGCCCGCTCCGCTCCCATGGTGGTGCACCGCGGGCGCCATCGGTGCGGCGCTGCCGGGTAGGGCGGCGAAGAACTGGTGGAGTGCCGCCTGTCCCGCGCCCGTGGCCGCGAGCACCGCGGGCAGAGCTCCGCCGCGCCGGGCGAGGGGCAGAGCGAGAAGGAACAGCATTCCGGCCGCGGGCAGAATACTCCGCCCCGGGAGGGCCTTCCCGGATGCCAGGTGATGAGCGCAGAGCGCGAGCCCCGTGCTGGTCACCGTGAAGACCAGGGTGCGGACAGCGGCCACCGTCACTCCGCCGAGACCTCCCCGGGCGGAGCCTCCGGGACGTATTCGGGCGGTCCTCAGCATGGCGCCCCATCGTGAAGCACGACCAGTCGGCTCCGGCACCCGGTCAGAGACCTTTTCACGAGCTCTGCAGGCAGGCGGAGTTCCTCCGCAGCGTGCCGGGAGTTCTCGTCGCGGCGCGGCCCCAGCCCCCGGCCCGAAGCGGTCGCCAGCCGCCGCAACATGGACCATGATCGCCCCCAAACCGGGGATCCTCGCGACCCTTGAAGCTCCCCTTCCCCCAGAACCCCAGCAGTCCGCCATGCACGCGACCTGCTGGCCGCGACGCCGGAGGAGCCATTTCCCAACCCCACTCACACCCGCGCGCCCAGGCACGTAGGACAGCGATGACTACCCAGCGTTACTAAACAAACGCGCCCGCAATCAGCTTTTGCCCGTGACCAGACGACGCCGTCCACAGGGGGGAGTGCTCACCGATACCAACACCCCAGGTCGAGGGCCCGCGAGTGACCACGGATTCGCGGAACCTACACGAGGACCTCGCCCGTGGCTGAGGCGCAGATCGTTCTCTCCCACAGCAGAGAATCCGGGATCGTCGCCGTCGCCTCGGGCGAACAGTATCCGTGGGCACACACCGCCCTCGCCGAGAGCGGCTTTCAGCGGTCCGACGACGGCGTCTACCACCTGTCGGCAGATGGCAACCAGAGCACCGTGGCCGGCCTGTTCGCGTGCGCGAAACGACACCGCACCAGCGTGCACACGAGCAGCCGGCGCTTCATCGGCGACGCCGCCCGCGGCCTTGCCCGCCACCTGCCCGGCCAGTGGAACGCCTCGGTCGAGATCTACTCCCACCTGCCTGGCAGGAGGACCTGGTGTCCTGGATCTGGGACAGCGGCGAGCTCGGCCGCGCCCTGCAGAGCGAGCGAATCCCCTACGCCGCGCTCCTCACCGACATGGTGCAGGGCACCACGCTGCTGCTCATCGAGCACCCCGGCCATCAACGCGACTACCTGATAGGGGCTTTCGCCCCGGAGGGTCTCGACGAGGGTTACGGCGATCCCCACGCCCCGCGCAGCATCGTCCTGCCGCCGTTCCCCAGGCAGGCTGCCCAGGCTCTTACCGGTCGGTACTTCCCGGCCTACGAGCAGGCCGTCCACGCCCGCCAGACGGCGGCCATCGCCGGTGCACTCGGGGACATCCGCTCCGAGCGCGACACCTGGCAGGCCGTGAACGCTTCCGGCCGCTACAGCAACGCCACTCCGCTGAGCGCCGCCGCCTTCGGCGCCGCGACGGAGGTGTTCCTCAACCATGCCTGGCGCCGCTTCCTGACCGTCGTCGACCAGCCCCGGCGGTGCTCGACCGGTGCCGACCCGCCAGCAGTCCGTGGCCCGGCGACGCCGCAGCTCTCTGCCAGCTGGCCGATGCCGTGAGCGATGCCGAGGCCCTGGTCGACGCGATCGTCCACGGCCTTTTGGTGCCGGATCAGGAGCGCCGAGCCCACGCATGGCCCGCCATCGAGACCTGGCTCACCGACGGTGAGATCTTCCTGCGCCAGGCCCGCGTGAGCGCAGCCCACCGCCACCCGGCCCTCCCCGTCACCGCACCGGCCTGGCCCCTCACCGCGGGCCGTGCCGCGCACCGCGGCCACTGACCGCTCCGCCCCGACAGCGTGAGGAGAACCCCACCCCCTTGCAGCCCGGCACCCACTTCGCCTTCGGCGACCACGAGGAGCACGGCTTCGTCGCCTCCTTCACTTCCTCCATGCCCGCATACCTCGCCCACTGGTTCCTGGAACGGGAGCAGTTCGAGCCCGTCCCCGGTGAACCCGGGCTGTACCGGCTCAACAACCCTGAGCGCGACGGTCCCCGCCGGACCCGCCAGGCCGTCCACGATCTTCGTCGCCAGGGCTACACCGTGCAGGCCGACCTTCGCCTCGACCGCCGTCCCTGCCGGCCCACCGCACCCGGTCCGGACGAACGGGCTCCTTGAGCGTCGTAACCGTCTCACCCAGGCCGCCGCCGGCCGAACAACACAGAGCTCCACACCGCCCACCACCTTCCCCCCAGCGGCCCGGCCGATCCCGCCGAAGCCCAGTCGCCGAACTCACCGGCGATGTCCTCACCGGCTGGCCGAAAGGGATGCGGCTGATCATCCGCAAGGAACGACCTTATCCCGGTGCCCAGTTGAGGAAAACCGACGCGGACGGCATGCAGATCGACGCGGACGGCATGCGGATCACCTGCTTCGCCACCAACACCCCCCACCGGCCGATCGCCGAGCTCGAACTCCGCCACCGGCTGCGGGCCCGCGCCGAGGACCGCATCCGGGCCGCGCGTTGGACCGGCCTGCGCAACCTGCCCCTGCATCACACCGCGCAGAACCAGGTCTGGCTGGAGATCGTCCAGATCGCTCTCGACCTGCTGGCCTGGATGCCCCTGCTCGCCCTGACCGGCAAGGCCCGGCTCTGGGAACCCCGCCGCCTGCGACTCCGCCTGTTCACCGCTGCTGGCCAACTCGTCACCACCGGCCGACGCCGCATCCTCCGACTCGCCCGCCACTGGCCCTGGACCCACGAGATCACAGGCGCCCTCGAACGGCTCGCGCTCCTGCCGAATCCCGGCTGAACAGCGGATTCTTCTGTCGCATGCCCGACATCAACCACAGAAAGCGAAACGGTCCACCGACTCCGTCGGCGGACCGTCATGCAAGATCGAGGTTAGGGCTTGTGGGCGCCGAGCTTGGTCGCACGGCCTTGCCGCTGTCCGGTGAGTATCTCCTCCACAACCGTGGCGCGGGAGAAGCGCAGCATCGTGTTGCGGATTAGGTCGCTGATCGGTGAGGCTATGGGTTCCCGCCGGATTTGCTACTGCGGCAAACCTTGGTAATTGGCCTGGCCAGCGCTCTGGCCGCCGTCTCCTGCCACTTCGCTGCCGGTGACGAACCGGGAGTCGTCGCTGGCGAAGAACAGAACGATGCGGGCGATGTCATCCGGCTGGCCGACCCGCCCGAGGGCGATGTTGCTGGTGTCGAATACGACGCCTTCGGTCATGGGGGTGTTGGTTTGGCCGGGATGCACCGCGTTCACACGAATTCCGTGCACTCCGAGTTCCAAAGCAGCGGTCTTTGTCAGTCCGCGTACGCCCCATTTGGAGACGACGTAGCCGGACATCCTGGGCACTCCTTGCAGGGCACCTACGGAGCCGATGTTGATGATGGAGCCACCGCCGGCCCGCTTCATCGCCGGGGAGACAGCCTGGATGCCATTGAAGACGCCGATGAGGTTCACATCCAGGGTGCGCTGCAGCCGTGCAGCGTCCCACTCCTCCAGGGGAGCCGGGTCGGCAATGCCCGCATTGTTGACCAGAATGTCTACGGACCCGAAGCGATTCTCGGCACCCCGGACCACGTCGGCCCACTCCTGCTCCGACCGAACGTCGAGCCGTTCGGTCGTGACGGCGCTCCCAAGGTCCTTTGCAAGGATCTCCGCGGCCTCGACGTTCACATCCGCTATGACCACGTTGGCGCCCTCGGCGACGAGTCGGCGGACCGTTGCGGCTCCCATGCCCATCGCACCGCCGGTGACCACTGCTGTCTTGTTCTCCACTCGCCCCATCGCGAGTCTCCCTTCCCGCCCGGACATCATGTCCGGGACGAATGACTTATCGGACTTCTTCAACTGGCTCATGATCTGGTTCAGTCCTCGAAGTCAGTGCTGCGGCTCAGCGACTCCCAGACAGCGCGTTCCTTCTTTGTCTGCTCGGCTGCATCGGTGAGACGGTCCGGAGCTTCGTTGCCCAACGCCGGCCGGACGGGGGTATTGTCTGCAGCTAGGGGCAGCACGACGGTGTCACCTTCACCGAGCGCACACCATAAGGCCGTGTTGCATGGGGGTCGGCGCCTGTGCGCAGAGCCTCCGCGCAAGGCCGTAGGCCCGATCCGCTGCCCTAGCGGGTGGAGCAGCTCAGTCCTTGAGGTCGTTGAGGAAGCCCAGGATCTGGTTGGTCACGAACTCCGGCTTCTCCTGCTGCACCCAGTGTCCGCTGCCCGGCACGATCACTGGCTCACGGAAGTCGGCATGCAGTTGCGGCATAACCTTCAGGGCATCCCGCACTCCGGGCATGTCGAGCACTACGTCGTGCTCGCCCAGGAGCAGCATGGCCGGCATCGGCAGCCGCATGCCGTGGAAAGGCGCAGTGATTTCCCAGTTTCGCTCTAGGTTGCGGTAGAAGTTCAGTGCGGACGTGAAACCGTGGGTCTCGTAGGCCTGTGCGTAGGTCTCCAAGTCGTCCTCGGTCAGCCAGCGGGGCAGTTCTTCCGGCTCCTCCCACCTGTCAATCATGCGCTCACCGGGACGCACCAGGAAGCGGGTCACGACATCGTCGGCGGGGTTGTCGCCGCTGAGCCCGTACAGCACCTTGCGCAGCGTCGTGCGCACATCTTGATCGAACTCCGCGTCGGCCAGTCCGGGTTCCTGGAAATATGTGAGGTAGAAGGTACCTTCCTGCGGGTCGAACAGCTTCTTGGTGGCCTGCACAACAGACTCTTCGCCTCGGCCGGGAGGCGCGCTGATCCCCATCACAGCGCGCACGAGGTCGGGCCGCATAGTGGCGAAGTCCCATGCACACTGACCGCCCCAATCGTGGCCGATGACCACGACGGACTGTTCCCCTGTGCTCCGTATGAGGCCTACAAGATCTCCGACGTAGTGTGCGATGCCGTACGCGTCGACGGAGGCTGGGCAGCTGCTGTCTCCGTAGCCCCGCAGATCCGGGGCGATGACGCGGTAGCCGTTGTCCACCAGCGGGTCGATCTGGTGGCGCCAGGAGTAGGAGGTCTCCGGGAACCCGTGCAGAAGGAGCACGATGGGACCGGATCCCTTGTCGAGGACCGACAGTTCGACCCCGTTCACAGATACCCTTTTGCGCTGTTCCATTTGTTGGTCCTTACTGAGGAGCACTGGCCAGAGTCAGATGTACGACACAGGCGCGGCGGAGTGGCTGGTTGTCGTTTCCTGATTGACGGGCTCGTAGCGTTCTCGCCCGGGTGCGAACCTAGGGCAGGCCGTCTCTCGCGCCCAGCGACCCGGCAATACGCCGGGTCGGCCTCATGTCCAGTCGTCCTCACGCGGAAGGAGAGTGATGTTTTGGCCGGCTATCGCCTTCTGCAAGAGGCTGTCAGTACGGAGGCGCCGGCTCCAGGCCTCCGGATCGTAGTTGTCCTCACGCATCCCGTGGTCCAAGAAGAATTGCTCCGGGCCTGCGGGCAGGTAGAACACCATCAACTTCGACGGCACATCCAGTAGGTTCTTGAACCCGTGGCGTGTGCCGCGCGGGATGTACACGAAGTCGCCCGCCCCAGCCTCGAAGGTCTGGTCACCGTTGATGAACCGGAACTGACCGGATTTGATGAGGAATGCCTCATCCTCCCGGTTATGGGTGTGGGGAACATTGCCGAACTGCGGCGCAATGCTCCCTTCCATCACCCCTAACTGGCCGTTGGTCTGAACGCCCGTCACCTTCACCGAGAAACGTTCCTCTCCGGTTATGCGAATGAGGCCCTCTTCGTTGCGGACAACGAAGCCGTCAGCCGACGTCCATACCGGGTCATTCTTGTCAGGTACAGCAAAATTGAATGTCATGGGATCTCCTCGACAGAGCACAGCGAAACATTGGATCGGTCCACTGGGTGACTTCGGCCGCCCTCCTTCGCAGCTGAGCAGCCCAAGGGTCCACGCGGCCAACTCTCGTCAGCAGCACGGTTGTTGACTATACGTCATTGACTACCGATCAGTGAAGCCTGTGAGATGCGCGCTCAGGCATACCCTGATAGACCCAAGGCGCATCACAGAAGGACCCAAGCGTGAAGCAGTCAGACACCCTCAAAACGCCCACAAGACGACAGTTGGCCGCAGAACGGACCCGCCGAAAACTACTCGAATCGGCACTAGAGAACTTCTCCCGACAGCCCTACGCAGAAGTCACCGTCGCTGGCATCGCACGGTCCGCAGGTGTGGCACACGGGCTCCTATCCCACCACTTCAGCGGAAAGGAGACCCTCTACGCAGAGACGATCCGGGAGATCAGCCGCCAGCTCCGCGCGGCTACGCACATCCCAGAGGAAGGCTCCGTCGTGTCACGGCTGCACCAGCACTTCACCGCTCACCTCAACTTCCTGAGCGATCACGAGGACGCCGCCTGCAACCTCATCCTGCGCCGGGCTAAGGCGACAGATGTGGCCAGGGAAGCCTTCGACGCAGCACGCCAGGTAGGGCTCCAAGACGTCTGCAAGGCACTGAACCTGGACATCGACGAGCCACAGCTGCACCTGCCCCTCCTCGGATGGAGCGCTTCCTGTGACGAAATCACCCTGGAGTGGCTAAAAACCGGCCGTCCCCTCCCGGTTGAGGCAGTGGCCGACCTGTTCCTCAACTTCCTGACATGTGCGATTCAGGCCGCATACCGCCTCGCTCACACGCCCGCCCTGCGCAACGCCCTGACGGAGCTACGAGCGCAACCCGCACCGAGGTGAGGGAGTACTCCAAACCGACTGGAATGCAGCGGCTGACTGAGGTTCCCCGCGGGAGTGTCCAGTAGACGGCTGATCCAGTTTCCGTAATGGTCAGTTGGCGGCCGGGGTGAGCCGGCTTTCGAAGGCGATCTGGAAGGCGTTCAGGGGTGCCTTCCAGCGCATGGTCCATCGCTTGCGGCCCTTGCCAGTCGGGCCAGGCTCATCAGCGCCCTGTAGACGCACTTCATGGCCGCGGCCTCGTTGGGGAAATGCCCGCGGGCCCGGACGGCCTTGCGGATGCGGGCGTTGACGGACTCGATCGCGTTCGTCGAGCAGATGACCTTGCGGATCTTGACGTCGAAGCTGAGGAAGGGCACGAACTCGGCCCAGGCGTTTTCCCAGAGCCGGATGACCGCCGGGTACTTCTCGCCCCAGGCTTCCTGGAACTCGCTGAACCGCTCAGTTGCGGCAGCCTCGCTCGGGGCCGTGTAGACGGGCTTGAGCGCTTTGGCGATCTTGTCCCAGTCCTGGCCGGCCGCGTGACGGAAGCTGGTCCTCAGCAGGTGAACGACGCAGGTGTGAACGATCGTTCGCGGCCAGACGGTCTCCACGGCCTCGGGCAGGCCCTTCAGCCCATCGCAGACCAGCATCAGCACGTCATCAACGCCCCTGTTCTTCAGGTCCGTGAAGACGCTCAGCCAGTACTTCGCGCCCTCGCCACCGTCGCCGGCCCAGATGCCCAGGATGTCGCGGTGTCCTTCGGCGGTCACGGCCATGACGACGTAGACCGGGCGGTTCGCGACCTGCCCGTCCCTGATCTTGACGTTGATGGCGTCGACGAAGAGGACCGGGTAGACGTTGTCCAGCGGGCGGTTGGACCATTCCGCCATGCCGTCCATCACCTTGTCGGTGATCGTGGAGATGGTGGCCTTGGACACGCTCGCCCCGTAGACCTCAGCCAGGTGCGCGGAGATCTCGCCGTGCGTGAGGCCCTTCGCGGACAACGACAGCACCATCTCGTCCACGCCGGACAGCCTGCGCTGGCGCTTCTTGACGATGGCCGGCTCGAACGTGCCCGCCACGTCCCGGGGCACCTTGACCTCTGGGCCCACATCGGTCAGCACCGTCTTCGCCCTGGTGCCGTTGCAGGAGTTGCCGCTGCCCCGGCCCTCGGCGCCGTGCTTCTCGTATCCCAGTTGATCGGTAATCTCGCCCTCGTCCCACCCACCACAGTCAGGGCACACCGGCGAAAATGCTGGCGATGCGAGCCGTTCGCTTCCTGGCCGAACATGCGCACCTGGTAGCCGGGCCCGTCGTACACGGCCTTCGTGGAAAGTATCAACTGCATTGGCACGCCGTCGTCGGGAGTGCCCTAATGATGTCCACTCCCGGGTGCGTCCTTATGAAGCAGGCGGCAGGTGAACAGGGCCCGGACGAGCACCCCACACAGCGCTGCAGCATCGTGTGGGCTGATGGCGCGGCCCGCGCCGCGGACGCACGTCAGGCCCTGCGCGCCTTCCTCACCCACGCCCTGTCAGCCGGCCCCCGAACTCTGCGGTCTCACTTGGATATAGACGCGGAACTCGTCGTCAGCGAGCTGGTCACCAACGCCAACCGGCACGCCCCCGGCCCCTGCGGACTGGTCGTGCAACTGACCGCAGAAGAACTGACGATCGCCGTCTCGGACACCTCCACCGAACAACCCACCGTCTCGCCTCTGACTGACTCATCCGCACCTGGACCCACTACTCAGCCGAGATGGCGTGGCACACCACTAGAAGTCCGCGCTACGCGAAAGCTTTTCGTTCTCGCGAAGCTCCACAAGTGCCTTCTCGTGCATGGCAACAACGGTTTCGTACCCAGAATTGCCGAGCACGATCCGCTGCGGCGGAACGGGTGCGTTCATCGCACTGATCACGGCCTGCACACCGCGCACGGGATCACCCGCCTGCTTGCCGTCCTGGTCCACGAACGCCGCCTTGACGCCCTCGACCAGCGGCAGGTAGGCCTCGACGGTCTCGTCGACGGGCTCGTCTTGGAAGCTGGCGTAGGCCTTGGTGCGGAACCCTCCCGGCTCCACGACGAGCACGCGCACCCCGAACGGCTCGACCTCGTGACGCAGTGTCTCTGACAGGCCTTCGAGTGCGAATTTCGCCGCCGCGTAGTAGCCGAACCCTGGTGCGCTGACAAGGCCTGCCACCGACGACATGTTCACGATCCAGCCGTCGCCCCGTGCCCTCATGCCCGGCAGAACCGCCCGCACCACCTCGACCACCGCGAACAGGTTCAGGTCGAACGTGTGGCGGACCATCTCTTCTCGAGCGCCCTCGACGGAGCCGAACCAACCTCGGCCCGCGTTGTTGACGAGCACGTCGATCCCACCGAACCGCTCCTCAGTCGTCCTGACCGCCGCCCGCACTTGATCTGCATCGGTCACGTCGAGCTTGAGAACCAACACGCGGTCGCCGTACGGGTCAGCCCACTCCTGCAGTTCGGATGGCCGACGCGCGGTCACTACCACTTGATCGCCCTGTTGCAGCGCGGCCTCGGCGTACGTCAGGCCGAACCCTCCAGGCGTCCCACCAGTGATGAACCAAGTCCTCATGGACTTCCCCTCTCGCTATAGAGCTCAATGTAGCGCTACATGAGTTACTGTAGCAACATGCAGAACACACGGGATCGACTCCTGCTCGCCGCAGCGGAGTTGCTACAGAGCGCCGGCACTGTGTCCACAAGGGCTGTGTGCGAACGAGCCGGCGTGCAGGCGCCGACGCTGTACCACCACTTCGGCAGCAAGCAGGGCCTGATCGACGCCGTGGTGAACCACGGCTTCACCCAGTACACGGCCGTCGAAAGCTCCGGCGACCCGCTCGGCGACCTGCGCGAGGGCTGGGACAGGCACGTGCGGTTCGGACTGGAGCACCCGTCGTTCTACGGCCTGCTCTATGGCCGCGCCGAGCCGGGAAGGCCCTGTGCCGTCACCGCTCCTGCCCACGCCGCGCTGTGCGAGAGGTTCAGTGAAGCGGCTACGAAGGGCCTGCTGAAGGTGCCCGCGGAGGACGCTGCCGAGCAGGTCCTCGCCGCGAACGTTGGCGTGACGCTCACGTTGATCACGCAGCCCGCGCCGGACTTCGCGCTGTCCGAACGCGCCCGCGAGGCGGCGCTGGCCGGGGTGTTGAACCCCACGACGGGAGACGCCCTGAGGACCCGTGCAAGTGCCGCGCTCACGTTGCGCGCGCTACTCCGCGAAGATCCAGGCGACCTCACTCGTGGAGAGCGCGCACTGCTGGCCGAACTACTCGATCGTCTGGCTCGCTAGCCTCGCGCTTCCATGAAGCGGGCTGTCCGACAGGCGGTCAGGTAAGCAGAACACAGAAAGTGCCTCTGACCAGCGAGAATGAGGATTGCTGAGGTCCTTGTTCCCGCTCCTGTCGGAGGCACTTTCCGGCGAAACCTGGCAGAACCGACGGAACGCCGCTCCGGCCTCGGCTTCCTACGACGACTGGCAGCACGGCACCTTGACCTGGGCGTCCACCCTCGGCAGGAGCCCCAGCCGTACTGCGCTCAAGTCGGGCCAGCCGGCGTTGATTTGCGCGGATGTCATCCGCCCCAGCATGGAATGGCTGGCCGGGAATTCATCGAGACACCTGCGGCCCGCCATCGCCGCCACCCGCGACCCCGGTGGATTTGCCCACTCGGCAGGGGACGTCTCTGAACACGACCTGTATCAGTCCTGCAGGGCTTGCAGGGTGGCGTGGAGGTCGGTGGTGCGGGGCTGGTTGTGGGGAAGTTTGGCCAGGGCGGCGGCCATGCCGCAGGTGTTGGTGGCTGCGGAGAAGATCAGGCCGCCTCCGATGGCTGCGGAGAGCCAGCGGGCGGGGCGCCAGCGAGTACCCGCGGCGAGGCCGAGGATGACGAGGGATCCGGCGGCGAGGCGGACCTGGCGCTCCATGGGCCAGACGGATCGGGTGTTGTCGGGGCGGTGGAGAGTGTGGCCTTCGCCGGCCCATGCGGTGGTGCCGCCGATGAGGGTGGCGGCGGGGATGTCTGCGGCGGCGAGTTCGGTGCAGGCGGTGGCGGAGCGGTTGCCGGAGGCGCAGACCATGAGGAGGGTGCCGCGGGCGGCTGCGGCCTTGAGGGCGGGCAGGGCGGTGTGGAGGTGGTCGAGGGGGACGTTGTGGGCGCCGGGGAGGTGGCCGGAGGCGTATTCGCCGGGGGTACGCACGTCGATGACGGTGTAGTCGTCGAGGTGTGCGGCGGCCTGGGCGGGGAGGAGGGCGGTGGGGGTGGTCATGTGCGGGGTGGTCCTTCCGTGGTTCGGGGAGCGGTTGACCGCATCCCGTATGATACCCCTAGGGGTATTTATGGAGGTGGATGGTGGAGCTTGAGATGGCGGCCGACGAGCTGAAATCGGTCCTCAATCGGCTGCGACGGGCTCAGGGCCAGATCGCGGGGATCATCAAGATGATCGAGGAGGGCCGGGACTGCGAGGATGTGATCACGCAGCTCGCGGCGGTCTCCCGCGCGCTGGACCGGGCCGGTTTCGCGATCATCGCGACCGGTTTGCAGCACTGCATGGCCGAGGGCGGCCAGGCTGCCGGTGACCGCGATCAGATGCGGGCCCGACTGGAGAAGCTGTTCCTGTCCTTGGCCTGACGGTCGCGGTGGCTGTGGTGTTCATGCGATCACGTCGATCAGCATGAACACGGCCACCGCCAGGAGCACCCCGGCGAAGACCCTTTGCAGGCTGTTGCCGGAGACCTTGATGCTGAGGCGCTTGCCGTCCCAGGCGCCGAGGATCGCCGCTCCAATGAACGGTCCGATCAGCGCCCAGTCGAGGCCGCCTCCGGTCCCGGTTCGGGCGGTCAGGGCGGCGAGCGAGTTGACGGTGATGACCAGCAGGCTGGTACCTACCGCGCGTCGCATGGTCAGGCCGAGCACGCTCACCAGGGCCGGTACGGCGAGGAAGCCGCCGCCGACGCCGAGGAAGCCGGTCACCGCGCCGAGCCCGGCGCCTGCCCCGGCCGCCTTGCCGGGCCGTATCCGCGCCGGCGGCCGGGAGGAGGAGGGGCGGAACATCCGCACGGCCGCCAGTGCCGCGATCACCGAGAACGCGATGGTCAGGACCGCTTCGGGCGCGCTGCCGGAGGCTGCCCCCGCGAGGTGGGCGGGGATGATGCCGGCGGCGGCGAACAGCGATCCGACTCTCCAGGCGACGTGGCCGTCGCGTGCGTGGGTGTACAGGGCGGTGGCGGAGGTGGCGGCCACGATGATCAGGCTGGCGGTGGTGGCCGCGGACGGGCTGAAGCCGAGCAAATAGATCAGGGCGGGTACGGCCAGGACGCTGCCGCCGCCGCCCAGGGCTCCGAGGGCGAGGCCGACGACGGCCCCGGCGATGAGGGCGAGAACGAGGGCGGTCACGCTATCTGGCCGTGGTTCCCGCGTTCGTCGAGGACCGGGTGTCCGGCGGCGGCCCACGCGTTCATGCCGCCCTTGACGTCGACCGCCTGCGCTCCGCGCTGGGTGAGGAGTTTCGCGGCCTGCTGGGAGCGGTGTCCGCTGCGGCAGATCACCACCAGCGAACGGTCGGAGGCTTCGGCCGGCAAGTCGGCTCCCGCGACGAGTTTCGACAGGGGTACGTGGACGGCTCCGGGGGCGTGGCCCGCGTTCCACTCGGGCTTCTCGCGGACGTCGAGCAGGACGGCGTCCGGCATGTCGCCGCTGGTGCGGCTGCGGGCCTGGCCCACGCTGACGCGGGGCCGGCTGCGGCGGAAGAGGAACATCGAGTTCTCTCCTCTCCTTCTCGTGCGGTGGGCGGGATATCCGTCAGCCGGTGGTCAGGGGCAGGCCGGCGTCGGTGGCGGCGTCGAAGCCGTCGTCGACGGCGACGACGTCGCGGCCGGCGGCGTCCAGCAGGGACGCGGCGATCGCGGCCCGCATACCGCCGGCGCAGTGCACCCACACCGTCCCGGGCTGTACCTCCGCGAGGCGGCCGTACAGCTCGTGGATGGGGATGTGCACCGAGCCCTCGATCCATCCGTTCGCCCGCTCGGAGTCACGGCGCACGTCCAGGACCACCACATCACCGACGCCGCGTGCAGCGAGTCCCGCGAAGGTCGAGCGGGGGAAGGATGTCGGGGCCTGTCCGGCGGGCAACCAGGAGCCGGGTGCGCCGGTGGCGGCGGCGGCCGGACGGTCTATGCCCACCCGCACCAGTTCGCGCTGGGCGTCGGCGAGCTGTACGGCGGATTCGGCGAGCAGGGTGACCGGCTTGCCCCAGGGGATCATCCAGGCGAGGTAGGTGGCGAGCTTGCCGTCGGCCTCGAAGTTGAACGACCCGGCCACGTGTCCTTCGGCGAACGCGACACGGTTGCGCAGGTCGACGACCCACTCACCGGCCGCGAGGCGGGCAGCTATCTCGTCGGCGTCCGCGAGGGCGGGCGGGGTCAGGTCGAGCGGTCCGGGGCCGGCGGCGTTGGCCGGGCCCATGTGCGCGTAGTAGGCGGGCACGTCCTCCAGACCGGCCAGCAGGTCCGCGACGAAGCTGTCCACGTCGACGGTCAGTGCGGTGTTCGCGCTCTTCTCCTTGCCGATGGTGGTCTCCTCCCCCTCGGACTGGGCCGAGGAGCAGAAGCTGCCGAAGCCGTGGGTGGGCAGCACCGCCGTCTCGTCGGGAAGATCAGAGGCCAAGCGGTGGGCGGAGGCATGCTGGGCGCGGGCCAGCTGCTCGGTCAGGCGCGGCTCGACCAGGTCCGGCCGGCCCACCGTGCCGATCAGCAGCGAGCCCCCGGTGAAGACGACCACCGGCCGCCCCGCCTCGTGCAGTGCGTAGGAGGTGTGGTGCGGGGTGTGGCCCGGCGTCGCGATCGCCGTCAGCGTCACCCCGCTGCCGGGGTCGATCTCCACGCTGTCGCCGTCGGCCACGGGAACCCGGGCGAAGGTGACGTTCGCGCCGGACGGCACGAGGTACCGGGCTCCGGTGATCCGGGCGAGTTCGAGCCCGCCGGTGACGTAGTCGTTGTGGATGTGGGTCTCCACCACATGGGAGATCCGCACACCGCGCCGGGCGGCCGCCGCCAGGACGCGGTCGACGTCGCGCGGCGGGTCCACCGCCACCGCGGCGCTCTCACCGCCGGCCAGGTAGCTGCGGTTGCCGAGACTTTCCAGCTCGATGGTGTCGACGAAGAACACGCGGATAGTCCTTTCGTGAAAATTACCCCGGGGGGTAACTGCTTTCCACCGTAACACCAGTACCCCCGGGGGTATATTCCGGATGAGGAGTTCCTACCGGGTCGGGCACTCGGCGGACTCCGTACGAGCGCACCGGAGGAGGAGACCGGGGAACGGTCATGCCCTGCCCCCGGCCCACCGGGCGATCGAGAAGGACCGTTCCATCAACCTGCTGCTGCCCTGCAAGGAGCCGCGGCCGCCATGGCACGGAGCTCTTCTGCTGCCCGGCGGTTCAGTTGCTGCGGAGTGTCTGGGCGGGCTCAGGGTTCGGTGCTGCCCTGTCGGCCTTCCGAAGAAGGTGCGCGGGGCGAGCTCTTCTGGGCGGTGACGATGACTGCGGGGAGAAGCGCGAGGGCGAAGGCGGCGCCGCTGAGGGCGAGGATGGGGTAGCTGGCTGCTGCGACGACGATCCCGGAGGTCATGCCGCCGGTGGCTCCGGCGATGGCGATGGCGACGTCGACCGTGCCTTGTGTCTTGGCTCGCGTGGCCAGGGGGACGGCGTTGGTGATGATGGTGGTCCCGCCGACGAGGCCGAGGTTCCAGCCGATGCCGAGCAGGATGAGAGCGAGGGTGAGCAGGAGGACGGAGTCGGCGGGCGCGGTGGCGGCGAGGATGCCGGCAGCCAGCAGGGTCAGGCCGGAGGCGGCGGCCGTCGTGGTGGGGCCGTAGCGGTCGGTGAGTGCTCCGGTCAGGGGTGAGGGCAGGTACATCGCGCCGACGTGCAGGGCTATGACGAGGCCGGAGGCGGCAGTGCTGTGGCCGTGGTCGTGCATGTGCACGGGGGTCATCGTCATGATCGCGACCATGACGAGCTGGCTGAGGACCATCACGAGCACTCCCAGCGACAGGCTGGGGTGGCGGTGTGCTGCGGGATGCGAGACGTCGGGTGCCGGTCCTGTGCCCTCTGGTGCCTCCGGCTCGGCGGGGAGAGTTCGGGCGAGCAGAAGGGGGTCGGGACGCAGCCAGACCAGCAGGGTCAGGGCGGCCAGGGCGAACGCGGCGCTGGAGATGAGGAACAGGCCGCTCAGTGGGGGCAGTGCGAGGGCGGTGGCGAGGTGTCCGGCGGGGGCGGTGAGGTTGGGGCCGACGACGCCGCCCAGGGTGGTGGCTACCAGGACGGTGGACAGGGCGCGGGCGCGGTGGCGCGGGGCGGCGAGGTCGGCTCCGGCGTAGCGGGCCTGGAGGTTGGCCGCGGTGCCGGCGCCGTAGAGGAAGAGGGAGACGAACAGCAGGGCGGGGTTGTCGAGGGCGGCAGCGACGACGACTCCGGCACCGCCGATTGCGCCTGCGAGGTAGCCGGCGGCGAGGCCGGGGCGGCGCCCGCGGGTCTGGGAGATGCGGCCGATGGTGACGGCGGCGAGGGCGGAGCCTGCGGTGAGTATGGCGCTGGGCAGGCCGGCCAGGGTGGTGGAGTGGAGCATGTCCTGAGCCAGCAGGGCGGCAACGGTGACACCGGCCGCGAGGCCCACGCCGCTGAGGACCTGGGACGCCAGCAGGATGGCCAGGATGCGCTTTTGCGTCTCAGGTAGCGAAGGACCAGGAGGGGCCGATGGGGTGTCTGTCGGCCCGCTGGGTGGCGTGGCCGTGGTGTGGTGCATGGTGTCTCCGATACGGGCCCAGCGGTGGTGGGCGGGGTGTGCGTGACGTGCTGCCTGGCCGGCGCTGCCCGACGGGCGGTCCGTGTCGGTGAGCGGACACGGGAGCCGGTGAGGTCGGCGGGGCGTAGGTGTCGGCGGTGGCGGGCCGAGACCGCTGAGGATCTGGGGGGGGCGAGCAGCACGGTCAGGGTGTGCTTCTGCACCTCGGATATGGCGGGAGGGAGAGCGGCAGTGGGCGGAGCGCGGATGGGGGTCCGGAAGACAGGTGGGCCATGTGCTCTGTACTTTCGGGATACCGGGGCGGCGGGTTACCGGGCGGGAGGGTCCTGTGGTTGTCAGGCGGCGGCCAGGTGGGCCCGGGTCGGCAGAGCACAGGCGAAGTGAGCGGTGATCTGAGCCAGTTGCCGCTCATTGTCGTGGTCGAGGGCCATCGCGCCGTCCGGGGCGGTCGTGATGTGCCGGTCCAGGACGAACCGGCCCTGACAGACCTGGGCGCCGAGCGCGGTGAGGACCGGGCGCAGGGCGTAGTCGAGGGCCAGGACGTGGGCCGGGCTGCCGCCGGTGGCCAGGGGAAGCACCGGCTTCCCGTCGAACGCGTGCTGGGGCAGCAGGTCGAGGAAGGTCTTGAGCAGGCCGGAGTAGGCGGCGTTGTAGATGGGGGTGGCCACGACGAGGGCATCGGCCTCGGCAACCCGGCTCACGGCGCGGGCGAGAGACGGGTCGTGGATATCCGCCGCGAGCAGCGGTGCCGCAGGCAGGTCGCGCAGGGCCAGTACGTGGGCCCGGTGTCCGCGGGCCCGCAGGTCCGCGGTGGTGTGCTCGGCCAGGAAGGCGGTACGGGACGCACGGGAGGGACTGCCGGACAGGGCGAGGACGGTGGCCATGGGTACACCTCGAAAACTTCCGGAGGATCAGGGGGACTTGGCGGTGAAGGGTGATCGGTGTCCGCGGGCCCGCAGGTCCGGGGTGTTGTGGCCGCCGTCCCGCGTCAGCGCGGGCTGTCGGGCATGCCGTAGGCGTCGGCGATCAGCTCGATGGAGCGCAGCCGGGCCGAGATGGAGTGGCCGACACCGCCGATCATGAGTTCGTCGGCGCCGGAGTCCCGCTGGACCTGGTTGAGGTGGGCGGTGACCTGCTCGGCAGTGCCGTGCGGGACGTGGGTCAGCCAGCTGTCGACGGCCTGGCGTTCCTGGGCGTCGTAGGTGTAGGCGCCCACTTCTTCGGGGGACGGCAGCAGGTAGGACTTGCGCTGGAACATGCGGAGCATGGCGTGCGCGAGGGTGCCGGCCTGGCGGCGGGCCTCCCGCTCGTCGGTGGACGCCGCGACGGTGAAGCTGACCAGTGCGTACGGCTCGGCCAGGGCCTCGGACGGCGTGAACTGCTCGCGGTACAGGCGCAGGGCGGCCACGACATCGCGGGGGTTGAAGTGCGCGGCGAAGGCGAACGGCAGGCCGAGCCGGGCTGCGAGCTGTGCCGAGTAGCCGGACGAGCCGAGGAGCCACACCGGCAGGCGGCCGGTGGAGGGGGTGAGGCCGTTGAGCCGGTCCTGGGCGGGCCCGGGCACGGCGTAGACGCGGTCGGCGTAGGGGTGCTCGGCGGGGAAGTCGTCGCCCAGGAAGTGCAGGAGTTCGGTGACCTGCCGGGGGAAGTCCTCGGCACTGCTCGCGCCGCGGCGCAGGGCTTCGGCCGTGGCGTGGTCGGTGCCTGGCGCGCGGCCGAGGCCCAGGTCGATGCGGCCGGGGGCGAGGGCGTTGAGCATGCCGAACTGTTCGGCGACGACCAGGGGCGGATGGTTGGGCAGCATGATCCCGCCGGCGCCGAGGCGCAGTCTGCTGGTCTCCGCGGTGAGGCGGGCCAGCAGGACGGGTGGGCTGGAGGTGGAGACGCCGGGCATGGCGTGGTGCTCGTTCATCCAGTAGCGGGTGAAGCCGCGCCGGTCGGCGAGCCGGGCGAGTTCGATGCTGCCGGCCAGCGCCTCGGCGGCACTCTGGCCGGTGCCGGTCATGGCGGAGTCCAGTACGGACAGGGCGGCGGGGGCGGAGCCATGGCGGGTGCCGCGGATGGGGTCGGTCATGGTGGTGCGGTCCTTTGGTTTCGAGGTGTGCGGCGCGTGGGGGCGCCGGCCGACAGCGGTGGCAGTTCCTGTCGGCCGATGCCCGGCTGTCCGGCGTACGCGTGCGACGCAGGTGGTTCAGCCGCGGACGCCGAAGTCGACGCGATCGGTGAGGCCCACGGCGGCAAAGGCGGCGACGAGCTCGTCGCGGCCCTCGGTGAAGTGGGCCCAGCTGTCGAAGTGGACGGGCACGATGCGGCGGGCGCCCAGGATGCGGGCGGCCTCGGCGGCCTGAGCGCTGTCGAGGGTGAGCAGCGCGCGGTCCAGGACGGGGGTGCGGACCGCGCCGGCGAACAGCACGGCGGTGTCCACCGCGCCGAATCGGTCGGCGATCTCCTGGACGAGGGAGAGCTGGGCGTTGTCGCCGCTGACGTAGACGGTGGGCAGGCCGTCACCGCTCAGGACGAATCCGACGACCTCGCCGACGACGGGCTCGAGGTCCACGCGTGCTCCGGGGCCATGCAGGGCCGGGACGCCGGTGACGGTGATCGTGCCGCCCCCGGGGCGCTCCAACTCAATGGACTCCCAGTCCTTCAGGGGGCGTGATGTGCCGCCCAGCCGGCCCGCGCCACTGGGCGTGGTCAGGGTCAGGGGGACACCGGCGAGCAGGGCCCGGCCAGAGGCGTCGAGGTTGTCGTCGTGCTCGTCGTGCGACAGCAGCACCACATCGATGCGGCCCAGGTCGGCGGGCGTGGCAGAGGCGGGCGCGGTCTTGGCCAGCCCCGAGGGGTAGGTGCCGGGGGCGTCGAAGGTCGGGTCGGTCAGGAACCGCAGCCCGCCGTACTCGATGAGCGCGGTCGGACCGCCGAAGACACGGACGGGGACCTGCGCGCTGGACGTGCTGGTTATTGCCATGACGACATCACCTCACGGATAGATTGGCCTACATCCGTGACTGTAGGCGTTTGTCACGGATGAAGGCAAGCTGTAACGTGAGGAGCGTGACTGAGACCGATTCCCCCGCCGCCGTCGAGACCGCCGGCCCCGGGCTCCCGCCGGCACCGGGCGCTGAGCGCTACCCCGCGCTCGACCTCGTCAACAGCGCCGTCGCTCTGCCGGGCGGCCAGTTCCTCGACTCATTGGGTACGCCTTCGGGCGCCAACCAGTGGCTGGTCGACCACGACCTGGCCCCTGCGGACGCCGGCTTGCAGGAGATCTGCGCGGCTCGTCTGCGTTCCCTGCGCGAACAGGTACGGGTCTTGCTAGCTGCCCAGGTCGGCGGTCACCCCGCCCCCGCCACCGCGATGGCTGCCGTCAACGATGCCCTCACCCGGGTCCCCACCGCCTCCCCGCTCGGCTGGGACGCGGTCCGCGGCATGCACCGCACCGCCCCGCACCCGATCGACCAGATCGTCGACCAGGCCCTGGGCATCCTCGCCGCCGATGCCGCCGACCTGCTCACCGGGCCCGACGCCGAACGGCTGACAGCCTGCCCCTCCTCCCCCTGCAACCGCTATCTGCTCCGTGCCGGGCGCCGCCACTGGTGCTCGGTCCGCTGCGGCGACCGGGCCCGCGCCGCCCGCGCCTACGCCCGCCGCACGCAGGCCACCGCCGACTGAGTTCGGCCACCCCCGCCCCGCCGCCGGTTCACCGGACTCGCGCCGGGGCGTGGCTTCGCACGCCCTCGACCCCCGGCATGGACGGCGACACCTCGCCCTCCATCCGGTCATTCCCACGATCGACGAAGGACCATCACCTCTCATGACGGCCACATTCACCCTGCTGACCACCGGCTACGACAGCCTCGACGCACGTAACGCGGACCGCGACGGCCGCGAGAAGCCGTGGCACGTCGCCTCGACCGTCGGCCTTCTGCGCGACGGCGACACGATCGTCGTTGTCGACCCCGGCATGGTCGAGGACCGCAAACTCATCCTCGACCCGCTCGCCGCCGCCGGAATCAGCCCCGAGCAGGTGACCGACGTGGTCTTCAGCCACCACCACCCCGATCACACCCTCAACGCCGCCCTCTTCCCCCACGCGCGCGCCCACGACGTCTGGGCCGCGTACCACAACCACCTCTGGTACGACCGGCCTGCCGACGGATACCAGCTCTCCCCCTCGATCCGCCTGATCGAAACGCCCGGCCACACCCCCCAGGACATCTCCACCGTCGCGGAAACCGCCGAAGGCACCGTCGTCCTCACCCACGCCTGGTGGAGCGTCCACGGCCCCGCCGAAGACCCCACCTCCGACGACCACGAGGGGCTGCGCGCCTCCCGCCGCAAGATCCTCGCCCTCAAGCCCGCACTGATCGTCCCCGGACACGGAGAGCCCTTCGTCCCCGACGAGAACACCCCCATCTGAACCACAGAAATCAACCCGCACATCGGCTTCGCAGTTTCGGTGTGGCGTTGGGTGAGGGCGTTTCGGGGGACGTCGGCCTCAATGGCGAGGACGACGACGGCCAGGGCTCCATTGGAGCGCTCTGGGCAGCCGGTGAGGATGCGGTGGCTGGCCGCGCGGATGCGGTCGCGTTCATCCCGCCGTCGAACGCCGGAGTCACTCCAGGCAAGCAACAGGCTGCCTCATGTCGATGGTCGGCCTGCGCTCAACCAGGTTTGTCATACACGGTTCAGCGAACGATCACGCCACAAGAATTGGGGTCTAGTAGGACGCCCCAGGTCTCAGCCCCGGCGGCCGGAGCCCGGCCGCACCGTCACCTGCACCTCCGTCCCGTCGGACGCCCACACGCGCACCTGTCGTGCCTGCCCGGGCGGCACACGTCGGGCGCTGGGGTGTGCCGTGCGGCCCGACACCTCGATCCGCCAGCCGGTGGTGTTCGGCGGCAGGGACAGCACGGTGGTGCCGGGACGGCGAGTCGACCGGTAGGCGAGGCGGTACGTCGCGCGGGCCGGGTCGTGGGTGTCGGCGCGCACGGTGCCCGCGACCGCCGGGGCGTACGGCGTGACAGTGCGCTCCTTGTTCGTACGGAAGCGGCCGTCGCGGTCGAGGGCGCAGTAGCCGCCGCCGTAGCACCAGACGTAGGCGGCCCAGCCCGAGGAGTAGCGGGTGAAGGAGGCGAGCGCGTCGTCGTGAAAGCGGCGCATGTTCGGCAGGCCGCTGTTCAGCGGGCCCCACTCTCCCACCACGACGGGAACCGAGTGCTCGCGCGGGTATGCGGTGACGGCGTTCTCGTACGCCGTGATCCAGCCGGCCGCCGGGTCGTAGTCGGCGCCCGCCTCCATCGGGGTGTTGTAGAAGTGCGGGGCGTAGACGACGCGTTCGTCGGGGATGCGGCCCAGGCCGGTGGGCACGCCTTCGCCGACGATCGGGGTCGGCTCGATGAACAGGTGGTTCGAGCGGTCCCGGGTGCGGATGGCGGCGGCCAGGCGCCGGTACATCGGGGTGAGCTGTGTCGCCTCGATGCGGCGTGCGGCACTCGCCAGGTCCTCGCCCGTGCGCAGTTCCCCCATCGGCTCGTTGATCAGGTCGTAGCCGAACACCGCGGGGTGCCCGCCGAAGCGGTCCGCCAGCAGGCGCCACATGCGAGCCTGCGCGCGCCGCAGGTCCGCGTCCTCGTAGAGATGGGTGAAGGCGCGCTGGACGGCGGGTTCGAAGTACTCGGCGAACCAGTCGCCGGGGTGCGGGGTGAACGGCAGCCCGTCGGCCCGCGTCGCCCACGCCGGGATCCCGCGGTGGCCGAACGCGGGCCCGAACACGTCCTGGTGGGCGTCGATGACGACGTGGACACCGTGCTCGTGCGCCCAGTCGAGGATGCGCCGGATCTTGCGCAGGTACGACTCGCTGTAGCGCCCCCGCCGCGGCTCCAGGTCGTCCCAGAAGACCAGCAGGCGGGCGAAGTTGAAGCCGTGGGCCCGCAAGTCGGCGAAGTGCCGCTCGGTGATCGCGCTGAGGGCGTCCGGGCCGTGGTGGATCTTGTCCTCGACGTTCCAGCCGCGCAGGGTGAGTGTGCGTCCGCGGGCGTCAGTGAGGCGAGGTATACCGTCGGCCGTGGGGGCGGTTGCGGACCCGCTGCCGGAAGTGGCCCCCGTGACGGCGCCGGAATCGGTACCGGGGCGCCCACTCTCCACTGTCCCCGAAGCGGCCGGAGCCAGGCCCGCCCCGAGCAGGGCGGTGGCGATCAGGGTGATCAGGGCCACCGGGCCGAGGTGCTGCCGCGTGAAACGCTTGCCCATGACGGACCTCCGGCACTCGGGGACGCGCGGTCACGTACGTGTGTCCGCTCGGCACGCACCGTACGTATCAGGAACCGCTTGCACAGGCCAGCGAAGTGACGACGCGGCGGCCGGGAATCTCCCACCGCCTCGATGAGGGCGCCATCAAACTCACCCCAGCCAACCGAGCGCTGGAAGTGCCACAGCGGGCGCGCCGGGCGGGCGAAGCGGCCACCGTAGGGCGCGGGTCGGTGGCCCGGCGCCGGGGTGCGCCGAGGAGCGCGAACGCTACCTGCTGTACGGCGCCGCCACCGCCGACATCACACCGTGCGCCTTCTGGCCGCACACCCCCGCCGAACCGCCGGTGAAGATCGACGCCGAGGGCCTCCGAAACGTGCTGCTCCTGCAGAACCGGCGGGACGCGTCGACCCCGCACCGAGGCGGGAAGACGCTGCGCGAGAAGTTCGACGACCGGGCGCGGCTGGTCAGCGTCGACGACAGCGGGCACGGCGTGTACGTCCTGGGCCCCCGAGGGCCGTCAACGTGGGTCGCCCGTATCGGACAGAAGTGTGTGGAGACGCCGCATCACGTCGACCTGGGCCGGATTGTAGAGATCGGTAATGGCTGTGCCGATGGTGCGAGCGGTGTGCTGCCGACCGCGCGGAGCGTCCGAGGCGAGGTCGCTCAGCCCGGGATGCTTGACCCGGAGACCTCGGACGTAAGGCACGAGACGCTCGGCGAGACTCTGGCGTGCCTGCTCGTCCGCATCGGCGGGAAGCTCGTCCAATTCGCGTGCCACCGGCTGCGGCTCCTCATGGAGCAAGTCCGCGTAGGCGTCCATCCCACTGGGGCCGAGGACCGTACCGAGGACAGTGACGAAAGAGCGGTCGGGGTCAGGGAGCTCTGCTGTCTCGTCCAGGGAGGCGAGGCGGAGGGGAAGATCGGCCGTGGCCGTTCTGCGCATGAGGGCGCCGACCTCGGCGCGGGCGTGTTGCAGACGTTCGATGGTGGCGGCCAACTCCTCGTCGAGAGCCCGTAGATCACGCGGGTCCGGGTCGGACCCCGGGCCGTCACGCATCTCCGCGATCTGGGAGAGGGAGAACCCCAGAGCGGCGAGGCGCTTGATCCGGAGGAGTCGGACGAGATGTTGGACGCCGTACTGCTTGTACCCGTTGGAGCGGCGCTCCGGCTCGTCAAGCAGGCCGATGGCGTGGTAGTGCCGTACGGCCCTGAGGCTGGTGCCGGCCAGCTCCGCCATCTCCCGGGTGCTCCACGCCATGATCGATGTCTCCCTCACCGTCCGGTGCAGTCGGCGCGGTCGCGCCGTGGGCCCATTGAAAACCATGACGCAACGGCAGGCCCGCGCAGGGGAGAGCGCGCTCCCGCAGCAGGTCGTGGAGAGTGTTGGACGGTTCGGTTCACGGCCGAGTCGGCCCGGCGGGTGGTGTGGGGCCGGTGGAGAGGACGTGGTCGACGGCGGCGTCGAGGGTCTCGGTCTCGGCGATGAGGACGGATTCGCGGGTGGGCAGGGCGCGTTCGACCGAGAGTCCGTTCCGGATCACAGGCCGTTCGCTGCCTGACCGACGAGCAGCGAGCCGACGCCGCCGGCACCGCCTTCGACCCGGCCGCCCCCGGGGGCAAACCCCTGCCGCGACTGCTGAGCGATGCCGCCGCGTTCACCGACGGCCGCGTCAGACACCAGGGCAAGGCGTTCCTGGCCAGCTTGTCCACCGACAACGTGGCCCGCGACATCGGCCAGGTTCGCTCCGCGCTCGGCGAGGACAAGATCACGTACTACGGCTTGTCCTACGGCACCGTGGTCGGCCCCATGTACGCCACCTTGTTGCCTCACCGCGTCCGCCAGATGGTGCTCGACGCGCCCGTCGACACGAACCAGTGGTTCGGCAACTCCCTCCCCTTCCAGCACGACGTCGCCGTTGCAAGCGACAACTGATCGACACCCTGGAAGCGAAGCCACTGAACATCGCACCCGCCAAAAGCGCTACCCCGGGCGGTGAACTCGACGGCACCATGGCCCTCGATGCCACCCGAGCCCTGGCCGGCGACCAGCAACTGCCGTGTGGGCATACCCCGGTCGGCATCGCCGCCCACACGACCGCAGCCACCAAGGCCGTCGCTGAGGCCAGGCGTGTCGGGACCCGGGCCGCCTACTCCGCCCTGAACTGCTCCCGGTGGCCCGCGCCGAACAAGGACCGCGTCACCAAGCCGCTCACAGGCGCTGGTACGCCCCCGGCACTGGTGGTCGCGGGCCGACTGGCTCCGGTCACTCCCCACCACTGGGCCGAGAACATGACGCGAACCCTGGACTCTACGGCCCTGCTCACGCATGAGGGAGTCGGACACGGCTCCTACGGCACCAACTCGTGTGTCGATAGCGCAGTTGACGCCGCCCTCATCTACGGCACCCACCCCGCCGACGGCACCGTATGCAAGACGGACACGCCCGCCACCACCCGCCCTCTTGTCTCCGCGAACCATTGAGTCGCGGCCGGTCTCACCCGTGTACGACTAGGCCCTCAGAAGTGTGCCGTAACGTCACCAGTTTCACGGCTCGAACCGAAGGTAGTAGTCACAACAGGAAGGCAAAGCAGCAGGGAATTCGCTCACTGACATACACCGGAGTGGTGAACGCCTGGCCGTCTGCGTCTTCTATGCCATGAAAGCGATTTGGGGAAGACTGCGGGTGAAAGGTGAGGGGGGAAATTGCCTGCTGTTTCTTTCCGCGTCACAAGAATTCCCCCACCCTGCTACGACTGACCTATAGGTGAACCACCATGCCCATGACTCTCGCCCAGAAGCTGTACCTGCTCTGCTACACCGTCAAGAAGGAGAAGTTCCAGCTCGACAATATTCAGGGGCGCGGCCAACTATTACGGGCCGGAGCGATGACCGAGCTGGCCCGCGACGGATTGCTGGATGCCACCGGGGGGAAGGTCCGGCGACTCCCCGGCAACCCGCCGGAGGACCCGTTCACCACCGCAGTCTGGTACGACCTGCCTCAGGACAAGCCCAGGGGCTGGCTCAAGTTCCTGCACAACAAGGCCCACACTGCCGAGACCCCGATTCGCGACCAGTTGCTCGCCTCCGGGGACATCGTCATGACGCGGGAGAAGAAGCTGGGGGCCATCTCCATCGACCGGGTCTCCGTGGTGCGACCGGACCTGGTGCGCGCTCTCCAGGCCCGGGTGCGCGCGACCGTCTTCGACAACCCTCCCGCCGAGGACCTGACGGACGAACTCGCCATGGCGGTCCTGGCCGTGGAGCTGGAACTGGCCACCGTGTGGAGCAAGGAAGACCGCCGGGCCCACAAGGCCGGCCTCACTGCGCATGCGGCGCGGTTCGACGCCTTCGTCCCCGGCCTTCGCAAGGCGCTGCGCGACTCCTATCTCGCGAGCCGGGCCGTGGGAGGCGGCTGGAGCGCCTGAATCGAAGTGCCACCGCGACGAGAAACGCCCCAGGAAAGCTGCGACCGCAACACGTGATCAGGAGTGATCGATGTCCCATCCCCAAGGCGAGCACGGCCCCTCCTCGACCAAAGGCAGGAACCCCGGGAACACGCCGCCTCCCGCCCCGCGGCCGCCCATGCTCGAGTCCATGGGCGGCGCGGCGGGCTTCGTCCACTCGACCGTCCCGGTCGCGGTGTTCGTGATCGCACTCGCTTTGCTGTCGACGAAGGCGGCCTTGATCGCGGCCGTCGCGACCGGCGCGGTGCTTACCCTGGCCCGGCTGGTGCGCGGGGAACGCCTCCTCGCCGCCTCCGGCAGCCTGACCGGCGTTCTGGTCGCGGCAGGCATCGTCGCGCTCACCGGTTCCGCCAAGGACTTCTTCCTGCTGGGTATTTGGGTGGCCTTCGCCGGTTTCCTCGCCACCTTCGGTTCGTTCCTTTTCCGCCACCCCCTGAGCGGCGTGGCGTGGAACCTCCTGCACGGGGGAGCGCACGCCTGGCGCGAGGACCGTCAGGTTCTGCGGGCACACGACATCGCCACCCTCGCAGCGGCAAGCGTCCTCGGAGCCCGGTTCGTGGTGAAGCAGTGGCTCTACGTGCACGACGCCACCGGCTGGCTCGCCTTCGCGAAGATAGCCATGGGCACCCCCCTCACCGTGGTGGCCGCGCTGGTCGTCGCCTGGGCCTTCCGCACAACGTCGAAGCGCCTGGTGCCCGGCCGACCGGCCGAGACGATCGCTCAGCAGGAGGCCTGACTCCCGCCTCGCCACGACGTGTTCAGGTAGCGAGCCGTCATATCCCCTCAGCGAAGAAAGGGCCTCTGGATGTCGATCGGCCATACGCACGCGGAGACGGTGAGGGAACTCGGAGCCTTCGAGCGGACCATCGATCTCTATATGCACCGAAACCCCGTCCAGTTCTCCCTGGTCGCCGAGATCAACCGGAAGGTGTCCCGGCAGACGCTGGCGCGGGCACTGCGGGGTGTGCAGGCACTGCACCCGCTGCTTCGCGTCTCGGTCGACCGCCGAGCTCCCCAGGCCCGATACCGCTGGGCGGAGGGCCCGGTCAGGATCGAAACCACCGCCGAGGGAACTCCCTGGCAGGCGGTTGTCGCCGGCGAGCAGTCGCGCCCCATGGCGCCGGAGCCCGGCCCACTGATACGCGCCGTACTGATTCCCGCGGAGACCGGCAGCTTCATCGTGCTGACCTTCGCCCACCAGATCACCGACGGCACCGGCGGCATGCGCGTGGTGACGGAACCTGCCGTCCTGATCCATCCTGATCCGTCCAGGGCACCGAACTCCATCTCCCACCACGACACACAGGAGCGACCATGCAGACGCCTGCCGGTACCGACGCCCACGACGAAGTCAGCACCGCCTTGCTGACCGAGCTGCGGTCCCGTATATCACCGGACCGTGTACTCACCGACGGACCGGAGTACGCACGAGCCGTGGCGCTGTTCAACGCGGCGGTGGATGTCCGCCCATCTGTCGTCGTGCGGTGCGCGACCACCGCCGACGTGCAGGCCGGAGTACGCGCGTCTCGTAACCATGGGGTACCGCTGTCCGTGCGCGGCGGGGGTCACGACTTCTGGGGCCGGGCGTTCCGTCCCGGGGGGCTGGTTCTCGATCTGACCGACATGAGGGAAGTACAGGTCGACGTCAACCACCGTTACGCGACGGTGGGTGGCGGGGCGCTCTCGTCCGACGTCGTCTCGGCCGCCGAGCGGGCGGGCCTGACTGCCGTCACCGGAACGGCGGGCTCCGTCGGAATGGTCGGCCTCACGCTCGGCGGCGGGTACGGTCCCCTCCTCGGGCAGTTCGGACTCGCAGCCGACAACCTGCTCGGCGCCGAAGTCGTCCTGGCCGACGGTTCACGGGTGAACACCGACGCCGAACATCATCCGGACCTCTTCTGGGCGTTGCGCGGCGGCGGCGGCAACTTCGGTGTCGTGACCTCGGCGCGGATCCGTCTGCACCCGGTGCCGACAGTGGTGTCGGGAACCATCTTGTATCCGGTCGCCCAGAGCGCGGGCGTCCTGGCCGACCTCGGTGGGATCCTTCAGGACAGTCCGGACGAGCTGACCGTAGACGTGGGGTTCCTTCCCGGTCCGGACGGCAAGCCGACGGTGTACGTCGCGCCGACCTGGTCGGGGGAGCTTGAGGTGGGGAACGCCGAGAACGGGCCGGTGCGTGCGCTGGCCAGGCTCGGTACACCCGTGCTCGCCGAGGTGGGACCTGTCGCCCGTTCCGCGACGCTGGCCGCGACGGACGCCATGTTCCCACCCGGGCGGATGGGCGCGATCCGCACGCGAACCGTCCAGAGCGTCTCCAGCTCCGTCGCGACCGTCCTGGACCGAGCCGCCCAGGAGTTCACCTCACCGTTCTCCGCGATCGTGTGGCACCAGTTCCATGGTGCCGCCGCCCGCCCGCCTCTCGGCTCGACGGCTTTCGGCCGACGCGAACCGCACCTGATGGTCGAGCTGATCTCCATGTGGGAGAGCGGCGAGAGCAACGACCACGCAGGACGCGCCGTCGGCAGCTCACCCCACCTGCGCTGGCTGGAAGAGCTGCACGCGGCGCTCGAACCGTTCTCATTGCCGGGCGGCTACGTGAATTTCCTGGGGCCGGAGACTCCCGACCAGGTTGCGAACTCCTACGGGCCGAACACCCAGCGCCTGCTGGCACTGAAGTCTGCGTTCGACCCGGATTCCGTCTTCGCCGCCACCCCGCTCCCCTTCGGGAAGGCCGACACCGACTCCACGTCCGGCTGAGGCGAAGGCGGCATCGCCACTCTTCGCGTCGGTGACGTCCTCACCGTCCGGCACCGCCGCATCGCCTGTACCACCACGGCCTGGCTCCTCCACCACACGGCCTCCGAGGTAGGAACGGTCGGGATGGACACTCGCGCCACCACTACGGAAGCGCAGCAGAGACCTCCGATACGAGCGACATCCGAGCGTCAAGGACCTCCAGAGGCGTCACCTGTGCGAGCACCTCGCCCACGCATTCGCAGACACAAAAAACGCAGGTCAGGGCCCCTTGCCAGCAGGCTCCAGAATCGCCATGCACTCCACATGACGCATCATCGGAAACCTATGCAGCTTCCCGACTCATCCGGGTCGGCTACTCCCGTTCGTCACAGTGCGGGGAATGGCGTGACGCGCCGGACGATGCCGACTCTCCGGCATCGTGCCTCACGCCGACAAAGCGGGCCCCTCTATGACATCCCCTGCGTTCGGAAGTGCGGAGTACGCGCCACCGTAGTGCCCATCAGTGCTCTGACCTGCGCCGAACAAGCCAACCGGTGTCTACCCGTCAGAACTCGGCCGGTAGACACCAGAGCAGGCCCCCGGCGGTGCGGCCGGGGGCCTGACGCGTGGAAGTGCTTCGAAAATCGCAGACCTACCCGGCCCGGCCTGCACCCCAAGACGTAGCGGAGGTCGTCGTCAGTCATTGCCGCTGCGCGCTGAGGCGCTCTGGCCGGCTGCGTGCAGGCTGCCACTTCAGGGCCGCGCGCAACGCCGGGATCTGCATGTTGTCAGGCAACGTGGCCGCTGCTGCGTACGTCTGCGGCCGTAGCCCCGACGTGCTGGTCGGCCTAGTAGGAGAGATCCTTCTGCTCGGTGATCAGGCGGCCGGCGATGCGCAGGTTGCCGTCGGAGTCGAGCACCGCGATGATCTTCTTCGTCCGGCCGTGGTAGGTCGTGAAGTAGACCTTGTCCGCCTCCTGAGAGGTGGACATGTTCGTGTTCACGGCGAGCTCGATGCTCACCGGCGAGCTGATCATCACATCCTTCTTGGGGGAATTCTGGTAGACCTGGTTCGGCCGCAATTTGATGCGGCCGTGGGTGTCGCCCTCGTCCCAGTCCGACGCCAGTCCGAGATCAATGTCAGCCATGAGGCTTCCTCTCAAGTCCCGGCGGGCCATACCTCTGCGCACGGGCCGCAACCACGTCGCTCCCTGCATGCGGCCCGGACGAGAGGAACCCGCCCCCAGTGGAAGATCTTCCCTGTTCAGCGGCACCGGTGCCATCCGGATGAGTTCGCAATATAGACAGACTGACTACCTGTCAGCATAGAGCCGTACACATACTTTTTTTCTGGATCATCGGGCATATCGCTTTAGTTCAGTTCAGAGGCTTTCGCCGGAGAAAGAGGAATACGCTTTTCCGTTCTGGCGGGTGGAAGGTGGGGTTCTTGCGACGGCTACGCGGCTTCTGCGGGGCCGGGCCGGTCTTGTCCTTCGCGGGGGCGCCGGACACCGCCCCCGCGAGGCCTCGGCGTTCGAGAGCTGCCGGGAGACCTCGACTGCCCCGAACGGCAGCAAGCCCGGCAAGCGGTGGGCTGTGGAGGTGAGCTGGAGCTCTGGCTCACCTTCTTCCGCCGAACATCGCCGCCGGGTCGTTCTACCGCTCATGTCGCACGAGGCACGGCAGTTCCCTTCGGGGAACGGTCGCAACGACCGCTCCCCGAATGCTTGCTCAACGGGTCCATTTAAAGGGTGTTGCAGAAGGCCGTGATCAGGCAGGTCGGAGCGGGAGCCTGGGGCTGTGCGGTCATGCGGCGAGGGCGAGGTTGTGCATGCGGGCGACGGCCTGGACGGCGTGGTGGAGTCCGTCGCCGCGCTGCCGGCAGTCGCGGAGGATCTTGTAGTTCTTCATGCGGGAGAAGGTGTGCTCGACGCGGGCGCGGACCTTGCGATGCTGCGCGTTGTCCTCCTCCTCGCCCTTGAGTAGCGGGCGTCCGGGGCGTTTGCGGTGCGGGACGATCAGGCCAGTGTTGATGTAGGCGCCGTCACCGAGAACCGTCACGCCCTCGCAGTGCTCGGCCAGGCCGGAGTCCCGCCAGGCCTTCGCGTCCGCCGTGTTGCCGGGCACCGGACGGGCCGCAGCCACCACCAGGCGGGTCTCCGCGTCCACGATGACCTGCACGTTCGCCGAGAACCGGTAGTTACGGGAGGACGCACCGACCTTGCGGTCGCGGACCGGGACGAGGGTGCCGTCCACGATCCACAACCGGTCGGTGGCATCGGCGCAGGCACGGGCCGGCTCGAGTGCGAGCAGCGGGCCGAGCCGCTGGATCACCCGGCACACGGTCGCCGGCGAAACGCCGAACAGCGGGGCGAGCTGCCGCATGGTGAGGTTCGTGCGGTAGTACACGGCCACCAGCAGGACCCGCTCGGCCAGCGGAAGCCGCCACGGACGACCCCAGCCACATCCCTCGCCACCGCGCTCCCGAACCGCCCTCAACAGCCGACCGAACTGATCGACCCGCAGACCAGTGAACGTCTCCACCCACACCCGCTCGGCCCTCAACACCCCAGCCATACAACGGATATGCCCAGTTCACGGCCTTCTGCAACACCCTTTAAGGGCCGTCCCGTAACTGCCCCGGCGTGGGTGGTCCATGGGTAGCCCGTCGCTCTCAAGCGGTGAGTTGAGAGACTCCTTTCATGGGATCTTGGGGAACCTTGGGGCCGGCGCTGCTGTCTCTGGCAGGCGTTGCGCTCGGCGCGGGCGGGTCACTATTTGGCCAGTACCTGGTGTCACGAGCGAGCGCGCGGCAGCTTGAGATACAGGAGTCGGCCGCGCACCGTGCGGAGTTGAAGAACGTGATCCTGAAGTTCCTGAGCATCGCCTCGCAGGTGGAGAAGGCCGCGTTCACGCGCCCGTCCAATGGCGGGACCGCAGCGGATCCCGTGCTCGATCAGTTCGTCGATGACCTGTGGCTTGCGCAGGCGGAGATCGACCTGGCGGCCAGAAGCGAGCCCCTGCGGGGCGCTACGTATCGTTACGCGGCGCGTCTCGCTGAGGCTGCCCGAGGCGAGATAGCCGACGTGTCGGCACTACGGGGTCCGCAGGTGCAGTTCATGGACGCTGCGTATGACGACCTGTGGCCCGGGCAGCGACGCGCGGCCGGGGATTTCCCGGCACCTCCGTGAGGCGGGACGGCGGGTGAGACGATCTTGCCGTGGCTGGTGTGATCACGGCGTCGGAGCCCTCCTGGATAACCCCGTTCTCCGGGCTGAGCCCGTCCTGCTTCCGCAAGCTGATCACCGCGTTGCGCCGCGAAGGCGCGGAGCCGGTGCGCAAAGGCCGCCCCTGGAGCCTGCCACTGGAGGACCGCGTACTGCTGGTGACGGCGTACCGACGCACGGACTTGACGCTGCGCCGGCTGGCCCCGCTGTTCGGCATCTCGAAGTCCGCGGCCGACCGCATCATCGACCATCTCGGGCCGTCGCTCGCGCTCCGGCCCTGCAAGCGGTTCCGCAAGGACACGGTGCTCATCGTGGACGGCACCCTCGTCCCTACCCGCGACCACACGATCGCCGAACAGTCCAGGAACTATCGACACTCCACCAACCACCAGGTCGTCATCGATGCCGACACCTGTCTGGTCGTCGTGGTCGGCCAGCCGTTGCCGGGCAACCGGAACGACTGCAGGGCGTGGCAGGAATCTGGGGCCAAGGCCGCCGTCGGCAAGACCATGACGATCGCCGATGGCGGCTATCCGGGCACCGGACTCGTGATGCCGCGCCGCCGCCGGGCCGGTGAGGATCTGCCCGGCTGGAAGCAGGACCACAACCGTTCGCACAAGCAGGTCCGGGCCCGTGTAGAGCACGCCTTCGCCCGCATGAAGACATGGAAGATCCTCCGCGACTGCCGCCTCAAGGGCGACGGCGTCCACCACGCCATGCTCGGCATCGCCCGGCTGCACAACCTCACCCTCACTGGATAGACGAGCAAACTACCCAGCGACTGACCGTGTCCGCAGCGACTCAAGGATCGTCCAAGAGGCGGCACTTAAAGATCGACAGCGTGGAACGATAGTCACCATGTCTGGTCAAGTGTGGGTGTCACTCATATCGTTGGGCGGCGTCGCGCTCGGTGGCGCGCTGTCCTTCCTCGTCCAGTTCACGACGCAGCGTTCGGCGGAGCGAACGGAGCAGCGGCGGCAGCAGACCGAGTTGTCGGAGGCCCGGCGTGCGGAGCGGCTTACGCTGCTGGAGCGGTTCGTCGAGGTGGGGGCCGAGGCGGAGCGCGCGGCCTTCAGCCGACCGCACGAGTGGGACGACACGACCCCTTGGTTCCTCACGACCCGAGACACCATGAACAGACTCTGGGTCGCGGAACGGCTGATCCGTATCCAGTTTCCGCTGCCCGTGCACGACGCGGCACGCAAGTACTTCCTCGACCTCAACCGGACCGTGTGGGAAGGCTTGCCCGACGGTGAGAGCGTGCGCGACTACCTGGAGGACAACAGACTGGCCTTTCTCGACGCGGCCCGAGCGGTCATGGGATAGCCCACTGCGGGCCTCGAAGGTCGCTTGCGGACAGCCCTTAGGTCTGCGAGCTTGGGCGGACCGTGAACCAGCTCGCGGTGATCGAGCCCATGACTCGCCGTCTCGTCGGCGAAACCACCCACAACTGGCGCGAAACCTGGATCCCGGCACGGCACCAGACCCCACCGCAGGAGCTAACGCTCAGTGACTAGACTCGGCGAACCAGCCGCTGGCGCCGTTCAGGGTAGTGCAGGATCGTTTTGCCTTCATCCGTGAGTGTGATGGACGGATGCGCGTCCGCCGGGACGGGCAGAGGTAGCTGCGGCAACCTTCCCACCTGAAGAGGAACCCGTAGATGCGTCTTCACTCCGCCTTCCCCACCGTGCTCGGCGCCGCCCTGCTCCTGGTCGCCGTCCCTGGTTCCGCTTCCGCGGCAACCGGGCAGTTCCGCTACTCCTACGAGACCGTCGAAGGCCACGAGGCCAGCGGCTTCCTGCGCAACCCGCCCAACGGCCGGTGCATCAATCTCCACGGTGTCGGCCAGGAGAACCCCCAGCCCGGCCATTCGCCGAAGAACCGCACCGACGCCTGGGCGACGGTCTTCACCGACACTGACTGCGAAGGCGACACCTTCCGCCTCCGACCACACACCGGCGGAGCGTCCGAGCGGCTGAAGGTGCGCTCGGTCATCTTCAACTGAGTGCCCGTGCGCCAAGCTAGCCGTCGCGGGCCTCCAGTGCCGCCTGAAGCCACTGCGCGTCGAGCGGAGCTGTCGGCCGCCAGTTCGCCCACGTCACCGCCCGGATCCATGTCGGCGTGGACGCGGGCGAGACATCGTGGCCGCCAGCCGCCTGGTACAGCTCGGGTGCCGGGTTGCCGAAACCTTGCGCAGGTCGGCGTCCATGGTGCCCGCCTTGTCCCGGCTCACCGGGCGGCCCGTGACGGCAGCCACGCCGCCGTCGGCGCGGGTGTGCCCGCAGGCCGGTGGGAGGCGCTGGTCTGTGGCCGCACGCGTTTCCTCGCGCGACGCCACCTGGGTGAAGAGGCTTCGTACTCGGCGGTTCGGCGTGCGACGTACCGCCGAACGCCTCGCCCCGTCACCCTTTCCATGGTCGGCACCTCCAGCGCGGCGTCCAGAATCCGCTTCCTGCCTGATTAGGTCCGCGATCTTGGGTTCCGGCGACTCCACGTCCGGCGGTTCCCGTTCGCGGCCGTCACTCGGTCGGGCTCTTCGAGGGCTTTGTTTCGCCCAGCATGTGGCAGATCCCGGCCTCGACGAGGGCCTTGTTCGCTGTCGCGGCCCTCTCCTCCTTGATGCCGAAGTTCGTGCTCGTCAGGACGGCGACGCTGCGGCGGCCGCTCACATCGGTGTAGATCTCGCTGGAGTAACCGGGCAGGCCCCCGGTGTGGCCCCACACGGTGCCGCAGGGGGTGTTCACCTTCATCAGGCCCAGTCCGTATCCGCCCCCTTCCTCAGGGGCATCGACGGTGGTGCGCATCTGCTTCATCTGGGCCTTGGGCAGGAGCTCACCGGACACCAACGCGGTGAGGAAGCGCTGCCAGTCCTGCGCGGTGGAGACCATGCCGCCTGCCGCCCAGGACCAACTCGGGTCGATGGCGGCGGTGTCGATGTTGCCCTTGGGACGTTCAGGGCCGACGAATCCGACGCCTTCGGGCAGGTCCACGGTCCCAGAAAGGAGGGCCTTCAGACGCTCGGCATTCGGCTCGTAGCCGGTCACGTGCTGCGTGCCGTCCTCCCAGTCGGCGTTCGTGGCCAGGAACGAGTTCTTCATGCCGAGTGGCTTGATGATCTTCTGCTCGATCAGCTCGGCCAGGCTGTTGCCGGTGGCCTTCTCCAGGATCAGTCCGAGCGCCTCGTAATTGGCGTTGCTGTAGGAATACTTCTCACCGGGTTCGGCCGGCGGGTCCTGCGCGGGGGTGATGGCAAGGAGTTCCTCCGGCTTCCAGGTGCGCTTTTGCCGACCCGTGAGGGATCCCAGGAACTCCGGCGTCAGCAGGAAGTCGCCCAGGCCGCTGGTGTGGTTGAGCAACATCCGTACGGTGATGTCCCGGCCGCCCTTGACCAGTCCGGGCAGCCACTTCTCCACCGAGTCGTCAAGGCCGATCCTGTTGTCGGCGACCTGTTGCAGGACGAGCGTGGCGGTGACGGTCTTGGTGTTGGAGCCGACCCTGAACTGGTCGCCGACAGCGAGGCGGTGCTCGTCCTTCGTCCAGGCGGCCTGCCGGGCGATCTCCACGGCCTCCCCTCTGCCGGTGTCGACGCGCACGATCACTCCCAGGGAGCCCGTGTCCGCCGCCTTTTGCGCAAGGTCGGTCAGCTCCTTGCCGGCCGTCGCGTTCGCCGAGTTCTGCCCGGTCGGGGGCTTGGCCGCGTCCGACTGCGGCTCCGAGCAGCCCACGAGTACCGCACCCATACAGGCCGCCAACCCCGCGGCCAGCGCTCTGTGCTGGATTCGTTGGCGGTGGGACAAGACGTATGCGGACATGGCAGTTCCCTTCGGCGCATGACGGTTGCTTCGTGCATCGAGGGCCCCGGACATTCACCCGTCGTGTGGGTACCGGCCGGACCTGCGCACAGCGACCATTCAGCCAGCGAGAGCTGCCCGGCACATCACTCGATGGCGGGCTTCCCGCGGGCGCCGACTCACTCCAAGGAATGACCGGGACGGCTGCGGCGATCCGCTGCCCCGTCCACCGCCGTCGATCAGGACAGCGTGTTCCGGGCAAGTACCGCCGCCTGGGCCCGGCTGTGGCAACCGGTCTTCATGAGCATGCGGCTGACGTGCGTCTTCACCGTGTGCAGGCTCACGACGAGCCGGTCGGCGATCTCGGCATTGCTCAACCCGCCCCCGACCAGCCGCAGCACATCACGTTCCCGTTCGGTGAGGCCTTCCAGCCGGGCCAGTTCCTGGTCACTGGGCCGCCGCCGGCCGCTGAGGTGGCCCTCGATGATCCGCCGGGTCACCGCGGGGCTCAGCGCGCTGTGGCCTGCCGCCGCGGCACGGACGGCTCCGGTCAGCTCTTCATACGAACTGTTCTTCAGCAGGAATCCGGAGGCTCCGGCGGCCAGCGCGTCATCGACGTACTCATCCAGATCGAACGTCGTGAGCATGAGAGCCCGGCTGCGCCCCGGCCCAAGCAGTCCCCGGCGGCCCAGCTCGGCCAGCGCCCACAGTCCGTCGCGGCGCGGCATACGGACGTCCAGCAGCAGCACGTCCGGCCGCAACCGCGCGCACGTGTCGACGGCCTCCTCGCCGTCGGCGGCGGTGCCTGCCACAGCGAGGTCGGCCTGACTGGCCAGGATCGCGCTCAGTCCGGCGCGGATGACCGGCTCGTCGTCCACGACGAGCACACTGATCTGCTCAGGCACCGGCGTTCTCCAGCGGCATCGTGGCCACGACGCGGAAACCGCCGTCACCTGTCGTCCCTGCGGCGAGCTCTCCGCCCAGCGCACCCACCCGTTCCCGCATGCTGATCAGGCCGAGCCCGACCCCCGCACCGGCCGTGCCGCACCGCGTACCGCGCCCGTTCACCACCTCGCACCGCAGCTCTCCGGTGACAGCGTCGAGGGTCAGCCAGACCGGCGCCCCAGGCGCGTGACGGCGGGCGTTGACCAGCGCTTCCTGCACGACGCGGTAGCCCGCCAACTGCACCGGCCCCGGCAACGACCCCAGTCCGGTCCCCGCCCGCACCTCAACCGTTCCGCCCGCGGCACGGTGACTGTCCAGCAACGCGTCCAGCTCACCGAACCCGGGCACCGGCTGGAGCGGGGCCGTCTCCGCGGGGTCACGCAGCATCCGCAGCAGGTCACGCAGCTCACCACTGCTCTGCCGGGCCGCCGCCGCCAGCCCGTCGACCTGGGTACGGGCCCAACCCGGCAACTCGTTGCCGCGTGCCCGCAGTATCTCCGCATGCACGACGAGCAGGGTGAGCGAGTGCGCGACCACGTCGTGCATCTCCCCCGCGATCCGTGCCCGCTCCCGCTGGATCGCCTGCTCCGCCTCCAGGGCCCGTGCCCGGCTCGCGTCGGCCGCCCGCTGCTCCGCCGCGGCGAGCAGCGCCTGCCGGGTACGTGCGGCGAAACCCATCGCCCACGCCAGGGGCATGGGTGCCAGCGCGGCGAGGACGTCCAGACCGCCCTGGAATTCCCCGGAATCGGTCGTCATTCGGTTCAGCCACAGACCGGCCACGGCCAGCACGATGCCGCCGACCACCGCGAGCACGGTCCGTTTCCCACTGGCGCACCGCCCACCCAGGTTGTAGAGCAGCACGGCAAGGGGAAGAAAGACCAGCGGGGACAGCTTGGCCCCCTCGCCCGCGCTCCCCACCAGCGCCGCCATGAGGGCCCCGAAGCCCACGACGAAGGCGGTGGACGGCAGCCGCCGCCGCAGCGTCAGGGCCACCACGCCGACCGCCTCGTACCCCATCAGCGACACCCATGCCGGTCCTGAACCGTCCACGTACGGCTGCGACAGCAGCGGCGGCAGGAACGTCAGTACGACCAGCCCGGCATCACCACTCCACCTGGGCCATCTGTCGTCAATCACTCTCATTCATCGCACACTACGAGCCCGCGCACGGCTCTTCGTCACTCCAAAGAACTACCACAGCTGGTCCACAGTTCATCGCCGTCAAAGCCGAGCCGGTTGGGGTGTTCGTCGCCAGTGGCCCCGTCGGGCTGTTGCCTGGTGGCGTATAGTCACCAGGTCGCGAAAAACGATGTCCGCGGGCCCACCCGCCGGACATCGCTCGTACATCGATGCAGATGGTTCTGATCGTTGAGCGTCTTCTTGCCGAGATCGGACGTCCCGTCCGCTCTTGGCGCTGACCATCGCCGACGCCGACGCGCGTCGGCGCGACGAAGGATCTCAGCATGCAGAAGACCATCGTCATCGTCGGAGCGGGACTGGGCGGACTGACGCTCGCCCGGGTGCTTCAGGCTCACGGTGTCACCACGACGATTTACGAGGGTGAGGCTTCGGCGACGGCCCGTGCGCAGGGCGGCCTGCTCGACATTCACGTAGAGACCGGACAGGTCGCGCTTCGCGCAGCCGGTCTCTACGACGAGTTCCTCACTCTGGTCCGCCCGGGCGAGGACGCCAAGCGCGTGGTCGACCGCCACGGCACGATCCTGTTCGATATGCCCGCGGACCCCGGTTCGGCCCGTCCAGAGGTGGATCGTGGCGAACTCAGGCGCCTGCTCATCGACTCGCTGGCGCCCGGGACGATCAAGTGGGGGCACAAGCTCACCTCGGTCCGGCACCGTGTGGAGGGTGGCTACGACCTCACCTTCGCGGAAGGTTCCGCCACGCGCGCAGACATCGTCATCGGCGCGGACGGCGCCTGGTCGAAGGTGCGTCCGCTGCTCACCCCCGCCAAGCCTCTCTACAGCGGAACCTGCTTCATCGAGATCGCCCTCGCCCCGGGCCGCCAGGAATGTCGGGAGAGCGTGGCCGCGATCGGCGGCGGCACGCTGATGGCGGTCGCGCCGGGCAAAGGCATCATCGGCCATCGCTACGCCGACGGGCATGTGCGCGGATACGTGGCGCTGAACAAGCCCGAGGGATGGATGAGGTCGATCGACTTCGGCGACCCGTCCGCGGGCCTGCGTCAGCTTGCCGACGAGTTCGATGGCTGGTCGCCGCTGCTTACCGCCTTGGTGACCCAGAGCGACGCGGAACCGTGGCTCCGACCCATCTATGCCCTGCCGGTGGGCCTCACATGGGACAGGGTGCCCGGCGTGACGCTCGTCGGCGACGCCGCGCATCTGATGTCGCCCTTCGCCGGCGAGGGTGCGAACCTCGCCATGTACGACGGCGCTGACCTGGCGGGCAAGCTGGTTGAGCAACGCGACATCGAGGTCGCGCTCACCGCCTACGAAGAGCGGTTGTTCCTGCGTAGCAGCGACGTCGCCGGCCGCTCGGCGAAGAACCTGGAGATCTTCTTCGGTCGGGAAGCACCGCAGAGCGTAGTCACTCTGTTCGATCACTAGATCGTGCGGTGGCCGCACGAGTCCCCTCTGAACAACCCGCAGGCACGTACCCCATGGGGCACGGGGCGAGGCTCACCCCAGGCAGATCTCCGCCGGATGTCAACGGCGGTAGCTGGCTTTGGTGTGGACGCGTTCGCCCTGGGGTCCAAGGATGCTGAGGAATTCCACAGGGTGTTCGTCGGCGTTGCCGAACCAGTGCGGGAGGTGGGTGTCGAATTCGGCGACTTCGCCGTCGGTGAGGATGAAGTCGTTGTCGCCGAGCACGACGCGCAGGCGGCCCCGAAGGACGTACAGCCAGTGATAGCCCTCGTGTGAGACCCGCCCTCGTGCCCCCCCCGACCCCCGCCGACACCCACCACACCCAAGACGCCGTCCTGCGAGCAGTACGCCTGCCGGCAGACGGCTCCTCGTCGACCGGAGGACACCACCGGGGTGGTCGGTCTGGGCGGAGGCGGTGACCGTCGGCCCGCTACCCACCCTCATCTCTTCGCAACAGGCCTTACTGCGTGGCTCCCGTGTCCACGTGGAAGGGGTACGTCCCGACTTCGACGAACGCGTCATGGATGGGCAAGATGAGCGAGGTCAGGCGGCGGACGTTCGCTTCACCGATCGGTGTCCACAGTGCGGCGCAGTGCTCGTCGGTCTCGGTCTCCATCTGCTCGCGGGCCGCGATGCCCGCGTCGGTCGCGGTGCCGTCGGAGTTGAGCCAGCCACGTTCGGCGAGACGGGTCACTGACGCGGCCACCTCCTCGTCGTTCCACAGCCGGGTGGCACGTGCGATCGCTTCCGGGAAATGGCCTGTCGCGCTCTGTAGTACGTTGCAGTCGCACGGTCCGATGCCGTTGGCGGCGAGCACGGTGAAATGCGCGTCGCCACGCCACTCGCGCACCACTGTGAGCTGCTGCCAGAGTGCGACGAGCGGATCGGAGGGGAGAGGGATCGAGGCGTTGGCTGCGGCCATCGTCTTCCCGGCGTAGTCGGCGCGCGCGACGACTGGGTCGATCAGCGACCGCGCCTCCGCGATCTGATCGGCGGTGAGGTCGACGCCGACGCGCTGCACCGCACGCTCGACGGCTGCGAAGCGGGCGGCCTGCCACTGCTGGGGCGTTGCAGTGTCCCACACGCCTGTCATGGCCCGCACCGCCTGTGGGCTGAAGTTGTAGAAGGCGGCGAGCGTGACCTGCCATGGGGCTGGACCCATCGGGGCCGAGCGGAACGCGAAGTATGCCGGCCCGTCCTCGCTCACGCCGAGTTCGGCGGCCTCTTCCGGTGCCTCGGGGATGAAGTAGATGAAGAGGTGGGCCGCGTTGATGGTGAGGCTGACCTCACGGACGGCGTTCATGTCCCTATCGGTGTGGCCAAGGGTGCTGGTGAGATGCATTGCTGAGTGTCTCCTCGCAGGTCGAAGGACCAACGTCGGGTGGGCGCGGGCACGCGGGGCGGGGGGGGCAGGGCTGCTCGGGCTCGGTGATCCGTGCGTAGATGGCGCCGAGTTCCTGCACTTCGATACGGACCGTGTCTCCAGGTGCCAGGTAGGGGCGCCGGCCGGAAAGCTCCTGGATGCAACCGGTACCCACGGGCCCGCTGGCGAGGATGTCGCCGGCGCGCAGCTCGGTGCCGCGGGAGGCGTGTGCCAGCAGCTCGCCGAACGACCAGTGGATCTCGTCCCAGCTGCCGCCGCCGTAATGCTCGCCGTTGACGTATCCATCCATCCGCAGCGCGTAGCCCTTGCCCGAGCGGTGGGTCTCCAGCTCGTCGGGGGTGATGAGGAAGGGGCCGAGGCTGGTCGAGGCGTCCTTGCTCTTGGACGGGCCGTAGACGAACCCCATCTCGCCTGCGGAGATGTCGCGTGCGCTCCAGTCGCAGTAGACCAGGTAGCCGGCGATGTGCTGCTCGGCCGTAGCGGCGTCGAGGTTCGAGCAATCACTGGCGATCACAGCGGCGACCTCGACCTCGTAGTCCCACGACTTCGCACCCGGGGCGACGGGGATGTCGTCCTGCGGCCCCTTGATCGCCGCCGGGTTGGAGAAGAAGAAGCGCGGAGACTCGTACCAGGCCGGGCTGACCGTGCCGTCACCGATGGCTGCCTTGCCCGCGTTGCTGACGTGGCGCTCGAACGCGGCGAAGTTCCGGACGGCCGGGGGCACTTGTAGCGGTGCCAGCAGGTGGGCCGTGGCCAGCTCGACGATATCGGTCGGTTCCCCGGATACGGCGGACGCAAGCCCGCCGTCGGCGCGCAGCAGCTCCAGCAGGTCCGTACCCAGGGCGTGGATCTTGTTGCCATGCACCACGCCGCAGCGTGTGGAGCCGTCCGCGGATCGGTAGCTGACCCACCTCATCGGGCAAACACCTCCCGGGTACAGGCGTAGAGCCTTCGTGCGTCGGCGATGGAGGAGGCGTGGGGGTCCATGGGTTTGCCGGTCGCGCGAAGCCGGGTGATCGCAACGCTCTTCATGCGGTCACCGTCCGCGCGAACTTGACGATCTCCTCGACAAACAGCTGCGGCTGCTCCAGAGCCGCGAAGTGGCCGCCTGCGGGGATGTCCTCGTTGAAGTAGCGCAGGTCGCGGTAGGCGCGTTCGGCCCAGACGCGCGGGGTGCGGGTCAGCTCGTCGGGGAAGACGCTGACGCCCACGGGTAGGTCCAGCCGCGTCACAGTGAGCGGCTGCCGGGCCTGCTCCCAGTACAGGCGGGCGGCGGAAGCGGCGGTGCCGGTGAACCAGTACAGGGAGATGTGATCGAGGATCTCGTCGCGGGTGAGGGTGTCGGGCCTGGCCCAGTCGAGGAACTTCTCGTAGATCCACGCGGCCTGACCGGCCGGGGAGTCGGCCAGGGCGTAGCCGATGGTCTGCGGCCGGGTGCGCTGTACGACGTGGTATCCGGACTGGACGGCGAGGAAGCGGCCGCCCTGTTCCAGCGCGGCCTTCTCCTCGGGGGTCGGGTCGTCGCCGACCGGTGGTGCGGCGAGGAATTCGGGGAAGTTGACGTGGATCGCGCGCAGGCCCGCAGGGCGCTGCGCCCCCATACGGGTCGCCACGACACCGCCCCAGTCGCCGCCTTGGGCCAGGTAGGAGTCGTAGCCGAGGCGCTGCATGAGCACGCCGTACGCGCGGGCAATCCGGTCCGGGCCCCAGCCGGTGGTGGTGGGGTGGTCGGAGAAGCCGTAGCCGGGCATCGAGGGGATGACGAGGTGGAAGCCGTGCTCGGTGAGCGGACCGATGGTCTTGAGGAACTCCAGGAACGAGCCCGGCCACCCGTGAAGCAGCAACAGGGCAGTGGCGTCGGGGCGCGGCGAGCGCACGTGCAGGAAGTGGATGCCGAGACCGTCGATGGTCGTACGGAACTGGCCCAGCTCGTTGAGCTGCCGCTCGAGCTTGCGCCAGTCGTAGCGAGTGGCCCAGTAGTCCAGCAGCTCCTCAAGGCGCTCCCGCCGCACCCCCTGACTGCTGTCCGGCACGGTCTCCCAGTCAGGGAGGCGTACCCGGACGATTCGGTCCTTCAGATCCTCAAGGGCGCTGTCCGGGATGTCGATGTGAAACGGTGTCACGCTGTTCGTCGTCATGATTGCCACGGTGCGGCCGCCCTGCGCTCGCGGTCCAATGAATCTTGCGCAGCACGTCATACGAGATGCGCATAACGCCAGGTAGAATGGGGTCGTGTCCGATCCCTTCCCCGCGCCCGTGGACCTCGACCTGCGTCTGGTGCAGTCCTTCACGGTGGTCGCCGAACACCAGCACTTCGGCCGGGCCGCCGAGGCGCTGCACACCACACAGCCATCGCTGAGCCGGCAGATCCGCCGCCTGGAACAGCAGGTGGGCGCCCGTCTACTCGACCGCACGACACACGGGACCCGGCTCAGCGAGGCCGGCGAGATCTTCCTGCCCCAGGCCAAGGGACTGCTGCGCGCCGCCGTCGAGGCGATGGCCCGCACCCGGGCCGCGGCCCGGCCCGGCAGCATCACCATCGGCTACACCCGAGGGCTGATCATCACGCCGGCCGTGCGCGCCCTGCGCGAAGACACCCCCGACGCCGAGGTCCACACCCGCCTGCTCGCCTGGAACGACTCGCGCGCCGCGCTGCTGGATCACCGCGTCGACGCGGTGGTGACACGACTGCCGTTCCCCACCGACCAGTTGCACATCACCGTCCTCTACGACGAGCCGCGCGTGCTGGTCGTGCCGCGGGATCACCCTCTGGCCGACAAGGAGTCGGCCACCCTCGACGACATCGCCGACGAGCCGATCCCCCACGTACGTCAGTCCGACCCGCTACTCAACGCCTACTGGCGGCTCGACCCCCGGCCCGACGGGCGACCCGCGCCCGACGGCCCCCTGGTCGAAGCCCTTGAGGACAAACACGAACTCATTGCCGCCGGACAAGCCGTGGCCATCGGACCGCCCCTCGACCACGCCACCGGCCTGCACCCCAGCCTCACCACCATTCCGCTGCACGGGATCGAACCCAGCCAGGTCGTACTCGCCGTGCGCACCGGCGACCGCAACCGCCTGGTCACCGCTTTCCGTAGACATGCCGAAGCGCGGCTCACCGGACCCCGCCCTTGGGAACCTCGTTGAGGGCGTGCGGGGCGCATGCGACGGCAAGCGTCGCCGTGCTGCCCAACTGTCACTCAGCTCACCGCACGTCCAGTAGCACCTTCCCGCGCGCCCGGCGCTGGTCGAGTTCGAGCAGCGCCTGCGATGCCTGATGGAGCGGGAAGCGTCGCCCCAGTATCGGCGAGAGCTTTCCGGCCAGCAGGAGCGGCAGCAGTTCGGCCCACTGCTCCCGCAGAAAGGTGGGCTGCTCCGCCCAGAACGCGCCCCATCCGATCCCTGAGACATCGAGATTCTTGCGCATGAGGCTGTCGACCTTGACCTGGGGTACATCTCCGCCGACGGCGCCCACGACGAGATAGCGGCCCTCGCGGGCAAGGCTGTTCAGCGAGCCGGTGAGCCGGTCGCCGCCGACCGGGTCCACCACGAGGTCGACACCGCGCCCGCCGGTCAGCTTCCGCACGCCTTCCTCGAAGTCACCGGCCAGCAGCACCTCGTCGCTGCCGGAGGCTTTCACCGTATCCATCTTGTCCGGTCCGGACACGACCGCGATCACCCTGGCGCCGAGCGCGGCGGCCAACTGCACCGCAGCGGTGCCGACGCCGCCCGCGGCCCCGTGCACCAGGACCGTGTCGCCCGGCTTCAGACGTCCCCGGCGCACCAGACCGAAGTGCATGGTCAGATAGTTCATGGGCAGCGCTGCACCCGTGTCGAAGGAAACGTCGTCGGGAAGCGGGAAGACCGCTGCCGGCGACACAGTCACCGTCTCGGCATACCCGCCGACCCCTGGGAAGGCTGCGACACGCTGCCCGGCGGTCAGGCCGGCGTCCGACGGCGCGGACCGTACGATCCCCGCGACCTCAGCACCCGGGACGAAGGGCAGCGTTCGCCGCAGGTGGTACTGCCCGCGGCTCTGCGCGACCTCCGGGTAGGACACGCCGGCGACATGCACATCGATGACGACCGAGTCGGCTCCGGCTGTCGGTTCATCGACCTCGACAACTTCTACCGCGGTGGGACCGGCGTGGCTGGTGATACGGACGGCACGCATGACTGCTCCTGGAACGGGACGGCAGGATGGCAAGGCACGGTTCCCTCTCGTGCCTTGGTTCTCTTTGAGAACCGTGAGTATCGTGGCTCGTCTGCCGCACCCTGATCAATAAGGCACTTTCTGGTATCCCGGTTCCCTGGAGGTAACGATGACCGCGTCCAGCGGTCGCCCGCATCAAGATGCGGGCCGGGCCCGCGTCGTCCTGGGCATGGTCGGGGACAAATGGTCCCTGCTGGTTGTCTGCCATCTCGACCAGGGCCCCCGCCGTTTCACGGAACTCAAGCGCGCCGTCGACGGGATCAGCCAGCGCATGCTCACCGTCACCCTGCGCAGCCTGGAACGGGACGGCATCGTGACTCGAACCGTCCACAACGTCATGCCGCCGCACGTCACCTACCGGCTCACACCCATGGGCAAGACCCTCTACGAAGCCACTACCCCGCTCCTGCGGTGGACCGTCGAGCACCTGGCGCACATCGACGCCGCCCGCGCGGCCTACGACGCACGCGCCGACGCCCCGCCGGCCGGGGCCGTTCAGCCTGAGCACCGACAGAGTGTCCTGAACCGAGCGATCACTGAGCGGGACGGAACCGGCGTACCGGGATCCGGCCGGGCCACCGGCGGGGCGACGGAGTAGTGCGCGCTCGCAAGCCATACCCAGGCGACCCGGCCGACGATCTTGAGGGGCGCATGGACACGCGCCCTGGCCGTGCCGCCCGTCCCGTGGGCGGGTGAACAGCGGACGAGTCGGCTTCCCACGATGGTGGGAAGCCGACTCGTCGTGTGGTGCTTCAGTTGGTCTTGGCGTGGGCCGGTCGACGGGGCCGCAGCATGAGCGCTGCCAGGGTGGAAGCCAGCAGTGTGAATGCTCCGGTGGTCAGGAACGCGGCGCGGGCCCCGGGGACGAACTGGCCGGGTATGGACCCGGCGGCGTAGACCGCGACGATGACGGCGAGTCCGATGGCGCCGCCCAACTGCTGGACCGTCTGGAGCAGACCGGAGGCCGATCCGGCGTCCTTCGGCTCGACTCCGCCCATCACCAGGGAGGCGGCCGGCATGAAGGTCAGTCCGGCCGAGACGCCGTTGATCAACAGTGGGCCGAGGACCGCGGTAACGTAGCCGCTGGTCGTGCCGACGTTGCTGAGCCAGACGTAGCTCGCGGTCAGGCCGAGGGTGCCGGTGATGAGCAGCGGTGCCTGTCCGAAGCGAGCCACCAGCTTCGGGGCGATGCGTGCCATGGCGAAGATGCCGAGGGTCATCGGCAAGAACGCGGCCCCGGCGGCGATGGGACCGAAGCGCATCACTCCCTGGACGTACTGCACGACCAGGAAGAAAGTCGCGATCTGGGAGCCGAAGACAAGGGTCGTCACGGCGAGAGCACCGATGCGGCGTCGGTCACGCAGCAGGGATGGCAGCAGCATCGGGTTGGCGACTCGGCGTTCGGTGACGGCCAGTGCGGCCAGGAGCGCAATGCCGCCCGCGAGCCGGCCGATGGTCTGCGCGGAGACCCAGCCGTGGTCGGGGACGCCGATCAGTGCCCAGACGACAGCCATGGCCGCGCCAGTGGCGCAGAGCGCGCCGATGAGGTCGAAGCGGCCGGGGTTGCGCGGGGTTTCGGTGACGAACCGCGGGGCGAGGGCGAGTACGGCGAGGCCGATGGGGACGTTGATGAACAGGGTCCAGCGCCAGGAGCCGACTTCGGTGACCACGCCGCCGAGCAGGAGACCGAGGGTGCCGCCGCCGATACCGACGGCGGAGAACAGGGCAAGGGCCCGGTTGCGTGTCGCGTCGTCGCGGGCGCCGGTGGTGACCAGGGCGAGGACGCTGGGTGCTGCGAGTGCCGCTCCGATGCCCTGAGCCGCACGGGCCGCGATCAGCACTGCGGGGGTTTGGGCGAAGCCACCGAGCAGTGAGGACGCGGTGAAGACGGTCAGGCCGATGAGGAAGACACGCCGTCGGCCGTAGGTGTCTCCGAGCCGGCCACCCATCAGCATCAGACCGCCGAAGGCGAGGGTGTAGGCGTTGACGACCCAGGACAGGGAGGCCGGGCCGAGGCCGAGGTCGGCGCCGATGCGGGGCAGAGCCACGTTGACGATGGTGCCGTCGAGGGTGAGCATCAGCTGCGCGACGAGCACGATCATGATGCCGATCGTCGCCCGGCGGGCATTCCGGAGTGCCTTGGCGGGGAACTCAGCGGTCGCAGTCTGCGGGTGGGCGGCAGGGATGCTGCGAGGTGTGGACATGGCGAGGTCCTGTTTCTGGCCCCTGGATGGGCCGACAGAGGGTGAGCAACTGCGCAGCGACGGTCGATCCTGGCTGCGTCGACAAGGCCGGGCTGAGGGAGGGGGTGTGGGCGGGGGTGTGGGCGGGGTGTCAGTGGGGTGCCAGTGGTGGTGTCAGCGGGGGCGACCGGACGCCCAGCGAGCACGGTCGCTGGGCGCACCTGCCACCGCCGGTTATTCAGACCTGCGCCATGCCGCCGTCGACGAAGAGCTCGACGCCGGTGATGAAGCTGGAGGCGTCGCTCGACAGGAACGCCGCGGCCTTGCCCATCTCGCGGGGGTCGGCGATCCGCCCGGTGGGATTGCCCTCGCCCATCTTCCGGACCGCGGCGGGGACGGCGTCGGCGCCCTGCGCCATGCCGAGGGCGCGCCGCAGGGACTCGGTGTCCACGGCGCCGGGGCTGAGGACATTCATACGGATGCCGGAGCCCTTGACGTCCTGGATCCAGGACCGGATGAAGGCGCGCACCGCGGCCTTGGCGCCGCCGTACAGGCCCATGCCGGCCGGGGGCTGGATGGACGCGGTCGAGCCGATGATGACGATCGTGCCGCCGGTCGGCAGCAGCGGTATCGCCGGCTGGACGGTGAACAGGACGCCCTTCGCGTTCACGCCGAAGGTCAGGTCGAACTGCTCTTCCGTGATCGCGCCGAGCGGAGCGTGCGCGCCGATGCCGGCGTTGGCCACGACCGCATCAAGGTGTCCGTGCCGTGCGACGACCTCTCGGTAGACCGCTTCCATGTCCGCGAGCTTGGTGACGTCGGCCGCGATGCCCGAGGAGTTCGGGCCGATCGTGGCGACCGCTTCGTCCAGCGGCTTCTGCTGGAGGTCGGTGATGACCACGCGGGCGCCCTGGTGCACGAATTCCTGGGCGATCCCCAAGCCGACGCCGGACGCGCCTCCGGTGACCACGGCGACTTTACCTTCGAGCGGGAGGCTCATCGTTTTCCCCTCTGCATGAGTTGCCCGCACCATGCGGACGACGGCGGCATCTGCTCTACACTCGTAAGTGGAGGCATCGCCGCTTCTGCGACTGTAAGCGGGGACGCCTCCACTTAGCAAGAGTGGAGGCTCCTCCACTTGGCAAACTCCTGCCCAGGAAGGGGCCACCCCGTGACCACAGACACCGGACGACCACTGCGAGCCGACGCGCGGCGCAACCGGGAGAAAATCCTCTCCGCAGCCGTGCGCGTCTTCGCAGAGGACGGGCTGGAGGCACACCTCGAACGCATCGCCAAGGAAGCGGGCGTAGGCTCCGGCACCCTCTACCGGAACTTCCCGACCCGGGAGGCGCTGATAGAGGCCGCCTACCGCAACGAACTGAGCCGACTGTGCGACGCGGCCCCCGACCTCCTGGCAGCCATGCCGCCGCGTGAGGCCCTTCGCGCCTGGATGGGACGCTTCATCGACTACGCCACCGCGAAACTTGGGATGGCCGAGGCCCTTCGCGCCGTCATCGACTCCGGCGTCAACCCCTACGCCCACAGCCACGAGCTGATGATGACCGCCCTCACCTCGCTCCTGGACGCCGCGACCGCCGCCGGGACCATCCGGACGGACATCAGCCCAGCCGACATGTTCGCCGCCCTCACCGGCGTCGCCCTCGCCTCCGGGAAACCCGAACAGCGCGAGCAGGCCGAACGCCTCCTCGACCTCATCCTGGACGGACTCAAGTCCGGCACAGCGGACTGATACCGACCCCGGAAGTGCCGTTCAGAGCCGAGCCTGACCAGTCCCGCAATCCACAGGCCGCACGCCACTGGCGTGCGGCCTGCCGGGTGCTCGGACTCCCGCACCGGGTCCGGCACCGAAACGGCTCCCTGGCCGCCGCCGCGGCGTGTGTGGCCCTCGCCGCCACCGCCCGCAACGACACAGACACCGCCGCGCACGGCAAGAACCCGGCGCCGAGTGCCGAGAAGCAGCGCGAACTGCCCCCTGCCCCGACCGAGAAGCAGCGAGTTCGCCCGTGACGTCGAGGCCATGAGGGTCCACCTCATCGAGCCGGCCCTGAACCGGGGCGAACGCCTACGCCACCTTGCATGTTCTATGACAGATCCCATAAGTTACCGACAGGTAGCCCATCCGTTCGCGGAGGCCACGTCATCGTCGGGAGGTGCTGGGCAGGTGAGTCCGCGCAGGAGTGAAAGCCGTGACCGGATGATCCTCAGCGCCGCCGCGCTGCTGCGTGAGTATGGGGCGAGCGCGACCAGCATCGACCGGGTACTCGCTCACAGCGGAGCCCCCCGGGGCTCGGTGTATCACCACTTTCCTGGTGGGCGGGCGCAGCTCATCGACGAGGCGGTGGCGCTGGCGGGGGACTTCATCGCGGGCCTGATCGACACCGCGCTGCAGGCGGACGATCCGGTGGCGGCCGTCGACGCGTTCTTCGTGCTGTGGCGTGAGCGGCTGGTCGAGAGCGGTTTCCGGGCCGGCTGTCCGATCGTGGCGGTCGCCGTCGAGACCAACGACGACGCCCCTCAGCTCGCTCGCTCCGCCGCCGCCGTCTTCGCCCGCTGGCAGGAAGCCCTCGCAGGACTCCTCGTCCGGCACGGGCTGGCAGAGGAGCGCAGCCGCCGACTCGGCGCCTTCATCATCGCCGCGGTCGAAGGCGCGGTGATCATGTGCCGGGCCGAGCAGAGCACCGCCCCGATCGAGGCAGCCGCCGACGAGATCCACGACCTGCTCCTCTACGCCCTGCGTGACCGCCCGGGCACTGAATCCGGGCCCCGGCCCAAGGTGTAGCTCGCAGACCTTGACCCACGTCAGATCATTAACGAAGGAGTCACCATGCCCTCGCTCGACCGCCACGACAACGTCTTCGTCCTCGACCTCGGAGACGGAGAAAACCGCTTCCACCCCGACTGGCTCACCGCCGTCGGCGCGGCGCTCGACGAGGTGGAGAAGGCGGAAGGCCCTCGCGCCCTGGTCACCGCAGCCACCGGCAAGTTCTACTCCAACGGGCTCGACCTGGAGTGGCTGTTCGCCCACGCCGACCAGCACCGGGACTATGTCGTCTCCGTCCACGAGCTGTTCGCGCGGATGCTGTCGCTGCCGGTCGTCACGGTGGCCGCGCTGCAAGGGCACGCCTTTGCCGCCGGCGCGATGTTCTCCCTGGCCCATGACTTCCGCGTGATGCGTGCCGACCGCGGCTACTGGTGCCTGCCCGAAGCGGACATCAACATCCCCTTCACCCCCGGCATGGCCGCGCTCATCCAGTCCCGGCTGGCTCCGCAGACCGCGCACACGGCCATGCTCACGGCCCACCGCTACGGCGGCACCGACGCCGCGGCCGTCGGCATCGTCGACCAGGCCGTCGCCGAGGACGCTGTGCGCTCCACCGCGATCGAGATCGCCCAGGCACAGGTGAACAAGGCCGGCGACACCCTGGGCACCATCAAGGCCCGCATGTACGCCCCGGCCCTGGCCACCCTGCGCGACACGACCAACCCGCTCGGCTGACCAGCACCTCCCCGCTCCCCGGATGCACTCCTTCGGGGCGCGGGGCAGCCCCAGTTGCCCAGCGAATGAGGAGACAGGGCCGATGACCACCGACACCGCCTGGCACAAGAGCGCGTGCATCCTGTGCGAGAACAACTGCGGCATCCAGATCCAGACCGATGGCCGCCGCTTCACCAAAATCCGTGGCGACAAGGACCATGTCGCCACCGCCGGCTACACCTGCAACAAGGCCCTGCGCCTGGACCACTACCAAAACGGCGGCGCCCGCCTCACCACCCCCCTGCGGCGGGAGGCGGACGGCAGCTTCACCCCCATCGACTGGGACACCGCCGTCCGCGAGATCGCCGCCCGGCTGAAGACCGTGCGCGACACCCACGGCGGCCAGTCGATCTTCTTCTACGGCGGCGGCGGACAGGGCAACCACCTCGGCGGCGCCTACAGCGGCGCCCTGCTGCGCGCCCTCGGCGCCCGCTACCGCTCCAATCCCCTCGCCCAGGAGAAGACCGGCGAGGGACACGTCGACGCCCACCTCACCGGCGGGCACACCACCGGCGATTTCACCCGCGCCGAGGTCTCGCTCTTCCTCGGCAAGAACCCGTGGCAGTCGCACGGCGTCCCGCGAGCCCGCACCGTACTCAAGGACATCGCCAAGGACCCCGCCCGCACGATGATCGTCGTCGACCCGGTCCGCACCGAGACGGCCGACCTCGCCGACATCCACCTCCAGGTCAAGCCCGGCACCGACGCCTGGTGCCTGGCCGGCCTCCTCGGCGTCCTGGTCCAGGAGGACCTCCTCGACCACGCCTTCCTCACCACCCGCACCACCGGAGCCGACACCGTCATCGCCGGGCTCAAGGCAGTGGACGTCGCCCGCTGCGCGCGGACCTGCGGCGTGGACGAGGAGCTGCTGCGCCGGACGGCCCGCGTCATCGGCACCGCCTCCAGCGTCTCGACGTACGAGGACCTGGGCGTCCAGCAAGGCCCCAACAGCACGCTCGTGTCCTACCTCAACAAGCTGACCTGGCTGCTGACCGGGAACTTCGCCAAGCCCGGCGCCATGCAGCCGCACTCGTGGATCGCCCCGCTGGCCCGCTACTCCACAAGGCCGCGCCGCACTCCCGTCACCGGAGCGCGGATGCCCGGCGGCCTGGTGCCCTGCAACGTCATCGCCGAGGAGATCCTCACCGATCACCCCGACCGGTTCCGCGCGATGGTCATCGAGTCGTCCAACCCCGCGCACTCTCTGGCCGACTCCGCCGCCTTCGCGAAGGCGCTCGCCTCGCTCGACCTGGTCGTCGTCATCGACATCGCCCTGACCGAGACCGGCCGCCAGGCCGACTACGTCCTTCCCGCCGCCTCCCAGTTCGAGAAGTGGGAGGCGACGTTCTTCACCTTCGAGTTCCCCCACAACACCTTCCACCTGCGCGCCCCGGTCCTCGACCCGCTGCCCGGCACCCTGCCCGAGCCCGAGATCTACGCCCGCCTCGTCCGTGAACTGGACGCCGTCCCCCGCGGCAGGCTCACCGCGCTGCGCGCGGCGGCACGCCTGGGCCGCACCCCGTACAAGCTCGCCTTCGCCGCCCTGGCCGTCCTCGACAAGTCCACCGTCGCCATGGCCCCGCACCTGCTGTACGAGACCCTCGGCCCCACCCTCCCCGACGGGGCCCGCTCCGCCGCCGTGCTGTGGGCGCTCGCGCAGCGCATCGCCAAGGAGTACCCGGCCGCGATGCGCCGGGCCGGACACGCGAGCGCCGACGCCCTGTTCGACGCGATGGTGGAGGGCCGGTCCGGGATCGCGTTCACCGAGGACGAGTACGCCGACGCCTGGAACTACGTCGCCCATCCCGGCCGCCGTATCCCGCTGCCGATCCCCGAACTCCTCGGTCTCCTCGCCGACCTGGACTCCACCCCGGCCGTCCATACCACCGAGGACTTCCCGATCGTCCTGGCCGCCGGCCAGCGCCGGGCGTTCACCGCGAACACGATCTTCCGCGACAACGCCTGGCGCAAGCGCGACCCTCAGGGCGCCCTGCGCGTCAGCCCCCACGACGCCGAACGGCTCGGCCTGTCCGACGGCGCCCCCGCCCGGATCACCACGGCCCGAGGCACGGCTCAGGCACTCGTCGAGATCGACGACCGTCTGCAACCCGGCCACGCGGCCCTGCCCAACGGGTTCGGCCTCGACCTGCCCACCGAGGACGGCGGCACCGAACGTACCGGCGTCGCCCTGAACACCCTCACCGACCTCGCCTGGCGTGATCCCATCGCCGGAACCCCCTGGCACAAGCACGTCCCCGCGCGCATCGAGCCTCTTCCCGCCTGACGCACACACCGCCTCCCACGGCGGCGTCGTTCCCGTCAGGACACCGCTACGTGGACGTAGAGCCAACAGCTGTCCGGGGGTCACATCCGACGGTGGCTTCGGCATGCGCGTGGTCAGCCCACGCTGACCATCCGGGCCTTGCTCGGCACCCCGGCCGAGTCGAGCGCGAACAGCAGATAGCTGCCGGGCAGCGCCACCCCCGGGTCGGAGGGGATATTGACGGTGTACGAGGTCGCGCTGTCGCGGGTGAAGGTGAGCGGTACGCGCCGCTGGTCGTTGTCCGTGGAGTGGGTCGCGGCGCCCGCCCGCACCAGGGCGAACGAGGTGACCGCCGAGTCGGTGGTCACGGGGACGGCCGCCCCGTTGGCCACGTGGGCGGGCACCGTGCCGGTGATGACGGGCCGGGTGCGCTCGGTGCCGTCGGCGTTGAGCAGGTAGGGCGGTGTGAAGACGGACCCGTCGGCGTGGTTGGTGGCGCAGTCGCCGCACAGGCCGCCGCCCCCGGAGAAGATGCGCCCGTCGGGCAGCAGATTGGCCACGCTGTGGTAGTTGCGCGGGACGGCCATGCTCGCCATGCGGGTGAACTGCCCCGTCGCCGGATCCCAGATCTCCGGTGTGAGCGAGGAGGTCGCGTCGCTGAACGGGACCGGGTAGGACTGCCCGCCGAACACGGCGACCTTGCCGTCCGGCATGACGACGCTGTTGCTGAAGGAGCGGGTGAAGTCCATGTCGCCGGTACGCGCCGCCACCGGGGTTCCGCCCCCGTTGAGGTCGACGGTGTACGCGCGCCGGGTGGCCGTCGTGTTCTCGTACGCGGTCGCACCGCCCAGTGTGAGGAGTTTGCCGATGTCGTACGCGACGGCGTTGCCGTTCATGGCGTCCGCGCTGTCGCCCCGCGTTCCGGCGGCGGTGACGGAGCCGTCCCCCTGGGTGGAGATCCAGTTCATCTGCCTGCTCGGTCCCAGCTGGAGGAGTCGGCCGCCCGACGTCGCGTGCAGCCACTGGTGGTTGTCGGCCCGGTAGGGGCCCGCCGGGTCGGCTGTCATGGTGTTGGTCACCGGCACGCCGGGCAGCTTGCGCCAGGTGCCGGTGGACGGCGACCAGACCTCGCCGTTCTTGCCGCCCTGGGCGCCGCTCCAGGAGCCGCCGAGGACGAAGGCGTCGCCGTTGGAGAGCAGGGTCATGGCCTGGTAGCCACGGGCGATGTTCATGTCGCTGGTCGCGGACCAGGCGTCGGTGGCCGGATCGTAGATACTGGCCCGTTCGGCGTTGCTGCCGCCGGTGACCAGCACCCGGCCGTCCTTCAGGACCGCGATGCCGGGGCAGAACATGTCGTGCCGGGTGTTGTCGATCCGTCGTTGGGTGACGGCTCCGGTACCGAGATCCATGATCGCGGTCTGGGTGTAGCCGTTGCTTCCCCCGAAGCGGTCGACGCCGTACGCGGACCAGGCGAGCAGCTTGTTGTTCGGCAGCACGGCGGTGGCCACCGGAACCAGCGGGAATCCGGTGACCCGGCCCCAGGCGCCGGCGGTCGCCGGGTTCGCCGGAGTGCTGAGACGGAGCTCCGCCGCCGAGGACCAGGGCCCGCGCCCGCCCGCCTCCGTGGTGGCCGTCAGGCGTACGTAACGCGCGCTGACGGTGCGGGAGAAGGTGGCCCCCTTGACGGTGTCGTCGTCCTTCCAGGTTCCGCTCGCGACGGGCGCCCCGAACGTGGTGCCGTCCGTGCTGGTCCTGACGGTGTAGGCGCCGACCCGGCCGTTGGCCCCGGACCTGCGCGGCTGGTAGGTGAGAGCCGAGACGTCGCGGGCGCTCTTCATGTCGATGGTGATGCTGTGCGGCAGGGGCACGGCGGTACCGGAGTACCGGCTGTGCCAGAGGGTGTCCGGATCGCCGTCGAGGACGTTGGCGGCGGCGTTCGCCGAGGCGCTCACCTCCTCGTCGCTCGCCGTCGCCGTCCACCCGGTCCGTGACAGGTCGACCACGGAGGCGGGTGAGCCGGGGTCGCCGAGGAGGTTGATCTCGGCCGCGGACGACCAGGGGCCGCGGTTGCCGGCCTCGCTCGTCGCGGTGAGCCGCACGTAGCGGGCGCCCTGCGCGGCGAAACTCAGGGTCTTGGCGGTCGCGTCGTCGCCGAGGGTGCCGGAGGCGACGGCGGAACCCCAACTCGTACCGTCGGCGCTCAGATGGATGGCATACGAACCCACCCTGCCGTTGGCGCTGTCGGTGCGCGGCTGGTAGACGAGTGCGGATACGACAGCCGTTCGGTGCATGTCGACGGTGAGGGTGTGCGGCAGCGGCGCGGCGGTGCCGCTCCACTTGCTGTGCCAGATGGTGGCGTTGCTGCCGTCGAGCACGTTGACGGCGCGTCCGTTCTCGGACGCGGTCTCCTCGTCACTCGCGGACACGGTCCAGCCGTCCCTGGGCAGGACGGGAGCGGTGGGTTCCATGGCGTCGGCCGGCACCACGGGCTCGTGCGGCGCCGCCATCGGGTGCCGAGGATCGGGAACTCCGGCGGCGCCGGATCCGGTGACCGCGATGACTGGGCCGCCTCCGGTCAACGGAAGCAGCGCGGCAACGACGGCGGCGAGCGCGAAGGCTATGAGGCCGGTGGATCTGAGTCTGCCATGCGGAAAGGATGTGAACAGACGGGTCAGCACGGAGTCCCCCCGGGGATGCGCGACAGATGCGCAGATGATGGCCATGACCATGTCAATAGGGTGCAGGGATGTAAAGGACGTTCTCACGCCGATCGGCACACAGGCTGACGCGCACTGATACCTCGTCAGTAGGGGACACACATATAGGTGTCGTGCCCACAGCACTCCACATGCGGTTGTGGAGGCAGAGGTTCAGCGGAACCCAGCAGGTCGCGGGCGTCCACGCGGCAGGTGCGCCGCCGACCGGGCCTGGGCCCGGCGCGGTCGCCGCTCGGACCGCCGCGCCCAGGGCAATCATGGGCACGGCAAGGCCCCGGGCGCGGTGACGGGCATTCTCGGTCAGCGCCTACCCAACGGGGGGATCCGGCCCAACGGCGGATCCGGCACCGTTCGCCACGTCCCGGGGCGTGTTCCCTGCTCGACTCTCGACGGGAGAAGACCGTGACCGTATTACGGACCGTATTACGCCTTCGAAGACGCAGTCACTCACGGAGCGGACCATCGCCCCGCACGGCAGGCTTCCTGCTGGCCCTGTCCCTCATAGGGGCCGTCCTGGTGGCTCCCGCGCAGGCGCGGGTGGACACCACCTTCTCAGCGAAGATCGACTTCGGCACCGCCGCCACCGTGCCGGTGAGCGGCCACGCACTCGACCACGGGCAGGCTTTCGGCGCCCGTACCGGCGCCGACCAGGGCACCGGCCTCACCTACGGCTGGGTGGGGCTGACCAACACCACCCCGCTCGACCTGACGGGCAACGGCCGGGACAGAGGCACCGCCGAGCCCGACCGGCTCCTCGCCACCCTCGTGCACATGCAGCTTCCCGCCTCGTCGGCCGGTGTGAAGACCCCGGGCCGGTGGGAGATCGCCGTGCCCGACGGCACGTACACGGTGACGGTCGCCGTGGGCGACGCCACGAGCGTGGACAGCTCCCACGCGCTCCAGGTCGAGAACCAGAACGCGGTCGACGGATTCGTCCCCACGTCGTCCACCACCAAGTATCAGACCAGAACCGTGCAACCGACCGTGGCTGACGGCCGGTTGACGATCAGTCCACTCGGGGGCAGCAACACGAAGATCGCGTACGTGACCATCACCCCGCTCGCCGACTCCGCCGTTCATCCGGAGGTCAGGACGGTGACCCCGGCGAACACGGCGACCGGCGCGGCACCGACCGGCAGCGTCGTGGCGGACCTCCGCCTGGTGGGTCCCGGCGTCGACGCCGCGACCCTCACCGGCGGCACGGTCACCCTCAAGGAGTCGGCGACCGGGGCTGCCGTGCCCGCCCGCGTGATCACCAGCGGCGGCGGCGACGTCATCAACCTGTCGCCGACGACGGGTCTCAAGGCGAACACCCGCTACCGCTTCTCGGTCACCAGCGGCGCCCGGGACCTGGACGGGCGGAGCTTCACGCCATGGAGCTCGGTGTTCACCACCGGGGCGGGCACCGGCACTGGCGCCATCGCCTTCGACAAGGTGGCGACGTCGGCGACGGGCCGGAGTTTCGCCTCCGTGGTGAAGGGTCCCGACGGCAAGCTGTACGCGTCCACGCTCGACGGATACATCCTGCGGTACGCCATCGCCGCCGACGGCACCCTGAGCGGGGCGGAGACGATCTCGACCGTACGCACGGACGCGACGGCCCGCGGTCTGCCCGGAGCGCCCAACCGCTCCGTCATCGGGATGGCGTTCGACCCCTCCTCCACGGCGGCCGCCCCGGTCCTGTGGATCACCTCCAACACCATGTACGCCGGAGGCACCCCGAACGAGCCCGACTGGTCGAGCAGCATCGCCAGACTGAGCGGTCCAGGGCTCGGCACATATACCGAGGTGATCAGCCGTCTGCCCCGGTCCGTGAAGGACCACGAGACCAACTCCCTGGCCTTCGGCCCCGACGGAGCCCTCTACGTGTCGCAGGGCGCCAACAACGCCATGGGCGCCGCCGACCCGACGTGGGGCAACCGCCCCGAGCACCTGCTCAACGCCGCCGTGCTGCGCCTCGACCCGGCCAAGCTCCCGGCGTCCGGTGCCGTCGACGTACGGACCGAGAGCCCGGGAACGTACGACCCGTTCGCCGCCGACGCACCGCTGACCCTGTACGCGACGGGTGTACGCAACGCCTATGACCTGGTGTGGCACACCAACGGTCACCTCTACACACCCACCAACGGGTCAGCGGCCGGGGGCAATACGCCCGCCACGCCCACGCCACTGCCCGGCGCCTGCTCCCGCCGGATCGACGCGGCGACGGCCGGGGCCTACACCGGTCCGACCGTGCCCGGGATCACGTCCAACCCCGTGGCGGAGACCGACTACGTCTTCGACGTGAAGAAGAACCGCTACTACGGGCATCCGAACCCGGCGCGCTGCGAGTGGGTGCTGGCCGGGGGCAACCCCACGTCGGGCACCAGTCCCTTCGAGGTCACCGGCTACCCGGTGGGCACCCGGCCCGACCGCAACCTGGACGCGGCCGGGATGTACGACGCCGGGCTGCACGCCTCCGCCAACGGGGTCGTCGAGTATCGCGGCAACGCCTTCGGCGGCGCGCTCAAGGGCAAGCTCCTGGTGGTCCGTTACAGCAGTGGCCAGGACATCGAGGTGTTCGGCGTCGACGCGCAGGGGAAGCTGTCGGCGCCCACGACGGGCATCACCGGGTTCACCGGATTCCAGCAGCCGCTGGACGTCACGGAGGACACGGCCAAGGGCACCCTGTACGTCACGGAACAGGGCGCCTCGAAGATCACCCTTCTCAGACCCAGGGTGTGACGCCGAAAGGCGCATCGGCCAGGCACCCCGACTTCCTGTCGGAACCGTTGACCTTCCCGCGCGAGCCGTTTACGTTGCCGAACCAATAGGAAGTTAATAGACAGGTTGTTCAGTTACGCGATTACGCGTCACCCGCCGCAAGGAGTCCCGTGCCACGCTCCACCGAGACCGAGACCGAGACCGCGCCCCCCGAATCGTCGCCCCGGCCCGGACACGTGCCGCCCCGCCCCGAACGCCGGGCATGGGTGGTCCTCGTGATGATCGTGGTCTTCATGATGATCAGTTACGCCGACAAGGCCGTCCTCGGCCTCGCGGCGGTGCCGCTGATGGAGGAGCTGGGCATCGGCAAGAGCACGTACGGGCTGATCTCCAGTTCCTTCTACGTCCTGTTCAGCCTGTCCGGGCTCGTCGTCGGGTTCTTCTCGGCACGGATCTCCAGCCGTGCCCTGCTCCTCGCCATGGCCGCGCTCTGGGCCGTTGCCCAGCTCCCGGTCCTGCTGGTGGCCGCCGTGCCCTCGCTGATCGCCGGGCGCGTCCTGCTCGGCATGGCGGAGGGCCCCGCGGCCTCCATGTCCATGCACGCGCTGTACAAGTGGTTCCCGACCGGGCGGCGGGGCCTGCCGTCCGCGCTACAGATCGGTGGCGCCGCGCTCGGGACCGCCGTCTCCGCCCCGCTGCTGACCTGGCTCATCGTGGACCACGGTTGGCGTTCGGCTTTCGTGGCCCTCACGCTCATCAGCGCCGCCTGGTGCCTGGTCTGGCCTTTCGTGGGGCAGGACGGGCCCTACGGCGGGGAGCGGAAGCCGGCTCGGGGAGCGGGCCGTCCGCCGCGCGCGGCGGGTCCGCCTCTGCGGGCCCTGCTCACGAACGGCACCGTGACGGGCGGCATCCTCAGCGCCTTCGGGTCCCACTGGGCGCTGGCCCTGTCCAGCGCGTGGCTGCCGGTCTACCTGCAGACGCAGATGGACATGACCGCGACCGGCGCCTCGACCGTCGTCAGCGGGGTGTCGGTGGTCAGCCTGGTGCTCCTGCTGTCCGTGCCCGCCTATGTCGACCGTCTCAAGCGCCGGGGCGTGTCCAGCAGGCGCGCGGACGGCATCCCGCAGGGTATGGCGGTCCTGGTCGCGGGCGGCGCGCTGGCCCTGCTGCCCTTCGCCGCGGGAGAGCCGGCGCAACTCCTGTTGATCGCGTTGGCGTTCGGCTGCCACGCGGTCGCCCTTCCGCTGCACTACGTCACCACGGCGACGGTCGTGCCGGACGGCCGCCGTGGCGCCGTTTTCGGTGTCGTGGCCGCTTCGGGGACCCTGCCGGGCCTCTTCGTGCCGTACCTGACCGGTCACCTGGTCGACAACGCGGCCACGGAGGCGGCCGGTTACACCGTGGCGTTCCTGCTGTCGGCGGGCGTCATGGCCGTGTGCGGGCTGCTGGCGATCGTCGCCATCCACCCCGAGCGGGACGCCCGGAGGCTGAATCCCGTGGGGCCGCCCGTTCCGGCGCCTCGTCAGGCGGGTGTGTCGAAGCCCGTGGCCCAGTAGCGGCCGCGCAGGGCGAGGTCGAGCAGCATGCGTACGACCTCCTCGGCCGGCATGGGGGGCGTGTCCTGCTCCACCCACCACTGCAGGACTCCGACCTGCTCGCCCACCCAGGCCCTGGCCAGCAGATCGGGATCGATCCTCGGTTCGACCGCGTTGCGCTCGGACCGGCCGCGGAACTCCTGTGCGGCGACGCGGGCGCAGGCATCCGTGAACATCCGCAGCGGTTTGCCGTCCCCCTCCCCGCGCAGCACGATCCGGTAGAGGTCGCGCTCTTCCCGCGCGTGGCGCAGCATCTGCAGGATGGGTTTGCCGGTGAAGCCCACCGCGCTGTCCTGCACCGCCGGCCGGAGCCGGACGTCGAGTTCGGCCAGGAGGTCCGCGGTCACCCGGGCGAAGAGCTCGTCCTTGTCACGGAAGTGGCTGTAGAAGGTCGCGCGGCCCACGTCGGCCCGCTGAGTGATGTCCTCGACGCTCAGAGCGGTGAATCCCCGCTCGATCACGAGGTCCACCAGAGCGTCACGCAGCGCCTTGCGCGTCTTGCGGACGCGCCTGTCCTCGGCCAACGCCGTCCCCCATTTCCTTGCCGTGCCGTGGCCCCCTGACGTGGGGCGACAGCTCAGACAGCTCAGTGTACGGAAGCCTTGACAGCCTCACCGTTACTGAACAAACTGTCTGGAAATTTGCAACCCGTCGATACTGTGCGCGCTACCGCCTCTCCGCCCTGCCGCTGTACGCCTCTCCCGCTGTACGTCTCTCCCGCGTCACTCCCCCATGTGACCTGGCCCTCTGGAGCCGCCCGATGAACCTCGGTACGTACCTCACACGCAGCGCCCGCCACTGGCCCGCTCATCCCGCGCTCGTATGCGGGGATCAGACCTGGTCGTACGACCGGCTGGAGACCGCCGCCAATCGGCTGGCCTCCGCGCTGCGGCGGCGCGGGCTGCGTCCCGGGGAAGCCGTGGCGTCACTCGCGTGGAACCGCGCCGAACTCGTGGAGGTCGAATTCGCCCTGTACAAGGCAGGGTTGATCCGGGTGCCGGTCAACGCCCGGCTGGGCCGCGCGGAGATCGAGCACATCCTCAGGGACGCACCCGTCCGCTTCCTGGTGTTCGACGCGGCGCACCGCGAGGACGCCTTGGCCGCCATCGAGGCGGCGGGTACCGGCTGCCTGCCCGTGCTGCTCGACACCGTGGCCGAGGAAGGACCGGGCGCGGGGCCCCGGCCGGTCCCGTACGCCGACCTGCTGGCCGAGGGCGATGACAGCGTCGTCGCCGTCGAGACCACCGAACACGACCCGGCCGTACTCAACTTCACCTCGGGTTCGACCGGCGCTCTCAAAGCGGCGGTGCAGACGTTCGGCAACCGCCTCGCGAACATGCGGAAGACCCTGATGAGCGAGGAGTCCCGGCCCGGCCCCGACACCCGCTATCTGGCCTGCGGGCCCATCACCCACGCCACCGGCATGGTGCTGTTGGCCGGTGTGTTCGGTGGCGCCACCACCCACATCCTGCCGACGTGGAGCGCGGAGGCCTTCCTCGATGCCGTCGAACGGGAGCGGATCACCGCCACGTTCCTCGTGCCGGCCATGCTCAACATGGTGCTGGCCCACCCGAGCGCGGCGGAGCGCGACCTGTCGAGCCTCGCGAGCGTACGCGTCGGCGGGGCCCCGGTCTCGCCTCAGCGGCTGCGCGACGCCGTCGCCCTGTTCGGTCCTGTCGTGGCCCAGGGCTACGGTCTCGCGGAGACCACCAGCGTGGTCGCCGGCCTCTCCAGCGCGGAGGTCCTGCGGGGAGTGACCGAGGACGAGGAACTCCTCCGGTCGTGCGGGCGCCCCGCGTACGACTCCGAGGTCCGTGTCGTCGACGAGCGCGGCAGCGAACTGCCGCCACGTGAGATCGGGGAGGTCATCGTGCGCGGCCCCGACTGCGTGCGTGAGTACTGGCACGCTCCCGAATTGTCGGCGGAGACCTTCCGCGACGGCTGGGTCCACACCGGTGACCTGGCCTTCATGCGCGAGGACGGCTATCTGTTCCTCGTCGACCGCAAGAAGGACATGATCATCTCCGGTGGTTTCAACATCTACAGCACCGAGGTCGAGACCGCCCTGTACGAGCATCCCGCCGTACAGGAGGCCTGTGTGGTCGGTGTGCCCGACGAGAAGTGGGGCGAGGCGGTCAAGGCCGTCGTCGTGACCCGCCCCGGACAGCACGTCGGCGAACAGGAACTGGCCGACTTCTGCGCCATGCGCCTCGACCGCTTCAAGAAGCCCCGCTCGGTGGAGTTCGTGACCGCGCTCCCCCACAACCGCAACGGCAAGCTCGACCGCAAGGCCGTGCGCGAGCCCTACTGGGCCGGCGCCGACCGACGCGTGCACTGATACACCCCCATCACCCCATCACCCCATCACCCCATCACCCCCATCAGGCTCACCACCCTCATCAGGCTCATCAAGAGAGACCGCACATGACTTTCTCGTTCCGCCCCACCTACGACGACCCGCACCTCGCCGGACTCGTCGACCGGCTGCGCACCTACCTGGACGGTGAACTCGCCGACTACGAGCGGGAACGGGGCATCACGCGTGAGACCCGCCTCACCCGAGCCGACCTCGAACCCGTCTGGCAGCGCAGTCGCGAACTGGGCTTCTACGGCATCCACCTCCCCGAGGAGTACGGGGGCCAGGCCCTCAGCAACGTCCGGCTCGCCGCGCTCAAGGAAGAGATCGGCGCCTGCGGACGAGTCCTCGGACACTCGGTGCTCGGCGACATGGGCGGACCACTCCGGGCCGGGGACATCCTGAAGTACGCCACGGAGCACCAGCTCACCACCTATCTGCTGCCCCTCGTACGCGGTGAAAGGGCCTGCTGCTTCTCCCTCACCGAGGCCGACGCCGGCTCCGACGTACGGTCCATGACCACCACCGCCACACCGGACGGGGACGGCGACGGATACCGCCTGACCGGCCACAAGGTGTTCAGCTCGGCGGGGCCCTTCGCCGACTTCGCGATCGTCGTGGCGCGGACGGCAGGCACGGAGAACTCCTTCTCCGCGTTCCTGGTCGACCTGGACAGCCCCGGTTGCCGTGTGGTGGAGGGCGCCACCCCGATGTCCGGCGAGCACATCGAGAGCGACATCATCCTCGAAGACTGCCACGTCCCGGCCGCCAACCTCCTGGGGGAAGAAGGCCAGGGCCTGAAGATCGCGCTGGGCCGGGTGACGAACAACCGGCTGCTGCACTGTCCCACCGCCATCGGCGCCGCCCGCCGCGCCCTCCAGCTGACCCGCGACCGGGCCCTGACGCGCAAGGCCGCGGGCGGGCGGCTCCTGATGGAGATGCAGTCCATCCAGCACAAGCTGGCCGACATGGCGACCGATCTCTACGCGGCCCGTTCGATGACCTACGCCGCTCTCGGCGCCCTGGACAGCGGATCCGACGTCCGCACGGAAGCGTTCATGTGCAAGCTGTTCGTCGCGGAATCGGCGTTCCGCATCCTTGACCATGCCGTCCAGATCCACGGCAAGGACGGGCTCACCCAGGGCAACGAGATCGAGTACCTCTTCCGCAAGATGCGCATGTTCCGTGTCCTGACCGGAACCTCCGAGATCCAGCGCAACGGCATCGCCAAGTCGCTGGTGACGCTCGCCTGATGAGGCCGAAGCCGGCCCCGCACCGAGACGAGACAGCACCCATGACCCACGCCTCGCAGGACCACACCTCCCCTTCCCACGGCCCCGACGACGAGGAGGACTTCGCGGACGCCGCCCGGGGGTTCATCGCCCGGCTCGAACCGGGCACCGTTCACGACGCCGCCGGGCGCCTCGTCTGGGACGCCGACGCCTATGCCTTCCTGAAGGAGGACTGCCCGCCCACGGCGCACCCGTCGCTGTGGAGGCAGAGCGGGCTGGTGGCCCGGCAGGGCCTGTTCGAGGTGGTACCGGGCGTCTACCAGGTGCGGGGCCTGGACCTCTCCAACATCACCTTCATCGAGGGACGACGCGGAGTGATCGTCGTCGACCCGCTGATCAGCACGGAGGTGGCCGCCGCCGCCCTCTCCCTGTACCGCACCCACCGGGGTGAGCGCCCCGTGACGGGCGTCATCTACACGCACTGCCACGTGGACCACTTCGGCGGGGTACGCGGCATCATCGACCCGGCCGAAGCCGCCTCCGGCCGGGTACCGGTCATCGCGCCCGCCGGATTCCTGGAGCACGCCGCCGGCGAGAACGTGATGACGGGCCCGGCCATGGGACGCCGGTCCGGATACATGTACGGGGCCGCTCTGCCCAAGGGGCCCGCGGGGCAGATCGGCTGCGGCCTCGGGCAGACCACCTCGCTCGGCAGCATCTCGCTGATCGCACCCACCCTCGACATCACCACCACCGGCCAGACGGAGACCGTCGACGGCGTACGCCTGGTCTTCCAGCTCACCCCCGGCACCGAAGCCCCGGCCGAGATGAACTTCCACCTGCCCGGGCCGCGCGTCCTGTGTGTGGCGGAGAACGCCTGCCACACCCTGCACAACGTGCTGACCCTGCGCGGCGCCCTGGTCCGCGACCCCAGCGCCTGGGCCCGCTATCTGACCGAGACGCTCGCCCTGTTCGCCGACGACACCGACGTGGTGTTCGCCTCCCACCACTGGCCCACCTGGGGACAGGACCGGGCGGTACGGTTCCTGGAGGAGCAACGCGACGCCTACGCCTACCTGCATGACCAGTGCGTACGGCTGATCAACGCGGGCCGTACGGGCGCGGAGATCGCGGAGGAGCTGCGCTACCCGCCCGCGTTGGAGCGCGCCTGGCACGTCCGCGGCTACTACGGCTCGCTCAGCCACAACGCCAAAGCGGTCTACCAGCGGTACATGGGCTGGTTCGACGGCAACCCCGCGCACCTGTGGCAGCACCCGCCGCGGGAGGGGGCAGAGCGGTACGTCGCGTTCATGGGCGGGGCGGACGCGGTGGTCGACAAGGCCCGCGCGTCGTTCGAAGCCGGTGACCTGCGCTGGACCGCGGAGGTGCTCAGCCATGTGCTGCTCGCCGAGCCCGGGCACGTGGCGGCCCGCGCCTTGCAGGCCTCGGCCTTCGAGCACCTGGGCCACGGGGCGGAGTGCGGTCCGTGGCGCAACTTCTACCTCATGGGCGCCATGGAGCTGCGTGAAGGCGTACGCGGCACCCCCACCCGAGGAGCACCCGACATCATCGCCGCCCTGACGGTCGAGCAGATCTTCCGGTCCATGGCCGTCCGGATCAACGGCCCCCGAGCGGCGGCGGCCGGCCGGATGCTCCTGCGCTGGGAGATCACCGCACCGGAGCCCGCGCAGCCGGAAAGTTCCAGCGCGGCCGAGACCTGGACCGTTCTGCTGTCCAACGGCGCGCTCACCCCGATGCGCGGCGGCGCACCGCGCGGCGAGGACCCGGATGTGACGCTGAGGCTGCCGCGAACCGTCCTCGACGCCGTGATGAGCAGGACCACCACCTTCGCCGACGCGATCGCCCGAGGTGATGCCACGGTCGAGGGCGACGTACGGACCCTGCTCACCTTCGGATCACTCACCGACCGGCCCGACACCCGCTTCCCGATCGTCACGTCTTGACGGCCTCCGCGATCTGCTGGGCGGCCTGGGCGGGTGTGAGGTGCGTGGTGTCGACGACCTCGGCCTCGGCGTGCAGCCACGTGTCGGCCGCCTCGGCGTAGGGCTTGAGGTATCGCAGACGGAACGGGGAGTCGGGGCCGAGAACGGTGTCGCCCGCGATGCGCCCGCCTCGACCAGGACGGTCATGGGAACGACCAGCGTGCCGCCGGTGTAGTCGAGGACGCGTCGGGCGGTGTCGACCACGAGCGGCCGCCACGGCGGCCAGTCCTGGAAGTTGCCCGTCCAGGGCAACCGCGGCGTGATGTCCATGAGCGTCTCGCCGACCTTCTCGGCGTCGAACACCCGTGAGTCCGGGATCAGCCGCTGCACGAGAGCACTGGTCGTCGTCTTGCCCGAGCCATGGGTGCCGTTGAGCCATACGATCATGGACTCGACGTTACGTCGTGCGGGCCGCAGGCGCGGGCGGAGCAGAAAAAGGTGAGTCGCGAGCCACGCGGTCGCCGGTGTGCCCTCCCCCGAGGGAGTACCGGGTCAGCCGGGTGAAGCGCGTGCTCCGGCGGCGGCGAAAGGCAGGCACGTGATCCGGCAGGATGGCCGCATGTCCCACACCGCGATACGTCCCGCACAGCCCTTCGACGAGAAGTGGATCGCCCAGGCCCTCAACGGTTTCATCGAAGGTTCCGGCCACTGGGGGCCCGGCACGCTCACCGTGTTCACCGAGGTCGGCGGCTACTTGACCGGGAGCGGCGAGGAGGCGCCCGCGCGGTACCAGGGCTGGAACTGGTACCGGTTCATCGGCCGGTGCGGCGCCGTGGCCCTGCGGGCGAGCTCCTTCCACGTGCAGGACCATCTGCGCGCGGTCCAGCTGGCCATGCTGGAGGTATGGGCGGAAACTCCCTTCGCCGAACCGGAGGTTCGCGTCCGGATGCGTACGGGCGTCCTCGAACTCGCCGACAAGGACACACGTGCCGCTCGGACCCGCGATGGCGCGGTGGTCGCTCTGCACGGCCTCGGGGCCGGCCGGGAGGGGCAGCGCTTCGTCGAGTTGCGCACCGGGAGCGCCCAGCCGCCGGCGCCAGGCCGGATCACGGCCGCCGAGCCGGTGCCCGCGGCTGGTTGGGACACACCTGACCGGCTGCGGCGCCTCGTGCACCTCGTACGGCAGAAGGGCCCCGCACCCTGGGACCGCGCGGCGGCCGCGATGCTCGCCGAGCGGACCGGGCTGAGCCGTGCCGGTGCCGCGCTGCTGCTCGCGGGAATGCCCGATGTGAAGTACGGGTATTGGGGCCTCGATGCCGAGGCGCGCAAGGTGATGGGACTCAAGCAGTCCGAAGCCGAGGCCGGTGAGCGGGAGTTGGCGGCCCTGCCGGTGGCCGAGCGCCTCGACCTGCTGGCCGACGTGCTGCCCGCGGACCCCGAGGAGCTGTGGCTGGAGGGCGGGCAGCGGGCGCTCGCCGAGCGGATCGCCGGGGCCTGGCGCAGGCAACAGGGCGTACGCCCCGCCGTGCCCGAGTCGACGCTCGCCGTCGCCGCCGAGCACAGCGATGTTCGGATGGCCCCGGCAGCCGTGTGCGCCGTGTTCGCCGATCCCGCGCGCGAGCCGCGGCTGACCCGCGACCCGGACACCCGGCTGCGGGTGAACAGCATCAGCGGCGGCGGCTGGGAGGGCGACGAGGGTTTCCGATTCAGAGAGCTGCTCGCCGTGGTGTGCGACGCCGTCGACTGGGTGTATGCCGAGCTTCCCGAAGGAGATCCCGTACGCCGGGGTGTCCCCGAGACCGTACGGCTGCTGCGGGAACGTCTGGCCCACCCGGAGTTGCTGCTCTCCGCCCGCGGCCGCAGCCTGCGCGGCCGCACCGTGGCGGAACTGCTGCCGGGCTTCCCCGGCGCCCTGCCCTACTTGGACGCCGCCGAGCCGCTCGCCCACCCCACGCTCGATGACGGCCTGGTCGTCGTCTCCGAGGCAGGGTTCGACCGGCGCGGTGAACGCGAGGCGCCCGGTGTGTACTTCCGGCCCGGCCGCTACGGGACCGACGAGCGCTCGCGGCGCCTGGAGACCGTGGTCGACATGGAGGACTCGCATCTGGCGCTGGTCCGCCGGCTGCGCGGTCCGGAGTTCGAGCGGATCGTGCAGCGCATAACCGAGGGATCGCTGCCGCCGGGCGGCTACGAGAGCGATCCGCGGCTGTCCGCACCACAGGTGGTCAAGGAGGCGGCAGCCACCACCGGCCTGGATACGGACGCCGCCACGTTGTATCTACAGCTACTCGCCCTGCCCGCGCCCACCGATCGCCGTATCCGCCGCTTCAACCGGTGGACTCCCGCACACCACAAGACTGTTGTGGCCGAACTCGTCGAGGCCGGTCTGGTGGTCGCCGACCGCAGGGCCCGGGCCGGGCGGGGGGTGTTCCTGCCCGGTGACTGGGCGGGCGGGGACACGTTCCACCCTCCGATGGAGACCTGGAAGGCCGAGCTGCTCGGAGTCCGGGTCATCGGGGCCAAGGTCTACTCACGGCCCGTCGCCGGCCCTCTGCCCGAACTCTTCACCCGGGCCTGGCGAACGCGTCCCCACTGAGCGTGGTGGCACCTTCCGCGGGTTGCGGGACACCTGGCGCCGCGTGCAGCCACACCGCCCATCGTGGCGCGAGATGCTGACTGCAACCCGCTCAACCCGCTCAACCCGCTCACCGGGAGGTTCAGCAGGGAAGAGTCGTCTTGCCGGCAGCGCCCGTGGCGCCGGTGGTGCCGTCGGCGAACATCGTGGCCGCGGTTCCATTGCCGCCGGGCTTACCCGGGCAGACCGGGCTGGCCGCGCCACCGGCGCCGCCCTTGCCGCCTGTGTGGCCGCCACTGACGATGGCTGCGCCGCCGTTGCCGCCCTTGCCGCCGTTGATTCCGGCTCCGGCGTTGCCGACGCCGCCCACGCCGCCCTCGCCGCCGGTGCCACCGAGCATGGCGCCGCCACCGTATCCGCCGTTGCCGCCGTTGCCGTTGGCGCCGCCGGCCCCGCCCGTGCCGCCGAGTCCGCCGACACTTGCGAGGCCGCTGGCATTGCCTCCGGCCCCTCCGTTGCCGCCGTTGCCGTTGGCACCTGCGGCGCCACCAGTGCCGCCGAGGCCACCGATACCCCCGAGGACCCCGACGCCGTTCGTCCCGTTACTGCCGGGGGCCCCGGCAGCGCTGTGGGCCCGGGCGCTGCCCGTACCCGGTTGGGCGGAGGCGAGGGCGGGCGACACCGTAAGGCCGGCTACGGCGATCGTCGCGATCAGGAAGGTCCTGGCAGTGGTTGTGCGCATGGTGCGCATGGTGTTACTTCCTTCGATTGTTCAGGCGGAGAGATACTCCGTCTGACGGTTCCAACGTAGGGGGAACGGAACGCCCACACGTCCTACATGCTGATCGAATGTCTCTAAACAGACTGAATCCACAATCTTTGGCCGCAAACCTTGGGCCAGGTTGCGCCATCCCAGGAGCCGACGGCGCTACGTGACGACCCGGGAGATGGTCAGCCCAGGAGGTTGCCCGTGAGAGGGGGCGGCGGCCGAGGTTCGGTCGAAGCGGTTCGCGCAGTCCCGTATCGTCTGCCGATATCGAGTTTCGTAGGGTGCGCGGGCGTGCCGCCAGAGGAGTGGGGCCATGGGCAAGTCATCGATCGCCGCCGGGGTGCCGGATGAGCTGCGGCGGCGGCTAGGGGTGTCCGACGCCGTGGTGATCGGTCTGGGGTCGATGATCGGCGCCGGGATTTTCGCCGCGCTCGCCCCGGCGGCTCTCGCCGCAGGCTCCGGGCTGCTGATCGGCCTGGGCCTGGCCGCGGTGGTCGCGTATTGCAACGCCACCTCCTCGGCCCGGCTCGCGGCCCGGTACCCGGCGTCGGGCGGCACGTACGTCTACGGCCGCGAGCGGCTGGGGGACTTCTGGGGCTACCTGGCGGGCTGGGCCTTCGTGGTCGGCAAGACGGCCTCCTGCGCGGCGATGGCGCTCACGGCCGGCTGGTACGTCTGGCCCGGGCAGGCCCATGCCGTCGCGGTCGCCGCGGTGGTGGCGCTGACGGCGGTGAACTACTCGGGGGTGCGGAAGTCGGCGCTGCTGACCCGGGTGATCGTGGCCGTCGTCCTGGCAGTGCTCGCCGCCGTGACGGTGGCCTCCCTCACCTCCTCGGCATCGGACGCGGCCCGGCTCGACGTCGGGGACGACGCCGGCTTCGGCGGAGTGCTCCAGGCGGCGGGGCTGCTGTTCTTCGCCTTCGCCGGGTACGCGCGCATCGCCACCCTCGGCGAGGAGGTACGCGACCCGCAGCGCACCATCCCGAGGGCCATTCCCATCGCCCTCGGCATCACCCTGGTCGTCTACGCCGCCGTCGCCGTCTCCGTGCTGACGGTGCTGGGCCCGAAGGGGCTGGCGGAGAGTGCCGCACCCTTGTCCGACGCGGTCCGGGCGGCGGGCGCCGACCGGCTCGCCCCGGTGGTGCGCGTCGGTGCGGCGTTGGCCGCGCTCGGCTCGCTGCTCGCGCTGATCCTCGGCGTCTCCCGCACCACGCTGGCCATGGCCCGCGACCGGCACCTGCCGCACGCCCTGGCCGCGGTCCACCCGAAGTTCAAGGTGCCGCACCGTGCTGAACTCGCGGTGGGCGCCGTGGTAGCGGTCCTGGCCGCGACGACGGACGTGCGCGGGATGATCGGCTTCTCCTCCTTCGGCGTGCTCGCGTACTACGCCGTCGCCAATGCTTCCGCCTGGACCCTCACACCCGAAGAGGGCCGCCCGGCCCGGGCCGTCCCGGTCGTCGGGCTGGCGGGCTGCCTGGCCCTGGCCTTCGCCCTGCCGGTGTCCTCGGTGGTCTGGGGCATCGCGGTCCTGGCCGTCGGCGCCGCCGCCTACGGGGTGCGCCGCACCGTGGCCGCGCGGCGCTCCTAGACCCGACGCGCGCCGGCCCCGGGCGGGTGGCGCCCCGGCCGCTCTACAGGGCGTGCCCGCCCAGGATTTCGCGGGCCAGTTCCTTGAGCGCCTGACGGTCCTCGGCGAGGGCCTTCTTCCCGGCCTCGGTCGCCTTGTAGACCCGCCGGGTACGGCCGTCGACCACCCGCTGCTCGGAGGTCAGCAGGCCGTCCGTCTCCAGGCGGTGCAGCGTCGGGTACAGGGTGCCGGGGCTGATCTTGTAGCCGTGGGAGGCCAACTCCTCGGTCATCCACGCGCCGTGGATCTCCTCCTCGGCCGCGTGATGCAGGATGTGCAGCCGCACCGCTCCCCGCTGGAACTCCCGCACCCTTACCCCGCCTCCCCGCCCCTCCGGGCAGTGACGAAACCGATATCGGGTACCGAGTCTACGTCTGCCAGACACCCGTCGCCCCGGCTCCGCCCGCCATCCAGCCCGCCACCCAGCCGGTCACCCAGCCGGTCACCATCCGGATCAGCCTTCGAACACCGCCACCGCTTCGAGCCCGGCGTGCCGCAAGGTGCGCTGAACGGGGCGCCGTGCCCCGCGGATTCTCAGTACTGCCGTATGCGGCCGCAGGGTGGCCGCGCGCAGCAGGGCATACGCGCAGGCGAGGTCGAAGCGGGTGACGCCGCTCATGTCCACGGTCCACTCGACGGCCTCGCTCACCGGCGGCGCGCAGAGTCGCCCCTCCAGCTCACGAAGGCAGTCGGACCCCACATCTCCCCCAAGAGTGAGTACGGCATGTCCGGCACCGGCCGTCGCGACCACCAGGACCAGCCCGCGCGGCGGGGTGGAGAGGGATTCGGCCATCACGGTGACCTCCTTCGAGAGCCGCGTCCGTATCCGGGTCCGTGTACCGGTCCGTCCGTGTACGGGTCCGGGTACGGGTGCTATCTCTATCGTCCTCCTTGGGGCGTGTTCACCATGTCCGGCCGCACATCTGGACTCCCGCCCCCCCTACTGGTTCGACTGGTTCGACATGTGTCAACATAGATGTATGTCGAATGCCAGGGTGTTGCCGCTGCTCGATCCCGACGTCCAGGGTGTGGTGCCGTGCTGCCCGCCGCTGACCGAACGCCCCATGAACGCCGAAGAGGCCGAACGGGCCGCGCGGATGTTCAAGGCACTCGGCGACCCGGTCCGCCTGCGGCTGTTCTCCGCGGTGGCCTCGCACAAGGGCGGCGAGGCGTGCGTGTGCGACATCTCCGATGTCGGCGTCTCCCAGCCGACCGTGTCCCACCACCTGAAGAAGCTCAAGGAGGCCGGACTGCTGACCTCCGAGCGGCGCGGCACCTGGGTCTACTACCGCGTCGAGCCGTCCGTGCTGGCCGCGATGGGTAATCTGCTGGCCGCGCCGACTACGGCCTGACCTGCGGCGGGCTTGCTGTCCGCCGCCTGCGGCCAGGGCCCGCCGGCGACCGGACCGGACCGGAGCCGACCGGACCGGACCGTCCGCGCCGGGGCCCGCGTGGTGCGCTGGCGCCACGAATGGGCGGCCCACCGGCGGGTGGGCGAACCGGGTGGGCGAACGGCGGGCCGGCCCGGTCGGGTGCGGTCAGGGAGCGAGCACGACCACCTTGCCGGGCAGCCGCCCGGCACCGGCATCCTCATGCACGGCGGCCAGCTCGGCCACCGGGCGGTGGGCGTCGACGTGGAGCCGGAGCTTGCCGGCATCCACCTTGGCGACCAGCTCGGCCAACTGGGCTCCGTCACCGCGGACCCACAGGTTCGCGCTGCGCACTCCCCGGGCGGGGTCCTCGGGAACCGGGCCGGCCGTGCTGGCGGCGACCCCGCCGTCGGCGACGTAGTTCGTCAGCCGCGCGAGGTCCTCCGGGGAGACGCGCACATGGTTCACCACGGCCTGGAACGGGCCGCCCACGGCGGCCGGGCCCGCGGCAAGGTCGAGGGGGCCGAGGACCAGGTCCGCGCCGTAGCTCCGGAGGCGGTCGGCGTGCTGCGGCGCGTCCACCGCGGTCACGTGCGCTCCCGCGTCGACGGCGAGCTGCACCACCAGGCTGCCGACCGCGCCCCCCGCCCCGTTGACCAGGACGCTCTGACCGGGCTTCAGCTCGGCGAGCTCGAACGCCGTCTGCCAGGCCGCCAGACCGGTCAGCGGCAGCGCCGCGGCGTCGACCAGCTCGGTCGTCCGGGGCGCCGTGGCCAGGGACGCGGCCTGGGCGAGCACGTACTCGGCCGAGGCGCCGGCGGAGTCGAGGGGCAGCATCGCCACGACCCGGTCACCGACCTCGAAGCCGGTCACGTCCGCGCCGAGTTCGGCGACGGTGCCCGCCAGGTCGATCCCCGGCACGTACGGGAAGGTGATCGGAATCATCTCGGCCACGACACCGGCGCGGATGTGATCGTCGATCGGGTTGAACGACGTGGCCGCCACCCGCACCAGTACCTGCCCGGCGCCAGGAACCGGACGGTCGATGTCCTCGTAGCGCAGGACTTCACTGCTGCCGAACTCGTGGAAACGTATTGCCTTCATGGCACTTTCCTCCAGGGTGTATCGATGAGGTCGTCAAGGGATGCGGCCAACAGGCGATCAGGCAAGGCGCTCAGACCAGTTGCACCGACCGAGTGGAGTTGCCCAGCACCATGCGGTCGATGGCGCTCACCGCGCTGCCGGGGTCATCGGCGGCGCCGACGGCGAGCAGCAGCGGTACGAAGTGGTCCGCCGTCGGATGGGCGACCGCGACACCGGGTGCCTTGTTGCGGTAGTCGGTGAGGGCGTCGGCGTCGCCCCGGGCGAGGGCGTCAACGGCCCATTCGTCGAAGGCCGCGGTGTCGGCGGCGAGCTCCGGCCGGCGGAAGACGGCGAAGCTGTGCGTCATGAAGCCCGAGCCGAGAACGAGGATGCCTTCGTCGCGCAGGGGCCGCAGGCGTGTCCCGAGTTCGAGCAGGGCGCCGGGGTCGAGGCTGGGCATCGACAGTTGCACGACCGGGACGTCGGCCGCGGGGTACATGGCCATGAGCGGGATGAAGGCACCGTGGTCGAGGCCGCGGTCGGCGAACTCGTGCACGGGCGTCCGGCCCAGCAGGCCGGTGAGCCGCCGGGCCAGGTCGGTGGCGTCCGGGGTCGCGTAGGGAAGGGTCTTGTAGCGGGGGTGGAAGCCGCTGAAATCGTAGTGGAGCGGGGTGCCGGCCGCGGCTCCGGATATCGCGACCGGTGCCCGTTCCCAGTGGGCCGAGACGACAACGACGGCCCGGGGTTTGGGCATCGAGGTGGCCCAGTCGAAGAGGTCGCCGAGCCACTGCGGATCGTCGAGGGTGAACGGGGCGCCGTGGCTGACGAAGAGGCTGGGCAGGGGCCCGTCGGAGGGGTTCCACACCCGTTGTTCGCGCGCCTTTGGCAGGACCCGGGCAAGGAGGTCGTCGTACGCCGCGGCTGGTGTGTGCGACAGACGGGGGGAAGCCAGGCCGCCACGGGAAGCCAGGCCGCCCGGAGAAGCCCGGCCGCCCGGAGAATTCGGGCTGCTCGGAGTGGTCATCGAAATCAGCTCCTTCACTTGCCTCAGCAAGTGTTTTCACTTGCCGAGGCAAGTAAAAAGCTAGCCCATCAAGACTTGCCCAGGCAAGTGATGTGAGTTGCCCGGGCAAGTATGATGAGGTCCATGGACACCCAGTCACTCTGGCTCGACGACGACCAGCAGGACCTGTGGCAGGCGCTGCTCACGGTCGTCATCGCCCTCCCGGCGGCCCTCGACCGCCAGCTACAGCGAGACGCAGGCATCTCCAACTTCGAGTACGGGGTTCTGGCGCAGCTGTCCATGGCCGACGAGGCCACGATGCGGCTCAGCGACCTGGCCCGGGTCTGCGACAGCACCCAGCCCCGCCTGTCGAAGGTGATGGACCGCTTCGAAGCCCGCGACTGGGTCGCCCGCCGGCCCGACCCCGGCGACGGTCGATACACCCTCGCCTCCCTGGCCGACGCCGGCAGGCAGAAGCTCGTCGAGAGCGCACCCGAACACGTCGCGCTGGTGAAGCGGCTCGTGTTCGATCCACTCAGCGCCGCTCAGCGCCGCCACCTCGAGACCGCACTCCCCCGCATCGCCGCCACCGTGCGCCGGGAGCTCGAAGGAGGCTGAGCGCCACCTCCAGGCGGGGAGGGCGTTCCACCCGCCCCGCTCCCCCCGGTTTGGTACCTTTCACTGGACACGCAAATCGATCGGATGTTCGTTTACTGGGATCTCCGAGACGTCCGTTGTCGGCAGTAGGCGCCCATGTCCTCCGACGTGTGGCGTGCCACACCATCGGACCGGGTGAAGCTCATGGCAGGAACCGACCACGAAAAGGCGCTGGACACCGCGCTCGCACAGATCGAGCGGAAATTCGGCAAGGGCGCGGTCATGCGCATGGGCGAGCGGCCCAACGAGCCCATCGAGGTGATCCCCACCGGGTCGACCGCGCTGGACGTGGCGCTCGGTGTGGGCGGCATCCCGCGCGGCCGAGTGGTGGAGGTGTACGGCCCGGAGGCCTCCGGCAAGACGACGCTGACCTTGCACGCGGTGGCGAACGCGCAGAAGGCCGGCGGCTCGGTGGCGTTCATCGACGCCGAGCACGCTCTGGACCCGGAGTACGCCAAGAAGCTCGGCGTCGACACCGACAACCTCATCCTGTCCCAGCCGGACAACGGCGAGCAGGCCCTGGAGATCGTCGACATCCTGATCCGCTCCGGCGCCATCGACTTGATCGTCATCGACTCCGTCGCGGCCCTGGTGCCGCGCGCGGAGATCGAGGGCGAGATGGGCGACTCCCACATGGGTCTCCAGGCCCGTCTGATGAGCCAGGCGCTCCGGAAGATCACCAGCGCGCTCAGCCAGACGAGGACGACGGCGATCTTCATCAACCAGCTCCGCGAGAAGATCGGCGTGATGTTCGGCTCCCCGGAGACCACGACCGGTGGCCGGGCGCTGAAGTTCTACGCCTCGGTGCGGCTCGACATCCGCCGTATCGAGACCCTGAAGGACGGCACGGACGCGGTGGGCAACCGCACCCGCGTCAAGGTCGTCAAGAACAAGGTCGCGCCGCCCTTCAAGCAGGCCGAGTTCGACATCCTCTACGGCCATGGCATCAGCCGCGAGGGCGGCCTGATCGACATGGGCGTGGAGAACGGCTTCGTCCGCAAGGCGGGCGCCTGGTACACGTACGAGGGCGACCAGCTCGGCCAGGGCAAGGAGAACGCCCGCAGCTTCCTCAAGGACAACCCCAACCTCGCCGACGAGATCGAGAAGAAGATCCTCGAGAAGCTCGGAATCGGGGTACCGGCGAAGGCCGCGGTCGCCGAGGACGCGGGCGCGTAGCCGGGCCCGGGGCCTTGAGCCCGGCGCTGTATCTACGTACGCGACTGCGTACGCGACGCTGATCGTTGAAGACCTGGTCGGTCACTGGGGGCGGGTGGGCGCGTTGCTACTCCAGTCGCCCGGCAGCGCTCTTCACGCGCCTCTCCGCGTCCTTCCGGGTCTCACCCTGCTCCTGCGCGTACGCGGTGAGCGCGGTCTGCATGTCCCGAGCCAGATCACGCCAGGCTCGCCACGCCGTTTCGTACGTCTGCAACTGCTGATCGGACCAGCGCTGTGCGGCGGGTGGTCCGTACTGCTGTCGTAGCCGCTCGGCCTGGGCGTGCGCGGCGTCGGCCGCGCGCTGCATCGCGACGAGTTCGTCGAAGGTGTGCGCCACGGGTGGCGACTGTACGGCGAGCCTCCGCCTCGATCCGCCGGCACCGGGCCACTACGCCGGAGACGGTCGGTTGATTCACACGTATGCACTACGTTCCTGAACATTCGCACCGCGAGCCCGGGCCGACCGGTCCGGGCTCGGGGCAGTGGTGTGGTTCAGTCGGTGGAGAGGGCTTCGACGAGTTCGCCGACCTTCGGGTCGGACAGCGCTCGGGCGACGTCGGCCTGGGCGACCATGCCGACCAGGTCGTGGCCGTCGATGACCGGCAGACGGCGTACCTTGTGGGCGGTCATCGTGCGCAGAATCTCTTCCGCGTCGTCGTCCGCGCCGATGGTCACCGCCTCGCCCTGCGCGAGGTCACCGCTCTCGCAAGTGGCGGGGTCCTTGCCCGCGCCGAGCACCTTCACCACGATGTCCCGGTCGGTCAGCACGCCCTTGAGCTTGTTGTCCGTTCCACAGATCGGCAACGCGCCCACGCCGAGGTCCTTCATCTTGCGGGCGGCGTCCAGCACCGACTCCTTCGCGCCGATGCACTCGGCCCCGCCGGTCATGATGTCCCGCGCCTTCGTCATCACAAGCCTCCTTGCTCGTCATGCGGTCGTCATTCGGTACGTTCGCCCGGGGGTGGACGGGTTCGGGCTGCGGGAACGGGGCCCCGCTATGCGTTGTCGAACACAGCCTTCTGGACCTCGTTCGGTCCATCGAACCGGTCCGCCGAGGCGTCACCGATCTTGCTCACGAGAGCCTCGTCCGCGCCGTTGTCCTGCGCCAGCGAGACCAGGTCGTCCCGGCTCGCGGGGTACTCGGCACCCTTGAGCGCCTTCTGAAGGTCGATCGGGCTGATGTCCGCCATGGTGGTCTCCTCGTTTCCCTCGGGTTCGGTTGGTTCGGTCGGTTGGTTTGGTTGGTTGGTTCGGTCGGGTCGTTCGGTCAGGTGGTTCAGTCGGCTTGGCGTCGGGTTCCGTCGACTGCGGCGGCGACCTCTGTGACGTTCGCGTACGTGCCCTTGTCCGGCAGGCGCCGCACGGCTTCCAGCACGGTGTCCGGCGCGTGGTGTGCCTCCAGGACATCCAGTACGGCCTGCCGGTTGGCCGGGAAGACGGTGTTCTCCAGGTGGCGCGCGATCTCCAGGCGCAACGACTCCGCATCGGCGGCCGCCTGGGCCTGGTCGCGTTCGGCGCCGGGCGGGGGCACCGGTCCGCCCGGGTCGACACGGATGTCGTCGTCCGCCGGAGGCTCCGGGTCGTTGCCCTCCTCCACGTGCGTGTGCTGACCGGACCGGAGGTAACCCTCCAGCTCGTGCTTCATCTCGTCGTCCTTGCGGGGACCGACCTGGTTGCTGCCTCGCTCCATGCGTGCGCACCTCCGCTTGTCCGAATGGTCAGTACGTCCAGCGCAGCAGGGCGCCGACGGACAGGGACGGCTCGTCGGGAAGGGGAAGGGGAAGGGGAACGATCAGTACGTCCGCTCCCGTGATGGCGGCCGAGCGCAGCAGCGCGTCGTCCGCGCGTACGGAGATCGGGTCGCTCTCCCCCAAAGTCTGCACATCGCTCCGCCGCACCGCCACTTGGTCGGGGTCGGTGCCCGCCCAGACCTCGCGGCCGAGGTCGGGCCCGTCGGGCCGGAGCAGCAGCGTGTCGATGCGGTGCTCGCGGGCGGCCTCCACCACGGCCGGGACGACTCGTCATTCCTCCTCCGCCATCCCTGCTCATCGTGGTTCGTCGAGGGACACCACGTCGCTCACTCGTTCGGCGCAGCATGCCCGCGCATGGTGCTCCTCGTGGCACGCAGAGTGGTCTCGTGCGCTGCCGGCCGCCGGTCGGGCGCCGTCGCGTATGCGAGAGGAGGATCCGGTTACCCGGACCGACACGCATGTGTGTCCAAGAGTGAGGAGCGCCCCGTGTTCGGACAGACTTGGCGACGGGCTCTGGTGACCGGAGGAGCCGGGTTCGTGGGCTCCCGTCTCTGCGGCCGGCTGCTCGACGACGGCTGTGCGGTCGTGTGCCTGGACAACCTGGCCACGGGCGCCCGCGGCAACGTGGCCGAACCGCGTCAGCGCGACGGCAGCCAGACCCGCTCGCCGTGCTACGTCGACGACACCGTCGAGGCCGCAGGTGGACTGGACGGAGGGGTTGAAGCAGACGATCGGCTGGCGCCGAAGGAGCTGTCTCCACGTGTTTGAGGTAGCTGCCGTGCGGGACCCGAGACCAAGGTGACCGTTGACGTCGCCCGGGACGGAGTACTACCGATGCGCATCCTTGGAATCAACGCCTTCTTCCACGACCGGGCCGCCGCCCTCGTCGTGGACGGACGCACGTCGGCCGCCGCCGAGGAGGAGCGGTTCAGCCGCCGGAAGCACGGCAAGCGCCCCGTGCCGTTCTCCGCGTGGGAGCTGCCCGAGCTGTCCGCCCGCTGGTGCCTGGAGCACGCCGGTATCCGTCCCGAGGACCTGCCGGCGATCGGCCCCTTCGGGGTCCGCCGGGGCGCGATGTCCGGGAGGGCCTGACGTATGACCGCTTACGCCGTGGTGATCCCCACGCTGGCGCGCGACACCCTCGCCGACTGCCTCGCCGCGCTCGCCGCGGCGACCGGTCCGGGGCCCGAGCAGATCGTCCTCGTCGACGACCGGCCCGACGCTGAACCCGACCCCGCGGCGCTGGAGCACCCGCTGAGTGTCCTCGGCGACCTGCGCGAGCGCACCCTGGTCGTCCACAGCACGGGGCGCGGCCCCGCAGCCGCCCGCAACACCGGGCTGCGCGCCACCAGCACGCCCTGGATCGCCTTCCTCGACGACGACGTGCAGGTCGGGCCGCACTGGTGCGACCAGCTCACCCAGGACCTCGCGGCGGCCGAGCCCCGTACCGGCGGCGTGCAGGGCGTCATCACCGTGCCGCTGCCCGGCGAACGCCGCCCCACCGACTGGGAGCGCGGCACCGCCGGTCTGGCCCAGGCCCGGTGGATCACCGCGGACATGGCCTTCCGCGCCGAGGCGCTGAAGCAGGTCGGCGGCTTCGACGAGCGGTTCCCGCGGGCCTTCCGCGAGGACGCCGACCTCGCCCTGCGTGTCCTCGACGCCGGGTGGCGGATCGACCGGGGCCGGCGCACCACGCGGCATCCGGTGCGGCAGGCCGACCGCTGGGTGTCCCTGCGCGCCCAGCGGGGCAACGCCGACGACGCCCTCATGCGGCGCCTGCACGGTGCCGGCTGGTGGGAGCGGGCCGCCGCGCCGCGCGGCCGGCTGCGTGGCCACCTCGCGATCACGGCGGCCGGCCTGGCCGCCTGCGCGCTCGCCATGGCCGGGCGCCGCCGGGCCGCCACGGTGGCCGCGCTCGGCTGGGCCGCAGGCACCGGTGAGTTCGCCTGGGCGCGCATCGCGCCGGGACCGCGCACCCGGCAGGAGGTCGAGGCCATGCTCGCCACCAGCGTGCTGATTCCGTCGGCCGCCACCTGGCACCGGCTCAGCGGCATGTGGCGCCACCGCGGCGCCGCGCCCTGGCTGGAGGTGGCTCCGTGAACGCGATCGACGCCGTGCTGTCCGACCGCGACGGCACCCTCGTGGAGGACGTCCCCGACGACGGCTGCGGCTGCCGCAAGCCGGAGCCCGGCATGATCCTCACGGCCGCCGAGCATGTGGCGTGCGACCTGCTGTCCGCCGTGCGCGCGGTGTCGGCGGGGTCGCCGTTCCCGCGCGTACTCGCCGAACGGGACGCCGTCCACGACACCGCCGGGAGGGTGCGATGAGGGCTCTCGTCACCCGCCTGGACAGTTTCGGCGACGTGCTGCTCGCCGGGCCCGCGATCCGGGCCGTCGCCGCCCGCGCCGACCACGTCACCGTGTTGTGCGGGCCGCTCGGTGCCCCGGCCGCCCGCCTGCTGCCCGGCGTGGACGACATCCTCGTATGGGACGCGCCCTGGGTCGGGTTCACGCCGCCGCCCGTCGGCCGCGGCGAGTTCGACCAGCTCGTCGACACGATCGACGCCGACACCGCCCTGATCCTGACGTCCTTCCACCAATCGCCGCTGCCCGCCGCCCTGTTGCTGCGGCTGGCCGGTGTGGAGCACATCGCGGCGGACAGCGTCGACTACCCCGGCTCGCTGCTCGACGTACGCCATCAGCGCGCCCCGCACGCCCATGAGGCCGAGGCCGCCCTGGATCTGGCCGAGGCCGCCGGGTTCCCGCGGCCGGACGACGGGCGGCTGGGCGTCCTGCCCCCGCCCGTCACCACCGGACTCAGCGGCCCCGGTCCTTACGTCGTGCTGCACCCCGGTGCCAGCGTCCCCGCCCGCGCCTGGAGCGTGGACCGGTGCGCGGAGGCCGTACGGAAGCTGACGGCCGCCGGGCACCGGGTCGTGGTGACCGGCGGCCCGGGCGAACGCGAGCTGACCGCGGCCGTGGCCGGAGAGCACGGGCTCGACCTCGGCGGGCGCACCGACCCGGGCCAACTGGCCGGCGTGCTCGCCGGGGCCGATGCCGTCGTCACCGGCAACACCGGGCCCGGACATCTCGCCGCGGCCGTCGGCACCCCCGTCGTCTCCCTGTTCGCCCCGGTCGTCCCGGCCGAGCGCTGGCGTCCCTACGGCGTCCCGTACGTCCTGCTGGGCGACCAGGGCGCGCCGTGCGCGGGCAGCCGCGCCAGGAACTGCCCGGTGCCCGGCCACCCGTGTCTTGAGTCCGTGACCGCGCACGACGTCGTGGCCGCCGTGGGAAAGGTGATGGTCGCCGAATGAGGATTCTGATCTGGCACGTGCACGGCTCCTGGACCACCGCGTTCGTCCAGGGCCCGCACACTTACATCGTCCCGGTCACCCCCGACCGCGGGCCGGACGGGCTAGGCCGCGCCCGCACCTTCGACTGGCCGGACTCGGTGATCGAACTCCCGCCGGAGGAGCTGCGGGACGCCGGTATCGACGTCGTGGTCCTGCAACGCCCGCACGAGTACGCCCTCGCGCGGCGGTGGCTGGGCCGCCCGCCGCCCATGGTGTACCTGGAGCACAACGCCCCCGACGGCGACGTGCCCGACACCCGGCATCCGGCCGCCGATCTGCCGGGCGTCCCGGTGGTGCACGTCACCCACTTCAACCGCCTGATGTGGGATACCGGACGTGCCGAGACCACCGTCATCGAACACGGCATCGTCGACCCCGGCGCCCGGTGGACCGGCGAGATCCCGCACGCGGCCGTCGTCACCAACGAACCGATCCGGCGCGGCCGTACGACGGGCACCGACCTGCTGCCGGTCTTCGCGCGGACCGCCCCGCTGGACGTCTTCGGCATGGGGACCGACGGGCTCGCCGGCCACCTCGGGCTGCCGCCGGAGCGCTGCCGTTCGCACGAGCTCGTCCAGCGTGACCTGCACGCGGCGATGGCCGAACGGCGCCTCTACCTCCATCCGGTCCGCTGGACCTCCCTCGGTCTCTCCCTCATCGAGGCGATGCACCTCGGCATGCCCGTGGTCGCGCTCGCGACCACCGAGGTGACCGAGGCGGTGCCGCCGGGCGCCGGGGTGGTCTCCACCCGTGTCGATGTGCTGGCCGACGCCGTCCACGACTTCATCGCCGACCCGGAGTACGCCCGGGAGGTCGGCGACGAGGCGCGCACGGCGGCGCTCGGCCGCTACGGGCTGTCCCGCTTCCTGGGCGACTGGGAGCGGCTGTTGAAGGAGGTGACCCGATGAGGATCGCCATGGTGTCCGAACACGCGAGCCCGCTCGCCGCGCTCGGCGGAGTCGCCGCAAGGGGAAGGGCCGTCCCGTGAACCCGCTCGCGCGGGGCGTGGCTGCGGAGTGGGGGCGATGATGCGGCGGCGGCTTCTCGTGCTGCGTGCGCTGGGGCTCGGCGATCTGCTCGCCTGCGTACCGGCGCTTCGTGCCCTGCGGCGTGGCTTCCCCGAGCATGAACTGGTGCTGGCCGCGCCCGCCGAGCTGGCGCCGGTCGCCGCGGCGAGCGGTGCCGTCGACCGGCTGCTGCCCGCGTCCGCCCCCGGCCGGGCCGTACCGGAGCGCCTGGACTGGTCGGGCCCACCGCCCGACGTCGCCGTGGACCTGCACGGCAACGGGCCGCCCAGCCACCGCCTGCTCCAGACGCTGGCCCCGCGGCGCCTGCTGGCCTTCGCCCACCCGGAGACCCCGGACATCGAAGGGCCGCCATGGTGGGCGGAGGAACACGAACGGGACCGCTGGTGCCGCTTCCTGGAGTTCTACGGCATCCCGGCCGACCCCACCGACCTGCGGCTGCCGGCCCCGCCGGGCCCCTCCCCCGCACCGGGTGCCGTCGTCCTGCACCCGGGCGCGGGCGCCCCCTCGCGGTGCTGGCCCGTGGACCGCTACGCGGCCGTCGCCGGCGCCCTGCGCGAGCGGGGCCGCCGGGTCGTGGTCACCGGAGGTCCGGGCGAGGATGACCTCGTGGCCCGCCTCGCCAAGCAAGCCCAGTTGCCCGACACGGACACCTTCGCCGGTGGCCCGCCCTTCGAACGGCTCTCCGCGCTCGTCGCCGGAGCCCACGCGGTCATCAGCGGTGACACCGGCATCGCCCACCTCGCCGTGGCCCACGGCGCCCCCTCGGTCACCCTGTTCGGCCCGGTTGCGCCGAGCCTCTGGGGGCCACCGGCCGACCCCCGCCACCAGGTGCTGTGGCACCCCGGCCCGGACGGCGACCCGCACGGCCGCCGCACCGACCCGGCACTGCTGCGCATCACCACCGACGACGTGCTCCAGGCGCTCCAGGCCCTCGACCGACTCCCCCACGTCTCATGAACCACACCCCCGGCCCCGACACCGGCGTCGTCATCGCCACCCGCAACCGCGCGGACAGCCTGGCCCGCACCCTGCGGCACCTGCTCGACCTGCCCGAGGAGCCGGAGATCCTGGTCGTGGACAACGCCTCCACGGACGGCACCCGCGAACGGCTCGCCCGTGACTTCCCGCAGGTCCGGGTGATGTCCCTGCCCCGCAACCGAGGCGCTCTGGCCCGCACCGACGGCGTACGCGCCCTGCGGACCCCCTACGTGGCCTTCAGCGACGACGACTCCTGGTGGGCACCCGGCGCCCTGGAGCACGCCGCCAAACTGCTGGACACGCACCCGCGGCTCGGCCTGATCTCCGCCCGCACCCTGGTGGGCCCGGACGAGGAACCCGACCCCCTCAACGACGTCCTCGCCACCTCCCCCCTCGGCCCGGCGGACGACCTGCCGGGCACGCAGGTCCTCGGCTTCCTCGCCTGCGCCTCCGTCTGCCGCCGCGAGGCGTACCTCGGCGTGGGCGGCTTCCATCCCCTGCTGTTCTTCGGCGGTGAGGAGACGATGCTCGCCTACGACCTGGCCGCGCAGGACTGGGGTGTCACCCACTGCCCGGACGTGGTCGCCCACCATCACCCGGACCCGGCCCCCCGCGGCGGCCGCCCGGCCAGAATGCTGCGCAACGAACTCCTCACCCTGTGGTTGCGCCGCCCCCTGCCGCTCGCCCTCGCCCGCACCCGCCGCCTGGCCGCCGACGCCCTCCACGACCCGGCCGCCCGGCAGGCCCTGCGCGAGACCATCGCCCGTCTGCCGACCGCCCTGCGTGCCCGCCGCCCCCTCCCCCCGCATCTTGAGCAAGCCGCCTGCACGCTGGACGGAGCACCGCCATGAGCGACCCCCGCACCACCGTCGTCGTCATCACCCACAACCGCCGCCCCGAGCTGCTGCGGACCCTGGACCGGCTGGCCGAACTCCCCGAGGAACCGGAGGTGGTCGTCGTCGACAACGCCTCCTCCGACGGCACCGCGGACGCCGTCGCCCGCAACCATCCGTCGGTACGGCTGCTGCGCCCCGGCCGCAACCTGGGCGCCGTCGGCCGCAACCTCGCCGTGCGGGGAGTCCGTACGCCCTACGTGGCGTTCTGCGACGACGACTCCTGGTGGGCGCCCGGATCGCTGACCGGCGCCGCCGACCTCCTCGACCGGCATCCCGGTATCGCCACCGTCACCGCCCGCATCCTGGTCGAACCCGAGGGCACCGAGGACCCGATCACCGAGGAGCTGCGCAACTCGCCCGTGCGGGGCCCCGAATGGCTGCCCGGACCCGCCCTCGGTTCCTTCCTGGCCGCGGCGACCGTACTGCGCACCGACGCCTTCCGCGCCGCGGGCGGTTTCAACGCCCGGCTGTGGCTGGGCGGCGAGGAGGAACTGCTCGCCGCCGATCTGGCCGCGGCCGGCTGGTGGCTGGTGTACGCCGATCATCTGACGGTGCATCACCATCCGTCCCGCGTACGGGACGCGACGCTGCGCAGGGCCCACGGCATCCGCAACACGCTGTGGTTCACCTGGCTGCGGCGCCCGGCCTGGCCCGCCCTGCGCCGGACCGCGTATCTGGCCCGCACGGTCCCCCGCGACACCGTGTCCCTGCGGGCCTTCGCGCAGGCCGCGGCCGCCCTGCCGTGGGTGGTGCGCGAGCGCCGCGTGCTGCCCCGGGCCGCCGAGGCGCGGCTGCGGGCCCTGGAAGAGGCACAGCAGCACTCGTCCGCCCGCCGCTACGTGGGCTGAGGGGCCCGTGCCGCCCGTGTCGGCCGTACGGGTGAGCGCCCCGCCATGTCCGTGAGTTCCGGCGCCGGGGGTGGGAGGCATGGCAGAAACGGGGCGCTGACCGGCGCACGTTGCCGATCACCGGCCGCCGCACGGAACGTTCTTCGGCCGGGTCGAAGGGAGCAGTACCCATGCGTAGACGACTGCTGTCCGCCGCCGCCGTGGCGGTGACACTGTCCGGCATATCCGCGCCGTACGCGTTCGCCGCCGAGGTGAACAACCAGGACAAGACGTTCGCGGCCCGGGCTCACCAGGGCAACCTCGCCGAGATCGCGGCGGGCCGCGACGCCCGGAAGAACGCCACCACCCGGTGCGTGGAGCACGCCGGTGACGTCCTGGTGCGGGACCACTCCAAGCTGGACGCGGACCTGAGGACGCTCGCCCGCAAGCTGAACGTGACGCTGCCCGGCTCGCCGTCCGCGCGGCAGAAGAAGGAACTGGCCGCCGTGCAAGCGAAGGCCGGCGGTCGCGCGTATGACGCGGCCTGGCTCACCGCTCAGGACGCCGCGCACCGCAAGACGCTCGCGTTGATCGACCGGGAGCTCAAGGCGGGCAGGAACGCCGAGGTCAAGGCCGCCGCGCGCGCTGTACGCCCGGTCGTGGCGATGCACCTGGACATGGTCCGCGGCGGTACCTGTCACCCGGCCGGGGACGCCGGGCCGGCCCGAGCCGGCGTCAGCGGTCAACTGGCCGCCGACACCTCCCTGATCAGCGATGACTCCCTGGCCGTGACAGGGGTTCTCAGCATGCTCGGCGGTCTGCTCGCCGCCGGAGGAGCCGCCTGGTCCTGGCGCACCCGGCGACGCTCGGCCGAGCGTCGCTGACGCGTGGCCCGCCACCGGCCGGCCGCCTCGCTGATGACCGGATGCCGCTGGGTGCCCGTATCCCCTGCCACCGTCCCCGCGCAGCGCGGGCATCCGGGCCCTGAGCGCCTGGGAGGCCTCCGAGCGTGACACCCTGGTCCGGGCCGCGCGCCGCCGAGTCGGGCCGGGAGCCGGCACGGCAGGTGGTCGGACGGAGACACGTCCGGGCGGCGGTGCCGTCCGTGCCCCGGCCTCCGCCTCCGCTCCTCCACAGAAAGCTCCCGCAACCGTGCTCGTCGCCCGCTCCATCGCCCTGTTCGCCGTCGCCGCCCTCTTCGAGATCGGAGGGGCGTGGCTGGTGTGGCAGGGCGTACGCGAGCACAAGGGCTGGATCTGGATCGGCGCCGGCGTCATCGCGCTCGGCCTCTACGGTTTCGTCGCCACCCTCCAGTCCGACGGCGACTTCGGACGCATCCTCGCCGCGTACGGTGGTGTCTTCGTCGCCGGGTCGATCGCCTGGGGCATGGTCGCCGACGGCTACCGGCCCGACCGCTACGACATCACCGGCGCCGTCATCTGCCTCATCGGGATGGGCGTCCTCATGTACGCGCCGCGCGACCACTGACGCCAAGCCCTCTCCGCTCCTGGGGGACCGCCGCGAACAGGCCTCCGACCAGGTGTTTAGACTGCGGCACGTACCAGCGTCGCGTCGAACATGCCGCGACCGAACGATTCTTGGGGGAATTTCACGTGCGTATGCACAAGGGAGCGGCTTCCGCCGCCCTTGCCACTCTGCTCGCCGTCGGTGTGGCCGCACCGGCCCAGGCCGCGGGCTCCGACACTCCGCGGAACAACGCCGCCGCCGCTTCGACGTCCAGCCGCGCGTCCGGCATCGGAGCGTTCCAGACCGGGGGCGACGCCGTGCACTTCTCGCACACCGTGCGGGGAAACATCAACGCCCACGGCTGGTGGAAGAACCTGAGCGGCCCGGCCAGGGGCGTCAAGGCCAAGGTCACCGTATGGCTCCAGGTCAAGCGCGGGGGTGAGTGGAAGACGCTGACCAAGGCGGCGAAGAACGTCTACTCCGGGGGCGGCAGCGGCAAGCGCACGGCTGCCGCGTACAAGTGCACGGCCAACGTGGGCGTGAACTCGTTCCGCAGCGTCATCGACGTCGACCTGATCGGCTACCCGGACGACAACTCCAAGAAGACCACCGCGACGCAGAAGCTGACCTGCGGTCTGTGATCAACGGCTGAGGCGGTGCCGGAAGATACGCTTCCGGCACCGCCCGCTTTTCTTTCCGGGAGTGCCTGCCTGTGTTTCCCCCCACCGTCGTCGTCGGTCTGCACGGCACGCTTCGGCTTCATCCGTGGTTCGACCGGGTGGTGACGCGGGACACCGATCCCGATGTTGACGCCGATGCCGATACCGATGCCGGTGCCGAGGGGTCCGTCGAGGAAGACCTCCTCTTCCTCGCCGTCGACCGGGCCGGTTCCTACGGCTGGCGGACCGTGGGCGGTCTGCTGCACGAGGACGGCGAGGTCACGGCCGAGCACGAACCCACGGCGTGGGCCCACGAAGAGGTCGGCGGCGACTGGACGCAGGACGGTGAGGTGCACCGGTTGGCGTGGCTGGGTGCGGGGGTTCGCACCGACCCTCCGCGTCCGGGACTTCCCGTCCGGCCGATCGCCCTGGTGCTGTCCGAGGCACTGGCCCGCGTGGGTGCGGTGACATTCACGGGCCTGCACGCCCTGCTGCCGCTGCGGGCGACCGAGCGCGACACGGCCTTCCACCAGATCGAGCTGGCGCCGTGGTTCGGCCTGGCCGATCCGGATGCCCGGTACGAGGTGGTGGTGACCGTCTCCTGCCGTCCCGGCGAGGGCGGAGCGGACGAGCACGACGCGGCGGCCCTGTGCGAGGCGGTACGGGAGAAGTCGCAGGGGGCGGTGGACGTCTTCGCGCCGGTGACGAAGGGCGGGCTTCCGGGGCTGGACCTCGATCTCGACGGGGCGGTGCACACCGAGGGGATGCGCGAGGCGATCCGGTTCGGCTGCGGCACGCGGGAGTGGTCGCCGGACATGGCGGTGTGGCTGGTGGAGATGACCGCTGAGGCTCTGCGCGACGCGGGGCGACTCGCACCGGTGGTGGTCACGGCCTCCCTGACGGCCCGACCCACACCATCCGAGCCGCCCGACCACCCCACGCCCCGACCCACCTCCTGACCCACCGCCTGACCCACCTCCTGACCCACCCCCCTATGGCGCCACCTCCCCTCGGTCCGTCCACCGGCGCTGGTGGCGCACCCTCGGCGGTCGGGTCGCGAAACCCCAGGTCATGTCATCACCGCAGGTCACATGGGGTGGCGTAACGTCGCGGCAACATTGGTCGCCTAGCGTCGGCATCCGGCGCGGCGTTCTGACCGCGCCGGACACCCACGTATCCACCGTGAGGGAGCCATGCGCGATCCGAAGCCGAGGGGTGACGGGTCCGGCGTGCCGTTGACGCGGGCCGACCGGGCCCGGACCGTGGCCAGTGTGCTGCGCAGGCAGGTCATGAGCGGCGCCTTCCCCGGTGGCGTACTGCCCGACGAGCGAGCCCTGATCGCCGAGTTCGACGCCACCCGGAACACCGTCCGCGAGGCCCTGGGCCTCCTGCGTGACGAAGGTCTGGTCGAACGCCGCCGGGGCGTGGGCACGGTCGTGACCGGCCGCTCCTACGAACATCCGCTGGGCGAACTGTCGGGGCTCGCCGAGGTGCTCCAGCGGCACGGCACCGTCGTCAACGAGGTACGCGAGGCCCGCGTCCTGCGGCCGCCGCGCACGGTCGCGCGCCGGCTGGACCTGCCCGAAGGGGGCCTGGCCGTCTACCTGGAGCGACTGCGCCGGGTGGACGGCGTCCCCCTGTCCCTGGACTGCACGTATCTCATCCCCGAGGTGGGCGAGCCCCTCCTGGCGCACGCCGGGGAGACGCCGCGCACGCTGGAGAACCACGACGTCTTCGACCTGATCGAGACCGCGACGGGCATGCCCCTCGGCTCGGCCGAGGTGTCCGTCCACGCCACGGTCGCCGATCCGGCGACCTGCGCGGTCCTGGAGATGCCCGAGGGCGGCGCGATCCTCGCCGTCGAACGCCTCACCCGCCTCGCCGACCGCCGCCCGGCCGACCTGGAATTCCTCCACCTGCGCGGGGACCGGCTGACCCTGCACGCCACGCTCGACCGGGCGGCCAAGTACACCGAAACCGACCGCGCCGTCAGCGCCGACAGCACCGACAGTTCCTCGCTGTAGCGGCCTCGCGGGGCGACGCCCGTCCACGGAGGTCCCGTTGGATCACGCCGATCCCACCCCTGCCACCCGCGCCGTGCCCGCCACCGGCCACCCACATCCACTCCCACACCGACCGCCCGCGCTGACCACGCTGGCGATGTGCCTGTGCGTCACCTTGGTGATCGGCATGGTCTCCGCCGTCAACCTGGCCATCCCCGACCTCTCGGCCGACGCCCTGCGGCCCTCCGCCGAGGCCGTGGTGTGGGTCGTGGACGGCTATGTCGTCATGTTCGCCTGCCTGTTGGTGCCCGCCGGCGCGCTCGCCGACCGCCGGGGCCGCAAGGGAACGCTCATGTGCGGCATGGGGGTCTTCACCCTCGGCGCGGTGATCTGTGCCGCTGCCCCGCACATCGCCGTACTGATCGCCGGGCGCATGATCAGCGGGGTCGGTGCGGCCGCCGTGCTGCCCACCACGCTCGCCCTGCTGGTCGAGGGCCTGCCCGACCGTGCCCGGCGCAAGGCCGTCGCCGTGTGGGCGTCGATGACGGGGCTCGCGGCCGTCCTGGGCAACGTGGGCGGCGGCGCCGCCATCGAGTACGGCAGTTGGCGCACGCTCTTCCTCTGCCTGATCCCGCTCGCGCTGTGCGCCCTGCTCCTGGTGGCCGCCGTCGCACCCGTCACCGCCCGCCGCCCGAGCCCCGCCGCCCCGCTCGCGGCCGTCCTGCTCACCGCCGGATTCCTGGCGCTGCTCTACGCGATCGTCTCCGGCCCGCAATCCGGCTGGAGCGCCCCGCCGGTGCCGGCCGCCTGCACGGCGGCGGTCGTGCTGCTGGCCGCCTGGGCCCGGCATGAACTGCGCGCCCGCGACCCGCTGCTTGACCCGCGGCTCTTCGCGCGGCCCGCCGTACGGGCGGGCGCGGCGGGGATGGCCGCGCTCTTCGCCGGGATGTTCGGCCTCTTCTACCTCAATGGCCAGTACCTCCAGTACGCCAAGGGGTACGGGCCGCTCGAAGCCGGGCTGCGGTTGCTGCCGATGGCCGCGGCGCTGCTCGCGGGACCGCGCCTCGGCCTGCTCCTTGAGCGGGTGTGCGGCCGGCGCGGCACCGTCCTCATCGGGATGCTCGTACTGGCCGCCGGGCTGTGTGTGGTGTCGGCCGCCGACGCCCGTACCCCGTACGAGCTCTACGCCCTGGGCGCCGGACTCACCGCCCTCGGCTGCGGCACCGCGAGTCCGCTGCTCTCGCACGCCATGATGAGCGCGCTGCCCGTGGAGAGGGCAGGAACGGGCTCCGCGTTGCAGAGCCTCGCGAGGGAGTTGGGCAGTGCGGTCGGCATCGCTGTCACCGGCACCATCACCACGGCCGTCTTCACGGCCCGCCTGCCCTCGCGACTGTCCGGCCACGATCGGCCGACGACGGTCGCGGAGGCCGTGTCCCGCACCTCCGACCCCCACCTGCGCAGGGCGGTCGTCGACGGGTTCACCGCGGGCTTGCACACCGCGACGCTGACCCTGGCCGCCGCGATCACGCTGGTCGCGTTCGCCGTCGCCAGGTGGCTTCCGCCGGAGCGGTGAGCCAGGAGCGGTGAGCCAGGGCCGGTGAGCCAGGGCCGGTGAGCGACGGCTACCGCGGCTCCACGCGCTCCAGCTTCGCTCGGCGCACCACCTCGGGACCCATCTTCGCCGCCCTTGCCACCAGCGCGCGACCGTCCCAGTCCGGTGGCCACCCCTCCCACAGCCGCAGCTTGCCGTCGACCACGACAGCGGTGATCTGGTCGCGGTCGGCCAGGCGGACGAGTTCCCACTCCAGGTCATAGGAGGGGGTGAGCTCGGGGACGGCGACATCCACGACGAGGAAGTCGGCGGCCTTTCCCTCCGCGATCTCCCCGGTCACCTCGCCGAGGCCGAGCGCGTCGGCGCTGAGCGATGTCGCGTGCTCGAGCCACATGCGCCCCGCGCCGCACGAGGAATCCCCCGACGCGATGCCGTACGCCAGCCGCTGCGCCGTCTCCGCGGCGTCGACGAGGCGGAATCCGTCGCCGCGCGTCCCGTCCGTGCCCGTACCGAAGCGCACCCCCATCGCGGCCAGCATGGTGGCGTGCGCGACGGCGTTGCCCTTCCAGGCGCTGGCCACGGGGTTGTAGCTGATGGCGGCGCCGGAGTCGGCGAGCATCCGCATCTCGCCGGGCGTGAGCAGAGTGGCATGCGAACCCAGGGTCCGCGGGCCCAGCGCCCCGAGATGCCGCAGGTACTCGACCGGGCGCCTGCCGACGCTCTTCAACGACCTCTCCACGGAGGCCAGATGTTCGTTGACGTGGATCTGGAAGACCGCGTCGGCCTCCCGGCACAGGTCCGCCGTCCGCCTGATGACTTTCGCGGACGCGTCCTCGGGTACGGGGATGGCCAGCGAGGGATGGACCAGTGGGTGCGCGTCCCACCGGCCAAGGTGTTCCGGCCCGCCCTTTCCGTCGGAGACGACCTTGGACAGGACGCATCGGATTCCGGCTTCCTCTGTCGCCTTCGCCACGACGGCCACGTCGACCGGCGCCCGCGTCCCGGCATCGGCGACCGTCGTGAAGCCGCCACGCAGCGCCTCAAGGGCGGCCAGCTTCGCCGACACGTAGGCGCTCTCCTCGTCGAGGGCGTGTTCCAGCGGCTCCCATATCGTCTTGAAGATCTCCGAGGGCTGCCCGAACGACTGGGCCTTGCCGAAGCTCTGCGTCAGGTGGTGATGCGCGTCGACGAAGCCCGGCATGATCAGGTGCCCGTCCAGGCGGACCGGCCGCAGGCCGGGGTGTGCCGCCATGAGCTTGCCCGCCGGGCCGACCGCCCGGAACTTCCCGCCGTCGACGAGCACCGCCTGCCCCCGCTTCGGGCCGCCCGGCAGCATCAACAGCTCCGGTACGAGCAGCTTCTTGGCCCCCTTGAACTGCTCCGCCCGCAACGCACCGGGTGAGTCGGCCCGGGCGGCCGGTGCGCCGATGAGCCCGGCGGCACCCGCAAGACCCGTCCCGACCAGAAACCCGCGTCTGCCGGGCCGCTCCCCCAGACCCGCCCGCGCCGGCTCCTGCCCCTCGCTCCGGCCTTGCTCCGCCGACCGCTCGTCCCGCCGCTCGCTCGCCAACTCACTCGCCCGCTTCCGTACTTCGCATGCCTGCGCCGTTGCCCCTGTGCGCACGCCGGCCCCCGCGTGCGGGTGACAAGGGTGTGCCGTGCGTACGGCGAAAGCCCGGAGTCAGCCGTACGCCAGGTCGGTCGTGCGGGGTGGCCCGACCCTAGGACTACCGCCGGGCGTGGAACAAGACTTCCGGCATGCGGCATTCACGGAGTGAGAGGGCAGGTGGCGCAACTGGCTCCCGCCTGCGTCAAACGCCTGGTCAAGCGGCACTTCCGGCCCGCCCGAAGTGGCGTAACCACACCGAAACATGACGGCGTCCGTCCTCGTCGTACAGACCGCTACTGCAAGGCGCGCACCGTGGCCGCGAACGCCGAGGGCAGCCGGGCGGCCGGGCGGCCGTGGGGACGATGAGGCGGGCGGTCCCCGGTCGGCGGCCCGCGACTCGGGACCGTACCCGCTGCCGCAGCGGTCCGGCTCCGCGCACGTCGGTCGCCCCCTCGGCGACGACGGCCACGTAGTTGGGATGGCGCAGCCACCGCCACCGGTAGTTCCAACGGGGACCCAGGGCCACCAGCAGCCCGTACCACGGCCGGGGCGCTGGTGGGGGTCGGCGCCCGTCTGGGGGACGTACTGCCGGACATGCGCGGGGATCTGGCGACGGGCGTACGGGGATGGCCGCACCGGCTGGGCGCGGAACGCGCACGGCTGCTGCTGCCGGTGCCCCTGGTGACCGCGTCCGCCGTCCTGACCCTGGGCCCGGCCGGAGGGCCCGGCGGGTGGGGGGTGACGGCGCTCGCGGCGGCCGTGGCCGTGGCGGTGGTCGACGTGGCCTTGCTGCTGCTGCGCGGCACCGGGATCGCCTGACCGCGCGCGGCCGTTCCCTCCTGTGGATCGAAAAGTCAGCTCCCCTCTGTCTCGAACGTGCGCAGCAGATCGGCGGCGACGCTCACGGCGATCGTCGCGGGTTCCTTGCCGTTGACGTCCGCGAGCCCGATCGGGGTCTTGATCCGGTCGATGGTGGCCTCGTCGTGACCGCCCTCGGTGGCGAGGCGCTTGCGGAACCGCACCCACTTGGCCGCCGACCCGATGAGACCGATGGAGCCGAGGTGGGTCGTGCGCAGGGCGGCGTCGCACAGAGCGGCGTCCTCGGCGTGGTCATGGGTCATGATCAGGACGTGGGTGCCGTGCGGCAGCTCCGCGAGTACCTCCTCGGGCAGCAGCGGCGTGTGATGCACGTGCACCTGCCCCACCGCGTCCGCGAGGACGCCGAGCCGCTCCTCGGTGAGGATGTCGGAGCGGGTGTCGACCAGATGGAGGTCGAGGTCCTGACGTGCCAGGACGCGCGCCAGTTCGAGGCCGACGTGTCCGACGCCGAAGATCGCCACCGCCCGTACCACCGCCAGCGGTTCGAGCAGCACCGTGACCGTGCCGCCGCAGCACTGCACACCGTGCCGGTTGGCCACCTTGTCGTTCAGGGCGAAATCCATCAGCTCCGGCTCCGGCGTCGACGCGGCGATCATCTCCCGGGCCCGGTCGATCGCGACGGCCTCGACGTTGCCACCGCCGATCGAGCCCCACGCCCGCGTCCGCCCCACGACGAGTTTCGCGCCGGCGTCACGCGGGGCGTGGCCGCGCACGGCCGCGACGGTCACCAGCACGCCGGGCTCCCTGCGCGCTCGCAGCCGTGCGACCGCGGCGACCCAGGTCATGTCAGGCACCGCTCAGCATCTTCACGTCGCTTCGGGCCCCGGTTCGGGACCCGGCATCGGCGTCGTCCCTGCGGGCCGCCCGGATCGCCCAGTACACCGCCTCCGGTGTCGCGGGCGAGGCCAGCTCGACGCTCGCCCCGCTCGGCCCGAACGCGGCGGCGGCCTGCCGCAGGGCCTCACGGACCGAGAACGCCAGCATCAGCGGAGGCTCACCCACCGCCTTGGAGCCGTACACCGCGCCGTCCTCGGTGGCGTTCTCCAGCAACGTGACGTTGAACTCCTCGGGCATCTCCGAGAAGCTGGGCAGCTTGTAGGTGCTCGCGGCCTGGGTCAACAGGCGCCCGCGGTGCGGCCCGTCACCGGTGTCCCAGCGCAGGTCCTCCAGCGTCAGCCAGCCCGCGCCCTGCACGAAACCGCCCTCGACCTGACCGATGTCGATCATCGGGGACAGGCTGTCGCCGACGTCCTGCACGATGTCCACCCGACGGATGCGGTACGCGCCGGTGAACCCGTCGACCTCCACCTCGGCCGCGGCGGCCCCGTGGGAGAAGTACTTGAACGGCGAGCCCCTGAACGCCTTCGCGTCCCAGTGCAGGCCCTCGGTCCGGTAGTAACCGGCGGCCGACAGCTGAACCCGCTGGAAGTACGCGGTGCGCACCAGGTCGTCCCAGGCCAGTTCCTTGTCGCTGCCCAGGGAGCGTGCGACGCCCTCGACGATGCGTACGTCGCAGGCGTTCGTACCGAGCTGGGTCGCGGCCACCTGGAGCAGCCGTTCGCGCAACTGCTCGCAGGCGTTCTTCACCGCCCCGCCGTTCAGATCCGCCCCCGAACTGGCGGCCGTGGCGGAGGTGTTGGGGACCTTGTCGGTCCGTGTCGGGGCGAGGCGCACCTTGTGCGGCGGGATGCCCAGCGTGGTCGCGGCCACCTGGATCATCTTGGTGTGCAGGCCCTGGCCCATCTCGGTGCCGCCGTGGTTGATCAGGACCGAGCCGTCCTTGTAGATCAGCACCAGCGCGCCGCCCTGGTTGAAGGCGGTGAGGTTGAACGAGATGCCGAACTTGATGCCGGTGACCGCGAGGGCCCGCTTGGTGTGCGGGTGCGCGGCGTTGAAGGCGGCGATCTCGCGCTTGCGGTCGGCGATGCCGCCGTTCTCCTGGACCTGGTGCCAGACGGCGGAGATCCGTTCGTACTGGGTGACTTGCTGGCCGTACGGCGTCGTCTGGCCCCGCTGGTAGAAGTTGCGCTCGCGCAGCTCCATCGGGTCCAGGCCGAGCAGCGGCGCGCACCGGCCGATGATGTCCTCGATGACCAGCATGCCCTGCGGTCCGCCGAAGCCGCGGAACGCGGTGTTGGAGACCTTGTTGGTCCTGGCGATGCGACCGGCGACGCGCGCGTTGGGAATCCAGTACGTGTTGTCGATGTGGCACAGCGCTCGGGCGAGGACGGGCTCGGACAGGTCCAGGCTCCAGCCGCCGTCGGCGGTCAGGGTGGCGTCCAGGGCCCGGATGCGTCCGTCGTCGTCGAAGCCGATCCTCCAGGTGGCGTGGAAGCCGTGCCGTTTGCCGGACATGGTCAGGTCCTGCGTCCGGTTGAGCCGCAGCCGGACGGGCCGGCCGGTCAGTCTGGCGCCGAGCGCCGCGATGGCCGCGAACCCGTGGGGCTGCATCTCCTTGCCGCCGAAGCCGCCGCCCATCCGCAGACACTGCACGGTCACCTCGTGGCTGTGCAGGCCGAGGACGTGCGCGACGATCTCCTGGGTCTCCGAGGGATGCTGGGTGCTGCTCTGGATGAACACCTGCTCGTTCTCGTCGACGAGGGCGAGCGCCGCGTGGGTCTCCAGGTAGAAGTGTTCCTGGTCGGAGAAGTGGAACTCGCCGGTGAACACGTGCGCGGAGTCGGCGAAGCCCGAGTCGACGTCGCCGGTCAGCATGACGGGCCGGGCCCCGTGGAAGCTGTCGGCGGCGATGGCTTCCTGAAGCGTGATCACGGAGGGCAGTTCGTCGAGGTCCACCTCGACGGCCGCCGCGCCGAGCCGAGCCGCTTCCAGGGTCTCGCCGAGCACCCAGGCGACCGCGTGGCCGTAGTACATGACCTCGTCGGGGAAGAGCGGTTCGTCGTGCTTCATGCCGGCGTCGTTGACGCCGGGCACGTCGGCGCCGGTCAGTACGCGGACCACGCCGGGCACGGCGAGCGCCGGCTCGGTGCGCAGCGCGGTGATCCTGCCGTGGGCCTTCATGACCTGGACGGGGTGGGCGTGCAGGACGTTCTTGGTGCGCTGGACCAGGTCGTCGGTGTAGAGCGCGGTGCCGGTGACGTGCTGGGTGGCGCTCTCGTGCGGCATGGGGACGCCGACGACGGGCTTCTCGGGACGCTCGGACAGTTGGCTCATGACGACACACCCTCGGTGGTTTGTGCGTACAGCTTCAGCAGGCTCTGGCCGAGCATCGCGGAGCGGTAGCCGGCGCTGGCGCGGTGGTCGTCCATCGGCGTGCCCTCCCTCTCAAGCACCCGGGCCGCGGCCTCGACGGTCCGCGCCTCCCAGGGCGCGCCCTCCAGGGCGGCCTCCACGGCGAGGGCACGGACGGGCGTGGCGGCCACGCCGCCCAGGCCGATGCGCGCCTTGCGTACGACGCCGTCCTCGATGTCGAGCGCGAAGGCGACGGCGACGCTGGAGATGTCGTCGAAGCGGCGCTTGGCGATCTTGTGGAAGGCCACGACCGGTGACAGCGGCAGCGGGACGCGCACCGCGCGGATCAGTTCGCCGGGGCGGCGCACGCTCTGCCGGTAGCCGGTGAAGTAGTCGGACAGGGGGACCTCGCGCTCGCCGTCGGCGTCGGCGAGCACCACCGACGCGTCGAGGGCGAGCAGCACCGGCGGGCTGTCACCGATGGGAGAGCCGGTCCCGAGGTTGCCGCCGAGGGTCGCGCTGTTGCGGATGAGCCGGGACGCGAACTGCGGGAACAGCTCCGCAAGCAGCGGGACGCGGCCGTCGAGGCGGCGTTCGGTCTCGGTGAGCGTCAGCGCCGCCCCGATCTCGACGTGGCCGGGTCCGACACGCAGCTCCCGCAGTTCGTGCAGCCGGTCGACGGCGACCACGCAGTCCGCGCGGCGGGAGCGGATGTTCACCTCGACGCCCCAGTCGGTGGAGCCGGCGACCACCACCGCGTCGGGCCGCTCGCGCAGCAGCCGCAGCACGTCGCTCAGGGTGCTCGGACGCAGGAACTCCCGGTCGCCCTGGGTGTATCGGGTCGCGACCGGCGCGGGCGGGGACTGCTCGCGGCGCCGGGCCAGGGGGTCGTCGTCGGTGGGCGTACCGACGGCGAACGCGGCGTCGCGAATCGGGCGGTAGCCGGTGCAGCGGCACAGGTTTCCGCTCAGCGCGTGCAGGTCGAAACCGTTCGGGCCGTGCTCGGCGTCAGCGCTGTCGGCCGAGTCGGTGCTGTCCGACGATTCCGCGTGGGCACAGCGGTCGGGCCGGTAGTACTCGGACGCCATGCTGCAGATGAACCCCGGTGTGCAGTAACCGCATTGGGAACCGCCGCGGGCCGCCATCTCCTCCTGCACCGGGTGCAGGGTGGCCGGTGTGCCGGGTCCGCCCGCGGTGGCGAGGCCTTCGGAGGTGATGATCTCCTGGCCGTCGAGCGCCGCGGCCGGGACCAGGCAGGCGTTGACCGCCACCCAGTCGGTGGGCTTGTTCACCCCGGGGCGGGCCACCAGAACCGAACAGGCGCCGCACTCACCCTCGGCGCAGCCCTCCTTGGTACCGGTGAGGCCCCGCTCGCGCAGGAGATCCAGCGCCGTGGTGTGGGGTGCGGCCGGTGCGATCGGTGTTTCTTTGCCGTTGACCGTGATCCGCGCCTCTGTCATGACAGGCCTTCGTCGCGGTGCACGGTCGGTCGATTCAGTCATGTTCGCCAATTTCAGGCAGCTTTCTGTGTTCAGGCACGGCGCCGCGTGAAAAGGAGCAGCGCAAGACAGCACGCGTCAGTGGCGTGCCGGAAGAGAAGAGAGCGAAGGAAGGGGGGCGGCGGGCTCAGGCGCCGTGCGCGATCCGCCCCGGAACCCAGACCGTGCGCTGGGCGAGGCGGCCGAGGTCGGAGTTGGTGTTCATCCGCTGGTCGCCCCTTTCACTGGTCGCAGGTCGATGGCCACCGCAAACTAATGGCTGTGGCCACCGACGTCAAGGGTCGGACCAGTGGCTGTGCGGGGGTGCGGTCAGGCCTCGCGGCTCTCGCCGGCCTGGGTCACGCCGTCGAGCGGCCGCAGGAAGCGGCGTTCGTACCGCTTGATGCACCGCGTGCGGCGCGCCAGTTCGAACGCGTCCTGGCACTCCGGGTCGGACGCGCTGTCCGTGCGGTACCGCTCGTACGCGGCGAGGCTGGGGAACGAGAAGAGGGCGTAGGCGATGTCGCTGTCGCCCTCACTGGGCAGGAAGTAGCCGTGGTGGGTCCCGCCGAAGCGGTTGACGAGTCCCACCCAGCGGCGGCCGTACTCCTCGAAGTCCTCGATCCTGTCGGCGTCGATCTCATATGTCAGGTGAACGGTGATCATGCCTACATCATGCGGCGGGACGCTTCACGTTCGACGTCTTCGGCAGCCTCGTCGCACCCGCCGCCGCGAGGAGGCAGAAGCCGAGCACCCACCAGAAGGTGTCGGCGAACGCCTGGGGGACGTCCTGGCCATGGGCGGTGAGGCGGCTCTGGAGGACCACGGCGAGCACCGCCGTGCCGAGTGAACCGCCCACCGTGTTCAGCAGGTTGAGCGCTCCCGAGGCGCGAGGGAGCTGGGCGGGCTCGATGCGGCTGTAGACGATGTTCATGACCGGCGCGCCGATCATGGCCATGCCGACGCCCCGTACGGTGAGCGCCACGGCGATCAACGCGTCCGGGGGTTCGTGGCCGAGCTGGGTGAACGGGATCGTGCCCAGGAGGATCAGGCCGATGCCGGTGACCACCAGGGTGCGCGGGGCGACCTTGTCGATCGTGCGGTTGACCAGGACCGACCCGGCCGCCGCCCCCACCCCCTGCGGGGCCAGGAGCAGCCCGGCCTCGAACGCCGACAGGCCGCGGCCCGTCTGGAAGTACAGCGGCAGCAGGAACATCGTGCCGAACACCGACGCGCCCAGTACGAGCAGCGCGAGCGCGGCGGCGCCGAACGGCGGCCGGGTGAAGAGGCGGGGGTCGACCAGCGGTGTGCCGCGGGTACGCAGGCCGTGGACGGTGAACCCGGCCAGCATCGCCACGCCCGCGACGATGCCGACCGTGGCCGGCAGGGTGCCGCCGTGCGAGACCTCGGTCAGCCCGTAGACCAGTACGGCGAGGCCGGGTGAGAGCAGCGCCGCCCCGCGCAGGTCGAACGCCGTGCGCTCGGCGGCGGGCGGTACGTCCGGCACATGGCGGCGGGCGAGCAGGACCGCGGCCGCGCCGATCGGCAGGTTGACCAGGAACAGCCACGGCCAGGGCGCCATGCCGAGGATGGAGCCGCCGGCCAGTGGGCCGAGGACCGGTGACAGGAGCGGGACGACCGCGACGACGCTGATCACCCGGCCGGTGCGGCCGGGCCCGGCGACACGGGCGAGCAGCGCCTGACCGGTCGCGGGGAGCAGTCCGCCGCCGAGGCCCTGGATCACCCGGAACACGATCAGGCTGGGCGCCGACCAGGCCAGCGCGCACAGCACCGAGCCGAGCAGGAACACCCCGATGGCGGCGAGCCAGGTCCGCCGGCCGCCGAACCGCCCGGCGAGCCAGCCGGACGCGGGCACGGTGCCCACGACGGCCAGCAGATAGGCGGTGGACACCCACTGGATCTCGGTGACCGATGCGTCGAACTCCGCGGCCAGGGTGTCGATGCCGACGCTGACGATCGTGGCGTCGATCGTGGCCATGAAGGTGCCGAGCACCAGGATGAACGCGATCCGCAGCAGCCCGGCGTCGACCCGCGCGGGCGGCACCTCCACCGTCTCGTTCGCCGCCTTCTCGCTCATGGACGCTCCAGGAGTGCGGATACGTCGACGTCCAGGTGGCTGCCCAACGTACGGAGTACGTCGAGCAGTTCGTCGGCGAGGCCGTCGATGTCCACCCCGGCGCGGTGGCCGAGTACGCCCGTCCAGCCGTCGCCGTCCGGCATGACCGTCAGGGTCACCGGGTGGTGGGTGGACTCGCGGAAGCGGGTCCCGACGACCGTGAGCCCGGGGGCGGGTTCGCGGAGCCGGTCGGGGTCGACCGGGTAGTTCTCGAAGACCACGAGGCTGTCGAACAGCCTGCGGCGGCCGGTGAGCCGTTCCAGGTCGGTCAGGGCGACGTGGTGGTGCTCGACCAGTGCCTGCTGCCGGGCCTGGAGATCGGCGAGCGTCTCGGCGAGCGTGCCGCTGAGCCGTGCCCGTACGGGCACGGTGTTGGCCAGCAGGCCGATGATCTCCTCGACGCCCGTCACCTCCGGCGGCCGGCAGGCGACCATGGCGCCGAAGCAGACGTCGGTGCGGCCGGAGCGCCGTGCGAGGAGCAGCGACCAGGCGCCCTGGACCAGCGTGTTCCTGGTCAGGCCGTGGAGCGCGGCGAGGTCGGAGAGAGCGTTCACCAGCGCCGCGTCGAACGCGATGAGGGTCGGCTCCTGCCAGGCGGGGCCCACGTCACCGCCGTTCGGGCCGCCGGTGAGGTAGTCGCCTTCGGGCAGGCCGTCCAGCTCGGCGGCCCACACGTCGAGGTCCGGCTCGTGCTCGGAGCGTCGGCGCAGATAGTCGGCGAACGGTACGGGCGCGGGCAGGCGGGGCTCCTCGTCCCGGACGCGCGCGGTGTAGAGGGCGAACAGTTCGGTGAGGATGCGCGGGGCCGACCAGCCGTCGGACAGTACGTGATGGGTGGTCAGGACCAGGTCGGCGAGGCCCGGTTCGCGCCGGATGACGGTCAGGCGGACGAGCGGGCCCTCGGCGAGGTCGAACGGCTCGGCCAGGTCGGCCGCGAGTACCTCGTCGGGGGGCCCGTCGGACACCCGGCAGTCGGGGCGCGCCGATGCGGGGATCACCGCGAGGTCCGCGGGGAAGACGGCGCCCAGGTTCGGGTGCCGGGCCAGGAGGTCGGCGCCCGCGGCGTGCAGGGCGTCGACGTCGAGATCTCCCGCGAGGGTGAACGTCGACTGGACGGTGTACGGGTCGGGGCGCTCGGTGCGCGAGTGCCGCAGCATCACCTCCTGGAGCGGGGTGAGCGGCTGCACCTCGGCGATCGGGCGGCCTCCCCCGAGGCCCTTGATCTCCGGTGCGGCGGCGACGCCTTGCGCGGCGGTGCGCAGGTGCTCGGCCAGTTCCTCGACCTCCTCGGCGGTGAACAGCGCGGACGGCCAGGTGATCCGGATGCCGAGCGCGTCGTCGCGCACCAGGGCGTTGATCATCAGGGCGTGCGGCAGCGGCAGTCCGTCGGTGCCGCCGGAGCCGAGCGGGTCGGCGTCCGGCGGTGCCTGCCACGCCGTCTCCTTCGCCGGGGCGCCGGGGAACTGCCCGAGGTAGTTCCAGGCGACCTCCGGCCGCACGGGGTCGAGGAGGTGTGCCGAGGTGAGGATGCCGTGGCCGAGGCCGTCGCCCTGGGCCCGCAGCCGCTCCCTGACCGCCGGGATGTCGTCGCCCGCGTCGAGCCGTACGGGGTGGACGGCGGTGAACCAGCCGACCGTCTGGGAGAGGTCGACCTGCGGCGGCCTGCCGTGGCTCTCCAGCGCGACCAGGAGCTCCGGGGTGCCGCGCCAGTCGCGTACCGCCCGGGCGAGTGCGGTGAGCAATACGGCGTCCGGGGTGGTGCGGTGGGCGGCGGGCAGGGTCGTGATCAGGGCGCGGGTCGCTTCGGCGTCGAGCCAGATCTCGTGGTGCGCGGCGGTGGCCACCGTGTCGCGTGCGGGGTCCAGTTCCTCGGTGAGCGCCGGGGTGGCGGTCATCCGCCGCCAGTGCGGCAGTTCGGCGCGCCGGTCGGCGTCGCGCAGGGAGCGCGCCCAGCCGACGAACGACTGGCCGTGCCGGGTCAGCGGGCCGCCGGAGTGGGCGTGCTCCACGTCGTCGAGCAGTACGCGCCAGGAGACTCCGTCGACCACCAGGTGGTGGGCGATCAGGACGAGCCTGCCCGGACGCTGCGGCCCGGCGTCCACCCACAGGGCGCGCAGCAGCGGCCCGGTGCGCGGGTCCATCGACGCGCGGACGTCGGCGATGTGCGACGCGATCTGGGTACGCGGGTCGTCCGTGGCCGGTACGCGGGTCAGGATCTCGGCGGCGGTCACGGCGCCGACCGGCGGGACCCGCAGCACGTCGCCGGAGAGGTGGGCCCGCAGCATGTCGTGGCGGGCGAGGACGGCGTCGAGCACGGCCCGCCAGGTCGACTCGTCGCCGCCCGGCGGGACGCAGACCTCCACCCACTGGCAGAAGCCGTCGGCGGCGGTGCCCGCGCGGCGCAGCAGGTCGCGCATGACCGGGGTCAACGGCGCGTCGCCGGTCGCGGGTGCCGTGCCGCCGTCCAGGGTGCGGGCCCGGGCGGCGATGCCCGCGACCGTCTCGCCCTCGAAGACGTCCCGCGCGCTCAGGCCGAGCCCTCGGCGACGGGCCCGCGAGACCACTTGCAGCGACACGATGCTGTCGCCGCCGATGGAGAAGAACGCGTCGTCGGGGCCGATGTCATCGGTGCCGAGGACGTCACGGAAGACGCCGAGCAGCACGGCCTCGGCCTCGGTGGCCGGTTCGCGCCGGGCGGCGGCGGTGGTCTCCGGGGCGGGCAGGGCGCTCTGGTCGAGCTTGCCGCCGGGGGTGAGCGGCAGCCGGTCGATGGGCACGAGCACGGTCGGCACCATGTGGTCCGGCAGCTCTCCCGCCAGGTATTCGCGCACCTGGGCGGTGTCCAGGTCGGCGCCGTCGGTCGGGATGACGTACCCGACGAGCCGGTCGTCCCGGACGATCACCGCGCCGGCGCGGACGTCGGGGTGGCGGGTCAGTGTGGACTCGATCTCGCCCAGCTCGACGCGGAAGCCGCGGATCTTGACCTGGTGGTCCACGCGGCCGAGGAAGACGAGCTGTCCGTCGGGCCGCCTGCGCACCAGGTCGCCGGTGCGGTACATCCGCTCCCCCGGCGTGCCGAAGGGGTCGGCGACGAACGCCGACGCGGTCAGTCCCGGGCGGCCGAGGTAGCCGCGGGCCACGCTGGGTCCGCCGAGGTACAGCTCGCCCGTGACGCCGGTGCCGACCGGCTGGAGTCCGCCGTCGAGCACATAGGCGCGGACGTTGGGGTCGGGGCGGCCGATCGGCAGGGGTCCGGGGTCCGCCGGGTCGTAGTGCCAGGTCACGGCGTTGATGGTGACTTCGGTGGGGCCGTAGGCGTTGAAGAGGGCCTTGCGGCCCGTTCCCCAGCGGCGCGCCAGCTCGGGGTCGAGCCGCTCGGCGCCGACGACGAAGAACACCTCGGGGTCGACCGTGCGGTCGTCGGGCATGGCGGCCAGGAACGACGGCAGCAGGTTCACGCCGGTCACCCGGTGCTCGGTGATGTAGTCGAGCAGCTCGTCGCCGGGCACGCGCACCTCCTCCGGGGCGATCACGGACGTGCCGCCGGAGAGCAGCGGCACCATGGTCTGCCAGAACGCCACGTCGAAGCTGGTCGAGGCGAAGTGCAGGTACCGGTCGTGCTCGGTGACCCCGACGACCTCTTCCTGGAGCGCGATCAGGTCGGGCACGCCGCGGTGGGTCACGCCGACGCCCTTGGGGTGCCCGGTGGTGCCGGAGGTGTAGATGACGTACGCGAGCGCGTCGTCGGTGAGCCTGGCGCGTGCCTCGGCCGGGTCGGTGTCGGGCATCGACGCCAGCGTGGCGGGGTCGTCGAGCCGCAGTACGGGGACGTCGCGGACGCAGGGGACGTCGGCGCCGGTCGTCACGGCGGCCGCCGGGACGATGTCGTCGAGCATGTACGCGAGGCGTTCGCGCGGATAGGCCGCGTCCATCGGCACATACACCGCGCCCGCCTTGGCCACGGCGAACAGGGCCACGGTCATCTCGATGTCACGCCCCAGCAGGACCGCCACCGGGTCCTGCGGCCGTACTCCGCGCCGGATCAGCGCGTGGGCGAGCCGGTTGGCCTGCCGGTCCAGCTCCTCGTAGGTGAGGCTGCGGTCGCGGCAGACCAGGGCTTCGGCGTCGGGCTTGTGCCGGACCCAGGCGGCGAACTCCTCCAGCCAGGGGCCGCGGTCCTTGGCCGCGACGATCTCGGTGCCGGTGCGCAGCACGCGCTCCCGCTCGGCGGGGTCGAGCGCGGGCAGCCGGAGCGCCGGCCGCGCCGGGTCCTCGACGATCTCCCGGAGGAGGTTGACCAGCCAGCGGCCGTAGTCCTCCACGGTCGACCGGGCGAACGCGCGCGGCTGGTGGCCGAGGCCGATGGTGATCTCGTCGTCGGGGATGACGATGACGGTCAGGGCGTAGTGCGTGGCGTCGGTGATGTCCACGCCGGTCAGGTCGAGTCCGGGGGCGAGCGGGGTGCGCTTCCTGCTGGACAGCGGGAAGTTCTCCATCACCAGCATGGTGTCGAAGAGTTCGCCGACGCCCAGGGCGCGCTGGATCTCGGGCAGGCCGATGTGGTGGTGGTCGGCGAGCGCCACGCTCTCTGCGTGCACGTCCGCGAGCAGGTCACGGACCGTCCGGTCGGGGGTGTGGCGCACGCGCACCGGGATGGTGGTGCCGAGCTGGCCGATCATCGACTCGACGCCCCCGACCTCGGCGGGCCGTCCGGACACCGGGCAGCCGAACACGACGTCACGGCGCCCCGTGAGCCTGCCGAGCAGCAGGCCCCAGGCCGTCTGGAACACCGTGGTCAGGGTGACGCCCCGCTCGCGGGCGAACGAGCGCAGCCGGTCACTGAACTCCTGCCCGAGCCCGACGCTCACGCGGCCCGGCCGCTCGACGCCGGTCCCGGTGCTCGCGGGCGCGAGGCGTGTCGCCTCGTCGACCCCGGCCAGGGTCTCGCGCCAGGCGTCCAGTGACACCTTGGGGTCCCGGTCCGCGAGCCAGCGGAAGTACTCGGAGAGCGGCGGGGCGGTGGGAGCGGCGGGGCCGCCGCTCAGCTCGGCGTAGATCGCGAGCAGGGTGCGGCCGACCAGCGGCATCGACCAGCCGTCGAGCAGGGCGTGGTGGTTGGTGATGACCAGCTTGTGCTCGGCCGGGCCGACGCGGGAGAGCAGGAAGCGGATCAGCGGGGGCCGTGCCGGGTCGAAGGGGCGCTCCAGCTCGGCGCGGACGGCGTCCTCGAACCGGTCGTCCCGCGTGAAGTCCAGGGCGACGTCGGCGGGGATCACCTGCACCACGTCGTCCCCGGCCTGGGCCAGGTACACGCGCAGGGCGGGGTGGCGGCGCAGGAGTTCACGCGCGGCCTCGGCCATCCGCTCCGGCACGAGTTCGCCGACGAGGGTCGTCACGGCCTGGACGACGTAGACGTCGGTGTCGAGGTCGTCGCGGACCAGGGTGTGGAAGGAGAGGCCCACCTGGAGCGGCGTGGCGGGCAGGACGTCGGCGACGCGGCCGACACCTTCGGTGCGTTCGAGTACGTCGATGGCGGCCTGGTCGAGGTCGACCAGCGGCAGGTCGGAGGGGGTGAGTCCGCCCGAGGTGTGCAGCGCGTGCTCGGCCAGCGCGTCCAGCGCCCCGGCCCAGGCCGCCTGCAACGCCTCGACGGCCTCGGCGCCGAAGACCTCGGTCGCGGCCGTCCACTCGACGGCGAGCCGGGGCGCGCCCTCCTCGTGGACGAAGCAGTTGAGGGCGAGGACCTGCTCCAGGGCCTTGGCGTCCGGCTCGGTCACCGCGAAGGCGTCCCGCTCCGGCAGGCGCCACCCGGCCGCGGAGAGCGGGGCGAAGCGGCCCAGGTAGTTCAGCAGCACATCCGGTGCCGGTACCTCCCTGAACTCGTCGTCGACGGCGGGGTCGAGGCAGCGCAGGACTCCGTAGCCGATGCCGCCGTCGGGGACGGCGCGCCGGGCCTCCTTGGCGGCGCGCAGGACGCGCCCGACGTCACCCGCGGCCTCCACGCGCACCGGGTACTCGCTGGTGAACCAGCCGACCGTGCGGGCCAGATCGAGGTGTTCGCGGCCGTGGCCCTCCATGGTGACGGTCATCGCGTCGCCGTCCACGCCGTTCACGCCGTGCTCGCGCAGGGCGAGTACGAGCGCGGCGAGGAGCACCTCGTCGACGCCGGCACGGTAGGCCGCGGGCAGGGTGGTCAGCAGCGCTTCGGTGACCTCGGGCGAGGCGACGGTGACCGAGCGGTGGGCCGTGGCGACCGTGTCCCGCGCCGGGTCGAGGTGCCGGGCACCGATGCGGGTGGCGGAGGCGAGCGCGGTGCGCCAGTGGCCGAGTTCGCCCTGCCGCGCGCCGGTACGGCCCTGCTCGTCGAGGAGCCGCGCGTGGCGCCGCCAGGAGGCGCCGGCCGGATCGAGGGTGCCGCCCGTGCAGGCCGTGTGCAGGTCGGGCAGGAGGACGCGCCAGGACACGCCGTCCATGGCGAGGTGGTGCACGACGACGACGAGCCGGTCGGGCTCGCCCTCGCCGGTGCGGACCAGGGCCACCCGCAGCAGGTCTCCCGTACGCGGATCGAGTTCACCGGCCAGGCTCCGGGCGAGCGGCGCCACGTCGGCCGCGCGGACCTCGCGTACGTCGGCCGGTACGGTGCCGCGCGGCAGCACCTCCAGGCCGTCGGCCACGCGGAGCCGCAGGGCGTCGTGGTGGTCCAGTACCGTCCGTACGCCCGACGCCAGGTCGGCCACGGCGAGGTCGTCGACGCGCAGGGCGGTCCACTGCGCGTATCCGGCGATGGTGTCGACGTCCGGGTGCGGGTCGAGCAGGCCGCGCACGATCGGCGGCACGGGCACGGGCCCGGTGGCGTCGTCCACCTGGCGCGGGGTGTTCTCCACCGGCTTCGCGGCAGCGGCCAGGGCGGCGAAACTGCGGCGGGCGAGGAGGTCCCGGGGACGCAGCTCGATGCCCTTGGCGCGCAGGCGGCTGCTGATGGTGATGGCGGTGATGCTGTCGCCGCCCAGGGCGAAGAAGTCGTCGTCCACACCGACCCGGTCGGCCTCGAAGACCTCGGCGAGGACCGCGCAGAGCAGCCGTTCGTTGTCGGTGCTCGGCTCGCGGCCGCCGCCGGACGACGCGGGCGCGGGCAGGGCGGCGCGGTCGAGCTTGCCGTTGGTCGTGACGGGGAGTTCGTCGAGGACCACCACGGCCGCGGGGACCATGTGGTCCGGCAGCCGCTCGGCGAGCCTTGCGCGCACCGCGTCCGCGGTGACCGAGGCGGAGACGACGTAGCCGACGAGACGGTTCGCGCGCACGGCCGCGGCCGCGGAGGTGACTCCGGGCACCGCGCCGAGCGCGGCCTCGACCTCGCCGGTCTCCACGCGGTGACCGCGGATCTTGACCTGGCCGTCGCCGCGGCCCAGGTACTCCAGGCCGCGCCCCGGCACCCAGCGGCCGAGGTCGCCGGTGCGGTACATGCGGGCTCCGGGCGCGCCGAACGGGTCGGCGACGAAGCGCTCGGCGCTCGCCCCCGGCCGGCCGAGGTAGCCGCGGGCCAGGTGGGGCCCGGCGAGGTACAGCTCGCCTGCGGTGCCGTGCGGGACCGGCTGGAGGGCGCTGTCCAGGAGGCGGACGCCGGTGCCCGCGAGGGGGCGGCCGATGGTCGGCTCCTCGCCCTCGACGCGCGCGACGGTGCTGGTCACGGTGGCCTCGGTGGGCCCGTACATGTTGCGGGCGTTGAGGCCCGCCTCGGTGATCCGCCGCCAGAGCGCGGGCGGGGTGGCCTCGCCGCCCAGGACGAGGAGCTGGGGCCGCCGGTCGGCGAGGCCGTTGTCGATGAGGCCGTTGTCGATGAGCGGGGCGGCCATCGACGGTGTGGTGTCGACGACGTCGATGCCGTCGCGGACGTACGCGGCGAGCAGGTCGTCGGCGTCGCGGGCGGTCTCGGCGTCGTACACGTGGAGTTCGTGGCCGCAGAGCAGCCAGATGAGGTGCTCGAAGGCCGAGTCGAAGGCGAAGGAGTAGGTGTGCGAGGCGCGCAGGCGCCGGCCTGCGGTCCGCTCGACCTCGGCGACGACCGTGGAGCGCTGGTGGTGCAGGAGCGCGGCGAGACCGCCGACCCGGCCGAGCACGCCCTTGGGGCGCCCGGTCGAACCGGAGGTGTGGATCACGTAGGCGAGGTGTTCGGGGTGGCGGGGCGCGGCGAGGTCGGCGGCTTCGAGGGGCGCGCCGGAGAGCGCGGCGGCCTCGTCGAGCAGGGTGGCCCACGGGAGCCCGTCGACCGTGCCGTCGGTCAGGACCAGCGCGGGGCGGGTGTCCGCGATCAGCTCGCGCAGCCGCTCCCGCGGGTGCGCGGCGTCCAGCGGCAGGAACGCGGCACCCGCGTCCATCACCGCGAGGAGGGCGACGACGGCGTCGGCCGAGCGGGGCAGCGCGAGGGCCACCACGTCGTCGGGCCCGATCCCGCGGGCCCGCAGCGCACGGGCGAGCCGGTGCACGCGGTCCGCCAGTTCCCCGGCGGTGAGCCGCTCGTCGCCGAAGACCAGGGCGGTGCGCCCGGGGTCCGCGGCGGCCATCGCGTCGAAGGCGGTCGGCACGTCGACCGGGGTGCCCGGCAGGGCGGGCGGCGTCCAGTCGGCGAGGATGCGGGACGCGTCCTCGGCCAGGGCGATCCGCCCCACCGGCAGCCCGTCGGTGAGCCCGGTGAGCAGGGCCCGCAGACCGGCGAGCTTGGCGTCGACCGCGGCCTGGTCGCTGGTCCTCGCGTCGACCTCGAAGCCGAACAGGAGGCCGCCGTCGCGGGTGGGCAGGACGCTCAGACCCATGTCCTCCGGCGGGCCGCCCGCGACGTTGCGCATCACGCCGGTGGCGCCCGCGAAGTCGAGGGTGAGGTCGAACGCCTTGAGGTTGATGCCGCGGCCGTGCAGCAGGGCGCCCGCGCCGGGCACGCCGAGGTCGCGCGGCAGGTCCTCGCCGCGGTAGCGCTGGTGGTCGCGCATCTCACGCATGGCGTCGGCGACGCGCCTGCTCAGCACCGCGAGGCCGTCCCCGGGGCGCACGGTGACCCGCAGGGGCAGCACGTTGACCGCCATGGCGGGGGTGCGCAGCTCGGTGGAGCCCGTGCGGCACATCAGCGGCAGCGCGAAGACCACGTCGGTGCCGCCGAGGACGCGGTGGAGGAACGCGGCGTATCCGGCGATCAGCGCCTCGCCCCAGGTGACACCCTCGCGGTCGGCGAACTCGCGCAGCCGCGCCGTCTCCTCGGGCGGAAGTACGGCGCGGGCGGTCAGCGTGCGGTCGGGCGGGCCCGCGGCCGTGTCGGTGCCGGTGTCGCCGAGCTCGGGGAGCGGGGTGAACCGCTCGACCCAGTAGGCGCGGTCCTCGGCGAAGCGGTCGCTCCGGCGGTACTCCTGGTCCGCGGCGACGAGGGCGGCGAAGCCGCCGAAGGTGGCGGGCCGGGGCTCGGTGCCCCGCACGAGCGCCGTGTAGCGGGCGGCGGTGCGGCGGGCGAGCATCGCGGCGGTGTAGCCGTCGAAGACCAGGTGGTGGCCGAGCTGGGTGTACCAGACCTCGCGGTCGGAGAGCTTGATGACGGTGCGTGCGTACAGCGGCCGGTCCACCATGTCCCGGCACGCCTCGCCCGCCCGTGCCCGCTCGGCGTCGACGAACGCGTGGGCCGAGGCGCGTGGGTCGTCCTCGCCGCTGAGGTCGACGACCCGGGGCGGTGCGACCGGCTCGTCGCCGACCCGCTGGCGCGGCCCGTCCGGGGTCTCGTACACCCGCAGGCGCAGCGTCTCGGCCTCCTCGGTGGTGGCCCGTACGGCCTCCACCAGCGCGTCGACGTCGACCGGCGAGCCGCCTTCGCCGCCGTCACCGCTGCCGCCGCTCTCGCCGCCGGATATCTCGATCACGTCGCCGACCACGTAGTACGGCGAGTCCGGTTCGAGGCGTTGGGCGTTCCAGATGCCCTGCTGGGCGCTGGTCAGGGCGAGCAGTCCGTCCGAGGACACGCCTGTGGTGCTCAAGTCACTCTCCTTGCAGGGTGGGGACGACCATCGGCGTGTCCGTCACCGGGTCGGGGACGATGATGCTCGGCAGGTCGAACACGTCCTTGATCAGCGCGGCGTCCACCACGTCGGTGGGGTCGCCCTCGGCGACGATCCGGCCGCCCTTCATGGCCACCAGGTGGTCGGCGAAGCGGCACGCCTGGTTGATGTCGTGCAGGACGGCGATCACGGTGCGGCCCTCGTCGCGCAACTTCGCGAGCAGGCCGAGCAGTTGGTACTGGTGGGTGATGTCCAGGAACGACGTCGGCTCGTCGAGCAGCAGGTAGGGCGTCTGCTGGGCGAGGACCATGGCCATCCACACCCGCTGCCGCTGGCCGCCGGACAGCTCCTGCACGGGCCGGTCGCCGAGGTCGGCGACGCCCGCGGCGGCCATCGCCCCGGTGACGGCCTCCTCGTCGGCCGCCGACCACAGGGCCAGCATCGACTGGTGGGGGAAGCGTCCGCGGCCCACCAGTTGGCGGACCTTGATGTCGTCGGGCGCCAGCGGGTCCTGCGGCAGGAAGCCGAGCTGCTTGGCCAGCTCCTTGGCCGGGTAGCCGCCGACCTCGCGGCCGTCCAGCTCCACCTGCCCCGAGGCGGGGCGCAGCAGGCGTACCAGCGCGCGCAACAGGGTGGACTTCCCGCAGGCGTTGGGGCCCACGATGGCGGTGAACGCGCCGTCCGGCACATCCAGGCTCAGCCGTGTGGACACCACCCGGTCTCCGTAGCGCAGGGTGATGTCCCGCGCGGTCAGGCGTGCGCTCACGCGCGCCTCACCTCCTTGGTCAGCAGCCAGATCAGGTAACAGCCGCCGATCGCGGTGCTCACCACGCCGACGGGGAGCGCGACGGGGGCGAGCAGCATCTGGGCGATCAGGTCGGCTCCTTGGAGCAGCACCGCGCCGGTCAGCGCGGCGGGCAGCAGCGGTACGCCGGCGGCGCCCGCGAGCCTGCGGCCGATCTGCGGGGCGGCGAGGGCGACGAACACGATGGGTCCGGTCACGGCGGTCACCGTGGCCGTGCAGCCGACGCCGATGAGGACCATGAGCAGCCGCAGCCGGTCCAGGCGGACCCCGGTGGACGAGGCGACCGCGTCGCCGAGCGCCGCCTGGTGCATGGCGTGCGCCTGGGTGGCCATGACGACGAGGAGCACGCCGATGACCGAGAACGGGATGCCGAGGTCGTCCCAGCCGACGCCGTTGAGCGAGCCCGCGCTCCAGCCGACGGCGGCGATCGCCACCTCCAGTTCGGCGCGGAGCACGATCCAGGAGTTGACGGCGGTCACCATCGCGTTGACCGCGATGCCGATGACCACCAGGCGAAGGCCGGAGAAGCCCTTGTCGAACGAGAGCAGGTAGATCGTGGCGGCCACGACGAGTCCGCCGAGGACCGAGCCGACGGCCAGTTGGGCGGAGGTGCCCGACAGTACGGTGATGGCGACCAGGGCGCCGGAGTAGGCGCCGGCGTCGAGGCCGATGACGTCCGGGCTGCCCATCGGGTTGCGGGTCAGGTTCTGGAAGACGGCCCCCGCGACGCCGAGCGCGGCGCCGAAGACCAGGGCGGCGAGGACCCGCGGCAGCCGCCAGTCCTGGATGACCACGGAGGGGTCGGAGCCGGTGAGCGCGGCGAACACCTCGCCGGGGCTCGACCAGGAGGCGCCGTAGCAGAGCCCGAGCAGGCCGAGGCCCAGCATCAGGGTGGCGAGGACGGCGACGAGCACGACCGTGCGGCGTTCGACCCTGACCCGGCCGCGTCGCACCAGCGGTACGAGCGTGGTCACAGCGATCCCTCCCCGAAGCGGCGGACGGCCCAGATCAGCATGGGTCCGCCGAGAAACGCGGTCACGATGGCCACCGGCACCTCGCCGGTGGGCAGCAGGACCCTGGACCCGATGTCGGCGACGAGCAGCAGGATCGGGCCGAGGACCATCGTGTGGAGGATCAGCCAGGGCACCGAGCCCGCCGCGAGCCTGCGGACCAGGTGCGGCACGATGAGGCCGACGAACAGGATCGGCCCGGCCACCGCCGTCGCCGCCCCGCTGAGCACGGTGATGAGGACGAGCGTGATGCCGCGTACCCGGTTCACGTTGGCGCCCAGGGTGTGCGCCACGCTCTCGCCCATGGTGAGGGCGTTGAGTGCCCTGCTCAGCACGAGGGCGCCTGCCAGGCACACCACGATGGCGGTCAACGGCCAGGCGAGCGGCGCCTGTTCGCGGGCGGCGAGCGAGCCGACCGACCAGAACCGGTAGACGTCGAAGACGTCGGGGAGCATCAGCCGCATGCCCAGGGCGACGCCGGTGAGCACGGCGGTCAGGGCCACGCCGGTCAGGACCAGACGCAGCGGCGAGCGGCGCCCGACGGCGGCGACGAGCAGGGCCGCAAGCGCCGAGCCGATGACCGCGCAGCCCAACTGGCCCGCCTGCCCGGCCGCGAAGCCGAGCCCGGAGCCGAGGGTGATGGCGAACCCGGCGCCTGCGGTCACGCCGAGGATGCCCGGCTCGGCCAGCGGGTTGCGGGCCAGCGTCTGGATCAGCGCGCCCGCCACCGCGAGGGCGGCGCCCACGGCGATGGCGAGCAGCGCGCGGGGCGCCCGGACGTCGCGCACGATGACGTGGTCGTCGGTGCCCTGATAGTCGAACAGCGCGCGCACGACCTCGGCGGGCGAAACCGGGCGGGCGCCGACGCCGATGCTGACCACGGCGACCGCCGCGAGCAGCACGAGGCCGCCGATGAGCAGCCCTGCCTGGGGCACGCCCCGCTTCGTCTTCGCCGCCTCGGTCGTGCGGCACGCGGTGGTCACGACTTCAGGAGCGGCGCGAACGACTCGTCGATCGCGTCCAGGGTCTGCATGGCCTGTCCGTAGGTCGCGGCCTCGGTGTAGCGGATGGGGAAGGTCTTCTTGGCCTTGACTGCCGGGAGGTTCTTCCACAGCTTGGAGTCCATGACGTACTTCACCGACTCGGGGACGCTGCCGTCGGCGTTGACCGAGTACGTGATGGCGTCGGCATCGGCGAGCCCGTCGGGCAGTTCCTCCAGGGAGGGGTATTCGCTGACCGCGCGCGAACCGGGGCCGGGCTTCTTGACCTTGCCGTAGTACTTCGCGCCGACGTCCTCGGCGATGTTGGTGCCCCACGAGCCGCCGAACTCGCGCTGGAAGGTGCCCTTGGCGGCCTCTCCGTACGCGCCGACGTGGCCCAGCTTCAGGTCGGGCAGCGCGTTCTCGTACTTCTTGGCGAGGCCCGCGGCCTTCTTCTCGTACGCCTTCTGCGTGGCGTCGAACTTCTTCAGCGCGCCCGCGGCGTCGGCCTGCTTGCGGGACTGCTCGCGCCACGCGGACGGCACGGTGGGGCCGATGGCGACGACGGGCGCGATGGACTTCAGCCGCTTCATGTCGATGTCGCCGAGGACCGGGGCCGGCACGCCGATGACGATCAGGTCGGGCTCGGCCTCGGCGATGGCCTCGTAGTTGGTCTCGGCCGCCTGCTCGCCCGCCACCTTGTCGAGCTTCTTGTAGGCGGCCAGGTCCTTCTTGCTCATCATCGGCTCGCCGCGCTTCCACGAGGAGACGCCGACCAGCGGCGCCTGTGCCTCGATCATGACGGGCACGGCGTAGCCGGTGGCGACCACGCGCTTCGGCTTCGCCGGGATGGTGATCTTGCCGTTGTCCGCGGCGAACACCCGGGTCTCGCCGTCCCCGGCCTTGTCCGAGCCGCCGTCCGATGACGAACCGCAGCCGGTGACGGCGAGCGCCAGCGCCACGGCGCCGGCCAGACCCGAGGTTCTGCGTATGGACATGGGTATCTCCTTGGTTGCTGTGGGGTGAAAGCAGGTGAGTGGACGTCAGTGGTCGTCGTCGAAGTCGGCGACGCCGCGCTTCCAGTAGCCGGTGATGTCGACGTCGGCCTTGTCCAGGCGCAGTTCGTCGCGGGCCCAGCGGCGCAGCGGCTTGATCTGTCCCGCCTCGCCCGCGGCCCACACGTAGATCCGCTCGCCCTCGGGCACGGTCACCGCGGTCACGGCCCGCGCCAGTGCGTCGCCGGTGCCCGGGGCGCGGTCGCCGCGGTGCAGCCAGCGCACCTCGAAGCCTTCGGGCGCGCAGAGTTCGATCTCCTGCGTGGCGTCGGCGACCTCGATGAACGCCCAGCCCCTGGCGGTCGCGGGCAGCTCTTCGAGCCATCGCGCGATGGCGGGCAGCGCCGTGATGTCGCCCGCGAGGAGATAGCGGTCGTAGGTGTGCGGGACGATGAGGCCGCCGGGAGGTCCTGCGAGGTGGATGACGGCGCCGGGCCGGACCGCGGCCGCCCAGTCGGAGGCGAGGCCTCCGTCGTGCGGGGCGATGTCGATGTCGATCTCGGCGGTGGCCGGGTCGTAGCGGCGGACGGTGTACTCCCGCGAGGTGGGCGAGGGCCGCGGCCAGCGCAGCATCGCCCCGTTCCGCTCCGGGAGGCGCAGTGAGCCGTCGGGGTCGGGGAAGAGCAGTTTCACGTGCTCGTCCGGGGCGTGGGCCTCGAAGCCCTCCGCGCCGGGCCCGCCGAGGGTCACGCGCAGCAGGCCCGAGCCGACCATGGCGGTGCGCACGACCTCGGTCTCGCGCACATGGATCGGGTAGCCCACCTTCTCGGCGTGCCGGCCCGCGCGGACCTCGGCGATCCGCTCCAGGTGGCGGTGTCTGTGGTCCTCGCGCGTCACGCGCCGTGGCCCGTCAGAAGCGCCGTCCAGTGCCCCAACTCGGGCTGTTCGGCGAGGTCGGGGAACTCCACGGCGGCCGCGCCCGCCGCGCGCCAGCGCTCGATCAGCATCATGATGCGCACCGAGTCCAGACCGTGGTCGAGCAGGTTGTCGCCGGGCGCGAGCTCGGCGGGGTCGCAGTCCAGCAACTCCGCGACGTCGGCGCGTATCCGCTCGGGCGACAGGGTCTGGTTCATCGGGGCTCCTGCGGGGATCGGCACCGCCGGCGGGGTGGTCCCGGCGGCGGTGGTGGTCACGACGCCACAGCTCCGTGCGACGAACTCGCACGCCGGGTCGTGGCGTTCACGGGGGGATGCGGATGCGACCGGCGTACGCGGAGGTCCGCGCGGTCGGCGTCGCCCGACGGGGCGGACCCGTCCCCCGCTTGGCTAGGCAAGGCTAACCTAACTAACCACGCGGAGCGCACGCAACATGGTCATCCGCCCATGAACAGCACGGTCCCGTCGGGCCCGACCACCTCGACGCGGGCGCCGTGTTCGACGGTGCGGCTCACCGTGCAGTACTTCTCGTGGGTCAGCCGGATGGCACGTTCGAGCGCCTCGGCGGCGTCCGGGTCCCCGTCGGGCAGGGCGAGTTCATAGGAGACGCGGACCACGCCCACCCGGCCGTCGTCCTCGGGCCGGGACGCCGACTCGACGACGATGCGCAGACCGTCGTGGTCGACGGCGCGGGCGGTGCCGTCCACGACGAGCCCGCCGCAGCCGCCGAGCGCGGCGAGCAGCAGCTCGACGGGGGTGAAGGAGGGTTGGGCCCCGGGGTCGTTGGCGCTCGCGACGCGGACCTCGGCGCCGCGGTCGTTGCGGACGGTCCAGTCGCGTTCGCCATTGCGTACGGTTTCGATGCGGTAGTCGGCCATGGCGGAACCGTAACCACGGAGGAGCCCCTCATCGCGCAGGCCGGTCCGGTGCGGGGAGCCCGCGCGCCCCACACGCGCGGACTCCCCGTTGTGCGCCCCTTCCCCCAGCAAGCCGTCGCCGGGAGCGAGCGACGGCCGCGGTGCCGATTCTGCCCAGAACGCGCACGGATCTCATCCCGCACCCGCGACTTTCGGTAACATTGCGTGTTCAAGGAGTGGCGAGAAGTGACGGAAGCGAGTTCCCGTTTCCGTTGCGGCAGCTCAGGGGGCTCACCGCTAGCCCCCGCACATGCCTCCGGATGGCGCGAATACCCCGCATGGAGCCAGACCGGAACTGGCCGCCCCGGGGCACTCCATCAGTCCTGGGTCAGCAGGCCCTCGCGCAACCGGGCCAGCGTGCGCGAAAGCAGCCGCGAGACGTGCATCTGCGAGATGCCGAGGGCGGCGCCGATCTCCGCCTGGGTCATCTCCTGGCCGAAGCGCATCTCGATGATGCGGCGTTCGCGTTCCGCGAGGTCCGCCAGGAGCGGTGCCAGGGCGTGCAGGTGCTCGAAGGCCTCGATGGCGGGGTCGTGGGCGCCCATGACGTCGGCGAGCGAGCGGCCGCTCCCGTACGTCTCGCTCTCCTCGCCCAGGCCCTGCGGGGCGTCCAGGGACCCGGCGGCGTACCCGTTGGCGGCCATGACGCCCTCCAGCGCCTGCTCCTCGCTCACCCCGAGGTCGGCCGCGAGCTCCTTGACCGTCGGCTCGCGGCCGAGGGTGTAGGAGAGCCGCTCCTGGGACGTGACCAGCTCGGTGCGGAGCTCCTGGAGCCTGCGCGGGACGTGCACGGCCCAACTGGTGTCACGGAAGTAGCGCTTGATCTCCCCGAGGACGCAGGGGATGGCGAACGAGACGAACTCGGAGCCGCGGTCCAGGTCGAACCGGTCGATGGCCTTGATCAGCCCGACCGTGCCGACCTGCACGATGTCCTCCAGATGTCCGTTGCCGCGGTTGCGGAACCGGCCTGCGACGTAGTGCACCAGCGAGAGGTTCATCTCGATCAGCGTGTCGCGCGTGTACTGGTACTCGGGCGACCCCTCCTCCAGTTCCCGGAGCCGCTCGAAGAAGAGCTTCGTCAGCTCCCGCGCGTCCTTCGGGGCGACTTGGCTCGGGGTGACCTGGTCCGGGGTGACCTGAGCGGCCTCGTCGGGCCTGGGCGGCTCGACGGCCTCCCCGGTCGCGTCGATGGCCTCGTTCACGTCGGCCGTCGGAAGAAACATGCTCCGCTCACCCTCCACACTCTCGACTCGCACGCTCTCGACTCGCACACTCTCGATCGGCGGCACGGCTCAGCCCGCCATGACCGTGAAGGGCATGCCCTCGCGGTCCGCCAGCACGGCCTCCCGCCGGTGGCGCGGCCCGACCGGCGGCGTGATGACGCGTCCGCCCTCCGTCACGGCCACGGCGGCGGCCGCGTCCACGTCGGCCACGCGGAAGCACGCGTGCCAGCGGTGCCGGCCCTCGCCGCCGGGGGCGGTCCCGCCCCTCAGCACGGCGACCGTGCGCGGTCCGTCCCGCACCACGATCCGCTCGTCGACGTACTCCACCCCGCAGCAGCCACCGGCGCCCGAGGCCCAGCCGAGCACGCCCCCGTAGAAGAGGGCGGCGGCGAAGATGTCCTGCGTGAACAGTTCGATGCGGACCACAGCGCCCTCCCCCACCGCCGTCCAGTGAGCGTCGGGGGCCTGCTGCCGTATGCCGAAGACCACGCCGTCGGGGCCCGCCGCCACGGCGACCCGGCCTGCGTCGTCCGACAGCGGCCCGACCGCCACCGTGGCACCGCGCTCCCTGAGCCCGCTCACCGTTTCGTCCACGTCCCCGACGGCGAAGTACGGCAGCCAGCCCGCGTGCGCACCCAGGTCGCACGTGGTGCCGCTGAGGGTCCCCACCGGCTCGCCGTCCTTGAGGAACAGCGAACGCCGTCGGCCTGGCGCGCCGAGCAGCGGTACGTGGCACCAGCCGAGCACCCGGCCGTAGAACCGTTCCGCGGCCCGTACGTCGCGGGACGTCAGGCTCAGCCGGCACGGCACACCCGTCCGCCCGGCATCCCGGGGGTGCCGCCGCTCCCGCAGGTTCCCTCGATCCTGTCGGCTGCCGACGCTGCTGACACCCACGTCCCTCGGTGACACAACGCTCTCCTCTCACCCGGGTCCTGCGGTTCCTGCGGTTCTCGCGGTTCGTTCCTGCGGTCCCGGGTGTGATTCCGCGGACACGAGGTCGCTTACCGGGACTTTTCTCATCTGAACGAGGGACCAAAGGCCTCTCCCGTCCGGCCCGAGGACCCGGGCCCCGGGCAGCCCGCGCCGGGCGGGATCAACAGCGCGATGTGAGACTGCCCCTGAGGCGGTGATCACAGATGTCGAGTCGACCCGGGGTGCCAGGACACGGGGAGCAGCTCCTGGAACAGCTGCTCACCGCCGCCCACGCGGCGGCCGCGCTGGAGCTTCCCGCCGTGGTCCAGCAGTTCGCCGACGCCGTGGCCCTGGACCGGGTCGACGTGTATCTGGTCGACCTCCAGCAGCGGTACCTGGTGCCGCTGGCCGACGGGCCGACCGCCCTCGGCGTGGACAGCTCCATCGCCGGTTCGGCCTACCGGGCCCATGAGCTGCGCGTCGAGGAGGGCGCCCATGGCCGGCTCACCGCCTGGCTGCCGCTGGTCGACGGGGCCGAGCGGCTCGGCGTCATCGGTGCCACGGCGCCGTCCCTCGACGGCACGGCCCTGCGCCGCTGCCGGATCCTGGCCTCCATCCTGGCCATGGCGATCACCTCGAAGCGGCAGTCCAGCGACAGCTTCGCGCGGCGCACCCGGGCCGAGAAGATGCGGCTGCCCGCCGAGATGCTCCGGACGTTCCTGCCCCCTCGGACGATCGGCAACTCCCACGTCGTCTCGACCGCCGTCCTCGAACCGGCGTACGAGATCGGCGGTGACGTCTTCGACCACTCCCTGACCCGGTCCACCCTGCACGTGGCGATCCTGGACGCCATGGGCCACAACCTCGCCTCGGGTCTCACGACCGCCGTGGCCATGGCGGGGTGCCGCAACGCCCGCCGGGCGGGGGTCGAGCTGCCCTCGCTCGTGGAGAAGATCCAGGAGGCGATCGCGCAGTGGCTGCCCGAGCAGTTCTGTACGGGCGTCCTCGCCCAGCTCGACCTGGCCTCGGGCGTCCTGCGGTGGTGCAACTGCGGCCATCCGCCGCCGCTGCTGATCCGGGACCACCGGGTGCTCGACCATGCCCTCGAACGGTCGCCCCAGCCGCCCATGGGGACGCCCGCCTCGCTCGCCGACGTGGGCTGGGTCGTCCACGAGGAGGCGCTGCTGCCGGGCGACCGGGTCCTGATGTACACCGACGGCGTCACCGAACTGCGGACCAGGGGTGGCGGCGAGTTCGGCCTCGAACGGTTCGTGGACAGCATCATCCGGGCCACCGCCGCGGGCGAATCGGCGCCGGAGGCCCTGCGCCAGCTCATCCACTCCATCCTCGACCGGCAGGACAACCAGCTCCGCGACGACGCGACCCTGCTGCTCCTGGAATGGCGGCCCTGATGGCGGATACACGGCAGAGCAACGGCAGGACACCCACACGCGCCACGCAGTGAGGAGTACGGGCACCATGGGGAACGAGGGCGTCACGGGCGACGAGGTCTACCAGCCCGAAGCGGACGAGATACGCGAGGACGACGGGATCCTCGACCCGGAGGACACGCTCGGCGACCAGGAGTCCGACCCCTACGACGAGGGCTGGACACCGCCGGAGCGCCCGCTCGCCTCGACGCGCACCGGCATCACCGCGGAGGAGCAGCACGAGGGCGAGAGCCTCGCGGAACGGCTCTCGGAGGAACGGCCCGACCCCGCGCTCGTCGTGCCGGAGCCGGTCGCGGGCGACGAGGTCGTCGACGGCACGGCCCAGGCCGACGAACCGCTCGACGAGGCACTCGCGGTCGCCCTCGACGACGAGCCGCTGCTCCCTCCGGACGAGGGAGCCGTCGAGGACCCGGAGGACGCCGCCGAACACGACATGATCGGCGAGGACATGGGCGTCGAGGACACGGGTTTCGAGGACATGGGTGTCGAGGACGGCGAAGGGGTGGCTGAGGCGGCCGCGGCGCCCCGGGAGCCCACCGGCCCGCTCGTCCCGTAAGCCCCGGTTCTGCCTCTACCCCTCCCCCGCTACCCCTCCCCCGCGATCCGTCCGCCCACCCGTGCCGCCGTTTCGCGCAGCCAGATGTGGGCGGCGTCGTGCGTGTGCACCGGGTGCCACCACAGGGCCTCCCGCAGCGGCACCGCTTCGTACGGCGGCTCGACCACGCGGACGGCGGCCACCGGCGCGAGCAGCCGGGCGAGGCGCGCCTGGACGAGTGCGACCCGCCGGGTGCCCGCCACGAGCAGCGGCAGCGACTGGAAGCTGTCGACGGACACCTCGGCCCGCGGTTCGATGCCCAGCATGGCGAGCTGGCGCATGGCCGGGGCGTCGTAGGTCCGCTGGTAGGTGACCCAGGGCAGCCGGGCGAGGTCGTCGTGGGTGAGCCGTTCGCCGACGCCCGGATGGTCGTCGGCGACCAGGAACACCCAGCGGTCGGTGTAGAGGTCGGTGGCGGGGAAGTCGCTGATGACGCCGTGCGGCATGAGCAGCCCGTCGGTGGTGCTCAGCAGCGCGCCGGTGTCATCGACCGCGGTGGGCGGGGTCTGGGTGAACCGCAGCCGGATGCCGGGGGCCTCGTCGTGTATCACGCGGGCGAGTTCGGTGCCGAAGACCGCCACGGCGTAGTCCGACGCCACGAGCCTGAACTCCCGGCTCTCCCTCGCCGGGTCGAAGTCGGCCTGGCTGGTGAAGAGGCGCTCCAGGATGTCGTACGCGGTGGAGGTCCGGTCCAGGAGCACCTGGCCCAGGGCGGTCAGTTCGTAGTGGCCGCCGACCCGGGCGAGCAGGTCGTCGCCGAAGTGTCTGCGGAGCCGGGCGAGGGCGGCGCTCATCGCGGGCTGGCTCAGGCCCACGCGTTCGCCGGCCCGGGTGACGTTGCGTTCCTCCAGGAGCGCCCGCAGGGCGACGACGAGGTTGAGATCGAGACGGGCGAGGTTCATGCGGCTCCCCTGCCGGCACCGTGCCGGACAGCACCATGAACGACGTGGAGGGCAGCACCATAAACAGCGTGGATGACAGTCATCCACACAATCTATTTCCCTGATCGTGGGTCGCGGGTCCAGATTGGTCACACCGCAATCAGGAGGACACGTCCGTGATACCCGAGCCCGCAGTCGCTCTCTTCGCCGGGCCTTTCGCCCTCGGCACCGTCTCGGCCCCCGACGGGCCGCCCTTCCCCGCCCTGGTCAGCCCCGATGGACAGGTGCTCGACCTGCGACACGCCTTCGACGAGGGCCGGCTGACGGTCCGGGACCTGCTGGAGCGCTGGGACGAGGTGCTGCCGCGCCTCCACGAGCTGGCCGCCGACACCGCCGCGCCCCGCAGGCCGCTCAAGGGCCTCCATGTGCACGCGCCGGTCGAGCCGCGCCAGGTGCTCCAGTCCGGCGCCAACTACCGGCAGCACGTCATCGACCTGCATGTCGCCCACCGCGCCCCCGGTGACGACCGCCCCGAGGCCGAGCGGCGCGCGGAGGCCGCGGAGATCATGGACCGGCGGGCCGCGGAGGACCTGCCGTACATGTTCATCGGGCTGCCGAGCGCGGTCGCGGGACCGTACGACGATGTGGTGCTGCCCTCCTGGGCCGAGAAGCCCGACTGGGAGCTGGAGTTGGCCGCCGTGATCGGCAGGCCCGCCCACCGGGTGTCCGTCGACGAGGCGCTCGGGCACGTCGCCGGGTACACGATCGCCAATGACCTGACCGACCGGGCCACGGTCTTCCGGCGGGACATGCCGCAGATCGGCACCGACTGGCTCCGCTCGAAGAACGCGCCCGGGTTCACGCCGCTCGGGCCGTGGATCGTGCCGTCCGGGACGATCGCCGACCCGGGCGACCTGCGGCTGACCCTGCGGCTCAACGGGGAGACCATGCAGGACGAGTCCACCGCCGACATGCTCTTCGGCGTGGCGCGGATGGTGTCGTACGCCTCGCGGAGCGCGCGTCTGCTCCCCGGCGACCTCGTGCTGACGGGCTCACCATCCGGGAACGGCATGCACTGGGGGCGCCTGCTGCGCGACGGCGACGTCATGGAGGGTGCCATCACCGGGCTCGGTATCCAGCGCACCCGCTGCGTCGCCGAGGTGGCTCGGTGACCCTGGACCGGCACGACCCGGAGGCCGAGATCGCCGCGGCCGCCGACGCGTTCTCGAACTGGGGGCGCTGGGGCGAGGACGACGTGCTCGGCACCCTCAACTTCCTCGACGAGGCCAAGCGCCGCGAGGGCGCGGCGCTGGTGCGGCGGGGCGTCAGCTTCTCGCTGTCGCAGCGCTTCGACATGGAAGGGCCGCAGAAGGGCTGGCGGCGCCGGACCAACCCCGTGCACACCATGCTCGACACCGGCACGGACGCCGCCCTCGGACTCCAGGGCTTCCCGCACGGCCTCGGCGGCGCCGACGACGTGATCGCCATGCCGCTGCAGTGCTCCACGCAGTGGGACGGGCTCGGCCACATCTTCGACCACGGCAAGGCCTGGAACGGGCGGGACGCCGCGCGGACCGTCACCTCCGACGGTGATCTCGTCACCGGCATCGAGCACATGGCCGCCCACGTCGCGGGCCGCGGCGTGCTGCTCGACGTCGGGCGGGTGTGCGGCGAGGGCGGTGAACTGCCCGACGGCTTCGCCGTCACCGAGGAGCACCTGCGCCGCACGGCCGAGGCCCATGGCGTACGGATCGGGCGCGGCGACCTCGTCCTCGTGCGCACCGGGCAGCTCGCCCGCGTCCGGCGGGAGGGCTGGGGCGAGTACGCGGGCGGCCCGGCCCCCGGCCTGTCCTTCACCACGGCCGGGTGGCTGCACCGCACGGAGATCGCCGCGATCGCCACCGATACCTGGGGCTTCGAGGTGCGGCCCAACGAGTTCGAGCACGCCTTCCAGCCGTTGCACCAGGTCGTCATCCCCCACCTCGGCCTGCTGATCGGCGAGATGTGGGACCTGGACGCCCTCGCGGAGGACTGCGCGGCCGACGGCGTCCACGCGTTCTGGCTCACCGCCGCGCCGCTGCCCATCACGGGCGCCGTCGGCTCCCCCGTCAATCCCGTCGCCGTCAAGTAGGCGCTCAATCCATGGAGTTCATCGTGTCCCACTCGCGCAAGGTCCTCGTCATCGGCGGCGGCGCGACCGGCAACGCCGTCACCATCCTGCTGCGCCGCGCCGGACTGGCCGTCGACCTGATCGAGGCCAAGGACGACTGGAACGCCACCGCGGGCTCGGGCATCACGCTGCAAGGCAACGCGCTGCGCGTGCTGCGCGAGCTCGGGGTGTGGGAGGAGGTGCGGGCCGGGGGGTACGCCTTCGGCTCCGCCGGCATCACCGCGCCCGACGGCACGGTCCTGCACGTCGCCGACGACCTCCGTACCGGCGGCGACGACCTGCCCGCGACCGTCGGCATGCGGCGGCCCCGGCTCCAGCAGATCCTCGCCGAGGCGGTCAGGGCGAGCGGCGCCTCGGTCCGCCTGGGCACGCGCGCGACGGCCCTGACGCAGGACGCCACCGGGGTCTCGGTGCGGTTCACCGACGGCACCGAGGGCCGCTACGACCTGGTCGTCGCCGCCGACGGCCTCGGTTCCGCCACCCGAGCGGCGATCGGCATCGACACCGTGCCCGAGCCGACCGGCATGGCCATCTGGCGCGTCACCGCGCCCCGCCCGGCCGGGGTCACCCGCGCCGACCTGGCCTACGGCGGCCCGGCCCACATCGCCGGGTACTGCCCCACGGGCGATGCCACGCTGTACGCGTTCGTCGTCGAGAACAGCCGTGACCGTGCCGCCATCCCGCCGGAGACGTACGCGGCCGAGATGCGCGGGCTGACCGCCGGGTACGGCGGGCACTGGCCGGAGATCACCGCGCACATCACCGACTCCGCGCAGGTCAACTACACGTGGTTCGACCGCATGCTGGTCGAGGGTGCCTGGCACCGCGGCCGGGTCGTGCTCGCCGGGGACGCCGCCCACTGCTGCCCGCCCACCCTCGCCCAGGGCGCCGCCCTGTCCCTGGAGGACGCGCTGGTCCTCGCCGAGCTCCTGACCGGCTCCGAGCCGTGGGACGACGCGCTGTTCCAGGCGTACTACGAGCGCCGCGTGCGGCGTGTGCGGCCCGTCGTCGAGGCGTCGGTGCTGATCGGGCAGTGGCAGCTCGACAGGGAGCGGGACTCCGACGTGCCCGGCCTGATGGCCCGCACCATGACGATGCTCCGGGAACTGCCGTGAGAGCACAGGCCCTGAGCGTGCCCACCGTCGACGTGCACGCGCACGTCCTGCTGCCCGAGGTCGACGCCCTGGTGGCGGGTCTGCCCGGCCACGCCGCGGCCAGGGATCTCGACGCCCGCCGCAACGGCTCCGCCGCGCTCGCCGTCAGCGCGGCGATGATCGGCGAGCGGTTCGCGCGCCTGACCGACCCCGCGGCGCGTCTCGCCGCGATGGACGCCCAGCGCGTGGACGTGCAGCTCGTCAGCCCGTCCCCGTCGCACTACCACTACTGGGCCGACGAGCGGACGGCGGAGCAGGTCTGCCGCCTCGCCAACGAGGCGACGGCCGCGCACTGCTCGGCCGCGCCGGACCGGCTGCGCGGACTCGGCCTCGTACCGCTGCAACATCCCGGGCAGGCGGTACGCGCACTCGAACACGCCCTGGCCCAGGGCCTGGCAGGGGTGGAGCTGTCGAGCGGCGCGCCGGGCCGTGAACTGTCGGACCCCGCCTACGAACCACTGTGGTCGGCCGCGGAGGAGACCGGGGCGCTGCTCTTCCTGCACCCGTTCGGCTGCACGCTCGACGAGCGTCTCGACCGGTGGTACCTGTCGAACTCCGTCGGCCAGCCGGCCGAGAACGCCGTCGCGCTCTCCCATCTCATCTTCTCCGGCGTCCTCGACCGGCACCCGCGTCTGAAGCTCGTCGCGGCGCACGGCGGCGGGTATCTGCCGACCCACATCGGCCGGGCCGACCACGCCTGGGCCACCCGCTCCGACGCGGGCGCCGGCTGCCGCCACCGGCCCAGCAGCTATCTGCGGCGGCTGTACTTCGACTCGCTCGTGCACGACCCGCACGTCCTGCGGGAGCTGATCCGGGCCGCGGGCGCCGACCGCGTGCTGCTCGGCTCCGACTTCCCCTTCGACATGGGCAGCGACGACCCGCTCGGCGCGCTGCGCGCCGCCGCTCTCTCCCCGTCCGACACCGAGGCCGTACGCGGCGCGAACGCCGTCGCCCTGCTCGGCCCGTCCTGAGAGGAACCCACCATGCCCGCACGCCTGCTCACCCATCTGCGCCACGTCGACCTGGCCGTCCCCGACCACGCCAAGCAGCTCGCGTTCTACACGGACACCTGGGGCCTGACCAAGGTCGCCGAGGACTCCGGCCTCTCGTTCCTGGCCGCCGAGGGCTCCCCGGAGCAGTACGTCGTACGGCTGCGCCAGGCCGAGGAGAAGCGCCTCGACCTCGTCTCGTACGGAGCCGCGAGCGCCGCCGACGTCGACACGCTCGCCGAGCGGCTCCTCGCCGGAGGGGTCCGGCTGATCACCCGGCCGGGTGCGCTCGACACGCCGGGCGGCGGCCACGGCTTCCGCTTCTTCGACGTCGACGGGCGCACCATCGAGGTCTGCGCCGACGTGGAGACACGGGAACACCGCAAGGTCGAGGAGCGCGAGGCCATCCCGGTCCGGCTCTCCCACGTCGTCCTCAACTCCCCCGACCTCAACCGCACCCGCGCCTGGTACGAGCGCCACCTCGGCTTCGCCCTGTCCGACACGCTCAGCTCGCCGCACATGGGCGAGGTCATGCACTTCATGCGGATCAGCAACCAGCACCACTCCATGGCGATAGCGCAGGGCCCGCACACCGCGCTGCACCACGTCTCCTTCGAGATGCGCGGCATCGACGAGTACATGCGGGGTTCGGGCCGCGTGCTGCGCGCCGGGCACCGGAAGATCTGGGGCCCCGGCCGGCACATGGCCGGGGACAACACGTTCACGTACTTCCTCGACCCGCACGGCAACACCGTGGAGTACACCACCGAGCTGGAGTGCCTGGACGAGGACACCTGGCACCCGCACGTCTACGACTTCTCGCGGCCCGAGGTCACCGACCAGTGGGGCACCGCCAACCCCATGAACGAACTCGTCGCCAAGGAGTCGTTCAACGACCCCGACCGCGGCGTGTTCGTCGCCCCGCCGGTCTGACCCCCGCTCACCCGACCCGGCCAGGAGCAGCCCCCATGCGTTTCGCCGCCTACGAACACCATCACGTCCGGCGGGTCGCCGTGCTGGACGACGACGGCACCCTCTTCCCCTTGCCCGGCGTCACCTCGCTCACCGAGCTGCTGGAGGAGACCGGCGGCCTCGCCGGGCTGCTCTCCGCCGGAGCCTCGGCACTCGACGCGCCGCCCGGCCCCCCGCTGGACGAGGTGCGGCTGCTGCCGCCCCTGCAACCCGCCTCGCTGCGGGACTTCGTCACCTTCGAGGAGCATGTCGAGGGGGTGCGCCGGTCCGTCGACGGCGCGATCGGCGTGCCCGAGCAGTGGTATGCCGCGCCGACCTTCTACTTCGCCAACCCGCACGCCATGTACGGTCCCGAGGAGCCCGTCCCCGTACCGCCCGGTTCGGCGCTGCTCGACTTCGAGCTGGAAGTGGCGGCCGTCGTCGGCCGTGAGGGGCGCGACCTCACGCCGGAGCGGGCCCGCGATCACATCGTCGGCTACACCGTCCTCAACGACTGGTCCGCCCGTGACCTCCAGTCGGCGGAGATGCGGGTGGGGCTCGGCCCCTGCAAGGGCAAGGACACCGCCACCAGCCTCGGCCCGTTCCTCGTGACCGCGGACGCCCTCGAACGGCACCGCGACGACGAGGGGTTCCTGCGGCTGGCCCTCACCGCCGAGGTGAACGGCCGGGTCGTCGGCGAGGACCTGCTCTCCCACATGAGCTGGACCTTCGAGGAGATGGCCGCCTACGCCTCCCGCGGCACACGCGTGGTGCCGGGTGACGTGCTCGGCTCGGGCACGTGCGGCAACGGCGGCTGCCTGGCCGAACTGTGGGGCCTGCGCGGGGAACAGGCCCCACCGCCGCTGCGGCCCGGGGACACGGTGAGCCTCACCGTGCAGGGCATCGGCACGCTCCGGAACACCGTCGTCGCCGGGACCGCCCCGGTGCCGCTGCCGGTCGCCCGCCGCCGCGCCGGGAAGCGGCCGGCGGACTCCGGCGGCGGCTGACCCGGGGGTTCACTCCGGGCGCAGCCAGACCGTGGCCAGGGGCGGCAGGGTCAGGCGCAGCCGGGCGGGGCGGCCGTGCGCGGACTCCGGTTCGGCCTTCAGCGGGCCTGCGTTGCGGACGTCGCCGCCGCCGTACGAGGCCGCGTCGGTGTTGAGCACCTCGCGCCAGACCGTGTCCGCCCGGTCCACGCCGAGCTCGTAGCCGTGGCGGACGACGGGGGCGAAGTTGGACACGGCGAGCAGCGGTGTGCCGTCCGCCGCGTACCGCAGGAACGCCAGGACGTTGTCCTGGGCCGCGTCCGTCACGATCCAGGAGAACCCGGCCGGGTCGGTGTCCCGCTCCCAGAGGGCGGGCGCCTCCCGGTACCGGTGGTTGAGGTCGCGCACCAGGCACCGCACACCCTCGTGGTCCTGCTGGGCCGGGTAGGCCGGGTCGAGCAGCCACCAGTCGAGGCCGTGCTCCTGCGACCACTCGCCGCCCTGGGCGAACTCCTGCCCCATGAAGATGAGTTGCTTGCCTGGGTGGGCCCACATGTAGCCGAGGTAGGCGCGGTGGTTGGCGCGCCGCTGCCACCAGTCGCCGGGCATCTTGGAGACGAGGGCCTGCTTGCCGTGGACGACCTCGTCGTGCGACAGGGGCAGGACGTAGTTCTCGCTGTAGGCGTACACCATCGCGAACGTCATCTCGTTGTGGTGGTACTCGCGGTGCACGGGGTCGCGCTTGATGTACTCCAGGGAGTCGTGCGACCAGCCCATGTTCCACTTCAGGCCGAAGCCGAGACCGCCCAGGCCGTCGGGCCCGACGTCGTGGGTGGCCCGGGTCACGCCGTTCCACGCCGTCGACTCCTCGGCGATCGTGACGACACCCGGGCAGCGGCGGTAGACGGTCGCGTTCATCTCCTGGAGGAACGCGACGGCGTCGAGGTTCTCGCGGCCGCCGTGTTCGTTGGCGGCCCACCGCCCCTCCTCGCGGGAGTAGTCGAGGTAGAGCATCGAGGCCACGGCGTCGACGCGCAGGCCGTCGATGTGGAACTCCTCGCACCAGTACGTGGCATTGGCCACGAGGAAGTTGCGCACCTCGCGGCGGCCGTAGTCGAAGGTGAGGGTCCCCCAGTCGGGGTGCTCGGCGCGCCGTGAATCCCCCGGCTCGTAGAGGTGGTCGCCGTCGAAGGCCGCGAGCGCCCAGTCGTCCTTCGGGAAGTGCGCGGGGACCCAGTCGAGGAGCACGCCGACACCGGCCTGGTGCAGGGTGTCGACCAGGTACCTGAAGTCGTCCGGCGTGCCCATGCGGGAGGTGGGCGCGTAGAAGCCGGTGACCTGGTAGCCCCAGGACCCGCTGAAGGGGAACTCCGCGACGGGCATCAGCTCGACGTGGGTGAAGCCCGCGTCGGTGACGTAGGCGGTGAGTTCGTCCGCGAGCTGACGGTAGGTCAAGCCGGGCCGCCAGGACGGCAGATGGACCTCATACACCGAGAAGGGGCTCTCGCACACCGGGCGGTCCGCGCGGTGGGTCATCCACGCGTCGTCCGCCCACGTGTAGGAGGACTCGGTGACGACCGAAGCGGTCGCCGGCGGCACCTCCGCCCTGCGGGCCATCGGGTCCGCGCGCAGGGTGTGGCCGCCGTCGCGGCGGGCGATGTCGAACTTGTAGACCGTCCCCGCGCCGAGGCCGGGCACGAACAGCTCCCACACGCCGCTCGAACCGAGCGAGCGCATGGGGTACGCGGTCCCGTCCCAGCAGCTGAAGTCGCCGCAGACGCGGACGCCTCTGGCGTTCGGCGCCCATACGGTGAAGCGGGTGCCCGCCACCCCCTGATGGGTCATCGGGTGGGCGCCCAGCGCCTTCCAGAGCTGCTCGTGCCTGCCCTCGCCGATGAGGTGCAGGTCGTAGGCGCCGAGGGCGGGCAGAAATCGGTAGGGGTCCTGGTATTCGGTCGCCGGGCCGTCGTAGGTGACGCTCAGCCGGTAGGCGGGGATCGCGTTCCCCTCGGGTCCTTCGGACGGCAGGACCGCGGAGAAGAAGCCGTCGCCCATGGCGTTCAGCGGGATCCGCCGCTCGCCGGTGATGAGCGTGACCCCCCGGGCGTAGGGCCGCAGGACCATGAAGGCCACGCCGTCGGGGCCCGGGTGCGCGCCGAGCACGGCGTGCGGGTCGTGGTGGGTGCCCGACAGGAGCCGTCGCCGGTCCTCGGCGCCGAGCGGAGCCGGGGGCACGCGGGTCACGTGCCCGGGGGCGGGGCCGGTGACGACGGGGCCGGTGACGACGGGGCCGGTGACGACGGGGGCGCGCAGGACGGCCGCGGGGTCGGTGGCGGGGGTTTCGGTGTAGGTCACGGATCAGCTCTCCTCTGCGAGGCGGGCGATCGCCGCCATGGGTACCGGCAGCCAGTCGGGACGGTGTCTGGCCTCGTACAGCGCTTCGTAGACCGCCCGGTCCGTCTCGTAGGCCCGGAGCAGTTCGGTCTCGGTGCGCGGGTCCCACGTCGCTTCGGCGGCGTAGCCCGCGCAGTAGGCGTCCCGGCAGCGCCGCACCCATGAGGAGCGGCGCGGGTGGTGGGTGTGGGCCGCGTAGTCGAAGGAACGGAGCATGCCGGCCATGTCCCGTACGGGGGTCTGGGCGTTGCGCCGTTCGGCGAGCGGCCGGGCCGGTTCGCCCTCGAAGTCGATGACGAACCACCGGTTGCCCGCCCTGAGCACCTGGCCGAGGTGGAGATCGCCGTGGATGCGCTGGGCCGGGCGGCCGAGGCCGCGCGCCGCCACCGCCGCGTACGCGGCCCGCAGCCGTGAGACGTAGGGGACGAGCCCCGGCATCTGCCGTGCCGCGCTCTCCAGGCGCCCGGTCATGGCCGCGGCGAGCCGGGCGCCGCCGTGCGGGTCCGGTGGTTCGGTCGGGAAGGCCCTGGCGAGCGCGAGGTGCACCTCGGCGGTGGCGCGGCCCAGTTCGTACGACTCGTCGGCGAAGTCGGCGCCGGAGGCCAGCGACTGGAGCGCGAGGGTCCAGCCGTCGGTCGCCTCGCGCAGGAACGGCTGGAGCACGCCGAGGGTCATCTTCCGCGGTTCGGTGGTCCAGAACCACGCCACGGGCGCGGGCACCCGGGTGCAGTCCCCGCCCGCGAGCGCCCGCGGCACCTCCAGGTCGGGGTTGATGCCGTACTGGATGCGGCGGAACAGCTTCAGGATGTACGCGTCGCCGTACACCAGGGAGGTGTTGGACTGCTCCCCGTCGAGGAGGCGGGGCGGGAGCCCCTCGGGCACCACGCTGCGCGCGTCCCGTTCGAAGCGCAGCGGGCCCGTGGCGCCGGGCACCCGCAGGCGTTCCAGGAGCAGCCCGGCCGACCAGGGGTCGAGGAGGGCGTCGTAGACGGTGAGTCCCGCGAGCGGACCCGCGTCGGGCCTGCCGATGACGGCGTGGTGGAGCCGGGCCGGCAGGTGTTCGCGGACGCCGAGGATGAGCTGGTAGCAGTCGTCGGGCCGCCCCGCGTGCCCGGTGCGGATGAGCAGGTGCAGGCACCCCGGGTGCAGTTCGGTCGTCGACAGCACGGACAGGTCCGTCACGGGCCTGCCCTTGCCCGCGAACCAGCGTTGCCTCGGCAGCCACTCCCGGAGGAGCCCGGCCAGCGAGGTCAGCAGCTGTGGGGGGCTGAGACTGCTGGGTGACTGCGATGCGGTCTGCAGCATGCGCGACAGGTCCCTTCAGAAGTGCACCGCGGGCGCGGCCGGACGTCGTGGCTGGTCGGACAGGCGGAACCAGTAGAAGCCGTGACCGGCGAGGGTCAGGAGGTACGGCAGCTCACCGATGGCCGGGAAACGCACCCCGCCGACCAGCTCCACGGGGTGGCGTCCGGCGTAGGCCCGCAGATCCAGCTCCGTCGGCTGGGCAAAGCGGGAGAAATTGGACACACAGAGCGCCAGGTCGTCCCCGTACTCGCGGAGGTAGGCGAGGACGGCGGGGTTGGAGGAGGGGAGTTCGGTGTAGGTGCCCAGGCCGAAGGCGGGGTTCTGTTTGCGGATCTCGATCATCCTGCGGGTCCAGTGCAGGAGTGAGGAGGGCGAGGACATGGAGGCCTCGACGTTGGTGACCTGGTAGCCGTAGACGGGGTCCATGATCGCGGGGAGGTAGAGGCGTCCGGGGTCGCAGGAGGAGAAGCCGGCGTTGCGGTCGGGGGTCCACTGCATGGGGGTGCGCACCGCGTCGCGGTCGCCGAGCCAGATGTTGTCGCCCATGCCGATCTCGTCGCCGTAGTAGAGGATCGGGGAGCCGGGCAGGGACAGCAGCAGGGCGGTGAAGAGTTCGATCTGGTTGCGGTCGTTGTCCAGGAGGGTGGCCAGGCGGCGGCGGATGCCGATGTTGGCGCGCATGCGCGGGTCCTTGGCGTACTCCGCGTACATGTAGTCGCGCTCTTCGTCGGTGACCATCTCCAGGGTCAGCTCGTCGTGGTTGCGCAGGAAGATGCCCCACTGGCAGCCGGCCGGGATCGCCGGGGTCTTCGCGAGGATCTCGGACACGGGGTAGCGCGACTCGCGGCGCACCGCCATGAAGATGCGCGGCATGACGGGGAAGTGGAACGCCATGTGGCACTCGTCGCCACCGTTCTGGAAGTCCCCGAAGTAGTCGACCACGTCCTCGGGCCACTGGTTGGCCTCTGCGAGGAGAACGGTGTCCGGGTAGTGCGCGTCGATGATGGAGCGGACGCGCTTGAGCAGGGCGTGGGACTGCGGCAGGTTCTCGCAGTTGGTGCCCTCCTCGGCGTAGAGGTAGGGCACGGCGTCGAGGCGGAAGCCGTCGATGCCCAGGTCGAGCCAGAAGCGCAGGGCGGAGATGATCTCTTCCTGGACGGCCGGGTTCTCGTAGTTCAGGTCGGGCTGGTGGGAGAAGAAGCGGTGCCAGAAGTACTGCTTGCGGACCGGGTCGAAGGTCCAGTTGGAGGCTTCGGTGTCGACGAAGATGATGCGGGCGTCGCTGTACTGCTTGTCGTCGTCGGCCCAGACGTAGTAGTCGCCGTAGGGGCCTTCGGGGTCGGTGCGTGACGCCTGGAACCACGGGTGCTGGTCGCTGGTGTGGTTCATGACGAAGTCGATGATCACGCGCATGCCGCGCTGGTGGGCGCTGTCGACGAACTCCACGAAGTCGGCCAGGTCCCCGAACTCGGGAAGCACCGCCGTGTAGTTGGACACGTCGTAACCGCCGTCCTTGAGCGGCGATTCGAAGAACGGCGGCAGCCAGAGACAGTCCACGCCCAGCCACTGGAGATAGTCCAGCTTGGCGGTGATGCCCTTCAGATCCCCGATGCCGTCGCCGTTGCTGTCCTGGAAGGAGCGGACCAGGACCTCGTAGAAGACCGCGCGTTTGAACCAGTCGGGATCGCGGTCCTTGCTCGGCGTGTCCTCGAAGGTGTCCTGGACGGGCTCATTGACCATCATGGTGTGCGTGACCCTCCGGTCGTCGGGCGGTCGGCCGGCTCGCCCGGTCCGTCCGGTGCCTCGCACCGCCGCACGGTCAGCACGTGCGCGCCGCCCGGGCCGAGGCGCACGTAGTTCTCCCTGCCCCAGTGGTAGACGTCGCCGGTGAGTTCGTCGCGGACGGGTACGGTCTCGTGCCAGTCGAGGCCGAGTTCCGGCATGTCCAGCGAGACCGTCGTCTCCTGGGTGTGATGGGGGTCGAGGTTGACGGCCACCACGACGACGTCCTCGCCCGCACGCTTGCTGTAGATGATCAGCCGGTCGTTGTCCGCGTGGTGGAACCGGAGGTTCCTGAGCAGGTGCAGGGCGCGGTGGCGACGCCTTATCCCGTTGAGCGTGGTGATGAGGGGCGCGATGGAGTAACCCTCGCGCTCGGCCGCCGCCCAGTCGCGCGGACGCAGTTCGTACTTCTCCGAGTTCAGGTACTCCTCGCTGCCCGCCCGCACCGGAGTGTTCTCGCACAACTCGAACCCGGCGTAGATGCCCCAGGTCGGTGAGAGCGTCGCGGCGAGGACCGCCCGCGCCTCGAAGGCCGCGCGGCCACCCTCCTGGAGGTAGCCGGGCAGGATGTCCGGGGTGTTGGCGAAGAGGTTGGGACGCAGATAGGCGGCGCTCTCCACACTGAGGTCGGTCAGGCACTCGGTGAGTTCCCGCTTGGTGTTGCGCCAGGTGAAGTACGTGTACGACTGCTGGAACCCGGCCGCGGCCAGGGCCCGCATGACCGCGGGGCGGGTGAAGGCCTCGGCGAGGAAGATGACGTCCGGATCGGTGGCGTTGATCCGGGCGATCACCTGCTCCCAGAACACCACGGGTTTGGTGTGCGGATTGTCGACGCGGAAGATCCGCACGCCGTGCCCCATCCAGAACCGCAGCAGCCGCTCGGTCTCCGCGATGAGCCCCACCAGGTCGGCCCCGAAGGCGATCGGGTAGATGTCCTGGTACTTCTTCGGCGGGTTCTCCGCGTACGCGATGCTGCCGTCCGCCCGGTGGTGGAACCACTCCGGGTGCCGCTCCACCCACGGGTGGTCCGGCGAGCACTGGAGCGCGAAGTCCAGGGCGACTTCGAGACCCACGTCGCCCGCCCGGCGCACGAAGGCGTCGAAGTCGTCGATCGTGCCCAGGTCCGGGTGGACCGCGTCGTGGCCGCCCTCGGACGAACCGATCGCCCACGGCACGCCGACGTCGTACGGGCCGGCCGTCAGTGAGTTGTTCGGGCCCTTGCGGTGCGTGCCGCCGATCGGGTGGATCGGCGGCAGGTACACCACGTCGAAGCCCATCCCGGCGATGGCGGGCAACCGCTCGGCCGCCGTGCGGAACGTGCCCGGCACCGGCGGCGCACCCGCACGGAGCACCGCGCCCTCCGAGCGCGGGAAGAACTCGTACCAGGAGCCGAAGAGCGCCCGCCGCCGCTCCACGAGCAGGGGCAGGGCGTCCGTGCGGGTGACCCGCTCCCGCAGCGGGTGGCGTGCGAGCACCGCTTCCACCCCGGGGGTGAGTGCCGCCGCCAAACGGGCCACGGGTGAGCGCAGTTCGTCCCGCAACGCCCGCGCGGCGTCGAGCAGCGCCCGGCGGTCGGCACCCTCGGGCACCCCTCGCGCGGCGCGCTCGTACAGCCGCGCGCCCTCTTCGAGGGTGACTCCGGCGTCGACCCCGGCCGGGACCTTCACCTCGGCGGCGCGGCGCCATCCGGTCACCGGGTCCGCCCACGCCTGAACGGCGTACGTCCAGCGGCCCTCGGCGTCGGGGGTCACGTCGGCGCCCCAGCGGTCGGTGCCGGGGGCCAGTTCACGCATCGGGGTCCAGGGGCCCGGGCGGCCGTCGGGGCCCACCAGCACGACGTCGGCGCCGACCGCCTCGTGGCCCTCCCCGAAGATCGTGGCCGTGACCTGGAAAGTCTCCCCCGGCACGGCCTTGGCGGGGCGGCGCCCGCCTTCGACCACCGGCCGCACGTCCCGGACGGGGACGTCGAAGGTGACCGGGCGCTCCGTCGGGACCGGCGGCACCGTCCGCGCGGGGGCGAGCTCGCGGGGCGCCTTCGACCGGGCGGCGCCCTGCCCCGGGGCGAGCGGCTTGGCGCGGGCGGCGCGCCGCTTCGGGGCGGGCGCGGGCGGCTTCGGTGTGGGCGCGGGCGGCTTCGGCCGGGCGGTACTCCACTCCGGGACAGAGGTCGTCGGCCGGGCGGCGCTCGTCTGCGGAGCCTGGGTCATCGATCTCTCCTCTGGGTGGACGGCCACCGGCCGCCGGTCACTCGTCGAAGCGCGTCCGCGCGCCGCGGTCGACGGGGTCGGCGCCGACCAAAGCTTGTGGACCCATAGTGCACGGAGGGACACGAAGCGTCCTGTTGGGTCTTCAACGACTCCGGGAGCGGCTCGTGTTGCACGAATGGAGCAGTGTGCCCACTCTGATAGTGACTCAGAAGCGAACGACGCTCACGCTTCGTGCTCGGGGCATCGGCTCGCAGAGCCGTTCGGTACCGGAACCTTCCCTGAAGGGAGCCAAGAGCGATGAAAAGGTCAATCCCCTGCTACTACCACCTTGAGGTGGAGATCACCCCGGAGAGGATCGAGCAGGTCAAGCGCATTCTGGCCGCCCATCTCCGGCACTGGGGGTTGGGGACGCTCGTCGAACCCGTGAGCCACTGCGCCGGCGTACTGCTGCGGGCGGTGGTGGAACACGGGACGGACAAGAACACCGCCGTGGAGCTGTGGTGGAACAGGCACCACCTCATCACCGCGGTGTCGGACAACGAACGCGACCTCCCGGACCCGCACTACGGGCCGCGGGGGTGTCTGGCGGAGATCGCCGCGCTGAGCGACGGCTGGGGGAACTATCCGGCCGGCGACGGAAAGATCATCTGGTTCTCGCACCGCGCCCGTTCCGCCGAACGGGCCCCGCTGGCGCCGTTCATGCCCACGCCCGGCCTGCGCACGGCCCTGCGCGTCCCGCGCGAGGTCCCCGTCGCCGCGATCGCGGCTTCGGAGCCGGTGGAACCGCTGGTCGCCGCCGCCCCGCCGAGCGCCCACATCCGGCGGTCCGACGAATCGTGCCCCAGGATGGTGGAACGATCCTCAGCGCCGGATCCGGGGCCACGCATCGCCCCCGCCGTGTGAGCGTCACGTTCACGCGGCGGGGCACCAGGGCCGCGGCGCCCCGCTGGGGAAGCCGCGGCCCTTCGGCGTCCTGACGCCGGGCGCGCGACCGGACTCGACCACGCCCATCCGTACGGAGGCAGCGCGTGCGCACCTGGACCGGACGCCCATTCCCGCTGGGCGCCACCTACGACGGTGAAGGCACCAACTTCGCCCTCTTCAGCGAGGTCGCCGACCGTGTCGACCTCATCCTCATCGACGAGGACCGCACACACCGCCGCGTCCCCCTCACCGAGGTCGACGGCTTCATCTGGCACGGCTACCTGCCCGGTGTCGGGCCCGGCCAACGCTACGGCTACCGCGTGCACGGCCCCTGGGACCCGGCCGCGGGCCACCGCTGCAACCCCGCCAAGCTGCTCCTCGATCCCTACGCAAGGGCGTTCGAGGGGCAGGTGGACAACCACCCCTCCCTCTACGAACTCGCCGAGGACGGACCCGACCCCGCCGACAGCGCCGCGCACACCCTGCTCTCGGTGGTGACCGACCCCGCCTTCGACTGGGAGGGTGACGTGCCGCCCAGACGGCGGTACGCCGACAGCGTGATCTACGAAGCGCATGTGCGCGGCCTGACGCGCAAGCACCCGGGGGTCCCGGCGAAGCTGCGGGGCACCTACGCGGGGCTCGCGACCGAACCGGTCATCGACCACCTCCTCTCCCTCGGGGTGACCGCCGTCGAGCTGATGCCCGTGCACCAGTTCGCGCAGGACGGCTTCCTGCTCGACCGGGGCCTGTCCAACTACTGGGGGTACACCTCCATCGGCTTCTTCGCCCCGCACAACGCCTACGCGGCCCACGGCTCGCGCGGCGAACAGGTCACCGAGTTCAAGTCGATGGTCAAGAAGCTGCACGCGGCCGGGCTCGAAGTGATCCTCGACGTGGTCTACAACCACACCGCGGAGGGCAACGAGAACGGCCCGACGCTGGCCTTCCGCGGCATCGACAACGCCTCGTACTACCGGCTCGCGGAGGACGACCCCGCGCACTACTTCGACACCACCGGCACGGGCAACAGCCTGCTGATGCGCCACCCCAACGTCCTCCAGCTCGTCATGGACTCGCTGCGGTACTGGGTCACCGAGATGCACGTCGACGGCTTCCGCTTCGACCTGGCCGCCACCCTCGCCCGCCAGTTCCACGACGTGGACCGGCTCTCGGCCTTCTTCGACATGGTCCAGCAGGACCCGGTGGTCGGCCGCGTCAAACTGATCGCCGAGCCGTGGGACGTCGGCGAGGGCGGCTACCAGGTCGGCAACTTCCCGCCGCTGTGGTCGGAGTGGAACGGCAAGTACCGGGACTCGGTGCGCGACTTCTGGCGGAGCGAGGAGCACACCCTCGCCGAGTTCGCCTCCCGGCTGACCGGCTCCGCCGACCTCTACCAGCACGACCGCAGGCGGCCGCGCGCCAGCGTCAACTTCGTGACCGCGCACGACGGCTTCACGCTGCGGGACCTGGTCTCGTACAACGACAAGCACAACGAGGCCAACGGCGAGAACGGCCGGGACGGCGAGAGCCACAACCGCTCCTGGAACTGCGGCGCCGAGGGGCCCACCGACGACGAGGCGGTGCTCGAACTGCGGGGCCGCCAGCAGCGCAACTTCCTGGCCACCCTGCTGCTCTCGCAGGGCATCCCGATGATCGCCCACGGCGACGAGCTGGGCCGCACGCAGCGGGGCAACAACAACGCCTACTGCCAGGACAGCGAGCTCACCTGGGTCAACTGGGACCTCGACCACGAACAGCGCGGCCTGGTCGCCTTCACCCGGCGCTGCATCTCCCTGCGCACCGCCCACCCGGTGCTGCGACGGCGCCGCTTCTTCCGCGGTGACACGGTGACCCACGAGGGCCAGCCACTGGCGGACCTGGTGTGGCTGCGGCCCGACGCGCGGGAGATGACGGAGGACGACTGGCAGCGGGCGGACGCACACTCCGTCGCGGTCTTCCTCAACGGTGACGCCATCGCGGAGCCGGACGCCCACGGCAGGCCCGTGGTGGACGACTCCTTTCTGCTGTTGTTGAACAGCTTCCGGGAGCCGATCGCCTTCCGGCTGCCGGACCCCGCGTACGGTGAGCGGTGGATGACACGGATCGACACCTCGGACCCTCAGGGCCTTTCGGACGAGACCGAACACAAGGCGGGCAGCGAGGTCGCCGTCGAGGCACACAGTCTGCTCCTGCTCTCCCGGCCCTCCATGACCGCGAGCGGCACCGCGCGACAACGATGCCCGGACGGCGACGCCCCATGAGGCTCTCGGTACGCCATCCGCGGCAGATCCCGGGCCCGGCGGGCCCGAACACACAGGTGCCGGAGTAATTCTCGAGGGTGCCTCGAATTCCAGGACGGGTTGCACATGCACCACGACGACAGGAAGCCACCGGGCCGGGAGAGCACGGCGGTCGCGGGCGAGGGCGCCCGCCCCGCCAGGAGGACCGGGTCCGTACTGAGTGAGTCAGCGGTCGGGGCTCCCTGCTGGGTCAGCCTGACGGCACGAGACCTCACCACCGCACAAAGGTTCTACGGGGCGGTGATGAACTGGCAGTTCCGCCCGGCCAAACTCGGCGAACAGTTCTCCGTCGCCACCGCCGAGGGCGACCCCGTGGCCGGGGTCGGCGCCGTCGCCACCTCGCTTCAGGTCGCGGTGGCCTGGACCCCGTACTTCGCCGTGCTGAGCGCGGACGAGACGGTGGCCCGCGTCCGGGAGCGCGGCGGGACGACCGCGGTGGGGCCGATCCCCTTCCCCAACGGGCGCGCGGCCCTGCTGTCCGACCGGGACGGGGCCGTCTTCGGGATCTGGGAGGGCGAGATCCTCACGCGATGGCGCAGCGAGTCGCACGCCGCGCCGGCCTGGCTCCGGCTGCGCACCCGCGACGCCTTCGACGCCGCCATCTTCTACGGCGAGGTGCTCGACTGGGCGTGCGGGCGGCCGGAGTGCTGCGAGGTGCGCTACCAGGAGGAAGAGGTGGTCCTCTTCAGCGGCGGCCGCCCGGCGGCCCGGCTCAGCTCCGGTGCCGTCGAGGCCTCCCCCGACCCGGCGGTCCGGCCGCACTGGCAGATCTACTTCACCGTGGCGGACGTCGAGGCGTGCGTGCGCGCGGCGGTCGAGAACGGCGGGCACGTGATCGACCAGGACCTGTCCGGGCGGCCCCCGACGGCGACGCTGCGCGACGCGGACGGCGCGCAGTTCAGGGTCATCGGCCGGGAGCCGGGCCAGCGGCGGCCCTGAGACGGCGGGCCCGAGACGTCCGAGACGGCGGGCACGAGGAAGCCGGGCTAGGAACCGCCCGGCTTCCGGCCCGTCCTGCCGCGGCTGCCGAGCGCGCGCTGGGCGGCGCAGAAGACCCCCGAGCCGTAGCGGCGCCGCAGGGCCGCCCGCGCGGCGTTGGCACCCGGCGCCCCGTGCACACCGCCGCCGGGGTGCGCCGACGCGGAGGCGAGGTAGAGGTGCGGCACCGGGGTCTCCGGGCGGCCCGCTCCCGGTACCGGCCGGAAGACGAGCTGCTGATGCATGTTGGTCGTACCGGAGTTGATCGCCCCGCCATGCAGGTTGGCGTCCAGCGCCTCCAGCGTGGGCGGTGCCAGGACGCGCCGGCCGGCGATCCTCGCCCGGAAGCCGGGCGCCATGCGCTCGATCTGCTCCTCCACCCGGTCGGCCATGGCTTCGCTCTCGCGCTTGTCCCACGTGCCCGTGAGGCCGTCGTCGCCCGCGTCGTCCCGGACACGCTGCGGTACGTGCGTGTACGCCCACGCCGACTCGGTGCCCGCCGGGGAGCGTGTGGCGTCCGCCGTGGTCATCTGGCCGACCAGCGAGAAGGGCCTGTCCGGCACGAGGCCCATGGCGATCTGCGCGGCGAACCGCGTCAACTCGTCCACGCCGTCGGCCACGTGCACCGTTCCCGCGCCCCTGGCGCCCTCCGCCGTCCACGGGATGGGCCCCGAAAGGGCCCAGTCCACCTTGAACGTGGCGAAGTCCCACTGGAAGCGGCGCAGGTCCTGGAGCAGACGGTGCGGCAGATGCGCGGCGTCGACCAGCTGTCCGTACAGGTCGGGGGCGGCCACGTCGGCGAGGACCGCCTTGCGCGCCACGACCCCTTCGCCCGCCGCGGTGCGCACGCCGACAGCGCGGCCGCCGCGCACGACCACCTCGGTGACGCGCTCACCGCAGCGCACGCTGCCGCCCTTGCGTTCCAGGCGGCCGACCAGCGCGGACGTCAGTGCGCCCGACCCGCCGACGGGTACGGGGAACCCGTACGTCTGGCCGAGCATGGACATCAGCCAGCCGAAGCCGCCGCTGCCGGCCGCCTCCGGCGCGAGGTCGGCGTGCAGGGCGTTGCCCGCGAGCAGCAGCCTGCCGCCCTCGCCCGCGAACTCCTCCTCGCCCAGCCTGCGCACGGGCAGCACCAGGGAGCGCGCCACCCGCAGACCGCCGCCCGCCCGGAGCCGCGCGGCCAGGGTCAGTCCGGAGCGCACGGGCGGGAACGGCGTGAACAGGGCGTCGATCAGCGGCTCCCGCAGCCGGTCCCAGATGGCGTACAGGTTCTCCCAGCCGCGCGCGTCACCCTCGGCGAAGGAGTCGACGGACGCGCAGGTGACATCGCGGTCGCGGCTGAGGACAGCGCAGCGGCCGTCCGTCAGGGGATGCGCGAGCACGTGTTCGGCGTGGGCCCAGCGCAGCCCGTCGTGCTCCAGGCCGAGCCCCCGGATGACCGGTGACGCGGCCGCCAGCGGATAGAAGGCGCTGAACATGTCGCTGATGTAGTCGGGGTGCACCCCGCGGTCGCTGCGGACGGCGCCGCCCGGTTCGTCCTGGGCCTCCAGGACCTCGACGCTCCATCCGGCGTCGGCCAACAGGTTGGCGGCCACGAGACCGTTGGGTCCCGCGCCGATCACCACTGCGTCCGGCATGAGTACTCCCCCGTCTCAGGTGACCGTGTGCTGGGCCGCGCGGTCGTGGGGCCTGCCCCGCTCGACCACCGCCGCCAGGCGGCTCAGCATGCTGCGGTGCCGGAGCTGGATCAGGGCGTCGACCACGGTGTTGTGCAGGATGCCGCCCGGCCCCTGGAGCGGGTGTTCGTCGACGCGCACCAGTGTGTGCTCGCCCCAGGGCTGCACCTCGATGGCGATGCGGGCCGTGCCGAGCGCCCCGCTGTAGGCCTCCAGTTCGAGCCGGTCGGGCCGCTCCAGGCGGCGTACGACGGTGTGCCCCGTCAACTCCCGGGGGCCGAGCCGGATGGTGTACTCGATGCGGGACCCGACCTCCGGCCAGTCGCCGTCGACCGGCCGGGAGTGATGCGTGCCGACCACCCAGTCGGCGTACCGGCTCCCGTCGTCGAGCACCTCCCACACCGCGGAGGGCGGCCTCTTGATCAAGCAGTGGCGTACGGCCACGTCATGCCTCCTCGTCTCGCGCGAGCCCGTCCGGACCGGCGCCTCGGGACCGTCCGGCTCAGGGCAGCGGAGTGCCACCGGTGGCGTTCACGATCTCCGCGGTGATGAAGCTCGCGTGCTCGGACGCGAGGAACACGTAGGCGGGAGCCATCTCGGCGGGCTGCGCGGGCCGGCCCATCGGCGCCTGCTTGCCGAACTCCGCGGTGTCCGGCAGCGTCGCGGGGATCAGCGGGGTCCACACCGGCCCCGGGGCCACGGCGTTGACGCGGATGCCGTCCTCGACCAGCATCTGCGCGAGTCCCTGGGTGAAGGTGACGATGGCGCCCTTGGTCATCGCGTAGTCCAGCAGGTGCGGGCTCGGCTTGTAGGCCTGCACCGACGTGGTGTTGATGATGGAGCCGCCCGCAGGGATGTGCGGTACCGCCGCCTTGCTGATCCAGAACATGCCGTACAGGTTGGTGTGCATCACCCGGTCGAACTGTTCGGTGGAGATGTCACCGATCCCGCCGGGCTGCGACATCTGGTACGCGGCGTTGTTGACCAGGACGTCGATCCGCCCGAACTCCTCCACCGCGCGCGTCACGAGTCCGCGGCACTGCTCCTCCTCGCGGATGTCGCAGGGCACGGCGATCGCCTTGCGCCCGGCGTCCTCGACGAGGCGCGCCGTCTCCCGGGCGTCGCCCGCCTCTTCGGGCAGATGGGTGAAGAGGACGTCCGCGCCCTCCCGCGCGAAGGCGATCGCGACCGCCCTGCCGATGCCGGAGTCGCCGCCGGTCAGCAGCACCTTGCGCTCCTTGAGGAGGCCGCTGCCCCGGTACGAGTCCTCGCCGTGGTCCGGCGGCGGGTCCATGGGTCCCGTCCAGCCGGGCGGCTCCTGGTCCTGCTGGGCGAAGTCCGGCTGCGGATGGCGCGTCGTCGGATCCTGTTGGCCCGGTGCGCCGGAACTGTCGTTCATCAGTCGTGGCCTTCCTGCTCGTTCCTTCCTTCCAGCCTCCGTGCCACGGGCGGCGGGCGCACGCGGGGAGGCGCCTCGGGTGCCCCGGCGCGCGGGGGTGAAACGGAAGCTTCCGCGAACGGAATCTGCTTCCGGGCGCCGAGCGATCTCCGCGTGAAGCCTTGACCAACGGTTGAGGATTGGACGAGTTCCCAGTCCAGGAGCATTTATTACTCATTCTTTGGCAAGAATTTGCTCTGTCATCAGACGTTAATGCGATGGCAAAGTGGAGGACACGGCGGCCCAGCAGGCTGCCTCGTGGGCCATCCGGAGCAGCCCGTCACCCCGGCTCTCCGCACCGCCCTTCCATCACCATCGACCCGACCACACCGCGTCCCGGCCCCGGCCGTGCGGACGCAGGAGGCAGGCCACCATGAAGACACTGATCGACAACGCCCGATCCTTCGCCGCGACCCATGTCGCGGACCCACGGAACACCGAGGCCTTCCGGGCCCTGGGCGCGGGGCAGTCCCCCGAAGCCCTCTTCATCACGTGCTCCGACTCGCGCGTCGTCCCCTCCCTGATCACCGGAGCTCGCCCCGGCGAACTCTTCGAACTCCGTACGGCGGGTAACGTCGTACCCCCCTACCCCTCACCCGGCCCCGCGGAGCGCGACGGCCACCCGATGAGCGAGGCGGCCACCATCGAGTACGCCGTGTGCGTCCTCGGCGTCAGCTCCATCGTCGTCTGCGGGCACTCGCACTGCGGCGCGGTGGGCGCCCTCGTGCGGGGCGAGGACCTGTCGGCCGTGCCGGCCGTGCGCGACTGGCTGGAGCACTCCGTGGCCCCGGACGACGCCCTGCGCTCCCTCACCCGGACCTCGGCGGACGTCGCGGAAGCCGTGCAGGAGCACGTGCTCGCCCAAGTGGCGAGACTGCGCGCCTACCCGTGCGTGAGCGAGCGCGTCGAGGACGGCTCGCTGACCCTGCACGCCTGGTACTACGAGGTCCACACCGGGGCCGTCTCCGCCCACCGTCCTTCGTCCGGCAACCGTCCTTCGTCCGGCGACCGCCCGGCGTTCGGTCCGCTGTGAAGCCCGCCGCGCCCCGAGGCCCGGCCCGCTCCCACGACAGGACCCTCCACTCTCATGTCCTCCTTCCTCATCCCCTTCCGCAAGCTGCGTGAGCCCGGCGTCCTCCGCCAGGACCTCCTCGCCTCACTCGTCGTCTTCCTGGTCGCCCTGCCGCTCTGCGTGGGCGTGGCCGTCGCCTCCGGCGTCCCCGCCGAACTCGGCCTGGTCACCGGCATCGTCGGCGGCCTGGTCGTCGGCTTCCTGCCGGGCAGCGCCCTCCAGGTGAGCGGCCCCGCCGCCGGGCTGACCGTCCTCGTCCTCGAGGCGGTGCACGAGTTCGGGCTCGGCATGCTCGGCGCCATCGTGCTGCTCACCGGCGCCCTACAGGTCGCCCTCGGCCTGCTGCGCTGCGGCCGGTGGTTCCGCGCGATCTCCGTCTCCGTCGTCCAGGGCATGCTGGCCGGTATCGGTCTCGTACTGATCCTGGGTCAGCTCTACACCATGGCCGGGGCCGAGCAGCCGCGTTCCGGGGTCGACAAGATAGCCGGGCTGCCCGGCCTCCTCGTCGACGTGCTCGGTGACACCGCCGCACTGACCGCCGCGGCCCTCGGCGTCGGCACCATCGCCGTGCTCGTGCTCTGGCCGAAGCTGCCCGCCGCCGCACGTCTGGTGCCCGCCCCGCTGGCGGCGGTCGCGCTGGCCACCGCCGTGTCGGCCGCGCTGCACCTGGACGTGGCGAACGTCGAGGTGCGCGGCCTGGTCGACGCCATCCAGCCGCCCGGCCTCGGCGATCTGGCCGACCTCGGCAGCGTGGCGGTGCTCGGCACGGTCCTCGCGTTCACGCTGATCGCGTCCGCGGAGTCGCTGTTCAGCGCGGCCGCCGTGGACCGCATGCACGACGGACCACGCACGCACTACGACAAGGAACTCGTCGCCCAGGGCGTCGGCAACACGGTGTGCGGCGTGCTCGGCGCACTCCCCATGACCGCGGTCATCGTCCGCAGCTCCGCCAATGTGCAGGCCGGCGCGCGTACGCCGCTCTCCCGCATCGTGCACGGCGCCTGGCTGCTGCTCTTCGCCGTGCTCCTGCCGTCCGCGCTCGGCATCATCCCGCTGGCCGCGCTCGCCGGTGTCCTCGTGCACGCCGGCTGCAAACTGATACCCGTCAAGGAGATCGTCCCGCTCGCCCGCGCCCACCGCGGCGAGGCCATCGTCCTCGCCGTCACCGCGATCGCCATCCTGGTGACCAACATGTTCGAGGGCGTCGTGCTCGGCCTGGTCCTGGCCGTGGTCAAGTCCGCCTGGGACACCTCCCACGTGCAGGTGGACGTGCGGGAGCTCACCGACGGCCGCATGGTCGTGACGCTCTCGGGCAACGCCACGTTCCTGCGGCTGCCGCGCATCCTGGAGACGCTGGAGGCCATGCCCAAGGACCGGCCCATCGAGCTGGACCTGACCGTGGTGCGCCACCTGGACCACGCCTGCCGTACGACGCTGGAGAACTGGGCCCTGCGGCACAACGACAGCGGCACGGAGGCCGTCCGGATGCGGACACGTCCGCCGGCCGGCCCCGAGTCCGGGGAGCCCGTCGAGACACCCGCGCGGGCGTCCGCCCGCAACTGATCCCTCTTGACACTTACTTGACCGTCTCTTTACCTTCAAGTGGCGACGGGACAGATCACCTGAAAACCGTTGCTTACGGCTCATATCTATGGAGGTTCCATCATGGAGCAGCTCATCAAGCGCATGACCGAAGAATCCGTGTGGCAGAAGTGGGTCGCCGCCAACTCGGCCCAGGGCGGCGCCGGTTCCGCGAAGGACGGCTGCATCAGCTCCACGCCCAAGAACGGCTGCATCAGCGCCACCGGCAAGACCGGCTGCATTTCCTGACCTGTTGAACCACTGAACGTCGAGCGGGGCCGCCGCGGCTGTTGGCACGGCGGCCCCGCGCTCGTCCACCGGCCCCCGCCTCCCCGGAGTTTCCTTGAACCGCCTGCCGAGCGCCGACGTCCTGGACCGGGTCCGGGACATCCCCCTCTACCGCGCCTCCGTCGAGCGCGGCGACTTCCCGATCCTGGAGAAGCCCGCGATGGCGGAGGGCTTCCCCGAGAACTGGATGACCCCCGCGCTGGCCCGCGCCCTGGAGACCGGCGAGGCGGAGTTCGTGCTGTCCACCGGCACCAACCACGCCCGGATGCGGCTCATCCGCCCGCCGTACTTCCTGCTCCGCTCCTACTACCGCCTCTGGAGCGAACACCCCGAGCTGGGCGCGTCCTGGCACGACGGGGCCAAGCGGATCTCGCTGACCACCGTCCTCGCCACCGAGCACGTCGCCCGCGTCAACTCCCGCAAGCCGAGCGCCACACCGGGCGAACGCTGGCTGGACGACCGGACCCTGTACCTCAACCGCACCCTGGACCCGGCCGACTGGGACCGCGCCGAGGTCGAGCGGATGCTCGCCGAGATCCGGGAGGTCGCCGCCGCCCACCCCCGGGGCTCGTATCTCCTCGACTGCTCCGGCTACCACCTGGCCCACCTCGTCGCCAGGGTCACCGAGTGGGACCTGTGGGACGCCTTTCCGCCACCGGCGGGCATCGTCCACGCGTACGAGTACACGCCCCTGAACGTCCGCGCCGAGCTGCGGGCGCGCTTCGGCTGCCCCGTGGTGGACCTCTTCGGCAGCACGGAACTCGGTTACCTCTTCTACAGCGAGGCCGACGGCTCCTACCGGCCCTACCTGCACGGCATGAGCGTCGAGCTGATCCCGGTGGAGCCCGGCAGCGGCATCCACAGCCTCATCGTCACCAGCATCCGCAACCCGTACATGCCACTGGTCCGCTACCGCTCGGGTGACTGCGTCCGCACCCGCGACGGCAGCGCCGACCCACAGCGGATCGTCTCCTTCTGCGGCCGTGAGAAGGAGCTGCTCGCCACACCCGCGGGCCCCGTCGCCCAGGCCGACCTGGACGCCCGCGTCGCCGACGTCACCCCCCGGGTCTTCCTCCAGCAACTGCGGCTGACCGGCGAGGCCGAGTGCCGGCTGTGGTGCACGACCTTCGACGGCACCCCCCTGACGCCCGAGGAGAACCGCGAACTCGCGGCAGCCGTCGCCGAGTTGACCGGACGCGTCTGCCGGGTCGAGCACCGCGCCCGCATACCCATCGGACGCTCCGGCAAGTACGCCTGGCTGATCCCATAGACCCATAGACCCATAGCCCCATAGCACCCGAGCCCCCGAGCCCCCGAGCACCCGTCAGGAGCCAGCCCCCATGCCCGTCAAGACGGCACCCACCGCCGAGGAACTGCTCGGCGGCGAGCTGCACGCGGAGGTGGTGCGGCACTTCGCCGCGCGGCCCGGAGCGCCGGACACCGCCTTCGTCACGGACCAGGTCCGCGAGTGTCTCCGCTATCTCTACCTGGTCTCGCTCCACCCCGACCGCCTCGGCGGCCTCTTCCTGCCCGTGGAGCAGGACATCGACGAGATCTGGCACCACCTGATCCTCCAGACCCGCGAGTACCGCGACCTGTGCGAACAGCGGCTGCCCGGCGGCCACTTCATCCACCACCGCAGCATCTCCTACGACACCTACCAGGCGGCCCCGGGGCGCGAGAGGGCCGCCGAGGAGGCGCTGCGGTGGATCCCCCTCTACACCGCCGCGTTCGGTCCCTTCGACGAGGCGGCGCTGCCGCACTGGACGGTCGTGCGGTTCCTGCACGACGAACTCGGCCTCTCCCTGGCGGAGATCGCGGCCATGGCGGGCGAGGCGGAGGCGCCGTCGCGCGAAGCGGCGTGACCGCCACCGCCCCGCAGGCCCGGGAAGGGGCGGCGCCCCACGTCCTGCGGCGCGCCCTGACCGTGCTCGTCGTCTCCCAGGCGCTCGGCGGTGCCGGCATGGCCGCGGGCATCACGGTCGGCGCGCTGCTCGCCGAGGATCTGCTCGGCTCCACGGGGCTCGCCGGGCTTCCTACCGCGCTGTTCACCGCGGGGGCGGCCCTCGGCGCGGCGGTGATCGGGCGGGTCTCGCAGCGACGGGGGCGGCGCCCCGGCCTCGCCCTCGGCCACGGCGCCGCAGCGCTCGGCAGCGCCGGAGTGGTCGCCGGGGCCACCTGGCAGTGGGCGTGGCTGCTGCTGACCTCGCTCTTCGTGTACGGGGCCGGCACGGCCACGGGCCTGCTCGCGCGGTACGCGGGCGCCGACCTGGCCCCGCCCGAGCGGCGCGGGCGGGCCACGGGCACCGTGCTGCTCGCCACGACGCTGGGCGCGGTCGCGGGCCCGAACCTCGTCGGCCCCACGGGCACCCTCGCCCACGCCTGGGGCATCCCGCGGCTCGCGGGCCCCTTCCTGCTCGCCGCGGTCGCCTACGCGGCCGCCGGACTGGTCCTCCTGCTGTGGCTGCGGCCCGACCCGCTGCTGCTTGCCCGCGCCGCGCCGCCGCGGGAGCCGGTGGCCGCCGCACCGGAGTCCGGCCGCTTCACCCCCGGTGTCATCACGGGCGCCACCGTGATGATCACCGCCCAGCTGGTGATGATCGCCGTGATGACGATGACGCCGGTCCACATGGCCGGGCACGGCCACGGCACGCAGGCCGTGGGGCTCGTCATCGCGCTGCACGTGGGCGCGATGTTCCTGCCGTCACCGCTGAGCGGCCTGCTCGCCGACCGCTTCGGCCGGCTGCCCGTAGTGGCGGCGTCCGGCGCCGTGCTGCTCGGCGCGGGTCTGCTCGCCGGCCTCGCTCCGCCGGGCGGCGTGCTGTGGCCGGCCTGCGCGCTCGTCGTCCTCGGCGTCGGCTGGAACCTCGCCCTGGTCGGCGGCACCGCGCTGGTCACCGACGCCGCCCCGGCGGAGAGCCGTGCGTCCGTGCAGGGCCTGGTGGACGTGGGCATGTCGCTGGCGGGCGCGACGGGCGGCATGGCCTCCGGTCTGGTGGTGGCGGGCGGCGGCTATCCGCTCCTCGCCGTGGCGGCGGGCGTCCTCGCGCTCGCGGTGATCCCGGCGGTGGCCGTGCGGGGGCGCGGGGCCGGTTCGGGCACCGCCGGACATGGTCTATGATTGATCTTGAGCTCGCCGCCGAACCTACGGTGGCAGGCCAGGCGTTGGTGGTCCAAGGAAAGGCGCCCCGCTTCCTGCGGGGAGATGTAGGTGCAAGGCCTGCCCAGCGCTCGACAGACCCCGGTCTCCGGTACGGAGACCGGGGTCTTTTTGTGCGCAGGCGCCCGAGGCATGGACAGTGATGCCCCGTCAGCCGAACATGGGTGCGCCTCTTTGTTCACCGGCGCTTCACCTCGCCACACATTACCCAGCGGTAAGTCTTCATACGGAGATCACAGACTCTGTCCGTTCAGTTCCCCGGACTTCTTCCTTCCCGAAGGGATCTTCACGTGGTCACCCCCCGTAGTCCCCGGTCGGCGGCGCTCGCCATCGCCACCACCGTCGTGTCGCTCGCCGCGCTCGCCGTGCCGTTCCAGGCCCTGGCCGCCCCGGCCGGCCCGACGAACGCGCTGCCCGCCGTCACGCCGCGCGCCGAGACCCCGGCCCTGCACGACGACGAGGCGGGCGGCGACGCCGATGCCGACGACCCGGCGATCTGGCGCGACGCCGCGCACCCGGACCGCAGCCTGGTCATCGCCACCGGCAAGCAGGGCGGACTGCGTGTCTACGACCTGAGCGCCCGTGAGGTGCAGTCGCTGCCCGCGCCCGCCGCACCGGGACCCGACCACGCCCCAGGCCGGTACAACAACGTCGACATCGTGCACGGTCTTGGCCTGTCGTCCGGCAAGGCCGACCTCGCGGTGACCAGCGACCGCGGCACCGACCGGCTCCGCTTCTACCGCATCGACAACAGCCGCCCCGGCGGCCCGCTCACCGACGTCACGGACCCGTCGGCCCCGCCCGTCTTCTCCGCCGACCAGGAGGAGATCGACGACCAGCGCACCGCGTACGGGCTCGCCACCTGGACGGACAAGGCCACGGGCCGCTCGTACGCGCTGGTCAGCCAGCGCGAGCGGACGAGCATCGCCCTGCTCGAACTCACCCCCGCGGCCGACGGCAAGGTCGGCTACCGCAAGGTCCGCACCCTCGACCTGCCCGCCGACTTCCGCCTGCCCAACGGCACTTCCTGGACGCCCTGCGGCGAGCCCGGTGAACTCCCGCAGGTCGAGGGCATGGTGGTCGACCCGGCCAACGGCACGCTGTACGCGGGCCAGGAGGACGTCGGCATCTGGCGGCTCAGCGCCGACCTGACGGGCAAGCCGAAGCTCATCGACAAGGTCCGCGAGTACGGCGTCCCCGGCACCTACGACGAGGAGACCGAGGAGTGCACCGCGGGCACCGACCCCGGCTACGGCGGCCAGCGCGTCACGGCCGACGTCGAGGGCCTCACCCTCCTCACCGAGCAGGACGGCGACGGCTACCTCCTGGCGTCCAGCCAGGGTGACAACACCTTCGCCGCGTACGACCGCGAGATCTCCGACGCCAACGAGTACGAGGGCGGCTTCCGCGTCACCGCGGCCTCCGCCACCCTCGATGGCTCGGAGGAGTGCGACGGCGCCGCCGTGCTGAACGCGCCGCTGGGCGCCAAGTTCCCCAACGGCCTGCTCGTCGTGCAGGACGGCCATGACGCGCCCGGAGACGCCGAACGGCCCTCCACCAACTTCAAGTTCGTGGACCTCGGCAAGGTCATGAACGCCATCGACGACTGACGCGCTCGCCCAGGCGTCCCGACCGTGCGGTGGAGACGAGCTCGGCCACCGTCGCCAGTTTGACCCTGGGGCGGCCCGCGGCCTCACCGCGGGCCACCTCGGCACGGTCGATCGCGGCCAGGCCGCGGGCGTCGATCACCTGGCGGTTGCGGCGGCGGACCAGGCGGTGGAAGGCGCGTACCGGCTGCCGCGGGGCGGGCAGGGCACCGGCGACCGCGTCGGCCAGGAGGGTCGTGACCGTCTCGGCGGCGCAGGTCCGATTGGCGCCGATACCGCCGGTGGGGCCGCGCTTGATCCAGCCCACGACGTAGCTGCCGGGGCGCCCGGCGACCCGGCCGGCCTCGTGCGGCACGGTGCCCGTCGCCTCGTCGAAGGGCAGGTCGGCCACCGGCACACCGCGGTAGCCGATCGCGCGCAGCATCAGGCCCGCCCGTATGACGCGCTCCCCCGTCCGTGACGCGACGCGCACGGCGTCGACGCCGTCCTCCCCCTGGACCTCCACGGGTTCGCTGTGGAAGCGCAGGACGATGCGCCTGCCCGGCTCCGGCTGCCGCTCCCAGTCCACCCGGGTGCGGGTGACGTCCTGCAGGACGGCCGCCTTGTCGTTCGGGGCCGCCGCCTCGATGGCATCGGCGATCCTCGGGTCGTGGTCGTCGACGATCAGCTCGACGCCCGGAAGGTGCTTCAGGGCGAGGAGTTCGGACCGGGTACAGGCGGCGTGCTCGGGGCCGCGCCGCGCGACCAGGACCACCTCGCGCACCGTGCTGCCGCGGAGCGCCGTCAGGGCGTGGTCCGCCATGTCGGTGCGGGCCAGCGCGTCGGGGTCGGCGAGCAGGACGCGCGCCACGTCGAGGGCGACGTTGCCGTTGCCGACCACGACGACGCGCTGCGCCGACAGGTCGACGGTGTCGGGTGCCGCGTCGGGGTGGGCGTTGTACCAGGCGACGAACGCGCTCGCGGAGAGGGAGCCGGGCAGGTCCTCGCCGGGTATGTCCAGGCGCCGGTCGGCGGAGGCGCCCACCGCGTAGATCACCGCGTCGTGGTGGTCGGCGAGCTCCCCGGTGGTGACGTCGGTACCCACGTCGAGCCCCAGGTGCATCCGCACCCTCGGGTGCGTGTGGAAGCGCGCGAAGGTGTCGCCGACCCGCTTGGTCGCGGGGTGGTCCGGTGCCACGCCGTAGCGCACGAGGCCGCCCGCGACCGGCAGCCGGTCGATCAGGGTGATCTCGGCGCTGGTGTGCAGGAGCAGGTCCTGCGCCGCGTACATCCCGGCGGGGCCCGTGCCGACGACGGCGATCCTCAGCGGCGCGAAGTCGGCGGGCAGGACGCGCGGGAAGGACGGCTCGCCCCAGGGGTGGAAGTTCGGCCCCTGGGGCTCCGGCGCGGGTCCGTCCGCGCCGCCCTCCTCGAAGTAGCCCGCGTTGATCGCGGCGTACTCCCGCTGGGCGGCCGGCAGCTTGTCCACCGGGAAGATCGCGTCGACCGGGCAGGCGTCGGCGCAGGCGCCGCAGGCGATGCAGGTCTCGGGGTCGATGTGCAGCATCTCCGTGCTGCCGAACTCCCGCTCCTGCGGCGTGGGGTGGATGCAGTTGACCGGGCACACGGCCACGCAGGTGGCATCGTTGCAGCAGGTCTGGGTGATGACGTAGGTCATGTTCGTGGACTCGGTTCGGCTCGGATCCGTCGGCTCGGATCGGTCGGATCGGTCGGGTCGGCTCAGATGAGGTGGGCGCGCCGGTAGAAGACCAGGGCCGGCTTGGTGAGCAGATCGCACGAGGCCAGGAACTCCATCAGCCCGGCGCAGCTCGACCGCATCATCGACTTGTGGTGCTCGTTGGCCTTCGCCTCGGCGAGGGCGCGCTTCTCGTCGAGCCCGGCGTTCGCGTAGACCTTGCGGTTCACCATGCTGGTGACGATGACGTACGAGGAGATGGCGATCACCAGGGCGTTGAACCGGCGGCGCACGCGGCCCGCGCCCGCGAGGTGCTTGCGCGTCTGGTCGCGGGCGAACTTCATGTGCCGCGACTCCTCGACCACGTGGATGTTGTTGATGGTGCGCACGAACGGCACGACCCGCTCGTCCCGCATCCAGTCGCGCTGCATGACGTCGAGCACCTCTTCGGCCACGAGGATCGCGGCGTACGCGGCCTCTCCGAAGGCGATCGACTTGAACATCCGGCCCATCTCGGTGGCGAACCGGTGCGGGCGGTACGGCGGCGCGCCGAGCTTCTCGGCGCCGCGGGCGAACATGATCGAGTGGCGGCACTCCTCGGCGATCTCCGTGAGCGCCCACTGGACCTCGGCGCTGGTGGGGTCCTTGGCGTACACGTCGCGCAGCACCATCTGCTGGAGGATCATCTCGAACCAGATGCCGGTGCTGGCCACCGATGCGGCCTCCTGCCGGGTCAGCTCCTTGCGCTGTTCCTCGGTCATCTCGCGCCAGTAATCGGTCCCGTAGAGCGTGCTCCACTCGGGGCTCGCGCCGTGGAAGCCGCGGTCCAGCGGGGTCTCCCAGTCGACCTCGGTGGCCGGGTCGTACGCCAGCACGGCGGCCGAGTGCAGCAGCCGCCGGGCGATGTCGCCCTCCGGTCGGTTGTCCTGTGTGCTCGGCCGAACAGTGCTGCTTGCCATTGCTGCGGCTCCTTGACTCAGACGTCAGGGCTAAGGAGGACCGCGGCGCCGCCGGACACGGCACGCCACGACCCCGTTGTTAGACAGAAGGTATAACAACGGGGTCTGCGTGCCTACCCTCCGGTAAGCACGAGTGGCTACGAGATGTGCGCGTGCCGGGAGGGGTCAGGTGCGGCTCAACTGCTCCTCGGTGCCGCTCGGCTGCCCCGCGGGCGTCCACCGGATCCTGGTGCTGCACGCGGAGACCACCAGCGCCGATGCGGCGACCGCGGCGAAGCCCCAGACCAGACTGGTCGCGTGGGCGATGAAGCCGATGAGCGGCGGCCCGGCGAGCAGCCCCGTCGTCCCCATGGCCGCGACCAGCGTCAGCGAGTCCGAACCCTGCCCCGCCGCCGCCACGTACACGCAAGGAGTGACGGCCGCGATGCCGAGGCCGACGCAGGCGAAGCCGATCAGGGCCGGGACCAGGCCGCCGCTCACCAGGGCGAGGAGCAGCCCGGCGCCGGCCAGGGCGCTGCCGAACAGGACGACGCGGCCGTCGCCGAAGCGGCTGCGCCAGCCGTCGGCGAAGAGGCGGGCCACGAGCATCATTCCGGAGACGACGGCGATGCCGAGGGGCGCGAGGCCCGCCGACGCGTCGGCGACCTCCTCCAGATACAGCGCCGACCAGTCGTTCATGGCGCCCTCGGTCACGGTGCCGAACGCCATGGCGACGCACATCCACAGCGTCAGGGCGGAGGGCACGGTCCACTTCCGCGCCCGCTTCTTCCCCTTCTCTTCCTCGGCCTCGGGTTTGGCGACGGTCGGCTCGTCCTGGAGCAGGCCGGTGCGCGCCACGGCCACGAGGAGGAGCAGGAGCGCGGCGGCCGCGCCGAAGTGCACGGCGACCGTGGAGTCGGCCGCGTTCATGCCGGACGCGAGCAGCGCGGCGAGCAGCGAGCCGCCGCTGAACGTCGCGTGCAGCCGGGCCATGGCGTTGCGCTCGTGGCGGCTCTCCAGCGCGGCGCCCTGCGCGTTCATCGCCACGTTCAGACAGCCCACGAGCACGCCGTCGACGCACATGACGAGCAGGGCGACGGGGTAGTTCGGCGCCGCGGCGAGGGCGAGGAGGACCAGGGCGAGGCAGAGCGCGGACAGGAGCGCGAGGCGCTGCGAGCCCAACCGCCGCATGAGGGCCGCGACCAGGGGGAACGACACCGCGGCGCCGACACCGGCGGCCATGAGCAGGACTCCGACCTCCGCCGCCGTCAGGCCGAGGTCCGTCTTGATGGCGGGAATCCGCGCCGCCCACGTGGCGTACTGGAAGCCGAGCGCGCAGAACAGGGCCGCGATGGCCAGCTGTCCGCGGTAAAAAGGATCACGTACGCGGAGCACCCGCATCAGCCCACTTCTCTGTCGCGCGCCACCGGCCCGGCCGGCACCGCCCTGGACATGTACACGGCCGTCGGGCCGTACCCCGCGGGGAGACCGGCTCCCTCGTCGGCGGCGTATCCCCGCCGCGCCCAGTACTGGTCGCTGCCGCCCACGGCCACCAGGGAGATCCGCTCGTACCCGTGGGCGCGGGCCGCGGCGGTGAGCCCGTCGAGCAGGTGGTGGGCGAGGCCTCGCTGCCGCAGGTCCTCGGCCACGACGATGTCGTGCAGGTGCAGATTGCGCGCCGGGAGCGACGTCTCGGCGGGCTCGTTCCCGAGGCTGCCCAGATCCGGGTACCGCGTCTCCGGGTACGGCAGGGCCAGCAGATAGCCCGCGAGCCGGGGCCCGGAGTCGAGCGCGAAGCAGGTGTCCGGCGACGCGAGCATCCGGGACCGCAGCGCGTGCCTGCCCTCGGTGAGACCGAGCCGGGTGTAGGCGCGGGCTTCGAGCTCCACGATGCCGTCCCAGTCGTCCTCGGCGATGCGGCGTACCCGTACCGCCTGGTCGGCGGGCCCGTCGAGCAGGTGGGTGCGGCTCATGCGTCCCCGCCCTCCGCCCAGGTGTACGCCAGCGGTCCGAAGCCGTTGAAGCCCTGCGTCATATAGCTGGTCGCGTACGCGCCGCTGGCCAGGACCCACACCGGATCGCCCGAGGCCAGCGCCTCGGGTACCGGCACGAGGCCGTGCTCGTGCGAGAAGGCGTCGTCGCTGTCGCAGGTGGGGCCCGCCACCACGGCGGGCACGGACTCGGCGTCGCGGTGCGTGGGGAAGACCAGGCGGTACTGCAACTGGTCCATCTCGTAGAGGCCGTTGAACTTGCCGCAGCTCAGGTAGAGCCAGTGCTGCCGCTCACCGTCGGGGCGGCGCCGGGCGGCGAGCCGGGAGACGTGGGCGCGGATGGCCCCGTGGTCGGCGATGAGGTGGCGTCCGGGCTCGATGACGAAGCCGAGCCGGTGCCCCGGGATCGCACCGAGCCGCGCCATGCCTTCGCGGATCACCGTGAAGACCTTGTCCATCGGGGGGTCGAGCGGCCGGCCGTGCTTGTCGCGGTAGCCGAGGGCGGGCAGCCCGCCGCCGAGGTTGACGTGGTCCAGGGAGATGCCGCGCGGGGTGAGGGCGGTCAGCACGTCGGCGATGAGGTCGCAGGCGCCGCTCCAGGCGTCCGCCGTCATCTGCTGGGAGCCGACGTGCACGGAGAGCCCGGCGGGGGTGAGCCCCAGCTCACGTGCCTTCTCCAGGATGGCGACGGCGTCGGCGGGCGAACAGCCGTACTTGTTGCTGAGCCCCCAGAGCGCCCCCTCCCCCGTGGTCGCGAGCCGGCAGAACACCCGGGCGCCGGGCGCGTGCCGCGCGAGGGCGGCCACGTCCTCCAGGCTGTCGGTGGCGAAGTCCGTGATGCCGAGGCGGTGCGCGTCGGCGATGTTGCGGTCGGACTTCACGGTGTTGCCGTAGTGCATCCTGGAGATCGGCACTCCGGCGCGCAGGGCCTGCTCGACTTCGTGGGGGCTCGCCGCGTCGACGCCGCAGCCCCGCGAGGCGAGGCGGCCGAGCACCTCGTCCACCGGGCAGGCCTTCATGGCGAAGCGGACGGCCACGCCGGGCAGTTCGCGGCGCAGCGCCTCGTAGGCCTCCTCGATGCCGGCCAGGTCGAAGACGATCCGGTCGTCGTCGGCGGCCGCCAGGGCTTCGAGGAGCCGCGGCGCGGCCCCCGGACCCGTCACGGGGGGCGGCACGGTCTCGCACATCATCGCGGCGCTCATGCCGGCCGCCCCGCCGTCAGATGCGCGCCGGTTTCCCCGGCCGCCCGCATCAGGGGCTCCCAGGCCTCGGTGAGCAGGGCGAAGTCCTCGATGTCGCCGCGTGCCTCGTCGAGGAAGCGCTCGCGGCGGCCGGCGAGGAGGTCGGCGAAGTGCGCGTACCGGCCGCCGAGCCTGCGGTAGGCGGCGTCGATGCGGTCGAGGCGCCGCACGTTTCCCGCCCTGTCGAGAGCGGCGCTCTCCCGGGCGAACTCACTGATGGCCGAGGCGCGGACCTGGCCGTCACCGTCGAGCAGGGATTCGCCGGCCGCGGCCATCCGCTCGTAGATGAAGTTGAAGTAGAGCATCGAGAGGAAGAACTTCACGAAGCGCGTCTGGTACGCGATGAAGCCGGCGTCGGTCCTGCGTTCCGCGGTGTAGTAGTTGACGATGTCGCGGTTGTGCAGGACGCCGGGCAGTGCCGCGTCGTGGACCAGGTGGATGAGGAAGTAGTCGCTGCCGATGGTGTCGGTCGCGGGCGGCAGCGGCACACGTTCGTGCACGCCGTGGAAGGCGATGTTGCACATGTCCACGCGCATCGGGTCGACCAGGGTCAGCGTCGCCCGGTCACCGGTGAAGGTCTCGGAGCCCGCGCCCCGGAACGAGTCGTCGACCAGCTCCCGTTTCTGCGCCTCGGTCCAGTCGTCCGGCGCCCAGAGGCTGACCACGTCGTGGTAGACCCCGGGGTCGAGGGCGCGGATCTCGCCGATGTCGACGGAGAGCTCGCCCACGAAGGAACTGCCCACCATCGCCACCCGCTTGTGCGCGTGGCGCGGTTCGAGGGCGGTCTCGACGTCGCCGCGCGCCGCGTCGGCCGCCCTCTTGCCGAGGGACGCGAGTTCGTGGTGGACGGGGAAGACGGGCTCGCCGTCGAGGATCTGGTAGCGGCTGTCGGAGTCCCTGCGGTGCACGGACTCGCAGCCGAGCGCCGCCGCGATGAGGAACGCGCGGTTGGTGCAGGCGCCGTAGGAGACCGTCGCCGGGAGCATCAGCTCCAGCATCAGCTCGGGCTTGGCGACGTCCGCGCGGGCGATCACCCGGCTGAGGAAGGCGCGCTGCTCCGGCTCACCGAGGTGGTGGACGCTGACCCTCGGGTCCTCGGGCAGCGCGCGGACGGCCGCCGCGTGGGCGGCGAAGGTGGCCGGGTCCGAGGAGTCGAGGATCAGCAGGTGCACCTCGACGTCGAAGTGGGCGGTGGCGTACGCCGCCTCCTCGCCGATCGCCGCGATCGTCCGGGGGCAGGCCCGGTTGGTGGGGAGGGTCAGGCAGATTCTGCGCATGCGGCTTCCCCGATCGGCCGGTCGAGGTCCTTGCCGTGCCACGACTTGAGGCCGAGGAGCTTGGCGCCGAGGTCGTTCAGGGCGGCGGTGCCGTACCGCAGCGCCTCGGGCTTGTCGGCGTCGCCGAGGAGGGTGGCGTTCCACTGCGGCGTGCTGAGGTCGCTCCAGGAGTCGACCCGCGAGCGGCGCAGTTCCTCGTGCTCTTCGAGTGCGGGCATCATCGACAGGTACTGCACGGCCCGTACGCCGTTCTCCGAGGTGTTGGGGGCGACGCCGTGCGCGAGCAGGCCGTTCCAGATCAGCAGGTCGCCGGCTTCGAGCTCGGGGCGGACGACGGGCATGTCGTTCTGGTCGATCGCGGGGCGGATGGGGTCGCGGCCGTCCGGCTGGAGCGCCTTCCACCGGTCGAACCGGCGGAACAGCTCGGGGCAGCACTGGAAACCGCCGTGTTCGGGCCGGGTGTCGTCCAGGGCGATGATTCCCTGCACCCGCTGGGGCAGCACGCCGAGGGTGGTGTCCACGTCCCAGTGCAGGTTGATGTCGAACCCGCGCTCGGTCGGGGCGATCTGGGAGCGGGAGCGGTTCTTGATGTTGGGCGGGTTGAGGTTGAGCCGGTCCAGGGTGACCCAGAGCTCTTCGCAGTCCCAGACGTCGGTGAAGGCGTCGTACACCCGCTGTGTCTGCCGGCTGTCCCATATGAGCTGGTGGTGGTACGCCTCGACGAATCCGTAGATGTGCAGCTCACGGTCGAGGTCCGAGCGGAACTCGCGCTCCTCGTACCAGGTCTCCGGACGGCCTCGGTCGAGCCCCTGGAACTCCCAGGCGAAGTCGAGGAGGTTCTTGGCCGACTCGGCGGGGATCGCCTGCTTCACGACGATGTAGCCGTACGTCTGCCAGAAGGCGAAGTCCTCCTCGGACAGCACCTTCAGCGGCCGAGTCTTGGTCAGATCCCGTAGCTGGGTCTGGGCAAGGTAGGTGTCCGCGTCGGCGCTGAAGTACGGGACGTCGGAGGCGGCTCTGTGGAGGTAGCGGTCGGGCGCTGGCATGTGGTGCTCCAAGGTTCGGTTCTCGCCGGACCTCTTCGGGCCCGCCGGGGCGGCGCGTGTCCCAGCCGCCCCTCGTCGAACTTGCGTACCACCAAAATGGACTAGACCAACTGCCGCTGTCAACAATTGACTTGGGCGCCTTGTGGAGCAAAAGGACGATATGCGGCCCTAGTTGGCCCCGACCGAACCCCTCAGAGGTCTATTCCAGCGGAAGACCCACTTCCGGTGATCTGGCATCCGCGTGCATTGACGCCTCACGGCCCCCGGTTCAGGGTGTTGCGCACCTGTGGTACATCCACGCTCGCGAGGAGAGGTTCCTGTGATGCGAAGACGCGCCTTTGTCCGTGGAGTCACCGCCGCCGGTGCGGGGCTGGCCCTGCCGGTGCCCCTGGCCGGCGCCGCCACCGCCCGGCCCGCGCCGGCCGCCGCCCGGCGGTCCGCCTCCTGGCAGGAGGTGCCCGCCCCGGCCGGGCAGCCCGCCGCCCACCTCACCGCGGTGGCCGCCGCCGGGCCCGACCTCGCCTGGGCCGTGGGCGAACAGGGCCGCTACGGCGGCACGCTCGGCACCCCCATGGCCCTGAGCTGGAACGGCACCGCCTGGTCGGCCACCGACCTCTCCCACCTGACGTACACCGGCGCCCTGCGGTCGGTCGCCGTCAGCCCGTCGGGCACCGCCGCCTGGGCCCTCGGCACCGACACCGCGGGGCACGACCAGCTCCTCGCGTGGGACGGCACGACCTGGCGGGAGAGGGCGTTCCCCGGCCGCGGCGAGGCCGGGACGAAGCTGACGGCCGTCGCCGCCGGGCCCGACGGCGGCTTCTGGGTGGCGGGACGGCACAGCGACCGGGCCGGACTGCTGCGCGGCACCGGCGGGAAGTGGCGCTGGTGCAGGCCGCTGCCGGACGCGGCAGCGCCCACGCCCTACGGGGTGCGCGTCACGCCCGGCGGTGAGGTGTGGGTCTTCGGCGACGTCATCGCCCGCTGGGACGGCGCCTGGACGGTGGTGCCCCGCAACATCGGCATCCGCACGTCGGTGTCGGGGCTGCTGCCCGTCGCACACGACGACATCTGGCTGACCGGCTTCTCGTACGGGGTGGGCGGACCGCCCGGCAAACCGCCCTCGATCGTGCTCCAGCACTACGACGGCACGGAGTGGGCCTTTGTCACGGCCCCGTTCGCCGTCGGCCTGTTGAGCGGCATCACGGCTGACGCCGCGGGCCGGCCCGACCGGATCTCCGGCTGGGACTTCTGGGACCAGAAACGCGCCCACTACCTGCGGTGGGACGGTTCCGGGTGGGTCGGCGAGCGGGGCCCCGAGGCCCCGTCCGCCTACCTGCCCGAGGCGATCACCACGATCCCGGGGACGGGCGGCGGCCACTGGTCGGTCGGCACGACGTCCTTCTCGCCCCACCCGCCGGCCCAGATCCGCGTCGAGCGCCTGGGCTGAGCCTCGCGCGGTCGTGGGACGGGGCGCGTCAGGGGTGACGCGCCCGCCCACGACCGCGCCGACCGCACCGCGTCAGGCCCGGCTCACTCGTCGATCGCCGCGCCGAACGCCGCCCCCGTGGCCGGTGCCCCCAGCGTCGCCGCGCCGAAGGACCAGGCGCCCGAGGCGGTGACACCACCGGAGTCGGCCGACAGGGTCCAGACGAAGCCGTCACCGGCGTTCTCACCGGGCGCGGCAGCGAGGAGGCCGAAGCGGCCGTCGCGGTTCGGGTCCGTGAGCCGCACCTGCGCGCCCCACTTGTCACCCTTCTCGGGCACTCCCGGGATGTCCGCGGTGTCCTGGTCGAAGGACTTGGCGCCGCTCGCCGTCATCCCGTTCTGCGAACCGCGCAGCACCCACACCGCCCCCGCGTCGGCGACGGTGCCGATGTCCTCGCCGGGCGCGCCGATGGCCACGTCCGCGTAGCCGTCGCCGTTCGTGTCCGCGACGGACAGATCGGCGCCCCAGCCGTCACCGCGCTCGGCGGCACCGGGCACGCCGTCGGCGTCCTGCGTCCACCACTTGGCCTCGTCGACCAGTCCGTCGGCGGTGCCGTAGCGCACGCCGACCAGGCCGCCGGTCATCGTCTCGCCGCCGTCGTCCGGGGACGCGGGCTCGCCGGTCACGAGGTCGTCGTAGCCGTCGTTGTTGATGTCACCCGAGGCCGCGGCGGGCCCGCCCCGCAGGTCGCCCTTGTACGCGAGGCCGTCGGCGCCTCCCGCGAAGTGCATGGACCAGCCGTGCCCCGGCTCCTCGCCCACGGTCACCCCGGAGACGACGAGGTCCGCGTAGCCGTTGTCGTCGTAGTCGCCGGTGGTCAGGGACTTGGGCAGGATGTGGCGCTCCTCGGCGGCCTCGGCGAGCCGCTCGGTGGCCTGACGGCGCAGCGGGGCCTCGCCACGGGCCTGCGGTGCCGGGTCGTAGGCGAAGAGCTCCAGGTCGTCGCGGTCCAGTACGGCGAGCACGTCGCCCGGCGTCTCACCGGTGAGGTGCGCCGCGGCGAGACCCACGCCGAACTGCTCGCCCGCGGTGGGCTCCTGGGTCTGCAACCAGTCGCTCGCGGAGCCCTTGAGGCCCGCCTGCGAGCCCCAGAGGATCGCCACGCCACCGGCGTCCGCCGTGCCGTCGAGGTCCTCGCCCGGGATGCCGATGACCGCGTCGTCGTAGCCGTCGCCGTCGAGGTCGCCCGTGGCGACGGCCTTTCCGAAGCCGTCACCCGCCTCGGCGGCACCCGCCACGTCGGCCGTCGACTGACTGAAGCGGGCCACGTCGGTGGTGCCGATGCCCCTGGTGGAGCCGTACTGGACCGTGACGAGGCCGGCCCCCTTGGCCCCGCTCACCGTGGCGCCGGGGGCGCCGACCAGTACGTCCTCGTATCCGTCGCCGTTGAAGTCGCTGTTGCGGTCGTTTGCGCGCGTTCCGCCGGGGGTGCCGGCGAAAGCGGTGGGGGCGGCGGCGATCCCGGCCCCGGTCAGCAGAAGGAACGATGCCGCGGCGAGGGCGGCCGAACGGTTCTTGCGCACGAGCGGCTCCTGTGAAGGAAGGTGGCCGGGCAGGCGCGGGGGTGATGTCCGGAAAGGGCCCGTTCCTTGTCCGGCGCCCTGTTCGACACGGGATGGTGCACAAGGGTTGTACGGGAATTCATGTCCGTTTCCGGAAGACGACATGCCGGGTCGGTCCCGGCGTCACTTCCACCCGTACGCGTACGCCGTCACCCAGGTGACCTCCAGCTGCGCACTGCTGCCGGGCGCCGCTCCCGGGCCTTCGAGCGCGCTCTCGTTCTGGAGGACCCAGGAGAGCGGCTGGTCCGGCACGCCCCTCGTGTCGTGTCCCGTCTGCCGTCCGTCCACGAAGAACCGGACGTTTCCCGGCGTCCACTCGGTCGACACGGTGTGCCACTCGGTCCAGTCGTCCGCGCCCTTGAAGGAGCCCTGTTCGCCGCCTCCGCAGGGGTGGTGGAAGGCGCTGAGGGGGCCGGTCCACTCGCCCTCCGGGTGGTCCATCTCGCAGCCACCGCCGTAGTGCAGCCAGGCCGACTTGTACCCGGGGGCCTGCTTGGTCACTTTGATGCGGGCGCTGTATTTGCCGTACTTCATCTGCATGACGGAACGTGGTACGACCGCCGACGCGTGGACGGGGCCTCCGTCGGCGGGCCGCCACATCCGGATGCGCATCCGGCCGTCGCCGTCCTCCGCAGGGCCCACGCTCACGGTGTCCTCGGGGTGGTAGACACCGACGACATCGCGGTCGCGGTCGTTCGCGGTGTCGGGCCAGCCGGCCGGGTACGCCCACCAGTTGTCGCGGTAGGAACCTTCGAGCCCGGCGCAGTACGCGGCGGACGTGTCGGCGTGGTGGTCGCAGTCGCTGAACGCGCCGAGCGGCACCCGGTCACCGTCGAAGTCCTCGGCGAGGACCTGCCAGAAAGGACCGCAGTCACCGACCGGCATCGAGGTGCCCCCGGTGCGGCAGGCGTCGGCGGAGAGGGGCGCGCCGCCGGCGCTCGGGACGCACAGCAGTGCCGCGAGCAGCGCCGCACCGACTCCGCCGAACACGAGTGGTCTGCGCCCGCGCCGCCCCGTCACCGCCGCGTGTGATCCCATCGCGCTGCCTCCGCTCCACGGATGCCCCACAGGAAGGGAGCCATACTCGCGCAGCCCGCGCCGCCCCGCCACAAGGACCACCCGGTCCCTGGGCCGTCCCCCGTTCGGTCCACGCCGTCCGGCGCCGCAACCCCCTTGCAACGTGCCCTGCGGCAGGGTCCTCCCATGGACCGTCAGGAGAGCAAGGACGAGGTGCCCCGGGTCGAGCTCACCCCCGAAGCCGCCCGGCTCGTGCGCCGGTTGCGGGAGCTTCATGGACCGCTGATGTTCCATCAGTCCGGCGGCTGCTGCGACGGCAGCGCGCCCATGTGCTTCCCGGAGGGCGAGTTCCGTACCGGCGAATCGGACATACGACTCGCGTCGCTTACCGTCGAGGGCGTCGCGGAGCCCGTAACGTTCTGGATGTCGAAGAGCCAGTACGCGGTGTGGAGCCACACCCGGCTGATCGTGGACGTGGTGCCAGGCCGGGGCAGCGGCTTCTCGCTGGAGGCCCCGGAGGGCGTGCGTTTCCTGATCCGTTCCCGACTCGTCGGAACATAGCCACCGCTCCCGTCTGGTGAACCACCACGCCTGCTGGGACAGTTGGGGCCCGGCCGACACCAGGGGGGACCCGTGAGACGGCAGACACACCGCGGTGGGCGGTTCAGAACGACGTTCGCCCTCATCACCACGCTCGGCACGCTGGCCGGTGCGGCTCTCACGGGAGCGGCACCGGCCAGCGGCGCTCCCGGCGATACCACCGAGGCCGCGGCCACCAGGATCGCGCCCGGCGTGACGTACCGGTACCTCGACGTACCCGGCGCGCACGGCACGGCCCGCGCGCACGTGCTCGACGTCGACCTGCGTGATCCGCGCACCAGCGTCGGGCTGCTGTATCCCGGCAAGGTCGCCGCGCGCTCGCCCGTCTCCGCGCTCGCGGACGGCTCCGGCGCGGTCGGCGGCATCAACGGCGACTTCTTCAACATCAGCGAGACCCAGCACCCGGGCGTGGAGGCCACCGGCGCGCCCGTAGGACCCGCGATCGCCGCGGGCCGCACGTTGAAGGGCGCGGTCCCCGACGGCCAGCGCTTCGGGCCCGCCATGCCTCCGGGCGTGAGCACCAAGGCCGTCATCGGGGTCGGCTACGACCGCAGGGCGCGCCTGGACGACCTCACCCTGACCGGGCAGGTGCGCACCCCGGAAGCCCGGCTTCCGCTGGGCGGGCTCAACCAGTACGCGCTGCCGGTGGGCTCCGTCGGGGCGTTCACGAGCGACTGGGGCTCCGTCTCACGGGTGCGGTCGACCTGCGGCACGGACACGAGCCGCGGCGCGCCGTGCAGCACGGACACCCATGAGGTGACGGTCCGCCGCGGGCGGGTCGTCGCCACCGCCGACACGCCGGGCGGGGGTCCCGTCGACCGCGGCACCACGGTCCTCGTCGGCCGGGAGGCGGGCGCCCAGGAGCTGCGGAAACTCTCGCCGGGCGACCCGGTGAGCGTCCGGCACCGCCTGGTGGCCGCCACGTCACAGGTCCCGTTCCGCTTCGCGCTCGGCGGCTACCCCGTGCTGCGCGACGGCACGCCGCTGCCCGGCCTCGACGGGACGACCCCGGCGGTGCGGACGGCCGCCGGGATCTCCGACAACGGCCGGCATCTGCTGCTGGTCGCGCTCGACGGCTCCCCGGAGTTCCGCAGGGGCCTCACGATCGCCGAGGTGGCCGACACCTTGCGCGGTCTCGGCGCCACCGAGGGCTTCAGTCTGGACGGCGGTGGTTCGTCCACCCTGGTGTCGGCCACGGCCACGCTGGTCGCGCGGGCGCCGGGCGCCGAGGCGGTGACCGTACGCAACAACCCGAGCGGCGGCGCCGAGCGCCCGGTGCCGAACGGGATCGGCGTGTTCTCGCGGGGGTAGCCGGACGGTCAGGGCTGGAGCGCGCTGACCATGTCGGCCGTGGCCGTGAGGCCGTCGTGGATCGTCGGCGCCATGCTGGAACCGGCCAGGTAGAAGCCGAGCAGTGCGCAGACCAGGGCGTGTGAGATCTTCAGGGCGCCGTTGCGCAGGAAGACCACCGCCAGGATGAGCAGCAACAGCACCACAGAGATCGAGACAGCCATCCAAGAACCTCCTCCGCCACGCGACACCGCGGCTCCCGGCCGTCAGTGTCGCGTAGCGGAGGGTTTGTCCGGGCCTCTGACCTGTGCTCCGAACGGGTGTTACTGCATCGGGCGTTGGTCGGCCCCGGTCATCGGGTCATCGGCCGTGCGCGTCGAGGAAGACTTCGAGCCCCGCGAGGTCATCGGTGTTGAGGTGATCGACGCCGGCGGCCAGCAGTTCGCCCCAGAGCGCGTCACGCTGGGGGCCCGGCACATCGGGCGTGGCCCAGAAGCGGACGCGCTGCCCGCGCGCGTGCGCGCCGGAGACGATGCCGCGCAGCTTGTCGCGCTCGGCCGGGGGGATCGGTCCTGCGCCCCGCCAGGTGAAGTTGAGCGACCAGTTGTCGCTGATCAACGGGATGAGGGAGGCGGGCGCCGACGTCCCGAGGTCGGCGAGCCGCCCGTCGTAGAAGGCGTGCCGCACCTTCTGGGCCGCCATCGGGCCACGTGCCGCGCGGTCGCCGGAGACCACGGCCGTGACCGCCGAGCGGCGCACCTTGCCGTGCGTGTACGAGGTGAACAGGCGCCGGTAGGGCAGCAGGTGGCGGTGGAGCTCGGCGTAGGTCGACGCGCCCTCGGTCTTGATGTCGATGAGGAGCTGGAAGGGGGTGCGGTGGTACCCCCGGTACACCGCTCCGTGGTTCGCGCGGACGCGGGCCGCGAGCGGCTTCAGGTAGAGGGATTCGAGGGTGCGGGCGGGGTCGAGGTCCACGGGGTCGTGGGCGACCAGGAGCTGTCCGTCGACGAGGTAGACATCGGCCTCGACGCTGTTGAACCGGTGGCCGAGGGCGTCGAGCAGGGGCCGGGGGTGCTCGTAGTCGTTGTGCGCGTGGGCGTGGAGGAGCGGGCGGGGCCGCGGGTGGGGCTTTCCGCGTTCGGCCGCCCGCGCGTGGGCGGGCAGAGCGATGCCGCCGGCGAGGGCGGCACCGAGGGTGGTGAGGGCTCTGCGACGGGTGGTGAGGGCCATGTCTGTCTGCCTCCCGGGACTAGGGGTGGGCGCGGGCACGGAGTGCGTCGCGCGGGTGCGTGGCACCGCGGGGTGCGGCGGTGGGGGGAGCCTCAGAGAGTATGGGGCTCGCCGGCTTTACGGCAGGTGACGAACGCCCCAACCACACACTTCAACTCCTCGCGCGCTCACGCGAGTCGGTCTGCCGGACGGGCCGGGGCCGCAGCTTGCGCTCGGCCCACCGCGGCCCACCGCGGCCCGCCTCAGGCCGTGAGGTCGTCCCAGTGCGTGGTCCTGTCGCACCAGCGTTCCAGGAGCACCCGGTCGTGGCCCACCGCGAGGAGGCCCGCGCCGCGCTCCCTGCGGTACTCCTCCACCACGTGGACCAGGGCCGCCGTGGTCGAGGCGTCGAGCATGGCCGTCATCTCGTCGCAGATGAGCCAGCGGGGGCGCAGGACCAGGGCGCGCGCCAGGCAGGCACGTTGGAGCTGGCCGTCGCTGACCTCGTGGGGGCGGCGGCCGAGGAGGTCCTTGCCCAGGCCGACGCGGGCGGCGAGTACGGGGACCTCGGCCGCGGCCTCGGAGCCGCGGCCCACCGCGCGCAGCGGTTCCGCGATGAGGTCGGTGAGGGTCAGGCGGGGGTCGGCCGAGAGCCTCGGCTGCTGGAAGACGACGCCGAAGGCGGTGCGCTGCTCGCGCGGTGCCCGGTGGCGCCAGCCGCGCGCGGCCTCGCCGTCGATGACGACCTGCCCGGCGTCGGGGCGGTGCAGCAGCGCCGCCACGCGGGCCAGGGTGGACTTGCCGCACCCGCTGGGGCCCAGGAGCCCGACGGACGCCCCGGGAGCGATCGTGAGGTCCACGGCCCGCATGACGGGGGCCCGGCGGTCGTACCCGGCGGTGATGGAGCGCAGTTCAAGCACGGTGTGCCTCCAGCACTTCCACGTGGGGGTGGTGGCAGGCGGTGCCCGCCACGAGGCCGGGCAGGGCGGAGCAGGCCTCGTCGGCGCGGTCGCAGCGCGCGGCGAACGCGCAGCCCGCGGGGAGCGCGGTCAGCTCGGGCGGCATGCCGGGGACCGGCGTGAACTCCCGCTCCGGCAGGGCGTTCAGGAGCCCTCGGGCGTACGGGTGCCGGGGTCCCGGCTCGCCGAAGAAGGTCTCCGCTGGCGCCAGTTCCACGACGCGGCTCGCGTACATCACGGCCACGCGGTCGGCGATCCGCTCCGCCGCGGCCAGGTCGTGGGTGATCAGGAGCAGCGCGCGGTCGTCGCCGACGTGCCGGCGCAGCTCGTCGACCGTGCGGTCCACGAGGTCGCGGTCGAGTCCGGTGGTGGGTTCGTCGGCGAGCAGCAGCGGCGCGTCGCCGATGAGGGCGAGCGCGGTGGCGGCGCGCTGGGCGAGGCCGCCGGAGAGTTCGTGGGGGTAGCGGTCGAGGTGTCCTGCGGGGAACGCGGCCCGTTCGGCGGCGTCCTCGGCGGCGGCCCGCAGCCCCGGCTTCCGTACGCCCACGAGCTCCCGGAGGCTCTCCTCCAGCTGGGAGCGGACGGTCCGCACCGGGGTCAGGTGCGCGGCCGGGCTCTGCGGCACGAGGCCGACGCGCCGTCCCCGTACGGAGCGGGCGAGGGTGCGCTCGTCGGCGGTCAGGAGGTCCAGGCCGCCGAGGTGCGCGGACCCGGCGGTCTCCGCGTTCTCCGGGAGCAGGCCGAGCAGCGCGGAGGCGAGGACCGACTTGCCGCAGCCGCTCTCGCCGACCAGGGCGAGGCACTCCCCCGCCGCGAGGTCGAAGGTGGCGTCGGTGACGGCGGAGACATGGCTGCCGCCGCGCATGCGGAATCGTACGGAGAGGCCCTGTACGGACAGGACGGGCGGCTTCACAGCATCAGCTCCGATCGGCGCCGGGGGTTGATCCGCTCCCGCCAGGCGCCCGCGAGGCCCGCGATCGCCAGGGTGGGGACGATGATGAACACGCCGGGGAAGAGGGTCGGCCACCAGTCGCCCGCGAGGAGCGAGCCGCGCGCGCTCTGCACGAGCGTGCCGAGGCTCGCCTGGTGGGTGGGCAGGCCGAGGCCGAGGAAGGACAGCGCGGACTCGTGCCAGATGGCGTGCGGCACCATCAGGACGGCGGCGAGTCCGGCCTGCGGCAGGACGCCGGGCAGCAGGTGCCGCACCGCGACGCGCAGCCGTGAGGCGCCGCCGGAGATGGCGGCGTCGACGTAGGGCCGCGAGCGCAGTGACAGGACTTCGGCGCGCACGATGCGGGCGGTGGACAGCCAGTGGGTGAGCGCCACGGAGACGACGACCGGCCATACGCCGGGCCGGAACATGGCGACGATGAAGATGCCGAGCAGCAGGTGCGGCACCGAGGAGAAGACGTCCACGAGCCGCATGACGATCCGGTCCACCCAGCCTCCGGAGGCGGCGGCGAGCGCGCCCACGGTGGTGCCGATGACGGTGGCGACGACCGCCGCCACCACACCCACCAGGAGGGACACCCGCAGTCCGTAGACGCAGCGCAGCAGCAGGTCGCGGCCGACGTCGTCGGTGCCGAAGGGGTGCGCCAGGGACGGCGGTCTGAGCTTCATGCCGAGGTCGACGGCCTGCTCGTCGAGGTTGACGAGAGGCGGTACGACGAGCACGGCGAGGACGACCGCGGCGACGAGCACGGCGGAGGTCCGCACCCGCCACGCGCGCGTGGAGCGTCGCACGCCGCCCTTGGCGCGCCACACCAGGTCTGTGGTCTCAGCCATCGAAACCCACCCTCGGGTCGGCGAGGCCGTACAGGAGGTCGGCCACGAGGTTGCCGAGCAGGACCGCGGCCGTGGCGAGCGCGGTCAGCGCGGCGAGGAGCGAGAAGTCCACGGCGGTCGCGGCCTGCACGGTGGCCGCGGCGATGCCGGGCCAGCTGAAGACGGTCTCCACGAGCAGCGCCCCGGTGATCAGTTCGGGCACGCGGGAGCCGATGAGCGTGAGCACGGGCAGCATGCCGGAACGCAGGGCGTGGCCGAGGAGCACGGTGCGTTCGGCGAGGCCACGCGCGCGTGCGCCGCGCACGGGGTCGTCGCCGAGGGCGTCACCGACGCCTTGGCGTACGTAGAGGACGAACCAGGGGAGCTGCGAGATCGCGAGGACGCCCGCGGGCAGGACGAGGTGGCTGGCGACCTGCCCGGCGGTCACGGCGGAGCTGCCCGTGTCGGTCAGGCCCCCGGACGGCAGCACGCCGAGCTTCAGCGCGAACAGCCAGACGGCGAGCAGCCCGAGCCAGAACGGCGGCGCCGCTTCGAGTGTGTACGCCAGCGAGGTCACCGCGCGGTCGAGCCAGCCGCCGGGGCGGCGGGCGGCGAGGACGCCGAGGGCGGTGCCGAGGAGGATCGCGGCGAGGAAGGCGGTCGCGGCGAGGAGCACGGACCAGCCGACGCGTTCGCCGATGACGTCGGCGACGGGCTGGCGCAGCACGCTGGAGTCCCCGAGGTCACCGGTGAGGGCCGAGGTGAGCCACTCCCACCAGCGGGTGGCGAGCGGCTCGTCGACGCCGAGGTTGGCGCGGAGCTGGTCGAGGTTCTCCTGCGAGGCGGTGAGCCCCGCGGTGCCCGCGTACGCCTTGACGGGGTCGAAGGGGGAGGCGGCGGCGATGGCGAAGACGCCGAAGGTCACGACGAGCAGCACGGGCACGGCGAACAGCGCGCGCCGTGCCACGAGGCGCGCCATCGGCCCCCACGGAAGGCGGCGCCGCGCCGCCTTCCCCGGTGCCTCTGATATCACCTGTGTCACTTCTTCGGCTGCCAGTCCTCGACGTTCCACCACGGTCCTGACGCGAGGCCGTGGTCGTGCGGCTCGGTCTGGGTGGTGAGGTCGCCGAAGCGCTTGTCGACGACGTAGAGGTGGTCGATGTGCGTGAGGAAGGTGTAGCCGGGGTCCTTGGCCAGCTCGCGCTGGACGGTGTCGTAGGCGGCCTGGCGCTCGGCGTGGTCGCCGCTCCTGCGGGCGTCCTCCAGGGCCTCGTCGACCTTCTCATTGTCGTAGTGCGCCATGTTGTTGAAGCCGTCACCGGCGAGCGAGGACTTCAGCAGGGTGTACTGGTCGAAGTCGGGGTCGGCCGGGGAGCCGCCGCCCGCGAGGACCGCGTCCTTGGGCATGCGCGGCTGGATGACCTCCCAGGTGCCGGACTGGACCTCCACCTTGATGCCGATCTTCTTGGCGTCGGAGGCGTAGGCGAGGGCGTGGTCCTGGCGGAGCTTGTCGCCGGAGAGGTACCAGAGCGGGAACTCCGCCCGGACGCCGTCCTTCTCGCGGATGCCGTCCTTGCCGGGCTTCCAGCCGGCGTCGTCGAGGATCTTCTCGGCCTTGGCGGCGTCGAACCGGCGCTCGGTGCCCTTGGTGAACCAGGGGCTGTCGGTCGGGACGGGCCCGTAGGCCTCCTTGCCCGCGCCGTCCAGGATCGAGTCGACCATGGCCTTGCGGTCCACGCCGACGTCGAGGGCGCGGCGGACGGCGTTGTCGCCGGTGACCTTGTTGCCGCTGGGCAGCGTCACCACGCGGTAGTCGAAGGTCTTGGCGGTGTACGTCTTCTTGTCGCCGTCGTTCTCATACTTCTCGGCGAGGTTGGGGGGCAGGATCGCGCCGTCGAGCTCACCGGCGTCGAGCCGGGTCGCGCGGATGTCGTCGTCCTTGATGATCGCCATGGTGAAGTTCTTCACCTTGGGCGCGCCGCCCCAGTAGTCGGGGTTGGCCTTGAAGGCCAGCTTCTCGCCCTTGGACCATTTGACCAGCTCGTACGGTCCCGTACCGACCGGCTTGGTGGTGAAGGAGCCGTTGTTGACGTCCTGCTTGCCCGCGACGTGCTCGGGGGCGATGGGAAGGACGGTGCGCTCGGCGAAGGGCGCGTAGGGGTACTTGAGCTCGAAGACGACCGTGTCGTCGCCCTTCGCCTCGACGCTCTTGACGGCGTCGAGCTCGGTCTTGGAGGCGTTGTTGGTCTTCTTGTCGAGGATCGTCTCGTACGTGAAGACGACGTCCTTGGCGGAGAAGGGCTTCCCGTCGCTGAACTTGACGCCCTGGCGCAGCTTGTACGTGTAGGTCTTGCCGTCGTCGGTGACCTCGGGCAGTTCGGCGGCGAGGGCGGGCTTGAGCTTCATGTCGGCGTCGTGCGTGAGCAGGCCGTCGAAGATCTTGGAGTTGCCGTCCTTGCCGTAGCCGAGGAGCGGGCTGAGGGTGTCCGGCTCGTACGCGATGCCGACCACCGCCGAGTCCTCGGCGCCGCCCGAGCCGCCGCCGTCGCCCGGTGCCGAGCAGGCGGAGGCCGTGACCGCCATCGCGACGGCCGCCGCCGCGCCGCCCGCGGCTCGTATCGATCGGGCCCTCATGCTCCACACCCCTACTGAAGATCAACGGTTATTGCGAACTGTTCGCAATTATGCCTCACGTAAGAAGTGGGTAAAACGCGCAGCCCGCACGTGGTACGTGCGGGCTGCATGAATCCTGTGGGGCGGTCAGGGTGCCTGGATGTCCACCAGTTCCGCGAGGGCCTCGCGGTGCCGGCCCGCCGTGCCGTACGCGATCGAGTCGGCCTTGGCGCGCTTGAGGCAGAGGTGGACGGGGTGCTCCCACGTCATGCCGATGCCGCCATGGAGCTGGAGCGCCTCCTCGGCGGCCCGCACCGCGACCGGCGCCGCGTAGGCCTGGGCGACGGCTGCCGCGAGGCCCGACTCGTCACTGCCCCTCGCCAGCGCGTCCGCGGCGTTGCGGGCGGCGGCACGGGTGTTGACCACCTCCAGCCAGAGCTGCGCGAGCCGGTGCTTGAGGGCCTGGAAGGAGCCGACGGGCCGGTTGAACTGGTGCCGCTCCTTGACGTACGTGACCGTCTCGGTCAGGCACCACTCGGCGATGCCCAGTTGCTCCGAGGCGAGGAGCCCCGCCCCGGCCCGCAGCCCGAGGGCGAGTGCGGGACCCGCGTCCGGGGCCAGCGCACGCGCGCGTGCCCCGTCGAAGGTGACGGCCGCGAGCGGACGCGTCAGGTCCAGCGAGGTCGAGGGAGCGACGGTGACCCCGTCCCCCGCGGCGTCGACCGCGTAGAGCCCGTTGGCCGTGGGTACGAGGAACACGTCCGCGGCCACGGCGTCCGCCACGCCGGTGACCCGGCCGCTGAGGACGCCGTCCCGCGCCTGGACGGCGAAGCCGGTGTCCCCGGGCGCGCCGGACAGCGGCACCGCGAGCACGCCGACCGTGCGGCCCGACGCGAGCGCGCCGAGCAGTTCGCGCGCCGCCTCGCCCTCGCACGCGAGCAGCGTCTCGGTGGCCACGACCGCGCTGGTCAGGTACGGGACGGGCGCCACGGCCCGGCCCAGCTCCTCCAGGACCACGGCGGCCTCGCGGTGGGTCGCGCCCTGGCCGCCCAGCTCCTCGGGGACCAGGAGGCCCGCGAGGCCCATCCCCTCGGTGAGGGCCTTCCACAGCTCCCGGTCGTGCGGCTCGGCCGTCTCGACGCGGGCGAGCACGGCCGTGGTGTCACAGTGGTCGGAGAGCAGGTCGCGCACCGCGGAGCGCAGCGCCTCTTCCTCCTCGGAGTACAGCAGGTCGCTCATCGCGCGAGGTCCTTCCAGGCGACGTCCTTGTCGGTGCGCGGCTCCGAGGGCAGGCCCAGGACGCGCTCGGCGACGATGTTCAGCAGGACCTCGCTGGTCCCGCCCTCGATGCTGTTGCCCTTGGACCGCAGATAGCGGTACCCCGCGTCGCGACCCGTGAAGTCCACCAGCTCGGGCCGCCGCATCGTCCAGTCGTCGTACAGGAGCCCCTCTTCGCCGAGGAGTTCCACTTCCAGGCCGCTGATCTCCTGGTTGAGGCGGGCGAAGGCGAGCTTCATGCCGGAGCCCTCGGGACCGGGCTGGCCCGCGACGAGCTGCTGGCGAAGGCGTTCGCCGGTGAGCCTGGCCACCTCCGCGTCGACCCAGAGCTTCAGGAGCCGCTGGTGGAGGTCGTGGGTGCGCAGCTCGGGGCGCTCGCGCCAGGTCTTGGTGACCGGGCCGATCATGCCGCCCTCACGGGGAATGCGCATGCCTCCGATGGAGACGCGCTCGTTCATGAGGGTGGTCTGGGCGACCTTCCAGCCCTCGCCGACCTCGCCCAGGCGGTGCGCGTCGGGGATGCGCACATCGGTCAGGAACACCTCGTTGAACTCGGCCTCGCCGGTGATCTGCCGCAGGGGACGCACGTCGACGCCCGGGTCGGTCATGTCGCACACGAAGTACGTGATGCCGCGGTGCTTGGGCTGCTCCGGGTCGGTACGGGCGATGAGGATGGCCCAGCGGGCGCTGTGGGCGCTGGAGGTCCACACCTTTTGCCCGTTGACGATCCAGTCGCCGCTCGCCTCGTCACGGACCGCGCGGGTGCCGAGCGCGGCGAGGTCGGAGCCTGCGCCCGGCTCGCTGAAGAGCTGGCACCACACCTCCTCGCCGGTCCACAGCGGCCTGAGGAAGCGGCGCTTCTGGTCCTCGGTGCCGAAGCCGAGGACGGTCGGGGCGGCCATGCCGAGGCCGATGCCGATGCGCCGGGGGTCGTTGTCGGGCGCGCCCGCGGCCTCCAGTTCGGTGTCGACCACGGCCTGGAGCGAGCGCGGGGCCCCGAGCCCGCCGAGGCCCTCGGGGTAGTGCACCCAGGCGAGCCCGGCATCGAAGCGGGCCCGCAGGAAGTCGGTGCGGTCGGTGCTCGCGGGCGGGTGCGCGGCGAGGAACTCCCGCGTGAGCCCGCGCAGTTCGGTCGCGTCGGTCATGCGGCACCTCCGTGCGGAGTGACGGTCACGCGCCCGGTGGTGACGCCGTCGGCGACGCGCTGCACGGCGGCGGCAGCGCCGTCCATCGGTACGCGTTCGCTGACCAGCGGCTTGATGACGCCCTTGGCGGCCAGCTCGGTCAGCGCCTCGTGGCAGCGCGCGATCGACCCGGGGTCCTTGGTGTTGTACAGGCCCCAGTGCAGGCCCATGATCGCGTAGTTCTTCACGAGGGCGTGGTTCAGGGAGGGCGAGGGGATCGCCCCGCTCGCGAAGCCCACCACGACGATGCGGCCCTCGAAGGCCACGCACTTCGTCGACTTGGCGTAGGCGTCGCCGCCCACGGGGTCGTAGACCACGTCCGCGCCCCGGCCGCCGGTGGCCTCCTTCACGGCGCCGACGATGTCGTCCGCACGCCGGTCGATGACCAGGTCACAGCCGAGGTCGTGCGCGACCCGCGCCTTCTCGGCGCCGCCGACGACGCCGATGACCTTGGCGCCCGCCGCCTTGCCGAGCTGCACGGCGGCGCTGCCGACGCCGCCCGCCGCCGCGTGCACCAGGAGCGTCTCGCCCGCCTGGAGGCGTGCGCGACGGTGCAGGCCGAACCAGCCCGTCTGGTAGCCGATGTGCAGCGCGGCGGCCTCGGCGTCGTCCAGCGCGTCGGGCGCGGGCAGCAGCGCCCGGGAGTCCGCGACGGCGTACTCGGCGAAGCCGCCGTGGGGCAGCGCCGGGTTGGCGATCACACGCCGCCCGTCCTCGGTCTCGCCGCAGATCTCGACGCCGGGCGTGAAGGGCAGCTCCGGCCTGACCTGGTACTGGCCCCGGCAGAGCAGCGCGTCCGGGAAGTTGATGTTGGCCGCGCGGACCTTCAGGAGCACCTGCCCCTCGCCGGGCCGCGGGCGGTCCACCTCCACGAGGCGCATCACCTCGCCCGGCTCACCGTTCTCGTGCACTTGCCATGCCTGCATGCGGGGCCTCCACGGGGCTGTCGTAGACCGGGCTCCTGCGCATACTAAGCGGTCGCTTGTCGTCAGGGGAACCGTCAGTGGCCCTTCTCCTTGCGCGTGGGCCGCGCCCGTACGTGCATGCGCTCACCCTGCGGCCCGAAGAGGCTGAGGAACTCGGCTCCCCCTTCGCTCGTCGCCCCGAACCAGTGCGGCACCCGGGTGTCGAACTCCGCGGCCTCGCCGGGGCCGAGCAGCACGTCGTGATCGCCGAGGACGAGCCGCAGCTTTCCGGAGAGGACGTAGAGCCATTCGTAGCCCTCGTGGGTCTGCGGCTCCGGCGCGGGTGCCGTACGGGCGGGCTCGATCACCTTGTACGCCTGGAGCCCGCCCGGCTGGCGGGTGAGCGGCAGCATGGTGCGGCCGTGCCGGACGATCGGCTTGGCCCGCACGCGCGGGTCGCCCACGGGCGGGGCGCCCACGAGCTCGTCGAGGGGGACCTGGTGGGCGCGGGCGATGGGCAGCAGCAGTTCGAGGCTGGGCTTGCGGTGGCCCGACTCCAGGCGGGACAGGGTGCTGACGGAGATACCGGTGGCCTCGGAGAGTCCGGCGAGGGTGGCGCCGCGCTCCTTGCGGATGCGGCGCAGGCGGGGGCCGACCTCGGTGAGCACCTCGTCCATCTCCTCGGGCTCGCCCGCCGGATTCCCCACGGCCCGATCCTTCTTCTCGCTCATGCTGCCGCCATCCTTTTCGCTCATGTTCACTCGTGCTCACTCCCGCGGCCATCATGGCGCACCGCTTGCTGTTTCGGCAAAGGTACTTGTCAATTTCGCAGTATCGGCGCGATGGTCTCCGTGGAGGTGGTCACCATGACCCACAACATTTCGCAGCACGGAATCTCGCACCACGGAGAACCGGACCGGCCGGCCTATGACGTGGTGGTCGTCGGTGGCGGCGCGGCGGGCCTGAGCGCGGCGCTCGTGCTCGGCCGCTCCCGGCGCCGGGTGCTCGTCGTCGACGCGGGCGAACCGCGCAACGCGCCCGCCGCCCACATGCAGGGCTACCTGTCACGGGACGGAATGCCGCCCGCCGAATTCCTCGCCGAGGGGCGGGCGGAGCTTCAGCGGTACGGGGCGGAGGTCCTGCGGGACCGCGTGAGCGCGGTGACCCCGGACGGCAGCGGGGAGTTCGGGCTCTCCCTCGCCGAGGGCGGGGCCGTGCACGCGCGGCAGGTGGTCCTTGCCACCGGGCTCGTGGACGAGCTGCCGGACGTGCCCGGCCTCGCCGAGCGCTGGGGGCGGGACGTGCTGCACTGCCCGTACTGCCACGGCTGGGAGGTGCGGGACGAGGCCTTCGGCGTACTCGCCGCGGAGCCGTTCAACAGCCACCAGGCGCTCCTCGTCACCCAGTGGTCCAAGGACGTGACCCTCTTCCTGGACAAGGTGCGGGAGCTGCCGGACGCGGAGTGGGAGCGCCTCGCGGCCGCCGGGGTCTCGGTGGTCGAGGGCGAGGTCGCGGGCCCGGTGGTCGAGGACGACCGCCTCACCGGGGTGCGGCTCGCCGACGGGCGGGTCATTCCGCGCTCGGTGCTCTTCGTCGCCGCGAAGCCGGTGGCCCGCTCCGGTCTCCTGGACGCGCTCGGCGCGCAGACGAAGGACACCCCCTTCGGCCCCTACCCGGCGCTCGACGAGATGGGCAGGACCAGCGTCCCCGGCGTCTGGGCGGTGGGCAACGCGGCGACGCCCATGGAACAGGTGATCAACGCGGCGAGCGCGGGCTACCGGGCCGGCATCATGATCAACGCCGAACTCGTCATGACCGACGTCGAAGCGGAGGCCGCCCGCCGCAGGGCGGGGGTCTTCTCCCCGGGGACCGAGGCGGCGGCGGCTCGGGCCGTGGCGGGGGTCGAGGTGCACGGGCTTGCCGGTTAGGGCGGGGTACATGGGCCTGCCCCGGCCAGGCGGGGCAGGTGTGCCAGGGGTGCGGTGGGCTCGGCTCGGTCGGCGCCCCCTCGCGTGCGGCGCGCGGGTCCCTGTCGGCGTCGACGGCGGTGCCGAGTGGTGCCGGGCGATGCTGGGCGGTGACGGGCGGTGACGGGCGGTGCCTCGGGTCAGCGGCCGAAGACCTCGAAGCCCACCGCGGGCCGCCCGCCGAAGCGCGGCGCGAGCGCCCGCGCGTTGCCCGTGAGGAAAGTACGGCAGTACTCCTCGGGGTCTTCCTCCGTCAACGCCTCGATGTACGTGCGGTGTTCGAGGAGGGAGGCCACGGACCGGTCGAGCCCGGCCGTGGCGTCCGCCGCGTGCGTGGGCGTCGACGAACCCGCGACGGCGACCCAGCGCACACCGTCCCAGGGTTCGAGGCCCTGCTCCTCGGCCAGCTCGGGGAAGATCCAGCGGTTGCCCGCGTCCGCCGCGGCGTCGAGCGTGGCCCGGCCCACCGCCACGTGGTCGGGGGTGTTCCAAGCGACGCCGCCCCAGGTGTCACGGTAATTGAGCGTGATGACCAGCTCGGGCCGGTGTCTGCGGATCGCGGCGGCGATGTCCTTGCGCAGCGCCGTGCCGTACTCGATCACGCCGTCCCTGTGGTCCAGGAACTCCACCGTCTCGACGCCGACGACGGCTGCGCTCGCCCGCTGCTCCCGCTCGCGCAGCGGCGCGCAGGCCGCCGGGTCGAGCGTGTCGATGCCCGCTTCCCCCCGGGTCGCCAGCACGTACACGACCTCGCGCCCGCCGTCCGTCCAGCCGGCGATCGCGGCGGCGCAGCCGTACTCCAGGTCGTCGGGGTGGGCGACGACGGCCAGCGCCCGCCCCCAGTCCTCGGGCATGGGGGCGAGCTGCGCGGGCGCTGCGGCCTCGGCCGCGGTCGGTGACTCCGTCATGTCGGCAGCCTAATCGGCGGCTACGACAATCGACCGGCACTCACCGGTCCGGGCACTCACCGGTCCGGCACTCACCGGCCGGGCACTCGCCGGTCACGCCTCCCCGCGGACCATCGCGAGCAGCCGGTCGAGGACCTTCTGGCCGCCGACCCGCAGCCCGTCATGCTCGAACTCGTTGGTGACCCAGGTGCGCAGCCCCCGGATCGCCCCGGCGGTGCGCAGCGAGTGTTCCGTGTCGACGTACATGTCGTCGTGGTAGACCGACGCGGCGGCCGGCACCTCGTTCGCCGCGAGCCGCGAGAGGTCGTACAGCCGCGGCCAGTCGGTGCGCGCGGCGAGCAGGTCGGCCGTCTCGCGCAGCGGACGGAGCGCCGGGTCGGTGTCGAACATCCAGCGCTGCACGGCCTCCCCGGTGAACCGCAGCGGTTCGTCGCCCGCCAGGGTCTTCTCCGCGTCGAACTCCGGGAACTCCGCGCGCACCCGCTCGGCCGCCCAGGCGGTGGGCCGCTCGCCCTGCCCGTAGATCGACTCGTGCAGGACGGCGAAGAGCGGGTTGCCCGCGTACGAGAGGACGGCCTGCACGTTCTCCTGGAACGCGTCGGAGAGCGCCATGCCCGACGGCGTACGCACGAAGGCGTCCTCGATGAGGTAGTGCAGACGGTGGCTGCCGTCGCCCATGCCGAGCAGGATGCCGAGGGACTGGAAGGCCTTGACCGTGAGCCGGTAGCCGCCGTTCAGGACGGGCTCGTGCTCGGCGAGGTACGCGGCGATGCGCCGGGCGCGCTCCACGTCCTGCGGGTAGCGGGCGTAGTGCGCGGCGGTCTTGCGTGCCATGCGCGGGTAGGCCGCGCGGTAGACGTCGTCGGCGTGGCCGTCGAGCGTGGGCAGGCCGCCGGTGATCAGCGCGGTCGAGAGGCCCTCCGGGGCCGCCGAGAGGTAGTGCGTGGCGCAGAACCCGCCGAAGCTCTGCCCGAGTACGGTCCAGGGGGCGCCGCCCGTCACCTCGGGGCGGATCGCCTCGCAGTCGCGGACGATGGAGTCGGCCCGGAAGTGCGCGAGGTAGTCGGCCTGTTCCCGGGGGCCGCCGCGCAGCGGGAGCGTCTGGCGGTTGGCGGGCGTGGAGCTGCCGGTGCCGCGCTGGTCGAGGAGGAGGACGCGGAAGTCCTCCAGGGCGCGGCCGAGCCAGGACTCCTTGCCGTTGAAACGGGCGGCCGCGAGTCCCGGTCCACCCGCGAGGTGGACGAGCCAGGGCAGGTCGTCGCCGCCGCGGGTCGTCGGGACGACCTCCCGGGCGAAGATTTCGATCCGCTCCCCCGCCGGATCATCGTGGTCCAGCGGCACGTCGAAGCGGCGGTCGGTGAGGACGACTCCAGGCTGTCGGTAGCTGACGGTCACAACTGCTCCTGAGCGAGGTGGGCCGGGTGACGGCGGCCGGCGGCGCGGCGACGTCACGGGTGTACGGAACTGCCGCCCCAGTCCAGCACACCCGCCGCGGCGCCGGACCGCCGGGCGGCACCTCCCTCGCGGCGGCCCGTCAGCGAGGCGCCAGGCTGGATCGTCGTACGACCAGCTCGGGCATGAGCACCACGCGCCGGTGCTCGTGTCCGTCCTCGCCGTGCGGCCGGGGCTCGGACTCCGTCTCCTCCATGAGCAGTTCCGCCGCCATCGCCCCCATGGTCACGGCGGGCTGGCGCACGGAGGTGAGCGGTACGACGGCGGCCGCCGCGAACTCGATGTCGTCGTAGCCGACGATCGCCACGTCCTCGGGAACGCGCACCCCGGCCGCGTACATCGCCTGGAGCACCCCGAGCGCGAGCAGGTCGTTGGCGCAGAAGACGGCCGTGGGCCGGTCCGCGAGGCCCAGGATGCGGGCCCCGGCGTCGCGGCCCGCGGCCACGTCGAGCCGCTCGGTGGGCAGCTCGCGCAGCGCGGAGGCGTCCAGGCCCGCCTCGGCGAGCGCCTGGAGCGCCCCCACGCGGCGGTCCTTGACCTGGTTGAGCCCGGGCGGGCCGCTCACGTAGGCGATGCTGCGGTGCCCCGCGTCCACCAGGTGGCGGGCGGCGAGCGCGCCGCCCATCACGTCGTCGACGGAGACCGAGCACTCCGTGGCGCCCTGCGCGACCCGGTCGACGAGGACGAACGGGATGCCGTGCCTGCGGAAGGCGGCGATGTTCCGTCCGGTGGCGTCGGCGGGGGTGAGCAGGACGCCGCGCACCCGCTGCTCGGCGAAGAGCGCGAGGTACTCGGCCTCTTCGGAGGGGCTCTGTCCGCTGTTGCACACCATGACGCGCAGCCCGGCGTCGTGCGCGGCCCGCTCCGCGCCGCGCGCGACGTCCACGAAGAACGGGTTGCCCATGTCGAGGACGAGCAGCGCCATGATGCGGCTGCGCCCCGCACGGAGCTGCCGGGCCGACTCGCTGCGTACGTAGCCGAGCCGGTCGATGACCGCGCGCACCCGAAGGCGGGTCTCCTCGGAGACCATGTCGGGGCGGTTGATCACGTTCGACACCGTGCCCACCGACACTCCGGCGTGCTTCGCCACGTCTTTGATGCCGACCATGCGTTCCAGGTGCTCCATCCTGCTGTGCGGCCGTCCCCGACCGTACGGACCAGCCCAGCCTACTGAGGCCTCAGACCCCGTACCGGCCCCATGTCCAGTACCGGCCTCAGAACCTGTACTGGTCGATGTTCTTCTCGTCGAAGACGGTCGGCTCCCCCAGGTCGACCACGCCGTCGGCGCCGATCGTGAAGGTCCCCAGGTCGCCCGCCGTGAACGTCTCGCCCTTCTTGCCGGTGATCTGCCCGGAGGAGAGCGCGACGGCGGTGTGCGCCGCGAGCGCGCCGAGCTTGGCGGGGTCCCAGAGCTCGAAGCCCTTGACGGTGCCGTTCTTCACGTACTGGCGCATGTCGTTGGGGGTGCCGAGGCCGGTGAGCAGGACCTTGCCCTTGTACTTGGAGCCGGACAAGTACTGGGCGGCCGCCTTGATGCCGACGGTGGTCGGCGAGATGATCCCGGCGAGCCTCGGATGCTCCTGGAGGAGACCCTGGGTCTGCTGGAAGGACTGCTGGGCGTCGTCGTTGCCGTAGGCCGTCTTCACCAGCTTCATGTTCTTGTACTTGGGTTTCTTCAGCTCGTCCTTCATGTGGCCGATCCAGGTGTTCTGGTTCGTCGCGGTCTGGGCGGCGGAGAGGATCGCGATCTCGCCCTTGTAGCCGAGCTGTTCGCCCATGAGCTCGACCTGCGTGCGGCCGAGTGCCTCGGCGCTCGCCTGGGAGACGAAGACGTGCCGGCAGGCCGGCTTGGTGTCGGAGTCGTAGGTGACCACCTTGACGCCGTTCTTCATGGCCTGCTTGAGCGCGGTGCACAGGGCCCCGGGGTCCTGCGCGGAGACGGCCATGGCGTCGACCTGCTGCTGGGTGAGCGTGTTGACGTAGCTCACCTGGCCGCTGGTGTCGGTGGCGCTGTTGGGGCCCGTCTCCTTGTAGGTCGAGCCGAGTTCCTTCAGGGCCTTCTCACCGCCCTTGTCGGCGACCGTGAAGTAGGGGTTGTTGACCTGCTTGGGCAGGAAGCCGACGGTGAGGCCCTTCTTCGTCTCCGCGTCCGGGTCGGCCTTGGCGTTCGACGCCTTGGCCGAGTCGTCGTCCTTGGCGGAGTCCTTGGTGGTGCCCCCGCAGGCCGTGGCGGTGAGGGCGAGGGAGGTGACCGCGGCGAGAGCGGCGCAGGCGCGGCGCAGGGCCACCCCCGCGGGCGTGCGGGAGCTGGGCAGGCGAGAGAACATCGTCGGTCCCTTCCGGAAAGTCGTACGGTGCTTCTTCGGAGAGTCGTACGGTGCTTCGTGGTGTCAGGGGGAGGGCGACGTCAGCTGCTTGGTGACGTCGGGAGAGGCCGCCGCCGTTCGGCGGCCCGCGCGCGCGGTGGCCACTTGCCGTGCCACGCGCGGCCCGAGGACCGACACCACGAGGAGCACACCCGTGACGACGATCTGGGACTGCGCGGAGACGTTGAGGAGACTCATGGCGTTCTGGAGCGCGCCGAGCAGGAAGACCCCGGCGACGGCTCCGCCGAGGGTGCCCTTGCCGCCGTCGAAGTCGATGCCGCCGAGCAGCACCGCGGCGACGACGGAGAGTTCCAGTCCTGTGGCGTTGTCGTAGCGGGCGCTCGCGTAGTGCAGCGCCCAGAAGACGCCCGTGAGCGAGGCCATGAGGCCCGTGAGGACGAACAGCCACAGCTTGTGCCGCTTGACGCGTACCCCGGTGAACCGCGCGGCCTCCTCGTTCGCGCCGATCGCGAACAGGGCGCGCCCGAAGGGCATGGCGTGCAGCACGACGACGGCGACGGCGAGCAGCACCAGGAACGGCAGGAAGGCGTACGGGACGAAGGTGTCACCGATCCGTCCGGCCGCGAAGTCGAGGTACTGGGAGGGAAAGTCGGTGACGGCGTCCGACCCCAGGATGATCTGGGCGATGCCCCTGTAGGCGGCCATCGTGCCGATGGTGACGGCGAGCGAGGGCAGCCCGAGCCGGGTCACCAGGAGGCCGTTGACGAGCCCGCAGACCACGCCGAGCAGCAGGCAGAGCGGAATGATCGTCTCGATGGCGAGCCCCGCGTTCCACAGGGCGCCCATCACCGCTCCGGAGAGCCCCGCGGTGGAGGCCACCGACAGGTCGATCTCGCCGGAGACCACGAGGAGTGTCATCGGCAGCGCGATCAGCGCGATGGGCAGTGTGTTGCCGATGAGGAAGGAGAGGTTGAGCGCGTTCCCGAAACCGTCGACAAAGGAGAACGACATCAGGAGAAGCACGACAAGGAGGGCGCCGACGACCGTGTCCCAGCGGACGGCGCGCGTGAGCGGGGAGTCAGCCATGGCGGGCGCTCCTTCTGTTCGATGCGGCCCTCTTCCTCAGCGCCTCGGCGACGCGCAGGGCGACGATCCGGTCGACGGCGATGGCGAGGACGAGCAGTACGCCGTTGATGGCGAGCACCCACACGGAGCTGACGCCGAGCGCGGGCAGCACACTGTTGATGGACGTCAGCAGGAGCGCGCCGAGCGCCGCTCCGTAGACGCTGCCCGAGCCGCCGGTGAAGACCACGCCGCCGACCACGACGGCGCTGACGACGGTGAGTTCATAGCCGCTGCCGGTCGCGGAGTCGACGTTGCCGAAGCGGGCGAGGTACAGGGCGCCGGCGAGTCCGGCGAGCGCCCCGCACACGGTGTACGCGATGAGGATCCGCTTGCGTACGGAGATGCCGGCGAGCCGTGCGGCCTCCGGGCTCGACCCGAGCGCGTACAGCTCGCGGCCGCCGCGGAAGTGCCGCAGGTAGTACGCGACGGTGACCAGGACGGCGAGCGCGATCAGGGCGAGCCAGGGAACCGCTGAGATGCCCCCGGAGCCGAAGTCGACGAAACCGCCGGACAGATCGGACGCGGTGATCTGCCGCGAGCCGACCCAGATGGAGTCGATGCCGCGGATGACGTACAGCGTGCCGAGGGTCACGACGAGCGCCGGTACCTGGCCCAGGCTGACGAGGGCGCCGTTGAGGAGCCCGCAGCCGATGCCGAGCGCCACGGCGAGGACGATGGCGGTGACGGCGCCGCCCCCGCCCTGGAGGTGGTCGCCCGCGGCGAAGGCGCTGATGCCGAGTGTGGAGCCGACGGACAGGTCGACGTTGCGGGTGATGACGACCAGGGCCTGTCCGGTGGCGACGAGGACGAGGATGGTCGCGTTCAGGAGCAGGTCCTTGATGCCCTGCTCGGAGAGGAACTCGCTGTTGCCCGCCTGGGTGAGGACGATCATCACCAGGAGGACCAGGAGTATGGCGAGCTCCCGCACCTTGAAGACCCGGTCGACGAGCCGGCCGGCGCCGGCCTTCCCCGGGCCGACAGCGGGCGCGGGGCTCCGCGTGGCCGCACTCACACGAGCCTCCCGGCTGCCTCGCCGGTGACGGACGTCCGCCGCCCCGTCCTGGGGCGGTACTTCGGGCACACACCCGAGGCCCGGGAAGCCAGATGCCCGGCGGGGGCCCGGGAAGCCAGATGCCCGACCGAGGCTCGGGAAGCATGGCGCCCGACCGAGGCTCGGGAAGCCCGGTGCACGCCCGAGGTCCGGCAAGCCCGGTGCACGCCCGAGGCTCGGCAAGCCCGGTGCCCGGCAGGGGCTCGGCAAGCCCGGTGCCCGGCAGGGGCGCGGGAAACCGGGTGCCCGCCCGCGTCCATGGTGCGTCGCCCTGTCATGCCGCCCTCCCCGTGGCCGCCGCCATCACCGATTCCTCCGTGGCGTCGTCCCGCGCGATCTCCGCGGTGAGCCGCCCCTCGTGCATGACGAGCACCCGGTCGGCCATGCCGAGGATCTCCGGCAGGTCGGAGGAGATCATCAGCACCGCGACGCCGTCCGCGGCGAGCGCGGAGAGCAACCGGTGCACCTCGGCCTTGGTGCCGACGTCGATGCCGCGGGTCGGCTCGTCGACGATCAGTACGCGTGGGCCGGTGGCCAGCCACTTGGCCAGGACGACCTTCTGCTGGTTGCCACCGGAGAGCGTCCCCACGGCGTCGGCGACGCGCGCGTACTTGACCTGGAGTCTGAGCGCCCAGTCCAGGGAACGGCTGCGCTCGGCCCCACGGTCCATCAGCCCCGCGCGGACCGTCGTACGCAGCCCCGTGAGACCGATGTTGCGCTCGATGGACATGTCCATCACCAGGCCCTGGGCGCGCCGGTCCTCGGGTACGAGCGCGAGACCGGCCGCCATGGCGGTGCTCGGGGCGCCGTTGGTCAGTGCCTTGCCCTGGACCTCGACGGTTCCCGCGTCCCACCGGTCGACGCCGAACACCGCGCGGGCGACCTCGCTGCGCCCCGCCCCGACGAGGCCGGCGAGCCCGACGATCTCCCCGCACCTGACGTCGAACGACACGTCGGTGAAGACCCCTTCGCGGGTCAGCCGCCGCACGCTGAGCGCGACGTCACCGGCCTCGGTGTCCTGCTTGGGGTAGAGCTCGCCGAGGTCGCGGCCGACCATGCGGCGCACCAAGTCGTCCTCGGTGAGGCCCGCAAGGGGCTCGCTCGCGACGAGGGTGCCGTCCCGCAAGGTCGTGACGCGCTGGCAGAGCTCGAAGATCTCCTCGATGCGGTGGGAGATGAAGAGCACTGCGGCGCCCTGTTCCCGCAGGGTGCGCACGACGCCGAAGAGGCGGGCCACCTCACTGCCGGTGAGCGCGGCGGTCGGCTCGTCCATGATGAGCACGCGGGCGTCGAAGGAGAGCGCCTTGGCGATCTCCACGATCTGCTGGTCGGCGATGGAGAGGCCGCGCGCCGGCTGCTCGGGGGCGAGGTCCACGGCGAGGCGCGCGAAGAGCGCCCCGGCCGCCGCGTCGACCGCCTTGTGGTCGACGCGGCCGAATGAGCGGCGCGGCTGGCGCCCCATGAAGATGTTCTCGGCGACGGACAGGTCGGGGAAGAGCGTCGGCTCCTGGTAGATGACGGCGATCCCCGCGTCGCGGGCGTCGGCGGGTCCGTGCAGGACGACCGGTTCACCGTCGAGGAGCAGCACTCCGGCGTCGGGCCGGTGCACGCCGGCGAGCGTCTTGATGAGGGTGGACTTCCCGGCACCGTTCTCGCCCGCGAGGGCGTGCGCCTCTCCGGCGTGCAGTTGCAGGGAGACGTCCTGGAGGGCGCGTACGGCGCCGAAGGACTTGCTCAGGCCGTGCGCGGCCAGGACGGGGGGCTCTCTCATGGATAGCACCGATCGGTGACGTCCGCCCCTGACTGCGCGAAGGAGGCGGGAAGGGAGGCAAGGAGATGTGAATGGATTCAACGAAGTTCCACGGAAGCTAGACCCGTGCCGACTTCACCGTCAATGGGTGAGACCCGGGAATCGTGACTTCCGTACGGGACCGCCGCACAGGCACCGCAGAACGGCGCCAAGTACGCGAGATCCCTTGACAGCCACGAGACCGGCTCCCTAACTTCGGCCCCTGTGAAACGATTCATCCCCGAGTCGTTACGGAGTTCCGTTGTGATCAGCAGAAGACGACTGCTCGGCACCACCGCCACGGCCGCCATCGGCACGGCCGTCGCAGGAACCGCCCCCGCCGCCGCGGCCACGCCCGGCAAGGCCCCCGTCCCGCCGCTGCGCGTGACCGCCCCCACCGTCGAGTACGTCCGGCATCCGCTCGGTCTCGACACCCCGCGTCCGAGGCTGAGTTGGCCCCTGGCCTCCGACGCGCGGGGCACGGCCCAGAGCGCCTACCGCATCCGGGTCGCCACCGCCCCTGGTCGCCTCGACCGCCCCGACGTGTGGGACAGCGGCAAGGTCACCTCCACCGACTCCGTCCTGGTCCCCTACGGCGGCCCCGAACTGAAGTCACGCACCCGGTACTTCTGGTCGGTCCGCGTCTGGGACGCCTCCGGCCGCCCCTCCGCGTGGAGCGAGCCGTCCTGGTGGGAGACCGGCCTCACCTCGGACTCCGACTGGTCGGCGCGGTGGATCGGCGCCCCGGCCGCGCTCGTGGACGCCCCCGCCCTCGACAAGGCTTCCTGGATCTGGTTCCCGGAGGGTGACCCCGCCACCGGCGCACCGGCCGCCACCCGCTGGTTCCGCCACCGCTTCGACGTTCCCGACGGCGTGACACGGGCGCGCCTGGTCCTCACCGCCGACAACGGCTTCACGGCGTACGTGAACGGCACGCGCGTGGCCCACGCCGAGGCCGACGACAAAGCCGACAACTGGCGGCGCCCCATCGTCGTCGACGTGACCGACCAGCTCCGCCCCGGCGCCGCGGCCATCGCCGTCTCCGCGACCAACGCCACCGAAGGGCCCGCGGGCCTCCTCGGCCTCCTCGAACTGACCACCGGGGGCGGCGAACGCGTCCTCGTCACCGACGCCAAGTGGAAGGCCGCCGACAAGGAGCCTTCCGGCGACTGGCGGGCCACCGGTTACGACGACGGTTCCTGGCCCGCTGCCAAGCTCCTCGCCGCGTGGGGCGCGGGCCCCTGGGGCAAGGTCGTGCCCAGCCACTCCCCCGCCGCGCAGCTCCGCCACGAGTTCCGGCTGCGGAACCGCAAGGTGGCTCGGGCCCGGCTGTACTCGTCCGCACTCGGCCTCTACGAGGCGTTCCTCAACGGCGAGCGGGTCGGCGATGACCGCCTCGCACCCGGCTGGACGGACTACGACAAGCGCGTCCAGTACCAGACGTACGACGTGACGGAGCTGGTCTCGTCCGGGGCCAACGCGCTGGGCGTGACGCTCGCGACCGGCTGGTACGCGGGCAACGTCGGCTGGTTCGGCCCCCACCAGTACGGCGAGCGCCCCGCCTTCCTCGGCCAACTGGAGGTCACCTACACCGACGGCTCGACCGAGCGCGTCCTCTCCGGCACCACGTGGCGCGCCGCTCTCGGCCCGGTCACCCAGGCGGACCTCATGTCGGGCGAGGAGTACGACGCCCGGCGGGAGACCGAGGGCTGGACGCGTGCCGGCTTCGACGACTCCACGTGGCTCGCCGCCGACGCCGTGGAGAAGGTGTCCGCCGCGCTCGTCGCCGCGGTGGACGGGCCCACGCGCGTGGAGCACGACATACCCGCCGAGAGGATGACCGAGCCGAAGCCCGGCGTCTTCGTCTACGACCTCGGCCAGAACATGGTCGGCGTGGTGCGCCTGACGGTCTCCGGCAAGGCGGGCACGACGATCAGGCTGCGACACGCGGAGGTCCTCAATCCGGACGGCACGCTCTACACCGCCAACCTCCGTACGGCCCGCGCCACCGACACCTACACCCTCAAGGGCGGCGGCGAGGAGACGTACGAACCGCGCTTCACCTTCCACGGCTTCCGCTACGTAGAGGTCACCGGCCACCCCGGGAAGCCGCCGCTGGACGCCGTCCTCGGGCGTGTGATCCACACGTCGGCCCCGTTCACCATGGACTTCAAGACCGACGTCCCGATGCTCGACCAGTTGCACAGCAACATCACGTGGGGGCTGCGCGGCAACTTCGTGTCCATCCCCACTGACACCCCCGCGCGCGACGAGCGGCTCGGCTGGACCGGCGACATCAACGTCTTCGCCCCGACCGCCGCCTACACCATGGAATCCGCCCGCTTCCTCACGAAGTGGCTCGACGACCTGCGCGACAGCCAGTCGGACGACGGGGCGTTCACCGACGTCGCGCCGTACATCGGCCCCGTCGGCAAGGGCGTCGCCGGCTGGGGCGACGCGGGAGTCACCGTCCCCTGGGCGCTGTACGAGGCCTACGGAGACACCCGCGTACTGGAGCAGGCCTGGTCGTCGATGCTGAAGTGGCTCGACTACCTGGAGAAGCACAGCAGCGGCTACCTCCGCCCGGCGGAGGGTTACGGCGACTGGCTCAACATCCAGGACGAGACCCCCAAGGACGTCATCGGCACGGCCTGCTTCGCGCACAGCGCCGCCCTGGTGGCGAAGACCGCGGAGGCGCTGGGCAAGGACGCGGCACCGTACACCTCGCTGTTCCGCGGCGTGCGCGACGCGTTCCGCGCGGCCTACGTCACGGACGGCGGCCGGGTGAAGGGCGACACGCAGACCGCGTACGTCCTCGCCCTGTCCATGGACCTGCTCGCCGAGGGTGACCGGAAGCCGGCCGCCGACCGCCTGGTCGAACTCATCAGGTCCAAGGACTGGCACCTGTCGACCGGCTTCCTCGGCACTCCCCGCCTGCTGCCGGTGCTCACCGGGACCGGCCACAACGACGTCGCCTACCGGCTCCTCGTCCAGCGCTCCTTCCCGAGCTGGGGCTACCAGATCGACCGGGGCGCGACCACCATGTGGGAGCGCTGGGACTCCATCAAGCCGGACGGCAGCTTCCAGGACGCCGGCATGAACTCCTTCAACCACTACGCGTACGGCTCCGTGGGCGAGTGGATGTACGCGAACATCGCGGGCATCGCCCCCGCCGAACCGGGCTTCAAGAAGGTGCGCGTCCGGCCGCGGCCCGGCGGCGGCGTCACCAGGGCGCAGGGGCGTTTCGACTCGGTGCGCGGGCCCATCACCACACGCTGGCAGGCAGGCTCCGACGGGTTCAGCCTCACGCTCACCCTGCCCGCCCACACCACGGCCGAGGTGTGGATACCGGCCGAGAAGGCCTCCCAGGTGCGGCACGGCGCGGCCGAGTTCCTGCGGATGGCCGACGGCTGCGCCGTCTTCGCCGCGGCCTCGGGCACCCACCACTTCTCCAACTGACCGACCTGTACGAACATTTCTGAAGGGCTGCGTGATGACCGCCGGAACCAGCAAGGACGCCGTGAAAGCGGCACTCAGCACCCAGGCACTGGAGACACCCTCCTGGGCGTACGGCAACTCCGGCACGCGTTTCAAGGTCTTCGCGCAGCCCGGCGTCCCCAGGACGACACGCGAGAAGCTGGACGACGCCGCCCGCGTCCACGCGCACACGGGCATCGCGCCGACCGTCGCCCTGCACATCCCCTGGGACCGCGTCGACGACTACGGCACGCTCACCGCGTACGCACAGGAGCGCGGCCTGCGCCTCGGCGCCATCAACTCCAACGTCTTCCAGGACGACGACTACCGGCTCGGTTCGGTCACCAACCCCGATCCCGCCATCCGCCGCAAGGCCGTCGGACACCTCCTGGAGTGCGTCGACATCATGGACGCGACCGGCTCGAAGGACCTCAAGCTCTGGTTCTCGGACGGCACCAACTACCCCGGCCAGGACGACCTGCGCAGCCGGCAGGACCGCCTGGAGGAGGCGCTGCGCACGGTCTACGACCGGCTCGGCGACGACCAGCGGATGCTCCTGGAGTACAAGCTCTTCGAGCCGGCCTTCTACGCCACCGACGTCCCCGACTGGGGGACGGCGTACGCGCACTGCCTCAAACTCGGCCCCAAGGCACAGGTGGTCGTCGACACCGGCCACCACGCGCCGGGCACGAACATCGAGTTCATCGTGGCGACGCTGCTGCGGGAGGGCAGGCTCGGCGGCTTCGACTTCAACTCCCGCTTCTACGCCGACGACGACCTGATGGTCGGCGCGGCCGACCCCTTCCAGCTCTTCCGGATCATGTACGAGGTGGTGCGCGGCGGCGGCCTCGCGGCGGGCACCCCGGGCGCGCCGGGGGTCGCCTTCATGCTCGACCAGTGCCACAACATCGAGGCGAAGATCCCCGCGATCATCCGCTCGGTCATGAACGTGCAGGAGGCCACGGCGAAGGCGCTGCTGGTGGACTCCGAGGCGCTGGCCGGGGCGCAGCGCACGGGCGACGTGCTCGCGGCGAACGGCGCGCTGATGGATGCGTTCAGCACGGATGTGCGTCCCCTACTGGCGGAAGTCAGGGAGGAGTTGGGGATCGACCCCGATCCGCTCAGGGCCTACGAGCGTTCAGGATGGCAGGAGTTGATCGTCGAGGAGCGGGTCGGCGGCGAGCAGGCGGGATGGGGGGCATGAACGACATGGACAGGGACGGCGTGGACGGCCACCGTATGGGCGGGGACGGCATGGGCGGCGGGGACGGCATGGGCGGCGGGGACGGCATGGGCGGCGGGGACGGCATGGCGGGGCGGCGGCAGGGGCACGACCCCGTGGCCGAGCTGCTGGACCGTGCCCACGCACTGGGCGCCGACCCGCGCAACACCAACTACGCGGGCGGGAACGCCTCCGCGAAGGGCACCGCGCCCGACCCCGTGACCGGCGACGACATCGGCCTCATGTGGGTCAAGGGCTCCGGCGGCGACCTCGGCACGCTCAAGGAGTCGGGCCTCGCGGTGCTGCGCCTCGACCGACTGCGCGCGCTGAAGAAGGTGTATGCGGGCGTGGCGCGCGAGGACGAGATGGTCGCGGCCTTCGACTACTGCCTGCACGGCAAGGGCGGTGCCGCGCCGTCCATCGACACCGCGATGCACGGCCTGGTCGACGCGGCGCACGTCGACCACCTCCACCCCGACTCCGGGATCGCGCTGGCGTGCGCGTCCGACGGCGAGAAGCTGACCGCCGAGTGCTTCGGCGACACGGTGGCGTGGGTGCCGTGGCGCCGCCCCGGCTTCCAGCTCGGCCTGGACATCGCGGCCGTGCGCGCGGAGCACCCGCGGGCGATCGGCTGTGTACTGGGCGGGCACGGCATCACCGCCTGGGGGGAGACCTCCGAGGAGTGCGCCAGGAACTCCCTGCACATGATCCGCACGGCGGAGCGGTTCCTCGCGGAGCGCGGCAGGACGGAGCCGTTCGGCGGGGAGCTCGACGGGTTCGGGCCGCTCCCCGCTCCGGAACGCCGCGCGCGGGCGGCGGCGCTGGCTCCCGTCATCCGGGGCCTCGCCTCGCGGGACCACCCGCAGGTCGGCCACTTCACCGACACGGAGGCGGTCCTCGACTTCCTCGCCAGGGCCGGGCATCCGCGCCTGGCTGCCCTCGGCACCTCCTGCCCGGACCACTTCCTGCGCACGAAGGTCCGACCGCTGCTCCTCGACCTGCCGCCGACCGCTCCGCTGGACGAGACGATCGCCCGCCTCGGGGAGCTGCATGCCGCGTACCGCGAGGAGTACGCGGCGTACTACGCCCGGCACGCCGAGCCGGACTCCCCCGCGATGCGCGGCGCGGACCCGGCGGTCGTGCTGGTCCCCGGGGTGGGCATGTTCACCTTCGGCAAGGACAAGCAGACGGCGCGCGTGGCCGGCGAGTTCTACGTCAACGCGATCAATGTCATGCGAGGCGCGGAGGCCGTGTCGTCGTACGCGCCGATCGAGGAGTCCGAGAAGTTCCGCATCGAGTACTGGGAGCTGGAGGAGGCCAAGCTGCGGCGGATGCCCACGCCGAAGCCGCTGGCGACACGGGTGGCTCTCGTGACGGGTGCGGGCAGCGGTATCGGCAGGGCCATCGCGCACCGGCTGGCCGCCGAGGGCGCCTGCGTGGTCGTCGCGGATCTGAACGCGGCGGGCGCGGCGGCCGTGGCCGAGGAACTGGGCGGTCCCGACAAGGCGGTCGCCGTCACCGTGGACGTGACGAGCGAGGAGCAGATCTCCGAGGCGTTCGAGGCCGCGGCCCTGGCCTTCGGCGGCGTGGACCTGGTCGTCAACAACGCGGGCATCTCCCTGTCCAAGCCCCTCCTGGAGACCACGGCCCGCGACTGGGACGTCCAGCACGCCGTCATGGCGCGCGGCTCGTTCCTGGTCTCCCGCGAGGCGGCCCGGGTGATGCGGGCGCAGGGGATGGGCGGCGACATCATCTACATCGCGTCGAAGAACGCCGTCTTCGCCGGCCCGAACAACATCGCCTACTCCGCGACCAAGGCAGACCAGGCCCACCAGGTGCGGTTGCTCGCGGCGGAACTGGGTGAGGACGCCATTCGCGTCAACGGCGTCAACCCGGACGGCGTGGTCCGCGGCTCGGGCATCTTCGCCGGCGGCTGGGGAGCGAAGCGCGCGGCGGTCTACGGCGTCCCCGAGGAGAAGCTGGGCGAGTTCTACGCCCAGCGGACCCTGCTCAAGCGGGAGGTCCTGCCGGAGCACGTGGCCAACGCGGTGTTCGCCCTGACGGGCGGGGACCTGTCGCACACGACGGGGTTGCACATACCGGTGGACGCGGGGGTGGCGGGAGCGTTCCTGCGGTGACGGGCGGGGGCGTTCCTCCGGTGATGGGCGGGGGCGTTCCTCCGGTGAGCGGGCGAGGACGTTCCTCCCGTGATGGGCGGGGGCGTTCCTCCGGTGAGCGGGCGCGGGGTGCTTCTGCGGTGACGGGCGAGGGGCGCTTCTGCGGTGACGGCGAGGGGCGCCCGGAGCGCGGGGCACTGCCCGGCGGCCCGGCGGCCTCTCCCGACAGCCGACAGCCGACAGCCGACAGCGGCCCGTACCCCTTCACGTTCACGCCGACAGCACCGCCCGCCCCGCACCCGGCCGGCTCGTCCCCGTTCACTCCGCACCCCTCACCCCTCACCCCGCACCCCGCACTCCGCACTCCGCACTCCGCACTCCGAGAGAGCCACCTCATGTCCCTCACCCGCCGTTCCTCCACCCCCCGTTTCGCCGCGGTCGATCTGGGCGCGTCCAGTGGGCGCGTCATGGTGGGCCGGGTCGGTCACGACAGCCTTGAGCTGGAGGAGTTCCACCGGTTTCCCAACAGGCCCGTGCGGATCGGAGGCACCCTGCACTGGGACATCCTCGCGCTGTACGCGGGCGTGCTGGACGGGCTGCGGGCGGCCGGTCCTGTGGCCTCCGTGGGCGTGGACAGCTGGGCCGTGGACTACGCACTGCTCGACGCCGACGGCGCACTCCTCGGCAACCCGGTGCACTACCGCGACCGCCGCACCGAAGGCATCGCCGAGCAGGTGTGGGAGCGCATGCCGGCCGCCGAGCTGTACGCCGCGACGGGGCTTCAGTACGCACCCTTCAACACCCTGTACCAGCTCATCGCCGCCCGGCGGGCACAACAACTCGGGTCGGCCGAACGGCTGTTGCTCATTCCGGATCTGCTCACGTACTGGCTGACCGGTGACCTCGGCACCGAGCTGACGAACGCTTCGACCACCCAGCTCATCGACCCCCGCACCAGGCTCTGGTCGCGGGAGGTGGCCGACCGGCTCGGCATCGACCTCGCCCTGTTCCCGCCGCTGCGGCGGCCCGGGGAGCCCGCGGGTGAACTGCTCCCCCATGTCCTGGAGGAGACCGGCCTCACGGGCCCCGTCCCCGTGACCGCGGTGGCCTCGCACGACACCGCGTCCGCCGTGGCGGCGGTGCCCGCGGCGGACGGCACGGCCTTCGCGTACCTCTGCACCGGCACCTGGTCCCTCGCCGGGCTCGAACTGGACGCCCCCGTCCTCACGGAGGAGAGCCGCGAGGCCAACTTCACCAATGAGCTGGGGACCGACGGGACGGTCCGCTATCTGCGCAACATCATGGGTCTCTGGCTCCTCCAGGAGTGCCTGCGCGCCTGGCGGAACCCCGACCTCACGGCCCTGCTCGCCGCGGCCGCCGAGGCCGAGCCGCTGCGTTCGGTCGTGGACGCCGGCGCGCCCGGGTTCCTCGCGCCCGGCCGGATGCCGGACCGCATAGCGCAGGCGTGCCGCGCGTCGGGGCAGCCGGTGCCCGCCGGGCCCGCGGAGACGACCCGCTGCGTCCTCGACTCCCTCGCGCTCGCCCACCGCAAGGCCCTGGTGGACGCCGAGCGTCTGACCGGGCGCCGCATAGAGGTCGTCCACCTGGTCGGCGGCGGTGCCCGCAACGCCCTGCTGTGCCAGCTGACGGCGGACGCCTGCGGGCTGCCCGTCCTCGCGGGCCCGGCGGAAGCGGCCGCGCTGGGCAACGTCCTCGTACAGGCGCGTGCGCACGGCGTTCTCGCCGACCGTGCCGAGGCGCGGGCCCTGGTGGCGAGGGCCCAGCCGCCCACGCGCCATGAACCGCGGGGCGACACCGCCGCGTGGGCGGCGGCACAGCAGCGGCTCGGCGCGCGATGAGCGGCGCCGGTACCGGTGGCCGTCCATGCCTCCCGCAACGCATCGTGCCCACGTACGCTGCACCCATCCGATGATCGACGAGGAGGAACCAGCGATGCGTGTCGCCCTGTTCCTGACGTGTGTCAACGACACGCTCTATCCGGATACGGGCCGAGCGGTGGTGAAACTGCTGACCAGACTGGGCGTTGACGTCGACTTCCCGACGGCGCAGACCTGCTGCGGGCAGGCGCACTACAACACCGGTTACCGCCACCAGGCGGAGCCGCTCGCCCGGCACTTCTCCGATGTATTCGGGGGCGACACCTACGACGCGATCGTGACGCCGTCCGGGTCCTGCGGGGCGATGGTGCGTGAGCTGTATCCACGCATGGGCGAGCGGGCGCGGGCCGAGGGCCGCGGCGACGGCCTCGCGCGGACGCTGGCGCCGGTGGTCCCCAAGACGTATGAGCTGACCGAGTTCCTGGTGGACGTCCTCGGGGTCACGGACGTCGGCGCGTACTACCCGCACAAGGTCACCTACCACCCCACCTGCCACGGCCTGCGCGCCCTCGGCCTCGGCGAGCGGCCCACGCGGCTGCTGCGGGCGGTCAAGGGGCTCGAACTGGTGGAGCTGCCCGGCGCCGATGAGTGCTGCGGCTTCGGCGGCACCTTCGCCGTGAAGAACGCCGACGTCTCGGCGGCCATGGGCGCCGACAAGGTCCGGCACGCCGAGTCGACCGGAGCCGACGTCCTCTGCGCGGCGGACAACTCCTGCCTGATGCACATCGGCGGCACGATGACCCGGCTGCGCACGGCCGTACGCCCCGTTCACCTCGCGGAGATCCTGGCGAGCACGGAAGAGGAGCCCCTGTCATGAGCGGCGGCACATTCGTCGGCATGCCCGCGTTCCCGCCGTTTCCGCGGGCCGCGCACGAGGCGGTGCGGAACACGACGCTGCGGGCCAACCTCCGGCACGCCACCCACACCATCCGCGACAAACGGGCCAAGGCCGTCGCCGAGCTGGACGACTGGGCGGAGCTGCGTGAGGCGGGCAAGCGCATCAAGGACGAGACGCTGCGCCACCTCGACCGGTATCTCGTCCAGTTGGAGGAGTCGGTCGTCCGGGCCGGCGGCACCGTGCACTGGGCGGCCGACGCCGCGGAGGCGAACCGCATCGTCGCAGGACTCGTCAAGGCGACCGGCGAGACGGAGGTCGTCAAGGTCAAGTCGATGGCCACGCAGGAGATCGGGCTCAACGAAGCGCTGGAGGCCGAGGGCATCCACGCCTACGAGACCGACCTCGCCGAGCTGATCGTGCAGCTCGGCAAGGACCGGCCCTCGCACATCCTCGTCCCCGCCATCCATCGCAACCGCGGCGAGATCCGCGACATCTTCCGCGCCGAGATGGGTGCGTGGGGGCGCCCGGCCCCCGAGGGGCTCACCGACACCCCCGCCGAGCTCGCCGAGGCGGCGCGGCTGCACCTGCGCGAGAAGTTCCTCCGGGCGAAGGTGGGCATCTCCGGGGCGAACTTCATGGTCGCGGAGACCGGCACCCTGGTGGTCGTGGAGTCGGAGGGCAACGGCCGCATGTGCCTCACCCTGCCCGAGACGCTGATCTCCGTGGTGGGCATCGAGAAGGTGGTTCCGACCTGGCGTGACCTGGAGGTGTTCCTCCAGACCCTGCCCCGCTCCTCGACGGCCGAGCGGATGAACCCGTACACGTCCATGTGGACGGGCACCTTCCGGGACGACGGGCCCAGCGCCTTCCATCTGGTCCTGCTCGACAACGGACGCACCGACACCCTCGCCGACGAGGTGGGCCGCCAGGCCCTGCGCTGCATCCGCTGCTCGGCGTGTCTCAACGTCTGCCCGGTGTATGAGCGGGCGGGCGGGCACGCGTACGGCTCGGTGTATCCGGGACCGATCGGCGCGATCCTCAGCCCGCAGCTCCGGGGCACGCAGAGCGAGATCGACGCCTCCCTGCCGTACGCCTCCTCCCTCTGCGGCGCGTGCTACGAGGTGTGTCCGGTGGCCATCGACATCCCCGAGGTCCTCGTGCACCTGCGCGAGCGGGTGGTGCAGGGCGGCGAGGTCACGCGGCGGGGCACGAAGGTGACGCTGAAGCCCGCCAAGGGGCACGCGGCGGAGCGGGCGGCGATGCGCGCGGCCGGGTTCGCCTTCGCCCGTCCCGGAGCGCTGCGCATGGGCCAGCGTCTGGCCTCGCGCACCCGGCGGTTCCATCCGCGCACGCTTCCCGGACCCGGCCGGGCGTGGAGCGCGACCCGGGATCTGCCGAAGGTCCCGGCGGAACCGTTCCGTGACTGGTGGGAGCGTACGCGGGGCGGCACCACGGAGGGGAGCGGGAAGTGAGCAGCAGGGACGTGATTCTGGGCCGGGTGCGTCGGGCGCTCGCGGACGTGCCGAGCGTGCCGGACGCGGCGGACGGACCGGACGGGCCGGGCGGCGACGGCACCGCGTACGAGGCGGCGGTGGACCGCGGATACGCGCGCGAGCACGGCGAGCGTAGCGTCGACGAGACCGTCGACCTGCTCGCGGAGAACCTGGCGGACTATCGGGCGATCGTGCACCGGTGCACGGACGAGGAGCTTCCGGAGCTCCTGACGCGTCTGCTCGCGGCGCGGGGCGCGGGGACCGTCCTGGTGCCGCCGGGGCTGCCCCCGCACTGGCTGGAGTCCGTCGACGCGACACGCGTGCGGGACCGCGCGGCCGGCACCCCGGATGAACTGGACCGGGTGGACAGCGTCGTCACCGGCTGCGCGGTCGCCGTCGCGGAGACCGGCACGCTGGTCCTCGACGGTTCGGCGGACCAGGGCCGCCGCCGCGTCACGCTCGTGCCGGACCATCACATCTGTGTCGTACGGGTGCCGGACCAGGTCGTGTCGTCCGTACCAGTGGCGCTCGGGCGGCTCGATCCGGTGCGGCCGCTGACCTGGATCTCGGGGCCCTCCGCGACCAGCGACATCGAGTTGGACCGGGTCGAGGGAGTGCACGGGCCGCGCACCCTGGAGGTGGTGTTGATGAGCGGTGGATGACCGGCGCGGCTAGCGTGTGGGCATGATCCGGTTCGAGCAGGTGACCAAGCGCTACCCGGACGGTACGACGGCCGTGGACGACCTCTCCTTCGAGGTGGACCGGGGCGAACTGGTCACGCTCGTCGGCCCCTCCGGCTGCGGCAAGACCACGACCATGATGATGGTCAACCGGCTCATCGAGCCCACGTCGGGCAGCATCTTCCTGGACGGCGAGAACATCGCCGATGTGGACCCGGTGCGTCTGCGCCGCCGGATCGGTTACGTCATCCAGCAGGTCGGGCTCTTCCCGCACCGCACGGTCCTGGACAACACGGCGACCGTGCCCGCGCTCATCGGCTGGAAGAAGGCCAGGGCGAGGGCCCGGGCGGCGGAGTTGCTCGACCTGGTGGGACTGGACCCGACGACGTTCGGGTCCCGCTATCCCGAGCAGCTCTCCGGTGGCCAGCGCCAGCGGGTCGGTGTCGCCCGCGCGCTGGCCGCCGACCCGCCGGTACTCCTGATGGACGAGCCGTTCGGGGCGGTGGATCCGGTGGTGCGCGAGCAGTTGCAGGACGAGTTCCTGCGGATGCAGTCGGCGGTGCGCAAGACGGTTCTGCTGGTCACGCACGACATCGAGGAGGCGGTTCGCCTCGGCGACCGCATCGCCGTGTACGGGCAGGGCCGCATCGAGCAGTTCGACACGCCGGGGGCGGTGCTCGGGGCGCCCGCTACGCCGTATGTCGCCGAGTTCGTCGGCGCCGACCGGGGTCTGAAGCGGCTCTCGGTGACGGAGATCCAGTCGGACGACCTGGAGCAGCCGCCGATCGCCCGCCTTGACGAGCCCGCGGCGCAGGCCGCGGCCCGGCTGCGCCAGGAGGAGGCGCGCTGGGCCGTCGTCCTGGACGCGGGCGGCGATCTGCACGGCTGGGTCGGTGTCGACGAGGTCGCACTCGCCGGCTCCGACGGCACGGTCGGCGACCTCGCCCACCGCATGAACTCCTGGGTACCGGTGGGTGCCCCGCTCAAGCAGGCCTTCGGCGTCATGCTGCAACACGACGCCGGCTGGGTCGCGGTGCTCGACGGGGCGCGTTTCCTGGGCGTCCTGACCCCGGCGAAGCTGCACGAGGCGCTGCGGCGGTCGGTCGACGCGGACGCGCGGGGGCTGGCGCGGGCCCAGGTGCGGTTCGACTCGGTCGCCGACGCGTGAGCGCTCCGCTGGGTGGGCGGTTCGCGCCCCTGGCGGGGCGCTTCCCCGGCGCTGTGGCTACAGGAGGTTCTTGTTCCGTAGGTACGTTCTCGCTACGTCCTGCGGCAGGCGGCGCCAACTGTCGACCTGTTCGTTCATGGAGGCCAGGTCCTGTGTCGTCAGGACCGGGGCCAGGCGGTCGAGTGCCTTGGTGACGCCCTTGCTGCCCGCCCGGGAGCGGTTGACGACGGGGACCAGGTAGTCGGCGTTCTGGAGGTGCTTGTCGTCCTCCAGGAGCACCAGGCCGAAGTCGTCGAGGGTCGCGTCCGTCGAGGTGGTGAGGACCATCTGGTCCTGCCCGCTCTGGACCGCCTTCTTGGCCTGGGTCGTGCCGACGCCCTTCGGGTCCACCCCGGTGAGATCGATGCCGTAGACCTTGCGCAGACCCGGCGCGCAGTAGGGCCGCCGCACGCACTCGTCGCCCGCGGCGAGCCGTACCTTCAGGCCGGATCTGCCCAGGTCGGTCAGGGTTTTCAGGCGGTGCTCCCGGGCGTACGGGGCGGCGACGGCGAAGGCGTTCTGGTCGACCGCCTTGCCGGGGTCGAGGACGGTGAGGCCGCGCGGTGCCGCGAGGCGGCGCAGGGCCTTGATCGTCGTCTGCACGTCGGGCGAGCCCACGGGCTCCGCGTCGGCGCCGTTCTCCTTGGCGTTCAGCCAGTCAGCGAAGGTCGCAGCGTACTCGGGGACGACGTCGATCTGCCCGGATTCCAGCGCGGGCTCGTACAGCTCGCGGTTGGCCACGGAGAGGATCTTGGTGCCGTAGCCGGCCTTGTTCAGGAGCAGCGCGTACATCTGGGCGAGCAGGTCGGACTCCGTGAAGCCCGCGGAACCGACCGTGAGGTTCTTGCTGTCGCCGGGCGGCCCGGTGACCTCGCCCCGGTTCTCCAGGGACGGCCCGGACGCGCAGCCCGCGAGAAGGGCGAGCGAGGCCGCCGTCGCCGCCGCGGCGCGGCCCCTCATCCGGCCCTCCTCCGCGTCCACCCGGGCGCGAGCCGCTCGGCGGCCTCGAAGATCCCCTCGACCATCAGCGCGAACCCGGCCACGAGCACGGCACCCGCCACGACCTGCGGAGTGCTCGCCAGGTTGAACCCCGCCGTGATGATCCGGCCCAGCCCTCCGCCGCCCGCGAGCGCGGCGATGGTGGCGGTGGCGACGAGCTGGACGGCGGCGATGCGGACCCCGCTGAGCACCAGCGGCAGCGCGAGCGGGAGCTCGACCCGCCACAGCATCTGCCGCCCGGTCATGCCCATGCCCCGCGCCGCCTGGACCACGCCGCGGTCGACGCCGCGCATGCCGACGTAGGCGTTGGTGAGCAGCGGCGGCACGGCGAACAGCACGAGGGCGACGACGGTCGGGCCATCGCCCCAGGTGCCGAGCGGGGTCAGGAGGAGCAGGACGAGTACGGCGAAGGTGGGCACGGCGCGCCCGACGTTGGAGATGTTCACGGCGAGTGCGCCGCCCCTGCCGAGGTGGCCGAGGACGAGCGCGACGGGCAGGGCGATCAGACAGCTGACCAGCAGGCAGACGACGGTCAGGACGAGATGTTCGCTGAGCCGGTGCCAGATGCCGTCTTCGCCGGACCAGTGCGCCGGGTCGCCGAGCCAGTCCCAGGCGTCACCGAGCGCCTTCACGTCCGCACCGCCCTGGTCCATGGCGTCAGGACCCGCTGTACGCCGAGAAGCAGCAGGTCGGCGGCGACGGCGATGACCACGCAGAGCACGGAGGCGGTGAGCACCTGGGCCTTGAAGTAGGTGTTCATGCCCGAGTAGATGAGGTTGCCGAGTCCGCCGAAGCCGACGATCGCGCCGACGGTGACGAGGGAGACGGCGGAGACCATGGCGATGCGGAGCCCGGCCATCGCGGCGGGCAGCGCCAGCGGCAGTTCGACGGTGAGCAGGAGCCGGATCGGCCCGTACCCCATGCCGCGCGCGGCCTGCCGGGTCTCCTCGGGGACGGAGCGCAGACCGGCGAGGATGTTCCGCACGAGCAGGGTGAGGGAGTACAGGACGAGGCCCGCGACGACGAGCGGCGCGGAGAGCCCGTACACCGGGAGCAGCAGCGAGAACATCGCGAGCGAGGGGATCGTGTAGAGGACCGTGGTGAGCGCGAGGACCGGGCCCGCGGCCCAGCCCCAGCGGCGGGCGAGGACGGCGAGGGGCACGGCGACGACGAGGGCGATCAGCACGGAGACGGAGGTGAGCTGAAGATGCTGCACGACCGCGTCGCCGAGGATCTGGCGGCGGGTGCTCAGGTACTCACCGCAGATCCATTCGTTGCGCGCGAGGCAGTCGTCGGGGGGCCCGGTCACCCGACCATTCAAGGCCGGGGCCGCGGGTGTCGGCGCGTTGGAGTGACCCGTACGAGCACGAGCGGACCTTGATGACGTGTGCGGGCCGCGGCCCGTGATGACGTACGCGCGATGCGGCCCGTGATGACGTTACGTGGGACGCGGTCCCTGATGACGCGGGCGTCAGCCCTCCGCGCGGAGGCCCATCACCAGGCTCCCCGGGGCCCGGACATCCGCGTCGGCGTTCGTGTAGTAGTCGAGGACGGCCCGCTGCCACTCCTCCACGGTGATCCGCCCGTCCCCGTCACGGTCCAAGGCTTCGAATGCCTCGCTGGCCATGGCCGTGGACATGCCGGACGCGACCTGCGCGCGGATGAAGTCGTCGAGAGCCACCGTGCCGGTGCCTTCGGTGTCGGCGAGCTGGATGTGCGCCTCCACGGACGGGGCGACGAGGTCGGCGATGGCGCCGACCTGTACCGCTTCCTCCAGCGTCTGGACGTAGACGTCCTCCGTCAGCTCGCCGTCCTCGTCGACACCGGCGAGCTCGGCCAGCCGCTGCCAGTACGCCTCGGCTCCCGCAAGGACCGCGGCGGCCCGTGGGGAGCCGAGTGGCTCGTCCATCCCGTCGATCAGCCGTTCGGCACGCAGGAAGATGTCGGACCGGTCGACGACGCCGTTCGCGTCGGCATCCTCCACGTGGAATCGGTGGATGTACTTGGCTCGCAGCCCGGTGTCCCGCATCAGGCGTCAGCTCCCCTTCAACGACGTCAGTGGCGTTCACCGTAATGTGCCCGCCCCGCCACGGGGCCGGGCGACGCGGGCTCCCCCGGGTGAACCCGCCGGCTCGGCGCACCCGCACCCGAATGGACGACGACCACCCGCCGGTCAGGAGTGCGCGGGGCGAGCCGGAGACTCTTCGAGCAGCACCCGGCAGCGGGTCAGGAAGCCCGCGAGCGTCAGGCCGAAGGCGCGGTCCGCCCGGGCGGGCCCCGCGGCCGCCTGGGCCAGGGCCAGTCGCGGAGCCTCAGCCTCCTCCCCGATCACCCACATGTCCTCGGGCGCCGACATGTCCAGGGCCGAGCCGAGGACGATGTTGTCCAGGCCGGTGATGATCGGCAGGACGGTCTCCGGCGCGAATCCCGTGTCCAGCAGCAGGCCGGCCACCCGCTCGTACTGCTCGATGACCCGTGTCGCCCGTACCGGCGAGGTCATCAGCATGGGGATCGCCCGGGGGTGGGCCGCGAACGCGGCGCGGTAGGAGCCGGCCCACGCCTCCAGGGCCACGTCCCAGGGGCGTTGGTCGAGGACGCCGGCGTCGAGCCCGTCGGCCACCCGATCGCGCAGCAGCTCGATCACCCCCGCCCGGCCGTCCACATGGTGGTACACCGACGCCGTCTGCACGCCGAGCCGCCTCGCGACCTCGGGGAGGGTGAAGTCACCTGTCTCGTCGACGAGTTCGAGAGCCGTACGGCCGATGCGCGTCCGGTCGAGCAGAGCCTTCCGCGGGCGGCCCATGTGCACTCTCCTCATCTGGGGTCTTCCCGAATCGTACGGCTGCCCTCTACATTGCCTGATGACGTTACCTAAACCGTATCGGTTTAGGTTAATGGGCGGCCCGCCACATGCCCGTACGCCAAAGGTTCCTGGCCGTCGTCCCTCCCTCTCCTCCGTCGAAGAAGGGCCGAGCTTCATGGCTGTTGAGTCCGCGTCCCGCGAGGGGGCGCCGAAGGGCGCTGAGCCGCGACCTCCGAGTCCGGTCGGGGGCGACGACTCCCCGGGCCTTCGCCGGGGCAGTCTCGGCGTCGCCGACATCGCGTTCTTCGTCATCTCCGCCGCCGCGCCGCTGACCGTCATGGCCGGTGTGGCACCCCTGGCCCTCGGCACCGGCGGCATCGGCGCCCCGGTCGGCTACCTCCTGGCCGGGATCACCCTCGCCCTTTTCGCGGTCGGCTTCACCGCGATGACCCGGCACGTCCGCAGCAGTGGAGGCTTCTACGCCTTCATCACCCTCGGGCTGGGCCGCCCCGCCGGGTTCGGCGCCGCGACGCTCGCCCTGCTCGCGTACAACGGCATGCAGATCGGCGTGTACGGGCTGCTCGCCACCGGCACCCAGGACGCGCTCGACGCGCTGTGGGGCGTCCATGTGCCCTGGCCGGCCATCGCGCTCGCGGGCGTCTTCGTGATCTGGTTCCTCGGCTACCGCAGCATCGAGTTCGGCGCGAAGGTGCTCGGGGTCCTGCTGGTCGCGGAGACCGGCATCCTCGTACTGCTCGCCGGCGGAGTGCTCCTCGACGGCGGGGCCGAGGGGCTCGCCGTCGACTCCTTCACGCCCGGCAACGTCCTGGTGCCCGGCACCGGCGCGGTGCTCGCCTTCGCGTTCGCCGCCTTCACCGGCTTCGAGTCCACCGCCATCTACCGCCGCGAGGCACGCGACCCGGAGCGCACCATCCCGCGGGCCACCTACATCGCCGTCGGCTTCCTCGGCCTCTTCTACGCGTTCAGCGTCTGGATCGTCATCCAGGCCTACGGCAGCTCACACATCATGCGGGCCGTCACCACCGACCCGATGGGTCTCTTCTTCACCGCGACGACGCGGTATGTCGGCGGCTGGGCCGCCGACCTCATGCACGTCTTCATCGTCACCAGCATCATCGCCTCGCAACTGGCCTTCCACAACGCGATCAACCGCTACGGCTTCTCGCTCGCCCGGGAGGGCGTCCTGCCCAAGGCGCTCGGCAGGGTCCACCCCAAGCACCGTTCGCCGTACGTGGCGGGCATCGCGCAGAGCGTCCTCGCGCTGGTCTGCGTCACGGGCTTCGCCGTGGCCGGCGCCGACCCGTACCGGCAGCTCCTGCTGTGGATGAACACCCCGGGCGGCATCGGCCTGGTGGCCCTCCAGGCGCTCACGGCCGTCGCCGTGCTCCGCTACTTCCGGCACATCCGGCACGAGGAGGGCCGCTGGCGCACCGTGATCGCGCCGCTGGCCGCCGCCGCCCTGATGGCCGGCGCGATGTGGCTGATCATCAGCAAGATCGGCCTGATGACCGGAGCGTCGTTCACCACCAACACCGTGCTTGTGCTGATGGTGCCCGTCGCCTTCGCCGTCGGTCTCCTGACCGCACTGCGCATGCGCCGCAGCCGACCCGAGGTGTACGCGAACTTCGCGCAGGAGCGGGCCGGTTGACCCCGCCCCACCCCGGCACGTTCACACCCACACCCACACCCAGCAAGGAAGACTCCTCCCGTGTCACACCCCGCTCAGCCCCTGTCCGCCGTCGCCGACACGATCCTGACCGGCGCGCGCGTCCGCACCCTCGATCCCGGTAGACCGTCGGCGGGCGCCGTCGCGGTCAAGGACGGGCACATCATCGCCGTCGGCGACGAGAGCGACGTACGGGACTGGCGCGGTACGGACACCGAGATCGTGGACCTGGCCGGCGCCACCCTCACGCCCGGCCTGGTGGACGGCCACAGCCACCCGTGCATGGGCATGGAGATGGCCGCCGGGCTCGACCTCTCCGACTGCCGCGACCTGGACGAGCTGCGGGCCGCGCTCGCCGCCGCGGCCCGCGCGGCCGACCCCGGTGACTGGGTCCTGGCGTACGGCCTCGACCACAACGCCTTCGGCGGCCGGCCCGTCCACCACGACCTGATCGACCCGGCCCTCGCCGGCGTGCCCGCCTTCATCCGGCTGTACGACGGGCACTCCGCCCTGGTCAGCGGCCCCGCCCTGGCCGCCGCGGGCATCGACGGTCCGCGGGTGTTCACGCAGCGGGCCCACGTCGTCTGCGACCCGGACGGGCTGCCCACCGGGCATCTCGTCGAGTTCGCCGCCATGAGCCTGATGGACCCCGTCCTGCCGCGTGAGAGCGCGGCCGTACGCAGCGAACGGCTTCTCGGCCTGCTGCGCGACATGGCCGCGACCGGGCTCACCGGCGCCCACGTCATGGACCTCCAGGACCCCGGCGTCCTCGACCTCCTGGCCGGCATGGAGGAGGACGGCGAACTGCCGGTGCGGCTGCGCATCGCCCCCTGGTGCATGCCCGGCACGGACGAGGAGGGCCTGGACCACCTCGTCGAGCTGCAACGCGTACGGGGGCGGCGCTGGCGGGTCGGCGGCGTGAAGTTCTTCATGGACGGCACCGTCGAGGGCGGCACGGCCTGGCTGGAGCACCCCGACTGCCACGGCCAGGGCACGGAGGCGTTCTGGCCCGACCCGGCCGCGTACACCCGGGCCGTCCACCGTCTCGCCCGCGCCGGGGTTCGCACGGTCACCCACGCCATCGGTGACGCGGCCGTACGGCACGTCCTGGACACCGTGGAACTCCTCGACGCCCCCGCGCAGCGGGCTCTGCACCGGATCGAGCACATCGAGACGGTGCCGGACCGTCAGATTCCCCGTTTCGCCCGGCTCGGGGTGGCCGCGTCCATGCAGCCCACCCACCTCGCGTACACCCGCGCGGACCACTGCGACGAGTGGTCCAGGCGGGTCGGCGAGGAGCGCGCAGGCCGTGCCTGGCGCTGCCGTGACCTGCGGGACGCGGGCGCGGTCCTGGTCCTCGGTTCGGACTGGCCCATCGCCCACTACGATCCGCGTGAGGTGCTCGCCGCCGCCCGGCTGCGCCGGCTGCCGGGGCAGCCGGAGACGGAGCCGGTCACCGCCGGTCAGGCCCTGACCGGCCTGATGGCCCTGGAGGGCTACACGTCGCACTCCGCGCGCTCGGTGGGCGAGCAGGACGTGGCGGGACGGATCGCCCCGGGTTACCGGGCCGACCTCACGGCGTTCACCCTCGACCCCGTCACCGCGCCCGCCGACGAAGTCGGCGAAGCACCCGTCACGCTGACGATGACCGGGGGTACGGTCGTGCACCGCGGCTGAGGCGGCAGACGCCGCGCGGACGTGGGCGGCCGGCTCAGCTCACCAGGGCTTCGCGGTTCACCGAAGTTTCGCGGTTCACCAGGGTTTCGCGGTGAGCGCGGGCCACGGCCGTCATGGTGTCGAGGGTGTCCCGGGCCCTGAGCAGGTCGTCGATCTGGGCCGTGAGCCGCTCCCGCTCCTGCGCCAACCGCTCCAGGGCGGCGTCCGAGTTCTGCTCGCTCGGGGAGTAGGCGCAGGGCATGAGTTCGGCGATGGTGCGGCTCGACAGGTTCGCCGCGTACAGGTTCTGGACGTAGCGGACCCGCTCCGCGTCACTCTCTGTGTAGTGCCGCTGCCCGCTCGGACTGCGCGTGCTGCTGAGCAGTCCTTGCTCCTCGTAGTAGCGCAGGGATCGCACACTGACTCCGGTGCGTGCCGCCAGCTCCCCGATCCGCATACCGTCTCCTGACATCCGCCGTGCTGGAACCCGTACCCCGCCGAGTATGACGGGTTCCGCATAGGCCGTTGTCTTCGCCGCGTCGTTCACCCCGGCCGCGGACCCGCCCCCCCCGGCGGGGCCGCGGGGGCGGTCCTTCGCTGATCTTTCGGTGTCAGCGGAACGCGGCGACATTGTGGGCGGCCCAGTCGGCGAAGGAGCGCGGGGCGCGGCCCAGGACCTGCTGGACGTCCGGGCTGACGCGCAGTTCGGCCGGGTTCGGGGAACCGAGGATCTCCAGGGTGTCGTCGGCGAGTTCCGCCGGCATGCTCTGGGACATGGCGGCCTTGGCCTCGTCGCGGGTGAGCTCGTGGAACTTCACCGGCGAGCCCAGCGCGGTGGCGATGGCCTCCGCCTGCTGGCGCGGAGTGATCACCTCGGGACCGGTCAGCTCGTACACGCCGCCGGTGTGCCGGTCGTCCAGCAGAGCGGCCGCCGCGACCGCGCCGATGTCCGCCGGGTCGATGATCGGCACCCCGATGTCGCCGAAGGGCGCGGCGACGAGCTGTTGCGTACGGACGGACTCGGCCCACCACAGGGCGTTGGAGGCGAAGCCGCCCGGCCGCAGGATGGTCCATTCCAGGCCGGACTCCCGCAGTGTGTCCTCCAGCGCGCGCATCGCGATCCGCGTGGGACCGAACGGCCTGGTCACCACACCCAGCGTGGAGAGCAGGACGACCCGGCGGACCCCGCTGTCCGCGGCTTCGCCGATGATGTCGGCGGGGCTGGCCCCAGCGGCGTGCAGGTCGCCCGAGAGCAGCAGGAACAGCGCCTTCGCCCCGGCCAGCGCGGGCTTGAGGCCGGCCGGATCGGCCAGGTCGGCCACCACGTGGCGGACGCCGTTCGGCACCTCCGCCGTGTGCCGCGACACGGCCGTCACCTCTTGGCCGGCCTCGGCCAGTGCCTGCGTCAACGGACGGCCGATGTTTCCGGTAGCACCGGTTACCACGATCATGGTGAGCTCCTCGTCAATTGCCCTTTGTGGCCCTCACGTTAGGAACGCGGGCCATCCGCCGTAAGGACATACCTCGGGGTAAGCTCATGACATGGTGGAAGGCGTGCAGCGCACAGGGGCCAAGGAGGGGGAGCGGTATGACGTGTTTCACACCGACTGCCCCGCGCGCAATATGGTCGACCATGTGACCAGCAAGTGGGGCGTCTGGGTGCTGATCTCCTTGCGGGGCAACAGCCTTCGGTTCTACGAGCTGCGCGAGAGCATCCAGGGCGTGAGCGAGAAGATGCTTTCCCAGACCCTGCGCGCGCTGGTCCAGGACGGCCTGATCTGGCGGGAGGTCGAACCGACGACACCGCCCCAAGTCACGTACGGGCTGACCGAGTTCGGCCAGGAAGTCGGCGAGCCGCTGACGGACCTGCTCGACCGGGTCACGCGGCGACTGGCACCGACCAGCGCCGCATAACGCCGGGCAGCGGGGTTCCCGGCAGAGGGCAGCGGCTGGGTCGGCACAGCGGGACGTGGCGGGGCCGGTCGGCGATGGCGGTGCTCACTCAGCAGGTTTAATCGGATGTGCGTGCGGCGCTGGGTTGCTAGGTTCGCCGTGTGCCGAAGCTGAATCAGATCATCGCAGTCGAAAAGGGCGTCAAGTCCAAGGCTCTCCAGGAGCTCACCCAGGCTCACCAGGACGTGCAGAAGCCCGCCCTGCTTGCCGGCATCTCCCGGACCTACCAGCCCAAGGACGAGGAGGGCGAGCAGCTGCCGCCCGAGTCCACGCGGGTGCAGATCAAGGCCGAGGATGCTCTGCGGGCAACCGCGGGGACGCTGACGCGGCTCTTCGACGTGACCGCGACGAAGGACTGGGCGAACCGGTCCGCGGTCGCGGACGTGGTGGTCGACGGTACGGTGCTGCTGCCCCAGGTGCCGGTCCCGTACCTGTTGTTCCTGGAGAAGCAACTCACCGACCTGCACACCTTTGTGCGCAAGTTGCCGGTGCTCGACGCCTCCGAGTCCTGGAACCTGGACCCCTCGACGGACTCGTGGAAGACGGACCCGGTGCGGACCATCCGTACGAAGAAGGTTCCGCGCAACCACGTGAAGGCCGAGGCCACGGAGAAGCACCCGGCGCAGGTCGAGGTGTACTACGAGGACGTCCCGGTCGGTTACTGGACCACGGTGAAGTTCTCCGGCGCGCTGCCCGCCCGGCGGGTCAACGAACTCCTCGACCGCGTCGAGAAGCTCCAGCAGTCGGTCAAGTTCGCCCGCGAGGAGGCGAACAACACCGAGGTCACCGACCAGCGGATCGGCGACGCGGTATTCGGCTACCTGTTCCGGTAGCCTCCACATACGCCCTCCGTCGCGAGCGGAGGGTGCGCGATGAGCGCAAGCTGAAACTGATGTTGAAGCTGATGAAGGGGTGTCAGTTGGGGGTTCGAATCCCTCCCCCCGCACCACGTGCGGGGGTGGCCCAAGCCTGGCAGAGGCGGCCCCGTGAAACTCAGATTCTCGCTCCAGTCTCAGTATTCGCCGCCGAACACCGGATCGACCGAACGTGGGCGAACATCGACGGATGGGGGTTCAAGTCCCTCCGGCGCCTCTCTCGTGGCGCTGTAGTTCAAAGGCAGAACACGTCGATCTCAACATGACCCGCGGTTCTTAAACGCCGCCGGTGTGCGCAAATGGGTGGCAAACTGGAGCCCGGGAGCTGGACATGCTCCCGGGCTCCGTCACGGACGCCCCGAAGGTGTGCAGGAGAAACGCTTCGTACGTCCGTCCTGTACAGGGGCTGGGTGGTCGAGGGCTAGCGCGCTCTCGCGGACCCCGGCGGCAGCCGGGTGGCCAGTGCGGCGGCTGCCCGTGCGACGGGTGTGGACATGATCCCGGCGACGCTGGTGCGACCGGCGAGGTAGGCGTCGAGTTGCCGCCACGCCGGAGGCAGGCGGGTCAGTGCTGTGTGGACGAGGCCGGGGTTGCGGACGAAGAGGTTCATCAGGGAACTGCTGGCGCGCATCTCGACACCGAGGATGACGTCGACCTGCCGTCCGTAGTGGTCCGTGACCGCGCCTGTTTCCTCTTCGGCGGCGGTGACGAGGCGGGCGGCGGCGTGACCCGCGAGGTCTCCCGAGCGCAGGGCGTAGGAGATGCCTTCTCGTGACCAGTGGTCGACGAGGGCCGCGGCGTCACCGGCGACCAGTACGCGGCCGCGGGCGAACGGGGAGTCGGGGCGGCGGCACCGGGTGAGGTGGCCGGTGTCGTGCAGGGGGCGGGGGCCGAGAAGTCCCTGGCGGCCGAGGAAGTCCTCCTTGTAGGCGCGCAGCGCGGCGGGGTTGCCACGGGCGGCCACCACTCCGGCGGTGCAGACGTCGCCCTTGGGGAAGACCCAGCCGAAGGAACCCGGCAGCGGCCCCCACTCCATGAGGGCACGGCCTCGCCAGCGGTCGGCCGTCCTCTCGTCGACCGGTACCTCGGCCTCCAGGGCGAGGTCGACCTGTGCGCACTCCACTCCCACGTACCGGGAGACCCTGCCGGCGCTGCCGTCGGCGCCGACGACGGCTCGGGCGCGGAGGGTGTCGCCGCGGTTGGTCCTCACGGTCACGGTCGCGCCCTGTTGTTCCAGGCTGGTCAGCGTGGTGCTGTCGCGGACCTCCGCGCCTGCCGCGGCGGCGGCCTCGGTCAGTGCCGCGTCGAGTTCGCTGCGGTAGACCATGGCGCACGTCGGGGACGTGGAGTCGAGGGTGCGTTCTCTGCGGCCGTTGAGGGTGAAGGTGAACTGGTGGGCCGTGTCGTGGATGTTCAGGGGCAGGCCGGGAGGAAGGGCGGCGAGGGACGCTCCGATGAGGCCGCCGCCGCAGGTCTTGTAGCGGGGGATGGCGGCGCGCTCCAGCAGCAGTGTCTCGCGGCCGTTCTCGGCGGCGACGCGCGCGGCGGTGGCGCCGGCCGGGCCGGCTCCTACGACGATCACGTCCCAGACGGCGGGTGCGCGGGCGGGGGCGGAAGGAGGAAGCATGCGGTGCTCACCTAGGGGTTGGGGGCGGACTGATTGCCGCCGGCCGGGTGCGGCTGGACGGTGGGGTGTCGGACCAGGGGCCGGCCCCGAGGGGAGCCGGGAGCCGGCCTAGGTGGCGGTGGGTTCTGTCCCGGGCGCGGCGTCGTCCGGTCCCTGCTCGGCCGCGTCGTCCGGTTCCTGCTCGGGGTAGAGGCGGGTCAGGAGGTAGCGGGTGAGGGCGGATGCCGTCGGATGGGTCCACATCACGGTGGTGGGGATGTCCAGGGCCAGTTCGCGCTGAAGGCGGTTGCGCAGGGCGATGGCCATGAGCGAGTCGAGGCCGAGCGTGACGAGGGACGTGTTGGCGTCGAACCGGTCCGTACCCAGCCGCAGGACCGCGGCGATGTGGCCGACGACCTCGGGCAGCAGCGTCCGCTGTCGCTGCTGGGGGCCGTCCGCCTCCCCCAGGGCTTCCAGCAGGGCACTGCGGGCACCGGCGTGATCCGAGCCCGCCACCGGGGCGGCCAGCTCGGCGAAGAAGGCGGTGCGGGCGGTGGCGGGATAGGAATCCAGCCACCGGGGCAGGTCGACAGGCGTGTAGGCGGTGCGGTCGCGGTCGTGGGAGAGGATCCGCTCCAGAGCGGCGATGCCCTCCGCGGGCGTGATCATGGCGTAGCCGCGCTCCTCCATCCCGGCGCCTCGGCCGACCTCCGCCCACGGCCCCCAGTTGACGCAGACGGCCGGCAGTCCCTGGGCCCGGCGCCAGGAGGTGAACTCGTCCAGCCAGGCGTTGGCGGCCGCGTAGGCGCCCTGCCCGGGGTTGCCCAGGAGGGAGGCGGCGGACGAGAAGGTGACCCACCAGTCCACATCCTGGCCGTCCATGGCGTGGTGGAGCAGCCAGGCTCCCGTCGCCTTGGGGCGCCAGACCTTCTCCAGGAGTGCGGAGGAGAGATTGGCGACGGTGGCGTCCTCGACGACGGCCGCGGCGTGGACGACGCCGCGCAGGGGGTGGCCCGTGGCCAGGGCGGCCCGCACGAGTGACTCGGCGACGCCCGGTTCGGCGAGGTCCCCGTTCATGACCTCGATATGGGTGCCGAAGTCCTCGGTGATGGCGTCCAGGGCGGCGCGGGCAGTCTCCGTGGGGCTGCTCCGGGAGGCGAGCACCACGGTGGCCGCCCCACGTTCGGCCAGCCACCGGGCGACCAGGAGCCCCAGTCCTCCGAGCCCACCCGTGACCAGGTAGCTGCCGTCGGAGCGGACGACGGGGACGTCCTCGGGGCGTACGGGCAAGGTGTCGGTGCCCGAGGCGGGCCAGGTGAGGACGAGTTTGCCCGTGTGCCGGGCGGAGGCCATGGTGTGGAACACCGACGCCGCCTCGGCGACCGGATGCGCGGTGACGGGCAGCGGCGGCAGGGTGCCTTCGGTGAGCATGACGGTGAGTTCGCGGTACCCCTCGGCGAGCAGGTCCGGGTCCTGTTGCATCATCATCAGCACGTCGACGCCGGTGAAGGTGACGTTGTGGCGGAAGGGCAGCAGGCCCAGACGGGTGTTGGCGTAGATGTCCCGCTTGCCGAGTTCGACGAACCGGCCGCGGTGCGCGAGCAGACCGAGGCTCGCGGACTGCGCCGGACCCGTCAGGGAGTTCAGTACGACGTCGACGCCGCGTCCCTCGGTGACGTCGCGCACCTGGTCGGCGAAGTCCAGGGAGCGGGAGTCCATGACGTGCGGGACGCCGAGGCCGCGCAGGTACGCCCGCTTGGCCTCGCTGCCCGCGGTGGCCAGGACCTCCGCGCCACAGGCCCGCGCGAGGTTCAGCGCGGCCAGACCGGTGCCGCCGCTCGCCGAGTGGATGAGCACCTTCTCCCCCGGCCGGACGCGGGCCAGGTGCCGCAGGGCGTACCAAGCGGTGAGGTACGCGCACGGCAGGGCGGCGGCGTCCGGGGTGCTCAGTCCGTCCGGCACCGGCAGGAGACAGTCGGCGCGCACGGTGGCGAAGGAGGACATGACCGCGGACTGGGACCCGTCCACGAACATGGCGGCCACGCGGTCGCCCTCCCGCACGTCGCGGACGCCCTCCCCGACTGCGGTGACGACGCCCGCGCCGTCGAAGGCGCAGACGTCGGAGTGCTCCTCGCCGGCGCTGAAGCGCTGGTAGACGCCCATGGCCTGGAGGACGTTGATGAAGTTGACGCTGGTGGCGTCGGCCCGGATCTCGACCTCGCCCGGTCCGGGCAGGCGGCGGGGCTGGGCCACGAACTCGAAGGAGTCCAGGTCGCCGGGGTGGGCGAGCCGCAGCGCCACCCGGTCGCGCCCGTGGGTGGCCGTGATGTGGCGGCGCTCCCGCTCGTCCAGCGGGGCGTTGCGCAGGCGCGCCACGTGACGGGTCTCGTGCCGGTAGGCGACCTCGTCCTGTTCGTCGGGGCAGGACAGCAGTTCCGCGGCCACTTCCGTGACGGGCGTCCGCGAATCGAGGTCCAGGACGCTGGGGCGCAGTTCGGGGTGCTCGTAGCTCAGGACCCGCACGAGCCCGCGCAGGCCGGCCTGCGCCAGGTCGGGCCGGTCCTCGGGGGTGACCTGCTGCGCGGCGTGGGTGATGGTCCACAGGCGCGCGGGCGCCCCGCTGTCCGCGCTCCGCGCGAGTGCGCGGGCCGTCTCCGCCAGACGGGCCACCTGTTCCCGCGCCAGTCGGTCGGGTGACACGCCTTCCCGCGTCAGGTGGTCGGGTGACACGCCGTCGGGTGACACGCCGTCGGGTCGGCTGCCGGACGCGGGCAGGTACACCACTGCCCGCGGCGCCGGTGCGTCGGGCGCGGACGGCTGCACGGCCACAGTGTCGCCCCCCTCGGTGCCGTCCGCGGCGAGCGTCCGGATGGCCACGGTGGCGCCGCGCTCCTTCAGGGCCTCCCCCAGTTCGGCCGCGTACGCTTCGCGTCCGCCTTCCGCCAGGAGGATCCAGCCGCCGGGCGCCCCGTCCGGCGACGGGCGTTCACCGGGCTCCCACGACGCCCGGAGCAGACGGTTGGCGAAGCGTTCCTCCGCGCTCTCGGCGGGCACATGGCGAAACTCCACTCCGGTGGCGTCCACGGCCACCGACCCGTCGTCGGCCCACAACCGGAAGTCGGCCGTGAACCGGTCGCCGTCCACCGACCGGAGGGTGACCAGGCAGTATCCGCTGAGCGGAACCGTCCCGTACAGTCGCAGCGCATCCATCCCCCGGGGCAGGATGCCGCCGGCGGGCACGCTGCCGGTGCGCAGTACGGCGCCCGCGACCGCCTGAAGGCACGTGTCGAGCGCTACGGGGTGGCAGTGGAGCGCCTGTGCGCCGGCCCGGCCCTCGTCGGGCACCCGGAGGCGCGCCAGGAGGCGGGCGCCCGCGCGGTCGGCCGGTGCCCCGTCGGTGTACAGGGCCTGAAGGCCGAGGAACGGCGGGCCGTGGCGCACGCCGCGTTCCTCGCGCATCTGCCGGTAGACGTCCGCGGTGTCCACGGCGTACGGGAACTCCGCGAGCAATCGCCGCGGGTCGCAGCGCTCGGGCGCGGCTTCGCCTTCGGGCGTGACGTGCAGGACCGCCTGGGCGTGCTGGACGGATGTGCCGTCGGCGGCCGTGCTGACCACCCGCCAGCGGGCGGCGTCCGGGCGGGACGTTTCGGCGGTGGCGGTGACGGGCGTGCCGTCAGGCGACGGCAGCAGCAGCCGTTGCAGGTCGATGTCCGTGACGCGCAGGCGCCGCGGATCGGCGGTGTACAGGTCGGTGGCGGCGGCGACGGCCATCTCGCACAGCGCGGCACCGGGCACCACGGCCACGTCGTTGACGCGGTGCGCGTCGAGCCAGGGCAGTGTCGTGGGGGTGACACGGGTCTGCCACAGGTGGCGGCCCTCGCCGTCGGGGTCCGCGGTGTGCGGTCCGGTGAGCGGGTGCGCGGTGGGGCCGCGGTGGGCCCCGGCCGACTGTCGCAGCGGGGAGGGGTCGACGACGTACCGTGTGCGTTCCCAGGTGGTCGTCGGTACGTCGACGAGGGCGCCGTCACCGTAGCGTTCCGTCCAGTCCAGCGGATGGCCGGCGCAGTGCAGCGCCCCCACGTGGGTGTGGAACGCCAGTGCGTCGTCGGTGTCGCGCACCAGGGAGGGCACGACCGCGGTGCCGGTGTGGCCGTGCGCGGTGAGCGTGGCCCGCACCGGGTGGATCAGCACCGGGTGAGGGCCGATCTCGACGAACAGCCGGTGCCCGTCCTCGGCCGCGGCCCGCACCGCGTCGGTGAAGCGCACCACCCGGCGGAGGTTGTCCGACCAGTAGCCGGCGTCGAAGGCGCCATGCTCGCGCGGGTCGTCGGTCACGGTGCTGTAGAAGGCCGTTTCCGGCGGCCTGCCGACGACGTCGGCGAGCGCGTCGGCGAGGTCGGGCAGGATGGGGTCCATGTGGGCGGTGTGGGAGGCGACGTCCACCTCGATCACGCGGACGCCCACGCCGCGAGCGTCCCACTCCTCGGCGAGAGCGCGGATGCGGTCGGCGTCGCCGCCGACGACGGTGTTCTCCGGCGACGCGACGACCGCGACGGTCACCCCCCGTACGTCCTCCTCGGCCAGCAGACGTTCGACCTCGGCGTGTCCCAGGGCGACCGAGGCCATCAGGCCCTGCCCGGCGGTCCGCAGGATCAGGCGGGAGCGGCGGCAGATGACCCGTGTGCCGTCCCGGACGCTCAGTGCTCCCGCGGTCACCGCGGCGGCTACCTCGCCCATGGAGTGGCCGATCACGGCGGCGGGCCGGACACCGTGGGAGCGCCACATCGCCGCCAGGGCCAACTGGACGGCGAAGATCACTGGTTGCACCCGGTCGAAGCCCCGCACCACCTCGGGGTGGTTCAGGGTCCGGCGCAGGGAGAAGCCGGACTCCTCGGCGACGAGCGGTTCGATCTCGTCGATGACCCGGGTGAACTCCGGGTCGCGGTCCAGGAGTTGTCGGCACATGCCCGCCCACTGCGATCCGTGCCCCGAGAAGACCCACACCACTGACTGTCCGGCGCCCGGCACCGCCCTGCCGGTCGCCGTCCCCGCGGAGAGGGCGCCCCCGGCCGCCAGTTCCTCCAGTCGCGCCACCAGTTCCGGCCGGTCGGCGGCGACCACGGCGGCTCGTTCCCTGGCGGGCGAGCGCCGCACGGCCAGCGTGTGCGCCACGTCGCCCAGCGGAACCCGTGCCCCCTCACCCCGCAGCCACTCGGCCAGCCGCCCGGCCGCGCTCCGCAGGGCCGCGGGCGTGCCGGCGGAGAGCGGGAACACGCGCAGGGCTTCACCGTCCCGGGCGGGGCCTCGCTCGGCTGCGCCGTCCTGGGGCGGGCCGACATCGCCGGACGGAGACGGGCGGGTCACGCGCCGGGCCGGGGAGAGGGCGGGAGGCTGCTCCAGCACGACGTGCGCGTTGGTGCCGCTGATGCCGAAGGACGACACCGCGGCCAGTCGGGTACCGTTCCGCACCGGCCACTCGGTCGAGTCGGTGGGCACGAACAGGCGGGTGCCACTGGGGTCGATCTGCGGATTCCAGCTGGTGAAGTGCAGGCTGGCCGGCACCGTGCCGTGCCGTAGGGACGCGACGGCCTTCAGCAGTCCCGCCACGCCCGACACCGGTTCGGTGTGGCCGATGTTCGTCTTCACCGAGCCCAGCGCGCACCGGTCGCGGCCCTTGCCGTAGACGGCGGCCACCGCGGCGAACTCGATGGGGTCGCCCACCGCCGTGCCCGGGCCGTGCGCCTCCACCATCCCGACGTCACCGGCCTCGACGCCCGCGCGCTCCAGCGCCAGGCGGTACAGCTCGATCTGCGCAGGCTCCGAGGGTGCGCTCAGCCGCGTACCCCGGCCGTTCTGGTTGACCGCTGTGCCACGCACCACCGCGAGCACCCGGTCCTCGTCCCGTACGGCGTCCGACAGGCGTTTGAGCACGACCACGCCGCAGCCCTCCCCGCGGACGTACCCGTCGGCGCCGGCGTCGAAGGCGTGGCAACGCCCGGTCGGCGAGAACACGCCCCACAGCGCGGGGGCGATGACCCCCTCGGGCCCGAGGGACAGCATGGCCGCCCCGGCCAGGGCGACGTCCGTCTCACCGGCCCGCAGGCTCTGGCAGGCGGTGTGCACCGCGACCAGTCCGGACGCGCAGGCGCTCTCCACGACGACCTGCGGGCCCTTCAGGTCCAGCATGAACCCCACGCGTCCGGGTCCGATGCTGTCGAAACCGGTGTACATCGCATAGGCGTTGACCTCTTCCAGAGGCCGCTGCACGCGCAGCATGTAGTCCTTCTGATAGATCCCGAAGAACATGCCCGTGGGCGTGCCGGAGAGCCGTTGGGCCGGGATCCCTGCGTGTTCGATGGCCTCCCAGGTCACCTCCGCCAGCAACCGGTGCTCCGGATCCACCCATGGTGCTTCCTGGGGGTTGATTCCGAAGAACTCCGGCTCGTAGGCGTAGACGTCGTCGTCCAGGAAGCAGCCGTGGCGAAGGCGGTCCGCGACCTGGGTGGGGAGACCGGCCAGTTCCGCCTGGCCCCACCGCTCCCCCGGCACCTCCCGCACCGTCTCCCGACGAGCCATCAGCAGACGCCACAGCGAGGTGAGGGAGCCGACCCCGCCGGGGAACCGGCACGCGGCCCCGACGATCGCGATGGGCTCGTCCTGGGCGGCGCCGGACTGTTCGATGCCGGGATGCACATGCATGGGCGGTCCGTCCTTCATCACGAGGAAGCTGAGAGGCAGCCGGGTTCTGGCCCGCTCACCGCCACGCCCTGGGACAGAATTCACAGGGCACCAACCATTTCGACACTTGGCCGGACGGCGCGCCAAGGGGGTACAGACTGCGAGCGGTAGTGCGCTGACGATTGCGAATGCCCCCGATGCGTTCAATTCAGCCGCTCAGGTGACTTCTTGAGGGGTCGGCCAGCTTCCTGCCGTCACTCCACTCCGATAAAGTGACCCAGGCAAAGGGAATTAGATTTGCACACCGTCACACAAATTGATTGCCGGATGGTCGGACGGGTCGGATAGATTTTTCACCTGTTAGGTAGGTTTTCCTTCACAGGCCTGTCCCATGGGGCGTGCCGGATGCCAGCCTGGAGTGGCAGTACCTGCGCTCTACGGGAAGGATCATCCGTGGTCGATTCTCTGGTAGCTGCCGAATTACCCCCCCCACTTCTGTCCGCTGGAATCCCGCGCCCACCCCGACGCCGGCGGACCGCCGGTTCACGGAGTGTCGATTTCTACGGCCGGTTCGCTCCCGGAGCGGACGACGACCGCCTCCCGGCCACGTCGCTGCGGGTGTACTGGGGCTTCGCCTTCGATGACGCCCGATGCGACAACGGACCACTGAGCAGGCGGCCGTCCGAGTGCAACGCGGTGGCCGGCCGTGTGCAACGAGCACTGGAGGCGCCGACGGCCCGCGACGGCGGCGAGCGCGTCGGGCGCGCCTTTCCGCGGATAACGTACGTGGGTAACACATGCAGGTAATACATGTAGGTAATACATGCGGGTAATACATCCAGAGGAAAGAAATCCGGCCCGCAGAAAAAATCGCCACCCTCTCCGGAATTTATCAGGACACAGCAGGGAATGCTTATCGCAACACCCGTCGAATCACCCCGAAGGCCCGCATGTCCGCCGGGCCTCGGCCGGAAAAAGGGAGTGTCATGGCCGACATCGAACAGATCGAAATCGAAGTGCTGACCGGTGACGAACCGGACTCAGGCACGGACGCCCTGGTCTATCTGGGCATGGGAGGGCGCGAGTTCCTGCTCGACAACTACAACGAGGACGACTTCCGCCGCGGAGACAGGAACTACTTCAGGCTGGGGCGTGACAGCACGGTCACGCACCCCTCGGAGAACGACCCGGCCGCACCGCAGTTGACCCTCGGTGACGTGGACCGCTACCCGGTATACCTGCGGCTCAACGCGCAGGTCGAGAGCGACGACTGGCTGCTGGACAACGTCTGGGTCTCCGTTCGCGCCGACGAGCGGACCCGCCGGTACGGCCGCTCCGCGCTCGACGGCTCGGGAAGTGACCACACCGTCTGGCTCGGAATCCGTGCCGGACTCGTCCTCCATCTCGAGGACGAGCGATAAACCGTCGCACACCGTCGCACAGAAGCGATCGACACCTCGGAACACCCCGAAAGGAAGACGAATGGGTAAAAGCACGAGCGACACCTTCAGAGACCTTCTCGGTGGCATCACGGACGACCTCAAAGAGGCATTCGATGACGTCATCGACTACGACGAACCCAGCAGGCGCAGGGGTGGGCGACGACGGAGGAGGGACGAGTACTGGCGGGACCGTGAGGACGACGGCCGCTGGCACGACCGTGACCACGATGGCTGGCGGCAGCGCGAGGACGACGGCCGCGATCACTGGTACGACCGCGACCGTGACCGTGACCGCGACTACTGGCGGGACCGTGACCGCGACCACTGGCACGACCGCGACCGTGACCACTGGCGGGACCGGGAGGACGACGGCCGCTGGCGGGACCGGGAGGACGAAGGCCGCTGGCACGACCGTGACCACGGTCGCCGGCGGGGCCGGGGAGGTGGCCGTCGCTCCGTCGAGGACGACGGTGACGACTCCAGGGACCGGCTCCCCCGGGCCGCGGCCGCTGATTTCCCCCGCCAGAGCCGGCGACACGAGAGGTCCGGGCGTTGAGGGACACATCGGCCGCGCGCGGCCCCCGTGAGGCGTCAGCGGTCGAGACGGACGTGACGTCCCGGTACTGCCGGTAATTCAGCTGCTGTCTATCGTCGAGGCGGTCCCATGGTGAGCAGCGGCCGTCTGAGCCAGGTGTCCCGCGTGTTCAGGCAGCTGGCCGCCGAGGAAGTGTCCCGCTCCGTGCGCAACGGCCGTCTCGGGAGGCCGGTCTCCTTCGACGGGCGGGCACAGCGGAGATCGCAGCGCGCTCAGAGTGTCCGTAGGGCGTTCGAGCAGCTCGGCCCCTTCTACATGAAGGTCGGCCAGATCCTCTCCACCCGCCCCGACATCGTGCCGGACTACGTGATCCCGGAGCTGGAGAAGCTGCATGACAACGCGTGCGTGCTGCCCTTCTCCGAGTTCGAGCCGGTGTTGCGTGAGGAGCTCGGCGCAGACTGGGCCATGGAGCTGAGGGACATCGACACCCAGCAGCCCCTGGGTGCGGCGTCCCTGGCCCAGGTCTACCGTGCCACCCTGGCCGACGGGCGGCCCGTCGTGGTGAAGATCCAGCGTCCGGGGGTACGGGAGACGGTCGCCCAGGACATGGTGATCCTGCGCCGGGCGGCCCGCCTGACCGGACGGCTGGCCCCCCGGTTCACCGCCGTGATCGACGTCGAGGCCATGCTCGAAGTCCTCTTCGAGGCGATGAGGCCCGAGCTGGACTTCACCACGGAGGCACGCAACATGCGGCGGGCCGCCGAGCTCACCGCGTCCTTCAAGTACCTCGCGGTGCCGGATGTCCTCCTCGCCACCCCGCGGGTTCTGGTGCAGAGCCTGGCGCCCGGCCGGTCCATCCGCCATGCCGACCGGGACGCCTTCTCCCCGCACGAACGGCTGGGGATCGGGGAGGACTTGCTGGCGTTCGTGTTTCGCGGCTTCTTCGTCGACCGCTTCTTCCACGCCGATCTCCATCCCGGAAACGTCTTCGTCGCCCCCGGGGAGAAGGCGACCCTGATCGACTGGGGCATGGTGGGGCGCACCGACCGGCGGACCGGCATGCTGCTCATGCTGATCCTCCTCACGCTGGCGCAGAACGACGGTCACGGCCTGGCCAAGACGTGGGTGGAGCTGGGGCATGCCACGCCCTGGGCGAACCTCGGTGCCTTCGCCTCCGACATGGCGGTCCTCGTGCCGCAGATCGCCGACGCCCCGCTCGAAGACCTCAACTTCGGCCTGACCCTCACCCGCGTCCTGACGTGCTCCACGAAGCGGGGAATCCGGACCAGCCCCACGGTCGCGGTCCTCGGCAAGGCGTTCGCAAACGTCGAGGGGTCGGTACGTTATCTGGCGCCGGAACTCTCCCTCATCGAGGTGTTCAAGGGCGAAATGCAGAACGTCATGCTGTCCCTGGCGGCCGAGACCGTCTCGAAGGAGCAGGTTGCCCGCACCGCCCTGGAACTGATGCTCGGCATCGGCTCGGTGACGGACCAGATGAGCGGCCTCATGCGCGGCAGACACTCCCCCACCGCGGAGGGGTGAGCATGGGCCTGGGCACCTTGCTCCAACGCGGCCCGGACGATGAACCAGGCCGACACGGTGGAGTCGTGTGGCTCTGCCGCCGCACGGGGCGGCCCAGGTATCAGGCCCAAGGCCCGGGTATCAGGCGCTGGTGTACTGGGCGGCGTACTCCTCGCTGGGCGGGACGACGGTGATGACGTCAATCAGCACACCGTCCGGGGCGGCGAGGATGAAGTGGCGCTGGCCGAACTCCTCCGTACGCAACGGCAGTACTTCGGACAGGCCGGCCTCGGTCACGAGCCGCTGGTGCTCGGAATCGACGTCGTCCACCTCGAAGTTCAGCAGCAAGCCACCCCGAAGGGCGGCCCGGTGTCCTTCGGGGACGGTCGGGTGGGTGTGGTCGAGAAGGGCGAGCTCGTACTGCGGGGCGTCGGGACGACGCAGGCTGACGTACCAGTCGGATTCGAAGGTCGCCTCGAAGCCGAGGTGACGGGTGTAGAAGTCGCGGGAGGTCGCCACGTCCCGGGTGGCGAGCACCGGGTAGAACCCGCCGAGCTTGGTCGTGGGGATGGCCGTTGGTTCGTTCGTCATGACAGGGGTCCTCCGACTACATTTCACATACCCCGAGTATGCGAATGGAGGCGTTAGCATACCCTCGGTATGCGAAATGGAAAGGGCGGTGCGCTCGATGATGGTCAGCCGGGCGGAACAGCGGGCGGCCACGCGGCATGCGCTGCTGGCCGAAGGGCGTCGGAGGTTTGCCGCCGACGGGTACCACCACGTGGTGCTGGCCGAGGTGGCGCAAGCCGCTGGGGTCACCAAGGGGGCCGCCTATCACCACTTCGACAGCAAAGCCGGACTCTTCCGGGCCGTCGTCTGCGAGGTGCAGCAGGAGCTGGGCGAGCGGGTTGCGACCGGGGCCGAGCGGCACGACGACCTCTGGGAGCAGCTCCGGGCCGGCTGCCGGACCTTCCTTGCCGCGGGAACCGACCCGGCGGTGCGACAGATTCTGCTGGTCGACGCGCCGACCGTCCTGGGCTGGGACGAATGGCGAGCCATGGACGAGAAGTCCTCCGCCCGGCACCTCACGGAGGCCCTGACGGCGCTCGCCGCAGCCGGAGTGATCGCCGATCAGCCCGTGGAGCCCCTCGCCCGGTTGCTCTCCGGAGCGATGAACGAGGCCACGCTCTGGATCGCGCGGGGCGGAGACCCACAGGCCGCGGAGCAGGCACTCGACCGGCTCTTGGCGGGGCTGCGCACCCCGGACTGACGGGCTGTCCACGATCACCGCCGTGCAGCGGCTACGGGGCTCGGGTCTGCCCACCAGCCGATCCGGCCGCGTTCGTCACCCGGCTCGACCTGTGTTTGTTCACCACCGCATTACGGCTGAGGCGATGGCGGTCGATGTCGTCCATGACGGTGCCACCACTCCCGCAGGGGCGGCGGGATTGGCTGAGCTTGGCCGCTTCCATTTCCCGTGGCCACGGGCATCAGTCCTGACGAACCAGCCGTGGCCGCGCAAACGTAGACTTCCTGCGGCCTACGCTTTGGGGGGACAGTTGAGGTACATACGTCTTGTGGGCCTCCTTGCAGCGCTCACCGTCATGGCTGCGTGCGGCGACGGGGGCGAGCCCGACCCGAAGCCGAGTGCGTCGGTCTCGTCACCGGTGTCGTTCTCCCTGACAGCCGTCGGCGACTTCGGGGACCCCCGACTCGGGACGGCTCTTGACATCTCCAACGACGGGCGCCCGCGGACCGACGTCGTTGTGCGGGTCCGCATGGGACTCGGCCACGCCGGCGATCCCCTGCCGGGCCTGGAGCGCAAGCTCGACGGTGGTTGGGAGAAGGTTGAACTTACCCCGGAGAAGAAGGGCTCGGTCGGCACCTTCCGTATGGACCTGCCGCGAGGCAGCTCTCTTGCGTTCCTGCGTATTACCCCGCGTGCCAGTCCCAGGGTCGAAGGCGAGAGGCTTCCCGTGGACGTGACGATGACGGACGGCTCACGCACGCTCGCGCGGAAGCAGAAGACGGTGAAACTGGCGACTCTGTCGCTCGACGTCGCCTCCCCCAAGGAACCCGTAGTCCTGCGCAAGGGGCATTGGACCGAGGTGGAGTACACGGTCACCAATCGCTCGCACAGTACGTACCCGAAGGCGCAGATCCAGGCGGAATACAGTGCCTGCGCGGCGGACCCCAACAACGCGTCGTACGGGGATACCTGCCCGGATTCGATGGAGCAGGAGGTGACCACGGCCCTACGCACCCAGTGGCACGACGGCACTGGCTGGAAGGCCGTCACCGCCCCGGACGACAACTCGCTGATCGCCGAGACCCTGACCATGCGGTTCGGGACGCTGCCGGCGGATTCCACACGAAAGTTCAGGTTGAGGTTCACCGGGAGCGAGGATCTCAACGGCGATGTCCGCCGGCTCGTTCTCACAGCCCGCGTCAACGGAAAGGCTGTCGGCGCCACAGAACGCTCGCTCGGTGTGGCCTCCGCCCTCACCTTCGACATCCACTGACGGGCCGACGCTCACGTTCCTTGTCCTTGTCGGCTGATGGCGGCTCGCTATTACGCGGGAATAGCGGCGTGCGCACGGAGCTCCGCGTTCTCCGCCCCGTGCCTCCCTTCCTACGGGCCAACCGGACGACCGGCCGGGCCGGGCCGGCACACCGCGCGGGGGATGATAGGGAGGGAATGACGGAACGTGAAGTCAGGAGCTTCCATGGCAAATCGGGTTCACCGGCCCCGTGAGGACGCGGAGTTCGATTTCATCCTCGGGATGAGCGGAGTTCCGGTCCTCGCATACTTCACCGGGACATGGCCCAAGGCGATCGAGCCCTGCAAGGTGATGGACCTCGTCGTGGGTGGCATCGCCGACGACTACACGGGCCGCCTGACGGCCGTCCGCACCGACATCACGCGTTGTCCGGCCGCAACCGAGCGATACGGGATCACCGCGGCCCCCTCCTACGTCCTGCTGAAGGAAGGAAAGGCGGTGGCGCACGGCACGGGGCCTATGACCATCGCCGAGATACGGAAGTTCCTGAACGGCCACCTCTGAGCGGTCACCTCTGAGCGGCCGCCGCGACACGTGGCTGCCGCGACACGTGGCCGCGACGCCCGTCACGCCTCGTCCATGAGAGCTGCGCCGCCTGAGACACCTTGGGGCCGAGACACGCCCACACGTCTCATGACACCCGGCTCACGGTCCGCACCAGAGGTCGGCGAAGGCAGCGTTCTCGATGGTCCGCCTCTGGCGTACGGCCTCCAGCCGCGATGGTCGCCTCGGAGAGTTCTTCGCCCTGCCGGGCCCGTCCGGTGGCGGCAAGTCCGCCACGCCGTCGTGCGTCGCGGGCCGGGTCGACCGGCACGGCCAGGTGCGATGACGACGCTCTGGCGGCTCTCACCGTCGCGCCGACGCGTCGTCGAGACGCGGTGCGAGGCGTCGATGAACGACACGTGCGATGTCGGCCAGCGTCATTCCGGAACCGAGCAGTTCGGCGGGTGAGACGAAGAGGTCGAAGCGTTGACGGAGGCGTACGAGGAGCTCGGCGCCCATCAGGGAATCCATGCCGTAGTCCTCCAGGCGGCGGCGCGGATCGAGTTCGTCGACGTCCATGTGCAGGACCCCCGCCACGAGCGCCGTGAGCATTTCGGTGAGCCTGCTCTCCGCCGCCATCGCCGTCATGCCCGCGAGCTCCGACAGCACGTCGGCCTGGTCGGCGTCGTCGCCATCGGCGGTGCCCGACACCACACGCGCCCACCGAGGGCTGTCGAGCAGGGGAAGCAGGCCCTTGCCGCGGGCCCACTCGAAGCGGCCGACGCTGGTGGTGACGTTGCCGCCGCCGGGGACGAGCAACGGTCCCGCCGCGCTGAATGCCTCGCGCGGCGACAGAGGAACGAGGCCGAGCCGGGAGACGGCTTCCTCCATGCGGTGACGGGCCACGTAGCCGGTTTCGCCGATGGCACCCCAGGCGATGGCCGTGCCGGGCAGCGCGGAGTCACCCCGGTGTCGCACGAGTGCTTCCAGATAGGCGTTGCCTGCGGCGTAGGCCGACTGGGTCATGTTGCCGAGGCTTGCCGAGACGGACGAGTAGGCCAGGAAGAGGTCCAGGTCCCGGTCCCGGGTGAGCAGGTCGAGCAGAGCGCCGCCCGTCGTCTTGGGTGCCATGACCGCGTGCAGACGTTCGTCGGTGAGGTCGGTCAGCAGTCCGTCGTCCAAGTGCATCGCGCAGTGGACCACGCCGCGTAGCGGTTGGCCCGTCGCGTCGATCCGCTCGATCAGCCGGCGCATGACGTCCGCGTCGGTGACATCGGCCGCGTACGCGGTCGCTGTCGCACCCTGTCCGGCAAGGCCCTCCAGGACGGTCGCCGCTTCGGGGGACTGATCACCGCGTCGGGCGGTCAGCGCCAGGTGACGAACGCCGAGACCGGCCAGCCAGCTCGCCGTCGCGGCACCGAACCCGCTCAAGCCGCCGGTGATCAGGTAGGTGCCGGCCGGGTCCAGGCGGGGTGGGGACGGGGCGGGCGCCGTGCGGACCGGCTCGTCGAGGGAGTCGAAGGTGACGACGACCTTGCCGAGGTGACGCGAGTGCTGCAACAGCCGGAAGGCCTCCCCTACGCGCGCGGCCGGATAGGCGCTGTACGGCAGCGGCGCGTACCGGCGCGCCAGGACCTGTTCCGTCACCTCGGTGAACATGTCACCGGCGCTCTCGGGCCCGGCCGGCAGTGTGTTCAGGTCGACGCCGAAGAAGGCGATGTTGCGGCTGAACGGACGCAGCCCGAGCGGCCTGTTCTCGTAGATGTCACGTTTGCCCAGCTCGATGAAGCGTCCGCCGGGTTTCAGCAGGTCCACGCTGCGGGCGATGGCCGCACCCGCGAGGGAGTTCACCACGACGTCGACACCGAGACCGTCGGTGACCTGAAGGACCTCGTCCGCGAAGTCCAGGCTGCGGGAGTCGAATACGTGCTCAACGCCGAGTGCGCGGAGCCAGTCCCGTTTGGCCTCTGTACCCGCAGTGGCGATCGCGTGAGCTCCACAGGCCCGCACGTGCTGGAGGGTGGCCAGGCCGATCCCACCCGCTCCGCCGTGGACGAGGACCGTCTCGCCCGGTGCGAGGCGGGCGAGACGGTGCAGGCTGTGATGGACGGTGGCATGGACGACCGGGATCGTCGCCGCCTCCGCGAAACTCATGCCGTCGGGGATACGTCCGAAGGCGCCGACGGAGGTGACGGTATGCGAGGCGAGCGCGGCTGGAGCCAGCCCGAAGACCCGGTCCCCGATCGTCCAGCCGGTCACGCCCGGGCCCACCTCGGTGACGACGCCGGCGCACTCCATGCCGAGGCCTTGATCGGTGGGGGTGCCTTCGACGGCTTCCTGCGGCAGGAGCCCGTTCGCCTCAAGTGTGTCGCGGTAGTTGAGCCCTGTGGCACGCACGGCCACGGCGACCTGCCCGGGGCCCGGCCGAGGAGGAGCGGTCGTCTCCCAGGAAAGCTGGTATTGCAGCCCGGGGTCGCGGACGCGCAGAGAGAACGCCTCCGTCTCATCGGCGGGCGTCAGCGGCACGGGATCGGGTGTCTCCTGGGTCTCCCGAGGCACGAAGCGGCCGTCGCCGGTCAGAACGATTTCGTCCTCGTCGTCGGGTGCGAGCAGTTCACGGACCAGGCGTTGAGCGTCGAGGTCCTGGTCTTCGCCACGTTCCAGGCTGATGCGGCGGACGGTGAACCGGGGCTCTTCATTGGCCAGGGAGCGGGCCGTCCCCCACACAGGGGCGTCACCGGGATGGGCGGGAGTCTCCGGTGCGGGGAACAGACCACTGGGGCGGGTGACCACCCACAGCCCGATGTCCACGCCGTCGGGCAGCTCCTGGCAGGCGGCGGCCACGGCCCGTAGGACGCCTGCTCTGAACACGGCCTGGGCCGTGAGGCGCGTCGGCTCGGTCTCCGGCTCGGCATGGACGAGGACGACGGCTACCCGCGCGGCATCAGCGGGCATCGAGCGAGCCCAACTGCCGGGCACGGTGTCGGCGACGACGGTCACCACCGTCGTCCCGTCCGCGGTCCCCGCTTCCCGCAATCGCGCGGCGACCGCTCGCGCCGTTGCCCTCTCGCGCTCACTTTCGGCGGCCACGATCCAGGTGGTGGGCTCGGTCGGCGGGGGCGACGCGGCGGGCACGTGGGGGGCGGTGGACGCGGTGGACGCGAGCAGGACCGAGTAGTGCCCCCTCGTGGGTTCGCGGTCATCGCCGCTCTGCACGATGTCGACGAATCCGCACTCCTCCAGCAACCGGGGCCATCGCTCGCGTGCCAGCAGTACGGAACGAGGACGAAGCTGCTGGTCACTGCGGTGCCAGAAGCTCTCCAGCGTGCCGAAGAGGGCGCCCAGCAGTTCCGTGTCGTGCGACTCCAGGCCCAGAAGCCGTCCACCCGGCGCCAGCAGGGCGCGGATCCGGCGCAGCGCGGTGGCCACGTCGCTGGTCGCGTGCAGGGCGTTGGCGGCGATGACCAGGTCGAATTCTCCCTCGCCGGTGCCCTGGCTGCCTGGGTCGGCGTTGAGGTCGAGGGTGCGGTAGGTGAGGAAGTCGTAGGCCGCGAAACGGTGTTCGGCGCGCGCGAGGAACGTCGGCGCGATGTCGGTGTACGTGTAGTGGGTTCGCTCCGGCGGAAGAAGCGGCAGCAGGGCCGCTGTGGTGCCGCCGGTGCCGGCGCCCACCTCCAGAACACGCAGCGGCCGACCGGGGGGCCACTCCGCGACCATGTGCTGCACGAATGCCTGGGCGATGCGGTTGTGGAAGCGGCACACCGGCGCGATGTCGTAGAACTGTTCGTAGACCATGCCGTCGGTGCTCAGGAGCTCCAATGGGTCCTCGGTACCGCGCAGGACCGCCCCCAGGTGTTGGGCGCGCCTGGCGAAGAGGGCCGCCTCCGCGGCGAACATCGGGTGGTTCGCCACCAGGCCGCGCAGGAGTTCCGCCGCGCGCGACGTCGTGGCCGTCAGGCGTCGGCGGCCTTCGCCGGCCGGTTCCAGAAGACCGTGCCGCTCCATGAGCGGCAGCATCGACTTCACCAGCCTGCGGTGGACGGTCAGAAGCCCTGCCCCGGTGAGTGACGTCATGTCGAAGTCGGCGCTGGGGTCGGGAAGGAATCCGCGCAGCGTCTCCCCCCAGACATGTGCGAGGCACTCCTTGGCCTGCGCCACGAATTCCTCGTACCGTGTCTCGTGCCAGGCGGTGCGCAGTGCGCCGATCCGTTCGTCGGCCGCCTCGGCGATACGGGATGCCGTGGGCGGGTCCCAGAACTGCGGGGGGCTGCCGGGCCGGGGCGCGGCGCGCAGCACCGTGCGCTGGAGCCGCACCGGGGTGGCCCCGGCCATGGCGAGGCGACGCAGACGGCAGCCCAGGATCTCCACCACGACGGTCGCGTCGTCATCGGTGATGGTGATGTCCCAGCAGACCTCGACCGCGGTGCGGGAACGCTCGCGTACGTGGACCAGGCCCGTGGGGGAAGGGGTGCGCCAGACGCGTACGGTCGAGATCGCGTACGGCAGGTGCGTGGCCGTGCCGGCCGTCCCGTACAACAGCGGCGCCCCGGCCTGCAACGCGCCGTCCAGCAGGGCGGGGTGTGCCTCGTACGCGTCCGTCTCCATGTCCGCGTGTCGGTATGAGGCAAGGACCTCGCCGGCGCCCACCAGCAGTTCGTCCAGCACCTGGAACGCGGGCCCGTAGCCGAGGCCGGCGGCGTCACAGGCCCGGTAGTGGTCGGGGCCATCGACGGTACGGGGGCACCGGGCGCGTACCGACGTGAGGTCGAGGCGCTCGGGACCCCGTCCGAGCAGGGACCGGACCCGGGCGCGCACGTGCTCGCGTGGCTCCGTGGTGTGGGCGTCGGTGCTGGTCACCGTCAGCACGTCGTCCGGTGTGAGGGCGACATGCGTGCGCAGGGACTCGGGGTCCGGCCACGGCACGGCCAGGGGGCGGTGGATGTGCGTGTGATCGACCTGCACCCGGGTGCCCAGGGCTCGCCGTCCCGCCGCCAGAGCCATCTCGACGTAGCCGGTGGCGGGCATGACGACGGTACCGGCCAGGCGGTGGTCGGCCAGCCACCGCACCAGGACGGGGTTGACTTCACTGGACCACAGGGGGTGCGGTGCGGGAATCCGCTCGCCCAGCAGGGGGTGGTCGATCCGGCCGTCACCACCGGTGTTCAGCACCCAGGTCTCGGGCGTGCCGCACCAGTGACGTTCGCGCTGCCACGGGTAGGCGGGCAGTTCGGCGGGCCGAGCGGCGTGAGGGAAGTGCCGGGACCAGTCGACGGGGGCGCCGGCCGCGAGGAGTCCGGCGACCGCGCCCTCCAAGGCGGCGCTGCCGTCGGCTTCGCGGCGCAGTGTGGGCAGGTACGTGACGGCGGCAGGACGGCCGGGGTCGGCCTTCGCGCGCAACAGGTAGGTACGCAGCACCGGGTGCGGGCCGATTTCGAGGAAGACACCGGCGTGGCCCTCGTCCAGTACCCGGTTCACTGCGGCGGCGAAGCGGACAGGCTCGCGTACGTTGCGCCACCAGTACTCCGCCGTCAGCTCCTCGCCGGACACGGGGCGTCCCGTGACGGTGGAGATCATGGGCACACGAGTGGCGGTGGGCGTGAGGCCTTTGAGGGCTTGCGCGAGGGGCTCGCGCAGTTGGTCCATGGCCCGGCTGTGGAAGGCGTAGTCGAGCTCCAGGTCGCGGAAGAAGACCTGGCGGGAGGCCAGTTGCTCACCGAGGTCACGCAGCGCGTCCGGGTCTCCGGCGACGGTGAGGTCCTGGGCGCTGTTCACGCCCGCGATCTCCAGGAGATGCCGGTACGGAGCGAGGACCTTGCGGGCCTGCTCCTCGTCCATGCCCACGGCGGCCATCCGGCCGCTGCCGGCGGTGGTCGCCTGTGTTCGGCTGCGCTCGGCGATCACGCGTGCGGCAGAAGGCAGGTCCAGCGCTCCCGCGGCATGTGCGGCGGCCACCTCGCCCACGCTGTGCCCGATGACCAGGCCGGGACGCACCCCCCGGTCCTCCAGCAGGGCGACCAGGCCGCTCTGCAGGGCGAACAGCAGAGGCTGGGCGATCTCGGTCTTCTCCCAGCGGGTGTGCCCGGCAAGTCGCTCCGCGACCGACCATCCCAGGTGCGGCACGAGAGCCGCGTCCACCTCGTCGACGGCGGCCCGGAAGACCCGTTCGTGGGCCAGCAGATCGGCGGCCATGCCGGGCCATTGCGAGCCGTTGCCGGAGAAGACGAACGCCACGGCGTTCCGGTCGCTCGCGGTGCCGACCGCGCCGCGGGAGGGTTCAGGGGCCTGGGAGGTGTTCTCGGCGGGGAACAGCTGTCTCAGCCGCTCGGCCGCCTCCGGCGCGGTGCCGGCCAGGACGACACCGCGGTGAGGGTGCGTGGTCCGCCGCAGGCAGGTGGTGCGGGCGACGTCGTAGAACTCGTCCGGCTCCGTGACGGTGGCGAGCCGCTCCGCGACCCGGGCCGCCACTTCCCGCAGCGCTTGGGCCGAGCGTGCCGACACGAGGACGGGCAGCGGGTGGTTCCCCGCCCGTGGGGTGTTCGCACGGCGGGGGGCCGGCAGGGCCGTGGGTGCCGCGGTGACGACGAGGTGAGCGTTGGCGCCGCCGAAGCCGAAGGAGTTGACTCCCACCGCGGACCCCTCGGCCACCGTGACGCCGCACGGTTCGACGACGGGGGCGAGCCCGAGGCCGGCGAAGTCGATGTCCGGATGAAGCGGTTCCGCGTTGAGGGAGGCGGGGATCCGCCCGTGGCGCAGTACGAGCATCGCCTTGAACAGCCCGGCCATCCCGGACGCCGGCTCCATGTGCCCGAGGTTGGACTTGACCGAGCCCAGCGGCAGTGGGCCGCCGCCGCGACGCTGCCCGAGCGCACGGCCGATGGCGAGGGCCTCGACGGGATCACCGACCGGCGTACCGGTACCGTGCGCCTCGAAGTACACGAGGTCGTCGGGGGCGATGCCCGCGTCCGCGTAGACGGCACGCAGTAGTTGCTCCTGCACCTCGGCGCTCGGCAGGGCCAGCCCCTGTGTCCGGCCGTCACAGTTGGTTCCGGAAGCGGCTACCACCGCGTGGACCCGGTCCCCGTCGGCCACCGCGTCGGCCAGTCGCTTGAGGACGACCACGCCCCCGCCCTCGGCTCGGACGAAGCCGTCGGCCTCGGCGGAGAACGCCGAGCAGCGTCCTCGCCGCGACAGCATTCCCGCCTGGGAGAATCCGATGAATCCCTGGGGTCCGAGCAGGAGGTTCACCCCGCCCGCGAGGACGGTTCGGCCATCACCTGCTCGCAGGAAGCGGCATGCCCGGTCGAGTGCGACCAGGGACGAGGAGCAGGCGGTGTCGATGGCCATGCTCGGGCCGCGCAAGTTGAGGAAATGCGACAGCCGGTTCGCCGAGATGGAGGGTGCGGCGCCGATCATGGTGTACGGATCCACGCTCTCGGTCATGCAGAGTTGCATCACACCGTAGGAGTGATCGGAAATCCCGATGAAAACCCCTGTGTCGGAACCATTGAGCGATGCGGCGGGAATGGCGGCGTCATCGAGGGCCTCCACCGCCATTTCGAGGAGCAGCCGGTGCTGCGGATCCATCCGGGCGGCCTCCCGGGGGGAAATGCCGAAGTACGCCGCATCAAAGCCGGCGACATCACGAAGGAAGCCCCCGGCCGCCGTATATGACTTTCCCGCCCGCGGCGATTCCTGGTCGACGAAACGTCTCGCGTCGAAGCGGTCCCCCGGCACCTCACTGATCAGCTCCCGCCCCTCGTCCAGGGCTGCCCAGAGTCCTGCCAGGTCGTTGATGCCGCCCGGGAGACGGCACCCGACCCCCACGACGGCCACGGCCGCACCGTGTTCACCGGTCCCCATCGGTCCCATGCAGATCATGCCTCCCGAAAGGAAAGAGCCGGTACGGAAATCCGTGTGCGTCGAAGCACTCGTCGGTCCGCAACCTACGATGACCGGCCGCGGGGAAGTCGCCGCACACGCCGGAACGGGATTCCGGAAGCCCTTCTGCGCGGAGACGCCCACGAATGCCGTCACATGTATGACGATCGGCCATTGTGCCTTTCGGGGCGATCTCCAGATCCCTTCGCGGGGGAAGATCCGCGCTTCGTGTCTCGCGTTACTGTGACGCAATGCCGTCTCGTTCACGTGCCCGTTTGTCCGGTATCGCCGTCTCCCTCCCTCACGGGTACCGCACCATGGAACAGACCCGCGCCGAACTGGCGCGCCGCGGCCCCTTCGCCCCGCCGCACCGGGCCCTGGAGGATCTCACCGGGATTCGCGGGGTCCATGTGAGGGAGCCTGGAGAGCAGGCCTCCGACCTAGCCGTCGCGGCCGCGCAGAAGGCCATGGCTGAGGCGGGGGTGAGGGCCGGTGATGTGGATCTGCTGCTGTTCGCGTCGTGCTGCCAGGACATGATCGAACCGGCCACGGCCCACATCGTGGCCGCGAAACTCGGCCTCCGCTCCCCCGCGTTCGACGTCAAGAACGCGTGCAACAGCGTGCTCAACGCCTTGGAGGTAGCCGGCGCGTTCATCGAGTGCGGCCGCTATCGCACCGTACTCATCGCCTGCGGGGAAACCCCCACGATGACGACGCGTTGGCATCTGCCGGACCATGACACGTTCATCCGCGCCCTGCCGGGCTACACCCTCTCCGACGCGGGGGCCGCGCTGCTGCTCACTGCCGGCCCGGCCGGGGAGAACGACCCCGGGCTGATCACCACGGTCTTCGGGGCCGAGTCGACAGCCTGGAACGCCTGCACCGTGGAGTCGGGCGGCTCCCTCCACTTCAGGCCCGTCGACGACGAGCCGACCTACATCCGGCTCAACGGTGACTTCCTGCGCAACACCGTTCTCGACCTGGCTCCTCAGGCCCTGGAGCATGCCCGCGACGAGTTGGAGGCCGTCCGGCGAAGCGCCTTCATCGCCCTCCACCAGATCAGCCGGAACCACTTCGACGAGATGTGCGCCGGCCTGGACCTGCCCGCCGACCGCTGTCTGCCGACCGTGGTCGAGCACGGCAACACGGCCTCGGCGTCCCTGCCGCTCCAGTTGGTCCGCGCGCGGGAATCCGACCGGGTCGAACCCGGTGACCAGGTGGCACTCATCGGGATGGCCAGTGGCTTCAGCGCGGGCCTGGCCATCCTCCGACTCTGAGCGCCCGGCGGCAGCAGGCGCTCAAGTGCTCAGGCGCTCAGGTGCTCAGGTGCTCAGGTGACGAAGAAGCCGTCGTCGGCCATCTCCCGGATACTCAGCCCGAACGCGTCGGACACCTGCTGTACGTCGTCATCGGTGTGGGCGGCATTGAGCATCATCGTGTGCAGCTCTGGCAGGTAGACGCCGTGTTTGCGCATGTAGTAGGACAGGGCGAGGTTGGCCTTGAAGTTCGGCCCGCCCAACCGGTCGCGGATGAGCCGGGGTGCGGACTGGTCGAACGTGATGGAGAAGATCGACCGCGCGGCCCTGACAGTGAAGGGAAGCCCCGCGGCGGCAGCATGGGAGGCCAGCTCCTCGGACAGCCGGTCCGTTCTGCGTCGCAGGTCCGCGTAGATCTCCGGGTGGGCCCGCAGGTGCCCGAGTACCGCGGCGCCGGCCGCGGCGGTGACCGAGTTGCCGCTCATGGTTCCGCCCACGAACGCCCTGTCCTCGAGGTCGGTGAACGGGTCGTCGCTCGTGCGAACGATGTCGACCACGGCGGAGCGGCCGACCACCGCGCCGCACGGCAGGCCACCTCCGATGATCTTACCGAGGCAGGTCAGATCCGGACGTACGTCGGCGAGGTGCTGAACGCCGCCGTACCGCACCCGGAACCCGGTGACGACCTCGTCGTAGATGACCAGGATGCCCTCCTGCGCGCAGACGTCACGCAGCCGTTCGAGGAACGGCCGGTCGTACGCCGCCAGCGCCGAAGGCATGGGCTCAAGGATCACGCAGGCCAGGGTCTTGGCATGGGCGGCGAGCCGGTCCAGTGAGACGGGCTCGCCGTACTGGAGGACAAGGGTGTCGTCCACGACCGCGTGGTGCATACCGGCGGAGTTGGCCACCGGAAGCGGGTGATGCGCGTCTCCGCTCTGACGGAACAGCGAACTCACCAGGCCCTGGTCGGAGAACCCGTGATAGTGGCCCTCGAACTTGGCGACGCCCTGCCTGCCGGTATGGGCACGGGCCATGCGCAGGGCCATCTGGACTGCCTCGGTGCCTGAGTTTCCGAGGACGACCTTGCTCCCCGGACCGAAAGCACGTGAGATCGCCTCCGTGAGACGCAACTCCGCCGGGTTGGCGAAAGCGTTGACGGCGCCCCGGCTGACGGCTTCCTGGACGGCCCGTACGACGACGGGATGTGCGTAGCCGAGCATGTGGGGCCCGTATCCGGAGGACAGGTCGATGTACGCGTTGCCGTCGAGGTCATGGACACGGGCCCCCTCGGCGTGCTCGACGATCAGGGGGAACGCGCTCGGCAGTACGTAGCGGTCCAGGTGGGTGGGCGCGACGAGGTGGCGCGCGGCGACCTGCCTGGCGGCCATGGAGCGCGGCGTCACGCGGCCGATGTCGCGCGCGAACTTCTCCCGCAAGTCGCTGCTCATGTACGGGGAACACATGTCGGTGAACCGCCTGGCGTTGCGAGGCAGGTCGATGTCGGGGTCGGTCCGCGAGACGAACCCTTCACTGGTCAGCAGGGACAGGGCCAGCAGGGAGAACCGTGTCGAGGCACGGGCGCCGCAGGCGTAGCCCAGCCGGGTCGCCTCGTCGAAGAACGCCATGGTGGACCACTGGGACGTCCGTCCCTCGAAGTGGCTGCGCAGGATGCCCGCGAGTTCGTCCTCGTACGGCTTGCGGTGGGCCGGGAGCATCTCGGGGTTCGCCACGAACGTGCGGACGAAACGCTGAACGGCGACGGCCCACTGCCCTCGCACACAGGCGTAGTAGAACGAGCCGAGGTTCCACCTGTCGTCGGGGGTGAGGTGTCCGACGAGACCGAAGTCGAGCATCACGATCTGCCCGCCGGGGCCGAACATCACGTTGCCCGGATGGGGGTCGACGTGGAAGAGACCGTGGAAGAACACCATGGCGTAGAAGGCGTCCTGCATGCGGCGGGCCAGCGACGGCCGGGGGTGCCCCGTCCGTTCGGGGTCCTGCCCCCTGGCTCCGTGCACGTACTCCATGACCAGGATGTCGTCCCCGCACAGCGGGTCGTACGTCTGGGGCACGCGCACGAAGGGGTGCAGGTGGAAGTTGGCGGCGACCTCCTTCTGCCACCGGGCTTCACGGCGCATGTCACCCTGGCCTGCCAGCAGCGGCCGCAGCTCGGCGAAGTGTGCGGGGAGGTCGTACCTGCGTAGCGGTGGAACCAGTGCGTGCATGGTTGCGAGCAGCTTCTCCAGAGCCCAGGAGCTGACGTGCAGTCGCTCCTTCACTCCCGCCTTGACCACCTTCACCGCCACCTCACCGCCGTCATGCAGGACGGCCCGGTGGACCTGGGCGACGGAGCCGACCGCGATGGGCGTCCAGCCGAACGACGTGAACGCTTCCTCAACGGGCACGTGAAGGCCGCGGCCGAGAGTGCGGCGAAGGTCCTTCTCGCTCATGGGAGGCAGCTCGCTGAAGAAGGTGCGGAACTCCGCTGTCGCCTCCGGGGGCAGCAAGCCGGTCTGCGTGCCCAGGACCTGACCGACTTTCATGTACAGGGGGCCCAAGCCCAGCAGGCACCGACGCAGCGAGGCCGCGACGCGCACCAGCGGGTCCCCGTCGCGGCGCACGAGCCGACCGACGGACCAACTGACGAGGAAGTACGCGGCCCACCACATGACGCGGCTGCCCTCGACGACGGCCAGCGCCAGCGCGCGCAGCCGATGCACCGGCGCTCGGTACTCCGCGGCCGGTGTCGCCGTGGGCTCCGCCGTGGCTCCGGGGTACGGAAGCTCTGACACTGACGTCTCTCCTTGTCAGAATTCCCGCGTCGGGCGAGCGGTTGGGTCACGTTATCGACAGCTCCTGTCATTTCCTCGGTATCCACGCCGCCTCGGCCATCTGCATATGGTTCGACTGGAAATAAAACGGTGCCCATGCGTACCGGCGATGAGCGATGAAGGTGTGACCCGCGCAGGTGAAGAGGGCCGGAGTCGCGGGTCATGTGATGAGCCCGCCATTCCGCGGTGCGAGGATCTCCGCATGAATTCCGACGCTGCCGCCCACCCATACGACTCGGCCAACATCGTCCTGCGCGTGGTGAAGGCGTTCGGGTGGACCGACTTGCTGTGTCTGGGCTACTGCACCATTTCCACGATGCCCATGATGCTCCTCGGGCGGGGCGGGTTCCATCAGAGGCAGCTGGTGAACCGGTCCATTCGGCTGCTACGCCTCACCCCGGGGGACCGTGTGCTGGACACCGCCTGCGGTACGGGCTACACCAGCGACCTGATGGCGCGTCAAGGTTGTTCGGTGACGGGAGTGGACCTCCTGGAGCACCACGTGCGGCGAGCCGGTGAACGGTACGCTTCCCATCCCGACGTCAGGTTCTTCAACGCGGATGCGACGAATCTGAAGGCAGACGAATCCGCCGCCCACTTCGGTGACGCGGCTTTCGACAAAGTGCACTGCCTTCAAGGCGCCTTTCAGTTCGGACCGGATGGGCGACGGAGATTCCTCGAGGAGGCATACCGCGTCCTGACGCCGGGCGGGCGACTGGTCCTCGTCGACTTCTTCTGGCACACCGAGAGACCGGAGGAGATCACCGTGCTGGATCCGGAGCGGCTGGTGCGAAACACGTGGCAGTTCGAGGAGTTCGAGCCACTGCACCGCTATCGGCGGCTTGCCCGCGAAACGGGGTTCACGCCGCGAGCGGCCATCGACTGGACCCGGCCCGTGCTGCACCGGACATTGCACGGGTTGGCCCTACTCGCCCGGCTCGCCCGAAGCTCTGTGGGACGCAAGGTGCTGGTGCGGCTCAGGCCATCCCTCAGTTCGGTGGAGCCGGCGCAGTGGGAGCGCTTCGTGTCCATCGCCGATGCCCATGCCGCGGTGCGCGACCGGATGGGCTACGCCGCGGTCATCCTCGACAAGCCGGCCTGAGAGGGCGGTATGAGAACGCGGTATGAGAGCGCGTAGGTATTGAAGTGTCAGCCTGCCCACATGGTGCTGTTCACGTGCGCGGTGTCGTGGTGTTCGTGGTATTTGCTGATCTTTCCGCCGCTGATCTCGAAGAGGAGGTGATAGTGGTTGCGGTAGTCTCGCGTGTTCTTCAGTTTCATTGTCGAGTACGCCTCCACGGCGACCCTGGGGCCTTGAATGGTCCATGCGGTGGGTGTGATGACCAGCGGGCCGTCCGTGATCGAGTCGAGCGGCTTGAGCATGGCGCGGAACTGGTCCTTGGTGACGCGACCGTTTCCCGGAGCCCCGCTCATCCACCATTCAACGTCGTCGGTGAGGCAGTCCAGGAGCTCCTCCAAGGGTTCCGTGTTGTCGGCCGCTCCCCACCGCCCCTTGGCGTAGAGGCTCAGGAAGTGTTCGACGATTGCCTTCTTCTGTACGTCGTCCATCACGCATCTCCGGCTTCTGGTGGTTGGGGTGGACCAGGGTGGGTGTGCGACCCAGCGTGCATGACCGCAGGCACGCGCACAAATGATGATTGAGCACTCCAGGTATGCGTTCTGGGAATACCTCGGCTGTAGGGTGCAGGGCATGACGGATGTGACTCTCGTGGGACTGCGGGTAGTGCGCGAAGTCGCCGCGACGGGCTCCTTCAGCGAGGCAGCAGCTTCCCTCGGCTACACGCAATCGGCTGTATCCCGGCAGGTGAAAGTTGTCGAGTCCGCCGTGGGCGCGGCCCTTTTCGAGAGAAGGGCACGCGGAGTGACACCCACGGAGGCCGGCGTGGCGTTCGCACGGCACGCGGCCGACGTGCTGTCGGGTCTCGACGCCGCCGTCCGTGAGGTCAGCGCACTGAGTCAACACATCACGGGCTGTGTGACGATCGGCGCGATCCCGGCTGCGGCTGCGGTTCTGGCTCCGCGTGCCCTCGCACGGCTGGCGGACGAACACCCCCATGTGACCGTCGGCTTCGTAGAGGATTCAACCCCCAGTCTTTTGCGGCAGCTACGTTCCAACCGTCTGGACGTTGCCGTCGTGGGTGTGTGCGCCGGGCCGCAGGAGCATGACCTCGACGGGCTGCGCCAGGAAACGCTCCTGGAAGACGATCTACGTGTCGCGCTGCCCCGTCATCACCCATTGGCCACCCGGCCCCTGGTGCGGGCCAACGAACTGCGCCACGACAGGTGGATCGTCGAGAACGCTGCCGGTGACACCCCGTACTACGGTGCCTGGCCCACCCTCGTTCGGCCAACGGTCGCCCATCAGGCGCGCGAATGGTCCACACGTCTGGGAATGGTGGCTGCCGGCCTGGGGATCTGCCTGCTGCCGGGTATGGCGGTCTCCTCCGCTCCAGCCGGCGTGAGAATCGTCCGGGTCGAGGACCGCCACTGGCAGGGACGAGCGACCATCGCCGTGACCAACGAACAGCGCTCAGCGGAAGCCGACGCGGCTGTCGCAGCCCTCAGACAACAGGCTTCTGACCTGCGTTGAGCTTTTCCCAGCATCGCCTCTCCCGGGTGGAGTCAGGTGCTCTCCGCGCCCGGCCCCGCCGAACAGCTCGTTCTCAAGCGTGACCTTCGCTGCCGCAAGGCCGATACTGCCGACAGCAGGGAACTTCAGACCGAGCCGCCGGACCCGACCTTCCTTCCGACCTGACGAGGCGTCACCAGAGTCGGCATCAAACGCGCTTCCCAGGAGGTACCCATGAGGATGCTGATCAACGTCCCGTAGTTTGGCGTGGCCGCAGGTCACGGCCATGCTTGGAGGCCCTTGGTCAGCAAACTCCCAGCATGAGTCAGGAGACGTGTACTTGGCGACCCAGCTCGTCCGCGGAATGGGCAGCTTCTTCAAAGGCTGCGCCTGCGCCCGCCAGAACCGCTGCGCCCACCCGTACGTCATTCGCTACCGCGATGCCGCCGGGCGGCAACGCGAGGAGACTGGGTACTCGACACAGCAGGCGGCACTCGACCGACTGACCAAGGTCTACGAGGAGAAGCGGACCACTCCTCGTGCCCAGGCCGACCTCAAGCGTGAGATCGGCAAGCAACGTTTCGGGCACTACGCCTCCGCTTGGCTGACGCGGCAGCGTCATTACGCAGCCGGCAGCGTACGCACAGTCAAGCAGGTACTCGACCGACAGATCTTGCCCGTGCTTGAATCCCGGCGGATCAACACGTTCACCGCGACCGTGGTCGACGACTTCATCATGTCGATGGAGGAACGTTCCGTCGGACTGGCAGCGCAACAGAACGCTTTCGACACCCTGAAGAAGATCCTTCTCGACGCGCGACGTCGCGGCGGCATCGTCGAGGACCCGTTCGAGGGGGTCGTCCCGCCTGAGTACATCCCCCGGAAGATCACCATCCCAACCTTGGACGAGGTCCACGCTCTCAAGGCCGAGGCAAGCGATGGTCTCGGGCTCGTAATCGACCTGATGTCCGGTTGCGGTCTCCGCAACGGGGAGGCATACGCCGCGAATATGGAACGGATGGTCGCCGACGACGTCTATCGCATCACCGAACAGATTGAAGGGAAGACGCGTGAGCGGGTACCTCTCAAGCATCGGAAGCTCGGAGAGTTCCGCGAGGCCCCGATGCCATCGACCGTCCGAGACGCCCTGCTCCGCTTCGAGAAGGAGCACGGCGCTGACACGAACGGCTATCTTCTGCGAACCCAGCGCTCCCCCTACTGGGCTCACACGACGCTCGACTATCAATGGGGCGCCGCGAAGAAGCGGGCAGGCATCACCAGGAGGCTAACCACTTACTCCTTGCGTCACTTCTTCGCCTCCAACTGTCTGGCCAGAGGGATACCTATCACGGACGTCGCCGAGTGGATGGGGCACAGGAATATCAACATGACATTCAAAATTTATCGGCACCTGATGCCTGCGTCGATCGGTCGGGCTGCGAAGCTGCTGAACGAAGGGTTGTAACGAAGGAGGGGCGGGTCAGCACCCGCCCCCCCTTCAAGTGACCTTCTGCTGCTGCGCCCAACTGTCGAGGTCGGTGGCCTTGAACCTGAGCTTGCCGCCGAAGTAGTACCTTGGCAGCCCGTGACGCTGGGATTCCCTGTACATCCAACGCGGACTCATGTTGAGATACGCGGCTGCTTCATGAACCGCTAGATACCGGTTAGCCCACCCACTTGGCGCCTCATGAACCGTATCCTTCCTTCTCATGCTGACGCCGCACCGCAAGTGGCACCCACGGCGCTCGGTGTCTCCAAGTGGTCATCGGCCTTGGCGCGACGCTCTCGCCGGAGCAGCTTCTGCACGTGACCTTCAGATACCTTGAGGACTCGGGCCAGTGAGGCAGTTGGCGTCTCGGCGTCAGCAGCCCGTCGGACTACCTCTTGGGTCTCCGTTTTGGTGAGATACACGTCCCTCCCTGCCAGGGCCGCCGCAACCCTGGCAGGGTCACAACGCAACTCGAATCGCTTTCGGATTGCTCTACGCTCCTCCTCCGTCATGCCGCCCCATATGCCAGCAGCATCATTAGATTCCAGAGAAGCCTCCAGACACTTCACCCTGACTGCGCAGGACGCGCAGATCCCTTTGGCAAGGCGGATACGTTGATCACTTGCGTACCTGCCAGGAAAGAAGAGCTCGGGATCGTTTCTCGCCCCAACGGCCACCACACATGCCGCACTCTCTTGCCAGGTCTGATTGCCTCTGACTCGGGGAGCGGAGTATCCATACATCGGTGAAGCTTCCTGTTGATTGCCTAGCCTGTGGCCCCATGCGGCCTACAGAGCTACCAGGGTCCGGAACAACGCCGGTTTCGCTAACCGGCGATCGTCGGCTATGTTGCGCGCACTTCCGTTGGCGCGCCTGCACCGCCTCTCCGTACAGTGGAGGCCGTAGGCAACTACCGGTAGTTCGTTAAAGCTGGCGGTGGTATGGGTTGACGACGGGTCGAGTGGGTCGTAGGCCGGTGATAGAGGCCAACTTCCGTGCTGGGGGCTGAAGATGTCTGCTCGCCGTCCGTGTCCGCCTGCGCCGGGGCCGTTGGAGGAGTACGCGGCTCGGTTCGACGACCTCTTCTTCAGCCTGGCCCAGCGGCGGGGGTTTCGTGAGTATCTGACCGGGCTGCTGGCGCCGCGGGAGCGGAACAAGACGATCACCTGCCTGGCAGGGGCGGAGCCGGTGGTCGGTGCGGGGAAGCCGGGGGTGCAGCGGCTGCAGTTCTTCCTGTCCGAGTCGCCCTGGGATGCCGAGCAGATCAACGACCGGCGGCTTGAACTGCTGCGGAGGGAGCCGGCCACCGCTCCGCACGACGGCGGGGTGATCGTGATCGACGATTCCGGGGACCGCAAGGACGGCACCGCGACCGCGAATGTGGGCCGGCAGTGGCTGGGCCGGTACGGCAAGACCGACAACGGCATCGTCACGGTGACCACGGTGTGGACGGACGGCCGCGTCTACTACCCGCTGCACGCCACTCCCTACACCCCGGCCCATCACTTCGCCCGCGGCCGGTCCGACCCCGCCTTCCGCACCAAACCACAGCTGTCCGCTGCCCTCGCGGCCCGCGGGAAGGAAGCGGGCTTCGCCTGCCGGGCCGTGGTCGCCGACTGCGCCTACTCTGTCAGCGACGACTGGTATCTCGCACTGCGCGAGGCCGCCCTGGCCTACGTGGTCGCGCTCAAGCCGCACCGCGGTACCTGGGCCCGGGCCGACCAGCCGCACACCCCCATCGAGGCCGCGCATGCCCTGACCTGGCGTGATGCCAGACATCCAGGCGACTGGACGCCCGTGGAGCGTCACTTCCGCGACGGGCACACTGAGACCTGGTGGGCCGCCGATGCCCGCCTGGGCGGCTACGGCCCCGACTCACCCTGCCGCCTGGTCGTGGCCACCACCGATCCAGCCACCCTGCCGGAGAAGGCCACCTGGTACCTGGCCACCAACCTGCCCCACCCCGACGCACCCCACGCCGCCACCAGCCCGCACCCGCCCGCCGACCTGGCCGAGATCGTGCGCCTCTACGGCCTGCGGCCGTGGATCGAGCAGAGCTACAAACAGATCAAGGACGAACTCGGCTGGGCCGACTTCCAAGTCCGCTCCGACCGCGCCATCCGCCGCCACCAGACCCTGGTCAACTGCGCCTTCTCCTTCTGCTGGGACCAGTGGTTCGCCCCACCCGGACCCCTGGACGCCAGCGCGCCGGACCCGTGCCCCGACGAGGGGCCAGAGAGGGGGACCAACCGGACACCACCAGCCCCAACAGCCCTGCTGCCCCAGGGCCTTACGGGCCGTCCGTTCCTGGCTCACCCCCGCCGTCACCCTCAACCGATGCTGGCAAGCCTGGACGGACAAGGACCCACCCTCTGAGCTCCAGGCACTAATCGACGCGGTCACCACCGGACACGGCCTTGATCTCTACTGCCGGATTTAACGAACTACCGGTAGTAGGGTCGGGGACTGGCGCGGTGGCTTCCGCTCCGTTTCCAGTCCCCGCCGCTTCAAACCGTGCATGCAGTTCTCCCGCACACGGCTTTCCGACATCGTTCACCGACTGGCATGCGCCGTCGCCCTGCGTACGTTTCCGGTGAGGCGATAGACCCCGAGCCGGGTGATCCACTCATAGGTGTAGCGAGTGAACCAATTCCGGCCCGCTCGGCCGTGTTTCCGGCTGGTGAGGATCGCCAGCCGTTCATGGACGTAGCCGTCGACAGCGTTGAACTTCCGTCCGGAGTTCCCGTTGCGGAAGTACGCGGCCCAGCCCCGCAGGACCGGGTTGAGGTCGGCGACCACAGCGGACACGGGCCGTTCGGTCTTCGAGCGGCCGGTGGCTGTGCGGATCTTCTCCCGCAGCACCCGGATCGCTCTGGCCGAAGGCCAGCGCTGCAAGTAGAACCTGCCCCGCCATTTCCACGACTCGACTTTCCGGTGGTGGAATCCGAGGAAATCAAAGCCCTGTCCGCCCCGGGTGAGGCAGGTGATGCCGGACTTCTCCGGATGCAATCGCATCCCCAGCCGTCCGAGCACCCCAGCCGCCAATTCCCGGGCGCGTTCCGCCCGTTGTTTGGTCGGCGACAGGACAACGAAGACATCGCAGTACCTCACCAGCACTCCCAGCCGACCGCCCTCGTCCTGCCACGCCTCGTCGAGAACGTGCAGAGCGATATTCGCCAGCAGTGGGGAGATGGGTGAGCCTTGCGGGGTTCCCGCCCCGGTCGGAGAGATCACCCCGCCCTCCAAAACTCCCATCCGCAGCCAGGCCCGGATTAGCTTCAGCATCGATCGGTCCACCACATGCCGGGCCACTTGGGCCATCAGCGCGTCGTGGTCGACCGTCTCGAAGCAGTCCCGGATATCGGCCTCGAACACCCATTCCCGCCGCTGGTTCGCGGCCACGCGCACAGCCTCGAGCGCGTCGATCGCGGACCGCTTGGGCCGGAATCCGTAGCTCGCCTCGGTGAACTGAGCCTCGAAGACCGGTTCCAGGACCAGCTTCGCTGCCGTCATCACCACCCGGTCCGCCACTGTGGGAATCGACAGCGGCCGCAACTCCCCCGGCCGCCCCGGTTTGGGAATCTGGACCCGCCGCAACACCGACGGACGATACACATGCGTCCGCAGTTTCTCCGACAGGTCCTGGAGGAACACATCCACTCCCGAGGACGCCACCGCGTCGACGGTCACGCCGTCCACGCCAGGGGCTCCCCGGTTCGCACACACACCGGCCCACGCCCGCCGAAGAACGTCCATGCGGTGGACATGGCTATACAGGGCATGAAACCGGCGTTCAGGTTCTTGCTTGGCACAGCGGTAAAGCGTCCGCTGCAAGGATCGGACCTTGTCCAGAGGACGACGGCCCGGTCCTGCAGCCCCTTCCTCCCGGCGGATGGAATTAGCCGATACGGCACTCATCCGGGTCCCTCCCTGTTCGCGATCCGCATCGATGAAGCAGGGGTCCTTCGCTCCCGGCGGGTTGTGTTGTCCCGTCGATCACCACTACTACGACCCCCTCCGACTGCCTCTCGGCAGCTCGCCATTTCCCGGTTCTGCCGGTTATAGGCGAGCCACGCTTCCCGGGCCGCAAACCCGGGGCCGAGGAGGCTCTCTCCAGTTCCCAGGACAACCTTCCAACCATTCCACGCCCCTTACGCCGGGAGGTTCCTCGGCGACCGCTCCAGGTTCTGGATCGCCTTCCGTGGCCTTCGCCCTTCAAGCACAGGCTCGGCTCCTCCTTGGCCCGCCCGCGGGCGGGGGTTAAATGACGACGCTGCAGGCTTCACTTCATGTTGCGGACTGGTCGGTTGCACGCCCCCGAAGGGCGCTTGTCACTCCACTTCAACGCCACCATTTCGAGTGACGCCGGGAGTCAGCTACCGGGGACCCTGGCGTCTCCCCGGACCGGACTTACACCGGCTGGCTATCCTGAGCTTGACGACCGGTTACATCACCTGCATCCCTTCTGAGCTGCGATGACGCCCGGACTGCTGGCCGTACACTTGACTTTTAACCTGTGCGGCGTGGTCGTGGGGTGGTTGACTTCGTCGTTCTCTTCTTCGCTGCCGCGGTTTTGCGGGGTGTATGCACGTCGTGGCGGGGTGTGGGCCGGGGTTCTTTTGGTCCGGCGGCCGTCCGGGGCCAGGACGCGAAGGTTTCGGTGCTTGGGCTGGACAGGCCGATTGCGGGCGGATGTGCCGGAAGTCGCGGCGGACTCGGGCGGGGGTGAGTCTGTCCGGCGGGCTGGGTTTCTCCCAGGGGCGACGCCGGTCGGATGCGAGGGGACGAGCGAACCGCCGTTGGGTGTAAGCGGCGAGGATGAGCCAGGTCCATCGGTCGGCTGCCTCGGGAGTGCGGATTTTTGGGGCGGTCCAGCCGAGGGTCTGCTTGAACAGGTGGAAGGTGTGCTCGATGTTGATGCGCCGGAGGTATGCCTGCCAGAGGCGGTTGGCATCGTCCGGGGTGGCATCGGTGTCTGACCACCACAGCCAGACCGGCTTGGGTGTTGCTCCGCTGGGCAGGTGGTCGATGTCCAGGCGGATCACCGTTTCTTCCACGATCGGGAGGTGCCGTCTGCGGTTGCCCAGGAGGAGCGGTGGATCAGCTTTGAGGTGCAGCCAGTTCCAGGACCGGGCCCTGGCGGTGCCGTAGAGACGGGTGTCGGTGATGGTTTCGGTGTCCGGGGGGCGCTCCAGATGTCGGGGGCTGCCCGAAGGCGAACTCTCCGCCGTGTGGGGGCTGTCAGCCCTGAGTGTGCGGCAGCCGTGGTGGGACCGCTCTGCGCAGGGCGCGGTCGGATCGCATCCTGGCCAGCACTTGGACCGGCAGGTCAGCCAGGAGGAAGCCGAGGCGGGGCGCGTCGTGTCCTGCGTCCGCGACGACGAGGATGTCGGGGTCGCCCGCCTGCCACTGCTCTGCTGCGATGAGTCGCTGCAGAAGATCGCGCGGCTTCCGGGCGGTGACGGTCGCGGTGTCGTCGCCGGGCCCAGGGGGACCACGTGGCCAGCCGCCGGTGCAGGCACACGGCGGCACGCCTGGGCTGCGGCCAAACCGCGGTGCGTGGTGAGGGTGGCCGGCCCAAGGCGGGCAGTGGCCGCGCCGAGGCGCTGCCGGGTTGCTTCTTTGCTCGGGTGGTCACAGCGAGCGTGGTGTGTGCACTCCGGGCCTCAAGTGCGAAGCGAAGCGTGCAGATCTCGATAGTGCAGTCGCGATCGTGGAGTATCAGGTCCGGACCGATGTCGCTGTCCGTCAACGAGTCCGCGATTCGGTCGTCGTGGAGCGGCAGGCCGGTGTCGATGGTGTGGGTCACGGTTCCTGCCCGGCGGGGGCCTCAGCGCCCATCACGTGTCACGGCAGCCTTATGTCTGCCTCGGAGTCCAGCGGCGCCCTCTTGCAGGACCGCGAAGTAGACGGGGAGGCAGGAGAAACGGATACCTCTACCGCAACTACGTCAGCTTCATGACGTTGTCGGCACCCTCGGCGGAGTTGTAGAGGACGGGGTTCCCTGATTCCTCGCCGTAATAAAGCGTGGTGTCACACCCGTCCGAGAAGTCCAGCACTACCGAGGTCGCGCCTGCCACATCCAGAGACTTCCAGGTGCCCTTCCCTGACTTGGTGTGCAGGCCACTGGGCGAGCACGAGGAGTACTGCGCCCTGAGGTTTTTGACGGTGAACTTGCTCTTGCCCCGCAGGTCGAGCGTCGCCCCCGTATCACCGTTCTTCCATTTCCGTACCAGGGTCCGTGGCTTCGCGGCCCCCTTCTCCGGATAGGGGTCGCTCAACGGGGCGCAGGAGGTGCAGATCAGCAAAGCGCCGACAAGGGATGGGGCGATCAGGAAGCTTCGGGCGGATCTACGCTTCCGCGGTGTTAGCCGCGGGCTAGTCCCTGAACGCCCCATACCCATAGGTCACTCCGTTGTTATTCGCTTACGTCGGCCTGCTGATTGTATTGACCTGTCATTGCACAGGAGGGCCTCCCAGGACGCCGCCTCGGACGGGAATGACAGCCCGGAAAACGATTGTCATGTCCTGTTGATGAGCGGCTCCACCGAAGGCGATGATTCCGTCGTTATCCACCCACCTGGAAACGAACCGTTCGGCTGACGTTCCGTATCCTGTCGCATAGTGCGTGAGCGACGAAACGGACATGGAGTTATGAATGGTGATGCGCGCCTGAATTCCGGTGGAATTAGCCCGCAAGATCTTGTATTTCGTTGTGTATGAGCCAAGGATCGCTGTCGCGACATTCGCGTCGCCGGTAAGGACCGACTTCGCGTCGCTGCCCAACTGCTGCGCCTTGCCGGACGTGCTCTTGCCGCCGATGGAGTTCGGGTCCAGGGAGCCGCTCTTCTTGCCGAGCTCATAGTACCTCTTCGCGATCTCCGCCCTATGGGCCGCGGTGAGATCCGTCATCATGACCTGCAGGGCAACCTTGCTGTCCTCGCCGTACGTCTCGTACCGGTCCAACTTGCCGAGCATGAACTGGCCGACGATCTTCTGGAGACTATCGTTACCTCCGCCGCGCACAGCGTCCTGTGGGTTGCACGCCCGGTCGATTGGATAGGCCCCGCAGTATCGGGCCATCTGGTATTGCGGGCTGGCGACCCCGGGGTGGATGTACGGGAGGAAGATCGGTGCCGGGCCGATGAGCGGGGCCGTGCCGGCGCACGGTGCCATGGGCACCACTCCGCACGGCTTGGCCGCGGGCGCCCACCCCTGAGCTGTTCCTCCGCCTCCACCGCCGCCTCCAGGGAAGTTGCTGTAGGTGGAGCTCCAGGTGGCACCGGACCCGAAGTCTGGTGAAGCGTGGGATTCGATGAAGTCGTTCTGGGCGTTCGAGTCGTCCCCACCACCGTTCTGCATCATCTGGTGGAGGCCGGTGGGGTCGGAGAAGCTCGCCGGGTTGTTCGAGGCGTAGCTGTAGCCGTTTAGGGTTTGGGGCGCGCTGGAGTCGAGTACGGGGTCGACGCTGAGGAACTGGCCGATGGCAGGATCGTATTCGCGGGCTCCGACGTGCGTCAGGCCTGTGGCCTTGTCATCCGTCATGCCGAGGAAGCCCTTGTCGTCGGGCCAGGTACCCACGGCCTTTCCGCGCTCGGCGCCGAACGGGCTCAGGTACCGCTTGCGTACGGCCTGGGTGCTGTCCGCGCCGATGGACAGGCTCTGTGTGCCGTGGTGGTCACCGGCCTGGTAGAACACCTGCTGTTTGCCCGACTCGTTGGAGCGCACCGCGACCGTGGTCCCGCCGACGGTGTAACGGCGTTGGGCCCACGTACCGCCGTCGGCCTTGAGGTGCAGTTCGGTGGCTCCCGCGTACAGGACGCGTTCGCCGCCTTCCGAGGCGCGGATCAGCAGGTTGCCGTCGGCGTCGTACACGTAGTCCGTGTCCTTGCCGCCCTGGGTCAGCTTCGTGAGCTTGCCCTCCTCGGACCATGCCAGGTTCTGGCTGCCCGTCGTACCGGCGGGGCCGGGGCGCGCGGTGGTGTTGCCCGTCTTGTCGTATCCGTAGCGTCGCTCGGGAGCAGCGCAGTCGTCCTTCGTCGTCGTGCCGGTCAGCGTGTGCGGCTGGGCGGTGTCGTAGCAGTACGTCGTGGTGGTGTTGCCGTCGCCGGTGTGGACCGTCTCCCGGGCGCGCTGGCCGGCCTTGTTGTACTCGTAGCTGTTCCAGTAAGGGGCCGGCCCGGCGAGGCTGCCGGCAGCGGCCGGTTCGGAGCACTTCCGCGAGGCCGGAGCCCACGCCTCGGTCATGCGGCGGTGGCCGTCGTAGGAGAAGCACTGGGTCTCGGCGGCTCCAGTCCCGCCCAGGCTGCTGGTGTCAGTGATCGACGTAACGTTGCCGGCGTCGTCCTGGCGGTAGTTGAGGTCCTGGAGCTGGTACGGATGCGTCTGGTCGGTGACGTGGCTGCGGAGCAGCCGGTCGGTGCCCTCCTCGTAGGTGTTCGTGACGTAGGCCTTCTTGTGCTCCTCGGTGTTGGCCGCGCCCAGGGTGAGCTGCTGGATCTGGCCGAGGGCCGAGTAGTCCGTGCCGAGCAGGTAACCGGTGAGGCCGCCGACCTGGGTGACCTGGCCGAGGTCGTCGTAGTTGTAGTCGATGATCTCCGAGGCGAGACCGCCGAGCGCCGGTTCCTTGGTGTTCTGCAAGGTGCCGTCGAGGTTGTAGTAGCTGCTGTACTTCAGCGAGGACGGTTGCCCGGCCTTGACCAAGGGGTCGTCGGCCGGGAGGTCGAGCGTGGTCGCGATCGGGCGGGTCATGCTGTCGTAGTCGGTGACGGTCCGGGTGTAGGCCCGGCCGTTCTTGCCGCCGATGTACCGGGTGGACGAGGTGGGCTGGCCCTTGAGGACCGTGTCGTAGACGCGGGCGGTCAGCTGTTTGGCCTCTGTCTTCTCCCCCGCCCAGGTGTCGGTGGTGCGGCCCAGCGCGTCATAGTCGGTCAGGATCGTCCGGCCTCGCACGTCCGAGGTCTTGACCGCCTGGTCCAGCATGTCGTACTCGGTGGTCGTGGTTCCCTTGTCGGGGTCCTTCGCCGTCACCCGACGCCCGAACAGGTCGTAGGTGTATTCCCACTTGGCGCCGTCCGCACCGGTGATGGACGTCTGCTGGTCGTCCAGTGTGTGGGTGAATTTCGTGCCCACGTAGGAAGCGCCGGGGCCGCCGCCGAAGTCAGGGTCGGCCGGGCTCGGTCCGTCGTACTCGCGGCTCTCCACCGTCCGGCCGCGGGCATCGGTGATGCCGCGGGTGGCTGATCCGCCCTTCAGGGCAGCGGTTGCCGTGGAGTCCCCGGTATAGGTCGTGGCGGTCGACCACTTCTTGACCCCGTACACCAGCAGCGTATCGCTGGTGGGGCGGCCTGCTCCGTCGAACACGGTCTCCTTCTGCTTGGGGGCCTCACCGTACTCGGCACGTGCATAGGTCCCCTCGGGTTTCTTCGTGTTGTCGAAGATGTCCGCGTAGGTCTCGTAGTTGAGGCCCCGTGAGTCGTAGCGGGAGTCAGTCAGCAGGCGGCCACCTTGAGGCGTCGGAGTCTGCGTCTGCAACGGCCGCAGCAGTGCGTCGACGATCTCGTAGGTGGTGGTGTAGCTCTCTCCGTCCTTCTTCAAGGTGGCCGTCGACACCCAGGACTGCTCGGTGTTGCTCAGGTGGTAGGCGAAGGTCCGGTTGGGGCTCTGGACGCCTCGGGCCCGGTTGGGCAGCCAGACCGATGTAGTGCGGCCCACCGCGTCGTACTCAAGCTCGGTCTTCTTCTGGTTGGCGTCGTACGTGCGCAGGGGCAGGCCACGCCGCGCGTCCAGGAAACTGATCGTTCGGTGGCCCTTGGCGTTGGTAGTGGTGGTCTGCGTCAGGGGGCCCGAGCCGGCCGGGGTGTATGCGGTCTTCGTGGTCTCCTGCTTCTTGGCGTCGGTGACGAGGATCGGCCGACCGAGAGCGTCGTGATCAGTGGTGGAGGTTTCCTGCCAAGTGGGAGCGGAGCCCGTGGTGTATCCCTTGGCCCGGCCGGCCCAAGTGACCAGTGCCTTGCCGGGCTTCTGGTCCGTGGACCAGGCGGCATCGTCGTAGGCGATGGCGGTGTCCGATAGCACGTCACCGCGGCGGGAGTCGTCGGCAGGCAGGTCCAGGTCCTTGTCCGCCACCGAACACGCCTTGCCTACGAGACGGGTGCGGGCGGGCAGGTTGACGATCCCTTCGTCGGCGTTGCGCGCGTACCAGGAGGTCGTGCAGGTCTCGTCCCCGGTCTTCGCGTCGTCACCGTTGTCCTGCACGGTGGACGGCATGCCGTAGCTGTCGTAGTCGGTACTGACCGTGCGGGCACGCCACTTGCGGGATGCCGTCAGATAGGTGTGTGTGGTCGCGTTCTTCGTCCGGATGTACCGGGCGACGTGGTCGTCGGAGTCAGGGGCCTTCTGACGGGCGGTCTCCTGTGACCAGGGCGTGTTCACGGTGGCCGAGATCGGCGTGGCGCCGTCGAAGCTGACCTTCTCGCGCAGCTGGCCCGCGTACTGGTCGCCGTCCTTGATGGCGGCGACGCCCAGATCGGGCGAAGAGAGCGGCTCGACGCCCACCGACTTTTTGGTGCCGTCCTTGTTCCTGTCCCCGTCCATGCCCTGCATGTACAGGGAGACCGTCTTGGAGCGGGTTGTCTTCTCCGCCCCGGTGTAGGACGTCACCTGCCGGTAGCCGCGCCAGTCGGACCAGGTGCGCTCGTCCTTGGGAACGAACGGATCGTCGGCGTGGCGCCAGGCGGCGCCGGAGTAGCTGTAGGCGTGTTCGACGGCTTCGTTCCGCCCTGTGGGGTCGGAGACGGTCACTGCCAAGACGCGGTACTTGTGGAACCAGTCAACACTCGCCTTCTCGGCGCCGTTGATGTTCCAGAACTGCGGGTAGCAGGAGCGTGTGTTGGAGTCCTGCGGGGCGTCGATCACCGCGCTGCGCACACATTCGGGTGCGGACAGGGTGGCCTCGGTGATCGCTCCGGTCTCCGAGGTGATGGTGGACATGCGGGGCCGGGTGAGCGGCAGGATGTCGTCCGTGGCGTCGACGCGGTTCGGGCGCATCTGGTAGGTGAAAGTCACCGGGTCCATGGCGATGTCGGTGCCGCTCTTGCCGGTGCGCTTCAGTGACTGGAGCGTCAGGACGTGGTCGGAGGTGTCGCCGATGTCCCCGCCGTCCAGGAACCTCTGGGTCAGCGTCCAGGTGTCCACCGGCTCGTACTTGGATGACGCGGCGGCCCAGGAGTAGGTGCTGATGCCGGTCAGTCGTTTGCGGCTGAAGAACGAAGGGCCTGCCGAGTCGCAGTCGTCGTCGCCGTCGGAGCAGAGCGCGTCGAAGGGGACGTCGGGCCAGTCGTCCGCCGTGTCCTTGGTCAGCTTGGAGCAGTCCGACGCGGTGCATCGCTCCTTGTGGGAGAATGTCACCTTGGCGTCGGCGTCGTCGGTGAACAGGGCCCCCTTGCGCAGCCCATACTTGATCTCCTTTAGGTAGCCGCCGCGCACGTATGCCGTGTTCGCCGTCTTGGCCTCGTTCTTCTCGTAGTGGTTGGTCTCCTTGGCGTACCAGTAGGTGGCGGCGTTGCCTCGGGTGTCCTCCACGTAGTCGAGGTTCCAGCGCCACGCCTGGGTCTTCGCGCGCTCGCCGAAGGATCCACCGCTGTCGTATCCGGGCTCGTCTGCGTCGTCGCCGAAGACCGGTACGGTCCAAGTCGAGTCCGTGCGTTGGGCACCGGCTCCCGTCAGCTTGTTCTGGCCGAAGACGTACTTGGTCCCCTCGCCGGTGATGACGGTCCAGTACTCGCCGTTGTCGTCGCCGTTGTCCGCGCCGGTGGACCGCGTCACTGTGGAGGCGTTGTCGTTCTGCAGCCGCCAAGTCCCCGCCTTCTTCCCCTCGACCAGGCGGTCCGCCTTGCCGTTCAGGACGAGGCGGGCATTGTCGTACTTCCAGCAGTGGTCGAAGACGTCTGCGTGTCCGTCGTCGTCACAACTGCCGTAGGAGCGTTCGATGTACGACTCCGTGAGCGCGAAGCCCTCGCCGACCGCGGTGCCCTGGTTGTTGGTCGTGGCCGTACGGCCGTCGACACTTCCGGAGTCGTAGGACAGTGCCAGCTTCGGGGTGGGTCCCGCCGCGGCGGGAGGCGCATTGAAGTCGTAGCTCCATGTGAAGGAGCCCGAACTGTTTCCTGCCTGCCACGACGAGGAGGGGTCCAGCTTGGTTGCCGAGTAGTCACCCGCGCCCTTGGGTGACTGGCCCGCGCCGGTGCCAGCGGCGGCCACGGCGAACACGGCTGGGCCCGCGGTCTTCCCGGCCCTCATCAGCTGCGGAGACTTCCCGGCACCGGTGGCTGCGAGCGTCACCTTCGCCGAGACGGTCTGCCCGTGCATGTTGTTGTGCGAGCCCACCGGTGTCTGCTTGCGGCAGGCCGCCTGCTCGGGAGTCGTCAGCACGCAGGAGGGCAGCTGCACGAGGCGCAGCCGTTGTGCCCACCCGCCGCCCAGGGCCGAGGCGAACCCCGAGTAGTCGACCTTCAAGTCGGCCCGTGCAGGGGCGTCGGCTTCGACCGTCAGCAGCACTCCCGTGACACCCGCGCCGACAGTGTTCTTCTGGTCCAGCACGGTGAGGCGCGCCTCAACGTCCTTGTCCGGTACCTGGGACCCCTTCGAGCTCTTGGCCTGCGTCGCGGCAGTCGGCCGCATGGTGACCGGAACGCCGCCTGGTGAGGCTTTGCCCGTCTTCCCGGGTACGAGCTCGACGGTCGCCTCGTCCTGCCCCGGCCAGGCGCTCCTCCGTTCCGCCTTGGCCCGCCGGGCCTGGGCGTCGTTGGTCTTCTTCTCGTCGGCGGCCTTCTGCCGGGCCTTCTTCGCGCCCAGTGAGGTGACTTCATCCACCTTGCTGACCCGCTGTCCCGGGAGGTCAGGTCTGCCGAGCCCGTCGGCTCGCACCGCCTCCGGTGCCATACCGAGCAGAGGTACGGTCAGGCCCACCACCAGAGCCGGTACCAGCAGCCTGAATCCCGGATATCGCCAGGCACTTCTACGTGGTCCTGGCATGCCTATGCCAAATGTCATCGTCTTACGCCCCCACCCAGTTCACATAAGAATGTCGCCGAGGTCATCAGCGCGGCAGCGCACACGGCTGCCCGTGCGGGCGGTGTGGATCCCCACACCGCCCGCGGCCGTCTGCGGGTCAGTCGCCCACGACGGTCTCGATCTGCTCAGGGCTGGCCATGGCCCCCGACCACACCCGTACCTCCGCCAGCCTGGCGGGCAGATAGTGCTTCCAGCCCCCCGAGACGAATCCCCGGCCGACCGCGAAGTCGCCCTCACCGATCCGGGCGCTGAACGCCTTGTCGTCACCGTTCTGGTTGTGACCGAGGAAGAGCCGGATCTTCCCCTCCTGGGCGTCGAAAACACCGGTCAGCCTGACGTGGCCGTCCAACTCCGCTTCCTCGTCGGAGACGACGGAGGAGAAGGTGCCGTCCGTGTCGTGCCGACCGAAGTGCCACATCCCGACCGGGACGGTCTTCTCGTCCCCGATCTCCTCGTCCAGCACGGTCTTTTTTCCGGTCACCTGGTACCAAAAGCCCCACGCGGACCCGTCCTTGGTGCGCTGGCCCAGGACCTGACCGGTGTAACCGTTGGCCTTGGAGGCGAGCTTGTCCCCGTCCAGAGCCACCGAAGTGGTCACGGAGAAGGAGCCCGTGTCGTCCACCAGCGGGCCTGTCGCCGCGGCGAAATCGTCGGTGCCGTCCAGGACGACCGTCTCGCCGTCCAGAGAGGCGCCTCCCGACAGCTTCAGCTCCTTGCCGTACCCGGAGGTCGTGTCCGGGACGGAGGTGCCGCTGCCCTGCTCGGCCTTCCAGTCGGCCACCAGTTCCGCGCCCGCGAAGTTTGCGGACGTCAGCAGACGCGCGTCGTCCCCGACTTCCTTGTCCGTCAGCGTCCGCTGCCAGACCTGCACCTCGTCGATGGAGCCGTCGAATTGGTCCACGGCCTTGCCGCTCCACGTCCCCCGGCCGATGTGCAGGACACCTTCCGCCGACCACGGGGTGCCGGCGTCGGCCTCGGACTGCAGTGTGCCGTTGACGTACAGCCGCACCTTGTTGCCGTCCGCTGCGTAGCTGGCCGCCACATGCGTCCAGACTCCTTTGGCGCCGCGCTGCTTGGCACGGGCCTTGTTCCACTTGTAACCGCTGGAAGCGTCCTTGGAGAGCATGCGCAGGCTCCAGTCACCGAGTCCGTCGGCGTTGTAGGACACATAGAACGGGCTGTAGTCGCCGCCGTCCTGGCTGAGGACGGTCTGTGTCCCTGTGGCCTCCGGGTCCAGGCGGGCCCAGGCCGAGACCGTGTACGAGGACCTGGTCTCGACTACCCGCCCGGACGTGGCCGCGTATCCACTGGAGCCGTTGAGGCTGAGGCCCCGGTCGGTGAGCGGCCGCTCCAGGAGATTTCCCTGGGCATCGTGTGTGATCACGCCACGACGGCCACGGTCGTCGCGCACGGCCTCGCCCTGCAGCGTGGCGTCGTGGCGGGCGGATCCCCCGGCCGTCGCCGAGTCCTTGGCCGCGCCGTCCGTCTCGGCGAAGTGCCACCTGCCGGTCGGCCCTTCGCCGCCGGCGACGAGGAAGTCCAGCACGTTCTGTGCGCCCCATCGGCCCACGTTGTCCTTGCCTCGAGCGTAGAGGCGACGCGTGCCGGAACTGTCCGGGGTGAACGAGCCCTTCCAGCCGATCACGAATTCGGAGCGCTCGGGCAATGAAGCACACATGTCATTGGAGATACCGCCCCTGCAGACCTTCTTCGCGCTCTGCCATGCGCCTGTGGAACTGAGCCGGTACTGATAAGCGACGTTGTTGTTGTCCCCCGTCGCCGCCCCGAACGTGAAGGACGCCTCCTTGCCCGGGCCTCCGTGCGCCGCGCACGACTCGGGCGTGCACGGGGTGTAGGGGGAGCCGAGCGTGAGGGTCGGCGCCTTCGGTGCCGTCGGGTCGACCTTGAAGTAGCACCAGCCCGTCGTTGTGGCGTTCGACGGCCCAGAGAGGTAGCTCTCGCCCCCGTTGTAGTACGACTGCACCCATGCGCGGTAGCGGTACAGCTTGCCCTCTGCCAGCTTCGACCAGGACATCACCACCTTTTTGCCATCCCCGACATACCCGGTGGAGGGACGTTCGCTGCCGTTGCCCGCGAGAGTGTCCGACCACGTGTCGTCACTGTTCCGTTGGTCGATGTCGAAGGCCACGCGCAGCTGCGCGTCCTCCTCGCCGCCCTTCTTCGTCTGGGCGGTCGCATGGAGGAGGGGCGTGGGGTCCGACATGACGGCCGGGTCCGCACTGCTCTTCTCACACACCGTTCCCGAACCGGACAGCAGCCCGACACCCGTCGGCTTGTCCGGTATGCCCACGAACTGCACGGACAGGACCGCATCGTTCTTGAACCGCTTCCAAGCCGAAGGATCGGACTCATCCTGCGCCCTGATCTGGAGAGTGAGCCGCTTGAACTTGCCCGCCGCGAAGTTTCGTACCGTCGAGGTGAGGTTCTCGTTCGGTTCGTCCGCGTTGTCGTTGAACTCGATTGGAGCCTGCGGAGAGTCCGGATCGCACAGTGATCCCCGGCCCGCCGACACCTTCCGGTCTCCCATCCAGTCCAGTTGGTCGGGGCGCGACGACCAGGCGGTCGAGGAGGAGATGTCGCCCGTGCGGACCAGGTCCACCCAGCGAGGGTCGCACTGGAACGCCCAGGGTTCGGTCACCCGGAACGTCGCGTCCAGAACCTTCTTGCCCTTCAGGTTGGCGGGCGAGAACTCGTAGTACAGCCGCTGCACATAGCCGGGGCCGCAGTAGTAGCGCTGCCACGTGCCGCACTTGCCCGCACCTTCGCCCTGGCCGTCGCTGCCGTTGCCCCAGCCGTAGGACTCGTAGCCGTCGCTGCGCAGCAGGGTCCGTTCCGATTCTCCCCAGGTCACCGTCGGGTCGATGTACAGGGGGAAGTCGGAGTTTTCGGTGTCCGCCAGCATCTTGGCATCCGGAAGCACCGCGAGCGAGTCCTTGGACACCTCCACATCCATGCGGGCCACGGTGTCTCCCTGCTTGGGCTCACCCCCCGCTCCGGAGGTCTCCGCGGGGTCGCCCGACGCCGGGGTCTCCTCCGCTCGCACGGCGCTCTTGGCGCTCTTCCGTGCCGACTGCACCCCGCCCCCAGGAACGGTGGCGCCGCCGGCCGAGTCCCACATACGCGCAGGTGGGGCTCGGAACACCGTCTTGCCGTCCGGGTCCACGGCGGTGAGATTACTCGCTTTTCCTTCACGAACCGTCAGCCCGTGGGCTTCGAGTCCGAAATCCAGCTTCTTGAGTGCGGCGTTCTTCGCGGCCTGCGGTGTCTTCACGATCAGCAGGTGCTGAAAGCTCTCTGGTGTCGCCGTCACCTTCAGGTCCACGTCCGGAAGCACCTCGCGGTAGACCGCGCTCGCCCCATGCAACTCGGGTACGGGCAGCTTTCCCGGCCAGGACAGTCCCAGAGAGCGCCCTCGGTCCGTGATCCGCGCCAAGGGTTCCCTGTCGCCGCCACCAGAGAACGACATCTGCGCCGCGGCTGCCCGCGGCTCCACCGTTCCGTCCGCGCGTGTACGCAGTGTCGCGTCCGGATCGACCCAGTCGCCCTCCTGCTTCGCCCGCACGGGAACCGTCGACTGCTCAAGGGTGAAGGAGAAGCCATCCGGGTTCGCGAAGACCGTCGAGTACTCCGACCGTTCCCCGTCGACCTCGACCCTTTTTCCGGACTGCACGGCCTGTGACAGCGCCCGCTGCCCCTCCGTCAGCTCGGTTCCTTCGCCCCCATCGGCGGCGTCGGCCACCGCCATCGGTGCTACGAGCGTCGACGCAAGCAACCCCGCCAGTGCGGTGCCGGCAACTCCGGCAACCGAACGACGTACCCCTCTCCCACGTCTCTTGTCGACACGACTTCTCCATATTGTGAACACAACCCCGCCCCCAGAGTCACAAGAAGATCAAAAATCTCGCAGATTCAACGCCTTTGTAGGGACCCCGTCAAGCGTTGGCAATGTTTCAGCCATGCGCACACGTGCCTGCGGCCTGCTACCTACGCGCTTCAACCCCTCAGTGAGCAGGCGTAGTTGGCGCGCACACGCCAACATTCGTACTGGACTTCGTTGAGTGTCGATCCCGCCATAGTCCTCAGCAGCGCCGACTGGCCGGGGGCCCAAGAGTGTCAGGCACGCGGCCAGGGCGGACTTAAGGTCTGGGTGTTGAGTGGCTTTCGGAAGCGGATTCGCGGCAAGACCTCCACGCACACGGTCCGGGTCACCATCAAGCCGCACACCTCCGACGGGGGAGAGGCGTTGCCGGGCAGTGACTGCCCGGCGGCATCCGGTGTTCTTTGGGTGATCTTGAACCGCTGGAAACAGTGAGCGTTTTCAGCGTGGCTACTGATCGGGTGACGGGGCGGTGCGGGATCTGAACCTTCCCCTTGATCATGGACACCTGGAGACTGGGATCCTGAGGTTCCAGAGGAAGTAGCACCAGGTGGGAAGCAAGTACACGAAGCGGTACACCGAAGAGTTCAAACGGGACACGATCGCGCTCGTCGACTCCACGGGCAAGACAGTCACCGCCGTCGCCCGGGAACTTGGCATCAGCTCGTAGTCCCTGCGCGGCTGGTTCCGCCAGGCCAAGGCTGACCGGGGCGAAGGCGCTCCGGGTGAGCTCACGAGCGCTGAGCGCGAGGAGCTAAAGCGGCTGCGTCGGCAGAACGCCGAGCAGGCCAAGACGATCGAGGTCCTGCGAAAAGCCGCGGTCTTCTTCGCGAAGGAGAGCGATCGGTGAACGAGACGTACGCGTTCATCGAGGCGGAGAAGATCACCCACGGCGTCGCTTTCCTGTGCCGCCTGTTGACGGTGGCCCGCTCCTCCTTCTACGCCTGGCTCGCCGCGGCGAAAACTCGGACCGCCCGGCGGGCCGCCGATCAAGCCCTGGTGCACGAAATCACCGTGATCCATGTCGGCTCGCGCCAGACCTATGGCGTCCCGCGCGTCCATGCCGAGCTGCGGCGTCTGGGACGGCGAGTGAACCGCAAACGGGTCGCCCGCCTCATGCGCGAGCACGGCATCCAGGGCGTCACCCGCCGCAAGCGCCGTTCGCTGACCCGGCCGGACAAGAAGGCCAGGCCGGCCCCGGACCTCATCGGCCGCGACTTCCACGCCGATGCGCCCGGCACGAAGCTGGTCGGCGACATCACCGCGCTGCCGACCGCCGAGGGCTGGTTCTACCTCGCTTGCTGGCTGGACCTGGCCACGCGCGAGGTCGTCGGCTACTCGATGGCCGATCATCATCGCGCCGACCTCGTCGTCGATGCGCTGAGGATGGCCGCGGGCCGTGGCCGTCTCCGGCCGGGCTGCATAGCACATTCGGACCGTGGCAGCGAATACACGAGCAGCCAATTCCGCTGTGCGATAGGCGAGTTGCGCCTCCGGCAAAGCTGCGGCCGCACGGGATCTTGCTTCGACAATGCCGCTGCGGAGAATTTCTGGGCCCTGCTCAAAGAAGAGATCGGCACCCGCGTCTGGCCCGACCGGGCCATCGCCCGAGCCCAGGTCTTCGACTTCATCGAGACGTTCTACAACCGCCATCGGCTACGCAAGCACAAGGTCTTCGGCTACCTCACGCCAGCCGAGACCCGGCGGCGCCACCAACCCGACCTCGCGGCATAAAGATCGAATGTCCAAGATCACGGGGAAGCTTCACCTCCGGCTTGCCCCACGGCAGCTCCACTCACACCGGCGGGAAGGCTTTGACGTGATGCTTCAGCTCCTCGGCAACCGAGGAGGGCATGTCGACGACACGGGTCTTCGCGCCCTTCGGCAGGGTGAAGTACAGCCTGCCTTTGACCGCCTGGACTTGGCGTCGGACATGAATCACGCCTTTCGCATAGTCGATGTCTTCCGGGCTCAACCCGAACACCTCGCCCTGACGGAGGCCGGGCGTGGTTCTCCGGTCGGCTCATTGGCCAAGGACGGCCTCCCTGGCTGCACGGCACCAGATGGACTGTTGGCGGACGGTGAAGCCCATCCGGTTCCAGTGGAAGAGGACGTGGCGGGCGAGGATGCCACGCTTACCGAGGCTGAGCGCTCCGCTATCCGCGGCTTCTTCCAGGGCTCGGCCGCTGCGCTCCAGCCCTTCGGCCCAGTCGCGTACGTGGGCGAGGGCGCCGGAGTCGAGAGGGTGGGCATCGGTCAGCAGGAGACGTCGCATGGGTTCGACCAAGGTGCTGACCTGCTCTGGGGTCACGTTCTCCGTGAGCGGGCGGCGCTCCTCGACCTTCCCCCACACGTCACCCTGTTCGCCGTACTCCAGCCGTGCGGCGCGCATCAACAGAGACATGGCCAGGAGAGACGTTGTCCTGGCGTCGGGTCTCCCGGGTAGGTTCTGGGCTGCGGCGCGGAAGTAGTCGAGTACGCCGGTGCTGTCGGTGTGGAACAACTCGTGCGCGAGCGTCATCCCGACCGGCCCGCCGAAGGCTACGGTCTCTGGTTCGTATGGGGCGGGTCTCCAGTCCTCGGCCACTCCCCAGGAGACGGAATTGTCGAGTGCTTCGGTGACGTGTGTGACGGCCTTCTCGGGGTCGGTGCCCGCGGCGGGAAAGTAGCGCAGCCGCCAGTGCGGATGCTTGCGCACGAACCACCAGGAGCCGACCGGTCCGGCAAGCAGGGCGGGAGCGATGTAGGCGCGGAAGGCGCGTTCCGCAGTCGCATAGTCGGCGAAGCGGATGTTGACCTGTCGCCAGTCGCCGGGCTGAGCGTTGAGTGCGCCCCGGCCTGCGGACCGGTACCTCTCGATCGCCTCGGCGAGGCGGTCCGGCGCAGTGCCAGCAGCGCGGGCGGCTTCCTCAACGGAGGCCGCGTCGCTGAGGACGGCCAGGACAGCGTTCTCAACACGGTCGACGTCGTACGGCACGGTTGTTCCTCTCACGTCAGCAGAAGGCAGGTGTCCCAGTGGCCCGTGGGTGCGATGCCTGATTCGGCGTCCTGGAAGGCGAGAGCGGCGCCGACCTTCCCGGTGAGGAACCCTGTCTCGTCGGGGGCATCCACGGTCAGGACCCTGTCGGTGATGAGGCCGATCCGTTCACCGAAGGCCGGAGCTTCGGCGTCTTGGGCAACACGCTGCACCGTTCGGAGAAGGCCGCCGAAACCGTGGCACAGGCCGCGGTCGGCAACTCGATCGAGCTGGTCGGGGTCGCTCAGGCAGTGCAGAAGGGCGCGTTCGGCCATCCGCTTCCGATCGCCGTCTTCGAGCACGATGCCGGCGAGCTGTTGGGCACGAGCCAGACCCGGGGTGCCGTAACACCACGAAGGCGTGGCTGGCTGAGCAGGCGCGGCTCCGCGGTGACTGACCCACCGCGGCCACCGGGTTCCGCGGAAGTCGCTCTGCCGTGTCTGATCGAGCCACCGACAGATACGCAGCATGGCTTCCCGGTGGCCATCCACGCTGACACCCGCGCGCAGCGCGAGGGCGAGAAGGGCGAGAGGGCCGGTGATGCCGTGCGTCAGCCCCGCGTTCGCGTGTCCACCAGGAATGGTCATCATGCTGCTGGTCGGTGCATGGCCGACCCACCAGCCGGGCAAGGTTTCCCCCGCCGCGTCGGTGACGGGCTCGGTCAGGCGTACCAGGTACTCCAGGATGCCCTTCAGCTCCGCACCGCGTGGCTGGCGGCGCAGGAGCAGCGCGCCGATCCCAGTCAGGCCGCGGAGCAGGTCGTACTCGGCGAAGGCGGGACGGCGACCGGCGTCGATGCGTGCGTGCGCGGCGGTGAGGCGCTGCCGGGTGTGCGCGGCCACGACCCCGTCGAGTGTGTGCAGCGCGCCCGCGTAGCGATCGGTGCCGTCAGCGGCAAGGTGGAGGACGAGTGCCATAGCGGGTGCGCCGAGGAAGAGGTTGGCGTCCCGGCCGTCGATCAGTGGTCCGACGCCCGCCAGGGCCCGGTGCACCTCGCTCCAGTCTCCGGCGCCACGGCGAGCCCGCTCGATGTGCAGCAGAGTGGCGCCCAGGGGGCCGTGGGCGAGCGACTGCCGGGAGGGCAGGGTGCTGTTGGGGGACGGTGGGGCGGTAGTCACCGCGCGGCTCCTTCAGGGCGGACGGTCCAGGACAGGGCTGCGGCGCGGGCCATGCGCCGGCAAAGGGCTTCGGCGTTGGGGGCGATGCCCGCGACGCGGTTGTGGTGCATGTGCAGCAGGGATGGCAGGACGCTGGACGGATCGCGCCCCGCGGTGGCGAGTGCCTGGCGGTAGTGGACGAGGGCTTGCCGCCGGTGCTGCCAGGTGCTCAGGACGGCGTCGCCTCCCGGGAGGTCGGCCAGGACCGGGCCTGCGTCGTCGTTGTCGGTGAGCCGGAGCACGAGGGCCTGTGTGGACCGTGGGGCCGTCGCGCCATCGCTGCGCAGAAGGTGCTGGATCAGCCAAGTGCGTCCTTCGGCGGGGGAGCCGAGGAGGCCGGTGGCGATGTCCACGTACGAGGTCGCCGTGATGGCCGGATGCAGGTCGGTGGGAAGGTCGAGGCGCATCTGAGCCAGTGCCGCCATCGAGTCAGCGGCGAAGTAGCGTTCGGCGGCCTCCAGGGTAGGGCCGATGCCGTAACGGCCGGACTCGGGAAGGTAGGTGTCCCACTGCACGCGCTGAATCAGGCCCTCCTCGCGCAGTGCGTCTGCCCAGCGGGCAACCTCGAAGGCCGCCTCCGCGAAGTCGGCGGGCCGAGGGAGGGCCAGACGGATGCGGAGATGCGGGTCGGGGTCGGCGTACCTGACGAACCACGCCCCCGGTTCGGACAGGTCCGCGATCAGCTCTGCGGACAGTTCTTGGCGGTAGAAGGTCTTCCTGAACGCGGCCGTCACGTCCTCCAGGAGACGCGGCAGGTGTGTGGACAGGACCTCGTCGGCACGGGCAGTGCTGCCGTACAGCTTCAGGTATGCGGTGTCGGCGAACCCCGGTGTATGGCCATCGTCGCGCTGGACGATCACGTGCCCGGCAGGGGCGGGGTCGGCCGGCTGGTCGGCGGCGAAGGACATGGTCACCTGATGAGCGCGGCCGATCCAGCCGTAAGCGTTCTCCTCGGGCGCTTCGTGCAGGGCAAGAACGAGTTGGTGGTCCAGTTCGGCGCGGAGCAGATCGAGGTGAGCGGGAAGGTCAAGGTCGAGGCGGAGCTTTTGGTCGCCGGAGCTGACGTAGACGGTGCGCGGGACGCCGTACCGGATGCGCCAGTTGGTGAAGTCATCCACCCAGTGCTCGGAGGCGGAGAGGTCACGGGCGCGCAGCCTCCAGCACGCCGCCGACAAGATGGTGCGGCCGTAGCGGACCTCCGGAAGGAACGGCAACCGATCTGCGGCGCCCCAGACGAAGGGGGCAAGGACGGAGGTGTGGGAGCGGTGCACCTCGCTGAGGAACCGCACCAGGGGGTGCGTCGCGGTGCTCAGTTCGACGGCGCTCATCACGGAAGGTTCGAGGCACTGCCCGGAGGAGAGGGAGACGAGGTAGAGGCGCCCGGCGTCGGCGACGACCCCTAGGTCGTCCAGGTCGAGGGTGGTACCGGAGTTGTGCTCGCCGACAGCCATCGACTCCAGGGTGACGAGGGGCGTCCGCCCGACGTTGTAGATCCGGTGGCGCAGCGGGGGTGCGGAGATTTGAACGCGCGCTGCGCCTTCGGTCAGGGTGGGCAGGGCGGCGTACTCGGCCGCCATCCGAGCTTGGTCAGCGGCCTCCAGCATCGGCAGGAAGCGGCCTGTGAGCGTGCCGGCCGCGAGGGACAGACCGGCAGTACAGAGGGTGAAGCGGCCCTCGGTCAGCGCGCGGGTGGAGTGTGCGAGCACGCTGAAGCACAGTTCGACGTGGGCGGGGACTGCTGTTGGCGCCCCGAGGGACAGGGCCTCTATGTCCTCCTCGGTGAGGATGATTTCTCGCCGGTCAGTGAGGGCAGCGTCCTGTGCGAGGGCGAGAAGGTGTTCGTCGCGGGGCGTTGTGGCGAGGACAGGGCGGGGGAGAACGGTGCCGCGGTAGCCGACGGGGAAGCCCAGGCCGGTGTCGGGGTCGGTGAGTTCGCGGACGGGGACGACGGTGCCCATGCTGTAGCGCTCCAGGAACCGTGTCCGGTAGTCCCGCCAGGAGGGGGAGCCGTGAGGGTAGGGGGTGATCTTGGCCATCAGGTGAAGGGCGCGTTCCGCCTCGTGAGCGACTGCGTGGGGCAGGATGACGTCGGCGTCCGGGCGGACATTGACCATGAGGGTGGGAGGCATAGCAGTGGGCAGTTCTCCCATCGCCTCGATGGCCTTGTCCCGTAGGCCCGGCTGTTCGGCGGGGTGAGCGCGGTCGTGGCAGTCAAGCACCCGGTGGACTGCACGTAGACGGGCGGTGGTCGGTACGTCGGCACCAGTTTCATCGAGCCGTGCGACCAGGTGGCCCAGGGCGTCGGGGCAGGTCATCGGCGGCTGGAGTTCGGTGAGCAGGACCCGGTGCGCGACGAGCCTGCGCACCATGTGCTCGATGGCGACTCTCGGGGCGTCGGGGTACTCGATGCCGAGCTTGGCCACCAGGACATGGGCCGTGATCGGGGAGCGGGCCAGCTTCAGCGCGGCTTCGGCGGCCGAGGTTCGTCGGAGACTGGTGTCGGTCGGCCCGTCCTTGCCGGGTTGGTTCATGACGAAGATGCGGGAGCCCCGCACGACATGGGTGGGGTCGGCGATCACTGTCAGGTACCGCAGGACGGCCACGTCGTGTTCCAGCGCGGTGGTGATGTCGTGCAGCCAGGAAGCATCGGCGCGCGCGAAGGCCCGATTCGTAGGGCCCCAGTGGACGTGTGCTTCCCGTCCGATGTGTGCGACGGCCGGTCCGGCGAACAGTCCGAATGGCGTCGCACGGTATTGCATCCTCAGCAGGTAGCGGGCTAGGGACCGGCCGGTCCGGTGGATGCGGGAGGCCTTGGCGGTTCCCTCGATCACCTCCTGGACGGCGGAGGCAAGCAACGGTGAGGCGAGACTGATGGCCTCGGCTCGGGGAGCGTCCGCCCAGACCTGTTTCATCCATGCGCGGATTTGCGCGATGCCGGCGTCCGGCCCTGGCCATGAGGGGGTGGGCGAGGCGAGCGGGAACACCGATGCCCTCATCATGCTCGCGTCAATTCGACGGTACATCCGCACTCCTTCAGATCGCGGCGCCCCGGGGACGGGCGTCGGATGAACACCCGCCCCCGAGTCCCTTCAACAGGTGGTGATGCCGCGGGTCAGCCGCTGACGCAGGTGCTGTTCGAGCAGGCCGAATCGCAGGTCGCGGTGCAGCCGTCGCCGGTGTCGTTCAGCAGCGCGCCGATGACGGGGGCCGAGGACACTGTCTCGATGTTGAGGTCGAAGTCCCCACCGTCGGAACCGAAGTTCGTTGCCGCCTTCAGCACGGTGCCCGAGCTGATGATCTGCTGTACCATCTCGCTCTCCTCCTCAGAGGTTGTAGGGATATGCGCTGTGCTACCTGGCCTTGGCCACTCACGTGACTACGGCCAGGTGATCGTGACCCGCGAGTGCCGTCGCTCGATGCGCCGGCCACCGGCAGGAAGGCGGTCATCCGGCGTGCCCGCCGGGTAGACCTCGATGTGCGCATGGTCGCCGCGGTGGTCGCGGTCCCAGGTGCGGATCTCCTCGACCAGACGCTCGGCAAGCTGCTGCCCGTGCGGGCCGTGCCCGATGACGCCGAGCTCGTAGCGGTCCTCTTGGTCTGTGGCCCGTACGGTGCGGTAGGCGAAGCTGTCGCCCTCCACGAGCGTGGGGATGCCGAGAGGCGAGGCTGAGGCCACCAGTCCCCGCTTACGTGCACCGGGTTGCGCGGCCAGCAGGGGCAGGTTGTCCAGCGCGGTGGTCAGCCACAGGTCGAGGTGTTCGTTGGACTCACTGCCACCAAGGGTCACGCCGGTCCACTGCTTGCTCCTCGGCATCTTCAGGGCCTCGGTGAGGGCGGCGGTGTTCGGCTCAGGGTGCCCGTCCACGCGCAGTCCCACCGCCGCGTCCTTCTCCTCGTGCAGGACCGCGAGCCGCGCCCGGTTCTCTCCGGCGCCCCGCATCGGCACAAAGCCGCACAGCTCGACCCCGTCGCTCACAAGTCGGTCGCCGTCGCGGACGAAGGCCACCGTGCGCGTCAAGCCGCGCATCCGGAGCGGGACGACGAGGCGTCCGCCCTCCTTGAGCTGAGCCACCCAGGCCGGCGGGATGTCGGCGGCCTGGACCGTGACGATGATCCGGTCGAACGGGGCGTGGTCGGGGGCACCGTATTCCGCATCGGCGGTGAGGACGGTGACGTTGCGGTAGCCGTTCTCCTTCAGGAACGCACTAGCGCGGCTGGTCACCTCCGGATCGATGTCCATGGTGACTACGCGGCCGTCCACGCCCACCACCTCGGCAAGGAGTGCGGCGTTGGGACCGCCGGACCCGATCTCCAGCACGGACATACCCGGCGCGATGTCGCCCTGCTCCATCTGCATGGCCTGGACGCGAGGCGCGGACACCGAGCTGACGTCCACCCCGTGCTCGTCGGTCTTGGTGATCGTCGCGGCCTCGGCGTTGTACGTCGAGGCCATGTCCACCTCCGGCGTAGCCAGGTGCCTGCGGACGGTACGGAACGCGGCCACGACACGGGTGCTGCGGGCCGCTCCGACTTCGATCAGCCTCTCTACCAGGGCGTCGCGCAACTGCTGTTCCGACAGAGCCTCTTGAGCATCGGTGCTGGCCGTCACGCCGGGGACGTTATCCACGCGGATTCTCCTCCTCGGCGAGTTCGCCGAGCTTGGTTGAGCGGTTTCCAGGGGCCGGCGAGGGGCTGCGCGGGCTCGGGTCAGGGTCGAGGCGAAGCCCCACGCCGGGGTGGTAACCGCTCGGCGATCCGGTCCGTCACATCCGGACCGCCGAGCGGCGTCTAGGCGGCGACTGCCAGGTCGTCCAGATCGACGACCTGGTAGTCGCGAAGCTCCCGCACGAGCTGGGAGGCCAGGAACATGCCTATCTGGGGATGGCTGTAGGGCAGCGGCTCGTCGTCACCAGCCAGCGCCTGGAGCCCGTGCGCGCCGACCGAGTAAGGCGTGCCCATGACGCCGTACAACGGGTACCGAGTGGCGCGAAGCGCAACGTAGCCTCTGACCCGCAGCCGCTTGCAGCGGACAGCCGACAGCCGGGCGTGAGGAAGGCACAGCGGCGGGTGCGCGGTCCGTAGCGGGCCGCTGAGCGGGTGTGGGGAGGGAATCATGAAGAGCATCCCGTCCTTGCGTGGCAACGTGGTGGTGCATACCTGGCAACGCAGCAGCCCCATCATGACCCGCTGGCGGACAGGGTGGACCAGCTTCCACCGCGGTTCGCCGACGGGCTGTCCGAACGTGCCCATGGACATCGAGTACCGCGCATATAGAACACCTTGCTGGTCCCGGTCCGCCGGGCTCTCATCCACATAGCAGAGCTGTTCGCGTCCGCGCGGTCCGGGGAGCGCCCGCAGGTTGGCGAGGATATCTGCCTCTTCGCCTTCACGGGCGGTGATGTACGGGATCACGCGCGACGGCGCGGGGGCAGTCGTCATGCCGCGCTCCGGGCGAGGGGACGGCGCGGGTCGACGACCTCGCCATTGGGCAGCAACTCGCCGGTGTCCTCGAAGAGCAGCACCCCGTTGCACAGCAGGCTCCAGCCCTGTTCGGGGTGGGCCGCCCGGGGCCGGGCGGCCTCTCGGTCGGAAGCCTCGGCCGTGGGACACGGCGGGGTGTGCACGCACATGTTACTCGTCGTCCTCTCGGGAGTGCGGTGTGGAAGTTGAGCCCTCTTCGGCGGCTACAAAGCCGCGGGGGAACACGGCGGAGGCCGCCGAAGAGGGTGTCTGTGGGCTTCTCCGTACGAACGCGGAGATGGCGGCCTCGCTGTAGCCGTAGAAGCGGCCACGGACCTCATCGCCCTCCCAGCACTCGGGAGCGGGGTCGCCCCACTCGACCGTGTGGCAGGTGTCGCGGTACGGAGAGAAGCTGACGCGCAAGTCCGGGAAGCCGGGCTGTTTCGCGAGGAGGCTGCGCGCCGCCATCGCTAGCGTCAGTAGGTCGAAGGACATGTATCCGCCGCAGCGCGGTCCGCCGACAGGTATGGCGAGCAGCGGCGCCCGGAAAACGCGGACCGCAACGGCCTCAGCAAGGATCGCGGGCTCGGCGAGGCGGCTTCGGTAGGACTCGTAGTCGTACGCCTCTTCGGCCGGGCAGAGTGAAACGGTAAGGGCACGCGCCGGCGTCGTGGCGGTCAGCATTCAACCAGCCCCTTGACGATGCCCGCTTCCTCCAGGCGTTCGGCGAGCTCCAGGGTGATCCGGCCCAGCTTCCGCAGGAGAATCAGGGCCTGTCGCTCGTCGCAGGGCAACTCTTCGGCACGCAACGTACGTGCTTGTTCGATCAGGTCGGTGATGTCCCGATGCTTCTTGTCGGCGTCGTCACGCAGACCTCGGTTCACGAGCTGCATAAGCGCGCCGCGGAAGCGCTGAGCGAGTTCTTCGGCTTCTTCGTACCCGGGACCAGCGGCCCCCGGTCGGCTGCTGCCGCTGGCACCGGCCGCGTGGTGGCTGACTTCCTCGTTCAGGACGGTGTCCAGGCCGTCATAGACCGAGTCCCAGTCCACAGGCTCCCAATTACGCACTGCGCTCAACAGGTCATGGAGACCCAGCCTGCCGAGCGGCGGCGACCAGGGGTTCGTCGGGACCGTAGGGTCCTTGACGCGGACCGGCATGGTTTTCGGGCTCGTCGTCTCCTCGCGTAATGCGGTGTTCGTCATCAGCACGCCACCAAACTCAGTTCGCACCACGTGGTGGCGCCGTTGTCGCTGACACCGCACGCGCCCTGCCTGCTGCGGGCGATCTCCCGCACGAGCATCAGGCCGCGACCGTGCTCGTCGTCGTCCTCGGGGCACTGAACAGTGGGGCGAGGACCGGCCACGCCGTCATGCACACGGATGCGCAGGACGCCATTGCACACGTCGAGGGTCAGCCGGATATGCCTGCCACCGCTGTGCACGATGGCGTTAGTGATCAGCTCAGAGACAACGAGTGTCGCGTCGTCGGCGACGCAGGTCAGACCGCGGGAGCTGAGACGTTCGCGGGTCACGAGCCTCATGGCGCGGACGCGGGACTCGTCTACGGGAGGGGGGCGCTCGCCCGGGGAGTGCTTGGTGATGGAGAAGCGCTCCTCCAGCAGGCCGTCGGCACGAGTTGCGGTCGGGCGCTGCGACGCCGGGCCGGTCACCGCTCCGTCCCGATCTGTGAGGCCCCGTCTTCCGAGGCGGCCCGGTCGTCAAAAGAAGCGAGCGGGCTCGTCCGACGCTGCTGGCCCGGGACGTGTCGGAGCAGCCCGGCCAAAGCGGGCAACGGTGTGATCGAAGCGTCCGCGAGGTTGCGGCGGCGCTCACGATCTGCGGGAGTTCGTGTGGTCATCGGGTGTCCCCTTCCGCGAACGGGAAGAGGGCACCGAGCCTGCCGTGCAAAGCAACCGCTTCATCGGCAGTCAGGACCAGCGGAATGGTCGCGGGCTCCGTGGCCCCCTCGTGCAGGTCGAGGGGGACCGCGAAGCGACCGGCCTCCGTGTGCGCGACCTCGGCCTCAAGAGCAAGGCGGAGGTGGCGCTTGGCGGGCGGTAAGGGAGCCGCGTCAGCTTCCGTCTGAGCGTGACTTGTCGTCATGACCCGTAAACGTAGGGCCACTTCGAGAGCCCACCCCTGAGAAAAAATCAGGGCTGAGTAACGCTCAGGGTTGGCATATGCCTATGCGGCGAGCCCGATGTGCTTCGCCACCGCACGAAGGTCGTCGCGCCACATCGGCTTCTCGCGCTTCAGAAGGTCGGCCACCGCCTCCCTGACCAGGGGGGAGAACACGATCTCCTCCGGAGACTGCTTCAGCAGCTTGCCGAGAATGTGCACCGTCGCGTAGTCGTCTCGCTGGATGCGGTTGAGGTTCATTACCTCGATCAGGTACCGGGTCCGACGTTCGAGCGGGACCTCTTCGTTGACGAGGACGTGATCGGCGGCGCGGAGTGCTTCGCTGGTGTCGCCCTCCTCCGCCTTCAGGTGCACCTCGTGCATGGCGAAGTTGGTCGGACCGAAGCACGTGTGCCAATGGTTCAGGTCCGCGCCGACCCGGTCCACGGCCTGCTGCGCGCCGTTGTACAAGTCCCACGCCCTCGGGCCCTTAGTGGCGCGTACCGCGGCGACGGCACCTTGCAGGTGTAGTGCGCCGTACGCGGACCAGTGTTCCGCGTTGGAGTCGTCGTGCGGCCGGCACTGGGCGATGGTCTGTTGGGCAAGTTCGTAGCTGTCTTCCACGTCGCCAGCGGAAGTGAGAACGCAGGCCAGGTTCCAGGCCGCAGCTGCGAGGAGGGCCGGGTCACCGGCGTTGTCCGCGAGGGAGAGACCGCGGTCGGCCGCGATACGGGCGAGAGTCGGTTCACCGACGCGGCGAAGCCAAATCTGGTGCAGGCCGTAGAGACTGATGAGCTGCCGGAGGACGGTGCCCTCCTGCTCAGGAGAAGCGTCGCGCAGAGCGGCATGTCCCTGCCGCAACAAGGTGGGCAGCCGCTCGCCGACGTCGCGGTACCGGTCGTCGGCCTGCGTCTCGTAGACCTTCCAGGCGTCCGTAACCGAGGACTCGAAGTCATCGGAGGTGACCGCCCCGATCCGCTGCGGAAGGAGGGAGACGGGCAGCGACAGGGCCTGCCGAATGAGCGGAACGTGCTCGTGCTCCGTGCCCGCCGTAACGATTCCGGACACGTAGCCGCCCGTCAGATCCTCCAGACTGCATCGCAGCTGCTTACTCAGAGCGATCAGGATCGGAAGTCGGTCCAAGGGCATCCGATCATTCTCGATCTTGTAGACCCAGTTCTCTGACCTGCCGATTAGGTCTCCCAGCATCCTTTGGGACAAGCCCCGGCGCTCACGCCACCACTTGATCCGTTGGCCGATGCTGAACAACTCTCCGTCATACACCATGGGTTGTCCGTTCGCAGTAGTGGACAGGGCACTCGTGTCAAGCGTAAGCCCAGGTGCTTCGGGGACGGGCGATACTGGGGGTCTCTCCCTCTGGGGAGGGCACTCAACGGTCCCCCTGTCGCCCTGCGGCCGGGGGACCGCGTACACGTAGGAAAGATCCGCAAGGAGGCCGCTTTGCCAGCCCCATACCGTGGCCTGATTCTCGACTTCGGTGGTGTCCTCACCACTCGGATGCGACTGAACGGGCAGGCGTTCGAGAGGACGGAGGGATTGACTCCAGGCGCGTATTTCGCGGCGCTGAATGAGCATCCCGACGGCGTCGCGATCTACGCAGCGCTGGAGGTCGGTGAGGCAACCCAGGAGGACTGGAACCGTGTCATCGGCGGCATCCTCGGTATCGACTCCACCGACCTGATGCGGCGCGCTCTGGCCAACCTCCACCCGGAGCCTCAGATCGTCGCCGCCGCGAAGCGCGCTCGCGCGGCAGGGATCAAGGTGGCCATGCTTAGCAACTCGTTCGGGATCGAGCCCTACAACCCGTACGAGGACAAGGGCATGTGGACGGACTTCTTCGATGCCGTGATCTTGTCGGAGCTGGAGGGTGTACGGAAGCCGTCGCCGCTCATCTATCAGCGCGCGCTTGACGCCCTGGACCTGACCGGCCCTGAGTGCGTATTCGTTGATGACCACGCGGAGAACCTGCCGCCCGCCGAGACCCTGGGCATCCGCACCGTGCACCACACGACCGATCCCACCGGCACAGCTGCCATCCTCGACTCACTTCTCCTCGACCCCGCTCCCGCCTGAACGAACAGAACTAAACAGCTCGCCGGGGGCGCCACTCCGGCCAACGAACGGCAGCAGTGTTCGAGGAGCCCTACGGGTTCCTCGAACGCTGAGGTCCAGGTATGGGATCTTCCTGACGGGTGTTCTAGATTGCCGGGGACTCGGGCCCGTCGGGTTCACCCGGCCCTTATGGAGTGGACACGCCCCCGTACGTAGGTCACCTAAAGCCAATGCCGTTGCCTTTGCTTTGGGCGTAGGCTGGTCGGCTGTGGATTCCCGGGGGTGGTGCGGGTGGCTGGGAGTGTGTCTGACTTATCGGGTCTGGGGCTGTTGACCTGGGTGTATCCGCCGGGGCTGGTGGATCGGGTGGTGGCGGCGTGTGGCCGGTCCGAGCAGCGAAAGCGGCTGCTGCCCGCCCGGTTGGTGGTGTATTTCGTGCTGGGGCTGGCGCTGTTCTCGCCTGCTCCGTATCTGGAAGTCGTGCGGCACCTGGTCGCTGGGCTGCGGAGCCTGGGGCTGCTGGGTGACTGGCATGTTCCGGCGAAATCGTCGCTGTTTCGGGCCCGGCAGAGGCTGGGATCCGAGCCACTGCGGGTGCTGTTCGCGACCACGGTGGCTTCTGAGGCGACCCCGGGTGCGTTCTGGCGTGGTCTGAGGGTGCTGGCGGTGGACGGGACCTGCTGGGACGTGGCGGACAGCGAAGCCAACGAGGCGGCGTTCGGCCGTCCTGGTCGAGGTGGGCAGCCACGCGGTGCTGGATGCGGAACTCGCCGGCTGCCGCACCGGGGAAGTGACCCTGGTGGGTCGTCTGCCCCGGTCCTGCGGTCCAGGTCAACTCGTCCTGGCTGACCGTGAGTTTCTTGGTGTCCCGTTATGGCGGGCCTTCACCGCCACCGGGGCCGACTTGCTGTGGCGGGTGCCCGCCAATCGTGTCCTGCCCGTCGACCAACCACTGCGGGACGGGTCATGGATCTCTCGCATCCACGCAAGCACCGATGCCTCCCACCGTGATCCGGTGACCGTGCGAGTCCTGGCCTACCAGCTCAAAGACACCGACGGGGACTACCGTCTGGTCACCAGCCTCCTGGAGGCCCGCCGTTATCCGGCCCGGCAACTGGCTGCCCTGTACCGCGAACGCTAGGAGATCGAAGCGGTCTTCGCCGAGATCAAAACCCACCAGCGCGGCGCGAAGGTGGTCCTCAGCAGCAAGACACCCGACGGTGTCCTGCAGCAGATCTGGGCCCACCTCCTGGTTCATCACGCTTTGCGGGAACTGATGCTCAGAACCGCGGCCACCCGACAACTCGATCCCGACCAGATCTCCTTCACCGAAACCCTGCGCACCGCCCGGCGCAGCGTGACCAGCACGCCGGGCAGCTTTTCCCCCTGACCTCCTGGTCCAGGCACTGCGCATACTCCAGGAAGACCTGCTGGAAAGACTCCTGCCCCAGACGCCTGCGCAGCCAGCCCCGCGTCGTCAAACGCAAGATGTCCAACTACTGGCTCAAACGGGCTGAACACCGTCACTGGCCCCAGCCCACCCGCACCGGCACCCAAGCGAACCGCATCCAACGACCCCGACCCACGAACCCGTAAGGCAACGGCATTGGCTTTAGGCCAGGACGGGAAGCGACGCGAGTCCGCGAACGAGACGAGTGCGCCGCCAGTCCAGTTGGTCGGCCGGTACGGCAAGGCGAATTCCGGGGAATCGAGTCAGCACCGTTCGCAGGGCGGTCTCCACCTCGGCTTTTGCCAGGGGCGCGCCGACACAGCGGTGGATGCCATGGCCGAAGCTGAGGTGTGCAGCGGCGTCTCGGTCGAGGTCGAGCAGGTCCGGTGAGGGGAACCGCGCCGGGTCTCGGTTGGCTGCCCCCAGGGCGACCAGCACGGGAACACCGGCTGGGACATCGGTACCGCCGAGCGTGACGGCTTCCGTGGTGAACCGGAAGGTGGCCGTACTCACGGGGGAGTCAAACCGGAGCAGTTCGTCGACTACGGCGGGGACGTCGTCCGGGTTTTCCCGAAGGCGTGCGAGTTCGGCCGGGTGCCGGAGAAGCGCCAGCAGGGCGTTGCCGAGGGCGTTGGTGGTGGTCTCGTGTCCGGCCACGAGTAGCAGCACGGCAAGAGAGACCAGCTCTTCCTCGCTCAGGTGGTCGTCTCCGTCGCGGGCCGAGATGAGCCGGTCAAGAAGCGAGTTGCCGGGGTCCGCGCGCTTGGCGGCGATGAGGCCCGTCATGTAGTCGGCCATGGCGTGCGAGGCCGTGTCGATGGCATCCGGTGCTCCGGCTGCGAACAGCTCTGCGGACCAGCGCTGGACATCGGGACGGTCGGCTTGCGGAATGCCGAGCAGTTCGCAGATCACGATGACCGGCAGCGGTACCGCGAGGCCGGCCACGAAGTCGAACCGTTCGCCGACGGGCCACTGATCCAGCAGCTCGTCGGTGACTTGGGCGATGAAAGGACGCAGGTTTTTGACGGCCCCGGTCGTGAACGCCTTGGTCACCAGCTTGCGCTGCCGGGTGTGCTCGGGCGGGTCGCTGGCCAGCATGGTGTGAGCGACCGCAGGGTGCAGGCGCCGTTGTGATCCCTTGCCCGCGAAGAAGACGGCGGTGTCCTTCGAGAGGCGAGCATCGCCGAGGGCTTCCCTGGCTTCCGCGTATCCGGTGACCAGGTAGGCGGGACGCCCACCGGAGCCGGCAGGTACGGGCTGCACCGGGCATGCGGATCGCATGGCCGCGTAGGCCGGATAGGGGTCCTGGAGGAAGCGGGGGTCCTGAGTGGGGTCGGTCATGCGGTCAGGCTCCAACTGGTTCCGGCTGGCCACCGTCGGCGACACGCGTGACATGGTTGGTGTAGGCGTGCGCCACCAGGAGGAGCCACTCCGTGTCCGCGCGCAGGTCCTTGCGGGAGGCGGCCTCCGCCGACGGCAAGGCAACTTCGTCGGCCAACCGTCCAGTCCTTTGGCCGGCCAGCGCTGCCTTTATGACGGCCGCCTCGACTGCTGCGGCGCCTTGCTCCGTTCCAGCGTCGAAAGCTTCGTCGGCCGTTTCCTGCACCCGGCGGGATCGGTACGGCCGAAGAGCGAGGATGCCGTCACTGATCTCGATGACCCGCCGCTGGAGCAGGAAGTCCGAGTCGTTCGAAACGTCTTCGGTGTCGTCTGCGGACGCCAGGACGATGTCGGGCATCGCGGCCGACAGGTCCTGCCACAGGGGGCCGAGCGCCTCGAAGGACTGCACCTCCCAGCGACGACGGCGGGCTTGGCTGATCGGGTAGAGCACAGCGGGCACGGTCAGGCCGAGACAGATCAGCAGGACAGCGAGCGCCGGAGCAGTCACGCTGAATACGCACGGCGCGGTGACGAGCGACGAGCACTCCGAGTTGCTGTCTATAAGGTCGAGGCCCAAGCCCAGGTCGACGAGTCGCGTCAGCTTGTAGATGCCGTAGACCAGTGCGAATCCGCAGCCTGCTGCTGCCGTCCGAAGACCTATCCGGACGCTTCCTCTACGTGTCGTCTTCGACTGACGTAGGGCCTGCACCAGGAAGTCGACGACGGCGAAGCCGAGGTAGGAGATGTACAGGAGCAGGTAGCAGGCGTACACCTGCGGAGAGCGGTGGGTCATGTGCTCGTAGGCGAACAGGACGATGATGCCGAGGACCGTCGCGGCGAGGAGGACGAGGCGTACCCGGATTCGCCGTCGGGCTTCCGCGGGTTCCAGGTTGAGCTGGAACGAGACGGCCAGGACCGCCGTGGCCGCCGCAAGCGAAGCACAGTTGCTCAGCAGCCGGGCGACGTGCGGTACGGCTGCCTCGACGGCGTCCTCGAACAGCGGCGCGTAGGAGGCGAAGGCCAGGGCGAATGAGCCGAGGAACGCTCCCATGGCCCACGTGCCCGTCGGTCGGGGCATCCCTCGGCCGAATACCCAGTAGCCGGCAGCCGCTGCCAGCAGGAAAGCCATGCCAAGGAAAACGGCATTCATCGTGAGCCGAACCGACCTCTCTTGAAGGGCTGGGCGAAGAGTGCCTCCCAACTGTCCGGTCCCCTTTCCGGCCGGAGGGAAGGGGTTTCGCGGTCGCGATAGATGCGTCGGCGGATAACCGACGCCATCGTCTCCGCCTGACGTTCGTCGCTTGTCGAGTAGCTCGTTCGCCCCGACATGCGCATCACCAGCGTGGGATTCACTCCGAGGGCCCGAGCCGTCTCTGCATCGACTTCCAGGCTTCCCGGGTGGTCGCAGTACACGTGACACAGTTCGTGCGTGAGGATGTGCCGCTGGTGGTGCACCGACGTGCCTTCCTCATAGAAGAGGAGGTCGGTCGAGGCGGTCTCGAGCCTTATACCGCAGGGCGCGTCTACTGCGCCAAGCGTGCTCAATGGCTTCAGGACGATCGGCTTCCCGCGACGTTCGGCTATCGCCTCACGCAATTCACGCGTAGTGAAACGGTGCGGCAGGTGCAGGAGATCGACCTGCTCCTCGCACCAACTGCGCAGTCGACTCTCATCGATTATTGGCAAGGACATGGCAAACCCCCCTGAACCTCGGCTGTGGGTCAACTTGCTGGCGAGTGGCAGCCAAGAGGATGCCAAGAGGAGGGGTGAACTCACACTTCCCGGAACCAGCAATTCCGGTTACGGAAGGTGAGCCGGAGAGCCGTCACAGAGCTGGGGCGCTGCACCTTTCGACCCCGACGGACGTGGCGCGACGCCAACCGCCACGGGCTGATGTACCGCACAGTCAGATTCATTGAGCACTCGACTATCCGTTATGTCTGACTACACAGGGCGACGGATTTGCCGTCATCCCATGGCCGCTCGGGGCACCATGTGGCGCATGTCACTCGCCAGTAAGGCGGTAGAATTCGGGGCCATGGACTCTCGGGATGGGCAGGTCGAGGGCAGTGACCTCGGCAGAGAGTCCCTGCCCGCCCTGTTGCGATCGTGGCGGAGACGTACAAATCCCCGAGGAATCCCGGGCCTGGTGGCCCCGGGGCGAAGGAGCGAGGGGCTGACGCAGCGTGATGTAGCTCGCCTGACGGGCGTGAGTGAGCGCTGGTACGGCGCGCTGGAGCGCGGCAACGAAGCCGCGTACTCGGCCGATTTCCTCGACCGGCTCTCGTCTGCACTTCGGCTGAATCCTGCGGAACGTCGCACTTTGTATCTGAAGGCGCTCGGCCGCCTGCCGGCCCTCACCGCCAAGCCGGAAGTGGGCGCGGCGGCAGAGGTGGATGAGGTACTGCTCCAGCAGTTCCTCGACAATCAGGCTCCCGCCCCGGCTTTCGCCACAGATCTCGCGTGGAACGTGATCGGATACAACGAGCCGCTGCTGGACTGGTTCCCCTGGGCCGCCCACCAGGGCAACCAGCTGAGATGGGCTTTCCTGGAGCCGGAGGCCCGTCAGCAACTAGTGGACTGGGAAGAGGATTGGGCACGTTCTTATCTGGGGCAGGTTCGCTACGCGCGGGCCCACTACCCGAAGAACAAGGCGCTGCTGCAACTTGAGCGGGACATCCTCGCGGGATCACCGGCTGCGCGCGACATGTGGGATCGCCGTGAGGTGATCGCACACTCCCACGGCGATCTGCGTCGGCTCAGACTCCCGTACCACCGAGGACGAGAGGTTGCGGTTCGCATCGTCGCCTTGCGGCCGATGCGCAGCGACCTCCTCCGCGTAATGGTGCTACTGGAAGACCGCCAAGGGGCCGGCGGTACCTGATCGGTCCGCCGCGCAGGCAGTGCCACCGTTCAGTCGAGCGCCCGACTCAATCATCGTCGAGCAGGTCCGAGTCTCCCGCATCCGGCATCCCCTCAAGCCGGCGAGCCTGGTCGATCACGGTATTCACCATGTTCAGGCTCGAAGCGCTGAGCCCGCTGGCACGCAAGGCGACCCGACGCACGTCCTGGTCACGCATAGCGGCAACAACCTGGATCTCCGCGCGCTGGCGTTCAGCCTCCTTCTCGTCGAAGAAGTAACCCGGACTCACCCCGAAGAACCCGGCCAGCGCCCGGATGGTCTGCATCTTCGGGTTCGTGTTGGTCCCGGTGCGGAGCTGCTGGATGGCGCTCGCGGAGATGGCTACACCGGAGGTGCTGCGGATGCCCTGCGAGACCTCCACGTACGTGAACGGGCCGCGCCCCTTCGGATGCACCTCGCGGAACAAGTAGTCGAGCAGCTCCGCAAAGGTGCGCTCGGTCTTCTCGGTCATCTACAGCCCTTCGTCATGACCGCCATCCTATCCACTCCAGTGGCGATCACTCCCGTCCTTGCTCGCGCACCAACACCACAGTTGACGCCGGTGCGCCATTTCGGTGTACGTTAACGCCCAAGCCCGTCCAGTTCAGTGTTCCTTACCTGATCAGAGCGGGCGCAAGAGAGCTGACTTGCACCAAAAGCCCCATTCGGTCCGGCCTCCAGGACGAGCTATGGGTCGGGCGGGAAGGGGAAGACGTGAGGGACTTACACGGACCGTGACGCGCGCCGCGCACGGGCCAACTCACTTTGACCCAATGAACGGCAAGGCAACGCGAGAGCGCGCGCTCCAGGCCATGCATGGCCTGGAGCGGCAATCTGCGGCGCGAGTCGCCCTGACAGCTTCACGCAAGCGAGATCCCGTGACTCTCTGCAACCAGTACAGAGTTTAAGAACCAACTCTGGATCCTGACGCGGGTCCGTGCGTATGTTCGTCGTCCCCGGGCAGCCCGCCCGCTACAGACGGACGTGAGGAGCACAGGAAGCACGGACCGGACCAAGCAGGTCCCGTAAAACAGCGACGGCGCCCGAGAGCTGTAACTCCCAGACGCCGAACGCTAAGTGGCATGCCCGCCCCGGCAAGGGCGGAGAGTGCCCACCAACACCACGCTGAGTCCTTCCGACGGGCACTTCAGCGTGGCAACACTGCAAAGGGGAGTATCGCATGCCTCCTGCCCTGCGCAAAAGGCCCTTCCGCCTGGCCTGCGCGGCAGCCAACTCCGTCCCGGCGCCTCAGCGCTCCGAGCCGGACCGCCTCATCCCGGCCCCGGCAACCGGTTGGTCCCGGCCTGTCGTCGGGAGCGGCCGATGAGCATCGAAGCCAGCGATTGGGTGTGGGAGCACAGCTCCAGCCGGGGTGTCGCACGTCTGGTGATGCTGTCGATCGCCGACCGTGTGCCCGACGAACAGTGCATCTCCTGGGCTTCGCTGTCCAGCCTGGCCAAGCGCACGCGCGCCTCGGTCTCCACGGTGCGCGTGGCCGTCGAGCGCCTGCTACTCGCCGGCGAGCTGGAACAGCTCGACGACCTCGTCGGCCCGCAGCGCAGCACGGTCTACCGCCTGCCTCTCGCCGCCGAAGCGGTCGTCCAGGCGCTGCGAGAGCAGCGGGAGGAAGCGGGCGACACGGCGGTGCCGGACGAGCCCGCTGGCCCTGCGGAGCTCCGGTTGTCGGCCCTGCGGCGGTACGGAATCCGCCCGCGTGAGGTGCCGGAATCCCCCGCGAGGGTCCGGAAACCGGCAGTACCGGAAACCGGCAGGTCCAGGCGGAAACCGGCACAGCGGCGTACCGGCCACCGGCACAGCGATGTACCGGCCACCGGCACACAGAACGGTAGTGAACCTGATTTGAACCGGAGGTACAGCAGTGGTGGTGCTGCGGTCACCTCGGCTGCCGAGTGGCAGGTCGACCCCGCCACCCACACCTGGGCCCGCCAGCAGGGACACCTCGACCGCCTCGGCGAGCAGGGCCTGCAGGCCGCCGACGCGAAGTGGCGTGCCCACCGGGCGGCCCATGCTCCGAGGCCGGCGGAAGCCTGGGCTGCCGACTGGCGAGCCTGGATCACCCGGGAGCACGCCCCCAGCCGCCCGAACCTCTACGCCGTGCCCGGCCAGAACACCGCCGCGCCCGGTGGCATGACGCGGGCCGAGAAGCACACCGCCGCCCTTCTCGCCGCCCTGGACGAGCCGACCGGAACGGAGGGCTGACCGTGGAGCGCCGCGAAATAGCCGCCCTGCTGGCCTACATCGGCCGGCTCGACCCCCGCAGCATCCGCACCGACGAGGGCGAGGCCCGCGACCAGCTCGCCCAGTGGAACGAGCTGCTCGGCGACGTGCCAATCGCCACCCCGCATGGCTGGGACGCCCGCGTCGCCGCACGCCAGCACTACCGCGCCTCGCCGTACCAGATCCAGCCCGCGGACGTAGTCCGCCCCTGGGAGAGCTACCGGCGCAACCGCCTGGCCCTCCACTCCGACCCCACACCGTCCGCGGACCCGGACGACCAGGCCGCCTGGACCGCAGAGCTGGTCGGCACCCGCCACGCCGTCGCCAACGGCATAGCGCAACCCGCACAGGCCCGGGCCATCACCAGCGGCCAGGAGAAGATCAACCCGAGGCTGCAGGCTCGACTGGAGCAGATCGGCTCCTGCATACCGCCCGCCGCCCGAGCCGCTCTCGCACCGTTCCGGCCCGCCCGGGCAGCACGCGAAGCCGCCGTCGCTCATGGGCTGCCCGACGCCCTGAGCGTGCGATGCGAGTGGTGCCTGGCCCCGGTCGGCGAGCCATGCCGCCGCCGCCGGATCGGCCCCAACGACGGAGTACGCGCCATCACGCCGCGCGCCACCCCGCACCCCGGCCGTGTGGACCTCGCCGCCCAGCAGGCCCAGCACACCGAGCAGGCCCAGCAGCCCGCCCTGGCCTGACCGGCGCCTCCGGCACGTGCATCCCGTCCGCTGCACCGCCGCAACCTCACCATCCCGCACCGGCTGCGGCGCACGCCCACGCGCCGCAGCCGGCACCCGACGCCGCACCCGCCGAGCACTGCGCTAGCAGGCCGGTGTGGCAGCACATCGGAGACTCGCCTTGCGCCACATCACCACCCACGACGCGCCGGCCACCGGCCTGCGCGGCATCGGAGACACCAGCTGGCACGCCCGCGGAGCGTGCCACGGCATGGACGTCGAGGACGCCGACGCCGTGTTCTTCCCCGGGCCCCGGGATCACGAGGAGATCGCGGAGGCGAAGGAGCTGTGCGGCTGGTGCCCCGTACGCCGCGAGTGCCTGGACTTCGCCCTGGAGAACGTCCTCAAGGAGGGCGTCTGGGGCGGGCTCACCGAAGCCGAACGGCGCCCGCTGCACGACAACCTGCACCGGCGCCTGGACTACCGGCGTGTGACCGCCTTCTTCCATGGACGCGACGTGCACCTGACGGAAGGCGAGCGACAGGTTGTGATCGACCACGCCTACGTCCGGGGCTGGCAGCCCGACCGGCTCGCCGCCGCCCTGCAGATAAGCCACAAGCACGCCCGCGACCTGCTCAGGCAAGCGGCCAACAAGGTCTTCGACCGCGACCGCAATTACGGCGTGCCCCGCTCCAAGAAGAAGCGGAAGAAGACCTCCAAGGCCAAGGCCACCACCGCGCCCGCAGTTCCCGGCACTCAGCAGCCGACAGGCCGCCCGGCGGCGTCGACCCCGGCGCACGCCCCTCTCGGAAAGGCAGCATGACCTACCCTGTCCTGGCCTTCGGTGCTCCTTCGGACCTCCCTCTCCTCCTCGCCGCCGTCGTGCCCGCCGTCCTCGCGCTCGTGCTGACCGCCTGGGCGATCCGGCGCCGGGGGGCCCGCTCGCAGAAACGTCTCGGCGGCCCGGCGGTCAAGGTCGCCGCCGTCGCCGCCCTGGGCTGCACCGCCTACAGCGCCGACACCAGCTGGCGCTTCGCGGCCGACTACCTCGACATGGCTGGTACCGCCGAGCGTGCCGGCATGTTCGCCGCCGCCGAACTCGCCCTGTTCGCCACCGCGCTGATGGCACGGCAGAACCTCGCCGTCCAAGGCGCCCCCGGCCTGCCGGGCACGCTGGTCTGGGTGATCACCACGGTGCAGGTGATCCCCGCCTACGCCGAAAGCGGCCCCACCGGCGGCACGGTCCGCGCCTTCGTCGGACCGGTCATGGCGGCGATGCTGTGGCACCTGGCCATGGGCATCGAACTGCGCCTGCGCACCCCGGGTGCAGCCTCGCACGGACTGATCGCCGTCCTGGGCCGGGAGGCACGCGAGCGTCTGCTGTCCCGCCTGGGCATCGCCGCGCGAGACCGCGACGCCGCGCAGATCACCCGTGACCGGGCCACCGCCCGTGCGGTCACCCTCGCCGCCCGCCTCGCCGAGCGCACACCCGAGCAGCAACAGAGCCGTCGCGGCCGGCGGCTGACGCGACGCCTGTCGAAGGCGGTCGGCAGGGCCTCGGTCGGCACCGATCCCCTCCAGCGAGCACAGCTGCTCGACCAGCTCGCCGCCCGGCGACACGCGCTGGCGCTCGCCACGGTCCCGCTCCCTTCTCCCTGGTCCCTGGCGCACAGCAGCACATCGGCGGCCACGGCCCCCGTACAGCCGACATCGAATGTGCCGGTCCCCGCCCCCGGCCCTGACGGTTCCGACGAGCCGGTCCGGGACCCAGGACCCAGGGCTCCTCGGGGACCGGTCCCCGAGGAGCCGGACCCGGAAGCCGAGGTCTGCGCAAGGACCGGGGGCGACGAATCGGGAACGCCCGCGGGGACCAAGCCCTCTGCAGGCGGTGCGGTCCCAGGGGCCGAACTCGCCGGACCGGAAGCCGCAGCGCGGGACGCAGCGGCCATGAGGACCGGCCACAACGCGCGAGAAGTAGCAGCTCAGGGCCCGGATCATCGGGGACCGGGCATCGCGCAGACGAGGGCCGAGACCCCCGAGGACCGGGGACCGGCCGCCCCGCAGTCCGGGACCGAGACCACCCAGGACCGAGGACCGACCGCCCCACAGTCCGGGACCGAGACCACCCAGGACCGAGGACACAAGGTCCCGCTTCGCCGGAAGCCGACCAGGACGTCCCGGACGAAGAACAAGGACAAGCGTGCCCGGTCCCGCTCTCCGCAGACGGAGCGCCAGGCACGCGAGCTGGGTCAGTCCGAGCGCCAGCTTGTCCGCGAGGTTCGCCCCCACGTTCCCGCCCTGCTCGAACGGGACGGGAACGGTGCGATCACCCGGGTACAGCTGCGCGAAATCATCCGCCGCCAGGGTCTGACGGGTGTCGGTAACGACCGACTCGGCCTGGTCCTCCAGGAGCTGCGGAACGAGGACATCACGACGACGAGGAGCACCGCCCGATGAAGACCTGCCACCAGTTCAAGACGGTCCGCGCGGAGTACGAGCGAGAGATCGGGTTCATGCTCGCTCACTCCGAGCGGCATGCGGGCAGGCCGGCGGCGAAGTCCAGTGCAAAGCAAGCTGCCTCGGCGAAACAGCGGATGGCCCGCGCGCTCAACAGCCACGTCGGGCGCTGCCCCGAATGCGGCTGAGCTAACAAAACCCCCGTTCAACGCCCGTATCCGTAAGGGTGGCCCGGCTCCACGCCGGGCCACCGCCCCGCTTGGGAGGCACGCCGTGACCTCGCATCCCCTTCGCTCTTCCCGACCCACCACCGCCGAGGCCGATGCCTGGGCGGACGTCCTGGTCCGCCGACAACTCCTCCACGCCGTCGTCCTCACGCCGACCGGGCAGTGGCTTGTCCAGGACCGTCCCAACAAACCGGTCCGCGTCCTTGCCAGCCCAGCCGATGTCCTCGCGCTGGCCGCCACCATCCAGCAACGCACCCGCTCTACGAGGCCCGAATACCGATGACGAACGCACCCAAGAACGGCACCACCCCGGCACCTGACCCCGGCTCCAACCCGGTCTCGGGGCGAGCAAGTTATCCCCTTGGATACTCCGCCTTGAGCGGAGTATCCAAGGGTTTCCCCGCCCCTGGGGGAGCGGGACTCGTCCGGCGCCGGGGGACGCCAGACGAAGAGGCTGCGACCGGGGGCGGATCGCAGCCAGGAGGGGCACAGGACATACGAGAGCAGCCGCGTATGCGCCGCCGCAAGTACCAGCGTCGCCAGCGTCCGCACGTCCGCAACACCCGCTTCAGTGATGACGAACTCATCCTCGTGACCGCCGGCGCGAAGGCTGCCGGCCTCACCCTCGCCGGATTCCTGGCCCGCGCTGCTCTCTCTGCTGCCCGTGACCTTGAACGGACCGCAAGTGCCGTTGCGGACGAGCGTGAGGTGATCGCCGAGTTCTTCGCCGCCCGCCGCCACCTTGGCTACATCGGCAACAACTTGAACCAGATCGCCCGAGCAGTCAACGCCGGAGCGCACCCGGGCGAACTCAACGTAGTCATCGCGGCCACGGACCGCGCGATCCAGCGTGTCCAGCACGCCACCGACCGGCTTCTCCACCAACACCAGGACTCGTCAGCTCCATGATCCCCAGGATCCAGAAGCGTGGACAGCGCACCATCGGCCTCCTCTACTACCTCTACGGACCGGGCAAGTTCGAGGAGCACACCGATGCCCACCTCGTCGCCTCCTGGGACCACAACGCCCCCGACCCCGGCCGCGACGCCACCGCGACCCTCAAGCAGCTCCAGCAGCTCCTGGACCAGCCCGTCGAGAACATCGACCCCTCGCAGCGCCCGAAGAAGCATGTGTGGCATCTATCCGTGCGCAACGGCAGCGAAGACCGGATCCTCACGGATCAGGAATGGGGCGACGTGGCCCGCCGTATGGTCGCCGCAGCGGGGATCGACAACCCGGAGGAAGGAGCGGGCTGCCGGTGGGCTGCCGTACGCCACGCCGACGACCACATCCACATCGTCGCCACTCTGGTCCGCGAAGACGGGTACAAACCCGACCTCGACAACGACGCCAACCGTGTGCAGGCCCAGGCCCGGGCACTCGAAGCGGAGCTGGGCCTGCGGCGCCTCAACAAGGGAGACGGCACCGCAGCGAAGCGGCCCACCAGCGCCGAACGCCACAAAGCGATGCGGCAGGGTCGCGAGCGTACCGCCCGCGAAGAGCTACGCGAAACCGTACGACGCGCGGTGAGCGGAGCGCGGAGCGACGAGGAGTTCTTCGACCGGCTCGCCGCCGCCGGCCTCCTTATCCGCAAGCGCGCCGCGCCCTCAGGTGACCTGCTCGGATACAAGGTCGCCCTGCCCAACGACCTGAACAAGGACGGCGAGCCGGTGTTCTACCCCGGCGCGCGCCTAGCCCCCGACCTGTCCTTGCCTCGCATCCGCGAGCGGTGGTCCGGTGATGCGCAGGATGCGCCTGCGGCCCGGCGGGGGGAAGCGATTCGTACGGGGCCGGGCAGTCCGGCCTCCGCGCGCCGCGGAACGGCATCGGCCGTGTGGCAGGCCGTGCTCGTCGTCGAACACGGCGAGGACAGGGTCGCCGCCGCCCACATTGCAGCGGCCGGCGAAGTCCTGGACGCCCTCGCGAAGACGTCCGCCGCCCACACCCGCCGCGAACTGCACGACGCAGCAACGGCTTTCGAACGGGCGTCGCGCTCTAACGTCCGCGCCGTACGCGGGCACGATCGAGCGCTGCGACAGGCCGCCCACGAACTCGTCCAGGGCGGTCCGGCCCTCGGCCGGGGTGAGGACGGAGCCACCACGGCGATGGCGATCGACATGCTGTTCTTCCTCATCACCGCCACCGCGCACTGGCACGCCAGGAAGGGCCACGCCCAGCAGGCCGAGGCCGCCGCCCGAACCGCCGAGCACCTGCGCGCCGCCTACCGGGCCGCCTCGGCCCAGCCTCTCGGTGTGCTCTACCAGCGTGGCCGGCGTCTCAGCCGGCCGATGCTCCAGCGACAGACCGTGCTGCTGCACCAGGCTCTGCCCGAACTGGCGGAGCAGATCCTCGCCGAACCCGGCTGGTACGCCCTGGCTGCAACCATTTCGGAAGCCGAAGCCGCCGGCCACGACCCGGCTGCCCTCCTGTCCGACGTTGCCGCTCGGCGCGAACTGGGCACCGCAGACTCCGTCAGCGACGTGCTCGTGTGGCGGATGCGGCGGACAGCCGATCTGCCCGCCGATGCCTCCCAGCTTCCCGAGACCAGCACCGCAGGGAACCGGTCCGTGACGCGCGGGATGGCCGCCAGGTCCTCCGCGCCCGGCAGGCGGTGCAGCGGAGAGGAGACATCGCGTCAGACGCGGTAAGCGGCCGGATGCTGGCACGCAGTCTCACCGCATCACCGCCGTGGCGATGCCGTCACGCCGACCGAAGCACGCATCGTGGCCCACGCGTCATCCAGGCAGCCGAGAGGTCGAGTGCCCCTGCTGACCTGGCCGGAGAGGGCTGTGGAGTTTGTGAATTGAAACCACGGGGGGCGTGAGGCACGATCATGAAACGCGCAGGACGAGGTGCCGAGGTAGAGGAGGACGCCAGGGTGTTTCACCGGATACGCCGCAGGGCCAAGGAGCCGACCGAAGCTCAGAAACGGTTCGCCGAGCTGCACGCGCGGATGCAGGGCCAGGTCCCGCCCGCCGTCGTAGTGGACGACTTCCTCCCGCCGGAGCTGCGGGTACCGAGCCACGACCAGGTCGAAGGCAAGATGATGCCGTGGAAGCAGCCCCTGGTCCTCGACGGTGAGATGGCCACCTGCGCCGAGTGCGGCGCGTACCGGGACTGGCTCATCCTCTCCACCCGCGGTGAGATCTGGCTGCGCTGCCGGGCCGGACATCAGCAGCTGGAGACTCGCATCGATACCGCCTGGTACAACCGGCACTCCGGGCCGGCGGACTCGACGCACGCCACGTTCGAGGACTGCCTGCGCCACCTCGGGCACTGACCACCACTCCTACGACCCCACCGGGCCCGCGGGCCCGCACTGACCACCCGTCGCCTAGGCTGTTTCCTTCGGATCACCTTGCTAGACCAGATGTCGACGGCGGCGAGATGGAGTCCGGCGAGGTAGATGATGGCGGTCTTGTCAAATAACGGGTGGTCAGGCCGCGCCGCTGCTTGAACGCCATGTGGATCTTGGTGGTCGGTACGCCGCGAGACCCGGCCGAGGGAGTGGCCGTCCGGCGCACTGGCCGGGGCCCCTTTCGTCCTGAACGACTGTCGGCATGGCCACCGGCCCCAGCGGAAGACGTGCGTCCGCGCGGCCACGGCCGTTTGCGGCACCACCGCCGCCGCCGGTCCAGTGGGCGCCCGGGGGCCGCGTCCTGCAGGTCAGTCGCCCCCTGCCCCGGTGCGTGCTCGTGGTCAGCAGGCCATGGTCTCGATCAGGTAGAAGGGGGCCGCCTCCAGCAGCGGGGTCGCCGACACGATGGACAGTCCCGCGCGGTGGCACACCTCTTCGAAGTCCTTGCGGGTACGTTCCCTCCCGCCCAGGTTCACCAGCATGTTGAGGTCGCTGAGGTAAGTGATCCCGCCGTCTGCGGCGTGCGCGGCGGCGCCGGTACCAACAACTTCGGGAAGCACCGGCTCCACGATCAGGACGTGGCCGCCGGGCGGTAGTACCTCACGGCAGTGGCCGAGGATCGTGACCGCTTGATCGTCCGACCAGTCGTGCAGGACGCTCTTGATCAGGTACAGGTCCGAGCCGCCGGGCACGGAGCGGAAGAAGTCGCCTGCGGCCAGGGAGCAGCGGTCCGCCACCCCGTGCCGGTCAAGCGTCCCCGGTGCCTGGGCCAGACCGTCCTTGGTGTCGTGGAGGACGCCGGTGAGCGCCGGGTGCGCGGCGAGTATGCCGGCCAGGACGCTTCCGTCGCCGCCGCCGATGTCGGTGACCGAAGCGAAGCGGCTGAAGTCGTAGGCGTGCGGCAGCACGGCGGCCGTCTCCTCGGAGGCCTGGCTCATCGCCGCGTTGAAGTCGGCGGACAGCTGGGGGTGTCGGCCGAGAAAGCTGAAAAAGTCGGTGCCGAAGACGGCGTCGAAGGCGATGCCGCCGGTGCGGACGCTGCTGTCTAGGCCGTCCCAGGCCCGCACGATCGCCGGGTCGGTGAACATCCGGACGAACGAGACGAGCGAGTCGGGGCGGCTGGAATCGAGAAGGGCACCGGCGGCAGTCACTGAGAACGTGTCGGGTTCGTGCTCCTGCATCAGGCCCAGGCCGGCGAGGGCGCGCAACAGCCTCGTCATGGGTTGGTGCTCGGCTCCTGCTTCGGCGGCTACCTCGCTGGCCGGTCGCCGGCCGTCGCCGATCAGGTCGAAGACTCCGAGCCGCAATGCGGCGCGCAAGGTCTGCGAGGCCATGCTGCCGAAGGCGAGCTGGACGATCAGGCCTCGGTCGGCCATGGCCTCTTGGGCAGCAGCTGTGTCTACGGTGCTCACGGATGACTTCCTTCCTCGTCGGGATGGGTGGCTCTGGTGTTCGGGGGTGCGGGTCAGAGGCCGGCCAGGACAGCGGGCGTGCACTCGGCGAAGGCGAGGACGTCGCGGTGGAGGTGGGACTGGTCGGCGTATCCGTGCGCCAGGGCGATGTCCGCGGCGTTGCCACCCGCGCGGAGGGACTGGGCGGCCTGGTCGAAGCGGACGAGCATGGCGGCGCGCTTGGGTGTGAGGCCAATCTGGGCATTGAACCGGGACCACAGCCGCTTGCGGCTCCACCCGCAGGACGCGGCGAGGTCGTCGACCCGTACCCGGCCCCCGTGCGTCACGATGGTGTCCCACACACCGGCGACCTCGGGTGCCATTGACGGGCCCTGGGCAGCCCGGCGGGTGAGGAACTCGCTGACCAGCGTGAAACGTTCCTGCCACGCGGTGGCGGCGGCCACCCGTTCACGGAGCTGCCGTTCCTGCCGCCCCCACAGGTCTTCCAGGCCGACGACCCCCCCTTCCAGTTCGTGCGGCGACACACCCAGCAGCGCGTAAGCGGCGCCGGGCGACAGGCACATCTCGATGCACTCGACGTCCCGGCCGTGGATCCGTGTGGAACCGGGCGACAACGACGCGACGAGGCTGGAATGAGGGTTCGGGCTCGCCGAGGGTCGTTGCGTGGTGCCGCCTTCGACCGTGAACGGGTCGTTCCCCAGGCCGATGACGACGACCACGGCAGGCTGGGGAAGCACCCGCAGATCCAGTGCCTGGCCGACGCGATCCCGGAAGCCGGCCATCCGGACACCGGGAACGGCAGGCGCGCCGACGGGCCGCACTACTTCCCACCCGCTGTCAGCTGCATGGTCGCCGTCGGAACCATGGTCCACGGCCACGGCCCCGGCATCCACTTCGTCGCTGTGCATGCCCCCACCCTGACGGACCCGAACCGCCCCGTCTTGGAAAAAAGTTCCGCGGGCCGACGCGCGAAGCCCCAAGCGGCCACCAGGGAGTTGTCTTCGGATCGTCTGATCGTTGGTTGATGTGTGATATTGGCTGACGCCCAGTGGGCGAGGATCGAGCCGTTGCTGCCGGACCGGACTCCGAAGCGGGGAGGGCGGTGGCGGGATCACCGGCAGGTGATCGACGCGATCGCGTTCAAGTACCGCACCGGGACGCCGTGGACGGACCTGCCTGAGCACTTCGGGTCGTGGAAAGGCGTCCACAATCGGCTGCGGAAGTGGGCCGCCGACGGCACCTGGGAGAAGGTCTTCACCGCTCTGCTCGCCCAGGCCGACTCCGAAGGGGACCTCGACTGGGTCATCGCGGTCGACTCCACCGTCGTCCGCGCTCACCAGCATGCCGCCGGCGCCCGCCAAGGGGCCCTGGCCGACGAGCCCGACCATCATGCCCTCGGACGGTCCTGCGGCGGTCTGACCACCAAGATCCACCTCGCTGCCGACGGCCGCTGCCGACCCCTTGCATTCGTCCTCACCCCCGGCCAGGCAGGCGACGCACCCGCGTTCCCTCAGGTCATGTCCCACTTACGGGTGCCTCGGCCGATCGGCCGCCCCAAGACCACACCGGACATGGTCCTGGCCAATAAGGCGTATTCGTCCCGCGCGATCCGCACTCACCTCCGCCGGCGCGGGATCCGGACGGTGATCCCCCAGCCCTCCGACCAGATCGCCAAGCGCAAGAAGCGAGGTCGATCCGGCGGTCGGCCGCCGGCCTTCGACCGCGAGGCATACAAGCAGCGCAACACCGTTGAGAGGTGCATAAACAAGCTCAAGCAGTGGCGCGGTCTGGCCACCCGCTACGACAAGACCGCCACCATCTACCTCGCCGGCTTCCACATCGCTGCCATCTTCATCTGGTCGGCGAGGTGATCCGAAAGAAACGCCCTAGCACCAAGGGGTCAGTTCCGTCATGCGCGTTCGCGTCGCCACCACCGCACTCGGCATCACCGCCGCCCTCCTCGCCGTGCCCGCCTGCTCCACCGACACCACCGGGTCCAAGCACCAGCCCTCCTCCTCCCATACGGGAAAGCCGACCGACACCGCCCAGGAGCCGACCGCGCTCTCCTCGGCCGCGCTGGAGTCCCGCCTGCTCGACCCGCGCGACCTCGGCAGCGGCTACCTTCCCGAGCCGGAGCGTCCGGCCCAGCACGACGACGTCACCGTCATCGGCTGCCCGGCCCTGAGTGAGCTGGGCGGCAACGCGGCGACTGGCGGCACGCTCACCTTCCCCCGTAAGGCGAAGGCGGACTTCACCTACGGCGGCAGCTCCTCGGAGATCTCCGAGGAGCTGTACAGCGACAGCGTGAACACGCTCTCCAACGGCATCGGCCGGATCTTCGACGCCATGGCCGGCTGCCCGGCCTATCAGGTCGTCTCCGGTGGCACCCCGGTCGACGTGACCTCGCAGAAGCTGCCCGCACCCACCGTCGGCGGTGATGAGCGGTGGAGCCTGCTCCTGACATTCATCGCCGGGGGCCGGAGCACCGTGGTCAAGCAGACCGCGATCCGCGACGGCAACCTGCTGCTGGTCGTCTCCGGCTCCCCGGCCCTCGTCGACCGCCACCTCGACAAGGCCCTTGCCAAGGCCACGGCAACGAGCTGACCTGCGCGCGTCACGCTGCTGCCTCTGACCACCGCTGGTCGGGGGCAGCAGTGCGTTATGGGCTGCGCATGGACGACCCGACCGGCCGCTTCACCCGGTAAGCAAGAATGTCCGGCACCCCCAACTGGGAGGATGCCGGACTGCGATCGTCGAGAGTGGTGCGCGGGACGCTAGATGGCCGGCGCGCGCAGGAGGCGCTCCTGGGTCGCCTCGGGCAGGACCCGCCGCAGGACCGGTGCGGTCGAGCTGAGGGAGGCGGCGAAGGCGGCGACGAGATCGTGCGGGACGCTGGCGGCGAACGAGGCCACCCACAGAAGCGGGGCGCCGAGCACAGGCTCGGCCCACGCCTGCCATCCGGCCGGTCCCATCTCGTCGTCCTCGGCGGACAAGGCCCGCGGGTCGGCGTCCTGGATGAGGGGCGGCACCTCCCCCAGGCTGATGTGCGAGGTGAACGTCGGGTCCGTCGCCGCCGCCCGGGGTTGGTCGATGTCTCGGAACCATCCGTGGGCGGCGACAGCGTCAAGGACCAGATCGGATCCGGCGAGCGGCGAAGCAGGCTGGTTGCTTGCGTCGAGCGCGACGAGGAAGTCGACCACCGCCTCGCCGGGGACGTCTCGGGTGAAGTAGGCCGACCACTGAGCGAGCGGGCTGCTCGCCTCGGCTCGGGCGGAGATCTGCCAGGCGATCGGCAACCCACCCAGGTGGAACGGTTCGTCCGCCAGCCCCCACTGGGCCCAGCGCAAGGCGTCGGGGCTGATGTGCAGGACGGTGCTGCGCAGGACCTGGCGGTCCTCCGGTTCCTCGTCCGGCTCGTGCCGTCCGCGGACGATCGTCAGGCTCGTCCAGCCCAGGCCGGCGAGCACGTCGGCGACGACGTCGTAGAGGCGTCCATCGTCACCGGTCAGGTGCCGGGGGCCGACCCAGAACGCGGGTTGGCCGCCCCGCGGGGCGGACGGGTCGGGCGGAAGGTCGGGGTACAGGGGCGCCTCCAAGGGCTCGGTGCGAATCTAGTTGCCGCCAGCACGACGGCGGGGACGGCGCGGGGGCGCCTGGACGGGGCCCTGCCACGTCAGGTCGATGGCAACCTCCGGCGGAAGGTGGCCAAGCTGTGCGTCCGGGTCCGCCCCTTCGGCGAGGTAGACGACGGTCTGGCCGGTCTCATCGACCGACTGCAGGACCTGCGCCAAGCGGTGCGCCATCGGGACGAAGGGGTTCATGGCCTGGCGGACCGGAGCACTCCGGTCGCAGCCGGACAACAGGTCGATGAGATCGCCGACGGTCATCTCCGGGGACGTCACGGACAGCCTCCTGGGGTTCGGGGGAAACAGGGGCGGTGGAGCCGGGCCGGCCTGCGGCACCGCCAGCGCTCATAGGGCGGGCGCTATGTATCGGTGGCCGCGCTGTCAGAGGCGGCGTGAGGTCTCCAGCACCCTCGCAACGGTGGCGGCGACGATGTCGGCCGGCGTCTCGGTGTCGAACGACAGGTGGTAGCCGCAGACCTGGGCGGTGCCGGTGACAGCGATCTTCCACCCCTCGCCGTCCGTGCCGGGTCGACCGTGCGGAAACCAGCCGAGGTAGAACTGGCCGTCCTTGGAGCTGACGTGCACGTCCGCGCGGTCATCGACGATCAGGTGGAAGTCCTCGGCAGAGAACTGGTCCATGACCAGAGTCGGCTGACCGGGGCCGAGCTGCCACTCCCGCGGTCGCAGGGCTTCCACAGTGGTGGAGAAACCGGGGCCCGCAGGGGCTACGGTCACGTGCAATCACCTCTCTGACCTGGGGTTTCTTGCAAGGTCGTCTACGTTGACATGCTCTCGCGCCCGTTGGCCAGTCTTTCCGAGATCTTTCGTGTCTGCCCCCGGCGAACTGCTGTCCGTTGACAGCTGTAGGTTCTCAAAATCGGCGCCATATTCTCAGCGCCGACAGCACAGCGAGGCCACTTATGGCGTGTTGCTGAGAATCGGAACTCAGCGGACTCGCCCTTTCGGACGACGGGAGTCGGTTCCGTCTGTCCCCCTCGCCGGGGCGGTACCAACCAGTCGACCCTGGTGATCCAGATCAACTGCCCTGAGCGCGACCCCGGACGGCCATTACTTGAGGAGCTGAACACGGCCGAGCTATGAAACCGACGGCTGCGCACAGGCAAGCCGATCGCCTCGACAAGTTCGCGGAAGCCTGGGCCCCCGCTCGTGAGTAGATAGGGGTTTGGCCGTCACGCCTCAGAAGGAACGCCGAGGAGATAACACGAGTAATGAAGTGACTGCTGGTCGCGGTCCTCATCGAGTGGCTGTGACCGGCACTTTCGCCCCGGGCCTTAATAGTCAGAGGCGAAGTCCACAGTGCAGGCAGCCTCTTGGCCGGTGCTACGGACGATCGACCGTACTTTGATTTCCGTCTCGCCGAAGCTCAGACGCACATCGACGTGACGGTCTTCCAAGTGGATATCCATCACGTCACGCAGGTCGACCGTGATGGTTCCGACCCGCCGGCACCCTGGGTCGGTCACGTAGCGGGGGTCGTCCTCGGTACTCGTGTGCAGTTCGATCTCCATGCCCTCAAGGTGTCCCTCGATGGGGATGTACGACTGACCGATTTCCTTGGCGGTGTCTACAATGTCACCACGGGTCACGATCTTGCCGAAGCGTGTGGCGCAATAGACGCGCCCCTTCCTGGTGACCTGCTTTGCGTCTTCCGGGTCAACGCCTGGGACAAAGTCCGAGCACACCGCAATGCCGTAGGTGAAGCGGGCACGGCGGGCGCGGGTCTGCGGTGCGTAGGCGTAGTGCGCCGCCCCGTACAGGACAGCGTTGCCCGGCTCCGGCGGGACGAGAACTAGAGCCCGCCCAGCAAGATGCTCCCTGACCGCGTGCTGAAGGTAGGCGGAGTTGCTGAAGCCGCCGACCATCAGGACCACCGGTTGCACCCCGTCGTCGTCCTTCACTTCAGCCAGCTGCTCGTCGAGCAGTTCGAGGATTTCAGGCACCACTGTGTCGAACAGGTCCCGGACCTCTTCAGGGGTGACGATGATGGCGTCCGTGACGCCGCGCTGTTTGCGGCCCACGCGCTTCCGTACGGCCGCGCCCAGCCTGCGGTTGACCGCAGTGGGCAGCCCGACCTTGATCGGGGTTTCGGTGTCGGGTCCGAAGCTCAGCTTGCCGCGCTCCCATGCTTCGGCCATCTCCAGCATGGCCTCCGGCACCTCTTGTTTGAGGTGCTCGATGAGTTCGGGCTTGCCGAAACGGTCGACCAGGAGCCGGTCCTCGAAACGGGCGTTGAGCTCGTTCGAACCCAGCCGCGCTCCATTCACCAGGCCGATCTCGACGAGATGGCCTTCCGCATCGTTCTTGTACGCGGCAAAGTCGACTGTTCCGCCACCGCCGTCGAGAACAACGATCCGGCGGCCGGGGTCGGTCAGGCTCCCAGCCGGCAAGTCTTCTTCGCCGTGTACACGGACAGAGTGCAGACGCGCGGAATGCACAGCCGCTTCCGGCTCCCGGGCCAGGACGAGACGGCCGTCCTCGGCAGGAAACCCCGCCTTGACGGCAAGTCGGCGGACCCGCTGATTTTCGGAGTCCCGGAAGATCGCCGGCACGGTGAGGCCATACCGGACGTCTTCTTCCAAGTACCCGCTGGTGGCGATCTGCGCCAGAGCCTTCTCCCGTACCCGCTTGAGGAGTTCGACCGTCAGCAGCTCCGCCTGCTGCTGGGGAGATCGCTCCGCCCACGGCAGGGGCCGTTCCAGAACACTCAGCCCGGCATTTCGGGCCTCCTCCCCACCTTCTTCGGCCCTCACCACCTGCTGCACACCGGTGTGTTCCTCTGCGGTCCCTTGCTCCACCGGTTGGTCCATCAGCTGCATCTTGAACCCCGCGTAGTACCGGGGAGCGTCCGGGCCGCCGGCCTGGTTGAGCGCACGATGCCGTGCCGCATGGCCCCAGGAAAGGACTTCGCCCTCGACCGACACGAGCAGCGCCGAGAGATTCTTCAAAGACGGCACCGGCTGTCCCGGCCACTGATCACAGAAGTCAAAGCGCCGCTGTCTTGGGTCATCATTCGCCTGGTCTACAGCAAGCCCGCAGAAGCCCAAGCTGGTTGTGCCGTAATCGATGCCGATCACATACAACGGTTGAAACATGCATCACCTCAGCGCGACGAAGGTCCCCCGATTCCGCACACGAGAAGGTGCGCGACTCGGGAAGCCTCCACCCCGTGACCAAACAGGTCAAAAAACCGCTCCACGACGCCGTAAACGCAACCCGATTGGGGGCATATTCACTATTAACTGCCCTCGGATTCATGCCTCTCCTGTTCAGAGTTGCGCACGTGTATGTTTCTGAACAGGAACGAGGCAGGTGACAGCACCCATGCTTGACCAGTCGACTCAAAAGCTGGCCGGAATCCAGATCGCATCGAATCCGGAACAGGCCAATGAGAAACACAGCGAAGAGGAGGGCGAAGTCAGCATCATTGAAGAAGAGATGAAGCAGTACAAGAAATGGATGGAGTCACGCGATGAACTAATCAAAAAGGCAGACCAGAAGGGCGTGAGCGAAGTCCGTATCGCATGCCTGATGGGTCATTCGCGTAACACCGTGCGGAAAGCCCTACATCACGGCTGAACGGAGCAGATCAGAGCGTCGGCGTGTGCAGCAAGCCGCGAGGCCCTACAACAGCAGAGCTACCGGGCGGCGACGGTCTCAGCTCGCCTCACGCGCTGGCGGGCTGGTCATGAAGCGCCAACCCGCCAGGAGCCCCCGAGTTCGGCAAGATGCCTGCGCAGTGCACCACGCTGCTCCTCAAGATCTTGCGAGGCGGGAGACAGAAGATAGACATTGTCTCGGTAGGGACGGAAACCCAGGCTCTCCCACCCCTGGGCAATTTCGGCGTTCACGCGGTCCCACTCGGCTCTGGCCGTCAGCCGATGGCTGCTGAGATCGGTGATGCCGGGCGAACAGGCGACGGCCCGGCAGCCGGTCATGAGCCGGGTGATCACCTCGCAGGCAAGCACGGCAGCCAGGCCATGCCCGCGCCATGGCGGATCCAGTGTCACGCGATTCATGACGAGCAGCGCTGAGCCGACGTACTCCAGCCGTTCGCTTACTTCGTCGGTGAAGGAACCCGTCTCGGGATCAAGGAGGGCCTGCGCGGTCTCGTACAGTTCTCCGACACCTCTTCCATGGCCCAGTAGGCGTTGCGGCCTCGATCGAGGTGCACCCGGTAGAACGTCATGGAGCCGACGGCTACGTCCTCGACCGTGCACGAGGAGCAATCAGCAGCCGCACACCCGCTGGAGCTGACCGGCTCGTGATGTTCACCATGGGCGCGTCGGCGGTGCAGGATGGCCACTTTCCAGCACTCCAGCGTGTCAGCCTGGGGAGTGTCCCAGAGTCCGTCGTCGTAGGAGATGCGCAGGTGTAGCTCGGAGGGGTCGCCTGGCAGCAGGGAGGGCTCGATCACGGCCGCAGCGTATCGAGGTGTCCGCGCGTTCGTGGAGAACGGAGCCCCAGCTCAGGGCGGGCGTGCCCACGCCCACGCCGAAGCGAGGAGTTCGTGCGCTGAGACCCGCGGTCCTTCGCCGAGCTGAAGGCCGGCTATTCCTACTGATTCGTCCGCGGTGCGGCTCACCGCACGCGCGTCACGGTGACCACGGCATGCCTCGTCGTCCCGGCGAGCACTTCGACGAGTAGTCCGGGCTCCGCCGCCGTGAACGACCCGCCCCCGGCCGCCCGACCTCGCTCGGCCGGGGTAACGTCGACCAGCGCCGCCGCGACCTGCGCGGCCAGCTGCGCCCCGAGCCGCTGAGACAATGCAACACGGCCGTCAGTCAACCGCACCGCCAGCGCCCGCGGCCGACCCGCCGCCCCCGTGAACCCCACCACCTCCGCGTCGATCGTCTCCGCGTGTCTGACCTTCTTCCACGACGACGACCGACCCGCCCGGTACGGCGACCGCGCCGACTTCGCCACCATCCCCTCCACACCCGAACCGGTCAGCGTCTCGTACCAGACCCGGGCGACCTCCACGTCTTCCGTCACCGACACTGCCTGAATCGGCGACCCCTCCGGCAGCCCGTCCACCACGTCCAGTATCAAGGCCCGCCGCTCCTCATACGGACGCCCCCGCACGTCCCCGGTGGGCAACGCCAGAACGTCCCACACGATGAGCAGCGCAGGATGCCGCGCCGCCAGCTCCCGCGACCGTGCCGGCGAGGAAGCCGCCCGAGCCTGAGCGGCCTCGAACGACACCCGCCCGTCAACCACGACGACCGCCTCGCCGTCCAACACGACACCAGGCAACAGAGCCATCCCCGCAACAGCAAGATCCATCCAGGGCGTAGTCACGTCCCGACCCGACTGCGCTTGAAGTCGAACCGTCTCAGCCAGCCGCCACAACACCGTCCGGTGACCGTCGAGCTTCACCTCGTACCACCAGCGCGGCCCGGTCGGCAGCTGCGGCACCAGCTCGGCCAGGGCGACATCGACAGGGAACTCCACCCCGCCACCTTCAAACGCCGCCCGCGCCTCCCGCGCACCGGACTACTCCAACAGGCCCAGTCGCGTGTCCGGCCGACACTTCGAGCACGCCGGAACCTGCTGACGTATGGCGTCGCGCGCCTGCTCCCGCGTCGCCGACATCAGGCGCTTACCCGGGTCCCAGCAGTCCCCCGTATGCACCGCCACCAGGCTGTGCCGGTCCAAGCCCCGCTCGATCAGCCACTCCGGGGGCGGAGGCCGCCGCTCCTCGGCCTGCCGCCGCTCGGCCTCCCGACGCTTCTCGTCCGCGATCCACCGGTCTAGCTGCCGAAGGCTCGCCCGCGCCTGCTGCTCGACCACGCGGCGCGTGAACTGCAGCAATTCCAGACGGGACGGAGTATCGCTCACGCGTTCGATTGTAGAGGGGCGGCGGTTTTCAGACATCGAGGCCCCCACACCCGGGAGCACGCTGTTGGCGGTCGCCAACAGCGTGCCCAGCTGGGGCTGCGGGGGCTCCGTGTAGTGAAAAAAGGGGGGGTGCAGTCAGCTCCCGGTGGAGTCTTCTGTGTGGCCATCGGTGCGACTGCGGCGTGCCACGGCGAGGGCGCCTCCACCGGACGCGATCAGAATGGCCGCTCCGCCGATCAGCCACGGCGTGGCGTCAGCACCGGTGTGGGCGAGGGAACCCGTCGGCGTCTTCGGTGTGGAGTCGCCGACCGGGGTGGCAGCGATGGTGGAGGAGTCGGGTTCCGGTGTGTCGCTATCCGACGCGGACGGCGTGGCCCTCCCCGTACCGCTGTTCGGCGGCTTGCCTGGGCTGGAGGAGGGGGTGTCGGTGGGCGTGTGCGTGGGCTTGCCCGAGGGATCGGGCTTCGGGCTGGTGATGGTCTTGGCGTTGGTGACGGTCACGGTCACCGGGCCGCCGGGACCAGCGGTGAACGTCTTGGTGGGCTTGTACAGGTCGTAGCCAATAGGGGCTTTGATCTCCTTGACCCAGAACTGGGTCTTCCGGCTCGACATGGGCAGCTCTCCGGAGGCCGTGCCCTTGGCTCCCGTGGTCAGGGTGAGCAGCATCGAGGTGCCGGTGCCGATGTTCACGGTCGCCCCGGGCAGGAGCTTGCCGGTCTTGTCGTCCTTGGCCTGCAGGAGGACCTTGGCGGCCTTGAACGGGTCGGTGATCGTCAGCTGTAGGGTCCGCGGGTTCGTGAGCACTTGCGGGCATCTGACCTGTGGCGTTGGCCGTGGCGAGCAGCGTGCACCGGGATTTGCGTCGCCACTGAGCGAGCAATCCACGCGACTTGAAGCTTGTCGGGGTCACTCAGGGTGAGAACTGACGCGCTGAGGCCATGTGACTTTTCGAGATAGATGCCACCGCGATGATGGACTGGCCTGAGGTCTCTGGCCGGTCTGATCGCTTGACTGAGCCGTGACACGGTAGCGGGAACCCCGAGCGCTGCGACGTAGGGTTCCGTCGGTTGATGCCAAGGCCGTGCCGCTGGGTGGTGTTGAGGCCGTCTACGAGAGAGATGGCCCCAAGTTCACCGGACGACCCGGGCTTCCAGCCCGACCCGATGTCGTCTACCTCGAAGAGCTGCAGCTCGGATGCCACAACCGACGTGACCGGTTCCAACTACCACGGCCAGGTAGATCCAACGGTGCTATCAGTACAGGTCGACCAACGGAGATGGGGGCGTGGACCGCGTGCGCAGGGAAGCGCATGTCAAGGGCTCGACGGCACTTTGGGCGGTGGGGGTGGTTGGCGAGGTAGGCGGGCCGTTGATGTTGGTCAGGCCGGGGAGCCGGTCTCCGGTGTCCTGGTCAGCGGTGTGGGGGTCGGATGCTGGTGGCTGTCAGTGAGGGTTGGATGCTGGGGGTTGGGTGTGGAGGTGGTGGGTGAGGGTGTCGCCGAGAGCGGGGGTGGGGGCACCGGTGTGGATGATGCCAAGTTGGGTGGCGAGGGTGGTGAGGTGGAGGCGGGTGGTGGCTTCGAGGAGTTGGGCGTAGGTGTCGGTGGCAGTGCGGGTTCGTCGCCAGCCTGCGAGGGCGATTCCTGTGGTGAGGGGGAGGGCGGGCCACCACCAGAGGGTGAGGGGGAGGTAGAGGAGGGCCCAGGCGGTGAGGGTGGTGGCTTTGGTGAGGGCGGTGCGGGCGGTGGTGAGTTCGATGCGTGTGGGGTCGGGTAGTACGGTCCACAGGTAGGGCCAGACGATCGGCAGGTGGAGGTGCAGGTCGCGGTCCATGCGCAGGGTGACGGCGTGGAGGCGGTCGCCGCTCCAGGTCGGCCGGTCGGGTTTCTCCAGACCGACGCGGATCCACCTCCGGTAGGCGGCATGCCGCTTGCCTCGGGCGACGGTGAGTTGGGCCGCGGTCGGGGGAGGTTGCGTACGGTCGGCCGCACGGGCCTCAGCAGCGGTGCGGAGCTGGTGGTACGTCGTGTGCGCGGTGGTCCACGCTCGTTGGCGGCTGCGGGTCCGCTGCCCGGCGACGGTGCGCAGGGGGCGCGGCCAGGTCTGCCAGTCCGGGGCGAGGGCGAGGCGTTCGACGACGGAGGCGAGGGCTTGGGCGGCCAGGCCGGCAGCAGCGGCGCCCGCGAGGATGGCAGCGAGCAGGACGATCTGTCCGCCGGTGGTGGTCGCGGTGGGGTTCTTCATCCGGGCGGTGACGGCGGCGGTGAGCCGGTGCAGGTCCAGGGCGTACATCCAGCCCAGGGTGCGGGCGGTGGCGGCAGCGGCGAGGTAGAAGGCGCCCGGCAGGACGAGCAGGGTGAGCCACCGTTCGGCGAGTTTGCCGGTGAGCCCGGACCAGAACCCGATCACCTGGCCCGCTCCGGTGTGGTCACAGGATCGTCCGTTCCAGTTCCCGGCCGGTGATCGTGCAGGTCAGCGGGAACACGGTGGACTGGTCGGGGAGTCGTCCCGCGCACCTGCCGATCGGACACCGGTAGAGCGACTCGAACGGAGCCCCACCGGAGGCGCCGGGCAGATGAAGGCTCCGCTGCGCGGATGCGTGCCACACGCCCAGCGGGTCGCCCGCGGCCTTAACCGCTTCGTGGAGTACCTGCAGGAGGTTCTGGAATGCACTCGGGTCAGGTTGCTGGGCAGCGGCGACAGCGTCGGTGAGGACGCGCAGTTCGGGCGGGTCACCGCCCATGTCCTGGTCCGGGGTGAGAAGGCGGCGCAGGTAGTCCAGCCGTCGGCATACGTAGGCCAACGCTTGGTCGACACGGTCATCGGGCGGGTCGGTGGCTGCGCCCATCCCTGTCCCTCCATCGTGATCGTCGGCGGTGAGGGTCGCGCTGTTCCGCAAGCGAGGGCCCGCCGAACGAGCCCGGGGCAGAACGACGGGCATTGTCGACGATATCGGCAGAACATGCCTCGCATCCGGTGAAGCTGGCAATACCCTCAATACAACGAGGAAACCCGCGGGTTGGGGGACGGATGGCTGAACGCGAGGACCTCCTGGCAGCCCTGCGGGCACGCCTGCAGCACGCCCAGGATGGACAGGATGTCTCGTCGCTGTTGGAACCGGCCACACTTGCCGAGGCCGAACGCCTCACCGAGCTCCTCGACGACCAGGACGTGGAAGCCCGGTACTTCCTGGGCTGGCTGCACTGGTACCGCTACCGGGCATTGCCCGAAGGCCGAGACCAGGAGGACTTGGACACCGCAGTGGCCATGTCTACCTTCTGCTTCGTCCATGACATCTCCGATGAAGTGCTGCCCGAGCCTCTACTCCCCTATCTCGCCGACGGCGCCGCCAGCACTGCCGTCGCAATGCTTCAACGAATACTCGGCCCAGCCGAACCCGCCGACATCACCGTCACCATTCGTCTGTGGCAGCACATCCTGACCCACACCCCCGCCGGCCACCCCGACCGCGCCGGACGTCTCAACAACCTGGGGCTCGCGCTGCAGACCCGGTTCGAGAGGTCGGGTGCGGTGGCGGACCTGGACGCGGCCGTCGACGTCGCCCACCAGGCCGTGGACACCACCCCCGCTGGCCACCCCGACCGCGCCGGACGCCTCAGCAACCTGGGAGGCACGCTGCAGACCCGGTTCGAGAGGTCGGGTGCGGTGGCGGACCTGGACGCAGCCATCGACGCCGCCTACCAGGCCGTGGACACCACCCCCACCGGCCACCCCGACCGCGCCGCAATGCTCAACAACCTGGGGCTCGCGCTGCGGATCCGGTTCGAGAGGTCGGGTGCGGTGGCGGACTTGGACGCGGCCGTCGGCGCCGCCTACCAGGCCGTGGACACCACTCCCGCCGACCATCCCGACCGCGCCGGACGTCTCAACAACCTGGGTGGCGCGCTGCGGACCCGGTTTGAGAGGTCGGGTGCGGTGGCGGACCTGGACGCGGCCGTCGACGCCGGCCGCCAGGTGGTGGATACCACTCCCGCCGACCATCCCGACCGCGCCAGGTACCTCAGCAACCTGGGGCTCGCGCTGCAGACCCGGTTCGAGAGGTCGGGTGCGGTGGCGGACTTGGACGCGGCCGTCGACGCCGCCCACCAGGCCGTGAACACCACTCCCGCCGACCATCCCGACCGCGCCGGACGTCTCAACAACCTGGGAGGCGCGCTGCGGACCCGGTATGAGAGGTCGGGTGCGGTGGCGGACCTGGACGCGGCCGTCGACGCCGGCCGCCAGGTGGTGGATACCACTCCCGCCGACCATCCCGACCGCGCCAGGTACCTCAGCAACCTGGGGCTCGCGCTGCAGACCCGGTTCGAGAGGTCGGGTGCGGTGGCGGACTTGGACGCGGCCGTCGACGCCGGCCGCCAGGTGGTGGATACCACTCCCGCTGACCATCCCGACCGCGCCATGTACCTCAGCAACCTGGGAGGCGCGCTGCAGACCCGGTTCAGGAGGTCGGGTGCGGTGGCGGACCTGGACGCGGCCGTCGGCGCCGGCCGCCAGGCCGTGGACACCACTCCCGTCGGCCATTCCGATCGCGCCGGACGTCTCAACAACCTGGGGCTCGCGCTGCAGACCCGGTTCAGGAGGTCGGGTGCGGTGGCGGACCTGGACGCGGCCGTCGACGCCGCCCACCAGGCCGTGAACACCACTCCCGTCGGCCATCCCGATCGCGCCGGACGTCTCAACAACCTGGGGCTCGCGCTGCAGACCCGGTTCAGGAGGTCGGGTGCGGTGGCGGACCTGGACGCGGCCGTCGACGCCGCCCGCCAGGCGGTGGAAGGCATCCCCACAGGCCATTCCGACCGCGCCAGGTACCTCAGCAACCTGGGGCTCGCGGTGCAGACCCGGTTCGAGAGGTTGGGTGCCGTGGCGGACCTGGATGCGGCTGTGCAGGCACTGGTGATGGCTTCGGAGGTGGGTTCGGCTGCGCCGTCGGTGCGGGTCCAGACGGGGCGTGCTGCGGGTGGCTTGTTGGCCTCGTCGGATCCGGGGCGTGCGGCCGAGTTGTTGGAGGGGGCGGTGCGGTTGCTGCCGGAGGTGGCACCGCGGGGGCTGGACAGGCCGGACCAGCAGGAGCTGCTGGGCGGGTTGGCAGGGCTGGCAGGGGACGCGGCGGCGTTGGTACTCGCCGGTCTCTCCGTCCCGGTGGAAGATCGGGCCGGTCGGGCGTTGGGGCTGCTGGAGTCGGGGCGGGCGTTCCTGCTGGCGCAGGTCATGGCGACGCGGGGCGATCTCACTGTCTTGCGTGCGTTGCACCCGGATCTGGCAGAACGGTTCACCGATCTCCGCGACCTGCTTGACCAACCGCCGTCCAGCTCGATCGGGTTCACCAGGGCCGGTCTTGGGCCGACCCCTGTTCAGGATCGGGAGGCGCGGGATCGACGGCGGGTGGCGGCTGAGCTGGGCGTGCTGCTGGAGCAGATTCGCCGCCTGGAGGGGTTCGCCTCCTTCGCGCTTCCACCGACGGTAGAAGACTTGCGTGGGCAAGCCGGGCAGGGACCAGTGGTGACGTTCAACGTCAACGACTATCGCAGCGATGCCCTGCTCCTCGCTGAACAAGGCGTCACCGTCGTGGCACTTCCCGACCTGACACCCGAACTCGTCGTCGACCACATCAATGCCTTTCACCAGGCCCTGGCCGACAGCAGCGACCCCGAACCCGACGCTGACCGGGGTGCCGCACAACAGCGGTTGCGCGAGATCCTGGCCTGGCTGTGGGATACGGCCGTCGGCCCAGTCTTGGACGCCCTCGGCTACAAGGAGTCTCCCGCTGACGGGCAGGAGTGGCCGCACGTGTGGTGGGCATCGGGCGGTCTGCTCAGCCTGCTGCCCCTCCACGCCGCCGGCTACCACACCTCGCACCATGACCCCCGCTACAGGGCCCGGACAGCCCTGGACCGGGTCGTCTCCTCCTACACCCCCACCATCGGCTCCCTCGGCTATGCCCGCCAGCACACCGCAGCGCCATCCGTGAAAGCTCAGACACTCATCGTGGCGATGCCCTCCACCCCCGGCCTGCAACACCAAGGCCGACTCTCGGAAGTGGCCCGCGAAGCCACCCAACTCCAGGCCCGGCTCCCCCACCCCACCCTGCTCACCGAACCCGACGCCGATACCGGCAGCGCAGGAACGGGAGATCAGATCCCGACCAGGACAGCGGTCTTCGCCCACCTCACCGAGGTCACGATCGCGCACTTCGCCTGCCATGGATCCAGCCACCCCACCGACCCCTCCCAAAGCCTGCTGCTCCTGCACGACTGGCAGCAGGACCCGCTCACCGTCGCCAGCCTCGCCCCGGTCAACCTCGACCACGCCCGCCTGGCCTACCTGTCAGCCTGCTCCACCACCCTCACCCGAAGCCAGCAACTTCTCGACGAGTCCATCCACTTGACCGCCGCATTCCAACTCGCCGGATTCCCCCACGTCATCGGCACCCTCTGGGAGATCAACGACAAGTACGCCGCCGACATTGCCGAAAGCTTCTACGCCCGCCTCACCGATAGCGAGAAGAACGTGGACACCAGCCGGGCCCCGCACGCCCTGCACGACACCATCCGCAGCCTGCGCGACCAACTGCCCCTCACCCCATCCCTGTGGGCGGCGTACGTACACGCTGGCGCCTAACACCCCACAGCCAACCTCTGACGTTCCGTGCGTACATGTACGCGGTACTGACAACTACTGAACGTCACCGATGCTCATGTTCACCCGGATTTGCTCGGACAGTGTTCATGATTCGCCGACAGTGCTCACGGAATCGCGGATCCTACATCAGCCGTGTGGTCGCGCCCGGGGTGACGATGACGTCCTGGTCGGCGACGACCTCGTGGAGCGGGCTGCCGGAGGCCGTCTCCTTGAGCCGGAAGACGCCGGGCGCGAGGTCAGAGAAGGTCAGCTTCCCCTGCGCGTCGGTCTTCCCGTGTCCGGCTTCCTGGCCGGCGGAGTCGAGCAGCAGGAACACGGCGCCGGGCAGGGCGTCTCCCGCTGCATCCTTCGCGGTGATCTCGACGCTTCCCGCGTCCGGGGCTGGTGTCTCGGCAGCGGTGGCCGAGGGGGTCGGTTTGGAGGGTTCGGCGCTCGCGGCCGACGCCCAGGCCAGGGTGCCGGCCGCCGCGACGGCGACGGCAACAGCGGATCGGACGAGACGTGCGTGCACGAGGAAGAGAACTCCTTGGGACAGGGGACGGGGAAAGTCATCGGCTGCGGCCAGAGACCGGGCCGGGAGGTCGCGGGGCGACGGGGATTCTGCCGCTCGGTTGCTTGCCTGCCGGGGTGACGACGTAGAGGGCCCGGCGGGTCTGGGTGGGGACGTCCTGGACGGTGCGCTGCACTGGTTCGGTGGAGATGAGCGAGGCGGTGAAAGCCGCGACAAGCGTGGTGGGCGTACCGAACGAGAAACGCGCCGTCCAGTGCGGCTCACTGGGGTACCCACCCCAAGCCCGCCAGGCGAGCTCGCTGGAACCGCCGGTGACGTAGCGGTGGCGTATACCGCCGAGTCCCTCCGGAGTGAGGAAGGTCTGGGTGCCGTCGGTCTTGACGGTGTGGCTCCAGCCGCGGGCGAGCAGCGGCGCGTACACCTCGTGTGGCGCCGTCTCGTCCTGGAACAGCCGGTCCTGGTCGCTGTCCCTGTCTCCGAGGTAGAGATCGAGCAGCTCGCTGTGGACGTCGTGCAGCATTTCGATGGGCGTGGTGGCGTCGAAGGTGACCCGCCAGGCCGGCCAGGTGAACGGGGCCCGGTGTGCGTGGATGGTCCACGTGCCCTTGCCGGGCTTGTCGGGCTGGGGGTCGAAGGTGGCCTGCAGGCGGAGGCATGGGCTGAATGCGGCGGCCGTGCCTGCTTCGGTCTGAGCGAACGGCCAGCCTTCCTGGAAGGGGAAGGCCCAGGCGGCGCGAGGGTCGACGGCGCCGGGGCCGGCGAGGTGACGAGGCAGCACCTGCACGCTCTGGGCCGGGTCGAGGTTCTCAAGGGGGTGGGTGAGCACGGGCAGGGCTCCTGCGGATAAGGGACGGACTGCCGGGTTGGCAGGGTGCGGTTCAGCGAGTGCGTGCGCCGCCGCGCGCGGTCGACGGAGCGGGTGCCGTGTGCGTGCTTCGGTTTGCGGCGCGGTTCGGCGCGGATGCCGTCCATGCCCCCGGGAACCAGACAGCGGTGTACTGCTTGATGGCATCGCGCAGCCCGGTGGTGACGGCCCCGTCCCACGGCGGGCGACCGGGGCGGTGGTAGGTGCCGAAGGTGCCGTACTGCTTGGTGTTCGGACGGGTGTGGGTGGCTTCGTCGCGGCGGTGGAAGGTTCCGTGGTCCACGAAGCTGAGCGCCACCGCGTCGATCTCGCCGCGTTCCGGGTGGACGACGGCGACACACAGCCCGCCATAGGTGTCCGCGTGGATGGTGCGGGTGAAGTCGATCCGCAGCCGTAGCGGTGCGCCGGGGACGGGAGCGGCGTAGTAGGTGTTGCCCACGACGGTGTGGTCGTGGAAGGGGAGGCACAGCTCGGTGAAGAACTCGGGGGCCTGCAGGGACACGGGGGTAGGTCTCCGGTCGGGGTTGGGCTGGGGTCAGCGGCGTGGGCCGGGCAGGGCAGGTCGGCTCGTGGTGCTCCAGCGCGGGACGCTGACTGCGGGAAGCGCGGCCGGGCGGCGGGACGCGGCGGCCCGGCGGACGTCGAGCGGAGTGGGCGATGGCGGACTCGGCGGGAGGATCGGAGAGAGCTGAGCGTGGCCCTTGACGTAGCTGTAGGTGTCGTCCCGCCAACGGGGAAGGGGCGCGGGGTCGGCCACGGCCTCGGTCACGGCCCGCAGAAGGGCGGCAGGGGTGTCGGTGCTGGCCGTGGCGTACCAAAAGGGCCGAGCTGAGGAGGTGCCGGCCCACAGGTGCCAGCGAGAGTCGCGAGTGTCCAGTTCGATCGCTGGGTCGAGGTCGCCGGTGGTGTACTCCAGCGTGGCGAGCCCGTCGGGTGAGGTGATGGCGAAGGTGCTCAGGTGCGGGCGGTTGAACTGCCAGCCGCGGTTGATGAGCGGGTCGACGGCCAGAAACGGATCGCGGTCGATGCTTCCGGCGAGCGGCCGGGCGAGGTAGTGGGCCGGGCCCTGCCGATACGCCTCGGCGAGGGCAGTGGTGAAGGCAGTGACGAACTCCGTGGGCGTGGCGTCGTTGAAGCAGACGCCCCAGGCCGGTGGGCCGAAGGCGTCCTTGTAGGCGTTGATGCGCCACAGTCCGTCGTCGTCGCCTTCGGGGAGGTAGCCGAGGCGGACCTTGCCGTCGGGGGCCGTGAGGTAGGCGTTGCCGAGGTCGTCGTGATGCAGATCCCAGCCGAGGTCGCGCAGCGGGTCGAGGCCGGGGTCGCCGACCGCGCTGGCGCGGGCCAGGTGGCGTGGGGAGACGTAGACGTCGCCGTCGATGGTGTCGTGGTCGTCGTAAGGCACTGAATCCTGGGGGGGAAGAGGAAGCGGGTCAGTTCGGGGACTGCAGGGCGGCTGCGAGATCAGTGGGGCGGCCGGTGTAGTGCAGGGTGCGCAGGCCCAGGCGGCGGACAGCGTGGCAGTGGTCGGCCTGGTCGTCCACGAAGAGGACGCGGTGGGGGTCTGCGGCGCCGGTGGCGTTCATCGCGTGTTGGTCACGCCGTTGTAGTCGAGGATGACGGCGCCCGGGCCCGCCTGGGCGGTGAGGGTCAAGGGGTGGTGTTCTCCAGGGTGCGGTGGGCGAGGGCGGCGACGGCGGCTGCGAGGAGGGCGGGCAACAGCAGGGCCGTGGCCAGGGTGGTGGCGCTGGCCAGGGCGCCGATGAGGGCCGGGCCGGCGAGGAGGCCGAGGTAGCCGGTGGCGGTGACCGTGGCCACGGCCTTGGCACCGCTGGCTCCGGCCGCGGTGATGAGCGAGGGGACGGTGGTGGACAGGCCGAGTCCGAAGACCGCCCAACCGGTCAGCGCCAGCGGGGTGCTGCTCCCGATGACGCCGATGGTCAGTCCGGCCGTGGCGAGAACGGCTCCGGCCCGTACGACCGTCGGGGCGCCGAAGGCGGCGGTGAGCCGGTCACCGGCCAGCCGTCCCGCGGCCATGGCCGCGCTGTACAGCGCGAACGCGGTGGCGCTTGCGGCCGTCGGGGCGCCCAGGGTGTGCAAGTGCACGGCGGCCCAGTCAGCGGCGGCACCCTCCCCCAGCAGGCTCGCAGCGGCCAACGCGGCCAGAAGCCAGAGCTTTCCCGGCGACGGATGCAGAGGCAGCTCCCCATCACTGACGCGCGCTGTGGGATGGTCTGCGCCGCTCAGGCTTCGGGTGAACGGCACTGCAGCGACCGCGACGCCGGCCAGGAGGGCGCCTGTTGCGGTGAAGAGTGTGCTGTGAGGGGCCTGGGTGGTGAGAACGGCCAGGGCGGCGCCGGCGAGGGCGCCGAGGGAGTAGGCGGCGTGAAGGCCGGACATGATGGGTCGGCCGAAGGCGCTCTGGCAGCGGACGGCCGCTGTGTTGGCGGCTACATCGAGGACGCCGTGGGCGAGGCCGAACGCAAGAGCCGCCGCCAGCAACGCGGACAGGCTCTCACCATGGCCCACGAGGATGAGGCATCCGGCCAGGGCGATGGACCCAGTGGTGAGCAGGGCCGGTAGCCGCGCCGGGCGGGCGTAGCGGCCTCCGAGCTGAAGCCCTGCGACCATGCCGACGGCAGCGGCCAGCAGGACCAGGGCCAGCCCTGCGGTGCCGAGGTGGGCAGCCTGCTGCACGGCGGGCATCCGGGCGCCCCACACCGCCATGATGGCCCCGAGGCCGAGGAAGTACCCGGTCAGCAGCACCCGGCTGTGCCGGTCGGCCGCAGACACCGCGCTCACGCCGCAGCGCTGCGGGTGCCGGGGGCCCGGCCGAGGACCGCGGTGACGGCACGAGCGGCCCGGTCGGCGCGCGCACGCGCCTCCTGGCCGGTGGTGGCGGTGGTGATGAGATAGCCGATCCGGCCGGTGTACAGGTTTCCCCCGTCGGCGGGGAGGAGGAGCTGGTCACCGGGGCGGCACTGGTAGTGCAGCCGGTCCAGCCACGTCGGTCGGGGCCCGTCGTAGGTGAGGTGGGTGAGGGTGCCGGAGGCATCCGGGTAGAGGAGCCGGATGGCGGCGGCCGAGGACCTGGTGGGCGTGAGGTCGGGGGCACGGTCGCAGGCGATGTCGGCGGCGGCACGGACCAGGTCGATGCCGGTGGCGAGACGCACGAGGTGGCCGATCATGTCTCCGGCCAGGCGGGCGTTGACCTCGATGAGGCGGGGTCTGCCCTCGACGAGGCGCATCTCGATGTGGCTGACGCCGTCGGTGATGCCGAGGGCGTTGATCGCCGCCCGGGCGGCCGGCGCGACGGCCTTCCGGAGCGGGTCGTCGGCGTCCACGCTGTGGGCCAGCTGCTCGAAATGCGGCGGAGGGCTGATGGTCTTGCGGTTGACCGCGACCACCGTGGTGGCGCCGCGGTAGGTGACGCACTCCACGGAGATCTCCGGCCCGTCGAGGAACTCCTCGACGAGCACGCGGGTGCTCTCGGTGCCCTGACCGGCCGTCCGTTCGGCTGCCCGGTAGGCAGCCGTGAGCTGGTCACGGTCGTCGACGCGGCGCACGCCGATGGCACCCGCGTGTGAGGCGGGCTTCAGCACCACGGGGTAGCCGATCCGTTCGGCGGCGGCTTCCGCCTCCTGACGGCTACGCACGCTCACCGAAGTGGCCGAGGGCACTCCGTGGCGGGAGAACAGCGACCGAGCGGTGGCCTTGTTGCGGCACCCCTGCATCACTTCGGGTGCGGTGGTGGACAAGCCGAGCTGGCGCGCGAGGCGTGCGGTCGGGACCACGCTCCACTCGTCCCAGGTCATGACACCAGCGAGGTCGTGGCGTCCGGCCAGGGCCCGGCCCCCTGCCAGCAGCGCGGCAGGATCGCTGAGGTCCACGACGACGTGATCGGTGATGTGCGCCTTCTCCCACGACGGTTCGGTACCGGTGAGCAGCACGACGTCGTAGGCGTCGGCGACCTGCTCAAGGCAGTAGCCGCGGTAGTTCTCATCTCCGGGAGCGACGACGAGCACAACAGGGGCCCCCGGGGAATTCCGTTTGATGGGCGTCACGTTCGAGGGCGGACTGCTGGTCTGGGGCTTCAAGTCAAGTGGCTTTCATTGGCAGTTGGGGCGGTGGCCTGCGTCGTTGCGGAGGGTCGTGCATCAGATGCGCGATTCATGCGGCGGACGGAGGTGGTCTGGAGTGCTTGGCGGTGTTCTCGGGGACGCTTCCGCCTTCTGCGTCGTCTCAGCGTGTCCTGCGGATGGCGTCTGTGGCCGCCGTGGCGATAGCGACGGGAGCGCTGGAGGGCTGAGGCAGGTGCAGCAAGGTGGTCCCCGGCAAGTGGTGGGACTTCGCGGTGAGGGTGAGCTGGAGTACGGCGCAGCCGGCGGTCGTGAGCTGCTTGACGCGGGTGACGGCTTGAGCGGTTTCGTCGCTGCCGTACCGGGCGTCGGTGACGATCACGAGGAGGCGGCCGGCGCCGGGGCGGCGGAGTTCGAGGCCGTGGTCGAGTGCGTCGATGGCGTCGCCGAGGTTGTGGTGGCCGCCGTTGGCATCGAACGTCGTCACGCGCTCTGGTGCTCGGTGGGTGGGCCGGGTCAATGCGGTCAGGTGCCTGTCATAGGCGATGGTGGCGGTAAGGGAGTCGGGGTCGGTCAGGGCTGCTGCGCGTGCCACGATCCAGGCGGCGGAGGCGACGGGCGCGCAGGCGGCACGCATGGAGCCGGAGACGTCGACGGCGACCCCCACACGCAGCGGTGGGGTGGGGGTGTTGCGGCGGCGGGTGTGGGTGAACGGTTCCGCGGTGGGGACCGAGCCGGCCGCGCGCTGAGCGTCGCGGGCGAGGGCCGCGCGCATGTTGAGGCGGCCGGGCGGGGTGGGGCTGGTGGTCCGCTCCTCGGTCCGCTCGCGGTAGGCGGCGGCACGCAGGGCGCGGCTCAGGCGCGCGGCGGCACTCTGCTCGGCGGCGGTGGGCCTGCGGGTGCCGGTGACCGGGTTGCCGTGGGGCGCCGGTGTGCCGTCGGGGGTGACGGTGGTGCCACGGGCGTTGAAGACCGACTTGGCGGTGGCGGCGGCCTTGCGTCGCTGGCCGGCCCGCTGGGCGCGGTCCTGGGCCTGCGCCTTGGACTGCGCGGCCATGGCGTTGGCCGCTGCGTCCTGTGCTGCGAGGTCGGCGGCGTCGGTGGCTGCCGCGTGGTCCATGACGACCCTCACGGCGCCGGACAGCAGATCGGTGAGGTTCTCCGGCACGGGTAGGGCGGGGGCCGCGATGTCCAGAGCGTCGCACCATTCTTGAGCGTGCGTGAGCATGGTCGTGGCGTCGTGGTCGGCGCACTGGTGGGCTGCGGTCCAGATGCGGGTGAGGGTGGCCAGCAGGTCTGCGCCCAGCACCTTTTCGCACAGATCGGCGACGGCCCGGGTCTCGCCGGCGTCCAGGATGCCGACGTCACGGCGGCCGAGGACCAGGGCCGCCACGGCGGCGGCATGCTCGATGCCCTGGAGGGTGGGGTGGGCGATGTCGGGCATGACCAGGGTTCGGGCACTGGTGCGCAGGTACGTGCGGTCCGTGGGCCGCGTGATCAGGTGTGCTCCTTCGACGCGGCTCTCCTCCAGCAGGAGCGCGGCCTCGACGACACGGGGGTCCGCTCCGGCAGGCTGTGTCCACACGGAGTGGGCCGCGTGCGCGGCCTCGTGGACGAACACGCCCCAGGCGGCGGGATACCGCTCCTCGTCGCCCACGGTCCGCGGATGGATCTCGTGGGGCTGGAGGGGGGCGAACAGGCGCGCGTCGAACTCAACCTCGCCCAGGGTGGGGAAGAACGCGGCCGGTGCGCCGCTGCGCGTGCCGGGGCGGCAGGTGACGAGGAGGTCCTGGCGGCCGGAGAGGGCGACCAGCCGGTCGCCGAGTTCGGCTCCCACGCGCAGCCACGCGGCCGGGGAGGAACGGGGTTGCGCGGGCGGCGCGCCGTCGTCGTCCCAGCGCGCGAGGTCGGCCTCGTCGTCCCGGGTGGTGGTCGGGGACTGGACGTGGTGGTGGGCGCTCATCGCGAGCGGCCCCGGTGTGCAGAGCCGGTGCTGGCCGGCGGCTGCCGGACGGCTGAGGCGGGGAGCTGCTTGCCGAGGGTGAGGGGCGCGATCTTCTTGACTCCGAAGGTTTTGATGACGGCGGCGGCGACGGCGTCGCGATCCTCCACAGGAGCGATGCCGACGAGGTTGGCGAGCGCGGCCTGGGTGCCGAGGACGGCCTCGGTCTTCTGATAACTGAGCAGCTCACGCAGTTGGGGGGCCCAGCCCAGTTCACCCAGTTCGACCTGGTGGGCGAGGTGTCGGGCGACCCGGACCACCCGGGCATCGATCCTGAGCGCCTTGGCGAGGTCGTAGTCGGTGCCGATCTGGATCTGCACGCTGAACCGGCTTGCGAGCGCCTCCGTCAATACGGCGCCGTGCACGCCCGGATTGTGGCCCGCCACCACGTAGAAGCCCGGCTCGGCCTTGATGGTCTCGCCCTTGTGGGCCTTGACCTGGATCTGCCTGCGCCCGTCCATCGCGGGATACAGCGCCGCCAAGACCTTCGGTGAGATCAAGGTGGCATCGTCGATCAGCAGGGCGCGGCCCTCGGTCATCGCGGTGACCAGCGGACCGTACTGGAAGACGTAGCCGCCCGCGTCGTCCTGCGTGTACTCGCCGATCAGATCGCCGACCGTGGTGTCGCCGTCACCGGCGACGGTGAGCAGGTCCGGGAACGCCGCCTCCACCAGCGACGTCTTGCCGGTGCCCGGAGGCCCGTAGAGCAGCACCGGCACGTCGGCGTCGCGCAAGCGATTCAACGCCTCGACGTCGGGCAGATCGGCCAGCTCCCGGGGGTGGTAGAGCTGGCCCCCCGCACGGCGGATCGGGCCGGTCTGCCTGGGCGTGGCTGCTGCGGTAATGGTCGTACGGGCCGTGGCCGCCTGGGCGCGGGGAGAGTGGGTGCCCGGTGGGCTGATCACAGCCGTCTGTGCGGCTGCGGCGGTTTTCGCGTTCGCGCGGAACTCCGGTTGTCCGGTTCCGCCTTGGTCGGCCTCGCCGCGTCGCACCAGGGTGAGGGCGGCGTTGCGGACGGCGCCGTGGGAATGGCCCAGCTGCCTGGCCATGTCCCCGATAGTGAGCCTGTCCGCCGGCTGGTCGGCCAGCAGTCGGGCCACCTTGGCCCGAAGTTCGCCGCCCTTGGTGCACGCTGGACTGGTAGGCGTTCTGGGGGTGGTCAAGACCAGGTTCCTTCAGCAGGTGCGAGTGCGGGCATGGTTGGCGAGGCGCCGGAGAGGCTGCCCGCTTCGGAGCGGATCAGGGACTGTGCCGACATCGGCGACCGGGCCGACCGGGGCGTACCGTCGGCGCTCACCGGCCGACCGAGGGCTCGGTCCAGGTTCAGGGGATGGCCGGCGACGAGCAGCTTGCTGACTGCCGAGCAGGCCCGTGCGTCCGCTCCGTAGCGGGTTCCGTCGCTCGGCAGGCGCAGTCGGACGTCTCTTCGAAGCCGTCCTGGAGCAGGATCCGCCGGGCGGCGGCGTTGTAGCCGGTGGTGGTGATCTCGCCGGTGATGGTGTGCCGGATCGGCATGAACGGCTCTGCTGGTGCTTCAGGCAAAAGCGGATCTCCTATCGGTGGTGGCGGGAAAGCGGTGGAGTGTTGGGCGAAGGCGAGGTGGGCCCAGAGCTTCCAGCACATCAACGGTGCGTGGCTGGACCACGAACGATGGGCAACGACTGCCGACATGCTCCAGGGCGGGCCTCACCACCTCGCAGCTACCTGACTCGCCTTCCCGCACGTTCTGACAGCCGGGTGTACCAACACGAGCGGGCAAGAGGGGATTCTCCGTACCGAGGGACGGCAGGGCAGGAAAGGGGGTGTCTCAGGCGGCGCGACGGCGGCGCAGCTCGAACGCGTCGGCCCAGTGGGGGTGGTCATCGATCAGACGGCGGGCGTAGAGAGCGGTGAAGTTGTTGTTCAGTCCGGCAACGCCGTACGGGATTTGGCGGCGAAGGTCTTCGAAGAGATCCTTGAGGCTGATCCGGGTGGCACCGGCGGCCAGGCGGCGGGCGGCCATGCGTTCCAGGGTGCGGTACACCTGCGGGTGGCGAACGTCGAAGGTGTGGAACTGCTCGGTGATGGTGCGGCCGGTCGCTCGGTGCGACCCGAGGGCGGCGATGGCCATAAACGTTCTCCACAGGTTGGGGACAGCGGGTCAGGCGCGCAGGGCAGAGTCGGTGCGCAGGCGGGCGAAGGCGCAGAACAGGCCGAGGGTTTGCAGACCGGCACAGGCGGTGATGACGTGGCCCAGCACGTCGGGCGGGGTGAGCGCGGTGAGCACGCCGGCGACGGGGAAGGGCAGCAGGAGGATGAGGATGGTGGCCGACAGCGTGCTGCCGAACGCCTCTGGGGGGATCAGGCGGGAGCGCAGAGTGCGCAGGACGACCGCCAGGCCGCCATCGGCTGCCATCAGGACCGCGACCATGACCACGTAGGACAGGTAGTCGGGGGCCAGGGCGGCAGCGAGACAGGCTAGCGAAGCGATGACGGAGCAGGCTGCTCCCACGGGCCACAGACCCAGGCGGTCCAACGCGAACCGGCAGATGGTCACGGCCACCAAGGTGGCCGCCGCTGCGGCGGACCACACCAAGCCGACGGCCGTGGTGGACTGCCCGAAGTGCTGGACGACGATCACGGGACCGGCTGCTTGGAGAAGGCCGATAGACAGGTTGGACAGGGTCAGCCCGGCCACCAGCCAGCCGAGCGTGGGGAGCGCGCGGATGGTGCGCCACCCGGTGACGAGCCCGGCGCCGGGCTGCCCCTTGGGTGCGCGGGCCGGGGCTACAGGCGAGGGCGGGGTGCGCAGGGCCAGCAGCGCGGCGAGCAGCGAGAATACGGTGACCACTGCGAGCATCGACGGCGGCCCGGCGAGCAGCAGCACGCCGGCGAGCGCCGGTCCGGCCAAGGTCGCGGTCTGGTCGATGCCGAGCAGGACGGCCTGGACACGGTGGGCCTGGGGTCCGGCTCGTCGGCCGGCAGCGGCTCCGGCAGTCTCGGTCGCGATATAGCTGAACTCGGTGAGCACGCCGGTCGCCGCCGCCAGCACCATCACCGTCACGCTCGTCACGGCACCGGACGGGTAGAGGTACAGCAGGACCGCGCCGACAGCGAGAACCACCGCCCGCCCCAGGGAGGCGAGGTGGAAGACCACCGAGGCGCCGCGACGGTCGACGACCGATCCGGCCCACCCGAACGCTGCCAGGCGCGGGATCCACTCCAGGGCGAAGGCCACCCCGGTCAGCACGGCGGAGCCAGTCGTGGCCAAGACGAGCAACGGGATGCCGTAGGTGGACATCGCGAACGCCAACGCGTCCGCCGTCCGCGGCAGGTAGATGCTGCCCATCAGCCCGATCGTGTGGCGTGCGCGCCGGGGTGTGACCGCTGCGTTCACGTGGCCCGCACCGGCTCGGCCCCGGCCACCCGGGAGTTCCCGGCCAGCCACTGAATCAGGAGCGTGCGGACGCGGGCCAGGTCCGCCTCTGCCTCCGCACTGATCGGCCGCGCGTCGAGCAGGGGTGCGGGGCGGTCGGTGTTCCCGGGGGTGAGCGATGGTGCCAGCAGGCCGAGGACATGCCGGACACGGCTGGTGAACTCGCAGACGGCGGCGGGGACCGAATGACGCCGCGCCCACCGGGCTAGCGCGTCGTACAGGTCGGCCAGCTCCATTCCGGCGTCCGTGAGTTCCAGACCGGCGCCGGGTGCGGCCCGGACGAGGCCGTGGGCGCGGGCCGTGTCGAATGCACTGCGCAGTTGGTGCGCGGAAAGGTCGGGCAGGGTGCCGGCGAGCCGTCGCGGCGGTATGGCGCCGTTGTCGTCGATCTCGGTGACCAGGCGGATCAGGGAGCGCGAGGACAGCAGTTCGACAGCGTGACACGCTTCGGCAGGAGTGAAGGAAGTACTCATCGGCGCGGTCCTCCCGCCGGGAGGGCCGCCGTCGGGCGGCCGGCGGCGTGCGAGAAAAGGTCGCGGTGGTGCCACGCCGGGGACGACCCAACCGCCCGAACGGGTGGCAGCGCCGCGGGCGCCGGCCGTGACTGGCTGCTGACCCACGACCTCGGCGCGGTCTTGGCCTGCGGCTGCCCCCAGACGGGGTGGTGGGCCGCCTGGTTGAGGGGCTGCCCGGCGGACCAGGCGGACAGCGTGCCGAGCACGGGGCCCAGGGCGTCGCCGGCGGCGGACAGCCGGTAGGGCCGGCCGTTGCCCTCGGTGTCGGCCAGACCGTCGGCAACGAGCTGGCGCAACGGCGGATAAATGTTGGTCCAGTCGCTGCGGGGCATCACGATCCGGGCCAGCGCCCGGCCGCTGACCTCCTTACGGGACTTGAGCACCCACAGGATGGCGGCGGCGTGGCGCCGGGTGAGCAGGGTGAGACTGTCCTCGATCTGCTCGATCACGGCCAGCGGGCGCTCCGCCTGTTCCAAGCATTCCTCGGCCCAGGTGACGATCATCGGCAGGACCGGCAGCAGGGCGGCTCCGCGTTCGGTGTGGCCGTAGGTCACGTGCCGTGCGGTGTGTTCGGTGCGCTCGACGAGTCCGGCGTCGCACAGCGCCTTGAGCTTGGGGTGGAGCTGGCCGTTCTGCAGCCAGGACACCTTGGCCCCCAGCTCGCTGTAGCGCAGCGGCGGGCCGGAGAGGGCCAGCAGGATTCGCACGTTCCAGCGCGGGGTGATCATGGCGAGGGCCTCGGTGACCCGGGCGATGTCGGCGTCGGCATCGGGGGGCAGAGCGGTGATGGCCAAGGGAGGAACTCCTGGGTGAAAAGAAAGGGGGGTTGCCTGGGGGTCAGCGGCTGTGTGCCGCGCTCTGCGCCGCAAGGGGCGCGGCCGGGGCAGGCAGCATGGGAGCCGCAGAGGCAGAGCCAGAGGTCGGGGCCGGGACGCGGACCAGGCTCTGCAGGACGGCGGCGGCCGACTTGGCCTGGGTCTCGCGGATGGCGACGGCTTCGGTGAGTCGGCGGGTGCCGTCGAGGAGATGGGAGACCTCGTGCGGGCCGATCCGCCGCTCGGGGTGGATGAGGCGGGTGAGGTGGTCGCGGTGGAAGTCGATGCTGCGCTCGGCCAGGGCGAGGGTGTCGTGCATGCCGAGCAGGGCGGAGAGCATGCCGGGGGGCTGGTCCTGTGCGTGGACTTCGAGGTCGGCGAGCGGTGCGCCGTACAGGTCCTCGATCCGTCCGGCTATGTCGGTGGACGTCAGGTCGGGCAAACGGGGACTTTCACGGTCAGCGGGCCCGGGCCGCCCCGGCACGCTGGGGTGCCGGGGCGGCAGACGGGCGCAGGGTGGCGGTGGCTCTGAGATGTGCCGTACGAACAGGCCGGGCCTGCCGGCCAGGCGGCGGCATGGTGCGCAGCAGCTCGCCGAGGGCGGCGCGGTAGCCGTCGCGGGCCTCCAGTGCTGCCTCCAGCCACTGCGCGTCGAAGCGGAGCTTGTCCGCCGACAGCTCGTCCATGTCGTGCTCCGGGTCCATGTCGGCGTGGACGCGGTCGCGGACGAGAGCGACCTGCTCCTCGGTGAGCGCCAGGAACGAGCGCAGCTCCAGGGCACGGGCGAGCGCGGGCGAGGCATCGCGGCCGAACGCCGCCTCGTACAGCTCGGGTACCGGGTTCCCGAAGACCTTCTGCAGGTCGGTGTCCATGGTGCTGGCCTTGTCCCGGCTCATCGGGCGGACCTTGTCGGCCGCCAAGCCGACGCCGGCGCGGGTGTCCCTGCCGGCCGGTTGGGGGCGCTGGTCTGCACCGCCGGGCCGCTTCGGGACCGGAGGCGGGCCAGGCGCTCTGCGGCGAGGTCCTTCTTGCCCGGAGCGTCCGGGTCGAGGAGCCACCGCACGACCATGGCCCGGCCATCGCGGGTGGTGACGGCGGCGTTCACCCGGTGGGCGAGGCCCATCGTCGGGTCGTCGACCTCGCTGGGCTGGGTCTCAAGGGCCGCGAGGAGGTCGTCCTCCGCGCGCTCCAGTACGGACTGAGCCTCGACGAGAAGGCCGTGCCACTTGACGACGTCGGTGGCGTCGGTGTTCGCGGTCGGAGCGGCGGCGACCGCGGCCTTCAGCTGGTTCATGCCCATGTCGAAGCGGGCCTCGATCCGTTCGGTGAGCACGCCCACGACATCCGCAGACTCCTCGGATATGCCGTCGGTCAAAAGGGGGTCTCCTGTTCTGGAAAGGCCGATGCCTGGGGAATGCGAGGAGCGGCTGTACTCGGCGCCCCCGGCCGCTGAGCGGGACGTGCTGGATCCGGTCAGTCCAGGCACATGCGGACGTCGCGGTAGACGTACGTGCCGGAGACCCAGCCCTTGACGCCGGTCGTCTTGTCCGTGATGTAGTGCCAGTTGCCGCTCTTCTTGGCCACGTTGAACTTGTGGCTCTTGTAGAGCACACCGAGCGCGGTGGACTTCGAGCTGGCCTTGGACCGGATGGTCACGGCCTTGGCGTGCACCGCGTACGGGAGCGGCGGCAGGTTGTGGCAGCTCACGGCGGGGGTGGCGGTTGCTGTGGTGGGTACGGTCGCGGCGCTGGCGGGGATGGCGGACAGCGCCGGCAGTGCGAGCGCGCCGAGCATCGCCGCGGATATGGCAATTCGGGTGGAGCGCATGCGTAAGAAACCTCCGTGAAGGCACAGGGAATGCGGGGAAGGGCTGCGGGAGTTGTCCCGGCCTTGTATAAGAGTCCGGAGATTCGCCGGTTTGGCTAACCGGCGATCGTCGGCTATGTTGCGCCGCCCGTGTCGGGCCTAGCTGTGGCGTCTCAGGAAGCTGGTACTCGCAGGCGCGCCGCTTTGGCACGTGCTCTCCAGCCACGCAGACAGGGCTCGCCGTAATGACGAGTCGGCGTGGCTTGGCCGCTCTGGAGCTGCTGGTGCCGCTAGGGTCCCGGGGGGTGGAGACGAGGGAGAGTCAGCGCTGTGTCTGCGGGTGCGGCGAGGACGTAGAAGGGATGGGCAAGTGGTTCGTGGCGGGCCACGATGCCCTTGCGACCGCCGCCTTGCGCGCTGTGGAGGACGCGCGCCTGCCGCTCCGGCTGATGTCGCTGGGGTTTGGCCCGGATCGCTCGGTGGTGCGGATGGCCTCCGCTCTGACGAGGTGGGCGCCCTGCCCCGGGTGTGCCTACGGCGATACGTCGGCCGCCCACACCTGCGCCGTCGGCGCCCCGGTTGACGATCGGTCCCCCGCTGCACCCGAACCCGGGCTGGAGCGGGCGCAGACACTCGCGCCGCCGACTCCCGCGGCGGCGCCCCTGGCTGAGTCCGGGGCTGCCCAGGGCCGACAGTTGCCGGGGGCGGATGACCCGACGTGGGAGGCGGTACCGCTATATCTGCGCCAGCGGCTGCGAGTGCCCGCACATGATCTGGTGTCACCCGCACGTGGGCCGCTGGCCGGGCGGGAGCACCGGACTTTGCTGTCGGCGGTAAAGGCGGCCAGCCGAATGCGGATGACCGGCGCGCACTGGATCGTATTGCTCACCGCCGACCGGAAGTCTTTCGGCAGCCCGCGCAGTCAGCGCGCTGAGTTGCTGTACTCGGTGCTCGCGCAGGTAGCGGCCCAGCAAACGGTGCGGGCCGGGGAAGCCACCTCGTGAGACAGCACACCTAGCGCTCAGCGCGAACGCCCGGACGGGCGCGGAGCGGGGCCTTGGCGACACCGGCCGGGCGGCTGGCGGTGGCTGCCGGGCGGGCCGGCGGGAGAGGGCTGGCCTCGCCGGTGAGGCGGTCGTTGCACCACTGCAGGGCCTCACCGGCCGTGTCGAAGCCGCCCTCGCGCAGGGTGTGCGTCCACCTCTCGGTATCGGCCTCCTCGACCAGCACGCGGAACGGGCTGGGGGCTTGCTCGTCCCGGGCACGCAGAATAACGACGATGACCATGTCGTCGGGGTCGTCGCTGGTGTAGGAGTAGCCCATGGCGTAGTGGTCGCCGTCGCCGACGAGGCGCCGCTCCAATGATCGCGTGGCCTCGTCCGCCGGCGGCGGGCCCAACTCGGGGTCGAGGCCGATCGCGTCGTGCGGGCAGCCGCGGTGGATGAGCCAGGACTGCGCCATCGCGGGCAGCGGCAACGGTGCCTGCTCGAAGCTGAAGGTCTGTTCTTCGTAGTCCCGTTGCAGATGCACGGCGAGCAGCTGGGGTGTGCCGGGGTGTCCCCAGGTGGCAGTGCGGTCGAACAAGACGTAGTAGCTCTGGGGCCCGTCGTGGTGTTGGGCGAGAGGGACAAGCATGTCCTCGCGGACGGCGACCTTGCGGTAAAAGTCGAGGTACACCTTCTCGTCGGAGTCAAGGTCGTCCAATTCGAAGTCGACGTGGGGGATGGACTTCCGGGCCGGCGCCGGTTCGGTGGGGGACAACAAGAGCCTTTCGGTGGAACGGTGGAGTTCAGCGCCGCTTCGCGGGAGTGGACGGCGAGGCGCCGGGGCGAGCCGGGCTCTTCGGTGCATGCGTCGTGGGCGTTCGACGGGCGTCGAGCAGTGCGGCTCGTCCGGCGTCGGTGAGGGAGACGGGCTGACCGGCGTGCACAGGGTGGCTGGTATCCCGGCGGATCAGGCCGGCGCGTTCCAGCTGCTGCATCTGGGGATAGGGGATGCGGGTGCCGGACGAGGCGGTCACGGATGCCCTGCCAGTCAGGAGGTGTTCGTGGAGCTTGGCACCGCCGGCGATGGCGAGCAGTGCCGCCCGGTCATCGGTCGAAAGCGGTGGTCCGTCAGGCGTCGACGCTGAGGCGGCGGCCTCGATGGGCTCCAGGGCGGCGAGCACCTTTTGTGCGGCGGCGTCGCGCGCGTCGGTGGCTACCTCCAGCTGGTCCACGGTGCGGTCGATGCGTACGAAGAGGGCGCCGTCGACAGGGAACTCACCGCTCGTGAGCCGGTTGAGCAGCTTGAGGTAGAAGGTGACGCCGATCTGGGCGTCGGCCAGGGTGCGGTGCCGGTCGACCAGCGGGGCGTGCGGTTCGTCGAGGACGCCGCGGTCGCGGTAGGCCCACAGGGTGTCGATGTCGTGGCCGGTGACCGCTTCGAGGCGGTGGTCGAGCTGCGTGACCGCACGCCGGGCGGACGGCGCGGGATGAGGGGACATGGGCGACGCTCCGTGCGTTCAGCGGGTGAGGTGGTGCGCGGGGTCGAGTGCGGGACGGGGCAGACCCGGCAGTGCAGCAGGCGGCGGACCGGGCCGGGGCACGGGAGGACGGGTGGTCAGCTGCGGGGAACGCGAGCGGGCCGCGTGCGTCCGAGCGCTCAGCGGACGGCGGGTCATCCCCAGGCGGCGGCCGACCTCGTCGTAGACGTCGTTGCCCGCACGCGGCCGGACCGCGACGACGTGGATCTCCTTGGGGTGGGCGGATCCCGCAGGCGCCGGGCGGACGCCGTAGACGACGCGCCAGTCCTTGCGGCGGTCCACGAACAGCTTCCGGAATCCCTCCAGGTCGCCGTCGAGGCGCTGTCCGAAGCGCTGCGCGTTCACGACTTCCTGCAGGTAGGCGAGGGTGAGATCCCGGATATCGCTGGGGGCCTGGAGGAGATCGGTCAGCGCGCGAGGGTCGAAGCTCAGTCCGAAGGCGGGCTGTCCCGCTCCCGCGGTCACGACGTCGGCTCGTCCGGCTCGGTGGCTTCCTCGGTGGCCGTCGTCTCGGTGCGTACGGACGGCGGCGGGCCGGGCAGGAGACGGTGCGCGGGCCGGTCGGGGGAGGTCATGCAGGCCGACAGCGGTCCGCCCGGCGCGCGGATCGCGGCGACGGCGTGGGTGAGGAAGTCCCGGTGCCACACGAACAGCCCGGCGAGCCCGGCTTCGGGGTCCTTGTGCTGCTGGTAGGCAAGCCACAGGGCGTGGAGCCAGGCCACGACGTCGTCGTGCTCCTGCCACTGCAGGCACCAGGGCGCCGCGGTGGTGACCTCCGCCCCGTAGACCGGGAGGAAGAAGTCGTCGACCCAGTCCGAGAGGGCGTCGAGTTCGTCTTCCCGTTCCTCCCCGTCGAGTTCCAGGATCGGGCGGGGCTCCGGCGGAGCGGCGGCCGGAGGCCCGCCGAGTCCCGGCATGCCGAACGCAGCGAACGGTGACCCGCTCGGCGCCGGCGCGGAAGCGAGGTGGTCGAGCTGCTGAGCCTGTTGCGCCGACTGCTCCATGAGCCGCCGCACGCTCGCCTCGATTCCCTCCAGCTGCGGATCCGGAATACGAACCGGCTCCAACTCCTCATCGTCAGAGGGCTTTGCGGATTCGGACATTGAAAGTTCGGCCTCCTACGAGACACGGGATAAGAGAAGGGCGAAAGCGTCCTTGAATGGACCGGACAGCGAATCGCACGTCCGCTCCGGCGGTGCTTCGCCGGCGGCTCAGCAGTGAGCCGGTTGCGTTGGCGGCAGGAGAGGACCCGGATCAGACGGCGAGAACCACGTCGTCCTGCGTGAGGGTTGCGCGGATCGCCTCGGTGAGCCGGTCGGCCGCGATCGACGCGTAGTGCTCGGTTTTCTCCACGCCGATGAAGTCCCGGCCTTCCAGCAGGGCGGCGACGCCCGTGGAGCCGGAGCCGGCGCAGAAGTCGAGGACCGTGCCGCCTTCGGGGCTGATCTTGACCAGCTCGCGCATCACGGAGACCGGCTTCTGCGTGATGTGCTGGCGCTTGGACCCCGAGGGCTGCGAAGCCGAGTACATACCAGGCAGGTAGACCGGGTTCCGGGAGCCGGCGATCGGCCCCTTGCTGGCCCAGACGATGAATTCACAGTTCTGGGTGAACCGATTCCTCTGGGGCCTGGCCTGCGGCTTGTGCCAGGCCAGGACACCGCGCCACAGCCACCCGGCTGCCTGGATCGCGTCCGTCGTGGTCGGGAGCTGGCGCCAGTCGGTGAACAGCAGCGCCGTCCCGCCGGTCTTCGTCAGGCGGTGCGCTTCGGTCATGATCTGGGTGAGCCAGAAGCCGTAGGAGCGCTGGTCCATGTTCTCGCCGGTGAAGTCAGCGAGGTCGTTCTTGGAGTCGGCGGAGGTGTACTTCTGCTTCGCGGAGCGCGTGGTGCGCTCCTTCGCGGTCCGGCCGCCAGAGTTGTACGGCGGGTCGGTGATGACGGAGTCGACGCAGCCGTCCGGAAGGCCGGAGAGAACGGCCAGAGCGTCGCCCTGGTGAAGGGAAAAAGGCAAAGAAGAACCCCAATTCGGGTGCGGAAACACGAAGGAAAAGAGCCGCCTCGCGCAGAAGTCCTCGCAGACCGGAAGTGGGCATGCAGAAGCCCAGGGCCGCAAACCGAGGGAGGGCGAGGGGGAGTCCAAAAACTGTAGAGGCGAAAGCGCCGACGCCCAAGAAGTGCCCGGCCGGGGTATCGGTTTCCGGCACCTCACGCCGACTTTTTGGTCAACCGCCGATCCGCGCCTACTGTTTTTGAACCGCCCGGCGCACACTGCCGCTGGCTACTCCCCTGCCACACCTCACGGAGGTACTCCCTTGCCCCGGCATACCTAGCTCACGTCCCGGCCACAGGGAGCGAGCGGCAACTCGCCCCGCACCGGACCGCCTCCGATCGCCCGCCCCGGCCGCCGCGCCCTTCCATACGCCTTGCGCACGCGGCACGCCGGACACCGCACCCCAAGGACACGTTCATGACGTCTCGCTACCCACCCATGCCCGAAACCGCTGACCGGCGAGCGGTCCGCTCGGGTTGAAGGGGCTCGCCGCCGGCATCGGCGTCGTCTTCCTCTCCCCGATCCTGATCGCCGGCACCGGCATGATGCTGGCCTCCTCCGCCGACGCCGTGCAGAGCAGCGGCTCCTTCAGCGGCTGCCTGAGCGACATCGACAGCAACAAGGTCGCCGCGCAGGTCGCCAAGATCCTCGACGGAGCCTCCGGCAAGGACGTGCACGTCGAGGGCCTGGACCTGCCCGCTGAGCAGGTCCCCAACGCCCAGACGATCGTGGCCGCCGGCATCTCCCTCGACGTCCCCAAGAAGGGACAGATCATCGCGCTCGCCACGGCGATGCAGGAGAGCCGGCTGCGCAACCTCAACTACGGCGACCGTGACTCCCTCGGCCTGTTCCAGCAGCGTCCCTCCCAGGGCTGGGGCAGCGCCCAGCAGATCCGCGATCCGGTCTACGCCTCCGAGCAGTTCTACAAGCACTTGCTCAAGGTGGACGGCTGGCAGCAGATGACCGTTACCCAGGCTGCCCAGGCCGTGCAGAAGTCCGGTCTCCCCGACGCGTATGCGCAGTGGGAGAACCTGGCCACCGCGCTGCAGAGCGCCATCGCCAAGACCTTCCCCGGCGCCGGCGACGCGGACGACAAGGACACGAACCAGGGCGAGAAGCCGTCGACCAGCACGACCGGCTGCGCACCGGGCCAGGACGGTTCCGGCTTCGGCCGCATCCCCGAAGGGAGCGTCCCCAAGGGCTACTCGATCCCCAAGAACGCCGACCCGAAGGCCCGAAAGGCCATCGAGTGGGCGATGCACCAACTCGGCACGCTGTACCAGTGGGGCGGATCCTGCACGAACGCGCACGGCCCCGACCCCATGGGCCGCTGCGACTGCTCCAGCCTGATGCAGCAGGCGTACGCCCATGCCGGCATCACGCTCACCCGCACCACGTACACGCAGGTCAACGAAGGCAAGGCGGTCTCCCCCGCTCACCTCAAGCCCGGCGACCTGATCTTCAGCCGCGGCACCGCCGCCCGGCCCGAGCACGTCGGCATGTACATGGGCGAGGGCCTCGTGATCGAAGCGCCGCGCACCACCAAACCGGTCCGGATCACCCCGATCAGGGACTGGGACATTCTCGCCGCCCGCCGCGTCCTCTGATTCCGGTCGGCCCGCAGTCCCGCGAGCTGCCCTCGCCAGTGGTCTGCCCGATAGCCGGGCGTGGAGGCCGCCTCCTCCGCGCTCGCCGTCCCGCCCGACGAACCGCCCAGCAGGACAAGGCGAAGGGCCCGCTCTCTGCCTTCCAACCCCCGGAGCATCCACGTGACCATCCCCTCCCGCGTCCGGCGCGCCCTCGCGGCCAGCGCGATCGGCCTCGCAGTTGCCGCCGGCGGCCTGGCCAGCGCCTCCACAGCCCAGGCGTACGACACCGGCCACACGACGATCTCGTGCAAGGCGGTCAAGGTCCACAAGGCTCCTTCGAAGAAGTCCGCCGTCATGGGCATCGCCTACCGGCACGACAAGGTCGCCTATAACCAGTTCGCGTACAAGCACGCAGAGAAGACCTGGCACACCCGTGGCACGGTGACCCGGAAGTCCGACGGCAAGAAGATCCGCGGATACATGATCTACGACTGCGCCAACCCGTACGAGTCGAACCCGGCGCCGAAGCCGCCGATTCCCAAGTAGCGCGCCCCGGCAGCCCTCTCTGGCCCCGAGCAGAAAAGGCAGCTTCGAAGCCGCGCCTCGGCCCGAAGAGCGGACTCTCCCCGCCTCTGCCCGACGCAGGTCCGGGCAAGCCGCCGCTGCGGCCACTTTCGCGCCCCGAGCGCACGTCCCCCTCCGCTTCGCTTTTCCCGCCGGCCCTCACCTGGCCCGCGTATGCAAGGAGCCCGCCACACCTATGTCCGCCCCTCTCGCAGACCGCTTCATACAGCTCGCCTACGACCCAGGAATCTCGCCCAAAGGCGGCGGGTTGCCTGGCCTCGCCGTGCTGAAGAACGTGGTCAACAGCATCAACATGTTCGGGATCATCGCCGTCGTCGGCGCCCTCGCCGTCTCCCTCGGCGTCTGGGCCTGGGGCCACCACACCGGTGGCCACCAGGCCGAGGCCAACGGGAAGAAAGGCACCGTCGTCGCCGCCGGCGCCGCCCTCGGTCTGGGTGCCGCGAACGGCATCGTGGCCTTCTTCTCCGGCCTGGGGTCTCAGGTCCACTGATGCGAAACCGTTTCCCTTCCCTTTCGCTGTCCTCGTACGGCGCGGGCTGGTCTGCCAACCGGCGCATGGCGATCGTCGCTGTCGCCGTCGCCGGCCTGCTAGCCCTCGCCGGGATCGTCGCCCTGCTGACCGGCGGCAGCAACGGCCACGAAGCCCCAGCCAGTGCCGCACCCGCCCCGACCGGCAGCCCGTCCTCCTCCGAGGCCGCCCAGAAGCCTCCCTCCGGGTCCGGGTCGGTGCCCAAGCCGCCGCAGATCTCCGAACCGGTCGCCTACGCCAAGGCAGCGGCTCAGATGCTGTGGTCCTACGACACCCGCGACACCAGCCGTGACCAGCAGCTCGCCGGCATGCGCGCCTGGATGACCAACGAGACCAAGTACGCCGACTGGACCTCGGTCTCCGGCCAGGTACCCGACCCGGTCCTGTGGTCGCGGATGGCCGACCAGGACCAGCACGCCACCGCCCACATCACCGAGGGCCACTACCCCGGCGCGTTCAAACAGGCGCTGGCCGAGGACCCGTCCGCGATCACCGAGGCGTACGTCTACGTGGTCACCGTCAACGGCAAGCAGACGCTCAGCTGGAAGAAGGGCGGCGGCGGAGCCGAGGAACGGGCTGTGACCCTCGCCGTTCAGTGCCGCCCGAACCACGACTGCACGCTGGCCGCCATCGCACCGAGCGTCACGCAGTGACCCGCGCCTGAGACACGAAAGGAGGAGTAACTCCTCGTGGGTTTCTGTGATTTCCCCCTGGCGGACAAACTGTGCGCCGTCGGTGACGCGGTGGATTTCGCCTCGGACCCCGGCAAAGCCATCGGTGACTGGATGGCGAAGTCCGCCGGTGAACTGGCAGCCGCAGCAGCGGACCTGGCCGCCGAGGCCGTCAACACCACCACCACGGTCGATCTGAACGCCGGGTGGTTCCGTGACAACTACGAAATGCTGTTGCCGCTGGGCCTGGTCCTGCTGGTCGCCACCTTCTGCGCGCAACTGGTCCGGGCCGCCATCAGACGCGACGGACAAGCCCTCACCCAAGCATTCACGGGCACCGCGTCCGGAGTCCTGTTCGCCTTCTGCGCCATCGCCCTGACCACAGTCGCCATCGAGGTCGTGGACGCCGTCAGCGACGGCCTGTTCAAAGCCGCACGCCTGGACATCGAATCGGCCGTGCGCCGCGTGGTAAAGGTCAGCCAGATCGGGGCGCTGTCCGGTCTCGGCTGGCTTGTCCCGGTCGTCACCGGGCTCGGCGCCGCCATCGGCGCCTGCCTCTACTGGTGCGTGATGTTGGTCCGCAAGGTCGGCATCCTCGTCATGGTCACCCTCGCGGTCTTCGCCTCCGCCGGCGGCGGCTGGGAGGTCGCCCGGCGCTGGCGCAAGGGCTGGATCGAAGCCACCGCCACCCTCGTGGTCTCCAAGCTCCTGATGACCGTGATCTTCGTGCTCGGTATCGCCGCCATGGGCAAGACCGAAGCCGAGGACGGCATCGCCGCGCTCGCCGACGTCATGTCCGGCATCGTGATCATGGTCCTGGTGCTGCTCTGCCCGTACGCCACCTTCAAATTCGTGCACTGGGCAGCCGACGGCACCGACGGCGAGTCCATCCACCGTGCCGGTGGCGCCGGGGCCCAGATCGCCAAGGCGCACGCCGAGAAGGCCGCCCGCAAGGCCGCCGCAGCCACGGCCACCGCTGGCACCGGTGGTGCCGCAGCCGGAGCGGGCGCCGCACCGCAGGGACCCGACGCCGGCGGCGGATTCCCCGGCGACGTCGCCGCCACCCCGACTGGCGGTGGCGGAGAAGGCAAGGACGGTACGCAGGGCGGCGCAACGGGCGGCTCGCCCGGCGGCGATGCCGTCAAGTCCGGCCTGGAGAAGGCCGTCCAGCCCGCGCCGACCAGCGTGTCCGACGACACCAGCGGCCAGGTGGGAGGCACCCCAGGTCCTGGCGGATCCGGCGCGAATGCCGCGTCCGGCCAGGGCGGCGAATGGCAGGCAACTCCGCCGATGACGACACCGCCTCCGCAGGGCGCACCCCCGTCCTTTGGCACGCAGGACGCCGCGTCGAGCGGGTCGGCTCCGCCGCCGCCTCCGACCGGTCTCTGACCCCTGTCCGACTCCCGGGAGCGGGACGTGCCCACCACCTCCCGCCCCCGGGCTCCACCCGCGCCTCCAGGACCCGCCCTCATGACTGATCTTTCTGTCGCTCCGGTCACGGTGAAGTTCCCCCACCGGAGCCGCCGCGGCATCCTCCTCGGCCTCTCCCTGCCCCAGCTCGTCCTCGTCTCCTGCACACTCGCCCTGCTGCTGATGACGGTGATCTCCACCGGCCTGCTCGGCTCCCTCGTCCTGGCACCGCTGTGGGCGGCATCCGGTGCACTGGTCGCGATCCGCCGGCACGGCCGCTCCCTCATCGACTGGGCACCGATCGTCACCCGGTACGCGCACCGCCGCCGTACCGGCCAGACCCTCTGGCTCGCCCGGCCCGTCACCCGGCCCCGGCAGGACGGCGTCCTCCATCTGCCCGGCACCGCCGCTTCCCTCAAGGTCGTCACCCCCGGCGATTCCGCCAACGGAGCTGCGGCCGTCCACGACCCGCACCAGCAGACCCTGACCGCCATCGCCCGCGTCAGCAGCCGCGCCTTCGCCCTCCTCGACCCCTCCACCCAGAACCACAACGTGAGCAGTTGGGGGCGCGCGCTGGCAGGTATCGCCCGCACCGGGCACGTCGCCACCGTGCAGGTGCTGGAGCGCACCGTGCCCGACAGCGGTGACACGCTCACCCGCCACTGGACCCAGAACGGGCAGCCCCAGGCCCCCGTCGCCGGACAGGTCTACTCCGAACTGGTCACCTCGGCCGGCCCGGCCGCCGCGCCGCACGAGACGTACCTCGCCATCTCCCTCGACCTCAAGGCCGCCCGGCGCCTGATCAACCAGGCCGGCGGAGGGCTGCCCGGGGCGTTCACCGTCATGCAGCAGACCACCGCCTCCATCGCCCAGGCCGCCCGCAACGCCGGCCTGATGGTCACCGGATGGCTGAGCGCGCGGGAGATCGCCGCCGTCATCCGCACCGCCTACGACCCGAAAGCTCTCGCCGCGCTCCAGCAGTGGTCCGAGACCGGCCGTGCCGAGGCCGACCCCGCAGCCGCCGGTCCCGTCGTGCAGTTCGAGGAGTACGACCGCCTCGCCACCGACAGCGCGCGGCACGCGACGTACTGGGTGGAGAACTGGCCGAGGACCGAGATGGGAGCAGGGTTCCTGCACGGCCTGATGTTCACGGCCGGCGTGCGCCGCACCCTTTCCCTTGTCTACGTGCCGCAGGGGCTTGAGTCCGCACTGCGGGACGTCCAGCGCAAGAAGGCCGCGATCATCGCCGACGCCAACGAGCGCGCCCGCCGCGGGCAGGTCGACTCCGAAGAGGATTCCGTCGAGTACGCCGACGTCAAGACCCGCGAACGCCAGCTCATCGCCGGGCACGCGGATGTAGCCCTGACCGGCCTGGTCACCGTCACCGCCGAGACCGACACCCTCCTGGACGCCGCCTGCGCACAGATCGAGACCCACGCCGTCACTTCCGGCGTCGATCTCCGCAGGCTCAACTACCAGCAGCCGGACGCCTTCGCCCTCTCCGCGCTCCCGCTCGCCCGCACCGCCCTGTGAACCAGACGTGCCCGAGCGCGCCCTGGCCCATTGCATTCCGGATCGCCCGCGACGGGACGCCCGTCGCCGCCCTGCCGACCGGCAGGAAGGACCACCACCTTTGACCTCTCCCCCGCGCCCCGACGACGCGCACCCCTACCTCCGTGCCGCGAGCGCCGGCATCCGCCACCACGCACGAGCCCTGGCGCCGTTGGACGCAGACCCGCCCAGGCCCGTGGACCGTCCGCACCTCGACGTACTGCACGCCCACCTCACCGCTCTGCTCCAGCTTCTCAACCGGCTCGCCGACCACACCCGGCCCCCGCACCCAGCCGCCGGACGCCACCTGGCCACCGCCCACACCAGGCTCTGGCAGGCCACCACCGAAGTCCACGCCGCCTTCCACCTGCTGCCCGGCACGACCGAGGCCACCGCCAGGACGAGCGCCTGTTATCCGGAACGGCTTCCCGAGGGCCCGCCCGTGCTGACGATCTGCCAACGCCACCTCGCCGCCGGACACGTCATCCGCCGCAAGACCACCCCCACCGACCTCCGCCCGCACACCACGGCTTGCGTGCGATGAGCACCACCCGCAGAATCGAGGGCCCCCGATGAGCCACCGGCCCGCCCGTCGCGCCCGCCGCGCGTCCGCCAGCCCGCTGTTCACCCCCCACGGCACCGACCGCGCCAGCCGCAAGGCCGCCCGCCGCCAGCTCGCCGAGGCCGCCGCCAAAGCCCGCGCCGAAGCTAGCGCCCACCAAAGCGAAAGCACCCGCCCCGAGCAGCAGATGCCCGCCCCGCTCTACCCACCGAGCGGACGCCCCGGGCCCGCCTCCGCCCGCGGGAACCGGTTGAAACTCCCCGCCCACCGCATGACCACCGCCATCGCGGCCGGCGCGTACCCCTTCCTCGCCGAAGGCGGACTCGGCGCCGAGGGCATCTACATCGGCCGCGACGTCCACGCCGAAGCCTCATTCGTCTTCGACCCGTTCGCTCTGTACGGCAAGGTCGAGGGCTTCACCAACCCGAACCTGCTTCTCGCCGGCGTGATCGGCCAGGGCAAGAGCGCGCTGGCCAAGTCCTTCGCGCTGCGATCGGTAGCCTTCGGATACCGCGTCTACGTGCCGTGTGACCCGAAGGGCGAGTGGACGCCGGTGGCCGAAGCACTCGGCGGCCGGTCCGTCGCCCTCGGGCCCGGGCTGCCTGGACGCCTGAACCCCCTGGACGCGGCCCCGCGCCCGGAGAGCGTGTCCGAGGCCGACTGGGTGGGCGAGATCCGCAAGCGGCGCCTGCTCCTGCTCGGCTCCCTGGCCCGGACCGTCCTGGGCCGAGACCTGATGCCCATGGAGCACACCGCCCTGGACGTCGCCCTCGATGCCGTCGTCACCCGCGCCGCCGACACCCACCGCACCCCGCTCCTCGGCGACATCGCCGCCACCCTCAACGACCCTCACGCGCTCGGCGAGGCCGCCGGGATGATGTCGGGCCAGCTCGGTGACGCAGCCCGCGATCTGGCCCACGCCATGCGGCGCCTGGTCCACGGCGACCTGGCCGGCATGTTCGACGCCCCCTCCACCGTCGCCTTCGACCCCAACGCGCCGATGCTCACCATCGACCTGTCCCGCCTCGGCGGCTCCGGGGACGACACCGCCCTCGTCCTCGCGATGACCTGCGCCTCTGCCTGGATGGAATCCGCGCTCTCCGACCCCGGCGGCGGCCGGCGCTGGATCGTGTACGACGAGGCATGGCGCCTGATGCGGCACGTCGGCCTGCTCCAGCGCATGCAGGCCCAGTGGAAGCTCTCCCGCGGTCTCGGCATCGCCAACCTCATGGTGATCCACCGGCTGTCCGACCTGCTCACCGCGGGCGACGCCGGATCACAGGGCCGCGCCCTGGCCGAGGGCCTCCTGGCGGACTGCTCCACCCGGATCATCTACCGCCAGGAGACCGACCAGCTCCACGCCGCAGCCTCCCTGCTCGGCCTGACCTCCGTCGAGATGGACGCCATCGCCCACCTCACCCGAGGGCGCGGCCTGTGGAAGGTCGCCGGCCGATCCTTCATCGTGCAGCACCTCCTGCACAGCCACGAACTGGCGCTCTTCGACACCGACGCCCGCATGCACTGAAAGGTCCGTGAGTTCACGAATACCGACCCGCGTCGCGAGCTGATACCCCGCAAAGCCGCCCTCCACCTGATCGACTCTCTTAATGCCCTGCAGTCCAGACTCCGCTCCGCCGCCGAGCAGAGACACCTGCTGGACGACGCCGGCCGAGTGCCCGCCACGCTGTCCTACACCGAACTGCTGCAGCACGCCGCCGAGGCACAGGCCCTCTCCCGCGATGTTCTCCAGGTAACAGCCGACTTCGCCCGCAGCCGTCATAGCAGTACCCGCGCCGGCACTGCCGTCCTCGATCACCTCGCGACGGCCGTCACCATGGCGAGTCACGCCGCACCCGCCTTCGCCGAGACAGCGGAGGCCGCCCTCTCCCTGCCCCGCACAACGCATCCGAGCGACCGGCAGCACTCGAAGAACCGAATGGTCATCGACCACGCCACAGCACGCGCCTACCTGCGGCGTGCCTCGGAGTCCCTCCGCGACGCAGCCAAGGAACTCGACGACCACCTCGGCGTCCAGCGCTTCCTCGCGCCTCTGACCCGCCGGGAGGGACCGCCGGAGCCTCCGCCGCCCCGGCCGGGCGGTCTCCACCGCTGACCACGCCGGAGCCGTGAACTGTTCGTGCAACAGATATCCGCCCCGGCGCAGTCCGCCCGCACCGACCTGCAGCCCGCACCAGCCCGAAGGACTCCTGCATCATCCCCCGCGACCCAGACTTCGAGCTCTACGAGAACGTCGGCCGCGACGCCGACCAGATCCATGCCGCCCGGTACAACCTCGCCACCGACAACGACCTGAAGCGGTGGGCACGACGGGACGCACGGGCCTTCCGTGACGCACACCCGCTGCCCGACCAGCCCTGGGCCGCGCCCCACCTCGGCCCGTACCTGGACGCCCTCACCGCGGCCCGGACCCCGGCGGAGATCGACGCGGTCACCGACCACGTCCTGGACGCCGCCGAACCTGCACTGCGCGCCCTGAGCAACTACCTCATCGCCGCCGCCCGGTGGCGGCGCGAGAACCGCGACGCTGCTGAGGGATCCCCCTCACACCTGCTGATGACAGCAGCCAGCCGGGCCCTGTCTGCCCTCGCTCTCGCCGACGAAGCCGGTCTGAAGAGGCTGCGCGCCGCCTACGACCCGGCCCCCGCCCCCACCGCGTCGGCCGACGCCTCGCGTGGAGCTACCGCGGGCCTGCCGCCCGCTCCCCCCTCCACCGGTCCCGCGCCTCGCCGTTAGCTCTTCTCCATCGGCCGTGCCCGTGCGCGCCCTGACCCACTGCACCCCGGATCACCCCGACGCCACGGCCGTCGCCGCTCTGCCCGCCGGCAGGAAGGATCACACCCTTTGGCCTCTATCCCGCACCCCTACCTCCGGACCGCAAGCGGCGGCAGCCGCAGGAGGAGCCATGGCCGCTGACGAAACGGCCACCCCGGAACCCGGCCAGGTACCGCTCGCGCCGCTGCCCGACCACCGCAACGTGCACACGCCGTGGTGGCAGGAGCTGTGGCGTCGCCACGCACACGTCATCACTCCACTGCGGGCGCGCGGACTGCAGTGCGACATCGAATTCGGCCTCAGCACCTACAACGTGCGCGTTTCGCTCCCCGACGACAGCTACCTGGTCATCAGTCCGCCGCACGACCCGCCCTCGGAGCGACCGCCCGGAGACCCGGAGGGCTGGATCGCCACTCGCGAGCACCCCGACGACCAGACGCTGTTCGAGGTCATCTACGACTCGGCGCCCTCCAACGACCCCGGTGCTCCCCAGCGGCCCGAAGCCCGCCACGGCGGCAGCGCCCAACCCTTGATCGAGACGATCGACCACCGCCTCGCCCAGCTCAGGCTGCTACCGCACCCCGTCTGGCCCCACGAAAGCTCACACGTGCCCCCAGCCCAGCGGTCAGACTCACCCGAGGCCCGGGATGCCCCCGACACACCACACCCTGGCCCCCGCTACGTCTACGGCGACGCGCTACGCGATCTGACCGACCGGCTCAACGCAGCCGAGTCACACGCGGATGCCGCTGCCCTGCTGCACCAGATCCTGGAACCCACCGACGGCCTGCTGGCGCAGCTCGGCGAGTTCTTCGAAGCAGCCGGGGAGAAGGCCAAGGAAGCCGAGGAAGACGACGGCTTCGACCTGTCCTACGACCTCGCCGACGCCGCCGCCGAGATCCGCAACCTCTCCGAGGTCCTGCAGGTGGCTGAGAACCGCATGCGAGCCCTCACTCCGCTCGCACCGGCACCACGATCGCCCTCTACCCCGGCCAACGTGTCGCCCCTTCCGCCACGGGCCCTCCCTCCGGCGTCGCCGAAAGCCGCCCCACCGGCCAGACGCACGCCCTGACCCCTTCCCTTGCGAACCCTTGGAGCATCCATCCGCACCGCCCGCCGCCCCCTGCCGCTGATCATCGGCGCCGCCTGCCTCACCCTGGCCCTCACCGGCTGCGCTGGCGAAGACGGCCCCGCCCAGGCCCGGCAGACGCCCACCGCCAGCACCGCCCCCAAGCCGGCGCCCGCTCTCACCGCCGCCCAGGCCCGCGATGTCATCACCCGCTATTCCAAGATCCACAACGAGGCCAACGCCGACCGGGACCGGCGCCTGCTCGACACCGTCGAGGACGGACCGTTGTACGCGATGTCCGTCTCGGGCTACACCGAGACCGAAGGGCTGGCCAAGGCTGACCGCAAGCCGTACAAGCCGTGGTCCTACGACTCTGCAAACGCCAAGCTGTACATCCCGCGCCTGGGAGGCGGGCAGGACCGCTGGTTCGCCGCTGCGCTCTCGGAGCAGCAGGGCAAGGCCCCTTCGCGGCTGGCCGTGTTCGCCGAACGTCCCCAGCACAAGCGCTGGGAGATGGTCTCCGTCGTCGACCTCGCCAACCACGACCTGCCCGGCATCGCCCTCGATCACAACGGATACGCAACCGCTGTCGCCGCCGACGGCAACAAGAACCTCGCCGCCGACGCCAAGCTGCTGCGCACCGCGGTCCTCGACAACTTCGCCACCGGAGGCATGAACACCGGAAGGAAGGTCTTCGCACCGACCAAGGCGAGCAAGGAGCAGATCGAGGTCCACGACAAGACGGGCACCCGCTACGGAACTCAGGGCAGCACCGTCTTCGCCGGCGCCACCAACCGCTACACGGACGGCTACGCCCTGAAGACCACCGACGGCGGCGCGCTGGTCCTCTTCTCCCACACGCACACCCAGACCGACGCCATCGCCCACTCCGGCCTGCAGTTCAACCCCGGCAAGGAAGACCGGGCCTGGCTCCACGACGTGCCTCGCACCTCCATCCGCTACACGTTCGTGTGCAACGACGCCGCCACCGTCCCCGCCAAGGCCAAGCCCTCCCGCCTGATCGGCTACACCTGCGCCCGCACCAACGCCTCCGGCCCCCCGGTCGCCTCCTGGTCACACCGCGCGTAACCGCACCCGCCCGCCACTTCGACGGCCACCGGACACCCCCGCCCTCTGCTCGCTCCGGAGAATTCCCTGTCCACACACTCCTTCATCGCCCGCCCCACCACCGGCACGGGGTACAGCGGCATCCACGTCCAGTTCGACGGCGTGCCCAGCCACCACCTCCCGCTCCTCCTGGCCGCCTACCAGTACAAGTTCGGACGCGACGTCGAGGCCATGGCCCAGCACCTCATCGACGACATCGCCGTCGGCTGGGGCGAACTCGGCACCGATCTCCTCGACGACGCCCCACCCACGCTCGTGGCCGCGCTGACCGGCGGCGAACACAGGCCCAGCCGGACCCTCGATCACCTGATCACTCCGGACGGCGCGCCCCCGGTGCGCATGACGGTCACCGACACAACCGCCGGTGACCTGGGCATGCCGTGGGGCTACGTCCTGCATCCGCAGGGCATCGAAGTGATCAGCATGGCTCACGCAGGCACCGGCCCCCTCGTCGCCTGGGACACCGACCCCAGCACCCCTTTCAGCGACCACCCGGCGCACTGGCCTGCCATCGCCACACGCCGGACGCCCACCACGCGCACGCCGCTGCCCGCTGCCCGAGCAGCGCCGACCGGGCCCCGCACGGCTGCCCGCCGCTGACCCTCACCGCCCCTCATTGCCGGAGACTTCCCTGCCCGCTCCCCTGATTACGGTCGTCATCGCCACCCGCCTGCGCGACGACCGCCTCGACTACCTGACCGCCATGCACGCCAGCCTCACCCGGCAGTCCGTGCCGTGGGAGGCCGTGATCGCGCTCGACGGCACCACACCCGAACGCCTGCCGGCCGCGCTCGCGCAGGACTCCCGCATCCGCACGCTGACGCTGCCCCGGCCGGTCGGCGCCGCCTGCGCCAGGAATCTGGCCCTCGCCCGCGTGCGCACCCCCTACGTCAACTGGGCCGACGATGACGACCAGTTCACCGATGACGCCATGTCCGTACGGCTGGACACCCTGGAATCCACCGGGGTCGGCTGGTGCGCGGGTTGGAGCGAGGACCAGTTCCCCGACGGTTCGACCACCCTGTGGCGCTGTCCGACCCCGCCCGGTCGGCATGAGGCCGGCGACGTGTGGACCTATTGGAAGTCGCCGATGGACACGATCCCCATCGGGCCGACCACGATCCTCGCTCGCACCGACCTCGTGCGTGCCGCGCCGATGGGCGGTCTCGTCCAGGGCGAGGACTACTGCGCGGCCCTCGGTGTCACCACGCTCGCACCCGGAATCCTGCTGCCCCTCCCCGTGTACAGATACCGCAAGCACCCCGGGCAGATGACGGCCCAGGTCGGATACGACCAACTGGAGGCGGCGGCCAGGGAGCACGCCTGGGCGTACGGGCGCAGCCTGCGCGCCGTCCTGCACGGTGGCGAGGACCTGGTCCGTGTCTGAGGCCCAGATCGTCCTGGCGCACAGCCGGGAGTCGGGGATCGTCGCCATCGCCTCGGGCGAGCAGTACCGGTGGGCGCACACCGCCCTCGCAGAGAGTGGCTTCCAGCGGGAGGGCGACGGGGTCTGGCACCTGCCTGCGGGCGGCACCCCGACCACCGTGGTCGATCTGGTCACATGCGCGAAGCGGCACCGAGCCAGCGTGCACACGAGCAGCCGCCGGTTCATCGGCGACGCGGCCCGTGACCTCGCGCGCCTGCTGCCCGGCCAGTGGCACGCCTCGGTCGAGATCTATGCGCACCCTGCCTGGCAGGAGGACCTGGTCCCCTGGATCTGGGACAGCGGCGAGCTCGGCCGCGCCGTCCAGAGCGAGCGGATCCCTTACGCCGCGGTCCTCACCGACGCGGCGCAGGGCACCACGCTGTTGCTCGTCGAGCGGCCCGGCCGTCAACTCGACTATCTGGTGGGTGCCTTCTCGCCGGAGGGACTCGAAGGGGGTTACGGCGATCCCCATGCCCCGCGCAGCATCGTTCTGTCGCCGTTCCCCAGGCAGGCTACCCAGGCCCTCACCGGCCGGTATTTTCCCTCCTACGAGCGGGCCGTCCACGCCCGCCGGACGGCGGCCGTCGCCGCCGTGCTCGGGGAGATCCGCTCCGAGCGCGATACCTGGCAGGCCATGAACGCTTCCGGCCGCTACAGCGACGCCGCTCCGCTGAGCGTTGCCGCCCTCGGTGCCGCGTCGGAGGTGTTCCTCGACCATGCCTGGCGCCGTTTCCTGACCGTCGTCGACCACGCCCCGGCGCTGCTCGAACGGTGTCGCCCCGCGAGCAGCCCATGGCCCGGCGACGCCGCAGCACTCTCCCGGCTGGCCGACGCCGTGAGCGATGCCGAGGCCCTGGTCGACGAGATCCTCCCCGGCCGTTTGGTGCCGGAGCAGGAGCGCCGAGCCCGCGCATGGCCCGCCATCGAGACCTGGCTCACCGACGGTGAGATCTTCCTGCGCCAGGCCCGCGTGAGCGCACCCCACCGCCGCCCGGCCCTCCCCGTCACCGCACCGGCCCGGCCCCTCACCGCGGGCCGTGCCGCGCACTGCGGCCACTGACCGATCCACCCCGACAACGTGAGGAGAACCCCACCCCCTTGCAGCCCGGCACCCACTTCGCCTTCGGCGACCACGAGGAGCACGGCTTCGTCGCCTCCTTCACTTCCTCCATGCCCGCCTATTTCGCCCACTGGTTCCTGGAGCGGGAGCAGTTCGAGCCCGTGCCCGGTGAACCCGGGCTGTACCGGCTCAACAACCCTGAGCGCGACGGTCCCCGCCGGACCCGCCAGGCCGTCCACGATCTTCGTCGCCAGGGCTACACCGTGCAGGCCGACCTTCGCCTCGACCCCGCCCTCTCGGCCGGCCCACCGCGCCCGGTCCGGGCGAACGGGCTCCTTGAGCGTCGTAGCCGTCTCGCCCAGGCCGCCGCCGGCCGAACGACGCAGCGCTCCGCACCACCCGTCACCTCTCCGCCCGCGGCCCGGCCGATCCCGCCGAAGCCCACCTACGCACCGACCGTCCATCTGACGGCCGCGACCGGCGGGCGGTCCCGATGACATCCGCGAGCAGTCCGACCCCCGGCGGTCTCCTGCCGAATACTTCCGAATTGGCCAACGCAATGCGGGACTTCCACTTTCGGATGGCGGTCATCGACCGCGAGGGCGAGGCCGCGCTCGACATGACACGCGACCGCTACGGCCGTACCGTCCACGCCGGCGCCGCGGCAGCCGCACGCGCCCACCGCGACAAGGCCGCGGTGGAGGCATACGCCACCCACCTCGCGCCGCACGCCGAAGCTCTCCTCGATGCCGCCCGCCGCGCGCTCGACGAGCTGCCACCCGCCCGGCACCTGGCCGGTTGGCGGGCCCTCCTGGACAGCCTGGCCGCCTCCGCCGCCGAGATCCGCCGGGCCCTCGACCGGCCGGCCGCTCCCGGCTCCCGAGCCGAACGCACCCAGCACGCTGCCCTGTGGCCGCACCTCACCGCCTGGGCGGACCACAGCCCGATCGCCGGCAACCTCGCCAATCAGCGCGATGGCCAGCACCACAAGGCCCCGCTGAGTGACGAGGAACAGCAGATGTGGACCGAGCGGGCCCGGGCCGCGCAGCAGCGCGGCGAGCTGGATCGGACCGAATCGTGGTACGCCGCCGATGGGCAGCCGATCACCCTCGCCCACCTGGTCGAGGACGACGACTCCACGGTGGTCGCGCTACGAGGCGACCCGGATACCGCGGGCTGGCAGGTGATCGGGCACTACGCCAACGAGTACGAGGCAGGGAAGGTGCTGCCGGCCGCCGTCCCGCCCGGCGTACTGCGCCCCGATGTCTCAGTATTCACCCGGCCCGAGCCCGCCCCCGAGATTTCGCTACAGGAACTCATCCGGGACCTTGTCGAGGCCCGGCACGCCGGTGACGCCTCCAACGCCCTTCTCGGCGCCACCCAGCGCGGCTACGACGCTGGCCCGATGGTCCGCCTGCAAGAACTCCTGGAAACCGGCAGCCAGTTCGCCAGCGCTCTGGAGACCGTGCAGGGCCGTCAAATCGCCGCCCGGCTCTCCGCGCTGGGGCGGCAGGTCGAGTTCCTCACCCGCGAAGTCGAAGAGGCGGCCGAGGACCTCGGGGCGACCGTCGCCGTCCTGCCCCCGCACCGCACCCCCGTGCTGCGCACCCGCCCGCGCCCGGCCGTGGACACCGCCCCGCCCGCGGCGCCACCGCGCGCCAGCACGACCGCCCGCCACCGATAGCCCCCACCACTTCCTAACCCTTCAAGGAGATCGAAATATGGCCGTGCGTACGCACTGGACCGTGGAGCACGCCTGCTCCCACCGTGTGGATCATGATCTGTCCAATCGTCCCGCCGACAAGCGGGCGGGCTTTGCCCGTTGGCTCGCGTCGAAGGACTGCACCGACTGCTGGAGGGCGGCTCGCGACGCCGATTCCGAGTCCAAGGAGGAGTGGCTCGCGGCGAAGCGCGCCGCGGAGCAGGAGGCAGCCGCCACTTGGGCCAAGCAGTTCGACATGCCGCAGCTGGAGGGCCCGGAGAGGGGCCTGGACTGGGGTGAACGCTCCCGCCATCAGCTGATGACGGCCGCGCACACCGCCCTGGTTGTCGAGGGCAGTTGGGATGAGGCGGACTGGGCGGAGCTGGAGGAGAAGGCCCGCTCCGTCACCCGTGCCGGATGGTGGATCGACCAGCGCGACTCCGAAGGCGCTGACCTGCTCGAACTCCTCGACGCAGCCACCGAGGCGGACCGCGGGACGGAGAACCCGTTCCGCTGAGGGCGGGGCAACATAGCCGGGATTCGCCGGTTAGCCAAACCGGCGTTCCTGCGGACTATTGATGCTCCCAACCCGACAGCAATCGCGTGGAAGGAACCGCGTGCTCCCTCCGTCCTGGGACCATCAACCCACCCCCGTCACCGCCCTCACCCCCGAACCGTTCACCCCCACCCGAGATATCACCCACGCCCACTTTCAGGCCGGTGACACCGTCGTCGTCCTCAAGGGAGTGGCCGGCGGGGAACTGTGGGGAGACTCCATGCGCATCGTCGCCCCCTCCTGGCACACTCCCACCGACGAGGACGGCTGGCGGCTGCGGGATTCGACCGGCGGCGTCCAGTCCTACGTCACCGCCCACCCCCGCTACCTCGTGCACCTCTCGCGCCACTGCCCGGACTGCCTGATCTACCTGCGGGCCATGGAAGACGCCCTCCTGGCCCGGTTCGCCGACCGCGACGAGCTGATCGACTGCGGCTGGTACACCACCACCGCCCTGGGCCAGCTCGTGCACACCGCAGACGCCAGGGGCAGCCGATGACCCCGCCTATGAACCGCACCGGCCGTGCCGCTGCGCTCCACAAGGCCAGGGCCCGAGCCACCGCAACTCCGGACGATCCTTCCTGGCCGCTACGCCTGGCCGAAGATCTCCGCGACATCCGGGCCGACTGGAAAACCTCAGCCGAGGTGTGCGCGGACGCCGCCTGGGCGGCACGGTCAGCCGGTCACCGCGTCCTGGGCCTGTTGTCCCCGGAGGACGTCACCGCGACGGACCGTGATCCGATCACCACCCGCACTTTGACGCACCTGTACCTGAGTGCCCTGCGGTTCGACTTCCGCTGCCCCACCCTCCAGCAGCTCGTCGAACAACTCGCGGAAGCCGCGCGTCAGCCGCTGGACTGCTACACCCGCGCCCTGTACGCCTTCGCACTGTTGGGCCAGTCCCGCCCCGAGGGCCTGGCGGTCATGGACGAGGTCCTCACCACGGCCGAGGAGCACCCCAAGACCCTGCACGTCCTGCTGCACGGACTGTGGCTCGGCCAGGACCTGGACCTCGGCGCGGAGCGTCTGTTGGCCCTCAGCTCCCGGCCGGCCCTCGCCGCCGGCGCCGATCCGATCGTCCTGTTCCGCGTGGCGGGTGCCCTGCGCCGGCTGGGCCGGTACGACGAGGGGCTGGGTGCCGTCGACAGGGCGATCGGCTGTCTTCCGCCGGGAGACATCTCGGTTCACGCCGACCTGGTCCGCGAGCGCTCCCTGGTCTGCGCAGCCCGCGACCTTCATCAGCACCGGTCGCCCACCCCCGCGTCAAGCGGGGTGCCGTCATGATGCCTAGCGTGCGCGCGCGGATCCACTCGCCGCGCGAACCGCTCGACGAGGCGCTCGGTCGGCCTGATTCCCTGAAAGAGGGCCTGACGGAGTACACCGTCGTCGCCCACTGGCCGGGCCTGGACTCCTACACCCCGGACGGCGAGCGGAGAACCTGGACGTCGAAGGACTGGGCCGAGCATCTCGAAGACCCGTACCTGGAGCACCCGTTCGCGGCCAGCCCGGACGATGACCGGAGGGCGATCCTCCACCTCGACATCCGGCTCCACCCGGACGACCGGGAGCTGTCCGGCCCCGAGTGGTCCGAGGCCGCCCACCGGCTCGCGCGGGCCGCCGGTATCGAGGTTCCCGGTGCCGCGGAGCACGGTTGTCGGTGGATCGCCGTCCACGCCCAGCCCGGGCGCCTGGATCTGATCGTCAACCTGATCCGCCTCGACGGCACCTGGCACACCCCGCCCACCGGCATCCTGCAGCGCCTTGCCGGTGAAGCGCGCCGCATCGAGCAGGACCTGGACCTCATCCCCGCTCGCGTCGGCCCCATAGAGCGGCCCGCTGTCCGTACCGTCCCCACCGCATCCGTGCAGCTCGCGGGCGTGCTCACGCAGCTCGCCGACGAGCAGGCCGGCCCGCTGGCCACGGTCCGCGGACTGGTCGAGCACACCGCTTGCCGCATCGCCCGCCAGCCGGGGGCTGCCGGCACGGACACGGCGCACCGTCTGGAGCTGATCGCCCGCCGCCTCCACGCGATTCAGCAGGACCTGGACGCCACTGCGGCCCACCTGGTCCAGCCCCGGATCGCCGCCGCACCGGCTGCGGCCCGGCGTAACGCCCATCGATCTTTGTAGGAGAAACGTCTCCTTGCCCCGCACCACCGACCGCTTCCTGGGCATCCGCCGTGACCCGCACTCCGACGAGGTCCTCGCCCGCGGCGGCGACGTTGAGGCGCACAGCATTCTCCAGCGCGCGGGATTCATCGCGGTCGTCCGCCTCCACGAGACCTACCACCGCGCCCCCGCCGGCCTGACCGAGGCCGAGGAGTCCCGTCTCGCCACCGATGCCGTAGGGCGCCTGCGGGCCGTCGGGTACCACGTCGACTGCGACGAGCCTTTCGACACCGAAGCCCGCCCCGCCCGCTACCCCACGCTCGGCGCCTCGGTCTCCCACCTCGCCGAACGCCTCGGCGAGGCCAGCGACACCGCCGAGGCAGCCGACATCCTCACCGAACTCACCGCGCCCCACGACGGCATCCTCGCCGGGGTCGAGGAAACCCTCGGCGCCCTGGCGGAGTTCTTCGACGGCCTCGGCGACGCGAGCGATCCGTACACCGCCCGGCGCCTGCGCTACCTCGCCGACACATACGTCCGCATCATCCACTCCGACCTTGCGCACACCCGCGAACGGCTGGCCGACCGGCACGCCCTTCACCCCGGCCGCCGCGCCTGCACAGAGCAGGTCCCTGACCACGAGCCCGAACGCTCTGCGGTGTGCGCCTGCCCGCCCCCGCCGCGTGCCATGCCGGCCCCGGCACCGCCACCCGTCGGTGCCACCCGCCTGCACCGCTGAGCTCCCTGCAACTGCCCAAGGACACCATGCACGACCACAGCGCCTCCGAGCGCCTCGCCTCCTACGCCGACGTCCTCGCCGGCGAACTCCCCGACACCTGGACCAGCACGCTCCTGACGGCCGACGTCAAGGATGACCTCGCCGAACTCACCGACCGGATCTGGGACCTGGACCTGGTCGCCGCCTCCCTCGCCGAACACCCCCTGCAGCAGGCAGCCGTCCTCAGCCGCTCCGACGGCGCCCAGCTCGTCCTGATCGACCGGCACGACGAACGCGACGGCTTCCTCCTCGCCGCGGTCGCCCCGCACGCCCTGCCGGATGAGGCGTACCGCGGCGTCCCCGAGCCCAATGGCATCGCCCTGACCGACGACCCGTTCATCGGTGCCGAGCAGGTCGCAAATGATCTGCTCGGCCGCTACGACCGTGCGCTCGCCCAGGTCCGGCACAACGCCCTGGACGGTATCCAGCCCTCCCAGCCGGACCGGGTCGTGCTGATCTGGCAGCCGGACGGCAGCGTCGCCACCGCCCCCGCCGACGACCGCGCCGGCACGATCCTCCTCGCCCACGGCTTCGACCAGGACCCGCACAGCGGCATCTACCGCCTGAAGGGCGACGACACCCAGGCCCAGGCCCGCGCGCTGCGCGAGATCGGCCCGCAGCTCGACGCGCTCGGTATCGGCACCGCCCTCCAGCACCCCGCAGCCCGGACCGCCCCCACCGCAGCCCCGGCATCCATGCCACCGGCCCCCGCCGGCAGCCGCACACCCACCACCAGGACTCGATGAACCAGAGGGAGCCTGACTTCTGGGTCCTGGAGTACGTCACCATCACCAAGGACCCCCGCACCGGCCTGATCTTGGCCATCGGGGGCACCGAGAAGGCAGCGGACATCCTCCAGCGGACCGGTGGCTTCCTCTTCGCTCCCGGGCCCCGCGGGGACTACCACCGTCTTCCGCACGGCCTGCCCATCGAGCAGCAGCGTCTGAAGGCCACCGGCGCCTCGCATGCCCTGCTCGCCGCCGGCCACAGCGTCCACCTCGACCCCGCTCTGAACATGCTGGCCACCCCAGACGGTGAACGTGACGCAGCCCTTCGCTACCTCACCCAACTCGCCGAGCGGGCCTCGGCCGCCCAGACCAGCAGCGCGGTGGCCGAGGCCCTGACCGAGGTCGCTGCGCCCGTGCACGGCTGCTGCCCCTGACCAGAGAAGTGATCGTCCGGGCCTGGATCGCCGCCAGCGATCTCCAAGGAGCCGCGCCCGGCGAGGAGCCCGAGCCGATCGCACGACTCGGCAGCACCGCTAACTCCTTGAGTGAAGCCGCCCGCGTCATTTTGCAGGCCCGCAACCACGCCGCCCGCCCGACGCAGCCGCCGACCACCACACCGGCACCGGGCCGCGCACCATCTCCGGTATCCCGCCGCCGCTGACTCCGGAGAAGAAACATATGGCAGCCCACGAGCAGAAATGCCTGGCGAACCACGCTATCCCCGCCCTGCTCCTGGCCGGATACACGGTCAACTGCGACCCCGAGGTCTTCGACGAGGCCATCTACCAGCAGAGCGTGCACCGCCTCTGAGCGCGCACGGCCCGCCGCACCCCGTAAGACACCCGGGCGGCCCCGGCACCACGCCGGGGCCGCCCATCGCCCCGCCCCGACTCCCGGAGAAACCCGTAGCAGCCCGCACCCTCCCGCCGATCAGCCACCGGCTCAAACCCCGCCTCGCGACCGCCCTGTTCCGCCGCTATCTGCGCGCCTGCATTCCCACCGGCCCCGACCACGCCTCCCCACTGGCCCGCGCCCAGTCGGAGGCCGTCCTCACCGAGACGCAGCGCGTCGGGCAGCGCCACCACCACTGACCGTCCACCGCCCTGGAGGAGCATGTCCCACCCCGTCCCCTACCCGGTGATGCTGGCCGACGAGATCACCCGCCAGCTCAGCCAACTCGTCGACCACCTCTCTCAGTTGCCCCCGCCCCAGGCAGCGCAGGTCATCGCCCGCGTTCTCGACCCGGACACCGGAGTCCTCGACGGCGTCACCCACCTCGTCGCCACCGGTAGCCGCTTCGCCAAGGACCAGGCCGAGCAAGGCGCTCTCCCTGCGGAGGTGTGGCTCGCTCTGGGCCGCGCCTCGAACGAGCTATACGACATCACCCTCGACCTGGACGAACACCAAGACACCCTTCGACGCGTCGGCACCCAGCCCGTCACCACCGCGGCGAAGCCCCCGGCGCCCGCACCACTCGTCGCACGGCGGCGCCGGTGAAGAAGAAGCAGTGGCAGGGCTGGGGGCCGGGCGAGCAGGCCGAGCAGCACTACCTCGTCCAGCCCCGTGCCCTGGCCGGCGGCGGCGACGTCCGGCACGTCTCGGAGTTCTTGCGCGCCTCGGGCTGGCGGGACAAGTCCAAAACGGGCGGCCCGCTACTCATGGAGAGCCCGGACCGCGCCGTCCGCGTCGCCTACGACCCCTACGTCCTGCCCGGCGGTTGGACCATCCACGGCCGGGCAGAGGGGGCGAATGCCGAGTGGTCTGCGCACTTGGGCCAGCAGACTCCGGTGGAGATCGTCGCCGGTCTGACCGACGCCCTCACCCAACCCCGCTCCGCGCACGCCCCCAACGTCTGGGCACCTCTGCGGGAGCAGAACTGGCACACACGGTTCGAGGGGCAGGACAATATGGCGACCAGCCCCGACGGCACCGCGTGGATGCGATACCACCAGGGCGTCGATGGCTCAGGAATGTGGTGGACCGGAGCGCAGGACAGGCAGGGCAACGGCTGGGCGGCCCACTTCACGCCGAACACGCCCATGCACCTGGTGCAAGCCTTCTCCGCCGAACTCGCCAGCCCCGATCCCGTGATGCGCCCGCGCGGACGCGTGCCGATGAGCGCGCAGATCCGGACCTGGTCGGTGTCCGTGAACCCCTCCCAGCTCAGCGCGTGGCAGCAGGCCCGCATCACGGCCGCCCGCGCCGCCACTTGGGCCCGCAACAGCGCCCGCAGCAACAGGCCGCGCACCAGCGCCCGCCCGTACACCCCGGCCGGCGGCGCACGTGCCCGCCGCTGACCGCAACGATCTCACCCCGAGGAGCCTGATGCCCGCACTCACTCCTGACACCATCCGTGCCCTGACCGAAACGCTCGCGGACCTCACCGACTACCTGCGCGAGAACCCCGACCCCGCACAAGTCCTCGCCCTCGCCGAGCCCCTCCTCGACGAATACACGGGCCTGCCCGTCCAGCTCGCCGACACCCTGCGCGCCCTCGCCCGCGCCGTACAGGAACAACCGGCCACGTCCCGGACCGCGCAGGGCGACCTGCTGATCACCGAGCTGCGTACAGCCGCGTGGGAACTGGCCGACCAGCACACCCTCCACTACGTGCTGGACGATCTCCGCGACCTGTACGGCAGTGCTGCCGCGAGCAAGCCGGAGCGCTGCTCGTGCCGCTGAGCGAGCGGCAGCTCGCCGCCTTCGCCGACAAGCACGTCGGGCAGATCCCGTACGACACCAGCCCCCGCCACCTCGCCGGCCCGGGAGATGCCCGCCATGTCACCCACGGCCTGGCCGCCGCCGGCTGGAGCGCCGTCTCCGACCCGCTGAGCGCCGAGATCGTCCTGCGCAGCCCCGACCTTCGCCACCGTCTCCAGTTCGATCCGCAGTCTGCCGCCTCCGCATGGTGGCGGCTGCGCGCCGAGTCCACCGACACCGCGCCCGGCTGGTACGCCGAGTTCGGCGAACTCATGCCCGCCGAGGTCCTCGGCGGCCTCACCGACGCCCTCGTCGTCCCGCCCCCCGACCAGCGGCCGGACCCATGGCAGGCGGTGACCTCAGCGGGCTGGCACCACGACGCAGACGGCACCGCGCGCTCGCCGGACTCCATGTGCCACGTCGAACTGCGCCCGGTGAGCGAATTCCACGACCGTTCGTCCTGGCACATCGCAACTCACGAGCTTGGCCACGGAAGATTTCCCGGCCCGCGTATCTGGCACGCCTACCTCGACGAGCGCACCCCCGCCCACCTGGTCGGCGCGTTCCTCACCGCACTGGCCGACCGCAGTCCGCTCCAGCGCGGCATGTTCGAGCACGGCCACTACCGCGCCGTACAAGAGCCCAGCCCGCTGCGCCCGCAACAAGTGGTCGACGCTCACACCACGCGCATCAAACACCTGCGCGCCCAGGCCCGCTCCGCCCGCCGCCAGCAGGCGACACCCTCCACGGCCCCGGCCAACGCCGGCCCCGCGCGGCCGGCCGCCCGCCGCTGAACCGACAGGATCCCTCCTCATCGCCCGCGACCACCACGCACACCGCAACCTCCTGCGTCACCTCGACCACTACGTACGCGACAGCCAGAAGATCCTCGATGCCTGGGACGCCTACTCCGACGAGCACACCGGCCTCGACGGCTGGCCCCACGACGACCACGCCTACGGCATCCGCGCCAGCCAGCGTGACGCGGACACCCTCACGGCGTTCGAGCCGGTACGCCACGGCGCCCGGCACCTGCTGGCCACCGCTGAGACACAGCTGACCCGGCTGCCGGAGAACACGGTGCAGGGCCGCTGGGTCTACCAGCTGGGCGTCCTGCGCGACGCCCTCGGCCAGCTCGACGAGCTGCACAAGGAGTGGCTGGTCGCCCGCGACGCTCTGCCCGCCACCGCCCAGCCCGGCACCCCGGCTTTCGACGACGCCCTCGCCGAGTACCACGCCGAAGCCTGGAGCTACCTCAACACCTGGGCCACCCACGGCAAGGCGCTCCGTGAGATCAACACCGCAGCCCGCAAGGCCCCTTCACCGCTGGTCCCGACACCGGCCCGCGCGCCCGGCCGGCGAGCCGCGGCTCGGAAGTGACCATGCCCCCGGCCCCCGAGACCGTCGAGGTCGACCTCATCACCCCACGCCACCTCGCCGGTGGCGGTGACCCCGCCTGGATCACCGTTCCCCTCCACCGCGCCAGCGGATGGAGTTACGGCAACGACCCCCTGATACCACGCGTCCTGCTCTCCAGCCCCGACCAGAAGGCACTCCTGCGCCTGGAGCCCAACCCCGACGGGCAATGGTGGACCCTCCACCACGCCGCGGCGCCGGACCGGCCCGCCTGGTTCGCCAGCTTCGGCGCCCGTACCCCCGTCGAGATAATCGCGGCCTTCACCGATGCGCTGACCGACCCCACTGCCGAACGAGCAGACAACTGGGATCCGCAGGAACCCCTTCTGAACGCCAATTGGTCTCCGGACTACAGCCACAACCGGCTCATCTCCCCCGACGGCACTGTCCGCGTCGAGACCGACAAGACGAGCGGAGCCTGCTGGGTCGACACCGCCCTGCGCGACTTCCGGGTTCTCCAATGGCAAGCCCACTTCAGCGAGCACACCCCACCCCACCTGATCACCGCGTTCACTGCCGCGCTCACCGATCCCCGACCGACGCTGCGCACCGCAGGCCCCTCCAGCCTCCCGACTCGTGACCCGGATCTCATCACCCTCTCCCGCCGGGAAGTGCCCGCCACGCAGGTCGCCGCCGCTCTGGAGGAGCGCATCCGCTCACTCACCGCACGCCGCTCCGGCCCACCTGCGAGTCCAATTCCTCCGCAACGGCCGCAGGCCGAACGCCACCGCCTGCGCTGACCCCTCCGTCCCCGTCCGGAAGCACGTAGCCCTTGCCCCCCTCCTCCACCAGCAACACCGACGGATACGACCTCGTCCTGCGCCTCCTGCTCGGCGTGCTCGCCGTCGTCGTCCCGCTCGCCCACCTGGCCTGGCTGTCCGGCAACATCGCCGCCTACCTCACCGGCACCAGCTGGGCCCCGTACCAGCCGACCGACGCTCTGCTCCATCCCGAGCAGGTCTGGCCCGCCGCAGGCAAAACGTCCCTGCTGATCGGTACCCGCATCGTCCCCGTCGTCCTGCTCCTGGCCCTCGGGGCGGGGGCGGGCCTTCTGTGGGCGCAGCACAAGAACCGAAGCGGCGGCCGGAAGAAGATCACCGACATGGCCAAAGCCCGGGACATCGAGCCGCTGATGGCCAAAGCGATCACCGCCAAAGCCCGCTCCCTGCGCCCCAGCCTCAAGGACACCAAGCACATCGAGGCGAAGGACACCGGCATCCTCCTCGGCAACCTCCAGGGCAGCCGCCACGAGGTACGGATGGGGTTCGAGGACGTCGCCGTCGCGATCATGGCACCCCGGTCCGGCAAGACCACCTCGCTCGCCATCCCCTCCATGCTCGGCGCACCGGGTCCGGTTCTGCTGACGTCGAACAAGGCCGCCGGTGACGCCTTCACCACCGCCTACGAAGCGCGGGCCCGGGCAGGGACGGTGTGGACCATGGACCCGCAGCAGATCGCGCACGCCACCCGCGAGATGTGGTGGAACCCCCTCGCCGGCGCGAGGACCCTGGACGGGGCGAACCGGCTCGCCGGACACTTCCTCGCCGCCTCGGTGGACGCCTCCCAGCAGGGCGACTTCTGGTCGAAGGCCGGCAGCAACATCCTCTCCCAACTGCTGCTGGCCGCGGCCCTCGACGAGCGGCCCATCACCGACATCATGCAGTGGCTGGCCTTCCCCGCCGACCGCACCCCGCTGGACATCCTGCGCGACCACGACTTCGCCGCCGTCGCCGCGCAGCTCAAGGGCACCGTCGAGGGGCCGCCCGAGACCCGCGACGGCATCTACGAGACCGCCCGTCAGTACGCCGCCGCGCTCCTGAACGCGGGAATCGCCGCATGGGTGACCCCGCAGAAGGACGTCCCGGAATTTCGGCCGGAGCAGTTCGTCACCTCCACCGACACCCTGTTCCTGCTCAGCAAGGACGGCGGTGGCGGAGCCTCGGCGCTGATCGCCGCGTGCGCGGACTCCGTGATGCGCGCCGCGACCGCGCAGGCCGAACGCGCCGGCGGACGCCTGGACCCGCCCATGCTGGCGATCCTGGACGAGGCCGCCAACGTGTGCAAGATCAGCGACCTGCCGGACCTGTACTCCCACCTCGGCAGCCGCGGCATCATCCCGATCACCATCCTCCAGTCCTACCGCCAGGGCCAGAAGGTGTGGGGGGACGCGGGCATGGACGCCATGTGGTCCGCCTCCACGATCAAGGTGATCGGTTCCGGAATCGACGACCCGGATTTCGCCGACAAGCTCTCCCGGCTGATCGGCGACCACGACGTGGAGACCACGTCCACCTCGCACTCGGAATCCGGCAAGAGCACCTCGGTGTCGATGCGCCAGGAGCGGATCCTGCCCGCCGACGTGATCCGCGCCCTGCCCAAGGGCACCGCGCTCTGCTTCGCCACCGGCATGCGCGCCGCCATGCTCGACCTGCGGCCCTGGTACAAGGAGCCGGGGGCGGAGGAGTTGTCCGCGGCATCCGCCCGCGCCTCGAAGGCAATCACGGACCGCGCCATCGCGAAGCACGCGCCGACACAGTCCGACTTCGGGACGGCCGCGTGAGCGACACACCGCTGCACCTGGTGCCCGTCCGCTCCCGTGAGGCGAAGGACTTCGTGCGCGCCTGGCACCGTCACCACCCGCCGCCCGCAGGACAGATCTTCGAGGTCGGCGCCGCCGACGAGACCGGTACCTTGCGCGCCGTGGCCATCGTCGGCCGGCCGGTGGCCCGTCACCTGGACGACGGCGCCACCCTCGAAGTCACCCGGACCGCCAGCGACGGCGCCTGTAACGCCAACTCAGTGCTCTACGGGGCAGCGTGGCGGGCGGCGAAGGCCCTCGGCTACCGACGGATGGTCACCTACACGCAGGACGGCGAGAGCGGCGCATCGCTGCGCGGCGCCGGATGGCGCGTGATCGCCAGCCGGCTGCCCCCTGCCGGATGGCACACCCCGTCCCGCCCACGCGCCGGCCACGGCAACGATCACGTCACTCGCCTGCTGTGGGAAGCCCTCTGACCGAGTCCGTTCCTACGCAGCAACGGACCAACCAGCTTCACCTCGCCCCCGACCGCCCGAACCCTCCCGGAGTTGTCCTGCACACCGTCGACCTGACCGAACACACTCGCCTACTCGGCGAGGTCGTCTCCGCCCTGGAGGAATTGTCCGCGGAGGCGGCGCGCATCCGGGAGGGCGAGATCGCCAAGCCCGTCCGACAGATCGCACCCCTCAGCCTGCGGACGCACGAGCTGACGATGAAGTGCACGCAGCAGGTGCACGACCTGTCGGTCAGCCAGTACCCCGCGATGAAAGACGGGGCCGAGAACCTGGCGCACCTCGCCGGCGCCTGCGCGCAGATCTCACTCGCTGCCACACTGTGCAACCTCGCCATCCATCACCGCACCGAGATCCTGCTGTACAAGGACACCGACTCCACCCCCGCGACCAGCCGTGATCAGCTTCGCCGTGCCGGTGTCGAGATGCAGCGAGCGGCCAATACCTATCGCACCGTGGCGCGAGGACTCTCCCGGCGCCTCGCCTCATTCTCGGAGCGCGCTGAAGACCGGCACCTCATCGCCGAGGCCCAAGGGCCCACCCCGCAGAAGGCGCCCTCCGCGCCGCCCGCGCCCGCTGCCCGGCGCCGCGTATGACGACACCGCCCGAGGGTTTCCTGTTCGACGTGGCCGCCCCGCCAACGCCCGTTGAGCGGCTGCTGCTGCTCGCAGACCAGTACGTGCAGCACAACGACATGCTCGACCGTCTCCTGCGGGCCAGTCCACAGCCCGAGCCCGACACCCACGTCGCCTCCGCCCAGCGGCTGGCGTCCGAGACGCGCACCGCCATCAAGGCGATCACTGACGAGCGGCTCTTCGAGAGTCACGAGCTGTCGGACGCGGTGATCCGCCTCCAGCAGCTCGCCTTCCTGAGCGACGCTTCCACGAAGCACCGGCTCCCCACGGCCCGCATGCTGACGGCCCTGGCTCCCGAAGCCACCATGGGCTGCGCCGCCAGCCTCGCCGGCGAGATCCGACGCCGACGCCGGAGTACCACCGACGCTCCAGTCCACCAGCTGAACTCCACACAGCGCACCGCCCTGTGGGAGATCGCCTGCGGGAACGTCGTGGCCACCAGCTCTCTGGGGCGGCAGTACGTCCACTACCGGCACGCCCGCGTGCTGATCGGCACGCTGCGGTCGCTGGAGGCCACCAACCTCGTCGAACGCGTCCCGCAGTCCGCGCCCTCCGCCTATGCCGGGGGGCCGCTACAGGACCGAGTCCGTCTCACCTCGGCTGGAACCACCGCCCTGGCCTCCACCATCTGCCTGCCTCCAGCCACCAGGAGCCCGCTGGCAACAACACCACCGCCGCCCTCCGTTACCAGTGCGCAGACAGCCGCCCGAAGCCGCTGACCGATCCTCCAGCGCTACCCCTTCCAAGGTCGCGCTGATCCGCAACTCACCGGAGCCCATCATTCCCCTGCGACACATCGACCTGCCGCTCCAGATCGACCTTCTGCGCGAACTGGGAGCCGACTTCACCGCCCTGCACACCAAGGTCAGCGCGCTCGACCCCGAGCCGGGCAGTGACCTGCTGCGGCAGGTCGGACCGGAGATCCTCGCCGTCCACGACCTCGTGAGCCGTTCCCTGGTCCGGCTGTCCGTCCTTGACGGCAGTCAGTACACCGCCGTGCCCGGCAGCCGGTTCTGCCTGGACACGCTCAGCGACGTCACCGCGTCTGCTTCGATTGCCGCCTCGCAGCTGGCACGAGCCGTGGGCGACAACCCGCTCGACGGTGCGGTCTTCGCCGACGGTCCGCCGGTCGACGCGGAGTCCGTGCGCCAGGCGCGGCACGCCGAGGCCGCACCGGTCCTGGCGGAAAGCCTGGCCACCGCTGCCCAGCACCTCGAACTGAGCGCGACCTGCTGCCAGTACGCCGCTTCCACCATCATCCGCGACCTGACAGAGCACCCCGAACACCGGCCTGACCTGCCAGAGTTGTCACCGGCCCAGTACGCGGTGCTCGAACGGATCGCCCGCGGCGGCACCCGGCGATACGCACCGCTCAAGAGTCCCGTCCGCATCACCGACAACGACGGCCGGACCATCCACCCCAAGCCCTTCGGCATGCTGGAGAAGGAGCGCCTGATCCGTGTGGCGCGGACTTCCAGATATGTGAATCAGGATGTCGTGGTCACGGCTGCCGGACAGCTCGCGCTGGATTTCCAGAAGCCGCACCGCTCCCAGGCACCGTCACCGGCCAAACCGCCGGCGCCCCGCCACACGGGCGGCAGGAAGCGGTGAACACGGCGAGCACGTTTGCCCCGAACGATCGTCCTCGTCTCGCCGCAGTACCTGGCCGACGGCGGAATGAACAAGATCAACGACGTCATCGGTCCTCTGGTCCACCTGTTCGCCTGGCCCTACGAGCACAATCCGCGTACCGGACGCATCGACATCGACAGCCCTTGCGGCAGCGTCTTCCTCGACTTCGCCCCGACCGCCCGGACGGCGTGTGGTGGACCATCGCCCACCACGAGCCGCACGGGCAGATCGATTGCAGCCGGCAGACGCCGAGCGAGGCCATCACATCTGTGACCCAGGACCTGCCCCCAGCTGCTCGGTGACCACCGGCACGCCGACCGCATTCCCCTGGCGGCCCAGTCCGTCGCGCATCTCGCCAAGACCAGCGGCTGGGAGGCGTCATCGACGGCATCGGGGATGGCGTGGGCCTCTCCCGACGGCCACTGCACCGTGGAGCACAGCACGGACCCCACGCACCCGTGGCGGATCAGACACCGGTGTACGACGGCTTCGACACGCGCTGGACCGCCACGTTCGCCGCGGAGGTGCCCGAGCGTCTGGTCGCCCAGTTCTTCACCCACCTCACGACGACCACGCCAGTGGAGCGTGTCGTTCGCGATGTCCCGTATTTCGTGCAGAACCTGGACGCCGCACTCATCACCCCCGTGCACCGAGCCGCCGTGAATCCACACGTCCACCACGCCAGCGCCCAGCTCGGCCGCGCGGTACACCGCCGCTGACTCAAGCCCCACCGAAACCCGTCACCCCGATGAGCAACCCGACCGCGCCAGCCGAGCACCTCCTGCTCCTCGTCGGCGGCTTCACTCGGCACAACGACGCCCTGACCCGGCTCCAACTCACCGGGTCCAGCCCGGCCATCCGCATTGTGTACGCACGGGTGCGGCAGCTCGCCCACCTGGCCACCGACGCGGCCGACCATCCCTTGGACGCCGTGGACATCCTCGACGACACCCGCACCGGGATTCCCGTCCAGGGCGAGGGGCCGCTCCTGACCTCTCAGCAATCCCTGGGAGATGCCGGCAGCCGCCTCACCGTCGTACGGGACCTGACGGCACTCTGCGCCCCGATGCCGTAGCCACCGCCGAGACGCCGTATCCCGCGACCGGCCGGCCCCCTGCCGATGACGCGACAGCGGCGATGCGAGCGCGCCCTCCCTTTTCCCTATCCCCAGGACAGACCATTTCAGATAAGCCCCGATTCCGCGCCTTGTCCCTCGGCGCGGGAGTTCAGTCCAGCACGCTCCTTACCCTGTCAGCCGAGGGAATTCTCCCCAGGGTCGACTACGCGATTTTCGCCGACACCGGATGGGAACCAGAAGCAGTTTATGCACACCTTGACCGACTGGAAGTAGAGATAGCCGAGCCCGCCGGGATACCCGTACTCCGCGTATCGGCCGGAAATATCCGAGACGACGCTCTGAACCCGGATCACCGGTTCGCCTCTATGCCGCTCCACATCCTCAACAAGGACGGGCGACCTGGGATGACCCGGCGGCAGTGCACAGTTATCTGCACCAACTCCGCTCGTTGATCAGCTCGCAGATCGATGCGACCAACGAGGAGGAGTTCCGTGGAACTGCGGCATGAGCTGATGGAGGGCCGGGCCGAACTGCCCCGGGTGGGTGCCGTGCTACCCGCTCGGGGTGCCCACCCGCCGTACATCGTGGTCAACGCTTACGACGACGAGATCGAGGCAGCGACCGCGTACCTGCGTGACCTGGCGCTGAACGACTGCAGCCCCCTGACAGTGCGGAGCTACGGGTACGGGGTACTGCGGTGGTTCCGGCTTCTGTGGCTGCTCGGGGTGTCCTGGGAGAAGACGACCGAGGCTGAAGTCGCGCTGCTGGCAGGGTGGTTGCGCACCGCCAGCAACCCACAGCGCCGTCGTTCCAAGCCTGGCGGGCAGGTGCCGGGGTCGGTGAACCTGCGCACAGGCAAGCCTCATCTACGGGCCGGGTACGCACCCCGGACGATCAACCACGCACTGTCGGTGGTCAGCGGGTTCTATGACTTCCACGCGCACCAGGGCAACGGTCCGGTGGTCAATCCGGTCCCGGTGTCGCCGCAGCGGCGTCGAGCGCTGGCCCATCGCAGCCCGCTGGAGCCTCAAGTACTGATCAGTCGGGCACGGCTTCGGCAGAAGGTGACTGACCGGCCGCCACGCTCGATCCCTGACCGGCTGTGGGATGAGCTGTTCGACCGGATGGGATGCGAACGCAACCGAGCTCTACTGGAGTTCTACGTCTCCAGCGGCGCCCGCGCCGTCGAACTGCTCGGTGTCGGTGTTGACGATGTCGACTGGTCCGGTCAGCGGATCTACGTGATTTCGAAGGGCAGCCGGGAGCGGGAGCCGGTGCCCGCCTCGCCGCAGGCTTTCGTCCGGCTGGCCCGCTACCTGGACGAGGTGGGCACACCGCCGAGGGGCGAGCCGGTATGGCGGGCACGTCGCGGAGCGAGCCGACCGCTGTCCTACTGGGCGATGCGGCGGATCATGCAGCGAGCGAACGGTCTGCTGGGCACGAACTGGACGCTGCACGACCTGCGGCACACGGCCGCATCTCGGATGGCCAACGGTGGCAAGCTCACGCTGGCCGAGGTCCAGACGATCATGCGGCACACCGATATCCAGACCACCAGCCGCTACCTGACGGCCCGGGTCGAGGAAATTTTCGACAAGCTCACCGAGCACTACAGCGCGCCGCGGCCGCAGACCAGCTACCCCGCGGGTTATGCGGCTGAGGACATCAAGGCGGTGTTCGGTGCCTAAGTCGCAGCTCAGCCGCACCACAGGCGTCAGCCGCCGGCACGGGCCCGTCGCCGAGGGCCTGACCTTTGCCAGCCGCTTCATCGGCGGCCCTGTGGCCCCGAAGCCCGCAGTGGCCACGACGCCACCGCAGCCTTTCGGGGACCTGTCCACCGCCTCCATCAGCCACATCGCCCGACTGGCGGTAGACGTCTGGGAAGACGCCGCGCAAGTCACGCGGCACCAGCGTGGGCAGGCCACGCGCTGGGTCCTGGAGTACCTGTCCGGCTTCCCGGGCGATACCTGGCAGGAGCGATGGGACGCCAGCCCGGTGGGGCAGGCACTGGTTCCCGCGAAGTCGCTCGGGTCTCGCCGGACCACCGGCGTCGCCGTCACCCCGGGAGTGCGGACGTTGTTCTGCCTGCGCGCTGTCCAGCCCTCGCAGCTCGCCTTCCGCCGCAACCCCTTTCAGCACTTCGCGACCACGTTCGTCACCGCCCAGCACGACGCGCTGCTGGACAAGTACGCCGAACACGTCGCTGCGATGCCGCTGCGGCACGTCCACCAACGCGAAGCGCTGTTCGACCTCTGCAACCTGCTGGCCGTCCAGGGAGTCGCGCTGGCAGATGTCACCGCTCCGTCCCTGCTGTTCTTCGCCCACGAGAACCGTCGGGCCCGCTGCCAGATGGAACCCGACAACAAGGTCGCCAACCGGCTGATCGGCCACAGCATGTGGAACGCCCTGCACACCATGGGGCATTTCCCGCCCGCCACGCCAGCGACGATGCGGGCCGCGCTTATGCGCGGACAGCGCACCGTCGAGGAACTCGTCGACCAGTACCCCATCCGCAATCAGGCCATCCGGACCCTGCTGATCGACTACTGCCTCAGACGCCGAGCCGACAACGACTACTCGACCATCAAGCAGCTCGTCCTCGCCCTCGTGCACCACTTCTGGGAGAAGATCGAACGGCTCAACCCCGACCAGGCCGACCTGCGCATCAGCCCCGATCTCTACGCGGCCTGGCGCGAGTCGATCAAGCTAAAGGACAACGGAAAGCAGCGAGTCGGCCAAGACGGAATCGTCATCACCGTCCGCAGCTTCTACTACGACCTGCACACCTGGGCCGCCGAGGAGCCCGAACGCTGGGGAGCCTGGGTCGCCCCCTGCCCGGTCCCACCAGGAGAACTACACGGCCTTGGCACCCGCCGTCGTCGGATCAACGAACGCTCCGCCGACCGCACTCGACAGCGCCAGCCTCTGCTCCCCATCCTTGTCGCGCACGTCGAGCAACGCTACGACCAGGCACGCACGCTGCTGGAGCTCGCCGACAAAGCAGCAGACGGAGAACTCTTCACCCACGACGGAACCGCCTACCGCCGGGTCATCACCGAGGCCGACCACAAGCTCCTCCGCCACGGTGACCCCGTTCCCACCCGGGTCCGCAACGAAGACAGCGGCCGGCTCATCCATATCGGCACAGACGAGGAAGCCGCCTTCTGGGACTGGGCGAGCGTCGAGACACTGCGGCACTCCGGCGTCCGCATCGAGGAGATGTGCGAACTAACGCAGCTGAGTGTCCGCCAATACCAACGGCCCAATGGCGAGGTCATCGCCCTCCTGGTCGTGGCCCCATCCAAAACCGACCGGGAACGTGTCATCCCCATGTCCGCGGAGCTTTTCCACGTCATCGCGTCCGTCATCCGCCGTCACACCCGCCACGGTCGGCAGATCCCGCTGGTCAGCCGCTACGACAACCACGACAAAGTTTGGAGCGCGCCGATGCCGTTTCTGTTCCAACGGCAGAACGGCTCCGCTCCGGCCGCTTTCAGCATGGCCGCCATCCAGCAGATGATCATTCGCCGCGGTCAGGCCCTTGCAGAGACACACCCAGCGTTCCGAGAGCTGAGGTTCACCCCGCACGACTTCCGAAGGATCTTCGTCACGGAGCTCGTCAACAGCGGGCTGCCCATCCACATCGGAGCTGCTCTGCTCGGTCATCTCAACGTCCAGACCACTCGCGGCTACGTCGCTGTTTTCGACGAGGACGTGGTTCGCCATTACCAGGCCCATATCCATCAGCGCCGGCAGGTCCGACCAGCCGGCGAGTACCGGGACACGACGAGGCAGGAGTGGACCGAGTTCGAGGAGCACTTCGACCGCCGGAAGGTCGAGCTGGGCGCCTGCGGACGACCCTACGGAACACCTTGCCAGCACGAGCACGCCTGCATCCGCTGCCCGATGCTCCACATCAATCCGAAGATGCTCGGCCGCCTCGAAGAGCTCGAAACCGACCTCGCTGCGCGCCTCCAACGGGCGGAAGAGGAGAACTGGCTCGGTGAGGTCGAGGGCATCAAGCTCACGCTCACCTTCCTGCGCGCCAAGCGCGAAGAAACCCAGCGGCGAGCCCGACGCCCATCCGTCGACCTGGGCATCCCTCGTGCTCGTTCAACCGACGACCACCCGAGAAAGGACTACCCCTGAAGCGCCGCCAACCTCTTCACCACAGCATCGGTTGCCCTTACATACCGTTCCTGCTCACCAGGCTGAACCCGCCCCGACGGGCCCACGTGCTCGCTATGCGCGACGAGCCTGAAAATCAGTGCACGAATCAGCATCTGCTGCCAGTCAGGATGATCGCTACCACCGGTCAGCAGGCCGGACGGGAGATCGAACCACAGCAGACCATCCGCGACCACGATGGCCTCGGCGAACACCGGAGGCCGCCAATACGGCGAAAAGTCGATCACAACAGGCACTTCGTCCGCTGTGAAGAGGACGTTGCCGGTGAGATCGCCGTGAACGAGCTGCGCTGCGTCCTGTTTGACCCGGCGCCTCAGCTCCAGCAGAGCCAAGAACGGCGCGGAGAGGTCTTCGATCACGTCGATGTCCTGCTCGCCCCACGCCACCCGGTCGGCCACAGCCCACGGATGGGTATGCCGATCAAGAAAGTCGGGCCGGGGGATCTGCCGCAGGGCTCTGTGGAAGGCACGGCCGGCGCTGAACACGCCGGCCCAGTGCCCCTGCGGACCCGGCTCACCGGTCAGGAACTCGCTGGCAGTCCAGCCGTCCACGACGCTCCGCCCGTCAGTGGCCCGGAGCGGCAGTGGAACGCGGAAGTCACTGCTCGGTGCCAGCCGCTCGAAAAGGGAAGCAGACCACTCGACCTCGTCTTCAGGGCCCTCAGCGGGCTTGAACACAGACGCACCGACGAGAACGCTTCGCCCTTGCCCGCCAACCAGCGGAACGGGAGTGCCCTTCACACCGAAGGCATCGAGGACGGCAGGGGGCGGGACGGCGTTGCTTGGCAGCTCAGTCACGCTGGGCATCCTGACTGCACCACATCGCCCAGCGCACCTTCTTTTCGCTCAGCCGCCCCAGCCTCCGCACCGGCTGGCGTAACTCTTCCGGGTGAAGTGCAGAGAAGCACCGGCGAATATAAGGTAAAGCCGATTAAGCAGAAGGTTCGCGAACTACTCGGCTACCCCTACCCGACCCGCATCCCAAAAGGCGTCTTCGTCGAGCAGTGGGTAGGAATATCCACGGATGAATTTCACCGCGCGAAGGACGCGGACGTCAAGTACATGCGTAACCGGCACCCCCTTCTGGACATGTCCTGGAGCAGGGCCGACTGTGTGCGCTACCTGACCTCTCTCGGTCTCGCCGATACCCCGAAATCGAGCTGCCTGGGATGCCCGTTCCACGGAAACGCGCAGTGGCGGCAGATCAGGGACACCTCTCCGTCCGAGTGGGCGGACGTCGTCGAATTCGACGCGGCCATCCGGCAGGGCAATGCCCGCGCCAACGCCACCGGCAACAGACTGCTCGGCGAGGCATTCCTGCACCGCTCCCGCGTCCCGCTCAGCGAAGCTCCCATCGATCACGTCACGGCTGCCGAACGGGCCGCCCTGCGGATCAACGCGGACGAAGCCGACGTCCTGGAGAACGGTGTCGAGGACGGCTGCTCGCCCTGGGCGTGCCGCGGCGACGCCGACGCGCTGACACGGAACGACTTCGGGCTGGCCACGTGATACTCGACCTCTTCGCGGGGCCGGGCGGCTGGAGCAGGGCGCTGCGCGTCCTGGGCGTGCGCGACGTGGGGCTGGAATGGGATCAGTGGGCGTGTAAGACGCGTGCTGCGGCGGGGCAGTTGACCATCCGGTGCGACGTGGCGATGTATCCGGTATGGCCGTTCGTCGGCCGCACCCGCGGTGTGATCGCTTCGCCGCCGTGTCAGGCGTGGAGTATGGCCGGCAAGCGCCGTGGCCTGGTCGACCAGCCGCTGGTGCACGCGGCGGTCGAGGATCTGGCCGCCGGGCGCGACACCCGCGAGCGCCTCCTCGCCGCGTGTCGTGACGAGCGTTCCCTGTTCGCCGCCGAGCCGATGCGCTATCTGTACGCGCTGAACACGGTCGGCGAGCCCGACTGGGTCGCCATGGAGGAAGTACCGGACGTGCTGCCCTTGTGGAAGCAGTACGCGGCCGTCCTGCGCGGGTGGGGGTTCTCCGTCTGGTGCGGGATTCTCAACGCCGCCGACTTCGGCGTCCCGCAGACCAGGAAGCGAGCGATCCTCCTGGCCTCCCGCGTCCGCACGGCGCAGCCGCCCACGCCCACGCACGCCCAGCTCGCCGAGCCGGAATCGCTGTTCGGCCCGGGCCGCGTCCGCTGGGTCAGCATGGCCGAAGCCCTGGGATGGGGCGCGACTGACCGGCCCGTCCCCACCGTCTGCGCAGGAGGTGGGCCTGGAGGCGGACCCGAACCGTTCCCCTCGGGCTCCCGCAAGACGCTGTCCGACGCCCGGGAGCGCGGCACGTGGATGCCTCGGCCGGACGGGGTGGTTCTGCAGTCCCGCCGCGAAGGAGCCCGATGGGCGGCCCGGCACGGCATCCGAGACAACCGTGCCGCCGACGCTCCGGCGCCCACGTTCACCGCCGAGGCCCACCGCTGGTCCTGGTCCCTGCGCAGCAACAATCAGGCCAACGCCACCATCCGTCCGCTGTCCGAGCCGGCCGGCACGCTGTTCTTCGGCCACCGCGCGAACGAGTGCACCTGGGTCGCCGAACCCGCCACACCGTGGGCCGCGGACACCGATGCGCCGGCCGTTCCCGAGCCGATCCGGATCACCGCCCGCGAGGCGGGCCTCCTGCAGACCTTCCCCGCCGACTACCCCTGGGCCGGCAACAAGGGCCAGCAGTTCTCCCAGATCGGCAACGCCGTTCCCCCACTGTTCGCCGGCCACCTCCTCGCCCCGCACCTCGGCGTCACCCTCGACCCCGAGAACTTCACCCTCGCCGCCTGATGCCCCACACCCCCCACCCCGACGAAGACGGCCTCGACGCCATCACACCGCCCCAGCCCGTCTTCCACGTCGAGCAGGCACTCCTGGGGGCCCTCCTCCTCGACCCGCACCGCATAGACGACGTGAGCGGCATCACCGCCGACTCCTTCTCCACCGCCGCGCACGCCGCCCTATACGCCGCGATCAGCACTCTGCCGCGGCCCGACCCCGCCGAACACGCGAGGAACACCACGTGGCTCGACCGCGTACTCGCCACCAGCCGGGAGCAGGCGCGCGGACTGACCGCCACCTACCTGCACAACCTCGTCCAGGTCTGCCCCTGGCCCAGCCACGCCCCCGCCTACGCCCGGATGGTCGAGGCCGAGCACGCCCGCCGCCGCCTGCTGACGGCCGCCGAATGCCTCGTCCACACCGTCCACGACGCTTCCCTCCCGCACCCCGTCCAAACAGTGCTCGCCGAGGCCGACGTGCTCGCCGCGGTCGTGGACGACATCGGGAACCGCTTTCCCCCGCGCTCCGGCGTCCTCCCCCGCACCCCGGCGCCGCCCGCCGATCTCGCCCCGGACTACACCGAGGTGGTCGAGGAGGAGCAACTGATCCTCGCCACCGCCACCGCCCACGCTGACGACATCGACGCCGTCCGGTGGCTGATCCCCGACGACCTCACTCTGCCGCTGCACGCCGGCCTGTGGCAGTGCCTGACCACCCTCGCCCGCCGCAACGAGCCCATCGATCCCGTCACCGTCCTGTGGGAAGCCCAGCAGCGCGGCCTGCTGGACGACGGCAGTGAACCAGGCAAGGTCCTGCGCATGCTGGCCGAACCGGCCGGATCCGTCGGGCACTGGGCCGAACGCGCCCTGCAGCGCTCCCTCCTGGCCACGGCAGAACACACCGGACGGCGCATCGAGGCATACGCCGACGATCCGGCGAACACCCCCTTCCAGCTCGTCGTCGGCGCCCGCCGCGCCCTCGCCGACATCGCCGCCGTCCGCACCCGCTGGCAAAACGCCACCCAAGCCGACCCGCCACAGCAGCGGCGGCCGGCGCCTGCCATCCGCGCCGGCCCGCCGACCACCACGGCCGCACACCCCGCCCGGCCCATACGGGCAACCCGATAACCCCGAGTACGCCGGTGGCCGGACCCGCAGGCCCGGCCACCGGCAGAACAGATGAGACTCCCACGTGACTGCCTCCATCGACGCCCATGTCCGCCTCGACACCCATCCCACTCACCCGAGCGCCGTGCAGGCCCGCCTCACCGGCAGTCAGGCCCACGTCGCCTCCACGGCTCTAGAGGCTGCCAACTGGAGTGTCGCCGCCACAGGCGTCCTGATCCTGGCCCGCATCGATCACGAGGAGCCCTACTGGGCCGCCGACGCCGCCCAGAACCTGATCGCCGAAGGCATCACCGTCGAGATCACCCCACGCCTCCAGGAGGCCATCGACGAGGACTGGACCTGGGCGAACTACCCGATGCCCTGGCTGACCCGCAGCGAAATCCGCGAGGTCTCCAGCGAGGCCCAGAAGATCCACGACGACATCCGCAACGGCCACCTCCTGATCCACGCCCACGCCCACGACGGCCACACCACCGTTGCGGTCGGCACATACCTCCACCGAGGCGGCAAGTCCGTCTACCTGCACGGCGAGAACCACCTGCGCCAGGTCGCCGGTACCTTCGACTCACCCGCAAGCGCCCTGCTCGCCTTCGAGGAGACTCACGCGGACGAGATGCGCCCTGGGCCTGCACCCCTGACTGACACCGAACGCGCCGCCATCGCAGCACACTCCGTCTTCGACGTCACCACGCCCAAGCCCGAACCCGCCCGCCCGGAACCGGAGACCATACCCGTCTACCTGGCCGACGCCGGCGACCACGACGCACTCCTCGACACCTTCCTCGACACACACCGCGAGTTCGAAAAGTGGCGCACCTGGTCCGATGAAACGACCCACGCCATCCACGAATCGCAGACGCTGCGCATCGAACGCGTCCACGAATCCCCCGCCCACGACACTGCCTGGACCGTGGCCGCCTACGAGACACCCGTCTCCGACCGCATGTGGGTCCTCACCGCGACCGGCGCCACCCCCGCCCCGGTGCTGCAGAATCTACTCATCCACCTCGCCGACGGCGACGGCTGGAACACGGTCATCAGCGCCTCAGTGGACGAGAAGATGGTCACCGCAGCCACTCAGCCGCTCACAGAGGCTGGGTGGAAGCACACCTTGACCGGGCACGGGATCCGATGGACATCCCCCGACGGGGAAGCAAGCGTGCAGTTCGACCCACTGACCGCTCAGCAAGCCCAGAACTCGGCCACGTGGACCATCTGGGTTGGCACCGGTCCGGACCGGCCCACCTGGGCCATCACCGCGTCCCCGCACACCCCCAGTCCGCTGCTGGCCGACCTCTCCGAAACGCTCGCCCACGAGACCGGCACGCGCCAGACACTGCCGGGCCGTGAACACAGGAGCCGCGTAGCCACCAGCGTGTCGGCGGCTCCGGCGGTCACGCCCGGCCGACCCGCCAGCCGTTCACGCTGATCACCGGCCCGCAGAGCGGGACAACATAGCGTGGGATCGCCGGTTGGCCAAACCGGCGATCCCACGCACCATAGATAGTCCACCGCCACGCCCTGCCCGCACGTCGAGAGACTCCTCCCACGACCGCAGACACGACACGTAATGCAGCCCCGCCACGAGGCCGGCCGCTGCAGGCGATCACGCCGCCGCGTAGCTTGCCCGGAACAGCTCCTGCGCCCGCTCCACGTCCCTGACCGCACGCAGCTGCACCTCCAGATCACCCGTCCCGTGGTGACCGAGACCGGACACGTCCCGGGTAAAGCCTGGAACGAGGTCGACGTCCTTCGGGTCGACCTTCAGGTAGACCAGCAGCTTGCTGCGCTGCGGCGGGCACACGCAAGCGAAGTTCCGCAGCCGCTGATACGCCCGGTAAGTCTTGCGCTCCACCCGGTTCACACCATCCCCGAGCCCAAGCAGGACCTCGTCGACCGCACCCGCCAACTCGCGCATCGCCGCGCCCTGGACACCAGCCGCCGCCCGGGCGACCGCCTGGCGCCGTGCCCGGCGCGCCACCTGCATGCCGCCGCTCACCGAGGCCACGGTCTCAAGGCCGAGCAGGTCCCTGCCGAAGAGTCGGTAGCGAACCAGGTCGATCGATCTCCGGTGCTCGCGCACGGCATGCACGTCGTAGCGGGTGAAGTCGCCGGCGATACAGATCAGGCGCGGGCCACTCCACAGCACCTGGGAAGCGGCCGTCACCCCGAGCCGGTCGCGGACCAAGTGCTCGAACTCCGCCCGGTGGTCCATCAGCCAGGCCAGGTAGAACAGCCCCTGGTTGATGACCTGTTGACTGAACTACTGGCGGAGTTTCCGCAGGTCAGTGACCTTGCGGCAGGGACGTCGTTGAGTCGGCCGTGGAGGCATCGAGAGACCTGGCAGCCCTGTCCGTTCCCCTGGTCGGAGAGCTGGTGGCCATGGATGACCCGTGGGATCCCTACCGGCTCATCAACCCGGCCGGGGAACCGGTCGAGGGAGCTGACGCCTTCCTGCGAAATCTGCAGGGAACCGGTCGTTCAGCGACGACGGCCCGTTCCTACGGGATGGATCTGCTGCGCTGGTTCCGCTTCTTGTGGGCTGTCGAGGTGTCGTGGGACCGGGCAAGTCGGATCGAGGCCAGGGACTTCTCCCGCTGGCTGCAGATCGCCGGCCAGCCGAGGCGTCCGCACTGGCGGCGCCCGAGTGAGACGGGCCGGTGGTCTGCGGGCGGGAAGCCGTACGCGCCGTCGGTACGAGCGCACAGCGAGACGGTGCTGCGGACCTTCTACGACTTCCATCGCGACATCGGCACCGGGCCGGTCCTCAACCCGTTCCCACTGGACCGATCACGTCATGGGCGACGAGCGCATGCCCATCGCAACCCGATGGACCCGCCCCGCAACGAACGCAGTGGGCTTTACCGGCCGAGAGTGCCCAAGCGGGTGCCTCGCAGTGTCCCTGATGAGGAGTTCAACGAGATCTTCGCTCGGCTCCAGTCGCACCGGGACCGGGCCTTGGTCGCCTTCTACATCTCCACCGGTGCCCGGGCCAGCGAGTTGCTCAGTACATGGCAGGCAGGCGTGGATCCGGGGCGTCAGGTGATCTCGGTGGTCCGCAAGGGCACCCGGGAAGTCCAGGAACTCCCGGCCTCAACCGACGCGTTCGTCTGGCTGCGGCTCTACCAGGTGGAGATGGACGATGCGATCCCGTGCGGGCGGCGCCTCCCACTGTGGTGGACCCTGCGCTCGCCGTCGAGGCCGCTGACCTATCACGCGGTTCACCGGATGTTCGAGCGGGCGAATGCTAAGGCGGGGACCTCTGCGACGCTGCATGCGCTGCGGCACACAGCGGCCTACCGCATGGCCGAGGATCCCAGCCTGCCCCTCACCGATGTCCAATTCGTCCTCGGTCATGCTCAGTTGACCACGACACAGCTTTACCTCACGCCTCGCAAGGAAGTGGTGATCCGGCGGCTGCTGGCCCACCATGCCGAACAGACACGGCAGGCAGCAGCCCGCATCGCGCCTCCTCCCGCAGCCGACTATCGGCCGGAGAGTCTCGATGTGCTGTTCGGGACCGGTGCCCGGTGACCGCCACCTTGTCGGCACGCGCCGACCGCGCACCGGCGCTCGGGGTTTCACCTGGGCGCACTCGCGCACTGGCCGCCCAGCAGCGCTTCCCCGCCCGGACCGTTCCCGAGAGCTGGCCGGGCACCGAACGCTCGCGCGTCGAGGCGGCCCGGTTGCTGTCCCGTCCGCCCTACACGCTGAAGAACGCTGCCAGCGAACTGCACCACAAGCACGGCATCGTCATGGTGCTGGACTGGCTGGAAGACCAGCCCGGACAGACCTGGCAGGAACGGTGGCAGGCCAGCGGCATCGAGCAGGCCGGCGCCGCCTGGCGGCCGGTGATCAAGCAGTGGCTTCACGAGCGCGGCTTGAAGGCAGCCTGGCGTATGCCGGTAGTGGGCCGGGCTCTGACCACGGTGATCAGCGCTGAGCTGCTGCGGCCGTCGGTGGACTGGCTGGCCGCCGGAGCCAGCCGCCAAGGAGTGCTGGTCCGCTCCATGGCGCATAGCCGTGATCCGCGCGGATTTGAGCGCCTTCGTGAGCTGGGCTCGCAGGCCCAGGGCGTGCGGCCGGGCGCTGTCAGCACGACGCTCTGCCGCAGCGCCCTCATCCTCGCGGCGAAGGGCGGCACGTTGGCCGACATCACCATCGGCGACGTCCTGGAACTCCTCGATACCCAAGCCGTGGTGCTCAGGCGGGCGATGGCAGGGACCGAGGTGTTCTACCGTCTGCTGCACCAGTTCGGAGCCTTCGGAGAGGACGCCCCGCCCAATCTGCGCGCGGTCCGCAACCTGGGACAGCGCACTCCGGAAGAGCTGATCGACCGCTACGGACTGATCTGTCGTCCCGTCCGGGATCTGCTGGTGGACTATCTGCGGGAACGCCAGCCCGCGCTGGATCACAACAGCCTGAAGTCCCTCTCCTACCACCTCGGCAAGTGCTTCTGGCAGGACATCGAGCACCACCATCCCGGCGCCCATAGCCTCCGCCTCGCCCCGGACGTCATCGGGCAGTGGAAGCAGAGGATTCGCACCAAGGACAAGACTGTCACCGACCCGGACGGCCGGCGCACGAGCACCAAGGTCGAGAGGCTCAATCACCGTGACACGCTCATCCAGGTGCGGGCCTTCTACCTCGATATCGCCCAGTGGGCACTGGAAGACCCCGGCCGCTGGGGCCCGTGGGTGGCACCGAGCCCGGTGAGGGCTGACGAGTTGGAGAACCGCAAACACCAACGACGACGCAAGGCGCGGATGGACGCCCGCACTCGCGAGCGCCTTCCGGTGCTGCCAGTCCTCGTCCGCTCGGTCGACCAGCGTCGCAGGGACGCGGACGCGGTACTGGAAGCCGCCCGACATACCCGCCCTGGCGAGGTGTTCACCGCTGCCGGTCAGCAACTCGTACGCGCGGTGGTTCCGCACGGAACGGCCGGCCGGATCTGGGCCGAGGACCCGGACACCGGCAAACGCCGCGATCTGGGGCTTGAGGACGAGCGGACCTTCTGGACCTGGGCCGCGGTCGAGGTCCTGCGGAGCACCGGCATCCGCGTCGAAGAACTACTCGAACTCAGCCACCACAGCCTGGTCCAATACCGGCTGCCCACCACCGGTGAGCTCGTCCCCCTCCTGCAGATTGTGCCGTCCAAGACCGATACCGAGCGGCTGCTGCTGGTCAGCCCCGAGCTCGCTGACGTCCTGAGCGCGATCATCTGCCGAGCCCGGGACAGCACCGGCGCGGTTCCCCTGGTCCGTTTCTGGGACCGGCGCGAATGCGAGTGGCAGGCACCAGCCCCGTTGCTGTTCCAACGACGCATCTCCGGCGAGGACCGCGCGTTCACCGATGAGACCGTCCGCACGATGCTGGACCAAACCCTCATCGCCACGGGCCTGACCGACGCCACCGGCGACCCATTGCGCTACACACCGCACGACTTCCGTCGGCTGTTCATCACCGACGCCATTCTCAATGGGCTGCCACCGCATATCGCCCAGGTGATCGCAGGCCACCAGGACATCAACACCACCCTCGGCTACAAGGCCGTCTATCCCGAAGAGGCAGTTCAGGCGCACATGAGCTTCCTCGCCCGACGCCGGTCCCTCCGTCCCAGCGAGGAATACCGAGTTCCCACCGATGATGAATGGCATGAATTCCTTGGGCACTTCGAGCGGCGCAAAGTCTCCATCGGCGCCTGTGGTCGCGCATTCGGCACCCCCTGCATCCATGAACACGCCTGCGTCCGCTGCCCGATGCTCTGGCCCGACCCCGCCCAGCGCGACCGGCTCGTCGAGATCCGCGACAACCTCGTCGCCCGCATCGCCGAAGCCGAACGCGAAGGCTGGCTCGGTGAAGTCGAAGGACTCCAGGTCAGCCTCGCGGGAGCCCAGCAGAAGCTTGCCCAGGTCGACCAACTCACTGCTCAGAGGACCACCGTCGACCTCGGCATGCCCACCACGATCCACACCGCTGCAGCCCCCTCACCAGCGACCGTCACCCTTGGATGAGATCCACGTGACCACCGCTGACGAGAGCCTTCGCCTGCGGCTACGCGCGACAGAACACCATCCCAGACCATGACAAAAACACAAGTTGAGAGAAGCGGCGGACCGCCAGGTCGACACTGCCCCAGAATCAGAGGTCATGGATTCGACCCTCCTAGCAGCGTTGATCGCTGCGATGGCCACTGCCGCCGGATGGATCATCAATAGTGCACTGGGAAGCCGGGCCGAGCTAAGGCGGAGACAAGCCGAGGCGCAGCTCACACATGTGGAACAGCAGCTCGAGCAACTCTATGGACCGCTCCTGTTTTTGGTGAAGGAGGGGCGGTCAGCGTGGCAGGACTTCTGCGACACACTCGGGCGCAACGCCGTGTTCCTGAATGGCAGGCCGCTCAGCGAGGAGGAGAAGGCCCTCTGGCTGTTCTGGGTCGACCATGAGTTCATGCCACGCAATGAGGCAATCCAGCGCCTCTTGTCGTCGAAGACACACCTCATCGCGGGCGACCAAATGCCAGACTCCTTCATGGAATTCATCGCGCACTACAACGCCTGGCGCGTGACGCATCTCCGATGGAAGGAGGATGGGGTGCCATACTCATGGCACTCCAAGGTGAACTGGCCGATGAAGTTCGAGGTGGACGTGATCGAATCTTATGAGCGACTCAAGAACTTGCAAATACAGATGGCGGGCCTAACACGAGGCATGGAGACCTGACTACGACGTTGCCGTCTCTGTCGCGAACTCCGCTTGGCTACATCACTGCTCGGGACGCAACCCAACCGGCTTCGTCCCATCGTTCCGTCGCCCGTCAACTTCACAGCCGAAACCGCATAGTTCAGAGAAGACGCCCGCATCCGTGCCCCGCTTGTACTCGACGATGACCGGCGATCCGTTCTCATCCAGCCCGAGCGAGTCGATCCGGCCCCCGTGGACGGGCCCGGTGCTGTACTCGCTGGCCAGGAACCGCACCCCCAGCAGCGTCTCCATGTGCGCCTCGACGAGACCCTGCACATCGGCCTCGACCTCGGCCAGACGCGGCATGACCTCGGTCATGCCGCTCTTCGTCGCGTCCGTGCGGAACAGCTTCAGGCCCGACACCTTCCCCTCCTCGGCTCGAAGATCAGCAACGCCGAGAGGGTGCGGGACTGTTCCCGCGAGAGGCTTCGGAGGCGTGAAGACGATGTGAGAGCCTACGTACGGCCCCATCGGGAGCACTCGCGTCCCCCGAGTCACCGGGAATCAACTGTTCCCCCATGCGTCCCCCGCGCCCCGGAGGACAGCGTTGGGGAGCTACGTTTGCGCAGGTCAGCCCCTGTAGCTCAGTGGATAGAGCAGGCGCCTTCTAAGCGCTTGGCCGCAGGTTCGAGTCCTACCTGGGGCGCGCAAGCCTTGGCTGTTACGCCGCAGGATTAGAAGTCCGCCATTGTGTCAGGATCTGTGACACGAAAAGCAGCGAGGAGCCGCGTCTCATCGATTCGCTCTCCCGCCGGGCCACCAGTTGATCTAACTGACTCCACCAGTCACCTTCCTCTAAACGATCTCAAAGCGCGGGAGCGAAGCGCCTCATAAGCTCGGCCAGTCTGCAGCAGAGCCGAACAATGCCCCTTATTTTTTCACTGGTCGCTCTTCATGACCAGCTCTCGCCCTGATCATGGGCCTTGACCCGGATGCCGCCTTTCTCGCCGGGATACTCCCAGCCTTCCCACGCATAGACCGCCCCGGCCGATCCGCAAGAAACGCCTCACCGGACAGGACCCTGCACCCACTTCCTCACCATCCAATCGCTACCGAACCTTCGGAGCGATCGGCCCCGGGATGAGGCACGGCCCCGTCACAACACCATCGGACGCCAAGGACCTCCACCTCAGCAGGAGATCAGGGAAACGTCTTTGAGCCATAACTTTCGCGCCAGCCGCTCTAATCTGCGCCCATCCGCCGCCATGGCGGCCACACGAACTGGGAACGATCACCCGAGAGCGGCACGCCAGCCATCGCAGGCTGCCCCTCACCGCATCCACAAATAGCGCACCAGTTCGGATTCTGAGTGATTGTCAGTGCCGTGTCCCAGCTTGAAATCACAACGCGAGACAGGGAATTGGGGGAAGACCTGGTGATCTTTGAAGAGCCGTCCGCAATCTACGAAAGCATCACGTCGCGGATGCGAGCCCTAGCGGTAGTCTATCCGGTGCTGGCCTTGGATGCCAGCAAGGCCAAGAAGGAGCGCGGGTGGGACCCGTACCGCATGGCTGAACTGGCCTTGGCCGCGATTGACTTCGTAACGCTGCGCACCGACATGCGGACAGCTGTGCGGCAGGAGACGGTCGTGGAACACGTGGCCGAGTTCGCCGCACTGCAGCAGCCAGGCCGGCCTGGGGAGGAGTACCGGGCAGTCGCCCGCTGGGTGACCGAGCGGCTGATCAACACCGAAGAACGCGACCGCGCTTTCCGTCACGACGTCGGGTACGTGACAGACAACAAGTTCGAGACGCGCGAGGCATCTTTCCAGATCCTCAAGGAAGTCCCTGATCACGTGGGGCAGGCAGCTCTCATCGCCACGGACGCGGCGATCACCGTGCTGGTGCATGCGATCGACGTCGATATTGCCTCGGAACAGATCGCCGCCGAAGCCAAGCTGGAAGCTCTGCTCAAGCGTTCACGGATCAGCGAGGCGTGGCAGGCCGCGCACAACGCACGGATCCGGAGCGTCCGGTACGCCAAGGACATCCATGGGCGCATCGAAGCCATGAAGCGCAATGTGCGGGCTGTGGACTGGGACACGGAAGTCAGGGACACGGTCGATGAGGCTTTGGAGCACGTGCGCAGCCGGTCCGCGGCCGAGACGAAGCACAAGGAGCGGGTCAACCAACTACTGGAAGCCACCGCCGATGAACGCAAGCGCAGACAGCTACAAGACCTGGAGGCGCTCATCCACGAGTGCTGGCAACGTCACGCGGTACTGATTGACATGCTGATGACGGTCGGTCCGGAGTTCCGGCGCCAACAGGACCGTCAGGTGTTCGTGGCTCCGGCCATTCACACCCGCGTACATCTACATGAGCAGCTCCTTCAGCCGGTGCTGGAACTCTCACTTAACGCGTGCTTGGGCCCCTTGGAGGCGTTCACTCGTGCCGTCATGGGGCCCGTGCGTCCTCGTGTGATGTACCTGCCCGACTTCCTGGAAGGGCTCACCAGGGTCGCCGAGGAGGCCGGCGGGGAGCTGGTGCCGGTTCAGAACGAGTACGACTGGTCGGAGATCGACGCCCGTCCCGCTTTCAGCGAAGAGCAACACTACGCGGTGGACGCGCTGCTGGCTGCCATCACGGACCAGGGCGTGCGGCTCTCGACCCTGCTGGCGGCCACACGCCAACCAGGCCCGGGCACAGGACCGGAATCAGGCACCGACGAGTTGCTCACGCTTCGCACCCAGCAGCTCTTCCGGCTCATTCCGGTGCGCCAACTCGTCGATGGTGAAACTGCCGTGGTGGCCGTCGACGACGGCACAGTCCTGGATGACGTCCTCTTTGGCGGCAGCGACTTCCTCCTGGTCCGCACCGGGGGCATCGGTCCCTCGCAGGAGTCACAGACGAACGCGCCACTGCCCACTTTCCCAGCACCGCGCCGCCCGCAAGGCCCTGACGCCCACCAGCTTGATCAGGAGAGTGCATGAACCGTCACGAGGATGCTGCCGAGGCTGCCCGGATGGTCGCCTTCGCCATGGCCCGCCGCAAAGCGCCCGCTCGCTCTGTCGACTACGCCCGACTCGTCCAACGCTTCGACTCTGAGCCGGACTTCGCGCAGGTAGTGCGCAAGGTCGCCCAGGGATTCGACCTGACGGTGCTGGAAGTTCATCCCATGACCGGGTTGGTCCTGGGCACCACGCCCGAGACCGACTTCGGGGTGTCCGTCTCCGACCTCGTCCCGCAGACCGCCGATCGCCCCCTGTACCTGCTGGCCCAGCTGACCATCGCCGCCATGGTCTTCCCCCGTCCCGAAGACCTCGACGATGACGAGCATGTCGGCCGGATCTCAGTCAAGCAGGTCGATGAAGAGGTCCGGGTCATGGCGTCGACCATCGAACGCCGCCTTGCACAGAGTGACGCAGATGTTGATCCACCCTCCGATCAGCCGGGGCTGGAAGGACTGTGGCGGGCCTACCTGCGCCGGAACGCCACGGGAAAGACGCAGACCGACAGGGCCCCACGAGCCTCGACGAGAGCACTGGTGAAGAAGGCGTTCGCGCATTTGGAGAGCCACGGCTTCGTACGCAAGGTCAGCGACGAAGACGCCGGCACATATGTCACCAACGTCAAGTACCGACTGCAGATCCGCGACCAGGCCGCGCGGGACATGCTGGAGGAACTCGCAGCACTGGGAGTCGCAGCGCTCCCCACGGACGGCACACCCAACCACGACCAGCCATCACCGGACGACCCCCCGTCGCCGACCGAGAACACGCCGGTAACCGACCTGTTCAGCTGACCGCCCTACTGCAAGGACCTCTTTCATGTATGAGCTCAATCGCATCCTGCTGCGAAACTTCGGGCCGCGAGATGCCCGCTACGAAGACGTACCCCTGGACTTCTCCGGCGCCGGCGCCGAAGTGGAGACCGCCTCGCTGATCCCCGACGCCGGACATGTCGCCCAGCGCCCGGCACCCACCAGCCTGGTGATGCTGCAGAACGGCGGCGGCAAAGGCGTCTTACTGACCGGCATCACCTGCACCACCATCCCCTACCGTCACAGCGATCTGGAGTCACTACGCAACTTCACCGTTTCGATGGCCCAGCCGTCGCACGTGGTACTCGAATGGGCCGACGCCCGCACCGGACGCCTGCTGGTCACCGCACAGGTCCTGGCCCCCGAACACGACGGCAAACTGCACCGCTGCTTCTACAGCTTCCACCCTTCTGCAGCCCTGGACGCCGACAGGCTTCCCTTCCACCGTCAAGGGCACTGGACTCCGTACGAGGACTACTGCACCGAACTGCGCGACTGGGAAAAACGAGTGGAAGCGCTCGAACTGCACATCGTCGAAGGCCAGGAGAAGTGGGAGAAACACCAGCGCGGCCTCGGCCTGCAGCCCGAACTCTTTGACGTGCAGCGCAGGATGAACGCCAAGGAGAGCGACGCCGCCGCAGCCTTCACCACCAACACCGCCGACGCCTTCGTCGAATGGCTGCTGCGCAAGGCCACAGACGATGACCGGTACACCGAACTGGGCACGGCCTTCCACGGTTATGCCGCTGCACATGACGAACGCGCCCTCTGGGAAAGGGAGCGGCAGTTCGCGGTGGAGATGCAGCACGCATGCGAGGACGTCGCCGGCCTCCACGACACGCTCAACCGGCATGCCGGTGCAGCCAAGAACGCCGAAAAGGACCTCGTTCACCTCACCTCCGCGATCCGGGCACGTCACACCGCCCTCACCGCCACCGAGGCCGAGAGAAACACCACCCTCAAGGACACGCATCGCGCGCTGGAAGCCGCGAAGCGCACCAGCGAACTCGCCCACTCCCGCGTCCAGCACGTACAGGCGTGTTCCCACACCCTCGAACTGGACGAGATCACCGCCCAAGAGCAGGAAACCCAGAAGAACAGGCAACAGGCAACAGGCGCAAGATGAGAGGACGGCGTGGGCGAGCGTCCCGATCGCGCTGCGTCACACACAGGCACTGGACAACAACAACCGTGCCCAGCGGGCCCTCGTCCAGGCCGAACTAACCGCCGCCCCCTTCGTCCAAGCCCTAGACGCCGCAGCGGCAGCTCTACGCGCGGGCTATACCCGGGCCGAGAAAGAGGCCCGCGACACGATCCGCACGCACAAAGACACCACAGCCGAGACGCAGAAACAGATCGAACAATGGCGTACCCGAAGCAACAAGCTACTCACCGCGGCAGGCGCTGCCCAGGAGGAAACCCGCACCCTACAGAAGCAGACCGACGCCTTCGCATTACGCCTTAACGCCGCCCGGGAACATGATCTCCTTGCCCCGCAAGAAAGCGCCGCCGATGCCGCCGCCCGCATCCAGGATCACGCACACCACAGCAAGCAGCTGCTGCGTGAAGCCGACCAGGCCCGCAAGAGCGTCCGAACCGAACGGGACCGCGCCCACACCGCACTGGCGGAGCAACAAGCACTGGCCTGGTCCGCGCGTGCGGCCGCAACGGCAGCGGACGAGGAGAGCAGCCAACTGCGAGCTCAGGCTGTAGCCATCCGCAGCAACCCGCTGTGTGCCGAGCTATTGGAAGCCAACAGCGACGAGCTTGGCGCCGGCGACGCATTGCGCTGGCTGGGTGACCATGCCGGCGCCCTGCACCAGCTCGCCGAGCGTCGCACCGGCGGCCTCGAGACCGCACTGACACGCAAGCACATCGACCTGCAGAACGATCAGGACCTCCTCTCCCTCCTCGACACCAGCGAGGGCCTGCTGCCTGCCGCCGAAGAGGTACGCGACCTGTGCGGCCAACTGTCGGACCACGGGATCCACGCGGTGCCCGGCTGGCAGTGGATGCGCGACAACATCCCGACCACGGAGCGCCAGCAGGTCATCAGTACACACCCCGACCTGGTCGGCGGGATCATCGTGGGCGGTCTCGACGGCTTGGACACAGCCCAGAGCATTGTGGAGCACCTTCGCCCCCTGCCCTCCGCGGCCGTCACCGTCGGCACCGGAGAACGGATGCTGAGCACCCATGCAGCGTCCGACGGTGGACGATTCGTGGTCGAACCTACCCCCGCCCTCCACGACGAAGAAGCCGCCGCACACGAGCGCGCTGCGGTCGACGCCCGCATCACCGAGGTCACCCGCGAGTTGAACTTGCTCGGACAGCGCATCACCGCTGTACGAGACCTTCTGCGCCAGATCGCGAACTGGCGTGATGCCTGCGGTATGCGGACTGTGTCCGACCTGCTTGGCCAGCCGGAACTGCTGGAGACCTCTGCTGAAGAGGCCGAGACCGCACTGGCCGCAGCCCGCACCGCAGCAGGTGAGCAGGAGACTGCGCTGGAGGTCGCGGAGGACGAATGCGAACGCCGTACCGAAGGTCTTAAGGCAGCGCAGAGGATCGCCGAGGATCTGGCTCGCCTGGCGGAGGAGGAGACCGCTGCCGACCTAGCACGGGCCCGGATCAAGGCCCTTGCCGGCGAGAGGGTCGCCCGCACCAACGAACTCGAGTTACTGGCGGGCCAGATCGACCAGGCGGGTGAGGAGATCCTGTATCTCGCGCGCGCCATCGAATCAGCTGAGCAGGCCGCAGACCGATACGCCCGGGCGCGCGAAGAGATCACCAGCACGTCCCAAGCGCAACAGGCACACGACGCCTCCAACGCAACCCTGTTGCCCCTCCCCTCTCTCCAACAACGCTATCTGCAAGCGCAGGACGAGCTGAGGGGCGTTGAGGTCGGCGAGGACCAGCAAGTGCGCGCCACGGCCGCGCAGAAGGCTCTGCTCGCGAGCCAGGAAGAATGGAACAAAGTCCCCGAACAGGTACGAGGTCTGGCCATGGCCCACAGTCGCGATGGACGGGCCGGTGACCCCGTTCAACGCGACGCCATTCTGCGCGCCCTCACCGCCAAGATCGACTCCTGCGACGTGGCCCTTCAGCGACTGCGGGATCAGTCGAGCCGTCTTGCGGAACGCTCCAAGCACCTCACCTCGGCAGTCTCGCTGAACGACGAAGACGCCGCAGCCTGGACGCCGACCACCGTTACTGAGGCCCGCGAGCTGGAGGCCCGGGCCACGGGCGAACTCGACACGGCTCAGGACAAGGAACGTCTTGCCGCCGCAGCCTTCAACACCGCCCGCCGCGATCAGGCCAGTTCCACCAAGGAGCTTGCGGCATTCGACCGTATCCTCCCGGTGCTGGAAACCGCTGTCCATGGCCTAACCGTTCCTCCGGACCGGGAGCCCTACGACGGCACTGCGGAAGCAGCCGCATTCGCCGCTCGACAGGTGACAGCCGCACACACCACGTGCCGGGACGCAGCCCGCCAGGCAGAGCGAAGCCTGGAAGGAAGCGTCAGCCGGCTCAAAGAAGTACCCGCCGATGTCCGATTCGAAGGACTCGACATCCCGCTGCGTACGCAGATCTCCGCCCTGGACAGCCGCCACATCCCAGCAATGGCTGCCACCTGGACCGATGCACTGACCTCTCGCATCGCAGCCCTGAACTCAGATCTCGAAGGCATGGCCAAGGCCCGCGAGGCCCTCTCCTCACAACTCAGCGGCCACGTCACCGACCTTTTGCAGCGCCTCGACCAGGCCAGCCGCTTCTCCGCCTTCCCTGAGGGGGACGCTCCCTGGTCCGGACAGAAGTTCCTCAACATCCGCTACAAGAAACCGGATCTCACTGCCCTAGCCGCCCAGATGCACGAATCCGTCGATGCACTGGCCGGCAATCAACGCACTCGCAAGCTCAAGGGCATCGATGTCGTCATGCGCTGCCTCGTAGCAGCCGTCCCCCGCGGATTCACCGCCGAGGTCATGAAGCCCAACGCCTCCCAACGCCTGGACCGCGTCCCCGTCGAGGAAATGAGCCGCGTCTTCTCCGGTGGCCAGGAACTGACCGGGGCCATCCTCCTGTACTGCGCACTCGCCGCACTCCGTACTTCACCCGGACCTCGCAGCCGCACCCGCAACGGCGGACTGCTCCTGCTCGACAACCCCATCGGCCGGGCCAACGCCGGGTACCTCGTCGACATCCAGATGGAGATGGCCGCCGCCCTCGGAATCCAGCTGATCTACACCACCGGACTGAGTGACGAGGACGTCATCTCGCGGTTCCCCATGCGCATCCAGCTCCGCAACGACGCCGAGGCCCGAAGCGGTCTCTCCCTCATCCGGCTCGACGAACGGGTACGCAACGCTCTCATCCCCGCCCCCCGTATCACTCCAGACCAAGACGTCCCCGAACCCGTCGGTGTCCTCACCTCTGCCCGGCTGTACAGGAAGCAGGGCGACGCTAAATGACCTCCCCCACGGGACAACTCCAAGTGCCGCTCTCCCCCGCAGCAGCACAACTCAGCGCCGCGCTCCAGGCCCGCACCGACCGCGTCACGGTCGGCCGAGCCACCCTCATCGAGGCATTCCGCGACGCTCTACCGGGCGCCGCCAGCGGCGAGAACGCACGCAGCACGCTCGCCACACTCCTGTACGAAATCGCCGAACACGGCATCATCGCCCTGCCCACCTCCCCCACCAAATGGGACGCCGGCCGCCCGGCCCTTCCGGAACAGGTCCGGATCCCCACCGCGCCGCCAGCGAAATCCTCTACCCCACGCCAGCATGTGTCATGGCGGCCAGAGCTCAACTGGGCCTACGGCACTCGGTTGACCGCGTCCCAAACCGAAGACCTCCTCGCCTGCAACCGCTGGTTCCGGGATACCCACAATCAACCAGCCCGCCGCGCTCCCCTCCCCCTACGCGAGCGCTCACACGAGATCTTCCGCTACGAAAAGCGCCTCGACACCCTGATCACCGGAGCACTCTTCGCCCCCGGCAGACTGACCCTCGAACAGCTCTCCACCTACCGCGAACCGCCACCGCTGGCCCACCGCAGGCTCGGCGACGGCGACACCATGCTCGTAGTGGAAAACAGCGACACCTACGCCACCTTGCACAACCTGCTCAAGGCCGCCCCCGGCCCCATCGGATACATCGCCTTCGGCTCCGGAAGAGCCTTCGAAGCATCCGTAGAAAACATCGCTGAGCTCCCTGGCATCCACCGCATCGTCTATTACGGCGACCTCGACGCCGAAGGCATCGCCATCCCAGCCAGAGCCTCAATCAACGGCGTCCAGCACGGACTGCCACCTATCGAACCGGCGACGGGGCTGTACCGCCTGTTGCTGGGCCGCGAATCCAACGCCGGCGACATCATCGCCAGCGACCGGGCCCACAGCCTGACGGCATGGCTCCCCGAGGAACTCCGGGAGGCAGCGCACGTCCTGCTGACCAAAGGGCAACGCATCGCGCAGGAAGCAACCAACCGGAACGAACTCAGTCTCGATCCAGACTGGCGATGGTGAGCCTCCCCTTCGGCAATTGTTCGCCGTGACTCTCGCTGGCGGGGCTTAGCATGGGCCTGCCTCCTTGCGCAGGGGCCGTCCTACGGACTGGGGAGGCAGTTGCTAGGTGGTGTGCGCGGTAGCTTCGTCGTCGCCCTGACCAGGTAAAAGTTCAGCGAGCGACCATGGGAGGACGGTGAGGTCGGCGACGGACTGGGGAAGCCGCGGATAGCGGTTCAGCTGGCGCATCTTCTGCATCAGGGCGAAGCCGTCCTCCGCCGCGACGAATCCCGCTTTCACGGCAAGCTGCATCACGTCGAGCGTCTCCGCCGTCATGATGCCCTGCCCAATTGCATACTCAAGAGCGGATTTATCGTCCGATATCCACCATGCACCGGAGAACTGGGGCCAGCGTTGGATGATGTGGCAGGTCTCGGCCTCGCCGAGGTGCTGCAGGTACCGGTCGGCTTGGCCGCCGAACACAGCTGTGCGAAGGCGCCCGACGTTCTCAACGTCATCCGGAGCCGTTACTCGGATTGCTTCGCCGAGCCAGCCCTGTTCTCTCAGGTCGTGAAGAGCGGGCAGCTGTTCGGCCGATTTGCGGGCCTCCCGCGACACAGCCGCGGTCCACTTGCCGCGGCCGGCCAGGACCGCGCGAAGCAGATCGAGGCGTTCAACGGCGGCGAAGTTGCACAGCACGGTGTTGTCCGGGAACAGGAAGTCGCTCATGCTGTACCGCCGTTGTCCTGTCCGGACGCTAACTGGTCTCTGAGCTCGTCGACATCAACGCCGAGTAGCGACGCGTACGGACGCAAGGTCGCCTTGCCGGCCTCGTAGGCAGCGCGCGTGTCGCGTACAAGAAGTCCGGGGAGCCTTTTCTCCTGCGAGGCCGCGACTTGCCGGTCGAGTACTTCCACGCGGTCAGCGACGACTGCGGCCTCGCGCACGGTCATGCGCTTGTAGTAGTCGCAGGCGCCGGCGTCGATCACACGAAGCGTGAGCAGTCTGTAGGCCAGGGTCGCAGGGCTGACCATGAAGTCGCAGCAGAGCGCGGCAAAGCTTTCCCGGGTCAATTTCACTGCACCGACTGCTTCGCGCAGCGGTTGCTCGGGCAAGAGGAAGACGGGAGCGAAGGCGTTGGCTCGCTGCTCGCTCGGGTCGATCTTCTGGGCCCGTTCGAAGATATCGCGATCGAGGTGGACGTCCTGGTCGTTGTCGGCGAGAAGGTGCCCGAGTTCGTGCGCGAGAGTGAAGCGCTGACGTGCCGGGTTAGATGTCGTGGTCAGGAGGATGAGCTTGGCACCTTGACCCGTGGCAGCGAGGCCGTCAAAGCCGTCGCCCAGCGGCTCGACAGCCACATCGGCCCCGAAGACCGCCTCGATCAGTTCCGGCAAGCCGCCCTGGAGCACCAATCGTCCCTGGAGCTCCACCGCCCTCTGAGCTGATTTCGCCAGCGCCTCTCCCTGGGCAGCGTAGGTACTGCCAGCAGGCGCTGCCGGGGAGACGGGCCGCCAGGGCTGCGTATAGCCGAGCTTGTCCAGGTCGGCGCGTCGGGCAACGTAGTCCCGGGCGGCTGCCAGTGCCTCGGCCGCCTTTCCAGTGGTCGTTCTCGCTGCCACGGCCAGTGGGGGCTCGGCTCCGGTGAGCAGCCAGTCCATGGAGACGTGGAATTCATCGGCAATGACCGCGAGATCAACAGTTGAGAAGGGGCTCGTGCCGCTGAGGCACTCACGGAACTGCTCGGCGTCGAGGTCGGCCTGGTCGGCGAAATCATGGAGGCTCAAGCCCGACTGGTCGATCAGGCTTCTCACGCGATCGGAGATGCTGGACACCCGTGGACAGTAGTCCGCCATCTGCCCAGTTCTCAAGGCGCATGGCAGACGATCCCCAGGTGTCGAACCTGTACTGCTCTCCAGCCAGAGACACCAGCTTCAACTGGAGGATCGCATCACCATTTACCCGAGATCGAGCGGAGTCCGGTCCCAGGAGCCCGTGGCTGCCAACGCCTCCCGGGACAGTCTGTTAGGGCACTCCTGCACCCGGCTAACCAGCGCTGTCAGCGAGTTCGCGCGACTCGAAGCAGGCCGCGCCCAAGGTCGTAGATACTGGTGCTTTCGTGATCCTCCAGCGCCTCGTGGCGGCGCGAAGCGCATAGGGGATCTCAGTCCGGCAATGACGGCATCAGTGAAGGAGTCCGCCCAGGTGGCGACCGCTACGGAGCATCCGCAGGGATCAGCGAGCAGTACCGCGAGCGCGACTGCCCTTCCACCGGTCCCGGAGCCCGGGCAGGTCGTCAAGGTCCGGGGCTCGACCTGGGCCGTGTCTGATGTCCGTAAGCAGGGGCTTCCACGTAGCCCCGCAGATGAGGGCGTGCCGGGCCTTGCCCATGTGGTCAGCCTGCAGTCGCTGGACGAGGACCGGCTCGGGCAGGAGCTGACGGTGGTCTGGGAGCTGGAGGTCGGGCACACTGTCGCCCCGAATCAGGGGCTGCCGGAGACCGTGCGGGCGGAGGCGTTCGACGATCCGAACACCCTCGCGGCGTTCGTGGACGCGGTCCGTTGGGGTGCGGTCACCTCGGCGGACACCGACTCCTATCAGGCTCCCTTCCGCAGCGGCGCGAACGTGGAGGCGTACCAGCTAGTGCCACTGAGCCGGGCCCTTCAGTCGTCGCGTACGAACCTGCTGCTCGCGGACGACGTCGGCCTGGGCAAGACCATCGAGGCCGGGCTTGTCGTGCAGGAGCTGCTGCTGCGGCACCGCGCGCGGTCCGTGGTGATCGTGTGCCCGCCGAGTCTGTCGTTGAAGTGGCAGGACGAGATGCGGGAAAAGTTCGGCCTCGACTTCGTCATCGTCAACAGCGAGCTGATGGCGAAGGTGCGGCGGAGCCACGGGCTGAACGCCAACCCGTTCCGGCTCTTTCCGCGCGTGATCGTGAGCATGGCGTGGCTGCCGTCACTGCGGGCGCAGCGCCTGCTGCGCGACGTGCTGGCCGATGTACGCAGTGCGAGCACGGCCAGGCGGTACGCGTTCGACGTGTTGGTGGTCGACGAAGCGCACCATGTGGCGCCGGCCAGCCCGACGACGGCGCCGGGGCAGCGCGGCTACGCGGTGGACAGCAAGCGGACGACAGCGACGATGCGGCTCGCGGAAGCGTGCGAGCACCGGCTGTTCCTGAGTGCGACGCCGCACAACGGCTATTCGGAGTCGTTCACGGCCCTCTTGGAGATGATCGACAGTCGCCGGTTCACCCGCGGCGCGAGCATCGACGAGCAGGCACTGAAGGAGGTGATGGTGCGGTGGCTGAAGACTGATCTGCCGGACAAGGAGTTCAAGACCCGGAAGCTGGGGACCCTCCCGTTCACGCCGTCGGAGGAGGAGCAGCAGCAGTTCGCGCGGCTGGAGCGGCTGCTGGCGGACAGTGCCCGGGCGAACGGCAAGGGCACGGGCGGCGACATCGTCGCGATGCTGTTGAAAAAGCGTTTCCTGTCCAGCCCGTGGTCCTTCGCCCGCACCCTTGAGCTGTACGAGGGCTCGGACGGCGGTGACCGACAGCTTCGGATGGACGACGAAGACCAGTACTACACAGAGGTGTTGGGCAGCGGCCAGTCCGACGAGGAGGAGGGCGCGGCCGAACACCCCGAGTTCACCGCGCTGCGCCAGACCAAGGGCTCGGACCCCCTGGTCGCGGCCACCAGCAGCGAGATCGCCTCGCTCGTCGAGTGGGGGCGCCGCTACGAGCATAAGCCGGACTCCCGGCTGGAAGAACTGCTGACCTTCCTCGCCGCGGTCTGCCGGCCGGACGGCACCCACTGGACCAACGAACGTGTCGTGGTTTTCACGGAGTACGCGGCCACCCTCGAATGGATCGAGCGCGTCCTGCGCCAGCGGGGCTACAACGACGTACTGGAGGTCATCCAGGGCTCGACCCCGACCGAGGAGCGGGAGAAGATCCGCGCCCGGTTCACCGAGAGCCCGGACAAGCACCCGGTCCGCGTCCTGCTCGCCACCGACTCCGCCGGCGAGGGCATCGACCTGCAGACCCATTGCCACCGCCTGGTCAACTTCGACGTCCCCTTCAACCCGTCCCGCCTGGAGCAGCGCATCGGCCGGATCGACCGCTACGGCCAGACGAAGCACCCGGAGATCTTCCACTTCGTGCCGGTCTCCGGCTCCACGACGTACGACGCGGACATGAAGTTCATGGGAATCATCGCGACCAAGGTCGGACAGGCTACCGAGGACCTCGGCAAGGTCAACCAGGTCATCGATGCCGAGGTGCAGGAACACTTCGCCCCCACCCGTACGGCGCGCAAGGCCCGGCTGACCGCGCCGGACGACGGCAACGCGGTGATCACCCGCGTGTTGGCCGGCGGAATGGAGCTGAACCGTCGGCTCACCAAGCTCTCCGAGACGTACCACGAGAGCAAGGCCGCCATGCATCTCACGCCCGCGAACGCCCGCCGAGTGGTGGACACGGCGCTGACGCTGAGTTCTCAGCCCCCGCTCGTCGAGATCGGCGACGACCGCACCGAAGCACAGGTCTTCGAGATCCCGAATCTCAGCCGCTCCTGGCAGCCGGCCCTGCGTGGCCTGGACACCCGCCTGGAGCCTGGGATCCCGCGCCCCATCACCTTCGACGACCAGGCCGCGCAACACCGCACCGACCTGGTCCACATCCACCTCGGGCACGCCCTCATGCAGCGCGCCACCCGCACCCTGCGCTCCGCGCTCTTCAGCACGGACTCCCCGGTGCACCGGGTCACCGCCGTCATCGCCCCCGGCCTTCCCGAGTCCTGTGTCGCCGCGGTCTCCCGGCTCGTCCTGGTCGGACGCGGCGGGCTGCGCCTCCACGAGGAGGTGTTCCTCACGGGCGTCCGGCTGCGTGGTCAGGCCCTTGCCGAGTCCAAGGTCGAGCAGGTCCTCGACGAGACCCTCGACTCCGCCGATCTGCTCCTAGCCGATGAGAAGGTACGTGCTCACCTCGCCGAGCAGTGGAACGACGACGGTTCCCGGCTGCGCACACGCCTGCTGACCGCGATGGAACGCAAGAGCGCCAGCCGTCAGGAGAAGGTCACCGAGGCACTCACCCAGCGCCGGGACTCCGATATCAAGCGCGCCCACGAGATCTTCGGCGCCTTCCGGCTCAACCTGCGTGAGTCCCGCGACCGCCTGGAGCAGGCCATCCGTGCCGAGGAAGAACTGCTGTTCACCGACGACCAGCAGAAGCAGCGACGCCGGGACCTGCACCACATGAACGAGCGCCTGGACAGCCTGGGTGACGAGGAGGCGCGCGAGATCGCCTCGATCCAGGAGCGCTACAGCGACATCAGGCCCTACGTATCCGCCGCCGCGGTCGTGTTCGCCCTCACCCCCGAAGACGCGAAGAACGGAATGGTCAAGGCATGAGCCGCCGCTACCCCCCGACCGCCGCCGACCTGCACCGCGCCTGGCTCGAACTCGTCGACACCGACGGCCCCTTCCTCGCCATCCCCGCCCTGGAACGCGTCTACCGCGAAGGCATTCCCCAGCCCGACTCCCGGGCGCTCGACGCCATCAAGGACGCCAAGCCCGCCTTCGAGAAGGCGTGGGAGAACTGGGACGAGCACCCGGGCGACGAAGCCGCCCTCGACCTGTACCGCGAGGCCCGCGACACCTGGGTCGACCTCGTCCTGCGCCAGGGGCTGCGGTGGGGCGCCTCCTACACCGTGCCCGCCCCAGCCGCAGCCGAGGTCCACTCACCGGATTACACCGTCACCGTGCGCGCCGACGGTGCCCTCGTCCACGGAGACACGACCGGGGCCCTCGTCCTGGTCACCGACCCTACGGACTCCCTGCGCGACCCACTCACCGACGGCTGGTCGGCCAGCCCCATCGACCGCATGGAGGAGCTGCTGCGTGCCTCCGACGTCCCCATCGGCGTCGTCACCGACGGCCGCTGGTGGGCGATCGTCAGCGCCCGCCCGCAGACCATGGTCGCCTCCGGCATCATCGACGCCCAGACCTGGATCGAAGAGCCCCAAACCCGCAACGCCTTCATCGAACTCCTCCAGCGCCGCCGCCTGGTCGGCGGCAAACAGCAGGATCGGCTGACAGAACTCTTCGGCGAGTCCGTCACCGCCGCCGAGAAGATCACCGAAGCACTCGGCACCCAGGTCCGTCGCGCCGTCGAACTCATCGTCCAAGCCCTGTCCGAAGGCGCCTTGGACGCACAGCGACGCGGCGAGCCCGACCCACTGCCGGCGGCAAGAGGCGAGGTCTACGAGGCCGCCGTCACCGTCATGATGCGCGTCGTCTTCCTCCTCTTCGCCGAAGAACGCGGACTGCTGCCCCAGAGCCGCCTCTTCGCCATGGGATACGGCATCAGCGACGAACTCGACCTCCTCGACGCCCGTGAGAAGGAGGAAGGCGAACAGGCCCTCGACGCCACGTTCCTGACCTGGCACCGGCTCCTGGCCACATCCCAGGCCCTGTACCGGGGCGCGAGCTTCGAGGACCTGCGCCTGCCCGAGTACGGCGGCTCCCTCTTCGACCCGGCCCGCTTCCCCTTCCTCACCGACCGCGACTCCCAGGACACCCTGGCCATCACGGTCAGCGACCGCGTCATGCTCGAAGTCCTGCGCGCTGTCCAGATCGCCCAACTGCCCGGCGGAGCACGACGGATCTCCTTCCGCGACATCGACGTCGAACAGATCGGCTACATCTACGAGGGCTTGCTCGGCTACTCCTGCGAACCCGCCGAAGAGATCATCGTCGGACTCACCGGCAGCGCGGGATCCGAGCCCGAGATCCCCCTCGCCACCCTCGAAGAACTCAGCCAGACCAAGCACACCGAGACCGCGCTGGCCGACGCGATCCTCGCCTGGATCAAACAGCACCAGCCGGCCGCCAAGCCGTCCAGCAAAGCCGCCCTCACCAAGGCGCTCAAGGCGGGCGACACTCTCGACGACACCGAAATTGCCCTGCGCGACGTCACCGACGACCCTGGACTACGCGCCCGGCTCCGCCCGTTCATCGGCATCATCCGCCGCGACCTGCGCAACCGGCCGCTGGTAGTGGAGCCCGGCGGCGTTCTGCTGGTGGAGACCCCCTCGCGCGCCTCGGCGGGCGCGCACTACACGCCCCGCTCACTGGCCGAGGAAGTCGTCCGGTACGCGTTGGAACCTCTCGTCTACTCGCCCGGACCACACCAGACCGCCGACCAGGACGCGTGGCGTCCGATCGACTCCGACCAGATCCTCGACCTGCGCATCGCCGACATCGCCTGCGGCTCGGGCGCCTTCCTCGTCGCTGCGGCACGGTACCTCGCCGACCGGCTCGTCGAGGCATGGCAGCGCGAGCGCGTGGGGTACGGAAGGACACCGCACGACCTGCACGTCCACGCGATAAGGACCGTCGTCGCGACCTGCCTGTACGGCGCCGACATCAACGGCATGGCCGTGGAGATGTGCAAACTGTCGCTGTGGCTGGTGTCGCTGGACCCGAAGCTCCCATTCTCCTTCGTCGACGACAAGGTGCTCCACGGCAACGCCCTGCTCGGCCTGACCGACGCCGACCAGCTGCGCCGCCTCCACATCGACCCCGCCGCGGCCGGCAACCAGTTCAGCATCTTCGCCCTGGACGTGGACGACATCCTGGACCAGGGCCAGCCGTCTGCGCCGCCAGCTCGCCACCGAGGTCGACGACAGCGACCCACAGCGCTCGGCCGCTACGAAACGGCGGCAGTGGCGCCGGTACCAGGAGCTGACGCTGCAGCTCGCCGACGTCGCGGACGGGGTGATCGCGGCCGGGCTGCGGTGGGGTGGCAAGCCCGGCAAGCAGTTGAAGGCCGCGTACCAGGATCTGCGCGTTGCCGTCGAGGGCGCGTACCCCGCCGATGGCGGGGAACCGGTCAGGACGATGCTCGACGGCATCAAGGAGGCGGGGCTCACCCCGACGGTGACGACGGACTACAAGCGGTGGAAACCGCTGCACTGGATCCTGGCCGTACCGGATGTCATGGAGCGGGGCGGGTTCGATGCGGTAGTTGGGAACCCGCCGTTCTTGGGTGGAACCAAGATCTCTGGGGCGGCGGGGGGCAACTTCCTCGATTGGCTCAGAAACGTTCTCGCGGAAGGGAATGGAGGCGGCGGACGCGCTGACATAGTGGCCTACTTCCTCCTTCGAGCTGTGGCCCTCCTGACACGACGGGGAAGCATCGGACTAATTGCAACTAACACAATCGCTCAGGGGGACACGAGAGAGATCGGCCTCGATCGCCTCGCGGCCGACGGAATTACCATCACGCGGTCAATTCAAAGCCGCCCCTGGCCTGCAGTCAGCGCCAACCTGGAATACGCGGCGTTTTGGGGTGGTCGGGGGCCTGTAGCTGCCGAGGTGCCTCGGATCGCCGACGATATCGTGGTCAAGAAGATTTCCACTCTTCTGGAGCCCGAAGGGCGCGTTGAAGGGCTATCGAAGAGGCTGCCGGAGAACCAGGGAGTCACTTTCGAGGGTTGCAAGCCTTATGGTGTCGGCTTCGTACTTACGCCCGAAGAGGCCGCGCAGTGGATCGAGGCAGATCCGAAGAACGCCGAGGTTTTGTCCCCTTACTTGACCGGAGAAGACCTCAACTCCCGCTCGGATAGTTCACCGTCACGATGGGTGATCGACTTTAACGATCGATCCGAGTCGCAGGCACAAGAATACGCATTGCCATTCCAGCGGGTTCTTGAGACTGTGAAACCGGAGCGAGCCAAGAAGCCGAAAGCGGTTCGTGAGGCGCCTTGGTGGCGCTTCTTGCGAACGCGTCCCGCGATGCGGAAGGCAATCGCCGATGCCGGCCTAGAAGACGTGCTGGTCATCGCGCGGGTCAGTAAGACTGTGATGCCATCACGCATGCAGGCGGACATCATCCCGAGCGAGCAAGTCGTAGTGTTCGCCAAAAACTCCTACGCGGTTCAGGCAGTGTTGTCTTCGTCGCTCCATCAGACCTGGGCCATCAAGTACGGGTCAGGCATGAGGAACGACCCTCGGTACACGCCGTCAGACGTATTCGAAACGTTCCCTCTTCCAAGCTTCACGGATGAACTCACCGATGCTGGCCGAACCCTCGACACCAAGCGCCGCGAGATCATGCTCCGCCGAGACCTCGGCCTCACCAAGCTATACAACCTGGTCAACGACCCCGGCATTACCGACTCAGCCGACCTCGACGTAGCCCGCATCCGCGAGATCCACGTCGACCTCGACCAAGCCGTCATGGCGGCTTACGGCTGGGACGTCCCCCTGGAGCACGGCTTTCACACCTACCGCCAGATGCAACGCTGGACGGTGAGTCCTGCCGCCCGGGTGGAGGTCCTCGACCGTCTCCTCGAGGAGAACCACCGCCGCGCCGCCTCGCAGGGCGTTGTCGTACCCATCGGCGACAATGAGGCCACTGAGGAAGAGGAGGGCGACGAGTGACCACCCCCCGGCGCGACGGCACCCAGCCCGCAGCGGGATCCGGCGGCCCCCAGGCCCTGGCCTACCGTCTCGCCCTCGAACCCGACGAACGTTCCTGGACGGCCCGCGAGAACCTGGTCGACATCCTGGAGCGTGAGCTCCTCGGACCGGCCAACGGCCCGGACGAGATCCTCGACGGGGTCCCTGACTCGGCGTACCTGATCGGCCGGATCGCTCCCGTGCGCCTCACCGCCGGCCAGGGCGACCCTGGCGAAGCCGGATCGGACGACGCCGCGACCGACGTGGGTGACGCTGTGGACGCCGCCGAGAGCCGGGGCGTTCCGCTCACCGCCGTCGACGACAGCAGCGCGAGCTCGGACGAGGACGAGGTCGAGGACCAGCCGCAGAAGCGTGGGCTGATGATCCCGGCGTCGATGGGGCTGCGCTTCCAGATCCCTGACGATCTCGACGAGTTCACGGTGACCGCCTCGTGGGGCACGTACGAGCCGGTGAAGGAGAAGCGTGGCGCGGGCACCGAAGACGGCGGAGACGAGGGCACGGCACCCGCTCCGGCTCTCCGTCGTTTTCAGCGCACCCCGCACACTATTGCGAAGGCGATCAAGGTTGCCGACCTGAAGCCGTCCCGTACGACCGAGATCGTGCTCAAGGACAAGATCCTTCTTCGGGTGGATCGTTACGACGACTCCGAGCGTGGCTGTCGGCTGATTGAGGTGGCGTTGTGCAATGACCGGGAGACACCTCGCAAGATCCCGGTCGAGGCGTGGCTGTACCAGACCAAGCTGTCGATATCGGCCGGTGGCGTTGAGGTGTTCCTGCCGGTCAATGACGTACTCCTCGACACGCGCGAGGAGCCGGACGACGAACTGCGGCGACTGCGGCTTCAGTACCGCAACCGTCTGGAGTTCGCCCATGGCCGGACCTGCTCGGTGGACTGGGAGGTAGCCGAGAGAGCACGCAGGGCCAGCGAGGTCTGGACGACGTGGTTGCCGGTGAGCGAGACACCGCAGACGGCCGCCGAGGAGATCGGCGCGGCCCTGCTGGACATGCGCCGGCTCCAGGAGGCGTCGACCGACGAACTGCGTACGGGTCTTGAGCCGATCCTCGCGGGCTACACGGCCTGGCTGGACGGCGAGGAGCAGCGGGCCAAGGCTCTCCCGGAGCATCTGCGGTCCGAGGGTCTGGACGCGGTCACCGAGGCGCGCCGGGTGCAACGCCAGCTTGAGGAGGGTCTAAAGCATCTCCTCGGGGACGAGGAGGCGTTGCGCTGCTTCCGGTTCATGAACCGGGTGATGGCTGATCAGCGTGTGCAGTCCCAGGTCGCGGAGCGGCGGGCGAGTCAGCCGGAGGAGAGCATCGACGAGGCTCGCGAGGCGATCCTCGAGGAGAAGGGAGCCTTGGCGCATTCGTGGCGTACCTTCCAGCTCGCCTTCGTGCTCATGCAGTTGCCGTTGCTGTCCGACCCGGCGGCCGAGAAGCGGTCGGGGGATCTGGCCAAGGCGCAGCTGCTGTTCTTCCCGACCGGTGGTGGCAAGACGGAGGCGTATCTGGGTCTGGCCGCGTACACGTTCGCGATCCGGCGGCGCCAAGGCGTCGTGGATGCCTTTGAGGGGCCATTGGACGGACGGCCCGGAGTGGCCGTTCTCATGCGGTACACGTTGCGTCTGCTCACCGCCCAGCAGTTCCAGCGCGCCACCGCCCTGGTGTGCGCAGCGGAGATGGCGCGGCGCGATGATATGGCGACCTGGGGAGACGAGCCGTTCCGGATCGGGCTGTGGGTCGGTACCGATGTGAGCCCGAAGCGGTATGACGAGGCTGCCGAGCAGTTGCAGAAGGCCCACGGGGGCCGCGGGTATCGACTGACGGTGCTGCAGATCCAGCGCTGCCCGTGGTGCGGGACGCGGGTCGAGGCGCGGGATGTGCGCACGGAGCCCGCGCTGCGTCGGGTGTACGTGTACTGCGGTGACGAGCTGGCCGAGTGCCCATTCTCTGACGGCGGTGAGGTCCCCGACGGGCTGCCGGTCCTTACGGTCGACGAGGAGATCTACCGGCTCGCGCCGGCGTTCGTCATCGCCACAGTGGACAAGTTCGCCCGTCTGGCGCGGGAGGGCGAGGCGGCCTCGCTCTTCGGGCATGTCTCACGACGTTGCGAGCGGCACGGCTTCGTGCACCCCGACTATCAGCAGTGCGATATCAAGGACGGCAGCAAGCACCCCCAGAAGGACGGCCATCCGGCCGCTCCCGTGCACCCGGCCACCCGGCTCCGGCCCCCGGATCTGGTCATCCAGGACGAGCTTCACCTGATTACGGGAGCCCTTGGCACCACGGTGGGCCTGTTTGAGGTGGCCATCGACGTGATGACCGACTGGCGTACGAAGGACGGGCGCCCGGTTCGTCCGCTCCTTGTCGCCTCCACCGCCACCGCACGCAACGCGTCCGACCAGGTACGTGCGTTGTACGGGCGGGACGTCACCATCTTCCCGCCGCAGGTCCTGGACGCCGGGAACACCTTCTTTTCCAAGGAGATCCCGGTCTCCGAGGACAAGCCGGGTCGCCGGTACGTCGGGATCAGCACGACCGGGGTGCGCTTGACCACGGCGGAGATCCGGGTTGCCGAGGTCCTCATGGCCGGCGGGCAACTGCTTCTTGACCGCTCCGGCAGCGTGGCCGATCCGTACATGAGCCTGGTCGGCTACTTCAGCGCTACCCGTGAATTGGCCGGCATGGCACGGTATATGAGCGACGACATCCAGACCGCGCTCGCCAAGGGCCGCCCCTGGTCGAAGCTGCCCCGCCGCACGGGTACCAACTACGGGTCGCTACACGTCGCCGAGTTGACGTCACGTGTGGCCAGCGCCGACATCACCGCGACCCTCGACCAGATGGCTGTGTCGTTCGATCCAGATTTCGACTCCACCGCGGGCAAGCGAAACCGGCGCGCGTTGCGGGAGGCGAAGAAGCCTGAGCCCACGCGCGAGGTGAACCCGTACGACGTGGTCCTTGCGACCTCCATGCTGCAGGTGGGCGTCGACGTGACCCGGCTGGGTCTGATGCTCGTAGTCGGGCAGCCGAAGAACACGGCCGAGTACATCCAGGCGTCTTCCCGGGTCGGCCGGGCCGCAGACCGGCCGGGCCTGGTCCTCGCGCTGGGGAACTGGGCGCGGCCCAGGGACCTCGCCCACTTCGAGCAGTTCCGCCACTATCACGAGACGTTCTATGCCCAGGTTGAGGCACTGTCCGTGACCCCGTTCTCGGTGACCTCGCTGGAACGCGGCCTGGACGGTGTGCTGGTCAGCGCGGCGAGGGTTTTGCAGGCCGCAAAGTCCGGCCAAGGCCAAGGGTTGTCCCCGGAGGACGGCGCGGCCCGTATCGAGGTCGAGCAGCACTTCGCCGGTGAGCTCATCGACGCCCTCGTGCGGCGGATTGCACGGGCCGGTGACGAGGACGCGGCCAACCGCGCCCGCCTGCGCTTGGAGAACCGGCTCGACCAGTGGGGCAAGCGGCGCAAGCACCTCGTGGAGCTGCGTAAGTCACTGGTGTACGAGAGGGTACTGGACGACAGTCGGCACGATGCGCTGATGATGAGCGCGGAGAACGCGAAGGCGGGCCTTGACACACGGGACGCACCGCCGTTCATCGTGGCGAACTCGATGCGTGAGGTCCAGCCGGAGATCAACTTGCTGGTGAGCCCAATCAAGGAACGACTGGTGTACCGAGCACCTGACTATGCCCCGAAGTGGCAGATGCCGGAGGAGAATTCGTGAGTGACGAGACGCGGTTCGTCTACGACGTCGCTCACGCCGTCGACCCGCTGGGCGATCTGGAGCAGGAGGCGGAGAAGGCCACCAAGCACAACCGCGCCAAGGTCGGCTCAGCCCGCCCCTCCTCCCTGCTTTACACCTACGGTCCCGGCGCGATCATGGACTTGCCACAGTTCACGATCATGCCCACTGGCTTGGACGAGTGGGACCGCATCTGGCAGCGGCGTGACTCCGCTCCTCCCCAGATCCACGCTCCACGGCTGCGTGACGTGGTCCGGATGATGCTGCGCTCCCCCGACGTGCAGCTGCGGCCGTATCCCTGGCAGCCGAAGAAGCACAGCCGGTCCGCCGAGGGCAACGACCTCGGCGTCCCGTCCCGGGTCTTCCCGCAGTGGCTACGGTGCACTGGCTGCGACATGCTCGGGTTGCTCACCCAGTTCGACTACCGCAATACGCATCCCTTCCGCACCGACCTGGCCGTCTTCGAACATGCCAAGTGCACGGGGCGCGCGGGTGGCCGCACCCGCAAGCCGATGCGGCGCACCGCCATCCCGGCCCGTTATCTGCTGGCCTGCGTCGACGGGCACCTGGACGAGTTCCCGTACGACCTGTGGGTGCACCGCGGGCAGCCATGCAGCAAGGCAGAACTGCCCGCCCTGAAGATGGTCGACCGGACGGCCGGGAAGGGTGCCTCGGCCGTCATCCAGTGCGCATCCTGCGACTTGCGGCGCCCGATGAACGAGGCACAGGGCGAGGCCGGCAAGGCGAAACTGCCGAAGTGTCGCGGACGTCACCCGCACCTGGACGCCTTCGAGCCCAGGGGATGCGGCAACGACACCCGGCTGATGCTCGTCGGGGCCTCCAACCTGTGGTTCCCGGCCACCCAGTCGATCATCGTCATGCCGGAGTCCCAGGAAGAAAAAGCCAGTGACCTGGCCGACCGGGTCCGCACCGCGCTCGGCGACAAGCTCGCCAAGTACCGCGCCAACCTCGACCTGATCAGGGACCTGCTCGGGATGGACGGCGGCGTAGACGTAACCGGCCTGTCGGACCACGACCTGGAACAAATCCTTCAGGCCGCCTCCGCACCCACCGACACTCCGGAGGAGCAGGAAGAGAAGCTGCGCGACTGGGATCCGGTCGACCTTCTCGTCCCTGAATGGCGTTACTTGCTGCGCGACATCGTCGGCACCCGCGTCGAGGACCCCAAGAGCGGCCTCACCCTCGCCACCCGCGAGCGAGGCGACACCCTGCAGCCGGAGATCACCCGCGTCCTCGCGGTCGAGCGTCTCCGCAAGGTGAATGCCCTGGTCGGCTTCACCCGCATTGATGACATGGACCGCGTCGGCGACCTCCCGCGCCGCCTGGCCCCACTGACCCGTACACCACGACCGGCCTGGACCGTAGCAACCGAGGACCGGGGCGAAGGCATCTTCCTCCAGCTCGACGAGAACGCAGTCGCCGCATGGGAAAAACGCGTCCTCGACACCGACATGTGGAAGTTCCACCGCGAGGCACACGTCAGAAACTTCAGGCGCCGCTTCTCCGACACCGCCGACCAGGTCGACCCCGACACCCGCCTGAAGCCCCCGCGCTACTGGCTCGTCCACACCTTCGCCCACGTCCTGATCCGCGAACTCGCTCTCACCTGTGGCTACTCGGCGGCAAGTCTCAGCGAACGCCTCTACGCCTGGCCCGCCGCGGAGGGCCGAGACCCGTCGGCCGGCCTTCTGATCTGCACAACCGCCTCCGACAGCGACGGCACCCTCGGCGGCCTCGTCCAACTCAGCGAGCCTTCCCGCCTCCAAAGGGTCGTCGACAGCGCGCTACGCAAGGCCGCCCGATGCTCCTCCGACCCCATCTGCTCGAAGCGCGCCCCGCAGGACCCCGAGGACTTCCTCCACGGTGCCGCCTGCCATTGCTGTGTCATGGCCTCGGAGACCTCCTGCGAGCGCGCCAACCGTTTCCTCGACCGCCGCTTCCTCCTCGACCTGCCCGGCAGCAACCTCGGGTTCTTCCAGGTCCATGAGTGAGGCGGACGCGCCACGACGCCTCGGCCAACTCCTCACCGGGACCGAGGCCAAAGGCATAGCGGACCGGCTCGCCGACGGTGACACCCTCACCGCGGCGCTCAAGGTCGTCGCGGTCGGCCAGCGGGCAGAGGTCCGACGCCTTCTGGAGGCGGTTGCCAGCGGCACCGGGCCAAGGCACCAACAAGTCCTGGCCCTGCGCGCAATCGAGGGGGCACGGGCTCTGCCGACCACTTTGTCACCGCTCTGGACCATGCCCGGACACCTCGTCCAGAGCGGGCCGCTCACCACCTCGGTGACCCGCCTCGTGGACAGCGCACGCCACGCAATCACGTGCTCAACCTTCAACTTCCAACGGAGTTCAGCGCTTTGGAAGTCATTACGAGAAGCCGCACAGCGTGACGACATCGCCGTCCGCGTCTATATGGACGCCCGGGCCGCGGACGGCGTCGGACAGCAACGGTCCCCGACGACTGCAGAAGTCGCTGCGCACCTAGCGCCGGCCGAGGTCTGGCGAACCAAGCAGTTCGACGGCACATACGTCCGCAACCACGCCAAGTTCCTCGCCATCGATCACCACCTTCTCCTGGTGACCAGCGCGAACTTCTCCTGGAGCGCGGAGAACAACAACGTCGAGTTCGGCGTCCTCATCGACAACCCGAACCTTGCCGAAGCCGTCGAGCGCGAGCTGCGCGAGGCGGAGGGCGCCCTGTACGAACGGATTTCCTGACATCTCGCAGAGCGGCCTTCCGGAGCCTCTCTGTGAGAACCAGGCGTCGCCTACCCACCCGAGCTGCATCGCCAACAAACAACGGTGCCCTCGCCGGACACTGCACGCCGTCGTAGCCTGCTGTGCGCAGACGCCCCGCCGCTGTTTTCCGGCGGGCGTCGCCTCAAATGCAGCAGCAGTGCGCCCGGCCAGCAGATGAGGAGGCCGGGCGCTTCGCTTCTGCCATTGAACGACGGGGGTCGCCGCGCCGTCTCACTCAGTGGCGAGACACGCAGCCAGTGCCCCGCGTTCTCCAAGCAGTATCCTGAGCGACGAGACCGGATCCGGTGTAGCGGTGATGGCGGTGACCTCCGTATCGCTGATCCGGATGGTCGGGAGCCAGTCGTGCACGGGCGGCGGCAGATCCGCCAGTGCGTCCCTGAAGGCGCGTTGTGCGGTCGGCCCGACTAGTGTGCGTTGCTAGGTGTGCGAGCAGCCCGTCGTGGACCCGGCCACCGACTGCAACGACGGCGGTCCGCACTCGTAGTGCGCATGGAAGTGCAAGCGCATAGAGCGCGGCCTTGCAGGCCCTCCGCCCGCGACGGACTGGCCCGACGTTCGCTGGTGGATTCGGACGTCAGGCAACGGGAAGCGCGGCGGCAGCAGCAGCGATCTTGGCGGCGACGGCGTCGAGCGACGTCTCCTTCGTGCTCAGCCCGGAGTGCGACGCGAGCATGGGGCTGACGTCATAGAGCTCGTCGAAGGTCACCCCGTGCGTCACGGGCACGACGCGGTTCGTGCCGAGCAGGACGGCGAGCTCCTTCTCGGCGATCCCCTCGTTCTTGATGCTCTCGAGCAGGGCTGGCGTGACCAGCACGATGCCGATCCGGGAGTTACGAAGCCCTTTATCGATCTCCCGCATCTGCAGCGAGCCCAACGGGAGGTCTTCCTCGCTGAACCACACCGTCGCACCGCTCATCTTCAGGTGACCGTAGAGCTCCTTCGCACTGCCCTCGCGGTCGTTCCAGGCGTGGCAGAGGAAGAGGTCTCGCTTGTCCGGGTGTACCTGTGCCTGTACCGCAGCCTTGTCGGCGTAGGGCTCGACCGCCCGCCACTCGGTCGGGGTGTACGACACCGTCCTGCCGGACCTGGTGCGCCGCGAGGTGCCGCCGCCATACGACCCGCCGGACGACCGACCGCCACCGCCGTAGGAGGGTCCGGACGAATACGACGGGGTGTGCGACCTCCGTCCCCAGGTGCTGCACGCCGGGCAGTTCGCTGCCCCACTCGCGGTGCGGTGGCCTCGGGAGGGTGCTGTGCATTGCGCCATGCGCCCATGATAAAGCGAGCCACCGACACAGTGTCGTGGTTTGTTGAACGGCCGGCAGCAGCATGTCCAGGGCCGTCGCGGGCGTGGTTCGTCGGGGGTGCGACGTACGCTCGTTGGCCAACGCGGAAGGACTCAGGATGACGGATCCCGCGCTCGACCAGATCGCCGCCGCGCAGGCCGACGCGCGCAACATGACGAAGACGCCGTTCGGCTCCGACAGACCGACGTCGGGCACCAGCCCGGTCATCGAGGGCTACCTGGTGCGGTTACCGCTCGACAACAGGTGGGCGCACCCGCGCGGGGTGCCATTGCAGCCGATGTTCCTACTGATGCCGACCGACCTGTGGCGCTGCCGTGACTGCGTCGCAGCGTACGCCATCAACCACAGCTGACCGACGTCGAGGAGAACACCTGCGACAACTGCCGCAGGCACTTCCCGGGGCAGGGTGCGAGCTTCACACCATTCGTGTTCCGGCAGGATCTACTGATGCTCCACGGGTCCGACTGCGACGAGTGCATCGCCAGTCACGAGCCCCGCTAATCTCTTCCGGAACATCTGATCTGCACGATCCGGCGGCCCCGCATTGAGCGTCACCAGCCCTCGGCGTCACATCGTCACTCGCAGCTTTGACGCCACCTGACCTGCCCGATGCACACCTGACACCCCATCAGAACGAGCGTCAAATGAGCGTCACGAGCGTCATTTCAGCGTCAAGATATCGCCCGTAACGCCCACACCGCACATAATGCGCACGGGCAAAACCGCAGGTCAGGAGCCCTTTGCAACCGGTTCGAGGATGGCGACGCACTCCACATGATGCGCCATCGGAAAGATGTCGGCCCGAACAGGAACCAGAAAACCGCACGTAAGCAGCGCTTTCTGGCCCGCATCCCTTTCTTGAGGGAGCCCTGAGCGCCAAAAGAGCGTCACAGCCGACGCCTTGTCGCGGGCGGGCGGGCGCACCGCACGGACTGGGCGACTCCCAGGTGGTCCTCGGTGATCTCGCGGACAGCGCTGCGCCGCGCCACATCCAGGCCCGGATGTCGTCGACCGCGCTGAGCGCAGCTTCACGGCCGAGTTCCCGGGTGTCTACAGGCCGGCGGCCATGATCGCTTCATTGGACGCTTGATGCTCACGCGGCAGTACCGGCCCTGGTCTCGCGGCGTACGGCGTCGGCCGCAGTGTCGGCGCACCCCGCTCTCGCCGAGGGTGCGATCGGACCCATGCAGCGCCGCTTGGCGGCCTCCTTGGTGATGGCGAGGCCTGCGGGGTCCGCATAGACGTTCGTCCGCTTCAAGACATGCACCAAAGAAGACGTATTTACCAGACTGGGCAAGACCGCCCAAAGCCCGTCCTCCGCGAGAATGGTGTCAGATGGAGCCGCCCCCTCCGGACAGCAACATGATCGACAAAACCGGCACACCATCATCCAGGCCGACCGTGGATGCGGCATCGTGCATTCCAGGGGCGCGGTTCAGCGACCGGTGTAGAGGAATCGCAGGTATCGCACGAGGGAGAGCCTGCGCCGGTGAGCCTCAGCTGTCTCGGCAGCAGAGCTCAGCGCCGCATGGCGCGCACTGTTCTGCTGGAGCGTAACCGCGCGCCGGCTGAACTCCTGCCGCTGTCGGCGGGCCCGCTCGCCGGCCAGGGTGTTCTCCCGGGTGAGCCGTGTCTGGCCGTCCGCCAACTCCTGCTGTGCCTTCGTCCGCGAGGCTTCAGCTGCCGCGTCCACGGAGCGCAGCTCAGCGGTGAGGCGGGTGCGCCGGGCCTCGATGCCCTGGTCGATCGACTGCCGTTCCTGTGCGGTGAGCGTGGTGGGCTGATCGGCTTCGGCAATGGCGACCAGTTGCCTGCGCCAGACATCGAGCGCGATGGCCTTGGCCTCACCGATGCCCTGGACGTCGATGCGGCGGCCGTTGCTGAGCACCAGTTCGGCACCGACGCTGTTGTAGTGCGCATTGTGCACGGTTCGGTATCCGGTGAAGTCGGCTGCGGTACGGACTCCCGCTGCCGCAAGTCGCGCGGCCAGTTTCGGGCCGATGCCGTACGGCGGATTCCGGGTGATCAGCTGTCGTCCGAGACGGTCCCGCACGTAGGCGGACTGCCGAGCGGCAAGCGCCGTTCGTAACGCTTGCCCTCGCTCCGCCGAAAGCCCGGCGATCTTCTTGTCCAGCTCGTGCCGCTTTCGGATCCTCCGCTTCTCGATCTGCTGGAGCTCGACCTGGTGGCTCGCGGTGAGCTTGCTCTGTGCTCGTGGGTGGTCCGCGGTGCGCTTCGTCTCTGCGGCGTCGAACTTCGCCCGGTCCTTGCGTAGCTTCCCCTCGGCCTTGACTGCGTCGTCGAGCTGGTCCCGTTCCGCTGTGAGCCCGGAGAGAACGGCCCGTGCCTGAGCCCACTCCGCGCGGCGGGCCCGCCCGAACACCGAGAACGCGGCGGCGGCGAGCACCGGGACTGCCGGACCGAACGGGGCTGTCGAGAGGCCCACGAAAAGAGCCAGTACGGTCACCGCCACCATCAGGGGCCAGACGACGGCTACGGCGACATCCAGTGGCGTCCTGACCTGAAATCTGTCCGGTGGGGCGACCGAGGGCGCGGGCTGCGGGGGCGACACCGCAGAGGTGACGTGTCCCGCCACCCAGCCGGGTAGGCCGCCCGCACCCGGGGCGTCGGCCCCACTGCGAGCAGTGGTGTCCGTGATCACCGTTGCGGCTGGGCGCTGCCTGGGCACGGCCAGGGTGAGCGGCGGCAGCATATCCAGGGGCTGGCAGGCCAGGGTCCGCACCTGGTCGGCGAGTCCGCTCACCATACGGTCGGGATGAGTGAGCAGTGTCTGCAGTCGTGCGGACCCGGCCGAGCTCATGAAATCGTCCTCGGTGAGCAGGAGGAACTCGCCGCTGGGTTCGTGCAATCGGGGCCACAGGGCCGGTTCGGAGGCAATCGCCTTCAACGAGAGGAAGATGACCCAGGTGGAGAACCGGTCAAGATCTACTCCGAAGTCGTCGTTCCCCCGCAGGGGTGACTGATAGTTCCGGTGCCCTCGCTCGGTCCCGCCCAGGCCGGCCAGTGCCGGGACATACATGCCGTCGTAGTCGACCAGCCGCAAGGTGTCGTCGCCCGCCACTAGCAGGTTGCCGTGCTGCAGATCGCCATGGGCGATCTGGTGGTCTGCCAGGTCCCGGGTCAGGTCCTCGAAACGGTCGGCCAGGCGATCGACGGCGATCCGGTCCGCATGGTTGTCATCGAGCCAAGAGGACAGGTCGACGCCCCCCCACCGAGATCACCGTCATCTTCGGCGTACAGGTCGGCCAGGACCTCAAACTAGGCATCGTGAACGGCAGCGGCCAGGCCCACTTGACGGTGACAGCCACGTGGCGCCCGGACGGGGCGGACGGCGGGGCGGCGAGCTGAGGCAGAAGCCACGGCAACTACGCCGCCCTCACCCCTCGTTCGAAGTCCGAGGTGACGTTGGGATCTGCGGACGCCGGGGGTTGCGCCATCTCTAGGCTCCTGCAAGTATTCCTTGGCACGAGCAAGGAGCTGGTATGCGGAGGATGAATGGCGACCACATGCTGCGGGCTGCCTCGGCGCTCGCCAATCCGCATCGGATGCGTGTCGTCGCGGCACTCTCAGGCAAGCGCAGCTACGTGAGCGAGTTGGCCCGCGAGCTCGGCATCAGCCGCGCCCTGCTGCAGGTGCACCTCCGCAAGTTGGAGGCGGCTGAACTGGTTACGGCTGAACTACAGCTTTCGGAGGACGGGAAAGCAATGAAGTACTACGAGGTGACCCGATTCGCGGTCCTCCTCAGCCCGGAGACCATCGCGGACGCCGCCCAGACCCTCACGCTGCCTCGTGATGGATCACAGTCCGGACGAAAGGAGTCATCCGATGGATGACGAGTATCAGTGGCAGGCCGTAGCCGCGATCATCGGCGTCTTCATCCTGGTCACGTCCGTGATCGTGGTCCTCATATGGATGCGCACGACGACTACCCGGGCCAAGGCGCTCCTGTCCCGCGAGTCGGACTACCGGGACCTGTCCGAGGAAGGCGCGAAGACGCAGCAGACGGTGCTACGCCAACTGGAAACTGTCAATGCACGGCTGGAGGACATGCAGAACCGCCTGGACGGGGTTGAACGCATCCTCAAAGAGACCGAATAGACCTCGACGCACCACCGCAGAACGACCCCGGGCCGACGAGCGGCAACTCGTCGGCCCAGGTATGGAAGGCGCTCCATCTCGCCAGTAGGCGAGTTCTCGCAGGTAAACACCCTCTGAGGAAGGACAACACGTCATGCCGGGCATTGGCAAGCCACGTCCCGACGAGGCGGTCGACGGCCCCCGGGGCACCTTCGTCGAACGCATCAACGCATGGTCAGTACGACATCGCAAGACGGCTGTCGCGGGCTGGTTCGCGCTGGTCCTCGCCGCGATACTGGCCGGCGGCATGGTATCGGGCCCCGAAGCCCTGACGAGTGACCCAGGGGAATCGGGACGGGCCCAGGAAGTGCTGCGATCGCAGCAGACCGACGAGCCCGTCCAAGAGAACGTGCTGATCCAGCCGCGCGAGGCCGACAGCCGGACCCGGTTCTCCTCGGCCGAGATCCAGGCGGCGGTCACCGACATGGTGCAGACGTTGGAACGCGAGTCCGCGTCGGTCGCCGACGTTCGCTCGCCTCTGGACGAAGGCAACGACAGCCTCCTCTCCGAGGACGGCCGCTCCGGACTCGTGACCTTCGAGGTCTCCGGTCCTGACGAGGAGTTGGGCCTGCACTCCGAAACGGCGTGGAAGGCCATCAACGCCGTCCAGGACCGCCATGAGAACGTCTGGGTCGGCGAGGCCGGCGACATGAGTACGCGGACCGCGGTGGACAACGCCTACGACGACGACTTCCAGCGTTCCGAGGTCATCTCGCTGCCGCTGACGCTGGTCATCCTGCTCATCGTGTTCGGCGCGTTGATCGCGGCGAGTGTCCCGCTGCTGCTCTCGATCACCGCGGTGCTCTCCGCCCTCGGCTTCCTCCAGGCACTCGGCCACGTGATCCCCATCAACAGCACCGTCTCCTCCGTGGTGCTCCTGATCGGCATGGCCGTCGGCGTCGACTACTCCCTGTTCTACCTGCGCCGCGAGCGTGAGGAGCGGCAGCGGGGCCGCAGCTCCCAGGAAGCCCTCAAGGTCACCTCCCGCACCTCCGGGCACGCCGTCGTTCTCTCCGGCGTCACCGTGATGCTCTGTCTTTCCGGCCTGTACCTGACCGGCATGGACGTCTTCCGCGGGCTGGCCGTCGGCACCAGCATCGTCGTCGGCCTGACGGTGATCGGCTCCATGACCGTGCTCCCGGCTCTCCTGTCCCTACTGGGCCACCGCGTGGACAAGGGCCGGATCCCCTGGCTGGGCCGCCGGCGGACCGCCGCGGCGGAGTCACGGGTGTGGGGCACGGTGGCCCGGGCCGTGGTACGTCGTCCGTTGGCGTGGGGCGGCGCCGCGTTGCTCGCGCTGCTGGCGGTCGCGCTCCCCGCCCTTGACATGCGCCTCCAGGACCCGTCCGTCACGGACAGCCTGCCGCACTCCCATGTCGCCGTCGAGACGGTGGCCCGTATGGACAAGGCCTTCCCCGGTGATCCGTCACCGGCTCGGCTCGTCGTCTGGGGCGACAACGTGGGCGGCTCCGCCGTGCGCCAGGCGGTCGACTCACTGCGCGAGCGGGCGGCCGACACCGACGGGCAGATCAGCACCTCCATCACGAGCGCCGCGGTGGGTGACGCACTCGTGGTCAAGGTACCGCTGGCCGGTTCGGGCACCGACGACACCTCGAACGCCGCTCTGGAAACCCTCCGCCAAGACCTCCTGCCGGCGACTCTCGGCAAGGTCGACGGCATCGAGTACGCGGTGAACGGTCAGACGGCCCAGCCGTACGACTTCACCAGGACGCTGAAGGACACCACGCCCATCGTCTTCACGTTCGTACTCGCCGTGGCCTTCATCCTCCTGCTCGTCTCCTTCCGCTCGCTGGCCGTTCCGGTCATCTCGATCGTCCTCAACCTGCTGTCGATCACTGCCGCCTACGGTGCCGTCACCTGGGTCTTCCAGGACGGTCACTTCAGTTCACTCCTGGACTTCACCCCGTACGGCGGAGTGACCAGCTGGCTGCCACTGTTCATGTTCGTGCTGCTCTTCGGCCTGAGCATGGACTACCACATCTTCATCCTGAGCCGGATCCGTGAAAGGCGGCGGGCAGGTGAGGAGCCGACGGCCGCCGTCGTCAGCGGTATCGCCACGAGCGCCGGCGTGGTGAGCAGCGCGGCTGTCATCATGGTCGCCGTCTTCAGCATCTTCGTCACGCTGTCGGCCATCGAGTACAAGATGCTCGGCGTCGGGATGTCCATGGCGATCATCATCGATGCCACCATCGTGCGGGGTGTGCTGCTTCCCGCGATCATGGCCCTGCTGGGCCAGAAGACCTGGGCCCTCCCGCGGTGGCTGCACTGGCTCCCGGGCGGCAAGGCAGAAGCGGCGGCCCCGGAGCAGATCCGCGCTCCCGAGCCCGAGGAGCCCTCGATCGTGGGCGGCTCGGTGAGGACGCGTCCATGAGTACGCAGACCTTGACGACGTGCCGGGCGGGGCAGCAACTCCCCTGAGGGACGACGACCATTCCGGGATTCTTCTACGATCTCAGCCGCCACGGCTGAACAGCGAGGGAGGCATCAGTGGGCTTTTCCGTCGCGACCCTCCACGACCACCTGGCCGCACAGCCTGTGGGGCTCCTGGCGCTGCTGCTGTGCGCTGCCATGGTCGGGGAGACGTTGATCTTCGTAGGACTCATGGTGCCGGGCGACTCTCTCACCGTGCTGTCCGGCACCCTCTCGACGGATCCACGCAGTTTCCTGTACGTCGTGGCGGCGGCCACCCTCGGGTCGGTCATCGGCGAGGCGGCCGGCTACGGAATCGGTCGACGTCTCGGTCGTCGCCTCTCGGATTCCCTCTGCAGCCGGATCTCAAAGCCGCGGCACTGGCAGCGGGCCAAGGCATTCATCGGCGAAGGGCGACGATGGCAAGGGCTCGTGTGGATCCGGTTCGTCCCGGTGGCACACACGCTGGCACCACTGGCGGCTGGCGCGTCCGGCAAGTCATTCCGGTGGTTCCTCAGCTGGTCGGTGGCGAGCTCGCTGCTCTGGTCTACCCTCTACACCGGGCTGGGTGCCGCGGCCCGGGCCTCCTCCGAGCGCGCGGCACCCTGGATGCTGTTCGTCACACTGCTGGTTCCTGTGGTGGCGATCAGCGGCGCGGCCATCCACCGGATGGTACGGCGACGCGGCACGACGTGTGCGAGTTCGCCGCCCTGCCCCGGCCGGCCGGGATCGTCAAGGCACAGATGGTGCGGGCATCAGGAGATCGACATTTCCTCTGAGCACAGCAAGGTAGGTGTTGTTGAGTGTGTCCCCGGGAGCCACGCCCAGTTCGTCGGCGAGATAGCGGCGAGCCGCGTGGAACATGTCGATCGCCTCGCTCTGCCGGTCACAGCGGTAGAGGGAGATCATGAGCTGGGAACGGAGCTTCTCGCGGGTCGGGTACTCCGAAACGAGGGCCGTCAGTTCCGGGATGATGCTCCGATGCCGGCCGAGGCCGAGGTCAGCCTCGATCCTGCTCTCGTGAGCCGCGTTCCTGAGCTCGTCAAGCCTGGGTCTCGCGGCATCCTCGAGGTAGCTCGTCACGTTGGTGAGCGCGGACCCTCGCCACAGACTGAGGGCGCGCCGCAGGGACTCAGCAGCCGACGCATAGTCTCCGCGGGCCAGTTCGCCCTGGCCGATCCGGCAGAGTTCCTCGAACTCCACGACGTCCAGCCGGGACCCGTTCATTCTGAGCAGGTACCCCGACCCCTTCCGCTCCACTTGAACATCGTGGCCGAGCGCCTTCCGCAGCCTGGAGATGTACGTGTAGATCTGGGCGCTTCGGGTGGCCGGAGGCTGCGCACCCCACAGTAAGTAGCTCATGCGGTCACTGGCGACAAGCCTCTCCCTGGCGAGGAGGAGCGACGCAAGGACGGTGGAGATCTTCGATCCGGAAATGATCACTTCGCAGTCACGATCGCTCGCCTGCACTGGACCGAGGAGCTGGAATTCCACTTTCTCTCCCTGAGATCAATGGCGCGCCTCGGGGCTTGGCGTGGGTCGCAGGCATGAAGGGTTTGGGCGTCGGCATCATCACGACTCGCCCACTCCCGGTCCGGACAGCACACCGACGACACGATCGGCGTAGCTTGAAAACACGCCGTCGAGGAACCATCGAAAAGCCCCACTAGCAGCGTGTACGAATCCCCCGCGCTTCCGGCTTTGCCAAAAACCTACGAGACGTTCGACGATATCCGCCCAAACTCTCGCTTCAAATCGAACACCGAAAGTGTAACGGCGCCCAGACCGCACCGTCAACACAAAACAAATTCAAACTATCAAGGTGACAGCCCCTTTCACCCCACCCTTCCGATGGCCACGCACGAGATCGTGACACGGTCTTCGAGCGCACGCTGCTCGGTATATCCGGACATAGGGAACGCATGCGTCTTCATCAGAATAATCCCGTTTGAAGAGACAAATTTGAAGAAGTCGTCCGGGGTGTTCCACAAGTAGATGTGATCCGGAGCCGGACTATTCACAGGAACATTGATGAAGATCTCGGCCCCCGGCCGCATGACGCCGGCAAGGGAGCGCAGCACCTCTGCCGGATTGTCCACGTGCTCCAGCAGTTCGCTGGCCACGACACGGTCGAACCCGACGTTCCCGAGCACTCCGTCCTGAATATCGTGCAACGCGAGATCTACGCCGCTCACGCCCATTTCGGCAAGATTCCTCCGCGTGTACTGGAGGCTTCCGGGGCTGATGTCCCAGCCGGTGAGCGCCTGAGTGGCATGCCGGGCGGCAAGGGCCAGGAACAGGCCATGCCCCGGGCCGACCTCCAGGATCCGGCTCCCCGAATCGCAGCGGGACAGGAAATCGCGTACGTACATCTGGGAGACGTCGGCATGGTTGCGCCACAGGACCTGGGAAAGCAAAAGGCCCCGGTGATAGTGATGGATGTCGTCGGAATCGTAGAACCCCGACTCCTCCACTTCACGGACCGATGCATGGCGATAGCAACCGTGTCTGCGAAAGTACAACTCCTCGTCGAGAAGCCTTCGGCACACCCAGCGATAACTGGCCACTACGGCGGCTATCTCCGGCTCCACCAGCTTCCATACGAGGCTCGCGATCTCCTCCGTGTCGCGCAGCGAACGCGAGTCGAGGCCCGCCAGGCTGCCCGTCAGAAATTTCTCATGCTCGGGCCACAGATCGACGACATGCGAAATAATCTTGGCGAGGGCCGGAGCGTCCTGCGCGACGGCCAATTCGGCAGCGGCCGGCATCTCAGACGGCCCCTATCCGGCCCGAAGCGGAATCCTGCGACTCCAGTTGCAACACAAAATCTGTGAGCGCATCGATGGTGGGGTATTCCCAGGGGACATTGGCGTCCAGCTCATGACCGACTCGTTCTTCGATTTGAACGAGCAAAGAGGTGGCCCCGATGGAATCAAGGCCGTACGACGACATCGGCTCGGCCGGCTTGATGTCCTCGGGTGCCATGCGCACATGGGCGGCGACACACTCGGCCAGCCAGGCAGCCAGTGTCTCTCGTGCCAGGCGGTCGGCGGGGGCGGTCATTTCGTCTCCTCGGATTGTCGGACGGGGCGGCGTAGCTGCCGCTCGGCGGCGGCCATCAGCCTTGCCAGACCGGGGCTAGCTCACCGGCCAGATAGCGGCGGCGCATCTCACCGCGCCGCACCTTTCCGCTGGTGGTGCGGGCGACGGAACCGGGTCTGAGCAGGATGACGGTGCTCTCCGTGCCGAACTCGCGGGCGACGGTCAGCTTCATCGCCGTGCCCAGTGCCTGAAGCAGGTCGGCGTCGCTCCCGCGCACCTCGTGCGCCACCACCACGTGCTCGTCCCCCGGTTCGGCTTCCGAGGGGGACACCCCGAAGGCCGCGCCGACCTGGCCGAGTTCAGGGTGCTGGGTGCGAAGTTCGTGCTCGATGTCATGGGGGTACAGATTGCGGCCGCGCACGATGAGCAGGTCCTTGATGCGCCCGCTCACAAAGACGTCCCGGTCCACGACGATCCCGAGATCACCGGTGCGCAGCCACCCTCCGTCACCGTCCGCGAGGGCGGCGTCGAACGTCGTCCGGGACGCTTCCTTCCGCTGCCAGTACCCCGGCGAGACGCTGGGGCCCCGCAGCCAGATCTCGCCAAGGCCATCCGGGGGCACCGTCCGCCTCGTGACCGGATCGACGACGCGCACCTCGTAGCTCTCCGCGGGGCCGCACCCGACCAGGTTGCGCGCCGGACGTCCCAGCCGGGCCGGCGCGAACTCGCCCTGTTCGAGCAGTTCCGCGTCGACACTGCGCACGACGGGCCGCCGGCCGGAGACGCCGCTCACATAGACCACGGTTTCGGCCATGCCGTAGCTCGGGCCCAACGACGTCTCCTGGAAGCCGTGGTCGGCGAAGCGTTTCGCGAAGGCCGTGAGGACCGACGCCTGTATCGGCTCCGAGCCGTTGCCCGCGTACTCCCAACGCGAAAGGTCGAGGCCCTCCACCTGCTTGTCCGTGATCTTGCGCTGACACAGGTCGTAGGCGAAGTTGGGCGCATGGGACACCTGGATGCCGAAGGTGTCGATCATGCGCAGCCAGAGGTGGGGCCGCCGCACGAACGTCATCGGTTGCATCAGGTAGGAGCTGCCACCGGCCATGAGTGCGGGCAGCAGTTGTGCGCTCAGTCCCATGTCGTGGTATAGGGGGAGCCAGCCGCCGGAGCGGTAGCCGGGCCGCTGTCCCATGCCCCGCAGGTAGGACGCGCCGTTGTGCAGCATGTTGCCGTTGGTGATCATGACGCCCTTGGCGTCGCCGGTGGACCCCGAGGTGTATTGAAGGAGCACGACCGTGCCGTGGTCCGTCTCCACCGCGTCACCGGCTTCCAGGACTCCGGAGCCCTGATCCGCGACGTCCGTCGCCACCACTCGGAGCTGGTCGAGACGCTCCTCGGCGCGCCAGTCCAGTACCGCCTCGTAAGCTGACGAATCAGTCAGCACGGTCCGTACGTCGGCGTCTGTCGCGATGGCTCTGAGACGGCGCCGCTGCTGGCGGTACTGTCCGGGCTCCGGTGCGGGTACGGCGATGACACCCGCGTACAGGCAGCCGATGAAGGCGGCTACGAACGACAGCCCCACCGGGTACAGCAACAGGACCCGGTCACCCGGGCTGTTCCGGTGTCGCAGCCGGGCGGCCACCGCACGAGCCTCCTCGTCCAGCTTGCCGTACGTCCATGAACTGACGCCGTCGGGGCCGTCGAGGTGTGCGACATGGGCGACTGCCCGCTCCTCACGGTTCTCACGGACGCGCCGGCGCAGAAGCGCCGCGACACTCGTCGCCGTGGTCAGCTCATCCACGAATCCACTCCTCATTCCGTTTCCGCCGGTCGAATGCCCTCGTAGGCCACTTCGAGCCGGTCGGGGCCGCGCAGGCTGAGGTTGGGCTTGTACGACAGGCCCGCTGCCGCGAGGCGCGGGTCGACCATGCGCGAGGCGAAGAGTTCGAAGGCGATGCGCACCTCGAGGCGTGCGAGGCCGGCGCCGAGGCAGAAGTGCGGGCCGGCCGAGAACGACAGGTGCGGTGCGCCGGGTGAGCGCAGGATGTCGAAGCGGTCCGGGTCCGGGAACACGTCAGGGTCCCGGTTCGCCGCGCCCAGGAGCAGCACGAGGAAATCGCCCTCCTGAGCGTGTGAGCCGGAGAGGGCCACCGGCTCGCGCGCCACGCGTGAGGTCACGTGCACGGGGGCGTCGTAGCGCAGCACCTCCTCCACCGCGCTGCCCGACAACTCGGGCCGGCCGCGCAGCAGTTCTAGCTGGTCGGGGTTGCAAAGCAGGGCCAGGACGCCGTTGCTGATCAGGTTGACCGTCGTCTCGTGGCCCGCGTTGATGAGCAGGATGCAGGTGGCGAGCAGTTCGTGCTCGTCGAGGCGGTCGCCGGACTCCTCCACCTGTACGAGGTGGGAGACGAGGTCGTCACGCGGGTCGGCGCGCCGCCGGGCGATGAGATCACGGAAGTACTGGATGAACTCGGAGCGCGCCTGTGCCGCTTGGGCCGTGGCGCGCGGGGCGACGAGGCCGGGCAGCGGCGGTTCGAGGGCCTCGGACAGCTTGCCCGACCAGTCCTGGATCAGGTACCGGTCCGCGAAGGGCACCCCGAGCAGTTCGCACATGATCCGCAGCGGCAGTGGATAGGCGAGGTCCGCGACGACCTCGAACCGCCCTTTCGCGGCCGCTTCGGTGAAGAGTGCCTCGGCGGCCTGCCGGATACGCGGCTCCAGGGCGGCGACCACGCGCGGGGTGAACGCCTTGACCACCAGCCTCCGGAGCCGGGTGTGATCCGGCGGGTCCAGGTGCAGGAAGTTCCGGGTCCTTGGCCCCTTGGCGTTCGGGGAGAGGCGCGCGCGTTCGCGTTCGCTGCTCATGGCCGGGTGGCGCAGCACGGCGGAGCAGTCCGCGTGCCGGCCGATGAGCATGAGCCCTTCGGCGGGCCGGGACGGCGACGCGAGCGCCAGCTCCCGCAGGACGGGGTAGGGATCGGCTCGGTTCAGCGGGTCGGTGAGCCGAGTGAGATCGACGGTGTCGGTGCTCATGTTCCGTATCCACCCCATTCGGTGAGCATGCGGGCCTGTTCCGCCTCGCTCGGCGCTCCCGCTTCGGAGACCAGCTGCTCGGGGGCCTCGGCCAGGGAGGCCAGGAGGCCCGAGCACCGGTCGAGCAAGTCGTGTGCCGCGTCCGCGGTGATGACGTCGGGCCGGTAGTTCAGTGCCAGTTCCAGGCAGTCGCCGCGGACGGCCGCCAGTCGCAGCGGGTAGGGAGTTCCTTCGACGAGCGCATGGGTGGACACCCGCAGTCCGCCCGCCGTGATGTCGAGGTCCTTGGCGTTCATCGAGGCGTCGAGGAAGACCGTGGTGGTGTCGAACAGTGTGCTGTGTCCGGTGAGTTGCTGGATGCGGGAGAGGCCGACGTGATGGTGATCCATCACCTGCGCCTGCTGCTCCTGGAGTTGTACGAGCATTTCGGACAACTTCACGCCCGGTCGCAGCCTGACCCGTACCGGCAGGGTGTTGGTGAACAGGCCCACCATCCGCTCCATCCCAGGCACCTCCGGTGGCCTGCCGGAGACGGACGTGCCGAACACGACATCGTCCGAACCGGTCCACCGGGACAGCCGCAGGGCCCAGACTCCTTGCACCGCGGTGTTGAGCGTGACCCCGTGGTGACGGCACCAGGCGACCAGGCGGGCGGTGTCCACGTGAGTCAACCGCGTGGACAGGGAGCGCTGTTCGAGACGCGCGGACTCGGCCGCGCCGGGCGCCACCAGGGTGGGCCCGGCCAGGCCGGCCAGTGCGGCGGTCCAGGCGCGGTCGGCCGCGGCGCCGTCCTGGGCTGCGACCCAGGACAGGTAGGCGCGGTAGGGGGCCACCGCCGGCAGCGGGCCGGCCTGTTCGGGTCCCGCGTAGAGGGCGAACAGTTCACGCAGCAGGACCGGCGTCGACCAGGCGTCCACAAGGATGTGCTGTCCCGTGATCACCAGCCGGTGCAGTCCTGGCGCGAGGGCGAGCAACCGGAACCGCAGGAGCGGCGGACGGGCGAGGTCGAAGGGCCGGGTGCGGTCATCGGCGGCCAGCCGCGTCGCCCGCTCCACCCTTTTCCCGGGGGTCAGCTCGGACAGGTCGGCCGTGTCCCAGGGCACGGGGAGCGAGGCGTGGATCGCCTGGACCGCCCGGTCGCCCACGTCGTGCACGAATGCGGCACGCAGATTGCCGTGCCGGTCGATCACCTGTTGGGCCGCTGTGTGCAGTGCCGTCACATCGAGCTCACCGCGGAGGTCCATCTGGAGCTGGGCCGCGTAGACGTCGGCGTCCCCTTCATGGAGCAACTCGTGAAAGAGGAAGCCCTCCTGGAGCGGGGACAGCGGCAGCACCTCGCTGACGCCGGGACTCGTCCGCCGCAGCCGGGCGAGCACCTCGTCCTCGTCGGGCAGCAGCACGGGGGCCGGGTCCGCGCGGTCGCCGCCCGGGTCGCCGGGGCCGGCAGCGGCGGCGAGGCTCTCGACCGTGCGGTGCTGGAAGATGTCGCGGACGGTGATCGCCACGCCCTCGCGGCGTGCCGCCGACGCCAGACGGGTGGCGATGATGCTGTCGCCGCCCAGGTCGAAGAAGAAGTCGTCCGCGCCCACCCTTTCCAGGCCGAGGGCCTCCGCCATGAGCCCGCACAGCACCTTCTCGCGCTGGGTACGGGGCTCGCGGCTGGAGGTGAGCGCGGAGAAGTCGGGTGCGGGCAGTCGGTCGGTGTCCACCTTTCCGTTGGCGGTCAGCGGCCACTCCCGTCCTTCGAGAACCACCACCGCCGCCGGCACCATGAAGTCCGGCAGCCTGGTGCGGGCCCAGGCGCGGATGTCTGCGGCGTGCGGACGCGCTCCGGCGAGGGGTGCGACGTACCCGACGAGCCTGCGCTCGCCCCGCTCGTCCTCCCGGACGAGGACCTCCGCGGAGGCCACCTCGGCATGGTCGGTGAGCACGGACTGCACTTCACCCGGCTCGATCCGGTAGCCGCGGATCTTCACTTGTCCGTCGGTGCGTCCAAGGTAGTCCAGCGGGCCGTCCGCTCGGCGGCGCACCAGGTCGCCGGTGCGGTACATCCGGGCGCCGGGCGGCCCGAAGGGGCAGGGCACAAACCCCTCGGCGGTCACGGCGGGCAGCCGCCAGTAGCCGCGGGCCAGTCCGGCTCCGGACACGTACAGCTCGCCCGTGGTGCCCGGCGGGACCGGGCGCAGCTCGTCGTCGAGGATGAACGCCCGGGTGTTGGACAGTGGGAAGCCGATCGGTGCGTGCTGCTCGCCGACGAGCGGGGCGCTGGCTGTGGCGGCGACCGTGTTCTCGGTCGGGCCGTACACATTGGCCACCCGGCACCGTGCCGACCAGCGCCCGATGACGCCCGGGCTGGGAGCTGAGCCGCCGATCATGAGGTTGACGAGGTCCGGGAGATCCTCGTCGGGAATGGTCTCCGCCATGGTCGGCGTCCAGCCGGCGTGGGTGATCCGCTGCTCGCGCATGAACTCGGTCAGCTCCGGGCCCGGCAGGGACGCGTGCGGCGGCGTCAGGACCACCCGCGCCCCCGCCTTCCAGGCCGGCCAGAAGTCCGCGCCGGACGCGTCGAAGCTCAGGGAGAGGAACTGCAGCACCCGGTGGTGGGGTTCGGCACGGAGTACGCGGGCGTAGACGCCCGCGAAACTCACGACGCTGCCTTGGCTGATCACCACGCCCTTGGGCAGGCCCGTCGAACCTGACGTGTAGATCGTGTAGGCGGCGTTCGCCGCGCCGAGCCGTCCTGCCCGCTCCTCCTGAGTCACATCGTGATCGGCCTCCTCGCGCCGGCCCCGTGCGTCGACGGCCAGGCATGGCACACCGGCCGGCACGACGAAGCCGGAGTCCTGGGCGGTCACCACACAGACCGGGGCGCAGTCGTCGAGCATGCGGGACACCCGCTCGGCCGGGTAGGCGACGTCGATCGGCACGTAGGCCGCGCCCGCCTTGACCACTGCCAGCAGGGCGACGAAGAAGTCCGTCGAGCGGGGCAGCCCGAGTGCGACGAAGCGTTCGGGACCGGCACCGTGCGCGATGAGTGTGCGCGCGAACCTGTTCGCCCGGCGGTTGAGCTGGGCGTACGTAAGGGTCTCGTCCAGCGTGGCGAGCGCCACCGCGTCCGGGGTCCGGCGCACCTGGTCCTCGAACAGCTCCGGAAGGGTCGTGTCCGGGACACGCGTGCGCGGATCGTCGGCGCCCTCAGTGAGCTCCCGCTCCTCCGCCTCGCTCAGCAGCGGCAGCTCACCGACCGGAGCGTCCGGTCGGGCGACCGCCGCTTCCAGGAAGCGCAGGAAGCGCGCCCGGTGCCCGTCGAGCGTCACGGCGTCGCACAGCGTGGCGTCGGCGTCGAACACGAGCTGCGGCGCGTGCCCGTCGCGGCGGTCGAAGACGTGGAGCGCCAGGTCGCCGGTCGTCGCGGGCAGCAGGCTGCGGAGCGCGGCCGGGATGCCGTCGAAGTCGAGCCGGAGGTCGAAGGACATCACGTTGATCATCACGCCGAGCAGGCCCTGGCCGTCCGCCGCCAGGCCCAGCTCCCTGCGGAGGTCCTCGTGCAGGTAGCGCTGGTGCTTGAGCACGACGCGGATCTCCCGCGCCACGGCCGGCAGCAGGCTGGAGAGCGAGTCGTCGTCGCTCACCGGCACCCGCAGCGGCATCGCGTTGGCGGTCAGGAACGGGGCTCGCATCATGGCGGGGGTCATTCGGGCCGTGAGCGGCAACGTCAGCACGACTTCGCGCTGCCTCGTGGTCCGGGCGGTGTAAGCGGCCATGGTGGCGATGAGCGTCGCCGGCCATTCGGCTCCGGCGGCTCGGGCGCTCTCCCTGAGCCGCCGCTCGGTCTCCTCGCTCAAGGCGCTGGTCCGGTTGAGGGTCGGCACGTCGGTGCCGCGGCTCCGTGCGCCCTGCGCGCGGTCCTCCACCAACCGGGTGGGGGCGGGCCGGTCCGCGAAACGCTCGACCCAGTACGCCCGGTCGCGGGCGAACGCCCGGGACGCGTGGTAGGCGGCTTCCTCCTCCGCCAGCTCGTCCAGTGTCGTGAACTCCGCCGCGGGGACGGGCCGGTTCGTGACCAGTGCGGTGTAGAGCTGCGCGAGCCTGCGCAGCAGCAGCGACTCGCCGTAGGCGTCGATGAGGATGTGGTGGAAGCAGTGGTAGTAGAAGAACCGGTCCGTGCCCAGTTGAAGCAGCGCGTAGGCCGAGGGCGCCGCGGTCAGGTCGATGGGCCGCAGCGCCTGGGTCCGCATCCACTCCAGGGCGGCCGCCTCGGGGTCGGCCTCCCGGGTGAGGTCGAGCAGCGGCAGCTCGGCGTCGCCTTCACCGACGACCTGGTACAGCCCGTCGTCCTCGATGACGGCGCTGATCCGCATGACCTCGGTCTCCTGCCGCAGCCGGCGCCAGGCCTCGGCCAGGAGGGCCGTGTCGAGGCGCCCACGGAAGTCCACGTACTGACTGACGTTGTACTGGTGGCCCGAGGAGTCGGCCTGGTGGCCGTACCAGACGCCCGCCTGGACGGCGGTCAGGGGGAAGCGCCGCGTCCGTGCCTCAGACATGCGCCGCCTCCGCCGTCAGCAGGCCCTTCACGAGCAGACCCATGACATCGCGCGGCGACTTCTCGAAGTAGAAGTGGCCGCCGTCCAGTTCGCGCACCTGGCAGGCGGCCATGGTGCAGGCGCCCCAGCGTTCGGCGTCGGCCTGGGTGACGGACGGGTCGTCCTTGCCGATGATCGCGGTGATCGGACAGGTCAAGGGGGCGCCGGGGACATGCCGGTAGCTCTCCACCATGCTCAGGTCGTGGCGCAGGACGGGCAGGACGAGGCGGGACAGCTCCTCGTTCTCCAGCAGGGCCGCGCCCTCGCCGCCCAGTCTGCGTACGAACGCCTTGACCGCCGCGTCGTCCAGGCGCAGCCCGTTGGGGCGGCAGTGGGCGGGGGCTTTGCGGGCCGAGGCGAAGAGGCGCACCAGCGGGGTGGGGAACCGGGGCTGGAGCAGCCGCGCCGCCTCGAAGGCCACGGTGGCGCCCATGCTGTGGCCGAAGAACGCCGTCGGCCGGTCGAGCCGTTCCCCGACGGCGGCCGCGGTCCATGCGGCGAGTTCGGCGACGTCCCGCGGCAGGGGGTCGCCCAAGCGGTCCTGCCTGCCGGGGTACTGCACGACGGCGACCTCGATCGCAGCGGGCAGCAGGGCACCCCAGTCGCGGAAGGCGCTCGCGGCGCCTCCGGCGTGCGGGAAGCAGACGAGCCGGATGCGAGCGCGGGGGCGTGGTGTGGAGACACGCAGCCAGGTGTTCCAGGAAGTGGCCACGTCTCAGCCCACCCGCTGGGCCGAGTGGGCCGTGAGGTCCGCGGGGCCGGTGGTGTCCGGGGCCGCGGGCGGGGTGAACGCCTCGGCCATGGCCACCGCGATGCGCCGGTCGCCGGTGAACGGCTCGCGCCCGTGCGAGGCGAGCATGTTGTCCACCACGAGCAGGTCGTCCTGCTGCCAGTCGAACCGCGTGGAGCAGGAGCGGTAGCAGTCCCTGAGGTGGGCGACCACGTCGTTGGGGATGGGCGTGCCGTCGCCGTAGTACGTGTTGCTCGGCAGGCTCTCCTCGCCGAAGAGGCTCAGGAGGCCCTCCCTCACCTCCTCGGGGAGGGTCGTGTGGTGGAAGAAGGTGATGTGGTTGAACCACACCGGCTCGGCGGTCTCCGGGTGGAGGTGGATCGCGCGCCGCACGGCCCGGGTGCGCAGTACGTCCTCGCCCGTCCACTCGAAAGCGACGTCTCTTGTGCGGCAGTACCGCTCTACCTCGTCACGGTCGTCGGTGTTGAAGATGTAACGCCATGACGCCCCGAACTCCTCGTGGAAGTTGCGGACGACCATCCAGCCGCGGCGGGCGAACTCCTCGCGGACCGCGGGGTCGATCATCCTGTTCAGGCGCCGGGTGTCGGCGAGCGGCGTGGCTCCGCGGGTGGCGGGCGGCCGGTCGCAGTAGAAGAACAGCAGGCGGGGCCAGGACGCCTGGTAGGAGTTCTCGTTGTGGAGGAAGATCTCCTCATCCGGCGGGTAGTCCGTGGACGTGTAGACGTTGCCCTTGATGGAGCTTCTCGGTGAAGAGCGTTCGGCGTAGGCGAGCGGCTCTCCCGACATGGTGCGCACGGCCTGCTCGAAGCCCGGTACGCCTCCGATGCGGAACCCCCGCAGCAGCACGGCGCCGTGCTGCGACAACTGCGAACGCAGGGCGTCCTGGTTGTCGCGTATGTAGCCGCTGACGTCCGGGGCGTCCCGATCGCCTTCCACGGTGAGGGGCAACGCCGGCTCCCGGCCCCCGTGCGCAGTCATGAGTACGTGCCTCCGAGCGGTGTGAACGGACAGAACGTGAAGCGGCGGTCGGGCGGCTGCTCAGTCGGACATGGCGACGAGCACGCGGCGGGGCCCTTCGAAGGGGCGGCGGCCGTGCCCCACGAGAACGTTGTCGATGAGCAGGAGGTCGCCGACCCGCCAGTCGACGTCCACAGCGGACGCCAGGCCGCGCTCCTGGATCTGTGCGATGTACTCGGCGGGGATGGGAGTGCCGTCCGCGAAGGTGACCGACTGCGGCATCTCCTCCTCGGGCATGATCTGGGCGAGGGCGGCCGCGGTCTGGTCGCCCAGGCCCGAGGCGTGCCACTGGTCGGCTTGGTTGAACCAGACCTCGGCCCCGGAGACCGGGTGGCGTGCGGTGGAATCCCGGATCTGGCTCACCCGGAGACCGCCGTCGGGGCGCCACTCCCACTCGGACTGCCCCTTGTCCAGGAAGCGCTCGACCTCGTCACGGTCCTCCGTCTCGAAGGTCTGCTGCCAGCTCCGGCCGAGTCCCATGCCGCCGTGCAGGTTCTGCGTGTAGCGCACACCTCCCGCGAAGGCCTCGCGGACCTCCGGGTCGAGTGCGGCGAGCCAGCGGACGCCGTCGACCACAGGCGTCGCGCCGCCGCTCAGCGGTGCCCTCTCGCAGTAGAAGAGCAGCCGGGCCGGCCACTGATGGGCGTACGACATCTCATTGTGCATGGAGATGGTGTACTGAGGCGGGTACTCCGTCGACGTGTAGACGTTCTGGCCGACCTTGGTACGCGGCGAGTTGCCGTGCACATAGGCGAGCCGGTGCGGTACCAACACGTCCATGACCGCTTCGAGCTCGGACGTCTCGACCCCGAACCCGCGGAACGTGAGGGCCTTCCGCTCGACCAGAGCCGCGTCGAGCCGCTCCTTGTCCTGGAGGTATGCCACGAGTCCACCGGCATCGGCCGTGGCGCCGGTCTCTTCCGGAGTGACCTCGAACGGTGCCCACATCGGGTTGTCGTGCACTCTGTTGCTCCTTTCGTCGTCCGCATCCAATCTTCGGCGCAGACCTATATTTCATAGCTAATGGGGCTACTCGAGATACCGCAGAAGGCGGAGTGCAGCAGGCCGGCGACGATCGGCGGCGCCCGCAACTCACCCCGGCGCGTAGGGCAGATGAGGTAGACGAGCCGGCGTTCGGGGGTCGCGCCGGTCACGATGCCGGCGAGATAGCCGTGCACGATGCCGACCATCCCCCACACGGTCACGTCTCCGGGCAGCGTCACGCTGTCGAGACCCGCTCCGCAGAACGCGCGACCGCCCTTCGCGTACGGCACGTCGGGTACGCGGTACATCTCCCGCACGATGTCGGGGGGCAGCAGGTCACCCGCGGTGAGGGCGTCCAGGAAGCGGTCGAGGTCGGCCACCGTGGACACCATCTCGCCGGCCGCGCCGTGCAGCGAGGGGCTGTGCCGGGTCACGTCCACGCCCTCGTCGTAACCGCGGACGAACGGTACGGGCAGTTCGGGGTCGTCGCCGGGGAGGTGCGTGTGGTCGAGGCCCAGTGGGCGCAGCACCCGGTCCCGGGTCACCTCGGCGTAGGGGCGCCCGGTGACCTGTTCGGCGAGCATGCCGAGCGCGACGTAGTTGGCCCGGGTGATCTGCTGCCGGGTGCCGGTCGGGAAGGCGAGCGGGCGGCTCCGGGCACGGGCGATGAGCTGGTCCGGGGTGAAGGTGTCGAAGCGATGGCGCAGGAACCAGGCGGTGTCGTTGTAGCGGACGTCGCTCTCGTCCACGAGGCCGCTGGTGTGGTCCAGCAGGCTGCGTACGGTGACGGTCGCGGGCAGCAGGCCGGGCAGCCGGCATTCCACCGGCTCGTCGAGCCCGATCCGCCCCTCGGCGATGAGGCTCAGCACGGCCACGGCGAGGAAGGTCTTGGTGACCCCGCCGATGCGGAAGTGCTGGCCGGCGTGGAGCGGGGCGCCGGTGTCGAGGTCCGCGGCTCCCGAGCCGAAGGTGCTGGTGCCGTCGGGTCCGGTCAGCCTGACCAGGAAGGCGCTCGCCTCCGTGTCCGGGCGCCGCCCGATCACGTCGTGCACGGCATCATGCGTCATCTCGCGCCGCCGCTTCGGGCGCGACGGGGGCCTTCTACCGGTTCGTCCACGGCGTTCGCCCAGCCGTCACTGCCCCGACCGGTGCCCAGACCGGCCTTCGGTGCTCTGATGTGGTCGGCCACGAAGGTCTGGATGTGCTTGCCGGACTCACCGTTCGTGAGGATCACGAGGCCGTCGCCGGTGCCGAGTTGGGTGAAGGTGCCGTTGCGGTAGCCGACCGTGCGGCCCCCGTGGCCGAATTCGTGGTCGCCACCGGAGTCGTCGACCACGGAGCCGAGACCGTAGTAGCTGCCGGGGTGCCAGACCATCACCATCTGACGGGCCAGGGGGCGGGTCAGCAGCACGCCGTCGTCGTCGTTGTGGGCCCGGCGGATTTCGAGGGCCACCTTGGCGAGATCCCGGGCGCTGGCCCACAGGCCGCCCGCTGCCACTTCGTTGCGCACCCGCCAACGGCCCGCGATCGGGGTTCCGTTCGCGTCGTGGCCGATGGCCACCGGCACCGGCGACTTGTCCGGGTGGGCCTGGTCGAAGCTGCTGTCCGCCATCTTCAACGGGTCCAGGACGAGGCGCTGCATCAGCGGGCCGAACCGTTCACCGGTGACGTCCTCCAGGAGCTGTTCGAGCACGGAGAAGTTGATGTTGGTCTTCTTGAACACCTGCCCGGCGCGGTGTTCAGCGCGGACGGGCTCATTGGTCGCGGGCGGGGCTCCGCGCAGGACTTCGGGGATCGTCGGCATGGTGGTGCCGGGCAGATGGTTGGTGGGCGGCACGTGACTCAGTCCGGCCTGGTGGCTGAGGAGCTCCCGCAGGGTGATGCCCGTGCTCCGCGGGACCTGCCAGGACGTCAGGTAGTGGTCGATGTCCTCGTCCAGGTTGAGGACCTTGTCGGCCACGAGCCGCAGGACGCCGAGCACGGTGACGTGCTTGCTGATCGAGGCGACCTGGAACGGCGTGCTCGCGGTGACGGGTGCGGGGCGGTCCGCCGCGGTGACGCCGTACCCCGCGAGGGTGGTCACCTCGCCGCCGCGCAGCAGGGCGAGGCCCACGCCCGGTACGGCGTGGCGGTCCATCGCGGCGAGTACGGCGTCCTCGGGGATCGAGGGCGCGGTGTCTGGGCGGGATCGTCCCGTGGACGGGACGGGGGCCGTGTCGGTAGCGGGAGTGAGGTCGGAAACCATGGTCGTGTCTCGCCCTTCCACAAGGGAGTCGATCACTGCGGCCAGATCGCTGAGGACATCGTGTTCGTAGAGCATCCGAAGGGTCAGGGGCATGCCCTGCCGGTGGGCCGCGGCGATCACTCTGGTGATGCGCAGGGAGTCGCCGCCGTTCTCGAAGAACCGGTCGTGCGCGCCCACCCGTTCGAGGCGCAGCACCCTGGACCAGATGTCGGCGAGCGCCCGCTCGGTCGCTGTGCGGGGCTCGACGTGGTCTTTCCGCGGGCCGTTCGGCAGCGCGGGCAGGGCGCGATGGTCCGTTTTGCCCGATGCGGTGAGCGGTATGCGCTCGACGCCCACGAAGACCGCGGGCACCAGAGCCGCCGGCAGTGACTCGGTGAGGGCGCGGCGCAGAGCGGTGCCGTCCGGGGCGTCGGGTCCGGACGGCACGGTGTACGCGACCAGTCTCCGGTTGCCCTGTTCGTCGTCCCGCGGCACGACCGCGGCATCGGCGACGCCGGGCAGCGCACGCAGCGCGACGGCCACCTCGCCGGGTTCCACGCGGACGCCGTTGACCTTCACCTGGTCGTCGGCGCGGCCGACGAACTCCACGGTGCCGTCGAACAGGACCCGGGCCAGGTCACCGGTGCGGTACAGGCGCGCACCGGGCCGCCCGAAGGGATCGGGCACAAACCGCTCGGCGGTGAGCTCCGGCCGGCCCAGATAACCGCGGGCCACACCGACACCACCCACACACAACTCGCCCACCACACCCACCGGCACCGAGCGCAGACCCCCATCCAGCACCTGCGACGAGACACCGGGCAGCGGGCGCCCGATGGGTACCGGGCCCGTCTCCTGCCCGGGGTCGTAACGGTGCGCCGTGGCGTCGATGGTGCACTCGGTGGGGCCGTACGTGTTCCACAGGGCGAGCGGTCGTCCGCCCACGATGCGCCTGGCGAGGTCGGCGTCGAGCGGCTCTCCGGCGGAGAAGACGAGTCGCAGTGCCGTACCGTCCGCCCATCGCGGGGACTCCACGAGCGCCCGCAGCACGGTGGGGACCGCCTGGAGCACGGTCACCCGCTCGTCGGCCAGCGCGCGGTTCATCGTCTCGGGGTCGCGTTCGGCGCCGGGCGGGGCGAGGACCAGCGTTCCGCCGCTCACCAGGGGAGCGAAGATCTCCCACACGGCGGCGTCGAAGCTCGGTGCGGTCTTGTGCAGCGTACGGTCATCCGCGCGCAGGCCGATCGCTTCGACGGCCCACCGGACACGGTTGGCGAGGCCGCGGTGGGTGACCTGGACGCCCTTGGGCCGCCCCGTCGATCCAGAGGTGTGGATCACGTAGGCCAACTGGTCCGGATCGAGCGGTGCGTCCAGCGGTTGCGGGTCGAACGGGACGCTGCCCACAGTTTCCGAGGCACTCGTCCGTGCCGCCTCCGTCCCGTCGACGCGGACGCAGGCCGCCGACCCCAGGGCCCCCTCCACAACTGAGGCGACGGAACCGCCGGTCAGCACGGCCCGGATGCCGGCGTCCCGCACCACCGAGCGCAGCCGGGGCAGGGGGAAGGCCGGGTCCATGGGCACATAGGCGCCACCGGCTTTCCATACGGCCCACAGCGCCACCACCAGGTCCACCCCACGCTCCAGGCACACCCCCACCAACGTCTCCGCGCCGACTCCCGCGCCCCGCAACACATGCGCGAGACGGTTCGCCCGCTCCTCCACCTCCCCGTACGACAACTCCACACCACCGGCCGACACCGCCACCGCCACCGGCGACAGCCGCACCCGCTCGGCAAGCAACTCCGGCACCAGCACCTCGGGCCCGCCCAACTCAGCGGCCCGCAGCCCCGCCAATACCTCCCGCTCCCCCGACGGCAGGAACACCTCCCCGGCATCCCCGTCACCGTCAGCCACCATCGCCTCAAGGACCGCACGGAACATCGCCGCCACCCGCGCCGCGTTCGCACGGCTCAGCACCCCGGTATGCGTGCTGAGCCCGATGTGGCCGGCCTGTGCGGTCACCGCCAGGTCGAACTCCGTCGCCCCGGCGGCGAGCGTGGGATTCACGTCGATCCGGCCGGTGTCGATACTGCTGAAGTCGAGGTAGTTGAAGGAGACGTCGACGAGCCGCCCTTCGCCGGCCATGCGCTGGATCTCCGGCATCGGGAAACGCCGGTGCGGCCACAGCTCCACCTCCCGGTCGAAGACCTGCCGCACCCACTCCCGCCACGTACCACCCGCACGGTCAGAGGCGAACGGGACCGTGTTGAGGTACATGCCGTAGACGCGGTCGGCGCCGAGCGCCTCAGGCCGGGCGTCACAGACGAGGCCGGTACAGAAGGTCTCCTCCTCGGTGATCGAGCCGAGCACCTTCAGATGGGCCGCGAGCAGCACGCTCTTGAGCGAGACGCCCGACCGGCTCGCGAAGGCCCTCAGTCCGTCCGTGAGGTCGTCGACGGGGACGCGGAGCCGGACGCGTTCGCGGGCGGCTCCGGGAGTGCCCCAGTCCGCGGGCAGCGTGAACCGGGGATATCCCTCGATCACCCCGCTCCAGTAGGAGCGGTCGTCGGGCGAGGCGAGCGCCCGCAGTTCGCCTGCGACGAAGTCCGCGTAACGCACCGCCGCGGGCGGCGGGCTCGTGGGCGTCGTCCCGTTCCTGACCTCCTCGTAGCAGCCGAGGAGCTCCACCAACAGGTTGTAGTGGCTCCATCCCTCGGAGATCGCGTGGCAGCGGACGACGGTCAGCCACCAGGCTCCGTCGCCCTCCTGGTGCGCGCACAGCCGCAGCAGAGGCGGTGATGCCAGGTCGAAGGGGCGGTCCCGCTCCTTGGACTGGTATGCGTCGAGAGAGTTCCTGATCTGTTCGGCGGTCAGGCCGCCCAGGTCCCGCAGGCGTACCGGGACTTCGGCGGCGGGATGCACCAGCTGCATCGGTATGGAGAAGGTGTGCAGGTCGAACGACGTGCGCAGGGCTTCGTGCCGTTCCACCACTGTCTGCGCCGCACGGCGCAACGCCTCCAGGGAGACGGAGTGTTCGTCACGTATCCGGAAGGAGGAGACGCTGTGGTACGGATGCAGGGAGTCGTCGGAGAGCATTTCCACGACCATGCCGAGCTGCGTCTGGGCCATGGGGTACGCGTCGACGACGCCGTCCGGCACCAGTTCACGGTCCCGCGCGTCCACCAACGCGAACGGCGCCACCGACTCCTGCGACTCCGCCGCGGGCCGATCCGCCAGCACCTCACACAGACCCGCCACCGTCCGCAGGCCGAACACATCCCGCACCGACACCGAAAGACCCGCGGCCCGCAACGCACCCACCAACGCCACCGCACGGATCGAATCCCCGCCCAGATCGAAGAACCCGTCGAAGACCCCGACCCGCTCCACACCCAACACCTCCCCCCACACACCCGCCACCCGCTCCTCCAACCCCGAACGCGGCCCCACATGGGCGGTGCTCAGGGATTCGCCGTCGGGAGCGGGCAGAGCGGCGCGGTCGAGCTTGCCGTTGGCGTTCAGCGGCAGCTCGTCCAGCGGCATGAAAGCCGCGGGCACGAGGTGGGAGGGCAGGGTCCGTTCGAGAGCGGCGCGCAGCTCCGCGCCGTCGGGGGTGACGCCTTCGGCGGGCACCACGTAGGCGACGAGGGCGGGCGAGCGACCCAGGGTGGAGACCACGACGCAGGCTTCGGCGACCCCTGGCAGCGTGACGAGGGCGGCCTCGGCCTCACCTGGCTCGACGCGGTGGCCGCGAATCTTCACCTGGTCGTCGGTGCGGCCGACGAACTCCACGGTGCCGTCGAACAGGACCCGGGCCAGGTCACCGGTGCGGTACAGGCGCGCACCGGGCCGCCCGAAGGGATCGGGCACAAACCGCTCGGCGGTGAGCTCCGGCCGGCCCAGATAACCGCGGGCCACACCGACACCACCCACACACAACTCGCCCACCACACCCACCGGCACCGAGCGCAGCCCCTCGTCGACCGTGTGCAGGGAGACACCCGGCAAGGGACGTCCGATCGGGACCCGGTCGGGGGCAGGCGAGATGTTCACCGGCATGACGGACGCACCCACGGTCGTCTCGGTCGGGCCGTACTCGTTGATCAACCGCCCCGGGCCCAGCCACCCCAGCCAGCGATCGGCCGCGGATCCGGTCAGGGTCTCCCCCGCCGACAGCACGGTCTCGGCCAGCGCCCTGGCGCGCTTCCCGTCCAGTCGGCTCGCCAGTACCTCCAAGTGGCTCGGAGTCAGCTTCAGGAAGCTGAAGGGGCCGGCTGCGCACAAGTCGTCCGCCAGATCCGCGAGGTCACCGTTCTCGGGCCACATCCACAGACGCTGTCCGCTGACCAGCGTTGCCCAGAGGTTGGGTACGACGAGATCGAAGGCCACCGACGAGAACAGCGCGGATCCGCCCTCGCCGTGGGAGGTCAGGGTTTGCGCGGCCCAGCGCACATGGTGGGCGAGGCCGCGGTGGGTGACCTGGACGCCCTTGGGCCGCCCCGTCGATCCAGAGGTGTGGATCACGTAGGCCAACTGGTCCGGATCGAGCGGTGCGTCCAGCGGTTGCGGGTCGAACGGGACGCTGCCCACAGTTTCCGAGGCACTCGTCCGTGCCGCCTCCGTCCCGTCGACGCGGACGCAGGCCGCCGACCCCAGGGCCCCCTCCACAACTGAGGCGACGGAACCGCCGGTCAGCACGGCCCGGATGCCGGCGTCCCGCACCACCGAGCGCAGCCGGGGCAGGGGGAAGGCCGGGTCCATGGGCACATAGGCGCCACCGGCTTTCCATACGGCCCACAGCGCCACCACCAGGTCCACCCCACGCTCCAGGCACACCCCCACCAACGTCTCCGCGCCGACTCCCGCGCCCCGCAACACATGCGCGAGACGGTTCGCCCGCTCCTCCACCTCCCCGTACGACAACTCCACACCACCGGCCGACACCGCCACCGCCACCGGCGACAGCCGCACCCGCTCGGCAAGCAACTCCGGCACCAGCACCTCGGGCCCGCCCAACTCAGCGGCCCGCAGCCCCGCCAATACCTCCCGCTCCCCCGACGGCAGGAACACCTCCCCGGCATCCCCGTCACCGTCAGCCACCATCGCCTCAAGGACCGCACGGAACATCGCCGCCACCCGCGCCGCGTTCGCACGGCTCAATACTCCCGTGTGGCTCTTGAGGCTGATGCGTCGGGAGAGCGTGGTGACGGCGAGGTCGAACTCGGTCGTGCCGGGCGCCATGGCGGTGCCGAGATCGGCGACTCCGTCATCGAGGCGGTCGAAGTCCACGTGGTTGATCAGGACGTTGACGAGCCGCCCTCCGCCCGCCATGCGCTGGATCTCCGGCATCGGGAAACGTCGGTGCGGCCACAGCTCCATCTCCCGGTCGAAGACCTGCCGCACCCACTCCCGCCACGTACCACCCGCACGCTCGAAGGCGAACGGGACGGTATTGAGGTGCATGCCGTAGATGTGGTCGGCGCCGAGCGCTTCCGGTCGGGTGTGGACGACGACTCCCGCGCTGAACCGCCGCTGATCCGTGAGCGAACCGAGGACCTTGCCGTACGCGGCCACCAGCACGCTCTTCAGGGAGGCGTTCGCCGACGCGGCGAGGGCCCGCAGGCCGTCCTCCAGGTCGTCGAAGGGGACGGACTCCCAGTACGTCCGCACCGGCTCCCGGGGGTCCCCCCACTCGGCCGGGAGACTGAACCTGGGGTGCGTCTCGACGGTCCTCGTCCAGTACGCGCGGTCCTCGGACGAGGCGAGTGCCCGCAGTTCACCGGCGATCGAGTCGGCGTAGCGCACCGCGACGGGTGGCCTCGGTGCCACGGCCCGGCCGTCCCTGATCCGCAGATAGCAGTCGATCAGTTCGCGCATCAGGGAGTGGTAGCTCCACCCCTCGACGATGGCGTGGAACTCCGTGATCGACAGCCACCATCCGTCGTCGCTCACATGGGCGGTCAGCCGCATCATGGGCGGCTCGGCCAGGTCGAAGAAGTGGGCCCGTTCCGTGTCGTGGAACGTGTCGAAGTCGGCGCGCAGCGCCGCCGCGTCCAGGCCCCGGCGGTCGCGCACCACCACGGGCACCGTCGCCGTCGGATGGACCAGCTGCATCGGTACGGAGAAGGTGTGCAGGTCGAAGGAGGTGCGCAGCACCTCGTGCCGGCCGACGACGACCTGAGCCGCCTCGCGCAGTGCCGACACGGAGAACTCCCGGTCGTCGCGCATCCGGGTCGTGGCGACGTTGTGGTAGTTGCTGAACCGGTCGCGGGTCAGCATGTCCACGACCATGCCGATCTGTGCCGACGCCATGGGGTACGCGTCGGCGGCACCGTCCGGCACCAGTTCACGGTCCCGCGCGTCCACCAACGCGAACGGCGCCACCGACTCCTGCGACTCCGCCGCGGGCCGATCCGCCAGCACCTCACACAGACCCGCCACCGTCCGCAGGCCGAACACATCCCGCACCGACACCGAAAGACCCGCGGCCCGCAACGCACCCACCAACGCCACCGCACGGATCGAATCCCCGCCCAGATCGAAGAACCCGTCGAAGACCCCGACCCGCTCCACACCCAACACCTCCCCCCACACACCCGCCACCCGCTCCTCCAACCCCGAACGCGGCGCCACGTACACGGCTTCCGGGAGGAGAGTGGAGCGGTCCGGCCGGGGCAGGCGGTCGCGGTCGAGCTTGCCGTTGGCGTTCAGCGGCAGCTCGTCCAGCGGCACGAAGGCCACGGGGACCATGTACGGAGGGAGCCGTGCCGCGCAGTGTGCGGCCAGTACCTCGGCCTTGACCGCGCTGTCGCCCTGGGGCACCACATAGCCGATCAGCCGGTGGTCGCCGGTGGCCGTGCCGTCGACGACCACGACTGCCTGGCCGACGGCCGGGTGCTCCCGCAGGACGGTCGCGATCTCGCCGGGTTCGACCCGGTAGCCGCGCACCTTGACCTGGTCGTCCGTCCGGCCGAGGAACTGGAGCCGCCCTTCGGGGCCCCGGCGGGCGAGGTCGCCGCTGCGGTACAGGCGGGCGCCGGGCGGCCCGAAGGGGTCGGGCACGAACCGCTCGGCGGTGAGCTCCGGCCGGCCCGGATAGCCGCGGGCCACACCGGGACCACCGACATGGATCTCGCCTCGCCCGCCGTCCGGCACGGGGCAACCGTGGTCGTCGAGCAGATGAACGGTGAGGTCGTCCAGCGGCAGCCCGACGGCATTGGCGGCGAGAGGGTCCAGGTCGTCGCGGGTGACCCGGTGGAAGGTGGTGTGCACGGTCGTCTCGGTGATCCCATACATGTTGACCAGGGCAGGACCGTCCAGGCCGAACCGGTCGGTCCAGGGCCGCAGACCGGACATGTCGAGGCGTTCGCCCGCGAAGATCACCGTTCGCAGGGCGAGCCGGCCGAGCCGGGGTTCCTCCGCCTCGGCCGCGGCCACCAGGCCGCGGAACGCCGACGGGGTCTGGCTGAGCACGGTGACGCCTTCCGCGGCGAGCAGGTCGATGAGCTCCTGAGGCGTACTGCTGACCTCGTGCGGTACGACGACGAGCCGACCGCCGTGCAGGAGTGCGCCCCACATCTCGAAGACGGCGACGTCGAAGGCGTAGGAGTGGGTCATCGACCAGACGTCGCCCTCCCCGAAGGCGAGGTGCCGGCGTGCGTTGGTCAGCAGGCGGTGGACGTTGGTGTGGGTGAGGGCCACGCCCTTGGGGAGGCCGGTGGATCCAGAGGTGTAGATCGCGTAGACGAGGTTGTCGGGGACGCAGCCGGTCACGGGGGCGTCCGCCGGGGATGTGCGCACCGGATCCTGGTCGTCGTCGAGGACGACGATCTCGGCGCCGGTGCCGTTCAGCAGGTCGGCGGTCGAAGACTGGGCGAGCACCACCGAGGCTCCGGCGTCCCGCAGCGCGAACCGCAGCCGCTCGCGCGGGTGCGAGGGATCGAGGGGCAAGTAGGCCGCGCCTGCCTTGAGCACACCGAGCAGGGCGGGTACGAGTTCGGCGCCCCGGGTGAGGCAGACGCCCACCAGGCTTTCGGGCCCGGCCCCCAGACCGCGCAGCCGATGCGCCACGCGGTTGGCGCGGGCGTCGAGCTCACCGTAGGTCAGGGAGGTGCCCGCGGCCACGACGGCGACGGCGTCAGGGGTCCGCCGCGCCTGCTCCTCGAAGAGGGAGTGCAGGCAGCGGGGAGCCTCCTGGGCCTGCGGTCCGGGTGCGCGTGTGACGGCGCCTTCGTCGGACACGTCGAGGTGGGAGAGCGGAGTACCTGGCTCGTCGACCGCGTGCCGCAACAGCCGGTGGTACTGGCGCAGGAGCCGCTCCGCGGTGGTCCGGTCGAACAGCGCGGTGGCGTATTCGAGCCGGGAGGTCAGGGTGCCGTCCGGGCCCTCCTCGACCGTCAGGCCGAGATCGAAGCGGGCGCGAGGCGCGAACACGTTCAGCGCTTCGGTGTCGACGCCCGGGAACCCGTAGTCCTCTGTCGCCGTCTCGCGCATCATGAACATGCTCTGGAACAGGGGTGTACGGGACATGTCCCGCTCCGGTGCCAGCTCGCGCGCCAGGACGGGGAACGGCGCCTCCTGGTGATCGAAGGCGTCGAGCACGGTCCGCCGGGCCTGCCGCAGCAGCGTGCCGAAGGACGGGTTCCCCCGCCAACGGGCGCGCAGGACCAGGCTGTTGATGCCGTAGCCGATCAGATGCTGGACCTCGGGCCGGGTACGTCCTGACACGACGGTGCCCACGGCCAGGTCCGTGCTGCCGGTGTGGCGGGCGAGCAGCGTCTGGAAAGCGGTGAGCAGGACGACGAAAGGCGTGGTGTCGTACCGTCCTGCCAGCGCCCGCACCCGGTCCGTGAGTGCCGTCGGCAGTTCGGACCTGACCGCGTCGGCGGTGTGGTCACGGCGGGCGGGGCGCCGCCGGTCCGTGGGCAGGTCGAGGACGGGCAGGTCGGCGAGGTGCGTTCGCCAGTAGGCGAGGTGGCGCTGCCCGGCTGGGCCGGAGATGTGCTGCTGCTCCCAGGCCGCGTAATCCGCGTACTGGATCTCCAGGGGCGAGAGACCGGGCGAGGCGCCGGTCACCGCGGCCCGGTAGAGCGCCCCCATCTCTTGGGCGAACAGCCGGGTCGACCAGGCGTCGCAGACGATGTGGTGGGCCACCAGCACGAGCACATGGTCGTCGGGCGCGCAGTGGATCAGCCCGCCGCGCACCGGCCAGTCGTGTGCGAGGTCCAGCCGCGCCGACGACTGCTCGGTGAGGATCCGCAGGACCTCCGCCTCCCGGGCGTCGTCCCGCAGCGTCGACAGATCGATGCGGGGGAGGTCGCGCGGCCCGTCCGGGTGGATGGTCTGGACGGGTCCTTCGTCGCCCATGGCGTAACGGGTGCGCAGGATCTCGTGTCGATCGAGCACCTGTGTCCAGGCGTGCAGCAGCGCCTCGCCGTCGAGCGGCCCCGTGAACCGCAGCGCCATCGGCACGAGGTACTCGGGGCTTTCGGGATCCAGTTGATTGAGGAACCACATCTGCTGCTGCCCCGAGGAGAGCGGCAGCGGGGCCGAGCGGTCCGCGTGCGGCAGGGCGGTCCGGCGGCCGTGTTTCCTGCCCGCCAGTCTGAGTCTGAGGTACTCGGCCCGGGCTTCGTCCTGCGAGGTGGTCATGGATCGCTCACCCATCGTCATTCCTCTCTCGAAACCTCGCCCGTCCGCTGTGCGGGTGGTCCACCGCCCTGTCCCTTGGACAGCAAGGGGCTGTCACCGGCACTTCGGACGGCCGGGCTGAGCACGGCCGAGACAGCGAGCAGGAACATCACCGCGGCGACGCCGGCGATCGTGTGGGTGGTGCCGGCGATGCTCAGCAGCACTCCCCCGGCGATCGAGCCGATGGAGTTGGACCCGGAGGACACCAGCATGGCGACGCTGGTGACCCGGCCCTGGAGGCCGTTCGGGGTCGTCTGCACCTGGTAGACGCCGGCCGAGACGTTCATCGAAGCCCCGACGAAGCTGATGAGCGCCATCAGCCCGCCGATCGTGTACAGGCCGCTGGTGAAGGCCAGGCACGAGGTGACGGCCGCCCACGCGGAGAGCGCGCCCACCAGGATGGTCCGGGGCGGCAGATGCTTGAGGAGCCGGGAGGCGAACAGGGACCCCAGGACGCCCCCGACGCCCGACACCGCTCCGATCACCCCGATCGCGGTCGGTGAACCGCCGTTCTCCTTGACCACGAGGATGATGGCGAGGCCCGAGATCTGGAACAGCAGATTGCTTCCGGCGACCAGGAAGACGGCCGCGCGCAGGAAGCGCTGGCCGCGCAACCAGGTGATGCCTTCCAGGAGTTCGCCGCGCAGCTTTCTCGGCCCCTCGCGTCGCTCGGCCTGGAACTCCGCCTTGATGAACAGGAGGCCGATCAGGGACAGCACGTGGCCGACCGCCGTGCTCAGGAACGGGGTCCAGCGCGCGAACGTGAACAGGGAGCTGCCTGCGGGCTGCCCGATCAGCCCGGCGGCCTGCGCACGGGCCTCGTTCTGCGACAACGCCGCGGGCAGGTGCTGCGGATGGACCACGTTGCGTACGGCGGCCCGCTCCGCGAGCCGGTAGACGATCGCCGCGCTGCCCTCGACGAAGGCCACCGCCATGAGATGTCCCAGCCAGAGATGGTGCGCGAGGAGCGACACCACGAGGCTGGCCATGGCCACGCACCCGACGATGTCGCATCCGATCATCACGCGGCGCCGGTCGTACCGGTCGACGAGCACCCCGGCCGGCAGCTGCACGAGCAGCATGGGCAGCAGGGAGGCAAAGCCGATCAGGCCCGCGGCCACTGTCGAGTCCAGATACCAGATCGCCAGCAAGGGGTAGGTGACGGTGCTCATCCGGTAGCCGAGCATGGACAGGCCGGCCCCGCTCCACAGCAGCAGGAAGTCCCGGTTGCGGCGCAGCGGGCCGCTGGGCGGAACCTGTTGCGCCGCGGTGTCGGAGGAGAGGGTCATTCAAGGGGCCCGGTATCGAGGCGGCCACCCTGTCGGCACCACTCCAGGACGGCCATGGCGCTGTGCATCTTGTTCTCCGCCTGGTCGAAGGCGATGCTGGCCGGGCCGTCGAGCACCTGTGCCGTGACCTCCTCGCCCCGGTGGGCGGGCAGGTCGTGCATGAAGACCGCGGACGGGCTGTGTTCCCACAGCGCCGGCGTCACCTGGAAGGGCGCGAAGATCCGCTGCCAGTCGTCGTCGGCCTTGCTGGTTCCCGTGGTGCGCCAGCGCGTGGTGTAGATGACGTCGTACGTTCCCAGGGGACCGTCCATGTCGTGCCGCTCGGTCAGGCCGGCGCCGCTGCGGGCGGCGTGGGCCTTGGCGGAGCGAAGGATGTCGTCGGTCAGGCCGTACCCCGGTGGGGTGCGCAGATCGAACTCGACCTCCGGGTAGCGGGACAGGGCCAGGGCGAGGGCGGCGGCCGTGTTGTTGCCCTCGCCGAGGTACAGGACCCGCAGGCCCTTGATCCGCCCGAAGTGCGCGTGCAGGGTGGTCAGATCGGTGAGCGCCTGCGTCGGGTGCTCCTCGGCACTCATCGCGTTGACCACGGACATCCGGTCCTGGGCGGCCCACGCCCGCAGCTCCGCCGACGGGCCGCCGGTCCTCGCCACCAGGACGTCGAGCATCCGTGAGAAGACGCGGCCCGTGTCCTCGCTGCTCTCGCCCGTGTTGGTCTGGAGATCGTCGGGACCGTAGGTGATCAGCCTTCCGCCCAGACGCAGGGCGCCCGAGGAGAAGGCGGTACGGGTACGGGTGGAGGTCATGCGGAAGTAGATTCCGGCGACCTGGCGGTCCAGGGGCGACGGGTGTCCGGCCCGGCCGGTGCTGTACTCGACTCCGCGGCCGACGAGCGCCCGCAGTTCGTCGTCCGTCAGGTCGTCGATCGAGATGAGACTGCGCACGGGGGTGTACATGGGTCACTTCCTCCGGTCGGTCGTGTCCAGGGCCCTGATCAGGTGGTGGCCGCCCGGGCCGTTCGTCAGGACGACCCAGCCGGTTCCGGCGTGCAGGCCGCACAGTGTCAGGCCGCGGTATCCGACGGCTTCGCCGCCGTGGCCGAAGTGCACCTCGCTGCCCGTGCTGTCGATCACCGTGCCGAGCCCGTAGGAACTGGCCCGATGGGGTGTCAGCATCTCCTCGGCGCGCCGGACGGAGAGCGGTGCGAGCGGCCTGCCCAGCCGAGAGCCACGCACGGCGAGCGCCAGTCGTGCCATGTCGACGGCGGTGCTCCACAGGCCGGCGGCCGCCATGTCGGGACGCACGAGCCAGCCGTCCGCGAGCGGTGCCCCGTCCGCGGTGTGCCCGAGGGCCACGGGCCGCCCGGAGGTCTCCGGGTAGTACTGGTCGAAGCTGCTGTCGCGCATGCCGAGCGGGTCGAAGACGAGCGTCCGCATGAGGTCGGGGAACGGTTCCCCCGTGAGGTCGGTGAGCACCTGCTGTACGACGGAGAAGTTGGCGTTGGCCTTGCGGAACACGCTGCCCGGCGGCAGTTCCCGCGTGACCGGCGGGTTGGTCGCCGGCGGCCGCCCCTGCAGCAGGTCGAGCAGGGTGGCGGGCTCCTGACCGCGCGGGAAGCCCTTGCTCTGGAGCAAGGAAAGCCCGGACATGTGACCCAGCAAGTGCCGCAGGGTGACGGGGGGCTCGTCGGAGCCGCCGGGTATCCGCCAGCCGGACAGGTACTCATTGACGTCCGCGTCGAGATCCAGAGCGCCTTCGTCTGCCATGCGCAGCACGGCGAACGAGGTGACGTGCTTGCTCATGGAACCGACCGGGAAGAGCGTGTCGGGCCTGATGGCGTCCGAGCCCCCCGCGGTCGCCGTACCGAAGGTCTCCACGGCCACCAGTTCCCCGCCGCGCAGCACGGCGACCGCGGCACCGGGCACATTGCCGCGTGCCAGCGCCTCTGCCGCCCCGGGCACCAGCTCGGTCGCCGTCTCCACGACGGGCGGGTGCGCCGGCTGCGGGGCCGAGGCGTCCAACGCCGCCGCCAGTTCGCCCAGCGTCGGGTGCTGGTAGAGGAGGAACAGCGAGAGCGGCAGCCCGGCCTGGTGGGCCATGGCGACGGCGTGGATGACCAGGATCGAGTGGCCGCCCAGGTCGAAGAAGTTGTCGTCGAGGGAGATGCGGTCCCGGCCCAGCACCGTGGACCAGATGTCGGCCAGGGCCCGTTCGGTGGAGCCCACGGGGGCAAGGTACTCACGCCCCGTGTCCGGTAGCTGCCGGTCCGGGTCCGGCAGGGCGGTCCGGTCGATCTTGCCGTTGGGGTTCAGCGGCAGCCGCTCCAGCAGGACGAATGCCGAGGGCACCATGTACTCCGGCAGGTGCGCCGTGCAGTGCGCGCGCAGCTCGGTCTCGGTCGGCTCCGCGGCCTCGTCCGACTGCTCCGGTACGACGTAGGCCACCAGCCGGCGTTCGCCGAGGGCGGGTTCGTCGACGAGGACGAACGCCTCACGGACCGCCTCGTGCGCGGCGAGCGCGGCACGGACCTCCGCCGGTTCGACGCGGTAGCCGCGGATCTTGACCTGGTCGTCCATCCGCCCGAGGAAGTCGATGGCGCCGTCGGCCAGCATGCGCACCCGGTCGCCTGTGCGGTACATGCGGCTCCCGGGCACGCCGTACGGGTCGGGCAGGAATCGCTCAGCCGTCAGCCCGGGGCGCTCGACGTAGCCACGGGCGACGCCCGCACCGCCGACGCAGAGCTCTCCCGGCACACCGACCGGGACGCGCTCGCCCCATGCGTCCAGGACGTACATGCGTACGTCCGGGAGGGCGTGGCCGATGGGCACCACGTCCGCCGGTGAGGAGTCGCCCAGGGTGAAGGTGCAGGCCCCCACGGTCGTCTCCGTGGGCCCGTACTCGTTGACCAGCTCCACCTGGGGCGCGAGCTTGCGCCAGGAGTCGACCACCCGGCGGGTCAGGGCCTCACCTGCCACGACCACGACCGATGCGAGCGCGTTCGCCTGTTCCGCCGTCAACTGGGCACTGAGCAGCTCCAGGTGGGCGGGGGTGAGCTTGACGAAGCTGAAAGGCGCCGCGTCGGCGAGGTGGCTCCCCAGCTCGTCCAGGGGCAGCGTGCCGGGGAACACCGTCACCGGCTGCCCGGCCACCAGCGGGGCCCACAGGTTGGGAACGACCAGGTCGAAGGCGACCGACGAGAACAGCGGCGCGCCTCCGGTGCCCCGGGCCGCCAGCTCGTCCACGGCCCAGCGGACGTGGTTGAGCAGGCCGCGATGGGTGACCTGCACGCCCTTGGGCCGGCCCGTGGAACCTGATGTGTAGATCACGTACGCCGTGCGGTCCAGGTCTCTGACCCGGTCCGTGACGACGGCCGGCGCGGGGGCCGGATCCCGGACGTCGGCGCCGGCGATGACGACTCCGTCACCGAGGTCGTCGGGCAGCCGCTCGCGCAGGGCGTCATCCGTGACCACGACCGAGACGCCCGCATCGCGCAGTGTGCCGATGACACGCGGCCGGGGAGACGAGGGGTCGATCGGCAGATACGCGGCGCCGGCTTTCCAGACCGCGAGCAGGGAGACCACGAGTTCCGTGCTTCGCTCGAGGAGGACGCCGACGACCGCTTCCTCGGCGGGACGCTCCGCGATGCCGACGGAACGCAGTCGGCCGGCCAGCCGCTCAGCACGGGCGTCGAGTTCGGCGTACGACAGAACGCGGGCGCCGTCGATCACCGCGGTCGCGTGTGGCGTGCGCGCGGCCTGCTCCTCGATCAGGGAGCACAGGTCTCTCGGCGGCAGCGGTTCGTCCCTCAGCCGGTGAGCTCTGTCGGCCAGGACGCGGTCCGCGGCCGGCAGCGCGGTCGCGAGGGCGTCCCCGTCCGGGGCGTCGGCCATCGAGGCGAGGACGGCCCGGAAGACCTCGGCCATCCGTTCCATGTTCTCGCGACTGACCGCCCGGGTGTTGGACCGCAGGCTGAGGAAGCCGTCGCCGGTGGCGACCGAGAACGGGAACTCGTTCGTACTGAATCCGTAGCTCGCGGATTGATCGGCCAGACCGCCGTCGAACCGCTCGAAGTCCTGATAGCTGAAGTAGACGTCGATCAGCCGTCGCCCGTCCCCCAGCTCACGTTGGATGGCCGGCATCGGATAGTGCCGGTGCGGCCAGGCCGTCGTCTCCCGGGCGAATACCTGCTGGACCAGATCACGCCAGGTCGGCGAGTTCAGGTCAACGGGGAACGGCAGCGTGTTGAGGTGCATGCCGTACACCCGTTCCGCCCCGGCCGCCTCCGGGCGGACATGGGTGGTGAGGCCGACGAAGAACGACGTATCGCTGGTGAAGGCGCCCATGGCCTTGAGGAACGCGGCAAGCATCACGCTCTTCAGGGGCACTTCGGTGCCGGAGGCGAACGCGCGCAGCCGGGCGTCGAGGTCGCGGAGGGGAACGCGAACGCTGTACGACTCGTGCGGCACGTCGTTCGCGCTGCCCCAGCCGGGCGGGAGTTCGTACTTCGCGCGGCCGGTGACCACCTCGCGCCAGAACGCACGGTCGTCCTCGGATTCCAGAGCTCGCAGCTCGGCGGCCACGGCGTCCGCGAACCGTATGGGCGCCTGCTCGTACGGCTCTGGTGTCGTGCCGTCCCGGTGCGCCCGGTAGAGCGTCATCAGTTCGGCCATCAGCACGTGGGAGCTCCAGCCCTCCAGAATGACGTGCGACTGGCTGATCGTGAACTGCCAGCTGCCGTCGCCGCAGAGGTGTACCGCTATCCGCATCATCGGCGCGCTGTCGTGCGAGCACGGCGTGGCGCTCTCCGCCCGCATGAACCGCCGCAGGGCCAGCTCCTGCTCCCGGGCGTCCAGCGGTCGCAGGTCCACCACGCCGATGGGCAGATCGGCTGTCGCGTGCACCCGCTGGATCGGGACGGGATGGCCTTCCAGGTCGACGGAGGTGCGCAGAGCCTCGTGCCGCGCGACCAGGGCGCCGACAGCTTGGACCAGGGCGTCGGCCGAGAAGGGGCGGTCATCCCGGATGCGCGCGGAGTTGACCAGGTGGTAATTCCGGCCGCCGCTGGCGAGCGACTCGACGAGCATGCCGGTCTGGTTCTGGGTGAGGGGGTAGGCGTCGACGACATCGTCGGGCAGCTGGGCCCGGATCTCGTCGTCCAACAGCTCGAACGGCTGGACGGGACGGTAAGCCTGGTCGCCCAGGGCGGCACGGCCGTCGACCAGTTCGGTCAGTGCGGCCACGGTGCGATGCCGGAAGATTTCCTGGACACCTACGTCGATGCCCTGGGCGCGGAGAGCGCCGACCAGGGTGACCACGCGGATGGAGTCGCCGCCCAGGTCGAAGAACGAGTCCAGCACGCCGACCCGCTCCAGGCCGAGCACCTCACGCCACGCCCCGGCGATGCGCTCCTCCGCCGCCGTGCGCGGCGCCACGAACTCCGCCCGCGCATAGGCTTCCTCGTCCGGCGCGGGAAGCGCCCGCCTGTCCGGCTTCCCGTTCGCCGTCAACGGCATTGCCTCCAGCGCCACCACTGCCGATGGAATCATGTACTCCGGCAGTTCTCGGCCCAACGCGGTCCGGATCGCCGCCACGTCCACGGTGGTCCCGGCCAGGGGCACCACGTACCCCACCAGAATCGGGTCCCCGGACGCGGCCTCGCACGTGACCACGACCGCCTCGCCCACCCCGTCCTGACCGGCCAGCGCGACCTCGACCTCCCCCGGTTCGACCCGGAACGACCGGATCTTCACCTGGTCATCGATCCGGCCGCGGAATTCGAGGTTGCCGTCCGGGAGAACCCGAGCCAGGTCACCGGTCCGGTACAACCGGGCGCCCGGCGTTCCGTACGGATCCGGCAAGAAGCGCTCCGCGGTCAGCTCGGGACGCCCTGCATAGCCGCGCGCCAGGCACTCGCCGCCGACACAGACCTCGCCGGTGACACCGACCGGAACCAGCCGCATCTTCGCGTCGAGCACATACATGCTGGTTCCCGGGATCGGCCGGCCGATGGGCAGGATCTCGCCCTCGAACGACTCGGACGCGGGGAAGACGCTGTTGCCGACCGTGATCTCGGTGGGCCCGTACTCATTGATGACCCGTGCTCCGCCGAGGAGCGTGCGCCCCCGCTCGGCGTTGGCCCGGGACAGTGCGTCGCCCCCGACTATCAGCGTCGACGCCAGGGGACCTGTGTCCTGTGCCGCGTGCTCCAGTTGGGGCCGCAGCAGATCCAGGTGGGCGGGCGTGAGCTTGATGAAGTCGTACGGGCCCTGAGCCCTCAGGAGATCTCCGAGCTGCGCCAGATCGGCGTCAGCAGGCAACACGTGCACAGGCTGGCCGGAGACCAAGGGGGCGAACAGTGTCGTGACGACCACGTCGAAGGCGACGGAGGAGAACAGCGGCGCCCCGCCACTGCCCTCACCCACGTATCCGGCCACAGCCCAGCGAAGGTAGTTGGCGAGACCCCGGTGCGTGGTCTGCACCCCCTTGGGCCGTCCGGTGGAACCCGAGGTGTAGATCACGTAGGCAAGCAGATCGGGATCCGTGACGCGGGGCGGCGCGGAATCCGGGAGCGCGTCGGCGCTCTCCGACTCCCGGTCCAGAAGCAGACACGGCCCCTCCACGGCACCGGAAACCGACCCCGCGTGCGCACTGTCGGTGACCAGGGCGTTCACTCGGGCATCGGCCAGCGCGTACCGGATGCGCTCCTCCGGAGCCTGCGGATCCACCGGAACGTAGGCACCACCGGCCTTCCAGACACCCAGCAGCGCAACCGGCAGATCGACACACCGTTCGAGCAGAACACCGACGACCGACTCACAGCCCACACCCAGCCCGCGCAGCCGATGCGCGATCCGGTTCGCTCGCGCATCGAGCTCGGCATAAGAAACGAACTCCGGACCGTGGACCACAGCCGTGGCCTTCGGAGTAAGGCGAACCTGCTCCTCGAAGCGGTCGAGCACCAGGTGAAGCGGGGCCTCAACGGGCTCTCCCCGGCCGGTGTCCACCAGCCACGACCGCTCCCCCGGCGGCAAGAAGACCGTCCCCGTGTCCCCATCGGGGTCAGCGGCCATGGCCTCCAGCACCCCGCGGTACATCGCGGCCAGCCGCTCAGCATTGGCTCGGGTCATCACCCGGGTGTTCGTGGTGAGCGCCATCTGCCGCGAGCCCAGGGCGTGTACGGACAGAGCGAACTCCGTCGGGTCGCTGGTCGCCGCCTGGGTGAGGACTCCGGAGTCGACCTGGTGGAAGTCGGTGTAGCTGAACAGGATGTCGATCAGCCGCTCGCCGTCACCGCCGGCGTCTCGCTGGACCTGCGGCATCGGATAGTGCCGGTGCTCCCACGCCTCCACTTCCCGCGCGAACACCTGACGCACCAGCTCACGCCACGTACGCGCCGTACGGTCCACCGGGAACGGCATGGTGTTCAGGAACATCCCGTACACCCGCTCCGCACCCACCACCTCCGGCCGGCAGTGCCCCACCAGCCCGGTGAAGAACTCCTCCTCCTGCGACAACTGCGCGAGCGCCTTCACATGCGCGGCCAACAACACGCTCTTGACCGGCACATCCTCAGCCGCCGCCAACGCCAGCAGTTGGTCCCGGACGCCTGCCAGCTCCACCCCCACACGCATCGACTCCACCGGCCCTGACCCACCGAAACCGGTCGGCAGCACGAACCGCCAGCGCCCGGCCACCACACCCGACCAGAACTCCCGGTCCTCCACCGACTCAAGAGCCCGCATCTCCGCCGCCACCGCGTCCGCGAAACGCACCCGCGGAGCCTCGTACTCCTCCAGCCGCCCGGCATCACGCAAACGCCGGTAGCAACCCACGACCTCCATCAAGAGCGCGTGGTAACTCCAGCCTTCGAGGATCGCGTGATGCTGCGTCAACGTGCAGATCCAGCCGTCCGCGGCCCCCGCATGGGCAAACACCCGCAACAACGATCCACAGGCCGCCAGATCGAAGACATCCGCCCGCTCGGCGTCGACGAACGACAGCACTTCCGCCCGCACCGCCTCCTCGCCCAGGCCACTGACATCGCGCCACCCGCACGGAACATCGACGCCCTCACGCACCAACTGCAGCGGCACCGCGTAATCCGTCAGACTCACCGACGAACGCAACACCTCATGCCGCGCCACGACCACACGGACAGCCTCTTCGAAAACACCGAAGTCGAAAGGCCGCTCGTCCCGTACGTGGAAAGCCATCACATTGTGGTAGCTCCCGCGCCCGTCACCGGCCAGCGACTCGACCAGCATCCCCACCTGCGTCTGAGTGAGGGGGTAGGCGTCCACCACATCGTCCGGCAACTGGGCGCGCGTCTCGGCGTCGATCAGCTCGAACGGCGCGACGGAACGGTAGGTGCGGTCGGCGAGCGGGGCTCGGTCGTCGGCGAGTTCGGCAAGGCCCGCCACGGTGCGTCGAGCCAGGACATCGCGTACGGCGATATCGATGCCGTGCGCCCTCAGGGCACCGACCAGCGTGACCGCACGGATCGAGTCGCCGCCGAGGTCGAAGAACGAGTCCTGTACGCCGACCCTCTCCACGCCGAGGACATCGCGCCACACCCCGGCGATCCGGTCTTCCAGGGGGGAGCGCGGGGCGATGAACGCGGCCCGCGCGAACGCGTCCTCATCCGGCGCCGGCAGCGCTCGCTTGTCGAGCTTGCCGTTCGGGGTCAACGGCAGAGCGTCCAGCACCACCAGCGCTGACGGGACCATGTAGTCCGGCAGTACACGCCCCACCCCGGCCCGTACCGCCGCCACCTCCACGGTGGCACCGGCCCGCGGCACGACGTACCCCACCAGTTTCTGGTTCTCCCGGGCGACCACTACGGCCTCACGCACGCTTTCCTGCGCGGCCAGCGCGACCTCGATCTCGCCCAGCTCGACCCTGAACCCCCGGATCTTCACCTGGTCGTCGATCCGGCCCAGGAACTCCAGCCTCCCGTCCGGACGTCGTACCGCCAGGTCCCCGGTGCGGTACAACCGTCCCCCCGGACCGCCGAACGGGTCCGGCACGAACCGCTCCGCCGTCAGCCCCGGCCGGTTCAGATAGCCCCGGGCCACACCCGGGCCCGCGACATGCATCTCACCCGGAACACCCATCGGAACGAGACTTCCGGACGGGTCAAGGAGGTGGATGCGGAGGTCGTTGAGCGGGCGTCCGATCGGATTGCCCGAGCCGGGCTCCAGGTCGCGCCTGACGATGCGGTGGTAGGTGACATAGACCGTGGTCTCCGTCGGCCCGAACATGTTCACCAGAGCCGTGCGCCCGAGACCCAGTCGCTCGACCCACGGAGCCAGTTCGGGAACTTCGAGCTTCTCACCGGCGAACACCACGGCCCGCAAAGAGAGTTGTCGTATCCGTTTGTCCCCCGCGGCCGCTGCCGCTGTCAGGGACCGGAACGCGGACGGCGTCTGGCACAGCACCGTCACCTCACGCTCCACCAACAGGTCGAGGAAGTCCTCCGGCGAACGTGCCACCTCGCGCTCGATCACGACCACGCTGCCGCCGAAGAGCAAGGCTCCCCACATCTCGAAGACCGAGACGTCGAACGCGAAGGAGTGGAACAGCGAGAAGACGTCCGACTCGTCGAACGCGAAGTGCTCGTACGTCGTCTCAAGCAGCCGCATCACATTCGAGTGCGGGACGACGACGCCCTTGGGGCGCCCGGTCGATCCCGACGTGTAGATCACGTACGCCGTGTTCGACGCCTCCGACACCGGGGCCAGGTCCCCGGCCGGCGCCTGCGCGATCACGTCCGCGTCCGCGCCGTCCAGCACGACGACCCGGCCCGCGAAGCCCACCGTCCCGGCGAGATCGGCGGTGGTCACCAGGACCGACGCGCCGGAGTCCGCCAGCATGAACCGCAGCCGCTCCACCGGGTTGGCCGGGTCCAGCGGCACATAGCCACCGCCCGCCTTCATCACGCCCAGCAGGGACGGCAGCAAATCCGCCCCGCGTTCCAGGCAGACCCCCACCAGCGACTCCGCGCCCACCCCCGCGTCCCGCAACACATGCGCCAACCGGTTCGCCCGCTCATTCACCTCCCCGTACGACAGCTCCACCCCACCGGCGATCACCGCCACCGCCTCCGGCGACAGGCGCACCCGCTCCTCGAACAACTCGTGCACACTGCCCGAAGACGACACACCGGAACCCACGACGCTTCCTCCCATGATGGTTTCGCGCTCCTCAGCAGGTAGACGGATGGTGCGTGCGTCTCCGTCGGGGTCGGTCGCCATGGCCTCCAGCACCGCGCGATACATCGCTGCCAGGCGTTCCGCATTGCTCCGGGTCATGACGCGGGATGTCGTGCTGAGTGCCAAGTGGTCGCAACCGCGGGCGTGCACGCCCAGGCCGAACTCGTTGGGCCCCTCGCTGACGACGGTGCTCACGGGTCCGGGCTCGGCGCCCTGCTGAAAGTCGATGTAATTGAAGAGGACATCGATCAGCCGCTCGCCGCCACGACCGGCGTCTCGCTGGACCTGCGGCATCGGGTAATGCCGGTGCGGCCACGCCTCCACTTCCCGCGCGAACACCTGACGCACCAGCTCACGCCACGTACGCGCCGTACGGTCCACCGGGAACGGCATGGTGTTCAGGAACATCCCGTACACCCGCTCCGCACCCACCACCTCCGGCCGGCAGTGCCCCACCAGCCCGGTGAAGAACTTCTCCTCCTGCGACAACTGCGCGAGCACCTTCACATGCGCGGCCAACAACACGCTCTTGACCGGCACATCCTCAGCCGCCGCCAACGCCAGCAGTCTCTCCCGGACGTCTGCCAGCTCCACCCGCACACGCACCGACTCCACCGGCCCCGCCGGTTCAGCCATGCCCGGATCGCCGAAGCCGGCCGGCACCACGAACCGCTCGCGCCCGGCCACCACACCCGACCAGAACTCCCGGTCCTCCACCGACTCAAGAGCCCGCATCTCCGCCACCACCGCGTCCGCAAAACGCACCCGCGGAGCCTCATACGCATCGGAACCCGCGTCATCGCGCAATCGCCGGTAGCACTCCACGATCTCCATCGACAGGGCGTAGAAGCTCCAGCCCTCCAAAATCGCGTGATGCTGCGTCAACGTGCAGATCCAGCCGTCCGCGGCCCCCGCATGGGCAAACACCCGCAACAACGAACCGGAGCCCGCCAGATCGAAGACATCCGCCCGCTCGGCGTCGACGAACGACAGCACTTCCGCCCGCACCGCCTCCTCGCCCAGGCCACTGACATCGCGCCACCCGCACGGAACATCGACGCCCTCACGCACCAACTGCAGCGGCACCGCGTAATCCGTCAGACTCACCGACGAACGCAACACCTCATGCCGCGCCACGACCACACGGACAGCCTCTTCGAAAACACCGAAGTCGAAAGGCCGCTCGTCCCGTACGTGAAAAGCCTCGACGTTGTGGTAGCTCCCGCGTCCGTCACCGCTCATCGATTCGACCAGCATCCCCACCTGGTTCTGAGTGAGGGGGTAGGCGTCCACCACATCGTCCGGCAACTGCGCGCGCGTCTCGGCGTCGACCAGCTCGAACGGCGCGGTGAAGCGCTGCTCGGGGGCGGCGACCTCGCCGCGCTCACCGACCAGTTCACCGAGGGCCGCCACGGTGCGGCTCAGGAAGATTTCCTGGACACCTATGTCGATGCCTTGGGCGCGCAGGGCGCCGACGAGGGTGACCGCGCGGATGGAGTCGCCGCCGAGGTCGAAGAACGAGTCATGCACTCCGACCCGCTCCACGCCAAGGACCTCACGCCAGACCTCCGCGATCCGCTCCTCCGCAGGTGTCCGCGGTGCCACGAACTCCGCGTGGGCGAACGCGTCGTCGTCCGGCGCGGGCAGCGCCCGCTTGTCGGGCTTCCCGTTCGCGGTCAGCGGCATCGCGTCCAGGACCACCACGGCCGACGGCACCATGTACTCCGGCAGCAGCCGGCCGAGGCCGGCCCGTACCTCCGCCACATGCACGATGCCTTCCGGCTCCGGCACCACGTACCCCACCAGAGACCGGTCCCCCGAAGCGGCCTCGCGCGTGACGACGACGGCTTCGCGCACGCCGTCCTGTCCGGCCAGGGCGACCTCGATGTCACCGAGTTCGACCCGGAACCCACGGATCTTCACCTGATCATCGACCCGGCCCCGGAACTCAAGGTTGCCGTCCGGCAACACACGCGCCAGGTCGCCGGTCCGGTACAGCCGCGCACCCGGAACCCCGTACGGATCCGGCACGAACCGATCCGCCGTCACATCCGGCCGGCCCGCATAACCCCGCGCCAGACACTCACCACCGACACACACCTCACCGGTGACACCCACCGGCACCAACCGCATCTCCCCGTCCAGCACATACATACTCGTCCCGGGAATCGGACGCCCGATGGGCAGAATCTCCCCCTCGAACGGCTCCGACGCAGGGAAGAAACTGTTGCCGACCGTAATCTCCGTCGGCCCGTACTCATTGATCACCCGCGCCCCACCAAAAAGCCTGCTCCACCGCGACGCACTCTCCCGCGAAAGCGCATCACCACCAGGAATCAACGTCCTGGCCAGCGGAACCGACTCCTCCCCCATATCCGCGAGCTGCGGCAACAACACATCCAAATGACTGGGCGTCAACTTGATGAAATCGAAGGGGCCCTGCGCCCTGAGAAGACCGCCCAACTCCCCCAGATCCGCACCCGCGGGCAGAATATGCAACGGCCGACCCGTGACCAACGGCGCATACAACGTCGTGACAACGACATCAAACGCAACCGACGAAAAGAGCGGCGCCCCGCCACCACCCTCCGACAAATACCCGGCCACAGACCAGTCCACATAATTGGCCAGACCCCGCTGCGTGGTCAGCACACCCTTGGGCCGCCCAGTGGAACCCGACGTATAAATCACATACGCCAGCCCATCCAGATCAGTGACACGCTCCGGAGCCGTGACCGGAAACGCATCGAGCCCCCCGGACTCACGGTCCAACAGCAGACACGGCGCATCAACCGCACCCGAAACCAACCCCACGAATGAACTGACCGTCACCACAACGCCGACCGCGGCATCACCCAACGCATACCGGGTCCGCTCATCGGGCGCCTGCGGATCCACCGGAACATAGGCACCACCTGCCTTCCACACACCAAGCAGCACCGCCGGCAAATCCGTACAACGCTCCAACAACACACCCACAGCCGACTCAGCACCCACACCCAGCTCCCGCAACCGATGCGCAATACGATTGGCCCGCACATCCAAAGCGGCATACGAAACAACATCGCCACCATGCACGACAGCCACAGCATCAGGAGTACGACGAACCTGCTCCTCGAAACGGTCGAGAACCGAACGCAACGGCCCCGCCACCCCATCACCCCGGCCCACACCCAGAAGCCAGTCCCGCTCCCCCGCCGGCAGGAAAGCCGCCCCCGCATCCCCATCAAAATCAGCAGCCATCGCCTCAAGCACACCCCGATACATCCCGACCAGACGCTCACCATTCGCGCGACTGAGGACGCTGGTAGTGGTCTTCAGGCTGATGCCGTGGGCCATGGCGATGACGTTCAGGTCGAACTCGGTGGCTCCGCCGCCGGCGCTCATGCCGACGTCGATCAACGACCGGTCGACGACGTGGTAGTTCTGGTAGTTGAACACCACGTTGACCAGCCGTTGCCCCGCATCCACCGCGCGAGTGATCTCCGGCAGCGGGAACCGACGGTGCGCCCACAGGTCGACTTCCTGCTCGTGGACGCGTTCGACCAGCTCACGCCACGTACGGCCGATGGGTCGCTCGGCGGGGAAGGGCACGGTGTTGAGGAACATGCCGTAGACGCGGTCCGCGCCCAGGGCCTCCGGCCGCACGTCGCACACCAGGCCCGCGTGGAAGTGCCGTGCCTCGGTGAGCCCGCTCATCACCTTGAGATGGGCGGCGAGAAGCACGGCCTTGACGGAGGCCTTCGCCTGCGAGGCCAGTGCGCGCAGCGGTTTTTCCAGGTCGTCGAGCTGGACGCGGAGAGTGAGGTTCTGCTCGGGTACGTCGTCCGCCCCCCAACCGGCGGGCAGAGCGACGGGCGTCCGGTCCTCGACGAGCGCGGTCCAGTAGGCCCGGTCCTCCGACGAGGCGAGGGAGGCGAGCTCCCCGGCGACGGTGTCGGCGAAGCGCACTGCCGGAGCCTCATGGGCGGCGGGGAACGTGCCGTCCGCCAACAGGCCGTAAGTGGTGAGGAGTTCCATCAGGAAGACGTGGTGTCCCCAGCCCTCGGTGATGGCGTGGAACTGGGTGAAGGCGAGGCGCCAGCCGTCCTCCTCCAGCAGGACGGTCACCCGCAGGAGCGGGGCGACGGCCAGGTCGAAGACATCGGCGCGTTCGGCCTCGAAGAAGTCGTTCAGGGTTTGGCGGTGCTCCTCGTCACCCAGCCCGCGCAGGTCACGTACCGCGAGCGGGATCCGCACGTCGGCGTGGACCAGCTGCATCGGCACGGAGTACGACGTCAGGTCGATGGACGTGCGCAGCACGTCTTGGCGGCTCGCGATGATGCGGAGGGCTTCACGGAGGGCGGCCTCGTCGAAGGGCCGGTCGTCGGGGACCCGGTGCATGGCGCAACTGTGGTAGCGGTTGAGGCCCTTGTCGGTGAGCATCTCGACGACCATGCCGGTCTGGATCTGGGTGAGGGGGTAGGCGTCCACGACATCGTCCGGCAACTGGGCGCGCGTCTCGGCGTCGACCAGCTCGAACGGCGCGACGGATCGCTGGGCTTCCTCACTCAGCTCTCCGCGCCGGGCGACGAGCTCACCCAGGGCCTCCACGGTGCGTTGCGCGAACACGTCCCGGACCGCGACGTCGATGCCTTGGGCGCGCAGGGCGCCGACCAGGGTGACCGCGCGGATGGAGTCGCCGCCGAGGTCGAAGAACGAGTCATGCACTCCGACCCGCTCCACGCCAAGGACCTCACGCCAGACCTCCGCGATCCGCTCCTCCGCAGGTGTCCGCGGCGCCACGAACTCCGCGTGGGTGAACGCGTCGTCGTCCGGCGCGGGCAGTGCCCGCTTGTCCGGCTTCCCGTTCGCGGTCAGCGGCATCGCGTCCAGGACCACGATGGCCGACGGCACCATGTACTCCGGCAGGACCCGCCCCAGCCTGGCCCGTACTTCCGCCACATCCACTGTCACACCGGCCTGCGGCACGACGTACCCCACCAGGGTCTGGTTCTCGCGGGCGACCATGACTGCCTCGCGTACGCCGTCCTGTCCGGCCAGGGCGACCTCGATGTCACCGAGTTCGACCCGGAACCCACGGATCTTCACCTGATCATCGACCCGGCCCCGGAACTCAAGGTTGCCGTCCGGCAACACACGCGCCAGGTCGCCGGTCCGGTACAGCCGCGCACCCGGAACCCCGTACGGATCCGGCACGAACCGATCCGCCGTCACATCCGGCCGGCCCGCATATCCCCGCGCCAGACACTCACCACCGACACACACCTCACCGGTGACACCCACCGGCACCAACCGCATCTCCCCGTCCAGCACATACATACTCGTCCCGGGAATCGGACGCCCGATGGGCAGAATCTCCCCCTCGAACGGCTCCGACGCAGGGAAGAAGCTGTTGCCGACCGTAATCTCCGTCGGCCCGTACTCATTGATCACCCGCGCCCCACCGAACAGCGTGCTCCACCGCGACGCACTCTCCCGCGAGAGCGCATCACCACCAGGAATCAACGTCCTGGCAAGCGGAACCGACCCCTCCCCCGCGTCCTGCCCCGCGCCCGCCAACTGGGGCAGCAACAGGTCCAGGTGACTTGGCGTGAGCTTGATGAAGTCATAAGGCCCCTGAGCCCTCAGAAGCTCCCCCAACTCAGCCAGATCCGCATCCGCAGGCAGAATGTGCAACGGGCGACCCGTGATCAACGGCGCATACAGCGTCGTCACCACCACGTCAAAAGCAACCGACGAGAACAGCGGCGCCCCACCACCCCCCTCCGACAGATAACCCGCCACGGACCAGTCCAGATAGTTGGCCAGACCCCGCTGCGTCGTCTGCACACCCTTGGGCCGCCCGGTGGAACCCGACGTATAGATCACATACGCCAACTGGTCCAGGTCGGTGACCCGCGCCGGAGCCGTCCCCGGCAACGCGTCGATACCCTCCGACTCACGGTCCAGCAGCAGACGCGGCGCATCGACCGCACCGGCAACCGACTCCACGAGCGAGCTGTCAGTGACCAGAACACTCACCGCGGCATCACTCAACGCATACCGGGTCCGCTCATCGGGCACCTTCGGATCCACCGGCACATAAGCCCCGCCCGCCTTCCACACACCCAGCAACACGGCCGGCAAATCAGTGCAACGGTCCAACAGCACACCCACAGCCGACTCGGCGCCCACACCCAGCTCCCGCAGCCGATGCGCGATGCGATTCGCCCGGACATCAAGAGCCGCATACGACACGACATCCCCACCATGAACAACCGCCGCGGCCTCAGGCGTACGACCAACCTGCTCCTCAAAACGGTCCAGGACCGAACGCAGCGGAAGCCGCACCGATTCACCCCGACCCGCATCCAGCAGCCACGCCCCCTCGCCCGCAGGCAGGAACACCGCCCCCGCGTCCCCATCGAAGTCATCGGCCATCGCCGCAAGCACACCCCGATACATCGCCACCAGACGCTCACCATTCGCGCGACTGAGGACATGGGTGTTGCTGCGCAGGGTGATCAGTCCGCCCAGGGCGCTGACGCTGAGGCCGAACTCGGTGGGGCTGTCGTTGAGGCCCGCGCCCTCCTCGGCGTCGACGCTGTCGAGCCGGTGGAAGTCGAGGTAGCTGAAGAAGATGTCCACCAGCCGCCCGGAGCCCGGCTCCCTGGGGATGGCAGGCATGGGGAAGTGCCGGTGCGGCCAGGTCTCGATCTCCCGGTCGGAGACCTGGCGCACCAGCTCGCGCCAGGTGCCGGTCGGCCGCTCGGCGGGGAACGGCAGCGTGTTGAGGAACGTGCCGAGGATCTGGTCGGCTCCGGCGGCCTCCGGGCGGCTGTGGGTCACCAGGCCGGTGTGGAAAGCTGGTTCGTCGGTGAGCTGGCTCATCACCTTCACGTGCGCGGCGACGAGCACGCTCTTGGGTGAGACCCTCGCCGCGGCTGCGGCCTCGCGCAGTGTCCCGTCCAGGTCCCGGTAGTCGACCACCGCGTGGACGACCTCGGCGGGCGCGGACAGGTCGCCGTGCCACGTGACCGGTACGGCCGTCTTGGCGTAATCCGCGACGATGTCGCGCCAGTACGCGCGATCCTCGTCGGAGGCGAGCGCCGCGCGCTCGGCGGCCACGGAGTCGGCGAGCCTGACCAGCGGTGCGGCGTGCGGCGCGGGGTCCGTGCCGTCCCGCAGGGCCCGATAGGTCTGCACGATGTCCTTGAGGAGAAGCTGGTTGCTCCAGCCGTCCAGGACCGCGTGGCTCTGGGTGAACGCGCAGTACCAGGTGGCGTCGTCCGCGATGTGTGCGGCGACCCGCAGCAGGGGGAAGGCGACACTGAGGTCGAAGGGGTCCATGCGTTCAGCGGTGACGTACGCCTTCAGGGCCTCGTCCCGCGCCTGCTCGTCCAGGTCCCTGAGATCCTGGCTGGTGCAGCTGACGTCGGCGTCGGCGTGCACGAGCTGCATCGGTTCGGAGAAGCCGTTCAGGTGGACGGAGGTGCGCAGCACGTCGTGGCGGGCGGTGACCGCCCGGACCGCCTGCCGGAACAGGGAGAAAACGAAGGGCCGGTCGTCGTGCACCCGGTAGACGTTGACGTTGTGGTAGTTGTTCTGGCCGCCGTCGACCAGGGTCTCCACCAGCATGCCGGTCTGGTTCAGGGACAGCGGATAGGCGTCGACGACGCTCTCCGGCAGGCGCGCCCGGTCCTCGTCACAGATCATCGCGAAGGGCGCCACGCCGCCGGTCCGGCCGGCTTCCAGCTCTCCGCGCCCGCTGATGAGTTCGCAGACTCCCGCGATGGTGCGCCGGTCGAAGACGTCCCGTACGGCGATGTCGAAGCCGTCGGCACGGAGCTTGCCGACCAGGGCGACGGCGCGGATCGAGTCGCCGCCGACCTCGAAGAAGTCGTCCTCGACGCCCGCGGCGGCGGACGGCAGGGCATCGCGCCACACCGCGGCCACCCGTTCCTCCAAGGGGGTGCGCGGGGCGATGTGGCGCACCTGCGCGAAGGCGTCCGTGCCGGGTGCGGGCAGAGCGGGCGCGTCGAGCTTCCCGTTGGCGTTGAGCGGCATGGTGTCCACGGCCACGAAGGCGTACGGCACCATGTAGTCGGGAAGCGTGCGGGACAGGACCGCACGGAGTGTGCCGGGCTCGGGGATGCCGTCCGCGACGGGCACCAGGTAGGCAACGAGCTGCCGCTCCCCCGGGGTGTCCTCACGCAGCAGGACGCGAGCCTCGTCGACCTCCGGGAGCTGGGTGAGAGCGGCCTCTATCTCGCCGAGTTCGACCCGGTACCCGCGGATCTTCACCTGGCCGTCGGTGCGCCCGATGAAGTCCACGACGCCGCCCGGCAGCACCCGTACCAGGTCACCGGTCCGGTAGAGCCTGGCGCCGGGCTCCCCGAAGGGATCGGGCACGAACTTGTCGGCGGTCAGCTCGGGCCGGCCCGCGTAGCCGCGGGCGACGCCGGTGCCTCCGACGTACAGCTCACCCGGGACACCGACCGGGACGGGCTCGCGGTGCGGGTCGAGCACATGCATCCGTACGTTCGGCAACGGGCTGCCGATCGGCACCACGTCGGCGTGCAGGGGGCCTTCGACCGGGTGGACGCAGGTGCCGACGGAGGCTTCCGTCGGACCGTACTCGTTGATCAGGGGCGTGTCGGGGGCCAGGTCGCGCCACCCCTGGACCACCCGCCGGGTGAGGGACTCGCCCGCGACGACGAGGACGGACGTGAGAGCTGCGGCCTGCTCGGCCGTGAGCTGCTGATTCAGGATGTCGAGGTGCGCCGGAGTGAGCTTGATGAAGCTGTAGGGGCCGGCCGCGGCGACGTGCCGGCCGAGCTCGCCCAGGTCCACGTCGTGCGGGAGCAGGTGCACGGTCTGGCCGACGACGAGCGGTACCCAGAGGTTGGGGACGACCAGGTCGAAGGCGATCGACGAGAACAGCGGCGCGCCGCCGTTGCCACGGGCGGCGAATTCGCCCACGGCCCACTCGACGTGGTTCGCCAGACCGCCGTGGGTCACCAGGACGCCCTTGGACAGACCGGTGGAGCCGGACGTGTAGATCATGTAGGCGAGGGTGTCCAGGGCGCCGGGACCGGCCGGCGCCTCCGGGCGCTCCGCCGGGCTCGCGTCGACGAGGTGCCGGTCGCGGTCCACCAGCACGGTCGGCCGGTCGGACACCTCCGAGACGCGCTCGGCATGCGTCTCCTGGGTGACGGTCACCACGGCCCCCGCGTCGGCGAGCATGTGCCCGATCCGCTCGTCCGGGAACACCGCGTCGAGCGGCAGGTAGGCGCCACCGGCCTTCCAGACACCCAGCAGTACGGCGAGGAGTTCGGGCCCCCGGTCGAGCAGTACGGCGACGACGGCCTCGGGGCCGACGCCCAGGGAGCGCAGGTGCTGTGCGTACCGGTTGGCGCGCGCGTCGAGTTCCGCGTAGCTGATGGTGGTGCCGTCGACGGACACGGCCGTGGCGTCGGGGGTCGCGTCGGCCTGCGTCTCGAACGCCTCGCGGACCGTACGCCAGGGCAGCGGGCCGGGGTTGGCCGCCCACGCACCGGTCAGCGCGTGGCGCTCGCCCTCGGGCAGGTAGGTGGCTCGGGCGTCGCCGTCGGCGTCGCGCGCCATTGCCGCGAGGACGGCACGGTACATGTCCGCGACGCGTTCGGCGTTGGCCCGGCTGAGTATCCACGAGTCGGCGGTCAGGTAGACGTGCTGGTTGCGTGAGGAGATGGTCAGCGGGAACTCGGTGGGGCTGTCGTCGAATCCGACGGTGCCGTCGACCAGGTCGGCGTCTACCTGGCGGAAGTCCTGGTAGTTGAAGAAGACGTCGATGAGTCGCTGCGTGCCACCGGAGTCACGCTGGATGGCGGGCAGCGGGTACCGGCGGTGCGACCACGTCTCCACCTCGCGGGCGAACACCTGACGGACCAGTTCCAACCAGGTGCCTGCCGTGCGGTCGGCCGGGAACGGCAGGGTGTTGAGGTACATGCCGTGGACCCGGTCCGCCCCGAGGACCTCGGGACGGACGTCGTAGACCAGACCGGTGTGGAAGGTCTCCGCGTCGGTCAGCTGGCTCATGACCTTCACGTGGGCCGACATCATGACGCTCTTCAGGGACGCCCCGGCGCGGGTCGCGAGCGCGCGCAGGCCGTCCTCCAGGTCGCCCCAGCCGATGCCCACCTGATGCTTCGTGCGGGGCCCGGTCGGCTCGTCGCCCCAGCCGGCCGGCAGGGACACCTTCTCGCCGCCGCCGACCACGCCCTGCCAGTAGGCACGGTCCTCTTCGGAGGCCAGAGAGGCGAGTTCGGCGGCGACGGTGTCCGCGAAGCGCACCTCGGGGAGGTCGTAGGGGTCGAGTTCCGTGCCGTCGGCGTACTGCCGATAGCAGGTCAGGACCTCCATCAGGAGCGAGTGGTGGCTCCAGCCCTCCAGGATCGGGTGGCACTCGGTGACGGAAAGCCACCATCCGCCGTCACCGGTGAGGTGGACGCCGAAGCGCATCAGTGAGGGGGTGCCGAGGTCGAAGGGCTTCGCCCGTTCCCCGGCGATGTAGGCGCGCAGGGCCGCTTCCCGGCCCTCCGGCGCCAGCTCCGACACGTCGGCCATGGCGACCGGCAGTTCGGCGGACGCGTGGACCATCTGGAGCGGCACGGGGAGGTCGGTGAGGTGGATGGAGGTGCGCAGCACCTCGTGCCGGGCGACGACCCGCTCGACCGCCGCGCGGAAGGCGTCCGGGAGGAAGGTCCCAGTGTCCCGGATCCGGAAGGAACTGACGTTGTGGTAGTTGTTCCGACCCGTGTCGGCCAGCATCTCCACGACCATCCCGGCCTGGATCTGCGTGAGGGGGTAGGCGTCGACGACGCCGTCCGGCAGCAGGGCGCGCGTCTCGTCGTCGATCAGCTCGTACGGCGCGACGTAACGCTGCGCGGAGGCATCCAACTCCTCCCGGCCTCCGACGAGTTCGGCCAGGCCGGCGACGGTTCGCTGTGCGAACACGTCACGCACCGCGACGTCGATGCCCTGGGCGCGCATATCACCGACGAGGGCGACCGCGCGAATGGAGTCGCCGCCCAGGTCGAAGAACGAGTCCTGTACGCCGACCTTCTCCACGCCCAGTACGTCACGCCAGACCGCGGCGATCCGCTCCTCGGCCGGTGTGCGCGGCGCCACGAACTCCGCGTGCGCGAACGCGTCCTCGTCCGGCGCGGGCAGCGCCCGCTTGTCGAGCTTCCCGTTCACCGTCAAGGGCAGGGCGTCCAGCACCACGACCGCCGACGGGACCATGTACTCGGGCAGCAGACGGCCCAACCCGGTCCGCACCGCCGCCACGTCCACCGTGGCACCGGCCTGCGGCACCACGTACCCCACCAGAGACCGATTCCCCGAAGCGCTGTCACTGGTGACGACGACCGCCTCGCCCACGCCGTCCTGCCCGGCCAGCGCGACCTCGATCTCGCCCAGCTCGATCCGGAAGCCCCGGATCTTCACCTGGTCGTCGATCCGGCCCAGGAAGTCCAGACTCCCGTCCGAACGACGCACCGCGAGGTCCCCGCTGCGATACGACCGGGCACCGGTCCCGCCGAACGGATCGGGCAGGAACCGCTCCGCCGTCAGTTCAGGCCGGTTCAAGTACCCCCGGGCCACACCCGGACCCGCGACGTGGATCTCTCCCGGCACACCCACCGGAACCAACCGGCCCAACCGGTCCAGCAAGTACACCCGCAGATCAGCCAACGGCCGCCCCACCGGGTTGCCGCCGGCAGGCTCCAGATCAGCCTGCGCCACCCGGTGGAACGTCGTATGCACGGTCGTCTCGGTGATCCCGTACATGTTCACCAGGGCCGGCCGGTCAAGACCCAACCGTTCGGCCCAGGGCCTGAGTTCGGGCATCTCCAGCTTTTCACCGGCGAACACCACCGCGCGCAGGGAGAGCCTGTCGACCCGCTCGTCCCCCGCACCGGCGGCCACCACCAGCGACCGGAAGGCGGACGGCGTCTGACTCAACACCGTCACCCCGCGCTCCACCAGCAGGTCGAGGAAGTCCTCCGGAGAACGTGTCACCTCACGCTCGACCACGACGATGCTGCCGCCGAAGAGCAGCGCTCCCCACATCTCGAAGACCGAGACGTCGAACGCGAAGGAGTGGAACAGCGAGAAGACATCCGACGCATCGAACGCGAAGTGCTCGTGCGCCGTCCCCACCAGCCGCACCACGTTCGAGTGCGGCACCACCACGCCCTTCGGACGTCCGGTCGATCCCGACGTGTAGATCACGTACGCCGTGTTCGATGCCTTTGACACCGGGACCAGGTCCCCGGCCGGCGCCTGCGCGATCACGTCCGCGTCCGCGCCGTCCAGCACGACGACCCGGCCGGCGAACTCCACCGTCCGGGCGAGCCCGGCCGACGTCACCAGGACCGACGCCCCGGCGTCCGCCAGCACATACCGCAACCGCTCCACCGGATTCACCGGATCCAACGGCACATAGCCACCGCCGGCCTTCAGCACACCCAGCAGCGAAGGCACGAGGTCCGCGCCACGCTCCAGGCACACGCCCACCAGCGACTCCGCGCCGACCCCGGCGTCCCGCAGCACATGCGCGAGACGATTCGCCCGCTCGTTCACTTCGCCGTACGACAGCTCCACGTCGCCCGCGACGACCGCCACGGCCTGCGGCGTCTGCCGCGCCCGCTCCTCGAACACCTCATGCAGGCACCGACCCGACGAACCGAGCACCGGAATCGGACTCTCGCCCAGCACGACCGCCAGCTCGTCGGTGTCGAGGAGGTCGAATGCGGTGGCGGCGGCGTCGGGGTCGCGGGTCGCCTGGTCGAGGAGGCGTACGAAGTGGGAAGCCATGCGTCGCACGGTGGTCTCGTCGAAGAGTGCGGTGGCGTAGGTGAGCCGGGTCTCGTACGAGCCGTCGGCGTTCTCGCCGACCCGCAGTTCGAGATCGCACTTGGCGACGCTGCCGGACGCCGCGTAGGGCGTGACGTCCATCCCGGGCAGGGTGAAGCCCTCGCGGCCGGCCTCGTGGTGGGTGAAGGCGACCTGATAGAGGGGGGTGCGGGACAGGTCGCGCTCCGGCTGAAGTTCGTCCACGAGCTGGGCGAACGGCACCGACTGATGGTCGTAGGCGTCGATCAGTGACTGTCGGCCCTTGTCGACGAGTTCACCGAAGGAGGTGGAGTCGTCCCAGGTGGCGCGCATGGCGAGGGTGTTGATGCAGTAGCCGAAGACGTTCTGGAGCTCGGGGCGGGTGCGACCGCTGGCGACGGTGCCCACGACGACGTCGTTGTCACCGGTGTAGTAGGAGACCAGCGTCTGAAGTGCCGTCAGGAACACCACGAAGGGCGTGGTGTCATGCCGGGCCGCCAGGTCCCGGACGCGCGCCGCGACCCCGTCAGGCAGCGGGAAAGTGACCTCGGAACCGTCGTGTTCGCGTACTGCGGGCCGCGGCCGGTCGGTCGGCAGGTCGAGGGGGCGGACGCCCGTGAGCTGGTCGCGCCAGTAGCTCAGCTGGCGTTCGAGGGCCGCGCCCGACACCTCCTGGCGCTGCCATTGCGCGTAGTCGGCATACTGCACCGCGAGCGAGGGCAGCGTGGCATCGGTGCCGTCGGCGAAGGCCGTGTAGAGGGCGCTCAGTTCGGTGGCGAACATACGGTTGGACCACGCGTCACAGGCGATGTGGTGGAAGACGACGGTGAGCACGTGATCGTCTTGGGCGAGGCGCAGGAGCCGGGCACGCACCGGCCAGTCGTGCTCCAACTGGAAGGGCTCGTCCAGGTACCGGGCAACGAGGGCGGCGGTGTGCGCCTCCCGCTCGTCGGCGGGCAGGTCCGTGAGGTCCTGCGGCACCAGCGGGACGTCCACGGGCCCGTCGATGACCTGCACGGGCCGCCCGTCGGCCATGGCATAGCGGGTGCGCAGGATCTCGTGGCGGGCGAGGAGGGCCCACCAGGCCCGCTGGAGAGCCGTGGTGTCCAGTCGGCCGCGCAGCCGGAAGGCGAGGGGGACCAGGTATTCGGTGCTGTCCGGGTCGAGGCGGTTCAGGAACCACATCTGCTGCTGGCCATGGGAAAGCACCAGGGGCCCGGTTCGGTCGGCGCGCCCGATCCCGGAAAGCCGACGGCCGCCGCGGCCGCTGAGTCGTCGGCGGAGAAGCTCGTCACGGACGGCGTCCGAGCTGTGCTGCGTGTAGTCCTCGGTACTCATGTGTGTTCTACTCCCCGGACGGCTGTGATTGAGCGATGAGTTCGTCGTCCGTCAGCGCCTCGACCTCGGCCCGGATCAGTTCCTCGACGGTCGTGGCGAGTCCGGCGACGGTCGGCGCCTCGAAGACGGCCCTCATCGGCAGCTCGATCTCGAATGCGTCCTGAACGCTCGCGACCAGACGGATCGCGAGGATGGAATTGCCGCCCGTGTGGAAGAAGTGGCCGAGCACTCCGACGTCCCGGCCCAGGAGGTCGGTCCAGATCTCGGCGATGCGCTCCTCCACGACGGTGCGCGGCGCCACGACGTCCGGCTCTCCCTGGGGCTCGAGTGAGGCGAGAGCGGCCCGGTCCACCTTGCCGTTGGCGTTGAGCGGGAGGGCCCGCAGTGCCGTGAACGCCGACGGCACCATGTAGGGGGGCAGGCGGTCCGCGCAGTGTTCGACGAGGTCGTCATGGGTGGGGAGTGCGTCGCCCGCGGCCACATAGTGGGCGACGAGGCCGCGGTCCCCGGGGCCGGTCTCCCGGACCGTGACCACCGCCTCACGTACCTGTGGGTGGTCGGCGAGGACCAGCTGGATCTCCGTGGTCTCGATGCGGTGGCCGCGGATCTTCACCTGGTGATCGATGCGTCCGAGGAAGTCGACGTCGCCACCGGGCAGCAGCCGGACCAGGTCGCCGGTGCGGTACATCCGGTCGCCGGGCGCGCCGAAGGGGTCGGGCAGGAAGGCTGCGGCGGTCTGTGCGGGCCGGCCCGCGTAGCCACGGGCCACGCCCGCGCCGCCGACGTACAGCTCCCCCGTAACGCCCACGGGCACCGGCTGAAGGTACTCGTCGAGCACCCGCATCGTCATGTTCGGCAGCGGGCGTCCGATGGGCACGATCTCCCGGTTGCCCTGGTCGGGTGCCGGGAAGACGCAGGTTCCGACGGACGCCTCGGTGGGGCCGTACTCGTTGATCACCGGTGCGGCCCAGCGGTCGACGAGCCGGCCGGGCAGGGCCTCGCCCGCCACCACGTACACCGTCGCCAGGGCGCGTACCTGCTCGGCGGAGAGCTGCTCGGAGAGGATCTCCAGGTGGGCCGGGGTCATCTTGACGAAGGCGAAGGGGCCGGCCTCCGTCAACTGCCGGCCCAGGGTGCTGAGGTCGAGGTCCTGCGGCAGCAGGGTGACGGTCCGGCCGGCCATGAGGGGAGCCCACAGGTTCGGTACGACCAGGTCGAAGGCGATGGACGAGAAGACCGGGGCGCCGCCTTCGCCCCGCCCCGCGAGTTCCACGGCGGCCCAGACGAGGTGGTTGGCCAGTCCGGCGTGGGTGACCTGCACTCCTTTGGGGCGTCCTGTGGAGCCGGAGGTGTAGATGACGTAGGCGAGGCCGTCCAGATCGGGGGTGCGGTCGGGCGCGGTGGTCACGGCGGGCTCGGTGGCCGCTTCGGTGAGCAGCAGGCGCGTGCCGGGCGGCCGCCCGATCCGCCGGTCGCGGCCTGCCGAGTCGAGCACCAGGACGCGGGCGCCCGCGTCGGCGAGCACGGCCTCCATGCGTGCCGCGGGGTACGACGGGTCGAGCGGCAGGTAGGCGCCACCGGCCTTCCACACGGCGAGGAGTGCCGCCAGCAGCTCGGGGCCGCGGTCGAGGAGCACGCCGACCACGTCCTCGGGGCCCACCCCGAGCGCCCGCAGCCGGTGCGCGAGGACGTTCGCGCGCTCGTCGAGTGCGCGGTACGTGAGGTCGGTGCCGTCGCCGGTCACGGCGATCGCGTCCGGTGTGGCGGCGGCCCACCGCTCGAACACCTCGTAGGAGCACGCGTCGGGCCGCGTGCCCGGGTTCCGGCTCCATTCGGAGAGTCGGTCGCTCTCTTGCGGGGACAGGAGCGGAAGCCGGCCCAGGGGCAGTTCGGGGCGGGCGGTGACGGCTTCGACGACGCGGACGAAGTGCTGGGCGAGGCGTTCGACGGTGGTGCGGTCGAACAGCGCGGTGGCGTACTCGAGGCCGCCGATCATGCTTCCGTCGGCGGCCCGCCGCATGAAGAGGCTGAGGTCGGTCTTGGCCACGTTCCAGGCGTCTTCCAGGGAGTGGAAGTCGTCGAGCGCCGCCGATCCGGTGAGCTCCTCGTCGTGGAGGTCGAAGGCCACCTGGTAGAGCGGTGTGCGGGCGAGGTCGCCCTCGGCGTCGAGTGCCGCGACGAGGCGTTCGAAGGGCAGCGTCTGGTGGGCGAGCGCCTCGCGGAAGACGCCTCGTACGTCGTCGAGGGCCCGGGCGAAGCCGAGGCCGGCCCGCGGGCGGCAGCGGATGACGAGGCTGTTCAGGAAGAAGCCGACGATCTCCTCGGTCTCCTCGCGGTCCCGGCCGGCCACCGGTGTGCCGATGGGGGTGTCCCACTGGCCGGTGTAGCGGGCGAGCAGCGTGGCGAACGCGGTCAGCAGGGTCTCGTACGGTGTGGCCCCGTGCTGTCGGCCCAGCTCTTCGAGCGCCGCCGTGAGGGGGGCGGGCAGGGTGAAGGCGACGATGCCGCCGCGCCCGTCGCGCACCGGCGGGCGGGGCCGGTCGGTGGGCAGCGGCAGGGGCTCGATGCCGTCGAGGACGGACGCCCAATGCTGGATCTCGCGTTCGGTGGACGCCTGGTCCTCGGCGCTCCGCTGCCATGCGGCGTAGTCGGCGTACTGGCGGCGCGGCGGCGCCAGGCGGGCGGGGCTGCCGCTCATCTCGGAGGCCAGGAGCTCATGGAACTCGCGGTCGAGGATCGCCGATGACCAGCCGTCGCAGGCGATGTGATGGATCGCCAGGGAGAGGACGGACTCCCCCTGCGGGGCGGGCACCCTGGCCAGCAGGGCCCGCAGCACGGGTCCCTTCTCCAGGTCGAAGCCGCGTTCGGCGGTCGCAGCGAGGACCTGAGGGAGCTGGTCCCGGCCCGTCTCCACCACCGTCAGCTCCTGGGCGCCCGGCTCCATCACGAACTGCGTCGGCTCGCCGTCCACCACGGCGAACCGGGTGCGCAGCGCCTCGTGGCGGGCGACCAGGGCGTCCAGAGCGCGCCGGACCGAGTCGTCGCTCGCGTCGGCGGGGACCCGCAGCGGCAGGACGGAGACCCATTCCGGGCTGCCGGGGTTCATCCGGTCGAGGAACCACAGGCGGCGCTGTCCGTAGGAGACCTGAAGACCGCCCGAACCACCGGTGGGGCGCGGGGCCTCGGGCAGCGAGGTCGCGTCCTCGGCATACCCCTCGATGAGCAGGGCCTGGGCCTCGACGGTCGTCGCCGTGAGCAGTTCCCGGAGCCGGACTTCCCTGCCGGACGCCGAGCGCAGCCGATTGGCGAGGCGCGTGAGCTGGAGCGAGGTGCCGCCCTGCCGGAAGAAGTCGGAGTTCACCCCGATGTCCTCGTCGCCGAGCAGGTCCTGCCAGACGCTCGCCACGAGACGCTCGGCCTCGGTGCGCGGGGCCGTGACGTCCTGGCCGGCGTCGGGAGCCGGTTCGGGCAGGGCGAGGCGATCCACCTTGCCGTTGGGGGTCAGCGGGAACGCGTCGAGCTCGACGACGACGGCGGGCACATGGCTGCCGGGCAGCCGGGTGCGCAGGAAGCCCCGCAGGTCGGCGTCGGCACGCTGCCCTTGCCGGGCATCCCTGCGCTGCACGTATCCCACCAAGCGGGTGGCGCCGTCACGGGTGAAGGCCTTGACGACGGCTCCCCGCACATCGGGGTGCGCCACCAGGGCGGCCTCCACCTCCCCGGGTTCGACACGTACCCCGTTGACCTTGACCTGGCCGTCGGCGCGGCCCAGATACTCAAGGGTTCCCTCGGGGGTCCAGCGGACCAGGTCGCCGGTGCGGTACAGACGGGACCCGTCGGCCGCGAAGGGATCGGGGACGAAGCTCTCGGCCGTGCGCTCAGGCTGCCCCAGATAGCCTCGGGCGACCCCGACACCGCCCGCGTACAGCTCACCTCGGGTGCCCACCGAGACGGGGCGCCCCTCGGAGTCCGCGACGAGCACGCGCATGCCCGGGATGGGCCTGCCGATCGGCACGGAGCCGTGCTGTTGCGCGGGATCGAACCGGTGGGCCGTGATGTCGATCGAGCACTCCGTCGGGCCGTACGTGTTCCAGACCTCCACGTCCCGCCAGGCCAGGACGCGTTGGACCAGTTCCGCGTGGAGGGGTTCCCCGGCGGAGAACAGGAGACGCAGTGCGGTGCAGTCCGCCCAGCCCGGTTCGTCCGCCAGGACGCGCAGCATGGACGGCACGACCTGAAGCACGGTCACCTCGTGGGCGGCGACCGCGCGCAGCAGCGTGGCGGCGTCGGCCTCCGCTCCCCGCGGCGCGAGGACGACCGTTCCTCCGGACACCAGCGGGGCGAACACCTCCCAGCAGGCCGCGTCGAAGGTGAGCGTCGTCTTGTGCAGCACACGGTCCGCCGTGCCGAGCCCCTGCCTGCGCACCACCCAGGAGACCCTGTTGGCGATTCCGGCATGGCTGACGACCACGCCCTTGGGGCGGCCCGTGGAGCCCGAGGTGTAGAGGATGTACGCTGCCTGCTCGCCGGGTACGTCCGAAGCGGGCCCGGCAGGGGATTCCGGGCCCGCCGCACAGGTGGGTGCGACGGGTCGCGCTCCGGTGCCCGACACCTGGGCGGACAGCGCGTCGTCGACGACGACGAGGTCCGCTCCGGTGTCCTTGAGCACCCACGCGGACCGCTCCCAGGGGTGTTCGGGGTCCAGGGGCACATAGGCCGCGCCGGACTTCCAGACCGCGATCAGCGACACGACGAGATCGATGCCTCGCGGCAGGCAGACCCCGATCGCCGCCTCCGGCGCGGCTCCCAGTTCGCGGAGCCGGTGAGCCAGCAGCGCCGCGCGGGACTCGAGTTCCGCGTAGGTGCATGTCTCGGCCCCGTCAACCACAGCCACGGCCGACGGCGTCAGCGCGGCCTGACGCTCGACTCGTACGTGCAGGGGGACGTATGCGTCGGCTGTATCGGTCGATCGTGCCTCAACGCCCATATCTGCTTCCCGTCCGGATGTGTCTCGGTGACAAAGGCGGTGCCTGTCGCTCGGCGCCGCCTCCAGCTACTTCGCCGCTTCTTGCTCCATGCGCCTGCGCAGACTGAGCGGCCGCATGTCGGTCCAGATCTCGCCGATGTGCTTCAGGCATTCCTCGCGGGATCCCTTGGTGCCGTCCGTGCGCCAGCCGGCCGGCAGTTCTCGGTCGGCCCACCAGATGGAGTACTGCTCTTCGTCGTTCAGGACGACGCAGTACACGGGTCCTTCAGTCTGCTCTTCGGGCATCGGACACTTCTCCTTCAGTCACAGGGGTCTGTTGCTGCACTTGCCGTTCTTTTCGAGCTACTTCCACAGGTGCGTCACTTCACCGAAATTCGCCGTGACCCAGGCGTCGGAGTAGACGGTGTCGAGATATCTGTCGCCACCGTCCGGGAAGATCAGCACACAGTTCGATCCTGGCTCGATCGTGTCGGTCATCTTGTTTAGTGCCGCCAGCACGGCGCCGGAGGAACCGCCGACGAGAACCGCCTCTTTGGCGACGATCCGGCGACAGGCCGCCACGGATTCCAGGTCGGTGATATGGACGACCGCGTCCACCAATGCGGTGTCGAGGAGTTCCGGACGAATCGAAGCACCATGACCGGGTATGAGACGCGGCGCGGACGGACCTCCGAAAATGACGCTGCCGACGGCGTCCACGCCCACGATGGTCGTCCCCAGGTTGTGCTCACGCACGTATTCGGCACAGCCACGGAGGGTGCCGAACGTCCCGACGGCGCAGAAGAGATAGTCGACCCTCCCGTCGAGGGCCTGGGCGATCTCCCGCATGGTCTGTTGGTGAGCGCCCGGATTCAGCAGGTTGCCGTACTGGTTGGGCCAGTAGGCGTTCGGGATGGTCGCGAGCAGCTCACGGACGCGCGCGAGGCGGACCGGCAGGTACTCGCCGGTGACCGCGTCGGGCTGCTCGACGATCTCGACCTCGCACTGGAGGGCGCGCAGCACCGCGATGTTGCGGGCCGTGGTGCGGCCGTCGACGACACAGATGAAACGCAGCCCGAAGTACCGGCAGATCTGGGCAAGACCCACACCCAGATTTCCCGAACTCGATTCCACGACCACCGAACGCGCGGGGTCGAGCTCTCCGTCACGGATTTTGTGCAGCAGCATGTTCAGTGCGGTTCTGTCCTTGATGCTGCCACCGGGGTTGAAGCTCTCCATCTTCGCGAGGACCCGGAAGGGCGCACCTGAGAAGATTCTCTCGAATTCAAAGAGTGGGGTATCTCCGATTGCGTCAAGAATCCCCGCGTGAACCTTCCCTTTCACAGGCTCCCTCTCGCCGCGTCCAGCCGGGTGTCCCATTCGATCGGACGGCTGAAGTGTTCAGACAGATTCAATATTTCATCTATATCTGAGCTACTCGGGAACACCGGGACCAGGGGAGAAACCCTACTGGCGGGGCCTGGCACCGACCTCGGCGGACCGGCGCGGGACCGGATGCGGCAGCGGGTCCGATAGACGCTGTCCAGCGAGAATAGATCGGTGATAGACCGGCTTCCCACAGTGCCTTAACGCTCGCCGCCGACCTGGGACTTGGGGAATGTCGCCTTATGCATCAGATCCAGCTGCCTGAATTTGTCGCGCCGGACACGAGCGCCGCCCTGGAATCGGTGGTCGTTCATGAGATCACCGCGGAGGAACGGGCCGAGATCGCCGTACTCGCCGGGACACTCACCGGCCCCCGCCACCCGCTCATCGACACCCCGGAATGGCCGTCGGCCGCACTGGACGCCTCCGCGCTGCTCCCCCGTACACTGCTGCGCGCGCTGCGAGCGTTCCGGCACGATCCGGGTCCCCAAGGCACCCTGCTGCTCCGCGGACTGCCGGTGACGGCGGCCGGCGAGCAGCTCCCGCCGACTCCGGGAGTTCCGAATTCGGTGGAGCGTGTGCCCACGACCGCCGCCGCCGTCATCGCAACGGTGATGCTGCAATTGGGCGAGGTCATCGCGTTCCGCAACGAGAAGGGCGGTCATCTCGTACAGAACGTGGTGCCGGTTCCGGGTCATGAAATATCGCAGAGCAATGCCGGATCCGTGCTCCTCGAACTGCACATCGAGAACGCGTTTCACGACAACCGCCCCGACTACGTGGGCCTGTTGTCCCTACGGGAGGACCCGACCGGCGACGCGAAGCTGTGCACGTCGTCGATCCGCCAGGCGCTGCCGCTCCTCGAAGCGAGCGTGATCCAGGTGCTCGCCGAGCCGCGGTTCCGGACCGACCCTCCGCCGTCCTTCGGCACTCAGGACGGCGCCCTCTCGGTGCATCCGATTCTTCAGGGGGCCCTGGCCGACCCCAATGCCGTGGTCGACTTCGCCGCCACGCATCCGCAGGACGACACGGCCAAGGTCGCGATGGCCGCGCTGCGCGACGCGTTCGTCGCGACGATGTCGGCGCACCGCCTTCAGGTGGGCGACCTGGCGGTGGTGGACAACCGCGTGACGGTGCACGGACGGACCTCCTTCATCCCGCGGTACGACGGAAACGATCGCTGGATGGAGCGGGTGTACGCGCATCTGGACAACCGGCGCAGCCGCGCGGACCGGTCGGGCGACGGCCCCGTGCTCGGCTGACCGCACGACGACCGCCACCGTCGGAGCCCGTGGCGCACCACTGTGGACCGAAGGAGGAGCACACATGCGCAATCCATGGTCGCCCAGGAAGAGCACGAGGCGATGACCGCGATCGTTTCGGGCAGCCGGATCCTGTCGATCTCCCACTACCAGCCGAGCCGGGTACTCACCAACGACGAGCTCGCCACCATGGTCGACACCTCCGACGCATGGATCAGATCCCGCGTCGGCATCGCGACCCGCCACATAGCCGCCGCGGACGAGAGTGTCGCCGACATGGCGGCCGACGCCGCGGCCAAGGCGGTCGCCCTGGCGGGTGTGGACGCCGCCGACATCGGCCTGGTCACCGTCGCGACCTGCACCGCCGTGGACCGCATGCCCAGCATCGCCGCCCGTGTCGCCCACCGTCTGGGGATTCCCGCCGCCGCCGTCTTCGACCTCAACGCCGCTTGCGCGGGCTTCAGTTACGCGCTCGCCACGGCCGCCCTCGCCGTACAGGGCGGCGGCAGCCGTATCGCGCTGGTCGTGGGCGTGGACAAGATGAGTGACTTCCTCGACTGGCAGGACCGCTCCACCTGCGTCATCTTCGGCGACGGCGCGGGCGCGGCGGTGATCGCGGCCACCGAGGGGACCGAACCGGACGGCATCGGTCCCGTGGTGTGGGGCTCGCGGCCGCAGGACGGCTCGGCCATCACGCTGGAGACCTCCGGTCCGGCAGGACCGCCCGCGCTGTTCCAGCAGGAAGGACAGACGGTCTACCGCTGGGCGCTGACCTCACTCGCGCAGGTCGCCCGCCAGGCCTGCGAGCGCGCCGACGTCGCCGTGTCGGACTTGGCGGCCGTCATCACCCATCAGGCCAACCTGCGGATCATCGAGGCCGTCACCAAGCAGCTCGGCGCCACCGAGGCGATCGTCGCACGCGATGTCGTCGACTCCGGCAACACCTCCGCCGCCAGCATCCCCCTCGCCCTGTCGAAGCTCGTGGAGCGCGGGGAGATTCACGGCGGAGCCCCCGTGCTCCTCCTGGGCTTCGGCGCGGGCCTCTCGTACGCGGCCCAGGTGGTCGCCTGTCCTCCCACCGACTGCCGCCAGAAGGCCACCCCTAGGAGAAGCACACCGTGACTGCACCGGGCGAGACCACCGCCAGCGCGTCGGCCGGCTTCACGCCGCTCGTCGACACCGTCCGCCTGACCGGCGTCGAAGCCGAGTCGCAGGCCGCGCACCACCTCTATGAGCACCTGATCGGCCTGTGGGCACCCGGCGTCATCGAAGCCGCGCAGGACCTCGGTGCCTTCTCCGCGCTGGCCCGCGGTCCTGCCACCGCCGTGCAGCTCGCCGAGACCCTCGGCACCGATCTGCGCGCGACCCGGGTGCTCATGGAAGGTCTCTACGCCTACGACGTGGTCCGGCGAAGCCACAACGCCGACGGGCGAGCCCTCTACACCCTGCCGCCCGAGCTGCACGCCGTGTTCTCGCCGCACGGTCTGTACAGCCTCGTCGGGAAGATCAGCCACGACCGCAAGGTGGCCTGGAACGCCTGGCGCAACCTCGCCGAGAACGTGCGCACCGGCGCCCGCGACGCCACCGGCGGGGAGCGGGTGAACCAGATATCGGAGGAGGACTACACCGCGCTGGTCCGCGGCATCAACTTCTGGGCGCCGCCGATCGTCCGTACGCTCACCGCCGCACTGCGTGACCTGGGCTGGTCCACCGGGGAGTCGGCGCGGGTCCTGGACGTGGGCTGCGGCACCGGCATCTACAGCCAGCTGCTGCTGCGCGAGTTCCCCGCGCTGACGGCGAGCGGCCTGGACACCGGGCGGATCACCGCGATCGCGTCGCGGCAGGCACAGGAGCTGGACGTGGCCGACCGGTTCGAGGCGGTCGTCAAGGACTTCTGGAACGACGACTGGGGCACGGACATCGATCTGGCCCTCTTCGTGAACATCTTCCATCTGCAGACCCCGGAGTCCGCCCGTGAGCTGCTGCTGAAGTCCTCCAAGAGCCTCACCCAGGGTGGCCTCGTCGCCATCGCCGACCACATCATCGACGACGACGGCGGTGCCGCGTCCGTCCAGAACAAGTTCTCCCGGCTGTTCGCCGCCTCGATGCTCGCCACCGGCGGCGGCGACGCGTACACCCTGCACGACTACGACCAGTGGCTGGCCGATTCCGAGCTGCACCGCGTCGCCCTGCTGGACACCCCCATGCACCGCGTACTGCTCGCCCGCCGCGCCTGATCCGGCGCCCGCCCGTGTTCCGGCGGGTCGGCGCCGGCTGTGTTCCCGGACCGTCGCGTATCTGTGGAAGGACTGAATCTCGTCATGCTCATCGTGCGACACTCCGAGGTCTCGCGGATCCTCGACGGCCGTGAACTCGACAACATCCGAACCGTGGCCGACGCCTACCGCATTCACGCACAGGGCGACAGCACCGTGCCGCACTCCGTCTTCTTGCGCTTCCCCGGGCAGCCGCGCAACCGCATCATCGGTCTGCCGGCCTACCGGGGCGGAGACAAGCCGGCCGCGGGCATGAAGTGGATCGCCTCCTTCCCTGGCAACATCGAGAGAGGCATCGAGCGGGCCAGCGCGGCGATCATTCTCAACTCGCTGGAGACCGGCCGGCCGGAGGCCCTGATCGAGGGCTCCCTGATCTCCGCCACGCGCACCGCCGCGAGCGCCGCGCTCGCGGCCGAGCTGCTCACCCGCGACCGCCGCCCGGACGGCCTGGCCCTGATCGGCTGTGGGGTGTTCAACCTGGAGATCCTGCGCCATGTGCAGGCGGCCCTGCCCGGCCTGAAGACGCTTACGCTGTACGACAGTTCACCGCGGCGGGCCGCCGAGTTCGCCGCGCGGGCAGCCGCGATGGCACCCGGAGCCGAGGTGGTCACGCTCGACAGCGCGGAGCGGGCGCCGCCACGCACGGACTGGTCTCCGTCGCCACGTCCGCCATCGAACCGCACCTGGACCTGAAGGCAGCCCGGCCCGGCACGGTGGTGCTGCACATCTCTCTGCGCGATCTGCTGCCCGAGTCGCTGCTCGACGCGCACAACATCGTCGACGACGCCGATCACGCGGTGCGCGAGCGCACCTCCCTCGCCCTCGCCGTGCAGGCCGCGGGGCATCGGGACTTCATCGACCCGGAAATCGGCCGACTGCTCCTGGACGAGGGCTCCGGGGGCGCGTTCACCCCCGAACGGGGCCGCACGATCGTCTACGGGCCGTTCGGACTGGGCGTGCTGGACATCGCCCTGGCCGACGCCGTCCTCGCCGCCGCCCGGACCCAGGGTCTCGGTGTGGAAGTGGAGGCGCCCTCGAGGTGCTCCGAAGTTCGGGTCGATCGGCACGACACTGGGCGAGTCCTCGCTGAACCAGCTCGTCAAAAGAGCCTTCCCCACCGGCGTGGGGCGCACGGCCCCGCCGAGGCGGCCGACAGAGTTATCCCCGGCCGCCGGGAAGGTGACCTGCTCATCGAGTCCGCCGTCGACACGTGGTCGAATGCTCTATTCGCCACCTGATGCTCGTCCACCCTGCAGACCGACCTGTTGCCGCAGTTGTCGACTTCCGAGAAACTGCCTGTCTGGCACCGCATCCAGCCCGGGCGGCGAACGCCGCAGCACGGGCACTCTTGACGCAGGCGAAGGCTGGAGTGCCCCTCACACCGCCTGAGGCCGAGGCCAGGCGCGCTAAGGCGCCGACATGCGGCCACAACTGCACGGTTCCTGACGGACCGGGGCGCTCCGATGCCGTTCACGAGCGTGACCTTCGCTGCCGCAAGGTCGATACTGCCGACAGCAGGGAACCCGACCAAGCCGCACCCGACCGTTTTTCCGACCTGACGAAGCGTCACCAAAGTCAGCATTAAGTCAGCATCAGTACCGCCAGAACCCGCTCCAAGCCGTCACGGACCGCCAAGATCGAAAACGACTCATACTCATCATGACCTGCAAAAACACAGGTCAGCGACTGACCTGCTAGGGTTCCCAGGAGGTACCCATGAGGATGCTGATCAACGTCGCCGAGACCGTGGTAGCCGACGCCCTGCGCGGTATGGCGGCCGCGCATCCCGAGCTGACGGTGGACGTCGAGAACCGCGTGATCGTACGGGCGGACGCCCCCGTGGCGGGGAAGGTCGCCCTCGTCTCGGGCGGCGGCTCGGGGCACGAGCCGCTGCACGGCGGATTCGTGGGGCCCGGGATGCTGTCCGCCGCCTGTCCCGGCGAGGTCTTCACCTCCCCCGTGCCGGACCAGGTGGTGCGGGCCGCGGCGGCCGTGGACAGCGGCGCGGGGGTGCTGTTCATCGTGAAGAACTACACGGGCGACGTGCTCAACTTCGGCATGGCCGCGGAGCTCGCCGAGGACGAGGGCATCCAGGTGGCCAGCGTTCTCGTCGACGACGACGTGGCCGTGACCGACAGCCTCTACACCGCGGGGCGGCGCGGCACCGGCGCCACCCTCTTCGTCGAGAAGCTCGCGGGGGCCGCCGCCGACGCGGGGATGCCGCTGGAGCGGGTCGAGGCCATCGCCCGGCAGGTCAACGCGGATGCGCGCAGCTTCGGCGTAGCGCTCACCGCCTGCACCACGCCCGCGAAGGGCAGCCCCACCTTCGATCTGCCCGCCGGTGAGCTGGAGCTCGGCGTCGGCATCCACGGCGAGCCGGGGCGCGAGCGGCGCCCGATGATGACCTCCGGCGAGATCGCCGACTTCGCCGTGAACGCCGTGCTGGAGGACCTGAACCCGCACAACCCCGTGCTCCTGCTCGTCAACGGCATGGGCGGCACCCCGCTCCTCGAACTCTACGGTTTCAACGCCGAGGTGCAGCGCGTCCTCGCCGAGCGCGGCGTGCCCGTGGCCCGCAACCTCGTCGGCAACTATGTGACGTCGCTGGACATGGCGGGAGCCTCGGTGACGATCTGCCAGGTCGACGAGGAACTGCTGCGCCTGTGGGACGCGCCGGTGCGGACGCCCGCCCTGCGCTGGGGCATCTGATACCCCGGGACAGGACCACCACCGACCGACCGCGCAAGGAGACCCATGCTCGACGCCGACTTCTTCCGCCGCTGGCTGACCAACGCCGCGGATGCCGTCGACCGTACGGCGGCCCTGCTCACGGAGTTGGACTCGCCCATCGGCGATGCCGACCACGGCAGCAATCTGCAGCGCGGTTTCACCGCCGTCGTGGTCGCCCTGGAGAAGGAGGTGTCCGAGACGCCGGGAGCCGTGCTCGTCCTGGCCGGACGGCAGTTGATCTCCACGGTGGGCGGCGCGTCGGGGCCGCTCTACGGCACGCTGCTCCGCCGCACCGGCAAGGCGCTCGGCGATGCCGCCGAGGTCGACGAGGCCCGGTTCGCCGAAGCCCTGCGTACCGGCGTCGACGCGGTGGCCGCGCTCGGCGGTGCCGCCCCCGGCGACAAGACGATGCTGGACGCGCTGATGCCTGGCGTGGACGCGCTCGGCACGTCGTTCGTCGCGGCGCGGGACGCCGCGAGGGAGGGCGCCCTCGCGACGGTGCCGCTCCTCGCGCGCAAGGGCCGGGCCAGCTACCTGGGCGAGCGCAGCATCGGCCACCAGGACCCCGGCGCGACCTCGTCGGCGCTGCTCTTCGAGGCTCTCGCCGAAACGGCCGAGGAGTCCGGGGCCGCGGAGGCGGACCATGGCTGACGGGAAACTGGTCGGTGTGGTCCTCGTGTCGCACAGCGCCGCCGTCGCGGACGCGGTCGCCGCGCTCGCCACGGGGCTCGCCGGAGGCGGCACCACCGCGCCCGTGGCCGCCGCGGGCGGCACCGAGGACGGCGGGCTCGGCACGAGCGCCGAGCTGATCGCGGCGGCCGCCGCGCGGGTCGACCGGGGCGCGGGCGTCGCCGTCCTGACCGACCTGGGCAGCGCCGTGCTCACCGTGAAGGCACTGCTCGCGGAGGGCGACGAACTCCCGCCGGACACCCGCCTGCTGGACGCCCCCTTCGTGGAGGGCGCGGTGGCGGCCGTGGTCACCGCGTCGACGGGCGCCGCCCTCGCCGCGGTCGAGGCGGCGGCCACGGAGGCGTACGACTACCGCAAGACCTGAGCGGACCGCCTCCGGACCGCCTCCGGATCGCCGCTCGCGCCCGCCGTACGCCGACGCCCGCCCGCACGGCGCACGTCCTGCCTCTTGATGTGCCTCCGTCACCTGTGTCAAATAGGTCCGGACCAATGCCGTCGAGTGGAAGGCCGCACCGTGCGACGGAATTCCCGTTCGTCCCTCTCCCGGGCCCTGGCCCCGGCCCTGCTGACCGTCCTCGCCGTGACCGCCGCCGGCGGCTGCGACTGGGGTGGCGGGGGCGGCGGGCAGGACACCACGCCGCCCGCGGCGCCGCGTGGCCTCACGGTGGAGGCGGGCAGTGCCACCACCGCCCACGTCATGTGGAACCAGGCCACCGACGACACCGGCGTCACCGGCTACGAGGTGTACCGGGACGCCAAGAAGGTCAAGGCGGTGCCGGGGCACAAGCACATGGTGGACATCGTCGGCCTGCGGCCCTCCACCACGTACGCCTTCACCGTGCGCGCCCGTGACGCCGAGGGCAACGTCAGCCCCGACAGCAGGAAGCTGACCGTCAGGACGCCCGAGGCCGCAGCCGCCGACCGCGGGGCCCCCTCGCGGCCCGCACGGCTGCGGGGCGAGGCGGAGGGGAGCCGGTCGGCGATGCTGACGTGGGGCAGGTCGACGGACGACCGGCGCGTGGCCTCGTACGAGATCTACCAGGGCGGCTCGAAGGTCCACAGCGTGGGCGGCGGGCAGACGGCGACGCTCGTCACCGGGCTGCGTCCCGGCACCGACTACACCTTCACGGTCAAGGCCCGCGACGCCGCGGACAACTTCTCCCCCGCCAGCCGGGAAGTGCGCCTCACGACCGCGGCGGGCAAGGACTCGGGGCGCGGCACGGCACCGACCGGCTTCCGGGCCGCGACGCACCGCGCCGACGGGGCGTACTACATCGACCTGACGTGGGTTCCGCCGCGTACCGGCGGGGCCGTGGCGGAGTACCAGATCCAGCTCGACGGCCGCACGGCCACCTCGCTGGTCTTCGGCGGGACGGCGCCGCGGGACAAGGCCGAGCACAGCTTCTACATCGGCGAGAAGGCCGGGGAGCGGCACCGGGTGCGGGTCCGCCCGAAGCTGCCCGACGGCACGTGGGGCGGCTACTCGCCCACGCGGACGGTCACCACGGGCTGACGGCCCCTCAGAGCCTGTGTCACAGCACCGGTCGCGCCTCGGCCCTGCGCCGGACGACGTACGGCGTCACCTGCCCGGCGGCTCTCCGCATGCGGAACGGGGCGGCGGCGAGTTGGCTCGTCGTCAGGTGGCACGGGCGTTTCCCGACCCCCGGCGGCGCATGGGTTGTACCGCCTCCCGTGCCCCCGGAGGAATGACTCATGCGTACCACTCAGATATGTGTCCGGGCCGGTCTGGCCGTCGCCGCCGCAGCGCTGCCGTCGGCGCTCGGCACGACAGCGGCGGTCGCGGCCGGCGACTTCACAGTGACCGCCACCGGCTCCACCGCGCAGGCCACCCGGCAGGCGGAGCCGGCGGAGGGCAGCGACTCCTGGCGGACAGTCGCTGCCGGCGCCCGTACGGTGCGGGTCGCCGGCGAGGACGGCACCTCGCCCGCCTGGCCCACGACGTCTTCGACGACGGCGCCCACCTCGATGCCCACCACCTCCCCGCTGCCCACGACCGCCCCGACGACGGCGCCCGCGCGCGGCGTCCGGGGCGGCCTCGGGGGCGGCTCGGAGGACTGGGGCACGCCGGCGCTGGCCGCCGGCGGCACCCTGGTGGCCGCGGCCGTGGGCACCGGGCTCTGGTATCTGCGCCGTCGAGGAGCGCGCGGGCGGACCTGAACCCCGGGGCGCACCACCGGCCGCCGTCCACCCGTCGAGGGTGGGCGGCGGCTTCGCGTGCTCCGCCGCCGGCGCCCGCGTCGTGCCCTACGCACCCTTGCCCGGCCGGAAGAGAGCGACTTACCGTCCTCCCAACGACAGGGAGGGCGCGTTCATGACACGACCGCTCAGCGTTCAGCTCTACACCGTGCGGGATCAGCTCATCGCCGACCGCGAGGGGACCCTGCGCCGCCTCGCGGACATCGGATACGGCGCCGTGGAACCGTACGACGTGCTCACCGACCCCAAGGGGCTGCGGCGGATCGTCGACGAGCTGGGGCTCACCGTGTCCGGGACGCACGCCGTGCAGCTCCTCGGCCCCGCGCCGGAGGCCGTGCTCGACGCCATCGGCACGCTCGGCGCGGACCTCGCGATCGTCCCCGCGGGGATCGAACCCGAGGCGTTCACCACCCGCGACGGGCTCGCTCGGGCCGCCGACCGCCTCAACTCCCTGGTGCCGCTCGCCGAACGGCACGGCATACGCGTCGGCTACCACAACCACTGGTGGGAGACGGAGCCCCGCTTCGGCGCCCGGCACGCCCTCGAAGTCCTCGCCGAACTGCTCGACCCCGCCGTGTTCCTGGAGGTGGACACCTACTGGGCCGCGGTCGGCGGCGCCGAGGTGCCGGGGCTGCTGCGCCGCCTCGGTGACCGGGTCCTGGCGCTGCACATGAAGGACGGGCCCGGCACCAGGGAGGACCCGAACGTGGCGGTCGGCGGGGGCACCATGCCGGTGCCGGAGATCCTCGCCGCGGCGCCGGACGCGTGGCGGGTCGTCGAGTTCGACGCCTGTGCGGGCTCCACCGACACCCTCTTCGACGAGCTCGCGGCGAGCCGCGCCTACCTGGCCTCGCTGGAGGCGGCGTGAGTACGGCGACTCCCCGCGGGGGGCCCGTCGGTGTCGCCGTGGTCGGCGCGGGCGTCATCAGCGCCGAGTACCTGCGGACGCTGAGCGGCTTCCCCGACGTGCGGGTGGTGGCCGTCGCCGACCTCGACGAGCGGCGGGCCGCCGACGCGGCGCGCGCCCACGGCGTCCCCGTCTCGGGCGGCCCCGCGACGGTGCTCGCCCTGCCCGAGGTCGAACTGGTCGTCAATCTCACCGTGCCCGCCGCGCACGCCCAGGTGGCGAGGGCCGCCGTCCGCGCGGGCAAGCACGTGTACGGCGAGAAGCCCATCACCCTCGCCCCCACCGAGGCGGAGAAGCTGCTCGCCGAAGCCCTGGAGCGGGGCCTGCTCGTGGGCAACGCCCCCGACACGTTCCTCGGCGCGGGCCTCCAGTCGGCGCTGCGCGCGGTCGCCGCCGGGGACATCGGCGCGCCCGTCGCGGCCTCGACCGTGGTGCAGGGGCTCGGCCCGGAGGCCTGGCACCCGGACCCGGCGTTCTTCTACCAGCCGGGCGGGGGGCCGCTCTTCGACCTCGGCCCCTACTACCTGACCTCGCTCGTGGCCCTGTTCGGCGGGGTGTCTCAGGTGGCGGCGGTCGCGGCGCGGGCGCGCGCGGAACGCTCCGTCGGCTCCGGCCCGAAGGCGGGACAGACCTTCCCGGTCGCCGTGCCGACGCATGTGTCGGCACTCCTGGAGTTCGCCTCGGGCATACGGGCCACCTCGACGTTCAGCTTCGACTCCGCGCCGCGCCGCACCCGCTTCGAGATCACCGGGACCGAGGGCACCCTGGCCGTGCCCGATCCGAACACCTTCGGCGGTCCGCTGAAGCTGCTGTCCAACGGCGCCGACGAGTGGCGCGAGCTGCCCGTGCGGGGGCGGACCGACGGCCGCGGCCTCGGGGTGCTCGACATGGCGCGCGCCCTGCGCGGCGGGGGCGCCCACCGGGCGTCCGGCGCGCTCGCCCTGCACGTCCTCCAGGTCATGACGGCGATCACGCGGTCCGCGGACCACTCGGAGTTCACACCGCCGGGGACGCAGCCGGTGCCGGCGGAGCCGCTGCCCGTGGACTGGGACCCTCGCGAGGCGACACTCACTTAGTTCCGGGGCTCTCCCCCAGCTCCTCGATGGCGTGGGTGAGCCACTGTGTCCAGAAGGTCTCCAGGTCGATGCCCGCGCGCAGCACCACATGGCGCAGGCGGTCCTCGACGGCGTCCTTCTCCGGCGGGAAGTCACGCCGCTCGATCTCCTCGTACTCCGCCAACTGCCGCCGGTGGAGCGTGAGATGGCGGTGCAGTTCCTCCCGGATGCCCTCCGTGCCGACCACGGCGGCGGCCCGCAGGCGCAGCAGGAGGGTGTCGCGCAGGGGCTTGGGGTCCTGGCGCTCGGCGGTCCAGCGGGCCAGTTCGGCGCGGCCCGCCGGCAGCACCTCGTACTCCTTCTTCTGCCCGCGTGTCGCGCCCTGGCTCGGCAGGGCGCGGATCGCCCCCTCGCGCTCCAGCCTGCCGAGATCGCGGTAGATCTGCTGGTGGGTGGCCGACCAGAAGTAGCCGATCGACTTGTCGAACCTGCGGGTCAGTTCGAGGCCCGACGACGGCTTCTCCAGGAGGGCGGTCAGGATCGCGTGCGGGAGTGACATGGGCCCAATCCTAGGGACGGGCCCCATCCTGGGGACGGGCCCATGGCACCGCCGTCACAGCGTGGCGGCCAGCTCCGTGCCCTGCTTGATGGCCCGCTTGGCGTCCAGCTCGGCCGCCACGTCGGCGCCGCCGATGAGGTGCACGCTGCGCCCGGCGGCGAGCAGCTCCTCGTAGAGCCCGCGGCGCGGCTCCTGTCCGGTGCACAGGACGACGGTGTCGACCGGGAGTACGGAGGAGACGCCGTCGACGGTGATGTGCAGCCCCGCGTCGTCGATCAGGTCGTAGCTCGCCCCGGCCACCATCGCGACACCCCGGTGGCGCAGCTCGGTCCGGTGGATCCAGCCCGTGGTCTTGCCGAGGCCCTTGCCGACCTTGGACGTCTTGCGCTGGAGCAGGTGGACGGTGCGCGGCGGCGTGGGCCGCTCGGGCTCGGTCAGGCCGCCGCGCCCGCGGTAGTCCATGTCGACGCCCCACTGGCGGAAGTACGTCGCGGGGTCGAGGCTCGCCTTCTCGCCGCCGTCGGTGAGGTATTCGGCGACGTCGAAGCCGATGCCGCCCGCGCCGACGATCGCGACCCGCTCCCCCACCGGCGCCCCGTCGCGCAGCACGTCGAGGTAGTTGACGACGCTGGGGTGGTCGATGCCGGGGATCTCCGGGACGCGGGGCGTAACGCCCGTGGCGACGACCACCTCGTCGTACGGGGCTTCGGCGAGCTCTTCGGCGGTGACCACGGTGTTCAGGCGGACGTCGACGCCCCGCAGGCCGAGCTGGGTGCGGAAGTAGCGCAGCGTCTCGTCGAACTCCTCCTTGCCCGGGACCCGGCGGGCGACGTTGAGCTGGCCGCCGATCTCGTGGGCCGCGTCGTAGAGCGTGACGTCGTGGCCGCGCTCGGCGGCGGAGACGGCGAAGGCGAGCCCGGCGGGTCCCGCGCCGACGACCGCGACGCTCTTCTTGGTGCGGGTCGGGGCGAGCACCAGCTCGGTCTCGTGGCAGGCGCGCGGGTTGACCAGGCAGGAGGTGATCTGGAGGTTGAAGGTGTGGTCCAGGCAGGCCTGGTTGCAGCCGATGCAGGTGTTGATGGCGTCGGGCTGCTCGGCCTTCGCCTTGGCGACGAAGTCGGGGTCGGCGAGGAGCGGGCGGGCCAGCGAGACCATGTCGGCGGCGCCGTCGGCGAGCAACTGCTCGGCGATCTCGGGGGTGTTGATGCGGTTGACGGCCACGAGCGGTACGGAGACCTCGCCCATGAGCTTCTTGGTGACGAAGGTGTAGGCGCCGCGCGGCACGGAGGTGGCGATGGTGGGGATGCGTGCCTCGTGCCAGCCGATGCCGGTGTTGATGATCGTGGCGCCCGCGGCCTCGATCGCCTTGGCGAGGTGGACGACCTCTTCGAGGGTGGAGCCGCCGGGCACCAGGTCGAGCATGGAGAGGCGGTAGATGATGATGAAGTCGGCGCCGACCCGCTCGCGTATGCGCCGGACGATCTCGACGGGGAACCGGACGCGGTTCTCGTAGGCGCCGCCCCAGCGGTCGGTGCGCAGGTTGGTGGGGGCCGCGATGAACTCGTTGATCAGGTAGCCCTCGGAGCCCATGACCTCGACGCCGTCGTAACCGGCGAGCTTGGCCAGCTCGGCGGCGCGCACGAAGTCCTCGATGGTCTCCTCGACCTCGGCGTCGGTCAGCTCGCGGGGGACGAAGGGGCTGATGGGGGCCTGGAGGGCGCTGGGGGCGACGAGGTCCTTGTGGTAGGCGTAGCGCCCGAAGTGCAGGATCTGCATCGCGATCCTGCCGCCCGCGGCGTGCACGGCCGCGGTGATGCCGGCGTGCTGCCCGGCCTCCGCCTCGGTGGTCATCCTGGCGCCGCCCTCGTAGGGGCGCCCGGCGTCGTTCGGTGCGATGCCGCCGGTGACGATGAGGCCGACGCCGCCGCGCGCGCGGGCCGCGTAGAACTCCGCCATCCGCTCGAACCCGTTCGGCGCCTCTTCCAGGCCCACGTGCATGGAGCCCATGAGGACCCGGTTGGGCAGCGTGGTGAAGCCCAGGTCGAGCGGGTCGAGCAGGTTCGGGTAACGGCTCATGCGGCGCCTCCGTACGCGGTGTCTTCCGGGTTCAGTTGTAGACGACGACGGAAGCGTTGTGCAACTAGTTGCATAAAGCGTGAGCGGTGTCTCACCGCGCCGGTACGGGTGGGAGCGCGCTGTCCGAATCCCGCCAGCCACGGCCTCGCGCGAGCCGCAGACTGGAGGACGAACCACAGCACACCAAGGAGAGTCCGATGACCGTCTGCACGACGATCGACAGCCCGCTCGGCGAGCTGCTGCTGGTGGGCGAGGAGTCGGCCACGGCCAAGGGCGGCACCGCGCTGGCCTCGCTGTCCATGCCCGGGCAGAAGGGCGCGGCCGTCGCCCGGGAGGACTGGGTCCACGACGCGGAGGCGTTCGGCGCGATCACCGGGCAGCTCCGTTCGTACTTCGCCGGGAGCCTGACCCACTTCGAGATCGAGTACGCGGCCGGGGCGGGCACGGAGTTCCAGCGCAAGGTCTGGGACGCCCTGGAGACGATCCCCTACGGCACCACGACGACCTACGGACGCCTCGCCGCGCAGCTCGGCCTGGACCGCATGGCCGTCCGCGCCCTGGGTACCGCCATCGGGCGCAACCCGCTGCTCGTGGTGCGCCCCTGCCACCGCGTGATCGGCGCCGACGGCACCCTGACCGGGTACGCGGGCGGCCTGGCCGCGAAGCGGCTCCTGCTCGACCTGGAGGCGGCGTGACCCCGCCGCCTCCAGGTCGAGGACGCGGACGTCTTCGAGGCTGAGGGTCAGCCGGTGGCGTTCGGCCAGGTCCAGTCGACCACCTCGGGCAGGTCGGTGCCGTGCTCGCGGATCCAGTCGTGGTGGCGGGAGCGCGCGTCGGCCATCCGCTGACGCACCGTCGTGGCGCGGACGGCGAGGCCCGGCACCCGGTCGATGACGTCCATGACGAGCCGGTAGCGGTCGAGGTCGTTGCGGACGACCATGTCGAACGGCGTGGTCGTCGTGCCGGCCTCCTTGTAGCCGCGCACGTGCAGGTTGGCGTGGCCGGTACGGCGGTAGGCCAGGCGGTGGATCAGCCACGGGTAGCCGTGGTACGCGAAGATCACCGGCCGGTCGGGGGTGAACAGCGCGTCGAACTCCGGGTCGGCCATGCCGTGCGGGTGCTCCCCCTGGGGCATGAGGCGGGCGATGTCGACGACGTTGACGACGCGGACCGCGAGGTCGGGCAGCAGCTTGCGCAGCAGCCCCGCCGCGGCGAGGACCTCCTGCGTGGGCACGTCGCCCGCGCAGGCAAGGACCACGTCCGGGTCGCGCGTTCCGTCGTCCGTGCCCGCCCACTCCCAGACGCCCGCGCCGCGCGCGCAGTGCGCCCGGGCGTCGTCGAGGGAGAGCCAGTCGAAGCAGGGCTGCTTGCCCGCGACGACGACATTGACGTAGTCGCGGCTGCCCAGGATGTGCTCGGTCACCGAGAGCAGGGTGTTCGCGTCCGGCGGCAGGTAGACGCGTACGACGCCCGGGCTCTTGTTGAGCACGTGGTCGACGAACCCGGGGTCCTGGTGCGAGAAACCGTTGTGGTCCTGGCGCCACACGTGCGAGGTGAGCAGGTAGTTGAGGGACGGCACGGGCGCGCGCCAGGGCAGTGAGCGCGAGGTCTTCAGCCACTTGATGTGCTGGTTGACCATCGAGTCGACGATGTGGACGAACGCCTCGTAGCAGGAGAACAGGCCGTGCCGCCCGGTGAGCGTGTAGCCCTCCAGCCAGCCCTGGCACATGTGCTCGGAGAGCACCTCCATGACCCGGCCGTCGCGAGCCAGGTGCTCGTCGGTCTCCAGGGTCCGGTCCTGCCACGCCTTGCCGGTGGCCTCGTACAGCGCGCCGAGGCGGTTGGACTCGGTCTCGTCGGGGCCCACGACGCGGAAGTCGCGGCGCCGCGCGGTGTCGGCCATGACCTGGGCAAGCAGTTCGCCCGCGACCCGGGTCGGCTCGTGCAGGGTGGCGCCGGGCCCGTCGACGGGGACGGCGAACCGCTCCAGCGGCGGCAGCGGCAGCGGACGGCTGAGCAGCCCGCCGTTGGCGTGCCGGGTGGCGCCGAGGCGGCGCTCCCCCTCGGGCACGCAGGACAGGACGTCCGCGGTGGGGGCGCCGTCGGCGTCGAAGAGCTCGTCGGGGCGGTAGGAGCGCAGCCACTCCTCAAGCTGCCGCAGATGGTCGGGGTTGTCCCGGACCCCGGAGAGCGGCACCTGGTGCGCGCGCCAGGTGTTCTCGACGGGCTTTCCGTCCACGAAAGCGGGACCTGTCCAGCCCTTGGGCGTGCGCAGGACGATGACGGGCCAGCGGTGGCGGCTGTGGGTGCCGCCGCCGCGGGCGGCCCGCTGGACGGCGGCGATGCGGTCGAGCGCCTCATCCATGACCTCGGCCATCGCCTGATGGACGGAGAGGGGGTCGTCGCCCGCCACGTACAGCGGCTCGTGGCCGTAGCCCTTGAGGAGCGAGTCGAGCTCGGCGTCGGGGAGCCTGGACAGGACCGTCGGGTTGGCGATCTTGTAGCCGTTGAGGTGGAGGATCGGCAGGACCGCGCCGTCGTGGACGGGGTCGAGGAACTTGTTGGAGTGCCAGGAGGCGGCCAGCGGTCCGGTCTCCGCCTCGCCGTCGCCGATGACGCAGGCCACGAGGAGGTCCGGGTTGTCGAAGGCGGCTCCGTAGGCGTGCGCGAGGGAGTAGCCGAGCTCGCCGCCCTCGTGGATCGAGCCCGGCGTCTCGGGCGCCACGTGGCTGGGCACGCCGCCGGGGAACGAGAACTGGCGGAACAGCCGCGCCATGCCCTCCCCGTCGCGGCTCACCGCCGGGTAGGTCTGCGTGTAGCTGCCCTCCAGCCAGGAGTTGGCGAGCACGGCGGGCCCGCCGTGGCCGGGGCCCCATACGCACAGGGCGTCGAGGTCGCGTTCCCTGATGACGCGGTTGAGGTGGGTGTGCACGAGGTTGAGCCCGGGTGAGGTGCCCCAGTGGCCGAGCAGGCGCGGCTTGATGTGCTCGGGCCGCAGCGGCTCCGTCAGCAGGGGGTTGCTCATCAGGTAGATCTGACCGACGGACAGGTAGTTGGCGGCACGCCAGTGCGCGTCGAGTGCCGCCAGGTGCTCCTTGGCCAAGTGCCCCATGGGGGTCTCCTCGGGAGTCGGGGTGTGCGGCGGGATCAGGGAGTACGTGATCGGTACCGGGTTCCACGACAGTGCCGGATCAGTCATGCCGAACCGCGGACGCCGGATCAGTCATGCCGACCCGCGGACGCCGGAGCAGCCGTGCGGAACGGCGGACGCCACCGCACGGGGCCGCCCCGCCGCTCCTCCCCAGACGCTGCCACCGCACGGGCCGCGGCGCGAGTGCTGAATGGGCCTACTGGTGGCCCTTGACGGCCCTGAGGACCACGAACTTCGGGTCGCTCGCGACGACCTCCGCGTTGCCGAAGAGCTTGCGGAGCCTGATGTGGTAGCCGAGGTGGCGGTTGCCGACGACCCACAGCTCGCCGCCGGGCCGCAGGGCGGCACGGGCCCCGCCGAACATCCGCCGGGCGGTCGCGTCGGTCGTGGCCTGGTGGCTGTGGAAGGGCGGGTTGTTCAGTACGAGGTCCACCGTCTCCGCCGGTACCGCCGTGAGGGCGTCGCCCGCCATGAACTCCGCCTTGGCGCCGTCGGCCGCGTTGGCCCGGAAGGTGGCCTCCGCGGACGCCACGGCCTGGAACGACTCGTCGACGAAGGTGACCGCGGCGTCGGGCTCGGCGACGGAGGCGGCCGTGCCGAGCACGCCGTTGCCGCAGCCCAGGTCCACGACGTGGGCGCCGGCGCGGGCGCGCGGCAGGTGCTTGAGGAAGAACCGGGTGCCGATGTCGAGGCGGTCGGCGCAGAAGATCCCGGCGTGGTCGACGGCGGTCAGGCCCGCGCCCGCCCCGGCGTCGCCGTCCAGGACGTGACTCCGCGGCCAGGGGCTCGGCGCCGGCGTGCGTGCCGGGTCGGGCGTGCTGAAGATGAGCCGCGCCTTCTGGCGGGCCAGTGACGTCCTGGTCGGCCCGACGATCCGCTCGAAGAGTTCGAGCGTCGAGGTGTGGATCTCGGTGACCATGCCGGTGCCGACGACGACCGTGCCCTCGTGCAGGGCGGGCGCGAGCCGGTGGAGCTGGTCCTCCAGGAGCGCGAGGCTCTTGGGCACCCGCACCAGGAGTACGTCGATGCGCGGCGGCGGGGCGTCGCGGGTCGTCAGGAGCCGTGCCGCGTCCCGCCCGTGCCCCGCCCTGGCGAGGTTGGCGCGGGTCGCCTGCTGGGCGAGGAAGGAGTCGGTGATCTGCACCACCGCGCGCGCGTGCCCCGCGAGTGCGGTCGTCAGCGCGCCCCAGCGGTCACCGAGGACGGCCACGGTGCCGTCCAGGCCGACGGCCGCCGCCCCTTCTTCCTCCCCTGCCAGGTGCCGCAGGAGATAGGCGTCGGCGGCCGACCAGGCGCGCAACTGGTCCCGGGAGTCCTCCGGGAAGCGGGTGAGGTCGTACGCGCCCCATGACGTGCTCAAACGGTTCATCGTGCTCTCAGGCTAACGGAGGGCCGCGCCGGTGCTGACAGCGTCATCGCTCGGGGGCTCGAACCAGGTCGGTCCTTCCGCGAGCGCCTGCTTGATGCGGGAGAGCGAGAACTCGTGCAGGTCGGGCAGCGCGTCCACGGCGAACCAGGCGACGTCGAGGGACTCGTCGTCGTTGACGCACGCCTCGCCGCCGACGGCACGGCAGCGCAGGGTGATGTCCATGTACTGGCAGGTGTCGCCGTTGGGGTAGGTGACGGGTGGGAGCGCCTGCACCAGGACCACCCGCTCGGGCACGCAGTGCACCGCCGTCTCCTCGTACACCTCGCGGACCGCGCACTCGGCCGGCTGCTCACCGGGCTCCGGGATGCCGCCGATCACCGACCACCTGCCGTTGTCGGAGCGCCGGCCGAGCAGGACTCTGCCCTCGTCGTCGAAGACGATGGCGGTGACCCCGGGGAGCCACAGGAGCTGCTGGCCGGCGTCGGCCCGGATGGCGCGGATGAAGTCAGGAGTAGCCATGGCTCGACCCTAACGGGGGACGGCCACCGCCCACGCCGCCTGTGGACAGGTCACGGGGCCGCGGGGCGCCGCGCCCGTACGGCCGAGGTCACGGCCCGGCCGAGGCCGCCCGCGGCGATCAGCACGAGGATGCCCTCGGGGAGTACACCGAGGCGGGTGGCCGGGGTGCGGGAGGAGCGCAGCGGCACCTCCTCGACGAGCGAGTCGGCGGTGTACCACGTCGTCTTCGCCTTCACCGTGCCGTCCGGCATGATGACGGCGCTCACGCCGCTGGTCACCGGGACGGCGACGGCGCGGCTGTGCTCGACCGCGCGGACGCGGCTCATGGCGAGCTGCTGGTAGGTCATCTCGCTGCGGTCGAACGTCGCGTTGTTGCTGGGCACCGAGATGAGCTGGGCGCCGTGGGTCACGGTGTCGCGCACCGCCCAGTCGAAGGCGGCCTCGTAACAGGTCGCGAGGCCCACCTCGGCGCCCGCCATGCTGAACACGCCGGGCTCGCCGCCCCGGCTGAAGTCCTGGCGGACCCGGTCGGCGTCGCTGCTGAACACGCTGATGAGGCCGCGCAGCGGGATGTACTCGCCGAAGGGCTGGATCTGCCGCTTGTCGTAGGTGTCCGTGGGGCCCTTCTCGGGGTCCCACAGGATCTGCTCGTTGTAGAGCTTGCCGCCCTTGGTCTCGACGACGCCGCCCACGGAGACCGGCGCCCCGATGGCCTCGACGGCGTCCTCGATCTCGCGGCGCGCGTCGGGGTTGGTGAAGGGGTCGATGTCGGAGGAGTTCTCCGGCCACAGGACGAGGTCGGGCTGCCGGGCCTTCCCCGCCTTGACGGCGGCGGCCAGGCGTTCGGTCTCGCGCACGTGGTGGTCGAGGACGGCGCGGCGCTGCGCGTTGAAGCCGAGGCCCGCGCGCGGGACGTTGCCCTGGACCGCGGCGATGGTCGTGGTGCCGTCCTCCGCGTCGTTGCTGACCAGCGGACGGGCGGCGAAAGCGCCGGCGACGGGGATCAGGACGCTGAGCAGGGCGACCGCCGCCGCGCCGCGCCGCACCTCGCCGGGGCCGCGGGCTTCGCGGGCCTGCCGGACGACTGCGTGGAGCCCGTAGCCGCACAGGACGACCGCGAAGCCGAGCACGGGCGTGCCGCCGAGCGCGGCGAGCGGCAGGAACACGCCGTCCGCCTGGCCGAAGGCGATCTTCCCCCAGGGGAAACCGCTGAAGGGCACACGCGCGCGTGCCGCCTCTCCCGCGATCCACAGGGCGGCCGCCCAGAGCGGGTATCCCGGCAGCCGCGAGAGCGCCGCCGTGCCCGCGCCGACCAGGGCCACGAAGACCGCTTCGACGGCGGCGAGCGCCAGCCACGGGCCCGGGCCCACCTCGACGCCGGTCCAGACGAGCAGGGGCAGCAGGAAGCCGAGGCCGAAGAGGTAGCCGAGGCCGAGGCCCGCCTTCCACGTGCGGCCGTGCAGACACCAGGCGAGGACCGCGAAGGCGGGGAGCGCGAGCCACCAGAGCGTGCGGGGCGGGAAGCTGACGTAGAGCAGCACTCCGGAGAGGGCCGCCGCGGCGGCGGGCACGAGCCGCCGCAGGACGCGCACGGCACGGGGGTCCCGCGCGGGCTGCGGATCGAGCTGTTCCGGCTCGTCGACGGGGGTGGTGGTGGCGGTCACCCGGGGAGTCTACGGCGCGTCACCGGGACGCCGACAGCTCGGTCCGCGGGGCGACGGACCCCTGGCCTCGGCAGTATCGTTCCCGCCCAACCGTCTGCGGGCTTCGGTCATCGGGCTTCGGTCTTCGGTCTTCGGTCTCGGAGCGTCCGGTGTCAGAGCGCCGTGTCCCGGCGTCGGAGGCGCTGTCTGATCACGCGGACCGCCGACTCCGCGTCGTCCACGGTCACCGTGAACTTGTGGCCGTCCCCCAGGCGCAGCACCAGCGCCTCGCCGCGTCGTACGACGACGGCGGTGCCCTTCTCCGGGCGCCAGCGGTAGCCCCAGCCGCCCCACTGCCGCGGCGTGACGGCGGGCACGAAGTCGGCGCCGACGACATGGGAGAGCGGGATGTGGCGGCGCGGCAGGCCGAGATGACCGCAGCGCACCTCAAGGCAGTCGTCGTCGACCTTGACGGCGACATGGACGAAGGCGAGCGTCCCGAAGAGGATCAGGAGTCCGGCGGCGATGCAGCCCACCACCGACATGACCAGGGCCGCGATGCCCGAGGTCCACATGGATTCGACCGCGATCACGATGCCGAGCGCCAGGCAGGCGGCGCCTCCGCAGGCGAGCAGCCACTGCACGCGGTTGGTCGCGCGACCGGTCCATACCGCCGGCGGGCTGCCGGAGTCGGCTCGCTCGTCGCGCTCCTCTTCGGCTGGGTCCTTCATGCCTTCGAGACTACTCAGATTCCCCCGAGACACCACCGCGTCACCGTGCGTGAGCACCGGAGCGCGTTCAGGGGCGGGAGCGGCAGCGCTCGGGAGGGTTCTCAGTGGGCGGGGCTGACCGCCGTGAGCAGGCGCCCTTCGGCGTACGTGAGTGCCGCCCCCGGCAGCCGCTCCTCGCGCCCGCTGAGCAGGACGGTGAGCAGGGGAGCAGCCCCGGCCGGGCCCGCGGGACCGGATCCCGGGAGCCGGCCGATCCTGCGCAGGGCCTGCGCGGCGACCGCCCCGGCCGAACCGTGCAGGACGAGGGGCGCCCGGTCCGGCTGCTGAACGGCGGCGCGGATGCGCTCCGCGACCAGCTCGTAATGGGTGCAGCCCAGGACGACGGCCCTTACGTCGGGCGGGGTGAGGGCAGCGGCGGCGGCGATCGTCTCGTCGATGGCCTGCTCGTCCGCGTACTGCACGGCGTCGGCGAGACCCGGGCAGGGCACCTCGGTGACGTCGGCGTCGTGGGCGAACCGCTGGATGAGGTCGCGCTGGTAGGGACTGCCGGTGGTGGCGGGCGTGGCCCAGATGGCGACCCGGCCGCCCCCCGCGGCGGCGGGCTTGATCGCTGGTACGGTCCCGATCACCGGGATCAGCGGCTCCAGGCGGGCCCGCAGCGCGGGCAGCGCGTGCACGGAGGCCGTGTTGCAGGCCACGATCAGCGCCTCGGGGCGGTGCGCGGCCGCGGCCTCGGCGACGGCGAGGGCGCGGCCGGTGAGGTCCTGCGGGGTGCGCGGGCCCCACGGCATGCCGTCGGGGTCCGAGGAGAGCACGAGATCGGCGTCGGGCCGCAGGCGCCGCACCGCGGCCGCCGCGGCGAGCAGTCCGATTCCGGAGTCCATGAGCGCGATCTTCACCCGGTCACCATAGTCGATCGCCCTCCCAGGGCCCGGCCCGTGGGGCAGACTTCGTCGGATGAGCGCCCTCGCGTGGATCGCCGCCGGATCGCTTGCCGCATGGCTGTGGCTGCTGTTGGGGCAGGGCTTCTTCTGGCGCACGGACGTGCGTCTGCCGCCGCGCCGGGAGCCCGCCGAGTGGCCGTCGGTCTGTGTCGTCGTGCCCGCGCGGGACGAGGCGGCCGTCCTGCCCGAGAGCCTGCCCTCGCTGCTCGCGCAGGACTATCCCGGGCGGGGGGAGGTCTTCCTCGTCGACGACGGCAGCACCGACGGCACGGGCGACCTCGCCCGGGACCTCGCCGAGCGGCACGGCGGGCTGCCGCTGACCGTCGCCTCGCCCGGTGAGCCGCCGGCCGGGTGGACCGGCAAACTCTGGGCCGTGCGCCACGGCATCGCCCTGGCCCGCGCCCGCGAACCGGAGTACCTGCTCCTGACGGACGCGGACATCGCGCACGCTCCCGACTCCCTGCGGGAGTTGGTGGCCGCCTCGCACGCGGGCGGTTTCGACCTGGTCTCGCAGATGGCGCGGCTGCGGGTGGAGAGCGCCTGGGAGCGCCTGGTGGTCCCGGCGTTCGTCTACTTCTTCGCGCAGCTCTACCCCTTCCGGTGGATCGGCCGAAGGGGCGCGCGTACGTCGGCGGCGGCGGGCGGCTGTGTCCTGCTGCGCGCCGACGCCGCCGAGCGGGCGCGGATTCCCGACGCCATCCGGCACGCGGTGATCGACGACGTGGCGCTCGCGCGGGCGGTGCGCCGCTCGGGGGGCCACATCTGGCTGGGCCTCGCCGAACGCGTCGACAGCGTGCGCCCCTATCCGCGCCTCGCCGACCTGTGGCGCATGGTGTCGCGGAGCGCGTACGCCCAACTGCGGCACAGTCCGCTGCTGCTCGCCGGGACCGTGGCGGGCCTGGCCCTGGTCTATCTGGCGCCGCCGCTCGCCCTGCTCGCGGGCGCGGCCACCGGGGACCTGCCGGCCGCGGTGGCGGGCGGCCTCGCCTGGCTGGTGATGACCGCGACCTACCTGCCGATGCTCGGCTACTACCGGCAGCCGCCGTGGCTCGCCCTGTCGCTGCCCTGGACCGCTTTTCTGTACCTCCTGATGACCGTGGACTCGGCGGTGCGGCACTACAGGGGGCGCGGCGCCGCCTGGAAGGGCCGTACGTACGCGCGTCCCGAGCCGGCTCCCGAGCAGCGCTGAGCGGTCAGGGCCCGTACCGGGCGGGCGCTCACTTCCTGCCCGGCGTCCAGTTCATGCCCCAGCCGTAGGCGCGGTCGATGGTGCGCTGCGGGCTCACGCCGCGCTCGGGCACGAGGTACTGGGCCTCGCGCTGTACGACGAGGTCGCCGCCGGTGTTGGTGAGCAGGGCCAGCGCGCACACCGTCGAGGGCACCGTGCACTCGTCGAGCGAGAAGTCCACCGCGGCGCCGTGCTGCGGCTGGAGGGTGACCGTGGCATTGAGGTCGGCGAAGCTGCGCGCGCCCGCGTAGATGGTCACGAAGATGACGATGCGGCGGAAGTCCTTGATGTGGTCGAGGTTGATGGTGAGGTTCTCGCCCGTATCGACCGCGCCGGTGCGGTCGTCGCCGTCGAGGAGCAGGTACGGGGGCTGGTGCAGCGACCCGAAGGCGTTGCCCAGCGCCTGGACGACGCCCTTGCGGCCGTCGGTGAGTTCGTAGAGCGCGCAGAGGTCCAGGTCCAGGTCGGCGTGCATGGCGACGGCTCTGCCGAGCTTCGCGCCCCATCCCTTGAACTGTTTGCGGGTCTGCCAGTTGAGGTTCACGCGCATGGAGCCCGATGTGCCGCCCTGCTTCGTCAGGGAGACCGAAGGGGCGTCCTTGGTCAGTGTGACCTTGGTGAGACGGACGGGTTCGGCGGGCGGCGCGGTCTGCGGGGCGGGAGCGGTCTGCGGGGCGGGAGCGGTCTGCGGGGCGGGAGCGGCGGGAGTTGCGGGAGCAGCAGGAGCAGCGGGAGTGGCGGTCTGGGGCGGCTGGTCCACCGTGATCCCGTAGTCCGTGGCGAGGCCTTCGAGGCCGCTGTCGTACCCCTGGCCCACGGCGCGGAACTTCCACGCGCCTTGGCGCCGGTAGAGCTCGCCGAGGACGAAGGCCCTCTCCACGGTGGCGTCCGCGCTGTCGTAGCGCGCGATCTCCGTGCCGCCCGTCGCGTCGAGCACCCGGACGTACAGGCCGGGCACCTGCCCGAACGTGCCGGCGTCGGCCGACGCGGCGATCACCACCCGCTCCACGGCGGGCTCCACGCGCGCGAGGTCGACGGTCAGGACATCGGTGACGCCGCCGCCCGCGCGCTGCTTGCCCTCGTGCCGCACGGCGCCGGAGGAATGCTCGGGCGCGTTGTAGAAGACGAAGTCCGCGTCGGAGCGCACCTTCCCGGAAGACGCCAACAACAGTGCGGACGCGTCGACATCGGGCACACCGGCACCCGAGCCCCACCCCAATTCGATGCGCACGGCGGGTGCCGGCACGGGAACATTCGATCCTTTAGGCATTGTCATGTCCGCCCCCATCGTAAGTGGCCGTGTCCGGCAGGGCCGCCGATTCCGTTCCCGGCCCAACCTATTACCCGGAGCCCCGGGAGGCCCACGCCCGTGCCACGCGCCTCCTCCGTCACCGCCGAAACGACCGCGGGTAACCCGCCGGGAACTCGGCTCTTACATGATCAGTACGTCATCCGACGACCGATTTTCCCAAGTTCGCTCGGATTGGGGATCCGTCGCCACTGCCGACACGGAAAACAACCCTCTTATCGGTCTCCCCAATCAGCACATCAAGGGCTTAACTTATGAAGCATGACCTCCCCCCGCTCCACCTATGGCGGCGGTTACTACTCCGCGCCGTCCTTCCCGGACACTCCGATCTACGACTCCCTCGTCGCAGAGCGGGGCACTCCTCAGATCGCCCCGATCCGGGTTCCCTCCGCGTACGACACGGGCAGCCACAGCCATCTGCCCGCACTCCCGGCCGCGCTGCCCGCCCTGCCGGCCGCCCCTTCCCACCACCAGAACCCCGCGTACGGCTATCCGCAGCCCCAGCAGCACGCCCCGCTGCAACAGGCTCCGGCGCCGTACATCCCGCAGCAGACCGCGGGCCCGCGCGGGTATCCGGGGGCCCAGCAGCAGCGCCCCGCCCCCGGCACGGGGTACGAGGCGATGCGCCCCGCGCAGCCCCGTCCGGCCCCCGGTCCGTACGAGGACCCGTACAACCGTCCCTATCGCGGGTACTGACCGACCGCGGGCATTCCTGTCGGTGGCTGCTGGCAGGATGTCCGCATGTCGAATCCAGCCTTGCGGTCGATCCACGTCCACCCGCTGAAGGCGGCTCAGGGACACGCACCGCGTGAGGCCGTCGTGGAGCCCTGGGGGCTCGTGGGGGACCATCGCTGGATGCTGGTCGACGGTGACGGGCGGTTCGTGTCCCAGCGGCCGTATCCGCGCATGGCGATGGTCGCCGCCGAACCTCTGCCGGGCGGCGGCATCCGCGTGTCCGCGCCCGGCCGCAGGACGCTCATGGCGGCGGTGCCGGAGCAGCGCGAGACGGTGCGGGTGGAGGTCGGGCGGGACGAGGTCGAGGCGGTGCCCGCCGACGCCGCCGCGCACGCCTGGTTCAGCGCCCACCTCGGCATGGACGTGCGGCTCGTCCACCTCGACGCCCCCGCCACGCGCCGCCCGATCGATCCGGCGTACGGCGGGGAAGGCGAGACCGTCAGCTTCGCGGACGGCTCTCCGCTGCTGCTCACCGCCTCGTCCTCGCTGGACGCCCTCAATTCGCTGATCGCCCAGGGGGATCACGCCGACGAGGGACCGCTGCCGATGAACCGCTTCCGGCCCAATGTCGTCGTGGACGGCACCCCGCCCTGGGCCGAGGACGACTGGAAGCGCGTCGCCATCGGCGGCGTCGTCTTCCGGGTCACGAAGAAGTGCGGGCGCTGCGTCGTGACGACGACCGACCAGAACACCGGGGAGCGCGGCAAGGAGCCGCTGCGCACGCTCGCCCACCACCGCCGCTTCGGCGACCTGCTCGTCTTCGGGCAGAACCTGGTGCCGGAAACGACCGGGCGGATCCGCGCCGGAGACACGTTCGAGATCCTCGAATGACCGGCATCACGGTGGGAACTCGACGGCGGGGCACGGACGGACCCTCGCGGGCCGGCTTCCCGCGGGTGATGTCGCTCTCTCTTCTCGCCGCCCGCGCGTGAGCCGTAGCCGTGCCCGTCACCGGTGATGACGGACGCGTAAGGGGGTGCAGGGCGGTGCGAGCGGTCGTCGGGCTCTGGCGTTGGCGGCACAATCCGGTGCGCCGCGGGACCGACCTGCTGGAGTCGTGGGTGGCCTTCGCCGCTCTGGTGCTGATCGTCGCCGCCGCCCCCGTCGTCGGCGTGGTCACCACGGAGTTGACCCGGGACACCCTCCTCGCCTCGGTGCGTGAGCAGCACGAGGCCCGCCATGCCGTCGTCGGCACGGTCGTGCGGAAGCTCTCCGCTCCCCCGCTCGACCCCGATCCCGAGACCTCCTCGGCCCGCGACGCTCACAGCCGCGTCCTCGCGCGCTGGACGGGCCCGGACGGCACCGGCCGCTCCGGCGTCGTCGTCGCCGACCTCGACGCCCCGGGCCCCGGCGACCACTTCAGGCTGTGGACCGACGAGCGCGGCCGGGTGGTCGGGCGCCCGCTGGACACCGCGACCGCGACCACGCACGCCGTGCTCGCCGGATTCGGCGCGGCCTCGGCGGGCGTCGGGCTCATAGAGGGCACCCGCAGGCTCGTCCTCTGGCGCATCGCGCGGGGGCGTTATGCCCGATGGGACCAGGCTTGGGACAGGGCGGGACCCGACTGGGGCAGGACCGGCACCGGCTCCTGAACCCCCACGGGGGCGGCCCGTGCAGGTGAGAGCCTGGCGTTCGGGTCAACTGGCCCTGCGCACGCGCGCTACGGTGGACCGGCCGAACTCTTCGGCTCCTTGCGCATCGAGACGGCACATCGACGCAGGATCCCGCGTACGACGAGGTGGGGGCAGAGCAACTCCATGGCACAGGGCACGGTCCAGGTGACGCACACCGGCACGTCGCGGTGGCGGCGCCGCACCGGCGAATACGCCTCGCTCGCCGCTGCCTTGGAGGCCGCCGGCGACGGGGACATATTGACCGTCGCCGCGGGCACCTACCGCGAGAACCTCGTGGTCCAGCGCGCGGTGACGCTGCGCGGCCCGGACAGCGCGCCCGGTTCCGTGCGCATCGCGCCGCCCGACGGCGTGCCGCTCACGGTCCGCGCCTCCGCCACCGTGCAGGACCTGCACATCGAGGGGCAGGACTCCTCCGCGCCCGCGCTGCTCGTCGAGGACGGTGCCCCTGAGCTGACCGGCATCCGCGTGGTGACCCGCTCCGCCGCCGGCATCGAGGTGCGCGGCGGCGCCCGCCCGACGGTGCGCCGCTGCACGGTCGACAACCCCGGCGGCATCGGCATCGCCGTGCTCGACGACGGCGGCGGTGTCTTCGAGGAGTGCGAGATCGTCGCGGCGGGCCAGTCCGGCGTGGCGGTGCGCGGCGGCGGACACCCCCGCCTGGAGCGCTGCCGCGTGCACCACGCCTCGGGCGCCGGGCTCTCGGTGACCGGCGAGAACAGCGGCCTGGAGGCGATCGGCTGCGAGGTGTACGAGGTCAAGGGCTCGGGCGTGCAGGTCACCGCGCGGGCCGCGGCGCACCTGACCGACTGCGACGTGCACCGCACCACGTCCGACGGCGTCACGCTCGACACGGACGCCGTGCTGACCCTCGCCGACTGCCGCATCCACGACATCCCGGAGAACGCGGTCGACCTGCGCTCGCGCTCCGTGCTGACCCTGACCCGCTCCACGGTGAGCCGGTTCGGGCGCAACGGCCTCTCGGTGTGGGACCCCGGCACGCGCGTGGACGCCAACCAGTGCGAGATCCACGACAGTACGGGCGACTATCCGGCGGTCTGGGTCAGCGACGGCGCGACCGCCGTCCTGGAGTCGTGCCGGGTGCACGACGTGCCGGACGCGCTGTTCGTCCTGGACCGCGGCTCCCGCGCGGACGTCGTCGACAGTGACATCAGCCAGGTGCGCAACACGGCGGTGTCGGTGAGCGACGGCGCGACCGCGGAGCTCGACGACTGCCGCATCCGCGAGGCCGCCACGGGCGCGTGGTTCCGCGACCACGGCAGCGGCGGCACCCTCGCGAACTGCACGGTCGACGGCGTCCAGACCGGCGTGATCATCACCAAGGGCGCCGACCCCGCCGTCGAACGGTGCACGGTCACCTCGCCCGCCGAGGCGGGTTTCTACGTATCGGCGGGCGGCCGTGGCACCCTCCAGGGCTGCCGGGTCAGCGGCAGCGGGGGCTACGGCTTCCACGTCATCGACGGCTGCCGTACGACGCTGCGCAAGTGCCGCACGGAGCGGTGCGCGCGCGGCGGCTTCGAGTTCTCCGAGGAGGGCCCGCTCGTCGAGGACTGCGCGAGCGACGAGAGCGGGGGGCTGCGTACGCCGACGGCCACGGCTGCGGCGCCGGAGCCGCCCGCCGTGCGCACGGCCACGCAGACGACGGGGCTGCTCGGCTCCGTCCCCGCCCAGCAGACCACGCCGCCCCCGGCTCCGGAGCAGGCCGTCCGCGCCTCGAAGGAAGTGCTCGGCGAGCTCGACGCCCTGGTCGGCCTGGACAGCGTCAAGCGCGAGGTGCGGGCGCTCACCGACATGATCGAGGTCGGCCGGCGCAGGCAGCTTGCCGGTCTGAAGGCCGCGTCCGTCCGCCGCCATCTGGTCTTCACCGGCTCACCCGGCACCGGCAAGACGACCGTCGCCCGGCTCTACGGCGAGATCCTCGCCTCGCTCGGCGTCCTGGAGAGCGGCCACCTCGTCGAGGTGTCCCGGGTGGACCTGGTGGGTGAGCACATCGGTTCGACGGCGATCCGCACCCAGGAGGCCTTCGACCGGGCGCGCGGCGGTGTGCTGTTCATCGACGAGGCGTACGCGCTCTCCCCCGAGGACTCCGGGCGCGACTTCGGCCGCGAGGCCATCGACACGCTCGTGAAGCTGATGGAGGACCACCGCGAGGCCGTCGTCGTGATCGTCGCGGGCTACACCGAGGAGATGCGGCGCTTCCTCACCGTCAACCCCGGCGTGGCCTCCCGCTTCTCACGCACCATCACCTTCGGCGACTACGCGCCCGAGGAGCTGCTCCGGATCGTGGAGCAGCAGGCGGAGGAGCACGAGTACAGCCTGGGCACGGGCGCCTCCGAGGCGCTCCTGAAGTACTTCACGGCCCTGCCGAAGGGGCCCGGGTTCGGCAACGGCCGCACCGCGCGGCAGACCTTCGAGGCGATGGTGGAGCGGCACGCCGGCCGCGTCGCCCAGGTGCCCGATCCGAGCACGGACGAGCTCACCCTGCTGTATCCGGAGGATCTGCCGGAGCTGGTGTGACCGCTTCGGCGGCCGCGGGCCGCGGTGCCGGCACGGCCGCCTTCAGGCGCGCGAGGAGCCGTGCGCGCTCCTCGGCGAAGGCGGGGTCGGCCTGGTAGTCGCCGTGGCCCCGTATCGGCGCCGGGAGCGGATGGGCGTCCGTACGCCCGTAGGCCAGGGGATCCTTGAGGGCCGCGCGGTCGACCTGGGGGCCGCAGTCGCCGTGCAGGTTGATGGGACCGCCGATCGGGTCGGTGGCGCGGTGCAGATTGCGCCAGCAGTCGACCTCGCGGTGCAGGGACGACAGGGCCGCGGGGCCGAAGTGGGCGGGGAACCAGCGGCCGTAGAGGCGCTCCAGGGGTGAGCCGTAGGTCAGCAGGGCGACGCGCTTGCGCACGGAGGGGCGGAGCTGCCAGGCGGCCGCCGCGGCCAGGACGCTGCCCTGCGAGTGCCCGGAGATGACGAGGCGGCCGCCCGTGGCGCTGGTCGCGCGCGTCCAGGCCGCCATGCGCCAGGTCAGGTCGGGGACCGCGCGCTCGGCGTAGCAGGGCGGGGCGAAGGGGTGGGCGGCCCGGGGCCAGAACGTGCCGACGTCCCAGAGGATGCCGATGGTGCGGCGGGCGGACGCGTCCTTGTAGGCCCGGCGGCCCCAGGTGACGAACAGTATGAAACCGAAGCCGATCAGCCAGGACCCGAGCGCCTGCGAGGTCTCCGCCGCGCCCTCCACGACGTCGGGCATCCCCTGGGCGGCCTTGGCCGGTACCTTCCCGGTGAGCCGGGCGCCGACGATGGCGCCCGCGCCGAGCAGCAGCGTCACGGCCGAGATGACGCCGACGACGAGGGGGGCGCGGTCGGTGAGGGCGGCTCGCGCGCGCGTGGCCGCGATGCGGCGGGTGCGCGCCGGGTCCCTGGGCTCGCCGGGGTAGTCGAGCGGCACCTGCGCCTGCTCGCGGCGCTTGCGGCGGACGGTCTGCGCGCCGAGCCAGGCGCAGAGCACCGCGACGACGACGATCAGCGGCGGGATCACGGACGCCTGCCAGGTGAGCAGGACGGGCGGCCCCGCTATCGAGCCGTGGGTGCCGTCGAGCCAGTCGGCCACGCGCTGGGCGCCGCCGCCGGACATCACCCCGCCGAGCGCGCAGGAGAGCATGGCGACCGCGGGTCCCGCGAGGCCGCGGATGGCGGTGCGGGAGCTGGGCGATGAGCGGTACAGGGCGTGCGCGACCGCGGCGAGGCAGATGACGAGGATTCCCTGGACCAGCGCGATGCCGCCGAACGTGGCGTCGCCCGGCAGCCTGCCCGCGGACCGCCAGCCGGGGCGTGAGACGCCCGCGTAGAGCAGGGTGAGGACGAGGACGGCGAGCGCGGCCTGGGGCAGGCGCCGGACCAGGACCCTGTCGAGCCTGCGGTCGAGCCGGTTCTCGCTGCGCCCCCTGCGGCACACCACCCACACGACGACGATGCCGCCCACGACGAGCACGGCTTCCAGGACCCAGCCGAGGGTGTCGAGCAGGGCGGGGCCGCCGGGGCGGCGGTCGTGCCGCGCGGCCGCGGCGCCGACGGCGGCGGCGACGGTGAGCAGCCCGGCGGCCGTGTGCGCGGCGCGCAGCCGGGCGACGAGGCGGCGGCCGTACCAGAAGCCGGGCCTGGCGAGCGCGGAGCGGTGGGTCTCCTCCTCCGGGTCGGGCTGGTGGGGCAGTGGCCGCTGGGACTCGTAGGCGCTCCAGGTGCGGTGGGAGAGGTACCAGAGCAGGCCGGTGAGCGCGGCGGGCGCCAGGGCGGCGAGGGCGAGCCGGCGGCCCGGCTGCGACCACCAGCCGCCGTGCCCCGCCCCGTCGGTCGCGAGGAAGCCGAGCCAGGCGCGGTCGGCGGAGCACGCGGGGGTGCCCGCGCACTGCCAGGCGGTGAGGTCGAGCGCGACCTCGCAGGCGGCGGCGGTCAGGAGCACCGTGAGGGTGAGGCCGATCAGCCGTACCAGGAGGCCGTAGGTACGCACGAGCCGTCGGCGGCGGCGCGAGGTGGGGCGCATCCAGTGGGCGAGGTTGACCACCATGAAGGGCAGCAGCAGGAGCCACAGGGCGCGCGAGCCGTTGCCGGAGGTGAGGTTGCACCACACGTACGCCTCGGGCACCGGTTTGCCGCGGTAGTCGTCGGGGCGCCGCTCGGCGTCGGCGTCCTCGGTGCGGCGGAAGACGGCCGCCGTCTCGTCGCCGGAGATCCGCACGGTCCGCGGATCGTCGAGCATGTCCTGTGGTGTGGTGCCGCCGACCCCGTGCACCAGGAGTTCCAGGGCGGTCTCGTCCTTCGTCGCACGGTCCACTGTTCGGCATCCCCCGAGAAGAGCGTGGTGAGGGGGCAAGGATCTCGGCTGAGGAGCCGGTGCGCACCCTCCGTCACTGAATCTCCCCCGTACGAGCGGCCGGGAACCACAAGGCGGGCGGTGGCCCGCCTGTCACAGGCGCGTGCGAGGATGATGCGCAGCGCGCCGCAGGGGCGTGGCGGGTGTGACGAGGCAGAAGGCCGGGGCCTGGCGTGAGTGAGAATCAGAACCTCCTCGCCGAGCAGCGCCGTGCCCTCATCCTCGACGAGGTGCGCCGCAGGGGCGGTGTCCGCGTCAATGAGCTGACCCGCAAGCTCGGTGTCTCCGACATGACGGTCCGCCGTGATCTGGACGCGCTGTCCCGGCAGGGCGTCCTGGAGAAGGTCCACGGCGGCGCGGTGCCGGTGGTCGAGGCGAGCACGCACGAGCCGGGCTTCGAGGCGAAGTCCGGCCTTGAGCTGAGCGCCAAGGAGGACATCGCGCGGACGGCGGCGTCCCTGGTGGCCCCGGGTTCGGCGATCGCGCTGTCCGGCGGCACGACGACGTACGCGCTGGCGCACCACCTCCTGGACGTGCCGGATCTGACGGTGGTGACCAACTCCGTGCGGGTGGCGGACGTCTTCCACTCCGCGCAGCGCAGTTCCGGACAGCGCGGTTCCGGGCAGCGGCAGGGCGCGGCCACGGTGGTGCTGACCGGCGGGGTGCGCACTCCCTCGGACTCGCTGGTCGGTCCGGTCGCGGACCAGGCGATCGGGGCGCTCCACTTCGACGTGCTCTTCCTCGGTGTGCACGGCATATCGGCGGAGGCCGGCCTGTCGACGCCGAACCTGGCCGAGGCGGAGACGAACCGGCGCCTTGTGCAGTCCGCGCGGCGCGTGATCGTGGTCGCGGACCACACCAAGTGGGGGACGGTGGGGCTGAGTTCGTTCGCCGCGCTCTCGCAGGTCGACACGTTGGTGACGGACGCGGGGCTGCCGGCGGACGCGCGCGCGGAGATCTCCGAGGAGCTGCGCAGGCTCGTGGTCGCGGGCGAGCCCGAGGCCGTGGAAGGACCCGCGGACAACTGACGGCCCGCCAGCTATGGTGACCGTGCCCGGTCAACCCGCCCGTTCTCCTGGGGGCAGCGTTCGATGGCACGCCGTCTGAAGCCCGTGAAGCTCGACTTCGCCGAGTCCGCACCGCTGCGCCTGGTCTTCGCGCGCGAGGTGAGCGCGGAGCCGGCGGCGGTCCACCGGGCGCTGGCCGACGACCTGACCGACTGGCCGAGGTGGTTCACCGCGGTCACCCTGTGCCGCCCGGTCGACGGCGGCAAGGGCCGTGAAGTGCGCCTCAAGGGCGGCACCCGCTTCCGTGAGACGATCCTCGCCGCCGAGGCCCCGTTTCGCTACGCCTATCGCGTCGACGAGACGAACGCGCCGGGCCCCCGCGCCCTCATGGAGGAGTGGCTGCTCAGCCCGGCGGTGACCGGCACCCGTGTTCAGTGGACCGTCGCGGCGGACGGCCCCGCTCCGTTCCGCTTCCTGCTGAGGGCCGGCCGCGCCGGTCTTGGCCGGTCCTTCCGCGACGCCGTGACGAACCTGGACCGCCGGCTCACGGCGACCGCGGAGCCGGACCGCGGCTAGGGCCTACCGCCACTCCCCCGTGGCCAGCAGGGTCTCGATCGCCGCCGCGTACGGCGTGATGTCCAGGCTCTGTTCGGCCAGCCACGCGTCCGAGTAGTACTTGTCCAGGTAGCGGTCGCCGGGGTCGCAGAGCAGCGTCACCACGCTGCCTTGGCGGCCCTCGGCGACCATCTCGGCGACGATCTTCAGGGCGCTCCACAGGCCGGTGCCGGTCGAGCCGCCCGCCTTGCGGCCGATGGCGGCTTCCAGGGCGCGCACCGCCGCGACGGACGCCGCGTCCGGCACCTTCATCATGCGGTCGATCGCGCCGGGCACGAAGCTGGGCTCCATGCGGGGGCGGCCGATGCCCTCGATGCGGGAGCCGCAGTCGCTCGTCGCGTCCGGGTCGTTCTTCGTCCAGCCGTCGAAGAAGCAGGAGTTCTCCGGGTCGGCGACGCAGATGCGGGTGTCGTGCTGCATGTAGTGGACGTAGCGCGCGAGGGTGGCCGATGTGCCGCCGGTGCCCGCCGTGGCGACGATCCACGCGGGCTCCGGGTAGCGTTCGAGACGGAGCTGCTGGTAGATCGATTCGGCGATGTTGTTGTTGCCGCGCCAGTCGGTGGCCCGTTCCGCGTAGGTGAACTGGTCCATGTAGTGGCCGCCGGTCTCGACGGCGAGGGCCGCCGACTCGGCGTACATCGTGCGCGAATCGTCGACGAAGTGGCACCGGCCGCCGTGGAACTCGATCAGGCGGCACTTCTCGGCGCTGGTCGTGCGCGGCATCACCGCGATGAAGGGCACCCCGATGAGCTTCGCGAAGTACGCCTCGGAGACGGCCGTCGAGCCGCTGGAGGCCTCGATGACCGGGCGGCCCGGCCTGATCCAGCCGTTGCAGAGGCCGTAGAGGAACAGCGAGCGCGCCAGGCGGTGCTTGAGGCTGCCGGTCGGGTGCGTGGACTCGTCCTTGAGGTACAGGTCGATGCCCCACCGCTCGGGCAGCGGGAAGCGCAGCAGGTGGGTGTCGGCCGAGCGGTTCGCGTCGGCCTGGACCTTCCGGACGGCTTCTTTCAGCCAGTCGCGGTACTCCGCGTCGCTGTGGTCGACGTCGAGCGTCGGCATCGGCCCGTCGGCTCGAAATTGCTGTGGGGTGTCCACCGCGGGGCTCCTTCGCGTCGTGCCGGACGCGATTCGACGCGGCCGTACACCTCGATCTTAAACACCCCTCGCACGCTTCTCACCTGCATAAACATGCCTTTGAGCACCTCAAAGGCACTGCTGGCCCAGCCGATGGCAACGGGCTCGGCGGGCGGCCGGGGCGCCGCGTCGACGGCGTTTCCCGACGTCTCCAATGCGCACTGGTGCTCGACGCCCACGGCGGGCAGACTGCACGTCACGGACATGGCCCGGACGGGAGTGCGGGACACTGTCCCGGGCGGGAGTACGGGACACTGTCCCGGACGGAGCGATGTCACCGAAGCGCGCGAGGGGGCTTATGTCATGGCTGAGCCGGAGTTCACGGCGACGGGTGTGCGGATCGGTCGGCGCCTGCGCTCCCTCACGCGCGCGGGACAGGTCCGGATCGCCGACGGCAGGCTGGAGTTGCTCACCAGTTACGGCACGGAGATCGACAGCGCTCCGGTGCAGGCCGTACGGGCGGGCAAACCCTGGTTCGCCTCGGAGGACCGCGCCCTGGCCGAGGTGAACGGCATCCGTTACCGACTCACTCTCGGCGGGCGCGAACCGGCCCCCGGCCAGGCCGGGCCCCCGACCGTGCGCAGGTTCATCGAGGCGGTACGCGGCGCCGCGGGACGGCGTGCACGAAGCTGAACGGTCCGCACCGGGCCGAACGGACTCCATCCGCCCGCGCGAGTTGCACGCCCGTTCCCCCTGGGTCACTCTGGTCTCACATCACTCTGGGTTTACCGGCGATGACGCTGCGAACCAGCCCGCCGCCGGCACGCAGTAGGCGGCAGACCAAGCGGCCACCTGCTGGATCCGAACGACGCCTTCTTCCGGACCTCAATTCGGGGAGTCGCAGCCGTGATCAGCAAACCAAGCAGGCATTGCACGGTGGAGCTTCAGGCCCTGCCGTCGCGGATCCGCCAGGTCCGCCGCATCATCTCCGCGCAACTGCGGTACTGGCATCTCGACCCCTTGATCGACCAGGCCGCACTCGGCGTGACCGAGCTGCTGACCAACGTCCACCGGCATGCCGAACCGGACAAGGGCTGCACCGTGGAGATCGAGCTGCTCCTCGAACGGCTCACCGTCTCCGTCCACGACCACGATCCCCGGCTGCCCGTGTTCCACGAGGCGGAGCCCATGGCGACCTGTGGCCGCGGCCTCGCGATGGTCGCGGCGGTGAGCGAGAGCTGGGGCGCGCGCCCGCAGGGGGAGTCGGGAAAAGTCGTGTGGTTCACGATCCCCGCCCCCGATCCCGCGGCGCCCGTCCCCCTTCGCCCCGTGTACGGGATGACCGAGAAGACTCCCGCCCGGTCGGCCGTTGCCGGCTGACCGGGCGGTGATCGTCCCCCGTTCCTGTCCCGCACCGGGCATACGCCTTCGCGCGTACGCCGGTGGGGTCACTCGGTGGCGATGGCGCGCAGCACGTCGAGGCGCGCCGCGCGCCGCGCCGGGCGCAGCCCCGCCAAGGCTCCCGCGGCCAGGCCCACCCCCGCGACCACCGCGAGCCGCCCCGGCGGCAGGGCGAACGCGAAGGCGCTGTCCGTGGCCCCGTCGGAGGCCTTGACCAGCACCCAGCCCAGGAAGCCGCCGAGCGCGAGCCCGCCCGCCGTGCCGAAGGCGGCCACGAGCACCGACTCCCAGCGGACCATGGCCCGCAGTTGCGCCCTGGTCTGCCCGACGGCCCGCAACAGTCCGAGCTCGCGGGTGCGTTCGTGGACGGCGAGGGTCAGTGTGTTGGCGATGCCGAGCAGCGCGATGAGCACCGCGAGGGCGAGCAGGGCGTAGACGAGGGTGAGCATCATGTCGATGCCGCCGGCGGCGGACTGCGCGTACTCCTCGCGGGTCTGCACGTCCGGGTTGCCGTACTTCTCGGCGGTCTCGGCGACCGCCGCCTCGCCCTCGGCGGCGCCGACGCCGTCCTTGAAGGTGACGGAGACCAGGCTGTCGGCGTCCTGCGCCCGGTGCGGCGCCCAGGCCTCGCGGGTGATGACGTAGTCGCCCGCCAGCTCCGACCTGTCGTACACGGCGCGGACCTCGAAGGACGCCGCCTTGCCGTCGGGGAAGGCCAGTTCGGCCCGTGACCCGACGTCGAGGTCCTGCTTCTCCGCCTCGGTGCGGGTGATCGCGATGCCGTCGTCGCCCAGCGCCCGCAGGGATCCCTCGACCTCGCCGAGGTCGAAGGACCTGGCGAAGGAGACGGGGTCGGTGACGGTGAGGGCGCGTCCCTCGCCGTTGATCTCCGCGGCGCCCTTGCCGAGGCCGACGGCGGTGGCCACCTCGGGCCGTTCGGCGAGCGCGGGGGCCAGCGCGGGGCTGAGGCCGCTGCCGCCCGCGCCGAAGCCGGGGGTGCTCACCGCGACGTCGCCCGCGAAGGAGCGGTTCACCGTCTGGTCCATGGTCGCCTTCAGCGAGGCGCCGAAGACCGTGAAGAGCGAGACCACGGCCACGCCGATCATCAGCGCGCTCGCGGTGGCGGCGGTCCGCCCGGGGTTGCGCAGGGCGTTGCGCCTGGCGAGGCCGCCCGTCACGCCGCGCAGCCGGTCGAGGGGCCCGCCGAGTATCCGTACCGCCCGCGACGACGCGACGGGGCCGAGCACCACGAACGCGGCGAGGGCGAGCACCGCCCCGGCCCCTGCGAGCCAGACCGACGGGCTGACCAGCACGCCGGCCAGGGTGAGGCCGACGGCGAGCGACGCGAGGCCGAGTCCCGCGACGGCCCGGCCGCGGGAGGCCCCCGAGTGGTCGACCGCGCTCTCGCGGAGCGCGGCGAGCGGCGCGGTGCGCCCGGCCCGGACGGCGGGCAGCAGCGCGGAGCCGAGGCAGACGACCACGCCGACGGCGAGCGGCAGCAGCATGGAGAGCGCGCCGACCACCAGGTCGCCCTCGGGGAAGGGGAAGCCGATGGCGGGGAAGAGCGCCTGGAGCCCGGCGGCGATGCCGATGCCGCCCGCGAGCCCCGCGGCCGACGCCACCACGGCGACGACGGCCGCTTCGACGAGCGTCGACGCGGTGACCTGGCGGCGGGACGCGCCGAGCGCGCGCAGCAGGGCGTTCTCGCGGGTGCGCTGGGCGACGACGATGGCGAAGGTGTTGTGGATGCTGAAGGTGGCGACGAGCAGGGCGACCCCGGAGAAGACCAGCAGGAAGCCGGTGAAGAGCGTCAGGAACTGACCGGAGACGTTGTCCGTGTTCTCCGCGGCGAAGGCCTCGCCGGTGATGGCCTCGACGCCCTCGGGCAGTACGGGGTCCAGCCGCTCGACGAGTTGGCGTTCGCTCACGCCGGGGCCCGCCCGCACCTGGATGGTCGCCGCCTCGCCGGGCCTCGGCGTCAGGTACTTCTCTGCGTCGGCCCGGGTCATGCCGGTGAAGGTGGTCTGCGCCATGCCGTCCTCGCCGCCGAACGTGGCCAGGCCGACGATGGTGACGCGTACGGGATCGGGCGTGCGCAGCGTCGTCGTGTCGCCGATCTCCAGGTCACCGGCCTCGGCCGCGCCGCGGTTGACGACGACCTCGCCGGACCGCTCCGGGGCGCGCCCCTGGGCGAGCTGGTACGCGTTGAGGCCGGTGTCCGCCATCCAGTTGCCGGCGAGGGTGGGCGGTCCCTGGCCGCCGATGGGTTCGCCGTCCTTGCCGAGGAGCTGGCCCGCGCCCTGGATGCCGGGCGCGGCGGCGGCGACTCCGTCGACCTTCTCGATCTCGTCGGCCAGGGAGGTCTTCACCGGCTGCCGGGTGCCCTGGCTGTCGTCCGGGGTGGTGACGGCGTTCGCGCTGCGGACGACGGCGTCGGTGCCGCTGGTCGCGTCGCCGAACATCGTGTCGAAGCTCGCGCGCAGGGTGTCGCCCATGACGAGCGTGCCCGCCAGGAAGGCGACGCCGAGCATGACGGCCAGGAACGTGCCGGCGAAGCGGCGCTTGTGGCCGCGCAGCGAGGACAGGCTGATGCGGGTGGAGGCTCCGAGAGACATCATGGCCGCGCTCCTCGTACGGGATGGGCGTCCGGGTGGTGTGCGGGCCCGTCGCCCGCGTGGTCCGCGTCGAAGGCCTTGAGCCGGTCGAGGACGCGGTCGGCCGTCGGGGCCACCATCCGGTCCACGAGGCGGCCGTCGGCGAGGAAGACCACCTCGTCGGCGTGGGCGGCGGCCACCGGGTCGTGGGTGACCATGACGACGGTGCGGCCCATCCGGCGCACCGCCCGGCCGAGCAGGTTCAGGACCTCCTCGCCGGAGCGCGAGTCGAGGTTGCCGGTCGGCTCGTCGGCGAAGACCACATCGGGCCTGCCCGCGAACGCCCGCGCCACGGCGACGCGTTGCTGCTGCCCGCCGGAGAGTTCGGAGGGCCGGTGGCCGAGCCGGTCGCGCAGCCCGACGACGTCGATCAGGGAGTCGGCCCACTCGCGGTCGCCGCGGATGCCCGCGAGGTCCATGGGCAGCGAGATGTTCTCGGCGACGGTCAGCGTCGGCACCAGGTTGAAGGCCTGGAAGACGAAACCCACGCGGTCGCGGCGCAGCAGCGTCAGACGCCGGTCGTCCAGCGTCCCGAGCTCCGTGTCGCCGATGAAGGCGGCGCCCGATGTGAGCGTGTCGAGGCCCGCGGCGCAGTGCATCAGGGTGGACTTGCCCGAGCCCGAAGGGCCCATGATCGCGGTGAACCGCCCGGCAGGAAAGCCGATGCTCACCCCGTCCAGGGCCCTTACGGAGGTGTCGCCGCTGCCGTAGACCTTCACGGCGTCGGCGACCCGGGCGGCGTCCGCGGTGTGCGCGGTGTCCGCGGGACGTCCGGTCGCGGTGCTCATGCGGCGCCGCCCTTGGGCGTACGGCCGAACTCCTCGTTCAGGACGGAGAGGCGCCGCCAGTACTCGTCCTCGTCGATCTCGCCGGTCGCGAAGCGGTGCCCGAGGGCGGCGACGGGCGAGTCCGCCGCGACCACGTCACGGCGCCCGGCGGATCGGAACGGTCCACGCCCGCCACGCCATCCGGCTCGGCGGAGGAGGGTGACGGCGCCGATCACGACGGCCGCCCAGATCAGCGGGAAGAACAGGATCCACGGGCCGGGCCCGCCGTCCCAGTGCGCCAGGGTCTGCATGGGAGTCAACTCCTCGGAAGGGTTCTCGAACGACACTCCGAGACTGGCTCCGCAAGGCATGCCGAGTCGTCGTACGGCCAGCGTCACCGCGCGTACCACGGCGGGAGTACGCGGAGGGCGAGCGACTGCTCCACGGCACTCCGTACCACCTGCATCCACTGTACCTACTAGTATGTACAGTGGCTTCATGAGCACTCCCGAGCGTCTGATCGAGGCCACGCGCGAGCTCCTGTGGGAGCGCGGTTACGTGGGCACGAGCCCCAAGGCGATCCAGCGGCAAGCAGGCGCCGGACAAGGCAGTATGTACCACCACTTCACGGGCAAACCCGACCTGGCGCTCGCCGCGATCCGGCGCACCGCCGACGAGCTGCGCCGCACGGTCGATGACGTGCTGGGCGGTGACGGACCCGCGTACGCGCGCATCGAGGCATACCTCCTGCGCGAGCGCGACGTACTGCGGGGCTGCCCCCTCGGTCGGCTCACGATGGACCCGGACGTCATCGCCGACGACGAACTGCGCGCGCCCGTGACGGAGACGCTCGACTGGCTGCGCGACCGGCTGGCCGCGATCGTGCGGGAGGGGTGCGAGCGGGGCGAGTTCGCGGCGTCGCTCGACCCGCGCGAGACCGCGTCGGCGATCGTGGCGACGGTCCAGGGCGGCTATGTCCTGGCCCGCGCCTCCGGCTCGCCGGCCGCCTTCGATGCGGGCACGCGCGGCCTGCTCGCCCTCCTCGCGTCGGCCATGCCCGCCGCCGAGTGAGTGAGCCATCAGCCGCAGCCGCGGCCTCAACCTCAACCTCGGCCGAAGGAGCACACGATGCACGCCATGCAGTACGAGATCACGCTGCCCGCCGACTACGACATGGACGTCATCCGGCGCCGCGTCGCGACGAAGGGCCATCTGCTCGACGCGTTCCCCGGGCTCGGCTTCAAGGCGTACCTGATGCGCGAGCGCGGCAGGGACGGCTCCCCCGTCAACCAGTACGCGCCGTTCTACCTCTGGAACACCGCCCACGGCATGAACTCCTTCCTCTGCGGTCCCGGATTCCAGGGCCTCGCCGAGGACTTCGGGCGTCCCGTGGTGCAGCACTGGACGACTCTCTCGTACGAGGAGTCGCCCGTCGCGGCGGGCGGCGCGGCCACGCCGAGGGCGGCGGTACGCCACCGCCGGCCGATCCCCGCGGCGACACCACTGCCGGCACTGGCGGCCGAACTGGCGGACGAGGCCGAGCGGTTCACCCGCGAGGAGGGCGCGCTGTCCGCGCTCACGGCCTTCGACCCGCGGACCTGGGAGGCGGTGCACTTCTCCCTCTGGGAGCACGAGGCACCGCGGGGCGCCGGGGACGTCTTCGAGGTGCTGCACGTCTCGGCACCGGAGCGGCCGAAGCTGCCGCGGGGGCGGCAGTGGTGACGCCACCCGGCCCGGCTCCCGTCACCTGGACAGTCCCCTGGACAGTCCCCTAGGCAGCTACCTGGGCAGTCCCCTAGGCAACGGTCCACACCGCCTTGGGGGACATTCCCTTCCCGGCTCACCTCTCGTATTGCACTGCTCATTCCAAAACCTGTACGGTTCCCCACATGGCCCGACCGAGGACTTTCGACGAGGAGCGGGCCCTGGACGCGGCGATGCGCGCGTTCTGGGTGAAGGGCTACGAGGCCACTTCGACCCAGGACCTCTGCGAAGCCACCGGCCTGGGCCGCAGCAGCATCTACAACACCTTCAGCAGCAAACACGACCTGTTCCGGCGCGCCCTCGCCCGCTACATGGAGGCCATGAACGCCGGCCAGCTCGACATCCTGGAGGACGTGGAGCGCCCGGCCACCGCGCGGCTGCGGGCCCTGTTCACCCGGGTGATCGACGGGGAGTTCGCGCAGCGCGAGGACGGGCACAGCATCGGGTGCCTCACCGTCAACACCACCGTAGAACTCGCCGCGCGTGACCCCGAAGCCGCCGGAATGCTGGAGCGGGACCTCGCGCAACGGCTCGCCGCGATGGAGGCCGCCATCCGGTCCGGTCAGCGGGACGGTGACATCACCTCGGGCCGGGACGCCCAGACCCTCGCGCGGTACCTCAACGCCGTCATCGGCGGCATGCGCGTCTCCGCGCAGGGCGGTGCCGACCGGACCACCCTGGAGGCCATCGCCGAGACGGCGCTCGACGCGCTGACGGTGCGCTGACAGGGCCCGCCCCACCCCGCACCACCACGGGTGACTCACCCATGCCCTTGTTTGCCCTGGCCTTGTTTTTTACTGACCTTGTTTTGTACTGACCTATCTAAAACTAACCTCGGTCCCACCACCTGACACCTGACAGGAGTACGACGCCATGCCCCGCGCCGTATACGTACTGGCCCTCGGCATCTTCACCATGGTGACCAGCGAATTCGTCGTCGCAGGTCTCATGCCCCAGATGGCCGACGGCCTTGACGCCACCATCCCCGAGATCGGCTACCTCATCACCGCCTTCGCCGCCGCGATGGCCTTCGGCGGCCCCTTCCTCACCGTCGCACTCCTGAGGTTGCGTCAGAAGAACGCGCTGATGCTGCTCTTCGGCATCTTCCTCGCGGGCAACGTGCTCGCCGCCCTCGCGCCCGACTACCCCACCATGCTGGTGGCCCGCGTGGTCACCGGCATCGCGTCACAGGCCTTCTTCGGCGTCTCCCTCTCACTGGTCTTCCGCATCACCGGGCCCGCGGTGCGTGGCCGTGCCGTCGCCGTGGCCCTCAACGGGCTGATGCTCGGCACGCTGCTCGGCCTGCCGATCTCCACCGTCATCGGTGAACACCTGGGCTGGCGCGCGGCGTTCTGGGCCATCACGGCACTGACCGTGCTCGCCGCCCTGGCCACGCTCGCCGGAGTGCCGGGCACCGACGGCGACGCCGAGGAGAGTGGTGGCCTCCGGCAGGAGTTGGGCGCCTTCCGCAACCCGCGGCTCTGGTTCACGCTCACCACCAGCACCTTCGTCATCGGCGCCACCTTCTCCGCCTTCAGCTACCTGAACCCGATCCTCACCGAGATCACCGGCTTCTCGACGGGAACCGTGCCGCTGCTCCTCATCGCGTACGGTGCGGCCACCGTCGTCGGCAACACGGTCGTGGGACGGTTCGCCGACCGTCGTACGATCCCGGTGCTCCTGATCGGCCTCGCGCTGAACCTGGCCTTCCTCACCGGATTCGCGCTCTTCGCCGAACTCTCCGTGCCCGCCGTGGTGTTGATGATGGGCATCGGCCTGGTCGGGGTCACGATGAACCCGGCCCTGGTGACCCGGGTCCAGCGCGTCGGCAACGCCCGGCCGCTGGTCAACACCGTCCACTCGTCGTTCATCACGCTCGGCATCATCATCGCCACCTCCGTCGGCGGCCCCGCCATCGACGCCTTCGGGCTGCGGGCACCGCTGTGGATCGGCGCGGGCCTCGCCCTGCTCGGTCTCGGCACCCTGGTGCCGGACGTGCTGCGCCGCCGGGCCGGTGGCGAGGCCGGGCCGGAGCCGGTTCCGGCCGCCGAGCGGAAACCCGCGCCGGACCTCGCGGCAACCCTGTAGCCGAGGGCATACAGGGGGCGTCTAGCCGAGCGCGCCCAAGGGGTCGTCGAGCACCGGCTGCCAGGCCAGCTCGGCGGCGCCCACCAGGCTGTTGTGGTCCAGCGTGCAGGCCAGGATCGGTACGCCGCCGCTGCGTCCCCACAGGCTCCGGTCCGCGACGACGGCACGCAGCCGCTCGGGGTCCGCCTCCAGGAGTTCGCGGTGCAGGCCGCCCAGGATGATGCGGTCCGGGTTGAGGATGTTGACCAGGCCCGCGAGCCCGAGGCCGAGCCGGTCGATCAGCGCCTCGGCGGCGGTACGCACGGCAGGATCGCCGTAGGCGTCGCGCAGCAGTTCACGGGCCTGCACGAGCAGCCCCTCGGGGCCGGGTTCGCGGCCCGCCTCCGTCAGGAAGGCCAGCGGGTCGGTCTCGACGTCGAGACAGCCGCGGCTGCCGCAGTAACAGGGCCGCCCCTCCGGGTTCACCGTGAGGTGGCCGACCTCCAGGGCGAGGCCCGAACTCCCGGTGTGCAGACGGCCGTCCAGAACGAGCGCGCCGCCGACACCGCGGTGTCCGGTCGCCACGCAGAGCAGGTCCCGCGCGCCGCGGCCAGCGCCGTGGCGGTGCTCCGCGAGCGCGGCGAGGTTCACGTCGTTGGCGGCGAAGGCGGGGCCCGCGATCTTCGCGTCGCGTACGCAGTCGGTGAAGATCTGCCGCACCTGGGCACCCGCGGGCCACGCCAGGTGCAGCGGGTTCAGCGCGGTGCCCTCCGGCTCGGCGACGGCGGACGGCGCGGCCAGGCCCGCCCCCACGCAGCGCCTTCCGGTCTCCCGCAGCAGCCGCGCGCCCGCCTCGACGACGGAGCCGAGGACCTGGGCGGGGTCGGCGGCGATGGTCTCGCAGCCGGGCGCGGTCGCGACGATGCGCCCGCCGAGGCCGACCAGAGCGGCCCGGAAGCCGTCGGCGTGCACCTGCGCGGCGAGCACCACGGGGCCGTCCTCCGCGACGGAGAGGCGGTGCGAGGGCCGGCCCTGCGACCCTGCCGCGGCGCTCGGCTTCGCGTCGATCCGGATCAGGCCGAGCGCCTCCAGCTCGGCGGCGACGGCACCCGCGGTGGCGCGCGTGACGCCCAGCTCCGCGGTGAGCACGGCGCGCGTGGGGGCGCGCCCAGTGTGCACCAGTTCGAGCGCGGGTCCCAGCGCGCCGCGGCCTCGCTCCAGGCGGGTGCGGGTGGTCACTTCCCCCTCGGCGCGGGGGTCAGCCTTGCCGTTCATGAGGGGGAGTCTCCCATGGTCCGTACATGGCCAGGCCGTTCGGACGTCATCCGCTCGTTCCTTCCGAGGAACCGCCACCGCCGCGAGCCGCTCCGCGGCCGGTACATCTTGCGTCCGCGACCGGCGGGCCTTGCCTCCGCGGCCCGTACACCTTGCCCCGCAGCCCGTACACCTTGCCCCGCGGCTCATACGCCTTGCCCCGCGGCACCGTGCGCCTCGATGCGGTGCCCGTAACTCCTTGCTCCGACAACCATGCGCACTCTACCCTCACTTTGTGCCGCTACTAAACAAACTAGGGACCGCAGCGTCGCGGCCCGCCGTCCCCGACCTCCGCCGCCTGCGGATCGTGCTCACCGTCTTCTTCGCGCTCGACGGCTTCATCTTCGCCGGGTGGGTCGTCCGCATCCCCGCCATCAAGGAACAGACGGGCGCGTCGACCGGCACGCTCGGGCTCGCGCTGCTCGGCGTCTCGGCCGGGGCGGTGATCACGATGATGCTGACCGGACGGCTCTGCCGCCGCTTCGGCAGCCACCGGGTCACCGTGGTCTGCGGCGTACTCCTCTCGCTCAGCGTCGCCCTGCCGCCGCTGACCCACTCCGCGGCAGCGCTCGCCGCGGTGCTCCTGGTCTTCGGCGCCGCGTACGGCGGCATCAACGTCGCGTTCAACAGCGCCGCCGTCGACCTCGTGGCCGCGCTGCGCCGGCCGATCATGCCCAGCTTCCACGCGGCGTTCAGCCTGGGCGGCATGGTCGGCGCCGGTATCGGCGGGCTCATCGCGGGGTCGCTCTCCCCCACCCGCCACCTCCTCGGCCTGACCGTGACCGGCCTGCTCGTCACCGCCGTCGCGGGGCGCGCCCTGCTGCGGATGGAGCCTCCGGCCCCGCCGAGCGACGTCCGGTCCAAGGACTCCAAGGACAGCGCCCCCCGCCGTCTCGACGCCCGTACCCGTGGTCTCGTCATCGTCTTCGGGCTCATCGCGCTGTGCACCGCGTACGGAGAGGGGGCGCTGGCCGACTGGGGCGCGCTCCACCTCGAAGAGGATCTGGCCGCCCATCCCGGGGTCGCCGCCGCGGGCTACTCGTGCTTCGCCCTGGCGATGACGGTGGGCCGCCTCAGCGGAACCGTCCTGCTCGAACGGCTCGGCCAGACCCGCGTGCTCGTGGCGGGCGGCGTCACGGCCGCCGGCGGCATGCTGCTCGGGGCGCTCGCCCCCGCCGTCTGGGCGGCGCTCGTCGGCTTCGCGGTCACGGGGCTCGGGCTGGCCAACATCTTCCCCGTGGCCATCGAACGGGCCGGCGCGCTGGCCGGGCCGAGCGGCGTGGCGACCGCGTCCACGCTCGGCTACGGCGGCATGCTGCTCGGCCCGCCGGCCATCGGTTTCATGGCGGACTGGTTCACGCTGCCGACGGCGCTCACGAGCGTGGCCGCCCTGGCCGCGATCGCCGCGGCGATCGGCTTCACGACGCGCCGACACTGACGACCGCGCGGTGACCGCCTCCGCCTCGCGCGTCCGCGCCGTCCGGCACAATCCCCGCATGGACGTTTCCGTTTCCCGTTACATACGCGCGGTCGGCGACGAGGGCCTTCTGCTGGCCCGGGCGGCCGAGGAGGCCGGGCCCGGGGCCAAGGTGCCCACCTGCCCGGAGTGGGAGGTGCGGGACCTGGTGCGGCACACCGGGATGGTGCACCGCTGGGCCACCGCGTTCATGGCCGAGCGGCGCACCGAGTTCCGGCTCGGCGGGGAGCTGCCCGAGCTGGACGGCGCCGAACTGCTCGACTGGTTCCGCGAGGGGCACGCCGCGCTGGTCGACACGCTCACCGCCACGCCGCCCGACGCCGAGTGCTGGACCTTCCTGCCCGCCCCCTCGCCCCTCGCCTTCTGGGCCCGGCGGCAGGCGCACGAGACGACGGTGCACCGCACGGACGCCGAGTCCGCGTGCGGCGACACGGTGTCGCCGATCGACGCGGAGTTCGCCGTGGACGGCATCGAGGAGCTGCTCCTCGGCCTGCACGGCCGGGAGAAGAGCCAGGTCCGCACCGCCCGGCCCCGGGTGCTGAGGGTGCGGGCCACGGACGCGCCCGCCGAGTGGACGTGGACCGTACGGCTCTCCGAGGGGCCGCCCGTGACGGAGCGCGGCGCGACGGCCGACGCCGACTGCGAGGTGTCGGGGCAGGCGGCCCGGCTCTACCTCGCGCTGTGGAACCGGCTGCCGTTCCCCGAGGTGTCCGGCGACCCCTCGCTCGCCGCGCTGTGGCGGGAGAAGTCGGCCATCGTGATGCGGTGAGCCCCAGGGGCTCAGACCGTCGGGGCGCCGCCGGTGGTGAGCATGCGCTTCAGGACCGCCCGCTGCAACGGCCGCACCTCGCGGTGCAGCGCGCGCCCCTTGTCGGTGAGGGAGACGCGTACGCCCCGGCGGTCCTCGCTGCACATGCAGCGCTCCACCAGGCCGTCCTTCTCCAGACGTCCGATGAGACGGGAGAGCGCGCTCTGGCTCAGGTGCACCTGGGAGGCGATCTCCTGCACGCGGAACGTGCGGCCGCCGTCGTCCGACGAGCCCTCGGCCAGGACGTCGAGCACCTCGAAGTCGCTCGCCCCGAGGCCGTGCGGATGCAGCTCACGGTCGAGCTCGCACAGGGTGCGCGCGTGCACCGCGAGGATGTCGCGCCACTGGTCCACGAGCCCCTGCTCGGCCGTTTTCGCCGCCATGACATCGCACGGTAGCAGAGAAGACGCCGTTTGTTGCATCGGAATCAATTGCACATGCAGTACATGCGCACGCACGCATAGGTCTTGTCCGCACACTGACTCAACCGCTCTCGCGGCGGCTCTGGCTCAGCCCAGCCAGCCCGGCCGGACCAGGCCCGACTCGTAGGCGAGGACGACGAGCTGGGCGCGGTCACGGGCGGCCAGCTTCACCATGGTGCGGCTCACATGGGTCTTGGCGGTGAGCGGGCTGACGACCAGGCGGCGTGCGATCTCCTCGTTGGAGAGTCCGATGCCGACCAGCGCCATCACCTCACGCTCCCGCTCGGTGAGCGCGGCGAGGGCATCGGCGGCGGCCGGTTCCTTGGAGCGGGCGGCGAACTCGGCGATCAGACGGCGGGTCACGCCGGGCGAGAGCAGCGCGTCGCCCTCGACCACCGCCCGCACCGCGCGCAGCAGTTCGTCCGGCTCGGTGTCCTTGACCAGGAAGCCGGACGCCCCGGCGCGGAGCGCCTCGAAGACGTACTCGTCGAGTTCGAAGGTGGTCAGCATGACGACCTTCACGGCGTCGAGGCCGGGCTCCCCGGTGATCCGGCGCGTCGCGGCGAGGCCGTCGAGCACCGGCATGCGGATGTCCATGAGGACCACGTCCGGACGCAGCTCGCGCACCGTCCGCACCGCTTCCTCGCCGTCCGCGGCCTCGCCCACCACCCCGATGTCCGGCTGGGCGTCGAGGAGCGCCTTGAAACCGGCTCTGACCAGCAACTGGTCATCGGCGAGCAGTACGCGGATCACTGGTCCTCCCGGGTGCGGTACGGGTCTTCGCGCCCCGGCCCGGAGGCAGTGGCAGCACAGCGGTGACCCGGAAGCCGCCGTCCTGGCGCGGGCCCGCCTCGATCGTGCCACCGAGGGCTGCGGCCCGCTCCCGCATCCCGGCAAGTCCGTTGCCGCTGCCGCCCGCTTCGGCACCCGTGGCGGGCCCGTCGTCGTCGACCCGCAGGGTGAGCGCGGCCCCCGCGTGGCGCACCAGCACGCGCGCGTGGCGTGAACCGGAGTGCCGTACGACGTTGGTCAGCGCCTCCTGGACGATGCGGAACGCGGCCAGGTCCATGCCCGGCGGCAGCTTGGCCGGGGCGCCCTCGGTGGTGACGTCCACGGTCAGTCCCGCGCTCCCCGCCTGTTCGACGAGTTCGGGGAGCCGGTCGAGCCCGGGGGCCGGGGCGCGCGGCGCCTCACCCGGTGCGCGCAGGGTGGTCAGGACCTGCCGCACCTCGCCCAGCGCCTCCTTGCTGGCGGCTTTGATCGTGGTCAGGGCGGTGCGGGCCTGTTCGGGATCGGAGTCGAGCAGGGCGAGGCCGACGCCGGCCTGGACGTTGATGACGGAGATGCTGTGCGCGAGGACGTCGTGCAGCTCGCGCGCCATGCGCATCCGCTCCTCGTCCGCACGCCGCTCGGCGGCCCGGGCCCGCTCGGCACGCTCCTTGGCCCACTGTTCACGGCGTACGCGGCCGAGTTCGGAGACAGCCACGATCGCGACGACCCAGACGGCGCCCACGACCTCCTGACTCCAGGAGCGGGCCCCGTCGTCGCCGGGCGGCAGCCACCGGTAGAGCCAGTGCGCGAGGAGCAGATGCCCGGCCCAGAGCGCGCCGACGGCTCCCCACGCCGCACGCCGGTGTCCCGCGACGACCGCCGCGAAGCAGGCCACGGCGACGGCGAGGAGCACGGGACCGTACGCGAAACCGGCGCCGAGGTAGACCAGCGTGAGCCCGGCGGCGGCGGACACGACGGCGGCCGGGTGGCGGTGGCGGAACAGCAGCACTGCCGTGGCCAGGAGCAGCAGCACCCGGGCCAAGGGGGTCAGCGGCTCCCGGTCGGGCTGGCCGTGCGCGGCGAAGCCGGAGCCGATCTGGACGAACGCGGTGAGCGCCAGCGTCGTCAGCCAGGGCAGCCGGCGGCCTGTGCGGTCCCACGGCCCGCGGTTCCGCCAGGGCGGACCCTGCCGCCACGGTCCTCCCCGGGCGGGGAACGGACCGCCGGGTCCGCTGTCGCGCTGTTCGTCCATGGCGGTCACGCTAGACCGCGGGGCGCGCCGGCGGCGTCCGCCGGGCGAGGTGATCACGCGTACTCCCGCGGGAGTAGCCGCCGCCCTTCAGCCGAGGCCCGGCGCGCTCCCGGCGGTCACGGTCGGGCGGGGCCCGACGTACCGCGAGGCTCCCCGGCCGGGGCCCGCTAGCGGTCCAGCGAGTTCAGCGCCCGGCCCGCCAGCGGATGCGTCCGTACCAGCTCGCCCAGGGTCGTCGAGCCGCGGGTGATCCTCGCGAAGGCGTTCCACGCGGGGCGGAAGCCGGTGAGAACCGTGTGCAGGACGCCGGGGCGGCGCTCGAAGACCTTGAGCATGCGGCGCCCGACGCTCATCTCCACGCCGAGGCCCGCCTTGATGGCGAAGGCGTAGTTCAACGCCTGGCGGCGGGCGTCCACCGCGTCGTGCGCCTCGGCGATGCGGACCGCCCACTCCCCCGCGAGCCGCCCGGAGCGCAGCGCGAAGGAGATGCCCTCGCGGGTCCACGGTTCGAGAAGTCCGGCCGCGTCGCCGCAGACGAGGACCCGGCCGCGCGAGAGCGGCGAGTCGTCGCTGCGGCAGCGGGTGAGGTGCCCGGAGGAGATGCTGGGCTCGAACCCCGCGAGGCCGAGCCGGGCGATGAAGTCCTCCAAGTACCGCTTGGTGGCGGCGCCTTCTCCGCGCGCGGAGATCACGCCGACGGTGAGGGTGTCGCCCTTGGGGAAGACCCAGCCGTAACTGCCCGGCATCGGGCCCCAGTCGATGAGCACGCGGCCCGCCCAGTCCTCCGCGACGGTCGCGGGCACCGGGATCTCCGCCTCCAGGCCGAGGTCGACCTGGTCCAGCTTGACGCCGACATGGGCCCCTATGCGGCTCGCGCTGCCGTCGGCGCCGACCACGGCACGGGCCAGGACGGTCTCGCCGCCCTGGAGCACGACGGCGGCGGTGCGCCGGTCGGGCACGTCGGGCCCGTGCTGCTGCACGCGCGCGACGGTGACGCCGGTGCGCAGCTCGGCGCCCGCCTTCTGCGCGTGCTCGACGAGCTGCTGGTCGAACTCGGGGCGGTTGATGAGACCGAAGAGCATCTGCCGGGAGCGGCGGGTGCGCGTGAACTTGCCGTCGAGGGAGAACGTCACCGCGTGCACCCGGTCGCGCAAGGGCAGCTCGAAGCCGGGAGGCAGGGAGTCGCGCGAGGGGCCGATGATGCCGCCGCCGCATGTCTTATACCTCGGCAGGTCGGCCTTCTCCAGGAGCAGCACGCTGCGTCCCGCGACGGCCGCCGCGTACGCCGCCGAGGCTCCGGCGGGGCCGGCTCCGACCACGACGACGTCCCACACGTGCCGGGCGTCGTCCGCTGAGTTCTCGCTGCTCACGTTGGTCTACCGCTCCTGATCCCGCTGTTGGCCGCGCTTTCCCGAGGCATCCTACGGCGGAGGCTTCGGGGTCCCTCTTGTGGGAGGATCACATATACCCACACGTACAACGTCGCACCTACGAGGAGCGTGCCCATGTCGCGGGATCCGATCGCCGGAACCATCGCCTCACTCATGCCGAAGGCGAAGGCGGAGCTCACCGAACTGGTGGCCTTCAAGTCGGTGGCGGACTTCGGCCAGTTCCCGAGGAGCGAGAGCGAGGCCGCGGCGAACTGGGTGGCCGACGCGCTGCGCGCCGAGGGTTTCCGTGACGTCGCGCTGCTCGACACCCCGGACGGCACGCAGTCGGTGTACGGCTTCCTGCCGGGCCCCGAGGGCGCCCCGACGGTCCTGCTCTACGCGCACTACGACGTGCAGCCGCCGCTGGACGAGGCCGCGTGGGCCACTCCGCCGTTCGAGCTGACCGAGCGGGACGGCCGCTGGTACGGCCGCGGCAGCGCCGACTGCAAGGGCGGCGTCATCATGCACCTGCTCGCGCTGCGCGCCCTGAAGGCGAACGGCGGCGTCCCGGTGAGCGTCAAGGTCATCGCCGAGGGCTCCGAGGAGCAGGGCACCGGCGGTCTGGAGCGGTACGCGGAGGAGCACCCCGAGCTGCTCGCCGCCGACACGATCGTCATCGGTGACGCGGGCAACTTCCGGGTCGGCCTGCCGACGGTGACGTCGACGCTGCGCGGCATGACGCTCGTACGCGTCACGGTCGACACGCTTGAGGGCAACCTGCACTCGGGCCAGTTCGGCGGCGCCGCCCCCGACGCGCTCGCGGCGCTGGTGCGGGCCCTGGACTCGCTGCGCGCCGAGGACGGCTCGACGACGGTCGACGGCCTCACGGGTGACGCCGTCTGGGACGGCCTTCAGTACGAAGAGGACGATTTCCGCAAGGACGCCAAGGTCCTCGACGGTGTGGACCTGATCGGTGGCGGCACGGTCGCCGACCGGATCTGGGCGCGCCCCGCCGTCACCGTCCTCGGCATCGACTGCCCGCCGGTGATCGGCGCGACGCCCTCCGTGCAGGCGGGCGCGCGGGCGCTGATCAGCCTGCGGGTGCCGCCGGGCGTCGACGCCGCCGAGGCGACGAAGCTGCTCCAGGCGCACATCGAGTCGCACACGCCGTGGGGCGCTCGGGTGCACACGGAGCAGATCGGGCAGGGCCAGCCGTTCCGCGCCGACACCACGAGCCCGGCCTACGCGGCGATGGCCGAGGCGATGAGTGAGGCCTACCCGGGCCAGGAGATGCAGTACGCGGGCCAGGGCGGTTCGATCCCGCTGTGCAACACCCTCTCCACGCTCTACCCGCGGGCGGAGATCCTGCTGATCGGCCTGAGCGAGCCGGAGGCGCAGATCCACGCGGCCAACGAAAGCGTGTCTCCCCAGGAGCTGGAGCGGCTCTCCGTGGCCGAGGCGCTGTTCCTGCGGAAGTACGCGGCGAGCTGACGACCCGGGGGCCTGGGGCGCCCGCCCGTCAGCCGAGCGGGACGCCCGCCTCCAGGTACAGCGGCGCACCGCGTTCGCGTGCCCGCAGGGCCCAGCGGAGCCGTTCGTAGCGGACCGAGGGCAGCAGGTCGGCGGCTTCCCCCTCGGTGACGAAGCGGCAGCCGCGGAGTTCGGGGCCCGGCAGCAGGACGCGGTCGGCGTCGGCGCTGTCGAGCCTGCCGCCGTCGAAGAGGAACCGCATGCCGCCGTAGCCGGGCGGCTGCGGCGGCTCCCAGTCGGCGACGAGCAGGCGGGGCAGTCCGTGCAGTTGTATGCCGGTCTCCTCGGCCACTTCGCGTACGCCCGCGCGCGCGGGGGCCTCGCCCGGTTCGACGACGCCGCCGGGGAACTCCCACCCGGCCTTGTACGTCGGGTCGACCAGCAGTACCCGGTCCTGCTCGTCGAAGAGCAGCACTCCGGCGGCGAGGGTCTCCGCGGTGGGCTCCGGCGTCTGCACGATGTCGCAGACGGACGCCTCCCCGTTCCGCACGGCTTCGGCGAGGCGGGCCGCGGTCTCCCAGGGCGTGAGCGAGCTGGTGTCGACGCGGTGGGCGTCCGCGCCGAGCCATTCCGCGAGGGCCGTCAGGTAGGGCTCGATGTGGTCGAACGACCACTGCCGTACGCGCACATCGCCGTCGGGCAGGTCCGGCGGCACCGCCCGCCCGGATATCCGTGCCCGCAGGATCGTTTCCTCGGGGGCGAGCAGAATGTGGCGCACGGGAATTCTGCGCGAGGCGAGACCGCCGAAGATCTCGTCGCGGTACTCCTGGCGCAGCAGGGTCATCGGGACGACCAGGACGCCGCCCACTTCGGCGTGGATCGCGGCCGCCGTGTCGACGACGAGGCGGCGCCAGATCGGCAGGTCCTGATAGTCGCCGACTTCCGCCAGGTGTTTGGCGGGCAGCAAGTGTGACAGCGCGCCGCCGATGATCTCGGGGTCGAAGAGTGTGCTGTTCGGGATCAGCTCGATCAGTTCCCGTGCGGTACTGGTCTTGCCCGCACCGAACGCGCCGTTGATCCAGACGATCACGGTTCCCCCTCTTCCGTCGGCCCCCTGTGGCTTGCCCGCAACACCCTGCCACGGAAACCAAGCGCTGCCAGAGGGGCAACTCTGCAGCCGGAAACCATGTCAAGCGATTGGCGCCAAGTTCACCCCAAGGCGTGGTACCGGGCTTTCATGAATCGTTCCCTCACTCCAGAACACCCAAGTCCCCGCTAGCGTCACCCGGATAGCCGCCCTAGTCCCCGGTGGCCTGCAGAGGCATTCCCGTCGAGCTGCCCGCCCCAGGGCAGAGCGGCACCGACACTGGGGGTATGGATGCGGCAGAGTGAACTGAGCGAATATATCTGCGACGAGATGAATCGGCCGCCCCGGGTGTACGGAATCGACCGCGCCATCGTCGTCGAATTGCACGGCGAGATCGACCTCGTGACGTATCAGCGCACGTTCCCGTTGCTGGACGCCGTGGCCGCCGGACCCGAAGCGGTCGTGATCATCGACCTCAGTGAGGTCACCTTCTTCGACTGCTCCGGAATCTCCCTGCTGACGCGGGTGCACCGCCGCGTGACGGGCCGGGGCGGCACGATGCGCATCGTCTGCACGAACGCGCTGACCCTGCGCATGCTGCGCCTGACGCACCTCACCGAAGTCCTCGCCCCCGCCCCGACCTTGCGCGCGGCTCTGCTGGCTCCGGAGGAGGAGTAGCCGGCGACCGCTGCCCCCGGCCCGCGACAGCCACCGTCACACAGGGTGACGGTTGAACGCGCGCGCCGCGACACGCCGTCTTACGTTGAGCACGTAACACCCAGTGCGATCAGAGGAGTAGTCATGGGTGAACGTGGTGGCATGGACAAGCTCAAGGGCAAGGGCAAGGAGATGGCCGGCAAGGTCACCGGTGACGACCGGCGCGCGGCCGAGGGCAAGGCGGACCGCGCCAAGGGCGAGGCCAAGGACGCCATGGGCTCCGCCCGTGACAAGGCCAAGGGCGTGCGGGGCTCGATGAAGCGCGACGACTCCTGACGCTGCCCCTCGGCCTGCCGGTCCTCCGGCTCCTACGGCCCTCTCGTGCCCCCTGCCGCGCGACACGTTTCCCCACAGTGTCCGCACGCCGGGGGCACGGCTGTGTCCGGCGCCCGGGGAACGGTTCTACGTCAGCCGCCACTCGCCCGTGCGGTCGGCCACGCCGACGTATTGGTGAAGTACGTGCCCGTACCGGATTCGGTGTAGGCCTCGCGGTAGTTACCGAAGGAGAGCCGGTCCGGCCAGGAGAAGTAGCCGCGCTCCGCCGTCTCCTCGTACGGCCGCAGCGAGGCGTAGACGGCGAGCGGCAGGGGCGCGAACAGGGGCGCGAAGAAGGGGCGGTTCCCTGGAGCAGCGTTCTTGGCCTTGTCGGCGCTGAGGAATCCGTCGAACGGTGCCTCCACCGCGTCCTGTCCGTGACGACCATGCCCGTCCGAGCGTGTAATCAGGGCCTTGACTGAAGACCTTCTCTCGCGGGACGCCGTGCTCGGCAAGGGCGTCGAGCCGGGAGTGGACCGCCACGGCTGCCCCGGCCCGCGGTCGGCCGGGGTCTGGACCCGCGGGAGCTTCGCGGGCCGGGGCACCTTGGTGAACCGGCCGATGTGGTACGTCCCGGCGACCGCGCCGCCGCGCGAGCGGCACGGCGATCCCGGTGCGGCCGCGCACCTCGCCCGCTCTTGCGTGATCTGGGAAAGGACCGTTTACGCGAGATCAGACTGTCCGCGAACGGCCTGAAACGTCCCTGCTGCGGTGAATGCGTTGGTGATCGGCGCGATGAGCGAGGCGAAGCGGCGGGCGCCTGCGTTGCCGATCGGTGCCCATAGCGCGGCGCAGTGCCGGTCTGTCTCCACTTCGATGCGCTCGCGCGCCGCGCTGCCGGCGTCGGTGACCACGCCGTGGGAGTCGAGCCAGCCGCGCGCGACGAGGCGTGCCGTCGCCGCGCTCCACTCCTCGTCGTCCCACCGGCGGGTCGCTCGCGCCAGAGCCGCCGGGAGGCGGCCGGTCGCGGTGTGCAGAACGAGACAGTCGCACGGCCCGAGGCCGTTGTCGGCGAGTACGACGAGATGGGCGTCGCCGCGCCACTCGCGCGCCACCGTGATCTGCTGCCAGAGTGCGACGAGAGGATCGGTGGGAAGCGCGACCGAGGCGTTCGCGGCGGCCAGCACCTTGCCGGCGTAATCGGCACCGGCGAGAACCGGGTCGATCAGCGAGCGCGCCTCGGCAAGGTGGTCGTCGATGAGAGGTACGTCGACGCGCCGCATCGCCCGGCCGGCGGCCAGGAAGCGGGCGGCCTGCCACCGCTCGGGCGGCGCGGCGTCCCATACGCCCGCCATGGCCCGCGCTGCCCGCGGGCTGAAATTGTAGAAGGCCGCGAGCGTGACCTGCCACGGAACTGCGCCCATCGCGGCCGACCGGAAGGCCAGATACGTCGCCCCGCGGTCGGTCACGCCGAGCTCGGCCGCCTCCTCGGCGGTCTCGGGGACGAGATATATGAACAGGTGAGCGGCGCTGATGGCGCGGCTGACATCACGGACGGCGTTCAGGTCCATCGGGCCGTCGCCGGTACGGGCGGAGTCGGGAAGGGCATCGAGGTGCATGGCGGTGGTCTCTCCTGGAGTCGGGTGGCGCTGTCAGGCGGGTGGCGCTGTCAGGCGGGTGTTTCAGCGGTGGCGGTCAACACCGCGCGTCCAAGGGTGTGACCGGCCATGGTGAAGCCGAGGACGGCCGGTGTGGCGTCGGCCGGGACGCCTGTCGAGGGGATGTCGAGGGCGTGCACGACGACGAAATAACGGTGCGGGCCGTGTCCGGCCGGCGGGGCGGCGCCGATGTAGCGGGCCACGCGGGCGTCGTTGGGCAACTGGTAGGCGCCCTCGGGCAACTGTGAGCCGGTGTCGTCGCCGGCGCCCTCGGGCAGCTCGGTGACGGTGGCAGGGATGTCGGCGACCGCCCAGTGCCAGAACCCGGACCCGGTGGGGGCGTCGGGGTCGTAGACGGTGACGGCATAGCTCTTGGTGCCGTCCGGGGCGCCGCTCCAGGACAGCTGCGGGGATGTGTCCTTCCCGCCGGGCAGGCCGGAGGAGTGCTGCTCGGGCGGCCACGCGGCGCCGTCGGTGACGGTGGTGCTGGTGACGGTGAACGAGGCCGCCCGAGGGAGGCGGGCGAAGGGGTCGTTGGCAGGCACAGCGGTCGTTCCTTTCCGGGACGAGGACGTCCTCATCCACTACTGAATCGACCATAACACTGATAATCGATTATCTCGGGGAACATCTAGGATGGGCTCATGGATCATCAGATGGCGCACTCCTCGGCCCCGCCGGGGAAGCAGATGCTTTCCGAGCAGGTCTACGCACACCTGCGGGACGCGATCATGCGTGGGGACCACCTCCCTGGCGCCCCTCTCAAGCCGCAGGATCTCGCCAAGGAGCAGGGCGTGAGCCTGGCTGTGGTGCGCGAGGCGCTCGTGCGGGTGGTCGGCGAGGGGCTCGCCGACCGGCTGCCCAACCGCGGTTTCGCCGTCCCGTCCTTCTCCGACCGCCGCTGGCAGGAGATCGCGGAAGCCCGTCGGACCGTCGAACCGGTCGTACTACGCATGTCCATCGAGCGCGGCGACGTCGACTGGGAGGCCCGCGTGCGGGCCGCCCACCATCGTCTGGTGCGCACTCCGGCATACGCGCCGGAGGAGAGCGAGTACTACACCGGCGCTTGGGCCGAAGCGCACAGAGCCTTCCACCGCACGTTGCTGGAGGGGTGTGGCAACCGCGCGCTGCTGGAGACCTTCGACCGGTTGTGGACCCAGAGTGAGCTGGCCCGCCGTTGGTCGGCGCACCGCAACCCCGACCGGGACGGCGCCAAGGAACACCGCAGGCTGGAGGAGGCGGTGTTGGCCCGCGACGCCGACACCGCAGCCGCCGTCCTGGTCCAGCACCTCACTTTGACCGCGGCTGCTCTGACCGACGATCCAGGCCAGGCCACCTAGGCTTACGCCACAGCAGCGAGGTCGAGGTGAGCTTTCCTGTCCGGCTCGAACCGGCCGTAGGGGTTCACGGGGGTCCAGAACAACGGGGCCAGAGCCCGCCGGTCGGCGTCGGTGAGCCGCTTCGGCCACTTGTCACTTTGCGGCAGCTTCGGGAGAACAGGGCCCAGGAGAAACCGCGTGAGGACGTCGTCCGGTGTGGCGCTGAACGATGACTGCGCCATGCCCCCTCCCCTTCGCTCCCCTTCCAACAGAGTCCAACACGGCCTACCGTAAGCGCGCACCGCGTGACACGTACATGCATACCCTCACCTTGAGCGCGTACGGAGGAACGTAACGATGCGTCATCTCCCATGTCGTACCACCGGCCGAAGAGTGGTCGGATCGCTGGCCGCGGTGTTGCTGTGTGCGGGCGGGCTCGCCGCTCCAGCCGTCGCGCGTGACGGCGGCGAGCGGTCCGCCACCCCCGACACCCCCGCGGCGCGGGCCGCCGCCGGCCCCGGCGTGAAGCAGGCAGCCGCCGGCCCCGGCGTAAAGCTCCCCGACGGCCTGGCGGCCACCCCGCCCATGGGCTTCAACAACTGGAACGCCACGCACTGCAGAGCCGAGTTCGACGAGGCGATGGTCAAGGGAATCGCGGACATCTTCGTCGAGAAGGGCCTGAAGGACGCGGGCTACGAATACGTCAACCTCGACGACTGCTGGGCCCTGCCCGAGCGTGACGCGAACGGCAAGCTGGTGCCCGACCCCAAGCGCTTCCCGCAGGGGATCAAAGCCGTCGCCGACTACGTCCACGGCAAGGGTCTGAAACTCGGCATCTACACCAGCGCGGGCACCAAGACCTGCAACTCCGCGGGCTTCCCCGGCGCGCTCGGCCATGAGCGCAGCGACGCCCGGCAGTTCGCGGAGTGGGGCGTCGACTACCTCAAGTACGACAACTGCAACAACCAGGGCGTCGACGCCAAGCAGCGGTACACCGCGATGCGCGACGCGCTGAGGGACGCCTCCGAGGCCACCGGACGGCCCATCGTCTACAGCATCTGCGAGTGGGGCGAGAACAAACCCTGGGAGTGGGCGGCCGACGTCGGGCACCTGTGGCGCACCACCGGTGACATCAGCGACAGCTGGGGCTCCATGCTGTCGATCATGAAGCAGAACCTGCCGCTCGCGAAGTACGCCGGGCCCGGGCGCTGGAACGACCCGGACATGCTGGAGGTCGGCAACGGCGGCATGACCGACACCGAGTACCGCACCCACTTCTCGATGTGGTCGATCATGGCCTCGCCGCTGCTCATCGGCTCCGACCTGCGCAAGGCCTCTCCCGAGACCTTCGAGATCCTCGGGAACGAAGAGGTCATCGCCGTCGACCAGGACCCGCTGGGCAGGCAGGGCGAGGTGCTCTCGTCGCAGGACGGGCGCTGGGTCGTGGCCAAGGAGATGAAGGACGGCAGCCGTGCCGTCGCCCTGTTCAACGAGACCGGTACCGCCCAGTCCATCTCCACGACCGCGAAGGCGGTCGGCCTGCGGGACGCCGACGGGTACACGATGCGCGATCTGTGGCGGCACAAGAGCTACAACACCGCGGGCCGCATCTCGGCGACCGTGCCCGCGCACGGCACCGTCCTGCTGCGCGTCGCGGCCGACGGCGAGTGGGCGAAGCAGCCGCCGGCCGTCGAACTCGGCGCGCGAGGCGCGGCGATGGTGGAGGCCGGCAAGCGGACGGTGCTCACCTCCGAGGTCACCAACCTCGGCCGCACCTCCGCGCACCGGGTCTCCGTCACGCTCGCCGGACCCTCCGGCTGGCGCCTGAAGGCGACCTCGTCCACCACCGCGGGCTCGCTGCGTACGGGCAAACAACTCACCACGGCCTGGGCGGTCACCGCGCCCGCGGGCACGTCCCCGGGGGCGTACGACCTCACCCTGAAGGTCACCTACCGCTCACCGCAGGGCACCCGGGCCGAGCACGTGCTGCCGTTGACGGCGAACGTCGTCGTCGCGCCACCCGCGGGCAGCTCCGCGCTCGGCGACCTGCCGTGGATCTCGGCGTTCAACGGCTGGGGCCCCGTGGAACGCAACACCAGCAACGGCGAGAACGCCGCGGGCGACGGCAACCCGCTCACCATCGGCGGCACCACCTACGCCAAGGGCCTCGGCGTCCACGCGCCGAGCAGCGTCGAGTACTACGCGGGCGCGGCCTGCGAGAAGGTCACGGCCGCCGTCGGCGTCGACGACGAGAAGCTGACGCGGGGGACGGTCGCCTTCGAGATCTGGGCGGACACCAAGAAGGTCGCCTCCACCGGCGTCCTCACCAACGCCATGCCGGCACAGGAACTGTCGGCCGACGTGAGCGGCGCACAGGTCGTACGCCTCGTCGTCACGGACGGCGGTGACGGCGGAGACTCGGACCACGCGGACTGGGCGGAGGCGACACTCAGCTGCTGAGCGTGGCGGCGGCTGAGCGTGGCGGCTGCGATGTGACCGAGTTACATGTGTGCCCGGGTCTCGTATGTGACCCGGGCACACTCGTATGTGCCCCAGGCCCACATGTGTCAGCCCCCTACAGCGGACCGCACCCCCACCGTCTCCGTCGCCCCACTCGCCCCGCTCGCCCCACCACTCGCCCCACCACTCGCCCCGCCACTCGCCCCACCGCTGAGCGCCGCCGCGGCCGCTCCCACCAGTCCCGCGTCCGTTCCCATCAGCGCGGGCGCCACGGTGAGGCCCCGTACGAAGGACAGCGTGGCGTACTCGCGCAGCGACCGGCGCAGGGGAGTGAACAGGACGTCGCCCGCCTTGCCCACTCCCCCGCCGATCACCGCGATGTCGATCTCGACGAGCGTGGCCGTGGCGGCGATACCGGCGGCGAGTGCCTTGGCCGCGCGTTCGAAGGAGGCGATGGCCACCGGGTCGCCCGCGCGGGCGGCGTCGGCCACCGCCGCCGCCGAGGCGTCGCCGTCGGGGCCGGGGAGCCAGCCGCCCTCCACGGCGCGGCGCGCGATGTTCGGGCCGCTGGCGATGCGTTCGACGCAGCCGCGGGCACCGCACGGGCAGGGGTCGCCGTCGAGGTCGACGCTGATGTGACCGATGTGACCGGCGTTCCCCGTGGGCCCGGGGCGGAGCTTGCCGCCGAGGACGAGGCCGCCGCCCACGCCCGTGGAGACGACCAGGCAGAGCGCGTTGTCGTGGCCCCGGGCGGCGCCCTGCCAGTGTTCGGCCGCGGTCATGGCCACGCCATCGCCGACCAGTTCGACGGGGAGGCCGCCGGTCGCCGCTCGGACCCGTTCGACGAGGGGGTAGCCGCGCCAGCCGGGGACGTTGACGGGGCTGACCGTGCCGGCCGACGCGTCCACCGGGCCCGCGCTGCCGATGCCGACGGCGGACGCTCTGCCCCACAGTCCGCTGGAGGTCAGCTCGCCGAGGACCTCCTCGACCGTCCGCATCACCGTGTCGCCGTCCTCGCGCGCGGGCGTCGGCCGCTGGGTGCGCAGCAGTATGCGCCCCCCGCGGTCCACCAGGGCGCCGGCGATCTTGGTGCCGCCGATGTCGAGTGCGGCGACGAGGTCCATGTGCATCTGTGTCGGGTCTCCTGTGTATGAGCAGGCCGGAGAGTGCGAAGGTCAGTCTCCCTCGCATCTGACAACGTTGTCCAGGCCCTATGCTCGACGCCACACCCCCATGGAGGACCCGCGGACGCCCCACGGACGCCCCAGGGGCCGCCCATGGTCCACCCAGTGACCACCCAGTGACGACAGGACAGGACAGCGCACCGTGGCAGAGACCGCCGCCCGACGACCCGCCGGCCGCTACGGCAACCGTCCCACCATGAAGGACGTCGCCGCACGTGCGGGAGTCGGCCTGAAGACGGTCTCCCGCGTCGTGAACGGCGAACCGGGCGTCACCCCCGACACCGAACGCCGCGTGCAGGAGGCCATCGAGGCGCTCGGCTTCCGGCGCAACGACAGCGCGCGCGTGCTGCGCAAGGGCCGCACCGCCAGCATCGGGCTCGTCCTGGAGGACCTCGCCGACCCGTTCTACGGCCCGCTGAGCCGCGCGGTCGAGGAGGTCGCGCGGGCGCACGGGGCGTTGCTCATCAACGGGTCCAGCGCCGAGGACCCGGACCGCGAGCAGGAGCTGGTACTCGCGCTCTGCGCACGCCGGGTCGACGGCCTGGTGATCATCCCGGCCGGTGACGACCACCGTTACCTGGAGCCGGAGATCGCCGCCGGTGTCGCGACCGTCTTCGTCGACCGGCCCGCCGGGAAGATCGACGCCGACGCGGTGCTCTCCGACAGCTTCGGCGGGGCGCGGGACGGCGTGGCGCACCTCATCGGGCACGGGCACCGCCGCATCGGCTTCATCGGTGACCAGCCGCGCATCCACACCGCGATAGAGCGGCTGCGCGGCTACCGTGCCGCGATGGAGGACGCGGAGATCCCCGTCGACGAGGCGTGGGTCTCGCTCGGCGTGACCGATCCGGAGCGGGTGCGGACGGCGGCCGAGAAGATGCTGGGCGGCCCCGATCCCGTGACGGCGATCTTCGCGGGCAACAACCGGGTGACCGTGACGGTCGTACGGGTCCTGGCCGCTCTCGACCGCCCCGTGGCCCTGGTCGGCTTCGACGACATCGAGCTCGCGGATCTGCTCGACCCCGGCGTGACCGTCGTCGCGCAGGACGCGGCGCAGCTCGGCAGGACGGCGGCGGAGCGGCTCTTCCGGCAGCTCGACGGCGCGTCCGGGGCTCCGGAGCGGGTCGAGCTGCCGACGCGGCTCATCCAGCGCGGCTCGGGCGAGCTGCCGCCCGCGGGCTGAGGAGCGCGGGGGGCAAATGGGCCGGTGATCGGTCCTGGCCTCCGGTCTTCTCGATGAGCGAGGCGACTCCGTCCAGCATCCGCGCGAGCCCGAATTCGAAGAGCGTGACGAGTTCGAGGTCGAACTCCTCCTGGGCGAAGAGAGTCGAGAGGGTCGGGTAGGACCCGGCGGCCTGGATCGTCTCCCACCGCGGTTCGTTGGTGGCCATCCACTCCTCGGAGGTCATTCCGGTGTCCTGCCGGGCCTGCGACTCCAGTTCGACGGCCGCCGCGACGCCTTGGGCGTACCCCAGAAGAGCGAGGTGGACGTGGATGATCTGGTTCGGTGTCAGCCCGAGGCCGTTCAGGGCGCTGAGGACCCGCTCGGTGTAGCGCATCGCGTGGGGTGAGGCCATCGGCCGGGTGAGAGCGGCCATGGCCCGCGCCAGCCAGGGATGCCGCTGGTACCGGCCCCACAACCACCGCGCCTCCCGTTCCAGTTGCTCACGCCAGCCGGGCGGTCGCGGCCCCGGTGGTTCTCCGTCGAACACCGCCTCCGACATCAGGCGTACGAGCTCGCCCTTGTTCGGGACGTGGCGGTAGAGCGCCATGGTGGAGACGCCGAAGTCGGTGGCGACGCGGCGCATGGAGAGCGCGGCGAGCCCTTCGGTGTCGACGAGAGCGATCGCGGCGCGGACGATGCGATCCCGGGTGAGTCCGTGGCGGGGAGTCGCGGGCCTCTCTCGTCCCGGCTCGGCGACCACGGTGCCGACGCCGGGCACGGCCCGCACCAGGCCTTCCTGATTCAGGGTGGCGAGCGCCTTCGTCGCGGTCGCCATCGCGACGCCCCACTCCTGGGTGATGCGCCGGGTGGAAGGAACTCGGGTACCGGGCGCGAGCTCACCCGAGGCGATACGCCGGCGGATGTCGCCGGCGATGCGGAGGTAGGGCGGTTCCAGGGCCATGAGTGCACTGTACTAGTGCACTCACCTGGCATTCAGGCCGCGTTCAGGCTGCTCACCACCGTGAGATGACGGTGAGATGGCGGAGTGCACTAGGCATGTGTTTGCGGTGTACGCCGCGCTCCCGGTTGCCTGCCGCCATGGAGAATCCCACCGGCCCCCGCGCGGGGCGCAAGGAATGGACCGCCCTCGGCGTCCTGATGCTGCCCCTGCTCCTCGTCTCGATGGACATCTCGGTCCTGTACTTCGCGATCCCCTACGTGAGTCACGATCTGGAGCCCAGCGCGACGCAGCAGTTGTGGATCCTCGACATATACGGCTTCGTCCTCGCCGGGCTGCTCATCACGATGGGTGCGCTCGGCGACCGGGTCGGACGGCGCGCGTTGGTGCTCGCGGGAGCGGTGGTCTTCGGAGCGGCCTCGGCCGCCGCCGCGTACGCGCACACGGCTGAACTGCTCATCGCCGTACGGGCACTGCTGGGCCTGGGCGGCGCCGCTCTGATGCCCTCGACTCTCGCGCTGATCCGCAACCTCTTCCACGACGAGAAGCAGCGTGGCAAGGCGGTGACCCTGTGGACGGCTGTCATGACGACGGGCATTTCTCTGGGGCCCGTGGTCAGCGGGCTGCTGCTGGAGCACTTCTGGTGGGGTGCGGTCTTCCTGATCAACCTGCCCGCGATGGTGCTGCTGCTCGTGCTGGTGCCCTTCCTGGTGCCGGAGTTCAAGGCGGCGAAGCGCGGGCGCTTCGACCTGCTGAGCGCGGCGCTGTCCCTCGGCGCTTTGCTCATGGTCATCTACGGCATCAAGGAGTGGGCCCGGGACGGGTACGAGCCGCTGCCCGCTCTCGGCATCAGCGTGGGGCTCCTGCTCGGCTTCGTCTTCGTGCGACGGCAAAAGCGCCTCACTCATCCGATGATCGACCTCGGCCTGGTCGGCCGGCGCGACTTCGGCGGCCCGGTGTTCGCCAACCTCCTCGCGATGTTCGCCACGGTCGGGATGGCCGTCTTCCTCACCCAGTATCTGCAGTCCGTCCTCGGCCGGAGCCCGTTCAACGCCGCGCTGTGGAGCCTGGTACCGGCCGCTGGAGTGGCCGTCATGGCCCCGACCGGAGCCGTGCTCGCACAGCGCGTGGACCGCGCGTACGTCATGGGTGGCGGCTTCCTCCTCTCCGCCTGCGGATTCCTCTGGCTGAGCCAGATACGCGCCGACTCGGCTCTCTGGTCCACCCTCGTCGGCGCCTCCCTGTACGCGGGCGGCCTGGTCGCCGCCATGACCCTCGCCAACGAACTCGCCCTCGGCGCGGCCCCACCGAAGCGCGCCGGATCGGCCGCGGCCGTGCTGGAGTCCGGCCAGGAGCTGGGCGGAGCGCTGGGCATGGCGATCCTCGGGTCCATCGGGGCAGCGGTCTACAGCCGGGACATGGCCGACGCGCTGCCCTCCGGCGTGCCGCAGGCCGAAGCCGTACGGGAAACGCTGGGCGGCGCGACGGCCGTCGCGGCCCGACTGCCCGACGAGACCGCCACTGCCGTTCTGGCGGCCGCACGCGACGCCTTCACACACGGGATGGCCTTCGCGGCCGTCGGCGCGGCCGTCGTCATGGCCGCGGCCGCCCTCTTCTCGTTCACCTGGCTGAGGGGTGCGGGCACGACGAAGCAGCGGGCGGAATCACTTGCCCGTGAGGTCGCCGCGGCGCGGGCCGGCGAAGCCCTGTAGCCGGGCCAGGGTCAGACCGGTGAGACGGGTGACCTCGCCCGCGTCGAGGGCGCCGCAGTCCAGGCCGCGCAGCAGGTATCCGGCGAGGGCCTTGGCGGTGGCGGGCTCGTCGGCGACGGCGCCGCCCGCGTGGTGACCGGCGTAGGCGGCGAGGCGCGCGGCGGCGGCCTCGAAGCCCTCGCGGTAGAAGGCGAACACGGCGGCGTAGCGCGTGGGGAGGTGACCGGGGTGCATGTCCCAGCCCTGGTAGTAGGCGCGGGCCAGGGCGCGCCGGGTGAGGCCGTGGTGCAGCCGCCAGGCGTCGTGGATCTGCTCGGTGGAGCCGACGGGCAGGACGTTGGTGGAGCCGTCGGACACCCGCACCCCGGTGCCCGCCGCGGCGACCTGCATGACGGCTTTGGCGTGGTCGGCGGCCGGGTGGTCGCTGGCCTGGTGGGCGGCGCTGACGCCCAGGCAGGCGCTGTAGTCGAAGGTGCCGTAGTGCAGGCCGGTGGCGCGGCCCTCGGCGGCCTGGATCATGCGGGCGACTGCGGCGGTGCCGTCGGTGGCGAGGATGGACTGGCTGGTCTCGATCTGTATCTCGAAGCCGATCCGCCCCGCTTCGAGGCCGCGTGCCTTCTCGAACGCCTCCAGGAGGCGCACCATCGCGGTGACCTGCTCGGGGTAGGTCACCTTGGGCAGCGTGAGGACGAGGCCGTCGGGCAGGCCGCCCGCCTCCATGAGGCCGGAGAGGAAGACGTCGAGCGTGCGGATGGCGCGGTCGCGCACGGCCGCCTCCATGCACTTCATGCGGATGCCCATGTACGGGGCGGCCGTGCCGTTCTTGTAGGCCTCGGCCACCAGGCGGGCCGCGCGGGCGGCGTCCTGGTCCTCGTCGGCGCCCTTGTAGCCGTCCTCGAAGTCGATGCGCAGGTCTTCGATCGGCTCGCGCTCCAGCTTGGCGCGCACGCGCGTGTGGACGGCTTCGGCGAGGTCGTCGCCCAGGCCGAGCACCGAGGCGAGGGTCGCGGCGTCCGGTGCGTGCTCGTCGAGCATGGCGAGCGCCTGGTCGCCCCAGCCGCGGATGGTTTCGGCGGTGAACTGCTCGCCGGGAACGTAGACGGTGTGGACGGGCTGGCGGGTGCCGGGGTCTCCGGGGTAGCGGCGGTCGAGCTCCGCGTCCACGGGGGCGAGGGAAGCGCTGATGCCCTCGCTGACCGCGCCGGCGAGGCTCGTCGCCACCTGCTCTTGCTGACCCATTGCTGCATCCTCCACACACTCGGTGCCGCGCCCGGCGTTTCCGCTCCACGGAATCATTAATCCGTATAGCGAAGTTATCCGTGACCTTGGTGCTGGTCAACACCCTTCCGTGTCCTGCATCCGTAGCGGACCGCGGCGGTTCACGCGTGTCCCGGACCGCGCGGGCGGCCCTCTTGGTCAGTGTGGCCCCAACCCCGCGCGGCCACGGCCAGGACCGCGCGGCCCGAACCGAAGGAGACCGTGTGCCGATCGACTCCCGCTTCTCGCGCCGTACCGGTCTGCGGGCCGCGCTCGCCGCGGCAGCGGCGCTCCCCCTGTCCGGCGGAGCACTGTCCGGCGGTCCGGCGTACGCGGCGCGGGCGCGGCCCCGCGCGCAGGCACCGGGGGCCCGCCTGGAGGTCATGACGTTCAACCTCCGCTTCGCGAGCGACAAGCCGCCGCACACCTGGGCCCAGCGCCGCCCGGTGACCAAGGAGCTGCTGCTCCGCGCCAAGCCCCACATCATCGGCACCCAGGAGGGCCTCTACTCGCAGCTCCGCGACATCGAGTCCGATCTCGGCGCGGACTACGACTGGATCGGCACGGGCAGCGGGGGCGGCAGCCGCGACGAGTTCATGGCGGTCTTCTACGACACCAAGAGGCTCCTCCCGCTGGAGTACGAGCACTTCTGGCTCTCGGACACCCCGAACGTCATCGCCTCCAACACCTGGGGCGGCCGCTCGGTCCGCATGGCCACCTGGGTCCGCTTCAAGGACCTGAACACCGGCGGCCAGCTGTACGTCCTCGACACGCACCTGGACCACATCAGCCAGAACGCGCGCGCCCGCTCGGCGACGCTGATCGCCGAACGCGTCGGCCGCCTCAACGCCTCCCTGCCCATCGTCGTGACCGGCGACTTCAACGCCACCGCCCACAAGAACGTCGTCCACGACACGCTGCTGCGCGCCGGTCTCGTCGACACCTGGGACGCGGCGAAGCAGCGGGGCAAGGCGTACGCCACGTACCACGGCTACAAGCCGCTCACGCCGAACGGCAACCGCATCGACTGGATTCTGACGCGGCCCACGGCGCGGGTCCACGCCGTGTCGATGAACACGTTCACGCTCGGCGGGCAGTACCCGAGCGACCATCTGCCGGTGCAGGCGACCCTGACGCTGTGACGCGCGAGGCCCCCGTCACGCCACACGGGCGGGACGGGGGCCTCGTACACACGACGGGATCAGCCCTTGCGGGTCTTGACCTCTTCGGTGAGCGCGGGGACGACCTCGAAGAGGTCGCCGACCACGCCGTAGTCGACCAGGTCGAAGATCGGGGCCTCGGCGTCCTTGTTGATGGCCACGATGGTCTTCGAGGTCTGCATGCCCGCGCGGTGCTGGATCGCGCCGGAGATGCCGGAGGCGATGTACAGCTGCGGGGAGACCGACTTGCCGGTCTGGCCCACCTGGTTGGAGTGCGGGTACCAGCCGGCGTCGACGGCGGCGCGGGAGGCGCCGACGGCGGCACCGAGCGAGTCGGCGAGGTTCTCGATGATCGAGAAGTTCTCGGCGCCGTTGACGCCACGGCCGCCGGAGACCACGATCGCGGCCTCGGTCAGCTCGGGGCGTCCCGTCGACTCGCGCGGCGTGCGCGCGACGACCTTGGTGCCGGTGGCCTTCTCGGAGAACGAGACGCCGAGGGCCTCGACGGTGCCCGCGGCCGGGGCGGCCTCGACGGCGGCCGAGTTCGGCTTGACCGTGATGACCGGGGTGCCCTGCGAGATGCGGGACTTGGTGGTGTACGAGGCGGCGAACACGGACTGCGTGGCCACCGGACCCTCGTCACCGGCCTCCAGGTCGATGGCGTCGGTGATGATGCCGGACTTGATGCGGACCGCGAGGCGGCCCGCGATCTCCTTGGCCTCGGCCGAGGAGGGCACGAGCACGGCGACCGGGGAGACGGCCTCGTACGCGGCCTGGAGCGCGTCCACCTTCGGTACGACGAGGTAGTCGGCGAACTCGGGGGCGTCGGCGGTGAGGACCTTGACCGCGCCGTGCTCGGCGAGCGTGGCGGCGGTGGCCTCGGCGCCGGCACCGAGGGCGACGGCGACGGGCTCGCCGATGCGACGGGCCAGGGTCAGCAGCTCAAGGGTGGGCTTGCGGACGGCGCCGTCCACGTGGTCGACGTAGACGAGAACTTCAGCCATGGGACTTCAATCTCCTGCGAGTGCGAAGAATCTGGGAGGCGGTTGGCGGGCTCTTCGAGCCTCTGGGCCGGCCCTGGACGGGCGGCCGCGGCGGCTAGATGAACTTCTGGCCCGCGAGGTACTCGGCGAGCTGCTTGCCGCCCTCGCCCTCGTCCTTGACGATCGTGCCGGCCGTGCGGGCCGGACGCTCGGTGGCGGACTCGACCTTGGTCCAGGCGCCTTCGAGGCCGACCTCTTCGGCCTCGATGTCCAGGTCACTGAGGTCGTACGCCTGCACCGGCTTCTTCTTGGCGGCCATGATGCCCTTGAAGGACGGGTAGCGGGCCTCGCCCGACTGGTCCGTCACGGACACGACGGCCGGCAGGGACGCCTCGAGCTGCTCGGAGGCGGCGTCACCGTCACGGCGGCCCTTGACGACGCCGTCCTCGACGGAGACCTCGGAGAGCAGGGTGACCTGCGGGACGCCCAGGCGCTCGGCGAGGATCGCCGGCAGCACGCCCATCGTGCCGTCGGTCGAGGCCATACCGGCGATGACCAGGTCGAAGCCGGTCTTCTCGATCGCCTTGGCGAGCACCAGCGAGGTGCCCATGACGTCGGTGCCGTGCAGGTCGTCGTCCTCGACGTGGACGGCCTTGTCGGCGCCCATGGAGAGCGCCTTGCGCAGCGCGTCCTTGGCGTCCTCGGGGCCGACGGTCAGCACGGTGATCTCCGCGTCGTCCGCCTCGTCGGCGATCTGCAGCGCCTGCTCGACGGCGTACTCGTCGAGCTCCGACAGCAGGCCGTCGACGTCGTCCCGGTCGACGGTCAGGTCATCGGCGAAGTGCCGGTCGCCGGTGGCGTCGGGCACGTACTTCACACAGACAACGATCCTCAAGCTCACGCCGGCTCTCCTACTGCATCGTCTTTACTGGGCTGCTGCCTTGGCTTCGGCCACTGCCTTCTTGCAGGCAGCATAGGCGCCTGAAGCGGTGGACTCCGGTCGGGGAGGCCCCTGCTCCGTCGAAATATTACTCATGAGTACACCCAGTTCATTCCCGCTGAGCAAGCGCTTTGAACTGTGACCTTCCCAACGCCGCGCGAAAGGCCCCGAACCCCCGTTTCCGGGAACTCTCAGTCGCGCAGCGCGTTGAAGCGTCCGTGGTGGTACAGGAGCGGCCGCCCCTCACCCGCCGGGTCGCCCGCCACGGCCTCCGCGAGGACGAGCCGGTGGTCGCCCGCGGGCACCCGCGCCACGATCCGGCAGACCATCCAGGCGAGCGTGCCGTCGAGCACCGGCACCCCTTCGGGCCCCTCGTGCCACTCGGTGGGCGCGCCGAAGCGGTCGGCGCCGCTGCGCGCGAACGTGCCGGCGAGCTCCCGCTGGTGCTCGCCGAGTATGTGGACGCCGATGTGCTCGGCCGCGCTGACGGCGGGCCAGCTCGACGCGCCCGTACCGATGCCGAAGGAGATCATCGGGGGCTCGGCGGAGACCGAGGTGAGCGAGGTGGCGGTGAAGCCGACGGGGCGGCCGCCGTGGGCCGCGGTGATCACGGCGACCCCCGCCGCGTGCCGCCGGAAGACCGAGCGCAGCAGGTCGGGGGTGGCCGTGCGGGCGCCGATGGCGGGCGATGCCGTCACTGAATCGTCCTTATGGAAGGGGGGCCCGGGACATGTGAGCAGGCTCGCGAGAGTCGGCTCATCCAGTCAAGCCCAGCCCCGGGGATGAAAGATGCGTCACGGACCGGCCGTCCGCCGCTCGGGCGACCGAGGGTCACACGGCCTCCCCGAGCGCGGCGATCACATCGGCCTTGCGGGGCTGTCCCGCGGCTCGGCGCACCACGTGGCCCAGCGCGTCGAGGACGAACACGGTCGGCGTCTTCTCGACCCGCAGCTCCCGTACGAGTGCGAGGTGCTCCTCTGCGTCGATCTCCACGTGGGCCACGCCGGGAACCATTCCGGCCACGTCCGCGAGGACCGCGCGAGTGGCGCGGCAGGGCCGGCAGAAGGCGCTGGAGAACTGCACGAGCGTCGCCCGTTCCCCCAATTCCTCCCCGATGTCCGCCGCGCCGAGCCGTTGCCCGATGTCGCCTCCTGGCACGTACTGCCTCCCGCCCGCACATTTCTTGATCCGGTTCCGTCCCAGTTCAGCGCTTGTGCGGCCGTAAGAATTCCGACGTGACGAGAATCTCCCGGATTGACGGCACCAAGGGTGGTCACTCGTCCGTTCTTGGGGCACGATCTGCGCAACGCCGAAAAACCTACGGCTGCGTAACCTCCCGCCGGGAGCCCCCTCCCCAGGCAGACACGAAGGGCCCTCCCCACCCATGGCAGAGCTTGTCTACCGTCCGGTCATCGGTGCCGCGAAAACGCTGTTCAAGGCATGGGACCTGAAGATCGACTGCAAGGGGTCGGAGAACATCCCACGCACCGGTGGCGCGGTCCTCGTCAGCAACCACATCAGCTACCTCGACTTCATCTTCGACGGCCTCGCCGCCCTGCCGCAGAAGCGTCTTGTGCGCTTCATGGCCAAGGAGTCGGTGTTCCGGCACAAGATCTCCGGGCCGCTGATGCGTGGGATGAAGCACATCCCCGTCGACCGCAAGCAGGGCGAGACGGCGTACGCGCACGCGCTCGACTCGCTGCGCTCCGGGGAAATCATCGGCGTCTTCCCCGAGGCGACGATCTCGCAGTCCTTCACGCTGAAGTCCTTCAAGTCGGGCGCCGCGCGCATGGCCCAGGAGGCGGGCGTCCCGCTCATCCCGATGGCACTGTGGGGCACGCAGCGGCTGTGGACCAAGGGCCAGCCGCGCAACTTCAAGCGCAGCCACACGCCGATCACGATCCGGGTGGGCGAGCCCATCGAAGCGCCCAAGGACCAGTACGCGGGCGCGATCACGCGGCGGCTGCGCGAGCGGTGCCAGGAGCTGCTCGAAGCCGCCCAGCGCGCCTACCCCGTACGCCCCAAGGGCCCCGACGACACGTGGTGGATGCCGGCGCACCTCGGCGGGACGGCGCCGACCCCTGCCGAGGTGAAGGCCCTGGAGGCCGGCTGAGTCACTCGGGCGCCCGGAGCGTGTCGGGCAGGTTCTCCCACAGGGAGGACCTGTCCGGGGCGCTCCGCATGACCCGCAGGACGCCCGGGTCCGGCACGGCGTAGAGGCCCGGGTGGTCCACCTCACCCGCGTCGGCATCCGGCGTCCAGGCCAGCCGCTCCCCCGTCAGGGAGAACCGCGCGTCGACGCCCGGCTTGTTGCCGCGGCAGTCCTGCCGGTGCCAGGCGCCCCGGAACCGCACGGCGACGAGCCCGTGCAGGCAGTGCCCGGTTCCCGCGTCGTGGGCCAGCCGCTGGTAGCAGAGCGCGGCCGGGATGTCCTCGGCGCGCAGCAGCGCGGCCAGGGCGTGTGCCTTGGCGTGACAGATGCCCGTGCGCTGTTCGAGGACGTCCGAGGCCCGCCAGGTCACGCGCATGTCGCCGGTGTCCGCGGAGTGCGGAACGGTGTCCCGTACGTGGATGTAGGCGGCGCGGGCGTATGCGTAGGAATCCGTGGCCTCTCTCACCAGGCGCGCGGCGGTCTCGCGTACGACGGGGTGCTGGTGGTCGATGACCTCGTCGGCGGCCAGATACGCGGACAGGTCGGGATCTCGCTGGATGAGCTGCATGGCACGCGAGCATAGGAATACGACCCATCGTCAGTCAATGACTTTACGGTCGGCCGTATAACTATGCAGCGCCTTGCCGGGCGGTGGCGCGGTGGTCAGGTGGTCAGGGTGGGTCAGGTGGTCAGGGTGGTCAGCCCGCCATCTCCTCCTTGAGCGCCGCGAGGAACCCGTCGACGTCCTCCTCGCGCGTGTCGAACGCGCACATCCAGCGCACGTCGCCGGCCGCCTCGTCCCAGAAGTAGAAGCGGTAGCGCTTCTGGAGCCGCTCGCTCACGTCGTGCGGCAGCCGGGCGAAGACGGCGTTGGCCTGTACGGGATGGAGGATCTCCACGCCGGGCACCGAGCGGACGCCCTCCGCGAGGCGCTGCGCCATCGCGTTGGCGTGCCGGGCGTTGCGCAGCCACAGGTCCTTGGCGAGCAGCGCCTCCAGCTGGACGGAGACGAAGCGCATCTTCGAGGCGAGCTGCATCGACATCTTGCGCAGGTGCTTCATGTGGCGCACCGCGTCCTGATTGATGACGACGACGGCCTCGCCGAACAGCGCGCCGTTCTTCGTGCCGCCGAGCGACAGGATGTCGACGCCGACCGCGTTCGTGAACGTCCGCATGGGCACGTCGAGAGCCGCCGCGGCGTTGGCTATCCGGGCGCCGTCGAGGTGCACCTTCATGCCGAGCTGGTGCGCGTGGTCGCAGATCGCGCGGATCTCGTCGGGCGTGTAGAGCGTGCCGAGCTCGGTGTTCTGCGCGATCGAGACGACCTGCGGCATGGCCCGGTGCTCGTCGTCCCAGCCGAACGCCTGCTGGTCGATCAGCTCGGGCGTGAGCTTGCCGTCCGGCGTGGGCACCGTGAGCAGCTTGAGCCCCGCCATGCGCTCGGGGGCACCGCCCTCGTCCACGTTGATGTGCGCGGACTCGGCGCAGATCACCGCGCCCCAGCGGTCGGCGAGCGCCTGGAGCGCGACGACGTTGGCCCCCGTGCCGTTGAACACCGGGAACGCCTCGGCGGTGGGTCCGAAGTGGCCGCGGATCACCTGCTGGAGGTGGGCGGTGTAGTCGTCCTCGCCGTACGCGACCTGGTGGCCGCCGTTGGCCAGCGCCAGGGCGGCCATGACCTCGGGGTGCGCGCCCGCGTAGTTGTCGCTCGCGAAGCCGCGCAGGCCGGCGTCGTGGTGACGCCGGGCGTCGGTCTTCGGAGGGTTCACGGCTTGCCCGGCTTCCCTGGCGGCGCGGTCGCGTTCGGTCACGGCGGCCCGGTCGCGTGCGGTCACGGCGGCCCGGTCGCGTGCGGTCACGGCTTCTCTGTCAGCCACAGGCGGTTTCCGTTCACTTCACCGGCGGGCCGCTCCCAGACGTCGGCGATGGCATCGGCCAGCTCCTTGACGTCCGTGAAGCCCGCGAACTTCGCGTTGGGCCGCTCCGCGCGCATCGCGTCGTGCACCAGCGCCTTGACCACCAGGATGGCAGCCGCCGCACGCGGGCCCTGCTCGCCCCCCGCCTTGCGGAAGGCGTCGGCGAGGGCGAGCGTCCAGGCCTCGGCCGCCGCCTTGGAGGCCGCGTACGCCGCGTTGCCCGCGGTCGGCTTGGAGGCGCCGGCCGCGCTGATGAGCAGGTAGCGCCCGCGGTCGCTGCGCCGCAGGCCCTCCTCGAAGGCGAGGGTGGTGTGCTGGACCGTGCGGATCAGGAGCTTCTCCAGGAAGTCCCAGTCGGCGAGGTCGGTCTCGGTAAAGCTCTTGCTGCCGCGCCAGCCGCCGACGAGGTGGACCAGGCCGTCGATCCGCCCGAACTCCTTCTCCGTGCGCGTCGCCCACTCCCGGGCCGCGTCCAGGTCCAGGAGATCTACCGTGTCGCCTATGACGGTGGCGCCGCCGTGCGCGTACCGGGCGGCGTCCACCGCTTCGGCGAGGCGGACCGGGTCGGCGTCGGAGGCCACGACCGTGGCTCCCGCCTCAGCGAGCCTCAGCAGGGTGGCTCGTCCGGCGGGTCCTGCGGCTCCGGCCACCGCGACCACGGCCCCATCGAGTGCGGACATCTTCCTCGCCTCCTCCTGGCGGCCGCTCACGCGGCGACCTTCTCGGCGCCCGAGGAAGCGGTGATCCCCTTGGTGGAGGCGATCACGTGCTTCAGCTTCTTGGAGAGCGCCTCATAGAACATGCTGAGCGGAAATTCGTCGGGAAGCACCTCGTCCACCAGTTTGCGCGGCGGCAGCGAGGTGTCCAGGGCATCCGGGCCCTTGGCCCAGCGGGATCCGGGGTGCGGGGCGAGGTACGTCGAGACCAGGTCGTACGCGGCGAACCAGTGGACCAGCTTCGGGCGGTCGATGCCCGCGCGGTAGAGGTCCTCGATCTCGGCGCAGAGCTGGTTGGTGATCTGCGGGGCGCGCTCCCAGTCGATCCTGAGCTGGTTGTCGGTCCAGCGGACGACGTCGTGCTTGTGGAGGTACGCGAAGAGGAGCTGGCCGCCGAGCCCGTCGTAGTTGCGTACGCGCTCACCGGTGACCGGGAAGCGGAACATCCGGTCGAAGAGCACCGCGTACTGCACGTCGCGGCCCTGCGGGACGCCGTCGGCCTCCAGCTTCACGGCCTCCTTGAAGGCGGTGAGGTCGCAGCGCAGCTCTTCGAGGCCGTACATCCAGAACGGCTGGCGCTGCTTGATCATGAAGGGGTCGAAGGGCAGGTCGCCGTGGCTGTGGGTGCGGTCGTGGACCATGTCCCACAGGACGAACGCCTGCTGGCAGCGGTCCTGGTCGCCGACCATCGCGCGGATGTCCTCGGGCAGCTCCAGACCGAGCAGGTCCACGGCGGCCTCGGTCACACGGCGGAAGCGGGCCGCCTCGCGGTCGCAGAAGATGCCGCCCCAGGAGAAGCGCTCGGGCGCCTCGCGGACCGCGATGGTCTCCGGGAAGAGAACCGCCGAGTTGGTGTCGTACCCGGAGGTGAAGTCCTCGAAGGTGATGCCGCAGAACAGCGGGTTGTCGTACCGGGTCCGCTCCAGCTCGGCCAGCCACTCGGGCCAGACCATGCGCAGCACGACCGCTTCGAGGTTGCGGTCGGGGTTGCCGTTCTGCGTGTACATCGGGAAGACGACGAGGTGCTGGAGGCCGTCCTCGCGGTGCGCCGCGGGCTGGAAGGCCAGCAGCGAGTCGAGGAAGTCCGGCACCTCGAAGCCGCCGTCGGACCAGCGGCGCAGGTCGCCCACGAGGGCTTTGTGGTACGCGGCGTCGTGCGGCAGCAGCGGGGCGAGCTGCTCGATCGCGGAGACGACGCGGTCCACGACCAGCTCGGCGGCGGCCTTCGCCGGGGCGCCCTCCGCGTCGAAGTCGATGGAGCCGTCCTGCGACTGCCAGGGCCTGATCTCCTCCACGGCCTCCTTGAGCACCGGCCACGCCGGGTGGTCCACCACCCGCTCCTCAGCGGAAGGAACCGCACCCTCCGTACCCGCCTGCACAAGAATTTCCGTCATGACCCACCTTCCACGGGAGAACCTCGCGTATGGACACCGTATGCGTGCACGGTTCTCCACGACAAGGGGGGTCGTCCGGGAAAGTGTCCTGCGTACTCCCTACTTCACCGCTGTTCTTCCTGCCTGACGGGGCTGGGACAGCCGCTTCTGCCACGCCGGCGGGGGCGGCGGTTCGGCGAGACGGCAGCTCCGCACGACCTGCCGGCGCTGCCCGCGCGGCATCGACGCCCGGCACGACCGGCCCCGCCGCTGCGCCGCCGACCAGCGCCGCCACAAGCTGTCTCGCCACCGACGATCACCTACGCCCACCCCGTGCTCAGGTCCGCCCTGGAGCACGGCGTCACCGCCGGCGTCTACGCCCACGCACGACTCCGCATCCAGCGCCACGGCATCTACACCCCGGGCAACGCACTGGCTGCGGGCGACGACTCCGAGGAGCCGCCGCCCGCATCGGTAGCCGTCCGTTGACGTTGCCGTCAGCGTTGCCGTCAAGCGCCTCGTGAGGGGCTGTCGGAGCTGGAGGAGTTACGACTCCTAACAAAAGTGGTGGGCTGACCTGGTCAGAGGTCGGTGTCGTGCACGAGGCCGCCGGGTAGCGGAATGCGGTCAGCTGTGTAATCGCATGCGATAAATCTGGCGACGTCGGCGATCACCTCCGGGATACTGGTCGGCCATGGATGAGGTCAAAGTCGTCGTCGCCCATTCCGAGCGCGCAACCCTGCGCGTCGGCGACGTGTTCCTGAAGGTGGACGCCGATCAGGCGCGTATCGACGTCGAGGTCGAGGCGATGTCCCTCGCGCCGGTCCCGACGCCGGAGGTCCTGTGGCGCAAGCCGTCCGTGCTTGCGATCGCCGCGCTCCCGGGGACGACGCTCGGGCGCCTCGGCGGGCCCTCGACCGGGTCACCGGCGGCGTGGGCCGCGGCGGGCGCCGCCATCCGGAAGCTGCACGACGCGCCGCTGCCGCCCCGGTCCGGCCGAGCCGGGCGGAGCATCGTCGCGCTGGCGCAGGAACTCGACGACGAGTGCGAGTTGCTCGTGACGAACGGCCTCCTGCCCGCCGACCTGGTCACCCGCAACCGCCGGGTCGCCGAGGCCGCGCTCCGGCCGTGGACCCCGGCGTTCACACACGGCGACCTGCAGATCGCGCACGTCTTCGTCGACGGCGACAAGGTGACGGGCATCATCGACTGGTCCGAGGCGGGCCAGGGTGATGCCCTGTACGACCTCGCCACCTTCACGCTCGGACACGAGGAACACCTCGACGACGTCCTCGCCGGCTACGGCACCGACGTCGACCTCAACGTGATCCACGCGTGGTGGTCGCTGCGAAGCCTGCTGGCAGTTCGCTGGCTGATCGAGCACGGCTTCGACCCCTTCGCGCCGGGCTGTGAGGTCGACGTGCTGAGATCCCGGATGTGAGGCTGTGCGGGTACGGCTGCTACGAATGCGTTCTGACGCATCGAGCGGGCTATCCCCTGGGGCGATCGCCCGCCCTCACCCTCAACAAAGTGTGGTGCGCAGTCGTCGCCAGCAGATGACGGCGCAGCCAAGGGTGACGAACGTGTGGTGGATGTCGTCGCGGATCTCCCAGCGGATACGCAGGCGGCGGAACCAGTGCAGCAGCGCGATCGCTCCTTCCACGACCCAGCGGTACACGCCCAGGCCAGAGCCGTGCCCGGTACCGCGCCGGGCAATGTGCGGGGTGATCTGGAACCGGCGGACCTTGTTCCGGTAGACCTCGTGGTCATAGCCGCGGTCGGCGTACAGGTGCTTGGGGCGGCGCAGTGGCTGGCCGCGTTTGCCGCGGATCGGCGGGACGGCCTGGATCAGCGGGATCAGCTGGGTGACGTCGTTTCGGTTGCCGCCGGTAGTGATCGCGGCGACCGGGATGCCGTGCGCCTCGACGATCAGGTGGTGGTGCTTGCTACCGGCCTTGCCCAGGTCCACCGGAGACGGGCCGGTGGCCGGCCCGCCCTTCATCGCGCGGATGTGGCTGGAGTCGACCGCGGCGCGGGAGAAGTCCAGCAGGTCTGCGGCCCGCAGCTCGGAGAGCAGCAACTCGTGCAGGCGCTGCCAGACCCCGGCCTCGTTCCAGTCCCGCAGCCGTCGCCAGCAGGTCATCCCCGAGCCGAAGCCCAGCTCATGGGGCAGAAACTCCCAGCGGATCCCGGTGTACAGCACGAACAGGATCCCGCACAGCACCCTGCGACTATCCAGACGCTTACGACCAGGACGCCACGGATTACGCGGGACAACCGGCAGCAACGGCTCGATACGCGCCCACAACTCGTCGTCGATTTCCCACGGTCTGGCAGCGGTCTTCCTCATCTCGACTGGCTCGCCCCCCTTCAGCCAGCATTAACAAGGACTGACACACCCTCATTCCTGGAGGCTCAGAAGCCTCCTTTTGTTACTGACCTTTACGCCTCGCATCGATCTCGTTGCGAACCTCCTCCAGCTCCTCTTCGTTTGGCTCGAACGGCGCAGAGCAGGTCTTCAAGACCTCAATCTTCTGACTGACTCCCCACTCATCCCATACTTCCAACGATGAGGCGCATCGAGCGATCACGCCCCTCTCGTACTCTCTCGTAGACCACCTTCGCCAGGATTCCCAGCGCGCCACCCGACGCGAATCCTGGATTCGCTCACTTTCCAATATGATCGAATCGACGATTCGGCGATGTGCTGCCGCAAGTCTGGGGCTACCAAAATACGGTTCGGGAGGTTCCTCGTCTTCGAACTCAAGCGCACCAACGCTGAAGCCAGCGTCTCCAGCTCCTCAAGTGCCAGCCCTACCTGCATAAACCTCTCCTAGCCAAACGGGTTCGGGCCGGCGTACAACACGTCGGATCGGTCAAACCTCAACGACCCCTGGTGTATCAGCTCGTTAGGCTGCTCTCCTACTCGGAGAGACACACCCTCCCGCCTTCGAATTGCGATCACGAAGCCGCCCTTGCCTGCATAGGCAGGGTTATCGGCTAAGAGAACGTTGCGTATATCACCAGGCGACACCATCTCCTGGGTAACGTACGCACACCCCTTTGGATCCGCTCGAATCGTCCCAGATCCGAGGATCCCCTCGTAGCCCTTCTGGTCCGAGGAATGGAAGATCACGTCGTCGTCGAGATTCTTCATGAGACCATCGACGGACCCAACGGTCGGACAGCCCCGGAATTATGAACGACTACCGGAGTGGCCCCCGCGAGCACATAGTACGTGTGCAGGCCAGGCCACTCCTACCCGCAAGTTTGCTGGCCAGCAGGCCATTTGGCAGTCACCGGATGTTCGTGCTCGCGCGCTGGAGTCTGCTGGTTTTGCCGTCACTACTGCCGTCAGTGGTCTATGCCGCCTGGGGAATTCCAGGAATTATGACCGCTTGTCAAGCGGCTTTGTCGTGCGGGGTGAGGCTGATGGTCAGGTCGGCGCCGAGAGCCTGAGCCAGACGGCGCAGGAGGGGAAGCGTGGGCACGGTCCCGCCGCCTTCGAAGCGGGAGATCTGCGGCTGCCTCATCCCGCACCGCTCGGCCAGCTCGGCCTGGGACAGCCCGAGCTCGATGCGCCGGTCGTGGACGAGTTGCCCGAGCTCACGGGCGAGCGCGGAAGGCGGGTCCTGCATGGTTCCTCCCCGCCTCAGGCCGCTGGGGCGACGATGGTGACGGTGGGCTCGTCTCCGCTGGCGAGGTGCACGTCCACCGTGAGGTCCAGCGCGCGGGCCAGGCGCATGATGACCGCAATGGGCGGCAGCTCGGTGGCTGTCTCGATGCCTTCGATGTCATCGACGTCGACGTGCATACGCTCGGCGAGGTCGGCCTCGCTCAGGCCCAACTGCTTACGCCGGTTGTAGACGGCTTTGCCCAACGTCATGGCGAGACCGGCCTCTTCGTAGACCCGGTCGTACTCGGGGTCGGCGTCCAGGTGCTCGCCCAGCAGCCGGCGGTGGCGACGGGTCCTCCATTCGCTGTGGTTCATCGGTTCTCCTTGAGGTTGCGGCTGTAGAGGTCGTGTACGGCGGCGGCTTCATGCTCTGCCTCGCACAATCGCTGTGCGGCGTGGGCGCGGTCCACTTCGGCCTGCTCGCGCATCTTGGTCTTGCGGAACACGGTGAGCAGCACGACACATCGGCCGGGCGCCAGCCAGTAGGTGATCCGCTGATGGGCATCGCCGAGGCGGAAGCACAGCTCGCGGAGCTTGCCGCCCAGATGGCGGGAGTGCGGTTCGTCGAGCGTGGTGGGCTGCTCGGCGAGCAGGTCGGCGACGCGTTCGGCCTGCTTGTAGTGCAAACCGGCGGCAACCGGCCGGGGCGGCGCGGAGTCTGCCTCTTCCGGCGGGATCGGGCCCGAGCGCACCACTTTTGGTGAGGGTGTGCGGGCCTCCGTTGCCGTCGGTGTCCTTGCCGTACGTGTACGTCCGCGTCACGTCCGGCTTGCCGCCCGCGCCGTGCAGCTCCTGCTTGCTGCGGTTGCCCGACGCGTCGGGGTCGAAGTCCTGCCAGTAGGCGACAGGGCCGCCCAGCGTCGAGGCCGAGGCGTCACTCGCACACGCCTTGTTCTGCTTGTCGGTGCCCGCGGCCTCATCGGCGGGGTCGGCCGTCGCCCAAGCCGGCGTCAGGCGGCGCTGCCAGTCGTAGCGGAAGCACTGGACGTCCGCCTGGCCGCCCGTCGGGGTGTCGGAGATCGAGGTGACGTTGCCGGACACGCCGTAGCTGTGGTCGGTGTCGGACGTCACCGCGTCGACGCTCGTGATGTCCGCGGACAGCGCTCCCGTCAACCGATATGTCCCCCCGGGAGAGGGGCATATCTCGCCTCAGTTACCGCGGCAAGTGCGCCCGTACCGTCTTGCCCTGGGGCCCCGTGCTGACCGTTACCGCCCTGGACAGGCCGCGGACCATGGGCCAGCCGAAGCCGCCCGTGGCGCCCGCCAGGTCCGGGGTGCGCTCGCGTGGGGGGCGGGGGTCCGCGTCGGTGACGGCTACCGTCACCGTCTCCCGGTCGGCCGCCAGCCGCAGCGAGCACGAGGTGCCGTGGGCGTGCCGCACCGAGTTGGTGACGAGTTCGGAGACGGTGAGTTCGACGCTCGCCGCCGCCTGCTCCTCCAGGGCCGGACTGAGTCCGCCGAGAAAGGCACGGGCGAAATCCCGCGCCTGGGCCACGACTTCCGGCCGGTTGCCGAAGACCGCGCGGTCCAACGGCCTGACACTGTGCCGTGCATGGTCCGTCCGCATACGCCCCTCCTCGTTCAGGGGTGGACTGTACGAAAGGCCCTCTTGCCCCCGAAACCGGGTCCTTAACGCGCACGGCCGCCCCATGTCGGCCCTCCGTAACCCCCGCAGGGGAACCGTGTGTCCCACGTCACCCGACTTCGCACCGTCGACGGGGACATGAAGCGCGGAAGGAGGGGTAACCGGGCGCCACCAGCCCGTAGGAGAGGACGTCGGCTGGCGAACTGAGAGGTTGACATGACGATGGCCATCGGAACAAAGACGGATACCGGCGTCGCGGAGGTGCCGGCGGTCACGGACCTGCCGGAGATCGTCGACCCCCAGGCGGTGTCGCCGAAGGACGCCCGCGCCCTGTCCCAGTTGTTCTTCGACCAGCTCGCCGTGTTGGAGGAGGGGACACATCAGCACCAGTACGTCCGCAATACGCTGATCGAACTGAACATGTCCCTGGTCCGTTACGCCGCCGGGCGGTTCCGCAACCGCAGCGACGAGATGGAGGACGTCGTCCAGGTCGGCATGATCGGCCTCATCAAGGCCATCGACCGTTTCGAGCTCTCCCGCGAGGTCCAGTTCGCCACGTTCGCGGTCCCTTACATCGTCGGTGAGATCAAGCGCTTCTTCCGTGACACGTCCTGGGCCGTGCACGTTCCCCGCCGCCTCCAGGAGGCCCGGGTCGAACTCGCCAAGGCCACGGAGGAGCTCAGCAGCCGCCTCGGCCGCTCCCCCACGGTCGACGAGCTGGCCGCGCTGATGAACCTGACCCCCGAAGAGGTCATCGAGGCCCGCCTCGCCTCCAACGGTTACAACTCCTCCTCTCTCGACGCGGTCCTGCACGGCGACTCCACCGACGAGACGCCGCTCGCCGACTTCATAGGCGAGGTCGATCCCGGCCTGGAGCTGGTGGAGGACTTCCACGCGCTCGCGCCCCTCATCGCGGAGCTGCCCGAGCGCGACCGGGAGATCCTGCACCTGCGCTTCGTGGAGGAGCTGACCCAGTCCCAGATCGGCGAGCACCTCGGCGTCTCCCAGATGCAGGTGTCCCGGCTGCTCTCCCGGACCTTGTCGAACCTGCGCGAGGGCATGCTCCCCGCCGCCGGTTGAGAGCGGCGGCCCCGTGTCGGCCATCGCCCGGGTGAGCGCTCGTCCGCCGTAGCGCTCACCCTGCGGGCCGATCCGGGAAGCGAGGGCCCCATGTCCGGCATATGGTGCTTTCGTCGCCGCCGCCCCCTTCCGGAAGGCCGCCATGCACCCCTCCCTCACCCCGGACGTACTCGCCGACCTCCGCAGGCCGCGGGCCTATCCCGCGGTCACGGTGCTGCTGCCCACGCACCGCGCGGGACCGGAGAAGGCACAGAACGCCGTGCGGCTGCGCAATCTGGTGGCCGAGGCAGGGAAGCGGCTCCAGGAAGATCCCGCCGTCACCCGGGAACGCCGGGCCGAGGTCGCCACGGCGCTGGACCGCGCGGTGGCCGAGATCGACCCGGTGCGCACCGAGGACGGCCTCGCGCTCTTCGCCGCGCCGGGCGAACACCAGGTGTGGTCGCTGGCCCGCACGGTGCCCGCGCGCGTGGTGCTCTCGGACACCTTCCTGACCCGCAACCTCGTGGCGGCCCAGGCCGCCGAGCGCGCCTACTGGCTGCTCGCCGTCGCCGCCGGCCGCGTCACGCTGTGGGACGGCTCGGCGGCGGACGTCACCGAGCACACGGCCGACGGCTTCCCGCTGACCCGTGACCTCGCCGACCCCGACGCCGAGCGCAAGGAACGGATCGGGGATTTGCCGAGCACCTTCCGCTCCGAGCGCGCCCGCGGCTTCCTGCGCGGGGCGGTCCGGGCGGTGAGCGGCATCCTGGCCGTCCGGCCCCGTCCCGTGTACGTCGCCGGGGAGGCCGCCGCCCTCTCTCTCCTCGACGAACTCGGCATGTTCACCGAGGGGGCCACACCGGTCCCGCACAGCGGGCTCGCCGGGGGCACGGCGGCGGAGGTGCGGCAGGCGATGGCGCCCCTGCTCGCCGCGCGGGACGAGTCGGAGCTCGGCACCACGCTCCGCGAGCTGGAGGACGCCCGCGACCACAAGCGGCTCGCCGCGGGGCTCGACGAGGTCTGGCACCACGCCACGGAGGGACGGGTGCGGCTGCTCGCCGTGGAGGACACCTACCGGGCGACCGTACGAGAGGCGGGCGGGCATCTCGTACCGGCCGAAGCGGACGATCTGGACGCCCACGACGACATCGTCGACGAAGTGGTGGAGCACGCCATGGAAACGGGCGCGCAGGTCCGCTTCGTGCCGGCGGACGCCCTCGCCGACCAGGGCCGGATCGTCGCCGCCCTGCGCTACTGAACACGGCGGCGGCCCGGCCTACCCCTTCGGTCCGGGCGTGGGCGCCGGGTGGCCGCCGCGGGTGAGCCGCGCCGCCAGGTGGTGGCGCAGCGCGACCCCGACCGCCGCGAGGTCGTGCTCGAAGGTGAGCGTGCCGGGCCCGGCCAGGGTGTAGCGGCGGCGCGTGGCGTCCACCTGTTTGGCCGTGGGGGTGAGGGCCACCTCATGGGTGGCGAGGTCGACCGTGCCGTCGGCGGCGTGGCCGACGCAGATCTCCGCGATGCCGGTGGGCTGCGTGATCAGCGCCTCCACCCGTCCCTCGGGCTGTAGCCGCCACCAGCCGCTCTCCCTGGCCGAGGGGCGCAGCGGCCGTCCTTCGGCGTCGGTCAGCCAGGCCCGGGAGTCGTAGCGGAGGAAGGGGCGCCCGTCATGGCTGAAGGTGACCTCCTGCTCGTAGGTGAAGTCCTGGTCGAGGGTCGGGTACTCGCCGCGGCCCGTGCCGCGCCAGGTGCCGAGGAGGCCGAGCACGGGCGCCAGCAGGGCGTGCGCGGTGGGCGCCTCGTCCGCGTGGAGGCCGTCGGGGTAGGGATGCCCGGGGGCGGGATCGAACACGGTGTGCTCCTGAATTCGGGGTAGTGGGGGGCAGGACAGGAAGCCTAGGGCCGCGTCCGGGGTACTCATCGCTCGGAGCACCACCGCACGGGCGCACCACACGCACCATCGGGCGCACCGGGCGCATCACCGCGTGAACCGAGAAGGAGCACAGCCATGGCGAAGAAGGCCGGGTCGGGTGACGTCGTCGCCCTGATTCTCCGGGACCACCGGCGGATGGAGGACCTCTTCCGTCTCATGCGCAGCGTCGAGGAGGACCGGGCGGCGGCGCTGCGCGAGTTCGCCGACCTGCTCATCGCGCACGCGCTCGCCGAGGAGGCCGAGGTCTACCCCGCGCTCAAGCGGTACCGGGACATCGAGAACGGCGAGGTCGAGCACGGAGTCGAGGAGCACGAGGAGGGCAACGAGGCGCTGCTCGCCCTCCTGGAGGTCGACGAGGTGGGCTCCGAGGAGTGGGACGAGAAGCTGGAGAAGCTCGTCGAGGCGGTGACCCACCACGCCGACGAGGAGGAGCGGACGATCCTCAACGGCGCGCGTGAGAACGTCGCGGCGGAGCGCCGCGAGGAGCTGGGAGCCGCCTTCGCCGAGGAACGCGCCAAGCAGCTCGAACAGAACTGCGGTCGCGTCGAGAACGTCCGCCGCGTCGTGAAGTCCTGAGCAGTCGTGACGTCCTGAGCAGTCGTGAAGTCCTAAGCGAGGGAGCGCAGCACGTCCTCCGTGCGCGCTTTCAACCAGGCCGTCATGCTGCCCAGTTCACCGGAACGGTCCATGCGCACCGAGAAGGCCACCGCCGCGTGGACCGCTCCGACGGAGACCGGCACCGCGGCGGACGCGTAGCCGGTGGCGAGCTCCTCCAGCTCCACCACCGGGGAGAACGGCGGAATCCGGGCCAGCTTGCGCAGGGCCGCCTCGGTGTCGGGCGCCGTATGGGGGGTGAGCGGCTCCACGGGGTGGCGCGCCAGGTGCGCCCGCTGCTGCTCCTCCCCGAGGCGGGCGAGGAGACTCTGCCCCGCGGCATGCGCGTAGGCGGTGGCGGAGAGCCGCTCCGGGTCGGCGGGTAAACCGCAGAGCGGGTGCCAGGAGACCGCGGTGACCTCGATGTCGCCGGCCCGGTGCACCACGAGGTAGGTGACGGTGTGCAGGTCCCTGCCGACGCTGTCGAGCCAGGTCTGCACGAACTCCCTGCTCGGGGCGGACGTGACCACCGGAGGGGGCAGGAGGTAGTGCCCGTACTCGTTGAACACGGCCCCTTCGTGCTGGAGCGTGCGCAGCAGGTGGTAGGCGGTGGCCAGGGGCAGCCGGGTGTCACGGGCCAGCTGTTTGGCCGTCGCCCGGCCCCCGTGGTGCTCCAGCGCCGAGAGCAGGCGCAGGGCACGCTGGACCGAACCGATGAGCGTGGGTCCGTTAGGGGACTTCCGCGTCGAGTCCTGCAAGATCTCTCCTCACGATTGCCCCGGGCCACGCCCGGTGAGGATCTTGGAAGTGCTTCGCGAGACGGCCGGCGGGGCCCCCTAGCGGAGCGTGGTGAGCTTCGCCCGCAGCCTCGCGAGGGTACGGGTCAGGATGCGGGAGACGTGCATCTGGGAGATGCCCAGCTCCTCGCCGATGGCGCTCTGGGTCATCTCCGCCGAGTACCGCATGGCGAGGATGTGCCGGTCGCGATCGGGGAGTTCGGCGATGAGCGGCTTGAGCGCGTGCAGGTCCTCGACCCTCTCCAGGCCGGCGTCCGGGCGTCCGATGTGGTCGGAGAAGGCGCCCTCGAAGTCGACCGGCTGGTCCAGGGAGGTGCTGGCATAGCCGTTGGCGGCGATCAGCCCCTCGGCCACCGTCTCCGCGTCGAGGTCCAGGTACCGGGCGATCTCGGCAGCGGTCGGCGTCCGCCCGTACTCCTGTTCCAGGCCGGCGGTGGCCCTGCTCAGGTCGGAGCGGAGCTCCTGAAGGCGGCGCGGGACGTGGACGGCCCACGTCGCGTCGCGGAAGTACCTCTTGATCTCGCCCATGACCGTCGGCATGGCGAAGGTCGGGAACTCGATGCCGCGCCCCGGGTCGAACCGGTTGATCGCCTTGATGAGCCCGATGGTGCCGACCTGCACGACGTCCTCGTACGACTCCCCGCGCGCCCCCACGCGACGTACGGCGTAACGCACCAGGGCGAGGTTGAGCTCCACCAGCGAGTTGCGCACGTAGGAGTACTCGGGCGTGCCCTCCTGGAGAGCGCCGAGCCGCGCGAAGAGGGCCTTGGAGAGCTCCTTGGCGTCGGCGGCGGTCACCGAGGCGGCGGGGGCGGGCAGTTCGGGCGGCCGCGCCGCCCCGTCCGCGCGCGGGGCGGCGGTCCCGCGTTCGGCGCAGGCCGTGCCACCTGCGCCCGCACCGGTCGTTGTCGTCATCCTCGCTCCTGAGGCGATCCAGGACACTTCCCTGGCGGGAAGCACGTCGTGGACTGCCAGGTACCCCCGATCCTCCGTCACATTCACTCGTTTTTCACGCTCTGTGAGAAGGCCGTCACGCTTCGCGCGCCGGAGCGGTCGGCGGCCAGACCGGACGGTGCGCCTCCGGCAGCTCGCCCAGGGCGAGGCCGACGGTGCGGTGACTGGGGATCAGATCGGTGCTGCCGGTACGGGAGAGGAGTTCGGTCAGCCGCCGCCCCGCGCCCGCGAGCAGCAGCTTGCCGCCGCGGCGCTGAAGCAGCCACCGCATGGCGAGCAGGCAGTTGAGGCCCCGCGAGTCACAGAACGACAGGGCGGTGGTGTCCAGGACCAGGTGCCGGTGGCCCGCGTCGACGCACGCTCCCAGCGTGCCCATGAAGAGTTCCTCTGCGCCCCGGTCGAGTTCGCCGGTGACCCGCAGGACAGCGCAGTCGTCGCAGCTCGCGAGCTGCGTGATGATCAGACGGTGCGCCTGCGTCGACATCGGCGCCTCCCTGCTCCCCGCGGCGCCGCACCGCTCGCGGTGTCCGGTGATGGGCACTCCTACGGGGAATTGTGCCCCGCATCTCGCCGGGCAGCGGAGCGATTGCGTTTTCTCGCTCACGCCGCCCGCGGCGCCCCAACAGCGCTGAGCGATCACGCCGTTCGAATACTCCGGCGGCTCCCGCGGCTACGCTTGTGCGGTCATCGGCCCGCGGACGGCGAGGAGTTCGGGGGCACAGCGGTGGAAGGGGAGCGCGTGGACGGCGGCACGGTAGGGCTGCGCATCGCCTCGGCGGTGATCGCCCCCCTGCTCAAACGGTTGCTGCTGCCGGCCGCGAAGGTGCCCGGCGCGGAGTTCGGGGACCGCCCCGTCCCCATACGGCGTCTCATGGCGTTCTCCCGCGAGCACCGCACCCTCACCGAGGACGATCTGCACCGCGTCGCGCGCGAGCTGGTGCGCAGGGCCGTGCGGTCGGCCGGTCCGCACGACCCGCCGGTCGGCGCCGACGAGAAGGACGCCGTCGGCCTCGCGCTGACCCGCACGCTGCACGCCCTCGGCGACCTCGACATGAGCGACGTACAGGCCTTCGCGCTCGGACCCGAGAAGCTGGCCGAGGAGCTGTCGCGGCGGGCGGGCCCGGAGACCCGCACGCTCCTCAGCGACGACGCCGCCCGTTTCCACGACCGGCTCCTGGAGACGTCCTGCGTACACGTGGTGCGGTTCTTCAGCGAGCAGCCCGGGTTCGCGGCACGCACCCAGGTCGAGCAGAGCCGGGAGATCCGCGAGCAGAGCGAACGGCTCCAGCGGATTCTGGAGCGCCTCCCCGACATCTCGGTGCAGGACACCCGCTTCGAGGAGGAGTACGCGCGCTACGTGGTCCAGAGTCACGGCAGGCTGACCATCCACGGCGTCGACCTGCGCGAGCCCGAGGGCCAGGAGTGGCCGCTGGAGAGCGCCTACCTCAGCCTGGAGGCCGTCCCGGCCCGTGGCCCCGGCGAGGGTGCGGCGGCGGCCGACGGCGAACCGGGCACGGACCGCGAGTCGCCCGAGCGCACGCCGGCTCCGGTGGAGGCCGCCCTCGCCACCCACGACCGGGTCCTGCTGCGCGGCGTGGCGGGCACCGGCAAGACGACGCTCGTCCAGTGGCTCGCCCTCACCACCGCACGGCAGGACCGGGTGCCGGGCGGCCTGTCCCAGCTCGTGGGGCGCGTGCCGTTCGTGATGCCGCTGCGCGCCCTGACCCGCAAGGGCGCCGGGCTACCGATGCCGCAGGACTTCCTGCACTGGATCGACTGCCCCCTGGTCGGCACCGAGCCGGACGGCTGGGCCGCGCGCGTGCTGCGGCACGGCCGCGCGGTGATGCTCATCGACGGGGCGGACGAGATCCCCAAGGGCGAGCGCAACCGGGTCAAGGCCTGGCTGAAGAAACTCCTCGCGGTCTTCCCCGGCAACCTGTGGCTGCTGACCTCGCGACCCTCCGCCCTCGAACAGGGCTGGCTGAAGCGTGAGGGTTTCCGGGAGTTCGCGCTGAGCGAGATGCGCCCCGCCGACATGCGGCTCTTCATCGACCGCTGGCACGCGGCGGCCGGTGCGCCCGCCCGGCTCGGCGAATCGCTCACCCTCGCCCTGCGCAGCAGGCCGGAGCTGAGCCGCCTCGCGACGAACCCGCTGATGTGCGGGCTGATCTGCGCCCTGCACCGGGAGCGCCGCGGCTTCCTGCCCCGTGGCCGCGCCTCGCTCTACGAAGCCGCCCTGGCCATGCTCCTGGAGCGGCGGGACGTCGAGCGCGAGGTCTACGGCAACGGCGGCGACACCCCGCAGCTCGACCAGAAGTCCGCCACGGAACCGCTGCGGCGCCTCGCCTACTGGCTGATCCGCAACGAACGGACCCAGCTCGACCGTGCGGACGCCGTCGACGTCGTACGCCGCCTGATGCCCTCGGTCGAGCGCCTGACGGAACTCGGTGAGGCCGAGGACGTCCTCCAGTTGCTCCTCGAACGCTCGGGGCTGCTCCGCGAACCGGGCCCGGGGGCCGTCGACTTCATCCACCGCACCTTCCAGGACTTCCTGGGCGCCCAGGCCGTGCTCGAAGAGCGCGACATGGGGATGCTGGTGAACAACGCGCACCTGGAGCAGTGGGAGGACGTCGTGCAGATGGTCGTCGCCCAGGCCCGCCACCACGAGCGCGGCGAGCTGCTCACCCGGCTGCGCGAGCGGGGCGAGCGGGAGAAGGACCCGGCCGTCCAGGCACGGCTTCGGCTGCTCGCGCTCGCCTCGCTGGAGCAGGCCACCAGCGTCGCGCCCGCCGTGCGCGAGGCGATCGAGAGCCAGGCCGCGCGGCTCCTGCCGCCCCGCAGCCTGCGCGAGGCCAGGGCGCTGGCCCGGACGGGGCCGCTGCTCTTCGGCCTGCTGCCGGCCGCGGACGCCGTGACGGGCGACGAGGAGCTGGCCACCGTGCACGCGATCTGCCAGATCGGCGGGGACGCCGCCATTCCCCGCCTGCGGCAGTTCCTGCACACGGGCCAGCCCGCCGTACGCGCGCAACTGCTGAACCACTGGGACCGGTTCGACACCACGACATACGCCGAGGAGGTCGTGGGTCCGCTCCTGGACATCGCGCCGGACGACCGGGTGACGGTCCGTTCGCGCGAGCAGCTCGAGGCGCTGGGGTCCATGCGGAGCTGTCGGCGCGTCAGCCTTCAGGGTGACTTCTCGGCGGCCGACATCCGCGCCGCGCTCGACCCCCGACGGCTGCGGGAACTGCTGCTGCGCGACGCGCTCTCCCTGGACTCCCTCGACGTCCTCGACGGCTTCGCGGAGCTGGAGTCGCTGGGGCTGCGCGGGTGCCGCAACGTCCAGGACCCCGTGGCGCTCACCCGGCTCCCCCGCCTGCGGCGCCTCGAACTGCGGGACCTGCCGCGCTTCGAGCCGCTGCACGCGCTGGCCGGGTGCCCGCGGCTCGACACGCTGCTCATCGGCGCGGACGTGCCGTGGCGCGGCCTCGCCGACCTGCCGGGTCCCGACCGGCTGCGGGTGCTGTCGCTGCCGCCGACCGCGACGCGCCTCGCGGACATCGTGGCCTGCCGCGACCTGAGGGAACTGCGCCTGCAAGAGGCGAGCGAGCGGCTCGCGCCCGACTCCTGGGGAGCCCTGCTCGGCGAGCTCGCCGAGCTGCGTACGCTCGCGCTGACCGCGGCTCAGCTCAGCGCCCTGCTGTTCGCGCCGCGCACGCGGCTGCCCCAGGTGACCCGCCTGGACGTGCACGCGGGGACCGGAACCGCCGTGCCGTTGCGCAAGATCGCCCTGCGGCTGCCGGGCCTCGAGGAGGTCCACATCGCGGAGGCCGCCGATGTCGACCTCGCCTCGCTCGCCTCGCTGCCCCGGCTGCGCAAGGTCCGCCTGACCTATCCCGGCGACGTGCGGGGCGCCGATACGCTGCCCGGCCACGTCGAGCTCTCCCGTTATCCACAGGCCTGATCAACGGACTGGAAACGGTCTGTCGCCCACGGTAAGTTCTGACCCCCCAAGCACGGTTGGCACAGGTATCGACACCACGGAGGCGGGAACCAGTCGGATGAGCAGAGCGGAAGACACCCCGCTGTACGGCAGGGACCCCCTCCTGCGCGCGCTCATCCCCCGGCTCACCGGCCTGAAGTACGACGAGCGGGCCCGTACCGCCAGGGAGTTCCAGCACGACCTGCCCGTCGTCCTGGTGACGGGCCGTCACGGCATGGGGCGCACCGCGGTCCTGCGGGAACTGGCGGCGCACTACCGCAACCGGCTGCCTCTCGCCCACGTCGGTGTCGCTCCGCCCGGCCCCCCGGCGTTCGCGGCGGCCGCAGCGGACGGGGACGCCGCCGTCGCCACCGATCTGGTGGGCGTCCTCACCGAGCTGGCACGGCAGCTCGCGCCGTCCTACCGGCGGCCCTTTCCCGTCCTCCTCCCCGGTCTGTTCGCCGTGTCGAGCTGGGAGCCGGGGGACGACTCGGAGCGGGACGCGGTGTGTCTGCGCCTCGCCCGGCTCCTGATCGCCTGCCGGCTGGCCGAAGGGCCCGAGCAGGAGCTGCGGCAGACCTGGGCCGGCGCGGCCGAGGCACGGACCGGGCACCCGGCGGCGGGACCGGCGGCCGTCTCCCGCGCCCTGCACGGCGCCTACACCGACCAGCACCGGGCCGGAGCGGAGCGCGACTGGTACCGGGGGCGCTTCCCCCGCTTCGACGAGGGCACCGACCCCCTGGAGCTGCTCGGCGACTGGTACCACCAGGGCGGCGACTACCGGCACGCGGTCGAGCAGACGCTCATGGCGGCGCTGCGGCACGACGTCGCGGGCTCGTACGGCCGGTTGCAGCGCTGGAACCGCGAGCCCTGGCCGCTGGTGCTCCTGGACGACGTGCACCTGCCCGCGGGGCGGCGCTTCCTCGACCTGCTCCTCGAACACCGCGCCCACACCGAGTCCCCGGAGCGCGAGGAACTGGTCGTGGTGGCCACCCGGCTCGGCGAGGCGCCGCGGAGCGACCCCGGCCCCGTCCGGCGCGAACTGGCGGACCTGACCGTCTCCTCCGGCTGGGAGCGCCTCGGCACCTCGCCGTCGGCGGGGCTGCTCACCGTCCCCCTGACGCCGCTGAGCCGCGACGACGTGCTGCCGCTGCTCGCGGCCGGCTCCGCGGGCGCCCCGCTCCACCCGTATCTCGCCTCGGCCCTGCACACCCTGACCGGCGGCCACCCCGCCGCCACGACCACGCTGTGCTCGGCGGTCCGCGCCGCGACCCACGCGGGCCGCGCCGTCGCCCCGCGGGACCTCCTGGAGCTGTGCGCCGAGGACGGCCGCCCCGTCGGCGAGGTGCTGCTCGAACGGCTGCTGCCCGACCGCCGCCAGCGCGACCGGCTCACCCTCCTCTCCCTCGCCAGGGACAGCACGGCCGCCGAGGCCCTCGCGACACGGCTGCGTCTCGAAGGGCCCGAGCAACTGCCCGCGAACGCCGTCACCGACTACCTGGAACAGCAGCACTGGCAGCGCCTGACGCCTCCGGAGAGCCCGCTGGTGACGGATCCGCTGCTGCGGACGCTCCTCGTGCACGAGGCCCGCAGGCTCTCGCCGGGGCCCGAGGACAGCCGCGGCTGGCAGGAGATCCACCGCTTCCTCCAGAACCACCACGCCCAGCGCGGTGAGGGCGGCGAGGCCGACGCCCTGCGGCACATGCTCGCCGCCGGAGGCGTGGAGACGGTGGTGGCCTCCCTCGCGGAGGAGTTCCAGTCCGAGCAGGACGAGCGGGGCGCGGGGCACTGGCTGCTGTGCCTGAAGTACGCCGCCACGGCGCCGACGCCGCCCGCCCGCGACTGGGAGGACGACCGCCTGCGGACGGCACTCGGCGCGCACGACGGCCGCTACGCCCACCTGGACGACGTCGAACGCTGCGTCAACCGCCTGCTGCACGCCCTGTGGTATCTCTCGGAGCCGCACACCGAGCCGGACCCCGACACGTGCGCCGCCATCGAGCACGAGCTGGCCTATCTCTCGCTGCGCCACCCTTCCTGGCGCGTCGCGCTCGGCCAGGCGGCCCGCAGGTGGCCCGCCTCGGCCCGCGACAAGCGCCCCCTTCCGATACCAGGACAGTGAGGCAGCATGCTGTTCCGTCGTCATCCCCGCGAGTGGGGACCGATCGAGTGGGCCGGTGTCCTCGGCCTCGCCGTGATCGCCGCAGTGGTGACCGTCCTTCTCGCCCTCGGGGCACGCGGGCCCGGCAGGTGCGGTGACGACCTGGCCGAGATCGGCGACGACTGCATCGGTGTCACCGCGCGCGCCTTCGACGCCGATCCACGCCTGCGGAGCCTGATCGAGGCGGTCGCCGCCGAGAACGAGAAGGTACGCAGGGACGCCGATTCCCCCACCGACAACGGCGCCCGGATCCCGTACGTACGCATCGCGCTGATGATGCCCTTTACCGCGGACGAGTCCAGCGCGATGACCACGGACATGATCCGCCGGGGGCTGGCCGGGGCGCTGGCCGCCCAGCAGGAGGCCAACAGCGCCAGCGGTCCGCACTATCAGCTGCTGCTCGCGCCGGACGGGCGCAACCTCGAACAGTGGGATCCCGTCGTCAAGCGGCTCGGTGAGCTGGCCGCGGCCAAGGAGGCCCCGCTGGTCGGGGTCACCGGCATTCCCAGCAGCACGCCCGAGACCCGGCAGGCCATAGACGCGCTCAGCAAGGCCGGCATTCCGACCATCGGGCCCGTCATCACCGCGGCGGACATGAACTCCGACCAGTTCTTCAAGACCTCGCCGAACAACGAGCAGTTCGCCGGTGCCCTGAAGCAGTACCTGAAGGAGGAGCCGCAGACGAAGAAGGGGTTCCTCGTCTGGGACAACCGCAGTGAGGACGTCTACTCGCAGAACCTGCGCGAGGTCTTCGAGAAGCACTTCGGCAAGGCGTACGACTTCAAGGGCAACAACTCCAACTTCACCGGCTCCTCGGGCATGGACAAGGGCATCCCCCGGCGGTTCACCGACGCCGCGCAGAAGATCTGCGCGGCCCGCTCGGACACCGTCTTCTTCGCCGGGCGCGACCAGGACCTGCCCGCCTTCGTCAAGCGTCTCGCGCAGGAGGGCGACTGCGGACGCAGCGGGCGGCTGCGGCTGCTCAAGGTGGGCATCGGGCTCGAACCGACCCTCACCACGTACGGGACCGGCCGCTGGCTCAAGGAGGCGGAGGCGACGATCGTCGCCGCCTCGTCGGTGGATCCCGCCTGGTGGCAGGGCAAGCACGATCCGCCGCGGGCGCTCGGCCGCTTCATGGACCGCTACAGGACGCTCGACAAGAAGCACGGCTTCGACGCCGAGTTCCTGGACGACGGTTACGCGGTGATGTATTACGACGCGTTCACGCTCCTCGCCGACGCCGTCGACCGCACGTACAGCGAGTTCAACGAGGACCGCGAGAACGCCGAGGGCGACGACGGCAAGGGCGGCAAGGCCCCGCTGAAGCTGACGAAGAACGACGTCTACAACACCCTGATCATGCCGAGCATCACCGCGTCCGGTTGCAGCAACTGCCTGCGGGGAGCGGCCGGCGCGTACGGGTTCGAGGGGCCCGGGGTGAACGACCAGTGGGCGGTGTGCAAGCCGGTGCCGGTCGTCGAGTACCCGGCCACCGCGCGGGACCGCGACCTGCCCCTGTACCGGACGTTCCGCGGCGCCGGGAAGACCGCCTGCCCGGCCTGACGGTGGCTAGGAGGCTTCTGGTGCGACGCGCTTCTCGAACCAGTGGTGTGCGTACGGCTCGTCGTTGAAGGCGGGGACCTCCCGGTAGCCGTGGGAGCGGTAGAGGCCGATCGCGGCGGTGAGCGCCTTGTTGGTGTCCAGGCGCAGGACGTCACGGCCGTGCTCTGCCGCCTGTTCCTCCAGTGCGGTCAGGAAGCGGCGGGCGAGGCCGAGGCCCCGGACCCGGGGCGCGATCCACATGCGCTTGATCTCCGCCGGGGCGCCGGCCGGCAGCTTCAGGCCCGCGCAGCCGACGGGCTCGCCCCGGGCGCGGGCCACGAGGAACAGGCCGTGCGGCGCCCGGAGTTCCCCCGCGTCGGGCAGCAGGCTGCGCGCGGGGTCGAAGCCGGTCTCGAAGGCGCCCCGCAGTTCGGTGAAGTAGGCGAGCAGGCAGCTCCGGGCGTCGGGGTGGCCGGGGTCGACGACGTCCAGCGTGACGGCCGCGACGGTCAGCAGCCGGTCGACCTCGGCCATGGCCTCGACGAGCCTGGCCCGCCGGCCCTCGTCGAGCGGGGCCAGGAGCGCTTCGGCGAGGTCGTCGCTGCGGGCGTCGAGCAGCGCACACTCCGCGCGGCCCGCCTCGGTGAGCCTGACGGTGCGCACCCGCCGGTCCTCCGGCAGCGGTTCCACCGTCACCAGGCCGTCGGCCTCCAGGGCGCGCAGCAGTCGGCTGACGTACCCGGAGTCGAGGCCCAGGCGCTCGCGCAGCTCGCGGACGTCCTGGCCCGCTTCGCCGATCTGCCAGAGCAGCCGGGCCTCGCCGACGGGCCGGTGACCGCCGAGGTAGTGGTCGTGGAGCACGCCCACGCGTTCGGTGACGGTGCGGTTGAACCGCCGTACCTGCTCGACCTGAGCTTCGTCCATTCCCTGACTGTAGTCAGAGAATGGACGAGGCGTACAGAGCCCGGGTCAGGGCTGGGTGATGTGGCCCGGCGCGGGCAGCCGGGGCGCCGTGGCGGGCTCGTGGATGTCGGCCAGGGCCATGAACAGCAGGGCCACGGCGAGCGCGCCGGGGTCCGGGACGCCGAGGGCGTGGTCCCCCACGTAGCTGGCCCTGCCGCGCCGGGGCCGCAGGGCCGCGGTGGCCAGGGCGCCGCGGATGGCCGCCTGGGCCGCCTCGGTGAGGGGGGCCTCGGCGCCGTCCTCGGCGGACGCGGCGAGCGACTCGGCGGCGGGCGCGAGGGCGTCGACCAGCGTGCAGTCGCCGGGGCTCGCGCCGCCGACCCGGTGGATGGCGGCGAAGCCCGCCTGCGCGGCCTCGGCCAGCGCACCAGCTTCCGGCGCCCCGCCGTCCGCGGGCACGGCGGACGCCAGGTGCTGGAAGAGCAGCCCGAAGAGGGGTCCGCTGGTGCCGCCGACATCGTTGAGGAAGGCTTCGGCGAGGGCGGACGTGCCGTCGAGGCCGCGCTCGTCGGCGAGCTTCACCGCGCGGCGCACCCCGCCGGTCAGGTTGTCGCCGAAGTCCCCGTCGCCCACGAGCTGGTCGAGCTTGGTGAGGTTGTCGCGCACCTGGGCGACGGTGGCCGCGTAGCGGTCGAGGAGGGCGCGGTCGCCGCCGACGCCCTCGGCGGGAGCGGCCTGCGCGGCCTGGACCGGCGTGCTCGCGGCCGTCTCCTCGGCGGCCCGGGCGCCGCCGAGCGGGCGGGGCAGGACGAGCGGGGTGCGGGTGGGGGCCGTCCAGAGATCGGCCCAGCCGTCCTCCAGGCGGGTCAGGGTGAGGGAGAAGCCCGCCATGTCGAGGGCCGCGGTGAAGGTGCCGGGGACGACGAAGACCGGGGTCAGGCCGCGGCCGGTCAGCTCGTCGCGCAGCAGGACGCCGATGGCGTTCAGCTCCAGTTCCGTGGTGGCGCCGAGGCCGTTGACCAGGGCGAGCACCTCGCCGGGGCCCTCGGGCAGGGCGTCGAGGAGGTCGTCGGTCATCCGCCGTACGAGGTCGCCGACGGCGGGGCGGGCGATGGTGCGGATGCCCCGCTCGCCGTGGATGCCGACGCCGTAGTCCAGCGTCCCCTCGTCCAGGGTGAACGCCGGGGCCAACGTCGTGGGCGAGGTCTGGGCGCGGGCGGCCACCGCGATGCTGCGGGAGCGGGCCACGATCCGCCGGCCCAGGTCGGCCAGCTCCTCCAGGGACGCGCCCCGGTCGGCCGCCGCGCCGAGCAGCTTCTCGACGACCACCGTGGCGGCGGTCCCCCTGCGGCCGGTCGCGCTGTCGGCGCTGTCCGTGGCCAGGTCGTCCTCGACCAGGACGGTGGCCACCGGGATGCCGTCGTGCCGCAGGCGCTCGGCGGCGATCTGGAAGTTGATGACGTCGCCGGTGTAGTTCTTGACGATGTGCAGGACACCGCCGCTCTTGGCCGCGGCGGCGCTGGCCTCGTAGATCTGCCGGTTGTGCGGCGAGGCGAAGACCTCGCCGGGACAGACGGCGTCCAGGCCGCCGCGCCCGAGCAGCCCCGTGTGCAGGGGTTCGTGGCCGGAGCCACCGCCGGAGACCAGCGCGACCGTGCGGTCGGGGTGCGGGTCGCGCGCACGCAGGTACAGCGGCCCGCTGTTCACCTCGATCATGCCGGGATGGGCGAGCGCCAGGCCGCGGGCCGCGGTCAGCACGGGATCGTTCTCCGGGAGGAAGTAGCTCATGCGCGTTCTCCGTAGGGTGCGGGGCTGCGGTCTGGGGGTTCTTGCGTGCGGGGCTGCGGGGCCGGCGGTGCCGGGATGGTCCGGCCAGGTCGGAGAGACGCGGCGGCCGTGGCTCACCCTGGCCGTCGAGCGCCTCCGAAGAACGGCATTCCGGAGTACCGGCACTCCGCGGTTCCGCTCTCCGTCGCCTCCTGTGCGACGCTGTCAACCTGCACCCGCCCGGCCGACGAAACACGCAGGGCACGCGGCAGCCACCGGCAGGCCACCCCATCTTTGCGAGGTCTTTACCCGTGCCCGACCCGCGACGCGAGGACCTCGGCCGGATGCTGCGCGCCTGGCGGATGGCGCGGGACCCCGCCGAACTGCCGGGCCCCGTGCCGTTCCGGGGCCACCGCAGCTACCTCACCCAGCTCGACATGGCGCTGCTGCTCGGCGTCTCCGAACGCTGGTACCGCGCCCTGGAGCGCGGCGAGGACCGCGCCTACGCGCCCGGGATGGTCGCCGGTGTGGCCCGCCTCCTCGCCCTCGGTCCGGCCGAGGCGGACGCCCTGTACCGCGGCGCGGGGCTCCGGCCGCCGACGCGCCCGCCGGGTTCGACGCCGCCCGACGAGGCGATGCTCGACCTGCTGCACCAGCAGCGGCGCGTGAGCTGGATCTGCGACCAGGCGTGGGACGTGGTCGCCGCCAACATCGTGGCCGCACGGCACTGCCCCTGGCTGATGCACCCCGGCGCCAACGTCATGACCTGGGCGTTCTCGCCTCAGGCCCGCTATCAGCTCCGGGAGTGGGAGACGAAGTGGGCGGGGCCGCTGCTCGGCCGGCTGCGCCTCGCCTGGCAGCGCTGGCCGGAGAACGAGCGTCTGGCCGAGGTGGTGACGGCCGTGCGCGCCGAGCCCGGCGTCGCGGCGCTGTGGGATGCCGCGACCGACCTCACGCCGCTCGGCGCCGAGCCCCGGCCGGTGTACTTTCCGCTGGTCGCGCCCGACCCGGTCGACGTACGCGTCATGACGTACGGGCGCTTCGACGACACGGCGCACCGCTGGCTCGTCCTGACGCCCGTCGACCCGGCGGTCACCTTCCCCTGAGTGCGCGGGCCCCGGCCGGGTCAGTCGGCCGTCGGGCGGTACACGGTGAGCGCCTCGGGGAGCTTGTCGATCAGGAGCGCCGGCGGGGCGGGCGTGACCTCGCCGTCGTATGCCATGTGGGTGCCTTCGGGCAGCCCGGAGATGATCAGGCGCTGCGGCTTGGCGGCGGCGTAGACGCGGGTGCGGGCGAGCTGGCCCGCGAGGGCGGCGGCGAGCAACCTGCTGCGGGCGAAGCGGCCCGCGTGCGCGATGCGGACGTCGAGCAGCCCGTCGGCCAGGTCGTGCCGGCGCACCGGGGCGATGCCGACGCTGCGGTAGGCGCCGTTGCCCGCGAAGAGCAGCCACATGGAGCGGCGGCGGCCGTTCACCACGGCGCGCAGCGGCCGGCCCGTACGCAGGATGCGGACGACGCCGAGCAGCGTGGCGGGCGGGCCGCCGATCTTCGGGGACCAGTGTTCCCTGCTGCGGACGAGCTCCGGGTAGCTGCCGAGGCTGAAGGTGTTGAGAAAGTGGGCCTCCTCGGTGTGGGTCCTGCCCGCGGGGCCGAGCCCGGCCAGCGGTTTGATGCGGCCCACGTCGGCGCGGACCGCGCTGCCCCGGCCCACGGCGACACAGGCGTCCGCGATGGTGTCGACGCCCAGGTCCGCCGCGAAGTGGTTGAACGTGCCGCCGGGCAGCACCATCAGCGGCACGTCGAACCGCAGGGCGGGCGCGACGGCGGCGTTGACCGTGCCGTCCCCGCCGCACACCCCGAGGACGCCGCCGCGCCGGGCCGCCTCCCTGGCCGCCTCCTCAAGGACCTTGGGCAGGGCGCCCGCCTCCTCGTCGTGGAGGACCACCTCGGCGCGCGGCAGGGCGCCCTTGATCTGCCGTACGGGGTCGGCGAGTTGGGGCTGCGCTCCCGATGACGGGTTGACGACCACGATCAGGCCCTCGCCCTCCGGCAGCGCGGGCGCGTCGACGCGGGGCCGGGCGGGCGGTGGAAGCTGGGCGCGGGTGGGCACCATGCCGCGCACCGCGTAGGCGGCGCCTATCCCGAGGGCCGCGCCCACCAGGACGTCCCGCGGGGCGCGGGCGCCGCCGTGGACACGGGCGTACGCCATGGACGCCGCGACCGGGGCCAGGGCCGCGCCCCAGCCGGGCGCCTCCAGGGCCGCGCCCGCCGCGAAGGCCGCCGCGGAGGCCGCGCGTTCCGAGGGGTACGGGCCGGTCAGCGGCTTGCGGGGCAGGCGTCGGAGCAGGGGGGCCGCCTCGTGGACCGGGCGTGAGCGGCCCACCGCGCCCCTGCTCAGGGTGTTGACGGTGGCCGTCGCCAGGCCCATGGACGTGAGGCCCCGCACCGCCGCGCGCCGCCCCCGCACCCCGCCGAACGCCCACATCCCGGCGGCGACCGAGCAGAACAGCAGCCGGTGGTCGGCGTCGAGCAGACGTCGGGCGCGATGCCTCAGGAGATCTTTCATGACCCCCGTCTACCCCGGTTGCCGCCCGAAAGGCCGGACGGGCCCGAGCAGTGCGCGGAATCACGATCGGAAGCGGTGGTTCAGGCCGGCAGGGAGTCGAGCCAGTCGGTCAGGAGCCGGCTCACCTCGGCGGGCCGTTCCTGCTGCACCCAGTGGCCGCAGCCGTCGAGGATGTGCGCGCCGCTCAGCCCCGGCAGAGTGTCGGGGAACGCCTTGATCGCGTCCGCCAGCCAGGTCGTGGTGGCGTCGAGAGCGCCGCCGATGAACAGGCTCGGCACGGTGAGGGGCGCCCCCGCGAAGCGGGCCAGGTCCTCCCAGTCCCTGTCCATGTTCCGGTAGCGGTTGAGCGCCCCGGTCAGGCCGGTACGCTCGAACTCCCCCGCGTACACGTCGAGTTCGCCCTCACTGAGCCAGCCGGGCATGGCTCCGGCGGGGAAGCGGTCGCGCAGGGTGCCGCCGGGCGCGGTGAAGTGCGGGTCCGGGGCGCCGGGGGCGGGCATCGTGTCGGCGGAGAGCGCGGCGTAGAAGCCCGCGAGCCAGCCGCGGACGTCCGGCTCGATCTCGGCCTCGGCCCGGCCGGGCTCCTGGAAGTACGAGACGTAGAACTCGTCCCCTCCCTCACCGCCCATGCCCGCGAACACCTCGCTGGGGCGCGGGCCGCCGGGCGGCGTGTACGGGACGCTCATGAGGGCTGCCGCGCGAAAGACGTCCGGCCTGACCAGCGCGGAGTGGGCGGCGATGGTCGCGCCCCAGTCGTGCCCGACCACCACCGCGCTCTCCTCGCCGAGCGCGCGCACCACGGCGGCGTTGTCCTCGACGAGTTCGAGCATCCGGTACGCCGCCACGTCATCGGGCCGGCTGGAGCGCCCGTATCCGCGTACGTCGACGGCGACGGCCCGGTACCCCGCCGCGGCCAGGGCGGGCAACTGGTGCCGCCAGGAGTACCAGGACTCGGGGAAGCCGTGCACCAGCAGGACCAGCGGCCCCGAGCCCTGCTCCACCAGGTGGACGCGGCCCGCGGGCGAGGGGACGAGGCGGTGCGTGCGCTCGGCGGCGACAGCAGCGGCGGTCGGAGTCTGCGGCATGGGCCCTCCCGGGGGCGTTCGACGAACCGGTAGCGGTGGCGTGCACGACGATCATGCGGCGGGCGCGACGCCACGACCGACGTTTGTTGCCGACCCGGCAAACTCCACGGGGCCACGGGCTACGGGACTACGTGGCTACGGGTGCTACGGGGGCTGCGTTTCATTCCGACCGCAGGACGTCGGCCAGGACCCGCACATGTCCGTGCGGCAGGTCCTTGGTCGCCGTGAGCAGGGTCAGCCGGCCCGAGCGCGCGAGGCCGCGCAGGCGCTCCAGGTCGGCGGCGCGGCCGGCGTCGTCGAGCTCCTGCCGGTAGCGCTCGGCGAACGTGTCGAACTTGGCCGGGTCGTGGCCGTACCAGTGGCGCAGTTCGGTGGAGGGCGCCAGTTCCTTGTCCCAGCCCTGGAGTTCCGCGCGGTCCTTGGAGACTCCGCGCGGCCACAGCCGGTCGACGAGGACGCGGGAGCCGTCGTCCGGTTCCGCGGCGTCGTAGACCCGCTTGACCTGGATGTCGAGAGAGCGGCCCTTCGTCATGTCAGCGTTCTCCCCTCTGTCGCCATGTCGGCTCTGTCGCCATGGCGACATTCTCCGTCGGGCGGTGGGCTCGCGCGCGTCTGACCCGTTCGGGCCAGCAGCGCGGGCCCCGTTCCCCATGCCCTGGTGCAGTGAGGCCATGACCGGACGCATCGGCAGGATCGACCGGCGGTGGTTCGACCGGGTGGCGGCCGCGCGGCCGGCCGGCGCCGACCGGGTGCTGCCGCTGCTGAGCACCGCCGCGAACCGCGGACGGCTGTGGCTCGGCTCGGCCGCCGCACTGGCGCTCATCGGCGGTCCCGTGGCCGGGCGTGCCGCGCGCCGGGGCGTGGGCGCGCTGGCCCTGGCCTCGCTGACCACCAACGTGGTCGCCAAGTGCGCCGTGCGCCGCGGCCGCCCCGGGCCCGCCGCGGTGCCGCTGGTGCGGCGCCTGGCGAAGCCGCCGCGGACGTCGTCGTTCCCCTCGGGACACGCGGCATCGGCGGCCGCCTTCGCGACGGGGGTGGCCCTGGAGTCGTCGCGGTACGGCGCCGTGGTCGCGCCGGTCGCCGCGGCCGTGGCGTTCTCCCGCGTCTACGTGGGGGCCCACTACCCCGGGGACGTGCTCGCGGGCTGTGCGCTCGGCGCCGCCGCCGCCGCGGTGACCTGCTACTGGTGGCCGCCGCGCCCGAGACCCGAACGGGACGGGCGGACCCGCGTGACGGCGCCCGCACTGCCCGAGGGCGAGGGCCTGGTGATCGTCCTCAACTCGGGCTCGGGCAAGGGCGTGCCGGGCCGGCTGCCCGCCGGGCAGCATCTGGAACTGCTGCTGCCGAAGGCCGAGATCCTCGGCTGCGGCCCGGGCGACGACCTGGGCAGGACCCTGGACGAGGGGGTGGCGCTCGCCGCCGGGGCGGGCGGGGCGCTCGGCGTCTGCGGCGGTGACGGCACGGTCAACGCGGCCGCGCGCAGGGCCGTGGCGGCGGGGCTCGCGCTGGCGGTCTTTCCCGGGGGCACCCTGAACCACTTCGCCCTCGACGCGGGGACGGCCACGTTCGAGGACACCGCGCACGCCGTGGAGCGCGGCGAGGCCGTGCGGGTGGACCTGGCCACGGTCCACGACGGCGACGGCACGGTCGTCGCGGGCTTCGTGAACACCTTCAGCATCGGCCTCTACCCCGAACTGGTGCGCAGGCGCGAGAAGCTGGAGGGCCGCATCGGCAAGTGGCCCGCGGCGGCCGTGTCCCTCCTCGCCGTGCTGCGCGAGGCGACACCGCTGCGGGTCAGGCTCGACGGCCACGACCGCGTCCTGTGGCTGCTCTTCGCGGGCAACGGCCGCTACGTCCCGGACGGCCTCGCTCCTTCGCACCGGCCTCATCTGGACGACGGGCTCCTCGACATCCGCACGGTCGACGCCCGGGCGCCGCTGGCCCGTACGCGGCTCAGCCTCTCCTCCCTCGGCGGGGCGCTGCGGCGCTCGCGGGTCTTTCGCACCGAGCGCGTCGAGCGGCTGCGGATCAGCGGCCTTGAGGACGTCTCCGACCTCGCGTACGACGGCGAGACCGCGTCGGCGCCGGCCACCCTGCTGCTGGACAAGCGGCAGGGCGCGCTGACGGTCTACAGCCCCGCCGCCCCGCCGGACGAGATCACCCTGTTCGCCAGGACCGCCTCCCGGGCGGCAGCGGCGAGACGCCGTCCCCCGCCCGCCGGTCAACCCCAAAAGGACGCGCCCACCCGCGAGTGAAGCGGCTCGCGGTGGCGGGCCCCCGACCGGTAGGACGGGCGGGGTCAGCCGTCACCGCCGCAGGGAGCAGCGCACCGTTGAGCACCCGTGCAGTCCTTGTCGCCGCCCTCGTCACGGGCCTCGTCCTCGGCATCGTGGGGACCAGGGCGGACGCCGCCACACACCCTCGTACGACCGGTTCCCTCGCCGAGGCGGGCCGTTAGGCTGCGGCAGTGCCGCGCGGCACTTCCCCCCGCCCCGCGGCCACCAAGCCGCCGTCGACGGAAGCGAGTGAACCTTGAACTTCCTCACCATCGGTCATCGCGGGGTCATGGGTGTCGAACCCGAGAACACCCTTCGCTCCTTCATCGCCGCGCAAGCCGCGGGCCTGGATCTCATCGAGCTCGACCTGCACCTGAGCAAGGACGGAGCCCTCGTCGTCATGCACGACGCCGACGTGGCCCGTACGACCGACGGCAAGGGGCCGATCGCCGAGAAGACGCTCGCCGAACTGCGGGAGCTCGACGCGGGCCGCGGCGAGCGCGTGCCCGTCTTCGAAGATGTGCTCGACGCGGTGCGTGCGCCGCTCCAGGCCGAGATCAAGGACGTGGCCGCCGCGCGCGCCCTCGCGGAGGTCATGCACCGCCGCGATCTGGTCGCCCGGGTGGAGGTGATCTCCTTCCACGACGAGGCGATCGCCGAGATCGCGCGCCTGGTGCCCGGGGTGCGCACCGCGCTCGTCGCCAGCCGCTACGGCACCGACGTCGTGGAGCGCGCCACGGCCGTCGGCGCCACCACCCTCGTGCTCAACATCCGGCGCCTCACCCTGGAGATCGTCGAGCGCGCCAGGAAGGCCGACCTGCGGATCATCGGCTGGGTCGTGAACACCCAGGACGACCTGCGTCTGGTGCGCGCGCTCCAGCTCGACGGCGCGACCACCGACTACCCCGAGATCAAGCGCACGGGCCGCTTCACGGCCTAGCCCCGGCCTCGCCCATGTCCGGGACCAGATCCTTGACCAGCAGCTCGAACTCCAGGTCGGCGCGTTGCGGGATGCCGAAGCGCTCGTCGCCGTACGGGAAGGGCGTCATCTTTCCCGTACGGCGGTAGCCGCGCCGTTCGTACCAGGCGATGAGGTCGTCGCGTACGGAGATCACGGTCATGTGCATCTCGCGGGCGTCCCACTCCTCGCGGGCCACGCGCTCCGCCTCGGCGATGATGACCTTGCCCAGGCCCGCGCCCTGCTGGGCGGGGCTCACCGCGAACATGCCGAAGTAGGCGTGCTCGCCGCGGTGTTCGAGCTGGCAGCAGGCGATGAGCGCGCCGTCCCGCTCGACCGCCAGCAGACGGCTCCGGGGCGAGTCGATGACCTCGATGACGCCCTGGGGGTCGGTGCGCTGCCCCTCCAGGATGTCCGCCTCTGTGGTCCACCCGGCGCGGCTCGCGTCGCCGCGGTACGCCGACTCGATGAGCGTCACGAGGGCGTCGGCGTCGGCGGGTTCCGCGTCACGGAAGGTCAGTTCTCCGGTGCGCGGACGCGGGGCGGTGTCCATCGACTGTTCTCCGATCTCGGCGCGGCACGGTGCACCGCCGAGCCTAACGCGCGGCTAGGGTGCGGCCGCATGGTGCATGTACTGAGCAGTCGGACCCTCCTCCACCCCACCGATCCCGAGCGTTCGCGCGCGTTCTACGGCGAGGCGCTCGGTCTCGCCGTGTACCGCGAGTTCGGCACCGGCCCCGAGCGCGGCACGGTCTACTTCCTCGGCGGCGGCTTCCTGGAGCTCTCCGGGCGTTCCGGGGCGCCGTTCCCCGCCGGGCTGCGGCTCTGGCTCCAGGTCCCCGACGTCCACGCGGCGCACGCGGAGCTCGTGGAGCGCGGTGTCGAGGTGGTCCGGCCGCCGGTGAAGGAGCCGTGGGGGCTGATCGAGATGTGGATCGACGACCCCGACGGGCTCAGGATCGTCCTCGTCGAGGTCCCCCACGACCACCCGATCCGCTACCGCCCCGGGATCTGAGAGCCTGCGTCATGACGTCGTCGACGTGAGCCACGTCACACGACCAATCCATCCGGGATGCAGGGGTACACGGCCACAGGTACGGTCCAGAAGATCCATGACGACTCCTCGACGCCCCCCACGGCCCTGAAGACGATCTCCCACTCCCTTGGAGAGACATCACATGGCAGCTCCCCGGATCCTCATCGTCGGCGGCGGTTTCGCCGGCATGGAGTGCGCTCACAAGCTGGAGAAGACGCTCGCCCCTCACGAGGCCGAGCTGCGGCTGATCAGCCCCATGGATCATCAGCTCTACCTCCCTCTCCTCCCGCACGTCGCCGCCGGCGTGCTCACCCCGCAGTCGGTGGCGGTGCCGCTGCGCCGGATGCTGCGCCGCACGGTCATCGTGCCGGGCGGCGCCATCGGCATCGACCCGAAGACCAAGACGGTGTTCGTACGGAAGATCAACGGCGAGGAGGTCGTGGAGCGCTACGACCACCTGGTCCTGACGCCCGGCAGTGTCACGCGGCAGTTCGACATCCCCGGTGTCGACAGGTACGCGGTGGGCGTCAAGACGCTCGCCGAGGCCGCCTGGATCCGCGACCACGTCATCTCCCAGCTCGACCTGGCCGCGGCCAGCTCGTCCCGCGAGGAGCGCGCGCAGCGGCTCCAGTTCGTCGTGGTCGGCGGCGGTTACGCGGGCACCGAGACAGCCGCCTACCTCCAGCGCCTGACGTGCGCGGCGGTCAAGCGCTACCCGCGTCTGGACGTCTCCCAGATCAAGTGGCACCTGGTGGACATCGCGCCGAAGCTGATGCCCGAGCTGGGCGGGCCGCTCGGCGACAAGGCCATGGAGATCATGCGGCGCAGGGGCGTGAACGTCTCGCTCGGGGTGTCCGTGGCCAAGGTGACCGAGGACACCGTCACGCTCACCGACGACCGGGTCCTGCCGTGCCGCACGCTGATCTGGACCGCGGGGGTCGCGCCGAGCCCGCTGATCGCGACGCTCGGAGCCGACACCAACCGCGGCCGGCTCGTCGTCCGGCCCGACCTGACGGTGCCGGACCTGGACGGGGTCTACGCGCTCGGCGACGCGGCGGCCGTGCCCGACCTCGCCAAGGGCGGCGACGCGATCTGCCCGCCGACCGCGCAGCACGCCATGCGCCAGGGCTGGGCCGCCGCGAAGAACGTCGTCGCCGCACTGCGCGGCATCCCGCTCGCCGACTACCGGCACAAGGACATGGGCCTGGTCGTGGACCTCGGCGGCATCCAGGCGGTGTCGAAGCCGCTGGGCGTCCAGCTCTCCGGGCTGCCCGCGCAGATCGTGGCGCGCGGCTACCACCTGGGCGCGCTGCGCACCGTGACGGCCCGCTTCCGTACGGCCGCCAACTGGGGTCTCAACGCGCTCGCGGGCGACGACTACGTCCGCACCGGCTTCCAGGCGCAGCGCCCCGCCACGCTGAAGGACTTCGAGATGACGGACGCGTACCTGTCGCCGGAGGAGATCAAGGAGCGGGTGGCCGCGGCCTGACGCCCCGGGCGGCGGCCCCGGGCCCGGCGGATCAGCCCCGCCACACCCCGAGCCGCCCTTCGAGCCGCGCGAGCAGCTCGCCCATCAGTGCGCTCAGCCGCTCCTGGTCGGCGCCGTCGAGCACGGACAGCACGACCGTCTCGTAGGAGAGCTGCTCCGGCAGGATCGTGTCGACGAGGTCGCGCCCCTCGTCGGTGAGCCGGACGTGCGCGACCCGGCGGTCCCGCGCGTCGGCCCTGCGCTCGACGAGCTCACGCTCCTGGAGCTGCTTGAGCCGCTTGGTGACCGCGGCCCCCGAGGAGAACGTCTCGCGGGCCAGTTCGCCGGGCGTCAGCTCGTGCCCGGTGCGGCGCAACGCGCCGAGCAGGTCGAACTCCGCGCGCGTCAGGCCCGCGCGGCGCAGCGGGGCGTCCTCGGCCTGCTGGAGGAGGGCCGCGCAGCGGTTGATGCGGCCGATGACCTCCATCGGGGCGGTGTCGATGTCGGGACGCACCGCCCGCCACTGCCGCACCACCGCGGCCACGGTGTCGCCGCCGACCTGCGCCGCCGGGTCGTTCTCTGCTCTCATGCTGGTGCGCCCTCCCAGGCGTCGGGGGCCCCTTCGCCGACCCGCGCCGCCGGACCGTTCCCGCGGCTTCGCCATACTGTCGCCGCGAGCGTACGGTGTCCGGCGCGCTCGGCGGCGACCACCCGCTGTTCGGGCAGGGCGCGCTGCCACCACTCCCCCGCCGCGGCGTCGGCGGCGGCACGCAGTTCGACCAGGGCGGCGGTGAGCCGGCGCCGCGCGGGCTCGACCGGGCCCGTGCCCGCCGCGAGGCCCGCCTCGGCCTGCTCCCTGGCCCGCTCGGCGGTGGCGAGGGCGCGTTCGATGTGGTCGGTGGCGCGGCGGTTGGTGACGAGGACCGCGGCGGCGACGCCGAGCACGGCGCCGACGAGGGTGTCCACGACGCGGTCGAGGATCAGCTCGCCCGGCTGCTGGAACCGCGCGAACTCGGTGACCAGGAGCGCCATGGGCGTCACACAGACGCTGCCCATCCAGTAGTTCCGGCTGATCAGCGCCTCCGCGCCGAAGGCGAGCGCGAGGCAGCTCACGATGAGTTCCGCGTGGCCGAGGTGGGCGAAGGGCGCGATGGCGGCGAAGGCGAGCACCCCGATGAGGTTGCCGACCACGCGCTGCACGCCGCGGTTCCAGGTGAGGGTGACGTTCGCCTGGTAGAGGGAGGCGGCGGTGACCAGGGCCCAGTAGGGGCGGCCGATGCCGAGGGCGAGTGATCCGTAGCCGGCGAGCGCGCAGCCGACCGCGGTGCGCAGCGCGATGGGCAGCAGCGGGGAGCCGGGCCCGAGGCGGCGCCACAGCGGCACGGCGGGCCCCGCCAGTTCGGCCTCGACGCCGAGGAGTTCGTCCCGCTCACCGGGGCGCATGTCACCGGGGCGCGGCACGGCGCTCGTCCCGCGCAGCTTCGCGGCCCAGGTGCGCAGCGCTTCGGGGTCCGCGGCGGCGGGCGCGGCGAGGGCCTCCTCGGCGCGGACGACGAGGCTGCCCAGGGCGCGGCGGGCCTCGGCGGTGCGGCTGCCGGTGGCGAGCAGCGACTGCCAGGCGGCGTGCACGGCTCCCGCGGCGGCGGAGCGGGCCCGCTCGGCGGCGGGTCCTTCACCGTCGGCCCCGGCGGCGTCCGCGTACGCGGCGGCGGCGCGCAGGGCGCGGGCGGTGGCCCGGCGCTCGGGGCCGTGCGGGCGCACCAGTGCGGGCGCCATGCCGACCAGCCAGGCCACGGCGCCGCCGGCGAGGGTGAGCGCGAGGTGGGCGGGGACCTGGCCGAGGGTGCTGGGGGCGAAGAGCGTCGCCGAGCTGATGAAGGTGAAGATCAGGTGCCCCGGCGGTCCGATGCGGGTCGCGTCGCACAGCGTCTTCTGGAGGGCGGCGAGCACCGCGCCGACCGCGACGAGGACCACGGCGGAGCCGGTCAGCGAGGCGGTGACGAGGGCGACGGCCACGCCCGCCGCCATCCCGGCGACGACCCAGGCCAGGGCGCGCGCCCTGGCGGCGTACGGGAGGTGGTGGGTGTACAGGGCGCAGAACGACCCGGCCATCGTGAACATCACCAGGTCGAGCCGTCCGAGCGCCAGCAGCGTCAGATTGGGGATCGCGGTGGCGACGACGACGCTGCACGCCGGCTTGAACCAGATGTCGGACGGTTTGTTCGCGCGGAGCACCCCGGCGAGCGGCAGCCGCCGGACGCGGGCGGGACGGTGGGAGGGGTGCGGCGCGGTGGGCGAGGGCGGGGAGGACGGCGTACTACTGCTCATACCTAAAACCTTAGCAAGTGTTTTACTTGCAAAAGATCGCGCCAGGCGGCCGGCGCCCGAGCGGCTGAACCGGAGCCTCACCTCCCGTCTCACCTCCCGTGTGCTTCCCGTGCACCCCCCTGCGCCCGCATACGCCTGCACGGCCCTGGGCATCGACCCGACGACACCGTCGACCGGGGGAGGTGCGCGGTGCACGGACCGGCACAGGCCGCCTGGCTGCTCGTCGCGCTGTGCGCGGCGACCGGGGCCTACTGTCTGCTGCGGATGCGCAGCCGCATCGAGGAACAGCGCCGCACCGCGGGCGGTGAGGCGCTCATGGGCTTCGGCATGGCGGTGATGGCCGTGCCCGCGGCGGTGGTCGCCCTGCCGCGCTGGACCTGGCTCGTCAGCGCGGCGGTGTTCGGCGCCGCGTCGCTGCACGGCCTGTGGCACTCCGTGGCGGCGGCACGCAGGGACCCTCACCACGTCCACCACCTGATCGGCGCCTCGGCCATGGTCTACATGTCGGTGGCGATGATCACGACGCCGGGCGGGCACGCGGGCCACGGCAGCGCGGGCCTGCCCCTGCTGACCGGCGTCCTCCTGCTCTACTTCGCCGTGTACGTCCTGCGGTCCGGCGTACGGCTCGCCCCCGCCCGGGCGGTCGCGGCGGGGGAAGGCCCGGCCGGCGGGCCGCCGGTGCTCGGGTGGGGGGACAGGCCCGAGCTGGCGCTCGCGTGCCGGCTCTCGATGGGCATCGGCATGCTGGCGATGCTGCTCACACTCTGACCGATGCGGTCCTCTGGGCGATCATCGCGGCGAGCGCGGTGAGGCTGTCCAGCTGGCAGTCCGCCGCTTCGGCCACGGCAGGATCGTTTGCCCACAGGTGCCCCCAGGGACCCCGGCGGAGATGCGCGGTGCGGATGCCCGCCTGCCGGGCGGGGAAGACGTCGTGGGCCGGATGGTCACCCACGTAGAGCGTCTCGGCGGGGCCCGCCTGGGCGACTTCGAGCACCCGCGAGAAGAACGCGGGGTCCGGCTTCGCCACGCCCCACTCCCCCGAGGTGGCGACCACGTCGGCGGGCAGATCGAGGTCGCGCAGGAGTTCGGCGGCGCGCGCGGTCCCGTTGCCCGCGACGACGACGCGGATGCCGAGCTTGTGCAGGGCGCCGAGGGCCGGCCGCACGTCCGGATAGAGATCGGCCTCGCCGATGTGCTCGCCCCGGCCCGCGGCCTCGCGCGCACCCTCCGCCGACTCGACGTCCATGTCGGGACTGACGAGCTTGAGGGCGTCCCTGCCGTCCCTGCCCTGCGCGACTACGGCGCCGACGAGCACGGAGAGGGTATGGCTCGGGACCTTCAGCCAGTTGGCCCAGGAGGTCCAGTAGCGGTCGTCTTTGGTGAGGGTCTCCCCCACGTCGAACACAATGGTCTCGATCATCGTCCGGACACTACGGCGCCCCTCGGCCACCGGGACGCACGCCACTCGACGCTCCCGGCGGGCGACCCGATCGGGGAAACGGCGCTACTGCTTTCGGACGTCTGTCCGCCCCTTTCCGGCGCCGGCGCCCCATGTGTCCGCCGTGGCGTCCGTCACTTGCCGAGGAAAGCCATACCCTCCACGGGCCCCGCCCTCATAGGCTGACGCCATGATGGTCCCCGTCGCGCTGTTGCTGCTGGGCGCCCTGACCGCCGTCGTCGCACCGCGCATGCTCGCGCGGACCGACTGGCCGGAGCGCGAACCCGTGGTCGCGCTGTGGGCCTGGCAGTGCGTGATCGCCGCCGTCCTCCTGTGCTGCGCGCTCTCGATGGCCCTGAGCGCGGCCGCCGCGTGGCAGGCCGTGCGCGGCCACCTCTTCGCCCCCGCGCCGCACGCCGTGGTCGAGGCCTACGCCCTCCAGGCTCCCGGCCCCTGGGCCGCGGCCACCGCCGTGCTGCTCGCCTGCGGCGGGGTGTGGAGCGCCGCGATGCTGACCCGCGAGATCACCCTCGCGCGGCTCCGGCGCTCGGCGCGCCGCACCGAACTGCGCGACCGCGCCCCCCTGTTGCCCGGTGAGGAGCCGGGCGCGGATCGGCTCGTCGTCCTGGAGGGTGAGCGCCCCGACGCGTGGTGGCTGCCGGGCCAGGCCCCGCGACTGGTCGTCACGACGGCCGCCCTGCGCCGCCTGAAGGGCCGTCAGCTCGATGCCGTGCTCGCCCATGAGCAGGGCCACGCGCAGGCCCGTCACGACTGGCTGCTGCACTGCTCCGGCGCGCTGGCCGCCGGGTTCCCGCGGATGCGGGTGTTCGCGGCGTTCCGTGACGAGATGCACCGCCTGGTGGAGCTCGCGGCGGACGACGTGGCCTCGCGCCGCTTCGGCCGCCTGACCATCGCGCTCGCCCTGGTCGAACTGAACGAGGACCGCGGGGTGTTCGGCCCCTGCCCGACCCCGCAGGCCCATGTCCCGCAGCGCGTGCACCGGCTGCTCTCCGCCCGCCCGCGCCTCACCGCGGGGCACAGGCTCCGCCTGACGGCGACCGCGGCGCTCGTACCGGCGATCCCGGTCCTGATGACCTTCGGCCCCGGCCTGCGCGCCCTGAGCTAGGGTCTGCCGTCCCGGGGATGGCATGGGGCCCTCCTCGTCGGCAAGGATCACCGTATGCACTCCGCGCCGACCGACTCCCCGACCCACCCGCCCGGCCGCCGGGCCACGCTCATCGCCGCCGTGTCCGGCGTGCCCGCGCTCCTGCTGCTGCTCCTCGTGGAGCTGGAGTGGGGCCCGCTGCTCACCCTGGACGAGGACATCGCGCGGACGACGCATCGCTGGGCGGTGGCCGACCCCGACACCACGCAGGTCTTCCGCGTCCTGACGGACTGGGTGTGGGACCCGTGGACGATGCGCGCCCTGTGCGCGGTGGCGGTCATCTGGCTGGTGGCCCGCGGCACCCGGTGGCTCGCGCTCTGGCTGGCGAGCGCCTGCCTGCTGGCCTCAGCGGTGCAGCAGGGGCTGAAAGCGGCGCTCGACCGTCCGCGCCCGGTGTGGCCGGACCCGGTGGACTCCGCGCACTACGCGGCGTTCCCCTCGGGCCACGCCATGACCGCGGCCGTCGTCTGCGGCCTCCTCCTGTGGCTCCTGCGCCTGCACGGCGCGGGCCCCGCCCTGTGGCGCACGGCCCTCGCCCTGGCCGTGCTCTCCGTCGCCGGGGTGGGCCTGACCCGCGTCTGGCTGGGCGTCCACTGGCCCACGGACGTCATCGGCGGCTGGCTGCTCGGCGCCCTCGTGGTGGCCCTCACCGTCACGACGTACGCGTACGGGCCCGCGCGGCGGGAGGCGGCCGGTGCCCGGCCGACGCCCCGGGGGCGCTCTTGACCGCCCGTCGGCCGCTCCCCGAGGATCCCGCTCATGACGATCAGGGGCGTGCTCTTCGACTTCTCCGGGACCCTCTTCCGCGTCGAGTCCGCCGAGGACTGGCTGCGCGCCGGGCTCGACGGCCTCGGACTGCCGTGGGCCGAGGGCGAGTCGGCGCGGACCGCCGCGGCCCTTGAGCGGGCGGGCGCGCTGCCGGGCGGGGCCCACCCGGCCGAGGTGCCCGGTCACCTGGCCGCGCTGTGGGCGACGCGGGACCGCAGCGCCGAGCAGCACCGGGCCGCGTTCACGGCGCTCGCCCGCGAGGTGCCACTGCCCGACCCACGCCTGTACGACGCGCTCTACACCCGGCACATGAGCCCGCGGGCGTGGCGTCCGTACGGCGACGCGGGCGAGGTGCTCGCCGGGCTGCGCGAGCGGGGCGTCGGCGTCGCGGTGGTCAGCAACATCGGCTGGGACCTGCGGCCCGTCTTCCGCGCCCACGGCCTGGACCGCCACATCGACGCGTACGTCCTGTCGTACGAGCACGGCGTCCAGAAGCCCGACCCGCGCCTCTTCGCGGTGGCCTGCGACGCGCTGGGGGCCGATCCGCGCGAGGTGCTCATGGTCGGCGACGACCGGCGGGCCGACGGCGGGGCCGCGAGCCTGGGGTGCGCGGTGCACTTCGTGGCCCATCTGCCGGTGGCCGAGCGGCCCGACGCGCTGCGTGCGGTGCTCGGCCTCGTCGGCCACGACGCCCCCCGCACGGCCGTGAAACCGCCTGCGAGCAGGCAACACTCCCCCGCGGTGTTGCCTGCCCCAGACCCGTCCGGCCCCCGGGGGACAGAAGAAGGTCCCGTGGCCGGCCCGCGCTGAGTATATTGGCTCAGAGCCAGTCAACGCAGGAGTTACAGGATGTCCCCGCGGAGTCCGTCGGTCAATGAAGAGCTCCGCAGGCGTTCGCGGGAGCGGCTGTTGCAGGCGACGGTGGAGCTGGTGGCCGAGCGCGGGTACGAAGCCACGACGCTCGGCGACATCGCCGACCGCGCGGGCGCGGCCCGGGGCCTGGTGTCGTACTACTTCCCCGGCAAGCGCCGGCTCCTCCAGTCGGCCGTGCACCGCTTGATGCACCGCACGCTGGAGGCCGCCCTGGAGCGCGGGCCCGGCACGCCCGACGGCCGGGACCGCCTCGCCCGCGCGGTCGACGCGATCCTCGGCCTCGCCCGGGACGAACCGCTCCTCATGCGCACGCACATGGCAGGGATCCTCCAGGTGGAGGGCTTCGTGCAGTGCGCCGAGCAGCAGCGCCTCGCGGAGCTGCTCCGCGACACCGTCGAGCGGTACGGCTCGTGCGACGTCGACCGCGACTATCCCCTGCTGCGCGCCCTGCTGATGGGCGCGGTCTTCGCCCTGCTCATGCCGGGCGCCCCGATGCCGCTCGCGACACTGCGGGCCGAGCTCTTCCAGCGGTACGGCCTGGAGTGGGAGCTCGGTGTCCCGCCGGACGGGCCGCCGCCCGGCGGGACACCTTCTGTGCTGTCGTTCCGTCCTCAGCGGCCCGCGGGGCCTCAGTCGAAGTAGTCGGGCTGCGTCTGGACGTTGAGCTCGCCGAGACGGACGCGCTCCGCGGCCTTGACCCGCTTGTCGTTGATCTTCAGGACGTCGAGCCCCTTGGTGATGTCGTTCGAGTAGACCCAGCCGTTGTAGTAGTACGCCGACCACGAACCACCCAAGGTGATCTTGTCGGTGGTCTGCGGGCCGCGCTCGAAGTAGCCGATCTCCTTGGGCTTCGAGGAGTCCGTGAAGTCCCAGACGGAGACGCCGCCCTGGTACCAGGCCTGGACCATGAGGTCCTTGCCCTTGACGGGGATCAGGGAGCCGTTGTGCGCCACGCAGTTCTCCGTGGCCGCCTGGTGGCGCGGGATCTTGAAGTAGCTGCGGAAGACGAGCTTGCGCTTGTCACCCTTGCCCGTGATGTCGTAGATGCCGTTGGCGCCGCGCTTCGGCCCGGTGGCCTCGTCGCAGGTGGCGCCGGAGCCGCCGCCGAGCTCGTCGGTGAAGACGATCTTGTTGGCCTTCTGGTTGAAGGTCGCCGAGTGCCAGAACGCGAAGTTCTCGTTGTCCTGGACCTGGTCGATGATCTTCGGGTTCTCCGGGTCCTTGATGGAGAACAGCAGGCCGTCGCCCATGCAGGCGCCCGCCGCGAGGTCCTTGGAGGGCAGCACCGTGAGGTCGTGGCAGCCGGTGGTCTTGCTGACGCCCGGGTTGGTGGGCCCGCCCGGGTTGCCGCCGCCGTCGGGGCCCTCACCGGGGAAGAGCACGGGGAAGTTCACGACCGCGGCCTGCTGCGGGGCCTTGCGCGGCACCTTGATGACCGAGATCCCGTCGTGCGGCGGCTTGCAGTCGGGGAACGCCGCGTTCGGGGAGTACGAGGAGACGTACACGTAGACGTCGCGCTTCTTGGGCACCAGCGTGTGGGTGTGGGAGCCGCAGGCGGTCTCGACGGCCGAGACGTACCGGGGGTTCGCCTTGTCGCTGATGTCGAAGACCTTCATGCCCTCCCAGGAGGACTTCTCCGTCGCGGGCTGCGAGGTGCTGCTGCAGGAGTTGTCGCTGCGCGAGGAGTCGGTGGACAGGAAGAGCAGGTTCCCCGAGACGGAGACGTCGTTCTGCGAGCCCGGGCACAGGACCTGGGAGACCACCTTCGGGGCCTTCGGGTCGCTGATGTCGTAGACGCGGAAGCCGTCGTAGTTGCCCGCGAACGCGTAACGGCCCTGGAAGGCGATGTCCGTGTTCGTCCCGGGCAGCGCGTCCTTGGGGATGTTGGCCACGTGCTCGATGTTGGCCGAGTGGACGATCTCGCCCGGCCCCGGTATCTCGCCGCGCTCGATGGCCTTGCGCGCCGCGGCGGCGTCGCTCTTGGAGACACTCTTGGGGGCGGCTTCGGAGTCACCCGGGTCGGGTGTCGCTCCGGCAGGCGCCACGGTGAGCAGCGTGGCGAGGAGACCGGCCGCCACGGCACCGACTCCCAGGCGTCTGCGCCGGGTTCGGGAATTGTTCAACAGGGTCACTGCGTCCTCCCTTGTCGCCGTTCGCAGTCGAACGGTTCACGGACACCCGCAGTATCGTTCTCATCATGCTCAGATCAATAGAGGGAAACATGATCGTCATACGGTTTTTTGATCACGAGCACCCGTCGACGTGCTAGGACGGACCCAACTCGCCCGTATGTCACCGGAGGTCGCCGTGCTCCCCAACCGCCGTACGTACGCCCTCGCCGCGCTCGCGGCCGCCGCGGTCCTCACGCTGGGGGGCTGCGACTCCGCCCCAAAACCGGACACCCGGGGCAAGGCCTCGGCGGGACCGTCGGTGATAGCCCCCGGAAAGCCGGGCGAGCGCGCCGCCACGCTGTCGGCGGAGGAAGCGGCGGAGCGGCGGACCGACGACGACACACCCAACTCGGCCGACTTCACGTACACGCAGATGATGATCGAGCACCACGGCCAGGCGCTGACGATGACCGGGCTTGTCCCCAAGCGGGCCGAGTCGGCCAAGGTGAAGCGGCTCGCGGCCCGCATCGGCGCCGCCCAGAGACCGGAGATCGGCGCCATGGAGCGGTGGCTGAAGAGCCACGGCGGACCGCGCGAGCAGCACGGGCACGACCACGCGACGATGCCGGGGATGGCCAGTGAGACGCAGCTCAAGCAGTTGCGCGCCGCGAAGGGCGAGGCGTTCGACCAGCTCTTCCTGAAGCTGATGATCACGCATCACACGGGGGCCGTCACGATGGCCGCGGACGCGCTCTCCGAGGGAAACAACCTCCAGGTCGAGGAGATGGCGAACGACGTGATCGCCCAGCAGACGAGCGAGATCAGCCGGATGCGGGAGATGGACTGAACCCCGGGCCCGGCGAACGCATGCCGCGCCGCGCACGCTCCTGACAGGGCGCACCCCGGATGCGATCCTGAAACCGTCCCGGGGTCGCCTCGCGGAGGGAGCACCACAGTGCTGCACGTCGCCGTCGTCGGATCGGGTCCCAGCGGGGTGTACGCCGCGCAGTCGCTCGTCCAGCAGGACCAGGTGCCGGACGTGCGGGTCGATGTGCTCGACCGGTTGCCCTGCCCGTACGGCCTGGTGCGGTACGGGGTCGCGCCCGACCACGAGAAGATCAAGTCCCTCCAGAACAACCTGCGCGCGGTGCTCGAACACGAGCGCGTCCGGTTCCTGGGCGGCATCGAGATCGGCCCTGACACCCTGCCGCCGGCCCGGCTCCTGAGCCTCTACCACGCGGTGGTGTACTGCGTCGGCGCGGCGGCGGACCGCAGGCTGGGGGTGCCGGGCGAGGAGCTGCCGGGCAGTCACTCCGCGACGGAGTTCGTCTCCTGGTACAGCGCGCATCCGGACGCTCTGCCGGAGGGGTTCGCCCCGGACGGCTTCGTGCGGGGCGTGGAGTCCGCCCTCGTCATCGGCGTGGGGAACGTCGCGGTGGACGTCGCCCGCATCCTCGCCCGCGGCGTCGCCGAGCTGCTGCCCACCGACATGCCGGACGCGGCCCTCGGCGTCCTCGCGGACAGCCGGGTCCGCGAGGTGCACATGGTGGGCCGGCGCGGGCCCTCGCAGGCCCGGTTCACCACCAAGGAGCTGCGGGAGCTCGGCTCGCTGCCGGATGCCGAGGTCGTCGTGGACCCGGCGGAGCTGGCGCTCGACCCCGCGTACGCCGACCCCTCGGGTCTCCCCGCGGCGAGCCGTCGCAACGTCGAGGTGCTGCGCGGCTGGGCGGAGCGCCCCGCGAGCGGCCTCGCGAGCGGCCCCGCGCGGCGGATCAGGCTGCGTTTCTTCCTGCGTCCACTCGCTCTGACGGCGGGGGCCGATGGCCGGGTCGCCGGGGCGCGGTTCGAGCGCACGCTGCCGGACGGCCGGGGCGGGGTCACGGGGTCGGGGCGGTACGAGGACATCCCGGCCCAGCTCGTCCTGCGCTCGGTGGGCTATCGCGGAGTGCCGCTCGAAGGGCTGCCGTTCGACCCGGAGCGGGGCACGGTGCCGCACGCGGCCGGGCGGGTGCTGCGCGAGGGGGTGCCGTCGGCCGGTGAGTACGTCGCGGGGTGGATCAAGCGCGGGCCCACCGGCGTCATCGGGACCAACCGTCCCTGCGCCAAGGAGACGGTCCAGTCCCTCCTGGACGACGCCCCGGACCTCGTACGCAGGGAGCTGCCGGGAGATCCGCCGGCGGGGCTGCGCGCGGCGGGACTGCGGCCGGTCCAGTGGCCGGGGTGGCTGGCCATCGAGCGCGCCGAGGCCGAGCTGGGGCGTTCGCTCGGCAGGGGCGTGGTGAAGATCCCGGACTGGGAGGGCCTGCGCGGGGCGGCGGAGCGGGCCACGCCCGGCTGAGGCGGGGCCCGCGACGGGCGCGGGTCAGCTTTGGGCGGCGGGCTGCCGCTCGGCCTGGCGCTCGGCGTGGCGCTCGGCCTGGCGGGACGCCGCCGCGAGGACCGTGTCCAGGAGGCCGGGGAAGAGCGCGTCCAGGTCGTCGCGGCGCAGCACGCTCAGCTTGGCGGTGCCGCGGTAGATCTGCCGGATCACTCCGCTCTCGCGCAGCACCCGGAAGTGGTGCGTGCTCGTCGACTTGCTGACGGGCAGCGCGAAGTAGGAGCAGGAGAGCTCCGCGCCCTGCTCGCGCGCCAGGTCCCGGACCACCCGCATCCGCATGGGGTCGGCGAGGGCGTGCAGCACGCCTTCGAGCGTGATCTCCCCGGTTTCGGGGTGGGCGAGCGTCCTGCTCGCGGCGGTCGTCATAACGGCTCCCCTTCGTCCGGTACTCCCTTGCGGTACTCCCTTGCGGCATTGTACGAGAACCTTCGTAGTTTGACATCCACCGTACTACGAGGTCTATCGTACGAGCAGCACACCAGCCGTGACGAATGGAGGCCGCCGTGAGCGCGCTGTTCGAGCCTTACACCCTGCGATCCCTGACCATCCCCAACCGCGTGTGGATGCCTCCGATGTGCCAGTACTCGGCGCTGCCGGAGGGCCCGGAGGCGGGCGCGCCCCAGGACTGGCACTTCGCGCACTACGCGGCGCGGGCCACGGGAGGCACGGGCCTGATCATCGTCGAGTCCACCGCCGTCAGCCCCGAGGGCCGCATCAGCCCCTACGACCTCGGCATCTGGAACGACACGCAGGTCGCCGCCTTCCGCCGGATCACCGACTTCCTCAAGGGCCAGAACACGGTCCCGGGCATCCAGCTCGGGCACGCCGGACGCAAGGCCTCCACCGACCGCCCCTGGGTCGGCGGCGCCCCGGTGGGCCCGGACGCGTACGGCTGGCAGGCCGTCGCCCCCAGCCCGGTCGCCTTCGACGAGCACCACCCGGTGCCGACGGAGCTCGGCGTCGAGGAGATCCGCGAGATCGTGGCGCAGTTCGCCGACGCGGCCCGCCGCTCGCTGGACGCCGGCTTCGAGATCGCCGAGCTGCACGGCGCGCACGGCTACCTCATCGGCGAGTTCCTCTCCCCGCACAGCAACAAGCGCACCGACGAGTACGGCGGCTCCTACGAGAACCGCACCCGCTTCGCCCTTGAGGTCGTCGACGCCGTGCGCGCCGTGTGGCCCGAGGACAAGCCGCTGTTCTTCCGCATCTCCGCCACCGACTGGCTGGAGGAGGCGGGCTGGACCGCGGACGACACCGTCCGCTTCGCCGCGGAGCTCAAGGCGCACGGCGTCGACCTGCTCGACGTCTCCACGGGCGGCAACGCCGCGGGCGTGCGCATCCCCGTCGGGCCCGGCTACCAGGTCCCCTTCGCCGCCCGCGTCAAGGCAGAGACGGAGCTCGCCGTCGCCGCGGTCGGTCTGATCACCGAGGTGGCACAGGCCGAGAAGATCCTCGCCAACGGCGAGGCCGACGCCGTCCTGCTCGGCCGCGAGCTGCTCCGCGACCCGTCGTGGGCGCGTCGCGCGGCACGCGAACTCGGCGCCGAGGTCAACGTGCCCGACCAGTACCACCGTTCGGTCTGACCCCGCCGACCCGCGGGCTACTCCGGAATCGCCGCGAGCGTGAAGGAGTGGCCCGCCGGGTCGGAGTAGGTGCGCGAGTCCCGGGGCCCGTGGTTGTTCTTGGTGTCCACGGGACGCGCACCGAGGCCGATCACCTCGCGCTCCGCCTCGTCCATGTCCTGCCGGGCGACCATGATGCGCAGGTGCGCCTGCTGCGAGTCCTCGGGGCGGGGCCAGCTCGGCGGGATGTAGTCCCGCTCGCGGTGGACGGCGATGCAGACTCCGTTGTCGCCGGTGACCTCCACGTATTCGGGGTCCTTGCTCAGCCGCACCTCCGCACCGAGCAGTCCGGCGTAGAACTCGGCGAGCGCCTCGGGCTCCGAACAGTCCAATACCAGCACGGTGTTCTTCTGTACGGTCATTCCCTCCGGATGTCCCCGCGGACCCCGGCCAAACCGCGCACCGGCCGATCAGGCCGGAGTTTCCGTCCGTAGGGCAGGGGCACCCGCCTCGCCATGGAGTGGTTGCAACGGGCCGCGTGTGCCGACGAGAACCCCGACCTGTTCTTTCCCGTCGGAACCGCTGGACCCTCATTACGGGATGTCGACGCCGCCAAGCGCGTCTGCGCCCGCTGCCCCGTGCGCGGGCAGTGCCTGTCCTGGGCGATCAGGACGGGCCAGGCGTCGGGCGTGTGGGGCGGCACGGGCGAGGAGGAACGAGCGGCGCTGCGCAGGAGAGCGCTGAGAGCGGAGCGGACCGCGGCGGCGATCTCGTCGGCGCGGCTCGCCGGATGACCTACTTCATCCACTCGGCCTCGTACTTCGCGTACGTGCCGTCGTGCTTGGCCAGGTGCACGAACTGCTCGACGTACTCCTTGAAGTCCTGGTCGCCGCGCGGTGTCGCGTAGGCCTTCTCCGAGAAGGTGAAGGGCTTCTCCGGGTGGAGGGCGCAGAGTTCGGGGTGGATCCTCGACCGGTAGAGCGTCTCGCTCGCGTCGGTCATCATCACGTCGGCGCGGCCCGCCACGATCTCCTCGAAGATCGTGGTGTTCTCCGGGTGCAGCTTGATCGTCGCCCGCTTGATGTTCGCCCGGGCGAACTCCTCGTTCGTACCGCCGGGGTTGACGATGACGGTCCTGCCCGGCTCGTCGATGTCGGCGAGGGTGCCCGCACCGAACTCGTCCTTGTCCGCGCACCGCACGATCGGCGTCTTGCCGTCCTCGCGCGTGGGCTCGCCGAAGGAGACCTGCCGGGCGCGCGGCAGGGTGACCGACACCCCGCCGACGCCGATGTCGCAGCGGCGCGCGGCGACGTCCTTGGTGAGGTTCGCCCAGGTCGTGGCGGTGAACTCCGGCCTGGCGTCGAGGCTTTTCGCCAGGTCACGTGCCATGGAGATGTCGATGCCGCTATACGTGCCGTCCTTCGGGTCCCGCTTGGTGAAGGGGGCGTAGTCACCGGTCGTGCAGACCTTGAGGACGCCCCGCTCCGGCACCGTGTCGAGGAGGCTGCCGTGCGGGCGGTCCGGCCGCCGGGCCGCGTCGGGCGAGGCGGGGGCGGCGGCCGTGACGGCCAGCAGACAGACCAGGGCGGACAGGGTGGCGGCACGCTTCACGGGGGTCTCCTCAGCGCTCGGAGCGGCTCGAAGGGATCACCTTCGCAGACGCCCTGCCGTGGGCGGGTGGCGGCACCGGCCCCGCCCGGCTATGGGGCATCCGTTTCACGAGCAGCGGTCGCGGCGTAGTCGGTCGGGGTCCGGCCGTAGTACTTGCGGAAGGCACGGGCGAAGTGGCCACTGTCGGCGAACTGCCAGCGGGCGGCTATCTCCGTGACGGTCATGCGCCGGTGCGACGCGACGAGCGCGCGGCATGCCTCCTCGACGCGGCGGCGCCGGATGTAGGTGCTCAGCGGCAGGCCCTCCCTGGCGAAGGCCCGTTGGAGGGTACGCGGGGAGACGTTCAGCTCCCGGGCCAGAGCCGAGGGCGACAGGGCGGGGTCGGTGAGCCGGCGGTCGGCCAGGTCCCGCGCGGCCTGGGCCAGGGCCGGCGACAACAGGGGCTCCACGTCGTCCAGGCCGCCCCCGGCGGCGGCCCGGGCCAACTCGGCCAGGGTGCTGCGGGCGGCGTCGACCCCGGCCGGCCCGAGACGGTCCAGCGTCCGGCCCACCATGGCGGCGTGCGCCGTCAGCAGCCGCACCTCGGCGGTATCGGCCGGACCGGAGGCCGGCCCGCCCCGTCCGGACCGCACCTCTGCGGCGGGCAGGACGAGTACCCGCACGACGGTGTGCGGCGCCGCGGAGAAGTGGGACAGCCTTCCCCTCTGTACCAGCAGGCGGCCGGCCGGTGCCGTGTGCTCGGCTCCTGACGTTTCCTCGAACCGCCAGGCGCCCCGGTGGACGATCCACAGGCGTACGTGATCGTCGGCCCCGACCCGTCGGCCCGCCGTCCGCAGGGCGGCCGCGGTCTCGAAGCGGTTGAACATCATGTCCCGCACCCTGAAACCGCGGGACCGCGCCGAGAAGCCGGACACGGTCGTCCGGCGGAAGGGCGCCAGCGCGAAGGGCTCGCCCATCCGGCTCCGCCACTCGTGTGCGAAGTCGCTGAAGGCGTTCGCGCCGCTCACGTCCGCCGAGAAAGTGCCACTCATCGTTGTCGCGAATCTCCCGTTCGGGCTGACGCGCCGGTCCAAGACGCCGAGGTCCCACGCTTCCTACGGTTGTTCCGGCATGCATCGAAGATCCGACATCCGCGGTCCGGAATGTCGATACCAGGGTAATGAGGTGGCGCATTGAGCACGCTCGCGATCGTGGGCGCAGGTCCGCAACTGGGGCGCTCCATCGGCCGGCGGTTCGCCGCCGAGGGGGTCGACGTGGCGCTGATCGCCCGCAGCCGTACGACGCTGGAGGCGGTGGCCGACGACCTGTCGGACACGGGCGTGCGGGTCGAGGCGTTCCCCGCCGACGTGACCGACCGTCCCGCTCTGCACGCGGCGCTCACGGCCGCCGAGGAGCGGCTGGGACCGATCGACATACTCGAGTACTCGCCCGCGCCGTCCCTGGCCGACCTGCGCCGGGCGCCGCTGGTCGAGGCCACGAAGGTCACCGTCGACTCGGTGCTGGCCCAACTGGACCTCTATCTGCTCGGGGGCGTGGCGGCGGTGCAGCACGTCCTGCCCGGCATGCTGGAGCGCGGCACGGGGACGATCCTGGTCAGCAGCGGGGCGGGGTCGGGGCCGGTGATCGCCCCGCACGTGGCGAACGTCCAGATCGCCACCGGCGGGATGCGCAACTGGATCCTCAACCTGCACGCGGCGCTCTCCGGCACCGGCGTCTACGCCGCGCACGTGGCGATCGCCGCCTTCATCGGCCAAGGGGGCCACGACTCCCAGCCGCAGACGATCGCCGACGCCTACTGGCGGCTGCACACCGGGCGCACCGAAGCCGAGCTCGTCATCCAGGATCTGCCGGACGACTACCTGGAAAGGGGTTTGGCGGACAAGTTCGTCGAGCCCTGAGCAGTCGGCGGCCGCACGGCCGGGCCAGGCGGTGGGCGCCGGTCCGCTGCCCGGCGCAGGCGTGGTTCACGGCCTCGCGGCCCGGGAGATCGCCAGACTCGCCCTGCGCAGCGCCGTCACGGCCGCGGTACGGGGTCCGCCCTCGTCGGGTGCGACCAGCGACAACGCGCCCAGCGCGGCGCCGCGACGGCTCAGGATCGGGGCGGCGACGGTCGACATGGCGGTGGGCCCGGAGCGCAGTGGGTTGGGTATCGTCACGGCGCAGACGCCGTCGCTGCGGACGGTGGCCAGGAGTCGGCGGACGCGGGCCGCGTCGTCCGCGCCGGCCAGCGCTTCCTTCCGTATCCGCTCGGGAGCGTGCGCCAGCAGGGCGATGCCGATGCCGGTCCCGGTGAGGGGAAGGCGTCCGCCGACCCGGTACTTGACCGCCGCCGCGTCCCGTGCGGACAGCCGCTCCACCAGAACGGCCTCGTCACCGTCGCGCACGGCGAGGAGGATGTGCTGGCCGGTGGCCCGGTGCAGCTCCTGCATGAACGGCAACGCGGCGGCGCGCAGTCCGTGGCCGCGGGGCGCCAGCGAGGCGATCTCGAGCAGGTGCAGGCCGACGACGAAGTCGCCGTTGTCGAGGCGTTCGAGGGCTCCCACGTCCGTGAGCTGGGACGCGATCCGGGACGTGGTGCTCTTCGGAAGGCCCGCCCGGGCCGCGATGGTGTGAAGTGCCAGGCCCACGCCGGCCTCGGTGAAGGCACCCAGGACCCGGAAGGCCCGCTCCAGGATCGGTTCGCCGTGCGACGGCCTGCCCGAGCGCGGGACTTGTACCGGTGTTCCACTCATCGGAATCCTCGGTGCGCGTCATCTGCCACGGTTCGAACAATAACTCGTGACGTGCCCGCCCGGTGAGGGCGGGCGCCGGCCCTGGATCACCGGCGCCGGGCCGCAGGAAGCGCCGTCCGCCCGTAACGACGGGCAGCACAGACCGAGGAGACCACCATGGTGACCGACCCCGCGCCGCGCGACGTCCACGTCCCGCACCTCTATCCCGAACGGCAGATCGATCTCGGCGAGATCACCATGAACTATGCCGAGGCCGGTGACCCGGACCGGCCCGCCGTGCTGCTGATCCCCGAGCAGACGGGATCCTGGTGGTCGTACGAGGAGGCGATGGGCCTCCTCGCGGAGCACTTCCACGTCTACGCCGTCGACCTGCGGGGCCAGGGGCGCAGCAGTTGGACCCCGAAGCGCTACAGCCTCGACAACTTCGGCAACGACCTGGTCCGGTTCATCGCTCTGGTGGTGAAGCGGCCCGTCGTCGTCGCGGGCAATTCCTCCGGCGGCGTCCTCGCGGCGTGGCTGTCGGCGTACTCCATGCCCGGTCAGCTCCGGGGCGTCCTGTGCGAGGACCCGCCGCTCTTCGCGTCCGAACTCGTCCCGGCGCACGGTCACTCGATCCGGCAGGCGGTGGGGCCGGTGTTCGAGCTCTTCCGCACGTTCCTCGGCGACCAGTGGAGCGTGGGTGACTGGGAGGGGTTCTGCCGCGCGGCCGGAGTCTCGTCGTCGCCGATGGCGCGGTCCTTCGTGGCGGACGTGATCCCGCAGCACCTCAAGGAGTACGACCCGGAATGGGCCCGGGCCTTCTACGAGGGGACCGTCGGGCTGAACTGCCCGCACGAGCGCATGCTGGGCCAGGTCAAAACGCCGGTGCTCCTCACGCACCACGTGCACGGCACCGACCCGGAGACCGGGGACCTGCTCGGGGCGCTCTCCGACGAACAAGCCGCGCAGGCCATGCGTTTGATGAAGTCGGCGGGGGTGACGGTCGACTACGAGTCGGTGCCGGACGCGACGCACATGATGCACCAGTCCGACCCGGCGCGGTACGTCGAGATCTTCACGCGGTGGGCGGCCACGCTGACCGGGTGACCGGCTGTCGTGCGGGCAGGCGCGGTCGGGCTCCCGGCACGATGGCCGCCGCGCCTCGGCTAGCGTCGGAGGTGTGAGACTCGCGGATGCCCTGAACCGCCGCCCTGTCGTGCTCGACGGCGGCCTCTCCAACCAGTTGGAGGCCGCCGGGCACGACCTGAGCGACGCCCTGTGGTCGGCGCGGCTGCTCGCCGACGAGCCGACGGCGATCGAGGCCGCCCATCGCGCCTACTACGAGGCGGGCGCCGAGGTCGCCATCACCGCGAGCTACCAGGCGACGTACGAGGGGTTCGCCCGGCACGGCATCGACGCCCGCCGCACCGCCGAGCTGCTCCGGCTGAGCGTGGAGCTGGCGCGGCGGGCCGGCGCGGGCCTCGGCCGTGAGGTGTGGGTGGCCGCTTCGGCGGGGCCCTACGGCGCGATGCTCGCGGACGGCTCCGAGTACCGCGGCCGGTACGGGCTCACCGTGGCGGACCTGGAGCGCTTCCACCGGCCGCGCCTGGAGACGCTCGCCGCGGCGGAGCCCGACGTGCTGGCCCTGGAGACGGTGCCCGACACCGACGAGGCGCGGGCCCTGCTGCGGGCGGTGCGCGGCCTCGGGGTGCCCGCCTGGCTGTCGTACTGCGTGGCGGGCGGGCGCACGCGCGCGGGGCAGCCGCTGGAGGAGGCGTTCGCGCTCGCCGCGGACGCCGAGGAGGTGATCGCGGTGGGCGTGAACTGCTGCGATCCGCGTGACGTCGAGGCGGCGGCCGCCGTGGCCCGGCGCGTCACCGGGCTGCCGGTGGTCGTCTACCCGAACAGCGGGGAGGCCTGGGACGCCGGGGCGCGGGCCTGGCGCGGCCCGGCGCGGTTCGAACCCGGCATGGTCGCGGGGTGGCGGGCTGCGGGGGCGCGGCTGATCGGCGGCTGCTGCCGCGTGGGCCCCGCGGCGATCGCGGAGGCGGCGGCCGAACTGTCGCCGCCGGACCGCGCGGCCGGGGGACATGGCGCCTGAGACAGGGCGTCCGAGGCACGGCGTCCGGGGACACGGTGCCCGACCTGCGGGAACGCCGGTCGAGGGGAGGACTGTCAGTGGTGGGGTGCAGACTGACGGATACCTGAGACAACGACGTCGCGGAGGTGGCCGCCATGGCCGAGGTTCTTCTGTCCGTAGGCACCCGCAAGGGCCTGTTCATCGGCCGCAGGCGCGGTGGCGCCTGGGAGTTCGACGACAGTCCGTACTTCAACGCGCAGGCGGTGTACTCCGTCGCGATCGACACCCGTGGCCCGCGCCCCAGGCTGCTCGTGGGGGGTGACAGCGCGCACTGGGGCCCGTCCGTCTTCCACTCCGACGATCTCGGACGGACGTGGATGGAGCCCACGAAGCCCGCGGTGAAGTTCCCGAAGGACACGGGCGCGTCGCTGGAGCGGGTGTGGCAGCTCCACCCCTCGGCGGCCGAACCGGACGTGGTCTATGCCGGCACGGAGCCCGCCGCGCTGTACCGCTCGGAGGACCGCGGCGAGAGCTTCGAGCTGGTGCGCCCGCTGTGGGAGCATCCCACCCGCTCCCAGTGGGTGCCGGGCGGCGGCGGCGAGGGCCTGCACACCGTCCTGACCGACGCCCGCGACGCCCGTTCCGTGACCGTCGCGGTCTCCGCTGCGGGGGTGTTCCGCACCGAGGACGGCGGGGCGAGCTGGGCCCCCTCGAACAAGGGCGTCTCCGCGGTGTTCCTGCCGGACGAGGACCCGGAGTTCGGGCAGTGCGTGCACAAGGTGGCGCGGGACGCGGCCGACCCGGACCGGCTGTATCTCCAGAACCACTGGGGGGTGTATCGCAGCGACGACGCGGGGGCGAGCTGGACGGACATCGGCGGCGGTCTGCCCTCCGACTTCGGCTTCGCCGTGGTGGCCCACCCGCACCGCGGCGGCACGGCGTATGTGTTCCCGATCAACGCGGACATGGACCGGGTCCCCGCGGACCACCGCTGCCGGGTGTTCCGCACGGCGGACGCGGGCCAGAGCTGGGAGCCGCTGAGCGCGGGACTCCCCCAGGAGGACCACTACGGCACGGTGTTGAGGGACGCGATGTGCACCGACGGCAATGACCCGGCGGGCATCTACTTCGGCAATCGCAACGGCGAGGTGTTCGCGTCGGCCGACGACGGCGACACCTGGCAGTTGCTCGCCTCGCATCTGCCGGACGTGCTCTGTGTGCGGGCCGCGGCCATCGGTTGATCGAGGGCCGTGTGGCGGCAGTAGGGTGACGGCGTGGCACCACGACCCTTGCATGAGATCGTCGAACCAGGCTGGGCCAAGGCCCTGGAGCCGGTGGCCGAACGGATCGCCGGGATGGGGGACTTCCTGCGCGCGGAGATCGCCGCGGGGCGCACCTACCTCCCGGCGGGCCCGAACGTCCTGCGCGCCTTCCAGCAGCCCTTCGACGACGTCCGCGTCCTGATCGTCGGACAGGACCCCTACCCCACGCCCGGTCACGCGGTGGGGCTCTCGTTCTCGGTCGCGCCCGAGGTGCGTCCGCTGCCCGGCAGCCTCATCAACATCTACCGCGAGCTGGGCGACGACCTGGGCCTGCCGCCGCCGGCCAGCGGCGACCTCACGCCGTGGACGCGGCAGGGCGTGCTCCTGCTCAACAGGGCGCTGACCACGGCCCCGCGCAAGCCGGCCGCGCACCGCGGCAAGGGCTGGGAAGAGGTGACCGAGCAGGCGATAAGGTCCCTCGCCGCGCGCGGCAAGCCGCTGGTGTCGGTCCTCTGGGGACGGGACGCGCGCAATCTGCGGCCGCTGCTCGGGCAGTTGCCGTCGGTGGAGTCCTCGCACCCCTCCCCGATGTCGGCGGACCGCGGGTTCTTCGGCTCGCGCCCCTTCAGCCGGGTCAACGACCTCCTCGTACGGCAGGGCGCGCAGCCGGTGGACTGGCGGCTGCCGTGACCGCGGCCGGGTGCGTACTGGGCGTCGACTCGGGAGGCTCCGGTCTGCGGGCCGCTCTCGGGACTCCGGAGGGGGTGCCGTGCCCGGAGCCGGTGCGCTCGGCCGAGCCGGTGCGCACCGGGCCGCGCGGCATCGACGCCGGGCACTTCATGGAGTTGCTGCTGCCCATGGTGCGGGCCCTCCTGGCGGAGGCGGGCGGCGTGCGGATCTCCGCGGTCGCGGTCGGCGCCGCCGGGATGGCGACGCTCGGCGACGACCTGCGGGCGCGGCTGCCCGGCACGTTCGGCCGGGCGCTGGACGTGGAGCGGGTCGCGCTGGCCACGGACGCGGTGACCGCGTACGCGGGTGCCCTGGGCGACCGCCCCGGCGCGGTGGTGGCCGCGGGCACCGGGCTGGTCGCGGTCGGCACGGATCTCGCCACGTGGCGTCGCGCCGACGGCTGGGGGCATCTCCTCGGCGACTGCGGGGGCGGCGCCTGGATCGGGCGCGCGGGGCTCGAAGCGGCGATGCGGGCGCACGACGGCAGACGGGGCGGCTCGCGGGCGCTGCGGGACCGTGCGGAGACCGTCTTCGGTCCGCCGGCCGGGCTGCCGGGACAGCTCTATCCGCGGGCGGACCGGCCCGCGGTCCTTGCCTCCTTCGCGCCCGAGGTCGCGGCCTGCGCGGCGGATGACGTGGTGGCGCGCGGCATCCTCCGGGATGCCGCGCGGCATATCGCCGAGGCCGCCGCGGCCGTCTGTCCGCAGGACGTGGTGAGCGAAGTGGCGCTCACCGGCGGTCTCTTCGCGATGGGCGAGCCGCTGCTCGGCCCGTTGCGCGGGGAATTGTCGGAGTCGCTGCCGCGGGCACGGCAGGTCCCCGCCGCGGGCGATCCGCTGGACGGCGCCCTGCGCATCGCGGGCGATCTGGCGGCGGACCGGCTGCTGCTGCCGCACGACGCGCGCATGCTCTCCGTCCATGGGCAGGCCGGGCGGGGCGGGGAGTTGACCTCTGCGTAATTCATCAGACAAAAACGGACTTATACCGCCCACCTGCACCCTCCCCGAACAGCGTAAGGCCGCAAGCCAGTAGCATGCGGGCGCATGAGCTCCCCCACTGGGCCCGCATCCGGCCTGCCCGTACGAATGCCGCGCCCCCGTCAGCCGGGCCGGCACCGCCGTCCGGAGCCCGTCGCGGCTCCTGAGGGCGCGCCCGCACTGGTTCTCGCCGTGCCGGGCGCCCCCAGCACCACCACGCGCAGCCTCGCCGAAGAGGTCGTGAGCATCGCCCGCTCCGAGCTGCCCGGCCTCGACGCCAGGATCGGCTACCTCGACGGCACGCAGGACGCCACCGTCACGTCCTTCCCCGAGTTCCCCTCGCTGCACTCCGTGCTCGCGCACGCGACGGCCGAGCGCACCGCCCGCTTCGAGCGCGCGCGCGAGGCCGGCGCCGAGGTCGCCGAGCCGGAGGGCCCCGTCGCGGTCGTCGTGCCGCTGCTCGCGGGCCCCGACAGCGCGCTGATGGGGCGCATCCGGCAGTCCGTCGCGGACAGCCACGCCCCCGCCGAGCTGACCGATGTGCTCGGCCCGCACCCGCTGCTCGCCGAGGCGCTGCACGTGCGCCTGTCGGAGGCGGGCCTCGCCCGCGCCGACCGGGCCCGGCTGTTCACGGTGGCGACCGCGGCGGACGGCATCATCCTGGCCACGGTCGGCGGCGAGGAGGCCGTGCAGGCCGCCGGGATCACCGGCATGCTGCTCGCCGCGCGCCTCGCGGTGCCGGTGATGGCTGCCGCGCTCGACCAGGAGGGCGCCGTCGCGGCGATCGCCGAGCAGCTACGCGGTTCGGGCTCGGCCCAGCTCGCCCTGGCCCCGTACCTGATCGGCCCCGAGCTCGACGAGGGGCTGCTCGACGCGGCCGCGAAGGAAGCGGGCTGCTCGTCCGCCGATCCGCTCGGCCCCTACCCGGCGATCGGCAAGCTGGCGCTCTCGAAGTACACGACGGCCCTGGGCATCGCCCCGCAGCAGGCCTCGGGCGCGCCGGTGCACTGAGAGCCTGTGCGCTTCTCGTACGTACGCGGATGGGTCCGCCCCGATGTGGGGGCGGGCCCTTTCGCGTACGCGGGCGGGGCGGGCTCAGCCGAAGATCACGCAGGAGGCGGCGGGCGCGTCGATCGTGCCCGCCTTGCGGGGGATGCCCGTGTCCTGGTCGATCGTGAACCAGGTGACGTCACCGGAGCGCTCGTTGGCCGCGTAGAGGTGGCGGCCCGAGGGGTGGATGGCCAGGTCACGCGGCCAGTGCCCGCCGCACGGCACCGTGGCGGCGAGCCGGGGCGCCTCGTCGGGGCCGCCGAGGGCGAGGACGGAGATGACGTCCGTGCCGCGCGTGGCGGTCCACAGGAACCGTCCGTCGGGGGCGACGACGACCTCGGAGGGGTAGACGTCGCCCTCGGGGGCGTCGGCGAGGACGGTGACCTCGCTGAGCGGCTTGAGTGCGCCCGTCCCGGCGTCCCAGGAGCAGGTGGTGAGGGTGGGCGTCAGTTCGTTGAGGAGGTAGGCGCGGTCGCCGTCCGGGTGGAAGGCGAGGTGCCGCGGCCCCGAGCCGGGGCGCACGGCGACCTCGCGGTGGAGGGTCAGACCGTCGTCGCCGAACGCGCAGACGCGCACGGAGTCCGTCCCCAGGTCGACGCTGACGGCCCAGCGGCCGCTGGGGTCGGCGAGGACCTGGTGGGCGTGCGGGCCCTGCTGGCGCTGCGGGTGCGGTCCTGAGCCGGTGTGCCGCAGTTCGCTGGACGGGGTGGCGGCGAGGCCGCCGTCCTCGCGCAGCGGTACGGCGGTGACGCTGCCCGACCGGTAGTTGGCGGTGAGCAGGTGACCGTCGTACAGGTCGAGGTGGGTGGGGGCCGAGCCGACCGGTACGGGCTCGCCGTCGAGCTCCGGCTTGTCCCCGTCGAGGCGGTACGCGGCGACGGCGCCGTCGGACGTCTCGCTGACCGCGTAGAGGACGTTCCCGGCGGGCGAGAGGGCGAGGTAGGACGGGTCGGGGACCGCGTCGGTGGTGCTGAGGACGGTCAGCGCGCCGGTGTCCGCGTCGACGGCCGCGGTGATGACCCCGAAGCCTCCGGCGGCGGTGAAGGATCCGATGTAGGCCCGTCCGGCCTGCTTGCCCACGACCACTGGCTGTCCCCTCTCGACCGGGGCGCCGCGTGCCGGGCGCCGCTCGTGCGGCCGACGCTAGCAGTGGGTCTAGACCAGGTGGGCGGGGGCGAGCCCGTGGAGGTCATCGCGTGTGTCGCAGCTCACTCTCCCGCGCGGGCGGGCGGCGGAACATTCCTGACTGGTTCACCGTTCATCCATATGTGGCCACGGAGCCGCGAAGCCCCTCACCGAGAGGCGACCGTCCTCCGCCCGCCACCCCTCTGCCGCCCCGGCTGGTCTCCCCCGTCCAGCCGGGGCTCTTTTTTGTCTCCGCGATGTGTCCGCGATGTCTCCGCGATCAGGCTCCGAGCAGCGGTGTCCGCGGTGAGCTGTGCAGGGGGTCGGCCAGCTCGGCCAGGGCCTTCTCCAGGCCGTGCAGATGGGCGAGGGCCGGTTCGGCGACGGAGCCGTGCGGCACTTCGGCGGGTCCGGCCGCTCCGCGAGCGCTTCCGGCGGGCCCGGTCAGCGCCTCCACCGCGGCCTCCACGCGCCAGCAGGCGGCGGCGAGCCGGTCGTCGTGGGACGCCTCGGGGTCCGCGGCGATCGAGGCAAGGCCGCGCACCTCGTCGGCGCAGGCGTCGAGCAGGGCGATGACCCGCCGGGCGCGTTCCTTGCGGGCCCGCAGCGGGCTGAGCGGGTGGACCAGCGGGGCGAGGGAGAGGCGCACCTTGCCGAGGAGCTGTTCCAGCTCGGCGACGCGGGGCGCGGGGTCGGCCGTCCCCGAACCGGCGAGCCGGGCCGCGGCCTCGGCGGTGCAGGCGTGCACGCAGCGCAGGGCGCGTTCGATCCAGGCGTGGGTGGTGGCATGCGTGGTCACGGGCAGGATGAGCAGCACCGCGAGGGCGGCGCCGAGGGCTCCCGCCCCGGTCTCGGCCACCCGCAGGGCGAGCAGGGCCGGGTCGAGCACGCCGAGCAGGCCGTAGAGCACGCCGGCCATGACGGTCACCGCGAGCATCATCCAGGTGTAGGAGACGGCGGCCGTGTAGAAGATGCCGAAGACGCTGACGGCGACGATGACCGCCGAGGGAACGGGCGCCCCGTGCAGCGGCACGGCGACGACCAGGCCGAGGGCGATGCCGATGACCGTGCCGAGTACCCGGCGGAAGCTGCGGACGAGGGTCTCCCCGCTGGAGGCGGTGTTGACGAAGACCCACCAGGTGGCGCCCACGGCCCAGTACCAGCGCTGTTCGGAGAGCACCTGGCCCGCGGCGAGCGCGAAGGCGCCGCCCGCGACGGCCTGCACGGCCTGCCGTGTCGTCGTACGGGCGAGTCCGGTGCCGGGGTGGGGCGGCGGGGCGGCGGCCGGGGGCAGCCGGCGTTCGTAGCACCAGGCGCCGAACCGGACGGCCGCCGCGGTGCAGAGCGAGAGCAGGACGGCGGCGAACAGCTCGGGGAGCTGGCCGGGGACCGTGTGCAGGAACTGCGTCGCGAAGAACATCATGAACGCGAACACCCCGAGGGAGTGCCCGCGGGGCCCCCAGCGCCGCGCGTACACGCCGGCTCCCATGACGGCGAGGAAGGCGGCGTCGCGCGCCACGGGCACGTCGTGCAGCAGGGCGGCGACGGCGAGTACGGGGAAGCCGACGGCGGGCAGCAGGGCCGTGGTGACCGCCTGCCCCCGGACCGTGGCGTCGCCGACGGTGAAGAGGGCGAGCAGCGCGGCGAGCCCGCCCGTGATCGCCGCGACGAGCGAATGCCCGGCCAGGCCGCATACCGCCACCGCCCCGCCGATGCCGAGGACGGCCCGGGAGGCGAAGCGCAGCCGCACCCGTCCCGGATCCGGCGCCATGAACACCTTCTTCAGCACTGTCTCTCCGCCCCTTTCGCGTCCGGTCCGTGTGGTTCGTGCTGTTCGTGCGGTTCGCCGAGAGGAACCCGCATGAAAAAGGCGCCGCGGAATCCCGCAGCGCCATCGACGACACCATCAGACCATCTGATCGCCCCCTGGCTCAACCGCGGCCGGGCCCACTGGACCATTGGCCCACCGCACGGCCATTTCACTGGACCGTGGGCGGGCCAACGGATCACGCGTCAGACGGCCGGGCCGAAGCGCTCCCAGGCGCGGTGGCCGCCGAGCAGCCGTGTGACCGTACGCAGCACGGCGGTGGGCTCGCCCGTGGCCACGCCCGCGGTGCCGGTGGACAGCCCGGCCGATTCGAGGGCGCGGAGCCCCGGGCCCCAGGCGCCGAGGGCCTTGCCGTGCCGGAAGGCCTCCGTGACCAGGAGCAGCACCCGGGGGTCGATGCCCGCTCCGGCCGCCTTGTCGTCGACCTTGGCGTCGCGCGCCCCGTAGGCGTCGGGGGCCGGGGCTGGCGCGGCGGCGAGGAGGATGGCGTCGAACTCGATGGACCGCGCGGTGGTGAAGGTGCGCTGCACGGCGACCGGGTCGGCGTCGAGACCCAGTGTGCCGCCGGCCGGAGCGATGACCAGCGGGACCATGCCGGCGTCCAGGACCTCCTGGCGCACCGAGCGGACGCCGTCCAGGTCGGCGCCGTCGGTGACGATGCCGATGATGCGGCCGTCGACCGGCCACTCCTCGCCCACCTGGGAGAGGGCGGGGCTCGGCGCGACATCGGCGAGCGGGCCGACGGGCCGGGGCGCGGGCAGGCCGAGTCCCTTCGCGACCTGCGAGCAGAGCTCGGGGTCGATGTTGGCGAGCACCTTGAGCCCCCGCTCCTTGATGCCGGTCTCCCAGCATTTGCCGAGCTCGAAGGTGTAGGCGGCGACGAGGTGTTCGCGCTCGACGGAGGTCATGCTGAGCCAGAACTGCCGGGGCTGGCTGAAGTGGTCGTCGAACGTGGCCGGCGCCTCGCGCACCTTGTGGGAGGCGGCCACCTCCGCGGGCACCTCGATGTACGCCCCGGTGTCGGCTCCGGCGAGGAAGGGGCAGCCGCCGTCGGCGGAGTTGGGCCGGTAGGGCGCCACGCCCCGGTGCACGGCGGTCTGGTGCATGCCGTCGCGCAGCATGTCGTTGACGGGCGCGTGGGTGCGGTTGATCGGGAGCTGCCCGAAGTTGGGGCCGCCGAGCCTGCTGATCTGCGTGTCGAGGTAGGAGAAGAGGCGGCCCTGCAACAGCGGGTCGTTGGTGACGTCGATGCCGGGTACGAGGTGGCCCGGGTGGAAGGCGACCTGCTCGGTCTCGGCGAAGTAGTTCGACGGATTGGCGTTGAGGGTCAGCAGGCCGATCGGGCGGACCGGCGCCAGCTCCTCGGGCACGATCTTCGTGGGGTCGAGCAGGTCGATGCCCTCGAACATCTGGTCAGGGGTGTCCGGGAAGGTCTGGACGCCGAGCTCCCACTCCGGGTACGCGCCCGCCTCGATGGCGTCGGCGAGGTCGCGGCGGTGGAAGTCGGGGTCGACACCGCCGGTGATCTGCGCCTCCTCCCAGACCATGGAGTGGACGCCGAGCCGCGGCTTCCAGTGGAACTTCACCAGCGTGGTGGCGCCTTCGGCGTTGACCAGGCGGAAGGTGTGGACGCCGAAGCCCTCCATCATCCGGTAGGAGCGCGGGATGCCGCGGTCCGACATGTTCCACATCGTGTGGAAGGTGGCCTCGGTGTGGAGGGTGACGAAGTCCCAGAAGGTGTCGTGGGCGCTTTGCGCCTGCGGGATCTCGCGGTCGGGGTGCGGCTTGCCCGCGTGGATGATGTCGGGGAACTTGATCGCGTCCTGGATGAAGAACACCGGGATGTTGTTGCCCACGAGGTCGAAGACGCCCTCCCGGGTGTAGAACTTCGTGGCGAAGCCCCGGGTGTCCCGCACGGTGTCCGCGGAGCCGCGTGAGCCCAGGACGGTGGAGAAGCGGACGTAGACCGGGGTCTCGACGCCCTCGGCGAGGAAGTCCGCCTTGGTGATCCCGGCCGCGGAGCCGTAGCCCCGGAAAACGCCGTGCGCGGCGGCGCCGCGGGCGTGCACGACGCGCTCGGGGATGCGCTCGTGGTCGAAGTGGGTGATCTTCTCGCGCAGGTGGTGGTCCTGCAACAGCACGGGGCCGCGGGACCCCGCCTTCAGCGAGTGGTCGGTGTCGTACAGGCGCGCGCCCTGAGCGGTGGTCAGGTAGGCGCCGTCCTGGGCGACCTTGTCCTGCGGCACCCCGGTCGCCTGCCCGGTGGGGCTGTAGGTGTCCGGGCCGCGCTGGTCGGGCTTGGGCGGCAGCGGCTCCCGCGGCTCCGTGGGCTCGTCGACCGGCACGGCCTCCGGGCCGGGGGCGCCCGGGATCTCATTTCCCGTGCGCATGGCCTTCTGGACCTTTTCCACAGCCTTCTCCGCGGCGGCCGCCACCGGGTTCTTCTTCTCGCTCACTGGGTTCCGATCCTTCGACGGTACGGTGCCACGCGCAGGGTGAGTGGCACTGGGCAGGGGCGATATCGCGTGACGACGGGTACCCCGTCCCCCGGAGGGAGACACATGCACTGCGCCGTCCGGGGCGGCAGTGCCATCATGGGCGCATGGGTAAAAGCGCGCTCATCGTCATCGACATGATCAATACGTACGATCACCCCGACGCCGAGCAGCTCATCCCGTCCGTACGCAAGGCGTTGCCCGCGGTCGTGGGGCTGATCGAGCGGGCACGACGGGAGGGTGTACCGGTCATCTATGTGAATGACAATTTCGGTGAATGGCGCTCCCATCACGGGGAGATAGTCGATACCGCCCTGTCCGGGCCGCATTCCGAGCTGGTCCGTCCCGTGCGACCGGATGACGCGTCACTGTTCGTGGTGAAAGCCCGTCATTCAATCTTCTTCGAGACACCGCTGACTTATCTGCTCTCCCAGCTCGACGTCGACCACGTGGTCCTTTCCGGGCAGGTGACCGAGCAATGCGTGCTGTATTCCGCCCTCGACGCGCACATTCGCCATCTACGGGTGACGGTGCCCGAGGACGCGGTGGCCCATATCCACCCCGACCTGGCCCAGGCCGCGCTGCTCATGATGGAGCGCAACATGCACGCGGCCATCACCGACTCCGAGGGAGTCGCGTTCTGAGGGGCCGCCGCCAACCGGAGGAGTGCTCGTGACCGACCGACAGCGCGTCCTGCGCGGCCGCACGGCCGTGGTGACCGGCGCCGCGCGCGGTATCGGCGAGGCCGTCGCCACGGAGCTGGCCGCGCGCGGAGCGAAAGTGGCGCTCCTCGGCCTGGAGGAGCGGGGGCTCGCCCGGGTGGCCGCCGCGCTGCCCACGGCATCGGGGCACTGGCACGTGGACGTCACCGACGACGCGGCGATGGCCCGCGTGGCGCGGGAGGTGCGCGGCCGGCTCGGCCCCGCCTCGGTCGTCGTCGCGAACGCCGGGGTGGCCGAGGGCGGCCCGTTCGTCGACTCCGACCCCGCGACCTGGCGGCGGGTCATCGAGGTGAACCTCGTGGGCAGCGCGATCACCGCCCGCACCTTCCTGCCCCAGCTCCTGCACACCCGCGGGCACTACCTCCAGATCGCCTCGCTGGCGTCGATCGGCGCCGCCCCGATGATGAGCGCGTACTGCGCATCGAAGGCGGGCGCGGAGTCCCTCGCCCACACCCTGCGCGCGGAGCTCGACCCGCTGGGGGTCGGCGTGGGCATCGCCTACCTGAGCTGGATCGACACGGACATGATCCGTGACGCCGACCAGTACCCCGTACTGCGTGAACTGCGGGCGCACATGCCGTCGCCGGCCCGCAGGATCCACCCCGCGACGCCGGTGGCCCGCCGCCTCGTGCGCGCGATCGAGCGGCGGGAGACCAGCGTGTACGTGCCGGGATGGCTGCGGGGCGTGCAGGCGGTGCGGGCCGCCCTGCCGGGGCTCGTGACCCGTTTGGCCCGGCAGGAGCTGACGCGCTCGGAGTTCTCGTCGACGGGCCTGCTCGGTGCCGGCGGGCGCGCGGCTCAGGCCCGGGACCACGTGTAGAGCAGCGCGCCCAGCGGATGTGCGGGCGTCCGGGGGACGTACTGCCTGGTGGGCGGCTTCGCGGGTATAGGGCCCTGGGTGAGAACTCCCGGCACCGCGGCGGAGACGTCCAGCGCTCCGACGCCACTCAAGAAGGCTCTGACCACCCCCCTCCTGTACTTCTTCATCCTCGGAGACGTGCTCGGCGCGGGCGTGTACGTCCTGGTGGGCCAGGTGGCCGCCGACTCCGGCGGCGCCGTCTGGGTGCCCCTGGTCGTGGCGCTCTGTCTGGCGCTCCTGACGGCCACCTCGTACGCCGAACTGGTCACCAAGTACCCGCGCGCGGGCGGCGCCTCCCACTACGCCACGCTGGCGTACGGGCCGTTCGCCGGCTTCCTCGCGGGGTTCTGCATGCTCGCGGCGGGGATCGTGTCGGTCGCCGCGCTGGCCCGCGGGTTCGGCGGCGACTACCTGTCCGAGTTCGTGACGCTCCCCGTCGTGCTCGTCACGGTCGTCTTCCTCGCCGCGCTCGCGCTCCTGAACGCGCGCGGCATCCGTGAGTCGACGCGGGCCAACGTCGTGGCCACGGTCATCGAGGTGAGCGGCCTCGCGATCGTGGTCGGGCTCGGCCTGTGGATCGTGCTGCGCGGCGACGGCGACGTGGGCAGGCTGACGCAGCTCGGAACGGCGAGCCACGGCCCCGCGGCGGCCGTGCTGACCGGCGCGGTGCTCGCCTACTACTCCTTCGTCGGTTTCGAGACGTCCGTCAACGTGGCCGAGGAGACCCGCGACCCGCGCCGCTCGTACCCGCGGGCCCTCTTCGGCGCGCTGGTCACCGCGGGCGCGGTGTACGCCCTGGTCGGAGCCGCCGCCGCGGCGGCCGTACCGACCGAGAAGCTGGCCGAGTCCAGCGGGCCGCTGCTCGAAGTCGTCAAGGAGGCGGGCGGCGTCCCCACCGAGCTGTTCAGCGCCATCGCCCTGGTGGCGGTGGCCAACGGTGCCCTGCTCACCGGCATCATGTCGTCCCGCCTCGCCTACGGCATGGCACGCGACGGGCTGCTGCCGTCCTTCCTGGCCAAGGTGCTGCCCGGCAGGCGCACACCCTGGGCCTCGATCGCCGCGACCACGGCACTCTCCCTGCTGCTCGCGCTGACCGGGGACGTGGCCACGCTCGCCTCGACCCTGGTGCTCCTGCTGCTGGTGGTCTTCTTCCTCGTCAACACCTCGGCGCTGGTGCTGCGCCGCCGCGACACCGCGGCCCGCGACCACTTCCGGGCGCCGCTCGTGCTGCCGTTCCTCGGCGCGGTCTCCTGCGTGGTGCTCGCGACGCAGGTCGAGCGTGAGGTGTGGCTGCGGGGCCTGGCCGTGCTCGCGGTGGGCGCGGTGTGCGGCGCCGCGGCGGCGGCAGGGCTGCGGCGCGGCGGCTGAGAGCCCGCGCCGTGCGCTACGGGTGCAGGGCCGCCCACGTGTTGGGGCCCACGAAGCCGTCCGCGCTCAGGCCGACGCTCTGCTGGAAGTTCTTGACCGCGGCCAGCGTGGCGTCGCCGAAGATCTTGTCCTGGGCGACGCTCTTGTAGCCGTAGACCTTGTTCAGGATGCACTGGAGGTGGCCCACGGCGTCGCTGGCGTGGCCCTTGCCGAGTTCCGGGTGGTCGCCGGTGTAGGGGCAGTAGCGCCACTCGCCGTTGGTGGCCTGCCTGGTCCCGACGTCGGTGCCCGCCCCGGCGCTGGCGACGGCCGGTCCCGCGATCAGCGCACAGCCGAGCAGCGCGGCGGCGATCGTACGGGTGCGGAGGGCTCTGCTGGGTCGCGAAGTCACGGTGGTCTCCCGAACTGTGGTGGGTACGTGGGGTGTGCGGATCAGACCCAGGGGCAGCGGGGCAGCCCGGGGTAGGGGTGCTTCTGGGTCTGTACGACCTTGGCGGGCACCATGCCCCAGCCCTTGATCCCGGGGAGGCTCACCACCTCGTCGCCCTGGGTGTAGTACCAGACCTTGTTGCCGTCGGGCGCGGCGTCGCCCAGCGTCCAGCACACGAACCAGCTCGGGGAGAGCTTCAGGCGGCCGGTGACCGGCGCGTTGAACGCGGGGCGGCCGAACGCGTCGGAGGCCAGGTTGTCGCAGTACAGGTCGAGGCTGAAGGCGTTGCCGAGGGTGTCCCTGTGCGGCTGGTTCTGCCGCAGTGAGCAGGTGGCCGACGCGTCGGCGGGACCGGCCGCGGGTGCCGGGCCCGCCTGGGCGGCGGGGGCCGCCGCCGCGGACAGGGCCAGGCAGAGCGCGGCGCCCGCGAGGGCGGTGCGGCGCTTGCCGGGCGTGGAGGGTCGGCTCATGCGCGTACTCCTGTGGGCTCGGGCGGGGGCGAGGGGCGGTGTCATGACCAGGTGCACTGCTTGAGGCCCGGGACGGGGTGCGTCGGCGAGGAGAGTTCGGCGGCGGGGAGGTAGCCCCAGCCCTTCGCCGTCCTGGCGCCGGAGACCGTGTCGCCCTGGGTGTAGTACCAGATGTCGCCGCCCTGGTAGACGCTGCCGCGCTTCCAGCAGACGAACCAGCTCGGCGAGAAGGCGATCTGGCCGTTCACCGTGGAGTCGGTGGTGGACTGCACGCGGATCGAACCGGTGTTGTGCGCGCACACCACGTCACCGAGGAAGTGCATGCCGGTCCAGTCGGTGTGCCTGGCTTCGGTCCGCGACTGGCAGGCCGCGGTGTCGGCCGAGGCCGAAGCGGTGCCCTGCGAGGCCGGTGACACGGTCAGGACGGCGGCGCTGACGGCGGCGGACGCCAGGGCGGCCCGCCATCCTCTCCCCCGGCTCCCGCCGCGGCGGAGGCGTGGGCGCCCGGCGTCCGGTTCGTTCCCTTCGCGCTGTGGTGCGAGCTGTCTCACGGCCATGTCGGCTGTCTCCCGGCAGATCACTCCGCGTGGTGGGCCGTGGGGGCGCTCTCGGCAGTCGTCCGGCCCGCTGACGTTCCGATGGTGCCGCCGAGCCCTGACACGTGTCTGACACGCCCTCTCCCCCGCAGGGGCCGCGCGTGCCATCGTGTTCGTTCGACTGGTCCGGACCAGGGCTTCCACGGTTTGACGGCTTCCACGGCTTCGGGACAAGGGGCGTACGCATGCGCGGCACAACGGTTCTGCCCGGCGAGGGAAACAGCGGAGAACCGTCCGGCGACGGCATGCCGACGCACCGCCTGGAGGTGCCGATGCCCAACGCGCTGCCGTTCGCCATCGGCAGCTTCGACATCATGGGACCGATGTCACGGGCGGCCTTCCCCCACCGGCACACCTTCCACGAGATCGTGCACGTCACCGGCGGCACCGGCAGGCACGTGGTGGACCTGGACGGCTACCCGCTGCGCCCGCCCCACCTGTGCTTCATCGCCCCCGGCCAGGTCCATCACTGGGAGGACGCCGCCGGTCTGGAGGGCCGCGTCATCCTCTTCACCGACGACTTCCTCATCGACCACCCCGCCGACCGGGACCTCCTGCGGGGCCTCGGCCGGCGGGCCACGCTCGCGCTGCCCGAGGAGGCGGCGGAGTCGACCGCGCGGCTCGTCGCCGACCTGGAGGGCGAGTACCGGTCGGGCGCCACCGGTTTCCACAGCGTGCTGCGGTCGCTGCTGCACATCCTGGTGGTACGGGCCGCGCGGCTGCCCTCGGGCAGGGCCGCCGCCGCACCGCCCGCGTCGCCGCGGTCGCGGCCGGGTTCGGTGGCCGCGGAGTTCATGGCGCTGCTCGGCGGCCCCGAGGGGACCTCGTACTCGGTGCGGACGGGCGCGGAGCGGCTCGGCGTCTCGGTCGGCTATCTGAGCGAGGCGGTGAAGACGTCCACCGGCCGTACGCCCGGGGAGCTCATCCGGCAGGCCAGGGTGCACGAGGCCAAACGGCTGCTGCTGCACACGGAGTTGTCGGTACGTCAGGTCGCGGCGCGGGCCGGGTTCGGCGATCCGGCCTACTTCTGCCGCTTCTTCCGCCGCGAGACCGGGACGAGCCCGGGGGACTTCCGGCGTGGCACCGGCGATATTCACCACGACCACCGGCTCCAGTCCATCGCCCGGCCTCCCGCCTCCGCATAGCTTCTTAGCCGATCCGGAACCACCCCCACCCCCCTCAGGAGGAACGATGGACGACGAGATCGGCAGCGGAACCGGAGACGACACCCGTGGCGCGGGCGACGAGAGCGGGCCGCGGCGCGGCCGTGGACCGAGCCGCAAGACGGTACTCAGAGCCGCCGCCGCGGCCGGCCTGGCACTGCCGGTGGCGGGCCTCATGGGCGTCCCGGCCCTCGCCCGGACGGCGGGCGAGCGGGGCGAGGCCCCGGCGCTGACCCCGACCTGTGACGACGGCGACGACCCGACACCCCCGCAGATGGAGGGCCCGTACTTCAAGCCCAACTCCCCGCGGCGCACCTCGCTCGTCCAGCAGGGCACGCCGGGGGTGCGGCTCACCGTCACCGGTTACGTCTTCGGGCGGGCCTGCCGCCCGATAGGCCAGGTCCTGCTGGACTTCTGGCAGGCCGACACCTACGGGAGGTACGACAACGTCGGGTTCCGGTTCCGCGGACACCAGTTCACCGACGCCAACGGCGCGTTCAGGCTCACCACGATCGTGCCCGGTCTCTACCCCGGCCGTACCCGGCATCTGCACGTCAAGGTGCAGGCCCCGGGCCGTCCGGTCCTCACGACGCAGCTCTACTTCCCCGGCGAGCCGCGCAACAACACCGACGCGCTCTTCGACCCCCGGCTGCTGATGAACGTCCGTACCGTCGGAAACGCGAAGGAGGCGGACTTCGACTTCGTCCTGAACGTGCCGCAGTAGCGGCGCCGCACCGCACCCGGGCGACGGCGGTCCGCGTCCCACCCCCGTGGGGACGCGGACCGCGCGTCGTCACGGGCGCGCCGAGTACGCCCCACTCTCGGGGGCGAAGCGGCTTGCCCGCAACGGAGTTTCGGCGCGGCGGGGCCCGGCTGCGTCACGTCGTGGGCCGCTCCCCCGGCTCTCGGCTCCGCAGCGCGCAGACGCCGGTGAAGACGCCGGCCAGGTGGTCGGCGAGGGCGGCGAGGGCCGCCGCGGGCGGCAGGCCGTCGGGGTCGGCGAAGAGGTGGGCCGTCAGCCCTTCCGTGTACGCGGCGATCCGGGCGGCCTCGACGTGCTCGTCGGTCTCGGCGGCGACCTCTCCGCACTCCTTGGCGTTCACCAGCGCCTGGGCGAGGTGGGCGCGGGTGCGGCGCAGGGCGGCGACCTTCAGTTCCCCGAGGCGCGGGTCGTCGGCCGCGCGGCCGGTGAAGGCGAGCGCGACGCGCCAGTCCCCGCGCCGCTCGGCGTCCAGCGGCATGCCCTCGGCCAGCGCGTCGAGGACGATGTGCTCGATCCGCGTCCCCACGACCTCGGCGCGTCCGATCAGATCCGTCACCCGCCGCTCGAAGCGCTCCAGGACGTGGCCGTACGCGAACAGCAGCATCTCGTCCTTGCTGCGGAAGTAGTGCTGGACGAGCCCCACCGAGATCCCGGCCTCCGCGGCGGTCCTGGCGACCGTGACCGCGCCGAGGCCGTCGGCGGCGATGAGCCGCCCCACCGCCGCGGCCACCTGCTGACGGCGCTCTTCGTGGTCGGCGACGCGTGGCATGGGTCAACCATACCGACGTACGGTAACGTCATAACCGTATAGGCGTACGGTTATGGAGACAGGGGTCGGGCATGGGCGGATGGGGAGCGGGACTCAGAGGCGGGGCGCGCCGGCTCGGCGCCTTATCGGGAGTGATCGCGGTCCTCGTCACGGCGGGTTCGAGCCACGTCGGCGCCACCGCGGCGGCCGGGCCGGGCGACCGGTCGCGCGGCGTCATGGAACGCGTCGACGCCTACGCCGACGAGCAGCGTGCGCGGGCCCGGATACCCGGCATGGCGCTGGCGGTCGTCGAGGACGGCGAGGTCGTCCACCGGTTGCTGCGGGGCAAGGACGGCAAGGGGGACGCGGTCACGCGCCGGACGCCGTTCCTCATCGGCTCGCTGTCCAAGCCGGTCACGGCGACCGCGGTGACGCACCTGGCCGAGGCGGGCTCCGTCGAGCTGGACAGGCCCGTGCGCCGCTACCTGCCCTGGTTCCGGCCATCGGGCCCGGGGGCAGCGAGCATGACGGTACGTCACTTACTGAACCAGAGCAGCGGGTTGACCGAACGGGACGGGCTGGTGCACGCCGACCGGTTCGACAACGCGGCGGGCGGGGTCGAGCGGGTGGCCCGCGCCCTGGCCCAGGTCCGCACGGCGACACCGCCGGGTGAGCGCCACCAGTACAGCAACGCCAACTACATGCTCCTCGGCGCCCTGGTGGAGCGGGTCACCGGGCGGCCCTACGGGGCGTGGCTGCGGCAGGAGATCCTGCGGCCGCTCGGCATGGACCGCGCGATCGTCGACGACCACGACGCCGCCCGGCGGCATCTCGCCCCGGGGCACCGGTACTTCTTCCATCACCCCCGGCCGTTCGACGCCCCCTTCGACTCCTCCGGTGTGCCGTACGGCTACGTCGGCGCCGACATCGACGACCTGTCCCGCTTCGCACTCACCCAGCTCGGCGGCGGAGGCCCCGCCGCGCGCGCCGTCGTCTCCCCCGCCGGGCTGCGGCGGATGCACACCGGCACCGTCCCGGCCGGCACGTCGCACCGCTACGGGTTCGGCTGGCGCGACGACACCTTCGACGACCTCGGTGAGCGCGTCGTGTGGCACAGCGGGGCGACCCCGGGCTACCACGGCACCGTGGCGCTCGCCCCCGACCGCGGCCTCGCGGTCGTCGTACAGCACAACGCCTACCATCCGCTGCGGGACGAGCAGCTCAACTCCACCGCCTTCGGGGCCCTGCGCATCCTGCTCGGCGGCGAACCCCGGCCCGCCTCCGCCGACCCGATGCTCGCCACCATGCCGGCCGTCGTCGCCGCGGCCGTCGTCCTGGTCGGGGCGGCCCTCGGCTGGTCGCTGCTGCGGCTGGCACGGCCGGGCGGCGCCACCACGCGCGGGCGGCGCCGCGTTCTCGTCGGCGGAGCCGTCGCCGTCACCGGCCCGCTGCTCCTGGCCCACCTGGCCGTCCTCGTACTGCCCCGGCAGGCCACGGGCGTGGACCTGGCGCAGATCCTGCTGTTCGTCCCGGACGTGGGACGCCTGCTGGTCGCCCTCGCCGTGCTCTGCGGGGCGCAGGCCCTGGCGCGCACCGTCATCACCGTACGGACCCTGCGGTCCACACCGAACGCCACACGCTCCCGCACATCGAGAACGGCCGCGCCCTAGGCCAGTACGGCCCGGACCTTCTTCCCTCCCCGTTCCGTCCGTACGACGTCCACCCGGTGGGCCAGTTCGCGGACCATGGCCAGGCCTCGGCCGTTCTCCCGCTCGGTGCTCGCCTTGCGGGCCCGGGGGCGGACGGGGCTCGCGTCGTGGACCTCCACGGTCACTCGGCCGCCGGAGACCTCGACGCGCAGGCGGCAGCCGCCGCGTGCGTGCTGGACCGCGTTGGACACGAGCTCGGAGACGACCAGAGTGGCGTCGTCCACCCGCTCGGCGGTCACCTCTGTCTTGCGGCGGTGCGGCCTGACGAGGAAAGCGGAGGTCAGCTTCCGTGCCCGGCCCGCCGAAGCGGCCTCCTGCGGCAGTGCGTACTCAACTCCTGCGGTGGCCCTACGGGCGCGCTGGTGCGCACGCATGGCGGATCACTTCCCCTCCCTGTGACAAAAGCGGTGACCGCCGCGGTCGGGATCCGGGATCGCGGCGCGTTCCGTACGGCCGGCGGGATCGTGCTGGGCGGCGCCGGCCCTGCCTCTCGGTGATGCCCCCGCCCGCTGATCCCCAATCCGGCTGTGGGGCACGCCTCATCTCACCTCGTGGCGCGGCCCGTCGGAGATCCGCGGACGTTGACCTTGACATCAGGTTCACACGACACTGCGCGTGTCCGTCCAGGAGCCCAGGAAAGGCCGCCCATGAATGCGACACCCCGCCCGTTCAAGGACTACCAGGACGAGATCTACCTCAACGGCCTGAGCGGCGTGGTCCCCGCGTTCCCCATGACCTACACCGACCTGGAGTCCCGCGCGCGAGCCGCGCTGCCGCCCTCGGTCCTCTCCTACGTCGCGGGCGGCGCGGGGGACGAGCGGACGCAGAACGCCAACGTCACCGCCTTCGAACGGTGGGGGCTCATCCCGCGCATGTTCGTCGGCGCCGCGGAGCGCGACCTGTCCGTCGACCTGTTCGGGATGACGCTGCCCTCCCCCCTGTTCATGGCACCCATAGGCGTCCTCGGCATCTGCGGGCAGGACGGGCACGGCGATCTGGCGACCGCGCGGGCGGCGGCGCGCACCGGGGTTCCGATGATCGCCTCGACGCTGTCCGCCGATCCGATGGAGTCGGTGGCCGCGGAGTTCGGGGACACCCCCGGCTTCTTCCAGCTCTACACGCCCACCGACCGCGCGCTCGCCGAGAGCCTGGTGCACCGGGCCGAGAAGTCCGGGTTCAAGGCGATCGTCGTCACCATGGACACCTGGATCACCGGCTGGCGCCCCCGCGACCTGAGCACCTCCAACTTCCCCCAGCTCCGCGGGCACTGCCTCGCCAACTACACCTCCGACCCGGTCTTCCGCGCCCAGCTTCCCGCCGACCCCGAGCAGGACATGCGCTCCGCCGTCCTGAAGTGGGTGCAGCTCTTCGGCAACCCGTTGACCTGGGACGACCTGCCGTGGCTGCGCTCCCTGACCTCACTGCCGCTGATCGTGAAGGGCCTGTGCCACCCCGAGGACGTCCGCCGCGCCAAGGACGGCGGCGTGGACGGCGTCTACTGCTCCAACCACGGCGGCCGCCAGGCCAACGGCGGACTGCCCGCGCTCGACCTGCTCCCCGAGGTCGTCGAGGCCGCCGACGGACTGCCCGTCCTCTTCGACTCGGGCGTCCGCAGCGGCGCGGACATCGTCAAGGCCATCGCGCTCGGGGCCACTGCCGTCGGGGTGGGCCGTCCGTACGTGTACGGGCTGGGCATCGGCGGGGCGGACGGGGTCACGCACGTGCTGCGCTCGCTGCTCGCCGAGGCCGATCTGCTCATGGCCGTCGACGGCTATCCGACGCCGGCCGACCTCACACCGGAGGCGTTGCGGCGGGTCCTCTGACCTCGACGGCCTCCGACGACTCCGACGACCTCGACGGCCTCGACAGCCTCGACCCGTCCAGGGCGATCATTGGACACTCGTGCGTTCCATGTGAGACATTAGTGTCTCATTCGAACTTGGAGCGTCACACCATGTCCCCGCAGCGTGATCCACGGCGCTGGGCCGTCCTCGCGATCCTCTCCGGCAGCCTGCTGCTGATCGCCATGGACACCACGATCCTGAACGTCGCCTTCCCCTCCCTCGTCGCCGACCTGCGGCCCAGCTCGGTGCAGCAGCTCTGGATCATCGACGTCTACGCCCTCGTCCTGTCCGGCCTGCTGGTCACAGCGGGCGCCCTCGGCGACCGGTTCGGCCGCAAGCGGCTGCTGCTCGTCGGCTTCGGCGTCTTCGCCCTCGCCTCGCTGGCCGCCGTCTTCGCGACGGCCGCCTGGCAGGTCATCGGCGCCCGTGCGCTGCTCGGCGCGGGCGGTGCTGCGATCATGCCCGCGACCCTGTCGATCCTGCGGGCGGTCTTCACCGACGCCCGTGAGCGCGCCCTCGCGTACGCGGTCTGGTCGGCCGTCTTCGGCGGCGGCATGGCGCTCGGCCCGGTCGTCGGCGGCCTCCTCGTGGAGCACGACGGGTGGCACTCGGCGTTCCTCGTCAACATCCCGGTGGCACTGGTGATCATCGCGCTCGGCCTCTGGGTCCTGCCCGAGTCCCGGCAGCCGCGGCAGGGCCGCTGGGACTGGTGGGGCGTCGGCCAGTCCGTCGTCGGCATGCTCGCGCTGGCCGGCGGCGTCAAGCAGCTCGGCAAGGGCGGTCCCGCCGACCCCGTGGCCTGGGCGCTCCTCGTGGTCGCCGCGGTCGCGCTCACGGTCTTCGTCCGCCGCCAGCTCCGCCTCGCCGACCCGCTGCTGCGGGTACGCCTCTTCGCCTCCCGCCCGTTCGCCATCGCAGCGGCCTCGATCTTCCTGGGCATGATCGCGCTGGGCTCGGCCCTTTTCCTGATCACCCAGTGGTTCCAGTACGGGCAGGGCTACTCCCCGCTGGAGGCGGGCATCCATCTGCTGCCCGCGCCGCTCGGCCTGGTCGTGACCTCCCTCGTGACGCCGGTCCTGATGCACCGGCTGCCGATCCGGCACGTCATGGGCGGCGGCCTGCTCCTGATGACGGCGGGCCTCGCCCTGCCCTGGTTCCTCCAGCTCTCCGGGCCGCTCGGCTACGGCGAGGTCGCCGTCGCGCTCGCCGTGCTGGGCTGCGGTGTCGGCATCGCGACGACCGCCGCCTCCGTGACGCTGATGGCCGCCACCCCCGCCGAGGACGTCAGCGGCGCCGCCGCCGTCGAGGAAACCTGCTACGAACTGGGCGCCGCCATGGGCGTGGCCGTCCTCGGCAGTGTCGCCACGGCGCTGTACCGCGTGAACCTGCCCGAGCTCGGTCTCGGCGGTGACACCTCGGCGGCCGTGGGCGACTCGATCGGCGAGGCCGCGCGGGTGGCCTCGGAGCTGACAGGACCGGCCGGCGCCGAGCTGCTCACGCGGGCCGCCGGGGCGTTCACCGACGGGATGACGCCCACCTTCCTGATGGCGGCCGCCCTACCGCTGGCCGCCGCCGTGCTCACCTGGGCGAAGATCCCCAAGGGGCTGCGGCCCACGGAGGACGCGCACGCGCACTGAGAACGCGCGCTGAGGCGGCCGGCTCGCCCCGTCGGTCACCGCCTCAACCGGATACATCCGCCCCGTTGTTCACGCCTATCATCTGTTCGGCTCCGGGCGCTCGCCCCCAACGGCGCGCCCGGAGCCGGCAGACGCTCCACAGCGAGAGGACAACGGGGACTTGAGTTCCACACGCAAGCGCGTCGCACGCAAACGCCGCATAGCCATGGCCGCGGTGGGCGCCGCGGCGGCCGTCGTGGCCGGGCTACAGCTTTCGCCCGCCGCGTTCGGCACCGACGACAAGGCCTCGGGGGCCACGCCCCCGCCGTCGGCCCCCGCGGCCCAGGCGGACTTCGGCGCCTCCAAGGCGGACGGGACGACGTTCAAGGACGGCGTCATGTCCCTGGGCCAGGCGCCCGCCGCCTCCGCCAGGCGCGCGGCGGCCGCCGCGCCGCACGGCGAGGGCTGGAAGTCGGGCGGCCCCGGCAAACTGCTCGGCACCGGCTACACCATCAAGTTCTACGACACCAAGGCCGTCGACTGGCTGGCCCCCTACGTCAAGAGGTCGGCCGCCGACCTGCGGCGCGTCACCAACCTGCCGATCACCGTCGACACCGAACCGGTCGGCTGGGACTACTCGAGGCCCAAGGGCGAAGTCGTCATCGGCCTGCTGCACCACCCCTGCATCCCGCCGGCCGACGGCGGCAGCACGGGCTGGAAGGTCGTCCGTGACGGCTCCGGCGTCAAGAGCCTGAGCTGCGGCTTCTACTCGTCCTCCGTCGCCGGGACCGCGACCAGCGGCCATGCGTACATCGACGACGAGTTCTTCACCGCGGACGGCAAGCCGTCGCCCGCCAAGGGCGGCGAAACGTACCTGCGCAACCACATCAGCCACGAGCTCGGCCACACGATGGGCCTCACCCACGCCAACCGCAGCGCGGCGCGCGGCGACTGCGTCAAGGGCACCGACTCCGGCCAGACCCCGGTGATGTGCACGCCCGTCAACGCCTACCAGGACAAGCGCGCGGGCACCTACGTCCAGCAGTACGACATGCAGGGCCTTCGGCACCTCGCCCGCGGCGGCGGTGCCGCGCTGCCGCCGCAGGGCAAGGTCACCGGCATCGGCGGCAAGTGCCTGGACGTCAAGGGCGGCAAGGCCGCCAACGGCACGCAGATCCAGCTCTACACCTGCAACAAGGGTCCCGGGCAGTCGTGGATCGTGCAGAAGGACGGCGCCATCCGCTCGCTGGGCAAGTGCCTGACCAATCACGGCAACGCGAGCACCAACGGCAACAGGATCACCCTCTCCGACTGCGCCGGCGGCGCCTCGCAGCGCTGGTCGGTGACGGCCAAGGGGCAGATCGCGCACGTCGCGTCCGGCAAGGTCCTCGACGTGACGGGCGGCTCCACCGCCAACAGCACCAAGGTCCAGCTCTGGACGGCCAACACGTACAAGCGGCAGATCTGGGTCACGCCCAAGTAGCGGGACACCCCACGCCCCGGCCGACGCCCCACTGTGCCGCCGACACCCCACGCCGCCGCGACGTCCGGCGGCGTGGGGCCTTCGGGCGGGCGGCTAGAGTCACCGCGAGCGACCCCGTTCCACCTGGGAGAACCTGGCACCATGGCCGTCGACGAACTCGACACCCGCATCCTGCGGCTGCTCCTCGAACAGCCCCGCACCAGCCTGCGCGAGTACGCGCGCCTGCTGGGCATCGCCCGCGGCACCCTCCAGGCCAGGATCGACCGCCTGGAGCGGGACGGCGTGATCACCGGCACCGGCCCCTTCCTCTCCCCCGCCGCGCTCGGCCACCCGGTGCTCGCCTTCGTCCACATCGAGGTCACGCAGGGGCACTTGGACGAGGTGGGCGACGCGCTGGCCGCCGTGCCCGAGATCATCGAGGCGCACTCGATCACCGGCGGCGGCGACCTCCTGACCCGCGTCGTGGCACGGGACAACGGCCATCTGGAGGACGTCGTCCAGCGACTGATCCAACTGCCGGGCGTGGTGCGCACGCGGACGGAGATGGCTCTGCGCGAGCGGGTGCCGCACCGGCTGCTTCCACTGGTCGAGTCGGTCGGCGGCACGGCCTCCGGCGGGCGCTGAGCCTCCCCCGGCTGCCCGACCTGCGCCTTTGGCATCATGGGCGGCATGAGCACCTTCGGCACCACCGCGGTCATCTTCGATCTCGACGGCACCCTCGTGGACAGCGAGCCCAACTATTACGAGGCGTCACGTGCCTTGCTCGCCGAGCACTCCGGCCGCGAGTACACCTGGGCCGACAACGAGCGTTACGTCGGCATCAGCTCCCACGAGACGCTGGCGCACTGGAGGACGGAGTACGGGATAGCGGCCACGGTGCCCGAACTCCTCGCCGACCTCGACCGCCGCTATCTGGCACTGGCCCGCGCCAAGACGCCCGTATACGCGGAGATGCGGAAGCTGGTGGAGCACCTGCACGACGCGGGGGTACCGATGGCCGTGGCGTCCGGTTCCTCGCGGGCGGCCATCGCGGCGATCCTGGCCGGTACGGGGCTCGACGCCTGGCTGACCACGTTCGTCTCGGCCGAGGAGGTGGAGCGCGGCAAGCCGGCGCCCGACGTGTTCCTCGCCGCGGCGGAACTGCTCGGCGCGGCCCCGTCCGACTGCGTGGTCTTCGAGGACGCGGCACCGGGCGCGGCGGCGGCCCACGCGGCGGGCATGCGCTGCATCGCGATCCCCTACGTGGCGGCGCACGCGACGGCCCCCTCCTTCGCGCAGGCGGCCCTCCTGTTCCCGGGCGGCCACGCCGAGTTCACGGCGGAGGCGGCGCTGAGGGCCCTGTAGACGGCGGGGTGCGGTTCTCCGGCGCCGGTTCGCCGTGGCCCTCGCGCGCGGCTGCCCGCACCCCTGACGCTCAGGCGGCGGCCTTGCCGACGACGGTGGGCGCCTCGTCACCGGCGAGGATGCGCCGCAGCTCGGCCGTGCGCTCCGCCGCGTCACCCCCGGCGAGCAGCGCCGCGAGGAGCGCGGTGCGCGCCTGGCCCGCGCGGAGGGTGCCGGTGAGGTTGGCCCCGGCGGCGGCGAGGTCGACGGCTCCGCCGTGGGTGTAGATCTCGGTGACCGGGCCCGCCTGGACGCGGGTGGTGAGGGCCACGAGGACCCCCCGGTCCACGGCGTCGGCGACGGCGGCCACGAATTCCGGGGTCGCGTTGCCCGCGCCGGTGGCGACGAGGACGACGCCCTGGGCGCCCGCCTGGACCGACGTCTCCAGGAGCAGCGGGTCGGCGTCGACGTGGTGCATGACCATGTCTATGCGGGGCAGCGACGCCTCGCGGGCGGGCAGCGGCAGGGGCGCGGGGCGCTCGGGGCGGTGCAGTACCGACACCTTGCCGAAGCCGACCTTGCCCACGCGCGGCCCCGACGGGTCGGCGAAGGCGTCGGCGGCGAGGGTCTGCGTCTTGACGGTGCCGCGCGCGGCGTGCACCTTGCCGTCGAAGACCACGAGTACGCCCAGGTCACGGACTGTCGCGGCGGTGAGCAGCGCGTCGTACAGGTTGCCGGGCCCGTCGCCGTCGGTGGCGCCGAGCGGCTTCTGGGCACCGGTGAAGACGACCGGGCGAGGGTCGTGGTGGTACAGGTCGAGCAGGAAGGCGGTCTCCTCCAGGGTGTCCGTGCCGTGGGTGACGACGATGCCGTCGACACCGGGGTCGGCGAGCACCTCGTGCACGGTGCGCAGCAGGGTGAGCTGCTGGGCGGAGGTCAGCCGCGGGCTGTTCACGTTGAACAGGTCGATGACCTCGGAGGTTATGCCCTGGGGTATCGCGGCGGTGGCGAGCACCTCGCTGCCGGGGGCGTCGGCGGCGAAGCCGGTGCCCTGCCAGCGGCTGGCGATGGTGCCGCCGGTGCTGATGACGACGATCCGTCGTTCCTGCGCTTCCACGTCCGCGTACCTCCCTGGGACCAACGAGGACCTCAGCCCCCGCAGCGGTGGGCAGCCTCGACGCAACGATAGATCGAACACGGCGCAATGTGCTTGCCGATATCCACCACTGTCGCAACATACAGGGTGGATAATCGCGCCATGGACGACATCGACCGCAATATCTTGCGTGAGCTTCAACGCGACGGCCGTCTGACCAATCAGGAGCTGGCCCAGCGCGTCGGCCTCAGCGCGTCCCCGTGCATGCGGCGGGTGCGCCAACTGGAGCTGGACGGTGTGATCCAGGGTTACCGCGCGATCGTCGACCCGGAGGCCGTCGGCCGCGGCTTCGAAGTGCTCGTCTCCATCGAGGTGCGGCGGGACCGCGAGACGGTCGAGGCGTTCGAGGCGGCGCTCCAGGACATCCCGGACGTCATCGAGGCGTACCGCCTGTTCGGCAGCCCCGGCTGCCTGCTGCGCATCGCCGTCGCGGATCTGGCCGCGTACGAACGGCTCTGGATCGAACGGCTCACGGCGCTCGCGGGCGTCACGGAGGTCAACTCGCAGATCATCATGAAGCGGATCAAGGAGCCGGAGGGCCTGCCGGTGGACGCCGCGCCCCAGAGCGACAGGAGCCGATGACCCGGCTCCGGGGGCCCCGGCCCCACCCAGATCTGGTCCAGACCTATTGACGACTGGTCTGGACCTGCCTAGCGTGACGCCTCGCACCCCGCACGTCTCCTCGCGAACCCTTCGAACCAGGGAGCACAGCGTGTTCGGTCGGACGTTACGCCTGCTGGGGTCGGCCATCGCGCTGGCCTGCGTCGCACAGCTACCGGCCGCCGCGGCGGCCCCCGCGTCGGCCCCTTCGTCAACCTCCGCCGCTCCACGGGCCGAGACCTGCGCGGTGAAGTCGAAGCCCGCCGGGAAGGTGCTCCAGGGGTACTGGGAGAACTGGGACGGCGCGTCCAACGGTGTGCACCCGCCGTTCGGCTGGACGCCGATCACCGACTCCCGCATCCGCGAGCACGGCTACAACGTGATCAACGCCGCCTTCCCCGTGATCCGTTCGGACGGCACCGTCCTGTGGGAGGACGGCATGGACTCGACGGTGAAGGTCGCGACGCCCGCCGAGATGTGCCGGGCCAAGGCGGACGGCGCCACCATCCTGATGTCCATCGGCGGCGCGACGGCCGGCATCGACCTGAGCTCCAGCAAGGTCGCCGACCGCTTCGTCGAGACGATCGTGCCGATCCTCCAGAAGTACAACTTCGACGGCATCGACATCGACATCGAGACCGGCCTCGTGAGCAGCGGCAACATCAAGCAGCTCTCCCCCTCGCAGTCCAACCTCATCCGCATCATCGACGGCGTGCTCGCCCGCATGCCGTCGAACTTCGGCCTCACCATGGCGCCCGAGACGGCGTACGTGACCGGAGGCAGCGTCGTCTACGGCTCGATCTGGGGCGCGTACCTCCCCGTCATCAAGAAGTACGCGGACAACGGCCGCCTGTGGTGGCTGAACATGCAGTACTACAACGGCAGCATGTACGGCTGCTCCGGCGACTCCTACGCCGCCGGAACGGTCCAGGGCTTCACCAAGCAGACCGACTGCCTCGACAAGGGCCTGGTCATCCAGGGCACCACCATCAAGGTCCCCTACGACAAGCAGGTCCCCGGCCTCCCGGCCCAGCCGGGCGCGGGCGGCGGATACATGGCCCCGAACCTGGTCACCCAGGCCTGGAACACCTACAACGGCGCCCTGAAGGGCCTGATGACGTGGTCCATCAACTGGGACGGGTCGAAGGGGTGGACGTTCGGCGACAACTTCAAGCGGCTGCGGTAGCGGGTTCGGTAGCGCGTTCGGGGCACAGTGTCACGGCCCGCCGCGCGGCGGCGGCCAGCGCCCGCCTGTCCGTGCCCCGCAGCGGGGCGTGCGCCGTGACGCGTGCGGTGAGGCCCTTCGCGGCGGCCACCCGGCGCAGCGAGACGGTGAAGTCCTCCTCGCCGAGGAAGGCGGCGGCCGTGCTGGGGGCGCCGCCCTGCCGGTAGGCGACCGTCACCGGCCGTACGGGCGCGCCCGCGTCGGCAGCCGCCTGGAACGCGGCCCGCCGGAAGCGCCCGCCCGCCTCGGAGCACCAGGTCGTCGCCTGGGGGAAGACGACGACCGAGGTGCCGCCGCGCAGATCGTCTGTCAACTCGCCTATGGTATGGGGAAGTTGGCGTGGACTGCCGTCGCGGTCGATGAATCGGGTCCCTGCTCGCCTGGCCAGGGGCCCGATCACCGGCCAGCGGCCCACCTCCCGCTTCGCGAGGACGACGACCGGTTCGACGGCGACCAGGGCAACGACGTCGAGCCAGGAGACGTGGTTGGCCACGACGAGGGTGCCCGCACCCGCCCCGTCCGGCGCGCTCAGCCGCCCCGGCGGCCCCGTTTCGAGGCCGACCCCGAGCGCCGCGAGTACCGCCCGCGCCTCCCCTCGCAGGGTGACGGGGTCGGCGAGCCGGCCGCCGCGCGCGGTGGCGCGGGTCAGGGTGTACGTCAACGCCGCGTAACGCCGGGCCAGTTCGGCCAGCGACACGCGCGGCTCGGGTTCGGTGACACAGCTCGCGGGACAGCCACGTTCGACCGACCACGGACTCATGGAACTCAACGAACTGATGTGGCTCATGGGACTCATCACGCGTCCTCGCCCAGGAAGTACCTGCGGTGCCGGGGGCTGAGGCGCTCCATGTCCAGGAGTACGAAGAAGTCGGCGACGTCGAACTCCGGGTCGTGCGCGGGGGCTCCGCACAGCCACGCGCCGAGGCGGAGGTAGCCGCGGAGCAGGGGCGGCAGGTCGGTGTAGGTGGGGCGCTCGGGGGCCGGGGCCGTGGGGGTCCAGGGGTTGCGGGGGTGCACGCGCAGCTCGGGCGGGGAGGCGTGCTTGCCGGTGCCGAGCAGCCAGGCGCCGGCCGCGGCCCGGCCGCCGTCGGCCAGGGGCACGGAGGCGCAGCCCGCCAGGTACCGGTGGCCGGAGAGCAGGACGTAGCGGGCGAGGGCGGACCACATGAGGTTGATGACGGCGCCGGAGCGGTGGTCGGGGTGCACGCAGGAACGGCCCGCCTCGACCAGGGAGGGACGCAGTTCCGCGAGGGCGCGCAGATCGAACTCGCCGTCGGAGTAGGACAGCGGGGTGCGGCCGGGCGGCAGCAGCCGGTAGGTCCCGACGACCTCGCCGGTCGAGGTGTCGGTGACGATGAGGTGGTCGGCGAGGTCGTCGTGGGCGTCGATGTCGTGGCCGGGCAGCGGCGTGCCGAGCGCCGCACCCATCTCCTCGCCGAACACCTGGTACCGCAGCCGCTGGGCGGCCCTGATCTGTTGGGTGGTGTCCGCGATGGAGATGACGTAGGAGCCGGCAGCCGTCGAGACGAGCGAGGTCGAGGGCATGACACTTCCGTTCTCGGGTCTGGGGACGCGGGTGCGGGGTGCACAGGGTGCGGGGGCGCTGCGCTTCACTTGAGGTCAGCCCGGCGGACGACACGCCGCGGTTCGGGGAGAGGTCGCGGGTGTGGCGGGGAGAGTCGGTGGGACCGGGACATGGGCCCCGGGCTGCGGTCACGCTCAGCACGGTGGCGGTGCCGCCTGAACTCCGCACCTCGGACGCACGTCGGCCAAGCGTCCGGCGCACGTCGGATGGGACCACCGGTGCGGAACATGGCGGACCCGCGGCCGGTGAAGGGGCCCGAACGACAGGCCCTGGCGGGGGCCTCTGCTCGTGAGGGGCCGCGCTCAGGCGCTGGTGCCGAGGCCCTCGACGACCTCGGCGTTCGGCAGCCCGGCGAAGACCTTGCCCGGCACGATCAGCTTGCCGCGCCGGGCGCCACTGCCGATGAGGACGTACGGCAGGTCGACGACGGCGGCGTCGACGAGGATCGGCCAGGCCACGGGCAGCCCGATCGGCGTGATGCCGCCGTACTCCATGCCCGTCTCGCCGGTCGCCGTGTCCATCGGCGCGAACGAGGCCTTGCGCGCGCCGAGCCGACGGCGGACGACGCCGTTCACGTCCACGCGGGTGCCGGAGAGGACGACACACGCGGCGAGCGTGGTCTCACCGCCGCGCTTGCCCGCGACGACGACGCAGTTCGCGGACTGGTCGTACAGTTCGGGCCCGTAGTGCTCCAGGAAGGTGGCGGTGTCGGCCCACTCCGGGTCGGTGTCCACGTGGACCAGCTCGTCGGCCGGGACGGCCCCGCTCCAGCCGCGAACGGCCTCCGCGACGGGTGCCACCAGCAGGTCGAGGGCCTCCTGGGCGGGACGGACGAGGTCGAAGTCACCGAGGGGAGCGCGCATGGCGGCACGCTAACAGGCCTCAGTGCGAGGCGGTCCGCGCGGGCGGCACCGAGACCGCCATGGTCATGTCGATCGGCTCGGCACCGTTGTTGCGGTAGCCGTGCGGCACGTCGGCCTCGAACGTGGCAGCCGTCCCCGCCGCGAGGACGTGCTCGACGCCGTCCACGAGGAGCGTCAACTCGCCCCGCGTGACGTGCAGGAGCTCGACGGTGCCCGGCGGATGCGCGTCGGAGTCGCTGCCCTCGCCCGGCAGCAGGTGATAGGACCACAGCTCGAAGGGGCCCCGCGCCTCGGCGCCCACCAGGAGCGTGCTGCTGCTGCCCGCCTCCGTGGCCCACATGCGCACCGCCTGCTCCGGGGGCACGAGCCGGACGTGGGAGCCCTGTTCGTAGTCGAGGAGCGTGGTGATGCTGACGCCGAGCGCGTCCGCGAGCTTGACCGTGATGCCGACGCTGGGGTTCGTCCTGGCCTGCTCGATCTGGATGATCATGCCGCGGCTGACGCCGGCCCTGGCCGCGAGGGCGTCGAGGGTGAGGGCCCGCTCGGTGCGCCGGCGCTTGAGGTTGCGCGCGAGCGACTGGGTGAGCTGGTCGAGGTCCGACACGTTCCGTCCAAAATGTGGGCCTGGATGGTTCACCACACTGTACTGCGACGTCCTGTCACGTCCCGTCACGCCCGACGGGGACGGCTCCGGCACGGGCCCACGGGGACGGCTCCGCGTCGGTCAGTCGTCCGACAGCTCTCCCAGCGCGACGAGCTGTTCCGGGGTGACGCCCTCGGGGATCGGTACCGGCGCCGGGGTCCGCAGCGGCGGCTGCCAGCCCCGCTCCTCGGTCCAGGCGCGGACGACACGGGCGGGCGCCCCCGCCACCACCGCGTGGTCGGGCACCTCGCCCCGCACCACCGCGCCCGCGGCGACCACGACGTTGCGGCCGATCCTGGCGCCCGGGAGGATCACCGCGCCCGTGCCGACCCAGCAGCCGGGGCCGATCTCCACCGGGTCCATGCGCGGCCACTGCTTGCCGATGGGGGTGTGCGGATCGTCGTATGAGTGGTTGGTGGACGTCACGTAGACGTAGGGGCCGAAGTAGCAGTCGTCCCCGATGGTGACCGCGGTGTCGGCGATGACGTGGCTGCCGCGGCCGAGCACGACGCCGTTGCCGACGCGGAGGATCGGGTCGGGTCCGAGGTCCAGGTCCGGCATCATCCCGGCGGTGAGCGTGACGTGCTCGCCCACGATGCAGTGGTCGCCCAGTCTGATCCACGGCTCCCCGAAGACCGTGCCCTGCGGGAAGGCCAGCTTCGTGCCCTCGCCGATCGCGCCGAACCGCAGCCGTCCGGGGTGCGCGGCGGTGACCGCGCCCGTCCGCTGCGCCCACGCCCAGCCCGTGTGGACCGCGCGCTGCGCGAGACGGCGCGGCACCGCGGCGAGGGATGAGAACGTGTTCCTGTTCTTCGGCACGCGCTCACGTTACTCAGTGACCCGGCGCCCCGGGCACCCCTGACCTGTGATCTTCACCCCACACGGCCGTGCCCGCGCCGGCGTCCCGTACCGTGCGCTCAGGCGTGACGACGTACCGAAGAGGGAGACATCCGATGGGCCACGAGGCACTCATCACCGGCATCGGCGGCAAGGACCCGAAGATCGACCCGGACGCCTTCACCGCCCCGACCTCCGTCGTGCTCGGCGAGGTGACGCTGCACGCGGGGGCGAGCGCCTGGTACGGGGCGGTGCTGCGCGCCGACGGCGGGCCCATCGTCGTGGGCGCCGACAGCAACATCCAGGACAACTGCAGCCTCCACGTCGACCTGGGCTTCCCCATCACCATCGGCGAACGCGTCTCGGTCGGGCACAACGCCGTGCTGCACGGCTGCACGGTCGAGGACGACTGCCTCATCGGCATGGGCGCCACCGTGCTCAACGGCGCGGTGATCGGCGCGGGGTCACTGGTCGCGGCCCAGGCACTGGTGCCGCAGGGCATGGTGGTGCCCCCGGGCTCGCTCGTCGCGGGCGTGCCCGCCAAGGTGCGCAGGCCGCTCACCGACGAGGAGCGCGAGGGCATCTCCTACAACGGCACGATGTACGTCGAACTGGCCAAGGCGCACCGGGCGGCGCACGCCGGGGAGTGACTCAGTCGGTGGCCGGCACCGGCTGCCGCTGCGGCTCGGCGGTGGAAGCGCCCGCGGCCCCCACGGTCGCGGCGGCCTCCACGGTCGCGGCGGCCTCCGCCTCGGCGGCGGCCTTGTTCGCCCGGCGCTTGACGAAGAGCATCGAGCCGACGCCGATCAGTACGGCGATGGCGAGCCCGAAGTAGGAGAAGCGCTTCAGCCAGTCCTCGGCGACCACGCCGATGTAGTAGATGACCGCGGTGGTGCCGCCCGCCCAGACGATGCCGCCGAGGACGTTGGCGATGAGGAACTTCCAGTACGGCATGCGCAGGACGCCCGCGAGGGGCCCGGCGAAGATGCGGAGCAGGGCGACGAAGCGGCCGAAGAAGACCGCCCACATGCCCCACTTCTGGAAGGACCGCTCGGCGCTGCCGACGTTGGCGGCGCTGAAGTGCTTGGGGAACTTCCGCTCCAGCCAGGCGAGGAGCGGACGGCCGCCCTTGCGCCCGATCGCGTACCCGATGGAGTCGCCGATGATGGCGCCCGCGGTGGCGCAGATGCCCAGGATCACCGGGTTGAGGTCACCGTGCTGGGAGGAGAGGAGCGCCGCGGAGACCAGGACGATCTCGCCGGGCAGCGGGATGCCCAGGCTCTCCAGGCCGATGACGATTCCCACCAGCGCGTAGATGCTGACGGCTGGTACCTGCTCCAGCCACTCCTGGACGTGCAACGCCGGTTCCTCCGTACGAAATGCCTGTGCGTGGACGCCGGGCAGCCTACCTGGACGAATCGACCACCACGGAACGCCGAAGCCCGGGACGCCTTCGCGTCCCGGGCTTCGGAGCCGATCTCCCCTGCCGCTTCAGCTGGGGTCGTTGGGACGCAGGGTCCAGACGACCCGCATCTCACCGGTCACGGCACCGTCCGCGCGCTGGATCTCGATCGTGACGGGGAACTCGGGGCGCTGCCCCGCGTCGAGCTCGGCCACGACGTCCTCGGCCGGCCGGCCGAGCGTCGCGGTGGCCGTCACGGGCCCCATGGCCAGCTTCTTGTACGCGATCTCGGCGCTGACGGCGAGCGGCACGGCCCGGGAGAGCTGGGCGCCGAACGCGGCGAGGACGATGGCGCCGCTCGCGGACTCCCCGAGCGTGAACATGGCGCCGGCGTGCGGTCCGCCGACATGGTTGTGGTACTCGCTCTGGTCGGGCAGGGCCACCACGGCCTTGTCCGGCGAGGTCTCCCGGAACTCGAGGTTCAGGCTCCTCGCCATCGGCACCGTGGCGGCGAGCATCTCGCCGATCGTCATCTGGTCTGCGCTCATGGCCGCGATGTTACTTACCGGTAGCCAAATTGACCAGGCCCCTCCACTCCCCGAACCCCGGCCCCCCTAGGCTGATCCCCCATGTGGCCAGGACAGCAGCCGCCCGGGGGCGAGCAGAACCAGCGCGACCAGAATCCGAACCCGTACCTGCAACCGGGGTACCAGCAGTCGAACCCGCAGGCGGGGCCGGCTCCGTGGGACGCGCCGACCATGCCCGCCGGGCCGGGGGCCGCGGCGCCCGGGCCGCCGCCCGGCAACGGCGGCAGGACAAAGGTGATCGCGCTCTGCGCGGCGGCGGCCGTGGTCGTGGGCGCGGGCGTGACCGGGTTCCTGCTGCTCGGGGGCGACAAGGACGACGCCGCGAAGCCGGAGCCGACGAAGACAGGGGCCACGTCATCGGCCGGCTCGGACAGCAACCCCCGCGACGGCAGCGGCGAGCCGAAGCCGACCGTGGCCGGCTGGCAGGTGATCACGAACCCGGCGCGGGGCATCGCCTTCGACGTCCCGCCCGAGTGGGCGCCCCAGAGCAAGAGCTGGGTCAACTACGTCGCCGATGACAAGGACCCCGAAGAGAAGCCGCTCGTCACCATGGGCGCGCCCGCGCTCCTCAAGGAGAAGTGGTGCGGCTTCGACGAGGACCGCAACGGCACGAAGGAGTACACCGCGCTCGCCGCCGCGGGCTCGCGCGGCAACAGGGGCGCCACGAGCACGGACGGCATCGCCCACAGGGACGCCCGTGACTGGATCTTCGGCGGATACACGCAGCCGTCCACGAAGGAGATCACCGTCGGCAGGCCCGCCCCGTACACCACCGCGTCGGGCCTCAAGGGCAGCCTGGTGACGGCCTCTTCGACGGGTGTCGAGAAGCAGGGCAAGTGCGACTCCGACGGCAAGGCCACCGTGTTCGCCTTCAAGAACTCCGAGGGTGAGTTCGCCTCCTGGTCCTTCACCGGGGCCAAGGACGTGCGGGACGAGGTCCCGGACGCCACCGTCGAGAAGATCCTCGCGACGGTACGCGAGTACGAGGAACCCGAGGACTGAGGAACCGTCAGCCGCATTCCTCCGGGCCCGCGAACCCGGCCCGGGGCGACTGCGGCCCCGCCGGACCGTCCCCGTATCGTGTCTGGCCATGTGGCCAGGACAGCAGCCGCCCGGGGGCGAGCAGAACCAGCGCGACCAGAATCCGAACCCGTACCAGCAGCCGGGGTACCAGCAGCCGAATCCGTATCAGCAGCCCGGGTATCAGGCGCCCAATCCCTATCAGCAGCCCGCGGCCGGGCCGCAGGGGCAGTGGAGTGTGCCCACCGTGCCCGCGGCGGAAAGCGGCGGCGGGGGGCGGACTCCGGGTGGCGGGGGCGGCGGGAAACGGGTCAAGGTGCTGTCGATCGTGGCGGCGCTGGCGGTGGTCGTGGCCGCCGGGGTGACCGGGTTCCTGGTGCTCGGCGGCGACAAGGACGACAAGAGCGACAAGGGCGGCAAGGACAGTGCGGCCGGGGCGCCGTCGGCGGCCGGGTCCGAGGCGCCGGACGCCGGTGACGGTGACGACGACGAGCGCGGCGCCGACGACGAGCTGAAGCCGACCATCAAGGGCTGGCACGTCGTGGTGAACCCCCGGTGGGGCACCGCCTTCGACGTACCGCCGGAGTGGGAGGTGCAGAACCCCGACTCGGCGATCGCGTTCGAGGACGACAAGACCGGCGAGCCGCTCATGACCATGTCGGCCCCCGCGTACCTCAAGCCCAAGTGGTGCACCACCGACGACGACAAGGACGGCGAGACCGAGGACCACGAGCTGGCGGCCGTGGGCACCAAGGGGGCCAAGGGCGCGAAGAACACCGACGAGGTCGCGCTCATCCAGGCCGGGTGGTGGGTCTACGCCGCGTACACCCAGCCCGACAAGAAGAGCTACACGGTCGACGAGAAGGCCGAGCCCTACACCACGAAGTCGGGCATCAAGGGCAGCATCGCCCGGGCCCGGTCCAAGGGCACGCCGGAGACGGGCAAGTGCGCCACGGACGGCAAGGCGATCACCTTCGGCTTCAAGAACTCGGAGGGCACCTATGTCTCGTGGAGCCTGTACGGGGCCAGGGGCGTCAAGGACGAGATCCCCGAGGACACGATCATGAAGATTCTCAGCACGGTGCGCACACACGGCGAGCCCATGAAGTCCTGACGGCCCATCACTGGTGGGGGAATCGTGGTGGCCTTTGCCGCTATCTCCGCACGTGTCCCCCACCAGCGGCCACCCGGCTCACCGCCCCGCGGGAGGGCCCGTGGCACCCGGCGTCCCGGCACCTCTATGGTTACTGGCCATGTGGCCAGAACAGCAGCCGCCCGGGGGCGAGCAGAACCCGCAGGACCAGAATCCCAACCCGTACCAGCAGCCGGGCTACCAGCAGCCCAACCCCTATCAGCAGCCGGGGTACCAGCAGCCGGCGGGCGGGTATCAGCAGCAGCCGCCCCCGGGCGGCTACCAGCAGCCGCAGCAAGGCGGCTACTCACAGCCCCAGCAGCCCCAGTGGTCCGCTCCGACGCCGCCACCGCCCCAGCCGGCGGGCGGCGGCCAGGGCGGTGGCGGCGGCAACAAGACGAAGATCACCGCCATCGTCGCCTCGCTGGCCGTGGTGGTGGCCGCCGGCGTCACCGGCTTCCTCGTCCTCGGCGGTGACGGGGACAAGGATGACGAGGCCGGTCCCGCGAAGCCCTCGAAGTCCGCGACCAAGAAGCCGAGCCCGACGGCCACCGGCGGCGGCAGCGAGCGCGGTGAGGGCGGCGAGGACAAGCCGACGGTCGACGGCTGGCAGGTCGTGGTGAACCCCAAGTGGGGCACCGCCTTCGACGTCCCCGCCGACTGGAAGGTCGAGACGCCGGACACCTTCGTCGGCTTCGACGACCGCAAGGACAACGGCACGAAGACGATCATCGGCATGTCCGCGCCCGCGGTCTACAAAGAGAAGTGGTGCTCGTCGGACGACGACAAGGACGGCGAGGCCAGCGACGTCTCGCTGGCCACGGTCGGCACCAAGGGCCAGAACGGCGCCAAGAACACCGAGGACATCGCGCGCAACGACTCCGCGTGGTGGGTCTTCGGCGGCTACACCGAGCAGACCAAGGCCGACAAGAAGAAGATCAAGATCAGCAAGGTCGAGGACTACACCACCAAGTCCGGCATCAAGGGCAGCCTCGTCACGTCCACGACGAGCGGCTCGGCCACCTCGGCCAAGTGCGACTCGGACGGCAAGGCGACCACGTTCGGCTTCAAGAACGAGGCCGGTGAGTACGTGGCCTGGACCCTCTACGGCGCCAAGGGCGTCAAGGACGAGATCTCCGACGACACAGTGAAGGAGATCCTCTCCACCGTGCGGTGGAGCGAGGCGGCGTCCGAGGAGTCCTGAGTCCGCGGGGCTGTCCCACCCGCCGGCAGAAGGACGGGCCCAGCTCTTCGGCCACGGGGACAAAACGGTTTGGCAAGTCGGCCCGGTGACGGGGATAGTCCCGGGGTGACGAATCCCGACGCCCCTCCGCGCGGCCGCCGACCCTCCTGGGCCGGCCGCAACTACACACTGCTGACCGCCTCCGCGATCGTGACGAACCTCGGAAGCCACGGGGCACTGATCGCGGCGGCGTTCGCGGTTCTGGACGCCGGCGGCGACGGCGGGGACGTCGGTCTGGTGGCCGCCGCGCGGACCCTGACGCTCGTCCTGTTCCTGCTCATCGGCGGCGCGGTCGCCGACCGGCTGCCGAGACACCACGTCATGGTCGCCGCCAACGCCCTGAACTGCCTCTCCCAGGCCGCGTTCGCCGTGCTCGTGATCGCGGGCGAGCCGCAGCTCTGGCAGATGATGCTGCTCGGCGGCCTCGGCGGGGTGGGCCAGGCCTTCTTCGGGCCCGCGGCCGAGGGCATGCTGATGTCCTCGGTCAGCGGCGAGCAGGTCAGCAGGGCGTTCGCGATGTACCGCATGGCGATGCAGGGGGCCGGCCTCGGCGGAGCCGCACTCGGCGGTCTGATGGTCTCGGCGCTCGGCCCCGGCTGGGTGCTCGCCGTCGACGCGGCGGCGTTCGCCCTCGCGGGCGCCCTGCGGATGTTCCTCGACGTCAGCCACATACCCGCGCGCGCCCCCGGCGGCGGCCTCCTGGCGGATATGCGCGACGGCTGGCGGGAGTTCACGGGCCGCCCCTGGCTCTGGGCCATCGTCGCGCAGTTCTCCGTGGTGGTGGCGGTGGTCGGCGCCGCCGAGTCGGTGTTCGGGCCGCTGGTGGCCCGGGACGAACTGGGCGGGGCGGGACCGTGGGGCCTGGCGCTCGGCGCCTTCGGGGCGGGCACGGTCGGCGGCGCCTTCCTGATGATGCGGTGGAAACCCCGCCGGCTGCTGTTCGTCGGCACCCTCTGCGTCTTCCCCCTCGCCGCACCCTCGGCGGCGCTCGCGGTGCCCCTGTCGGTGGCCGGGCTCGCCGCGGTGATGTTCGTCAGCGGCGTGGCCATCGAGGTCTTCGGCGTCTCGTGGATGACCGCGATGCACCAGGAGATACCGGAGGAGAAACTGTCGCGCGTCGCCGCCTACGACTGGTTCGGCTCGATCGCGATGGTGCCCCTCGCCACGGCCCTCGCCGGACCCGCGGAGTCCGCGTTCGGGCGCGGCCCGTCGCTGTGGGGCTGCGCGCTGCTCGTGGTCCTGGTGACGGCTGCCGTCCTGTTCGTCCCCGACGTACGCGATCTGACGCGCCGCACCAAGGACGTACCGAGCACCCCCGCACCGGGCCCCGCCGCCGCGTCGCTTCCCGCCGCGCCGCTTCCCCCGGACGTACCGCGCCCCGCCGCCGCGTCAGCCGATGCCGAAGGCCCCGTCGGGCGGCTCGGGTGAGGGCACCGCGTCCTCGTCGCGCACCGCTTCCGCGTCGCCGATGAGCCGCCGCAGCGCGTCCCCGTGCTCGACCCTGGCGGGGAAGGCGTCGCGGGCCGCACGCCGGGCGAGGGCGGCGATGTCGAGGGGTTCGTGCGCGGCGACGAGCACCGCGTTGCCGAAGCGGCGTCCGCGCAGCACGGACGGCTCGGCGATCAGCGCCAGTTCCTCGAAGACCGCGGCGAAGGTGGCGAGCTGGGAGCGGAGGAAGGTGAAGGGCGCGCCGTCGGCGAGGTTCGCGGCGTAGCTGCCGCCGGGCCGCAGCACGCGGTCGGCGGTCCGTGCGTACGCGAGGGTGGTGAGGTGCGCGGGAACGCGCGAGCCGCCGAAGACGTCCGCGATCAGGATGTCGGCGCTGTCGTCCGGCGCCGCGTCCAGCCACTGCCTGGCGTCGGTTCCATGTACGGAGATTCCGGCGCCGTCGGCCCACGGCAACTGCTCGGCGACCAGTCCGAGCAGCCCCCGGTCGGCCTCGACCACGTCCTGCCGGGATCCCGGCCGGGTGGCGGCGACGTAGCGGGGCAGGGTGAGGGCGCCGCCGCCGAGGTGGACGACGTCGAGCGGGTGCCCCGGCCCGGCCGCGGTGTCCAGGACGTGCGCGAGGCGCCGCGCGTACTCGAACTCCAGGTGGGTGGGCTCGTCCAGGTCCACGTACGACTGGGGGGAGCCGTCGACGGTGAGCAGCCAGGCCCGCGGGCGGTCGACGTCGGGCATCAGCTTGGCGACGCCGTGATCGACGGTACGCGCCACCGGAATGGCCTCGTCCGCCACCACTTCGCCCCCTTGGTCCCCGCACTCGTCGTCCACGTGCCCTATTGTGCCCGTCCGCCCCGGGGGCCCGATGTCCCCGGGGCGGACGTGACGGAGCGCGACGCGGCCCGCCGGGCGAGGCGACGTGCCGGGCGAGGCGACGTGCCGTCAGGTGACGGGCCCGTCAGGCGACCTCCGTCACGGTGCCGGCGCCGACCGTGCGGCCGCCCTCGCGGATCGCGAAGCCGAGGCCGACCTCCAGCGGCATGTCACGGCCGAGCTCGACCGTCATCGTGACCGTGTCGCCGGGCCGGGCCACGGCCGCGTCGCCGAGGTCGACGTCGCCGACGACGTCCGCGGTGCGGAGGTAGAACTGCGGCCGGTACCCCGTGGCGACCGGCGTCGTACGGCCGCCCTCGCGCGCCGACAGGACGTACACCTGCGCGGTGAAGCGCCGCCTCGGGGTGACGCTGCCCGGCGCCGCGACCACGTGGCCGCGGCGGACCGCGTCACGTGGCAGCCCGCGCAGCAGCAGCGCCACGTTGTCGCCCGCCTGCGCCTCCTCCATGGGCTTGCCGAAGGTCTCCAGGCCGGTGACCACCGTCTCGGTGTCCGCGCCGAGGACCTCCACGCGGTCGCCGAGGCGGACGGTGCCGCGCTCGACGGCGCCGGTGACGACGGTGCCGCGGCCGGTGATGGTCAGCACGTTCTCGACGGACAGCAGGAACGGCGCGTCGAGATAGCGCTCGGGCATCGGCACGTACGTGTCCACCGCGTCGAGCAGCGCCTCGATCGTGGCGGTCCACCGCGGGTCGCCCTCCAGGGCCTTGAGCCCCGAGACCCGCACCACCGGTACGGAGTCACCTCCGTACCCGTGCGTGGAGAGCAGGTCGCGGACCTCCAGCTCGACGAGGTCGATGAGCTCCTCGTCCCCCGCGTCGGCCTTGTTGAGGGCGACGACGATGTGGTCGACGCCGACCTGGCGGGCGAGAAGGACGTGTTCGGCGGTCTGCGGCATGATCCCGTCGAGCGCCGAGACGACGAGGATCGCCCCGTCGAGCTGGGCGGCCCCGGTGACCATGTTCTTGACGTAGTCGGCGTGGCCCGGCATGTCCACGTGCGCGTAGTGGCGGGTGTCCGTCTCGTACTCGACGTGCGCGATGTTGATGGTGATGCCGCGCTGCGCCTCCTCCGGCGCGCGGTCGATGCGGTCGAAGGGCACGAAGGTGCCGGTGCCGCGCTCGCTGAGGACCTTGGTGATGGCGGCGGTCAGGGTGGTCTTGCCGTGGTCGACGTGCCCCATGGTGCCGATGTTGAGGTGCGGCTTGGTGCGGACGTAGGCCGTCTTGGACATGGCGGTTCCTTCTCCGGAACTCGAAGCTGTTGCCCGGACCGGCGGCGGTGCGCACGGTCGGGACGGGGACCCCGGGGCCGGACCGACCCTCCCCCTGCGGGGTCCGCCGGAGTGTCCGGGGAGGGTCAGCTTCGGGCGCCGTCGAAGGCGTCGGGAGTCGGGACAGCAGCCTTCGCAGCGCCCGCGACTGCGGGCGTGGCTGCGAGGAAGGCGTACCGGAACATGGGCCTGATCCTCGCCGAAGAGGACGCCCACGTCGAATGATTTTCCCGCGGTTTCATGGCCTTCCCGGGGGTTTCATGGCCTTCCCGCGGTCTCAGAGGTCTCCGAGGTCTCAGAGGTCTCAGGGGTCTCAGAGGCTTCAGAGATTCTTCGTGGCTTCCCGCACGGAGAGCGGCGCCAGCCTGCCCCGCTCCCGCTCGACGAAGGCGCGTACGGCCTCGGGGTCGGTCTTGGCGTACTCCCGCAGGCACCAGCCGATGGCCTTGCGGACGAAGAAGTCGGGGTGGCCCGACTGCCGCCGGCAGTAGGCGAAGAGGCGCTCCGCGTCCGTGGACTCCTTGCGGCGGAGCTGGTGCAGGAGGGCGGTACGGGCCACCCAGAGGTTCTCGTCCTCGATCCACGCGTCCATGGCGGTCGCCAGCCGTGGGTCGGCGGCGACGAGTCCGCCGACGACGTGCGCGGCGAGCGCGTCGACGGTGTCCCACCAGGGGTTCGTCGTCACGAGATGGCGTACGACGGGCAGGAAGCCGGACGAGCAGCGGCGGACGTGGCGGCGCAGGTAGTCCGCCGCGAAGTAGGCGTATTCGCGTTCGGGCAGCGCCCAGCAGCGCAGCGCGACGGCCGCGCAGTCGGCCTCGTCGGGGCGTGGTGTCCCGGCGAGGACGGTCCGGGCCAGCTCGCGGCGGACCGGCGAGGCCAGGCCGAGGAAGGGAGCGACGTCCTTCATGTACGCGCGCATCCGCTCGGCGGACCGTGGATCGGCCGCCGCGGAGTACGCGGTGACGAGCCGTTCGAGCACGGTGTCGGCCAGGTCACTTCGCGGGGCTGTGACGCTCATGAGACGCACCCTACGGCGATCAGACACATGAGCCGGTTAGTCTGCCCGGATGCCCGAGACCGCAACCGCCCGTCCGCAGGCCCTCGCCGTGCGCTGCACCAGAGTGCTGCTCTCACCGTGGTCGCGGCTGTCGCTGCTCGTCGTGCTGCTGGCGGCGGCCGGGACGTGCGTGCTGGTCTTCGAGCCGCAACGACTCCTGTCCGGCGGCTGGATCGCGCAGCTCGGCGGCGCCACGGCGGTGGCGCTGTTCGCGGTGGCGTACGGGGCGTGCACCGCCGCGTTCGTGCCGCGGCCGCTGCTCAACCTGGCGGCGGGCGCGCTCTTCGGCACGCAGGCGGGTCTCGTCGGGGCGATCGCCGGCACGGTGTTCGGGGCGGGCATCGCCTTCGGGCTCGGCCGGATACTCGGGCAGGACGCGCTGCGGCCGCTGCTGCGGGGCAAGTGGCTGCGGGCCGCGGACGGCCAGCTCAGCAAGCACGGCTTCCGGTCGATGCTGGCGGTACGGCTCTTCCCCGGAGTGCCGTTCGCCGCGGCCAACTACTGCGCGGCGGTCTCCCGCATGAGCTGGCTGTCGTTCCTGCTCGCCACGGGCCTCGGTTCGATCCCGAACACCGCGGCGTACGTCGTCGCAGGCGCCCGAGCCTCCACACCGACCTCCCCGGCCTTCCTGATCGCCATGGGCTTCATCGCAATCACGGGGCTCGGCGGGGCGACAGCGGCCTGGCTCAAGCGGCACCACTTTCGGGGACGCTGAATATCTTTCGGGTGGCGTGTCTTCGGTGGCGGGTCTTCGGTGGCGGCCGGGCGGGCCTGCGGTGGCCGTACGGCGACGGCGGGGCAGGTCTGTGGTGGCCGTACGGCGACGGCGGGGTGGGCCTCGCACCGGCCCGTAACTTTGGGCCGCTACGCTGCCCCCGGACGGGGGACGTGATCACGTGATCACTGCCCGCATTCCGGCGTTCGCCCACACCTTCCGCCCCAGCCACGCTCTCCCGCCACGCCTCTCGATGACCGCTACGACCGCAGCCGCGGTCCGATGATCAGTACTTGGACGGCGCAGTACTCATGTCTTGGCTTGAATCCTTCATCCTCGGGCTCGTCCAGGGACTGACCGAGTTCCTCCCCATCTCCTCCAGCGCGCATCTGCGGCTGACGGCGGCGTTCGCCGGCTGGCACGACCCCGGGGCGGCGTTCACGGCGATCACGCAGATCGGCACGGAGGCCGCCGTGCTCATCTACTTCCGCAAGGACATCGCGCGGATCCTGTCGGCGTGGTTCGGCTCACTCTTCGGGAAGGTGCCGCGCTCGGACCACGACGCGCAGATGGGCTGGCTGGTCATCGTCGGCTCCATACCGATCGGCGTGCTCGGCGTGACGTTCAAGGACCAGATCGAGGGCCCCTTCCGCGATCTGCGGCTCATCGCCACGACGCTGATCGTGATGGGCATCGTGCTCGGCGTCGCCGACCGCATGGCGGCCCGCGACGAGACGGGCGGCAGGCACCGCGTGGTGCGGGAACGCAAGGGCCTGAAGGAACTCGGCGTCAAGGACGGCCTGATCTTCGGCATCTGCCAGGCGATGGCCCTGATCCCGGGCGTCTCGCGCTCGGGCGCCACGATCAGCGGCGGCCTCCTCATGGGCTACACCCGAGAGGCCGCCGCCCGCTACTCGTTCCTCCTGGCCATCCCCGCCGTCCTCGCCTCCGGCGTCTTCGAGCTGAAGGACGCGGGCGAGGGGCATGTCTCCTGGGGCCCCACGATCTTCGCGACGCTCGTGGCCTTCGTCGTCGGCTACGCGGTGATCGCGTGGTTCATGAAGTTCATCACCACCAAGAGCTTCATGCCGTTCGTCTACTACCGGCTCGTGCTGGGACTGGTCCTGATCGTGCTGGTCAGCATGGGTGTACTGAGCCCTCACGCGGGCGAGTCGGCGGGCTGAAACCGGGCCGTACGGGTAGCGCTATCGAGCATTTCCCAGCGCCTGATCGCAGCACCACGCCATGATCATCTCCCACTTGTCTCCCAGAACTCCGAGCTGTCGACCAGGTCCCGAGCGAGCCGGTCGAGGGCGCGGGCGGCCCGCACGTGGCAGGCCGCGTCCAGCACCAGTTGACGCTCCGCACGGCTCGGCGGAACCCGGGAACCAGCCGCGGCACCGCCGTACGCCACGGCACCATGTGCGCGGCCCCCTGACCTGTGAGGACAAGGATGGGGGGGCTTCCACTGCGACCTCGACGACATCGCACGCCTGGTGTCGGCCGACCTCGACCCGGTGCTCAAGCTGACGTGCACCACTCCTGCGAAGCAGCCCGTCCATGGACCACGTCGGCCAGATCCACACCGAGATGACCACCGGCCTCCGGCTCCTCGGACCCACACGGGCCGAGTGGGAGATTCGGTCGCTCGACTATGCTGACACCAGCGCTGCGCCCGTGTCCGCGATCCGGGATGAGGGCCCCTGACCTCTTCGAGGCGCCTGGAGGAAGCCGTGACCGCCGAACTCCCCGACTGGATGATCCCGCCCAGGATCAGCGGCTGGGAAGCCGATGACCTCGACCTCCTGGCCCAGGCACCGCGGCACACGGAACTCATCGACGGAGCGCTGATCTTCATGATGTCGCCGCAGCGGTCCTGGCACGCCCGGCTGGTGGAGAATCTGACCTTCGCCCTGCGCCAGGCCGCCCCCGTCGGGTTCGACGCCGAGCGTGAGATGACCGTCAGGCTCGACAAGAAGAGCCGCCCCGAGCCGGACGTCCTGGTCACGACCGCTCCGTACGACCCCGACCGGACGTGGTACGCGCCCGAGGACGTCGCCCTGGTCATCGAGGTCGTCTCGGAGGAGTCGGCGGACCGCGACCGTTCCCTGAAGCCCTTCAAGTACGCACAGGCCAAGATCCCCCACTTCTGGCGCGTCGAGGACGAGACCGGCGCCCCCACCGTCCACACCTACGAACTCGACACCATGACCAGCACCTACGTGGCCACCGGCATCCACCGCAACCGGCTGAAGGTCTCCGTCCCCATCCCCCTCGACATCGATCTCGACAGCCTCGTGCCCTGACCGCCCCTCCCGGACGCCGGGCCACGGCTTCGCGAGCGGGAAGCTGAGCCAGGCGGCTAACCCTCCGCTGCTCTTGCGTAGTCCTGCGCCATGCCTCCGGCGAAGTCGTACAGAACGACCGGTTCGTCGCCGATGACCCAGGCGTCATGGCCGGGCGAGCACACGAACACATCGCCCGGCCCGACTTCGGATTCGCCTCCGTCGTCCATGCGGAGACCCATCCGCCCCCGGACGACATAACCGTTGTGGTGGATCTGGCAGCTCTCGGTCCCTGCCAGCGGGGCCACGGACTCGGACCAGCGCCAGCCGGGCTCGAACGTACCCACGGCGAAGTCCAGCCCTGTGAGATGAACGGCTTCGAGGTGACCGCGGGGGAAATCCCGCCGCTCGTCCGGCTTCTCGACCGTCTTGACCTCCATCATGACGACGTCCTCCATTCGGGCTTTACGCCCCTGCGCCGGGAGTCAGTCGTCGCCGCCGCGGAGTCCACGGCCGACATCACCAGCCGATCCCTTCACTCCATCGTCTGCCTGTCAACCGGGGAACGCCATTTGGGGGACTCTCAGCGCGCGGGGGACTCTCAGAGCGCGGTGGCGTTGTCCACGGGCAGTGCCGCCCTGATCGTGCTGGTCTGCCTGCCGCCCGGTGAGGTCAGGGTGCGGCCATCGCAGGCGGCCCGGACCGCGGCGGCGTAGCGGTGGAAGGCCTCCGTGCGGGCGCCGGTCCCGCGCATCTCCGAGGAGAGATCCCCGCCGGGGAAGAAGCCGCGGCGCAGGGCGCGGCTCATCTCCAGCTGCACGCCGCCGCCCGACAGGGTCTTGTTGCAGATGTTCGCCGGGCTGGTGCCCGCGATATCGCTCGCCGCGGTCGACACGGCGAAACCGGCGGCCCGCAGGCTGTGGCTCACGCGGGCGACGAGCGCGGCGTCCCGGCCGCCGATCGCGGTCATGGGAAGCCCGCCGCTGCCCTGATAGCCGTGGAAGGACAGACAGCGGCGGGCAGTCGTCACCGCCGCCAAGGCGCCGGGCTCGTCGTATCTCGTCGACGTGATGTGCAGGGCCGCGTTGCCCGTGGCCTTCATCCCGTCGAGCTCGTAGTACCGCATCCACGTCCCGGCGACCGCACGGGCCATCTCCCCGGACCCCGCCTCGATGGCACCGCCGTGGATGGCGATGGACACCCAGGTCGCCCCGGCCGGGCCGACCGGGCCGGCGGAGCGGATCCGGTAGTCCACGCCTTCGGTCTCCGCCGCGGCGAGCTCCGCCCAGTTCGCGTACAAGTCCGCCACGCGGTCCCGCGCCTCCTCCACGCTGTGTCGGAGGCATTGCCGCCGGTCGTCGTCCACACCTGCCCGGAGTCCGCGATGCCGGACCCGGCGGTGACGTTGCCGTACAAGTGTCCTATACGGCCATGGCCACCGGCGCGGCACGCCCTGACGGCGGCTAGGACTGGGGGCGGCTAGGACTGGGGGCGGCTAGGACTGAGGGCGGCTTCCGTGGTTGGCCGCGTGCTTGCGGCGGGCCTTCTTCTTGCGGCGTCGCTTCGACGACATCTCGCCACCTCTCTCGGTAGGAATCAGCCTGGCTCGGTACGGACCGGGGCAAGGTTTCGTCACATCACCCGAGTCGCTTTACACCGTTCCATACGGATTTGTGGTCGGCTACCGGAGGCAAATCAGCCTCGATCGATCACCTGGCGGAGGTGTTCGGTAGCTGACAGTTCCGATTGTCGTAGGCATCGCCTAGGCTTGACCTCATGCCCTTAACCCCACCACCTCATGGTTCCGCGCGCTCTTCCGTGGAACTGAACGAGCGCATCCGCAGCCTGTGGCTGCGCGCCGGCGGACGCCTATCCGCCGAGCAGCGCGCCGAGTACGAAAGACTGGTGACGGAGTGGGCGGCAGCCGTCCGCGCCGAGATCGTGAAGGCCGCCTAGGCGGTCCCCGGCGCCGGGCACCGCTCCCTCCCCGGCGCGGTTTCCGCACGCCCCTCCTGCACGCCCCTCTGCACGCCCCTTGGCTCGGCACCGCCCGTGCCCAACACTGAGCCGATGACGCAGCGCGTGGAACTGGCCGCCGTGATCGACCGGTTGGCCATCGATGCCCTCATCACCGAGTACGCGGTGACGGTCGACGACGGCGACTGGAGCGCCTACGAACAGCTTTTCGCTCCCCAGGGCCGTGCCGACTACCGCTCGGCGGGCGGCATCGAGGGAGGCGCCGACGAGATCGCGGCCTGGCTGGCCGAGACCCTGCGCCTGTTCCCGATGCGCCAGCACCTCATCGTGAATCGAAAGCTGGAGTTCGGCACCCTTGACCAGGACGTCGGCGACACGGCGCGCGTACAGGCCGACTATCTGAACCCCATGCGGTTCCGCGATCGCGATGGCGCCGCGAAGTCCACGGCGCCGGACTTCGAGTGTGGCGGTCGGTACGTCTTCACGCTCCAGCGGACCCATGCCGGCTGGCGGCTGCGGCAGGTGGCGGTGGAGGAGAAGTGGCGCCGGATCAGCGAGCGGCCCGCCGAGACTCCCGCCGCGGGCTGACCGACTCCCGCCGCGGGCTGACCGACTCCCGTTGCCCGTTGCCCGTTGCCACCCAGCGGATACCCCCTGCGGATACCCCCTGTTCTAGATCGTCAAGGGCGCGCACACTGGGATCCCGGCAGGCTGCGGGATCGAGGGAGGCGCTGCATGGATCTGCTCGGCGACGGCGACCGGTGGGGCCGACGGGACCGGAGCCGGACTCTCACCCGGCCGGACCGGTTCCGGACTTTCGACCGGCGGGACCAGTTCCGGACTTTCGACCGGCGGGACCGGCTGACGGCTTTCGCCCGGGGAATTCCGGCCTCGCGCCGGTGGCGGGGCGGGCTCGCCGTCCTGACGGGCGCGCTCCCTGCCCTCGCCTTCCCCGCGCCGTCGCTGTGGTGGTTCGCGTACGTGGCGCTGGTCCCCTGGATCCTGCTGACCCGTACGGCGCCCACCGCCCGGCGGGCCATGCTCGACGGCTGGCTCGGCGGCCTGGGCTTCATGGTGGCCGTACACCACTGGCTGCTGCCGAGCCTGCATGTCTTCACGGTGGTCATAGCGGCGCTGCTGGGCCTGCTGTGGGCGCCGTGGGGCTGGCTGGTCCGTCGGCTGCTCGGCGGCGCGCCGTCCCCGGGCCGGTCCACGGCGTCCCTGGTGGTCCTGCCCTCGGGCTGGCTGATGGTCGAACTGACGCGGTCGTGGGAGAACCTGGGCGGCCCCTGGGGTCTGCTGGGCTCCAGCCAGTGGCAGGTGACCCCGGCGCTGCGGCTCGCGTCAGTGGGCGGAGTGTGGCTGGTCAGCGCGCTGGTCGTGGTGGTGAACGTGGGTGTGGCGCTGCTGGTGCTGGCCCTGGCAAGGCGGGTGGCATCGCGTAGGGCGGCGGCGCGCAGGAAGGCGCGTGGGGCGGCTTCGCGCCTGACCGCGGCACCCGCACCCCGTACAGCCGCACGCGCCGCCGCAACAGCCGCTGCCACCGCCACCGCTCTCCCCGCCTTCGCGGGCATCCTCGGCGTGGCCGTCGTCGCCGTGGCTGCCTCGGTCTGGGCTCCGCGCCCCGAGGCCGCCGGGGAGGTCCGGGTCGCCGTCGTGCAGCCCGGTGTCATGAACGGCGTCTCGGGGCCCGAGAAGCGGCTCGACCGGCAGGAGGCGTTGACTCGGGACTTGGCGCAGGAGGACCCCGACCTCGTGGTGTGGGGCGAGAGCAGCGTCGGGTTCGACCTCGCCGACCGGCCCGACGTGGCGCGTCGCCTCGCCGCGCTGTCCCGCGAGGTGGACGCCGACCTGCTCGTCAACGTCGACGCCCGCCGCTCCGACCGCCCCGGCATCTTCAAGAGCTCCGTCCTGGTGGGCCCCGAAGGCCCGACCGGGGACCGCTACGACAAGATGCGGCTCGTGCCGTTCGGCGAGTACATACCGGCGCGTTCCCTGCTCGGCTGGGCCACCTCCGTCGGCAAGGCCGCCGGCGAGGACCGCAGGCGCGGCGACCGCCAGGTCCTGATGGACGCGGGCCCCGGCCTGCGCGTCGGGCCGCTGGTCTGCTTCGAGTCCGCGTTCCCCGACATGAGCCGCCAACTGACCCGCGACGGGGCGCAGTTGCTGCTGGCCCAGTCCGCCACCTCGTCGTTCCAGTCCAGTTGGGCACCCGAGCAGCACGCCTCGCTCGCCGCGGTACGCGCCGCCGAGACGGGCCGCCCCATGGTGCACGCCACGCTCACCGGTGTCTCGGCGGTCTACGGCCCCGACGGCTCCCGCGCGGGCGCCCCTCTCGGCACCTCGGCGAGCGCCGCCAAGGTCTACGACGTGCCGCTGGCCGAGGGCACGACGGCATACGTCAGGTGGGGCGACTGGCCCGTGCACGGGGCGCTCGTGGTGATCACCGTGCTGTGCGCGGCCGAGTGCGCCCGGTCGCTCAGGCGCCCTGCTCCTGAGCCGCACGGACCACGCGCTCGCACAGTTCATGGGTCGCCAGCGCATCCCGGGCACTGAGGACCTTGCCCGCCCGCACGGCGTCGAGGAAGGCGAGGACGACCTGCTCGATGCCCCGCTGACGGGCCACCGGCACCCAGTCGCCACGCCGCCGCACACTGGGCTGGCCCTTGTGGTCGATGACGTCGGCGAGGTTCACGACCTGCCGCTTGGTGTCCTGCCCCGAGACCTCGAGGATCTCCTCGGCGGAACCGCTCAGCCGGTTCATCACACCGAGCGCGGTGAAACCGTCGCCCGCGAGCTGTAGCACCACATGCTCCATGAGACCGTCCACGACCCGGGCGCGCACACCCACGTGGTCGATCTCCCCCGGCGCCAGGAAGCGCAGGGTGTCCACGACGTGGATGAAGTCGTCGAGCACGAGCGTGCGCGGGTCCTCCGGCAGGCCGACGCGGTTCTTCTGCATCAGGATCAGCTCGCGCGGATGCTCGACGCACTGGGCGTAACCAGGCGCGTAACGGCGGTTGAAGCCGACGGCGAGGCTCACGCCACGGTCCTCGGCCAGCCGCACGAGACGGGCCGATTCGGCGAGTTCGTACGCTATGGGCTTGTCGACGTACGTCGCGACGCCCGCTTCGAGCAGCCGGCCGACGATCTCCGGATGCACGGCGGTCGGCGCGTGCACGAACGCGGCGTCGAGACCCTGGTCGAGCAGCGAGTCGAGGTCGGTGTGGCAGCGGGCGTCGGGGATGTGGTGGACGCCCGCGACCCGGGCGAGCGTCGCCGGCGTGCGCGTCTGCAAGTGCAGCTCGACCCCGGGCCGGGTGGTGAGGACGGGCAGATACGCCTTCTGTGCGATGTCACCCAGTCCGATGCAGCCGATCTTCACCACTGTCTCCCTACCGCTCGCCGCCGATCTGGCGTCCCGCTGTCCCCGCGCCCTGCGTCCGCACGGTCCGGACGGTCCGCGCGGGCGCTCCGGTCGCCGTTCCCGCAGCATACGGGGGTTGCGGCGGACGCCAGTCGGCGATGGAGGAGAAGCCCCGCAGAATGAGGTTCGGGCCGAGCCGCGACGCCGTGGCGACGAGGGCGTCGCGTACGGCGACGAGCGGAGGGCTCGCTATGTGCGTGAGCCGGGAAGCGCGCGCCGCCCGCCGGACGACGTCGGTGGTACGGGGAACGCGTGCCGCGCTGTAGGCGGCGAGCCCGGCCGCCAGGTCGGCGCCGGGTGCCAGGTGATGGGCCAGGACCACGCCGTCCTCGATGGCCTGGTTGCCGCCCTGGCCGAGGCTCGGCGTCATGGCGTGCGCGGCGTCGCCGACGAGGGCGACGCGGCCCCGGTGGAAGACGGCGAGCGGCGTCGCCAGGTAGCGGACGTCGTTGCGCAGGACGGCATCCGGCTCGACGGCGGCGATCAGTTCGGGGATCGGGTCGTGCCAGTCGGCGAAACGGCGTGCCAGCTCGGCCTTCTCGCCGTCGGGCGCCTTGCCGCCCTCGGGCAGCCTGGCCGTGGCGTACGCGTACACCCGGCCGTCCTTGAGCGGTTGCGTCCCCCATACGCCGCCGCGGCCCCAGGTCTCGTGCGGCGCGATGTGCCCACCGGGGGCGTTCTGCCCACCGGGCGCGGAGAGCCGGTCGGGGGCGGGGGTGACGAACCGCCATGCGGTGAACCCCGCGTAGACGGGCTTCGGGTGAGCCGGGAAGAGCGTCGTGCGTACGGCGGAGTTGATGCCGTCGGCGCCGATGACGAGGTCGGCCTCGATGTCGCCGTCCTCGGTCGCGACTACCGCCCGGCGGTCGGCCGAACCCTGGTCGGCGAGGCGGGCCCGCGTACCGGTGCGCAGCGTGTCCTCGGGGAGCGCTGAGACCAGCAGGTCGACGAGGGTGGCGCGGTGCAGCATCACCAGCGTGCCGCCATACGTCCGCTCGGCCTCGGCCGCGCTGGAACGCACCAGCCAGCGGCCGTTCCGGGCGCGCATCCCGATCTGGCCCTGCCAGGCCGCGAGGTCACGGACCCGGTCGCCGAGGCCGATGACGTCCAGGGCGCGCTGGGAGTTGGGGGCGAGTCCGATGCCGGCGCCCACGGGCTCCAGCGAGGGGGCGCGCTCCAGAACGGTGACGCGCCAGCCGGTCATGTGCAGACCGATGGCGGCGGTGAGACCGCCGATCCCACCGCCGATGACCACCGCGTGGGGCTGCTGCTGCTTCATGGCTGCTCCTCCTTGATACGTCCGCCTTGATACGCCTGTCCGCGTGCCACAGGCCGGAACTACACCCGGAACTACACCTGTAGTGAGCGATGCGACGACCGTACTACACCTGTAGTCGCGCCGGGGTAGGGTTTCCGTCATGGCCGCACGAAACGCCGCGGGGTCGCCGCGCTCCGCGCTCATCGCCGACACCGCCCTCGCCCTACTCGCCGAACGCGGCATGCGCGGACTCACCCACCGAGCCGTCGACGAGGCGGCGGGGCTGCCGCAGGGCTCGACGTCCAACCACGCCCGCACCCGGCTCGCGCTCCTGGAGGCGGCGGTGCGGCGGCAGGCGGAGCGCGAGGCCGAGGTACTCGACCCCACGGCGCTGCCGCAGCCGGCGGCGGGCCGCGAAGCACTGGCGGCCGGCCTGGCCCTCGCCCTCCACCGCTACCTGACCGGCGGCTACCGCCCCCTGCTCGTCTCGCGCTACGAGCTGGCCCTCGAAGCCACGCGCAGACCGGAGCTGCGCGCCTACTACGACACGACGGGCGCCCAGTTCCGCAGGCCCCTGGAGGCCCTGCTCAAGGCCGCGGGCTCTCCCGCCCCCGAACGCCACACGCTCTCCCTGACCGCCTGGTGCGAGGGCCTGATGTTCTCCTGCGTGGCGGGGTCGTACCACGCGACACCTCCCACCGAGGAGGAACTACGGACAGGAGCGGCGGAACTGCTCGGGGGGATGCTGCCGGACTGACGCGGGGCGAGGGGCGAGGGCGCGGGGCGAGGGGCGCGCACCCCGTCACCCCGTCACCCATGCGAGGCATCCCCCGCTCGTTCCCGCACCGAAGAGCCGCCCGCTCCTCAAGAGTTACGCGGGTGCATCGATCGACGACATCCGCCGCCGCGCTACTCGTCTCCGTGGCCGTGTCGGCCGCCGTCTCCGGCTGTGTCAGCGTCGAGCGGCCCGGCGGGGGCGGCTCCCCGGCGGCCACTACGCCGCCGCCCGCGACGCCCCGTGCCGGCGGGCAGAGCCGGCCCCGGGCCGAGCAGCCCCCGGCCAGGGAGGCGCTGGAGCGCATGGGGCCGGCCCGCCCCGGCACGCCGCCGGGCCCGGTCGCCGCCACGCGCCCCTCCGCCCCGTCGCCCCGCCCGGCCCGGTCCGCGCCCCCGCCGGTCCGCCGACCCCCCGCCGACCGGCCGGACGCCGGAGCCACGCGTGCCGCTCCCGCCCCGTCCGCGCCCACCGTCCCCGGTGCGGACGTGTGCGCGCTCGGTGAGACCTACGGGGGCTGGCAGCCGGGCAGCCCCCAGGCCGTCATCTGCCGCGAGGCCTACCGGCGTTGACCCGCGACGGCATCACCTCACCGGTCCGGCACGTCACTCCTCCTCGCTCCCCTCTCCCACCTCCCGCTCCAGCCTCGCCAGGGCCGCCTTGATGCCGTTTCCGTACCCGTCGTCCTCCAGGGAGCCCGCCGCGCCCCGGGCCCGGCGCAGATGGGTGCGGGCCGCCGCGGGACGGCCCAGCTTCACGTAGTCCGCGGCGAGGTTCAGGTGCAGGGAGGGGTAGAAGCCCCGCACCGCGAGCGACTGGTGGTGTGCGCTCAGCCGCTCGTCCGTCAGCTCGTCCGCCGCGGACAACGCCCGCAGGTCCCAGGCCAGTTCGGCCGAGGGGTCCTCCTGCGTGTCCGCCATGTAGTGCGCGAGCGTGCAGCGGTGCAGCGGGTCGCCGCCCTCGCCGATCTCCCCCCACAGCCCGAGGAAGCGGTCCTGGGCCTCCTCGCGGTCACCGCCGTGATGCAGCATGACCGCCTGACCGATGCGCGTCATCACCGCGTCGTCCGCCGCCTGCTCCTGCCGCTCCGTCACCGGTTCCTCCGTGGTCGCACCGCCTACGCCCCATCCCTCACGACGCTAGCGGCCCCCACTGACAATCACGGTCAGGCACGTTCGGGCGAGGGGCGCTCACGCGTAGCGCTGGGCCAGCCCGGTGACGCTCCTCGCCACCTCGGCGCGGAGTTCCGGCGGCCCGAGGACCTCCGCCTCCAGACCGAGCCGAAGGATGTCGCTCACGGCCACCGGCAGCTCCTCCACCTCCAGGTCGACCTCGGCCCAGCCGTCCGCCCCCTCCGCGCCCGCCCCCTCCGCGGCCCGCGCGCCCGCCGCCCCGAACATCGCGGGCAGCAGCCGGAGCCCCGCCCGGCTCACCCGCAGCCGCGCGGTGCCCCGCAGCACGCGGGCCTCCAGACCGCGCGAGGCCTCACTCCAGTACGCCGCCAGGTCGAAGCCGACGGGGCGCACGCACGGCTTCTCCACCACCGTGACCTCCAGGAACCGCGAGACCCGGTAGGTGCGGACCCGGTCGTCGACGGCCGCCGCCAGGTACCAGTTGCCCGCCTTGAGGACGAGGCCCAGCGGATGCAGCTCGCGGCGGACGTCACCGCCCCACCGCCGGTAGTGCGCGCTCAGCATCCGCTGACGCCACACCCCGTCGGCCACCACGTCGAGCAGCGGCGCCGGTTCCGCGGTGCGGAACCATGCCGCCGCGTCGAGGTGGAACCGCTCCTGGATGCGGCGCGACCGCTCCCCGAGCCCCGAGGGCAAGGCAGCCGCCAACTTCAGCCGCGCCGTGACCAGTTGGGACCCGAGCCCGAGGTCGGCCGCGGCCCCGGGCATGCCCGCGAGGGCGAGGGAGTCGGCCTCGTCGCCGGTGAGCCCCGTGAGGCGGGTGCGGTAGCCGTCGAGGAGCCGGAAGCCGCCCGCGGGGCCCCGCTCGGCGTAGACGGGCACCCCGGAGGCGGCGAGCGCCTCGGCGTCGCGGTAGACGGTCCTGACCGAGACCTCCAGCTCCTCGGCCAGTTCGGGCGCGGTCATCCGCCCGCGGTTCTGGAGGAGCAGGAGGAGGGCGATGAGCCGGTCGGCGCGCATGACCCCCAGTCTGCCCCCGTACCTGACAGAAGGTGTCAGGTACCTCGGGAAGAGTGCTCGTCACGGCGGCCCCGGTCACCGGAACCGGAGTCCTCACCCGAAACCGGGATCTCTCATCCGAACGCGGAAGGAACACACCCATGCCCCAGCTCCAGCGCTCGACCGGCACCTTCACCTTCACCCACTGGGACGAGCGGCCCGTCGCCGGAGAGGACGGCGGCGTACGCATCACGCATGCCGCCGTCTCCAACGACTTCCACGGCGGCATCGAGGCGATGTCCTCCGCGTGCCAGTACACGATCGCCTACCTCGGCGGGAGCGGCGACGGCGCCTACGTCGGCTACGAGTACATCGAGGGGAGCCTCGACGGCCGCAAGGGCTCCTTCGTCATCGAGCAGCGCGGCTCGTTCGTGGCCGACGGCATCGAGTGCGCCTTCACCGTGCTGCCCGGCTCCGGCACCGGCGAACTCGCCGGGCTGAGCGGAACCGGCACGTTCACCGCGCACCACGGGGTGAAGTCCACCCCGTACACGTTCGACTACACGCTCGGAGAGTGAGAACTCGACTACACGCCCGGCACGTGCGATGTGGCCGCTCAGCCGATGTCGGGGATCCGCCAGTCGATCGGCTCGTGCCCCTGTGCCGCGACCGCCGCGTCGATCTGCGTGAAGGGGTGCGAACCGAAGAACTTCTTCGCGGACAGCGGTGAGGGGTGCGCGCCCTTGACGACGACGTGCCGCTCCTCGTCGATGAGCGGCAGCTTCTTCTGGGCGTAGTTCCCCCAGAGCACGAAGACCGCCGGGTCGGGGCGGGCGGCCACCGCGCGGATCACCGCGTCCGTGAACTTCTCCCAGCCCTTGTTCTTGTGGGAGTTGGCCTCACCGGCGCGGACCGTGAGCACCGCGTTCAGCAGCAGGACGCCCTGCTGGGCCCACGGCATCAGATAGCCGTTGTCCGGCACCGGGTGGCCGAGCTCCTCGTTTATCTCTTTGTAGATGTTCCGCAGGGAGGGCGGGGTCTTCACCCCGGGGCGCACCGAGAAGCAGAGCCCGTGTCCCTGGCCCTCGCCGTGATACGGGTCCTGGCCGAGGATCAGGACCTTCACCCGGTCGTACGGCGTGGCGTCGAGGGCGGCGAAGACCTCGTCGCGCGGAGGGTAGACGGGGCCCTGTGCCCGCTCCCGCTCCACGAACTCGGTGAGCTCCTCGAAGTAGGGCTTCTGGAGCTCTTCGCCGAGGACTCCGCGCCAGGACGCGGGCAGCATGGCGATGTCGGTCACGTCAACAACCTCCGGGGTGCGATCACTTCTGACCACTGAACCTACCGGCGACCACTGACAATCCGTCCCGCCGCCCCGGCGCTCCCCCGGACGTTCCGCGCCCGCGCCCGAGCCCGAGCCCGCGCCCGCGTCACCAGCTCGTCTTGCGCTGCAACTCCCACATCATCATGATCGCCGAGGGGTCCAGGGCGCGCTCGCCGCCCGCGATCTCCTCGCCGGCCATGATGTACTGCTTGCCCTGCCAGACCGGCAGCAGCCTGACGTCGTCGACGAGGATCTTCTGGGCCCGTTCGAAGTCGTCGACCACCGCGCCCCTGTCGGTCTCCCGGCGTTCGCGCGGCAGGAGCTCGTCGGTGATCTCCTTGGTCACGTAGGGCGTGTTGAGCACGTTCTTCGGGCCGACGAAGGGCGCGATGAAGTTGTCCGCGTCCGGGAAGTCGGGGAACCAGCCGCGGCCGAAGACGGGATACTCGCCCTTGCTGTAGCCCTCCTGGAACTCGGTCCAGGGACGGCTCTTGAGCGTGATCCTGAACAGACCAGAGGCTTCGAGCTGCCGTTTGAGCTCGGCGAACTCCAGGGCGGTGGCCGATCCGTAACGGTCGGTGGCGTACCAGAGGGTGAGCGGCACGGGCCCGTCGATCCCGGCGTCGGTGAGGATCTTCCTGGCCCTGGCCGCGCTGGGCTCCCCGTAGTCGTCGAAGAAGCCGGTGGTGTGTCCGGTGAGCCCCCTCGGCACCATCGAGTACAGGGGCTCGACGGTGTCCTTGTAGACCTTGTGGGCGATGGCCGGGCGGTCGACGAGCTGCGCGACGGCCCGTCGGACCGGCAGCTTGCGCGCCCAGGGGTCTTCGGCGTTGAACACCAGGTAGCGGATCTCGGTGCCCGTTCCCTCGACGAGTTCGATGTCCTGCTCACCCTTGTCCTTGCCCTCGTCCTTGCCCTGCGCCGCGATGATGTCGCCGGCGTCCAGGCCGCGGAAGGTGACGTCGATCTCCTTCTTCTTCAGGGCGTCGACCATCGTGGAGGACTTCTTGAAGTAGCGGATGGTGACGCCGTCGTTCTTGACCTCGGCCGCACCCTTGTAGTTGTCGTTCTTGACCAGCTCGGCCTTCCGGCCGGGCACGTACGCCTTGAGCCCGTACGGTCCCGAACCCGTGAGCCCGTTGCCCCGGCGCAGCTTGTCGGCCGGGTACTCGCGCGGGTCGACGATCGACATGGCGGGCGTCGACAGCACGAGCGGGAACGTCGCGTCTGGCTTCGTGAGCCGGAAGACGATCGTCCGCTCGCCCTTCGTCTCGACCTTGTCGAGCGAGCCGAGCAGCCCCATGGGGCCGCCCTTGACGACTCCGTTGGTCTCCAGGGTGCGCATGCGGTCGAAGGAGTACTTCACCGCCGCCGCGTCCAGTTCGTGCCCGTCGGAGAACGTGAGGCCCTCACGGAGCTCGCAGGTGTAGACCGTGCTCGACGCACCGTCGAACTCACAGGACTCCGCGGCGTCCGGCTCGGGCTCGGTGGCCCCCGAGGGGAGGCTGAGCAGCGTCTGGAAAACGTTTCTGTACAGCTCCCAGGAGCTGTCCCAGGCCTTGGCCGGGTCCAGGGTGCTCGGCGCGCTCATCGTGCCGACCGTGATCACCTGTTCTCCGTCGGACTCTTCGGAGGACAGCGCCCCGCACCCCGCGATCAGCGACAGCGACGTGAGCGCAGCCACGGGTCCGAGGCTTCTCGTGAGCTTCGCGGGGGAAAGATCACTGAACACGCACACTCTCCTCGATCGGCCTCGTCCTGGGTCGGCAGACCATATCGGCAGTGCCCCGCCACGCCAACCGATGTGGCGTGCGGGGCACTCGATGCGCTTTTACATCACTTTTGACCGCGTAACCGACGGTTGCGCCTTTTCTGTCAGCCGACACCCGCATTGAGGAAGATGCCGCCATCGACCACGAGTGTCTGGCCGGTGATCCAGTCCGACTGGCTGGACGTGAGGAACGCGGCGGCGCCCCCGATGTCCTCGGGCACGCCGAGCCTGCCGAGCGGGTAGGAGGCCGCGGCCTCCGCCTCGCGGCCCTCGTAGAGCGCCTGGGCGAACTTGGTCTTGACCACGGCGGGCGCGATGGAGTTCACCCGCACCTTCGGCGCGAACTCGTGCGCGAGCTGGAGGCTGAGGTTGACCATGGCGGCCTTGCTCATTCCGTACGCCCCGATGAAGGGCGAGGCGGAGACGCCCGCGACGGAGGCGATGTTGACGATCGCGCCGCCGTTCTCGCTCTGCCAGGCCTTCCAGGTCAGCTGGGCGAAGCCGAGCGCCGAGATGACGTTGGTCTCGAACACCTTGCGCGCCACGTTCAGGTCGAGCTCGGACATCGGTCCGAAGACCGGGTTCGTGCCCGCGTTGTTGATCAGGAAGTCGACGCGGCCGAACGCCTCCATCGCGCGCTCGACGGCGACCGCCTGGTGCGCCTCGTCGTGGGCCTTGCCCGCGACCCCGATGACCCGGTCGGAACCGAGCTTCTCCACGGCCTCCTTGAGGGCGTCCTCGTTGCGTCCCGTGATGCAGACGCGGTCGCCGCGGGCGACCAGGGCCTCGGCGATTCCGTAGCCGATGCCGCGGCTCGCGCCCGTGACGAGCGCGGCCTTCCCACTGTCTTGCACAGCCATGATCTGTAGCCTTCCGGATCAGTTGAGCGGGCCGCCGGCCACGTACATGACCTGCCCGGAGACAAACCCTGCCGCGTCGCCCGTGAAGAAGGCGATGGCGTTGGCGATGTCCTCGGGGCGGCCGACGCGCTGCACCGGGATCTGGGTGGCAGCGGCCGTCTGGAACTCCTCGAAGTCCATGCCCACGCGGTCGGCGGTGGCCTTGGTCATCTCGGTGACGATGAAGCCGGGGGCGACGGAGTTGGCGGTGACGCCGAACTTGCCGAGCTCCTTGGCGAGGGTCTTGGTGAAGCCCTGGAGGCCGGCCTTGGCGGCGGCGTAGTTGACCTGGCCGCGGTTGCCGAGGGCCGAGGACGAGGAGAGGTTGACGACACGGCCGAAGCCCGCGTCCACCATGTGCTTCTGGACGGCCCGCGACATCAGGAACGCGCCGCGCAGGTGCACGTTCATGACCGTGTCCCAGTCGCCCGCGCTCATCTTGAAGAGCAGGTTGTCGCGGAGCACACCGGCGTTGTTGACGAGGATCGTCGGCGCGCCGAGTTCCTCGGCGATGCGGGCGACGGCGGCCTCGACCTGGGCCTCGTCGGACACGTCGCAGCCGACGGCGAGCGCCTTGCCACCGGCCGCGGTGATCTGCGCGACGGTGTCCTTGCAGGCGGCCTCGTCGAGGTCGATGACGGCGACGGCGCGGCCCTCGGCGGCGAGCCGGACGGCGGTCGCCGCGCCGATGCCTCGCGCTCCGCCGGTCACGATCGCGACGCGCTGCTCAGTGGTGGACATGCTGGTTCTCCTCGCCCTGGATGCGGCTCTTGGCTAGCAGCTTCGGGATGCGGCTTCGGGATGCGGCCCCACGGTACGCCCTTACGGTGAGCGACCGCTTAGTACCTTTAGCTGGACGAGACGCTAGAAGGCCTGGCACCGGGTGTCAACGGCTCACCGGCACGAGGTGACGCGTCACCTCACCAGGAGGTCGAGGAGACGGTCCGTCTCCGCCGCGGGATCGGCCGTCAGACCCGTGTGCACCGGGCCCGGCTGGACCACCGTGGAGCGGGGCGCGATGAGCCAGCGGAAGCGCCGCCCGGCGTCGTCGCGCTCGGCCTGGCCCGCCGCGGTGCCGCCCTCGCAGATCCGCTCGACGGCGCCGAGCGCCGCCCTGATGCCGGCCACGTCGGCCGCGGGGTCGAGCGCGAGGAGCTTGGTCTCGTCGAGGTGCGTGCGGGCGGCCACGTAGGACTTGGCGCGGCAGTAGACCACCACGCCCGCGTTGAACTGCTCGCCGCGCTCCACGCGCGGGACCACGCGCACGAGTGCGTACTCGAAGACGTACCGATCCGTCATGTGACGGCCCCCTTCGGCTGCGGCTCGCCGAGTGCGATCCGTTCATGGATGGTCGCGGCGCGGGGCAACAGGGCCGCCACGTACGCGTGGCGCACGTCGTCCGGTGTCCCGAAGCCCGGCTCGTCGACCAGCCAGGCGTCGGGCACCTCGGCGGTCACCTCGGTGAGCAGCTCCTCGGTGACGAGCGGGGCGAGCTCCGCGGCGGCCGACGCCACGTCGGGCCCGTAGGGGCGGAGCACGTGGTCCGTGGCGTCGTACGGCTTCGCGGACGCGGTCGCGGCGGTGCGCCAGTTGTGGTGCCAGATCATGCTCGCCCCGTGGTCGATCAGCCACAGGTCGCCGTGCCACAGGAGCAGGTTCGGATTGCGCCAGGACCGGTCCACGTTGTTGATCAGCGCGTCGAACCAGACGACGCGTCCGGCCTCCGCCGCGTCCACGTGGTGGGCGAGCGGGTCGAAGCCGAGCGCGCCGGACAGGAAGTCCATGCCGAGGTTGAGGCCGCCGCTCGACTTCAGCAGCTCCTGCACCTGCTGGTCGGGCTCGCCGAGGCCGATCACCGGGTCGAGCATGATCTGTGTGAGCCGCGGCATCCGCAGCCCGAGCCGGCGCGCGAGCTCACCGCAGATCACCTCGGCGACCAGCGTCTTGCGGCCCTGTCCCGCGCCGGTGAACTTCATGACGTACGTCGCATACGCGCCATGGCCGTCGACGGCCTCGACGACGCCGGGGAGCGATCCGCCCTCGCGCAGGGGCGTGACATAGCGGACCGCGGTCACTTCGGTGAGCATCGCCCCAGATTACTGGCGGCCGGAAGCTGTTCGATCACTCGCCCCGCTGCCTACAGTGCCGCTCATGGACGCACCGGATCTTCCTCGGCAGTTCGCGCGCACGCGCCGCTTCCTCCTGGGCAGACCCCAGGGCCTGACGCTCTCCGAGGACGGCCGCCGGCTACTCTTCACCCGCTCCACCGCGGGCGACGACCCGGTCAGCAGGCTGTGGCTGTACGAGGACGGGGCCGAGCGCCTGCTCGTCGATCCGCTCCGTCTGGGCGCGGCGGGCCCGGTGCCGGAGGCGGAGCGTGTCCGCAGGGAGCGCGCGCGGGAGGCCGCGCGAGGAGTGGCGGCCTTCGCGAGCGACCGCCACGCGCGCGTGGTCGCCTTCGCGCTCGGCGGCGCCCTCTGGGTGGTGGAGCCGGACGGCAGCGTTCCGCGCCGCCTCCGCACCGCCGGCCCGGCGGTCGACCCGCGCCCCTCACCGGACGGAACCCTCATCGCGTACGTCACCGGGGGCGCCCTGCGGGTCGTCGCAGCCGATGGCACGGACGACCGGGCCCTGGCGGAACCCGAGGGTCCGGAGGTCACCTACGGGCTCGCCGACCATGTGGCCGCCGAGTCGATGGACCGCCACCGGGGCTTCTGGTGGTCCCCGGCGGGCGACGCGCTGCTCGTCGCCCGCGTGGACGCCTCCATGGTGCGGCGCTGGTGGCTCACGGACCTGGCCAGGCCCGAGCTCCCGCCCCGCTCGGTCCGCTACCCCGCGGCGGGCACCAGCAACGCCGAGACGTCGCTGCACATCCTGCGCCTGGCCGGGTCCCGTACCCAGGTGCGCACCCCGGAGCGGGCCGATGAGCGGCACCCCGGCGGTACGTGGACGGACGACCGTTTCGAGTACGTGCCGACGGCGGCCTGGGACGCCCATGGGCCCCTGATCACCCTCCAGACACGCGACCAGCGTTCCGTGCACATCATGGAGGCCGACCCGGCCACGGGAGCCTCGCAGACCGTGTGCCGCGTGCGGGACGAGGCGTGGGTGCCGCTGCTGCCGGGCGCGCCGCTGCGTACCCCGTCCGGCGCCCTGGTGCGGTACGCGGCGGTCGACGGGGACACCCGCGGCCTTGCCGTGGGTGAGGCGACGACGCCCGCGGGGCTACAGGTGCAGGAGGTTCTCGGGGCCATCGGCGAGCGGGTGTTCTTCACCGCCTCGCGGGAGGCCACGCAGACCCACGTCTGGTCCTTCGACCACCGGGAAGGCCGACGCCAGGGCCCCGCGGGGGCGGACTCCGTCACGCGGATCAGCGAGGGCCCGGGCGTGCACACGGCCGTGCTCGGCGGTGACACCGTGGTCCTGGACAGCAGGACGCCCGACGGGCACACGGTGACCGTGCTGAGCGGCGGTGAGCCCGCGGGGCGGATCGACGTGCTCTGCGAGGAACCCGTCGTCGTACCCCGCCCCCAGCACATGACGCTGGGCGAGCGGGAGCTGCGGGCGGCGCTGTACCTGCCGTCCTGGCACGAACCAGGCGCGGGAAAGCTGCCGGTTCTGCTCTGCCCGTACGGGGGCCCTGGGATGCGGCTCGTCGTCCACGCGCGCGCGTGGTGGACCGTCGTGGCCCAGTGGTTCGCGGAGCAGGGCTTCGCTGTGCTCGTCGCGGACGGGCGCGGCACCCCGGGGCGCGGCATCGCCTGGGAGAGGGCCGTGCACGGGGACCAGTTGACGCCGGCGCTCGACGACCAGGTGGACGCGCTGCACGCGGCGGCCGAGCGATGCCCCGACCTGGACCTCGAACGCGTCGGCATCCGTGGCTGGTCGTTCGGCGGCTACCTCGCCGCGGGCGCCGTGCTGCACCGCCCCGAGGTCTTCCACGCGGCGGTCGCGGGCGCCGCGCCCACGGAACTGGAGCTGTACGACACCCACTGGAAGGAGCGCTATCTAGGTCACCCCGGCGTACGACCCGAGCAGTACGAGCGCTGCTCTCTCGTCGCCCACGCGCACCGCCTGACCCGGCCGTTGATGCTGGTGCACGGTCTGGCGGACGACAACGTCTTCCCTGTGCACCTGCTGCGCTTCTCCTCGGCCCTGCTGGCCGCAGGCCGCCGGCACACCGTGCTGCCGCTCTCCGGCGCGAGCCACATGGTGTCGGGCGAGGCGGGGGCGAACCTGCTGCGGCTGGAACTCGGGTTCCTTCGGGCGTCCCTAGGAACTTCTTGACGGTTTGAACACCTGGCCGCGCGGGGCCGTACCACCGGGCATGACGACTGACGAGGAAGCCTTCTCCGGACCCCGCCGCCGCGCCGTCGTGGCCACGATCGGCGCGGCGGGCCTGGCCGCCGCGCTCACCGCGTGCGGCGGCGGTGACGACGCCAAGGACTCGGCCGAGCCCGCGGGGGCGCAGCCCGAGGACGGTGGCGCCGCCGGGACCGTGCTGGCCAGGACGTCGGAGATCCCGGTGGGCGGCGGCAAGATCTTCAAGGACGAGGGGGTGGTGGTCACCCAGCCCACGAAGGGCGAGTTCAAGGCCTTCTCCAACCGCTGCACCCATAAACAGTGCCCGGTGACGAGCGTCGAGGGCGGCACCATCAACTGCCCCTGTCACGGCAGCAAGTTCGACATCGCCGACGGCAGCGTCAAGCAGAACCCCGCGCCCCGGCCGCTGCCCGCGGCCACGATCTCCGTGGACGGTGACTCGCTCAGGCTCGGCTGATGGTTCTCACTCGCTGCGGGGCCGCTTCCAGGCGTCGAGCACGTCCGCCGTGGTGGTGACGGTGGCGACCAGGGCGAGGGTGTTGCGGACCATCGCCGCGGTGTAGTCGGCGGGGACGCCCGCGATGGCGTCGGCGGGCACGACGGCGGTGTAGCCGAGGTTGACGGCATCGAACACCGCGTTCGGGATCGCGACGTTGGCCGAGACCCCGGTGATCAGGAGAGTGTGGCAGCCGAGGTTGCGCAGCAGAGGGCCGACGTCGGTGCCCGCGAGCGGCGAGAGGCCGTGCAGGCGGCGTACGACCAGGTCCTCGTCGGCCACCTCGATCGGCGGTGCGATCCGTACGGCCGCCGTGCCCGGGAGCTGCTGGACGGGCAGTCGGCCCGCGGCCCGGAAGATCCTGGCGTTGTGGTTGGCGCCGCGCCCGTCGGGGCGCCGCTCGGCCACGGCGTGCAGGACCTGGACGCCGCTGCCGTGCGCGGCGGCCACCAGACGCGCCACGTTGTCCAGCGCCCCCGACGCCTTGGCCTCCTCGGCGAGTTCGGGCAGGGCGCTCTCGGTGCCCACGACGCCCTGCTGGCACTCGACGGTCAGCAGGGCCGTGCTCGCCGGGTCGAGGATCGCGCTGAGCTGTCCGTACGACGGCATGGGTCCCCCTGTGACGGTGGGCCGGGGTGCCGGTGCCGGGTGCCGGGGTGCCGGGGTGCCGACAGGACCGGCGCGGCATGTGCGGCTCCCGGAACCCGCGCGAGGCTAACGGGCATTGCGTGATGAGGGAAGAGCCTCCATCATCCCTTCCTGACACCCGGTCAGCACAGACGCCCGGACAGCCCAGCCACTCAGTCAGCACAGACGCCCGGTCCGCGCACGGGTTACGCCACATGGGAGGGCACATGGCCGCCACGCAGCGTCGAGGCCGCAGGATCATGATGACGCCGGACGAGCTCGACGCGTTCCTCGCCGCGGAGCGCACCTGCCGCGTGGCGACGGTCGCGGCCGACGGCACCCCGCACGTCAGCACGCTCTGGTTCGCCTGGGACGGCACATCCCTGTGGCTGTACTCGGTCACTCGCAGCAAGCGCTGGGCCGATCTGCGCAAGGACCGGCGCGTCGCCGTGGTGGTGGACACCGGCGAGGAGTACGGGGAGCTGCGCGGCGTCGAGCTGTCCGGAACCGTGGAGTTCGTCGGGGAGGTGCCCCGCACGGGTGAGTCCTGCCCGGAGCTGACCGTCCCCGAGAAGCTGTTCGCGCGCAAGCTGTTCGGCATGGACGAGATGCCGCATGACGGCCGCCACGCGTGGCTCCGCCTCACCCCGGACACGATCGCTTCCTGGGACTTCCGCAAGCTGGCGGCACTTTAGCCACTCCCGCGCCTCATGAAGGCCGCGCCGGGCGCGAAGGTCACCCCGCGGTGGGCGCGGTGGCCGCCCCGCCCCTACCGGAGCCCCGCCCCCGCCACGCGCAGCGCCTCCGCGGCCGCCCTGATCGACGGGCGGCGGGCCGCGTCCGTCCGCCAGACCACATAGACGTGGCGCCGCACCCGGTGCCGCACCGGGACCATCCGCACCCCGGCCGGCATCGGGTCGCGGCCGAGCTGCGGTGCCACGCAGACGCCGAGGCCCGCCGCGACCAGGGCGAGCTGCGTGTGATGCTCCTCCGCGCGGTGCGCGATGCGCGGCTCGATGCCCTTGCCCCGCAGGGTGAACATCAGCCACTCGTGGCAGAACTCGCCCTCGGCCCAGGTGATCCACTCGTCGTCCGCGAGCTCCTCCAGGTCGATCTCGGTCCGGTCGGCGAGAGGGTGCGCGGCGGGCATCGCGACGTCGGCGGGGTCGTCGAGCAGGGGCGCCTTCTCCAGCCCTTCCGGTATCGGCAGGGGTTTGTTGTACCAGTCGAGGACGACCGCCATGTCGCTGTCACCCCGCACCACGGCCGCGACCGCGGGCGTCGGCTCCCTCTCGTGACAGCTCACCCGCAGCCCCGGGTGCTCGGCGCGCAGCGCGGCGAGCGTGGCAGGCAGCAGGCCGCGCATGGCCGTGGGGAACGCGGATATCCGCAGCTCGCCGACCGCCTTGCCGCGCTGCTCCTCCAGGTCGGCCTGGGCCAGCTCGACCTGGGAGAGGATCCGCGCGGCGTGCTCGGCGAGCAGCCGCCCCGCGTCGGTGAGCCGCACCCCCCGGCCGTTCTTGGCGAGGAGCTGCTGGCCCACCTCGCGCTCCAGCTTGGTCATCTGCTGCGAGACGGCGGACGTCGTGACGTGCAGCCCGGACGCCGCGCCGCTGACCGAGCCGTGCCGGGCGAGGGCGTCCAGCGTGCGCAGCCGCTCCAGATTCAGCATGGGTTCCTCAGCTCCCCCCGTAGGACATGTAAGCAATGCTACGTGATACTCCGCAAAAAATCTCGCTTGTGCTACGAGATTGTGGGGACGCATCGTGGAGCGCATGAGCACCCCGACCCCGCCCGCAGGGACGGCCCCCGCGCCCGAGCCGCCGACCGCGCCGCCGACCGAGTCGCCCACCGAGCCGCCCACCACCGGGACGGCCGCACCCGTGCGCCCAGCCGTCGACTGGCGCATCCGGTTCGGGATCCTCTCGCTGATCTGGGGCTTCAGCTTCCTGCTGATCAAGGTGGGCACGGAGGCGTACGCGCCGTTCCAGGTCACTCTGGGCAGGCTCGTGTTCGGTACCGCCGTCGTGGCCGCCGTGCTGGTCGTCAAGCGGGAGCGGCTCCCCCGCGGCACACGGACGTGGCTGCACCTCGCGGTGGCCGCCCTGCTGCTCAACGCCTTGCCGTTCTCCCTTTTCGCGTACGCGGAGTTGACCGTTCCGTCGACGCTCGCGGGCATCTGCAACGCGACGTCACCGCTCTGGGGCATGGCCCTCTCGCTCGTCGCCCTCTCGGAGGACCGGCCGACCCGGCGCCGCGTCGCGGGCCTCGGCATCGGCTTCTTCGGGGTGCTCACGGTGCTCGGCGCCTGGCAGGGCTTCAGCGGCCTCGACCTCGCCGGCACGGCGATGGCGCTGCTCGCCTCGCTCAGCTACCCGATCGGCTGGATCTACGTACGCCGCACGCTGGCCGGTTCCGGCCACTCGAACCTCTCCCTGTCCGGTGCGCAACTGCTCGTCGCGACCGCCGAACTGGCCGTGGTGACGCCCCTGTTCACCGACGTCCCCGCGCACTTCCCCGTCGTGCCGCTCCTCGCGGTCGTGGCGCTCGGCGCCCTGGGCACGGGCCTCGCCTTCCAGTTGCAGTACGCCCTGGTCGCCGAGGTCGGTCCGACCACCGCCCAGATGGTCACGTACTTCATTCCGGTCATCGCCACCGCCGCGGGCGTCACGCTGCTCGGCGAGTCCCTGAGCTGGTCCACCCCGGTCGGCGCGGTGATCGTCCTCGCGGGGGCCGCGCTCACCCAGTCCCGGCCACGCGCGCGTGGCGCCGCCCGTCAGTCGTAGCGCCGCGCGGGAGCGGGGCCGGTGGCCGAGGCCACCGCGTCCGCCACGGTCAGGATCTCCTCGTCGGCGAGGGCGGCGATCGTGATCCGCACCCCGGGCGGCGTGGCCAGCCGGTAGCGCGCCCCCGGGGCGACTCCCCACCCGGCGTGCAGCAGCCGCGCCACCGCCCCCGTCTCGTCCGGAACCGGCACCCATACGTTCATGCCGCTGCGCCCGTACGCGGGCACGCCCCGCTCGGCGAGCGCCGCGATGAGGGCGTCCCGCCGTCGCCCGTAGGAAGCCGCCACCACGCGCGCGTCGACCGCGTCACCGGACCAGAGCCGCAGGACGGCACGTTGCAGCAGCATGCTCACCCAGCCGGGGCCGAGCCGCTGGCGCCCCTGCACCCGGTCGACGGTGACGGGGTCTCCGGTGAGCACGGCGAGCCGCAGGTCGGGGCCGTACGCCTTGGCGGTCGAACGGACCAGGGCCCAGTGGCGCGCCGCCCCGGCCAGCGGGTGCAGCGGCAGGTCGACGATGCCGTGGCCGTGGTCGTCCTCGATGAGCAGGGCATCCGGGTGCGCGGCGAGCACCTGGCGCAGGGCACGCGCGCGTGGGGCGCTGATGGCGGCGCCGGTGGGGTTCTGGGCGCGGTCCGTCACGACGAGGGCGCGGGCACCACCGGCCAGGGCCCGCTCGACGTCGGCGGGCCGTGGCCCCTCGTCGTCCACGCCGACCGGGACCGTGCGCAGCCCGAGGGCCGGGACGAGGTCGAGCATGCTGCCCCAGCCCGGGTCCTCGACGGCCACCGCGTCGCCGGGCTTGAGGTGCGCGGCGAGCACCCGCTCGATGGCGTCGAGCGCCCCGGAGGTGACGGCGACGGGTCCCGCGGGAACGCCCTCGGCGTCGAAGGCCGCGCGTACGTACCGTTCGAGCGCCGGGTCGACGGCGTCCTCTCCGTAGAGGACGGGTTTCGCGTCGCCCTCCGCCGCGGCCAGCGCGAACGCCCCGGCGAGCGGCGGGAGCAGCTTCGGGTCCGGATTGCCCTGGGACACGTCCCGCACACCCGGCGGCACATCCACCCGCGACCGCTCGCGTGCGGTCGTGACGGGCTTCGGCCGTACGCGGCTGCCGCGCCGCCCGTTCGTCTCGATGACCCCGCGCTCGCGCAAGGTGCGATAGGCGGCCGCCACGGTGTTGGGATTCACCCCGAGGCGCGTCGCCAAGTCCCGCATGGGCGGCAGCAGTTGGCCCGGTTCCAGGCCCCCGTCACCCACGGCCCGCTCCACGCTCGCCGCGATATCGGCTGCGCGCCGACCTTCGATCCGATACTCTCCTAGCACAAACGCCAGTATGCACTAGTGCAATACGAACGGCAAACCGGAATGCCAGGCAGGGCACGCGGTTCAGCCGGCCACAGGATCAGTACAGGAGAGGCCATGCAGACGACGCGCACCACCACCGACACGGACACGCCGGAGAGCGCCGCCTACGCACCGACCGACCGCACCGTCCCCACCCGCTCCCGGGACCGCGCCTCGTACGACCGCGAGACGGTGCACGCGATACTCGACGAGGCCTACGTCTGCCACCTCGGCTTCGTGCGCGACGGCGCCCCCGTCGTGCTGCCGACGCTCTACGGCCGGGTGGGCGAGCGCCTCTACGTGCACGGCTCGACCGGCTCCCGGCCCCTGCGCATGGCGGCCGACGCACAGGCGGCTGCCGGAGAAGAGGACCCGGGGCTTCAGGTGTGTCTGACCGTCACCCATGTCGACGGTCTCGTCCTGGCCCGCTCCGCCTTCCACCACTCGATCAACTACCGCTCCGTCGTGGTCCACGGCACCGCCCACCAGGTCACCGACCCCGAGGAGAAGCGGGCCGCGCTCGACGCCCTCGTCGACCACGTCGTGCCGGGGCGGGCCGCCGACTCCCGCCCCGCCAACGCCAAGGAGCTCGCCGCGACGGCCGTGCTCCGCCTCGACCTGAACGAGGTGTCGGCGAAGGCCCGCACGGGCGGCCCCAACGACGAACCCGAGGACATGGAACTCCCCCACTGGTCAGGCGTGGTCCCGCTGCGCAGGAGTCACGGCGCGCTGATCCCCTCCGCCGACCTCGCCCCGGGCATCGAGGCGCCGGACTATCTGACCGCGCTGTGACGACGAGCTGAGGCGAGCCCGCCCCGGCACAGCGGCCGCCCCACCCGGGGCGGCCGCTGCCTTCGGGCCGCTCCCTCAGACCGGCACCGCGGCCCGCCGCGCCGCCACCGCACCCCGCGCCTCCGCGACCGCGAGGCCCGTGACCGCGACCAGCATCAGCACCGTGCCCGCGACGGTCGCCGCCGTGAGGGCCTCGCCGAGCAGGGCGACCGCGATCACCGCGGCGCTGACCGGCTCCAGGAGCATGATCACGGAGACGGTCGCGGAGCGCACGACGGCCGCTCCCGCGAAGTAGAGCGCGTACGCGACAGCCGTCGGCACGGCGGCGATGTACAGCACATAGGCGCCCACGCGCGCGGGGTCGGCGGTGTGCGGCACCAGGCCCTCGGCCGCCGCTCCCGGCAGCAGGCAGAGCGCGACGACCGCGAACGCCCAGACCGTCGTGTCGGAGGAGTCGGCTCCGCCGTCCCGCCCCCACCACCGCGTCACCAGCGTCATGGCGGCGTACGCGGCGGCGGACACGAGCCCCCAGACCACGCCCAGCGGCTGCACGGTCGCGCCGCCGCCGCCGAGGACGAGCACCACGAGTCCGGCCAGCGCGCCGATGACGGCGAAGGATCCGCCGCGCCCGAGCCGCTCCCCCATGGTCAGCCGCGCGCCGAGGGCGATGAGGACGGGCCCCGAACCCATGGTGACGACGGTGCCGACCGCGAGGCCGGTCGTCTCGACCGCCGCGAAGTAGGCGGTCTGGAACACCGCGAGGGCCACGCCCGTGACGACGATCCGGCGGGCCCTGCGGCCCAGTGGTTCGCGGGCCGCCCCGGACACGTACGGCTTCTTGCGGCTCGGCCGTAGCGCGCGGGTGGCGAGCAGCAGGACGAACCCGCCCGCGCACCGCCAGAAGGAGAGGCCGACCGGCCCCATGTCACTGGCCTGGAAGACGAGCGCGGCGGCGGCACCGGCCGTGCCCCAGGCGACTCCGGCGACGATCAGATAGACGAGACCTCGCCCGACGGGCAGGCCAAGGACAGCATTCGACACGTTTGACGTGTTCGACACGTTCGACACGTGAGTTCTCCGCAGCAGAGGAGGGACGTTTGGCTCCGTCTGCGGGCAGCACCGTTCCGCCCGGCCATCGGCCGGGTCATGATCCGTGGGCGCCCCGCGCTAGAAGGCGGGAGGCGGAAGAACGAGCGCTCGTGCGTGCATGATCCGCAGCCTAGGTCGCGCTGCCACTGCGCGCCAACTCCGTTCCGGATGCCGGAACGTCGTCCCCGCCGTCCGGCCGGCCCGGCCGCGAGGACTGCGCGATGAACGCGCCGCCCAGGACGACGGCACCGCCGATGATCTGCGGCGCCGAGAGGTGCTCGCCGAGGACGACCCAGGCGAGGGCGGTCGCGATGACGGCTTCGAGGCAGGCCACGACACCGGCCACCTGCGGGGAGAGCCTGCGCACGGACAGCACCCCGGTGACGTACGCGACGACGGTCGCGACGAGCACGATCCAGCCGAGCAGCACCCAGGCGGGGACGGCCGAACCGTCCAGGTCGGCGCTGCCCGCGAGCACCGTCCAGTCCATGCCCCACGGCCGCGCCACGACGGTCAGCACGGCGGTACCGACGAGCAGGCCGTACGCGATGACGCCGAGGGGGGCGGGGGCGTCGTCGCCCGCGTCGCTGCCCTGGTCGGACAGGACGAAGTAGCCGACCTGGCAGCAGGCGGCGCCGAGCGCGAGCAGGAGTCCGACGGCGTCGAAGCTCAGCCCCGCCCACACCTCGACGACGCAGGCGAGGCCGGCCACCGCGAGCACGACGCCGAGCGCCGCCGCCCGCGTCACCGGCTTGCGCTGCACGAAACGCACCCAGCCGAGGACCAGCGCGGGGGCGAGGTACTCGATCAGCAGGGCGACGCCCACGGGGATACGGGAGAGCGCGGCGAAGTAACAGGCCTGGACGCCCGCGACGGCGAGGAGACCGAACCCGGCGAGCAGCGCGGGCCTGTCCCGCACCAGCGAACGGTGACGCCAGGCCACGGGCAGCATCACCAGGGCCGCGCCCGCCACCCGCAGCCACACCACGTGGAGGGGGTCGAGCCCCGCTTCGATCAGCGGCTTGGCCGCGACGCCGGAGCCGCCGAAGGCGACCGCGGAGACCAGGGCGAGCCCGAGGCCGACACCTCGCCCCTGGCTCCCGCGGCCGCCGGTCCGGCTCTCCTGAATCCCCTGAGACGCTTGCACCGGCACATCATGACAGGCGGTGTCATGAGCGTCATCCGCGATGACCCCTGTCTCAACCGACGGACGTCCCCGCGCCTCCCGCGCGCCCAGAACCGGCGTCCCCGAGGTAGCCGTGGTCCCCGGACGCGTACTGCCGGCAGCCCGCCTCGACGCGCCGCAGCAGGCCCTCGACGTCGACACCTGCCCGCCCGAGGACCTCGACCGCGCGGCACTCGGCGTCGGCGGCCAGACCGGCGAGGAGATCCATGCCGAGCGGGTGTGCGTCGCCGCGCAGTTCGGCCCGTTCCAGGCCACCTCCATCGCGAGGACGGCGGTCGGTGACCAGCCCGTCTCCTTCGCGGGCGCCACCACGGGCACGGCCCCGGAGTCCTCGACCGTGCCCTGCCACTGCAAGCCGTAGCCGATGCTGCGCTGGACGAGGTAGCCGAGGAGGCGCACCACCTGGGCGCCGTCCGCGAAGACCGCGCGCACCTCGGGGTCGGACTCCAGCAGGGAGTGCAACAGGTGGGCGGTGTCGATCTGCCGGTCCCCGTCACGTACGGCTCTGCGGCGCGCGCCGGCCACTACGGCGGCCAGCTCGGCGCTGAGTCGGGACTCGGGATCTGCACGGATCAAGTCGGGTTCTGCTCCCGGCGGGGTACGGCTTTGCACATCTCCCACCACATCAACCCCCAGACGCGTACACATCGGCGGCGGGAAGCATCTTCACGTCCGACACAAGGTGGGCACCGGTGCGGTGGTTGTCCTCCTTGCGGATGAGATCCGGCCGATCTGTCCGGCGCGGTGCGCGCCGCTTTGCCCGGCACCCCGTGGGCAACCATGGTGTGCCGCCGCATGTCTGAAAGACATGGAGAGCAGGTCCTGGATGGTCGCCCTGCCGGCGATCGACGGCAGGCAGTACGTGTACCGGGTCTACGCCCCTGACAACGCGCTGCCCGCCGATCTGTTCTGGGACGCCTGGCACTGCCATGACGAAGGACCTTTCCCCAGGGCCTCGGATCTCTTCGACGCGGCGGTCATACGCCGGGTCGGCTGACCGTACGAGTACCCCGGAAACCCACGGCCTCGCAGCGCCGCGCACACCCTTGGCCGCGCTCCGGCCGCGTACGGGTACGGGGTCGGCCCCCGTACCCGTACGCGGCCGGCCCCGCACACGGAATCAGCCGTCCCACGCGCGCGTGGTCAGCCCGCCCGCGTACCGACCACGACCGTCGCGTACAGCTCCTCGTTCTCGACGACCGTCGCCGTCAGGCCCGCTCGCTCGACGGCGGTCACGGCCGCGGGGATCTGCCCCTCGCTGGTCTCGAACAGCAGATGCCCGCCGGGTGCCAGCCATCGCGGCGCCTGCGCGGTCACCCGGCGCAGCACGTCGAGCCCGTCGCTGCCGCCGTCGAGCGCCACCCGCGCCTCGTGCTCGCGCGCCTCGGTGGGCAGCAGGCCGACCTCGGCGGTGGGGACGTAGGGGACGTTGGCCAGCAGGACCTGGACGCGGCCCCGGAGTTCGCGGGGCAGCGGATCGTAGAGGTCGCCCTCGTAGACGCGGCCGCCCGCGGCGGCGACGTTGCGGCGGGCGCAGCGGACCGCCGCCGGATCGATGTCGGCGGCGTGCAGCTCGACCCGGTCGAGGCCCGCGGCCAGCGCCGCGCCGAGCGCGCCGGACCCGCAGCACAGGTCGACGACGAGGGCCTCGCGCCCCGCGAGGGCGGCCGCCCGGTCGACGAGGAACTCCGTGCGGCGGCGCGGCACGAAGACCCCCGGGTCCACGGCGACCCGCAGACCGTGGAACTCGGCCCAGCCGAGGACGTGTTCGAGGGGCAGCCCACCGGCCCTGCGCCGCACCATGGCGGAGACCTCGGCCGGGGAACTCGCGGTGGAGAGGATCAACTCCGCCTCGTCCTCGGCGAAGACACAGCCCGCGGCGCGCAGCGCGGTGACGGTGGTGGAGTACTGGGAGGGGGTGAAAGAAGAAGTGACCGACATGCGAAGAAAACCTTCCGGGATCCCGATGGGGCTCCCTCGGGTCACCTATGCCGGGTGAACCGCGCGGTCGCGAGAAGAGAGCACCCGACCTGCTGTTGCGGTAATGGGTCTCACCTCCGGGGCTCGCCGCCTGCGTCCGTCACAGGGCAACGGAACAGTACCTCACGCACCTGAAGCCGGGCACACGCGGGCCCGGCGGCCGGCGGGCGACCGCGCTCGACCGCCAGGAACTGACGGCTCGCCAGTACCACGGAGAAGGCCTGGACCCGGCTCACCGACTTCTCCTCGTACGGCGAATGGAACGCCACGCACACCGGATTCCCCCGGGGCGGCCCCGCCACGCTGGAGGTGGGTGCCACCTTCAGGGAGAACATGAAGCTGATGGGTTTTCCCGCCGAGGTCGACTGGACCATCGACGAACTGGAGCCCGCCCGCACCCTCGCCATCTCGGGGCAGGGCCCGATGGGCGTCAACGTCAGCACCCGCTACACCCTCACCCCCGACGGCACCGGAACGCTGGTCCGCATCGACGGCGAGTTCACCGGCGCCGCGGTCTCCCTGATGGCGGGCAAGCTGAGGGACTCGGCGACCGCCGCCCTCGACGAGTCGCTGCGCAAGCTGGCCGGCCTGGTCTCGTGACGAAGCGCCCCGCACAGTGCGTGCGGGGCGCTTCATCCGCGGGGAGAGCCGTCGGCCCGCACCCCGTCAGTCCTCGTCGGCGAGGATCAGGTACAGCTTCTTGCGGGCGTCGTTGATGACCGTGACGGCCTTGTCGCGCTGCTCCTTGTTGCCGGCCTTCCAGACCTGGCCGAAGGCCTCCATCAGGCCCATACCGGCCTGGCGGATCTCGTTCAGCGTCTCCCAGTCGACGCCGCGCCCGGCCTCTTCCCAGGGCGCGTCGGGACCTTCGTCCGCCACCGCGCGGCCGGCGTCGGTGAGCGAGAAGAGCTTCTTGCCGCCCTCGCTCGCGCTGCTGATGAGGCCCTCGTCCTCCAGGAGCTGGAGGGTCGGGTAGACCGAACCGGGGCTGGGCTTCCACGCCCCGCCGCTGCGCTCGGCGATCTCCTGGATCATTTCGTAGCCGTGCATGGGCCGGTCCTTCAGCAGGGCCAGGATGGACGCGCGTACGTCACCGCGCCGCGCCCTGCCGCGCCCGCCCCGCCCCCCGGGACCGCCGCCCCAGGGACCACCGGGCCCCCCGAAGCCGGGCCCGAAGGGACCGAAGGCGCCACGCAGCGACTCGAACCCTCCGAAGCCACCGCCTTCGCGGCCGAAGCCCTCGCGACCCTGCCGGCCGCCTCGGCGACCGTGTCCGTGCTCGTGTTCAAAACCGTGGGAACGCATGACGATCACTCCTTTTGAGTGCCTGTTGATCTCACCTCCGACCAACGATCTTCAACGCTCAGTCGCTGAACGCTGACCAGCCATTGAACGCTGCCCAGTCGTTGATCGCTCGCGTATCGTTCGCGATGCCTCAACGATATATCGGAACAGTTCGCCGAGCAACCCTCCAAGCGGGCGGATCGAGCCTGTCCCGTCCGGACGGCGCCGCCGGACGGTTCTGACCGCCGGCGACGCCAGAGCAGCAGGAGGCTTACCTGGCGAGCTCGGCTGGTTCGTCCAGCCGTGTCAGCTTCTGCGGGTTTCTCACGAGATAGACCCGGGTGACCCGCCCGTTCTCCACCACGAGGCTCAGCGCCGTGGCCAGCTCACCGTCGATCTCGATCCGGCCCGCAGGTGCGCCATTGAGCCACACGGCCGTCGTCTCCAGCTCGGCCGCTTCCGACCGCTTTGCGCGCGCGAGCACCTTCGCCACCAGGTCGGCCCCGTGGATCGGGGCCAGAGCAGCGGCCGCGAGCCCGCCACCATCGGCGATCAGGACCACGTCCGGCGCCATGACCTCCACCAGCTCCTGCAACTGTCCGGTCCGCAACGCTGCCAGGAACCGCTCCACCACGGCCTGCTGCTCCGACCGGCTCACTTGCACCCGCGGCTGCCGAGCCGCCACATGCTCGCGCGCCCGCCGTGCGATCTGCCGCACCGTGGCCGCGGACTTCCCGACGGCTGCGGCGATCTCGCCGTACGGCACATCGAACACCTCGCGGAGTACGAACACCGCCCGCTCGGTCGGCCCGAGCGTTTCAAGCACGGTCAGCATCGCGATCGAGACGCTCTCCGCGAGCTCGACGTCCTCGGCGACATCAGGACTGGTCAACAGCGGTTCCGGCAGCCATTCGCCGACATAGTCTTCGCGGCTGCGCGACAACGCTCGCAGACGGTTGAGCGCCTGCCGGGTGACGATCCGGACGAGGTACGCCCGTGGGTCACGCACCTGCGACCGGGCGACGTCAGCCCACCGCAGCCAGGATTCCTGCACCACGTCCTCCGCGTCGGCCGCCGACCCGAGCATCTCGTAGGCGACCGTGAACAGCAGGTTGCGGTGGGCCACGAACGGGTCCTCGGTCATGCCGACGATGCCACGGCGGAGGCCCCGGCACGCGCGGCCAGCGGAACCTCGCAAGCCTCGGAGAAGCCTTGCGAGGCGATCCCGTTCGCATTGTTGTTCCTGGTCGCCATGTTGACGAAGGCGATGTACGCGGTGAGCTCGACCATCGCCGCCGCGCCGAGCCGCTCCAGCAGGCTCGCGTACAGCTCGTCGGTGACGGTCGGCGGCGTGTTCGTCATGGCCTCGGCGTACTCAAGTACGTCCCGCTCCAGCGGGGTGAACACCTCCGCCTCCCGCCACCGCGGCACCTGACTCGCCTTGGCCAGGTCCAGGTTCTGGTTCTGCGCCTGGAAGTATCCGACGTCAAGGCACCAGGCACAGCCCACCTGCGCCGCGACCGCCATGTGCGCGAACGACTTGAGGCTCGCGTCGGCCTCATCCCACTCGGCGAGCTTGGCCGAGAACTCCAGGTTGGACGTGGCGACCTCGGGGTTGTGCCACACCGCCTCGACAGGCTCGGGCACGGCACCGAGCTGCTTGATCATGTTTTCCCTGAGCTCCGCGGGAAGCTCCGCCTTCGGAACGCGTATCGCCATAGTGTCCTCCTTGGACATCTGCTTGTTCGGCATGAAGACACCGCCGGACCAACAGATGTGACAACCGAACGCCCCCGGGCAGGGGCTGCCTCACGCCTGGAAGCAGCCGAACCCAACGGCGAAGCCGGAGCAGATCAACGGGGACAACCCCCGCCGTCCCTGGACAGAGCCGAAGGACGCCGAAGCGTTAGAGGTGACGCGGAGCCGGGCCGCGACCGAGCCCAGGTGGGGGTCACACGGCGAGGGCGCCGCCGACGAAGGTACGTTCCGGCGGTGAGGCCACGAGTTCGACCATGGTGCCGGCGCGGAGGTCATCGCCGACGACGCGCGTGATCGCGTCGGTGAGCGCGGCACCGAGGCGCGCGGTGATCCGGGTTGCGTCGGGGCGGTCGAAGACGCCTGCGCGGACGCCCAAGACCACCGAGGCCTTCGTGTCCACGGCCTTGCCGCCCTGCGCGAAACGGCCCGCGGGGACGCCGGCCAGGCGGATACTTACGAGGTCGCGGGCCCATTCGCCGTAGACGTCGACGATCGCGTCGGTCAGCGCGGTGACGAGCATGGGTTCGTTCCCCGTCAGCCTGTTCTCTGGAAGGTGGACGGTCAGATGCGGCATAGTGGACCTCATTCCCTTTGAACCCAAAGCCTTTGCTTTCAAAGGTACCTGGAAGAGGTCCCCGATGTCCACGGAATCGGACGGTCCAGCCGTCGATGAGGCCGTCCGCACCCTGCTGTTGCTCATGCCACGGCTCGTGGGCCGCGCCAAGCGCCTGCCCATCCCTCCGGCGCTCCAGGGTCTGGACCTGGCACCGCGACACCTCGCACTGCTGGCCCACCTGGAGTACGACGGCCCGTCCAGCATCAACGAGCTGGCCGCTCGGCTGGAGGTGGCCCCGACGACCGTCAGCCTCATGGTCAGCGAGCTGTCACGGCCGGGCGTCCTGCAGCGCACCGCCGATCCCGCCGACCGCCGCCGCCGCATCATCGCCATCGCCCCCGCCTACGCCGCACCGATCGGCGAATGGCTCTCCGGCAGCGCCTCCGCCTGGGAACACGTCATGCGCGGTCTCGACCCCGCGGAACGCGCCACGGTCATCACCGCCCTGCACGCCTACGAGGCCGCCCTGGAGCAGGCGGGCGACCAGCAACGGAACGCAGAGCCGCGTTAGCGGGCTCGGCGGAGCCGGCATAGCGCGACCTGCCGACACCGCCCGCGCTCTGGCCTCCGGGATGTCCCTCGTCGATCGCGACGCGGATGCTCCGTGAGGCCAGCAACCCCGTAGCAACCCAGTCCACCTATGCGCGATTGGCCTTACCCGGCCCGCCCCGTCACGCCCTACCGTCATCGGTATGCCGACTTCTCACCGCATCCGCGTCGTGGACGCCTTCACCGACCGCCCCTTCGCCGGCAACCCGGCCGGTGTCCTGCTGCTCGACGCCTTCCCCGACGACGCGTGGCTGCAGAGCGTGGCCACGGAGGTCAATCACGCCGAGACCGCCTTCGCCCATCCCCTCCCCGAGGGCGGCGGGGCGGACTGGGCGTTGCGATGGTTCACCCCCGCCACCGAGGTGGACCTCTGCGGGCATGCCACTTTGGCCGCGGCTCATGTGCTGCACACCACGGGTGCCGCCTCCGGCCCGGTCCGCTTCGCCACCCGCAGCGGCGTTCTCACCGCGACCGCCCACGCCGATGGCGCCCTCACCCTCGACTTCCCGACCGCCCCGCTCACCGCCACCGACGTTCCCGACGGCGTCGCCGAAGCCCTCGGCGCCGAGCCGCTCCGCGCGTACGACACCGGCCCCAACTGCGGCGACCTGCTGGTCGAGCTCGCCGACGAGAAGACGGTCAGGGCACTCACCCCCGACCACAAGGCCCTCGTACGCCACTCGGAACGCGGCATCATCGCCACGGCCCTCGCCGAGGACCCCTCCCGTGGCTACGACTTCGTCTCGCGGGGGTTCTTCCCGCGCGTCGGCATCGACGAGGACCCGGTGACGGGCAGCGCGCACACCGCCCTCGCCCCCTTGTGGTCCGAGCGCCTGGGCCGCGCGGAGTTGACGGGGCTACAGGCCTCGGCCCGCACCGGCCTGGTCCGCACCGAGCTGCGGGGCGACCGCACCCTGCTGACCGGCCGCGCGGTCACGGTCATCGAGGGCGACCTCCTCGCCTGACGGCACTCCCACGCCCGCACAGGGCCGCCCGGTCCGCCGTCCCGCTACACCTCACGAAGGCGTGGGCAGCCAGTCCACCCTGCCCGCGAGCAGCGCGTATCCGACGAACGCCCCGATGTCCAGCAGGGAGTGGGCGACGACCAGCGGTCCCACCCGGCCCCACCTGCGGTAGAGGAGCGCGAAGACCACGCCCATGGCGAGGTTGCCGAGGAAACCGCCGATGCCCTGGTACAGGTGGTAGGAGCCGCGCAGTACCGAACTGCCCACCAGCGCGGCCATCGGCGTCCACCCCAACTGGCCCATCCTGCGCAGCAGGAAGCCGACGACGATCACTTCCTCCAGCACCGCGTTCTGCACCGCGGACAGCACCAGGACCGGGTACTTCCACCACACGTCGGGCAGCGCCTCCGGGACCACGGTGAGGTTGAAGCCGAGGCCGCGGGCCGCGAGGTAGAAGGCGATGCCGGTGCTGCCGATCACCGCGGCGATCGCGGTGCCGCGCCCCAGGTCCTGCCAGGGCCGCGTCCGGTCGAAGCCGATGGTCCGCAGGCTCGCCCTCTCGCGCAGGAGGAAGTGCGCGACGAGCGCCACCGGCACCAACGCCGTGGTGATCCCGAAGAGTTGCCACGCCAGATCAAGCCACGGCCTCCCCGGTGCCGCCGACGCGTTCATGGTGGCCGCCTGGTCCTTGAGGCCGCCCGGCTTCGTGACCGATCCGACAAAGCTGATCAGGGCGGACACCCCGCTCGCGCCCAGCGAGAGGGCCAGGACGAGCAACGTCTCGTCCCGCAGCGTCCGCCGCGCCGGCTCGTCCATCGGAAGAGAACCGGCCATCGGCCCCGGCTCCGCTTGCACTTGCGCCTCCAGTTGAGTGATCCCGCCTCATCCCCATCCTCGCCCCGCTAGGGTCTCGAAAGAAGTTACGAAGATCGTGCGCGACAGGCCGAGGGGGAAGGCAGCCGTTCCAGGGCGTTTCAACCCCCTTTTTCCTTGCTTCATCACTCAAGGGGGCACCACCGCCATGGGACGTCACAGCTTGCCCGATGAGCACGGGAAGGACGCGCGCACCCCCCGGAGAGGCGTCCGTGGCCGCACGGTCGCCGTCACCACGGCTCTCGTTCTCGTGGTCGCCGGCGGCACGGCGGTGGCCGTCCGCAGTGATCTGCTCTCCTTCCCCGGCTCGTGCGGTGACGACACGGTGCGCCTCGACGTGGTCGCCGCTCCCGATGTGACACCCGCCCTGCGTGCCGCCGCCGACAGCGTCCGGAAGCGAGAGATCACCTCCGACGGGCACTGCCTCGACGTCCGTGTCACCGCCCGCGACTCCTACGAGGTCGCCGACGACCTCCGCTCCGGCAAGGGCGCTGCCGGGTACGAGGTGTGGGTCCCGGACTCGGAACTGTGGGTGCAGCGCGTCGGCCTCGGCACCAGACCGACGAAGATCGCCGCCGGGGGCAACGTCGCCACGTCGCCCGTCGGCATCGGCATGGTCCCCTCCGCCGCCGAGACCCTGGGCTGGCCGGACAAGACGTACACCTGGCCGGAGTTGACCGCGAGCACCATGAAGGGCGACAAGGTGCGTCTCGGCGCCGCCGACCCCGCACGGAGCGCCACCGGCCTGCTCGCGCTCGCCAAGATCGGCGCGTCGGCGCAGAAGCAGGGCGGCAAGCAGGACGGCAAGAAGGGCGGCGGCAAGAAGGGCGACCCGGAGGGTGACACCCGGGCCGCGGCGCTGGCCAAGGCGCTCTCCGAGCGCACGACCGACACCGACGGGCAGCTTCTGGACACGCTGGCCCGCGACGGCTCCGGCGCGGAGAAGGGCAACCCGCGCCGCAACCAGGCGCTGATCGTCTCCGAGCAGGCGGCGTTCACGCACAACGCCTCGGCGGGCGAGGAGAACAACCTCGACCTGTTCTATCCCGAGGACGGCTCGCCCCGGCTCGACTACCCGTACACGCTGGTCGAGGACGGCAGGATGTCCACGGACACCAGCCGCGCGGCCCTGCGTTTCATGGCGCTGTTCAGCGAGAAGGAGGGCCGGGACATCCTGGCCGACCACGGCTTCAGGACCGACCCCGACCAGCCGTCGGACGAGCTGGTGACTGCAGCGGGTGGCCGCACCCCGCAGCCGTACTCCGGCGTGGCCGTCGAGCCGCCCTCGGACGAGCAGGTCCAGGAGACCCTCGGCATGTGGACGATCACGGTGCAGAGCGCCCGGCTCAGCACGGTCGTCGACGCCTCGGAGTCCATGCGGCAGCTCGTACCGGGGCGGGGTCAGTCCCGTATGGAGGTCACCAAGTCCTCGCTGCTCCAGGCGCTCGCCGGCTTCACGGACGAGGACGAGATCGGCCTCTGGGAGTTCGCCACCGCGCTCGACGGAGTACGCGACTACCGCGAGCTGGAACCCACCGAACGGCTCGGCGACCGCAGGGGGAACGCCACCCACCGCGACAGGCTGTCGAAGGCCTTCAGCGAGCTCCAGCCCGTGCCGGGCGGCGCCACCGGGCTGTACGACACCACGCTCGCCGCCTACAAGAAGGCCCGCGGTACGTACGCCGACGGCATGTTCAACGCCCTGGTGATCCTCACCGACGGCGCCAACCAGGACCCGGGCAGCATCTCCCGCGGCTCCCTCATCGCCCAGCTCGAGGAGCTCACCGACCCCGAGGAGCCGGTGCCGGTCATCGCGATAGCCGTGGGTCCCGACGCCGACAAGGAGGAGGTCCAGCAGATCGCCGCGGCCACCGGCGGCTCCGGCCACCAGGTCGACGACCCGGCGCAGATCCACGCCGTCATCCTCAAGGCTATCGTGGAAGCGGGCAGCCACCGGCGTTGACAGCGGCTCCTCGGCGGGCTCAGCCCCGGGGCACCGCCGGTCCGTGGAGCCCCAGCGGCCATGTGTGCACCGGATGCCCCTCGTGCATCAGCTCGCAGTACCGCTGGGTGGTCGCGGCGAGCGCCGCCTCCCTGGTGAGCCCGCTCTCCAGCGCGAGGTGGTACGTCTTCGCCTGCCACGAGGCCCCGTTGACCCGCCGCCGGCAGCGCTCCTCGATCACCCCGAGGTACAGGTCCCGGTCGGCGGGCGCCACGCCCCACGCGTCGAGCCCGGCGGCGGCCAGCGGCAGCAGCTCCTCGCGTACGAGGCTCACGGCCGGCACCTCGACCGTGCCGCCCAGCCTGCCGCGCCGCGGCCAGCGCAGGGCGGCGTCGATGCCGTACCGGCACGCGACGTCGAAGTTGTGCGCCGCGGCCTCGAACGGCAGCCGGGACCAGACGGGCCTGGCCTCCTCGCAGAGCGCCCGTACGAGCCCGTAGTAGAAGGCGACGTTCGCGACGACATCGGTGACGGTGGGGCCCGCGGGCAGCACGCGGTTCTCCACGCGCAGGTGCGGTACGCCGTCGGCGATGCCGTACACCGGGCGGTTCCAGCGGTAGACGGTGCCGTTGTGCAGGACGAGTTCGCCGAGCCGCGGCACCTCTCCCGCGTCGAGCACGGCCAGCGGGTCCTCGGCGTCCATGAGGGGCAGCAGCGCAGGGAAGTACCGCAGGTTCTCCTCGAAGAGTTCGAGCGGCCCGGTGATCCAGCGCTCCCCGAACCAGGTCCGCGGGCGCACGCCCTGGGCCTGGAGCTCCGGCGGCCTGGTGTCGGTGGACTGGAGGAACAGCGGCGGACGCGACTCGCGCCACACCTCGCGGCCGAAGAGGAACGGCGCGTTGGCCCCCACGGCCACCTGCGCGGCGGCGATGGCCTGCGCCGCGTTCCACACGTCGGCGAACCGGCCCGGCGTGACCTGGAGGTGCAACTGGATGGAGGTGCACGCCGCTTCGGGGGCGATCGACGCGGAGGTGCAGGTGAGCCGCTCCACCCCTTCGATGTCGAGGGCGAAGGGTTCGCCGCGCGCGGCCACGATCTGCTCGTTGAGGAGGGCGTAGCGGTCGACGTCGGAGAGGTTGGCCGAGGTCAGGTCGGCGCTGTTCAACGTCGGCAGAATACCGATCATGACAATACCGGCGTCGAGTTCGTTCGCTTTTCTATGGGCGTAGTTGAGGCCGGTGCGCAGTTCTTCGGCGAGCTGGTCGAGAACGCGCCCGCCGAGCCGGTGCGGGGCAATATTCACTTCCAGGTTGAACATTCCGAGTTCGGTCTGGAAATCCCGGCTCGCGATGCGCTCCAAAACCTGCGCATTCAACATTCTCGGCAGCCCGTCGGGCCCGGCCAGATTCAGCTCGATCTCCAGCCCCATGAGATTCTGTGGCCGGTCGAACCGCTCCTCCTCCAGCAGCCGCTCAAGCCCCGCGAGGCACTTCTGGAGCTTACTCCGATAGCGGTCCCGTTCGGACAGATCGAACGCGCCCGCCGCGACCTTGTCCCCCATCGCCTTGTCCCTTCTCGCCCGGGCAGCCGGGGGCCCGGCCGCTGTGTACGGGGGATGATGCCCAACCAATATGATCCGTAACGCCTCGCGGGGCGCAGCCGGCGAGTAGGCTCGGTGCCGTCGTGTCCCGGCACATTCACCGGGCATGCGTCAGAGTGCAGATTCTTTCCGGTGAGCTTGGTCAAAAACACCGACGGGAATCGGCCGACCGCTCCCATCGACACATCTGAGGTCACGGGAGTGACACCCTTGTGGAATGGGGAGAAAAACCGCATTATGACGGCTCGATAAGTCCTTGCCGGAAATATCGATCATGGTTAGATGAAACAACGGCCGAACACGCATCGTATAAACTCCGCTTTCGAGGCAGAGTTCTGGCGCCCCGGTCCCCCCGGCCCCGCCCCTCTGGCCCGAAGCTGACAGCGCCGTCACGCACCCGCCCCGCTCCACCGTGCCTGTCGAATGAGAGAGGCGACCCACCATGCCGCTGCATGTTCCTCCTGCCCCCGCGCCCGCCCTGCGCAGCGTCCTCGCGGCACTCGGTTCCCCCACTGCCGTACGTGAGGCACGCACCCCCACCCTGCGTGCGGCCCACGGCCCGTTGAGCCCGGAACTCCCGCTGCCCGTCCACGTCCTGGACCGCATCACCCCCGGTGGCACGTCGCCCACGCGCCTCGCCGGCTGGCGGTTCCTGATCCGCGGCGGTGAGCGGGCCCTCGCCGCGGCCGACACCATGCTCACGCCGGACGGCTGGGCCTTCTCACACTTCTTCGAGGGCCCCTACATCGCCTCCACGGAACGGGCCCTGCGGCACGCCGAGGCCATGCCGATGCCCTGCCAGCCCCGGCTGCTCTCCGTGCCCGAGCTGTACATGCTGACGCTCTGGCTGCACCGCGACTGCACGGACGACGGCGCCGAGGGCCCGCTCGCGGCCACCGATCTGCTGGTGCCCCTCGCGCCCGCGCCGCCCGGCATCGCGGCCCACCGTCCGCACCGGGTGGCCGAGTTGCTCCAGGTCCTCACCCTGCGGCTGTCCCCCAGCCCCCTGTTGAGGTCGCCCGTCTGACGAACGCCGGGCCCTCGCGTCCCTTCGTGCCCCGCTGCCCCCGGCCGCGGGGCACGACGCTGTTCCCACCCAAGTGGACTAGCCTGGCCGGGCCATCCCGAACCACCCGAAGAGGCAGGGGAGTTGGACTGAACCGTTCGGCCGGGTGATACGTCATTAAGCAGTAGGAACCGCTGCCGCGAAATCCCTGCGGATTGACGCCCGTAGGGCAACACTGGGACCGGACCAACTACAACGGGGGGCGGTCATGAGCACCGCGACAAACCGCAGGACAGACGTCACAGCCATCACACCGCAGCGAAAGAACCCTTCCATGTGCCAGCACCAACCACCGTGCCCGACAGCCGACTCCGCCGACCGGGAGGCCGCGCTCCTCGCGGCGAGCCACCCGGAACAGGGCTGGAGCCTGCTGTGCAACGGCGTCCTGCTCTTCGAGGACACCGGTGAGCTGCTGCCGGACGGCCAGATCATCGCCCCGCACCGACCGCTGGGCACCGACCAGATCATGACGGCCGCCTGATCGCCGCCGGCACAGCCGCACGGACGGACATCCCGCGCGATCCACATGATCGCGGCAGACAGCCGAGGGGCCGGCCCGGAGAACACTCTCCGGACCGGCCCCGACGCATGCCCGTGGCGCACGGGCACCGGCATCAGTCCTCGTACGCGTCCAGCGGCGGGCAGGAGCAGACGAGGTTCCGGTCGCCGTACGCCTGGTCGATGCGGCGCACCGGCGGCCAGTACTTGTCCGAGGGGGCGACTCCGGCGGGGAAGACGGCCTCCTCGCGGCTGTAACCGTGCTCCCACTCGCCGCTCAGCGCGGCGGCGGTGTGCGGGGCGTTGCGCAGCGGGTTGTCGTCGGCGGCCCACTCGCCGGAGCCGACCTTCTCGATCTCCCGGCGGATGGCGATCATCGCCTCGCAGAACCGGTCGATCTCGTTCAGGTCCTCGCTCTCCGTCGGCTCGATCATCAGCGTCCCCGCCACCGGGAACGACATGGTCGGCGCGTGGAAGCCGTAGTCGATGAGCCGCTTGGCGATGTCGTCGACGCTGACGCCGGTCGCCTTGCTGAGCGGCCGCAGGTCGACGATGCACTCGTGTGCGACGAGACCGGCGGGGCCGGTGTAGAGCACGGGGTAGTGCGGCTCCAGGCGCTTGGCGATGTAGTTGGCGGAGAGCACCGCGACCTGGGAGGCGCGCTTGAGGCCCTCGCCGCCCATGAGGCGCACGTACGACCAGGAGATCGGCAGGATTCCGGCGGAACCCCACGGCGCCGCGGAGATCGGTCCCACGCCGGTCTCGGGACCGGCGGCGGGCTGCAGCGGGTGGTTCGGGAGGTAGGGCGCGAGGTGCTCGCGGACGCCGACCGGGCCGACGCCGGGGCCGCCGCCGCCGTGCGGGATGCAGAAGGTCTTGTGCAGGTTCAGGTGCGAGACGTCGCCGCCGAAGTGGCCCGGCTTGGCGAGACCCACCAGCGCGTTGAGGTTGGCCCCGTCCACGTACACCTGGCCGCCGGCCTCGTGCACCTCCGCGCAGATGTCGGCGACGTGCTCCTCGAAGACGCCGTGCGTCGAGGGGTAGGTGATCATCAGCACGGCCAGCTCGTCGCGGTGCTTCTCGATCTTGGCCCGCAGGTCCTCGACGTCGACCTCGCCGTCGTCGGCGGTCTTGACGACCACGACCTTCATGCCCGCCATGACGGCGCTCGCCGCGTTCGTCCCGTGCGCGGAGGAGGGGATGAGGCAGACGGTGCGCTGCTCGTCGCCGTTGGCCCGGTGGTACCCGCGTACGGCGAGCAGTCCGGCCAGCTCGCCCTGCGATCCGGCGTTGGGCTGGAGGGAGACCTTGTCGTACCCGGTGACCTCGGCGAGCCGCTCCTCCAGCTCACGGATGAGGGTGAGATAGCCCTGCGCCTGCTCGGCGGGCGCGAAGGGGTGCAGCTGCCCGAACTCGGGCCAGGTGACCGGCTCCATCTCGGTGGTCGCGTTGAGCTTCATGGTGCAGGAGCCCAGCGGGATCATGCCCCGGTCGAGCGCGTAGTCGCGGTCGGCGAGCCTGCGCAGGTAGCGCAGCATCGAGGTCTCGGAGCGGTACTGGTGGAAGACCGGGTGCGCGAGGTAGTCATCGGTGCGCAGCAGGCCCTCGGGCAGCGTGTCGGCGGCGGTGGCGTCGAGCGCGTCCACGTCGGCGTCGACGCCGAAGGCGCCCCACACCGCGCTGAGCTGCCGGCGCGTGGTCGTCTCGTCGCAGGACAGGGAGACGTGGTCGGCGTCGACGAGGTGGATGTTGGCGCCGGCCTCGCGGACGGCGGCGACCAGTTCCGCGGCCTTGCCGGGCGCCCGCACCGTGATCGTGTCGAAGTAGGCGCCGTGGACGACCTCGTAACCGCCGCCGGTGAGCCCGGCGGCGAGCAGCGTGGCATACCGGTGGGTGCGGCGCGCGATGGACTTCAGGCCCTCGGGCCCGTGGTACACGGCGTACATCCCGGCCATGACGGCGAGCAGCACCTGGGCGGTACAGATGTTGCTGGTGGCCTTCTCGCGGCGGATGTGCTGCTCACGGGTCTGGAGCGCGAGCCGGTAGGCCTTGTTGCCGTCGGCGTCGACCGAGACGCCCACCAGACGCCCCGGCAGGCTGCGCGCGAAGTTCTCGCGCACCGCCATGTAACCGGCGTGCGGCCCGCCGAACCCCATGGGGACGCCGAAGCGCTGGGTCGTGCCGACGGCGATGTCGGCGCCCAGCTCGCCGGGCGAGGTGAGCAGCGTCAGGGCGAGCAGGTCGGCGGCGACGGTGACGACCGCGCCGAGCTCGTGCGCCCGGTCGATCAGCGGCTTGATGTCGCGGACGGCACCGGAGGCGCCCGGGTACTGCACCAGCAGACCGACGATGCCGCGCTCGGCGACCTCGGCCGGGATGCCGTCGCTCAGGTCGGCGACGACGATCTCGACGCCGGCCGGCTCGGCGCGCGTCTCGATGACGGCGATGGTCTGCGGCAGCGCGTCCGCGTCGACCACGTACACGCCGTTCTTGACCTTGCCCATGCGCCGCGAGAGGGCCATGGCCTCGGCGGCGGCGGTGCCCTCGTCGAGCAGGGAGGCGCCGGAGGTGGGCAGACCGGTCAGCTCGGCGACCATGGTCTGGAAGTTCAGCAGCGCCTCCAGGCGCCCCTGCGAGATCTCGGGCTGGTACGGCGTGTAGGCGGTGTACCAGGCGGGGTTCTCCATCACGTTCCGCAGGATCACCGGCGGCGTGAACGTCCCGTAGTACCCGAGGCCGATCATGGAGTCCAGGACCTGGTTGCGGTCGGCGAGCGAACGCAGTTCGGCGAGGACCTCGGCCTCGCTGCGGGCGCCGGGCAGGTCGAGCGCCTCGGCGTTCTTGATCACATCCGGCACCGCGGCGGCCGTGAGGTCGTCCAGCGAGCCGTACCCGACCTGGGCGAGCATCTTGGCCTGGGCCGCGGCGTCGGGCCCTATGTGCCGCTGCTCGAAGGGGATGCCCTGCTCCAGTGCGGCGAGCGGGATATGGGTGGCAGTCATTGCGGAGGCCTCCTGGTCTGCACGACCTACGAGGGGTACCTCGGCGCGGGTACCCGGACGGCCTCCCCCTCTGTCATCTCAACCTGAGAGCTTCACCGGCGACACCCTCGACCTGCGAGGACGCCGACCGGCTTTCACCGTCGGTGAGGGAGGATTCCGGGCGTGCCCGCCCGACGCCCGCCCTGCTTTCCAGAGTGACCTCGTCCGTGCGGTACGGGTGCCTGAGAGATTCCGGGGAGGATTTGCTCCTTCGGCGCCTCCGGACCCGCGGTCCGGAGAGCTCTCCCGCACGGGATCAGCAGCCGTCGCCAGCCTACCAGCGAGGACCATGGCCGATCCCTCGAGTGGCCGCCTGCCTCGAAGTGCTCTTTCGTAGTGAGTACGAACGAACAATGATGAGTTGTCCCCATATCCCGGTGTCCGTCACCCCGCGACCAGCTGGAGGGCCCGTGCGAACCGACATCGATCCGCGCAACCTGATCGGCCGCAAGGCGTTCGACCGGAACGGGGCGAAAATCGGCACGATCGACGAGATCTACCTCGACGACGCCACCGGCGCCCCGGAGTGGGCGGCGATACGCACGGGCCTGTTCAGCCGCGACGCCTTCGTCCCGCTGGAGCCGAGCGAACTCGTCGGCGACGGCACCCTCCGCATCCCCTTCGACCGCGCCCTGATCAAGGACGCCCCCGACTTCGGCGTCGGCCGCCACCTCTCCCCGGCGCAGGAGGTCCAGCTCTACCACCACTACGGTCTGGACACGACAGCTCCGCTCGCTCCCCCTGCGGACCTCGATTTCGGCCACGTGGCAGACCAGGACCCGGCCTGACCCGCCCCTCGCGACGAGTCCGCCGGCCGGCCTTCGGCCGTCACCCCCGGTCCAGCGGCGGCCCCCCGTCCACCAGCGGCAGCGGCTCCGCCGGCTCCAGTTTCGGGTCGTCCGTCCTGAACGTGCGCACGCGGCCCGGCTCCGACTGCGGCGTCTCGAAGCGCACCGTCACCCGGCCGAGGCCGCTGCCCTGCACCCAGCCGTGTCCGTACTCGGCGTGCCGCACATCGTGACCGGCCGCCCAGCGGCGCTCCACCGGCGGCTCAGGCGCCTCGGCGGGCTCCGTCTCCGGGCCGAGGACGGCCTCGCCCCGCACCGGCTCCGGCACCTCGTCCGCGGGCTCCGCGACAGCCTCTGCGGCCTGCGCGGCCTCCGCGGCCTGTGCGAAGAGGTCCTCCTGTGTGTAGTCGGCGAGCCCCGTGACGCCCACGCCGAGCAGCCGCACGCCTCCCGTGGTGTCCACGGACTCCAGGAGCCGCGCCGCGGCCTCCCTGACCACCGCGGGGTCGTCCGTGGGCCCGCGCAGCGTCTCGGACCGCGTCAGGGTCGAGAAGTCGAAGCGCCGCACCTTCAGCACGATGGTCCTTCCGGAGTGCCCCGCGGCCCGCAGCCGCTGCACGCACCGGTCGGCGAGCCGCGCGACCTCCGTCCTGACCCGCACCCGGTCGTGGATGTCCACGTCGTACGTGTCCTCGACGCTCACCGACTTGGTGTCCCGCTCGGCCACCACGGGCCGCTCGTCGTGCGCCAGCGCCATCGCGTACAGCGAGACCCCGTGCGCCTTCCCGAGCAGCCGGACGAGCTCGTCCTCCCCGGCCTCCGCGATCTCCTCGACCGTGGTGATCCCGGCCCGCCGCAGATGGTCACCCGTGGCAGGCCCCACCCCGGGCAGCGTCCGCACCGACATCGGCGCGAGCAGCGCCCGCTCCGTGCCCGGCGCGATCAGCACGAGCCCGTCCGGCTTGGCCTCCTCCGAGGCGATCTTCGCCAGCATCTTGCAGACGGCGAGCCCCACCGACCCCGTCAGCCCGGTGACCGCCTTGATGTCCGCCCGCAGCCGCTCCCCCACGGCCCTCGCCGACACCGCGTCGTCCGCGACGCCGCCCGCCTCCAGGTCCACGAAGGCCTCGTCCAGGCTGAGCGGCTCCACCAGGGGCGACAGCTCCCGCAGCAGCCCCATCACCTGCTCGCTGATCTCGCGGTAGAGACCGAAGCGGGGCACGAGATAGGCCGCGTTCGGCGCGAGTCTGCGCGCCTGGCCCATGGGCATCGCGGAGTGCACACCGAAGAGCCGCGCCTCGTAGGACGCCGTGGCCACCACGCCTCGCGGACCGAGACCGCCCACCACCACGGCCTTTCCGCGCAGACTGGGCTTCGCGGCCTGTTCCGCGGACGCGTAGAAGGCATCCATGTCCAGATGCAGGATCGTCGGCGCGCTTCTCACGACGTCGATGCTGCCCTACGCCACTGACAACGCCCCGTCCGCCCGCCTCAGACGGCCTTGTTGCGCCGCCTGGCGAGCTCGTCGGCGGGGTTGTGGCCGATGAGTGTCTCGCCGGTGTCCACGCGCTCTCCGTGCAGCTGGGACAGTGCGGCCTCGACGTCGCGCCACACCACGCCCACGGCGATCCCGAAGACGCCCTGCCCGCCCTGGAGCAGCTCGTGGACCTCACCGGGCGACGTGCATTCATAGACCGTGGCGCCGTCACTCATCAGCGTCATCCGCTCCAGATCGCGGTATCCGCCCTGCCGCAGGTGCTGCACCGTCGTCCGGATGTTCTGCAGGGACACCCCGGTGTCGAGCAGCCGCTTGACGATCTTCAGGACGACGACGTCCCGGAAGCTGTAGAGCCGCTGGATCCCGGAGCCGCCCGCAGCCCGCACACTGGGCTCGACCAGGCCCGTCCGGGCCCAGTAGTCCAACTGGCGGTACGTGATGCCCGCGGCCGCGCAGGCCGTCGGCCCCCGATACCCGATCTGCTCGGAATTCTCCGACGTGGCTTCCCCGCTCCCCTGGACCGCCATCGGTCGTTTCGGAGAGTGATCGGCCGCGCTGCCGTGAAACGGGTACGGGCCACCCACCGCCGTACCGTCGCCGCTGCTTCTCACGCCGACCTCCGTCCTTGACCTGCCTTCTCGACGGTAGGCAGTCACCAGGGGCTCGTCAACGATCGCCACACTCGCCACGCCGAGTGATAATCACCCTGAGAGTGGTTTCGCGTACCCCTCCGCGGGGAAAGGCTGGCCGAATGGCCCGGAGCCGGCCGCCGGAAGCGGCTCACTGGCTGTTGGTGCCGAAGTCCTCGGGGGAGATCTGGTCGAGGAACTCGCGGAACTTCTCCACCTCGTCCTCCTGCTCGTCCGGGATCGCGATTCCGGCGTCGTCGAGGACCCCGTCGCTGCCGTAGATCGGCGTACCGGTGCGCAGCGCCAGCGCTATGGCGTCGGACGGCCTCGCGCTCACCTCCACGCCACTGGCGAAGACCAGCTCGGCGTAGAAGACCCCTTCTCGCAGGTCGGTGATGCGCACTTCGGAGAGCTCCTGGCCCACCGCTTCCAGCACGTCCTTGAAAAGGTCGTGGGTCAGCGGCCGTGCGGGTGCCATGCCCTGCTGTGCGAAGGCGATGGCGGTCGCCTCACCTGGTCCGATCCAGATGGGAAGGTACCGGTCGCCTCCCACTTCACGCAGGAGCACGATCGGCTGGTTGGAGGGCATTTCGACCCGGACACCTACGACGTCGAGCTCGTTCACACAGCAACCCTAGGACGTGGTCGGCAGGTTTGGGTAGTCGGGCACCCGCCGAGTACGGCGCGGGCGGCCATCCGGGCGTCCGAGGACGCCCGGCCGGTCACGGAAGTCTGATCCCGAGGGCGGTCTGCACGAGGGCCGAGTGCAGCTTTCCCGTCAGGCCCGCGAGCTCCTTGGTGCGGGCCTCGGCATGTGCCCTGGTCTGCGGGTTGCGGTGGCGCCGCAGCGGTGCGACGACCTGGTCGACGAGGCCGGCCTCCCGCTCGGCGGCGGACTTCATGGCGCGCAGATGCCGTGGCTCGATACCGAACCTCCCGAGCTCGACGACGAGCGAGGCCACCGTGACCGCCTCCGCCTCGTATCCGCCGTCCGGCAGTTGCGCGACCAGTCCGTACGTCTCCCACTCCTCGAGCTGCTTCTCGTCGATCTCGGCGAGGGCGAGCAGTTCGTCACGGCCCACCCGGGCCGCCGTGGGGCCTTCGAGCTCTTCCTGGCTCTCGGCGTCACCCGGGCCCCGCTGACGCCCCAGGGACGGCAGAGGAGCCCGCTCGCCGCGCTCCAGCGCGTCGAGATACTCACGGATGACCTTGAGCGGCAGATAGTGGTCCCGCTGTATCCGCAGGACGTGGCCGAGACGCTCGACATCCTCCGGGCTGAACTTCCGGTAGCCGGAAGGGGTGCGCTGCGGCTCGATGAGCCCCTCGGACTCCAGGAAGCGGATCTTGGAGATCGTGACCTCGGGGAACTCGTCACGCAGCGTGTTCAGCACGGCACCGATGCTCATCAGCCGATGGTCCGCGGCGGTGCCGGTGTCGGCACCGCCCCTCGGTGTTTGCAGCATGGACCTTCCATGGGGGATCCCCGGACCCGGTCCGGGGGCTGATCAGATGCCGACGCTCCGCTGACTCGCGTAGAACACCAGCCGGTACTTGCCGATCTGCACCTCGTCGCCGTTCGACAGCGCGACCGAGTCGATGCGCTCCCGGTTGACATACGTGCCGTTGAGGCTGCCCACGTCGGCGACGGTGAAGGAACCATCCTGGAGACGACGGAACTCCACATGGCGCCGCGACACCGTCACGTCGTCCAGGAAGATGTCGCTCTGCGGGTGACGACCCGCCGTGGTCAGCTCTCCGTCGAGCAGGAAACGGCTGCCCGAGTTCGGCCCGCGGCGCACGACGAGGAGCGCCGAGCCCAGCGGCAACGCGTCGACAGCGGCCTGCGCCTCCGGGGAGAGCGCGGGAGACGGAGTCGTACCCGTCGCCTCCGCGTCGTAGGCCTCGAGGCCCGAGATGGAGATCGTGGACGTCGTCTCGGACGCACGCTCCGGCGTGGCCCCGGCCCGCAGCGGCGCACCGCAGTTGGAACAGAACCGGCTCGCCTCGGCATTGCGGTTGCCGCACCTCGTACACACCAGGGCCATGGACGGATCCTCCTGCCGCGGCTGCCCCGAAGGAGCATTCGACGCGTACGGGCCGGGGGTAAACCCTCCACCCGCACTTGAGGTTGACGGTTCTCCGAAACCTATGCGGCCGGGACCGGCAGGGTCAACAGACGACGCGCCCTGTCCGCCCGAAATGTCTCCGCCTGGACCAGAGACCTGATCGCGGAACATGGGGCGCTCTCCACCCTGCTCCTCGGCCTCTCCATGACGCTGGGCACGGTGACGGGCAGTGGCGGGATTACCGCTGTCCTCGCGTGCACTCTTACCGAACAACTTCGCAAACAACTTCACGGGCGATTCCCCTTGACCGAAACAGACCCGCCCGTGGGGCAGGACGAACCCTGATTGCACACACCGGCACTCATCGGTGAACCGGACATCCTCATAACGTCCGAATCCACCAAACAGTTTCCACCACGCACCGTGCTTCCGGTGCGCCGACCCCCCGCAACCTCATGCCCTTGCCACGTGGCCCCCATGCGCCCGCGGCTCACTCCGACGACGACCGAGCGTAGTCAGGCTGCTTCGCGGGTCGCAAGGCGCTCACAACGATCTTCTCCGAGCGGGTCACGGTGACCGTGGCCTGCTCCTTCTCCAGAGTCTGCACCACACCTCCCGGAATGTTCAGCGCAGGCTCGAGATCCTGCGGCTTGCCGATCACCTTGAAGAAGTACGGCGCGCCGACCTTGCGGCCGTCCACCCGCACACCACCGCCACCGGCGTCCGACAGGTGGGTGTTGGCCACCACACGTACGTCGTTGACCTGGATCGCCTCCGCGCCGGCGGCGCGCAGCTCCTGGATGGCGTCGAGCAGCATGTCCGCCTCGATCGCCTCCTTCTTGTCCTCGATGGCCAGCGTGATGCCCGGTCCCTGGGCGGCCACGGTGCCAGCCAGGATGCCCAGTTGCCGTTCCCTCTCGACCGTCTGCTTACGGGCCTCCTCAGCCTGGTCCGAGCTGTTCTCGAGCCCGGTCCGCTGCTCCTCGAGACCCCTCTTCTCCTCTTCCAGACGCTGAGTACGGTCATCGAGTTCATCGAGGATGCGTACGAGATCCTCCTGGCGCGCACCGCGCAGCGCACTGCTGTCGTTGTTGGACCGCACCTGGATGGCCAGGCCGAGGCCGAGCACGAACAGCAGCAGGGCCACGATCAGTTGGGGCCGCGTCACCCGCGGCGGCCACAGGCCCTTCACCAGCCGCTGGCGGCCGGTGAGCCGCGGCTCGTCGCGCGCCGGCGGAGCGGGTGCCTCCGGCTCGGTGACCGGCACCTCCGCGGGCAGTTCCCCGCGGCGGGGGTACTCGGGTGTCTCGTCAGCGCTCATCGGCGTCACGCCCTGAAGATGTGCCGGCGGATCGCGGCGGCGTTGGAGAAGATCCGGATGCCGAGGACCACGACGACGCCCGTGGACAACTGGGCGCCGACGCCCAGCTTGTCGCCCAGGAACACGATCAACGCGGCGACCACCACGTTCGACAGGAACGACACCACGAAGACCTTGTCGTCGAAGATGCCGTCGAGCATCGCGCGCAGCCCGCCGAACACGGCGTCCAGGGCCGCGACCACGGCGATCGGAAGGTACGGCTCGACGACCGCCGGAACCTCGGGCCGAACCAACAATCCGGCCACGACTCCCACGACGAGGCCCAGTACGGCGATCACGATGTGCCCTTTCCTGCCTTCGGCTCTGCTGTACGTACGGTCACACTCGGCGCCGCGGGCAGCCGGAGTTCTTCAGACACGGAGATGCTGGTCCGGATGCCGAAGTTCTCTTGCAGCGCGTGCAGGTACTGACCGTCGTGGCTGTTCTGGAACCGGGCACTCAAACGTTTCCCGTCCCCCACCGCGAGCACCGTATACGGCGGCACCAGCGGCCTGTTGTCGACCAGTATGGCGTCACCCGCGGCCCTGATCGCCGACAGCGCGGTGAGCCGCTGGTCATTGATGGAGATCGCCTCGGCCCCGGACTCCCACAGGCCGTTGACGACGCGCTGCATGTCGCGGTCCCGCACCCGCCCGGTGTCGGAGAAGTCCGCGCTCTCCCGCGGCCCGCCGCCCCCCTGGTCCGCCGCCTTCTTGTCGTCCACCACGAGCTTCACGCCCGGCCCGTGGACCTTGGTGGCGCCGGAGAGGAGACCGACCAGTTCACCCTTGCTGCCGCCGTGCTTCTTCAGCGCGGCCCGCTGCCGGGCGCCGACGTCGTCGCGGAGCTCGTCCACGTCGTCCTCCAGCTTGTCCGCACCGGCCGTCGCGTCCTCGACGCGGTCGATGAGCTCCTCGCGCTCCTTGGCGACCACCGGTGCGTCTATCCGCGCCTCGGCGGCGCCCACGGTCACCACGAGGGCGGCGAGGACGAGCCCCGCCGCGAGCCCGAGCTTGGCGCGCAGCGGACGCGGGACACCACTGTCCCCGCTGGCCTTCTTCCTGGCCGCGGCCTCCGCGTAGCCCTCGTCGAGGCTGTGGTCCATGACCGTGGTGAGCAGCGACATGGAGGCGTCCGGACGCCGGGGGCGTGCGGGGGTGCTCCGATCGGGGGGCTGCTGCGGCATGCCGCACATCGTCGCACGTCGTGGGCGCTGCGTCCGAATGGCCCCACCGGCGTGCCGGGCAGCACCCGTTATGGGTACATGCCCGGCACGCGCGCGTGGTCAGCGACCCGCGCTGTCCACCACCGCTGCCCACTCGTCGAGCAGCGCCTGGGCGGACGCGTCATCGGGGCCCTCGGCCCACAGATGCGTGACGGCCTCGGCCGGGTCGGGCAGCACGAGCACCCACCGGCCGTCGGCCTCCACGACCCGTACACCGTCGGTGGTGTCCACGGACCGGTCCCCGGCCGCCTCCACCACGCGTCGCATCACGAGCCCCTTGACGGCCCACGGCGTCGCCAGATCACGCCGCTGGACATGCGCGCGCGGAATGCGCGCGTCGATCTGGCTCAGGGTGAGCTGGGTGCGCGCCACCAGGCCGACGAGCCGCACGAACGCGGCCGTACCGTCGAACACACTGCTGAACTCGGGCACCACGAAGCCACCGCGCCCGTCACCGCCGAAGATCGTCGACTCGCCGCGGCCGACCCGCGTCAGGTCGTCCGGCGACGTCGTCGTCCAGTCCACCTGCGTGCCGTGGTACGCGGCGACCTGCTCGGCGATGCGCGTCGTCGTCACCGGCAGCGCCACCCGCCCGCTGCGCCGCTCGGCGGCCACCAGGTCGAGCATGACCAGCAGAGCCCGGTCGTCCTCGACGATCCGGCCCTTCTCGTCCACCAGTGAGAGCCGCTCGCCGACCGGGTCGAAGCGCACACCGAAGGCGGCCCGCGCCGAAGCCACGATCTCGCCGAGCCGCACAAGGCCGGACCTGCGGGCATCGGCGGTCTCGGTGGGCCGCGACTCGTCGAGACCCGGGTTGATCGTCAGCGCGTCCACCCGGAGCTTGCCGAGGAGGCTGGGCAGCACGAGGCCGGCGCTGCCGTTCGAGGCGTCGACGACGACCTTGAGCCCCGACTCGGCGACCCCGGTGGTGTCGACGTTCCGCAGCAGGGATCCGGTGTACGAGTCGTAGACGCTGGACGGGAAGTGCAGGTCACCGATCTCGCCGGGGAAGGCACGCCGGTACTCCTGGCGCGCGTACACCCGGTCCAGCTTCCGCTGGCCGGCCTGCGAGAGGTCGGCCCCCTGCCCGTCGAAGAACATGATGTCGACGGAGTCCGGCACCCCGGGCGTCGTCCGGATCATGATTCCGCCGGCGCTGCCCCGGGCCGTCTGCTGCCGCGCCACCGGCAGCGGTACGTTCTCCAGGTCGCGCACCTCGATGGCGCTGGCCTGCAGCGCCGAGATGACCGCTCGCTTGAGGGCACGCGCGCCTCGGGAGTGGTCACGCGCGGTCGTGACGGTCGAGCCCTTCTTCAGGGTCGTCGCGTACGCCCCCGCGAGGCGCACGGCCAGCTCCGGCGTGATCTCCACGTTCAGGATGCCGGAGACGCCGCGCGCGCCGAACAGGTGCGCCTGGCCCCGGGACTCCCAGATGACCGACGTGTTGACGAACGCACCCGCTTCGATCGTCTTGAACGGGTAGACCCGCACGTTGCCCTGCACGATCGATTCTTCGCCGACGAGGCACTCGTCGCCGATGACGGCGCCGTCCTCGATGCGCGCGGCCCGCATGATGTCGGTGTTCTTGCCGACCACGCAGCCGCGCAAGTTGCAGTGCTCTCCGATGTAGACGTTGTCGTGCACGACGGCCCTGTGCAGGAACGCGCCGCTCTTGACGACGACGTTCGAGCCCAACACGGTGTGCTCACGGATCTCGGCGTTCGCCTCGACCTTGGCGTAGTCCCCGATGTAGAGGGGCCCGCGCAGCACGGCGTCGGGGTGCACCTCGGCGCCCTCGGCGACCCAGACGCCCGGCGAGATCTCGAAGCCGTCGAGTTCGACGTCGACCTTGCCCTCGAGGACGTCGGCCTGGGCCTTGCCGTAGCTCTCGTGCGTGCCGACGTCCTCCCAGTAGCCCTCGGCGATGTAGCCGTAGATGGGCTTGCCTTCCTTCATCAGCTGGGGGAAGACGTCACCGGACCAGTCGACCGACGTATCGGCCTCGACGTAGTCGAAGACCTCGGGCTCCATCACGTAGATGCCGGTATTCACCGTGTCGGAGAAGACCTGGCCCCAGGTCGGCTTCTCGAGGAAGCGCTCGACCTTTCCTTCTTCGTCGACAATGGTGATGCCGAACTCCAGAGGGTTCGGTACGCGCGTCAGACAGACGGTGACGAGCGCGCCCTTTTCCTTGTGGAAGTTAATCAGGTCGGTGAGGTCGAAGTCGGTGAGCGCGTCGCCGGAGATGACGAGGAAGGCATCGTCCTTCAGCGCTTCCTCGGCGTTCTTGACGCTGCCGGCGGTGCCGAGCGGCTTCTCCTCATTGGCATACGTGAGCTCCATGCCGAGCTCTTCGCCGTCGCCGAAGTAATTCTTGACCAGCGATGCCAGGAACTGCACTGTTACTACGGTCTCGGTGAGCCCATGCCTCTTCAGCAGGCGAAGCACATGCTCCATGATGGGGCGGTTGGCCACTGGGAGAAGCGGCTTGGGCATGCTGGAGGTCATCGGGCGAAGGCGTGTGCCCTCACCGCCGGCCATTACGACGGCCTTCATGTCGGAAACGTCCTCCTTATAGACGACGATCTTGCCGACAAGCCCACCGCATGAGACCCGCGTAAGTCAGATACGGGCCTTCGCGCCTCTACGGCCGCCGAATCGGCGGGCTCAATCGGTCATGCTGTCCACCTTGACAAGTCGGCGGACCTGAACCACATACAGGATTCCTGCCCACCAGTACAGCGTTGTACCCCATCCTGCGAACGCCCATCCGAAAATAGCAGCGAGAGAAGCGATCCAGCCGCTTCCGTCACTGAGCAGCAGTAGTGGAAAGGCGTACATCAGGTTGAAGGTGGCGGCCTTGCCCAGGAAGTTCACCTGGGGCGGCGGATAGCCGTGGCGCCGGAGGATCCCGACCATCACCAGGAGAACCAGCTCGCGCAGCAGAAGCGCCGCTGTCAGCCAGAGCGGAAGAATCTCGCGCCATGTCAGGCCGACGAGTGTCGAGAGGATGTAGAGCCGGTCGGCGGCGGGGTCGAGCAGCCGGCCGAGGCTGCTGATCTGGTTCCAGCGGCGCGCGAGCTTCCCGTCGAGGTAGTCGCTGATGCCGCTCAGCGCGAGGACCAGCAGCGCCCACCCGTCGCTCTTGGGCCCTCCGAACTCCGGCCTGAGGATCAGCCACAGGAACAGGGGCACGCCGACGAGGCGCGCCATGCTGAGGATGTTCGGGATGGTGAGGACACGGTCCGTCTGGACGCGTGTCTCCTGGACCTCCACCCGGGGGCCTCCTGTGGGAAAGAACCAATGATGCCCCCTGACCTTACCCTCAGTCGCGACGCCTCGGTGCGTGAGGGGTAGCCGCTCTTCTACGGCCAGAGAACGCAAAAAGCCGCAGCTCCTGGAACTTAATCCAGGAGCTGCGGCTATAAAAGGAGTTCGGCGGCGTCCTACTCTCCCACAGGGTCCCCCCTGCAGTACCATCGGCGCTATGAGGCTTAGCTTCCGGGTTCGGAATGTAACCGGGCGTTTCCCTCATGCTATGACCACCGAAACACTATGAAACTGACAACCGCACCGCCATGTGGCATGACGGGGTTGTTCGTGGTTTCAGAACCAACACAGTGGACGCGAGCAACTGAGGACAAGCCCTCGGCCTATTAGTACCAGTCACCTCCACCCGTTACCGGGCTTCCAGATCTGGCCTATCAACCCAGTCGTCTACTGGGAGCCTTAACCCCTCAAAGGGGGTGGGAATACTCATCTCGAAGCAGGCTTCCCGCTTAGATGCTTTCAGCGGTTATCCTTTCCGAACGTAGCCAACCAGCCATGCCCTTGGCAGGACAACTGGCACACCAGAGGTTCGTCCGTCCCGGTCCTCTCGTACTAGGGACAGCCCTTCTCAATATTCCTACGCGCACAGAGGATAGGGACCGAACTGTCTCACGACGTTCTAAACCCAGCTCGCGTACCGCTTTAATGGGCGAACAGCCCAACCCTTGGGACCGACTCCAGCCCCAGGATGCGACGAGCCGACATCGAGGTGCCAAACCATCCCGTCGATATGGACTCTTGGGGAAGATCAGCCTGTTATCCCCGGGGTACCTTTTATCCGTTGAGCGACGGCGCTTCCACAAGCCACCGCCGGATCACTAGTCCCGACTTTCGTCCCTGCTCGACCCGTCGGTCTCACAGTCAAGCTCCCTTGTGCACTTACACTCAACACCTGATTACCAACCAGGCTGAGGGAACCTTTGGGCGCCTCCGTTACTCTTTAGGAGGCAACCGCCCCAGTTAAACTACCCATCAGACACTGTCCCTGATCCGGATCACGGACCGAGGTTAGACATCCAGCACGACCAGAGTGGTATTTCAACGGCGACTCCACGAACACTGGCGTGCCCGCTTCAAAGTCTCCCACCTATCCTACACAAGCCGAACCGAACACCAATATCAAACTATAGTAAAGGTCCCGGGGTCTTTCCGTCCTTCTGCGCGAAACGAGCATCTTTACTCGTAGTGCAATTTCACCGGGCCTATGGTTGAGACAGTCGAGAAGTCGTTACGCCATTCGTGCAGGTCGGAACTTACCCGACAAGGAATTTCGCTACCTTAGGATGGTTATAGTTACCACCGCCGTTTACTGGCGCTTAAGTTCTCAGCTTCGCACGCCCGAAAGCGCACTAACCGGTCCCCTTAACGTTCCAGCACCGGGCAGGCGTCAGTCCGTATACATCGCCTTACGGCTTCGCACGGACCTGTGTTTTTAGTAAACAGTCGCTTCTCGCTGGTCTCTGCGGCCACCCCCAGCTCAGAGTGCAAGACTCATCACCGGTGATGGCCCCCCTTCTCCCGAAGTTACGGGGGCATTTTGCCGAGTTCCTTAACCATAGTTCACCCGAACGCCTCGGTATTCTCTACCTGACCACCTGAGTCGGTTTAGGGTACGGGCCGCCATGAAACTCGCTAGAGGCTTTTCTCGACAGCATAGGATCATCCACTTCACCACAATCGGCTCGGCATCAGGTCTCAGCCTTGATGTGCGACGGATTTACCTATCACACGGCCTACACCCTTACCCCGGGACTACCATCGCCCGGGCTGGACTACCTTCCTGCGTCACCCCATCACTCACCTACTACCACCTTGGGTCGGCGGCTCCACCACTTCCCTTTGCCCGAAGGCTCCAGGACGGCTTCACGGCCTTAGCATTAATGGGCTCGATGTTTGACGCTTCACAGCGGGTACCGGAATATCAACCGGTTATCCATCGACTACGCCTGTCGGCCTCGCCTTAGGTCCCGACTTACCCTGGGCAGATCAGCTTGACCCAGGAACCCTTAGTCAATCGGCGCACACGTTTCTCACGTATGTATCGCTACTCATGCCTGCATTCTCACTCGTGAACCGTCCACCACTAGCTTCCGCTGCAGCTTCACCCGGCACACGACGCTCCCCTACCCATCACAGCGGGCGTTGGCCCTATTGCTGCAATGACACGACTTCGGCGGTACGCTTGAGCCCCGCTACATTGTCGGCGCGGAATCACTAGACCAGTGAGCTATTACGCACTCTTTCAAGGGTGGCTGCTTCTAAGCCAACCTCCTGGTTGTCTGTGCGACTCCACATCCTTTCCCACTTAGCGTACGCTTAGGGGCCTTAGTCGATGCTCTGGGCTGTTTCCCTCTCGACCATGGAGCTTATCCCCCACAGTCTCACTGCCGTGCTCTCACTTACCGGCATTCGGAGTTTGGCTAAGGTCAGTAACCCGGTAGGGCCCATCGCCTATCCAGTGCTCTACCTCCGGCAAGAAACACACGACGCTGCACCTAAATGCATTTCGGGGAGAACCAGCTATCACGGAGTTTGATTGGCCTTTCACCCCTAACCACAGGTCATCCCCCAGGTTTTCAACCCTGGTGGGTTCGGTCCTCCACGACCTCTTACAGCCGCTTCAACCTGCCCATGGCTAGATCACTCCGCTTCGGGTCTTGAGCGCGCTACTAAATCGCCCTATTCGGACTCGCTTTCGCTACGGCTTCCCCACACGGGTTAACCTCGCAACACACCGCAAACTCGCAGGCTCATTCTTCAAAAGGCACGCAGTCACGACGCACCAAGCAAGCTTGATGCGCGACGCTCCCACGGCTTGTAGGCACACGGTTTCAGGTACTATTTCACTCCGCTCCCGCGGTACTTTTCACCATTCCCTCACGGTACTATCCGCTATCGGTCACCAGGGAATATTTAGGCTTAACGGGTGGTCCCGCCAGATTCACACGGGATTTCTCGGGCCCCGTGCTACTTGGGTGTCTCTCAAACGAGCCGTTGATGTTTCGACTACGGGGGTCTTACCCTCTACGCCGGACCTTTCGCA
>NZ_CP193622.1:1812500-4027500 GCF_052936595.1 Streptomyces sp. DSM 118878
TTCTTTTGTTCTTGCGTTTCCGACTCTATCAGACTCTTTCGCGTCCGACTTCCTCGGTGCCTTTCCGGTTCCCGCTCGGCCTTTCGGCTTTCGCGTTTCCCTTTCCGGCGGTTCAGACTTTATCAGCTCTCGTTCGTCTCACTGACCACGGCCACCGCAGACATGCGGAACCAGACTCAGGGATAGGATCTGAACTGATGGGTGCCGCCGAGCCGAAGCGCTTGACCGCGCTCCATGGCCTCAGGCAGGTCTCCGACTCTACATCGCGTCCCCGGTGGGCGCAAATCGTTTGTGCTGTGTTCCTACGTCTGCCAACCGGGACCACTCATGCGGAACCGGGACTTCTTATGACTTACGCTTCGGAACAGCGCGTCGTCCGGGACAGGTAGCGACGACGGCTACGTATCTCCACCCCCTGGGAGGCTTGCCATGACCACTGTTTCGTCCCCGCTTGCAGGACGCGCCATCGGGCTCCCCGCAGTACCGGATCCTGTGTTCTCGGGCGCGATGGTCGGTCCCGGCACCGCCATTGACCCCGTGCGCGAGGCCTCCGACGCCGTCTCTCCCGTGGACGGCATCATCGTCTCTCTTCACCCGCACGCGTTCGTGGTGGTGGACGACCAGGGTCACGGCGTCCTCACTCACCTCGGCATCGACACGGTGCAGCTCAATGGTGAGGGCTTCGAGCTTCTCGTCAACAAGGGGGACACCGTTCGGCGCGGCCAGCCCGTCGTGCGCTGGGACCCGGCCGCCGTCGAGGCCGCCGGCAAGTCTCCGGTCTGCCCGGTCGTGGCGCTCGAGGCCACGGCCGAGTCCCTCTCCGGGCTCGTCGAGAGCGGCGACGTCAAGACCGGCGACGAACTCTTCAGCTGGCAGTGACGTCATCGCCGTCGCTGACGGCGGACAGTACAACCACCGCGGCGGCTGGGTCCGCCGCACTATCGGAGACGGGTGAGATGCAGACAACGCTGCGAGGCGTCGGTGTGAGCCACGGTGTGGCGATCGGCGAAGTTCGGCACATGGGTACGGCGGTTCTCGAACCGCCGGCCAAGCAGATTCCCGCGGAGGAGGCGGAGCGCGAACAGGGGCGCGCCCGCCAGGCCGTGGAAGCTGTGGCGGCCGACCTGATGGCGCGCGGCAATCTGGCCGGGGGTGAGGCGCAGGCGGTGCTCGAGGCACAGGCCATGATCGCCCAGGACCCGGAGCTCATCGCCGACGTCGACCGGCGCATCACCGTCGGCAGCACGGCCGAGCGTGCCGTCTACGACGCGTTCTCCCACTACCGCGAACTGCTGGCCGGTGCCGGTGAGTACATGGCCGGGCGTGTGGCGGACCTCGACGACGTGCGGAACCGCATCGTCGCCCGGCTGCTCGGTGTTCCCATGCCGGGCGTACCGGACAGCGACGAGCCGTACGTACTGATCGCGCGTGACCTCGCGCCCGCGGACACCGCGCTCCTCGACCCGGCCCTGGTCCTCGGCTTCGTCACGGAGGAGGGCGGGCCCACCAGCCACAGCGCGATTCTGGCGCGGGCACTCGGAGTGCCCGCCGTCGTGGCGCTGCCGGGCGCCGGCGAGCTCGCCGAGGGCTCCGTCGTCGCCGTCGACGGCAGCACCGGTGAGATCTTCGTGGAACCGAGTGCGGAGAAGCGGGCCCAGCTCGAGGCCGCCGCCGCCGCGCGCAAGGCCGCGCTGGCCGCGTCGTCCGGCCCCGGCGCCACGTCCGACGGGCACAAGGTGCCGCTCCTTGCCAACGTCGGCGGTCCCGCCGATGTGCCCGCCGCGGTCGCGGCAGGCGCCGAGGGTGTCGGTCTGTTCCGTACCGAGTTCCTCTTCCTCGACGACAGCAGCAAGGCGCCCTCCGAGGCGGCGCAGGTCGAGGCGTACCGCAAGGTGCTCGAGGCCTTCCCCGAGGGCCGTGTCGTCGTGCGTGTGCTGGACGCCGGCGCGGACAAGCCGCTGGACTTCCTGACGCCTGGCGACGAGCCGAACCCGGCGCTCGGCGTGCGTGGCCTGCGGTCGCTGCTCGACCACCCGGAGGTGCTGCGCACGCAGCTCACCGCGCTGGCCAAGGCGTCCGAGGGGCTGCCCGTCTACCTCGAGGTCATGGCCCCGATGGTCGCGGACCGCACGGACGCGAAGGCGTTCGCGGACGCGTGCCGGGAGGCGGGGCTCCAGGCGAAGTTCGGTGCCATGGTCGAGATCCCGTCGGCGGCGCTGCGGGCTCGCTCGATCCTCCAGGAGGTCGAGTTCCTCTCGCTGGGCACCAATGACCTCGCGCAGTACACCTTCGCCGCCGACCGGCAGGTGGGTGCCGTGTCCCGCCTGCAGGACCCGTGGCAGCCCGCGCTGCTCGACCTGGTCGCGCTCTCGGCCGAGGCCGCGCGTGCCGAGGGCAAGAGCTGTGGCGTGTGCGGTGAGGCGGCGTCCGACCCGCTGCTCGCCTGTGTTCTCACCGGCCTGGGAGTCACCTCTCTGTCGATGGGTGCGGCGTCCATTCCCTACGTGCGGGCGACGCTCGGGAAGTACACGCTGGCGCAGTGCGAGCGTGCGGCGTCGGCGGCCCGTGCCGTGGACACCGCCGAGGAGGCGCGCAAGGCCGCGCAGGCGGTGCTGTCCGGCGAGTAGCCGAGCGGTTGTCGTCGCCGAGGGGCGTTCCACCGATGTGGTGGGGCGCCCCTCGGGCGTTCAGGTCGGGCGTTCAGTGGGTGTGTCCCGTGTGTCCCCCTTCGGGCATCTCGTCCTCGAGGGTGACGGCCGCGCAGTAGTCGACGTCGGATTCCGGGGAGATCAGCTCTCCTGTGATGGCGTCGGTGCAGTACGCGTCGAAGACCTCGGCCGCGGTGAGGGGCTGGAAGCGTCCCTCGTGCATGCGCCAGCCCTGGACGCGGTCCCGGGTGCCGTCTGTGCTGGAGCGCAGCACCATGCCGGCCGCGCGCCGCGTGGCGATGCCGACCGCGAGGACCGTGGTGAACTCCAGGGCCCGGGTGTCGTCGAGCCGGGCGCCGCCGTCCGCGTCGATCTCGATGTGCAGGGCGGCGAGAAGGGTCTGTTGGTCGGCCGGGACGCTGCACACCAGATGCCGGGTGCCGGGGCCGGAGGTGTCCACGGCGCGGGTGATCAGCTGTGAGGCGCGGACGAAGGCGGCCCGTCCGATGTCCTCTCCGCAGGTGGCGCACATGCCGCTGCGGGCGAGTGCCATCGTCGCGTACTCCCAGGTGGCCTTGCGGACCGCCTCGTCGACGAGGTCGGGCAGGAGGTCGGTGAGGGGCTGGCCCTCGTACGGGATGGTGGGGCCGCCCGATGCCAGTTCGGCCGTGAAGCGGGTGCGGCTGTCGGGGGTGTCGGGGTTGAGGCCCGCTTCCGCGCAGTACTCCTCGTACTCCCCGGGGTCGAAGAGGACGACGGCGGTGTGGCGGCCCTGTGCGGCGAGGGTTCTGAGCAGGGCTTCCACCTGCTTGAGGTAGGTGTCGTGGTCGTCGAAGGTGAAGGTGCGGTAGCGGCGCATGGCCGCGAAGTCCTCCTCGTCGGCCAACAGGCCGATGGTTCCGGCGACTTCGCGGCGCAGTGCGCGTCGCATCGTGTCGTGACGGGTGGGCGCCATCATGTCCCCCTGCGCTCGGTCGATCAATGCTCACTCACAGTAACCAGCGGCACTGACAATCGGCGCTGAGCGGCGGGGATGGGCCGCTCAGGAGCGCTTGCGGGCGATGTCCTCGTAGAACCGCAGGAGGTCGAGGTCGTCGACCGAGCCCGCGTTGACCGCCTTGTCCAGCGGGGTGCCTTGCAGGAGGCGCTTGACCGGGACTTCGATGCGCTTGCCCGTGAGGGTGTGCGGGACGCCGGGTACTTCGATGACCTCGTCGGGCACGTGGCGCGGGGAGAGCTGTTCGCGGATGACGCGCTTGATGCGGTCGCGCAGGGCGTCGTCGAGGGCGGCGCCCGGGGCGAGGTGGACGAAGAGCGGCATCCAGTAGCCGCCGTCGGGCTGTTCGACGCCGATGACGAGGGACTCGCGGATCTCGGGGAGGCGTTCGACGGCTTCGTAGATGTCGGCGGAGCCCATGCGGACGCCCTGGCGGTTGAGCGTGGAGTCGGAGCGTCCGTGGATGATCACCGAGCCGCGTGAGGTGAGGGTGATCCAGTCGCCGTGCCGCCAGACGCCGGGGTAGGTGTCGAAGTAGCTGTCGTGGTAGCGGACGCCGTCCGGGTCGTTCCAGAAGTGGATGGGCATGGACGGCATCGGGTTGGTGACGACCAGCTCTCCGACCTCGTCGACGAGCGGCCGGCCCTCGGGGTCCCAGGACTGAAGATCCGTGCCGAGGCAGGGGGCCTGGAGCTCCCCGATGTGGACGGGGAGCGTGGGCACGGCGCCCGCGAAGCAGGAGCAGACGTCGGTGCCGCCGCTGACCGAGGCCGTCCAGAGGCCGCCCGGAGTGTCGGCGAACTCGTCGTGCAGCCAGCGGAAGCCGTCGGGGGGCAGCGGGGAGCCGGTCGTGGCGACGCACTTGACGCGGGAGAGGTCGAAGTCGCGGGCGGGGTGGACGTCGGCCTTGCGGCAGGCCATGACGTACGCGGCCGAGGTGCCGTAGAGGGTGGCTCCGGTGCGTTCGGCGATGCGCCATTGGGCGCCGGTGTCGGGGTAGCCGGGGCTGCCGTCGTACAGGACGATCGTGGTGCCCGTCAGGAGGCCGGAGACGAGGAAGTTCCACATCATCCAGCCGGTGGAGGTGTACCAGAAGAAGCGGTCGTCGGGGCCGAGGTCGCAGTGCAGGCCGAGCTGCTTGAGGTGCTCGACGAGGATGCCGCCCTGTGACTGGACGATGGCCTTGGGCAGGCCGGTGGTGCCGGAGGAGTACAGCACCCACAGGGGGTGGTCGAAGGGCACCGCTTCGAAGACGGGCGTCACGTCGGCCGCCGTGAGGGCCGACCACTCCAGGGTGCCTTCGGGTGCGTCGGTGCCGAGCAGCGGGATGTGGACGACCGCGCGGAGGGCGGGCAGTTCCGAGCGGAGTTCGGCGACGGTGTCGCGGCGGTCGTGTTCCTTGCCGCCGTAGCGGTAGCCGTCGACGGTGAACAGGACCACCGGTTCGACCTGCTGGAAGCGGTCGAGGACGCTGCGGGCGCCGAAGTCGGGGGCGCAGGAGGTCCAGACGCCGCCGACGGCGGCGGTGGCCAGGAAGGCGACGACGGCCTGCGGGATGTTCGGCAGGTAGCCGCTGACGCGGTCGCCGGGCCGGACGCCGAGGTCGCGCAGTTCCGCGGCCAGGGAGCCGACTTGGCGGCGCAGTTCGGCCCAGGTGACGGGCCGCGGGTCGTGGCTCTCGTCGACGTGGAGGATCGCGGGGGTGCCCGCGCGCGTGGGGTCTTCCGCGGCGCGCAGGGCGTGTTCCGCGTAGTTGACGGTCGCTCCGGGGAACCACTGGGCGCCGGGCATGGTCCGTTCGCCCAGCACGCGCGCGTAGGGGGTGGAGAAGCGGACGTCGAACCAGTCAGTGACGGCTTTCCAGAACGTGTCCAGCTCGGCGACCGACCAGCGGTGCAGCGCTTCGTAGCCACCCTCGGCCGGGGCCCCGTGGTGCTCGGCGGCCCATGCCTGGAACCGGGTGACCTGCGCTTCCGCGATCCTCTCGGGGCTCGGCTGCCAGAGCGGCGCAGGGTTCGCTGAGGACGTCATGGTGCGGCTCCCGGACTGTACGCGTCGTATGCGTGTGGAGTGCGCACGTGCTGGATGTGCGCGTGAACACGGCCGAAGGGGACGATGCCATGTGATCGACTGCCGCACCAGGGTGTGCCTCACACACTCGGCCCACCGCTCATGTGTCTGCACCCCAGGTGAACGGCTGTTGAACGGAGCATACGCGCGGCCTTTTCGGTGGCAAGGTGAGCAGTATGGACGGTCGTGACCTGGTGCGTTCGGTGAAGGCGGTCGGCATGGTCGGCACGGCGCAGGGGTTGCGCAGGGTGCGCTCGTCGTGGCGCAGATGGCGGGCGGACGCGGTGGGCCTGTCCCCGCGGGGTGCCGAGCGCGCGCGGGTACCGGGCCCTGTGACGAAGGTGGAGCCGGGCCCCGGCGGCGGTGTGGTGCGGTTCGCCCGGTCCGAGCTGCGGGTGCGGGTGACGGCCGGCGGGGCGGTCTTCTGGGGGTGGGACGGCGCGGAGCCCGAGCCGTCGTACGCGCTGGCGTGCGGGAGTCCTGAGCCCGACCCGCGGGCGGTCCTCGAACCCGACAAGGAGGGCGGCTGGCGGGTGGTGTCGGAGCGCACGACCGTGGTGGTGTCGCGGCACGGCTCCGTGGAGCTGCGCACCCCCGGCGGGGTGATGCTGCGGCGTGATCTGCCGCCCCGCTGGTGGGAGCCGGCCGAGGGTGGTGAGGCTCGGTGGGTGCAGCGGTCGGAGGTGGCGGCCGACGCGCGGTTCTTCGGTCTCGGCGGACGGTCCCGCGGGCCCCGGCTGCGGAACGGCACGTACCGGATGTGGAACACCGATCCTCGTGGCTCCTTCGGGCCGGGGGACGACCCGCTGTACATCACGATGCCGGTGCAGATGGTGGTGGCCGACGCGGGTACGCACCTGGTCTTCCACGACAACACGTGGGACGGGGTCGTCTCGCTGCGTGAGGGCGCTGAGGGCGCGGGTTCCGGTCATGACCGGGCCGGGTCGTGCGAGGTGCGGATGGACGGCGGGCCGCTGCGGTGCTGGGCCATGGTCGGCACGCCCGCGCGCGTGCTGCACACCTGGGCCTCGCTCACCGGTCCTCCCGCGCTGCCGCCGTCGTGGGCGCTCGGGCATCAGCACGCGCGGGCGGGGCTCGGCGGCGAGCGGGAGGTGCGGCGGATCGTCGCGGGGTACCAGGAGCGCGGGCTGCCGCTGGACGCCGTGCACCTGGGCGTCGACCACTACGCGGGGCGTCAGGTGTTCACGGTCGACAAGGAGCGCTTTCCGACGCTGCCGGAGTTCGCCGGGGAGCTGCGCGAGAGCGGGATCAGGCTCGTCTCGGTCGTCTTTCCGGCGGTGAAGGCGGAGTCCGGCGTGGAGCTGTACGAGAGCGGGGTGGAGGCCGAGGCGTTCGTGCGGGACGCGGCGGGGCGGCCGGTGCGTGGTGTCGGGTGGCCGGGTGAGTCGGTGTATCCGGATTTCACCGACCCACGCGCGCGGAAGTGGTGGTCCGGGCTCTACGAGGAGCGGCTGGAGCAGGGGTTCGCGGGGTTCTGGCACGACATGAACGAGCCGTTGTCGTTCGCCGCGTTCGGTGAGGCGACGCTGCCCCGTTCTGCACGGCACTCCCTGGAGGGACTCGGCGGGGATCATCGGGAGGCGCACAACGTGTACGGCCTCGCGATGGCCCGCGCCGGGTATGACGGACTGCGTTCTCTGCTCCCCGAGAAGCGGCCCTTCTTGTTCTCGCGTTCGGGGTGGGCGGGAATGCAGCGCTACGGAGGAACGTGGTCCGGCGATGTGTCCACGGGGTGGCAGGGGCTTCGGGCGTCGCTGTCGCTGGTGCTGGGGCTCGGCCTGTGCGGCGTTCCGTATTCGGGTCCCGATGTGGGCGGCTTCGACGGGACGCCGTCTCGGGAGCTGTATCTGCGCTGGTTCCAACTCGGGGCGTATCTGCCGCTGTTCCGTACGCACTCGGCGAGCGACGCCGGGCGGCGGGAGCCCTGGGAGTTCGGTGCGGAGGTGCTCGGGCACGCGCGCGTGGCGCTCGACGAGCGCAGGCGGCTGCTGCCCTATTTCGTGACGCTCGCTCATCTCGCGCGGCGTACGGGCGCTCCCTATGTGCGGCCCTTGTGGTGGGCCGCCCCCGATGACAGGGCGCTGCGCGACTGCGAGGACGCGTTCCTGCTCGGCGACTCTCTGCTGGTGGCACCGGTCCTGGAGGACGGGGCGCGGGAGCGCACGGTGCGGTTGCCGCGGGGGCGCTGGTACGACACGGCGACGGGCGAGGCGTACGAAGGCCCGGGGCAGGTCCGCCTTGACGCGCCGCTGTCGCGCGTCCCGGTGCTCGCGCGCGCGGGCACGGTGCTGCCGGTGCGCTGTGACGACGGCGACGGCGACGGCGACCGGGGCGGTGACGGCATCGGGCTGGAGGTGTGGGCTCCGGTCCGGGGAGCCACGGGTGGCGGCCTGGTGGTCGCCGACGCCGGTGACGGCTGGGAAGAGGCGGAACTCGAACGCTTCACGACCCGCTGGAGCGGGGGCCGTGTGCTCGTCGAGAGGGAGGGCGCCGAGAGCGGGGCCCCCGTGGGCCGACCGGTGCGGGTGCGGGGGCTCGGCGACTGAGCGGGGCGGCTTGGGCGGGACGGGGGCCGGTAGCGCCTGGGCGGGCCGCAGGCCGGTAGCGCTTGGGCAGGCCGCAGACGCGAGGGCTGGGGCTCTGCGCGGTGGCTGGCTGGGGCTCTGCGCGGGGGCCCAGCCCAGACCCCAGGCCGACCCTTGGTTGAACCCCCGCGACGCGGAGCCACAGACCCGTGGTTGCACCCCGGCACAAGGGGCCACAGCTGTACCCCTACGCAGGGGGCCAGGACGTGGGCCTCAGATGTATCGCCCCTCGAAGAACCCCCGCGCGGCCAACGTATGCAGTGGGAAAGCCAGCTCGTCCGCGCGGCGCAGCACGTGCCAGCCCTCCGTCTCGTCGGTCGGCACGGTGGCCGGCAGGTCGGCCACCGGGCGTTCGGGGAGGAGGCCGAAGAGCAGGAGGTAACCGTCGGGTGCGCTCATGGCGTCGGCCAGGCGGACGTCACGGCTCTGGGCGCAGATGCCGGTCTCTTCCTTGAGCTCGCGCACGACGGCGTGCCGCCAGTCCTCCCGGTCGTCGACGAAGCCGCCGGGCAGGGCGATGCCCCCGCGCGCGGGAGCGATGGTCCGGGTCACGACGACCAGGCCGGTGCCCTGTGTGTCGTACACGGGCTGGAGGGCCACTGCCACGGGCAGCGGGTTGCGGTAGGCCACGGCTCCGCAGGCGGCGCAGGTGCGGGGCCAGCCGGAGACGACGCCTTCGTAGGGTGCTCCACAGCTCGAACAGTGAGAGCCCTGGACTGAGTTGGCGGGGTGTGGGGATGCGGACACGCCGCGGACTGTATCCGATCTTCGTGGCGTCGGTCTTCCCTGGTGGGCCATGGTCCTGATAGACGCAGGGGGCATGACAGCTTTTGTCCCCGCTCTGCGGAATCTCGCCGTGTCCACCGCCGCCCTGCTGGCCGTGACCGCCGCCCCCTCACTCGCGCACGCGACGCCTGAGCCCACGCACGCGACAACCAGGCCCACTCATGCGACACCCGGCCCCGCTCATGCGACACCCGAGCCTCTCCACGCGAAGGCCGGACCAAAGGCTCCGAAGGAGTTCGTGGCGCTGCGCGACGTCGATCCGACGATCATCCAGGAGATGCGGTACACCACCCCGCACAACTTCGTGGGCGAGCCCATCGACGGCTACAAGAAGCCGATGTGCATCCTCACCGAACCCGCGGCGAAGGCCCTGCGCAAGGCCCAGCGTTCGCTTCTGCGCACGGGTCACTCCCTGAAGGTCTACGACTGCTACCGGCCCCAGCGGGCCGTCGATCACTTCGTGCGCTGGGCCGAGGACCTGGACGATGAGCGCATGAAGGAGGAGTTCTATCCCCATGTCGACAAGTCCCGTCTCTTCGCGGACGGCTACATCGCCGAGAAGTCCGGGCACAGCCGCGGCTCGACGCTGGATCTGACGATCGTGCGGCTGCCGGCCCTGCCCACCCGCCCGTACATCCCCGGGGAGCCTCTGAAGCCGTGCTTCGGGCCCAGGAGTGAGCGCTTCCCGGACAACTCCGTGGACATGGGCACGGGCTTCGACTGCTTCGACACGCTGTCGCACACGGACGACCCGCGCATCAAGGGCGAGCAGCGCAGCAACCGGGACCTGCTGCGGAACGCGCTGGCCGAGCAGGGCTTCGTCAATCTCCCCGAGGAGTGGTGGCACTTCACGTACAAGCCCGAGCTGTTCCCGGAGACCTACTTCGACTTTCCCGTCTCGCGGAGGTCGCTCCAGGGCAAGTAGCGGCTCCCTGGAGGACGGCCGGGCGGGCCACTGACGGAATCCGAGCGCTCGTGGCACACTCCTGACGGGCCGTCAGTTACCGTCGGACGTCATCAGTCGCACCGTGGGACGCCAGGAGGAGCCTTGTCGCGCACGCGCACACCCGTAGTGGCCGACTGGTTCGCCGGGGAGGGCCAGGAATTCCGCCTGCTGGGCACGCGCTGCTCGGCGTGCGCCGCCGTGTTCTTCCCTCGCGAGGACAGCCATTGCCGCAATCCCGGCTGCGGTGGCGGGGAGCTGGCCGAGGTGCCGCTGTCGCGGCGCGGGGTCGTCTGGTCGTACACCGACGGCCGCTACCGCCCTCCCGCCCCTTACGTTTCCGATCCGGAACTTCCGTGGCGGCCCTACACGTTGATCGCTGTGGAGCTGGAGGCGGAGCGCATGGTGGTGCTCGGGCAGGCGGTTCCCGGCGTCCACGTCGACGATCTGGAGGTCGGCATGGCGGTGGAGATCGTCCCCGGCGTGCTGCACGAGGACGACGGGACGACGTGGACGACCTGGCACTGGCGGCCTGTGGAGGTGAGCGCGTGACCGGCGAGGTGGCGGTGCTCGGCGCGGGCATGCACCCCTGGGGAAAGTGGGGTCGCGGCTTCGTCGAGTACGGAGTGGTGGCGGCCCGCGCGGCGCTCGCGGACGCCGGGGTCGACTGGCGTTCCGTGGGGTCGATCGTCGGCGCGGACACGGTCAGGGGCGGCTATCCGGGATATGTGGCCGGGGCCACGTTCGCCAAGGCGCTCGGCTGGCAGGGGGCGCGGGTGGCGAGCGTGTACGCGGCCTGCGCGTCCGGTGCGCAGGCCGTCTCCACCGCGCGTACGCAGATTCTGGCGGGCATGGCCGACGTGGTCCTGGTGGTCGGTGCCGACGCGGCTCCCAAGGGGTTCTTCCGGCCCGCGGGCGGGGACCGGCCCGATGACCCCGACTGGCTGCGCTTCCGGGTCCTCGGTGCGACCAACCCCGCCTACTTCGGTCTCTACGCACGGCGCAGGATGGCCGTCCATGGCGACACCCTGGAAGACTTCGCGCAGGTCAAGGTGAAGAACGCCGCGTCGGGCGCGCTCAACGAGTACGCGCGCTACCGCAAGAGCGTCACGGCCGATGAGGTCGCCGCCTCGGCCGTCGTCGCCGATCCCCTGCGGCTGCTCGACATATGCGCCACCTCGGACGGTGCGGCCGCCCTCGTCCTGTCCAGCATGGACTTCGCGCGGCGGCACGGCGCGCCGGACCCCGTGCGCGTCCGCGCGGTCTCCACCGTCACGCCGACCTATCCGAACACGGTGCTCGACCTGCCGGACATCGCCACGGACTCGGCCGCCGTCGTCGCCCCCGCCGACCGGACGTTCCGTGCGTCCATCGCGCGTGCGGCGTACGAGGAAGCGGGCATAGGCCCCGAGGACGTATCCCTGGCGGAGGTCTATGACCTGTCGACCGCGCTGGAGTTGCAGTGGTACGAGGATCTGGGGCTCTGCGGCGAGGGTGAGGGGGCCAAGCTGCTGCGCGACGGGGTGACGGCTCCGGGCGGGCGGGTGCCGGTGAACGCCAGCGGAGGTCTCGCCTCCTTCGGAGAGGCCGTGCCCGCGCAGGCCATCGCCCAGGTGTGCGAGCTGACGTGGCAGTTGCGGGGGGAGGCAGGGGCGAGACAGGTGGCGGGGGCCCGTGTGGGGATCACCGCGAACCAGGGTCTCTTCGGGCACGGCTCCTCGGTGATCGCCGTACGGTGAGCCCGCCCGCGGGCCGCCGTGCGCCGAGCCCGGCCGGTGCCTCTCGCCAGAGGTCCGCGTTCGCCGCGCGGGCGTCGCGGGGGAAGCCGTCGCACCGGTTAACCGTTGCCGTCCGCGACCTTGACGCTCCATCACCACCGGTGAACACTTCCGGGTGTCAGTCGGCGTCGCCGCACCTCGGCTCCGGCGCTCAGAGCCTCTGCGCGCGAAGGGTCCGCACGAAGACCCTGGTCAACGGGGTATCCCCCATGGGTGATGCGACTGCCACGGCGCGCTTGTGATGGCCGCCGGGCGGAGTGCGGGAGACTTTCGCCCTCGGTTCCGACAGCCGGGCCCATCCAGGCAGCAGTCGTGGGAACCGCACTGTGCACGGAGTACCGGGGCGCACCGCCCCGGGCGAGGGCCTAGGAGCCGCCATGTACTCAAACGGGGACATCTTCATCGGTGAGGTCATCGGCACCGCGATCCTGATTCTGCTCGGCGCCGGCGTGTGCGCCGCCGTCACGCTCAGCCATTCGAAGGCGAAGGCCTCCGGGTGGGTCGTCATCGCCTTCGGCTGGGGTTTCGGCGTGCTCGCGGGCGCCTACACCGCGGGCCCGCTCTCCGGCGGGCACCTCAACCCCGCCGTCACGCTCGGCATCGCCATCGACACCGACAAGTGGGACAAGGTCTGGATCTATGTGCTCGGCCAGATGGTCGGCGCGATGCTCGGCGCCGTCCTCGCGTACCTCGTGTACCTCGCGCAGTTCAACGCCAACGTCACGCGGGGCGCGAAGGATGGGGCGGTCGGCGCGGGCGCGCACGAACCGACGCCCACGCTGGGCATCTTCTCCACCATCCCGGAGATCCGGAACCCGGTCGCCAACGTCATCACCGAGGTCATCGCGACCGTCGCGCTGGTGCTGCCGATCCTCGCCTTCGGTCTCACCAAGGGACTCGGCGAATCGGGCATACAGACGCTGATCGTGGCCTTCCTCGTCGTCGGCATCGGTCTCTCGCTCGGCGGGCCCACGGGTTACGCGATCAACCCGGCGCGCGACCTCGGTCCGCGCATCGTGCACACGTTCCTGCCGATCCCCAACAAGGGCACGTCCGACTGGAGCTACGCCTGGGTCCCGGTGGCGGGGCCGCTGATCGGCGGAGCCCTCGCGGGTCTCATCTACAACGCAGCCTTCTGAGTCTTCAAGGGTCATCAAGGGGTAGCCATGCCGGAGAGCTCCGTGAAATTCGTCGCCGCGATCGACCAGGGCACCACTTCGAGTCGCTGCATCATCTTCGACCAGGACGGCGCGATCGTCGCCGTGGACCAGCGCGAGCACCGCCAGATCTTCCCCAAGCCCGGCTGGGTGGAGCACGATGCCACCGAGATCTGGTCCAAGGTGCAGGCGGTGGTCGCGGGGGCGATCGCCAAGGCCGGACTCCGCGCCGACCAGTTGAGCGCGCTCGGCATCACCAATCAGCGTGAGACGACCGTGCTGTGGGACCGGGCCACGGGCAAGCCCGTGCACAACGCCATCGTCTGGCAGGACACCCGCACCGCGGGGCTCTGCAAGGAACTGGGCGGTTCGGACGGCCAGGACCGCTTCCGTGCGCAGACCGGGCTGCCGCTCGCCAGCTACTTCTCCGGGCCCAAGGCGGCCTGGCTGCTCGACAACGTGCCGGGGCTCCGGGCCCGCGCGGAACGGGGCGAGATCGCCTTCGGCACCATCGACTCCTGGCTGATCTGGAACCTCACGGGCGGCACCGACGGCGGCAAGCACGTCACCGACGTCACCAACGCGGGCCGCACCATGCTGATGAACCTGGAGACGCTCCAGTGGGACGCGTCGATCCTGTCGGCGATGAACGTGCCCGAGGCGGTCCTGCCGGAGATCAGGTCGTCGTCCGAGGTGTACGGGACGGCCGTGGGGCAGCTCTCGGGAGTGCCCGTCGCCTCCGCGCTCGGCGACCAGCAGGCGGCCGTCTTCGGGCAGGCCTGCTACGACACGGGGACGGCCAAGAACACGTACGGCACCGGAAGTTTCCTGCTGCTCAACACCGGCAACCGGCCCGTGGCCTCCAAGAACGGGCTGCTGACCACCATGGGCTACAAGATCGGCTCCGAGGCGCCCGTGTACTGCCTGGAGGGGTCCATCGCGATCACGGGCGCCCTGGTGCAGTGGTTCCGTGACCAGCTCGGCATCATCCGCAGCGCGGACGAGATCGAGACCCTCGCGGCGAGCGTGGACGACAACGGCGGCGCGTACATCGTCCCGGCGTTCTCCGGTCTCTACGCGCCGTACTGGCGCTCCGACGCGCGCGGCGTCGTCACCGGCCTGACCCGGTACGTCACCAAGGCGCACCTGGCGCGCGCGGTCCTGGAGGCCACGAGCTGGCAGACCCGTGAGGTCGTCGACGCCATGTACCAGGACTCCGGGGTGCGGATCACCACCCTGAAGGTGGACGGCGGCATGACCAAGAACAACCTGCTGATGCAGCACCAGGCGGACGTTCTCGGAGTGCCGGTGATCCGCCCGAAGGTGTCCGAGACGACGTGTCTGGGCGCCGCCTACGCGGCCGGGCTCGCGACCGGTGTGTGGAACGACCTCGACGAGCTCAAGGCGCACTGGCAGCAGGACGTCGAGTGGTCGCCGCGGATGGAGGCGACCGCGCGGGACAAGGAGTTCCACAACTGGCGCAAGGCCGTGGAACGGAGCTTCGGCTGGCTGGAGGACGGGGAGAGCTGAGCCGCGCGGAGCCGGCCCGTACCCCGGTCGGCGGGGGTACGGGTCGTGCCCGTGAATCCGTGCGGTCAGGTGGTGGCGGGCTCGCGGATGGCCGCCGCGGCCGCCATGGCGTGTTCGACGACGCCGATGAGGACGTCCTTGACGGACTCGCGCTCACGGGCGTCGCACAGCACGACGGGTACGTCACCGTCGATGTCGAGGGCCTGCCGGACGGCGTCGGCCGGGTAGCGCGAGGCGTCGTCGAAACAGTTGACGCCGATGACGAACGGTATGGAGCGCCGCTCGAAGTAGTCGACGGCGGCGAAGCAGTCCTCCAGGCGGCGGGTGTCGACGAGGACCACGGCGCCGAGCGCGCCGGTGGCCAGCTCGTCCCAGAGGAACCAGAAGCGGTCCTGGCCCGGCGTACCGAAGAGGTACAGGACCAGGTCCTCCCGCAGGGTGATGCGGCCGAAGTCCATCGCCACCGTGGTGGTGTGCTTGCCCGCGACGCCGCTCGTGTCGTCGATGGGGCGGCCCGCCTCGCTGAGGGTCTCCTCGGTGCGCAGCGGCTTGATCTCGCTGACCGCGCCGACCAGGGTCGTCTTGCCGACGCCGAAGCCTCCGGCCACCAGGATCTTCAGCGTGACCGGCTCGACGGGGGCCTTGCCGCGCTCAGAACGCCTGAAGATCATCGCTCACTTCTCCTGCATCAGTGGTGTCGCGCGGGGCCGGACCGTTTCCGGTGCCGCCCCGTAACTGCCGGCCAGTCACGTCGTCTCTCCCGCTTCCGCGCCGCTCAGAGTGCCCGGAGGCCGCTGATCACGTCGCGCAGAATATTCTCGTCCGGCAGCTCGGCGGGGGGCACGGGCCGGGTCACGTGCACCAGTTCGTCGTCGACGAGATCCCCGATCAAGACCCGCACCACCCCGATGGGCAGGTCGAGTTCGGCCGCCAGCTCGGCGACCGACTGAGGCGTGTCACGGCAGAGGTCGACGATGTCCACGTGCTCCGGGGACAGCGTCTGGTCCGCCTCGTGGTCGCCGGACGGCTGCGCCTCGGCGATCACGACCGCGATGAGATCGAGGCGGTGCTGACCCGGGCTCGTGGTGCGCCCGCGCGTCATGGCGTACGGGCGCACCACGGGTCCGGCCTCGTCGTCGAACCAGCGGTGCGTCTCCTGCGTCCCCGGGGTCCCGGCCGTTCCGGATGTCCCCCACAGTGCCTTGGTTCTCTGCGTTCCTCGACCGTCGTGGCTCATGCCCTCCCACTACCCTCCCGCATGCAGGTCCGTGCGCGGCGCCGTCCCAAGATGCACACCCACCCTCTTGACCAGCAACGTCATCTCGTACGCCACGAGGCCGACGTCGGAGTCGGCGTCCGCGAGGACGGCCAGACAGCTCCCGTCGCCCGCGGCCGTGACGAAGAGGAAGGCGTCGTCGAGCTCGACCACGGTCTGGCGGACCCTGCCCGCCTCGAAGTGCCTGCCCACGCCCTTGGCGAGGCTGTGGAACCCGGAGGCGACGGCGGCGAGGTGCTCGCTGTCCTCTCTGGTCAGGTCCTTGGACACGCCGGTGGGCAGGCCGTCGCCGGAGAGCACGAGCGCCTTGCGGATGCTGGCGACGCGTTGCACCAGGTCGTCGAGGAGCCAGTTCAGCTCCCTGACCGCCCCGGTCCTTGCGATGCGTGCGTCGGCCTTCGGTGCGGTCATCGACCGTCCCCCTCAGAAGTCGTTCCTGGTGCTGTGCCGTCGGTGGCGTCTTCGCCCACGGCATTCTCGTCGCGGCCGCGCTGCCAGCCCCGCTGGAGCGAGGCCATGCGGCTGCGTACCTCCTCCGCGTCCCGTTCCTCCGGCCGGGTCTCGGCGCGGTCGGAGCGGCGGTCGGGGCCGTCCTTCAACTGCGGGGCGAGGTTTGCCTGCCGGACTCGGCGGGGCAGTCCGCCCGGGGCGGTCATGGGGGCGCTCCGGTCCTGGTCGGCGTCCGCGACGGGCGCCGGGGCGGAGCGTGGCCTGGTCTCGGCCGGGGTGCCGCGGCCCTGCGCGGGGCGGTCGGTGACGGCACCGCCCTGTGGACCGGTGCGGCGGGCACGCCGGGGCAGGTCCGGTGCCGGGCCGTCCTCGGTGACGTCGCGGTGCGGCGAGGAGGTGACGTCGCGGTGCGGCGGGGACAGGTCGGGCCAGGCGGAGTGCGGCCCGGACGCCCGCCGGGGCTCCGGGGTCTCGTCCGCCGCCGCGGGGGCCAGGGGGAAGCCGTCCGGGAACCGGCTGTCCCGCGACCGGCCCTCCTGCGGCCTACCGTCCCCGGACCGGTTGTCCTGGGGCCTGTTGTGCGTGACGGGGCGGCCGTTGGACCTGACCAGCTTCGGGGTCCTGCGGCGCGGCAGCGGCACGAGGCCGCCGGTGTGGGCGCCCTCGTCGAGATCGTCGTCGCGGGTCTGCGCGGCGTCGGCGCGGGTGGGCTCCGCGCGGCCGGGCTCCCGGACGTCGCGGGCCTGCTGGTGCTGCTCGCCGGGCGTGCCGGCCACCCTGCGGCGCGGGCGGAAGAGGCCGCCGCGCTCACTGTCCTCGTCGCCGAGCGCCCCGGGGAAGGCGTCGAGGTCCGCCATCCCGACGGGTGCCTCCAGCTCCACGGGACCGTCGAGCACGGAGGCGGGCAGGCCGGGCAGTTGTACGGGCACCTGGGCGAGGGCGGCCGTGCGGTCCGCGGCCTTGTCGGCGCTCCCCAGGGGCCCCTTGGCCTGGGGGCGGTCGAGCCGGAAGCCGACGCCGCCGGTGTCCGGGACGTCGTCGGTGAGCAGGGACTCGGGGATGAAGACGACGGCGGTCGTGCCGCCGTACGGCGAGGGCTGGAGGGAGACGCGGACCCGCTGGCGCTGGGCGAGCCGGCTGACCACGAAGAGGCCGAGCCTGTCGGTGTCGGACAGTTCGAACTCGGGGGTCTCGGCGAGCCGGAGGTTGGCGTCGAGCATGGCGTCGGCGGTCATGCCGAGGCCCCGGTCGTGGATCTCCAGGGTGAAGCCGTTGGCGACGTGCTCGCCCAGGACCTGCACCGCGGTGTGCGGGGGCGAGAACACCGTGGCGTTCTCCAGGAGTTCGGCCATGAGGTGCGTGACGTCGGCGACGGCGGGTCCGGTGACCGCGATGCGGGGCAGCCTGCGGACCTCGATGCGCTCGTAGTCCTCGACCTCGGCGACGGCCGCGCGGACGACGTCCATGAGCTGGACGGGTTTGCGCCACTGCCGCGAGGGGGCGGCGCCGGAGAGGATGACCAGGCCCTCGGCGTGCCGGCGCATGCGGGTGGTCAGGTGGTCGAGGCGGAAGAGGTCGGCCAGTTCGTCGGTGTCCTCGGTCCTGCGCTCCATGGTGTCGAGGAGCGTGAGCTGCTTGTGCAGCAGGACCTGGCTGCGGCGGGCGAGGTTGACGAAGACCTCGGAGACGCCGCGCCGCAGGTCGGCCTGTTTGACGGTGGCCTCGACGGCGGCGCGCTGGAGGGTGTTCAGCGCCTGGCCGACCTGACCGATCTCGTCCTTCTCGTACGTGAGCCGGGGCGCCTCGGTCTCGACGTCCACCTGTTCGCCCGCGGCCAGGCGGCGCAGCACGCCGGGCAGCCGGACTCCGGAGGCCTCGTGGGCCTCCAGGCGCAGGCGGCGCAGGTCGCGGATGAGGCTGCGGCCGATGCGTACGGAGACGATGAGCGACACCAGGAGTGCCAGCAGACCGAGCACGCCGGCCAGGACGAGGCGCACGATCACGTCGAAGGCGGCCGGTTCCACGCGGTCCTTGAAGCGGTCGCCGGCCGCGACGTCACGCTCGGCGAGCTGCTTGAGCACCCGGCCGGCCGTCTCGTCCCAGTGGGCGGACGTCACCGTTCTCGGGGTGCCGGGCGTGGACGCGACGATGTCCTTCTCGGCCTTGCGCAGCTGCGTGGTCTCGGCGCCGTTCCAGTAGCGCTCGTAGCGGCCGCGTTCGTCCTGGGGAAGGGGCGCGAGATTCACCTCGTACAGCAGTGTGCGCTGTGCCCTGAGCTCGGCGACCTGCTGGAGCTCGGACTTGGTGAGCCGCCGGGCGACGAGCGCCGAGCCGATCATCGCGTCCTCGCGGGAGAGCAGTTCACGCGCGCGTGAGACACCGACGAGCGCGCGGCTCTGCTGGTCGAAGCTCACGTCCTCCAGACCGGCGAAGCCGTTGAGGGTGGTGAGCAGCCCGAAGCAGGGGTCGATCAGCTTGGTGTACATCTTCAGGGCGCCGGCCCGGGAGATCGTGCCCTTCTCGACGGTGCGGCGCAGCGACTCGACGCCGTCGAAGGCGTCCACCAGCGCGGTGAGGCGGCTGTGCGCGTTGCCGTCGATGCTGTCGAGGACGCCGGAGTCCCTGCTGTTCTCGCGGACCTCGGCGATCACGTCGTCGGTCGCGGTCCGGCTGCGGCGCAGGGCCGCGAGGGCGTCGGAGGCGCGCGGGTCGGCGAGGTAGACCAGCGTCTGGCGGCGCTCCTGCTGGACCACGCGGATCGTGTCCTCGATCGGATAACCGATCTTCTCGACGACGTTGGCGGTGTCGAGGAGCCTGCTCGCCTCGCGGCCGGTGATGACTGTGGCGAAACCCCAGATGGCGGTCAGGGAAACCAGCGGCACGAGCAGCAGTGCCACGATCTTCCGGCGGATGGACTTCCCGCGAAAGCGCATGGCCTCCCCCAGATCGGCCCCCTGCGACCATTGCATGGGCCAGGGGCACACATGTGCGTCAACAAACGGCGCGAGCCTACTACTGACTCACGAGCAACTCGAAGACGCATCCGAACACTTTTCGGCCGTGACGCGAAATGGGCGTCGCCAGTTGTCCCTTCATTCCGGACTATTGCGCCCCACCATGTGGCGCATGCCACCCGGGCCCATCCCCCGTGCCGGGCATGCCAGTTGGCCGATTTTCTTCGCTGTACGGAACCGGCGAGGGAATCTTTCCGATCTCCCGTTCGTCCTTCATGCAGAGGGCGGTCCGCCGGCAGGCGGTGTATAGCGCGGCAAACCGGGCAACCAGAGATGAGTTCAATCCATGGGATCCAATGGGATCCATTGGGGCCTTCGCCCGGGGCCCGCAGTGCGTTGGTGAACGGCCGCGAAGCAGCGGGGGGAGTGACGAAATGATGGGCACGGCAGAGCGCCACAGGGCGTCGGAGGGCAGCGGGGCCACGAGGGCCGCGGAGGTCGGGGAGGTCGGGGAGTCCACCCGGCGGGAGCGGGCGAGTGCGGCGCCACGCCCGCCGTTGTGGGTCGAGGAGCCCGCCCGCAGAAGGCGGTTGCCCGATCCCGTGCGGACGGCGGCCGTGCGGGCCGTGATCATAGTGGCGGTCACCCTGGTGCAGGCGATGGTCGCCGTCCTGGCGACGCTCGCCGGTTCCTGGCTCGCCTTCCCGATGGTGCTGAGCAGCGTGGCCAGCACGGTCGCGGCCACATGGGGCGTCCTCGACGTATGGGTGACCCGTCAGGTGTGGAATCAGCGGCACGGCGTGGTGTCGATGCCGAGCAGTACGGCACGGCGGCTGCGGCGTGAGCGGCGCCGGGCCCGCAGGCAGGCCCGGATCGCGGCCCGCGGCAAGACCCGCATACGTATACGTATACGCGGACGCGATGGAGCGGGGCAGTTGTCGCACTCCTGAGCCGATCCGCCGCGGCGCGCCCGCGGGGCCGGGTGAGCGGACGGACTCAGGTTCCCGCGGGCTCCCCCGCGAAATCCGGGGCCGAGGCGGCGACCGGGGCCGTGGCTGCGACCGAGGCGGCCATGAGGTTCCTGCGCAGCTTCATGAACGGCCGGGCGCGGCCGACCCCGAGAGCCGCCACGGTGCGGCCCGCGCGTTCATAGACGGCCAGGAAGCCCTCGTGCGGAGTCTCCAGGGAGCCTTCGACGAGGCGTACGGTGTCGCGCTCGCGCCGCCGCCCGGCGAACTGGATGCGGGTGCCGTACTGATCCGACCAGAAGTACGGCAGGGGGCGCGCCGTCTCGACCGTGCGTCCGGCGAGCAGGTTCCGTACGGCCACGCGGGGTTGCTGGGTGGCGCTCGTCCAGTGTTCGGCGCGTGTTCCGCCGGTGCGGGCGACATCTCCCACGGCCACGACGTGGGGCAGTGCGGTGACGCAGCCGTCGTCGCAGAGCACACCGTCGTCCAGGGAGAGGGGAGAGCCGACGAGCCAGTCCGTGTTGGGTGCCGCCCCGATGCCGACGACGACCAGGTCCGCGGGGAGCACGCGATGGTCGGACAGTTCCACGGAGGTGACGCGGGCAGCGGCCGCGGGTCCCTGCGGAGCGCCCCGCAGTGCGGTCACGCCGATGCCCGTCAGGAGGCGCGCCCCGGCGTTCGCGTGCAGTTGGGCGCAGGCCAGTGCCTGTTCGGCGCCGAGTTGGGCGGCGAGCGGGAGCGGTGCCGCCTCGACGACAGTGACGTCATGGCCGAGCGCCACGCACGACGACGCGGTCTCGGCCCCGATGAAGCCGCCGCCGATCACGACCACGCGGCGGGGGCCGGTGCCCGCGGTGAGCGCCGTCCGCAGGGCGCGGGCGTCGTCGAGGGTCCGCAGGGTGTGGACGCCCGCGAGCGGGGGGCCCGGGAGCCGGCGCGCCGACGCCCCGGTGGCGATGACCACGCCGTCGCTCGGCAGCGTCCGGCCGTCGTCGAGGACGACCGTGCGTCCGCGGGCGTCGAGGGCACGCGCGCGAACGCCGAGGATCCACTCGGCGGCCAGCTCCGCCGTCTCCTCGGCGTCGCTCAGGGCGATGTGGCTCTCGTCCGCCCCGCCGGTGAGGAAGTCCTTGGAGAGCGGCGGCCGGTCGTACGGCTGGTGCGGTTCGGCGCCGACGACGACCAGGCGCCCGTCGAAGCCCTGGGCGCGCAACTCCCGCGCGGCGTACAGACCGGCGAGCGAGGCGCCGACCACGGTGACGGTGCGCATGCGGTCCCCGGCGGCTGCGCTCATGCGGCGGATCCCTCCTCGGCGGCGGCCAGGCTGACGAGGACCATGCCGTCCTCGACGTACACCTGGTGGGTGCGGACGGGCCTGCGGGCGGGCAGGCAGGTGGGGCGTCCGGTGCGAAGATCGAAAGTGGCCGCGTGGAGCGGGCATTCGACCAGGCAGCCCTCCAGCCACCCCTCGGACAGCGACGCGTCCTGGTGGCTGCACGTGTCGTCGACGGCGAAGAACTCACCGTCGGCGTTGAACACCGCGACGGGCGGCGTGGTGTCGAGGCGGACGGATTCGCCCGCGGGGAGGTCTTCGAGGCGGCATACGGGAATCATGGGCCCCCCTCTGGTGTCATTCGGCCCGGTCCCGACCCCTTCTGGGGTCAAGACCCTTCGGTAACATCGTGTTTCACATGGCGCATGAGGGAGCGCTATACGCAACAGAATCCGGTCGGGGTGCCCGTCACGTCAAGGGCCCCCCGAAGACGCGGCTCAAGACAGCCGCCAGGTGGTGAGAGTCGAGATATGACCGGCACGCGGAAACAGGCTGATCACGGCAGTGAGCCGGACGGAGAGACACGGGAGAGGCAGCCGAGGGCGGCGGCCGGATCCGTCCAGTCCGTGGACCGCGCGGTGAGCGTCCTGGAGAGTCTGGCGCGCCACGGCGAGGCCGGAGTCACCGAGATCGCCGACGAGTTGGGGGTGCACAAGTCGACGGCCTTCCGCCTCCTCGGCGTCCTGGAGAACCGGGGCCTGGTGGGCCAGGCCAAGGACCGTGGCAAGTACTTCCTGGGCGCGGGTGTACTCCGCCTCGCGGGGGCGGCGGCAGTGCGCATGGACATCTCCCAGGAGGGGGCGCCGATCTGCCGTGAGCTCGCGGACGAGCTGGGCGAGACGGTCAACATCGCGGTCCTCGACGACGACGCGGCCGTCAACATCATGCAGGCCCGCGGCCCGGCCTCGGTGACCGCGCAGAACTGGCTCGGCCGGCGCACCCCGCTGCACGCCACGTCCAGCGGCAAGGTGCTGCTCGCGCATCTGCCCACCACGCTGCGCGAGGGCATGGTGGCGCGCACGCTGCCGCGCCTCACCGAGCAGACGGTGACCGGCACGGTGGCGCTGCGCGGCGAGCTGGAGACCGTCGTGGAGCGCGGCTTCGCCGTCGCCGTCGAGGAGTTGGAGGTCGGCCTCGCCGCCGTGGCCGCGCCGGTGCGCGCGCACGACGGCAAGGTCATCGGGGCGCTCAGCGCCTCCGGCCCGGTGTACCGGCTGACCGAGGAACGCCTCACGGAGGTCGCCAAGCGGACGGTGGCGGCGGCCGTGGAGCTGTCCCGGCGGATGGGGTACGGCTTCTGACGGCAGCCGCACGGAAAGGCATGCGCCGCCGGGCGGGCGGCCGTCGGCCGAGAGCTCGCGCGGGTGGGCGGGGTCAGGGATTCCTGGCCCCGCCCACGCGCGTTCCCGCACGGGAATCGGCCGGGTTCCACGGTTTTACGAACGCTTAACTCCGCCCCCTTGACGCCTTCTTCATGGCGTTCTCACTATGTCTCTCATAGCGCAACCCATCGTGCAGTACGCAACAGCAGAGGAGTCTGGCTGTGCCCCACGAGGTCCGTGCCGTCGTCGCCGTGAAAAAGGGCGCGCCCGTCGAGGTCCAGACGATCGTCGTGCCGGACCCCGGTCCGGGTGAGGTGCTCGTCTCCGTGCAGGCCTGCGGGGTCTGCCACACGGATCTGCACTACCGGGAGGGCGCCGTCAACGACGACTTCCCGTTCCTGCTCGGCCATGAGGCCGCGGGCACGGTCGAGGCGGTCGGCCCGGACGTCACCGGCCTCGCGCCCGACGACTACGTGGTCATCGCCTGGCGCGCCCCCTGCGGAGCGTGCCGTTCCTGTCTGCGCGGCCGCCCCTGGTACTGCTTCGACTCACGCAACGCCCGGCAGCCCATGACGCTCTTGGACGGCACCGCGCTGAGTCCCGCCCTGGGCATCGGGGCCTTCGCCGAGAAGACGCTGGTCGCGGCCGGGCAGGCCGTGAAGGTCGACCCGGCCGCGCGGCCCGAGGCCGTGGGCCTGATCGGCTGCGGGGTCATGGCGGGCTACGGCGCCGCGGTGCACACGGGCCAGGTGGGCCGCGGCGACACCGTCGCGGTCATCGGCTGCGGCGGCGTGGGCAACGCCGCGGTCGCCGGGGCGTCCCTGGCCGGAGCCCGCCGCGTCATCGCCGTCGACATCGACGAGGCCAAGCTGGACGGGGCGATGCGCTTCGGCGCCACGCACACCGTGAACTCACGGGGCACCGACCCGGTCGAGGCCGTCCGCGAACTGACCGGCGGCCACGGGGTCGACGTCGCGATCGACGCGGTCGGCACCCCGTCCACGTACAAACAGGCCTTCTACATGCGCGACCACGCGGGCGTGCTCGTGCAGGTCGGGGTGCCCGATCCGGAGATGGTGGTCGAGCTGCCGCTGACCGATCTGTTCTCGCGCGGCGGCGCCCTCAAGTCGTCCTGGTACGGGGACTCGCTGCCCACCCGGGACTTCCCGATCCTGGTCGACCAGTATCTGAGCCGCCGCCTCGACCTGGGCGGCTTCGTCTCCGAGACGATCGGACTCGACCAGGTGGAGGAGGCCTTCGCGAGGATGCGGCGGGGCGAGGTGCTGCGGTCGGTGGTGGTCCTGTGAGCCCCGCCCGGAGCGAAGGGCCGCGCGTCGTCGTCATCGGCGCGGGCATCGTCGGATGCTCGCTCGCCGACGAGCTGACCTCCCGCGGCTGGCGCGACGTCACCGTCCTCGAACAGGGGCCGCTGCCCGCGCCGGGCGGCTCCACCTCGCACGCGCCGGGTCTCGTCTTCCGTACGGGTCCTTCCAGGACGATGACCGAGTTCGCGAAGTACACCGTGGAGAAGTTCGGCTCCCTGGAGGTGGACGGGCTCCCCTGCTTCCATCCGGTCGGCGGCCTCGAACTGGCCACCACACCCGAGCGCTGGGCCGACCTGCACCGCAAGGCCGGTCTCGCCGCCTCCTGGGGCGTGCGCGCCGAACTCGTCGGCCCCGGGCGCTGCAAGGAGCTGTGGCCGCTGATCGACGAGGGCCAGGTGTACGGCGGACTCCACACGCCGGACGACGGCCTCGCCCGCGCGGTACTCGCCTGCCGGGCGCAGATGGCACGGGCACGCACGCGTGGAGCACGTTTCCTGGACCGGCACACCGTGACCGGCATCGAGAGGGACGGCGACCACGTCACCGCCGTCGTCACCGACCGCGGCACCTTCCCCGCGGACCACGTCGTCTCGGCGGCCGGGTTCTGGGGCCCCGTGATCGGGCGGATGGCCGGCGTGGACGTGCCCCTGCTGCCGCTCGCCCACCAGTACGCGAAGACGGCTCCCCTGCCGGAGCCGGCCGGAGAGGGCGACCCGCGTACGGAGGCCTCGCGGCCCATCCTGCGGCACCAGGACCGCGACCTGTACTTCCGCGAGCATGTCGACCGTATCGGCATCGGCTCGTACGCCCACCGCCCGCTGCCCGTCGATCCGTTCTCGGTCCCCGCCTTCGACGACGCCGGGTCGATGCCGTCCTCGTACCCCTTCACCTGGGACGACTTCGCGCCGAGTTGGGAGGACTGCCGCCGGCTGATCCCCTCCCTGCGGGCGACGGAGATCGCGGAGGGCTTCAACGGCGTCTTCTCGTTCACCCCGGACGGCATGCCCGTACTCGGCGAATCCCGTGCGCTGCGCGGCTTCTGGCTGGCCGAGGCCGTGTGGGTCACGCACTCCGCGGGCGTGGCCAGGGCCGTCGCCGAGTGGATGGTCGACGGGCGCCCCTCACTCGACCTGCACGAATGCGAGCTGACGCGCTTCGAGGACGCCCAGCGCTCCCCCGCGTACGTGGCCGAGCGCGGCGCGCGGCAGTTCGTCGAGGTCTATGACGTCATCCATCCGCTCCAGCCCCTGGACCGGCCGCGTCCCCTACGGGTCAGCCCCTTTCACGCCCGCCAGCGGGAGCTCGGCGCGGTCTTCCTGGAGGGCGGCGGCTGGGAGCGCCCGCACTGGTACGAGGCCAACGCCGCTCTCACCGAGGCCATCGACGTGCCGGAGCGCGACGCCTGGGCGGCCAGGTACTGGTCCCCCGTCGCGGCGGCCGAGGCGCGCGCCACCCGCGAAGGGGTCGCCCTCTACGACATGACGCCCCTGCGCCGCCTGGAGGTCGCGGGGCCCGGCGCGCTCGCCTTCCTCCAGCACATGACCACCAACAACCTCGCCAAGCGGCCGGGCTCGGTCACGTACACCCTGCTGCTCGACGAGGCCGGCGGCATCCGTTCCGACCTGACCGTGGCGCGGCTCGGGCCCGACCGCTTCCAGGTGGGCGCCAACTCCCCCGCCGACCTGGACTGGCTGCTCCGGCACGCCCCCTCCGACGTACACCTCAGGGACATCACCTCGGGGACGTGCTGCGTCGGCGTCTGGGGGCCGCTGGCCCGCGCCCTCGTCCAGCCGCTGACCCGCGACGACTTCTCACACGAGGCGTTCGGCTACTTCAGGGCCAAGGAGACGTACATCGGGCACGTCCCGGTGACCGCGATGCGCCTGAGCTACGTCGGCGAATTGGGCTGGGAGCTGTACACCACCGCTGATCTGGGGCTCCACCTGTGGGACACGCTGTGGGAGGCGGGGCGCGCGCACGGCGTCGTCGCGGCCGGCCGCTCGGCCTTCAACAGCCTGCGCCTGGAGAAGGGGTACCGCGCCTGGGGCCACGACATGACCACCGAACACCACCCCTACGAGGCGGGTGTCGGCTTCGCCGTCCGCATGAACAAGGGCGACTTCGTGGGCCGCGCGGCGCTGGAGGCCATGGGCGCGCCGCAGCGCAGGCTCACCCCGCTGCTCCTCGATGATCCGGCCGCCGTCGTCCTCGGCAAGGAGCCGGTGTACGTCGACGGCGTCCCCTCCGGGTATGTCACCAGCGCCGCCTACGGCTACACGCTGGGCCGCTGCGTCGCGTACGCCTGGCTGCCGCCGCTGGAGGCGGGCGCGGGCGTCGGCATCGAGTACTTCGGCGAGAAGGTGCCCGCGACGGTCGCCGAAGAACCGCTGTTCGACCCGGAGATGACCCGCATCCGCCGCTAGGGACCTTCTGACGCTCCCCGACCGACCACCTGCCTGGAGGCTTCCGGTGTCCCCCACCTATGACGTGATCGTGATCGGCCTCGGCGGCATGGGCAGCGCCGCGGCGCACCATCTGTCCGCACGCGGTGTCCGCGTCCTCGGCCTGGAGAAGTTCGGCCCCGTCCACCGGCGCGGCTCCAGCCACGGCGGTTCGCGCATCACCCGGCAGTCCTACTTCGAGGACCCCGCCTACGTACCGCTGCTGCTGCGCTCCTACGAGCTGTACGACCGCCTCGAACGGGACACCGGCCGCGAGATCGCCACGCTCTGCGGCGGTGTGATGATCGGCCGCCCCGAGAGCCGCCCGGTCTCCGGATCGCTGCTCTCCGCCGAGCGGTGGGGCCTGCCGCACGAACTGCTCGACGCGAAGGAGATCCGCCGCCGCTTCCCCACCCTCACGCCCCGCGACGACGAGGTGGCCCTGTACGAGGCGCGGGCCGGGCTCGTACGCCCCGAGAACACCGTCGCCGCGCACCTCCAGCTCGCCACCCGGCAAGGCGCCGACCTGCACTTCGACGAGCCGATGACCCGGTGGGAGCCGTACCGGGACGGAGTGCGCGTGCACACCGCCGAGGACGTCTACACGGCCGGGCAGCTCGTGATCTGCCCGGGTGCGTGGGCGCCGGGGCTGCTCACGGATCTGGGGGTTCCGTTCACGATAGAGCGGCAGGTCATGTACTGGTTCCAGCCGGACGGCGGGGCGGGGGTGAGGCCCTTCCTGCCGGAGAACCACCCGATCTACATCTGGGAGGACGCTCAGGGCGTCCAGGTGTACGGCTTCCCGTCCATCGACGGGCCCGGCCGCGGCGCGAAGGTGGCGTTCTTCCGCAAGGGCACGCCCTGCACGCCGGAGACCATCGAGCGGACGGTCCACGCCCATGAGGTGGCCGCGATGGCCGACCAGGTGGGCCGGCTGATCCCGTCGCTGCCCGGCCGCTTCCTCAAGGCAGCGACCTGCATGTACTCCAACACCCCCGATGAGCACTTCGTCATCGCGCGCCATCCGGCGCACCCCGGTTCGGTGACCGTCGCGGCAGGTTTCTCGGGGCACGGGTTCAAGTTCGTGCCCGTGGTCGGCGAGATCGTCGCCGATCTGGCCCTGGACGGCACCACCGGCCACCCCATCGAGCTCTTCGACCCCAGCCGTTCGGCCGCCGCGCCCGCTTGAGGAGTACGAGAACCGTGACGACGACCCCCTTGCCGCCGAGCCTCATCGCGACCCTCCCCGGCCGCTACTACACCGATCCGGAGATCTTCCGGCAGGAGCAGGAGCACGTCTTCGAGGCCCTGTGGTTCTGCGCGGCGCGCTGCGCCGACCTGGACACGCCGGGCGCCTTCCGCACGGTACGGGTGGGCCGCGAGAGCGTGCTGCTCACCCGCTCCCGCACCGGGGAGCTGCGCGCGTTCCTCAACGTCTGCCGCCACCGGGGCGCCCGGCTGTGCACCGAGGAGTCCGGGCAGGTCCGCCGGGCCCTGCAATGTCCCTACCACGCCTGGACGTACGACCTCGACGGCAAGCTGATCGCCGCGCCCAACCTGGTCAGGATGCCGGACGTGGACCGCTCCTCGTACGGCCTGGTCAAGGTGGCCCTGCGGGAGTGGCTGGGCTATGCCTGGGTCTGTCTCGCCGAGGAGCCGCCCTCCTTCGAGGAGACCGTCATCGGCTCGGCGGTCGAGCGGCTGGGCGACACGGCGTCCATCGAGCGCTACGGCGTCGAGCGGCTCGCGCTCGGCAAGCGCGTCACGTACGACGTGCGGGCCAACTGGAAGCTGATCGTCGAGAACTTCATGGAGTGCTACCACTGCGCGACCATCCACCCCGAACTGACGGACGTGCTCCCGGAGTTCGCGGAGGGCTTCGCCGCGCAGTACTACGTGGGGCACGGCGCCGCGTTCGCCGAGGAGGCCTGCGGTTTCACGGTCGACGGCAGCGCGGGCTTCGGCCGCCTGCCCGAGGTGGAGGACGACCAGGACCGCCGCTACTACGCGATCACCGTGAAGCCCACCGTGTTCATCAACCTCGTCCCCGACCACGTGATCCTGCACCGGATGTTCCCGCTGGCCGAGGACCGCACGACCGTGGAGTGCGACTGGCTGTACGCCCCCGACGTCGTCGCGTCCGGCGCCGACCTGTCGAAGTCCGTGGAGCTCTTCCACCGGGTCAACGCCCAGGACTTCGCGGCCTGCGAGCGCACCCAGCCCGCGATGGCGTCACGCGCCTACCGCGAGGGCGGGGTGCTCGTGCCGACCGAGCACCACATCGGTCTCTTCCACGAGTGGCTCACCGGGCGGCTCGCTGGGCAGTCGCCGCCGGGCGCTTGTACATCCGCGTCGCCGTGATCTCCCCGTGCACCGTCTCGCCGTCCGGGTCCTGCTGCGGCAGGCCCGGGCGCAGGTGCTCCTCGACGCTGATGTACTTCAGGCCCGCCCGCAGGTCCGCGTCGTTGCGCAACCGGATGACCAGCGGGAACTCCGCGAGCGCCGTCGTGTCGAACAGACCGGTCGTGTAGAGGAGCTGCACCCCGAGCGCGTCGGAGACGGCCCGCTGGAGCTCCAGGAGATACGTGGCGTTGGCGCGGCCGATGGGGTTGTCCAGGAAGAGCGTGCCGGCGTGCCGGTGCTTGTCGCGGCCCCGGTCGTTGCTGCGCAGCGCCGCCATCGTGCAGTACAGGGCGATGGCGGCGGTGAGGAGCTGGCCGCCCGAGAACACGTCGCCCATCTGTCCGACCGGCACGCGCTCGGCGCGGAGCACGGCGTCCGGCTTGAGGATCTCGACGGCGACGCCGCGCGGCTCGAGGGCGGCCTGCACACCGCGCAGCAGGAGGGACATGCCGTCGCGCCGCATGTCGGAGTTCTTCTTCACCGCCGCGCGCGTGGCCTCGTCGATGACCTCGCCGAGCCGCTCGACGAGCGTGGCCTGGTCGGGCTCCTCGAAGCGGACCCGCAGGAACTCCTGGCCCGACCACTCCCCGAGCCCCTCGGGGAGCTGGGACAGGCGCTGGGCGGACCGCAGCGTGGCGAGGGCCGACTCGACGAGGCCGCGCAGGCGGTCGACGATGCTGTCGCGGTTGCGCTCCAGCTGCTCCAGCTCGTCGGTGAGGACGCGCAGCCGGGGCGCGAACGCGTCCGCCCACTTCTTGGCGTGCTCGGGCAGCGCGGATGCGGGCAGCTCCCGGATCTGCTGCCGGGCGGGGGTGCGGACCTGCTCGTACCGCGTCGCGTTGGCATGCCGTACGAGGATGTCGCTCGCCTCGCGGACGGCGGACTCGGCGGTGGACAGGTCGGCGGCGCAGCCGCGCAGCGAGCGGCGTGCCTCGGCGGCGGCCTGGCGGGCCTCCTCCAGGGTGCCGGGGTAGGCCTCGGGCTCCTCCTCGGGGTCCTCGGGGTGCTCGCGCAGCAGGTCGCGCAGGAGTGCGGCGGTCTCGTCGAAGCCGCCCGTGGCGTCCTCGGTGGCGCGGTGGGTGCGCAGCAGCGCGGCGTGGGCGTCCTTGGCGGTGGTCAACGCCTCGGTGTGCGCGGCCAGTTCAGCGGTGGCGGTGCGAAGGAGCGCCTGGGCCTGTTCGGCGTCGGCGGGGACGAGGTCCTCGGGGAGCTCGGTGTGCGCCTCGCCGTCCTCGGGGGCGTGCCGCTCGGCCTCGCCGCGCAGCCGGCCGAGCTGCTCGCTCGCGGTGGCGGCGCGTGCCTCGATGAGCTGGACCTGGGCCTCCGCGCGCGCGGCGGCGGCCTGCCGGGAGGGGCCGTCGGAGCCGTCGGTGCCTTCGAGGAGCAGGGCCGCGCGGGTGCGGACCTTGTTGCTGAGCCGGTTCAGCTCGGCGAGGGCGGCGCTCTCGTCGCTCTCCGCGCGGGCCTGCTCGGCACGGAGGTCGGCGCCGACGCCCACCTTCTCGTAGAGCTGCGAGGCCGCGCGGTAGGCCTCGCGGAGCGCGGGCAGCGACGACTTCGGTGCCTCGGGGTCGGCCGGGACGTCCTCCGGGGCGCCGGCGATCTCGGCCCGCTCGGCGCGCAGGGCGCGGGCGGTGCGGCGGGCGTCGTCGGCGGCGCGCTGGGCGGCTCGCCGGTCCTCGTCGGCGGCGCGGGCGCGGTCCAGGCAGGTCTGGGCGCGGGCCTCGGACTCGGCGGCGTCGTCGGCCAGTTCGCGCAGCTTGGCCTGCCAGCCGGCCCGCTCGCGGAGGCGGAACGCGAGGCCCGCCAGGGCGTCGGCGGCGCGCCGGGCGCGCTGGGCGGCCTCCTGCCGCTCGTCACGCACGCGTGCCGCCTCTCCGGCGGCCTCGTCGGCCTCGGCGCGTGCGGTGCGGGCCTCGGTCAGCTCGGCCTCGGCCTCTTCGGCGAAGGCGCGCGCCTCTTCGGCGGCGGTGGAGAGCTCCATGAGGCGTCCGCTGGGGCAGCCGCCGCGCCAGGAGGCGAGGCGGGCGGCCAGCTCGCGGTCCTTGCCGAGCCGCAGGGCCAGCGCCCGGATCTCCTCGTCGCGCCGGGCGGCCCGCGCGCGCAGGGCGTGGCGCTCCTCGTCGGCGGCGTGCTCGTCGTGCATGGCCGGGTTCGGCGGTACGAGGAAGACGCCGCTGTCCGCGGCCTGTTCGCCCGGGGTCGGGGCGAGGAGGGCCGCGGCGGTGCCGACGGCGACGGCGGAGCGGGGCAGCAGCGCGGCGTCGGCGAGGGCCTCGCGGGCGCGGGCGTGCGTGGCGGGGTCGGTGATGACCACGCCGTCGACGAGCTCGGGCCGCGCGGCGAGCACGCGTGCGTGGTCGGCGGGGTCGACGGCCTGCGCGAGGTAGCGCCAGCCGGGCAGGGCGGGGATGCCGTGCTCGCCGAGGAACTCGACGGTGGCGAGGACGTCGGGCCCCGGCGGGAGCAGTCCGCCGTCGCCGAGGGCGCCGAGGATGCGGGAGTCGTCGGCCGCCGCGGTGCGCAGGTCGAAGAGCTGCCGCTCGGCGGAGGCGACGCCTTCGTCGAGGAGCGCGCGCAGGTCGTCGGCGCAGCGGTCGAGCTCCGCCACGGTGAGGGTGTCCCCCCGCGGGGCGTCGGTCCCTCGGCGGGGTGCGGGCACGCCGCCGCCGCTGTGCTTCGCGGGCAGGCTGAGCAGCTCGGCGAGCCGCTCGTCCCCGGCGATGAACTCGGCGGTCCGGCGCTCGGCGTCGTGGGCGGCCTCGGCTGCGGTCGCGGCGTCGGCGGCGCGGGCGGCCGTCAGCTCGGCCTTCGCTTCGCAGGCGGCGGCCTCCTTGGCCTGGTCGGCGGCCCGGCGGGCGGCCTCACGCGCGGTGTCCCAGGCGGCGACCGCGGTCTTCTCGGCGTCGCTCGCGGCCAGGGCGGCGCGGGCCGGGTCGGCGTCGGGGGCGGTGTCGTCGAGCCAGCCCGCGCGGACGGCCTCGGCGGTCTCCTGCTCGACCTCGGTGAGGCGCTGGCGCAGGTGTCCCGCCTCGCTGCGGGCCCGCTGGGCCTCGGTCGCGGCGGCGGTGGCGTCGCGGTGCGCGGTCTCGCCGGTCTCCTGGAGGGCGGCGGAGCGCTCCTCCTCTTCGTTGGCGAGGTTCTCGGCGCCTTCGGCCGCGGTGTGCAGGACCCGTACGAGATCGGACGCGGCCTTCGCGCGGGCGGCGAGCGCGGGCGCCGCGTCGCGCTCGGCCTCGCGGATCGCGGCGGCCACGCGCGCGGAGCGGTCGGCGGCGGCGCGGTGTCTGAGGACTGCTTCGGCTGCCTGCCAGGCGGAGTGCAGCGTACGGGCGTCGGCGAGCTCGCGGCGCTGGGCCGCGGCGGCCTTCTCCGCGGCGGTGAGCGCCAGCGAGGCGTGGCGGTAGGCCAGTTCGGCGGAGATCAGGGCGCTCTTGCCGCGGGTGCGCTCGGCCTCGGTGACGGTGTGGGCGGCGGCCGTGACCTGCTCGGCGAGCGTGGCCGCGCGGCCACGCTCCTCGACGGCGCGGGCGGCGATCCTGCGGGCCAGGGCGCGGGTCCTGCGCTCGGCGCCCGCGTGCACGTCACGCGCGCGTGAGCGCGTCCCGGCGGCCTCGACGATGCGTCCGAGCAGATCCACGGAGCCGGCGGTGAAGTCCCGTTCGGCCATCAGCTCGGCGCGGCGGCCCAGCTTGTTGCCGAAGCCGTGGACGAGGTCGGCGAGGCCGTCGGTGTCCCGGGTGTCGGTGACCGCGCGCAGCAGCAGGTCGGTGAAGTCGGAGTCCTTCTTGACGGCGAAGAGGCCCGCGGCCTCGCCCTCGTCGGCGTTCATCTCGCGCTGGTAGCGGAAGAGTTCGGGGTCGAGGCCGAGGTCGCCGAGGTGTTCGTTCCAGCGGTCGTGGATCTCCTCCCAGTGCACCTCCAGGTGGGGGTAGACCTTGACCGCCTCGGTCAGCGCGTCGCGGAAGCCCTTCATGGTGCGCCGGCGTCCCCGTGCGCCCGACGCGCCCTCGGCGGCGGGCCGGACGGCGGTGGACTCGGCGACCGGCAGGGAGTCCAGGCTCATGCCGGGTCCCGGCCGGAAGGAGTACCAGGCCTCGGCGAACTTCCGCGGGTCGTTCGAGACCTGCCGCCCGCGCCACTCGCTGACCTTGCCGACGACCACGCACTCGCCGGTCAGGGTGTGCTGCCACTCCAGGGCGACGTGCCCGCAGTCGTCGGCGAGGAGGAACTTGCGCAGCACTCCGGAGCTGGCGCCGCCGAGCGTGTTCCGGTGGCCCGGCAGCATCACCGAGAAGATCAGCTTGAGCAGGACGGACTTGCCGCCGCCGTTCTCCAGGAAGAGGACGCCGGCGGGGGCGGGGCGGCGCGGCGGGCCGACGGGCTCGTCCTCGAAGAACTCCGCCTGCGTGGGTGCGGGGTCGGGCACCTCGGCGCCCACGCCGCGCAGGTCGAGCACGGTGTCGGCGTAGCGCGCACCGGCCGGACCGATGGAGTAGAGGCGGATCCGGGACAGCTCGTACATGGCGGCGGACTCTCGTCGTAAGTCGTGGGGGAACGGCGGGGAGGTGAGGTGGCCGGCGCGTCGGGCCGGGCCTCGGGGCGGGGTCGCTCAGGAGTGGAAGGGCAGTCCCGCGTCCGCGGCCAGCTCCAGGTCGTCGGTGTCTTCGGGGGGCAGCAGCGTCGCCGAGCCGTCGGTGACGGGGACGACGCCCAGGTCGAGCAGTTCGGCCATGGCCGCGCTGCCCGCCATGTCGCGCACCTGGAGCTGATAGCGGGCCGTGGTGCGGTACGTCCCTCCGGAGTCGTCGCCCGTGCGCTGGAGGAACCCGGAGTCGGTGAGGAAGGCGACCGCCTTGGCGATGATGCCGGTGGTCGAACCGGCGAGGCGGCGGGCGTCCTTGGTGGCGCCGGTCGAGCTGCGCCGCGCCCAGATCCGCCAGGCGGACTCCAGGCCGGGGGCGTCGGTGGCCGGGTCGGTGTTCTCGCCCTGCTCCTCGGCGCGCTCCTCCAGGCGGCGGCAGGCCTGGCGGACGAAGGCGTCGACGCCGTTGACCGTGACGCGGCCGATGTACCCGTCGTCGGCAAGGTCCTCGGGGCGCGGGAAGGCCATGGCGGCGACGGCGAGGTGCGCGAGGCCGTGCAGGAACCGGTCGGTGGAGTCGGTCGCCGCGCGGCGGGCGTAGTCCCCCATGCGGACGGCGAAGACGGAGTCCTCGGCGGCGGTGACGACCATGCCCGCGCGCGGGGAGACCTCCAGGACGACGAGTCCGAGGCCGGCGGCCACGGCGTCGGCGAGGCGCGCGAAGGGCGGGTCCTCGCGGTAGCGGCGCAGGAGTTCGCCGTACTCCTGGTCGCGGGCGGGCTGGAGCTTGGGCTGGAGGCCGAAGGAGACGAGCCGTGCGGCGTCGGCGGCGTCCCCCGGGGTGACGGGCGCGGGGGCGGCGGGGGCCGCCGCGGTGTCCGGCTCGCCCCACGCGGCGTGCTCTGCGGGGTGGTCGGTCACGGCGTGTGCTCCTTGCTGGGGCTGTACGGGAAGGCGTTGCCGAGGTGGCACGGCGGGGTTCGGGTCAGGGTCATGCCGCCTCCGTCCGTCCTGCCGCCATACCGGCGGCGTCCAGGAGGGCCGTGCCGACGATGAGGTCGGCGCCGCCGAACTCCTCGTCGTCGAGTTCGGTGCCGTCGTCCACGGCGAAGAGCAGCTTCTCCTCGCCCTGGCGGTAGGCGGTGCCGACCGGCGGGCTGGCCGCGTGGACGGCCAGGAGGGCCAACAAGTAAGGCAGTTCGGGGTCGCGCAGGCGGGCCTCGGCGAGCAGGCCGGAGAGCCTGCGGGGCGCGTCGGCGGGCAGGTCGAGCAGTTCCATGGCGCTCGCGAGCTGTTCCTCGCTGAAGCGGCTGTCGTCCGGGGTGGCGATCAGATCGGGCTCGGGCATCTCCATGCCGAGGTGTTCGCGCTCCACGGGGGGCGTGAGCAGTATGTCGACGAGGTCGCCGACGCGGACGGAGACGGGCGTGCGCAGTCCGGTCCCGCGGGCGAAGAAGGCATCCGTCACGCGCGTGGCCCGCTCGACGGGGAGCGGCAGGAGCGGGCCCAGGAGCTGTCCGTACAGATCGAGGCCCGAGCGCGCGGTGGGTGCCGCGAAGGCCTGGCGGTCCTGCTCGGCGCGGAACAGCGGGCCCGCTTCGAGGAGACGGGACTGAAGTTGGGTGTGGCGGCGGATGCAGTCCTTGACGATGTCGACCAGCTCGGCGGCGCGGCGCTTTTGCTCGGGGTCCTCGGACTCGTCGCGGGCCTTGCGGATGTTGGTCAGGATCGCGTTCTCGTGGCGATAGCGGTCGGCGACGTGGTCGAGCGCCTCGGCGATCATGTCGGGGACGGCCTGGAGCCAGTCCACCGCGCGGACGTTGCGCCGGGTGGCGTCGAGGGCCTTGCGCAGCGTCTCGGAATACTGCACCGTGCGGTAGCGCGCCTGCTCGGCGGCGAGCTGGGCGTCGGCGAGCCTGCCGCGGTTGATCAGGACCTCCAGCTTCACCTCGGCGGCGATCTGGGCGCTGGTGACGTCGGTGTCGAGGGCGCCCACCAGGACGTTGACCGCCTCGTCGGTCGTGCGCAGATAGACGCTGCCGCCGTACCCGGGGACCTCTTCGAGGAGCTTGAAGTCGTAGTCCCTGCGGACATAGGTGCCGTCGGGGGCGAACGTGCCGTACACCGCGCGGAAGCCGCGGTCGACGCTGCCGACGTTGATCAGGTTCTCCAGGACCCAGCGAGCCACCCGCTCGTGCTCGGCGGCCGGGCGGCGCGGGGCCTGGGCGGCGACGCGCGGCAGCAGCCGGGCGACGATCTGCTCGTGGTCGGCGCCGGTGTCGAAGTCCATGGTGAGCGTGACGAGGTCGATGGCCGACAGGGCCACCTCCGCCATCGCGTACATCGTGTACTCGCCCGCGAGGTTGGCCTTGCGCACGTCGAGGTCGTGCAGCGGAGCCGTGCAGGCGAGGGCGCGCAGGCGGCGCGCCAGGCCCTCGTCGGCGGCCGGGCCCTGAGCGGGCCTCGGCCCCGCGCTGAGCTGGGGCGGAGCAGTGTCCGTAACGGCAGGCGAAGTCACGGTGCACAGACTAAGTCCTCGGTCTGACAACGGTCGAAACGGGCAGAACCCGCAGCGGACCCGGCACCGCCGCCGCCGTTCAGCCGCCCCCGCCCACCCGTCGTCCGTACACCTCGACCAGGCCCGCGAGGGAGTCCTCCAGGTAGGCGGCCAGGAGTTCTTCGGCCCGTGCGGCGCTGCCCGCCCGTAGGGCCTGAAGAATCTGCTGGTTGCGTTCGAGGTAGGGCTCGTGGAGGCGGCGCGGGTCGTCCACGACGTGGAAGGCCAGGCGCAGTTCGGCGAAGACGCTGCGCATCAGCTCGTCGGTGCGCGCGCTGCCCGCGAGGGCCACGAGCTCGCGGTGGAAGTGGATGTTGGCAGTGGAGACGCCCTTCCAGCGCTCGTCCGCGGCGGCGGCCACACCGTCCGCGACGGCGCCCGCGACCCCGTCCAGGGCGTACGGGGGCTCGCCGAGTCCGCGTACGACCGCGCACTCCACGAGGCGGCGCGTGCGGTAGATGTCCTCGACGTCCTCGACCGTGAGCACCCGCACGAAGACACCGCGGTTGAGCTGGTGGACGAGGAGCCGTTCGTGCGTGAGCAGCCGGAAGGCCTCGCGAAGCGTGTTGCGGGAGACGCCGAGCGCCCCGCCGATGGCGTCCTCGGAGAGCCGTGTGCCGGGCGGGAAGTAACCCTCGGCTATACGGCTCCTGAGGATGTCCGAGACCCGCTCGGCCGTGCTGGTGCGCCCGAGGAGCGCACGGTCGTCGGCCAGGCCGCTCACTTCGGTCCTCACCTCCGCCATGCCGGGATTCAACCGCAGATACGAGAACGAAACAACATGGGTATTGAGGGATCGTTCAACGATCCTCTACCTTGACGGGCACGGCTCACCACCCGGCGGGTCCATCGCGCTCGAACCGCTCGCGTACGCCCCGCTCCGGCTCGACCCGCTCCAGCACCCTCCGTCCCTCATCTGCGAGGTGCCCATGAGCACGACCCCACCCGCCAAGGCCGCCCCGGCCGGCATCGGCCCCGAGAAGGACATCGGCCCGGGAAAGGACAGCAGCCCGGGAAAGGACACCGGCCCCGAAAAGGACATACGGCCCGACGACAGCGGCGCCCTCGGCTGGCTGCGCGCGCTCGGCCCGCGCGGCCGCCGGGCCTTCGCCGGGGCCTTCGGCGGCTACGCCCTCGACTCCTACGACTACTTCACGCTGCCGCTGAGCATGGTGGCGCTCGCCGCCTACTTCGGCCTCGACAGCGGCCAGACCGGGCTCATCACCACCGTGACCCTGGTGGTCTCCGCCGTGGGCGGCGCCATCGCGGGCGTCATCGCCGACCGCATCGGCCGGGTCAAGGCACTGATGATCACGGTCATCACCTACGCCGTCTTCACCGTGGCCTGCGGCTTCGCGCCCAACTACGAGACACTGCTGGTCTTCCGGGCCCTCCAGGGCCTCGGCTTCGGCGGCGAGTGGGCGGTCGGCGCGGTCCTCGTCGCCGAGTACACCTCCGCCAAGAACCGCGGCCGCACGCTCGGCGCGATCCAGAGCTCCTGGGCCGTGGGCTGGGGCCTCGCGGTGATCGTCTACACCGTGGTCTTCCAGTTCCTCGACGAGGACCTCGCCTGGCGCGTGATGTTCTGGACAGGCGCGCTGCCCGCCCTCCTGATCGTCTACGTGCGCCGCAACGTGCAGGACGCGCCCGAGGCCGCCGAGGAGCGGCGCAAGAGCGCCGACAAGGGCTCGTTCACGGCCATCTTCAAGCCGGGACTGCTGCGCGTCACCCTCTTCGCCGTGCTCCTGTCGACGGGCGTGCAGGGCGGCTACTACACGCTGGCCACCTGGGTGCCCACGTATCTGAAGAGCGACCGCGGCCTCACCGTCGTCGGCACCGGCGGCTATCTGGCCTTCCTGATCTCCGGCGCCTTCATCGGCTATCTGGCCGGTGGCTATCTCACCGACAAGCTCGGCAGGAAGCGGAACATCACGCTCTTCGCCTTCCTCTCCGCGGCCTGCATCCTCGCGTACACGAACATCTCCGACGGGGCCAACGGCCTTCTTCTGGTGCTCGGTTTCCCGCTGGGCTTCTGCATGTCGGCGATCTTCAGCGGCTTCGGCTCGTTCCTCAGCGAGCTGTACCCGGCCGCCGTGCGCGGCACGGGACAGGGCTTCACGTACAACACCGGCCGCGCGATAGGCGCCGTGTTCCCCACCATGGTCGGCTTCCTCGCCGACAGCTGGGGCGTCGGCGGCGCGCTGGTCTTCGGCGCCCTCGGCTACGGTCTCGCCGTCGTCGCGCTGTTCGGTCTCCCGGAGACACGGGGAAGGGAACTGCTGTGACACGACAGACGCACACCGCGGCCCCCGAGTACCGCGGCGCCGCCGAGGCCCGTGCGGCCTTCCGCGCGGGCGAGACGCGCCCCACCGCGGGCTGCGCGGCCGGGTACACGCAGGCCAACCTCATCTCCGTCCCCGCCGACTGGGCGTACGAGACGCTGCTGTTCTGCCAGCGGAACCCGAAGCCCTGCCCGGTTCTCGACGTCACGGACGCGGGTTCCTGGACCACACCCCTGGCCCCGGACGCCGATCTGCGCACGGATCTGCCGCGCTACCGCGTATGGGAGCACGGGAAGCTCACCGACGAGCCCACCGACGTCGTCGAGCACTGGCGTGCCGACCTGGTGTCGTTCCTGATCGGGTGCAGCTTCACCTTCGAATGGGCGCTCGCCGACGCGGGCGTCCCCCTGCGCCACATCGAGCAGGGCCGCAACGTCCCGATGTACGTGACCGAGCGCCCCTGCCGCCCCGCCGGGCGCCTGCACGGCCCCATGGTGGTCTCCATGCGGCCCGTGCCGCCCGAACACCTGGCCGACGCCATCAGGGAGAGCTCCCTGATGCCCGCGGTGCACGGCAGCCCGGTGCACTGCGGTGACCCCATGGGGCTCGGCATCGCCGACCTGGACCGGCCCGATTTCGGCGACCCGGTGGACCTGCGGTCCGGCGACATCCCGGTCTTCTGGGGCTGCGGGGTGACTCCGCAGGCCGCGGTGATGGCGTCCGAACCACCCTTCGCGATCACGCACGCGCCCGGCCGGATGTTCGTCACCGACGCCCGGGACGCGCAGTACCGCGTGGCGTGACCGATGAGAACCACAGGAGACTTACCCGTATGAGCACCCCTTCCATCGACCTCAACGCCGATCTCGGCGAGGGCTTCGGCCGCTGGCACCTGACCGACGACGAAGAGCTGCTGTCCGTCGTCACCAGCGCCAACGTGGCCTGCGGCTTCCACGCGGGCGACCCGGCCACCATGCGCCGGGTGTGCGAGCGCGCCGCCGAGCGCGGAGTACGGATCGGGGCGCAGGTCTCCTACCGCGACCTGGCGGGCTTCGGCCGGCGCGCGATGGACGTGCCGGCCGCCGAGCTCGCGGCCGAAGTGGCGTACCAGATCGGCGCCCTGGAGGTGTTCGCGCGGGCGGCGGGCACGCGCGTGTCGTACGTCAAGCCGCACGGCGCGCTCTACAACCGCGTCGTCCATGACGAGGACCAGGCGGGCGCCGTCGTCGAGGGCGTCCTCCTCGCGAATGACTCGATGCCCCTCCTGGGGCTGCCCGGTTCACGCCTCCTGAAGGCGGCGGCCGAGGCCGGTCTCCCGGTCGTCACCGAGGCGTTCGCGGACCGCGCCTACACCGACGAGGGCACCCTGGTCCCGCGCGGCAGCGAGGGCGCGGTGATCACGGACGCGGACGCCGTCGTCGAACGCTCCCTCGGCATGGCCGGGCCCGGCGTCGTCACCTCCCTCTCGGGGCGCGAGATCGCGGTCCGCGCGCGGTCGCTGTGCCTGCACGGCGACACCCCGGGAGCCGTGGACCTGGCCCGGCGCGTGCGCTCGCGCCTGGAGTCGGCGGGCGTCCGCGTGGAGGCCTTCGTATGAGAGCCCTGCCGGTGGGCGAGCACGCCCTGCTGGTCGAACTGGCCGACGGGGCCGAGGCCCAGGCACTCCACGCCGAGCTGCTGCGCCGCAGGGCCACGGGGGCCCTCAGGGTGCGGGAGATCGTGCCCGCGGCGCGCACGGTGCTGCTCGACGGCCTCGACGAGCCCGCGCGCGTCCAGGCCGAGCTGCCGCACTGGGAGATCCCGCCGCTGTCCCCGCGCGAGGGCGCCGTCCTGGAGATCCCGGTGCGCTATGACGGCCCTGACCTCGCCGACGTGGCGGCGCACTGGGGCGTGGACGTGCCGGAGGTGGCACGCATCCACTCGGCGGCCCGGTTCCGCGTCGCCTTCTGCGGGTTCGCGCCCGGCTTCGGCTATCTGACCGGGCTCGCCGAACGCTACGAAGTGCCCCGCCGTGCCACGCCCCGCACCACCGTCCCGCGCGGCAGCGTCGCGCTCGCCGGACCGTACACGGGCGTCTACCCGCGCGCCTCGCCCGGCGGCTGGCAACTGATCGGTTCGACGGACGTCGTGCTGTGGGATCATGCGCGCGTGCCCGCGGCCCTGCTCTCCCCCGGCGTGCGCGTCCGCTTCGTCGCGGTCGGCGCACCGGAGGGCCCATGACCGACCGTGCCTTCGTCGTCGTGCGGCCCGGGGCCCTGACCACCGTGCAGGACCGCGGACGCCCCGGCCACGCCCACCTCGGGGTGCCCCGCTCGGGAGCCCTCGACCGGCCGGCGGCGCGCCTGGTGAACCGCCTGGTGGGCAACGACCCCGAGGCCGCCGTCCTGGAGACCACCCTCGACGGCTGTGCCGTACGCCCCCGCCGCCCCGTGACGGTCGCGGTCGGCGGCGCCCCCTGCCCGGTGACCGTGGACGGCCGCCCTGCTCCCTGGGGAGCGCCGCTGCGGGTGCCGGCCGGGGCGCTCGTGAACGTCGGTTCCGTCGTCTCCGGAGTACGGAGCTACGTCGCGTTCGACGGGGGCGTGGCCGCCGATCCCGTACTCGGCAGCCGCTCGACGGACCTGCTCTCCGGGCTCGGCCCGCCGCCGCTCGCGACGGGCGCCGTACTGCCGCTCGGCGACCCGAGCGGCACGCACGCACGCGTGGACGCCGCTCCGCAGCCCGCGCCCCCCGGGGAGCTGGTGCTCGCGGTGACGCTCGGGCCGCGGGCGGACTGGTTCACGGCGGCGGCGCTGAGAACGCTGACCACGCGCGCGTACCGCGTGTCGTCGGCGAGCAACCGCATCGGCCTGCGCACCGAGGGGCCGGCCCTGGAGCGCGCCGCCGAGGGCGAGCTGCCGAGCGAGGGCATGGTCCTCGGCGCCGTGCAGGTGCCGCCCGACGGCAGGCCCGTCGTCTTCCTCGCCGACCACCCCACCACCGGGGGCTACCCGGTCGTCGCGGTCGTCCGCGAGCCGGACCTCGCGGCGGCGGCCCAGGCGCCACCGGGGACGCCGGTGCGCTTCGTCCGCGTCGGCCGCCGCTGATCCGGCTACACGGCGGGCGCGTCCGGGCCGATCCGGCTCCGGACCGCGGTCTGTACCTCGTCCTCCTCGGCGGGGTCGGCCGCGAGCCTGCGGAGGCGGTTGACCACGCGGGCGTCACCGGTCTCGGCGTGCCGCGCGGCGACCTCGCGGGTGGACTCCTCGCAGTCCCAGAGGCACTCGACGGCGAATCCGGCGGCGAAGGAGGGATCGGTGGCGGCGAGCGCGCGGGCGGCGCGGCCCCGGAGGTGGGAGGAGGCGGTCTCGCGGTAGACGTGGCGCAGCACGGGGGCCGCGCAGGCGATGCCGAGGCGTCCCGCGCCGTCGACGAGGCTCCACAGCGTCGGCGCGTCGGGGCCCTCGCCCCTGACCGCCTCGCGCAGCGCGGCGAGGACCGGCTTGCTGTCCTGTGCCCCGCCCCGGCAGGCGAGCACGCGCCCCGCGGCGGCCCCGAGCTCGTCCGGCCGGTAGGCCCAGCGTCGGGCGCGCTCGACGGCGGCGACGCTCCGCATCCGTTCGAAGGCCTCAAGGGCGGCGTCCACCACGACCCGGGAGGAGTCCTCCACGGCGTACTCGATGAGGTCGAGGACGGCCGGGTCCTGGGCGTCGGCCAGATAGCGCAGGGCGGTGCCGCGGGCCCCGTCGGAGCCGCCGCGGGCGGCCTCGATGATCTCGGTCCTGTCGTCGGGCCCCGCGACGGCGGACAGGCAGCGGGCGGCCGGCACGTGCAGCACGGCTCCGCGCTCAAGACCCTCCTGGGCCCAGTCGAAGACGGCCTGGACGCTCCAGCCGGGGCGTGGCCCGGACGGCCGCATCTGGCGCTGCCAGCGGTCGAAGGAGCCCTGCTCCCGCGCGGCTCGCACGCGGGCACCGATGCCGGGGCGCGGGTCTTCTTCCCAGAGCCGCCAGGGGCGCGGTTCGTAGGCGTCGCGGACGACGGCGGCCAGCTCGGCCTCGCCCTCCGCGTCGGCGGGGAACCTGGCGAGCACGGGGGCGGCGAGGGCGCGCAGGCCCGCGTCGTCGTCCCGCAGGGCGAGCTCGTCGAGGGCCCAGGCCCAGTTGGCCCCGGAGCGCGCGTACCGGCGCAGGAGTTCCAGGGCGTCGTCGCGGCCGTAGGAGGCGAGGTGGCCGAGGACCGCCAGGGCGAGCCCGGTCCGTGAGTCGTCGGGGTCGAGGATGTCCTCGGCGTCGAAGAGGTGCCGCTCGATCTCGCCGAGCCCGCCGTTGAGGTCGAGGTAGAGCCGTGCGTAGTACAACGAACGGTTCTCCACCTGCCAGTCGTGGCGTGGATCGTTCAGCACGCAGTGGTCGATGGCGGCGAGCGCCTCGTGCCGGGGTGCCGTGAGGGCGTGCAGGGTGCCGTCGCCGCGGCCCCGCTGCAACAGGCCGAGCAGCGTACCGCTGGGCGCTATGACCGGATCGAACATGGGAAACAGCCTCACATCAAGCGTCGACGCAACCGGGAATCTCGCATTACCTGGCCGTGCGCCAACACGTCGGGCCGCCCGCGGTCTCTTGCTTGTCGAAGACCATTTTCCTCTGCCTCTCGTCGGTGGCCCCATGGGTCCCGGACGGGAGGTCCGGGGGCGGGCCGCTCACGGCCCACGCGGTGCGGCAGAACCTGCCCCGCCGTCGCGTCCGTGAATCACGTCGTCATGATGACCCGGCGGTCGTGCCCGCCGCGACCACATTTCCTGCGCCCCCGTCGTTGCTGGTCAGGTACCCGCTCAGGCGGCCCCGAACAGCTCGATCAGCTCCGTCTTCGCGAACATCCTGGCGGTGTCGATCGCCGACGGCGTGCCCGCGGCCGGATCGGCGCCGCCGTCGAGGAGAGCCCGGATCACCTCGTTCTCGCCCTTGAAGACGGCCCCGGCGAGCGGCGTCTGTCCCCGGTCGTTGGCGCGGTTGGCGTCGCCGCCGCGCTCCAGGAGCGCCCGGACGGCCTCGGCGTGCCCGTGGTAGGCGGCGAGCATCACCAGGGTGTCGCCGCTGTCATTGGTGAGGTTCGCCGGGACACCGGCGTCGACGTATGCCGCGAGCGCCGCGGTGTCGCCGTGGCGGGCCAGATCAAAGATCTTGGTCGCCAGCTCCACGACCTCGGGGTCATGGGCTTCGCTCATGGGGGCGTCCGCCTTTCTGGGTGCGCTGCGAGTGCAGCCGTACGAGTGAATCGACAGGGTACTGCCCTCGCGGGCTCATGGCGCGGTCCGGCCGGGGCAGCGGCCGTGACCACCGCCACGGATGGCCTGACCTGCTCACGAGTGGCCCTGGGGCCCTCCGCCGTTCGAGCGAAATCGTGGTGATTTCACTCATTTGCACCTTTTGTCGTATGGATACATGCTGTGAGCCTGGAACAACTCATGGTGACTGTCCCCTCGACCAGGAGAACGCTCATGATCCTGTCCATCTCAGGTGTCGTGCTGCTCGGAATCATCGTCTTCCTCTTCTTCCGCAAGGACGGACTCAAGGCCTCCCACGCCCTGGTCTGCGCCCTCTTCGGCTTCTACCTCGCCGGCACCGCCCTCGCGCCGAGCATCAAGGCCAGCGGCGCGAGCCTGGCGAGCCTCCTCGGCGGGATCAAGTTCTGACCGCCCCGCCCCTCGTACGCACCTCCAGGAGACAGACGTGGCCAGGCGCCCACTCCCCCGCATTCCGAGCAACGGCACCGCGTCCATCGCGCGCGGCCGGGAGCTGGCACGGTCGGCCGCCGACAGCGCCACCGACGTCCTCCACCCGCTGATCACGATCACCCGTGGGCTGCGCCGCCTCGCCGGGGCCGGGCGGCGCAAGTGGACGGACACGCCCAAGGACAAGCGCGGACCCCTGCTGTTCATGGCCGCCTCCGTGGTCCTCGTGGTGGCCCTCGTGCCCTACGGGGGCATGCTGGCCCTGGTCTGCCTGATGGGAGCGGCCGCCTGGGCGGGCCGCGAGCGCACCGAACCCGTTCCGGAGGGCCCCGACGACGCACAGGCGCAGCGGCTCCAGTCCCTCTACGAAGCGCTCGTGCCCCACTTCTCCGTCCCCGAGGACCCCGCCCCGCTCTACGCCCACGGCGGCGACTGGGAGGCGGCCCTCATCTCGTACGACTTCGACGACACCGGCCGCGTCCGCTGCCTCGGCGTGCGCTATCCCGCGTACTTCGCGGACGGCGACCTGGAGTCCCGCGCGCGCGTGGAGGCGTTGCTGCACGCGAAGGCGGGCCGCGGACGCGAGTACCACTTCGCGTGGGACGAGGAGGCCAACGAACTGACGGTCACCGTCCTGGCGCCGCTGCCCACCGACATCGCGGCCCAGCGCTTCGTCACCGCCCCCGGCGAGACCGTCCTCGGCTTCACCGACGAGACCGGCGTGCAGCGCACCCTCCCGGTGGCCGACGGCGACGGCACACGCGACATGCCCCCCGTCGTGTGGCGCACCGGCATCCGCTCCACCGAGCCCCATCTGCTGATCGCGGGCCGGCCGGGCAGCGGCGCCACGACGCTGCTGCGGTCCATCGCCCTCCAGGCGCTCAGGTACGGCGACGTCCTGATCGTCGAGGGCGGTGGCACCGGCGACTACGCGTGCCTGGCGGGCCGCGACGGGGTGCTCGCCATCGAGTGCGGCCTCGCCGGGGCGCGGGCGAGCCTGGAATGGGCGGCGCACGAGACCGAGCGCAGGCTCATCGCCGCCAACCGCGCCCGGCAGGCGGGCCATCCGCAGCCCGAGGACATCAAGCGCCCCCTGTGGCTGCTCGTGGACCGCCCGAGCGCGCTCGGCCACCTCGCCGCTGCCGACGGCCGCGACGACCCGCAGTCGCTGCTCCACGTCCCCCTGCGACACGGCAGGGCGGCCAACGTGACGGTCGTGGTGGCCGACCAGCTCGACTGCCTGGACGCCCTGAGCGACGCCGTACGGCAGCACACACGCGCGCGTGTGGTGCTCGGGCCCGCCGTTCCGTACCAGCTCGCGGAAGTCCTCGGCACGCCACCGCACACGACCCCCACCCCGGACGTCCCGCCGGGCCGGGGCTACGCGCGACTCGGCACGGGGCCGGTGCACCGCCTCCAGGTGCCCGCCACGCCCGACCCCTACGACGACGCCACGAGCGAGACGCACCGCCGGGCGGTCATGGACCTGCTCCCGCCGAGGAACGCCCCGGCCAAGGCCGCCCCCGCGGTGGACGCCACGGCCCCCGAGACGCGGCCGGCGCCCGCGGAGGGCTGAGCCGCCAGGGCGTCAGGCGACGAAGGAGTGTGTGGCCTGGGTGCCGGCGCCGGCGCCGCTCTCCACCAGGCGGGCCGCCGCGGCGAGCCGCACCGCGGCCTCGTCGGCCACCGCGCCGCCCACGGTGAACGGCAGTCGTACGTACCCCTCGAAGGCGCCGTCGACCCCGAAGCGCGGCCCCGACGGCACCCGCACGCCGACGCGCTCGCCCACTTCGGCGAGGCGTGACCCGGAGAGCCCCCCGGTGCGCACCCAGAGCGTCAGGCCGCCGCGCGGCACCTCGAACTCCCAGTCGGGCAGCTCGCGGCGGACGGCGGCGACCAGCGCGTCACGGTTCTCCCTGGCCTGGTCCTTGCGCAGGGTGACGGCGGACTGCCAGCCGCCGGTGTTCAGGAGCCAGTTCACGGCGAGCTGTTCGAGCACGGGGGTGCCGAGGTCGGCGTAGGCGCGGGCGGCGACGAGGCTGCGGATCACGTCGGGGGCGGCCCGCACCCAGCCGATGCGCATCCCCGCCCAGAACGCCTTGCTCGCCGAGCCGACCGTGATGACCGTGGAGCCCGCCGGGTCGAACCCGCAGACGGGGCGCGGCATGTCCAGGTCCGCGTCGAGCCCCAGCTCGCTCATCGTCTCGTCGACGACGAGGACCGTGCCCGCCGAGCGGGCGGCTTCGACGAGCTGCCGGCGTTGGTCCTCGTCGGCGAGCGCACCGGTGGGGTTGTGGAAGTCGGCGACGACGTACGCGAGCCGGGGCGCGGCGTCGCGCAGGATCTGCCGCCAGCGGCCCATGTCCCAGCCGGTCAGCCCCTCGGCCATGGCCACGGGGACGAGCCTCGCCCCGGCCTCGCGCATGAGCTGGAGGATGTTGGCGTACGAGGGGGATTCGACGGCGATGCGTTCGCCGCGCCCTGCGAAGAGATGGCAGATGGCGTCGATGGCGCCCATCGCGCCCGTGGTCACCATGATCTGCTCGGGCATGGTCGGGATCCCGCGCGCGGTGTAGCCCTCGGCGAGCATCTCGCGCAGCGCGGGCAGCCCGGCGGGGTAGTCGCCGTGCGTGTGCGCGTACGGCGGGAGCGCTTCGAGGGCGCCCTGGACGGCACGGGTGAGCCAGGGCTCGGGCGCGGGCAGTGCGGCGCAGCCCAGGTCGATCATGGAGCCGAGCGCCTCGGGCGGCAGCGGTTCCAGGCCGCGCGCGGGCAGCGGGTTCCCTGCGGGGACGGCCGTCCAGCTCCCCGCTCCCCTGCGGGACTCCAGGAACCCCTCGGTGCGCAGCGCCTCGTAGGCGGCGGCGACGGTGGTGCGGCTGACGGCGAGGGCCACGGCGAGCTCCCGCTCGGCGGGCAGGCGGGCGGCGACCGGGACGCGGCCTTCGAGGACGAGCAGTCGGATACCGTCGGCCAGGGCCCGGTAGGCGGGCGGCCGGCGCGTGCCCGTGCCGCTCGGCCTGGCCTGCTGGGAGGCGAGGAGCCTGGCGAGCTGCGTCGAGCCCATCGCCGAAGTCCACTGAGCCATGATGACCGGTCCACCTTCCCGGAATTGGCCATGGTTGCGGCCTGCTTCCACGCCACAGGGTGTCACGTGTCCGACCACCAGCACCACAGGGGGAGCTTTCCTTGCCCAGCAGGAAGTCCACTACGAAGCCCCGCACGCGGCCCGGTACGCAGCCCGCTCCGAGACCCCGTAGCGCGCCCCATCCGCGGTCCCTCCTTCCCCGACGGCTGGTCCAGCTCTACGGGGGCCTCGCCCTGTACGGCGTGAGTTCCGCGCTGATGATCGAGGCGGGCTTCGGGCCCGAGCCGTGGAACGTGCTCAACCAGGGCCTGGCGGAGCTGACCGGCCGCTCCATCGGCGTCGTGTCGATCGTGGTGGGCGCGGCCGTGCTCCTCCTGTGGATCCCGCTGCGCCAGCGGCCCGGCCTCGGCACGGTCTCGAACGTCGTCGTCTGCGGTCTGGCGATGGACGCCGCCCTGGCGCTGCTGCCGGACGCCCACACGCTTCCCGTCCGCGTCCCGCTGATGGCCGCCGGAGTCCTCCTCAACGGTGTGGCGACCGGGCTCTACATCTCCGCCGCCTTCGGTCCGGGGCCCCGGGACGGCCTCATGACGGGCCTGCACGCGCGCACCGGCCGCTCGGTCCGGCTGATCCGGACCGCGATCGAGGTGGCCGTCGTCGCCACCGGCTTCGCGCTCGGCGGCACCGTCGGCGTCGGCACGGTCCTCTATGCCCTGTCGATCGGCCCGCTCGCCCAGTACTTCCTGCGCCTCTTCGCCCTGCCCTCGCCGGCCGCCGGACATGTGGCGGCCTCAGGAGGGCCTCCGGAGCGCGCGATACTTCAGCCGTGACCTCGCGCGTACGCCACCCTTACCTCGATCACCCGGGGCCGCTCGCCCTCGCCCACCGCGGGGGCGCCGCGGACGGCCTGGAGAACACCGCGGCCGCCTTCCGGCGGGCGGTCGGGCTGGGCTACCGCTACATCGAGACGGATGTGCACGCCACGTCCGACGGCCGCCTCCTGGCCTTCCACGACGAGACGCTGGACCGTGTGACGGACGCCGCGGGACGCATCATCGACCTGCCCTGGAGCGAGGTGCGACGCGCGCGCGTGGCCGGCCAGGAACCGGTGCCCCTCTTCGAGGACCTGCTCGAAGAGTTCCCGGAGGTGCGCTGGAACGTGGACGTGAAGGCGGAGCCCGCGCTCCTGCCACTCCTCGAACTGCTCCGCCGCACCGACACCTGGGACCGCGTCTGCGTCGGCTCGTTCTCCGAGGCCCGGGTGGCCAGGGCCCGGCGCATCGCGGGCCCGCGCCTCGCCACCTCGCTGGGCACCCGTGGCGTGGCGGCGCTGCGCCTGCTCTCGTACGGCGTCCCCGTCGCCCCGCACCGCTCGGCGATCTGCGCGCAGGTGCCCGAGACGCACGCGGGGATCCGCGTGGTCGACCGCCGCTTCGTCCGCGCGGCCCACGCGCGCGGGTTGCAGGTGCACGTGTGGACGGTGAACGACGCCGAGCGGATGGCCGCCCTTCTGGACCTGGGCGTGGATGGCATAGTTTCCGATCACATCGAGACGCTGCGCGAGGTGCTGAAGGACCGGGGGACCTGGGTCTGACCGCCGCAAGGGCGGCACACCACGGGGAACAGCGAGGTCATGGGTGAGCACCGACACCGCGCGGGAGGCGGCGGCCGAGAGCGCCGGACGACGGCGCGAGCAGCAGGGCTGGTACGTGTACGACTGGGCGTGCTCGGTCTACTCCACGAGCGTCCTGACGGTGTTCCTCGGGCCCTACCTCACGGAGATCGCCAAGGCGGCCGCCGACCCCGACGGGTACGTCCACCCGCTGGGCATCCCGGTCAGCGCCGGATCGTTTTTCGCGTACACCGTCTCCGCGTCCGTGCTGGTGTCGGTCTTCGTGATGCCGGTGGCGGCCGCTTCCGCCGACCGCGGCGGCCGCAAGAAGCCGCTCCTGGCGGTCGCCGCCTATCTGGGTGCCGCCGCGACGACGGGCATGTTCTTCCTGGACGGCGACCGCTATCTCCTGGGCGGCTTCCTGCTGATCGTCGCCAACGCCTCGCTCGCCGTCTCGATGGTGCTCTACAACTCCTACCTGCCGCAGATAGCCCTCCCCCACGAACGGGACGCGGTCTCCTCGCGCGGCTGGGCCTTCGGCTACGCCGCGGGTGCGCTCGTCCTGGTGGCGAACCTGGTGCTGTTCCTGGCCCACGACACCTTCGGCGTCTCGGAGGGCACGGCGGTCCGCATCTGCCTGGCAGCGGCGGGCGTGTGGTGGGGCGCCTTCACCCTCGTACCCCTGGGGCGGCTGCGGGACCGGCGGGCCGCGCCGTCGGAGTCCGCCGCGCGCGGAGGGCTGCGGCAGCTCGTGTCGACGGTGCGGGACATGCGGCGCCACCCCCACACACTCGCGTTCCTGCTGGCCTACCTGGTCTACAACGACGGCGTGCAGACGGTGATCTCGCAGGCGTCCGTCTACGGCTCCGAGGAACTGGGGCTCAGCCAGTCCACGCTGATCGTCGCGGTCCTGCTCGTGCAGGTCCTCGCGGTCGCCGGGGCGCTCACCATGGGCAGGATCGCGCGGACCCACGGCGCCAAGAAGACCATCCTCGGCTCCCTCCTCGCCTGGACGGTGACGATCGGGGCCGGGTATTTCCTGCCGGCGGGGGCGCCCGTCTGGTTCTTCGTCCTGGCCGCCGGAATCGGACTTGTGCTCGGGGGCACCCAGGCGCTCTCCCGTTCGCTCTTCTCGCACCTGGTCCCGCGCGGCAAGGAGGCCGAGTACTTCTCCGCGTACGAGATCAGCGACCGCGGCATGGCCTGGCTCGGGCCCCTGATCTTCGGACTCACCTACCAGCTCACGGGGAGCTACCGGGACGCGATCGTCTCCCTCGTGGTCTTCTTCCTGCTGGGTTTCGCCCTGCTCGCGAGGGTGCCGGTACGGCGTGCGGTGCGCGACGCGGGGAACCCCGTACCCGAGCGGATTTAGCAACTGAGGCCAAAGGCCGGTAGTGTACGCGTTTGGCCTGCCAGGCGGACCGTTACTGCGAGCTTAAGTGTCAAGAACGCTGGGTGACATCTGCTGCCAGAGGTGACAAACCGGGCACTGGTGGGTACAACAAGGGGCGGCATACGACGGCGACGCATGACCCTTAACGGGAATCTTTACCGCCGACCGGACGTTGACCGGATGACGACGACAGCGACACCTGTCCTGTGGGCGACAAGCCCGGGAGGCACGATTCATGAGTGAGCGAGCTCTTCGCGGCACGCGCCTCGTGGTGACAAGCTACGAGACCGACCGCGGCATCGACCTGGCTCCGCGCCAGGCCGTGGAGTACGCATGCCAGAACGGACATCGTTTCGAGATGCCGTTCTCGGTCGAGGCGGAGATCCCGCCGGAGTGGGAGTGCAAGGTCTGCGGGGCCCAGGCACTCCTGGTGGACGGCGACGGACCTGAGGAGAAGAAGGGCAAGCCGGCGCGTACGCACTGGGACATGCTCATGGAGCGGCGTACTCGAGAAGAACTCGAGGAGGTCCTGGAGGAGCGCCTGGCGGTTCTCCGGTCCGGCGCCATGAACATCGCGGTGCATCCGCGGGACAGCCGCAAGTCCGCCTGACAACGGACCCGGCGCACAACCGCACCACGCATCAAGCGCATCAAAGAGGTCCGGGGCCACTGCTGAGCAGTGGCCCCGGACCTCTTTCGCGTGCCTCCGGGCACGCGAAAGGCCTCAGCGCGGGAGCTGCGGGTCGTCCGGGCGCGGTCCGCGCGGCGGCTCGTCGTCCTTGATGACCTCACCGGGGACGACCTTGCCGTCGGGGCGGTGCATCCGGGCCTGCTGGAAGGCGTCCCCGAAACCGCCGGGCGTCGCCTCGCGGACCTTGCGCTCCAGAGTGCGCTCCGCATACCGCCCCAGCGCCTTCTGGACCGGCGGCACCAGCAGGATCAGCCCCAGGGCGTCCGAGATCAGCCCCGGCAGGATGATCAGCAGGCCGCCCAGCATCGTCAGGGCGCCGCCACCGCCCCGGCGCTCCTCGGTGGGAGCCATGCCGCTCTGCTGCTGTTGCACCGCCTCCTGGAGCTTGCGGAACGCCCGGCGCCCCGCCCGCTTCATCACCGCGGAGCCGAGCAGCAGGCCGCCCACCAGGAGCAGGAAGACCACGAGGCCGCTCGTGGCGCCCGCCACGACGGTGAGCAGCCAGATCTCCAGGACCAGCCACGCGGCGACGCCGAGCGGCAGATACCTCAGAGGCCCGGAGCGCCGGGGTCTGGCAGGGCGGATGGGAGGCGGTGCGCCATTCGTCATGCTCCCAGTGTGCCTGGACCGGCCTCAGGCCGGGATAAGGGGGATGATCATGATCAAGAAGTGTGGGCACGGGCGGCCCGCGGGGGCCGCCCGGCGGGATCAGTGGTGCTTGCGGCCGATGACGCGGCCCACGCGCTCCCCGACGCCCCAGGCGGTGACCCGCCACAGCGCCTCGACCACGATGTTCTGGCTCATCTTGCTGTCGCCGAGCTCCCGCTCGACGAACGTGATGGGCACCTCGACCACGTGGTAACCCGCCTTGACGGCGCGGCGCGCGAGGTCGACCTGGAAGCAGTAGCCCTGCGACTCGACCTCGCCGAGGCCGAGGCCTTCGAGGGTCTCGCGGCGGAAGGCGCGGTAGCCGCCCGTGACGTCGCGGATGGGCACGTCGAGCAGGAGGCGCGAGTATGTGCTGCCGCCCCGCGAGATGAGCTCCCGGTGCTTGGGCCAGTTGACGACCCGGCCGCCGGGCACCCAGCGCGAGCCGAGCACGAGGTCGGCGCCCTTGAGCGCGGTCAGCAGGCGCGGCAGCTCCTCGGGCTGGTGGGAGCCGTCCGCGTCCATCTCGATGACGACGCCGTAGTCGTTCTCCAGGCCCCAGCGGAAGCCCGCCAAATAGGCGGCGCCGAGCCCTTCCTTGCCCTTGCGGTGCAGCACGTGCACGTGGTCGTCGTCGGCCGCGAGCTCATCGGCGATCTTGCCGGTGCCGTCGGGGCTGTTGTCGTCGGCCACCAGGACGTGCGCGTCCGGGACCGCGGCCCGGACCCGGCCGACGATGGACTTGATGTTCTCCGCCTCGTCGTAGGTCGGAATGATCACCAAGGCCGTGCCGAGCGAGCCGAACTGCCTCCCTTGGTCCCCCGCATCGGAGACCCGACCGCCGTCGTTCACTACTGCCCCTTCGTTCGTACGCAGAGGACCACCATAGTGGCCGCGGCCTGCGCCGTAGCGTCCGCACGGAGGTCGGGGCGGCAGGACGTGCGGATCAGGGCCCGGCGCCCTTCGGGCCGGCCTGGGACCCGCTGGCTGCGGATCGACCGAGTGCCGTTGTCTACTGAGCGTCCGGGCCCCACCCGAGTTCCACCTGCCGGCCGGCTGTGACGCTCCCTCTCCTCCGCGTCGCGGGCGCTGGACCTGGCTCCCGGTGGTGGTGCGCCGGTGCGGCACACCGCCCGTGACCCAGCGGCGTTCGACGATCGCGTGGAGGTTCGCCGGTCGGACGTCCTGTGGTGGACCCGGCCGAACCTACCGGCCCGCGACGGCTTCCTGTCAATAGCCCCGTGAACTGCGGTGCGGTCACGGACCGCCAGGTCAGTGCCCGGGATTCCCAGGTCGTACGGAGCCACGCCGGGCCGAGGCCGGCGCCGCGCACCGCCGTGACATCACTCTTGTGGCCGCACGTAGACCGTTCGACCGGCCACCACCGTGCGCAGGCAGACGGGGAGTTCGGCCCCCGGCGACAGGTCGGGCAGACCGGGGGTGCCCGAGCGCGGGTCGGTGGACCAGCGGGCGACCCGGTCGTCCGGGGCCTGCACCACCAGATCGGCGGTGCGCCACACGGCGTAGTCCGCGGGCGCGCCGGGCACCAGGACACCCGCGTCGTCGCGGCCGCACGCCCGCCAGCCGCCCCGGGTGTGGGCGGTGAACGCGGCGCGCACCGAGACGCGGTGCTCGGGCGTGCGGTGGAAGGCGGCCGCGCGGACCGTGCCCCAGGGGTCGAGCGGCGTCACCGGGCTGTCGGAGCCGAAGGCCAGGGGCACGCCCGCGCGCAGCAAGGCCGCGAACGGGTTGAGGGTGCGCGCACGCTCGGCACCCAGGCGCCGGGCGTACATGCCGTCCTCGCCGCCCCACAGGGCGTCGAAGGCGGGCTGCACGGACGCGGTGAGGCCGAATTCGGCGAAGGCGGCGATCGTTTCCGGCGTGAGCATCTCGGCGTGCTCCACGCGGTGCCTGGCGCCCCGTAGGCGGGCCAGGCCGACCTTCTCGGCGGCCTGGCGCATGCCGGCGGCCACCGAGCCCACCGCGGCGTCCCCGATGGCGTGGAAGCCCGCCTGGAGCCCCGCCTCGGTGCACGCCACGACGTGGGCCGCGACGGCGGCGGCGTCCAGGTGGGCCGTGCCGGTGTGGCCGCCGTCGGCGTAGGGCTCGTGCAGGCAGGCGGTGTGCGAGCCGAGGGCGCCGTCCACGAAGAGATCGCCCGCGGCGCCGGCCGCGCCCAGCTCACGCGCGCGCGTGACGCCTTCCGCGCCCTGCTGGGCCCAGTAGCCGATGACGCGCGGCCCGGCCTCCCGCGCGGCGAGCCGCAGCAGCCCGGTGAAGTCGTCCTCGTCGGAGATCTCGGGCCCCGCGCACTCGTGCACGGAGCCGATGCCGAGGGAGGCGGCGTGCCGCAGGGCGACGCGCTGGGCCTCCTCGCGCTGGGCCGGCGTGACGGCGGCGAGGGCGGCGGCCCGCACCCCGTGGTGGGCCTCGGCGGTCAGCGGGGCGTCCGGGTGGAAACCGGGCCGCCCGGTGATGCCGGGCACCAGGTCGAGCAGGGCGGTGGTGGCGACCGCGGAGTGGACGTCGATCCGGGAGAGGTAGAGCGGCCGCCCGCCGGTGGCCTCGTCGAGCTCCGCGCGCGTGGGCGGGCGTCCGCCGGGCCAGCGGGCGGCGTCCCAGCCGTGGCCGAGCAGCACCTTGTCGTGCGGGCGCGCGGCGGTGTGTTCGCGTACGGACACGAGGGCGTCGTCCAGCGAACGGGCTCCCGAGAGGTCCAGTCCCGTCAGTGCGAGGCCGGTGGCCGTGGTGTGCACGTGGGCGTCCGTGAACGCCGGGGTGACCAGGGCGCCTTCGAGATCGACCACGTCGTCGACGCCGGCGGCGAAGGCGTCCGCCGCGCCCTCGGAGCCGACCCAGGCGACATGTCCGCGTTCGACGACCATCGCGGTGGCGAACGGGTCGGCGGGGCTGTGGACGTCGCCGCCGCGCAGCAGCACGGTGCGGTGGTCCTGGGGGGCCTCGGGGTCCTGCGGGTCGCCCCCGGGGGCGGTGCTCTCACTCATGGGACCAGTCTCGCCCCTGCGCGCGGGGGCGGGACGCCGGGGTCGCCCGCCGGGCGTGCCGGGTCAGAACTGCGGCGGGCGGGCCTCGTAGGGCGTGGAGAGCACGACGGTCGTGCGCGTGGAGACGCCGGCGAGCGCGCGCAACCTGCCGAGCAGGTGCTCCAGCTCCAGCGGGGTGGCGACGCGCACCTTGAGGATGTAGTTCTCGTCGCCCGCGACGCTGTGGCAGGCCTCGATCTCCGGGACTCCCGCGAGGCGTTCGGCGATGTCGTCGGGGGCGCTGGGGTCGAACGGCTTCACCGAGATGAAGGCGGTCAGGGGCAGCCCGACGGCCTCGGCGTCGACGACCGCGGCATAGCCGTGGATCACGCCCCGCTGCTCCAGGCGGCGCACCCGCTGGTGCACGGCCGACGTGGACAGGCCCGTGGCCTTGCCCAGGTCGGTGTAGCTCATCCGCCCGTCCTTGACGAGCAGCTGCACGATCTGTCGGTCCAGCTCCTCCATGCGGCGAACCTACAGGGCTCTTGATCCCCCCGGATACCCGAGCGACGGGAAGGGACGTGCGTGATTCCCGTCCGTCCGCGTTTCCCCTGTGGCCACCGGGACGCCTCCGGCCAGGCAACTCCCCCTGGCATGTGATGAAGGCCACACCTCTCCGGCGGGGTCCCGGGAGATGTCACGATTACCCCTACGACGGGACGGGAAGTGCTTGCTGTGGTCGAGGCCGCAGCGCCTTGTCGGCCCACCCAAGGGGGAGAGTTCCATGCAGAATCTGAAGCGTCCCGCCCGATCCGCCCGCGCGAAGCAGCAGCCGGCCGTCGAGCCCGAGCCGGAGGGCGTCGAACCGGCCGACTCCCTTCTCGACGCGTACGACACCTTCGAGATGTACCGCGTGAACTGCCCCGACTGCGGGCAGCCGATCGCGCTCCTGGCCGACGAGGACGTCCTGCCGGAGCACGCGCTGTGCCCCACTCCGTGGAACCCGTTCGGGCTCACGGTCTGTGCGGGCACCGGACGTGAGGCGGCCGACGCCGAGCCCGCCGACGAGACGATGGAGGCCCAGGAGCAGGACACCGCGCTGCTGCTGACGCTCCCTCAGGGGCTCGACTGGCGGACGCAGCCCTTCTCGCACGTGGGCGGGCCGGATTCGCGCCCCTTCCACGTGCCGCGGCAGGACCGTCCCGCGGCCTGAGCCACCGGGTACGACCCGACTCACCAGGAGCCGCCTTGCGGGCGCCCGCGGCCTCGCGGGCGCCGGACCTCCGTGAACTGACGCCCGATTCCGCACGCCGGTGACCTTGGGGCGGCCACGGGCGTTGGCCTGGCATGACCTCTACGGACAGTGGTCCGACGCACGTCCCCGCCGGTCGCAGGCGGCGCACCCTGGTGACGGTGCCCGCCTCCGCAGAATCGGTTTCCCGGAGGACCCAGCGGGCCCCGCAGCCCTCCCAGGCCGAGTTGCCGCAACAGTCCTGGCAGCAGCCCCGCCAGCCCCAGCCGCAGCAGACGTACCAGGCCATGTACCCGCAGGCGCAGCTCACCGCCCATCAGCCGTCCCCGGCCGTCCAGGACCCGCCGATCTACCGCGCCCTGATCCGGATGTGGGCCGACCGCGGCCGGACGCTGCCCGGGCGCCACGACCCGGAGTGGTGCATGCTCGTGGCGCCGCCGGTGCCGCGCGGTCCGTTCAGCGGGAGTCGGGACCCGCGAGGTGACGCGCGATGACCATGCGCTGGATCTGATTGGTGCCCTCGACGATCTGGAGCACCTTCGCCTCGCGCATGAAACGCTCGACGGGGAAGTCCGCGGTGTAGCCGTACCCGCCGAGGACCTGCACGGCGTCGGTCGTCACCTTCATCGCGGCGTCCGTGCAGAGCAGCTTCGCCATCGCCGCCTGCTTGGAGAACGGCCGGCCCGCGTCCCGCAGCCGCGCCGCGGCCAGATAGAGGGCCCGGCCCGCCTCGATCTGCGTCGCCATGTCCGCGAGCATGAAGCGGAGCCCCTGGAAATCCGCGATCGGCCGGCCGAACTGCTGCCGCTCCGTGGCGTACGAGAGCGCCTCGTCGAGCGCCGCCTGGGCCACGCCGATCGCGCAGGCCGCGATGCCGAGCCGCCCCGAGTCCAGCGCGGAGAGCGCGATCGCGAAGCCCTGGCCCTCGTCGCCGATGCGCCGGGAGTCGGGCACGCGTACGCCGTCGAAGTGGATCTGGGCGGTGGGCGAGCCCTTCATGCCCATCTTCCGCTCGGGCACCGCGGCCGAAAGCCCCTCGGCGTCGCCCGGCACCAGGAAGGCCGTGACGCCGCGGGCGCCCTCGCCGCCGGTGCGGGCGAGGACGGTGTAGAAGTCGGCGACGCCCCCGTGCGTGATCCAGGCCTTGGTGCCGGTGATGACCCAGTCGTCGCCCTCGCGCACGGCCTTGGTGCGCAGCGAGGCGGCGTCGGAGCCCGACGCGGGCTCGGAGAGGCAGTACGCGCCGAGGAGGCCGCCGCCGAGCATCGCGGGCAGGTGCGCGGCCTTCTGCTCCTTGGTGCCGTACCCGGCGAGGGCGTGGCAGGAGAGGGTGTGGACGCTGACGCCGAGGCCGACCGTGAGACGGGCCGCGGCGAGCTCTTCGAGGACCTGGAGGTAGACCTCGTACGGCTGGTCGCCGCCGCCGAACTCGGCGGCGTACGCGAGGCCGAGCAGGCCCGATTCGGAGAGCAGCGCGAAGACCTCGCGCGGGAAGTGCCCGGCGTCCTCTTCCTCGGCCGCCTTCGGCGCGATCTCGCGCTGGACGATGTCCCGGACGAGCGAGAGCAGATCCCTGGCCTCGTCCGTGGGCAGCTGACGTTCCACCGGCTGCAAGGCGTGGTCGGGCATGTCGCTCTCCTCCCTGTGGGGCTACGACGGACGCCCGCGCAGGGTGAGGCGGCGCCGCCGAGAAACGATGCCGAGCCAGGGTCTCCCTCCGGGTCACGGAAGCGGCTGACCAGCGGCTGTGGCGCGTTGAGTATGCCCGATCGGCGGCAGCCAGTCACTAGTTAACGACCGCTTACTCGAAAGAGATGCGAGATCGCCACGAAGGTCGTCGAGAGCGTCCGCATTGGTACGCACCATTGACCAACTGGTCTAGTCCTCCTACTGTTTTCCCCGGACGCCTTACCGCGTTCATGTCAAGGTCCACGGCACCACTTCCCCCTCCCTTCACGCAGGGGTCCGCCCCACGCAGGGGTCGCCCCACGCAGGGTCCTCCCCCACGAGGAGACACGATGCTCAGACCGCACTCTTCCCGCCCGGGCTTCCGGGCCCTGGTCGCCACCGCCTGTTGCGCCGTCCTCGGCGCGGGCCTGCTGGCCGGCGCGGGCACCGCGACCGCCGGGCAGAGCCCCGCCCCGCAGCAGAAGGCCGCCGCCGGCTCCAAGGTCGTCGGCTACTTCACCGAGTGGGGCGTCTACGACCGGAACTACCACGTCAAGAACATCGAGACGTCCGGCTCCGCCGCCAAGCTGACGCACATCAACTACTCCTTCGGCAACGTCCAGGGCGGCAAGTGCGCGATGGGCGACGCCTACGCGGCCACCGACAAGGCGTACACCGCCGACCAGTCGGTGGACGGCGTCGCCGACACCTGGGACCAGCCCCTGCGCGGCAACTTCAACCAGCTCCGCAAGCTGAAGAAGAAGCACCCGAACCTCAAGGTCCTCTGGTCGTTCGGCGGCTGGACGTGGTCGGGCGGGTTCACCGAGGCCGCGAAGAACCCCGAGGCGTTCGCCAAGTCCTGCTACGACCTGGTCGAGAACTCCAAGTGGGCCGATGTCTTCGACGGCATCGACATCGACTGGGAGTACCCCAACGCCTGCGGCCTGACGTGCGACACCAGCGGGCGCGACGCGTACAAGAAGCTGATGTCGGCGGTCCGTTCGAAGTTCGGCGGCGGCAACCTCGTGACCGCGGCGATCCCGGCCGACGCCTCGGCCGGCGGCAAGCTCGACGCCACCGACTACGCGGGCGCCGCCCAGTACGTCGACTGGTACAACCCCATGACGTACGACTACTTCGGTGCCTGGGACGCGAAGGGGCCGACCGCCCCGCACTCGCCGCTCACCTCCTACAGCGGCATACCGAAGGCCGGCTACGACTCCGACGCCACCATCAAGAAGCTCAAGGGCCTCGGCATCCCCTCGAACAAGCTGCTGCTCGGCATCGGCTTCTACGGCCGCGGCTGGACGGGCGTCACGCAGAAGGCGCCCGGCGGCACCGCCACGGGCCCGGCGGCGGGCAAGTACGAGCAGGGCATCGACGACTACAAGGTGCTGAAGACCAAGTGCCCGGCCAACGGCACGGTCGGCGGGACCGCGTACGCCCACTGCGGCAACAACTGGTGGAGCTACGACACCCCGGCGACCATCGCGGGGAAGATGACCTACAAGAACCAGCAGGGCCTCGGCGGCACGTTCTTCTGGGAGCTCAGCGGCGACACGGCCAACGGTGAGCTGATCAAGGCCATCAACTGACCGGTGGGCGGACATGCCGAAGGGGTGGGAGCCGCACGGTGGCTCCCACCCCTTCGGCGATCCCGGTCATCGCCTCGCGCACGCCCCCGCGCAGGGCGTGACGGCGATCACAGCAGGCCGGCCTGCGTGACGAGCATCGCGAGGACGACGACGAGCGCCCAGCCCGCGAGGTGTTCGAGCAGGTTCGGTCCGTCTTCCTTGGGGCCGCCGGTACGGGCCCGCACGCGGGGGGCGGTGACAGAGGTCGCGGTCATGTTCTCTCGCAGACGTTCGACTGGTCTTCCCCCCACGGGACCTCTCCACCTTGCCAGTCGCTCGGCGGATTGCGGGAGAGAGCTTGGTCACCCCACAACTGAGCGCGGGTGCCGTGCGTCTAAGACGGGACACGACGCGTCTCGGACGAGAGATGCGACACGACGCACGACCGGGCAGCATCCGACCGAGAGGTTCCCGATGAGCACGTACCGGACGTCCCACCGCAGAGCGCGGCTCACCCTCGCCGCCGCGGTCGCCGTGGCGGCCACCCTCACCGCACCCGTCTCCCAGGCCGCCCAGGCCCCCGCCCCGAAGCCGTCGCCGGGCGCGCCGGGACTCGGCGACCCGATGTTCCCGCTGGACGGGAACGGCGGCTACCGCGTGGACCGCTACTACCTGGACTTCGACTGGCAGGCCCCGAGGACGCCGTTCGAGGCGGCGACGACCATCAGGGCGACCTCCACCCAGGCGCTCTCGCGCTTCAACCTGGACTTCGCGGGCAACACCCTGCACGCCGTGACGGTGAACGGCTCGAAGGCGGACGCCTCGCGCGCCGGCGACGAGCTGACCGTGACGCCCGGTTCCCCGATACCCGAGGGCCGCTCCTTCACCGTCAAGGTCACCTACACCGCCGATCCGACGCAGACCCGGCACCGCGACGACGCGATCGAGGACTACGGCTGGATTCCCACGCCCGACGGCACGGTCGTCTACCCGCAGCCCAACGGCGCCCGGCTGATCTTCCCCGGCAACGACCACCCCAGTCAGCGGGCACCGGTCACCTTCCGCATCACCACGCCGAGCGACCGCACGGCCGTCGCCAACGGCAAGCTGGTCTCGCGCACCCAGGCCCCCGGCGGCCGGCTGCGCTGGACGTACGACTCCGAGCAGGCGCTCTCCACGCAGCTCGTGCAGCTCGCCGTGGGCAAGTTCAAGCTGGTCGAGAGCGAGGGGCCCGGCGGTCTCCCGCTGCGGGACGTCGTGCCGGACGCCCTCGTCGAGCCGACGGCCGCCTACCGCGCGCTCACGCCCGACCACCTGAAGTGGCTGGAGGAGCGGCTCGGCCCCTACCCCTTCAACCGCTACGGCATCCTGGTCGGCGACACCGACCTCGGCGTGGCCCTGGAGACGCAGACGCTGTCGCTCGTCCCCAAGGCCGACCTGCTCGGCACCAAGGTCGACGCCGAGCGGAACATGGTGCACGAGCTGACCCACCAGTGGTTCGGCGACAGCGTGGCCCTCGAGAGCTGGTCCGACCTCTGGGTGAGCGAGGGACACGCCCGGTTCTACGAGCGGCTGTACTCCGAGGCCAACGGCGGGGACAGCTTCGAGGCCGCGATGAAGACCGCCTACGCGGCGCACGACCAGTGGCGCAAGGACTTCGGCGCCCCCGCGGAGCCGACCGAGCCCAACCTCTTCAAGCGCATGCGGTACGACGGCTCCGCCCTCGTCCTGTACGCGCTGCGCGAGAGGGTCGGCGAGGCCACGTTCCGGAAGATCGAGCGCGCCTGGGTCAGCGGATTCAAGGGCCGCACGGCGAGCACACGGCAGTTCGTCGGCCTGGCGTCGAAGGTCGCGGGCGAGGACCTCGAAGGCTTCCTCCACCCGTGGCTGTACGGCTCGAAGACCCCGCCGATGCCGGGACACCCCGACTGGGTGGTCGACCCGGTGACGTGAGCCCGCGGCCGGGGGTGCGGGCGCCGGGCCCGCACCCCCGACCGGTCACCCGTTCACCCGGTCACTTGACGCCGACGGCCGCCAGCGCCTTCTTCTGCGCCGCACTCAGCTTCACCGGGAAGTACAGGTAGCAGACGCCGCCGGTGCCGGAGACGACCTTGCCCGTGGCGTTGTACCGCTTCGTACGCAGCCAGATGTTCTCCCACTCGCGGCGCTTGTAGACGCGGCGCACCGCGGGGTTGCTGGGAGACGCGGGGTCGTTGGCGATGACGTCGCCGCCGGCCGTGAAGCCGATGACGGTCATCAGGTGGCCCGCCGTGCCGTACCCGGCGCCCGTCAGCTCCTCCTTGCGGAAGGACTGGGACGTGATGGCCGGGATGCCCGCGGCGATCAGCGCCTCCAGTTCCGTGAGCGAGGCGAGGCGGGTCACGACGCCCTGGAGGTCCTTGTACGTGGCCGCGTACGCCGCGTTGAAGGGCCAGTTGCCGCAGCCGTCGTACTGGTAGTCGAACGTGGCACGGGCCGCGTGGCACACCTGCGGGTCGGCGTAGGAGGGGTCGACCCAGGCCAGGTCGGCCGGCGTGGGTCTGCGGCCCCAGTACTCGATGACCATCTGCGAGGAGGTCGGGCTGCACCAGGCCTCGCCGCCGTTGTCGTACTCGGGGTACTGGCCCGCGTGGATCTCCTGCGAGTACCGCGGGACCTTCAGCTCCTTGGCGAGCCCCGGCTTCGAGGCGGGGACGGTGAAGCGGTCGGGCACCGCGGAGGCCATCGCACCGGCCCGCCAGACCGTGGGGGTCGCGGTGGCCCCGGGCTCGCGGTACAGCGTGAGCCGCAGCCGGTAGGAGACGACGCGCGGCCCGGCCGCCGTGTCGTTCAGCGAGAGCGTGTCCGTCCAGACCGTGGATCTGCCGTCGGTCTGGTCGTCGACGGAGGTCCGCCGGATGTCCTTCTCCTTGTCGTCCCCCGAGGCCCAGCGGCCCATCACGTACCAGGGCGTCTTCGTCCCGTCCTGGTACGTGCCCCGCAGCTCGGTCTGGAGCCAGGTGCCCGCGGGGGTGTCCGCGTTCCAGGAGGCGATGAGCTCGGTGGCGGGGACGGTGGAGCGGTGCACGGGCGAGGTCCACCGGGCGTACTCCCAGGTGGCGGTCCTGCCGGTGTGCGGGTCCGCGTAGTCGGCGCGGCCCGCGGCCCTGCCGACGCGCAGCCCCGGCCTGGCCCCCGCGGTGACGGCCGTGCCCTCGGCGGTGCCGGTGCGCCAGTCCGCGCCCGTGGTCCAGAAGCGGTTGTCCACGTGCCGGTCGGCGCGCGGGCGGCGCTGCCCCGGCCCCGCGGCCGGGACGGCGAGCGCGGGCCCCGCGCTCGCCGCGAGGGCGGCCACGGCGGCGGCCGAGGCGAGGACGGATCTGCGGGACATGGCGTCAGAACGGTCGGGTCGGTCAGCTCGGTCCATCAAGGGACCCCCAGTCGACGTGGTTCCTGCGGAATGGGGAAAGGCTCGGTCGGGTGCACGGAAGTGGGCCAACTATGGCCGTTCCCCGCTGATTTCTGCCAGCGCTTCGGGCACCGCCGCACCCACTTATATTGGCCTCAACCAATGGCATGACCTGCGGCGGCGCGCGGAACACCTCCTTCCGGGGTCGTACGCTTGCCGGAATGACCCCGGACCCGCCCGCGAAGAGCCCGAAGCCGCACGATCCGCTTCCCCCGCTGCCGCGTCTCGCCGGAGCCCTGCGCCGGCTGCCGCCCTCCTGCGGCCCGGTCCGGCTGATCGCCGTGGACGGGCACGCGGGCTCGGGCAAGTCGACCCTCGCGCGGCACCTCGCCGAGGCGCTCGGGGGCGCGCCCGTCCTGCGGCTCGACGACATCGCGAGCCACGGCGAGCTGTTCGCCTGGACGGACCGGCTGCGGCGGTGGGTCCTTCGACCGCTCGCCCTCGGCGAGACGGCGCGTTTCACGACGTACGACTGGGTGGAGCGCCGGTTCGGCCCCGCCGAGCAGACGCTGCCGCCCGCCCCCGTGGTGATCGTCGAGGGGGTCGGCGCGGGCCGCGCGGCGCTGCGGCCCCACCTCGCCGCCCTGCTGTGGATGGACGTGACGCGGGAGGCGGCATGGCGGCGCGGGCGCCTGCGGGACGGGACTGCCCAGCGGGGTTTCTGGGACGGATGGGAACCCGCGGAGCTGCGGCACTTCACCGAGGACCCCTCACGGCCCTTCGCCGACATTTTGGTACGGCAGTTCCCCGAGGGATACGAGGTGCTGCCAGGGCCCCGTGGGACATCAGTGGGGACCCAACTCGTCACGGAGTGTGAAGGACCATCGGCGGTCCGCTGAACCTCCGGAAAGTGTCTTCCAGTTGGGCCCGAGACTTTTCCATGAGTGCCCCAACTCTGCTTGACCCGGGGGCCTTACAGGACTTACGTTCTGAATGTGCGGTCCTGAGGGACCGACCGCAGACGCGAAGCCCCCGGTTGTTCCCCCGTGATCGGGGGCTTCGTTCTGCCTCAAGCCCTCCATTTTCGGCCGCCGCGAGCCGCCATTCGCTCACCCTCGGTCACCATCGGGACCCCGCTCCACGGCCACATCCGGCCGATCTCTCGCTGCGGCACCCTACGGCCGACCGCTCCCCCGCAGGTACGATGCCCATCGGTGCGCCTTTTTGGACGGCTGCTCTGCGCGCCGAGGCAACTCCCGTCCACAGCAAGGCGGTTCGACGAAGTGGCCGACGGGCACCGGTCCGGCGGTTCGCACACGGGGGCACGGTTTGTGGGGGACGTGATGGACTTCGACGCGGTGGGCACACCCGCCCCGGCCGACCTCGCCTGGCTGAGGGGCGTCGACGCCTACACGATGGGCGCCTACCCGCAGGCGGAGGAGGAGTTCCGCTCCGCGGTCCGGATGGATCCCGGCATGGCCGACGGCTGGCTCGGCCTGCACGCGCTGCGCATCGACACGACGACGGCACTGCTGCGGATGTTCCAGTACCGCGAGCGGTTCGGGGAGCAGCGCACCCGGCACACCCGCACCCTCAACTCCTGGTACTGGCTGGGCTGGTGGGTCCAGCCCGTCCTCGAAAGCACCCGCGACCTGCTCCTCGCGCACGCCTCGCACTGGCTCGACGGCCGCCACGTCCCCGAGCTCGACCGGGCGCTCGCGGGGCTGCCGCCGGTCGACGCCGACCCGCAGGTCCGCTTCCTGCACGCCTGCCGCGCCTACCTCGTCAAGGACTGGGACCAGCTCGTGCGGCACACGGACCCGCTGGTCGACGACCCGATGCTGGGCATCGAGGCCGGGCTCTTCGGCGGCATGGCCCGGGTGCGCCTGGAGATGTACGGGCAGGCCGAGCCGCTCCTCTCCGCCGCCCTGATGCGCTGCCGCAGCGAACAGCCGCAGCGCAAGGAGCTGCGGTACTGGCTGGCCAGGGCGCACGAGGGCACGGGGCGCTCGGCCGCGGCGCTCCCCCTGTACCGCGCGGTGCACCGGGTCGACGCCTCCTTCATGGACACCTCCGCGCGGCTCGCCGCCATCGCCGAGGGCGACGGCTACGACGAGGCGGCCGACCTCGCCGCCGCGATCAGCCTGGCCGGCACGGGGCAGGACGTCCTCGAAGGACCGGACGGCATCGACACGCTCTTCGGCGCCGAGGGCCGGGACGTGAAGGTGACCGACTCCCAGCTACCCCCGGCCGGCGGCGCTCCGGGCACACAGGGCCCCGGCGGCGTCCCCGCGGGGCCCTCCGACGCGGTCCGCGAGAAGGCGATCGTCCCGATCAAGCCGGGCGGCGCCCCGCAGCTCCCGCCGGGCTCCACCGACCCCGCCCTCCTGGAGGCCGCGCTCGCCGAACTGGAGGGCATGGTCGGCCTGGAGCCCGTGAAGCGGCAGGTCAAGGCGCTCTCCGCGCAGCTCAAAATGGCGCGCCTGCGGGCCGCCCAGGGACTGCCCGTACAGCCGCCGAAACGACACTTCGTCTTCTCCGGGCCCTCGGGCACCGGCAAGACCACCGTGGCCCGCATCCTCGGCCGGGTCTTCTACGCGCTCGGGCTGCTCGGCGGCGACCACCTGGTGGAGGCGCAGCGCGCCGACCTGGTCGGCGAGTACCTGGGCCAGACCGCCGTGAAGGCCAATGAACTGATCGACTCCGCGATCGGCGGCGTCCTCTTCGTCGACGAGGCCTACTCCCTCTCCAACTCCGGGTACGGCAAGGGCGACGCCTACGGCGACGAGGCCCTTCAGGTGCTGCTCAAGCGGGCCGAGGACAACCGGCACCACCTCGTCGTGATCCTCGCGGGCTACCCCGAGGGCATGGACCGGCTGCTCGCCGCCAACCCCGGCCTGTCCTCGCGCTTCACGACGCGCGTCGACTTCCCCTCGTACCGCCCCCTGGAGCTGACCGCCATCGGCGAGGTGCTCGCGGCCGAGAACGGTGACGTGTGGGACGAGGAGGCGCTGGAGGAGCTGCGTTCCATCAGCGGGCACGTCGTGGACCAGTCCTGGATCGACGAGCTGGGCAACGGCAGGTTCCTGCGCACGCTCTACGAGAAGAGCTGCGCCTACCGCGATCTGCGGCTCTCCGGCTACCCCGGCGAGCCCTCCCGCGACGACCTCGCCACCCTGCGCCTCCCGGACCTGATGCAGGCCTACGGCGAGGTCCTCTCGGGACGTGGGCCGCAGGACGCGCCCGGCATCTGAGGCCCGGGCGCGTCCCGCGCCGTGCGGCTCATCCCACCAGGGCGCCGTCCAGGCTCTCGGGCATGTCCTCGGCCTCGGCCTGCGGGCGCGGCACGGCCACGCGGTGCGCCGGGTCGCGGACCTCGCCGACCAGGAGTTCCAGGACGTCCTCCAGGGCGACCAGGCCGAGCACCTTGCCCGACGCGTCGGCGACCTGGGCCAGGTGCGTCGCGGCGTGGCGCATCACGGTCAGGGCGTCGTCCAGCGGCAGCTCCGCCCGCAGGGTCGTCATCGGCCGCCACACCTGCTGCGGCACGGCACGGTCGCTCTCCTCCAGGTCGAGGACGTCCTTGACGTGGAGGTAGCCCATGAAGGCGCCGTTCTCCGCGCAGACGGGGAAGCGGGAGAAGCCGGTGCGTCCGGTGAGGCCGACGACCTGGCCCGGGGTGACCGAGGCGTCGACGGTCACCAGTGACGCCCGGTCGAGCAGCACGTCCGTCACCGGGCGCGAGCCCAGCTCCAGGGCGTCCTCCAGGCGCTCCTGCTCCTCGGGGTCGAGCAGACCCGCCTGGCCGGAGTCCTCCACGAGGCGGTTGAGCTGCTCGCTGGTGAAGACGGCCTCCACCTCGTCCTTGGGCTCCACCCGGAAGGCCTTCAGGACGACGCGCGCGCACGCCCCGAGCGCCACCGTCACCGGGCGGCACAGCCGGGCGAAGGCGACCAGGCCGGGGCTGAACCAGAGCGCGGTCTTCTCGGGGGCCGCCATCGCGAGGTTCTTCGGGACCATCTCGCCGATGACGAGGTGGAGGAAGATGACGACGGCGAGCGCGATCACGTAGCCGAGCGGGTGGATCATGCCCTCGGGCAGGTGGGCCGCCGCGAACAGCGGTTCGAGGAGGTGCGCGACGGTGGGCTCGGCGACCGCGCCGAGCGTCAACGAGCAGACGGTGATGCCGAACTGGGCTGCGGCCATCATCTGCGGCAGGTGTTCGAGCCCGTAGAGGACCTGGCGGGCCCGCTTGGAGTCCAGGGGCTCGATCTGGCTGCGGCGCACGGAGACGAGCGCGAACTCGGCTCCCACGAAGAAGCCGTTGGCGAGCACCAGCAGGACGGCGAAGAGAAGCTGGAGCAGGCTCATCGAAGCGCCTCCGCGGCTACGGGGGCCGGCGCCTGGGCCACCTTGACGATCCGGACCCGCTCGGCGCGGTAGTGCCCGACCTGGCGCACCGAGAGCCGCCAGCCGGGCAGCTCGGCCCGGTCACCGGGGACCGGGATGCGGCCGAGCAGGTCGGCCACGAGGCCCGCGACGGTCTCGTACGGGCCCTCGGGCACGTCGAGTCCGATGCGCCGGAGCGTGTCGACCCGGCTGCCGCCGTCGGCGTCCCAGCTCGGCCTGCCGTCCTCCGGCGGGGCCGCGCACAGCTCGGGCAGGTCGTGCAGGTCGTGTTCGTCGCGGACCTCGCCGACGAGCTCCTCGACGATGTCCTCCAGGGTGACCACGCCCGCCGTGCCGCCGTACTCGTCGACGACGACGGCCATGGGCTGTTCGCTGCGCAGCCGCTCCAGGAGGGGCTTCACGGGCAGCGTCCCGGGGATCAGGAGCGGCGGCTGCGCGATGCGGACGACCGGGGTGCGCAGGCGTTCGTGCGCGGACACCGCGAGGGCGTCCTTGAGGTGCACCACGCCGACGATCTCGTCGATCCGCTCGCGGTACACGGGAAAACGGGACAGGCCGGTGGCGCGGGTCAGGTTGACCACGTCCTCGGCCGTCGCCGACGACTGGAGCGCGCTGACCTTCACGCGCGGCGTCATCACGTGCTGCGCGGTCAGCCCGCCGAGCGAGAGGGTGCGTACGAACAGGTCGGCGGTGTCCTGCTCCAGGGTGCCGGCCTGCGCCGAGTGCCGGGCCAGGGAGACCAGTTCGCCGGGGGTGCGCGCGGAGGCGAGCTCCTCGGTGGGCTCCACGCCGAGCATCCGCACCAGGCGGTTGGCGACGGCGTTCAGGAGGGCGATCACGGGCCGCAGGAGCCGCGCGAAGGCGTGCTGCGGGCCCGCGACGAACCGCGCGACCTGCAACGGCTTGGAGACCGCCCAGTTCTTGGGGACCAGCTCGCCGATGACCATCTGCACGGCGGACGCGAGCAGCATGCCGACGACCACGGAGAGGCCGCCCACGGCGCCTTCGGGGACGCCGATCGCGGTGAACGGGACCGCGAGCAGCTCGGCGAGCGCCGGTTCGGCGAGCATGCCGACGACGAGCGAGGTGATCGTGATGCCGAGTTGGGTGCCGGAGAGCTGGAACGACAGCTCCTTGAGGGCTTGGACGACCGTGCGGGCCCGGCGGTCGCCGTCGGCCGCGGCCTTCTCCGCTTCGGGCCGCTCCACGGTGACGAGACCGAACTCGGCCGCCACGAAGAAGCCGTTGGCGAGAATCAGCAGGAATGCCGCCCCGAGGAGCAGCAGCGGGACTGTCATGCCGCCGCCTCCCATGTCGTGCGGGTCCCGGTAGGCCGGGCGGGGGCGGCGCAGGTACTACAGGACGATCCGTCCATCGCTGGAGGGAGTCACTCCTCGGTTAGCAGGAGCCCCTGGGGGCCGGGCGGGCCCGTCAGGGGCGGGGCGGCACACCGGGCCGCTCCGCCACCAGATTAATCAGATCCGGGCACGGATGGTCAGTCCCCGAGCGGGGCGCGGGACTCGGCGAGGTCGCGCAGGGCGCGGGCGTCCGCGAACGCCTGCTGCCGCGCGATGCCCGGCTGGATGCCCAGGGCGGGCAGCCGGGTGCCGTCGCTGAGGTCCAGGAACACCCAGGGGTCGCCGGGGCGGAGGGTGACCTGCACGATCTCCGCCCACTCCAGGCGCCTGCCGCCGGCGATGTTGACGACGTGCACGCCGGCCTCGTCGGCGACGACCTTGGGCCTGCCGAGCAGTACGAGTACGCCGAAGAGCAGCGCGCCGGTGAGGACGAAGCTGGCCCGCTCCCCCGGGCCGATGCCGGGCAGCATGAGGGCGATCACCGTGAGGACGACGAACATCGCGGCGCCCGCGCTGAGCAGGACCGTCCTGGTCCGCTTCGGCCTGAAGGTGACGGGGAGGGAGGGAAGCTCAGACACGGGACGGGTCTTCCTGCCGGTTCAGAGGCGACATGCGTGGATCGCCGTGGTGAGGATGGCCCGCGCCCCGAGGGCGTAGAGGTCGTCCATGACCCGCTGGGCCTCCTTGGCGGGGACCATGGAGCGCACGGCGACCCAGCCCTCGTTGTGCAGCGGCGAGATGGTCGGCGACTCCAGGCCCGGGGTGAGGGCGACGGCGCGCTCCAGGTGCTCGGCGCGGCAGTCGTAGTCCATCATCACGTACGAACGGGCGACGAGCACGCCCTGGAGACGGCGGAGGAACTGCTCGATCTTGGGCTGCGCGGCGTCGGAGGTGTCGGCGCCGATGCGCCGGATGACGACCGCCTCCGACTTCATGATGGGCTCGCCGAAGACTTCGAGGCCCGCGTTCCGCAGGGAGGTGCCGGTCTCGACGACGTCCGCGATGACCTGGGCGACGCCCAGCTCGATGGCGGTCTCGACGGCACCGTCGAGGTGGACGACGGAGGCGTCGACGCCGTGGCCCGCGAGGTGCTTGGCGACGATGCCCTCGTACGAGGTCGCGACGGTCTTGCCCGCGAGGTCCTCCACGCCGGTGGCCGTGCCCGGCTTCGCGGCGAAGCGGAAGGTGGAGCGGGCGAAGCCGAGCGGCAGGATGCTCTCGGCACCGGCGCCGGAGTCGACGAGCAGGTCCTCGCCGGTGATGCCGATGTCGAGGCGGCCCGCCGAGACGTAGATCGCGATGTCCTTGGGGCGCAGGTAGAAGAACTCCACCTCGTTCTCGGGGTCGACGAGGACGAGCTCCTTGGACTCCTTGCGCTGCTGGTACCCGGCCTCATGGAGCATCGCCGACGCAGGTCCGGACAGTGAACCCTTGTTGGGGACGGCGATGCGCAGCATGAGGTCGGATTCCTTTGCGTGACGGGAGAGTCGGGCGGAGTGGGCGTACGGCTCAGAGGTGGGCGTACACGTCGTCGAGGGAGATGCCGCGGGCGACCATCATCACCTGGACGTGGTAGAGGAGCTGCGAGATCTCCTCGGCGGCGGCCTCCTTGCCCTCGTGCTCGGCGGCCATCCAGACTTCGGCGGCCTCCTCGACGACCTTCTTGCCGATGGCATGGACGCCCTTGCCGACGAGCTCGGCGGTGCGGGAGGTCGTGGGGTCGCCGTTGGCGGCCTTGTGCTGGAGCTCGGTGAAGAGCTCCTCGAAAGTCTTCTTGGACATGATGCCGTTCACTCTACGCGCCCGCGCGGCGCCGCTCAGCGCCAGGGCTCGGAGACGGTGCGCAGCGTGGTCGCGGTGGCGACGGCCGCGGTGACCGCTTCGTGCCCCTTGTCCTCGCTGGACCCCTCGATGCCCGCGCGGTCGAGCGCCTGCTCCTCGGTGTCGCAGGTCAGCACGCCGAATCCGATGGGCACTCCGGTGTCCACGGAGACCTGGGTGAGGCCCTGCGTCACGCCCTGGCACACGTACTCGAAGTGCGGGGTGCCGCCGCGGATGACGACGCCGAGCGCGACGATCGCGTCGTAACCCCGTCCGGCGAGGACCTTGGCGACGACCGGCAGCTCATAGCTGCCCGGCACGCGCAGGACGGTCGGCTCGCTGATGCCGAGCTCGGTCAGGGCGCGCAGGGCGCCGTCGACGAGGCCGTCCATGACCTTCTCGTGCCACTGCGCGGCGATCACCGCGACCCGCAGGTCGCCGCAGTTCTTCACGCTCAGTTCGGGTGCACCCTTGCCGCTCACGCGCTTCTCCTGATCGTTTCCGTGGTGTGTGTACGTTTTGCCGGCCGGTCACTGATTGCCGCAGGCGGAGACGCCGGGGGCGTCGAGCCAGGGCAGGTCGTGGCCCATGCGGTCGCGCTTGGTGCGCAGATAGCTCAGGTTGTGCTCGCCGGCCTTGACGGGCATGGGCTCGCGCGCCGTGACCTTCAGGCCGTGCCGCAGGACCGCGTCGGTCTTGTCGGGGTTGTTGGTCATCAGCCGGACGCCGCGCACGCCGAGGTCGGCGAGGATGCGGGCGCCCGCGCCGTAGTCCCGCGCGTCGGCGGGCAGGCCGAGCTCCAGGTTGGCGTCGAGGGTGTCGCTGCCGCGCTCCTGGAGTTCGTAGGCGCGCAGCTTGGAGAGCAGGCCGATGCCGCGCCCCTCGTGGCCGCGGAGGTAGACGACGATGCCGCGGCCCTCCCCGGTGATGCGCTCCATGGACGCTTCGAGCTGCGGGCCGCAGTCGCAGCGAAGGGAGTGGAAGACGTCGCCGGTCAGGCACTCGGAGTGCAGCCGCACCAGGACGTCCTCGCCGTCGCCGAGGTCGCCGTGGACCAGGGCCACGTGCTCGACGCCGTCGACGGTGGAGCGGTAGCCGTACGCGGTGAAGTCGCCGAAGGCGGTGGGCAGCCGGACCTCGGCCTCGCGGCGGACGGTGGGCTCCGACGAGCGGCGGTAGGAGATCAGGTCCTCGATGGAGATGATCGTCAGGCCGTGCTTGCGGGCGAAGGGGATCAGCTCCGGCAGGCGGAGCATCCTGCCGTCCTCGCCCGCGATCTCCACGATCGCCCCGGCCGGGCGCAGGCCCGCGAGGCGGGCGAGGTCGACGGCGGCCTCGGTGTGGCCGTTGCGGACGAGGACGCCGCCGGACCTGGCGCGCAGCGGGAAGACGTGCCCGGGGCGCACGAAGTCGTCCGCGGTGGCCTCGCCGCCCGCGAGGAGCTGGAGCGTGGTCGCCCGGTCGGCGGCGGAGATGCCGGTGCTCACGCCGTGCGCGGCGGAGGCGTCGACGGAGACGGTGAAGGCGGTGCTCATCGACTCGGTGTTGTGCTCGACCATCTGCGGCAGCCGCAGCCGGTCGAGCTCCTCCGCCTCCATGGGCGCGCAGACCAGGCCGCGGCACTCGCTCATCATGAAGGCGACGATCTCGGGGGTCGCCTTCTCGGCGGCGACGACGAGGTCACCTTCGTTCTCGCGGTCCTCGTCGTCGACGACCACGACGGGCCGGCCGGCGGCGATGTCACGGATGGCCTGCTCGACGGGGTCGAGGGACAGGTCTTCGACGTTGTCCGTGCTGTACCAGAGGGGTGCCGTGGTCATGCCGGGGCTCCTTCCATGACGGGCTGAGAGGCCGCCGCGCGGGAGCGCAGCCACCAGTCGCGCATGCCCCACAGGACGAGGGCGAGGTAGACGACGTACACAAGGCCGGAGAAGGCCAGGCCGCTGGTGAAGGCGAGCGGCACACCGACCACGTCGACGAGGAGCCAGGCGAACCAGAACTCGACGAGGCCGCGCGCCTGGGCGACCATCGCGGTGAGCGTGCCGACGAAGATGTAGGCGTCCGGCCAGGGGTTCCAGGACAGGTCGGGAACGGCGGTGAACAGGGCGCCGACCGCGAGCGTGCCGACGGCGGTGCCCGCGAGCATGATGCCCCGCTCCTTCCAGGTGGCGAACCGGATGGCGATGGAGCCGTCCTGCGCCTGCTGCCTGCCGCGCGTCCACTGCCGCCAGCCCCACAGCGCGACGCCGATGACGAGGAGCTGCTTGCCGACGCCGCCGGAGAGCTGCGCGGAGGCGTACGCGGCGACGAGGATGACGCCGGACAGGAACTGGGCGGGCCAGGTCCATATGGAGCGCCGCCAGCCGAGCGCGAGGGCGATCAGCCCGATGGTGTTGCCGATCATGTCGGACCAGAGGATGTGCTGGTCGAAGGCCGTGAAGGCTTCCGCGTTGAGCCAGTTCACTTGGTGGCCTCCTGGTCCGGTCCCTGGGCACGGTCGCCGAGCAGGCGCTCCACGTACTTGGCGATGACGTCGACTTCGAGGTTGACCGGGTCGCCGGGCTGCTTGATGCCGAGCGTGGTCAGCGCGAGGGTGGTGGGGATGAGGCTGATGGTGAAGAAGTCTGGGCCCGCGTCGACCACGGTCAGGCTGACGCCGTCGACGGTGATGGAGCCCTTCTCGACGACGTAGCGCGCGAGTCCGGCGGGGAGGGAGACCTTGACGATCTCCCAGTTCTCGGACGGCTTGCGCTCGACGATCTCGCCGGTGCCGTCGACGTGGCCCTGCACGATGTGTCCGCCGAGGCGCGCGCCGACCGCGGTGGGGCGCTCCAGGTTGACGCGGGAGCCGACCGTGAGCGCGCCGAGGCTGGAGCGGTCCAGGGTCTCCGCCATGACGTCGGCGGTGAACTCCTCGCCCTCGTGCTCCACGACCGTCAGACAGACGCCGTTGACCGCGATGGAGTCGCCGTGCTTGGCGCCGTCGGTGACGACGGGGCCGCGCAGGCGGAACCGGGAGGCGTCGGGAAGGTTCTCGACGGCGGTGATCTCGCCCAGCTCTTCGACGATTCCGGTGAACACGTCAGTGCTCCTTCGCTACGAGGGTCGCGGTGATCCGCAGGTCGGGTCCGAGGCGGCGGGTCTCGCTCACGTCGAGCCGCAACGCCTGGGTGATGGTGGTGATTCCGCCGCCCGCGAGAGCGGCCGGGCCCGCGCCGAGCAGGACGGGGGCGAGGTAGCCGACGACGCGGTCGACGGCGCCCGCCGCGACGAAGGCCCCGGCGAGCGTCGGGCCGCCTTCGAGGAGTACGGACCGCACTCCACGCGCGTGCAGGGCGGCGAGCAGCGCGGGGATGTCGAGCCCGCCCTCGGCGCGCGGGAGCCGTACGGTCTCGGCGTCGGTCCTGGGCGGTACGTCGTCGGCGACGGCGATGAGGGTGGGCGCCGCGTCGTCGAGGACGCGGGCGCCGGGCGTGACGGCGGTGCCGTTGGTGTCGACGACGACCCGCAGGGGCTGGACGGCGCCCTCGACGCCGCGCACGGCGAGGTGCGGGTCGTCGGCGCGCTGGGTGCCGGAGCCGACCAGCACGGCGTCGCACTCGGCGCGCAGCCGGTGGACGTCGGCGCGGGCCTCGGCGGAGGTGATCCAGCGGCTCGTGCCGTCGGCGGCGGCGGTGCGGCCGTCGAGGGTGGCGGCGTACTTCCAGGTGACGTGGGGCCGGCCGAGCCGGACGGCGGTGAGCCAGGCGGCGTTGCCCGCGGCGGCCTCGGCCTCGCACAGGCCCTGCTCGACGGAGATCCCGGCCGTGCGCAGGGTCTCGGCGCCGCCGGTCGCGGCGGGGGTCGGATCGCCGACGGCGTAGACGACGCGGGCGATCCCCGCCTCGATGAGGGCCTGCGTGCACGGGCCGGTGCGGCCGGTGTGGTCGCAGGGTTCGAGGGTGACGAGGGCGGTGCCGCCACGGGCCCGCTCTCCGGCCGCGCGCAGGGCGTTGACCTCGGCGTGCGGGCCGCCGGCGCGCTGGTGCCAGCCCTCGCCCGCGACCTCGCCGGAGGCGTCGAGGACGACGCAGCCGACGACGGGGTTGGGGCTGGTGGAGCCGAGTCCGCGGGCGGCCAGCGCGACGGCGCGCCGCATGGCGGTCTCTTCGGCTACGGCGGTGGCCACCGGATCTCCTGCCTCTTCGGGCACGGACTCCGGGGCTGTCGAAAGACGACGACACGTACGGGCAGCGGCACCTGTGGCGACGCCGACGCCGATGACACCTGTCCTCGGGATCTCCCGAGAACCGTCCCCGGAAAATACCGGGAACCGTCCCGGCCTCCTCGGAGGTCCAGGAACAAGCCACTACGACGGCGTGCAAGATGCCCGCCCGCCGCGCACTGCCTCCCATCCGGACTTTCACCGTCGGTCCAGGAATTTCACCTGGTCAACCGGCCGCTGGAGGCGGCCGGGTCGCGGACTGTAACCGCCGGTTCGGAATTACACCGACCCCGGAGTGCGCTGCTTCTGGTACGAGGCCAGTGTGCCACGTCTGATCGTCGGCCCGCCGGGGGGCGGCCTGTGGGCTGACTCACAGGCACGTCGGGCATAGGGCCCATGCGTCACACGCGCCCCCCCCCCCGGGCATCGCGGGACGCCGCCGACTTTGGTCCAGACCTATTTGGTCCAGACCTATTGACGCTTTGGTCTAGTCCTCTTAATCTCTGCGTCACCTCCAGGAGCCGGAGCCGACGGTGTGCGCACACCGGGCCCCGACACGTTTCACGACTTCACCCGTGTGTTCCGCCCCGTTCGTGTACCGCCCCGTTCGTGTACCGCCCCCGCACCCGGAGGTTCCCCTTGCCGTTCCTCACCCGCGCGAGACCCACCCTGCTCGCGTCCGGCGCCGCCGTCGCCGGACTGCTGCTCGGCCTGGTCTCCGGCGGCGCCTCGCACGCCGCCGACGACGCGTCCTGCCGCCCCGACGGTCTCTACTCGACCCCGGGCGTCGACGTCCCGTACTGCTCCGTCTACGACAGCGAGGGACGGGAGAAGATGGGCGCCGACCACCAGCGGCGCGTCATCGGCTACTTCACCGGCTGGCGTACGGGCAAGAACGGCGAGCCCGCCTACCTCGCCCCGGACATCCCGTGGGACAAGGTCACCCACGTCAACTACGCCTTCGCGCACATCGGCAAGGACAACAAGCTCTCCGTCGGCTCCGACGGGGAGAAGAACGCCGCGACCGGGATGACCTGGCCGGGCGTCGCGGGCGCCGAGATGGACCCGTCGCTGCCCTACAAGGGCCACTTCAACCTCCTGAACAAGTTCAAGAAGCAGCACCCGGACGTCAAGACGCTGATCTCGGTGGGCGGCTGGGCCGAGACCGGCGGCTACTTCGGCGACGACGGCAAGCGCGTCGACTCCGGCGGCTTCTACTCGATGGCGACCAACGCCGACGGCTCCGTGAACCAGGCGGGCATCGACACCTTCGCGGACTCCGCGGTCGCCTTCATCAAGAAGTACGGCTTCAACGGCGTCGACATCGACTACGAGTACCCGACCTCCATGAAGGACGCGGGCCACCCCTCGGACTTCCCCATCTCCAACGCCCGGCGCGGCGGCCTCGTCAAGGGGTACGCGGCGCTGATGAAGAGCCTGCGCGAGAAGCTCGACAAGGCGGGCGCGGCCGACGGCAAGCACTACATGCTCACCGTGGCGGCACCCTCCTCCGGCTATCTGCTGCGCGGCATGGAGACCTTCCAGGTCCAGAAGTACCTGGACTACGTCAACATCATGTCCTACGACCTGCACGGCGCCTGGAACGAGTACGTCGGCCCCAACGCCTCCCTCTTCGACGACGGCAAGGACGCCGAGCTGGCGGCGGCCGGCGTCTACGGCAGCCAGCAGTACGGCGGCGTCGGCTATCTGAACACCGACTGGGCGTACCACTACTTCCGCGGCTCGATGCCGGCCGGCCGCATCAACATCGGCCTGCCGTACTACACCCGCGGCCACAAGAACGTGCAGGGCGGCACCGACGGCCTGTGGGGCAAGGCCGCCGCGTCCAGTTGCCCGGCCGGTTCCGGCCTGACCAAGTGCGGTGACGGCGCGGTCGGCATCGACAACCTCTGGCACGACAAGGACGACAACGGCAAGGAGTCCCCGGCGGGCTCCAACCCGATGTGGCACGCGAAGAACCTGGAGAAGGGGATCGTCGGCGACTACGTCACCAAGTACGGCTTCCCCGCGGACACCAAGCTGACCGGCACCTACGCCCGCAAGTACGACTCGACGCTGGTCGCCCCGTGGCTGTGGAACGCCGAGAAGAAGGTCTTCCTCTCCACGGAGGACGAGACGTCGGTGGCGAAGAAGGCCGACTACGTGGTCGACCGCGGCATCGGCGGCACCATGGTCTGGGAGATGGCGGGCGACTACCGCTGGAACGCGACCAAGGGCCAGTACGAGATCGGGGACACCCTCACCTCGCTGATGTACGACAAGTTCAAGACCGCGAAGCCCTACGGCGCGAAGGTCTCGAACAAGGAGCTGCCCACAAAGGCGGTGGACGTCGGCGTCGAGTTCGGCGACTTCAAGCTCGGTGACTCCAACTACCCGATCACCCCGAAGGTGAAGATCACCAACAACACGAAGACGGCACTGCCCGGCGGCACGGAGTTCCAGTTCGACTACGCGACCTCGGCTCCCGGCAACGCCTCCGACCAGTCGGGCTTCGGCACCAAGGTGATCAGCAGTGATCACACCGGCAGCAACGTCGGCGGGCTGAAGGGCGACTTCCACCGCGTCTCGCTGAAACTGCCGGCCTGGCAGTCGCTCGCGCCCGGCGCCTCGGTGGACCTCTCCTTCAACTACTACCTGCCGACGTCCACGCCGTGGAACTGGACCGTCGAGATCAGCGGCACGAAGTACGCGCTCGCCGGTGACCTGGCGCGCGGCACCACGCTGGTCGAGCCGGGCACGGGCACGGGCCCTGGGCCGACGGACCCGCCGGGACCGACCGACCCGCCGGGACCGACGGACCCGCCCGGCGCGTGCACGGCTCCGGCGTGGAGCGCGTCGACCGAGTACGGCTCCGGCAAGACCGTGTCCCACAAGTCCCACACCTGGAAGGCCAAGTGGTGGACGAAGGGCGACGAGCCCGGCGCCGGCGGCGAATGGGGCGTCTGGCAGGACCTCGGCACCTGCTGAACCGCTGACCGCCGCTCAGAGCCTGTGTCATGACCCCGCCGCCCCCTCCCGCCGGCCCACCCCGGCGGGAGGGGGCGGCTTTGTGCCGGTCCCTCAGGCTCCTGGGCCGAACAGCTCCTCCTGGGCCGCGTCCCTCGCGGCGAGCAGTGCGCCGCGCAGCACCGCGGAGCCGCCGAGGGCGCTGGCGCGTACCTCCGTACGCAGCGGGGACATGGCCGTGACGCGGTCCTCGACCCGGGCGGCGAGCGTGGCACCGCCCGCGCGGCCCACCTCGCCGCCGAGGACGACGCACCCGGGGTCGAGGATCGCCGCCATGGCCGCGGCGCCCACGGCGACGCGGTCCGCGACGGCGTCCAGGAAGGCGCCGTCGGCGCTCTCCACCGCGTGCCGCACGAGGTCGGACGCGGACATCTCCGGGGACCGCAGGCCGTGCTCCGCGCCGAGTTCGAGGAGCGCCGCGGCGCAGGCCAGCGAGTGGAAGCCGCCCTCGCAGCCGGTGGCCGAGGGCAGGCCGCCCGTGCCCGGCACCGGCAGGAAGCCGATCTCCCCCGTGCCGCCCGAAGCGCCCCTGCGCAGGGTCCCGTCGAGCACCACGGCGGCCCCCACGCCGTCCCCGAGCCAGAGCAGCACGAACGTGTCCGTGCCGTGCGCGGCGCCGTCCCGCTGTTCGGCGCGGGCCGCGAGGTTCGTCTCGTTCTCCACCAGGACGCGCGCGCCGAGCCGCTCCTGGAGGGCGCCCGCGATCCTGCGGTGCCAGACGGGCAGGGAGGTGGTGTCGTGCAGGTCGCCCGTGGCGGGGTCGATGAGGCCGGGGGCACCGACGCCGACCGTGTGCAGCCGCTGGACGCCCCCCGCGCCCGCCGTGCGCACCACGAGGCCGAGGGCGCGCTCCAGCGCGGCGTCCGGGTCGCCGCCGACGGGCGCGGAGGCCTCGGCGAGGACCGCGCCGAGCAGATCGGTGACGACGACGGAGACGCTCTCCGTACGTACGTCGAGCGCGGCGAGGTGGGCCCGGTCCGCGACGATTCCGTACAGCCGTGCGTTGGGCCCGCGCCGCTGGGCACCCGCCTCGCCCACGACGGTGACGAGCCCGGAGCCCTGGAGGCGCTCGACGAGGTCGGCCACGGAGGGCCTGGAGAGGCCGGTGAGCTGCTTCAACTGGTTGGCCGTGAGGGGCCCTTCGCTCTGCAGGAGGCCCAGCGCGAGCCGGTCGTTGATGGCCCGAGCGGTACTCGGTGAGGCAGGCATGCCGGGATCCTTCCACACGGCGCTTCTATTTATCAGGCAGGGTTCCTGATAGTTTACGTCGCCGTATCGGGGCAGTCCTCGGGAGGGGCGGAACGGGATGAGTGAAGTGGTCTACGACAAGGCGCGGCTGCGGCGTGCGCGGATCGCTGTGGCGGCCGTGTTCTGCGTGCACGGCGCCGTCACCGGTTCCTTCGCGACCCGGGTGCCCTGGATCCAGGAGCACGCGTCGGTCAGCGCGGGCATGCTCGGCCTGGCCCTCGCCTTCCCGGCGATCGGCGCCTCCGTGGCGATGCCCCTCGCGAGCCGCATAAGCCACCGCTTCGGCGCCCGCACCGCGCTGCGCGGACTGCTCGCCATGTGGACGCTCTCGCTCGTCCTTCCCGCGCTCGCGCCCAACCTGCTCACGCTCTGCCTGGCGCTGTTCGTGTACGGCGCCTCTTCGGGCATGTCGGACGTGGTGATGAACGCCCTCGGCGTCGAGACCGAGACCCGCATGGGTAAGTCGATCATGTCGGGCCTGCACGGCATGTGGAGCGTCGGCGCCCTGATCGGCTCCGCGGCCGGCACGGTCGCCGCGCACCTGGGCTCCGACGCCCGTCTGCACCACGCGCTCGCCGCCGCCGCGCTCACCGCGCTCGGCCTGGTGGCCTGCCAGGGCGTGCTCGACGTACAGGCGGAGCCCGAGGAGGAGGCGCCGCCGCGGTTCTCGCTGCCGCCGAAGTCGGCGCTGCTCATCGGCGCGGTCGGCTTCTGCGCGGTCTTCGCGGAGGGCGCGAGCCTGGACTGGTCGGCGGTCTACCTGCGGGACGTCCTCGACACGTCGGCCGGTGTCGCCGCCGCGTCGACCACCGGCTTCACGCTCACCATGGCCATCGCGCGGCTCGCGGGCGACGCCGTGGTCGACCGGTTCGGCGCGGTGCGGACGGTGCGCGCGGGCGGCGCCCTCGCGGTGCTCGGCGGGCTGCTCGTGGTCCTCTCGTCGCACGCCCTCATGGCCATGGCCGGTTTCGCCCTGCTCGGCCTCGGCATCGCGGTCGTGGTCCCGCTGGCCTTCGCCGCGGCGGGCCGCAGCGGCCCGAACCCCAGCCAGGCCATCGCGGGCGTCGCCACCATCACGTACACCTCGGGTCTGATCGCGCCCTCGGCGATCGGGACGCTGGCGGACGCGACGAGTCTGGTGACCTCTTTCGGCCTGGTGACGCTGCTCGCCTTCGGCCTCGTCCTCTTCGCGAACGTGCTGCGCACGGACGGCCGCAAGGCCGCGCAGGGCTCGACGGCCCAGTCGGCGGCGCCCGACCGCACGCCCTGACCCCTCCCCCGGGGCCGGGCCGGGGAGAAGTCGCACTTGCGTCGCATTAACATGGCGTCGATCATTTCGGGCCACGCGACACGGCCCGGCTCAGCGCACAGAAAGCGACACTCACCATGGATCTCGGCGTGCGCTGGAAACTCCACGGCGACGGCCGTACCCCCGCCCCCGGCGCGGTCGTACGGCCCGATGAGCGCCTCTCGTGGCCACGGACCTTCGGGCTCGGCGCGCAGCACGTGGTGGCCATGTTCGGCGCCTCGTTCGTGGCACCCGTCCTGATGGGCCTCGACCCGAATCTGGCCATCATGATGTCGGGCGTCGCGACCGCCATCTTCCTGCTCGCCACGGGCGGCCGGGTCCCCAGCTACCTGGGCTGTTCGCTCTCCTTCGTCGGCGTCGCCGCCGTGATCCGGGCGCAGGGCGGCTCCAGCGCGACCGTGACCGGCGCGGTCCTCGTGGTCGGCGCCGCGCTGTTCCTGGTGGGCCTCGCGGTGCAGAAGTTCGGCGCGCGGATCATCCACGCGGCGATGCCGCCGATCGTGACCGGCGCGGTGGTCATGCTGATCGGCTTCAACCTGGCGCCGGTCACCGCCTCGACCTACTGGCCGCAGGACCAGTGGACGGCGCTCCTGGTGATGCTCTTCACCGGATTGGCCGTGGTGTGCCTGCGCGGATTCTGGTCGCGCATCGCGATCTTCCTCGGCCTGATCTTCGGCTACGGCATCTCCTGGGTCCTCGACCAGGTCTTCGGAAAGATCCACTCGGCGGACGGCTCCGGCAAGGTCGTCGACCACTGGCGCCTGGACCTGTCCGCCGTCGGCAACGCCGACTGGATCGGCCTGCCCTCCTTCCACGCGCCGAGCTTCGAGTGGTCGGCGATCCTCGTGGCGCTGCCCGTCGTCATCGCCCTGATCGCGGAGAACGCGGGGCACGTCAAGGCCGTCGGCGAGATGACCGGCGACAACCTCGACGACAAGCTGGGCACCGCGATCTCCGCCGACGGCGCCGCCTCCGTGCTCTCCACCGCGGTCGGCGGCCCGCCCAACACGACGTACTCCGAGAACATCGGCGTGATGGCCGCCACCCGCGTCTACTCCACGGCCGCGTACTGGGCCGCGGCCTGCTTCGCGCTGCTCTTCGGCCTCTGCCCCAAGTTCGGCGCGGTCGTCGCCGCGATCCCGGGCGGGGTGCTCGGCGGCATCACCGTCATCCTGTACGGCATGATCGGCCTGCTCGGCGCGCAGATCTGGATCAACGCCGGGGTCGATCTGCGCAATCCGCTGAACCTCGTCCCCGCCGCCGCGGGCATCATCATCGGTGTCGGCGGGGTCTCGCTGAAGTTCACCGACAACTTCGAGCTGAGCGGCATCGCCCTCGGCACGATCGTGGTCATCACCGGCTACCACGTCCTGCGCGCGTTCGCCCCGCCGCACCTCAAGACGCAGGAGCCGCTGCTCGATTCGGGCACCTCGACGTACGACGAAGAGGACGACGCGAGCCCCAAGCGCTGAACGGCGCTTAATCGCTGGACGTGGTGTGCGGCCCTGGTTAGGGTTGCGCACCATGTCCAGCCCCGAGGCATCAAGACTCAGGCCACCGGTCGTCCGGTGGCTTCCCGTGCTGTCGCGCTGACACTCCCGCCGCCCTTCGGGCGGCCGTCCGCGACCCCTGGCACAGCCACCACCGGATCACCGCCCCCGTGCCCTGATCCCTTTGCTGCACCTCGTGGTTGCGGAGTCCCGCTGTGCCCTTTGCCGTCCACCTGCTCGGCCTTGCCGTCTTCGCGCAAGGCACCTCCGAATTCATGCTGTCCGGCCTGGTCTCCGGCATCGCCCGGGACCTGGACGTCTCCATCCCGGCGGCCGGCCATCTGACGTCGGCGTTCGCCGTGGGGATGATCGTCGGCGCGCCGCTGATGGCCGTCCTGAGCCGGCGTTTCTCACGCCGGCGCGCCCTGCTCGCCTTCCTCGTCACCTTCCTCGCCGTCCATGTGGCCGGCGCCCTCACCACGAGCTTCACCGTGCTGCTCGTGACCCGCGTCGTCGGCGCGCTCGCCAACGCCGGGTTCCTCGCGGTCGCCCTCATGGCCGCCGCGGACCTGGCCGGGCCCGACGCCAAGGGGCGCGCGACCTCCGCGCTGCTGGGCGGGGTGACCGTGGCCTGCGTCGCGGGCGTGCCCGCGGGCGCGCTGCTCGGCGAGGTGTGGGGCTGGCGGTCGGCGTTCTGGGCCGTGGCCCTGCTCTCCCTGCCCGCGCTGATCGCCATCGCCAGGGCGGTGCCCGCGGGCAGGCCGGACGCCGCGGGGGCGCCGGACACCGCGGGGCCGGACACCGCGGGGCCGGACACCGCGGGGCCGAGCGCCCTCGGTGAGGTGCGCGCGCTGCGTTCGCCGCGGCTCCGGGTGACGCTGCTGCTCGGCGCGCTGGTGAACGGCGCGACCTTCTGTGCGTTCACCTACCTGGCACCGCTGGTCACCGAGGTCACCGGGCTCGGCTCCGGCTGGGTCCCCGTGGTCCTCGCGCTCTTCGGCATCGGCTCGTTCGCCGGGGTGAGCGTGGCGGGGCGCGTCGCCGACGTACGGCCGCTGCCGCTTCTGGTGGGCGGCTCGTGCGCCCTGCTCGGCGCCCTGCCGCTGTTCGCGGTGACGGCCGCGCACCCGGTGGCCGTGGTGGTGCTCGTCCCCGTGCTCGGCGCCCTGTCGTTCGGCGTCGGCGCCACGCTGATCTCGCAGGCCCTCTACGCGGCGGCCGAAGCCCCCACGCTCGCGGGCGGTTTCGCCACCGCCGCGTTCAACGTGGGCGCCGCGCTCGGCCCGTGGGGCGGCGGCCTCGCCCTCTCCGCGGGGCTCGGTCACCGCTCACCGCTCTGGGTCAGCGCGCTCCTGGTCGCCCTCGCCCTGGTCACCGGGGGCACGGCACTCGCCCTGCGGCGACGGGCCCCGGCGCGGGCCGCGGCCCGGCCGCGCGCCGACGCGTAGGCACGTACGCACGTACGTGGCACCGGCCGTTCCCTCGTTTCGGGGAAGCGGCCGGTGCGCCCGCACCCCGGCCCTCCCGTAGCTGGGACCCTGCCGCCATGGCGCCTTTGGAGCGGTTGGCGGAGAGCGGGACCCCGGCGCACGGGGTCGACGGCGTGGTGGCACGGATGCGTGCGCTGGGCGACGGGTGGCCGCCGCGGGACGGGGTGGCCGTCTTCAACCGGCTCTATCTGTCGGTCACCGAAGAGGTCGCCAGACACCTGGGCGCCGGCACCTTCCCCGACGCACGCAGCGCCGCCACGCTGGACGTCCGGTTCGCCGAGCGCTATCTGAAGGCCGTCGGCGACGGCTCCGAGGGGCGCGGCGCACCCGCCTGCTGGCGTCCGCTCCTCCAGTACCGCCGTCATCCCGGCGTGCACCCGCTCCAGTTCGCGCTCGCCGGCATCAACGCGCACATCGGCCACGACCTGGCGCTCGCCCTGGTGGACTCCTGCCACACGCTCGGCTGTGAACCGGCCGACCTGGAGGACGAGTTCGACAGCGTGGGCGACATCCTCGTGTCCCTGGAGGAGCGCATCCGCGAGGAGCTGATGCCGGGGCCCGACCTGCTCCAGATCGGCGATCCGCTGACCCACCTGGCGGGTTCCTGGAGCCTGGAGCGGGCCAGGGACGGCGCGTGGGTGGCGGCGCGCGCCCTGTGGGCGCTGCGCCATCTGCCGGGCGTCGCGGCGGAGTTCGGGGAGCGGCTCGACGGGGCGGTGGGACTCGTCGGCCGCGTCCTGCTCACCCCGCTGCCGGACTGAACCCGCCCCCCGCGGGTCAGTCCTCCGGCAGTTCCACCGGCGCGATCTCGTCGTACAGGTCGCCGGGGCCCGGGTTGGTCGGGTCCGTGGCGCCGCCGAGCTGGTTCATCACGCCCCAGACCGCGTTCAGCGCGGTCTGGACGGCGCCCTCGGCCCATCCCGCCGTCCAGGAGATGTCGTCGCCCGCGAGGAAGATGCCGCGCTTGTCCTCGGGGAGCCGGTCCTGCATGAAGTGGGTGAACAGACGGCGCTGGTAGCGGTAGTGGCCCGGCAGGTTCGCCTTGAAGGCGCCCATGAAGTAGGGCTCGTTCTCCCAGGACACCGTCACCGGGTTGCCGATGATGTGCTTGCGGATGTCGACCTTCGGATAGATCTCGCCGAGCGACTTGAGCATGACCTCCATGCGTTCGTTCGCCGAGAGCGGCAGCCACTTCAGGCTGTCGTCGCACCAGGTGTACGAGAGGCAGATGACGGCGGGCTTGTCCGGGCCGTCGTCAAGCAGGTACGTGCCGCGCGTCATGCGGTCGGTGAGCGTCATCGACATGACGTCACGGCCGGTCTGTTCGTCCTTGTCCAGCCAGAACGGCCGGTCGACGGGGACGAACAGCTTGGAGGACTCCATGTAGTGGGTCCGCTCCATCGCCGTCCAGTGGTCGATGGGGAACAGCGAGTCGTCGCAGTCGATCTTCGAGAGCAGCAGCCAGGACTGGGCGGTGAAGATCGCCGCCCGGTAGGTGCGGATGTCGCCCGACGCGTCCGTGACGGTGACGCGGTTGCCCGCGGTGCGGTGCAGCCGGGTCACGGCGGGCTTCGGCTCACCGGTCTCGTGCAGCGAGCTGAGGGAGGTGCCCATCGGCCAGTGCACGATCTTCTGCGGCTCGCGCTCCCACAGGCGCAGCGGCAGCTGCTGGCTGCCGCCGACGATGCCGCGGTGGTGGTCGTCGGCCTCCGTGTAGACCACGCGGAGGATCTCCAGGATGCTGTTGGGAAAATCGGTGTCCCAGCCGCCGGTGCCGAAGCCCACCTGGCCGAAGATCTCGCGGTGCCGGAAGGACTTGAAGGCGTCGGACTCGCAGAGGAAACCGTAGAAGGTCTGGTTGTCGAGCTTCTCGACGAGCTTCGCCCAGATCTCACGGATCTTCGGTACGTCGCGCTCGCGCAGCGCGCGGTTCATGTCGGAGAAGTCCGCGCCCTCCTCCAGGCAGTCGTTCCACGCCTTGGCCACATCGCGGTAGACCTGCGGCAGGTCGGCGACGGTCTCGGCGTAGTGCGACTCGCCCTTGAGGTCGACGACCGTGGAGGGCGTCGACTCGGCGAGGGGGTTCGGGAACGGCTGGGTGGTGAGACCCACCAGGTCGATGTAGTGCTGGAGGGCGGTCGAGGACGGCGGGAACCGCATGGCGCCCATCTCGGCGGTCAGCGACGGGTCGCAGCCCTCGAAGCCGACGGTGCGCAGCCGGCCGCCGATCTGGTCGGCCTCGTAGACGACGGGCTTGAGGCCCATCTTCATCAGCTCGTACGCGGCGACGAGGCCGGAGAGCCCGCCGCCGATGACGGCGATCTCGGTGCCGTGCTCGGTCGCGGGTATCTGGCCGAGCCCGGCCGGGTGCGCGAGGAAGTCGTCGTACGCGTACGGGAAGTCCGGACCGAACATGGTGATCGGCGGCTCGGCGTCGGTGTGCTGGATGGCGGTGGGCACCGTGGACGTCATGGGGGTACGGACTCCTTGCGCGGACTGAGGGAAGAGGCGAGCGGGGACGGGCGCGGGCGCGGTCAGCCGAGCGAGCCGTACAGGCCGGGGCGGCGGTCGCTCAGATACGGGTTGGCCGCGCGGGACGCGCTCAGGAAGTCGGGGTCGACGTCGCCGACGACCAGCTCGGTGGCGCGGCCCGCGCGGGCGCGCGACACACCGTCGGGTCCCGCCAGCGTGGAGAGCCCGACGAACTCGTACGCGCCCTCCCGGCCGACCCGGTTGACGTAGGCGACGTACATCTGGTTCTCGAAGGCCCGCACCGGCACGACGGACTCGGCGACGAACTGGAAGGGGTGCATCTGCGCGGTGGGGACGACGAGGAGGTCGGTGCCGGCCAGCGCGTGCGCCCGGACGTTCTCCGGGAACTCGACGTCGTAGCAGATCATGAGGCCCACGCGTACGCCGCCGAGGTCGGCCTGGACCACCGGCAGGTCGCCCGGGGTGAAGGCGTCGCGCTCGAAGCGGCCGAAGAGGTGGGTCTTGCGGTAGTTCGCGAGGCGCGCCCCGTCGGGGCCGATGAGCTGGACGGAGTTGTGGATCGCCTCGCCCTCGCGCTCGGGGTAGCCGTAGGCGACGCCGACCCCGTGCCGTGCCGCGATCCCGGCGACCGCCGTGGCCGAGGCGCCGTCGGCAGGCTCCGCGAGACGGGACATGCCGCCGCCGATCGCGTACCCGGTGAGGAACAGCTCGGACGTCACGAGCAGCCCGGCGCCCGCGGCGGCGGCGCGCCCCGCGGCCGCGTCGAGTTCCGCGAGGTTCTCCTCGACGGACCCGGGCTTCCCCGAGCTCTGGAGCAGGGCGGTGCGGAGCGCAGGCATGGCTGATCCTCATGACGTACGAAGGGGCAGATGGGGTCCGTTAGACCGTACGGTCGGCGGCCATGCCCGGACAAGCCGCGAGTGTTGCGGGCTGCCGCCGGATCCGTTGCGTGTGGGGTCGCCGGGACGGCGATTCGTTGCGTGGCGGCCGGGCGGGTGTGCGCCCCGGGTATCGGTGCCGTCCGTCTCGGGTCGCACGGCGTACGGGCCGGTCCCCGCCGTGCGGCGGAAGGGGAGTGCCGCCCGTGGCCGGACGTGGCGGACCCCTCTTCCGCGAGAGCGTGGTCTCACCCGGAGGGACCGGGCGAAGAGCACATCGGACGGAGGCTCCCCGTGAGCCGCAAGATACGCACCCGGATCACCGTCGGCCGCCTGACCAGCGGCCGCGGCCGCGTGATCGCCCTGGGAACCGCCCTGCTGATCTGCGCCGGCGCCACGGGAGCGGCCGTCGCGTCGGATGCCGGTGACTCGCGCGACGACACGACGCGCAGCCGGACCGCGGCGCATCCGCAGGCCCGCGAGGCCGCCGCGCTGACCGGCTCGGCGAAGATGTACCGCAAGACCACCGAGGACGTGACGTTCACCTTCGACGCGCATCTGGCGGCCGCGGACAACAAGCGCCCCGACAAGGCGACCGGCACCTTCGAGTTCGTGCATCTGGACAGGCCGGGCGGCAAGGGCGGCTGGGCGAAGGGCCGCATCGACTGCCTGGTCACGGGCGGCAAGGTGGCCACGGCGACCGGGATCGTCACCGAGACGAGCCCCGATGCCCAGATGCGTTCGATCAAGGGCGGACGCGTCGGCTTCAGCGTCCACGACCAGGGCAAGCACGACCGCGTCGGATATAGCTGGGCCGCGACGGGCGGCCCCGACGGCACGAAGAAGCTGTCGAAGTGCAACAGCTCCGCCCCGTACGAGAAGGTCAGGAACGGCACCGGTGACTTCCACGTCCTGCCGTGGAAGGTGCCGTACCCGACGAACTGACGGGGAGCGTCAGGCGGGCGATCCGGACGAATATCTCCGCATCAGGGGCGAGAGCACGAGCACGGACTTCGTCCGCTCCACGAACGGCTCTCCCGCGATCCGTTCCAGGACCCGTTCGAAGTGCCGCATGTCCGCGGCGAAGACCTGCACGATGGCGTCCGCGTCACCGGTCACGGTGGACGCGGACGCGACCTCGGTATACCGCTCAAGACCCCGCTGGATCGCCTCCGGCGAGGTGTTGCGGCGACAGTAGATCTCGATGAACCCCTCGGTCTCCCAGCCGAGGGCCGCCGGGTCCACCCGTACGGTGAACCCGGTGATGGCGCCCGTCGCCCGCAGCCGGTCCACGCGGCGCTTCACGGCGGGCGCGGAGAGGCCGACCAACTGGCCGATGTCGGCGTAGGAGCGGCGGGCGTCCTCGGCGAGGGCGTGCACGATGCGTTCGTCGAGATCGTTCAGTCGCACGGCGGGTGGATCATTTCTCTGCTGTGGCCAGTCGGGAACGGCGCATGCCGTACCCGAAGTAGAACACGAGGCCGACGGCCATCCAGACACCGAAGACGACCCAGGTCACGGAGTCGAGGCTGAACATGTTGTACGCGCAGAAGCCGAAGCCGAGGACCGGGAAGAGCCAGCCGAGCGGCACCCGGAAAGTGCGGGGCATGTCGGGGCGCGTCCTGCGCAGCACGACGACGGCGATGTTGACCAGGCCGAAGGCGAAGAGCGTGCCGATGCTGGTGGCGTCGACAAGCTTGCCGAGCGGGATGACCGAGGCGAGGGCGCCGCAGAACAGCGAGACGATGACGGTGTTCACGCGGGGCGTGCCGGTCTTCTTGCTGACCTTGCCGAACGCCTTGGGGACCAGGCCGTCGCGGGACATGGCGAACAGCACACGGGTCTGGCCGTACAGGACGGTGAGGACGACAGAGGCGATGGAGATGACGGCACCGGCGGCGAGCAGCGTGCCGAAGTAGCTCTGGCCGCTGACGTCGTTCATGATCGCGGCGAGCGTGGCCTGGGAGCCCTCGAAGTCCTTCCAGTTCCAGGCGCCGACGGCGACGGCGGCGACCAGGACGTAGAGCGCGGTGACGATGATCAGCGAGAGCATGATCGCGCGCGGCAGGTCGCGCTGCGGGTTCTTGGCCTCCTCACCGGCGGTGGAGGCGGCGTCGAAGCCGATGTAGGAGAAGAAGAGGCTCGCTCCCGCGGCGCTGACGCCGGCCATGCCGAGCGGCATGAAGTCGGAGTAGTTGCCGGACTTGAAGCCCATGAAGCCGATGGAGCAGAAGAGCACGAGCGCGGCGATCTTCACGATGACCATGATCGTGTTGGCGCGCGCCGACTCCTTGGCGCCACCGAGCAGGAAGACCATGGCGAGGAGCACCACGAGCAGGCCCGGCAGGTTGATGATGGCGCCGTCGACCTCGCCGGGCGCCGCGGAGAGCGCGTCCGGGATGGTGACGCCGATCGTGCCGTCGAGCAGTTCGTTGAGGTACTCGCCCCAGCCGACGGCCACGGCGGCAACGGACACCCCGTACTCCAGGACCAGGCACCAGCCGCAGACCCAGGCGATGAGTTCGCCCATCGTTGCGTACGCATATGAGTAGGAGGAGCCCGCGACCGGTATGGTGCCGGCCAGTTCGGCGTACGAGAGGGCCGAGAAGAGGGCGGTGAGTCCGGCTATCACGAAGGACAGGGTCACGGCGGGCCCGGCCTTGGGGACGCTCTCGCCGAGGACGACGAAGATGCCGGTGCCGAGGGTGGCACCGATGCTGATCATGGTCAGCTGCCACATGCCGAGGGAGCGCCTCAGCGAGCCACCCTCACCCTGGCCCCCCTCTGCGACCAGGCTCTCCACCGGCTTACGGCGCATCAAGCGGCCGCCGAGCCCGGTGGGTGCCCGGGGGCTCGGAGGGTTCTGCGGGGGTGCGCCTTGGTCGAGCACGCGCTGGCTCCTTCATCGCTGCCGGTCAGGCGGCGAGGACCCGTGGGACCCGCACCAGAGGTGGGGAACCGCCGAGCAGGCAGTCCCCGCCACTCACGTTCAGCGCCTGACTCTAAGGTCAGCGCCTTCCCGACCGTAATGCAGCAACCTTGCGCACCGCCAGTCGATCATTGCGCGCTTCGGTCATATGCGTCTCTTCGTTGCGCAGTCCGTTTGGTCCGTTGCGCTCCGTGGACGAAAAAGAACCCCGCGCCCCATGAAGGGGCGCGGGGTTCTTCGTGATCGGCCGAGGGCGGGACGGCGGGCGGCTACTGGACCCAGCTGGCGTGCAGAGGCTTGCCCTCGGCGTACCCGGCGGCGCTCTGGACGCCGACCGTGGCCCGCTCGGCGAACTCCGCCAGGGACCCGGCGCCCGCGTACGTGCAGGAGGAGCGGACGCCCGCGATGATCGAGTCGATCAGGTCCTCGACGCCGGGGCGGGTCGGGTCCAGGAACATGCGGGAGGTGGAGATGCCCTCCTCGAAGAGCGCCTTGCGGGCCCGGTCGTACGCCGACTCCTCGCTCGTGCGGTTGCGCACCGCGCGGGCGGAGGCCATGCCGAACGACTCCTTGTAGAGGCGGCCGTCGGCGTCCTGCTGGAGGTCGCCGGGGGACTCGTAGGTCCCGGCGAACCAGGAGCCGACCATGACGTTCGACGCGCCGGCGGCCAGCGCCATGGCGACGTCGCGCGGGTGCCGGATGCCGCCGTCGGCCCATACGTGCTTGCCGAACTTCTTGGCCTCCGCGGCGCATTCGAGGACCGCGGAGAACTGCGGGCGGCCGACGCCCGTCATCATGCGCGTGGTGCACATGGCGCCGGGACCGACACCCACCTTGATGATGTCGGCGCCGGCCTCGATGAGGTCGCGTACGCCGTCGGCGGCGACGATGTTGCCCGCGACGATCGGGACCCGCGGGTCGAGCGCGCGCACGGCCTTGACCGCGGAGATCATCGACTCCTGGTGGCCGTGTGCGGTGTCCACCACGAGGGTGTCCACGCCCGCGTCGAGGAGCTGCTTGGCCTTGCCCGCCACATCGCCGTTGATGCCGACGGCGGCAGCGATGCGCAGCCCGCCGTTGGCGTCCACGGCCGGGGTGTACAGGGTCGCGCGCAGGGCGCCCGTACGGGTGAGGATGCCCGCGAGGCGGCCGTCCTTGTCCACGGCGGGGGCATACCGGCGGTTGGCGCCGTCCAGCTTGTTGAACGCGGTGCGCGGGTCGATGTCGGCGTCGAGGAGCAGCAGGTCCCTCGACATGACCTCGGAGAGCTGGGTGAAGCGGTCGACGCCGCTGAGGTCGGCGTCCGTGACGACGCCGATGGGCCTGGAGTCCTCGTCGACCACGACGCCCGCGTTGTGCGCGCGCTTGGGCAGCAGCGCGAGCGCGTCCGCGACGGTCTGGCCGGGGGCCAGGACGATCGGGGTGTCCAGGACGTGGTGGCGCGTCTTGACCCAGGAGACGACGTCGGTGACGACCTCGATCGGGATGTCCTGCGGAATGACGACCAGTCCGCCGCGGCGGGCGACGGTCTCGGCCATGCGGCGGCCGGCGATCGCGGTCATGTTGGCGACGACCAGCGGGATCGTGGTGCCGGTGCCGTCGGGCGATGACAGGTCCACGCCCTGGCGGGAACCGACGGCGGAGCGCCTCGGGACCATGAAGACGTCGTCGTACGTCAGGTCGTACGCAGGCTGGATGTCGTTGAGGAAGCGCACGTGCTGCTCATCCCAGTCGATCAGAGGTGGCCCCCGGACAGTTAGCCCGAGGGAAAAGCACGTACTTCAGTGTCCCACGTCATGGGGGCGGCACGGGCTGGGATGATCACCCAGGCAGTCGGCCGGGGCCCTGGTCGGATCGTCCAAAGGGCCCGTCGCGCGGAACGGTGCGTTCAGCTCTCGCCACGCGGGGTGTCCATGGGCAGGCCGGTGCCGTGGGGGACGAGCACGATCTCCGGGCTTGGGCCCGCCACGCCCCGCCAGTGCTCGGCGGCGGCGGAGAACACCTCCCGCGCGATCTCCCACTCCCCCGGCGCGGCCCTCGCGTACTCCTGCCAGCCGGAGACGACGAGGACGTCCGGCGCCCAGGAGGGGTCGGTCAGGCAGTCGGCGAGGGCGTCCCAGTTGCGCCCGAAGTACTCGGGCAGCGCGAGCGCCCGCGCACAGCGCTCCATGAACGCGGCCTTGTCCCTCACCCCGACGAGGGAGAGCTCCACGGGATCAGCACCGGTCACCATGGGCCAGATGCTGCCACAGCGACAGCACCCCGCAAGGACCGCGGGGTGCTGTGGCGCCTCAGAACCCGTCCGGGTCCGCGCGGTTCAGGGCGGGCCGGGGCGCGGTCCCCGCCACGAGGAGCTGATCGGCGGCGGCCGTGTCCGTGACCAGGCTGGTCACGAGGCCCGACCGGAGCACCGCGTCGATGGCGGCGGCCTTCCGCCGCCCCCCGGCGATCGCGACGACCTCGGGAATCCGCCGGAGCCGGTCGGTCTCGACGGTGATGCACCGCTCCCCGAGGTCCCGCCCGACCCGGCGCCCCTCGGCGTCGAAGAGGTGCGCGGACATCTCGGCGGCCACTCCCAGCGAGGCGTAGTGCGCGCGCTCCTCGTCGCTGAGCATGTCGTGGACGGTGGAGATCCCCGGCTCCCAGGAGCCGATGGAGACCGCGGCGACCGTGACCTTGTCGAAGTACTCGAAGGCCCGCGCGATGCCGGTCTGGTTGCGCAGCGCCGCCGCCGTGGCGGGGTCGGGCAGCAGCATCGGCGCGTAGATGGGGTGGGCCTCGCCGCCGGAGACCTGGGCCGCGCGGCGCACCGCCTCGACGGATCCGCGCTCGGCGGTGCCCGCGTCGTAGACGCCCGTGAGCTGCACGACCGTGCACGGCGGCAACTGGTCGAGCGCGGCCGCCATGTGGATGGTCGAGCGTCCCCAGGCGAGGCCGAGCACATCGCCCTCGGTGACGAGCTCGCCGAGCAGGTCCGCCGCGACCTCGCCGAGGTTCTCCGGGTCCGGGGACTCGTCGATCTCGTCGGCGGGCGAGGGCGACTCCACGACGACCGCGTGCCGCAGGCCGTAGCGGGCCCGCAGTGCGTCGGAGCGCTCCGCGTCCAGCTCCGCGGGGACCCGGATCTCGATGCGCACGAGATCCCGCTCAAGGGCGGTCTCCAGGACCCTGGCCACCTTGAAGCGGCTGACGCCGAACTCCTCGGCGATCTGGATCTTGGACTTGCCCTCGAGGTAGAAGCGGCGGGCCATGGCCGCCGCCTGCACCAGCTCCGCGGGTCCCATCCGCATGGCTGACCGACCCGCCGACATGGCCGACACGGCGCTCTCCTCACTGCTGTTCACAAAATGCGTACGCCGTTCATCCTTGCAGATCCGGCCCGTTTGATCAGCCCTGAGGGACTGCGTTCACGTTCCCGTGGCTCAGTGGCCGCATGCCCAGGCGCTTGACGCGGTCTTTGCCGCCGCTTGGGTACGCAGTGAACGTACCGCCTCCGCGGGATCGTCGGCGCCATAGACCGCCGAGCCCGCGACGAAGACATCGGCGCCGGCCTCGGCGCAGCGCTCGATGGTCGAGGCCGAGACGCCGCCGTCGACCTGGAGCCAGAGTTGGAGACCGTGCTTGCTGATCAGCTCACGGGTGCGGCGGATCTTGGGCAGCATGATGTCGAGGAAGGACTGGCCGCCGAAGCCCGGCTCGACGGTCATGATCAGCAGCATGTCGAGCTCGGGGAGCAGGTCCTCGTAGGGCTCGATGGGCGTCGCGGGCTTCAGCGCCATGGAGGCGCGGGCGCCCTTGGCGCGGATCTCGCGGGCGAGGCGCACGGGAGCGGCGGCGGCCTCCGCGTGGAAGGTGACCGATCCGGCCCCCGCTTCGATGTACTGCGGCGCCCAGCGATCGGGGTCCTCGATCATCAGGTGGCAGTCCAGAGGCGTGTCCGTCGCGCGGGCGAGCGACTCTACGACCGGCACCCCGAGAGTGAGGTTCGGGACAAAGTGGTTGTCCATCACATCGACGTGGAGCCAGTCGGCGCCCTCGACGGCCTTTGCCTCGTCGGCAAGGCGGGCGAAGTCCGCGGACAGGATGCTGGGGTTGATCTGCGGGGCCATGCCCCAAGACTGCCATGTCCGGCGCCGGTCGTGGACCGCGGTCCGAGCCATGGGCACGACGACTCCCCCGAGGGCGCGCGTCATGCCATGCTGAGCGGTCCACCGGCACCGCGGCACGGCCCAGCGGGGGGAAGCCATGGCGGACGTACGGGAACGGCACGAGCGGCGTGGAGTCGCGTGGCTGGTGTGCGGACGGCGCGCCAAGTGGCTGGTGGTGCTCTTCTGGCTGCTGGTCATCGTCGTCGCGGCGCCGCTCGCCCAGAAGCTGACCGACGCCCAGGAGAACGACGCGGACTCCTGGCTGCCCGGCTCCGCCGAGTCCACCCAAGTCCTCGCGCTGTCCGACGACTTCAGGCCGGAGGTGATCCCCGCGGTCGTCGTGTACGCCCGCGAGGGCGGCCTCACCTCCGCCGACCGCGCCAGGATCAGCGAGGACGTGCGCCAGACGGGGGAGCTGCGCGCCCACGGCATCCGCGGCGCGGAGGTACGCGGGCCCGCCTACGACGAGAAGCGGGACCCGGAGGCGGCCCAGATCCTCGTCCCCATCACGATGGACGCCGACGGCTGGGAACGGATCGGGCCCGCCGTCGACTCCGTCCGCGAGCGGGTGGGCAGTGGCGAGGGCGGCCTCAAGGTGCACGTGACCGGGCCCGGCGGCACGGCCGCCGACTCCACCGAGGCGTTCGAGGGCATCGACTCGACACTGCTGCTCTCGGCCGCCGGCATCGTCATCGTGATCCTGCTGTTCACCTACCGAAGCCCCACCCTGCTGCTCGCGCCCCTGGTCGCGGTGATCACGGCGCTGTTCACCGCGCAGGCGCTCATCTATCTGCTGGCCGAGCACGCCGACCTGACGGTCAACGGCCAGAGCGCGGGCATCCTGACCGTCCTCGTCTTCGGCGCGGGGACCGACTACGCCCTGCTCCTGGTCGCTCGCTATCGCGAAGAGCTGCGCCGCCACGAGGACCGTCACGAGGCCATGGCGCTCGCCTTGCACCGGGCGGGCCCCGCGGTCCTCGCCTCGGGCGCGACGGTCGTCCTGAGCATGCTGGTCCTGCTCGCCGCCGAGATGAACTCCACGCGGGGCCTCGGTCCTGTCGCCGCCATCGGCGTCGCCGTGGGGCTCGTCGCGATGCTCTCGCTCTTCCCCGCGCTCCTGGTGATCTTCGGCCGCTGGCTCTTCTGGCCGCTGGTCCCGCACCTGGGCTCTCCCGAGCCGACCGAGCGCGGCCTGTGGGCCCGCACGGGCCGGCGCATCGCCCGGCGCCCGCGGGCGATCTGGGGCGCCACGGCGGCGGTCCTCGCGCTGCTGTCGCTCGGCCTGTTCCAGTTGCGGGCCGAGGGGCTCAGCAACGCCGACTCGTTCACCGACAAGCCCGAATCGGTCACCGGCCAGGAAGTGCTCGCCGAGTACTTCCCCGCGGGCTCCGGCGATCCGCTGGTCATCGTGGCCGACAGGGCGCGGAGCGGCGAGGTCGCCCGAGCGGTCCGTCAGACGGCGGGCGTGGTGCCGGCCAGCGTCGGCCGGCCTCCGGGGACGAAGGCCGTGCACGACGGCAAGGTGCTGCTGGAAGCGACGCCCACCGACTCGTCCGACAGCCCGGCCGCCAAGCGGACCGTGGAGCGGGTGCGCGACGCCGTCCACGCCGTGCCCGACGCCGACGCGCGGGTGGGTGGCGGCACGGCGGCCCTGGTCGACATGGACAACGCGACCGCGCACGACAACAAGCTGATCATTCCGCTGGTCCTGATCGTGGTGCTGCTGATCCTCGGCGTGCTGCTGCGGGCGGTCATCGCCCCGCTGCTGCTCATCGGGACGGTGGTCCTGTCCTTCGCCGCGGCCCTCGGCCTGAGCGCGCTGGCCTTCCGCCACCTCTTCGGCTACTCGGGCGAGCCGACCGACTTCCCGCTCTTCGTCTTCGTCTTCCTGGTGTCGCTCGGCATCGACTACAACATCTTCCTGGCGACCCGCATCCGCGAGGAGACCGCACGCCAGGGCAGCCGCCAGGGCGTCCTGACGGGGCTTGCGGCGACCGGCGCGGTGATCACCTCGGCGGGTCTGGTGCTCGCGGGCACGTTCGCCGCGCTCGGCACGCTGCCGCTGGTGGCGTTCGCCGAGATCGGTTTCGCGGTGGCCCTCGGCGTGCTCATCGACACCTTCGTCGTACGGTCGGTCCTGGTCACGTCCCTGTTCCTGGACGTGGGCCCGAAGGTGTGGTGGCCGCACGCCCTCGCCCGGCGACCGGAGGGCTCCGAGGCGGAACGGTCCCCGGCGCGGTGAGCGGGCCCTTGCCGCGCGCGGCTCAGGCGGTGCGCCGGATCAGTGCCAGGTACATCGCGTCCGTCCCGTGCAGATGCGGCCACAGCTGTACGTCGGGGCCGTCGCCGAGCGCGGGGACGTCCTCGATGAGCGGCCGCGCGTCGAGGAGCTCGGCGCCCGCCGTGTGCTTGATGACGTCGTCGACGACCGCGCGGGTCTCGGCCAGGTGCGGCGAGCAGGTGGCGTAGCCGACGATCCCGCCGATCCGCACGGATTCCAACGCCGCGCGCAGCAGGGAGCGTTGCAGCGGGGCGAAGCCGTCCAGGTCCTGCGGGCGGCGGCGCCAGCGGGCCTCGGGGCGGCGGCGCAGCGCGCCGAGTCCGGTGCAGGGCACGTCCATCAGGACGCGGTCGAAGGTGCCGGGCCGCCACGGCGGCCGGGTGCCGTCGGCGGCGATGACCTGGTAGGGACCGGGGTTGCCGGCGAGCGCCTTGGCGACGAGCCCGGCCCGGTGCGGCTGCTTCTCGGAGGCGAGCAGGGTCGCACCGCGCTGGGCGGCGAGCCCGGCGAGCAGGGCCGCCTTGCCGCCGGGGCCCGCGCAGCCGTCGAGCCACTTCGTGTCGGGGCCCTCCAGCGGGGCGTTGGCCAGGGCGAGCGCGACGAGCTGGCTGCCCTCGTCCTGCACGCCGGCGCGCCCCTCGCGCACCGCGTCGACGAGGCCGGGCTCACCGCCCTCGCTGAGCCGCACGGCGTACGGGGACCAGCGCCCGGGCAGCGCCGACTCCTCCCCCACCGAGTCGAGCAGCTCGTCGGCGGTGGAGCGTCCCGGCCGGGCGACGAGCGTGACCTCGGGGCGTTCGTTGTCGGCTTCGAGCAGGTCCTCGATGCCGGCACGGCCGCCGCCGAGGGAGTCCCACAGGGCCGAGACGACCCAGCGGGGGTGTGAGTGCACGATGGCGAGGTGGTCCTCGGGGTCGTCGTCGTAGGGCGGCGCGACCTTCGCCACCCAGCCGTCGAGGTCGTCCTGGGAGACCTTGCGCAGCACGGCGTTGACGAACTTGGCGCGCCCGTCGCCGAGCACCACGCGTGCCAGCTCCACCGAGGCGGAGACGGCCGCGTGCGTCGGGATGCGCGTGCCGAGGAGCTGGTGCACACCGAGGTTGAGCACGTCGAGGACCGGCGGGTCGACCTCGCGCAGCGGCCGGTCGATGCAGGCGGCCACGATCGCGTCGTACGTCCCCTGGCGGCGCAGCGTTCCGTAGACCAGCTCGGTGGCGAGCGCCGCGTCCCGCGCGTCGAAGTCGCCCTTCTCCCTGGCCTTGCGCAGCAGCGGCGGCAGGACGAGGTTCGCGTAGGCGTCGCGCTCGTCCACGGCCCGCATCGCCTCGAAGGCGAGGATGCGGACGGGGTCCTTCTGGGGACGGCGGTAGGGCTTGCCCGGCTTCCCCGCGGGCTTGCCCGTCGACTTGTGGGGACGCCGGGTCGGCTGGTCGTTCAAAGGTGCTCCGCTGCTGGTGTGGGTCGAACTCATCTAGCCTACGTCGCCCGCGCCCACGCGCTCGCCGGGGGCGATCCGCACCCCGCGGGCCCAGTCGGCGCCGCGCATCGGCTTCTTGCCCTGCGGCTGCACCCAGAGGAGCTCGACGGCGTGCGATCCGGAGCCCACGTACACGTTGTTCTTGGCCGGGGACAGCTCGCCCGGCGCGAGGTCGGTGCGGTCCGTGACGAGCGCGGCCTGGATGATCTTCAGCCGCTCGCCCCTGAAGAGGGTCCAGGCGCCGGGCGCGGGGGTGCAGCCGCGCACCACGCGGTCGACGCGCAGGGCGGGCGCGGCCCAGTCGATCTCGGCGTCCTCGACGGTGAGCTTCGGGGCGAGGGTGACGCCGTCGGCGGGCTGCGGCACCGCCTTCAGGCCGCCGTCCTCGATGCCGTCCATGGTGGCGACGAGCAGCCCGGAGCCCGCGAGGGCCAGCCGCGTCAGCAGGTCCCCGCTGGTGTCGGTGGGGCGCACCTCCTCGGTCACCGTGCCGTAGACGGGGCCGGAGTCGAGGCCCTGCTCGATCAGGAAGGTGGAGGCCCCGGTGATCTCGTCGCCCGCCATCACCGCGTGCTGCACCGGGGCGGCGCCGCGCCAGGCGGGCAGCAGCGAGAAGTGCAGGTTGACCCAGCCGTGGGCCGGCACGTCCAGCGCGACCCGGGGCAGCAGCGCGCCGTAGGCGACGACGGGGCAGCAGTCGGGCGCGATCTCGCGCAGCCGCGCCAGGAAGTCCTCGTCCCGCGGCTTCGCCGGCTTGAGCACCTCGATGCCCGCCTCCTCGGCCCGCTGCGCCACCGGGCTCGCGACGAGCCTGCGGCCACGGCCCGCGGGGGCGTCGGGGCGGGTCACGACGGCGGCCACCTCATGCCGGCCGGAGGCGATCAGGGCGTCCAACGCGGGGACGGCGACCTCAGGGGTGCCTGCGAAGACGAGCTTCACTGGGGGATACCTCGGATCTCTGGAGGGGGCGACGGCAGCGCACCAGTCTATGGGCCCCTCCGAGACGCCGGCCGGGGCGTCCTTCCGGGTGAGACACGGGCTCTGAGTCCCGTTGACGCTCCTGGGGGCGTACGAAGCGTCGCGCGCCCTGTGCATATGCACATACGCCCCCTGCACCGTGACCCCTCAGGAACTAGCGCGTTGGTCAAGAAGGAGTTGACCACAAAGGGCCGCACAGGTGGCCCGATCCTTTTCCACGCCGGTTCGAGAGGCTTGTTCATGGCCGACCACGCAACCCACGACGCCCAGGCTCGGGCCAGCCTGCACCTTCTGGTACGGGACATCGAGCGGGTCCGCCGGCAGGTGGACGCACTGCGTACGCTCACCGCCCAGCTCGGAAACGTCTACCGCCCGCGGCGCTCCAGCCCCTCCGCGGGCTTCGTCGTCTACGGACGGGCCCCCGCACCGACCGTACGCCTCGCCCAGGAACTGCGGGACAGCGTCGAGACGCTGGTCACCGCGGCGGTGGACTTCGACCGCTCGCTCGGGTTCTCGTGGGACGCGGTGGGCTCCGCCCTCGGGGTCACCAAGCAGGCCGTCCACCGGCGCTACGGCGCGCGGCGGGCCACCACGCAGGCCGCCGCCGAGGCGGAGCGGGCGGCGGAAGCACCGGCTCCGGCCGCCGCGGCGACGACGGCGACAGCGACGACGGCTGCGCCGGCGGCGACGGCGACGGCGGCTGCGACGACCACGGTCCCCCGCCCCGTGCCGGTCGGCGCTCCCCTGCCGTCCGTCCCCGCGGCGCGCACGATGCCGACGCAGCCGATGGCGGGCAGCCCCACGCTGCGCGAGGACCCCAGGCCCCCCGCCTTCCCCGGCCCCCGCAACGGCTGACCCCACCCGAGCGACACCCGTTCCCGCCCCCTTGCCTCCTGGCTTGGGGGCGGGGGTGTGCGGGGCCCGGCTCACCGGCCCCTGAGCGGAGCCCCCTTGAGCGGAGCCCTCACCCCTCAGCCGATGTCCAGCGGGTCCACCCGGATCCGCACCGCTTCGGCTTGGCCCTCGCGTGAGCCCTTGGCTCCGCGGGCCATCCGCGCGGCCTGCGCCACCTTCAGGGCGGCGGCGAGCGCCGCGCCGCTGCCCGGGGGCACCCGGACCAGCACCCGCTCCCACTGCTCACCGGCGGGCGCCGCACCGGGCCGCCGCGAGGGCCCCGGCCCGGCGTCCCGCACCGGCACGGGCCCCAACACCGCCGCGTCCGGCGGCAGTTCGGCCGCCGAGAGGAAATCGGAGAGGGCTTCCGGCGTGCCGGATACCGCGGCCATCCGGGAGACCGGCGGGAATCCCAGCTCGGCCCGCTCCCCGAGCTCCCGCACCGCGTGCCCCACGGGGTCCCACCGCACGAGGGCCTGGACGGGCCGCAGCGTCGGCTCGGCGACCACGACCACCGTGCCGCCCGCGCTCTGCGGGCGGACGAGCGAGGCGGCCGCTATCCAGCGCCGCAGCGCGTCCTCGCCGGCCCGCAGGTCGGGCCGGCCCAGCATGGCCCAGCCGTCGAGCAGCAGGGCGGCCGCATAGCCGCCCTCGGCGACCGGCTCGGCCCCCGGCGTGCTCACCACCAGGGCCGGCGCCGCGGGGACGGTGTCGAGCACCTGCTCGCGCCCCGAGGTGCGCACCGGCACGGCGGGAAAGGCCCGCCCCAGCTCCTCCGCGGTCCGCCGCGCCCCGACGACCTGCGCCCGCAGCCGGAACCCACCGCACTCGCCGCAGTGCCAGGCGGCTTCCTCCACCCCGCACCAGCCGCACCGCAGGGCGGCCCCGCCGTCCTGCGCCTCCAGCGGCCCCGCGCACCGGCGGCACCGCGCGGGCTCCCGGCAGCGCTCACAGGCGAGGCGGGGCACATAGCCGCGCCGCGGCACCTGGACCAGGACGGGCCCGAGCTTGAGCCCCTCCCGGACGGCCCGCCAGGCCAGCGTCGGCAGCCGCGCGGCCCGCGCCGCCTCGTCCCGCGCGAGGTCGCCGTCGCCCACGGTCCGCACCAGCGGCGCGGCGCCCCGCACCTGCTCCCGGTCGGCGACGAGCGGCGCGGCCCACCCGCTCTCGACGAGCTGGGCGGCCTCGACCGTGCAGCTCCAGCCGCCGAGCAGAAAGCCGCACTTGTCCCGCGAGGCCCGCAGCTCCAACACCTCCCGCACATGCGGGAAGGGGGCGCGGTCGTCGCTGTGGTTGGAGTCACCGTCGTCCCACACGGCGACGAGACCCAGGTCCCGTACGGGCGCGAACATGGCGGCCCGCGTCCCCACCACGGCCCGCACCTCCCCGCGCCGCACGGAGAGCCACTCGCGGTACCGCCGCTCCTGCCCGGCGTCGGCGGTGAGCAGCGCGTGCTGCCCCGCGCCGAGGAGTTCGGTCAGCGCGGCGTCCACACGCGCGGCGGGCCGCCCGGTCGGCACGACGACGAGCGCGCCCCGGCCTGAGGCCAGCGTGGCCCGCACCGCACGGGCGATCTCGTCCGCCCACTGGGGCCCCGGCAGGGCGGTCCACACCGCGCGGGGCGAGGCCCCGGAGGCGAGCGCGGCGAGGAACTCCTCCCCGTGGCCATACCGCCGCCAGCTCCCGGCATCGGGCGCGGCGGGCGGCGCGGGAGGCGCGGCGGCGGCCCGTGACTCGGCCCGCGCGTGCCGGGGCGGGACGGCGAGTTGCAGCACATCGGCGAGGCTCCCGGCATACCGGTCGGCGACGGCCCGGGCGAGGCCGAGCAGCTCCGGGCCGAGCACGGGCTCCGGCGAGACGACCTGGGCCAGCGCGGCCAGCGGCCCCCGGTACTCGGTCTCGGCGCACCGCTCGACGATGAACCCGTCGATCAGTCCGCCGCCCTCACGCCGCCCGTCCCGTACGTTCCGCGAGCCGGCCCCGAAGCGGACCCTGACCCGCACTCCCGGCTGGGCCACCTCGTCCAGTTCCTCCGGCACCGCGTAGTCGAAGTACCTGTCGAGGTGCAGCACGCCCTTGTCGACGAGGACCCGCGCCACGGGCAGCTCCTTGGCCAGCGCGGCACCCCGCCACGTCCGGGGCTTGGCCCGCGGCACCTTGGCCTCGCGCACGCTCTCCCGGATCAGGGCAAGCTGCTCCGGCTCCGGCATCCCGCCCCCGCCTTCGCCCGCACCGGCCTCGTTCTCCCTGCTCACAGCAGCATTCCTACCAGACGGGACTGACAGCGCCGAGAAAAGCACGAAGGCCCGGCCCTCCCCGAAGGGAGAGCCGGGCCCCGGTGGACCGAGGTGGCCGGGACTACAGACCCGCCGCCTTGCGCAGCGCGTCCACGCGGTCCGTCCGCTCCCACGTGAAGTCGGGGAGCGCCCGGCCGAAGTGGCCGTACGCGGCGGTCTGCGAGTAGATCGGGCGGAGCAGGTCGAGGTCGCGGATGATCGCGGCGGGGCGCAGGTCGAAGACCTCGGCGATCGCCGTCTCGATCTTCTCCGTGTCGACCGTGGCCGTGCCGAAGGTCTCGACGAAGAGGCCGACCGGCTCGGCCTTGCCGATGGCGTAGGCGACCTGGACCTCGCAGCGGGCCGCGAGGCCGGCCGCGACGACGTTCTTGGCGACCCAGCGCATCGCGTACGCCGCCGAGCGGTCCACCTTGGACGGGTCCTTGCCGGAGAAGGCACCGCCGCCGTGGCGGGCCATGCCGCCGTAAGTGTCAATGATGATCTTGCGGCCGGTGAGGCCGGCGTCGCCCATCGGGCCGCCGATCTCGAAGCGTCCCGTCGGGTTGACCAGGAGGCGGTAGCCATCGGTGTCGAGCTTGATGCCGTCCTCGAGGAGGGCCTTCAGCTCGGCCTCGACGACGAACTCTCGGATGTCGGGGGCCAGGAGCGAGTCCAGGTCGATGTCCGATGCGTGCTGCGAGGAGACCACGACCGTGTCGAGGCGGACGGCCTTGTCGCCGTCGTACTCGATGGTGACCTGGGTCTTGCCGTCGGGGCGCAGGTAGGGGATCGTCCCGTTCTTGCGCACCTCGGAGAGGCGGCGCGAGAGGCGGTGCGCGAGGTGGATCGGGAGCGGCATGAGCTCCGGGGTCTCGTCGCAGGCGTAGCCGAACATCAGGCCCTGGTCGCCCGCGCCCTGCTTGTCGAGCTCGTCCTCGTCGCCCTCGACGCGCTTCTCGTACGCCGTGTCGACGCCCTGCGCGATGTCGGGGGACTGCGAGCCGATGGACACCGAGACGCCACAGGAGGCGCCGTCGAAGCCCTTCTTCGAGGAGTCGTAACCGATCTCGAGGATCTTGTCGCGCACGAGCTGCGCGATCGGCGCGTACGCCTTCGTCGTGACCTCGCCGGCCACGTGGACGAGGCCGGTGGTGATCAGCGTCTCCACGGCGACCCGGGACGTCGGGTCCTCCCGCAGAAGCGCGTCGAGAATGGTGTCGCTGATCTGGTCAGCGATCTTGTCGGGGTGACCCTCGGTCACAGACTCCGAGGTGAAGAGGCGCCGGGACACATCGCTCCCTGGGGTTGCAGCGGCTGCTGGCTGATCATTGGTGGACTGCCGGGAGCTGCGCCCGGCTCGTCCGAGACCAGTTTATCGGTCACACTCGTCCGCCGGACCACATGTCTCGCCACTTGGGAGCCCTGTGACCTGCGACACTGCATTGTGCGTCACGCCGATCACTATCCACCAGAGGGCCACGCACCCGGTTTGACCCGGTTTCGCGGCTCTTGATGAACGTGGAGTGACGCTTCTGGTGGAGCGAAAGTGACATTGAGCCCCTGAGAAGAAGACTCCGTCAAGTAACGCGGCAGAACCTGGCCAAGTTCCGCCAGAAGAGGACAGACCTCGCGCCGCCCCCTCAGGGCAGCCGCAGCGCCACCAGGTCCCACACCGTGTCCGCCAGCGCCTCCTTGGGTCCGTACGGCACCGGCGTCTCGCTGCCGTCGGCGCCGAGCACCACGGCCTCGTTCTCCTCGGAGCCGAAGGTCTTGCGCTCGCCCACCTCGTTGACGACCAACAGGTCGCAGCCCTTGCGTTCGAGCTTGGCCCGGCCGTTGGCGAGGACGTCGTCCGTCTCGGCCGCGAAGCCCACGATCACCTGGCCGGGGCGCGGGCGATCCCCCGCGATCTCGGCGAGGATGTCGGGGTTGCGGACCAGGGCGATGGGCGCGGGCTCCTGGCCGTCCCTCTTCTTGATCTTGCCCGCCGCGTACGTCTCGGGGCGGAAGTCGGCCACGGCCGCGGCCATCACGACGGCGTCGGCGTCGGCCGCGGCCTTCAGGACCGCCTCGCGGAGCTGCACGGCCGTACCGACCTGCACGACGTCCACCCCGGCGGGATCGGGCAGCGCCGCGTTGGCCGCCACGAGCGTGACGCGGGCGCCGCGCGCGGCGGCGCTGCGGGCGAGCGCGTAGCCCTGCTTGCCCGAGGAGCGGTTGCCCAGGAAGCGGACCGGGTCGAGGGGCTCACGGGTGCCGCCCGCGCTGACCAGGACATGGCGCCCGGCCAGGTCCTGCGCCAGGTCCCCGCGGGCTAGGACGCGGCGTACGACCTCGAAGAGCTCGGCGGGGTCGGGGAAGCGCCCCTTGCCGGTGTCGACGCCCGTGAGCCTGCCGACGGCGGGCTCGATGACCAGGGCGCCGCGGCGGCGCAGGGTGGCGACGTTCTCCTGGGTGGCCGGGTGCTCCCACATCTCGGTGTGCATGGCGGGGGCGAAGACCACGGGGCAGCGCGCCGTGAGGAGCGTGTTGGTGAGCAGGTCGTCGGCGAGGCCGTGGGCCGCCTTGGCCATCATGTCCGCGGTGGCGGGCGCGACGATCACGAGGTCGGCGCCCTGGCCGATGCGGACGTGCGGCACCTCGTGGACGTCGGACCAGACCTCGGTCGACACGGGGTGCCCGGAGAGCGCGGACCAGGTCGCGGCGCCGACGAAGTGCAGCGCCGACTCGGTCGGCACGACGCGCACGTCATGGCCGGATTCGGTCAGCCGCCGCAGCAGCTCGCACGCCTTGTAGGCGGCGATGCCGCCGCTGACACCCAGGACAACCTTCGGCTTCTCGGCCACTGCCTTCGTCTCCCCGCGCTCGGATGCGTACTGCTCCATGACACACCACAGGCCCGGCAGTCGTGCTGCCGGGCCTGTGGTGAAGGTACGAACCGCTTACTGCGCCGGGCCCTCGATGGCCTCGGACGTCAGCAGGCCGGCGTTGATCTCGCGGAGCGCGATCGAGAGCGGCTTCTCGTGGACGTGCGTGTCCACCAGGGGGCCGACGTACTCCAGGAGGCCCTCACCGAGCTGCGAGTAGTACGCGTTGATCTGGCGCGCGCGCTTGGCGGCGTAGATCACGAGGCTGTACTTCGAGTCGGTGGCTTCGAGCAGCTCATCAATCGGCGGGTTGATGATGCCCTCGGGCGCGGTGATGGAAGAGGACACTCTTCGCCTTCCGATGGGTTCAAATGACGTCGCGACCAGAGGTCGGGACAGGGGTGGAGATCTAAAGGACTCTCATCAAGGCTAGCAGCTCACGGGCCACGTCCTCGACGGAGGTGTTGACCAGGGTGGTGTCGAACTCGGCCTCGGCGGCGAGCTCGGTCTTCGCCGCGACCAGCCTGCGCTCGATCACCTCCGGCGCCTCGGTCCCCCGGCCGGTGAGCCGGCGGACCAGTTCGTCCCAGCTCGGCGGGGCGAGGAAGACGAGCTGCGCCTCGGGCATCGACTCGCGCACCAGGCGCGCGCCCTGAAGGTCGATCTCCAGGAGGACGGGCTCACCCGCCTCCAGGCGGGCGAGCACCGCGTCGCGCGGGGTGCCGTAGCGGTTGCCCGCGAACTCGGCCCACTCCAGGAGCTCACCGTTGGCGATCAGCTTGTCCATCTCGTCGTCGGAGACGAAGAAGTACTGGACACCGTGCTTCTCACCGGGGCGCGGCTTCCGCGTGGTGGCGGAGACCGAGAGCCAGACCTCGGGGTGTTCCTTGCGCATATGAGCGACGACCGTGCTCTTGCCGACCCCGGAGGGGCCGGAGAGCACGGTCAGCCGCGGACGTACGTCCGGGGGTACGGGGGTCGTCCCCCGGGATGTTGCAGCCATGCAGCGATTATCCAGGTTCTCAGGAGTGCCTGAGAACGTCAGGCAGCGCCACCACCGAACTCGCGCTCAAGAGACGCGATCTGGTTGGAGCCGAGGCCGCGCACACGGCGGCTCTCGGAGATGCCAAGACGCTCCATGATCTGCTTGGCGCGGACCTTGCCCACGCCCGGCAGGGACTCCAGGAGGGCGGAGACCTTCATCTTGCCGATGACATCGTTCTCCTGGCCCTGCTTGATGACCTCGTGAAGAGAGGCGCCGGAGTGCTTGAGTCGATTCTTGACCTCGGCCCGCTCCCGGCGAGCCGCGGCGGCCTTTTCGAGCGCGGCTGCGCGCTGTTCAGGGGTAAGGGGCGGAAGAGCCACGCCTACGTCACCTCGGATGTCGAACTGTCGGATACGGACCGGTGAGGAACCTAGTCGCCCCACACCTCTCGTCGGAGACTAGCGGCCACGGCCGCCAGAGTCAGCGAGAACAGACGAAAAGTCCTGGTCAGCCTCTGTCGAGCCACACAAACCCGGCATTTCACCCCCGATTTCCGCTGACATGTCGTCAGTAAGACGTGGGCGCGCTCCCCCGCACCTCGCTCAGGCCCTTTCGACCGCCACCCGGATCTCGTCCGCGAAGCGCTCCGCGGCCTCCCGCAGGCCCACGACGTCGGGTCCGTGCCGCAGCACCCCCCGGCTGACGTTCGGCACGACGTCGCGCACCGCCGCGCCGAAGACGCCGGGCAGATCGGCGGGGGTCGCGCCCTGCGCCCCGATGCCGGGGGCGAGCAGGGGGCCGTTGATGGCGAGGTCGTACGAGGACAGGTCGCCCAGCGTCGCCCCGACGACCGCGCCGAAGGACCCCAGAGGCGCCTCTCCCGCGTTCTCGGCGGCGAGGTGACCCAGGACGGTGGCCGCGACCGTGCGGCCGTCCGCACGGACCGCGTGCTGGACCTCGGCGCCCTCGGGGTTGGAGGTCAGGGCGAGCACGAAGAGCCCGGCGCCGTTCTCGCGCGCGAGGTCGACGGCCGGCTTCAGCGACCCGTACCCGAGATAGGGCGAGACCGTGAGCGCGTCGCTGAACAGGGACGAGTCCTTGTGCAGGAAGGTCTCGGCGTACGCGGCCATGGTCGAGCCGATGTCGCCGCGCTTGGCGTCCATGACGATCAGGGCGCCGGCCGCCCGCAGCTCCGCGACCGCCTTCTCCAGGACCGCGATGCCCCGCGACCCGAAGCGCTCGAAGAACGCGCTCTGCGGCTTGAAGACGGCGACGGACCCGGCGAGCGCCTCGACGACGGTGCCCGTGAACCGCTCCAGGCCCGCGATGTCGTCGTTCAGGCCCCACGCGGAGAGCAGCGAGGCGTGCGGGTCGATGCCGACGCACAGCGGGCCGCGCTCGTCCATGGCGTGACGAAGGCGCGTGCCGAAGGGCTCCTGGACGCTCATGCGGACTTCCTCACGTCGGCGCCGACCGCGTCGGCGAGGGTGGCGTAGGGGCTCGTGCGCAGCCGCGCGGCGAGGCCCTTGTGGATGGCGCGGGCCCAGAACGGGCCCTCGTAGATGAAGGCGCTGTACCCCTGGACGAGGGTGGCACCCGCGAGGATGCGCTGCCAGGCGTCCTCGGCGTTCTCGACGCCGCCGACGCCCACGAGGGTGATGCGGTCGCCCACGCGCGCGTAGAGGCGCCTCAGGACCTCCAGGGAGCGCTCCTTGACCGGCGCGCCGGAGAGTCCGCCGGCCTCCTCGACCAGGGCCGGGTCCGACGTCAGGCCGAGGCCCTCGCGCGCGATGGTGGTGTTCGTGGCGATGATGCCGTCCAGGCCGAGTTCGACCGCGAGGTCGGCCACGGCGTCGACGTCCTCGTCGGCGAGGTCGGGCGCGATCTTGACCAGGAGCGGTACGCGACGGCCCGCCACGCTGCGGTCGGCGGCCTCGCGCACGGCGGTGAGCAGCGGCCGCAGCGACTCGGTGGCCTGGAGGTTGCGAAGGCCCGGGGTGTTCGGGGACGACACGTTGACGACGAGGTAGTCGGCGTGGCGGGCGAGCCGCTCGGCCGACTTCACGTAGTCGCCCGCGGCCGCCTCCTCGGAGACGACCTTGGTCTTGCCGATGTTGACGCCCACGACCGTGTTGAAGACCGGCCTGCGGGAGGCGAGGCGCGCGGCGACGGCGGCCGAGCCCTCGTTGTTGAAGCCCATGCGGTTGATCAGCGCGCGGTCGGGGACGAGGCGGAAGAGGCGCTTCTTGGGGTTGCCGGGCTGCGCCTCCCCCGTGACGGTGCCGATCTCGATGTGGTCGAAGCCGAGCATCGACATGCCGTCGATCGCGACGGCGTTCTTGTCGAAGCCCGCCGCGAGCCCGAAGGGGCCGTGCATCCGCAGCCCGAGCGCCTCGGTGCGCAGCTCCTTGTGGCGCGGCGCGAGGACGGCCGCGACGAAGGTGCGCAGGACGGGGACGCGGGCCGCGAGACGGATCCAGCGGAAGGCCATGTGGTGGGCCTGCTCCGGGTCCATGCGCTGGAAGACGAGGTGGAAGAAGAACTTGTACATGAGAGGTGTCCTCACCAGAAGGGGGACACCGGATCGGTGTCCCCCCAGGGTCTGTCGGCCTTAGTCGCGCGCCGCGGTCAGATGCTCCGCGTGTTCCTGGAGCGAGCGCACGCCCACGTCCCCGCGGCCCAGCGCGTCGATGCCCTGGACGGCCGCGGCGAGCGCCTGGACCGTCGTGAGGCACGGCACGGACCGGGACACGGCCGCCGTGCGGATCTCGTAGCCGTCGAGGCGGCCGCCGGTGCCGTACGGGGTGTTGACGATGAGGTCGACGCCGCCGTCGTGGATGAGCTGGACGATGGTCTTCTCGCCGTTCGGGCCCTCGCCCTCGGACTGCTTGCGCACGATGGTGGCGTTGATGCCGTTGCGCTTGAGGACCTCGGCCGTGCCGGACGTGGCGAAGAGTTCGAAGCCGTGCGCGACCAGCTCGCGCGCCGGGAAGATCATCGAGCGCTTGTCGCGGTTGGCGACGGAGATGAAGGCGCGGCCACCGGTCGGCAGCGGGCCGTAGGCGCCCGCCTGGGACTTGGCGTAGGCGGTGCCGAAGACCGAGTCGATGCCCATGACCTCGCCGGTGGAGCGCATCTCCGGGCCGAGGACGGTGTCGACGCCGCGGCCGTGGATGTCGCGGAAGCGCGACCACGGCATGACGGCCTCCTTGACGGAGATCGGCGCGTCCATGGGGAGCGTGCCGCCGTCGCCGTGCTTGGGCAGCAGGCCCTCCTCGCGCAGCTCGGCGATGGTCGCGCCCAGCGAGATCCGGGCGGCGGCCTTCGCCAGCGGGACGGCGGTCGCCTTCGAGGTGAAGGGGACGGTGCGCGACGCGCGCGGGTTGGCCTCAAGGACGTACAGGATGTCCCCGGCCATCGCGAACTGGATGTTGATCAGGCCGCGCACGCCGACGCCCTTGGCGATGCCCTCCGTGGAGGCGCGCAGGCGCTTGATGTCGAAGCCGCCGAGCGTGATCGGGGGCAGCGCGCACGCCGAGTCGCCGGAGTGGATGCCGGCCTCCTCGATGTGCTCCATGACGCCGCCGAGGTAGAGCTCGGTGCCGTCGTAGAGCGCGTCCACGTCGATCTCGATGGCGTCGTCGAGGAAGCGGTCGACCAGGACGGGCCGCGAGGGGCTGATCTCGGTCGACTCCTCGATGTACACGGCGAGGCGGGTCTCGTCGTACACGATCTCCATGCCGCGGCCGCCGAGCACGTACGAGGGGCGTACGAGGACGGGGTAGCCGATCTCGTCGGCGATGGCCTTTGCCTCGGCGAACGTCGTCGCGGTGCCGTGCTTCGGCGCGGGGAGACCGGCCTCGGCGAGCACGCGGCCGAAGGCGCCGCGGTCCTCGGCGGCGTGGATGGCCTCGGGCGAGGTGCCGACGACGGGCACGCCGTTGTCCTTGAGCGCCTGCGACAGGCCCAGCGGGGTCTGGCCGCCGAGCTGGACGATGACGCCCGCGATCGGCCCGGCCTGCGCCTCGGCGTGGACGATCTCCAGGACGTCCTCCAGGGTGAGCGGCTCGAAGTAGAGCCGGTCGGAGGTGTCGTAGTCCGTGGAGACGGTCTCGGGGTTGCAGTTGACCATCACGGTCTCGTAGCCCGCGTCGCTGAGCGCGAAGGAGGCGTGGACGCAGGAGTAGTCGAACTCGATGCCCTGGCCGATGCGATTCGGGCCCGAGCCGAGGATGATCACCGCGGGCTTCTCGCGCGGGGCGACCTCGCTCTCCTCGTCGTACGAGGAGTAGAAGTACGGCGTCTTCGCGGCGAACTCGGCGGCGCAGGTGTCGACCGTCTTGTAGACCGGGCGCACCCCGAGGGTCTGGCGGACCTCGCGGACGACGTCCTCGCCCAGGTCACGGATCTCGGCGATCTGGGCGTCGGAGAAGCCGTGCCGCTTGGCCTCGGCGAGCAGGTCGGCGTCCAGGCGCTCGGCGGCCGCAAGACCGTCCGCGATCTCCTTGATCAGGAAGAGCTGGTCGACGAACCACGGGTCGATCTTCGTGGCGTCGAAGACCTCTTCCGGGCTCGCGCCCGCGCGGATGGCCTGCATGACGGTGTTGATGCGGCCATCGGTGGGCCGGACGGCCTCGGCGAGGAGCCCGGCCTTGTCGCCGGGCTCACCGACGAAGGTGAACTGCGAGCCCTTCTTCTCCAGCGAGCGCAGCGCCTTCTGGAGCGCCTCGGTGAAGTTGCGGCCGATGGCCATGGCCTCGCCGACCGACTTCATGGTGGTCGTCAGGGTCGAGTCCGCCGAGGGGAACTTCTCGAAGGCGAAACGCGGGGCCTTGACGACGACGTAGTCGAGGGTCGGCTCGAAGGAGGCCGGGGTCTTCTCGGTGATGTCGTTCGGGATCTCGTCCAGCGTGTACCCGACGGCCAGCTTGGCGGCGATCTTCGCGATCGGGAAGCCGGTGGCCTTGGAGGCGAGCGCGGAGGACCGCGACACGCGCGGGTTCATCTCGATGACGATGACGCGGCCGTCGACGGGGTCCACGGCGAACTGGATGTTGCAGCCGCCGGTGTCGACGCCGACCTCACGGATGATCGCGATGCCGACGTCCCGCAGGGTCTGGTACTCGCGGTCGGTCAGCGTCATCGCCGGGGCGACGGTGATCGAGTCGCCGGTGTGCACACCCATCGGGTCGAAGTTCTCGATGGAGCAGACGACCACGACGTTGTCGTTCTTGTCGCGCATCAGCTCCAGCTCGTACTCCTTCCAGCCGAGGATGGACTCCTCCAGGAGCACCTCGGTGGTCGGCGAGAGCGTGAGGCCCTGGCCGGCGATGCGGCGCAGCTCCTCCTCGTCGTGGGCGAAGCCGGAGCCGGCGCCGCCCATGGTGAAGGAGGGCCGGACGACCACGGGGTAGCCGCCGAGCTCGTCGACGCCCTTGAGGACGTCGTCCATGGAGTGGCAGATGACCGAGCGGGCGGACTCGCCGTGCCCGATCTTCTTGTTGACCTCTTCGACGACGCCCTTGAAGAGGTCGCGGTCCTCGCCCTTGTTGATCGCCTCAACATTGGCGCCGATGAGCTCAACACCGTACTTCTCCAGGACGCCCTGCTCGTGCATGGAGATGGCCGTGTTCAGGGCCGTCTGGCCGCCGAGGGTGGGCAGCAGCGCGTCGGGGCGCTCCTTGGCGATGATCTTCTCGACGAACTCGGGGGTGATCGGCTCGACGTACGTGGCGTCGGCGATCTCCGGGTCGGTCATGATCGTCGCCGGGTTGGAGTTGACGAGGATGACGCGCAGGCCCTCGGACTTGAGGACGCGGCACGCCTGGGTGCCGGAGTAGTCGAACTCGGCGGCCTGGCCGATGACGATCGGGCCGGAGCCGATGACCAGGACGGACTGGATATCGGTGCGCTTAGGCACGCTGGCCCTCCATCAGAGCGGTGTCCATCAAAGACGTGAAGCGGTCGAAGAGGTAGGCGGCGTCGTGCGGGCCCGCGGCCGCCTCGGGGTGGTACTGGACGCTGAACGCCGGCTGGTCGAGGAGCTGGAGTCCCTCCACCACCTGGTCGTTCAGGCAGACGTGGGAGACCTCGGCGCGCCCGTAGGGGGTGTCGCTGACCTTGTCGAGCGGGGCGTCGACGGCGAAGCCGTGGTTGTGCGCGGTGACCTCGACCTTGCCGGTCGTGCGGTCCTGCACCGGCTGGTTGATGCCGCGGTGGCCGTACTTCAGCTTGTACGTGCCGAAGCCGAGGGCGCGGCCGAGGATCTGATTGCCGAAGCAGATGCCGAAGAGCGGCGTCTTGCGCTCCAGGACGCCCTTGACCACGGTGAGGTCCACCGTCGAGGGGTCGCCGGGGCCGTTCGACAGGAAGAAGCCGTCGGGGTTCACCGCGTACACGTCGTCGAGCGTGGCGGTGGCGGGCAGCACGTGCACCTCGATGCCGCGCTCGGCCATGCGGTGCGGGGTCATGCCCTTGATGCCGAGGTCCAGGGCGACGACGGTGAACTTCTTCTCGCCCACGGCGGGGACCACGTAGGACTCGGTGGTGGTGACCTCGGTGGAGAGGCTGGCGCCCACCATCTCGGGGGCCTCCTTGACGCGGGCGAGGAGCACCGCGTCGTCGGCGAGCGCCTCTCCGGAGAAGACGCCCACGCGCATGGCGCCGCGCTCACGCAGGTGGCGGGTGAGCGCCCGGGTGTCGATGCCGCTGATGCCGACGACGCCCTGCTCGGTGAGCTCGTCGTCCAGGGTGCGGCGGGAGCGCCAGTTGGAGGGCACGCGCGCGGGGTCGCGCACCACGTAGCCGGCGACCCAGATCCGCCGGGACTCGGGGTCCTCGTCGTTCACGCCGGTGTTGCCGATGTGCGGGGCCGTCATGACGACGACCTGACGGTGGTACGAGGGGTCGGTGAGCGTCTCCTGGTAGCCGGTCATGCCGGTGGAGAACACCGCTTCGCCGAAGGTCTCCCCCACGGCCCCGTAGGCACGTCCGCGGAAGATGCGGCCGTCCTCCAGGACGAGTACGGCGGGAGCCTTGCTGGCTCCCCTGGTGGAGGTCGTCATCGTGCGGTGCCTTCCGTAGTGCTGGACGTATTGATCAATGTGTTGATGGCCTCGACCCACTCGGCCTGCTCGGCCGCGTGGTCGGAGCGGAAGCCGGAGTCGAGCAGCTTGTCGCCGTGCTCCCACGTGACGATCAGCAGGCCGCCCTCGGCGAGGACCTTGCCGGCGATGCCCTTGTCGAGCCGGGCCTCGCGCAGCCGGTCCACCGGGACGAAGAAGTCGGCCGCCCCGGGGCGTACGACGTCCAGGCCCGCGTCGGTGAGCGTGAGCTCCACCCGGCTGCGGGTGCCGAGGCCGTGCGCCACGATGCGGTCGAGCCACTGTCCGGCCGTGGTCGAGCCGTGGTAGCGGCCGGTCAGCTCAAGTCTCACCGGACCCGGGTCGCTCGGCGCGCCGGGCAGCTCGGGCAGGTCGCTCTGGAGCGTGCCCCGCCATTTCCAGCCCTCGCGCATCAGCCAGTAGACGAGCGCGATGAAGAGCAGCAGTCCCACGACCCAGCCGAGCCGTGCGGCCCAGTCGGTCACGTCCGCCGATTCCTTGCCGGCGGCCAGTTCCAGAAGAGTTGTCACGCGAGCTTCCCGTCGACGAGCGTGGCCCGACCCCGGAGCCACGTGTGCGTGACGCGGCCCGGCAGCTCACGGCCCTCGTAGGGAGTGTTGCGGCTGCGCGAGGCGAAGCTCGCGGGGTCCACTTCCCCACGGTAATCGGCGTCGACCAGGACGAGGTTCGCGGGCTCACCTGCCGAGACGGGGCGTCCATGGCCGGTGGCCCCGCCGATCTCCGCGGGCTTGGCCGACATGCGGTCGGCGACGGCCTCCCAGGTCAGCAGGCCGGTCTCCACCATCGTCTGCTGGACGACGGAGAGCGCGGTCTCCAGGCCGACCATGCCCATGGCGGCCGCGGCCCACTCGCAGTCCTTGTCCTCGTGCGGGTGCGGGGCGTGGTCGGTGGCGACGATGTCGATCGTGCCGTCGGCCAGGGCCTCGCGCAGCGCCATGACGTCGCGCTCGGTGCGCAGCGGCGGGTTGACCTTGTAGACGGGGTTGTAGGAGCGGACCAGCTCATCCGTGAGGAGGAGGTGGTGCGGGGTGACCTCGGCGGTCACGTCGATGCCGCGCGACTTGGCCCAGCGCACGATCTCCACGGACCCGGCGGTCGAGAGGTGGCAGATGTGGACGCGGGACCCGACGTGCTCGGCGAGCAGGACGTCGCGGGCGATGATCGACTCCTCGGCCACCGCGGGCCAGCCGCCGAGGCCGAGCTCGGCGGAGACGACGCCCTCGTTCATCTGGGCGCCCTCGGTGAGCCGCGGCTCCTGCGCGTGCTGGGCGACGACACCGCCGAAGGCCTTCACGTACTCCAGGGCGCGGCGCATCATCACGGCGTCGTCGACGCACTTGCCGTCGTCGGAGAAGACGGTGACCCCGGCGGCGGACTCGTGCATGGCGCCGAGCTCGGCGAGCTTCTTGCCCTCCAGGCCGACGGTGACGGCGCCGATGGGCTGTACGTCGCAGTAGCCGGACTCCTTGCCGAGCCGGTAGACCTGCTCGACGACGCCCGCGGTGTCGGCGACGGGGAAGGTGTTGGCCATGGCGAACACGGCGGTGTAGCCACCGGAGGCGGCGGCGCGCGTGCCGGTCAGGACCGTCTCGGAGTCCTCGCGGCCGGGCTCGCGCAGGTGGGTGTGCAGGTCGACGAGGCCCGGCAGGAGGATCTTGCCCCCGGCCTCGACGACGTCCGCGCCCTCGGCGGTCAGACCGGTGCCGACGGCCTCGATCGTCTCGCCGTCGATCAGGACGTCCTGCGCCTCGCCGCCGAGCACCTTCGCACCACGGATCAGGATCTTGCTCATCGTTACTTGTTCTCCTCGGTACGGGTGTGGGCGGCGGGCTCGTTGCCGCCAAGGAGCAGGTAGAGGACGGCCATGCGGATGGAGACGCCGTTGGCGACCTGTTCGACGACCGTGCAGCGGTCGGAGTCGGCGACCTCGGCGGTGATCTCCATGCCGCGGACCATCGGTCCCGGGTGCATCACGATGGCGTGCGCGGGCATCTTCGCCATGCGCTCGCCGTCCAGGCCGTAGCGGCGTGAGTACTCCCGCTCGGTGGGGAAGAACGCGGCGTTCATGCGCTCGCGCTGCACCCGCAGCATCATCACGGCGTCGGACTTCGCGAGGACGCCGTCCAGGCCGTAGCTGACCTCGCAGGGCCAGTTCTCGACGCCGACCGGCACCAGGGTGGGCGGGGCGACCAGCGTGACCTCGGCGCCGAGCGTGTGCAGCAGGTCGACGTTGGAGCGGGCCACGCGGCTGTGCAGGATGTCGCCGACGAGGGTGATGCGCCGGCCTGCCAGGTCCTTGCCGATCCCCTCGTCGGGCCCGACGAGGCGGCGCCGCATGGTGAAGGCGTCGAGCAGGGCCTGGGTGGGGTGCTGGTGGGTGCCGTCACCGGCGTTGATGACGGCGGCGTCGATCCAGCCCGAGGTGGCGAGGCGGTAGGGCGCGCCGGAGGCGCCGTGCCGGATGACGACGGCGTCGACGCCCATCGCCTCCAGGGTCTGCGCGGTGTCCTTGAGGGACTCGCCCTTGGAGACCGACGAACCCTTGGCGGCGAAGTTGATGACGTCGGCGGAGAGGCGCTTCTCGGCGGCCTCGAACGAGATCCGGGTCCGCGTCGAGTCCTCGAAGAAGAGGTTGACGACGGTGCGGCCGCGCAGGGCGGGCAGTTTCTTGATCGGCCGGTCGGCCACCCGGGCCATCTCCTCGGCCGTGTCGAGGATGTGGACGGCTTCGTCGCGGGAGAGGTCGGCGGCCGAGATGAGGTGTCGCATCATCGGGGGTGTACTCCGGTGTCGTGGAGGTCTGCGGGCACGCGGGCGCGCAGGGCTGTGCCCTGGTGCCCGTGCGGCCCGTGTGAAAGGAAGCCGGTCCTTCAGGCGGAGACGGGCTTGGCGCCGAGCAGCACGGCGTCGCGGCCGTCCTCCTCGGTGAGCTGGACCTTGACCGTCTCCCGCAGCGACGTGGGGAGGTTCTTGCCCACGTAGTCGGCGCGGATGGGCAGCTCGCGGTGGCCGCGGTCGACGAGGACGGCGAGCTGCACCGCGCGGGGGCGCCCGATGTCGTTCAGCGCGTCGAGGGCGGCCCGGATCGTGCGGCCGGAGAAGAGGACGTCGTCGACGAGGACGACCAGGCGGCCGTCGATCCCGTCACCGGGGATCGCGGTGCGGGCCAGCGCGCGCGGCGGGTGCATGCGCAGGTCGTCGCGGTACATGGTGATGTCGAGGGAGCCGACCGGAACCTCGCGTCCGGTGATGTCCTGGAGCTTCTCGGCGAGCCGTCGGGCGAGGAAGACGCCACGGGTGGGGATGCCGAGGAGGACCACGTCGTCCGCGCCCTTGGCGCGCTCGACGATCTCGTGGGCGATGCGGGTCAGTACCCGCGCGATGTCGGGGCCCTCGAGAACGGGGCGCGCGACAGCGGAGTCGTTCGTTTCCTGCGTGTCCATGTGAAAACGGACCTCCTTCTCCGCCTCACGGGACGGACCTTAAAGGACGTCGAAATTGCGCCATCACACTACCAGTACGGATGACCGAGTACGACATCCGACTCCACCGATGGAGCGGTAGAGACCATTCGGCTTGACGCAGGCAAGTAACGCTGCGTAACCTCACAGTGAGTTACCAGCCACGCGGCGGAGCCGCCTGATTGTCGCAGCGTCCGGGGAGCTATATGTCCAGCGAATACGCCAAGCAGCTCGGAGCCAAGCTCCGTGCGATCCGTACCCAGCAGGGCCTTTCCCTCCACGGTGTCGAGGAGAAGTCCCAGGGACGCTGGAAGGCGGTCGTGGTGGGGTCGTACGAGCGCGGTGACCGTGCCGTGACCGTGCAGCGCCTCGCCGAGCTGGCGGACTTCTACGGCGTCCCGGTGCAGGAGCTCCTGCCTGGAACCGCCCCCGGTGGGGCCGCCGAGCCGCCGCCGAAGCTCGTCCTCGACCTGGAGCGTCTTGCCCATGTGCCGGCCGAGAAGGCGGGCCCGCTCCAGCGTTATGCCGCCACGATCCAGTCGCAGCGCGGGGACTACAACGGCAAGGTGCTCTCGATCCGCCAGGATGACCTGCGCACCCTCGCCGTGATCTATGACCAGTCCCCCTCGGTCCTCACCGAGCAGCTCATCAGCTGGGGTGTTCTGGACGCGGACGCGCGCCGCGCCGTCGCTCACGAAGAGGTCTGATCGACCCCTCATACGCAGCAGAAACGTGCCGCCGGGGTGGCCGCAGCCGAAAGGCGCGGCCACCCCGGCGGTTTCTGCTTTACCCAAAGCTTTGGCCCGCGCCCATGGGCGCGGGCTTTTGTGTGTCCTCGCGTGGGCCCTTTGGTGCGTGGCCCCGCCATGGACGCATACCCGCCTTTGCGCGGGAAAACCCGGAGGGCCCGCGGCGAACAGCCGCGGGCCCTCCGGGTGACGTGACGAGGTGCCTTACTCCTCGTCGCGGCGCAGGGACGGCTTCAGGTCCTTGAAGCGCCCGAGCAGGCCGTTCACGAAGGACGGCGACTCGTCCGTGGAGAACTCCTTGGCGAGCTGGACCGCCTCGTCGAGCACCACCGCGTCGGGTGTGCCGTCGACCCAGACCAGTTCGAAGGCGCCGAGCCGCAGAATGTTGCGGTCGACGACCGGCATCCGATCCAGGGTCCAACCGACGGCGTACTGCGAGATGAGTTCGTCGATGCGGCGCTCATGCTCCGCGTACCCCTCGACGAGCTCCATCGTGTACTCGCTCACCGGCGGCTGCCGGGTGTCGGACCGCGAGTGGCGCACCCAGTCAGCGAGGACCGTCCTGACGTCGGTGCCACGCTGGTCGGCCTCGAAGAGGATCTGGAAGGCGCGCTTACGGGCCGTATTACGAGCAGCCACGGTTAGCTGTTCACCCGGCCGAGGTAGTCGCTGGTGCGGGTGTCGACCTTGATCTTCTCGCCCGTCGTGATGAAGAGCGGGACCTGGATCTGGTGGCCGGTCTCCAGCGTGGCGGGCTTGGTGCCGCCGGTGGAGCGGTCGCCCTGGACGCCCGGCTCGGTCTCCTGGATCACGAGCTCGACGGCGGCGGGCAGCTCGACGAAGAGCACCGAGCCGTCGTGCTGCGCCACGGAGGCGGTGAAGCCCTCGATCAGGAAGTTGGCGGCGTCACCGACGGCCTTGCGGTCGACGTGCAGCTGGTCGTAGGTCTCCATGTCCATGAAGACGAAGTAGTCGCCGTCCATGTACGAGAACTGCATGTCGCGCTTGTCGATCGTGGCCGTGTCGACCTTGACGCCGGCGTTGAACGTCTTGTCGACGACCTTGCCGGAGAGCACGTTCTTGAGCTTGGTGCGCACGAAAGCCGGGCCCTTGCCGGGCTTGACGTGCTGGAACTCGACGACGGACCAGAGCTGGCCGCCTTCGAGCTTGAGCACCAGGCCGTTCTTGAGGTCGTTCGTGGAAGCCACGGTTGCTTCAATCTCCTGGACTGACGTGGACGACCCCGGCGCACGCGCTCAGCTCGGGGCTAGAGCGCGAGCAGCTCCTTGGTCGTGATGGTGAGTAGCTCGGGTCCGCCGTCCGCCTCGGGGCGTACGACGAGCGTGTCATCGATCCGGACACCGCCCCGGCCCGGGAGGTGAATCCCCGGTTCGACGGTGACAGGCACGCAAGCGTCCAGTTTACCCATGGCCGAGGGCGCCAATTGAGGGTCCTCGTCGATTTCGAGCCCCACGCCGTGACCGGTCACCGGAGCGAGTCCGTCCGCGTACCCGGCCGAGTTCATCACATGACGGGCCGCGCGGTCCACGTCGCGGCAGGCCGCGCCGGGTACGAGGGCCTCCCTGCCCGCTCGCTGGGCGGCGAAGACGAGGTCGTACAGCTCGATCTGCCAGTCGGCGGGAGAGGTGCCGATGACGAACGTACGTCCGATCTCACACCGGTATCCGCGGTAGCCGGCCCCCAGGCACACGGAGAGGAAGTCCCCTTCCTCCACTCTCCGGTCCGACGGCCTGTGCCCGCCCCTGCCGGAGTTGGGCCCCGTCCCGACCGAGGTGGCGAAGGCGGGGCCGTCGGCCCCGTGATCCACCAGCCGTCGCTCCAGCTCAAGGGCGAGGTGCCGCTCGGTCCGGCCGACGAGGATGGACTCCAGGAGCTCTCCGAGGGCCTGGTCGGTGATCTCGGCGGCGATCCGCAGACAGGAGATCTCCTCCTCGTCCTTGACGTACCGCAGTTGCTCCACCGCCCCGCCGAGGTCCACCAGGCGCAGCCGCGGGGCGACCGAGCCGAGGGCCCGGTGCCGGGCGACGGTCAGGTGGTGCTCCTCGACGGCCAGTGACTCGGCGCCCTGGGCGACCGCGAGCCCCGCGCCGGCCACGGCAGGGTCGGCGCCCGGCTCGGGCAGCAGCCGCATCCGCAGGCCCTCGTCGGGGCGTCCCTCGCCGTGCTGATCGCTGGGAGGTCTCCCGCACAGCAGGACGTCCTCGTCCTTGCCCACCAGCAGCACGGCACCCGAGGGGGCCGCCCCGGCGAGATAGCGGACATTGGCGGGCCGGGACACCAGCGCCGCGGCGCCCCCACCCGCGGCGCACCGCTCCCTCACCCGCTCCCTGCGGACCGCGTACACCTCAGACATGGGGCGAGCCTACGAGCGCCACCGCGGTCCGGCCCGGCCAGCGCGTCCGACCGGGCGTCGGGGTGTCACCGGGTGACGCGGTCAGCTGTCGCAGCCGGTGCCGTCGCCGTCACGGTCGAGGTGGCTGCCGTAGCCGGGGTCGCCGCGGTGCACGGGAGCGGCGCCGGCGGCGCGGGCCTCGGCGCAGTTCTCGTAGTACACGGACCCGCCGCCTCCGCCGGAGCCGCCGTCGCCGTCGCGGGTGACCGTCACGGTCGACCTGACCGTCTTGGTGGCCTTGACCGTCTTGGTCGACCGCACCGTGACGGTCGGCCGCGGACCGGGCGCCGCGGTCCGCGTGGCGGTGGCAGTAGCGGTGGCAGTAGCGGTGGCGGTGGCGGTAGTCGTCACCGTGGCTCGCGCTTCGGCCTCGTCCGCCGCCGTGCCGTCCCCACCGGCACCGACGCCGGCCCCCAGCCCGAGGGCGAGGACGATCGCGGGAATCACGTACCGCTTCCGCGCTCAGGCGGCGTGAAGGTGGTGGGGAGGCGTAGCGCCCCGGTCCTGGTCTGCGGGCCCCGCTACCACTGTGGTGGGCTCGCGATTGCTCGGGTCAGGACGTCGTCCAGGAGTCGGGCCGTGGTGGGGACGTCCAGTTGGGAGTTGTCGATGATGGGCAGGCCCGAGCCGTACCAACCCGCCATGCGGCCGTGGATGCGGGCCACTTCCTCGTCGGTGAGGCGGCGGTTCCCGCTGCGCTGGGCGTTGCGCTCCAGGACGATCTCCAGGCCCGGCAGGAGGACGACGGGGAGCAGGCCGGGACCCACGTGGCGCTTCCAGCCGCCGAGGCCGACGACCGGGCGGTCGGGGAAGACCGCGTCGTCGAGGATGCAGGAGATGCCGTTCGCCAGGAAGTTCCGCGCGGCGAAGCCGCAGGTGCGGCGGGCCAGGCGGTACTGCGCCTCGGAGTGGTCGTTCCAGCCCGACTGCGGGTCGGCGAAGCCCGACCGCACCCATTCGCGTACGTCGTCGAGGCTGATGTGGGCCGTCGGCACATGCCGGTGCTCGGCCCAGTACTTCGCCACGCTCGTCTTTCCCGCGCCCGCGGGCCCGATGAGCAGCACGGCGAGCGTGGTGGCCCCCGTGTCGGCCTGTGCCGTGCCCGGCGGCGGACTCGGCATCGCCACGGGGCCGCCCGGCGGCAGTTGGATGTGCCCGGTGGTGTCCGGCGCGGGCGGCACGGGCCCCTGCGGGTGCGCGGCCGACGCCTGGCTGTGGGCGCGTGGGACGTGCGGGGCCTGCGGTGCTTCACCCGGGATGTGCGGCGCCTGCCCGGGGGCCTGCGGAGCCCGGGCCTGACGTGGGTCCTGCGGTGCTCGGCCCGGGGCCGGCGGTGCCTGGCCCGGGGCGGGCGGTGGCGGTGCTGCTCCCGGTGGTGGAGCGCTCGGGTGTTGTGCGGCCGGGGACCAGCCGGTGGCCGGTCCGTGCCCCGGCTGATGGGGCGGCGGCAGCGGAGACCCCACTGCGTGCTGCATCCGGTGCCACTCCGTCTCGTACGACTGACGCTGGTCGGGCGGCTGTTGGGCCCGCCCGTCAGAGCCTGTGCGACAACCCCGGCCAGACTCTTACCGAACGGTACCGTCCCCGGCCACCGTTGTGTGAACGGCCGGGGAGGCCTCGAAGTGCCCGTGGCCGAATAGGCAGGGCCGGCAGGGCGAGCAAGGCGCCCTACGCGCCCACTTCGCCGTACGCGGCGAGCAGCACCGCCGGGTCGGGACCCTCCAGGACGGTCGGCTTGCCGAGGCCGTCGAGGACGATGAAGCGCAGCAGGTCACCGCGGGACTTCTTGTCGACCTTCATGGTCTCGAGCAGCTTCGGCCACTGGTCGTAACGGTACGTCAGGGGAAGGCCCACCGACTCCAGGACGGTGCGGTGCCGGTCGGCGGTCGCGTCGTCGAGCCGCCCCGCCAGACGGCCGAGTTCGGCGGCGAAGAGCATGCCGACGGAGACGGCGGCCCCGTGCCGCCACTTGTACCGCTCGTTCTTCTCGATGGCGTGCGCGAGCGTGTGCCCGTAGTTGAGGATCTCCCGCAGCCCCGCCTCCTTCAGGTCACCGGAGACGACCTCCGCCTTGACCTTGATGGAGCGCTCGATGAGCTCGGCGGTGTGCTGCCCGGCCGGCGTGCGCGCGGCCTGCGGGTCCGCCTCGATGAGCTCCAGGATCGCCGGGTCCGCGATGAACCCGGCCTTGATGATCTCCGCGAGCCCGGAGACGTAGTCGTTCACGGGAAGCGAGTCCAGCGCCGCCAGGTCGCAGAGCACCCCGGCCGGCGGGTGGAAGGCGCCCACCAGGTTCTTGCCCTCGGCGGTGTTGATGCCGGTCTTGCCGCCGACCGCCGCGTCCACCATGCCGAGCACCGTGGTCGGCACGGCGATCCAGCGGACACCGCGCAGCCAGGTCGCGGCCACGAACCCGGCGAGGTCGGTGGAGGCACCGCCGCCGACGCCGACGATGACGTCGCTGCGCGTGAAGCCGGACTGGCCGAGCGCCTTCCAGCAGTACGCCGCGACCTCGGCCGTCTTGGCCTCCTCGGCGTTGGGCACCTGGATGGCGACGGCCTCGTAGCCCTGGTCGGCGAGGTCCTGGCGGAGCGCGTCACCGGTCCCGGCGAGCGCCTCGGGGTGGATCACGGCGACGCGCTTGGCCTGGGTGCCGATGAGTCCGGGCAGCTCGCCGAGGAGCTGCCGACCGACCAGTACCTCGTACGGATCCGTGCCGGCGGTGCCGCCGACGTGGATACGGGTGGGGGTCTGCTCCGTCGTCATGCTTCCTTCAACTCCAGTGCGTCGAGGACCGCCTGGGCGACCTCTTCGGGGGTGCGGCCGTCGGTGGCGACGACCGCGCGGGCGACTTCGGCGTACAGATGGCGGCGGGCGTCCATCAGCTCGCGCCACTGCTTGCGCGGGTTGACGGCGAGCAGCGGACGCGCCTGGTTGAGGCCGGTGCGCTTGACGGCCTCCTCGACGTCCATCGACAGATAGGCGACGGGGTGCGTCGAGAGCAACGCGCGCGTGGTGTCGTCGAGGATCGCTCCCCCGCCGAGCGCGAGGACGCCGTCGTGCTCCTCGACGGCCGCCCGCACGGCCTGCCGTTCCAGGTCACGGAAGTACGGCTCTCCCTCGTCGACGAAGATGTCCGCGATCTCGCGGCCCTGCGCGGCGACGATGTCGGCGTCGGTGTCCCGGAACGTGGTCCCGAGCCGGTCGGCGAGCAGCTCGCCGACCGTCGTCTTGCCGACGCCCATGGGTCCGATCAGGACGACGCGCGGGCCGTCCACTGCCGGGCGGGTCACCGGATCTGGAGGTTGTCGAGGTAGGACCGGACGTTGCGCCGGGTCTCCGGAACGCTGTCGCCGCCGAACTTCTCGGCGACGGCGTCGGCGAGGACGAGCGCGACCATGGCCTCGGCGACGATGCCGGCCGCGGGCACGGCGCACACGTCGGAGCGCTGGTGGTGCGCCTTGGTGGCCTCACCGGTCGCCACGTCGACGGTGGCGAGCGCGCGCGGCACGGTCGCGATGGGCTTCATGGCGGCGCGTACGCGGAGCAGCTCACCGGTGGTCAGGCCGCCCTCGGTGCCGCCGGAGCGGCCGGAGGTGCGCCGGATGCCGTCGTCGGTGGAGACGATCTCGTCGTGCGCCTGGGAGCCCGGCACGCGCGCGAGGTCGAAGCCGTCGCCGACCTCGACGCCCTTGATGGCCTGGATGCCCATGAGCGCGGCGGCGAGCCGCGCGTCGAGCCGCCGGTCCCAGTGCACGTGGGAGCCGAGCCCGACCGGCACTCCGTAGGCGAGCACCTCGACGACGCCGCCCAGCGTGTCGCCGTCCTTGTGGGCCTGGTCGATCTCCGCGACCATCGCCTTCGACGCGTCGGCGTCCAGGCAGCGCACCGGGTCGGCGTCGAGCTTGTCGACGTCGGCGGGGGTCGGGTAGACGCCGTAGGGGGCCTTCGCCGCGGCCAGCTCCGTCACATGGCTGACGATCTCGATCCCGGCCGTCTCCTTGAGGTACGAGCGGGCGACCGCGCCGAGCGCGACGCGGGCCGCGGTCTCGCGGGCGGAGGCGCGCTCAAGGATCGGCCGTGCCTCGTCGAAGCCGTACTTCTGCATGCCCGCGAGGTCGGCGTGGCCGGGGCGGGGGCGGGTCAGCGGGGCGTTGCGGGCCAGGTCGGCGAGGACGTCGGGGTCGACCGGGTCGGCCGCCATGACCTGCTCCCACTTGGGCCACTCGGTGTTGCCCACCATGATGGCCACGGGCGAGCCCATGGTCAGACCGTGCCGGACGCCGCCGAGGAAGGTGACCTCGTCGCGCTCGAACTTCATGCGCGCACCGCGTCCATAGCCCAGCCGCCGCCTGGCCAGGTGGTCCGCCACCATCTCCGTGGTGATCGGAACGCCGGCGGGAAGTCCCTCCAGCGTCGCCACAAGTGCGGGTCCGTGGGACTCCCCAGCGGTCAGCCAGCGCAACCTGCTCAACGGTGCTCCTCATGCTCGCGCCTGGAACTGCGGTCTTCGACGGCGAGGCCGGGTGCGCGGCCCTGGCCCGCCATGCCCCGATCCTCCCACGATCCGGTGGCGCGCCAGGCCCCAGGTCCATCAGACGGACGCCCGTCCGCCGGAGGGACGGCTACCGCTCGGCGAGCGCGTGCTCGCCCGCCCCGCGCATGGCGTCGAGCGGCGCGGACGCACAGCCGGTCATCTGCTCGACCTGGAGCACCGCCTGGTGCACGAGCAGGTCGAGGCCGCTGACCACCGCCCCGCCGTACGTCGACCAGCGGGCGGCGAGGGTGGTGGGCCACGGGTCGTACAGCACGTCGAAGAGGGTGGCCGGGCGCTCGGGCACGAGGCCGGACAGCGCGTCCGTCGTGCCCGCCGGGGTCGTGGCGATCACCAGGGGGGCGTTCAGCGCCTCCCGGGCGTCCGCCCAGGCCTCGGTCCTGACCTCCACGTCGAGCCGCTCGCCCCACTGCCGCATCTCCGCGGCCCGCGCGTCGCCGCGCACGTACGCGACGACCTCGCCGGTGCAGATCCGGGCGAGGGCGGCGAGCGCGGAGGACGCCGTGGCGCCCGCGCCGAGGATCGCGGCGGACTCGACCTGCTCGATGCCGTGTTCGCGCAGGGCCGCGACCATGCCGGGGACGTCGGTGTTGTCGCCGATTCTGCGGCCGTCGTCGGTGAACACCACCGTGTTCACGGCCTCGACGGACGCGGCGGTCGCGCTGATCTCGTCGAGCAGCGGAATGACCGCCCGCTTCAACGGCATCGTCAGCGAGAGCCCGGCCCATTCCGGGCCGAGATTCCCGATGAATTCGGGGAGCGCCGCCTCATCGATCTCGAAACGGTCGTACGTCCACTCGCTCAGCCCCAGCTCCTCGTATGCGGCACGGTGCAGCACCGGGGAGAGGGAGTGGGCGATCGGGGAGCCAAGGACGGCGGCTCGACGCTTCTGCGCGCTCATTGCCCCTTCAGGTATTTCTCGCGGTTGCGGTTCTGCTCTTCGTTCGTCTCGGCGAAGAGCGTCTTGTCCTCGCTGACCGAAACGAAGTAGTACCAATCACCCTTGGCGGGATGCAGCGCCGAATTCAGCGCCACTTCGCCCGGGTTGCTGATCGGGCCGGGCGGCAGACCCTTGATCTTGTAGGTGTTGTACGGGTCCTCGATCGTGCGGAGTGCGTCGACCGTGCCGGTGCCGAGCTTGGACTCGCCGCGGAGGTAGTTCACGGTGGAGTCGAAGTCCAACAGGCCGTACGTCTCGGTGTTCGTGGGCTTCAGGCGGTTGTAGACGACCGTCGCGACCTTCTCGAAGTCGTGCTTGTACTTGCCTTCCGCCTGGACCAGGCTCGCCACCGTGAGGACTTGTAGCGGGTTCTCCAGGTCCAGTTCCGCGGCCTTCGACTTGAGGTCGAGTTCCTCGTACTTCTTGTTGGCGTGGGCGACCATCTTGCGGAGGACGTCCGCGGGCTTCTGGCCCTTCGCGACCGGATAGCTGGAGGGGTAGAGGAAGCCTTCCAGCGGGTCCTTGATGTCCTTGTTCGTATTCGCCCAGTCGGGCAGACCGAGGCTCTTGTATTCGTTTTTGGCGACCTTCGCCGTGGTGCCGTCCGCGACCTTCAGACGTTTGTCGATCTGCTGATAGATCGCCTTGTTCCGCGTTCCCTCGGGAATGACGAGGTTGCTGCGGCTCTTGGGACTCAGCATCAGATCCACGGCGCTCGCCGCGGACATGCGTTTCTTGAGCGTGTAGACGCCCGACTGGATCGCCTGGTCCTTGCGCTTGCCCTGCGCCGAGACGAACGCGTCGACGCTCTTGACGACACCGGCCTTCTTCAGCTCCGCGCCGATCTGATAGCCGGTGGAGTTCTCGGGGATGTCGACCGTGACCGCACCCGAGCCGGCGCCCGCGTAGTCGGGCGCCGCGCCGAAACGATCCTGGTAGAACTGGTAGCCGAAGTAGCCGACGCCGGCCAGGCCGCCGCCGAAGACCACGGTGACGACCAGACAGGCACAGCCGCTGCGGCGCTTCTTCGGCTTCTTGCCGCCCCGGCCGCGCCGGTCACCCCGTCCGCCCCCGCGGCCCGGGTCGTCGCCGGATTCGTCGTCGTCCGCAAAGAAGGCGTGTTCGCCCTGGTCGGGCCCCGGGTCCCAGTCCGTGTCCGACCCCGGCTCGGCCTCCACCGGGCGGCGGCGGCCGGGCGGCTCCGGGGGTTCGTACGCATCGGGCGTCGCGTAGTAGTCGGGGTTCTCCTGGGCGTAGTCCGCGGGCCGGCCGCCGTAGGGGTCCATCGGATCGCCCGCGTAGGGCGCCTGCGGCTGCTGTCCGGTGTCATAGCCACCGCCGCCGTAGGGGTCGTGGCCGCCGCCGTACGCGGAGTCGGGTCCTGCGGGGTAACCGGACTCCGAGCCGCCGTTCTGGCCGTGGCTCTGGCCCTGGCCGTGGCCCTGGCTCTGCCCTTGGCCGTGCCCCTGGCCCTGGTCGCCGTACCCCTGGCCGGGCCCGCCCCCGTAACCCTGCGGGCCGCCGTACGACTGGTCGTAGGCGGCCTGCTGCTGACCGGTGTTCCAGTCGCCGCCGTACTGTCCCTGCTGCGGCTGCCCCTGCTGCGGCTGCTGCTGATGCGGCTGCTGATGCTGGTGCGGCTGCTGCGGGTGGTACTGCCCCTGGCCGCCGTAGGTGGACCGGCCGCCCTCGGGCTGCTGTCCTCCCCATCCGCTGTCCCCGTACAAGGGGTCCTCCGGATGCCACGGTTCGGAGCCTGGGCCCCGGCCATACTCAGTCATCGATCCCCTACATGCCGCGAGGCGGGGCCGCCGTCGGGTGGGCCGGGCAACCATTCCGCCTCTTGATGCTGTGCGGCAGCTGTTCGAACACCGCCGCATCGCGCGGAACGTTACCGTATCGCGATCAGATGACCACTTCGACGCCCTCGCCCGGAGCTTTACCTGACGCCCGTTCGGACTCCAGTGCCTGCTGAAGGATGATCACGGCCGCCGCCTGATCGATGACAGACCTGCCCTTTTTGGACTTCACGCCCGAGGCGCGCAGCCCCTGGCTTGCCGTCACTGTGGTCATCCTCTCGTCCACGAGCCTCACCGCGACGGGGGCGACCATGCGGGCGAGGTCCTGGGTGAACGCGCGGACCTTGGCGGCCGCCGGGCCCTCGCCCCCGTTGAGGGAGCGAGGGAGACCGACGACGATCTCGATCGGTTCGTACTCCTCGACGAGCTGCTTCAACCGGCGCTGCGCGGCCGGGACGTCGCGCCCCGGCACCGTCTCGACCGGCGTGGCGAGGATCCCGTCGGGGTCGCACGAGGCGACCCCGATCCGGGCGTCACCGACGTCGACGGCCAGACGCCGGCCCCTGCGCATGGACTCGTGCATCAGGCCGTCTCGGTGACGAGGCGCTCGACGGAGGCGATGGCCTCGCCGATGGCGGCCGGGTTCTGGCCGCCGCCCTGAGCGACGTCCGGCTTGCCGCCGCCACCGCCGCCGAGGGTCTTGGCGGCGGTACGGACCAGGTCGCCGGCCTTGAGGCCGCGCTCACGGGCGGCTTCGTTGGTGGCGATGACCGTGAACGGCTTGCCGTTGGCCGTCGTGAACAGGGCGACCACCGCCGGGCGGTCACCGGGGATGCGCCCGCGCACGTCGAGGACCAGCTTGCGCAGGTCGTCGGCGCCCGTGCCGTCGGGCACCTGACCGGTGACGACGGCGACACCGCGTACGTCCTTGGCGCCCTGGACGAGACCGGCGGCGGCCTGGAGGACCTTCTCCGCGCGGAACTTCTCGATCTCCTTCTCGGCGTCCTTCAACTTGCCGAGCATGGCGGAGATCTTCTCGGGCAGCTCCTCGGAACGGCCCTTGACCAGCTCCTGGAGCTGGGCGACGACCGTGTGCTCCTTGGCGAGGAAGTTGTACGCGTCGACGCCGACCAGGGCCTCGATGCGGCGCACGCCGGAGCCGATGGACGACTCGCCGAGCAGCTTGACCAGGCCGAGCTGGGCGGTGTTGTGCACGTGCGTGCCGCCGCACAGCTCCTTGGAGAAGTCGCCGATGGTGACGACGCGCACGCGCTCGCCGTACTTCTCGCCGAACTCGGCGATGGCGCCCTGCTTCTTGGCGTCGTCGATCGACATGACCTCGGCCTGGACGTCCAGCTCCCGGGAGAGGACCGCGTTGATCTTCTGCTCGACGTCCGTCATCACGGCCGTGGGCACGGCGGACGGCGAGCCGAAGTCGAAGCGGAACCGGCCGGGCTGGTTCTCCGAACCGGCCTGGGCGGCCGTGGGGCCGAGCGCGTCGCGCAGCGCCTGGTGCGTGAGGTGCGTGGCGGAGTGGGCGCGGGCGATGGCACGGCGGCGGTGCGCGTCGATGGAGGCCCACACCGGGGCGCCGACGGTGATCTCGCCGACCTGGACGACGCCCTTGTGGACGTGCACGCCGGGCACCGGCTTCTGCACGTCGCGGATCTCGACGACGGCGCCGCTGTCCAGGCGGATGCGGCCGGTGTCGCCGATCTGGCCGCCGCCCTCGGCGTAGAACGGGGTGCGGTCGAGGACGATCTCGACGTCGTCGCCCTCGGTGGCGGCGGGCGAGGAGACGCCGTTGACCAGGAGGCCGACGATCCGGGCCTCGCTCTCCGTGGCGGAGTAGCCCGTGAAGTCGGTGGCTCCGGCGGTGTCGGCGATCTCGCGGTAGGCGTGCAGGTCCGCGTGGCCGGTCTTCTTGGCCCTGGCGTCGGCCTTGGCGCGGTCCCGCTGCTCCTTCATCAGGCGCCGGAAGCCGTCCTCGTCCACGGAGAGGCCCTGCTCGGCGGCCATCTCCAGGGTGAGGTCGATCGGGAAGCCCCACGTGTCGTGCAGCAGGAACGCCTTGTCGCCGGAGAGCACCTTGCCGCCCGAGGCCTTGGTCTCCGTGACGGCGGTGTCGAGGATGTTGGTGCCGCCCTTGAGGGCCTTGAGGAAGGCGGCCTCTTCGGCGAGCGCGACGGTCTCGATGCGCTTGCTCTCGGCGATGAGCTCCGGGTACTGAAGACCCATCGTGTCGATGACGACGCCGATGAGGTCCTTGATGACGGGGCCGGTGGCGCCGAGCAGGCGCATGTTGCGGATGGCGCGGCGCATGATGCGGCGCAGGACGTACCCGCGGCCCTCGTTGCCCGGCGTGACACCGTCGCCGATGAGCATGGCGGACGTACGGATGTGGTCCGCGACGACGCGCAGGGAGACGTCCGAGCCCGCGTCGGCGCCGTAGCGCACGCCGCTCAGCTCGGTGGCCTTGTCCATGACGACGCGCAGGGTGTCCGTCTCGTACATGTTCCGCACGCCCTGGAGGATCATGGCGAGGCGTTCGAGACCGAGGCCCGTGTCGATGTTCTTCGAGGGGAGCTCGCCGAGGATCGGGAAGTCCTCCTTGCCGTCGCCGGCGCCGCGCTCGAACTGCATGAAGACCAGGTTCCAGATCTCCACGTAGCGCTCGTCGTTGACGGCGGGGCCGCCCTCCGCGCCGAACTCGGGGCCGCGGTCGTAGTTGATCTCCGAGCACGGGCCGCAGGGTCCGGGGACGCCCATGGACCAGAAGTTGTCCTTCTTGCCCAGGCGCTGGATGCGCTCCTTGGGCACGCCGACCACCTCGTGCCAGATTCGCTCGGCCTCGTCGTCGTCGAGGTAGACGGTGATCCAGAGCTTCTCCGGGTCCAGGCCGAAGCCGCCGTCGGCCACGGAGCCGGTGAGCAGCTCCCAGGCCAGCTTGATGGCGCCTTCCTTGAAGTAGTCGCCGAAGGAGAAGTTGCCGCACATCTGGAAGAACGTGCCGTGGCGCGTGGTCTTGCCGACCTCTTCGATGTCGGGCGTACGGACACACTTCTGCACGCTGGTGACGCGCGGTCCGGGCGGCTTGACCTCACCGAGGAAGTAGGGCTTGAAGGGCACCATGCCGGCGGGGACGAGCAGCAGAGTCGGGTCGTCCGCGATGAGCGACGCCGAAGGGACGACGGTGTGCCCGCGCTCCTCGAAGAAGCTCAGCCAGCGGCGGCGGATTTCAGCCGACTCCATCAGTGGTCCTCATTCCGGTTGTACGAGTACGTCGTGTTCTCGAGGTACTTCGTCTTTTTGTCGTTGCTGCTGTCGTGCTTGGCGGGGCTGCGGTTCTCGATGACCGCGAAGCGGCGCGCGGGGACGGCGTCGGGGTGGGCGTTCAGGCCGAGGACCTCGCCCAGCTCGGCCTCTCGCTCGGCCATGCCGTCGCGGACGTCGAGCGCGAAGTCCTTGAGCTTGTGGCCCGCCTCGATCGCCTTGTTCGCGGCCTGCGCGGCCAGGCTCTCGGGCGTCAGCTTCTTGAGCTTGCGGTTGACCTTGGTGGTGGCCCACACACCGGCGGCTGCGCCCGCGGTGAACCAGAACGTACGGCGGAACATCGGTGTCAGTCCCTCTTATTCCGGTTGTCCCGCTTCTTCTGGCGCGCGGACGGCACCGTGCGGCCCACGATCACCGTACGACGGGACGGCTTGGCGGGCACTTCCCCTGTTTCAGGTCCTGCCTTGCGGCTGACGGCCCGGCGTACGCCGTAACCGAACGCGGCCACCTTGACGAGCGGGCCGCCGAAGGTGGAGGCGACCGTCGTGGACAGTGCCGACGCGTTCGACGTGACCTCCTGGACGTCGGAGGCGATGGCGTCGACGCGGTCGATCTGGGTCTGCGCCGAGCGCACCGCGGTGGAGGCGTCCGCCAGCAGGGGCACCGCCTGCTCGGTCACGTCCGCGACGAGTTTGGTGGTCGCCCTGAGCGTCTGGGCCAGCCTCGCGAGTGCCACCGCGAGGAAGGAGACCAGGATCGCCCAGAAGACGGCCACCAAGATCCCGGCAACCTCTCCACCGGACACTTGGCACCGCTCCTTGAGACATCGTCCCTGAACATCGAAAAGTCGTTTCCCGAGCCTATCGCGCCGGGGCCGCCGCTCCCTACCGCCCGGCCTCCCGGCGCCGCGGGAGACGGCCGAAGCGATTGTACGGACCGCATGCGGATGAGTACGCTCCGTACCCCATGTCCTTACTTCGCCCCGGCAATCTGCCCCTGGAGCTCAACGCCTTCGTCGGCCGCACGCGTGAACTGGCCGAGCTGACCGCCGCGTTGAGGACCGCGCGGCTCGTCACCGTGACCGGCGTCGGCGGGGTCGGCAAGTCGCGGCTCGCCGTTCGGGCCGCGGCCGAGAGCCCTCCGCGCGACGGCGCCTGGCTGGTGGATCTCGCGGCGCTGCGGGACGCGGACCTCGTGGAGCACGCCATCGCCGAGGCCCTGCGACTCACCGACCACACCAGCAGGCCGCCGGTCGAGGGGCTGCGGGAACACCTCGCCGAGCGGGAGCTGCTCCTCGTGCTCGACGGGTTCGAGCACCTCGTCGAGGCGTGCGCCCCGCTGGTGCGTGACCTTCTCGTGCACTCCCCCGGGCTCCGTGTCCTCGCCGTGGGGCGCAGGCCCCTGGAGACCGCGGGCGAACGGCTCCTCGACGTCGCGCCGATGCCCGAGGAGGAGGCCGCCGAGCTCTTCGCCGACCGGGCGGCGGCCGGCCTCTCCCGCTTCACCCTGGACGACGGCAACCGCGAGGACGTCCTGGAGCTCTGCCGACGCCTGGACGGCATCCCGCTCGCCGTGGAGCTGGCGGCGGGCAGGCTGCGGGCGCTCTCCCCCGCCCAGCTCCTGGCCCGGCTCGACGACCGGTTCCGGCTGCTGACCGGCGCCCGCCGTGACGTGCCGCGGCGCCACCGCACGCTGCGCACGGCCATCGGCTGGAGCCATGAGCTGTGCTCGCCCCGGGAGCGGCTGCTGTGGTCGCGGCTCTCGGTGTTCGCCGGGCAGTTCGACCTGGAGGCCGTCGAGTACATCTGCGCCGGGGACGGACTGGCCGCCGAGGACGTCCTCGGCGTACTCGACGAGCTGCTCGCGCAGTCCGTCGTGACCCGCGAGGAGGGTGCCGCGGGCGTCCGTTACCGGATGCTCGACACGGTCAGGGCGTACGGTCTCGACTGGCTGGAGGCGGCGGGCGAGGCCGCACGGCTGCGGCGCAGGCACCGCGACTGGTACACGGGGCTCGCCACGTGGTGCGAGCTGGACTGGTTCTCGCCGCGCCAGGCCGCGGTCGCCGAGCTGGTCGAGATGGAGCTGCCCCATCTGCGGGCCGCCCTGGAGTTCTGCCTGACCGAGCGCGACGAGGCGCACCTGGGGCAGTACCTCGCGGGCACGCTGTGGTTCTACTGGGTCGGCTGCGGCCGGCTCGCGGAGGGCAGGCACTGGCTCGACCGCGCCCTCGAACTCGACGGCGGCCACGAGGACACGCGGCTCAAGGCGCTGTGGGTGCTCGGCTACGTGGCGGTGCTCCAGGGCGACACGACCGCCGCCCTGGCCGCGCTGCACGAGTGCCGTGAGGGCGCGGAGCTGTCGGGCAGCGCGGTCGCCGCGGCGTACGCGGAGCACCGCATCGGCTGCCTCGCCCTGGTCACCGACGACATCCCGCGCGCCGAGACGCTGCTGCGCTCGGCGCTCGACCGCTACCAGGAGATCGGCGAGCTCAACAGCAACGTCCTGATGAGTCAGGTCGAGCTCGCCATGGCCCTGCTGTTCCGGGGCGAGCTGGGGGTGGCGGTGGAGCTGTGCGAGGACGTGCGCCGGATCTGCGAGGACCACGGCGAGCGCTGGACCCTCGCGTACGCCCTGTACGTCCTCGGGTACGCGGCCTGGACGCGCGGCGAGACGGCGACGGCGCGTGAGCTGCTCACCGAGTCACTGGACCTGGGCCACCGCTTCCACGACCTGCTCGGCACGGTCCTGTCCATCGAGCTGATCGCGCTGTTCACCGCGGCGGCGGGCGACGCGGCGGAGGCGGCGGTGCTCCAGGGCGCCGCGTCCCGCATCTGGCCCTCGGTGGGGCTGCCGCTGTTCGGCTCGGGCAACTTCGGCGGGCCGCACGCGGTCTGCGAGGAGCAGGTCCGCGAGGCGCTCGGCGACGCGCGGTACGAGGAGTGCGTGGGCACGGGCGCGGGGCTCGACCTCGACGCGGCGGTGGCGCGGGCGCTGCGCGCCGGGTCCGGATACGAGCAAACCCGCCGCCTGCCCCGCCGGGAAGGGCGGGGAGACGACGGGCTGAAGCAGGGTGAGCTACGTCCGGGTCAGCGGGCGTAGTACTCGACGACGAGCTGCTCGTCGCAGATCACGGGGATCTCCTTGCGGTTCGGGTCGCGGTCCAGGCGGAAGGCCAGGGCCTTCAGGTTCACCTGGAGGTAGCGCGGGGTCTCGCCGTCGGGGGCGAAGCCACCCTCGCGCGCGACCTGGAACAGCGGCTTCTCGCGGCTGCGCTCGCGGACCATCACGACGTCGTCGGGACGGACGCGGAACGACGGCTTGTCGACCTTGCCGCCGTTGACCTCGATGTGGCCGTGCACGACCATCTGGCGGGCCTGGTAGATCGTGCGGGCGATGCCCGAACGCAGGACCAGGGCGTCGAGACGACGCTCCAGCTCGATGACCAGGGCCTCACCGGTCTTGAGCTGCGTCTTGGACGCGCGCTCGTAGGCACGGACGAGCTGACGCTCGGAGAGGTCGTACTGCGCGCGCAGCCGCTGCTTCTCCAGCAGACGGACCTTGTAGTCCGAGTTCTGCTTGCGCCCACGGCCGTGCTCGCCCGGCGGGTAGGGGCGGGCCTCGAAGTACTTGACGGCCTTCGGGGTCAGCGCGATGCCGAGGGCACGCGACTTCTTGACCTTGGGGCGGGACTGGTTCGGCATGAACCAACCTCTCTGTTCATTGTGAAATCGGCTTCACCAGTGGTTAGGGGAGGTCGCATCCGCAGCCTGGGAAACCTCACGAGCCATGGGCTCACGAGGCAGCCGCTCCCTGGTCTGGGCACTATGTGCAGTACGCGAGTGGCCCACCGACCGATTCCCGGAGTACGAGATGGTGGTGGGCTGCCCGCGACACCTTCGACGGTGCGCGACGCTCCTGGATCCCCTTGCCTCGCGGCGCCGGGGTTCCGGCTGGGTGTCCCGCTCTGGTGGTGCCGGTACAAGACCGGGCACGGGACTCAGCACTGGCGACAAGTGTACCGGGTGCGGCGAGGTGCCTCAGACCTCGGGCTGCTCGCCCTTCAGCCGGGCGCGCACACGCTCGACCACGTCGGCATAGCGCGCCTCGGCGCCGTACCTGGTGGGCTGGTAGTACCGCTTGCCCTCGATGGTGTCCGGGGCGTACTGCTGGGCGGCGATGCCGCCGGGGACGTCGTGCGGGTACACGTACCCCTGCGCGTGGCCGAGCTTGGCCGCGCCCTTGTAGTGACCGTCGCGCAGGTGGGGCGGGACGGGGCCGGCGAGGCCCCCGCGGACGTCGGCCTGGGCCTGCTGGATGGCGATCGTCGCGGCGTTCGACTTCGGGGCCAGGGCGAGGGCGATCGTGGCGTGGCTGAGCGTGAGCGCGGCCTCCGGGAAGCCGATCATGGCGACGGCCTGCGCGGCGGCGACGGCCGTCGGCAGGGCCGTCGGGTCGGCGAGGCCGATGTCCTCGCTCGCGGAGATCATCAGGCGCCGGGCGATGAAGCGGGGGTCCTCGCCCGCCTCGATCATGCGGGCCAGATAGTGCAGGGCCGCGTCGACGTCGGAGCCGCGGATGGACTTGATGAGGGCGCTGGCGACGTCGTAGTGCTGGTCGCCGTCCCTGTCGTACGTCACGGCGGCCCGGTCGACGGACTCCTCCAGCGTCTGGAGGGTGATCTCCTTCTCGCCCTTGGCGAGGGCCGAGCCCGCCCCGGCCTCCAGGGCGGTGAGCGCGCGCCGGGCGTCGCCGCCCGCGATCCGCAGCAGGTGCGCCTCGGCCTCGTCGGGCAGCCCGACCGCGCCGCCGAGGCCCCTCTCGTCGGTGAGCGCCCGGCGCAGCAGGGCGCTCAGGTCGTCGTCGGTGAGCGGTTCGAGGGTGAGCAGCAGGGAGCGGGAGAGGAGCGGGGAGATGATCGAGAAGTACGGGTTCTCGGTGGTCGCCGCGATGAGCGTCACCCAGCGGTTCTCGACGGCGGGGAGCAGGGAGTCCTGCTGGGCCTTGCTGAAGCGGTGGATCTCGTCGAGGAAGAGGACGGTCTCCTTGCCGTGGCCGCCCATCGCCCTGCGGGCGCCGTCGATGACCGCGCGCACTTCCTTCACGCCCGCGGTGATCGCGGAGAGCTCCACGAAGCGCTTGTTCGTCGCCTTGGAGACCACGTAGGCAAGGGTCGTCTTGCCGATGCCCGGCGGGCCCCACAGGAACACCGACGACGGTCCTGCGGGTCCGCCGCCGTCGCCGACGAGGCGGCGCAGGGGCGAGCCCGGCTTGAGCAGATGCTGCTGGCCGACGACTTCGTCGAGGGTGCGCGGGCGCATCCGGACGGCCAGGGGGCTGCTGGACGGATCCTTTTCCTGGCGGTCTTCGGCTGCGGCGGTGAACAGGTCGGGCTCCACGTCCAGAACCCTATGTCACGCCACTGACAATCCCGCCGGGCGGCCGGGGCGGCCGCCCGGGGCCGGGCCGCCGCTCAGGCCCAGAGGTCGGCGCCCCAGCGGGTGAGGATCAGCATGGCGATGACGCCGATGTGCATCACCGGCAGCGCCCAGGTGAAGTCCTCCAGGAAGCCCTTGGCCCAGCGGGGCGCGGGCAGGAAGCCGTGGCGGATGTTGAAGGACGTGACGTACCAGAAGATCAGGAGCGTGACGACCCAGGCCAGGCAGCACCAGAGGCAGAGCGCGTTGATGTGGTAGAGCGACTGGATCATCAGCCAGGTGCAGAACCCGACGCCGAAGAGCGCGCCCGCGTTGAACGTCAGCCAGTACCAGCGCGGGAAGCGGGCCCCCGCCAGCAGGCTCATGCCGACGCCGACCACGATGCCGTAGGTGACGAGGCCCAGCATCGGGTTCGGGAACCCGAAGACCTCCGCCTGCTCGCTCTTCATGATGCTGCCGCAGGCGACCACGGGGTTGATGCTGCAGCCCGGCTGGAAGTTCGGGTCCTTGAGGAGCTCGAACTTGTCGAGGGTGATGATCCAGGAGGCGAGCAGCCCGCCGACGCCCGTGATCACCAGGAGCAGGGCGAGCGCGCTGCTCCCGCCGACACTCCTCGAAGCGGCCACCCGCTCCTCACGGTCCGGGGCGTCGTCCTTCGCTGACATCGTTTTGCTCATCACGCCGTTCCGTCGCTTGTCGTGGCCGCGGGCAGGGACATTGTGCCGTACGCGCCTGTGTGTCCACCGGTCGATGGACACAAGGGGGTACGCACGGGGGTCCCGGGGCGTCCGGTCCGGCGGAATGCTCGACGTCATGACAGCACACACGGGCGAACTCGCGGTGGACGTACGGGGACTGCGCAAGCGGTACGGCGAGGTCACCGCGGTCGACGGCGTCGATCTGGCGATCCGCCCCGGCGAGGTCTTCGGCATCCTCGGCCCCAACGGGGCGGGCAAGAGCACCACCGTGGAGATCCTCCAGGGCAACCGGGCCCGGGACGGCGGCGACGTCCGCGTGCTCGGCGCCGACCCCGGCTCGGCGGGGCGGGCCTGGCGCTCGCGCGTGGGCATCGTGTGGCAGGACGAGTCGGCGCCCGCCGAACTGACCGTCCGGGAGACGGTGCGGCACTTCGCGCGCTACTACCCGCGCCCGCGCGACCCCGATGAGGTGATCGCGCTGGTGGGTCTCCGGGAGAAGGCGGCGAGCCGCGTCAAGGCGCTGTCCGGCGGTCAGCGACGCAGGCTCGACGTGGCGCTGGGCGTGATCGGCGGCCCCGAGCTGCTGCTCCTAGACGAGCCGACGACGGGCTTCGACCCGGCCGCGCGGCGGCGATTCTGGGATCTCATCGGGGCGCTGGCGCACGAGGGCACCACCATCGTGCTCACCACGCACTACCTGGAGGAGGCCGAAGCCCTCGCCGGCCGCCTCGCCGTGATCGCGGAGGGCCGGGTGGTCGCCGAGGGCGAGCCCGCCGCCCTGCGCCGCCGGTACGGCACCGGGGCCACCGTCGGGTGGACCGGGCCGGACGGCACACCGCGCGAGGAGCACACCACGACCCCGGCCCGCACCGTCGCCGAGCTCTCCCGCCGCTTCGACGGCGAGGTCCCCGACCTGCGGATCGAACGGCCCACGCTGGAGGACGTCTACCTCCGGCTGACCGGACAGGAGGGCACGCGATGACCACCGTCACCGGCGAACGGACCGCGAGCGGGGGCGCCGCACGGCTGCCCGGCGCCTGGGGGCTCGGGCTGCATCAGGGCGGTCTTGAGCTGAAGCAGTTCTTCCGGCTGCGCGAGCAGGTGGTCTTCACCTTCGCCTTCCCTGTCGTCTTCCTCTTCCTCTTCGCGTCGATCTTCCGTGACGACGTGACGGGCGCGGGCATCACCGCCTCACAGCTGTACGTGCCCGCGATGATGGCCGCGGGCATCATGTCGATCAGCTTCCAGTCGCTCGGCATCTCCATCGCGATCGAGCGGGACGAGAAGGTGCTGCGCCGGCTCAGCGGGACGCCGATGCCCCCGGCCGCGTACTTCCTCGGCAAGATCTGGCTCGTCCTGGTCACGGGGGTGCTGGAGACGGTGCTCCTGCTGCTCGTCGGCGTCTGGTTCTTCGGGGTGGAGCCGCCCACGCGCGCGTGGGACTGGTTCACGTTCGGCTGGATCTTCGTCCTGGGGCTCACCGGCTGCGCGCTGCTCGGCATCGCCGTCAGCGGCGTCCCGAGGTCGGGACGGAGCGCGACCTCCGTGGTCGTACTTCCGTTCCTGGTGCTCCAGTTCATCTCCGGGGTGTACATCGCCGTCGACACCATTCCGGGCTGGATGCTGGACATCAGCGCGCTCTTCCCGCTGAAGTGGATGTGCCAGGGACTGCGCGGCGTCTTCCTGCCGGAGTCGGCGAGCGTCCTGGAACAGACGGGAAGCTGGGAGTACGGCAGGACGGCCCTGGTGCTCGGCGCCTGGTGCGTCGGAGGATTGGCGCTATGTCTGCTGACCTTCCGGTGGAAGAACCGGCGCGACGGATGAGCGAGCCGGCGGGCGCCGCCGCGTCCGACGTCTGGAATCGGACCTTCCGGCTCTGGGACTCGTACTTCGCCGTGGTCTGGCTGGCCACCCTGGTCTTCGTCCTCGGCACGGCCCACCCGGGGTGGTCCGTGCGGATCGCGGCCGCCGCGCTGCTCGCGCTCCTCGTCCCCTGGTACGTCGTCGTCGGGCGTCCGGTGCTGATGTGCGAGGGCGCCGACGAACACCGGGCGCTCGTCTACGTCGCGGGTTCCGTCCTGCTGTTCCTGCCGCCCGGCGTCATGGTCGGCCAGACCCGTCTGATGACGTTCGCGATCATCCCCATGTGCTTCATCGCGCTGCGGCTGCGTGCCGCGCTGGTCGCGGTCGTCGTCGTCAACGTCGCCCCCGTGGCCGGCTGGGCGGTGCTGTGGCGGCCCTCGGCCCAGGACGTCTTCTACAACTCCGTCTTCGCCCTGGTGACCCTGGTCTTCTCGGTGGCCGTGGGGAGCTGGACGGTCCGGCTCATCGAGCAGAGCATGGAGAGAGCCGAGCTCATCGCCCGGCTTGAGGCAAGCCGCGAGGAAATCACCCGGCTCTCCTCCGAGCGCGGCGCCCTCGCCGAGCGGGAGCGGCTGTCCCGCGAGATCCACGACACCCTCGCACAGGGCTTCACCAGCGTCCTGATGCTCGCCCAGGCCGTCGGCGCCGAGCTGGACCGTGACGTGCCGGCGGCCCGGCGTCACCTGGAGCTGATGGAGGCCACGGCCCGGCAGAACCTCGCCGAGGCACGGGCCCTGGTCTCCGGCGGGGCCCCCGCCGATCTGACCGGCGGCGGTCCGCTGCCGGACGCCCTGCGCCGCCTCTCGGCCCGCCATGACGCCACGCTGACCGTCACGGGCGACGTACGGCCGCTGCCGCCCGGCCTCGACGTGGTCGCCCTGCGCTCCTGCCAGGAGGCCCTGGCCAACGTCCGCAGACACGCGGGCCCCGGCGCGTCGGCCGGCGTCGCGCTCACGTACACCCGGACCTCGCTCAGCCTCCAGGTCCGCGACAATGGCCGCGGCTTGGACCCCGGCGTGCCCCTGCCGGGCTACGGCCTGCGCGGGATGCGGTCGCGTGCGACGGAGGTCGGGGGCACGGCGGAGGTCACCGGCCGCCCCGGCGAGGGCACCACCGTGACGGTCGTCCTGCCGGCCCCCGAGAGGAGTTCCCCGTGATCCGCGTCGTACTGGCCGACGACCATCCCGTCGTACGCGAGGGCCTGCGCGCCATGCTGAGCGCCGAGCCGGACGTGGAGGTGGTCGCGGAGGCGTCGAGCGGCCCCCGAGCGGAGGCGCTCGCGGCCGAACTGCGGCCCGACATCGTCCTGATGGACCTGCGGATGCCCGGCGGCGGCGGTGCCGACTCCATCGAGCGGATGGCGGCGGCCGGGCTCACCTGCCGGGTCATCGTCCTCACGACGTACGAGACGGACGGCGACATCCTGCGGGCCGTGGAGGCGGGCGCGGCGGGCTACCTGCTGAAGGACCTGGCCCGCGGGGAGCTCGCCGACGCGGTGCGGGCGGCGGCCCGCGGCGAGACCGTCCTCGCCCCCTCGGTGGCCGCCCGCCTGGTCGACCGGCTGCGGACCAGGCCCGAGCGGCCACGGCTGTCGGAGCGGGAGACGGCGGTGCTGCGGCTGGTCGCCGAGGGGTGCACGAACGCGGAGGTCGGGCGTCGTCTGTTCGTCGCCGAGTCGACGGTGAAGACGCATCTGCTGAGGGCCTTCGGGAAGCTGGGCGTGGACGACCGGACGGCGGCGGTCACCCACGCGCTGCGGCTCGGGCTGCTGGACTGAGCGGTGCCGGAGAGGGCGAAGGGGAAGGGGGCGAAGGGGCGAGGGCTGCCCCTCGCCCCCCACGAGCCGGTCGCTAGGCCAGCTTCCCCTTGAGCAGTTCCACGATCTCCCCCACCGCGACAGCGCTCTGCTCGCCGGACTCCATGTCCTTGAGCTGTACGACGTCCTCCGCCAGATCACGCTCACCGGCCACGAGCGCATACCGCGCGCCGGAGCGGTTGGCCGCCTTCATCGCCGCCTTCAGCCCCTTCCCGCCGTACGCGAAGTCGGCCGCGACGCCCGCCTTGCGCAGCTCCGTCACCTTGGCGAAGAGGACCCGGCGGGCCTCGTCGCCGAGCGGGACCGCGAAGACGCTGGTGGACGCGGGGAGTTCGAGGTCGACGCCCTCCGCCTCCAGGGCGAGGACCGTGCGGTCCACGCCGAGCGCCCAGCCGACCGAGGGCAGCGAGGGGCCGCCGATCATCTCGGACAGGCCGTCGTAGCGGCCGCCGCCGCCGACCGCGGACTGCGAGCCGAGGCCGTCGTGGACGAACTCGAACGTCGTGCGGGTGTAGTAGTCCAGGCCGCGGACCAGCTTCTCGTCGTCCTCGAAGGCGACGCCCGCCGCGGTGATCAGTTCACGTACCTGCTCGTGGTACGCCTTGCACGCCTCGCACAGGGAGTCGCGCAGCGACGGGGCGCCCACGAGCTGCTTCTGGACCTCGGCGCGCTTGTCGTCCAGGACGCGGAGCGGGTTGATGTCGACACGTCGACGTGTCTCCTCGTCCAGGTCGAGGCCGCGCAGGAAGTCCTGGAGCGCGGCCCGGTAGACGGGACGGCACTCCTTGTCGCCGAGGGAGTTGAGCAGGATGCGGAAGTTCCGCAGGCCGAGCGCGCGGTACGCCTGGTCGGCCAGGATGATCAGCTCGGCGTCGATCGCCGGGTCCTCGGCGCCGACCGCCTCGGCACCCACCTGCGAGAAGTGGCGGTAGCGGCCCTTCTGGGGGCGCTCGTAGCGGTAGTACGAGCCCGAGTACCAGAGCTTGACCGGGAGGTTGCCCGCCTTGTGGAGGTTGCCCTCCAGGGCGGCGCGCAGCACGGAGGCGGTGCCTTCGGGGCGCAGGGCGAGCTCGTCGCCGCCCTTGGTCGTGAAGGCGTACATCTCCTTGGTGACGATGTCGGTGGACTCACCGACACCGCGCGCGAACAGCTCGACGTTCTCGAACCCGGGCGTCTCGATGTAGCCGTAGCCGGAGTTGCGCAGCGGTGCGGCGATCGCCTCGCGGACCGCGAGGAACTTCGCGGAGTCCGGGGGGAGCAGGTCGTAGGTGCCCTTGGGGGCCTTGAAGGTGCTCACGGAATTCTCTCGTCACATTCCTCGTCGCGGGGCGGACGTCTCGTCCGCGCCCAGGCCGGCGGCCACCTGCCGCAGATACGGGTTGGTGGCGCGCTCCTGGCCGATGGATGTCTGGGGGCCGTGGCCGGACAGCACGACCGTCGAGTCGTCGAGCGGCAGGCACACGCGTGCCAGCGACTCGAGGATCTCGGCGTGGCTGCCGCCGGGCAGGTCGGTGCGTCCGATGGAGCCGGCGAAGAGCAGGTCGCCCGAGAAGAAGACCGAGGGGATCTCCTGCGTCTCGGGCATCCGGAAGGTCACCGACCCCTTCGTATGGCCCGGCGCGTGCGCGACGGAGAAGTCGAGTCCCGCCAGCTTCAGCCCCGCGCCGTCGGACAGCTCCCGCACGTCGTCGGGCTCCCCCACCGTCAGCTCGCCCATGAGCGGCATCCCGATGGAGCGGCCGAGGGCCTTCTCGGGGTCGCTCATCATGTACCGGTCGCTGGGGTGGATCCACGCGGGTACGTCGTGCGCTCCGCAGACCGGGACGACCGAGGCGACGTGGTCGATGTGGCCGTGGCTGAGGATGACCGCGACGGGCTTGAGCCGATGCTTCTCGAGTGCGTCCTCGACTCCCTGGGCGGCCTGGTGGCCCGGGTCGATGATCACGCACTCCTCACCGGCGGCGGGGGCGACCACGTAGCAGTTGGTCCCCCAGGCCCCGGCGGGGAACCCGGCAATGAGCACGATCGTCCTTCATTCGTCGTCCGGTGGCAGGGACCGCGGCCCCCCGGCGGAGGATCACGGCAGATCAGAGCCTACCGGCGCTGCCGATTCCACAGGTAACCCATATACGGTACGGGCACACTCAGGCGGTCACCAGAAAAGGGGAGAGAACCCGGTGGTCAGCAACGATCAGCGGCGGCGGCAGCTCGCCCGCGAGAAGTTCGAGCGTCAACAGCAGCGGCGGGAATCCGCCCGGCGCAGGGCGCGCATGCGCAACGCGGTGATCGCGTCGGCGCTCGCGGTGGTGCTGGCGGGGGGCGCGGTGTCGTATGTGGCGGGCGCCTTCGACGGCGACGGCGGGACGAAGGACGACGAGGCCGCCGCGCAGCCGACCAGCACGCCGAAGGACCCGTGCGAGAAGCCGGCGCCCGGCAAGGTGAAGCCGCTCGACTTCGACAAGGAGCCGGCGCTCACCGTCGACAAGTCGGCGGACTACACGATGACCCTGAAGACGACGTGCGGCGACATCGGCCTGGACCTGTCGGCGGCGAAGGCGCCGCACACGGTGAACTCGTTCAATTTCCTGGTGAACAAGGGCTACCTCGACCACACCGCGTGCCACCGCCTCACCACGGGCGGCATCTACGTCCTTCAGTGCGGCGACCCGAAGGGCACCGGCAAGGGCGGCCCCGGCTACTCCATCCCGGACGAGAACCTCAAGGACAAGCGCCTGAAGGGGAACGTGTATCCGGCGGGCACGGTCGCCATGGCGAACCAGTACAACGCCCAGACGAAGAAGGGCCGCGACTCCGGCGGAAGCCAGTTCTTCCTCGTCTACCAGGACAGTCAGCTCCCGCCCCATTACACACCGTTCGGGACCATTTCCGATTCCGGGATGAAGGTGCTCAAGAAGATCGCCGACGCCGGGGAGAGCACCGGGCAGGGCGACGGCAGCCCGAACGCGACCGTGGTCATCGACAAGGCGACCGTCACCAGATCATGAGGGCCGCCGGGCAACTTCGGTCGTGCGGGATGCGGACAGCCGCCCCGCCGGTCGCCTATGTTGGCGGTGACGAAACTGTGGACGATGCCGGGGGCCCCGAGGCCCTGCGCAGGCATCATGTGGAGGAGGCGCTGTGAGCAGCGACCCGTGGGGCCGCGTCGACGAGACGGGGACCGTGTACGTGCGTACGGCCGACGGCGGCGAGCGAGTGGTCGGTTCGTGGCAGGCAGGATCTCCTGATGAGGCCCTCGCCTATTTCGAGCGCAAGTACGACGGTCTGGTCGTCGAGATCGGACTTCTCGAGCGCCGGGTGAAGACGACCGACCTGTCGGCCAAGGACGCCATGACCGCCGTCGAGCACCTGCGCCAACAGGTCGACGAGGCGCACGCGGTGGGCGATCTGGACGCCCTGGGCAAGCGGCTCGACAAGCTGGTCGAGACCGTCGAGGCCCGCCGCGAGGAGCGCAAGGTCCAGAAGGCCAAGCAGTCCGACGAGGCGCGGCACGCCAAGGAGGCCCTGGTCGTCGAGGCCGAGGAGCTGGCCCAGAGCGAGCAGTGGCGGGCGGCCGGTGAGCGGCTGCGGGCCCTGGTGGACATCTGGAAGGGTCTGCCGCGTCTGGACCGCAAGTCGGACGACGAGCTGTGGCACCGCTTCTCGCACGCCCGCTCGGCGTTCTCCAAGCGCCGCAAGGCGCACTTCGCCTCGCTGGACGCGCAGCGCGAGGAGGCCCGCAAGGCCAAGGAGAAGCTGGTCGGCGAGGCCGAGGCGCTGTCCGGCTCGAAGGACTGGGGTCCGACGGCCGCGCGGTACCGCGACCTGATGACCGAGTGGAAGGCCGCGGGCCGCGCCCAGCGCGAGCACGAGGACGACCTGTGGAACCGCTTCCGCGGCGCCCAGGACGTCTTCTTCGCGGCACGCAGCGAGGTGTTCGCCGAGCGTGACGCCGAGCAGACGGAGAACCTGAAGCTGAAGGAGGAGCTGGCCGAGGAGGCCGAGAAGCTCGTCCCGGTGAAGGACCTGAAGTCGGCCCGCGCCGCGTTCCGCTCGATCAACGAGCGCTGGGAGGCCATCGGCCACGTCCCGCGTGACGCGCGCCCGAAGGTCGAGGCCCGTATGCACGCCGTGGAGCGGGTGCTCCAGGAGTCCGAGGAAGCCGAGTGGCGCCGCACGAACCCGGAGGCACGCGCGCGTGCCGAGGGTCTCACCGGTCAGCTCCAGGCGGCCGTGGACAAGCTGCACGGCCAGATCGAGACCGCGCGTGCCGCGGGCAACAACGCGAAGGCCGACAAGCTCCAGCGGGAGCTCGACGGCCGCCAGGCGCTGCTCGACCAGGCCCTGAAGGGCCTGCACGAGTTCGGCGGCTGAACACCCGCACCGTAGACGACGGAAGGCCCGGCAGGTGTCACCTGCCGGGCCTTCCGTCGCATGCAGCCGGTTCGGGGCGCTCGCCCGTCGCCTACAGCCGGTTCAGGGCCTTCGCGTCGACGTCACCCGGTACACGTCGTACACACCCTCGACGCCCCTGACCGCCTTGAGCACGTGCCCCAGGTGCTTGGGGTCGCCCATCTCGAAGGTGAAGCGGGACGTGGCGACGCGGTCGCGCGAGGTCTGCACCGCGGCCGACAGGATGTTCACGTGCTGGTCCGAGAGGATGCGCGTGACGTCCGAGAGGAGGCGCGAGCGGTCGAGGGCCTCGACCTGGATGGCGACCAGGAAGACCGAGGACTGGGTGGGCGCCCACTCGACCTCCAGGATCCGCTCGGGCTCCCGGGAGAGGGAGTCGACGTTCACGCAGTCGCTGCGGTGCACCGATACGCCGCTGCCGCGCGTGACGAAGCCGATGATGGGGTCGCCCGGCACCGGCGTACAGCAGCGGGCGAGCTTGACCCAGACGTCCTCGACGCCCTTGACGACGACACCGGGGTCGGCGTTGGCGCGGCGCTTGCTGCGGCTGCGCGAGGGCGGCGCGCTCTCGGCGATGTCCTCGTTGGCGGCCTCCTCGCCGCCGAGGGCCTGGACGAGCTTCTGCACGACGGACTGCGCGGTGACATGGCCCTCGCCGATCGCCGCGTACAGCGACGAGATGTCGGGGTAGCGCATCTCGTGGGCGAGCGTGACCAGGGAGTCGCCGGTCAGAATCCGCTGGATGGGCAGGTTCTGCTTGCGCATGGCGCGCGCGATGGCGTCCTTGCCCTGCTCGATCGCCTCGTCGCGGCGCTCCTTGGAGAACCATCCGCGGATCTTGTTGCGCGCCCGCGGCGACTTGACGAAGCCGAGCCAGTCGCGGGACGGGCCCGCGCCCGCCGCCTTGGAGGTGAAGACCTCCACGAGGTCGCCGTTGTCCAGGGTCGATTCGAGCGGCACGAGCCGGCCGTTGACCCGCGCCCCTATGGTGCGGTGGCCGACCTCGGTGTGGACCGCGTACGAGAAGTCGACCGGGGTGGCGCCCGCCGGGAGCGCTATGACGTCGCCCTTCGGCGTGAACACGAAGACCTCGTTGCGCGACAGGTCGAAGCGCAGCGACTCCAGGAACTCGCTGGGGTCCTCGGTCTCCTTCTGCCAGTCGAGGAGCTGGCGCAGCCACGCCATGTCGTTGAGGTGGTCGTCCTTGCCGCCGGCCTTCCTCGGCACGTCGGTGCGCACCTTGGAGGCACCCGCGGAAGGCTCCTGCTTGTACTTCCAGTGCGCGGCGATGCCGTACTCGGCGCGGCGGTGCATGTCGAACGTACGGATCTGGAGCTCGACGGGCTTGCCGTTGGGTCCGATGACCGTCGTGTGCAGCGACTGGTACATGTTGAACTTCGGCATCGCGATGTAGTCCTTGAACCGGCCGGGGACCGGGTTCCATCGCGCGTGGACGGTGCCGAGTGCGGCGTAACAGTCGCGGACCGTGTCGACAAGTACCCGAATACCCACCAGGTCGTAGATCTCCGCGAAGTCCCGGCCGCGGACGATCATCTTCTGGTAGACGCTGTAGTAGTGCTTCGGGCGGCCGGTGACGGTCGCCTTGATGCGGGCGGCGCGCAGGTCGGCCTGGACCTCGTCGGTCACTATGGCGAGGTACTCGTCGCGCTTGGGGGCGCGCTCGGCGACCAGGCGCACGATCTCGTCGTACATCTTGGGGTAGAGGATCGCGAAGGCGAGGTCCTCCAGCTCCCACTTGATGGTGTTCATGCCCAGGCGGTGCGCCAGCGGAGCGTAGATCTCCAGGGTCTCGCGGGCCTTCTTCTCCTGCTTCTCGCGCTTGAGATACCGCATCGTGCGCATGTTGTGCAGGCGGTCGGCGAGCTTGATGACCAGGACGCGGGGGTCCTTGGCCATGGCGACGACCATCTTGCGCACGGTCTCGGCCTGCGCGGCCTCGCCGAACTTGACCTTGTCCAGCTTGGTGACGCCGTCGACGAGCAGGGCCACCTGGTCGCCGAAGTCGCGCTTGAGGGTGTCCAGGCCGTACTCGGTGTCCTCGACGGTGTCGTGCAGGAGCCCCGCCATCAGCGTCGCCGGGTCCATGCCGAGCTCGGCGAGGATCGTCGTCACGGCGAGGGGGTGCGTGATGTACGGGTCGCCGCTCTTGCGCTTCTGCCCGCGGTGCCAGCGCTCGGCGACCTGGTAGGCGCGCTCGATCTGGCGCAGCGTCGACGTCTCGATCTTCGGGTCGTTGCTGCGCACTATCCGCAGCAGGGGCTCGAGGACCGGGTTGTACGGGTTCGAACGCTGCACGCCGAGGCGGGCGAGGCGGGCCCGTACGCGGTTGGAGGAGCCGGAGCGCGGGGGCTGCCCCGTGGCGGGGCGGATCGCGGGAGCCGTCGGGTGGTGGTCCGCCGGCAGCTTCGGACGGGGCTGCTCGGCCGGTTTGTCGCCCCGGGAGACCTCTCCCTGGGCGCGCTGCGCGGATGTGCCGCCCTGCCCGCCCTCCGCCTTCTTCGCGGACGCGGCGGAGTCCGCCGAGGCCTGCTGGGCCTGCTGGGCGGCCTTGGCGGCGGTGAGTGGCTGGGACTCGTCTGGCAAGAGCGCTCCCTGTGCGCGATCGGGCCCCCGGACAGGCCCCGAATACTTCATGGTATCGATCCTGGGCCTTCGGCTCGCCCTGGGCCGGTGAGACTGCGCTGTACTGGAGAAACGCGTGGGACGAGCCGTCGATTCCCGCCGTGGGCGGCCACCGCCCCCATCCGGCCCCGATCCGGGCCCGCGCCGATCCTTGCCGACCCTCGCCGACCCGCCGGGGCGCCGTCCAGGGTGAGAACCGGCCGAAGCGGCGACGGGCACGGCCGAAAACGGCGACGGGCGCCCCGACCGGTGGCCGGGACGCCCGTCTCACTGTGCCGTACGCCGTCTCGGACGGCGATCCGGCTCAGACGGTGATCAGCGCCTCCAGGGGCGCGCCGTCCAGAGCGCCCGCGAGCTTCTGGCGCCCGTCGAGGAAACCGAGCTCCATGAGCACGGCGACCCCGGCCACCTCCGCGCCGGAGCGCCGGATCAGGTCCAGCGAGGCGGCGGCGGTGCCACCGGTGGCGAGGACGTCGTCGATGACCACGACACGGTCACCCGCGGCCAGGTCCTCGGCGTGCACCTCGATCTCGGCGCTGCCGTACTCAAGGTCATAGCTCTGCTTGAGCGTCGCCCCGGGGAGCTTGCCCGCCTTGCGTACGGGGATGAAGCCGAGCCCGGCGCGGAGCGCGACGGGGGCGCCGAGGATGAAGCCGCGGGCCTCCAGGCCGACGATCTTCGTGGCGCCGTGCCGCACGCTGAAATCGGCGAGCGCCTCGGTGAGCGCCGCGAACGCCGCCGGGTCGGCGAGCAGCGGGGTGATGTCCTTGAACATCACGCCCGGCACCGGGTAGTCCGGGACGTCACGGATGCGGCTGAGCAGCAGCCCCGTGACGTCCGTCAGCTCGGTCATCGGCGCTTCCCCGAAGAACGGCCCTTGCCGCGGCCGCGCGACGCGGGCTGGCTGCGGGGACCGACGACCGCCGGGGCGGCGTCGTCCTCGTAACCGTCGTCCTGCGGCTCGTCGTCGCCCGCTGACTCCGGTGCGTCCTCCGGCTCGCCCTTGGCCGCGGCTGCCGCGCGCTTGGCGAACACCCGCTTCTTGAGGGCCTTCATCTGCGGCTCGAGCTCCTTGAGGTCGGCGACGAGCGGCGTGGCGATGAAGATCGAGGAGTACGCACCGGCCGCGAGGCCGACGAACAGCGAGAGCGAGATGTCGTTGAGCATGCCCGCGCCCAGGGCACCGCCACCGATGAAGAGCAGACCGCCGACCGGGAGGAGCGCGACGACCGTGGTGTTGATGGAGCGCACCAGGGTGCCGTTGATACTGCGGTTGGCGACCTCGCCGTAGGTGAAGCGGGTCTGCTTGGTGATGTCCTTCGACTGCTCCTTCAGGCTGTCGAAGACCACCACCGTGTCGTAGAGCGAGTAACCGAGAATGGTCAGCAGACCGATCACCGTGCCCGGCGTGACCTCGAAGCCGACCAGTGCGTACACACCCACGGTGATGGTGATGTCGTGGATGAGCGCGACGAGTGCTGCCAGGGCCATGCGCCACTCGAAGGCGATGGCCAGATAGATCACCACCAGGACCATGAAGATCGCGAGGCCCTGCCAGGCCTTGTTGGCGATCTGCTCGCCCCAGCTCGGGCCGACCAGGTCGGCGTTGATGTCGCCGGCCTTGACGCCGAGGTCCTCGGCGAGCGCCTTCTTGATCTGGTCGGACTTTTCGATGTCCACGCCGGCGATCTGGATGCGCATGGCGTCGTCGCCCAGCTTCTGGACGATCGCGTCATGCCCGGAGGCCTTCTCCGCGGACTCCTCCGCCTTCGCGACCGAGGCGCTCGTCTTCGGGGTGTTGAAGACGGCACCGCCCTCGAACTCGATGCCCATGTTCAGGCCGCGCACCGCAAGGCCGACGATGGCCGTGATGGTGATCAGGATCGAGACGGCGTACCAGATCTTGCGCTTGCCGACGAAGTCGTAGCCGACCTCGCCGCGGTAGAGCCTGGCGCCGAGATTACCGAGCTTCGACACCTCAGGCCTCCTTCGGGTCGACGGAGCCAGCGGAGGAACCGGGGGCACGGCGGACCCGGCGGATCGGGGGTTTGATCCCGAGCCGCTTCGGGTCGAAGCCGGACCACTTGTGACCGCCCGCGAAGAACTTCTTGCGTGCCATGAGCGTCATCAGCGGCTTGGTGAAGAAGAAGACCACGACGACGTCGAGGAGCGTGGTCAGGCCGAGCGTGAACGCGAAGCCCTGCACCTTGCCGACCGTCACCACGAAGAGCACGGCGGCGGCGAGGAACGACACGAAGTCGGAGACCAGGATGGTGCGCCGGGCGCGCGGCCAGCCGCGCTCGACGGCGGGGCGCAGCGTGCGGCCCTCGCGGACCTCGTCACGTACGCGTTCGAAGAACACGATGAACGAGTCCGCCGTGATGCCGATCGCGACGATGGCTCCGCAGACCGCGGGGAGGTTCAGCGCGAACTTGATGGTCGGGCCGAGCAAGGTCATGATCGTGTACGTCAGCGCCGCGGAGACCAGAAGGCTCGCGATGGCGATGAGCGCCAGGCCGCGGTAGTAGCACACCAGGTAGATGACGACCAGCGCGAGGCCGATGGCGCCCGCGATGAGGCCCGCCTGGAGCTGCTCACTGCCGAGGGCCGGGCTGACCGTGGTGACGCTCTGCTCGTGGAAGGTGAGCGGCAGGGCGCCGTACGACAGGACGTTGGCGAGGTCCTTGGCGGACTGCTGCGTGAAGCTGCCGGAGATCTCGGCGTTCTTGCTCAGGGTCGTGTTGACGCTGGGGGCCGAGACGACGTCGCCGTCGAGGACGATCGCGAACTGGTTCTGCGGGGGCTGCTGCTGCGAGAGCTTGCTCGTGACGTCCGAGAACTTCTTCGCGCCGCCCTTCGTGAACTCCATGTTGACGATCCAGGCACCGGTGTCCTGCCTGATGGTGGCCTCGGCCTCGTCGACGTCCTTGCCGTTGACCTCGGCCGGGGCAAGGATGAACTTGTCCCACGTCTTGCCGTCGGCGCTCTTGCCGCAGGCGACGGTGGGGTCGGAGGGCTTGACGCCGCGGCCGGCCTCGGCGCGGGCCGTCTTGTCCGTGCAGTCCAGCTTGGTGAACTGCTCCTGGAGCTTGGCCGTGGCCGGGTCGGGAGCCGGCGTCTCGTCCTTCTTCGTGCCCTCCTCGCCGTCCTTGGGCTTGTCCGAGGCGGAGGGCGTCGGGTCGGCCTTCAGGGCGTCGGTCAGGGCGCGGCCCTGCGGCGACGCGGAGGAGTCCGGGGAGTTCGCCCCCTCCGTCGCCTTGTCGGTGGCCTTGTCCGTCGCCTTGTCGGTGGCCTTGTCCTTGTCCTTCTCCTTCTCCGTGGCGGACGGGTCGGGAGTCGGGGCGCCTGCGGCCTGCGTGATCACCGGACGGAAGAAGAGCTGAGCGGTCGTGCCGACCTGCTCGCGCGCCTGCTTCTCGTTCGTCCCCTTGGGGATGTTGACGATGATGTTGCGATCACCCTGGGTCTGAACCTCGGCCTCGGAGACACCCAGGCCGTTGACACGGTTGTTGATGATGTCAACCGCGGTGTTCATGTTCGTCGGGTTGATCGCGTTCTTCTGACCCGGCTCGTTCTTCGCCTCGAGCGTGATGCTCGTGCCACCCGCGAGGTCGATGCCCAGACGCGGCGTGGTGTGCCCGGAAAGGAACATTCCCCCGGTCAGCGCCACGAGGGCGATCAGAATGAAGGCCAGTGCGCGACCCGGCTTGCCCGGAGCGCTCTGCCTTCGGCCCTTCTTCGGTGCTGCCACCTTCTCGTTCTCCCTGTCCAACCGCCCGGCGTCCGGTCCGGCCCCTACGGTTGCGGGGAGGACCCGGGCGGGCGGCCATGAAGTGGTGTCGAGACCCGGCGCGAGATGCACGGAGTCCGGAGCCCGTGGCGCGCGAGCGGCGCGCCCCGCGAACCCCGGTCGTGACTACTTCGCGTCGGACTCGCCGTCGGTCTTCTTCGGCTCCGCGTCGTCGGCCTCGGGGGCAGCGTCCTTCTTGCCGAGGTCGATGCGCGAGTCGTCGGAGGCGGCGGCGGGCTCGTCGGTCTCGGTCAGCGAGGAGGCGTCGTCGGGAACGACGGGGGTGTCCTCCTTCAGGTCGTCCTCGGTGCCGTGCACGATGCGGTTGTACTCGTCGTCGGAGAGGACCGCGCCGATCGAGTTCTTGGCGTAAACCGCGTGGACACCGGGGGCCACCTCAAGGAGGACGGCGTCGTCGTGAACCTCCTTGACGGTGGCGTACATGCCACCGATCGTGCGGATGCCGGTGCCGGGCTGCATGTCGTTACGCATCGACGCGGCGGCCTGCTGCTTCTTCTTCGCCGACCGGGTCATCAGGAACATGGCCCCGATGAGCACGATGAACGGGAGGAGGGTCACGATATTCACGGGACGGAATTTCCTTCGCACGACCGCGCGGGTAAAAGCGGCCTACTGGATGGGGGTGGGCACGCCGCCCGCAAGGGCGGCATCGGCGGAGTCTAAGCGAGTCCGCGCCTTACGAACAACGCTCAGCATGGCACCGGGGTTCCTGACCCCGCGACTATCCGCGCCGTTCCGTCGAGGTTGCACCACCGTGAGGCCCCCGGGCCGCCCCCGGGCCGCCCCGTCACGCCCCGAACAGATCCTGTTGTCCCTTTCCGTCCGCTCGGCGCGGGGGGACCAGACCCAGGTGCGCCCACGCCGCGGGGGTGGCGACACGACCGCGGGGCGTGCGGGCGAGCAGCCCCTCGCGCACCAGGAAGGGCTCGGCCACCTCCTCGACCGTCTCCCGCTCCTCCCCCACGGCGACCGCGAGCGTCGACAGGCCGACCGGGCCGCCGCTGAACAGCTTGAGCAGGGCTTCGAGGACGGCCCTGTCGAGGCGGTCGAGGCCCCGCTCGTCGACTTCGTAGACGGCGAGGGCGGCGCCCGCGATGTCCCTGTTGATCGAGCCGTCGGCCTTGACCTGGGCGTAGTCCCGCACGCGGCGCAGCAAACGGTTGGCGATACGGGGCGTGCCCCGGGAGCGGCCCGCGATCTCGGCGGCGCCCTCCGCGTCGATCTCCACGTCGAGCAGCGCCGCGGAGCGGTGGACCACGCGCTCCAGCTCCGCGGGTTCGTAGAACTCCATGTGGGCGGTGAAGCCGAAGCGGTCGCGCAGCGGCGGCGGCAGCAGTCCCGCGCGCGTGGTGGCGCCGACCAGCGTGAAGGGCGGCAGTTCCAGCGGGATGGCGGTGGCGCCGGGGCCCTTGCCGACGATGACGTCGACGCGGAAGTCCTCCATCGCCATGTACAGCATCTCCTCGGCGGGCCGCGACATCCGGTGGATCTCGTCGAGGAAGAAGACCTCGCCCTCCTGGAGGGAGGACAGGATCGCCGCGAGGTCGCCCGCGTGCTGGATGGCGGGGCCGCTCGTGATGCGGATCGGGGCGCCCATCTCGGCCGCGATAATCATCGACAGGGTCGTCTTGCCGAGGCCGGGGGCGCCCGAGAGCAGGACGTGGTCGGCGGTGGCGCCACGGGCGCGGGCCGCGCGCAGGACGAGGTCGAGCTGCTCGCGGACCTTCTCCTGGCCGATGAACTCGCCGAGGTCCTTGGGGCGCAGGGCGGCCTCGACGGCCTGGTCCTCGCCGTCGGCGGACGCACCGACCAGCCGCTCGGCCGCATCGGCAGCGTCGTCGGTCGTGTCGTCCCAGTTCATGCGGTGTGCCTCGCGATGCGGTTCAGAGGTGCGGTCGGGGGTTGCCGTACGGGGAGGGCCCGCGGGTGCGGTTCACTGTCCGGCCGGACGGTGACGGTCCGGCTAACGGGTGCGGTTCAGGGTCTGGAGCGCCGCCTTGAGGAGCTGGCCCACCTGCGGTGTGCCTCCGGCCGCCTCGGCCTGCGGGGTCACGGCGGCAACGGCTTCGTCGGCCTCGCGCGTGGCGTACCCCAGGCCGATCAGGGCGGCGTGGAGCTGGTCCTGCCAGCCCGCGGTGACGGCGGTGCCGATGGCGGGGCCGCCGGTGCCGAGGGGCTCACCGAGGCGGTCCTTGTACTCGAGGAGCAGCTTCTGGGCACCCTTCTTGCCGATGCCCGGCACGGCGGTCAGGGCCTTCTCGTCGCCGGTGGAGACGGCGCGGCGCAGGGCGTCGGGGCTGTGCACGGCGAGCATGGCCTGGGCCAGGCGGGGTCCGACGCCGCTCGCGGTCTGCAGCAGTTCGAAGGTCTGGCGCTCGTCGTCGTCCGTGAAGCCGTACAACGTCAGGGAGTCCTCCCGCACCACCAGCGAGGTGGCGAGCTTGGCCTGCTGGCCGACCCGGAGCGTGGAGAGGGTGTTCGGCGCGCACTGGACGGCCATGCCCACGCCGCCGACCTCGATGACCGCGGTGTCGGGTGCGAGCGCGGCCACGGGGCCGCTGACGAAGGCGATCATGAGATACGGCCTTTCTGTGCTGTGGCGGTCTTCGCCGCGTGCAGGGCCGCTGCCTGCTGGAAGCGGTTCTGGGCGACCGCCTGCTGGAGGCGGTTCTGCGCGGGGGCGCGCCAGATGTGGCAGATGGCCAGCGCGAGGGCGTCGGCGGCGTCGGCGGGCTTGGGCGGCGCGTCGAGCCGGAGCAGGCGGGTGACCATCGCGCCGACCTGCGCCTTGTCGGCACGGCCGCTGCCGGTGACGGCGGCCTTGACCTCGCTGGGGGTGTGCAGGGCGACGGTGATGCCGCGGCGGGAGGCGCAGAGCATGGCGACCGCGCTGGCCTGGGCGGTGCCCATGACCGTGCGGACATTGTGCTGGCTGAAGACCCGCTCCACGGCGACGACTTCCGGCTCGTGCTCGTCCAGCCACTGCTCGATGCCGCGCTCGATGGCGACCAGGCGCAGGCCCAGCTCCGCGTCGGCCGGGGTCCGCACGACACCGACGCCGCGCATCGTGAGCGGCCGTCCTGCGACTCCGTCGACGACGCCGACGCCACACCGGGTCAGTCCGGGGTCCACCCCCAGTACGCGCATGCGCGCCCCTCCCCCTCTTCGCGGCGGCGATCTTTGACCTCGTGCCAGGCTATCCGCCGGCACCGACAACAGCGGCGGGCCGGTGGACGTGTGTCCCACCCGACCCGCCGAAACCGCTCATCGCGGCAGCGTTATGCGTCGACCTTGGCCATGACCTCGTCGGACACGTCGAAGTTGGCGAATACGTTCTGCACGTCGTCGCTGTCCTCCAGGGCGTCGATGAGCTTGAAGATCTTCCGCGCGCCCTCTTCGTCGAGCTCGACCTGCATGGTCGGGACGAAGTTGGCGTCGGCCGAGTCGTACTCGATGCCGGCGTCCTGGAGCGCGGTGCGGACCGCGACCATGTCGGTGGCCTCGCTGAGGACCTCGAAGGTGTCGCCGAGGTCGTTGACCTCTTCGGCGCCCGCGTCGAGGACCGCGCCGAGGACGTCGTCCTCGGACAGCTCGCCCTCCCCCTTGGGGACGATCACGACGCCCTTGCGGTTGAACAGGTACGAGACGGAGCCCGGGTCGGCCATCGAGCCGCCGTTGCGCGTCATGGCGACGCGGACGTCGGACGCGGCGCGGTTGCGGTTGTCGGTGAGGCACTCGATGAGCACCGCGACGCCGTTCGGTCCGTAGCCCTCGTACATGATCGTCTCGTAGTCGGCGCCACCGGCTTCGAGACCGGCGCCGCGCTTGACCGCGGAGTCGATGTTCTTGTTCGGGACCGAGCTCTTCTTGGCCTTCTGGATGGCGTCGAAGAGGGTCGGGTTACCCGAGATGTCGGCGCCGCCCGTGCGGGCCGCCACCTCGATGTTCTTGATCATCTTCGCGAAGAGTTTGCCGCGCTTGGCGTCGATCACGGCCTTCTTGTGCTTCGTCGTAGCCCATTTAGAGTGGCCGGACATCTGCCTGTCTCCTTCGCGTTACCCAACAACCAGTACGAACTTACCCAGACCTTAGAGCCTGTGTCATAGCCCCCGCGGGGGTTATGACACAGGCTCTGAGCCCCGGGGGGTAGTCCCCCGAGATCCTACAAGGCTCCCGCGCGCGGGTTGCCCCGCGCCATCTCGACGAACAGGGCGTGGATCCGGTGGTCGCCGGTCAGCTCGGGGTGGAACGAGGTGGCGAGCGCGTTGCCCTGCCGCACGGCGACGATGTGGCCCTCGTGCTCGGCGAGCACCTCGACCCGGGCGCCGACCGACTCCACCCAGGGCGCCCGGATGAAGACACCCTCGACGGGGTCCCCCTCGACGCCCTTGACCGCGACGGCGGCCTCGAACGACTCGTTCTGCCGCCCGAAGGCGTTGCGCCGCACGATCATGTCGATGCCGCCCACCGTCTCCTGGCCCGAGCGCGGGTCGAGGATCTTGTCGGCGAGCATGATCATGCCGGCGCAGCTTCCGTAGACCGGCATGCCGTCGCGCACGCGGGCGCGCAGGGGTTCCAGCAGGCCGAAGAGGGCGGCCAGCTTGGAGATGGTGGTGGACTCGCCGCCGGGGATGACCAGGCCGTCGACCTCGGCGAGCTCCTCGGGGCGCCGCACCGGCCTGCCCACGGCGTCCGCCGAGGCCAGGGCGATGAGGTGCTCCCGTACGTCCCCCTGGAGGGCGAGGACGCCCACGACGGGAGTGGTCATCACCAGCCCCGGTTCGCGTAGCGCTCGTTCTCGGGCAGGGTGTCGCAGTTGATGCCGACCATGGCCTCGCCGAGGTTGCGGGAGGCGTCCGCGATGACCTTCGGGTCGTCGTAGAAGGTGGTGGCCTTCACGATGGCGGCGGCGCGCGCGGCCGGGTCGCCGGACTTGAAGATGCCGGAGCCGACGAAGACGCCCTCGGCGCCGAGCTGGCGCATCAGCGCGGCGTCGGCGGGGGTGGCGACACCGCCGGCGGAGAACAGGACGACCGGCAGCTTGCCGAGCTCGGCGGTCTCCTTGACCAGCTCGTAAGGGGCGCGGAGGTCCTTGGCCGCGGCGTACAGCTCGTTGTTGTCGAAGCCGCGCAGCCGGGCTATCTCGTTCTTGATCTGGCGCAGGTGGCGGACGGCCTCGACGACGTTGCCGGTGCCGGCCTCGCCCTTGGAGCGGATCATGGCCGCGCCCTCGGCGATGCGGCGCAGGGCCTCGCCGAGGTTGGTGGCGCCGCAGACGAACGGGGTCGTGAAGGCGAACTTGTCGCTGTGGTTGACCTCGTCGGCCGGGGTGAGGACCTCGGACTCGTCGATGTAGTCCACGCCGAGCGACTGGAGGACCTGGGCCTCGACGAAGTGGCCGATGCGGGACTTGGCCATGACCGGGATCGAGACGGCCTCGATGATCTCTTCGATCATGTTGGGGTCGGACATCCGGGCCACGCCGCCGTCCTTGCGGATGTCGGCGGGCACCCGCTCCAGCGCCATGACGGCCACGGCACCGGCGTCCTCGGCGATCTTCGCCTGCTCGGCGTTGACGACGTCCATGATGACGCCGCCCTTGAGCTGCTCGGCCATGCCGCGCTTCACGCGCGCGGTGCCGGTCTCGGGCGACGGGTTGCTGCTGGAGGGGGTGCTGGACACGGAGTGACCTCACTCGAGGGAGACGGCTGCTACGTCTACGAGGAAACTCCCGGCGACCAGGCCACAGCAAGGGCCAATGGGTGACCGGTGGCTCATTTTCCACCGCCCTCCTGGTCGGTCCGCCGCTACGTGCCTGGTCAGGCCCCTATGTGGTGGCCCGGTCGGCCAGCGCCACCGGAGGCTCGTCGTCCATCTCGAACGCCAGCGGGAAGGGCGCGTGCCCCGCGAGGCGGAACCAGCGGACCGCGCGGTGTTCGCGCAGGGCGCGGGCCGCGCGTACGGAGTCGTTGTGGAAGCGGCGGGCCATCGGCACCCTGCGCACGGCCGCTGCCAGCTCGGTGGCCGCCTCGTCCCCGCCGGGGGCCGCGCGCACCGCCTCGACCTGCTGGGCCTCACCGAAGATGGCCCGCAGCGCCTGGCTGAGTTCGCTCTCGGCGACCTCGCGCTGCTCCTCCTCGGCCTGACGTGCCGCGTGCGCCGCCTCGTAGAGCACGATCGAGGCGGCGGGATCGAGCACCCCGGAGGTCGCGAGCTCCTGGGCGACCGAGGCGCGGCGCAGCAGTTGGGCGTCGAGGGCGGCGCGGGCCGCGTCGATGCGGGCGTGCAGCCGGTCGAGCCGGCCGGCGGTCCAGCTCAGGTACAGGCCGATCGCGAACAGTGCGGCGGCGATCCAGATCAGTGTGGAGGTCACGGGCCGCAAGGCTACCGCCGGTGGGCGGGTGTCCCGTCTGGCCGCCCTGCCTTCGGCCCGTGGCCGCCCTCGTGGGCACCGTCACGGGGGCTCCGCCCCCGAGCCCCCGGTCCTCAAACGCCGGACGGGCTGTCCTGACCAGGGCCGGTTCCGTGATGCGGCCGGCTAGTTCCGCTGCGCGAGGCCGAATCGTGCCCGCAGCCCCACGCGTTCGTCCTCCGCCACGGAGGCCGCACCGTCCGTCACCGTCTCGTAGACCGCGAGGATGTCCGCGCCCACCGTCGACCAGTCGAAGCGGCGTACGTGGGCGCTGCCGCGGTCGTGGAGGCCCTTGCGGCGTGCCGGGTCGGACAGGAGGCGGATCGCCGACTTGGCCAGGGAGTCGGCGTCCTCGTTGATGAAGAGGTCGCCGGCCCCGCCCTTGTCGAGGACCTGGGCGAAGGCGTCCAGGTCGCTGGCGAGCACGGGCGCGCCCGCGGACATCGCCTCGACCAGGATGATCCCGAAGCTCTCGCCGCCGGTGTTCGGCGCCACGTACAGGTCGACGCTGCGCAGCAGCCGCGCCTTGTCCTCGTCGCTGATCATGCCGAGGAACTCCACCCGGGAGCGCAGCTCGGCGGGGAGCGAGGCCACCGCCTCTTCCTCGTCGCCGCGGCCCGCGACGAGCAGACGGGCGTTCGGCCGCTCGGCGAAGATCTGCGGGAGCGCCTTCATGAGGACGGGAAGGCCCTTGCGGGGCTCGTCGATGCGGCCGATGAAGCCGATGGTCTCGCCCTGCCACTCCGGCTTCGGCGCGGCATCGGCGAAGAAACCGACGTCGACGCCGTTGGGGATGACGACCGCGTCGCCGCCCAGGTGTTCCACGAGGGTGCGGCGCGCGTACTCGCTCACGGCGATGCGCGCGCTGATCTTCTCCAGGGCGGGCTGGAGGATGGGATACGCGGCGATCATGGCCCGGGAGCGCGGGTTGGACGTGTGGAAGGTGCCGACGATCGGTCCTTGCGCCGCCCAGCACGCGAGCAGGCCGAGCGAGGGCGAGGCGGGCTCGTGGATGTGGATGACGTCGAAGGTCCCGTCGTGCAGCCAGCGGCGGACCCGCGCGGCGGACAGGAAGCCGAAGTTGAGCCGCGCGACCGAGCCGTTGTACGGCACGGGAACGGCTCGTCCAGCCGACACGACGTACGGCGGGAGCGGGGTCTCGTCATCGGCCGGGGCGAGGACGGACACCTCGTGCCCCAGGCGGATGAGGTGCTCCGCCAGATCGCGGATGTGGAACTGGACGCCGCCCGGCACGTCCCACGAGTACGGGCAGACGATGCCGATCCTCACGACGCCTCCCCCGCCGGGGCCTGCTCGGGGCGGGGTTCCAGGTCGGCGAGCCACAGTCGCTGCAGCATGTGCCAATCCTCCGGGTGGTCGGCGATACCGATGGCGAAGGCGTCTGCCACCGCCTGTGTCATGGCAGACGTCTTCTCTGCCTTCGTACCTGTCTCGGGCACGTCGACCGGGGGGTGGATGCGGCCCTTCATGACGGGCGTCCCGTCATACCAGAGGGTGACCGGCAGGAGCACTGCCCCGGTCTGCTGGGCCAGCATGGCGGGCCCCGCGGGCATCCGGGCGGTGTCCCCGAAGAACTTCACCTCGACGCCGGAGGCGGACAGATCGCGGTCGGCCACGAGGCAGACGAGGCCGCCGGCGCGCAGCCGCCGGGCGAGGGTGCCGAAGGCGGAGCCGCCGGTGTGCGGCAGGACCTCCATGCCGAGGCTCTCGCGGTAGGCGACGAAGCGGTCGTAGAGCGTCTCGGGCTTCAGGCGCTCGGCGACGGTCGTGAAGGGCGTCTCCAGCTTGGCGGTGACCCAGGCGCCCGCGAGGTCCCAGTTGCCCAGGTGCGGCAGGGCGACGATGACGCCCTTGCCCGCGGCGAGGCCGTCGGTGAGGTGGTGCAGGCCCGTCGGATCGAAGCCGTTCCTGACGCGGTCCCTGCTCCAGGACGGCAGCCGGAAGGACTCCATCCAGTACCGCAGATAGGAGCGCATGCCCGCTCTGGAGAGCTGGGCGAGCCGCTCGGGGGTGGCGTCGGGCACCACGCGCGCGAGGTTGGACTCCAGGCGCAGCACGCCCTTGCCGCGGCGCTTCCAGGCCACGTCGGCGATGATGCGGCCGAGCCGCACGGCGGCCGGCTCGGGGAGCTTCTTGACGGTGCTCCAGCCGGCTCCGTAGAGCCCGTCCGTCAGTCGGTCCTTCACTGCGCGGCCTCACTCTCCTGCGCGCTGCCCCCGGCGGCGTCCGCCTCCGCGGACTCCCTGCGGACCGTGACGACCCGCTGGACGAGGGTGACCATACTGCCGACGGCGACGATCCACAGGGCGATGGGCAGCAGGATCTGGATGCCGGGGACGCCGAACGTGTGCAGTCCCGCGAGGCCCGCGGCGACCAGCGAGATCACCAGCCGTTCGGCGCGCTCCACCAGGCCGTTCACGGCTACGGGCAGGCCGATCGCCTCGCCGCGCGCCTTCGTGTACGAGACCACCTGGCCGCTGGCGAGGCAGAAGATCGAGACGGCGCAGAGGATGTTGTCGTCGCCGGAACCGGCGTACCAGAGGGCGAGCCCGCCGAAGATGGCGCTGTCCGCCACGCGGTCGAGCGTGGAGTCGAGGAAGGCGCCCCAGCGGCTCGAGCGGCCGAGCTGGCGGGCCATGTTGCCGTCGACGAGGTCACTGAAGACGAACAGGGTGATGACGACCGTGCCCCAGAAGAACTCACCACGGGGGAAGAAGACCAGCGCTCCCGCCACCACACCGGCCGTGCCGATGAAGGTGACCGCGTCGGGGCTGACCCCACGGCGGATGAGAAACGCGGCGAACGGTGTGAGAACACGCGTGAAGAATGCACGCGCGTACTTGTTCAGCATGGCCTTCCCGAGGGGTCGGTGCGCCGCGTGGCCCCGTTGGCCACCGACTGGCCCATCGTAGTCACGCCCTTCACCGACCGGCTCGCCCCCTCACCATCGCGTACGACGTATGGACGCAGAGTGACCCGAGTGGAAAGCTCGAAAGCGACACGGGCGCCGTCGGAGCCGCCCAGCACCCGGCCCCGCGCGCCCGCGAGCAGCCAGCATCCCCGAGGGGGCTGAGCCTCCTCACCGTGCACGTAACCGGGAGGCAAGGCATGGGCGACAAGGCGAACGCACACCCCGGAGCCGCCGGCAGGGCAGTATCGGCCGACCACCCCGCGTCCGTACGGAATGTGGTGCTGGTCGGCCACAGCGGTTCGGGCAAGACGACTCTGGTGGAGGCCCTCGCGCTGACCGCGGGGGCGGTGAACCGGGCGGGCCGCGTCGAGGACGGCGGCACCGTTTCCGACTACGACGAGATCGAGCACCGGCAGCAGCGCTCGGTCCAGCTTTCCCTGGTACCCGTCGAATGGGACGGCTTCAAGATCAACCTACTGGACACCCCGGGATACGCCGATTTCGTCGGGGAGTTGCGGGCCGGTCTGCGTGCGGCGGACGCGGCCCTCTTCGTCGTCTCGGCGGCGGAGGGCGCCGAGGGCATCACCGGCGCGACCCGCATGGTGTGGGAGGAGTGCGCGGCGGTCGGCATACCGCGCGCCATCGTGGTGACGCATCTGGAGTCGGCCCGCGCGGACTTCGCCGGGATGACGCGGACGTGCGCCGAGGCGTTCGGCGCCGACGACCCGGACGCCGTACTGCCGCTGTACCTGCCGCTCCACGGCGAGCAGGGCCCGGACGGGCACGCCCCCGTGACCGGCCTGGTCGGGCTGCTCTCGCAGCGGGTGTTCGACTACGCGTCGGGCGAACGCAAGGAGTCCGAGCCGGGCGACGACCAGCTCCCGCTGATCGAGGAGGCACGGAGCGAGCTCATCGAGGGGATCATCGCCGAGAGCGAGGACGAGTCCCTCCTGGACCGCTATCTCGGCGGCGAGGACATCGACTACAAGTCCCTCGTGGACGACCTGGAGCGGGCCGTGGCCCGCGGCGTCTTCCACCCCGTGCTCGCGGCCGCGCCCGCGGCGGACGGCGCCCGCCAGGGCATCGGCACCGTCGAGCTCCTGGAACTGATCACCGGCGGCTTCCCCACGCCGCTCGAACACCCCGCGCCCGTCGTGACCACGCCGAGCGGCGCGCCCCGCCCGGCGCTGACCTGCGACCCCGCGGGCCCGCTGGCCGCCGAGGTGGTCAAGACGGCGTCCGACCCCTACGTAGGACGCGTCTCACTCGTACGGGTCTTCTCCGGCACCCTGCGGCCCGACGAGACCGTGCATGTCTGCGGGCACGGCCTGACCGACGTCGGCCATGAACCGCGCGCGCTGCACGAGGCCGACGAACGGATCGGCGCGCTCTCCGCGCCGTTCGGCAAGCAGCAGCGCACCCTCACGCGGTGCGTCGCCGGCGACCTGGCGTGCGTGGCGAAGCTGCACCGCGCGGAGACCGGCGACACCCTGTCGGCCAAGGACGACCCGCTCCTCATGGAGGCCTGGGACATGCCCGACCCGCTGCTGCCGCTCGCCATCCAGGCGCACAGCAAGGCGGACGAGGACAAGCTCAGCCAGGGCCTTTCGCGACTCGTCGCCGAGGACCCGACGATGCGGCTCGAACACAACCAGGACACCCACCAGGTGGTCCTGTGGTGCCTGGGCGAGGCCCATGCCGACGTCGCCCTGGAGCGCCTGCGCAGCCGTTACGGCGTGCAGGTCGACGTGGTGCCGCACAAGGTCACCCTGCGGGAGACGTTCGCGGGGAGGTCCGGGGGCCGCGGGCGCCATGTGAAGCAGTCCGGCGGGCACGGCCAGTACGCGATCTGCGAGATCGAGGTGGAGCCGCTGCCGGGCGGCAGCGGCATCGAGTTCGTCGACAAGGTCGTCGGCGGCGCGGTGCCGCGGCAGTTCATACCGTCCGTCGAGAAGGGCGTGCGCGCGCAGGCGGCGAGGGGCGTCGCCGCCGGGTACGCGCTGATCGACGTACGCGTGACGCTCCTCGACGGCAAGGCGCACTCGGTGGACTCCTCCGACGCCGCCTTCCAGACGGCGGGCGCGCTCGCGCTGCGCGAGGCGGCGGCCGGGGCCCGCATCCACCTGCTCGAACCCGTCGCCGAGGTGCGCGTGCTCGTCGGCGACGACCACGTCGGCGCGGTGATGAGCGACCTGTCGGGGCGCCGCGGCCGCGTCGTCGGCACCGAGCAGGCGCCGGGCGGCCGCACACTGGTGCGCGCGGAGGTGCCCGAGATCGAGATCGGCCGGTACGCGGTGGACCTGCGCTCCCTGTCCCAGGGCACCGCACGCTTCAGCCGTACGTACGCGCGCCACGAGCCGATGCCCCCGCAGCTCTCGGAGAAGATCCGCGAACGGGCGGAGGCAACCGCGTAGTCGAGCGGTGGACGAGTGCCGTCCGCCGCGCCCCTCGTGCGCGGGCGGCACCCCGGTGCCCACTGCCGGATGTCGGTGCTCCCCGATACGCTGATGACCTGATCAACAGATGCGCCGGACGTCAACAGGTGTGCCGGACAGGGAAGTCGGGAAGAGCCGCAGCAGCGAAGGCGTCGCGGCAAGGGGGCGGCAGTGGCGGACGATGGATTCGACTTCAGGCCGGGGGCCCAGGTCCCGCTCTCGGGTGCCGCGGGCCAGACGGCGGCGACGCACGCCCTGGCCTCGGCCGCGTATCGCGACAGCGACGTGACCGAGATCCTCAAGGCGAACAACGAGTGGCACAAGTCCGAGGTGAAGCCCGGCATATGGTCACTGTTCAAACCGAGCCTCGGTGAGGCGTTCGCGCGGACCGTGCAGGTGCGGATGCTGGGCGGCGGCCGCAAGCCGCTCATCCAGTCCTTCGGCACCGAGCCGCAGGTGGTCGTCGAGCACTGCCTCGCGGCCAACCGCATCCGCAAGGAGCGCGACAGCTGGCTCACGGCCGTGATGGTCCTGTGCGGTGTGCTCTTCCTGCCGGGCCTCGTCGTCTGGCTCGCGGTCTTCACCATCCGGCGCCAGGTCGCCAAGAGCGAGAACAAACGGACGAGCGCGCTCGCCACGGCCGTCCTCGTCGCGGTGGGTGTGCTGGCCGTCCTCGCCCTGATCAAGCTGCCGTTCGGCGGCTTCTGGGCGTGGTATCTGCGGGCGTCGATCGTGCTGCCCGTGGTGGGCTGGTTCTGGGCCAAGCAGATCGCCGAGCGCACGGCCAAGGACATGCGCGAGCGCTGGTCCGCCCTGCTCTCGGGCGGCGGCATCGGCGCCAAGATCCCCGAGGCGGTGCCCGGCAGCCCCGGCGAGACGGCCGCCGAGCGGCTGCGCCAGAACCTGGCGCGGCTCTCCGCCGAGCAGCAGAGCAACTCCGTCTTCTACGCCGGGCCCAAGGGCATATTGGGCATGGGCACGCGCTGGGGGAGCTGGCAGCTCGCCGAGGAGCTGGTGCCCGCCGAGGACGGCAAGGAGATCCACCCCTTCCGCAGCTGGGACGTCATACGCGCGGTGCACGACCAGCTCCGCCTCCTGGAGCGCGGGCCCCTGCACACCGGCGGCTTCACCAAGCCCCAGACGAACCACTGGATCGTCTCCCCCATCGGGGAGAACGCCAAGGCGGTGGCCCGCCCCACCGGCACGGACGTGGAGGCCTTCCAGATACGCGGTCACGAGGTACAGCGGATCTGCAACGAACAGCAGTTCGGCAGCGGCGAGCGGCACTACCTGGGCGTGCAGTTCACGCTCTGGGACGGCCAGCTGGTCATCACGATGCTCATCACCGTGACCGTGCTGCACGAGACGCTGCGCATCGAGGTCACCGGGCACGCGCTCGGTCCCGTGCACTCGCTGTTCACCAGCAAGCCCGCCCCGAAGACCAAGACGGTCGCCAAGCCCATCAAGTTCTGGGAGACCGTGGACCGCAGTCTGCCCCTGGTCGACGCCGACGAGGTGGTGCGACTCGCCGTCCGCGCCCCGTTCACCTGGTATCCGCCGCTCCTGGACCACCTCGGCGGCAAGCTGGTCCTGCCCGAGCCGTTCGGCCTGCGGCACGCCTGGGCCGACAAGCCGTGGCGGCACCGCTTCATGGCCGACGACGCGCTGCGCGCCGCCACCCCCGTGCTGCGCGTGGTGCACTCGGCGGCGATCAAGGTCCTGGCGGAGAACGGCGTGAACACCGAGAAGTTCGGTGCCCGCTCCGGCTTCCTCAGCGGGGCGATCCAGGACCCGATGCCGAAGAAGGCGGACGTCTACGACGCGTGAGCCGGGTCAGGCGGCCTGGACCGGCCAGGCGTCGGCGAGCATCTCGCGGGTGTCGGCGAGGAGCTGCGGCAGCACCTTCGTGTGCCCCACGACGGGCATGAAGTTGGTGTCGCCGCCCCAGCGCGGTACGACGTGCTGGTGCAGGTGGGCGGCGATGCCGGCGCCCGCCACCGCTCCCTGGTTCATGCCGATGTTGAAGCCGTGCGCGCCCGACGCGGTGCGCAGGGCCGTCATCGCCTGCTTGGTCAGCTCACCGAGCTCGGCCGTCTCGGGCGCGGTCAGACCGGTGTAGTCGGCGACGTGCCGGTAGGGCACGACCATGAGGTGGCCGCCGTTGTACGGGTAGAGGTTGAGCACCGCGTAGACGTGCTCGCCCCGCGCGATCACCAGGCCGTCCTCGTCGGACTTGGCCGGGATGGAGCAGAAGGGGCAGCCGTCGTCGGCCCCCGGACCCGTCGGCTTGTTCTCGCCCTGGATGTACGCCATCCGGTGGGGCGTCCACAGGCGCTGGAACGCGTCCTGCGTCCCCACTCCGATCTGCTGCTCCGGCTCACTCGTCATGAGGTGCAGCATATGACTTCACCCGTACGGAACGCGTCGGCGGGGCGGAACCGCACGCCCGTACGAGGAGAGGCCCCCGAGGACACGCCTCGGGGGCCTCTGCGCATATGCCCGCCTCAGACCTGGGCGCGGTCCTCCACGGCCTTGGTGATCTTGGCGATCGCCTCGTCGACCGGGATGCCGTTCTCCTGCGAGCCGTCGCGGTAACGGAAGGAGACGGCGCCGTTGGCCATGTCCTCGTCGCCCGCGATGACCATGAACGGCACCTTGGACTTCTGGGCGTTCCTGATCTTCTTCTGCATGCGGTCCGACGAGGCGTCGACGTCCACCCGCAGGCCCCTCTCCTTCGCCTTGGCCGCGAACTCCTGGAGGTAGGACACGTGGGCGTCGCCGATCGGGATGCCGAGCGCCTGCACGGGGGCCAGCCACACCGGGAAGGCGCCCGCGTAGTGCTCGAGGAGCACCGCGAAGAACCGCTCGATGGAGCCGAAGAGCGCCCGGTGGATCATGACGGGCTGCTGCTTCGTGCCGTCAGGCGCGGTGTACTCCAGGCCGAAGCGCTTGGGCTGCTGGAAGTCGACCTGGATGGTCGACATCTGCCAGGACCGGCCGATCGCGTCCTTGGCCTGCACGGAGATCTTCGGGCCGTAGTACGCGGCGCCGCCCGGGTCCGGGACCAGCGGGAGGTCCTGCTTGGCGGCCGCCTGGCGCAGCGCCTCGGTGGCCTCCTCCCACTCCGCGTCCTCGCCGATGAACTTGTCCGACTCGGGGTCGCGGGTGGACAGCTCCAGCTCGAACTCGTTCAGGCCGTAGTCGCGCAGCAGGTCGAGGACGAAGGTGAGGAGCGAGTCGAGCTCGCCCGCCATCTGCTCCTTGGTGCAGTAGATGTGCGAGTCGTCCTGCGTGAAGCCGCGCGAGCGGGTCAGGCCGTGCACGACGCCCGACTTCTCGTAACGGTAGACCGTGCCGAACTCGAAGAGGCGCAGCGGCAGTTCGCGGTAGGAGCGGCCGCGCGCCTTGAAGATGAGGTTGTGCATCGGGCAGTTCATCGCCTTGAGGCGGTAGTTCTGCTCGTCGAACTCGATGGCGGGGAACATGCCGTCCGAGTAGTTCGGCAGGTGCCCGGAGATCTCGAAGAGACGCTCCTTGGAGATGTGCGGCGTGTTCACGAACTCATAGCCCGTGTCCTCGTGCCGCTTGCGGGAGTAGGTCTCCATCTCCTTGCGGATCACGCCGCCCTTGGGGTGGAAGACCGCGAGGCCCGGGCCGAGCTCCTCGGGGAAGGAGAACAGGTCCAGCTCGGAGCCGAGCTTGCGGTGGTCGCGCTTCTCGGCCTCGGCGAGGAACTCCAGGTGCGCCTTCAGCTCGTCCTTCGACGGCCACGCGGTGCCGTAGATGCGCTGGAGCTGAGGGTTCTTCTCGCTGCCCCGCCAGTAGGCGGCGGCGGAGCGCATCAGCTTGAACGCGGGGATGTTCCGCGTGGTGGGCAGGTGCGGACCGCGGCAGAGGTCCTTCCAGCACAGTTCGCCGGTCTTGGCGTCGAGGTTGTCGTAGATGGTCAGCTCGCCGCCGCCCACCTCGGCGTCCGCGCCCTCGGCGGCGTTGGCCGCGTTGCCCTTGAGACCGATGAGCTCCAGCTTGTACGGCTCCCCGGCCAGCTCCTCGCGGGCGTCGTCGTCGGTGGTGACGCGGCGCGAGAACTTCTGGCCCCGCTTCTGGATCTCCTGCATCTTCTTCTCGACGCGCTTGAGGTCCTCGGGGGTGAACGGCTCGGCGACGTCGAAGTCGTAGTAGAAGCCGTCCCGGATGGGCGGGCCGATGCCCAGCTTGGCCTCGGGGAAGAGCTCCTGCACGGCCTGCGCCATGACGTGCGCGGTCGAGTGGCGCAGGATGTTCAGGCCGTCCTCGGAGGAGATCTCGACGGGCTCGATCTCGTCGCCGTCGGCCACGGCGTAGGCCAGGTCCTTCAGCTCGCCGGCCACGCGGGCGGCGACGACGGTGCGCTCACCGGGGAAGAGCTCCGCGGCCGTAGTCCCCGTCGTCACCACGCGCTCTTCCCGCTCGGAATCGCGTTGGATGATCACACGGACGTCTGACACCGGTCTCTCCTAGCTGAAGGGGGGTGCGGCACGTTCATATCGCGCACGCAAGAGGGATCGTACCGAGCCCGGGGCTTCCCCCGCGAAACGGATCTCCCGACCCGCCCGTAAGCGCGCCCCCTCCGCCCCCTGCTCCCGGGCGGCTGTCCCCCGGCGACGCCCACCGCACACGCCTCAGTCCGTGCCGCACGCCTCCTCGAAGAAGTCGATGTTCTCCTGGAGCGACTTCATCAGCCGGTCCCGCTCCGCCTCGTCCACCTGCACCGGCGCCACGCCGCTCGCCCCGGTCAGCCGCCGGAAGCCGCCCCGGCTCTCCAGGCGTCCGCGCACCTGGATCGGCAGCCCCACCAGATGGGCCTGGATGGCCACGAGGTACGACTCCTCGTCCAGGACCATCCGCACCTGCGGGACGTCCGCCCCGGTGATCACCCTGACCCGGACGGTGCCGGGACCGCGCGGCGACGAGCGCCGCATCCGTACCACGGCCCCGGTGAGGTGAACCGGCACCGACGGCTCGCCCCGCAGATAGCGGGCGCTCGCCGCGCGCAGCGCCGCCAGGTCGCCGGGCGAGAACTCCACGGGCTCCGCGTGCGCCGCGCACCCTTCGGGCACCCCCGCGCCGGGCGCCCACTCCACCGCGACGCGCGCTCCCTCCGTGCCGTGCACCAGCGCCACGATCGCCTCGGTCAGCTCATGGCTCGCGCCCGCCTCGACCGCCCCGTCGAAGGCGTCCATGCCCCCGGTGGCGCGCTGGAGGTCGACGGCCTCGCGGACCGCGTACAGCGCCTGACGCAGCCGGACGGCGAGTGGCCGCCCGGTCCCGACCGGCAGGTACGCGGTCAGCCTGCGGCCGCCGGGCGCGGGCCCGACCAGCACGTTCTCCAGGGCGGTCGCGGCGGCCCCGCGGTGCCGCGCCCCGTGGTACCCGGCGCGGGCGCGCGCGGCGAGCGCTCCGGCGAGCAGCAGCTGCCGGGCCGCCGAGCGCAGCCGCTCCTCGGCCGGCCAGGTCGCGGCGCCCGCGGGCCCCTCGGGCACGTCACGCCACCAGTGGATCTCGTCACTGGGCACGGCGAGAGCGACGAGGACGTCACGGGCGGTCGGCGAAGCGCTGCGGGAGAGCGCGACGAGGGCCTCGCCGATGAGGTCCTCGCAGTCGGGGAAGGCCCGGCTCTCGGGGACGAGCAGGCTGGTGCCGCCGCCACCGGGTCCCGGGGGCGTCCAGCGGGCGTAGCGGCCGGGGGCTCCGCCGCGCCGGTGCCAGCCGTGCCGGGCGAGCAGCGCGCCGAGCACCGCGGGGTCGACGAGGCCGGGCTCGGGCGGCTCCGGCCACGGGCCCGCGGCGGGCACCGGGTGGGGGCGGGCCGCCGGCAGGGGCTCTTCGTGGGGGCGGTGCATCAGGGTCTCCCTCCCCTTCCCACCCGCGTCATGATCTCGCAGAGCGCACGGTCGTCGAAGATCCGCGAGGTGGGGACGCGCACGGTGGTCCTGCGCCTGCCGGTCACGGGATGCCCGGCGAGGTTGGTCCAGTAGCAGCAGTGCCGCAGGTCGAGCCGGTCGTGACCGGCCCGCAGCCAGTCGTCCCGGGACCTGGGCACGATCATCACGACAAGGATCTTGTGCACCGAGACCGGCGTACGGGCCAGCTTCACCAGGTGCGCGTTGTCGAGCGTGAAGGAGAAGGCGGGCCGCGTGGACCCGTCGTCCGGGGGCGCCGGGATCGGCGGTATCTGGTACGTGCACTTGAGCTGGACCTTGATGGTGACCTCGTCGTCGACCGTGTGCCCGGGGGCGCTGTGGCTGACGTGCCAGTCGATGCCGTTGTCCGGAAAGGGCTGGGAGAGCGAGCATCCCGCGGCCGCCGCGACGGCGTGCAGGTAGCCCACCTGAAGTGTCTCCATACAGGCGGTGGTGGCGAGTGTGCCGCGCGGCGGTGCGATCCGCTCGGGCAGCAGCCCACCCTGTTCGGGCTGCGCGAGCGCCATGTCCAACAGGCCTTCCGCGAAAGGTCGGTTCCCGGCGCGGGCCGTCATGTCAAGGGCCCCGCACCTCTGTTGTCTCCGGCCCGCGTACGGCGCAAACGGCCCGGGTATCACCGGTGTGGGCGGAGGACCGACGTCATCTGCCGGAACTGAGCGAGGAGTTGCACGACCATGACGTGCTGGTACGAGGGGCCCTTGGCCGCATTCGACACGGAGACCACGGGCGTCGACGTCGAGACCGACCGCATAGTGTCGGCCGCCGTCGTCGTCCAGCAGGGCGCGGGCACCAGGCCGCGCATCAGCCGCTGGCTGGTCAACCCGGGCGTTCCGGTGCCCGAGGAGGCCACCGCGGTCCACGGACTGACGGAGGATCATCTTCAGCGCACCGGACGCTGGCCGGCGCCGGTGATGGAGGAGATCGCGCGTGATCTGGCCGAGCAGGGCGCCGCGGGCCGGCCGATCGTGGTGATGAACGCGCCGTTCGACCTGACGATGCTCGACCGGGAGCTGCGCAGGCACCGCGCGTCGTCGCTCGGCCGCTATATGGAGGGCTCCGCCCTCTGCGTGATCGATCCACGGGTCCTGGACAAGCACCTGGACCGCTACCGCAAGGGCCGCCGCACGCTCACCGACCTGTGCGAGCACTACGAGGTGGAGCTGTCCGAGGCCCATGACGCGGCGGCGGACGCCCAGGCGGCGCTCGATGTCGTACGGGCGATAGGGCGCCGCTTCGCGTCCCGTCTGGAACGCCTCTCGCCGGCCGAGCTGCACACGCTCCAGGCGGTCTGGCACGCGGCGCAGGCGCGGGGGCTCCAGGCGTGGTTCGCGAAGAGCGGCACACCGGAGACGGTGGACCCGGCGTGGCCGCTGCGGCCCGAACTGCGGGCCGCCGCCTGACGCAGGGCAAAGAAAAAACCGGTCCGTCTGCTGACGGACCGGCGTTCTCCGGTGGGCGATACTGGGTTCGAACCAGTGACCTCTTCGGTGTGAACGAAGCGCTCTCCCACTGAGCTAATCGCCCGGGAACGCACTGAACAATACAGGTCCCGGCGCCCTTCCTTCAAACCGTCTTCCCCCGGCTCCCGCCGAGCGGCTACGAGCGGTCCCTGGCGGCGAGATGGGCGACGAGCCCGCGCCGTCCCGCCCGCATCATCAGGGCGTGGTTGACGACGAAGAACGGCCGGCCGGGCACGGCCAGGCGCCGCATGAGCGGCCTGCGCACCTCGACCTCCTGGTCGTAGACGGCGCGCGTCCCCGTGGGCGCGGCCTCGACCGTCCAGCGCGCCCACCCGTCCAGATCGCCGGTCATCCGTATCTCGAGGATCCCGGCGCCGGGATCACGGCGGGCCTCCCGCGCGCCGACGACCAAGTCGTACGGGAGGAAGGACCGGAAGCGGGCGACACCGCTGCGGCCGTCGGTCGACGTCACCTCGCGCACCTGCGGCCACCACAGCGGATAGTCCCGCACCCGCTCAAAAGCCGCGTAGACGTCATCGGGGGCGGCGGGGAGGTCCCAGCGGGTGTGGAAGCGGTAACGGCACCAGTCCATGGTCCGAGTCTGCCCGCCGGGGGCAGAGATACGGCCCTCGGGGAGCCGCTGATTCTCGCCATCCGCGCCGGGTATGAGCAACGGCCGCGCGGCGCGCGGGGGTTCCGGAATGCGCTGAACCGAATGCGGTGAAATCCGGACAGCCGCGCACCGGTACACCCGCGCGTATGTGGACCCGTCAATTCCCTTGGCTCATAAGTGAATACGAGAACGGCCCGGAGGCTGAAAAGCCTCCGGGCCGTAATCCGGGGTGGGCGATACTGGGTTCGAACCAGTGACCTCTTCGGTGTGAACGAAGCGCTCTCCCACTGAGCTAATCGCCCCGGGCGCATGGAGAACATTACCGCATGTCAGCGGGTGCCTCCGACCGCCCCGGAGTCACCCGTGGGTCACTCCTTGATCTTCCACGGCATCGTGATGCCGAACTTCCACACGTACACGGCGACGAGCACCGCGACGATGACCAGGCCGATCGTCGTCAGAATGATGTTCCGGCGGCGCACCTTGGGGTCGAGCGCACGCTGTGCCGCCTCGGTGACCTTGCGTTTCGTCCAGCGCAGCACCAGCTGGGCCCAGACGAACTCGGTCGCCCAGATCGCCATGCCACCGAAGATCACCAGCCAGCCGGGGCCGGGGAGCGGCAGCATGATGATGCCCGCGACGACCACCGCGAGCCCCACGATGAAGACACCCACCTGCCAGCTCAGGTGCAGCGCCCTGCGCGACTGGACGTACTGCGGCGCACGGGACCCGAGGGCCGGCTCCGCGACCGCCCCGTCGATCGGTTCCGCGACCTCCGGCGGTTCGTTACTCCCCGTATTCATACGGCCAAACCCTACCGGATGGAAACCCTTCACCGGAATGGCCGCATGGCCAACGGAGACAACCCGCCAAAAGAGCTACCTAAAGACACGCAAAACACTCAGAGGGGTTTACAACGGCACCGTAGGTGGCATGTCGATTTCGCCGACGTGCGAATCCCCGAGCGCACACTGAGCGAAAGGCCCTGGCGCTTATGAACACCACGGTCAGCTGCGAGCTGCACCTGCGCCTCGTTGTGTCGAGCGAGTCCTCACTGCCTGTTCCCGCAGGACTGCGGTATGACACGGCCGATCCCTATGCCGTGCACGCCACCTTCCACACCGGAGCCGAGGAGACGGTCGAGTGGGTATTCGCCCGCGATCTCCTCGCCGAGGGCCTGCACCGGCCCACCGGTACCGGCGACGTCCGAGTCTGGCCGTCCCGGAGCCACGGTCAGGGCGTCGTCTGCATCGCCCTGAGCTCCCCGGAGGGCGAGGCTCTGCTCGAGGCCCCGGCGCGGGCCCTGGAGTCCTTCCTGAAGCGAACCGACGCGGCCGTGCCCCCCGGTACGGAGCACCGCCACTTCGATCTCGACACCGAGCTCTCTCACATCCTGGCGGAAAGTTAACCGCGCCAGGAGCGTCGGGATCCCTTCACGCCGTCCGACTCGGGGCGACGGCGCGAAGGGTCACGGCGCGAGACGCTCGCCGCAGAGAAACAGACACGGGCGCCGTCGCCGCGGAGATCCTCCGCAGTGACGGCGCCGCTGTCTTCGCCTGGGATACCGCTAGCATCGGCCAGCATCGGCGGGCACCGGCCCGACCCCCAGGCCAGGGAGCGAATCGTGCTGATCACCCACGACACCCGGTGTTCTCTCGACGCCGTGGTCGATCTGGTGAACACCGCACCGGAGCAGGACGGCGCCGACGGGCTCGCGGACGTGGCGGCGCTCGGTGACTTCGCACGGAGCCATGAGGTGAGCGACGTCGGGGTGCTCACCGAAGGGGACCTCGCCGATGTGCACCGGGTCCGCGGCCGCTTCGCCGAGGTCTTCGCCAACCCGGAGCCGAAGGCCGCCTCCCGCATCATCAACGACCTCATCGCGGCGGCGGGCACCACGCCCCGCCTCACCGACCACGACGGCTACGACTGGCACATCCACTACTTCGCGCCCGGCGCCTCCATCGCCGACCACCTGGCCGCCGACTGCGGCATGGCCCTGGCCTTCTTCGTGGTCGCGGGGGAACAGGACCGGCTGCGGCGCTGTGAGGCACCGGACTGCCGGCGCGCCTTCGCCGACCTCTCGCGCAACCGGTCCCGGCGCTACTGCGACAGCCGCACCTGCGGCAACCGCCTGCATGTCGCCGCCTACCGCGCCCGCCGCAAGGAAGCCGCGGGCTGAGCGGAGCCGTCAGAGCAGCAGCAGATCGTGCAGCGACGCCAGCAGGATCAGGGTGCTGATCACGGTCAGGAAGATCATCAAAGGCGGTTGGGAGAGAGCGAAGAGACAGCCTCGCCGCTCCTCGTCGTCCGGCGGGGCGTCGTCCGGCGGGGCAGTGCCGCCCTCATTGGTGGTGTCCAGCATCTCGCCGTGATGATGACGCAGCCGGACGGCGGCGGATGACCAAGGAGCCCGGCCGACAGGCTTTCGCGCCACCCTGCGCGGGCCGGCGAAAGGCCCGTGTCAGGCCCCATCCACCCGGAGCACGGGGTCCTGCCGCCGCACAGCCCGACGGCACCGCCCGCACTCGAACGAGTGAGCGTCACGGCCCCGCGAACGCAGACGGTTGTTGACGGAGGCGTCAGATGCCGTGCTTCTTCAATATCGCCTCGATGTCGCTGAAGTCCTCCGTGGGTGCGGCGGAGCGCGGCTTCGCGGCGGGCTTGGCGGCGGCCGGGCGGGCGCTCTGGCCCAGCGAGGGCGCCGAGGCCGCGGGGGCCACCGCCTCGCGCTGGGCCGCCTTCGCGGCCTTGCGCTCCTTGCGGGTGCCTCCGGAGCGGCGCTCGACCGCGCGCGTCCCGAAGAAGATCAGCCAGGCCGCCCCGAGCACGCCGAAGCCGACCCACGCCTTGAGGCTGAACGCGGTATCGGCCGCCCAGCCCACGACACCCGTGAGCACGAGCCCCACCGGCACCAGGGAGTACGCCGCGAGACGAGCGGCGCTCAGGAAACGCTTGCGGTAGGCCGTAACCGCGGCGATGCCGAGGCCGGCCGCGGACACGGCGGAACAGATGGTCTCGGCAATCATCCGGCCCTCCAGGCATACAGACGTACGTCGTACATGGCTCTGTCGTCCCCTCCATCCTGCACCGTGAGGGGACCGCGGAGCCACGTCCGGAACGGACTTCAGGGACATCTCCGGGTCATCTCAGGGTCCGGCCTCGTCCCCAGGTCCCGGTTGGGGTGTCGGTTGGGGTGTCCTTCCGCGTGCTGAAAGACTGGGCCCATGACTGACTCCATCCCCGCCCGCCCCGTCGTCGTCGACGTCTGGTGCGAGCTGCAGTGCCCCGACTGCCGTACCGCCCTGGACGACGTGCGCGCCCTGCGCGCCCGCTACGGCGACCGCGTCGAGCTGCGTCTGCGCCACTTCCCCCTGGAGAAGCACAAGCACTCCTTCGCCGCCGCGCAGGCCGCCGAGGAGGCCTTCGAGCAGGGCAAGGGCTGGCCGTACGTGGAGGCCGTGCTCGGCAGGGTCGAGGAGCTGGACCGCGCGGGCGAGCCCTTCCTGGTGGCGAGCGCCCGGGAACTGGACCTGGACGCCGAGGAGTTCGACACCGCCCTCGTCGACGGCCGGCACATCCTGATCGTCGACGCCGACCAGGCCGAGGGCAAGGCGATCGGCGTCACCGGCACGCCCACGTACGTCGTCGGCGGTGAGCGTCTCGACGGCGGCAAGAGCCAGGACGGCCTGCGCGAGCGCGTCGAGGAGCTCGTCGACGGCCTGCTGGCCGCCGAGGACTGACCCCCGCCCCGTCGAAGCGCCGGACGCCGGAGCAAGGGCTCGTACCGGACGCCGGCGCAGAGGTTCGTACCGGACGCTAGAGCAGGGGCTTGTAGAGGTGGTACGAGAGCGGTTCGTAGCCGAGCGACTCGTACAGGCGCAGGGCCGGGGTGTTCCCCGCGAAGACGTTGAGGCCGAGGCGGTCCCTGCCCGCGGCCCGGGTCTGCGCCTCGGCCACGAGCATCAGTGAGCGGCCGTGGCCGCGCCCGCGGTGCCGCTCCTCGACCTCGACGTCGAAGACGAACCCCCTGTCGTCGTTGATCTTGAGCCAGAGGGTGCCGACGCTCTCGCCCCGGTCGGTGAGCACGCTCATCAGGACGTCGGGGGTGGCGAGGCCCTGCGGCAGGTTGTTCGTGTGGTCCGCCTCGGACTTGGCGCGGGCCTCGGCCTCGGGCACGCCACGCTCGATCCAGGTCCGGGCGTACGCCAGCTTGGCCTCCGCCAGCCATGCCGCGTACTCGTCCTCGGTCATCGGCCGCCACCGCACGCCCTCGGGCAGCGCGGCCGGTTCGGCCTCCAGGCGTTTGGCCATGCTGCGGTTGCGCTCCACGTAGCCGAGCGCGGTGGCGAGGCGCAGCGCCGCTGCCGACTCGGCGGGGACGGCGGCCTCCATGCGACGGCAGCCCCAGCCGCGCGCCACCTCCTCGGCGGCCAGCGCCGCCACGGTGCCGCGGCCGCGTCCGCGGTCGGGCCCGTCGACGCGCAGTTCGGCGACCCGGCAGACCTCCGGCCCGAAGACGTCGTGGGTGGCGAGGGCTATGGAGCCCACGGGACGGCTGTTCACACAGACGTCGAACGTGCGCGCCTTGGAACCGTCGGCGCTCAGGTGAAGCGGCCCGGTCGGCCGCAGGGTCGTGGTCATCACAGATGTTCTACCCACCCCGCGGCCGCCTCGTCACCAGGGTTTCTCCCGGTCGTACCCCGACACGGTCCGGTTCTTCCCCGACATGGCCGGTTGTTCCCCGACATCTTCCGGCCGGCCTCACGGGTCGAGGTCGTCGGCCGCCCGCTCGTCGAAGGTCCGCATCGCCTTGGCGGTCACGGGTCCCGGCGCGGCGGGCAGTTGGCGTCCGTCCACGCGGTGGACGCCCTGCACATCGCGGAGCGTCGACGTCAGGAAGACCTCGTCGGCGCGGCCGAGGACGTCCATCGGCAGGTCGGTTTCCTTGGCGCCCGTCCACTCGACGGCGAGCTCGCGCGTGATGCCCGCGAGGCAGCCGGAGGCCACCGGCGGGGTGTGGATCTCGCCGTCGAGCACCACGAAGACGTTGGTCCCCGTGCCCTCGCAGAGCTGCCCGACCGTGTTCGGGAACAGCGCCTCGGAAGCGCCCCGCTCGCGCGCGCGGGCCAGGGCGACGACGTTCTCCGCGTACGAAGTGGTCTTCAGGCCGGTCAGTGCCCCGCGTTCGTTGCGGGTCCACGGCACGGTGATCACCGCGGTGGAGTCGGGGCGCCGCTGGGCCTCGCCGAGTGCCACGACGAGCGTGGCGGCCTCGTCGCCGCGGTCCGAGCCGAGCGGTGACAGCCCGCCGGTGAAGGTGATCCGCAGCCGTCCCAGCGGGAGCGGGTTGGCATCGAGGACCGCGGCGCAGGCGCGGCGCACCTCGTCGAGGTCCGGCTCGGGCAGCCCGAGACCGCGCGCCGAGCGGGCGAGCCGGGCCAGGTGGCGGGTCAGGGCGAAGGGCCTGCCCTGGACCGACTTCACCGTCTCGAAGACGCCGTCGCCGACCGTCAGGCCGTGGTCGAACACGGAGACACGCGCGGACTCGGCGTCCCGCAGCCCGCCGTCGAGCCAGATCTTCACGTTGGGTTTCCTCCACTCGCTTCGTACGCCCCCGACGCTACCGCCAGCAGCCGCGCGGCCTTCAGCTCGGTCTCCCGCCACTCCCCCTCGGGGTCGGAACCCCAGGTGATACCCGCTCCCGTGCCGAAGCGCAGCATGCCTTCGGAGCGGTCGATCCAGAAGGTGCGGATGCCGACCGCCAGCTCGCCCGTGCCCCGGTCGGCGTCGACCCAGCCGATGCCGCCGCAGTAGGGGCCGCGGGGTGCGGTCTCCAGCTCCTCGATGATCCGCAGGGCACTGGGCTTCGGGGCGCCCGTGACGGAGCCGGGCGGGAACGTTCCGTCGAACAGTTCCGGCCAGCCCGCGTCCGGGCGCAGCTCGCCGTGGACGGTGGAGACGAGGTGGACGAGGCCGGGGTGCTTCTCGACCACGCAGAGGTCGGGGACGGTCACGGACCCGGTGGCGCAGACGCGCCCGAGGTCGTTGCGGACGAGGTCCACGATCATGACGTTCTCGGCGTAGTCCTTCTCCAGGAGGTCCGCCTCGGTCCTTCCGGTGCCCTTGATGGGGCCGGACTCCACGACACGGCCCTTGCGGCGCAGGTAGAGCTCCGGCGAGGCGGTGGCTGCCTCCACGCCGTGAGCGGGCAGGCGAATCGTTCCCGCATAGGGAGCGGGGTTCCCGCGCGCGAGGAGGGCGGTCAGGGCGTCGACATCGGCGTCGGCCGGGACGGGCGCGGACAGGACACGGCAGAGGTTCGCCTGGTAGACCTCGCCGGCCGCGATGTACTCCCGTATCCGCCGCACACCTCCGGTGTACGCGGCGCGGTCGAGGGACGACGTCCAGTCACCGGTGGCCGGTCCGCGCCACTTCCCCGGGGCGGGCGCGGGCACGGGCTCTTCGCGTACGTCGTCGAAGCGGGCGCAGGTCAGGCCGCCCTCGAAGTCGGCGGTCACCGCCCAGAAGCCGGTGGAGTCCAGGGCGGCGGGGTCGCTGGTCACGTCACGGAGACCGGTGGCCACACGGCCACCGAAGCGCGCCATCGGAGGGAGCGTCGAAGACGACGTCAGAGCGGGGTTGTGCACGGCTGCGAGTCTATGGCCGGTGCCCCGGGGCGCGCCCCGGGCCGATGACAGCGCAGCACGCTGCGCAAACGCGTTTTTGTACTGGCCCAGGAATCCGCTAGAGTTCAACACGTCGCCGGGACGCGCAAGCGGGCCGGGAAAGACAAGCGGACGTAGCTCAGTTGGTAGAGCGCAACCTTGCCAAGGTTGAGGTCGCCAGTTCGAACCTGGTCGTCCGCTCGCAGGAAGAGGGGGATCTTCCCGAACCCCCGCACTCCTGGTGGAGTGGCCGAGAGGCGAGGCAACGGCCTGCAAAGCCGTCTACACGGGTTCAAATCCCGTCTCCACCTCCAAGGACGATTAGCTCAGCGGGAGAGCGCTTCCCTGACACGGAAGAGGTCACTGGTTCAATCCCAGTATCGTCCACTGGATCTTGGTGAAGGCCGATGGGATCGTGATGATCGGCTTCATGGAGATCGTCCCGCGCGATTAGCTCAGCGGGAGAGCGCTTCCCTGACACGGAAGAGGTCACTGGTTCAATCCCAGTATCGCGCACGCAGTACGCAGCGAAAGCCGGAGACGGCGGACGCCGTGCGCAGCACACGCAGGTCACCCGCGCGATTAGCTCAGCGGGAGAGCGCTTCCCTGACACGGAAGAGGTCACTGGTTCAATCCCAGTATCGCGCACCATCCACGAAGCCCCCGGCCGTCTCCATGGCCGGGGGCTTCGTCGTGTCCGTGGCTCAGGAAGCCCAGGAAGCTCAGGAAGCTCAGGACGAGAAGAGCATGTGGCCGAAGCTCTTGTGCCGCTTGTTGTGGCCGTGGTGACCGCCGTGGCCGCCGTGCGGGGCACCCCAGGCGGGGGCCGGGGCCGCGGGGTAGGCCTGCTGCGGGGCGACCGGGGGCGCGGGGTAGGCCTGCTGCGGGGGCGCGGGGGGCGGCGGAGCCTGCTGGCCCCACTGGGTCTCGAGACGGGTCAGGGACTCGAGCTCGCCGTAGTCGAGGAAGATGCCGCGGCAGTTGTTGCACTGCTCGATCTGGACGCCATTGCGGTTGTACGTGTGCATCGGTGCGTGACACTTGGGGCACTGCATGGACGGCTCAACTCCTCGCCGGTGGTGACTGTTCCGCCGGACCTCTTCCCGGCTTCGGTGCGTTGCACCCTACTTCGTCACGTCCGGGGCCAACTGCGGCGGGACCGCCGTCACTCCGGCCATCCGGTCGCAGGCGTCGACCAGGGCCTGCTCGACCTCGTCCAGCGGACGACCTGCGGCGACGGCCTTGGCTATCGCCAGGGCCGCGGTCTGCGCGGTCAGGGCGCGGGCCGGGGTGTCGAGCACCGGCCAGGGGTCGGCGCCGCCCGCCGGGAGGGCGTGGCCGCCCGCTCGGCGGTACGTCTCCAGGAAGCGGGTCCACTCCTCGGAGGAGAGCAGCCCGCAGGCGTACCAGGCCGCCGGGCGGGCAAGGTCCCAGGCCGGGTCGCCCATGCCGAGGTCGTCGACGTCGATGAGCCGCCAGCCGCGGCTCCCGGTGCGCACGAGCTGGCCGAGGTGCAGGTCCCCGTGGCACAGCCGCCGGCGTCCCGCCGGGGCGGGGGCCTCGCCGCGGGCCCATGACGGCAGGGCCGCCCAGGCGCGCAGGACCGGGGGCGCGGCGGGATGCGGGCCCGCGGCGCGGAGCCGGGCCATGGCGCGGGCGGCCTTGGCGTGGCCGCGCATCTCCGGGAGCGGCCGGGGCAGCGCCGCCGGGTCGGTGGCGTGCAGCCCTGCGAGGAGCGTGGCGGCGGCCTCCCAGGGGGCGGCGTCGGGGTCCTCGCGGTCCACCGGGGTGCCGTGCGGCCAGAACGTGACGAGCCGGCCGTGCAGGACGGCGGGCGCCTCGCGCAGGGGCGGCAGGAGCAGCTCGGGGAGGTGGGCGGCGACGCCGAGACGCACGGCCAGGTCCCGCCGGTCCGTGCCGGGTGCGTGCGCCTTGGCGACCACGTCTCCATGCCGTACGACCTGGGCGTCGTCCCGGTCGGCGAGCACGAGGTCCCCGGCTCCGCCGCCACCGCAGGGACACGCCCCATCGACCGGATGAGCCGCCCTCCGGGCCTCGAAGGCGAGCGCGGGCAACAGGGCGGTGGTCACGAGGGTCGAGCGTATGCGGTGGGGGGCGCGGGGCCGGCGACGGGGCGGGTCCGGCTTCAGGCGTGGCCGGTGCGGGGGTGGACCGGCTGGGTGGGGTGGATCGGCCAGGCGTACTGGAACGGCGGCGAGCCGCGCCAGGGCCCCGTCGTCCGCGTCGTCCAGGAGTGCCTGCAAGCCGTGCCGTGGAACGGCACGGTCGGCGTGGCCCCGCTCGGCCACGGTCTGCCCGCCGGGCCGGCCGCGGTGCCGCTGGTCGACATGGCGCCGAGCCGAGTGGTGGCGGCAGGGAACGAGGGCGACACCAACCCGTTGATCCGGTCCTTCGTCGAGACGGCGACTGCCGCGTACCGCCACTGAGCGGCCGTGTTCCGGTGCTGATCGGTGCTGACCGGCGCTGAGCCAAGCCGCGCCGAACGCCCGTTCTACCGCCGCGCGTGCGGCAGGCAGGCGCCCTCCCGGCGGTCCGAGCCCCCGGCCCCGTAAAGCCGAAGTGGTGGCCCGCGCCCGGCAGTACCCGCGCATGGCAATGCCCGCGCAGCTCCCCAGCTGCGCGGGCATTCTGCCGTCCGCCGCACCCCCGTCCCCACGGGGTTTCCTGGCCGGATGTCCCCGCCCGGACCGCTCTTCCGGGCCTGGGGCGCCGCTCAGCGCCCCAGCATCACGCCCACGGACGACGCTTGTGTGACCACTGCTTCCCAGCCGCCGAAGGCGACCACGAGCAGGGCTGCCAGAGGAAGGACCATGGCCGTCGCCACCAAGGGGTGACGCGTGCCGGAGGGCCGGACGCCGAACGCGGAGAACCTGCGACCCTGGGTGCGGATCAAGGTCCGCGGTGCGATGTCCGCCATGGTTCCTCTCCTGACCGATCTCGATGTGGTTTTGGCAGCGACGGGTGCTTGACCTCGGGGGACGAGTGCTGCACCCGCCGCTTGACCTCAAATCTAGGTCCAGGCGCGCCGCGGCACGTCATGCCCTCGTACCGATTGGCGGGCCTCCCCGAGGATGAGCGGCCCGCGCCCGCGTACTCCTCTAGTTGGAGACGGGGACCCAGGACTCAGGGTCTTCCCGTAGAGGACCGGGCTCGGCCTCGGAGACGAGTGCCCCCACGGGTGACTTCCCTCACTTCGACCACTCCCCCGCACACCGCCGTCTCCACTCGGCGGGCCACCCGGCTCGCCCGGCTCATCACCACTTCGTAGGTCCGCGTCGTGTCCCCGGCGTCCACGACCACCTCCACACGGTCACCCCTCACGCGACCAATCCCCCTCCGGTCACGGACGGTTGGAGATCGGGGCAGCGTCGACGGCCGCGCCCGCCGCGTCCCCTGACCACTCCTCAAGTTTCCCACCCGGCACTGACAATCCGTCGGCCCGCGAGGGCGCGGCCTCTGCACGTGCCCGCCCGTGGAAACGTAAGCTGTGGCTCGTCAAACGGACCGGGTAGCGGGGATGGACATGGCGATGATGCGGCTCCGGCGCGAGGACCCGCGTGTCGTCGGCTCGTTCAGGCTGCACAGGCGCCTGGGCGCCGGCGGCATGGGGGTCGTCTATCTGGGGTCGGACCGCAGGGGGCAGCGCGTCGCCCTGAAGGTGATCCGGCCCGATCTGGCGGAGGATCAGGAGTTCCGTTCGCGGTTCGCGCGGGAGGTCTCGGCCGCCCGGCGGATCAGGGGCGGGTGCACGGCACGGCTCGTCGCCGCCGATCTCGACGCGGACCGGCCGTGGTTCGCGACGCAGTACGTCCCCGGGCCCTCGCTGCACGACAAGGTCGCCGCCGAAGGGCCGCTCGCGGCGGCCGACGTGGCCGTGGTCGGTTCGGCGCTCGCCGAAGGCCTGGTGGCCGTGCACGAGGCCGGTGTCGTCCACCGTGACCTCAAGCCGTCGAACATCCTGCTGTCCCCCAAGGGCCCGCGGATCATCGACTTCGGCATCGCCTGGGCCACCGGCGCCTCCACCCTCACCCATGTCGGCACGGCGGTCGGCTCGCCCGGCTTCCTCGCGCCCGAACAGGTCCGCGGCGCCGCCGTCACCCCCGCCACCGACGTCTTCGCGCTCGGCGCGACGCTCGCCTACGCGGGCATGGCGGACTCCCCCTTCGGCCACGGCAGCTCCGAGGTCATGCTCTACCGGGTGGTGCACGAGGAGGCGCAGCTCCGGGGTGTGCCGGACTCCCTTGCGCCGCTGATCAGGGCGTGCCTCGCCAAGGACCCGGAGGAGCGGCCGAGCACGTTGCAGCTCTCGCTCCGGCTCAAGGAGATCGCCGCCCGCGAGGCGCAGGGCCTCGGCGATCCGCGCCCGCCGGCGCCGCGCCAGGACCTCGACCGGCCCACGGGCCGGCTCGCCGAGAGCTACGCGGACCAGCACACCCAGCGGCGCTCCCCGCCGGGCACCACTCCCCCGCCGAGGTCGACCGGGTCGCGCAACGGCGCGTCCCGTACGGGTGCGTCCCGTACAGGTCCCTCCGGGACGGGCGCCTCCGGGACGGGTGCCTCCCGTACGGGTGCGTCGCGGACCGGATCCTCCCGTACGGGCGCCTCCCCGCGCACCGGCTCTTCCCGTACCGGCGCCTCGCGCTCCCCCGCGCCCCGCGGCAGCTCGCGGCCGGGCAAGAGGCCCGCTCCCCGCGGCGGTACGGGCCGGGCGGGGCCACGAACCACCAGGACCCGGCTGCGCGGACCCGCCAATCCGCGGCTGCTGCGGCAGCGGCTCACCGTGTTCTTCGTCGTGACGCTGCTCGTGGCGCTCGGCATCGCGGCGGCCCAGGGGTGCCAGGGTCCGGCGCGGAGCATGGGGACCGGGGGCGCGGAAACGCGCGACCAGGCGCGGATCTCGTCCCAGCCGCTGGGGGGCGGCCCGTCGGACGTCCGGCCGGGTGAAGCAGGGGCCCAGTAGGCCCCCGCCGGCTACAGCTCCGGTCGGCCCGTCGCCACCGCGTAGAACGCGACCGCCGCGGCAGCGCCCACGTTGAGCGAGTCCACGCCGTGCGCCATCGGGATGCGGACCCACTCGTCGGCGGCGACCAGGGCCTGCCTGGAGAGGCCTTCGCCCTCGGCGCCGAGCATCAGCGCGACGCGGTCCATGCGGTGGGGCGCCACCTCGTTCAGGGACTTCGCCTTCTCGTCCGGGGTGAGGGCGAGCAGGTTGAAACCGGCCTCGCGCACCCCGTCCAGGCCCCTCGGCCAGGAGGCGAGGCGGGCGTACGGGACGGAGAAGACCGCGCCCATCGAGACCTTCACCGAACGGCGGTAGAGCGGGTCCGCGCAGTCCGGGGAGAGCAGGACGGCGTCCATGCCGAGCGCCGCCGCCGAACGGAAGATGGCGCCGATGTTGGTGTGGTCGTTCACCGCCTCCATGACGACCACGCGCCGGTTGGTGGCGAGCAGTTCCTCGGCCGTGGGCAGCGGCTTGCGCTGCATCGAGGCGAGGGCGCCCCGGTGCACGTGGTAGCCGGTGACCCGCTCGGCGAGCTCCGGGCTCACCGCGTACACGGGCGCCGGGAGTTCGTCGATGACGTCGCGCATGACGTCGACCCACTTGGCCGAGAGCAGCATGGAGCGCATCTCGTACCCGGCGTCCTTGGCCCGTCTGATGACCTTCTCGCCCTCCGCGATGAACAGGCCCTCCGCCGGTTCGCGCCGTCGGCGCAGCTCGACGTCGGTCAGGCCGGTGTAGTCGCTCAGGCGGGGGTCGTCGGGGTCGTCGACGGTGATGAGATCAGCCACAGGGTGATACTGCCTTGTCCGGGGTGTGGTGCCAACGGCTGCGGAGCGTGTTCCGTTACCGCCGGTTACGCGAGGGGGTGTGAGGACGGCTCGCCAGGAGTTCCTGGGGCGTCACGCGAGGGGTTCGGGGCCCACCCGTACGACGTCGCCGACGACGATGACGGCCGGGGGCCGCACCTCGTGGACGCGGACCGCTTCGGCGACCGTGGCGAGCGTCGCGTCGACGCGGCGCTGGGCGGCCGTCGTGCCCTCCTGGACGAGGGCGAGCGGGGTCTCGGGCGAGCGGCCGTGGGCGATCAGGGCCTCGGCGATCCTGTCGATCTTGTCGACGCCCATCAGGATCACGATGGTGCCGCGGAGCTTGGCCAGGGCCGCCCAGTCGACCAGGGAGCGCTCGTCGTCCGGGGCCACGTGACCGCTGACCACGGTGAACTCATGGGCGACGCCCCGGTGCGTGACCGGGATGCCCGCGGCCGAGGGCACCGAGATCGAGCTGCTGATGCCGGGGACCACCGTGCAGGCGATGCCCGCCTCGGCGAGCGCCTGGGCCTCCTCCATGCCGCGCCCGAAGACGTAGGGGTCGCCGCCCTTGAGCCGGACGACCGCCTTGCCCTGCTTGGCGTGCTCGATCAGCGCGTCGTTGATCGCCTCCTGCGCCATGAAACGGCCGTACGGGATCTTGGCGGCGTCGATGACCTCGACGTGCGGCGGCAGTTCGTCGAGGAGGTCGCGGGGGCCGAGGCGGTCGGCGATGACGACGTCCGCGGCGGCGAGCAGCCGACGGCCGCGGACGGTGATCAGGTCCGGGTCGCCGGGTCCGCCGCCGACGAGCGCCACGCCCGGGGTGCGGGTACGCAGATGGGGCGCGACCAGGCTGCCGTCGCGCAGGCCCTCCACCACCGCGTCGCGGATGGCGGCGGTGCGGCGCGGGTCGCGGTCGTGGATGTCGCTGGAGAGCACGGCGACGGTGACGCCCTCGGAGCGGCCGGTGGCCGGGGTCCAGGCGGTGGCCGCCTCGGCGTCGTCGGAGCGGACGCACCAGACGCGGTGCGCCTCCGCCTCGGCCGATGCGAGGGTGTTCGCCTCGTCGTCGCTGGTGGCGATCAGGGCGTACCAGGCGTCGCGCAGGTCGCCGTCCTCGTAACGGCGCCTGGCCCAGGTGATCTCGCCCGTGTCCGCCATCGCCTCGACGGACGGGGTCGCCGAGGGGGATACGAGGAGGACGTCGGCGCCTGCCTTGATCAGGGCCGGCAGGCGGCGCTGGGCCACCTGGCCGCCGCCGAGGACGACGACGCGGCGTCCTGCGAGGCGCAGACCTACGGGATAGGCGGGGTTCTCGGCCATGGCTCTGGGGCTCCTCGTGCGGGCGGAGTCTTGACGTGCGGTACCGCTGCGGCGCTGGAGCGGCTGCTTGACGTGCGGGTTCAGTATGGCTGGGGCGGGGCCGGGGGTCTCCCCCAGCCCCGCCCGATGCCGCGATCCGGGGGCTTCGCCCCCGCTGCGGCTACTTCTCGGTGACGCCCGCCGAGTCGAAGGTGGCCACCTCGTGCATCGCGCGGGCCGCGCTCTGGACGATCGGCAGTGCCAGGAGCGCGCCCGTGCCCTCGCCGAGGCGGAGGTCCAGGTCGACCAGGGGACGCAGGCCCAGCTTGTTGAGGGCCGCCACGTGGCCGGGCTCCGCGCTGCGGTGGCCCGCGATGCAGGCCGCGAGGACCTCGGGGGCGATGGCGCGGGCCACGAGGGCGGCGGCACCGGCGCTCACGCCGTCCAGGATCACCGGCGTGCGCAGGGACGCGCCGCCGAGGAGGAGGCCCACCATGGCCGCGTGCTCCAGGCCGCCGACGGCCGCGAGGACGCCGATCGGGTCCGCGGGGTCCGGCTGGTGGATGTCGAGGGCGCGGCGGACCACCTCGATCTTGCGGGTGTGCATCTCGTCGTTGATGCCGGTGCCGCGGCCGGTGACCTCGGCCGGGTCGGTGTCGGTGTAGACGGAGATCAGGGCCGCGGACGCGGTGGTGTTCGCGATGCCCATCTCGCCGGTGAGCAGCGCCTTGTTGCCCGCCGCCACCAGGTCACGGGCCGTCTCGATGCCCACCTCGATCGCGGCCTTGACCTCTTCGCGGGTCAGGGCGGGGCCCGTCGTCATGTCGGCCGTGCCCGCGCGCACCTTGCGGGGCAGCAGGCCCGGCGTGGCCGGGAGTTCGCAGGCCACGCCCACGTCGATGACGCAGACCTCGGCGCCCACCTGGTTGGCGAAGGCGTTGCAGACCGCGCCGCCGCCGAGGAAGTTGGCGACCATCTGCGCGGTCACCTCCTGGGGCCAGGCGGTGACGCCCTGGGCGTGCACGCCGTGGTCGCCCGCGAAGACCGCGACGGCCGCGGGCTCCGGGATCGGCGGCGGGCACATCCGGGAGAGGCCCGAGAGCTGGGCGGAGATGATCTCCAGCATGCCGAGCGCGCCCGGCGGCTTCGTCATCCGCTTCTGGCGTTCCCAGGCCTCGCCGAGCGCCTTGGCGTCCAGGGGGCGGATGTTGGTGACCGTCTCGGCGAGCAGGTCGTGCGGCTCCTCGCCGGGCAGGGCGCGGCGGCCGTACGTCTCCTCGTGGACGACCCACGAGAGCGGGCGGCGCTTGGACCAGCCTGCCTGCATCAGTTCAGGCTCGTCGGGGAACTCGTCGACGTACCCCACGCAGAGGTACGCGACCACGTCGAGGTGCTCGGGCAGGCCGAGGGCGCGGACCATCTCGCGCTCGTCGAAGAAGCTGACCCAGCCGACGCCGAGGCCCTCGGCGCGGGCGGCGAGCCAGAGGTTCTCGACGGCGAGCGCCGAAGAGTACGGGGCCATCTGCGGCTGGGTGTGCCGGCCGAGGGTGTGGCGGCCGCCGCGGGTGGGGTCGGCGGTGACGACGATGTTCACCGGGGTGTCGAGGATCGCCTCGATCTTCAGTTCCTTGAACTGCTTGGCGCGGCCCTTGGGCAGGGACTTGGCGTACGCGTCGCGCTGACGCGTGGCCAGGTCGTGCATCGAGCGCCGGGTCTCGGCGGACTTGATGACGACGAAGTCCCAGGGCTGGGAGTGGCCGACCGAGGGCGCGGTGTGCGCGGCCTCCAGGACGCGCAGCAGCACCTCGTGCGGGATCGGGTCGGGGCGGAAGCCGTTGCGGATGTCGCGGCGCTCGCGCATGACGCGCAGGACGGCCTCGCGCTCGGCGTCGTCGTAGCCGGGCGCGGCCGGGCCGGGTGACGGCGCGGGCTCGGCCGCTTCCCCGTCGGTGACGGGGGCCTCGGGGGCCCGCTCCTGCGCGGCCTCGGGGAACTCCTGCGCGGCGACGGCCTCGGGGCCCTCGGTCGTCACGGCTGCTGCGGGCGCTTCGGCCGGCTGCGGTACTTCGGCCAGTTCGGTCACTTCAGTCACTTCGTTCGCTCTGATCGGTTCGAACGAGATGACTTCGTCGGCCTCGTCCAACTCTTCGGCCTGGCCTGCCGCCCCCGCGGCGGCCGGGAACTCCACCGGGGCCACGACGGCGGCCACCGGTTCCTGGGCGGGCTCGACGCTCGCTTCGGCTTCGGCTTCGGCTTCGGCCGCGGGCTCGGCACCGTCGCGCGGGGCGGGCACGGGCACGGTGGGCCGCGGGGCCGCTTCCGGGGCTTCGTCGGCAGCCGCCGGGCTCCCCACGGCGACCGCCTCGGGCGGCGGGGCCTGAGCCGGGTCCACGGGCAGCGCGAAGGCGGGGCCACCGCCCGACTCCGGCCCCGGCACGTCGGCCTGGGGCAGGGACGGCTCCTGCACCGCGAACTGCTGGGCGCCGGGCGCGGCGGGGGCGGCTTCGGGAGCGGCTGGGGCCTCGGGAGTGGCAGGGGCCTCGGGAGCGGCTGCGGCTTCCGGCGTGGCGGCGGCCTCGGGGGCGGCGGGGGCCTCGGGAGCGGGGGCCTCGGGAGCGGGGGCCTCGGGAGCGGGGGCCTCGGGAGCGGGGGCCTCGGGAGCGGGGGCGTCCGCCGCGGGTTCGGCCTCCGGTACGAGTTCCGCCTGCGGAGCTGCGGCGGCCATCGGCCCGGCTGCGGCCTCGGGAGCGGTGGTGGCCTCGGGAGCGGTGGTGGCCTCGGGAGCGGCGACGGCCTCGGGAGCGGCGACGGCCTCCGGCACGGCTGCGGCTACCGGGACGGCCTCGGCAGCGGCTGCGGCCTCGACTGCTGGAACGGCCTCGGCTTCCGGAGCGGCAGGAGCTTCGGGAGCCGTAAGGGCCTCGGGAGCGGCGGGGGCCTCCGGAGCGGCAGGCGCCTCAGCAGCGACGGATGCCTCGGGAACAACCGGCGCCTCAGCAGCAGCGGATGCCTCGGGAACAGCAGGCGCCTCAGCAGCGGCAGCAGCAGTGGCCTCCGGAACAGCAGGCGCCTCAGCAGCGACAGCGGCCTCCGGGACGGCAGGCGTCTCCAGGGCAGGCTCGGCCGGGGCCGGGTCCGGCGTCTCCGGCTGCGGCTGCGGCACGGCGACGGGCTGTGGGGGCGTCGGCGCGAGGTGGGGCGTGGTCGGCACGGTGCCGTCGACCGGCACGAACTCGCCGATCGGCATGGCGGCCTGGGCGCCGCCGAGCGACCCCTCCACGGGCGCGTACGAGTCCTGCAAGGCGTGGTGCGGAACCCCGGCCGGGTGGCCGCCGTCCGGCGCGAAGCCCGGCTGTACGCCGAACCCGTCGGCCTGCGGGGCCGGGGGGAAACCGGTCTCCTCGGGGTGCGGGACCTGGGCGCTCTCCCACGGCTGTGCCGACGCCACGGCGAACGCCGGCTCCCCCGCCACCGGGAACTGCCCGGTTCCGGCCGCGGACGCCTCGGGCTGCACGGCGCCCTGGAGCGGCGCGCCCTGGACGGCGTACGAGGCCTGTGTGACGTCCGGGGCCCCGGGGACCTCAGCGAACTCAGCGCCCTGCGGGACGACCGTTTCTCCTGCGGCACCCTGCGGCTCAGGCTGCGGCTCAGGCTGCGCCTGAGGGGAGCCCCAAGGCTCCCCTCCCTGCGGCGGAATCTCGCCGAGCTGGGGCCCGGGCAGGGCGGCGTCGTCACGCGGGATGTCGAGGTACTCGGGACCGATCGTCGGCGGTCCCGCGTGGCGCGTCGGCGCGGAATGCTGCGCCCCCGCCGGGCCCCGGTCGGCGAGCGAACGCACCGGCCCCGCCGTGGCGTCGGGCACCGCGGGCCCGGTCGGGCCGTGGTGGAGCGGGCGCCGGGCGGTGCCCGGATGGGACGCGCCGGACGCGCTGGACGCGGCGGCGGGCATCCGGACGCCGTTCAGGTCGACCGAGCCGCTGTCCCTGCCGGACGTCTCGTGCGGGCCCGGAGCGTGAGCCGCCTGGGGCCGGCCCTGCGCGGAACCGTGCGCCGCCTGCTGTGCCTCGCTCCAGGCGCCCTGGGCACCCGGCATGAACAGCAGATCGTCGTCATCGGCGGTGGACGCGGAGGGGTCGGCCGGGGCCGTGAAGGGATACGCACCCGGTGCGGGAACGCCCGGCTGCTGCGCCCCCATGCCCTGCACGGGCCCGGTAGGTACACCGTTGCCTGCGCCCTCCGGCAGCCCCTCGCCCGGGACCTGGCCGGTGTCGGTCATGCGTAACCCCTCGCCCATCGGTTAGTGCTTCTTCGACCGCCCCGCCGCCTTCGGCCGGGGAGGCCCCATTGCCCGGAGCGGCGCACCAACCGCCCGTCATCCTCAACGAGCGTGTGCGCCGAGCGGCACGAACCGCTTGCCGGACAAGAGGTATTGTCCCGGTCGGTCCGCCGTCGTGGCAGCGTGATCGGCCACGGCCCGCTGTGGACTGCGCCACGTTGCGCGTCCTCCGGTGCTGCGCCGTACCACACGCTTCCCCCGGTGCGGGTGGATTTTCCGGACCTCGACCAACGGACTGCCGGACACCCGGGTGCGGTACAACGATCGGCCAGCCTACCCCGCGCCGTCCCGCGCCAAGGTCACGGGGAACGGTCCTGGAGACGCCCCGTGAGCAGGAACGCAACGGTCCGTTTCTCCTCCCGCCAGGCCCGTGTGTCGAGCTCCACGGACTGCAACAGGGCGCACTCCACGCCGTACCCGTGTTCGCTCAGATCCCTGCCGATGAGTTCGGCGGCGTCGCGTGTCGCGGCGTGCGTCACGATGCGCTCCGGGCGGCGGTCGGCGACCGCGGAGACGACAGCGGCTCCCCCGCCACCCACCCGTACGACGTCGGGTTCGGGCAGGTCCTCCAGGATGTGCGGCGCGACGCCGTGCACGGTCTGCGCCTGGACCCCGAAGCGGCGTACGGCCGCGGTGGTGCGGCCGAGGGCGTCGGCGTCCCGGTCGACGGCGATCACGGCGGCGCCGAAGCGGGCCGCCTCCGCGGTGAACGCGCCGCTGCCGCAGCCGATGTCCCAGACGAGGTCGCCCACGCGTGGTCCTGTGCGGGCGAGCTGGGCGGCCCGCAGCCGGTCGTTCTCCCCCTCGCCGAGCCAGACGTCACCGCCGTACTCGGCGGCGGGCAGTGCCCAGCCGCGCGGCGAGGTGGCCGGTTCGCGTCCGGCGATCCAGCCGGTGTCGGGCGAGGCGGGGGCGCCGCCGATGACGATGACGACGTTCGGGTCGCGCCAGGCGTGGTCGGCGGCCTTGTCCGAGGTGACCACGGAGACCCGTTCGCGGGTGGTGCCGAGCTCCTCGCAGATCACGAAGGTGCGGTGGATGCCCTCCAGGAGCAGGCCGAGTTCGGCGGGGCCCGCGCCCGGCGAGGTGAGGACGGCGACCTTGGGGTGGGCCCGGCAGACGTTCACGGCGCGGCGCAGGGTGCGGCGGTGGGCGACCACGACCTCCGCGTCGTCCCAGGGCATGCCCGCGCGGGCGAACGCCTGGGCGACGGAGGAGACGGCGGGCACCACTTCGACCTCCAGGCCGAACTCGGGGTCGCGCAGGGTGCGTACGACACCGAAGAAGCCGGGGTCGCCGTCGGCGAGGACCACGGCGGTGCCGCGGTGGGCGGCGATGCGACGGGCGGCGAGACTCACGCTGCCCAGGCGGATCCGCTCCGCGCGGGCGGGGACCTCGTCCAGTGCCAGGTGGTGGCCGGCGCCCGCCACGAGCGTGGCGGCGCTCAGCGCGGAGCGTGCCGCGCCGGTCAGCGGCGTACCGTCCCAGCCGATCACCGTGACCCGGTCGGCCATCGTCGTCTGTCTCCTGGGTTCTCGCGGGTCGTGTGGCGGGGCGGTGGACGCGGGGTGCGACCGCGCACGCGGCCAGGGCGAGCGTACCTGCTGCGCGACGCGTGCGGCGGGTGGCCGGCGTGCGCGGGAAGTGCCCTGTTCAGTTCCAGTCGGAGAAGGCGGAGAAGCCGCTCTGGGCGAGGCTCTCGGAGACGCCTTCGAGGTCTTCGGGGAGCAGGCTCCACACGATGAGGTCGGTGCGCACGTCGAGCCAGCCGCCGAAGGGGTCGCCGCCGTTTCTGACGCGCGCTATCCACGCGCCGCGCAGGACGCCCTCGCTGATGCAGCCGATCTTCTGCGCGACCTGCTGGGCAGCGGTGTTGTCGGCGGCGGTGCGCAGCTCGATGCGTTCGAAACCGCGGTCGTGGAAGAGCCATTGGGCGGCGGCGAGCGCGGCCTCGGACGCGTAGCCCTCGCCGCGGGCCCAGGGGGCGACGACGTAGTTCAGCTCCGTCGAGCGCACCCGCCAGTCGGTGCCGCGGAGTTGGATGATGCCCACAAGGCGCTGGGTGAGGAACTCGGTGACGGCGAGGACTATGCCGCGGCCCTCGGTGCGCTCGGCGGGGGCGAGGCGGGTGATCCAGGTGCGCGCGTGGTCCTCGGTGTAGGGCTCGGGCACGGAGGTCCAGGCCGTGACGAGTTCGTCGTTCATCATCTCCGCGTACGCGGGGACGTCCGCCTCTTCGAGGGGACGCAGCATCAACCGCTCCGTGCTGATGGAGATGTCGGGGAACACCGGAATCGCGGAGGAGCCCGAGGAGGCTGTTGTCATGCGCCGCTCCATAACCGTCATAGACCTCGAGGACCTTCGCCTTCAGGCCTTCCGAAGTGCCCAGCATGCAGCATGCACAGGGCCAGACGCACCACGGGGTCCTCTCCTTCACCGGGAGAGGACCCCTTGGCCGTGGTGTCGGCGTCCCGCGCGCGGGACCCCGTTCAGCGCGCCGCGACGGGCAGGACGGAGCCCTTGTACTTGTCCTCGATGAACTTCTTCACCTCGGGCGACGTGAGCAGTTTCGCCAGCTTCGCGATCCGCGGGTCGTCCTGCTCGCCCTTCTTGGCGGCGAGGACGTTGTTGTAGGGATTGTCCTTCGGGGACTCCAGGAGGATGGCGTCCTCCTTGGGGCTGAGCCCGGCGTCGAGCGCGTAGTTGTTGTTGATGACCGCCGCGTCGAGGTCGTCGAGCGAGCGCGGGAGCTGCGCCGGATCGAGCGGCTTGATGTCCAGCTTCTTCGGGTTGGACGTGATGTCCCCGGGCGTGGCGGCGCCGCCGACGCCCTTCTTGAGCCCGATGACGCCCCGGGAGGCGAGGAGCTGGAGCGCGCGGCCCTCGTTGGTCGTGTCGTTGGGGACGGCCACGGTCGCGCCGGGGCGCAGCGCGCGCACGTCCTTGGTCTTCTTCGCGTACACGCCCATGGGGGGCAGGTACACCTCGGTCACGGGCACCAGGTCCGTCTTCTTGGACTCGTTGAAGTCCTTGAGGTACGGGGCGTGCTGGTACAGGTTGGCGTCGAGGGAGCCTTCCTGGAGCGCGGTGTTCGGCGTGACGTAGTCCGTGAACTCCGTGATCTTCAGGTCGAGCCCCGCCTCCGATGCGAGGTTGTCCTTGATGTACGTGAGGACTTCGCCGGCCGGGGTCGGGGTGGCCCCGACGACGAGCGTGTCGCCGGAGCCGCCCGAGCCGCTGTCCGAGCCGGCGCCGCAGGCGGTGAGGCCCAGCGTGAGGGCCAGGGAACCGGCCGCGGCGGCGGCGAGGGACGTACGCATGATCAGAACGCCGCGACGACGGCGCCGTCGTACTTGTCGTCGATGAACTTCTTGACCTCGGGCGAGGTGAGGAGCTTGGCGAGCTTCTTCACGCGCGGGTCGCTCTCGTCGCCCTTCTTGACGGCGAGGAAGTTGCCGTAGGGGTTGTCCTTGGCCTTCTCGGCGACGAGGGCGTCCTTGGCGGGGCTGAGCGCGGGCTTCGCCTCCAGGGCGTAGTTGCCGTTGATCACCGCGGCGTCGACGTCACCCAGGCTGCGCGGCAGCGTGGGGGCTTCGAGCTCCTTGAACTTGAGGTTCTTGGGGTTCTTCGCGATGTCCTTGGGCGTGGCCTCGTAGCCGACGCCCTTCTTGAGCTCGATGAGCCCGTTGTCCGCGAGGAGCTTGAGCGCGCGCGCCTCGTTGGTGGTGTCGTTCGGGACGGCGACGGTGGAGCCGTTCTTCAGGTCGCCGAGCTTCTTGAGGCTCTTGGAGTACACGCCGAGCGGCTCCAGGTGAACCGTGGCTCCCTTGACGGGCACGATGTCCGTGCCGTTCTTCTTGTTGAAGTCGTCGAGGTACGGCTGGTGCTGGAAGTAGTTGGCGAAGACCTCGCCCTGCTGGACGGCGGTGTTCGGGGTGACGTAGTCCGTGAACTCCCTGACCTCCAGGTCGAGGCCCGCCTTTTTGGCGAGGTTCTTCTGGACGTACGACAGGATCTCGCCCTGCGGCGTCGGGGTGGCGGCGACGATGAGCGGGCCGTCCTTGTCGCCTGCGGATCCCTTGTCGGAGCCGCAGGCGGAGAGCCCGAGGGTGAGGGCTCCGGCGGCGAGGACAGCAGTGGTGATCTTGGTGGTGTTACGCACGAAAAGTGCCTTTCTCCATGGGTGGTGCGGCCCCGCTGGGTGGGCGGGGAAGACTGCGGACGGGGAACCCGGTCAGCCGGTCTTGGTGGTCGTCTCGGCGGCGGCGGTGCCGGGCAGCGCGCCGCGCAGCGGCCGGAAGAGCCGCAGCGGGGCCGAGCCGCCGCCGCGCTTGTGCAGCCTGCGGGCGGCGTAGTCGCCCACGAACTGGATGATCGAGATGACCACGGCGAGGATCGCCACGGTGATCCACATGAGCTCGGTCTCGAAGCGCTGGTAGCCGTAGCGCAGCGCGAGGTCGCCGAGGCCACCGCCGCCGACCGTGCCCGCCATGGCGGAGTAGCCGATGAGCGCGACGATGGTGGTGGTGGCGCCGGAGATCAGCGAGGGCAGCGACTCGGGGACGAGCACCTTGCGTACGACGGTCCAGGTGGAGCCGCCCATCGACTGCACGGCCTCGACGAGCCCGCCGTCGACCTCACGGATGGAGGTCTCCACCAGGCGCGCGAAGAACGGGATGGCGCCGACGGCCAGCGGCACGAGGGCGGCCTCGCGGCCGATGGTGGTGCCGGTGATCCAGCGGGTGAAGCCCATCAGGGCCACCATCAGGATGATGAAGGGCATCGAGCGGGCGATGTTCACGACCTGCCCGATGACCTTGTTGAGCACGGCGTTCTGGAGGAGCGCGCCGCGCTCGGTGAGGACGAGCAGGACGCCGAGCGGCAGCCCGGCGACGACGGCTATGAGCGTCGACCAGCCCACCATGTAGAGGGTGTCCCAACAGGCCTGCTCCAGCAGGGGCTGCATCTCCGACCAGGTCATTTGGCACCTTCCTTGACCAGCAGCGTCTCGTTCCGGGGAGCGGCCACCGGGTCCTCGCCCGCGATGTCGACCTGGAGGCCCTGCTCGCGCAGGAAGCCGATCGGGACGACGTTGTCCTCGAAGCGGCCGGGCAGCTCGATGCGCATCCGGCCGACCTGCTTGCCCGCGACGGTGTCCATCGCGGCGCCCAGGATCGAGATGTCGATGTTGTACGTGCGGGAGAGCTGGGAGATGACCGGCCGGGTCGCGGCTTCGCCGTGGAAGGTCACGTCGACGACGGTGCGGTCGGCGCCCGTGGTGTCGCCGCTGACCGGGAAGAGCGCGGCGGCCAGCTCGGAGCCGGGCGTCGCGAGCAGCTCGCCGACCGTGCCGGACTCGACGATCCGGCCGCTCTCCATGAGCGCGGCGGAGTCGCAGACGCTCTTGACGACGTCCATCTCGTGGGTGATGAGCAGGACGGTCAGGCCGAGCTGCTGGTTGAGGTCGCGCAGGAGCCGCAGGATGGAGCGGGTGGTCTCGGGGTCGAGGGCGCTGGTGGCCTCGTCCGAGAGGAGCACCTTCGGGTCGCCGGCGAGCGCGCGGGCGATGCCGACGCGCTGCTTCTGGCCGCCGGAGAGCTGCGCCGGGTAGGACCGGGCCTTGTCCGCGAGGCCGACCAGGTCGAGCAGGTCGAGGGCCTTGCGGGAGCGCGCCTGGCCGGAGAGGCCGAGGATTTCGAGCGGCAGCTCGATGTTGTCCTGCACGGTCCGTGAGGACAGCAGGTTGAAGTGCTGGAAGACCATGCCGACGCGGCTGCGGGCCCGGCGCAGTTCCTTGCCCGCGCGGGGGCCGCGGCCGGCGAGGGCGGTGAGGTCCTGGCCGGCGACGGTCACGGTGCCGGAGGTGGGGCGCTCCAGGAGGTTGACGCAGCGGATCAGGGAGGACTTGCCGGCGCCGGACTGGCCGATGACGCCGTACACCTCACCCTCGCGGACGTGCAGGTCGACTCCGTCGAGAGCGGTTACTTCACGACCGCGTGAGCGGTAGACCTTGGTGAGGCCGGAAGTGGTGATCACAGGGGATTCCGTCACTGTCGAGTGCGCGGCGCGGGTGTGGCCGGGCACGGGGCATTCGTTCGGAACGCGGCACGGTTCTCGCGGTGGCGATGTGAACCGGAGGACGTGTGCGCGGGGCCGGCTCGCTTCCCGCGTCGGTACGGATTCACGTCGCGTACGTCGTGCGGGGGCGCGGCACAGCGGCTTCGCTTCGGGGCGCGAGGCTCAGAGGTGGTGTGGGGGCCCTCAGAAGGCGCACATTCGACACATACAACGAGCACCGGGCGTCATCGTCGCCTCGGTCGCAAGGGTGCGGCTGCTCGTCGTGGTCATGGGCCAAGTAAAACACGCGTGAGGCGCCCGGCCGCCACCGTTGTCCGGAATACGGACAGCGGTGGGACGGGCGCGGCCGCCGGACGCCGGAGGACCGATCCGCCGGTGTGATCCCCACGCCCTCCGCCGTGGCCTGCGCGGATACGGCGGAGAGGTCCTGGACGACGGCATCGGCCGGGAGCGCCGGCGCGCTGCGCTTTGTGGTCAACGCCACGGCCCGCACCCCCAGCAGGCCTCGGCCTGGATCCTCATGGCCGCCGGGCCCACGGACCACCCCGGGGGCACGCGCATCGGGTCAAAGGGCCCGTAATAAAGTCACGGGCATGCTTGTTGCCCTGACGATCGCGACCGCCGTGGCCGCGCTCGCCCTCGCCGCCTGGTGCGGTTTCGCCGCCTACCGCGACCAGCCGACCAAGGACTGGCACTTCATCGGCATGGGCGTGGTGACCCTCCTCGCGCTGGTCCAGATGGTCGTCGGCATCGTCCAGCTCGGCCGCGGGCAGGACCCGGCACAGGGCACGACGATCTTCGTGGCGTACCTGCTCGGCTCCTTCGCCTGCGTCCCCGCGGCGGGCTTCATGTCCCTGGCCGAACGGACCCGCTGGGGCTCCACGACGGTCGCCGCGGGCGGCGTGGTCCTCGCCGTGCTCGAAGTGCGGCTCTACGACATCTGGGGTGGCTGAGATGACCGTGACCGAGCCCGAGGAGAACGGGACGCCCGCGAGCCGGGGACAGAAGCTGATCACCGGGCCCGGCATCCTGCTGCTCTGGCTGTACGGCGTGATGGTCGTCGGCGCGGTGTCGCGCTCCGCCGTGCAGATCTCCACGGACTTCGACAAGGCCCCGCTCGCGTACTCGCTGTCCGCGCTCGCGGGCCTCGTCTACGGCTTCATCACGTACTCGCTGGTGCGCGGCGGGGACATGGCCCGCAGGGCGGCGCTGGTGTGCTGCGCCGCCGAGCTGGTCGGCGTCCTGGCCGTCGGCACCTGGACCCTCGTGGAGCCCTCGGCCTTCCCCGACGCCACGGTCTGGTCGGACTTCGGGATGGGGTACCTGTTCATCCCGGTGATCCTGCCGGTGACAGCGATCTTCTGGCTGCGGAGGGCCCGCCGGGCGCCCCGTTAGCCGCGCACGGGGCCCCTACGCGCTCACGGGCCCCTACGCGCTGGTGACGAAGGCGTCGGCCCCGACGTCCTTGGCGAGCGTGATCCGGGTCAGCCGCTCATTCACGTACTGCGTGCTCACCGGTGCGTACCCATGCTTCCGGTAGAGCTGAAGGTTCTGCTCGCTCCGGTGACCGGACAGGAGCTGGAAGCACTTCGCGGCGCCCGCCGCGCCCAGGCGTTGCTCGACCGCGTCGAGAAGCCGCCCGCCGAGGCCGTGCCGCTGCATCCGGGGGTGGACGATCAGCTTGCCGATCCGCGCCGTGCCGTCGGCGTCGACCACGCCGCGCACGGACGCCACCACCTCGTCCCCGAGGCGGGCCACGAGCACGGTCCCCGAGGTCAGCTCGGCCTTGATGGAGTCGAGGGTCTGGGTCAGCGGCTCGATCGAGTAGTCGCCGTAGAGCTCCGCCTCGCTCTGGTAGCAGAGGTACTGGAGTTTGAGGATCTGTTCGGCGTCCGTTTCGCCCGCCGCCGAGATGGTCACGCTCATGCCCATGTGTGCATGCCTCCCGCTCACCTGTTCCACCGGTTGTCTACCGCTCCCTTCCCCACGGGCCGGAGACGCAACCTCTGCCGCCAGCATTCTGCGCAGGCATCCCAGGCATCGGGAACGTTCCGGCCCCAGACTCCCCTGTGACATTCCCAACGCCCCTGCGATTTCCCGGTAGGTGAGGTCCTGGGGGGACAGGAGCGCTGTCATGAGGCCGGGGCAGCGACCGGGCAGTCTGCGGACCGCCGTGTACAGGGCGGCGCGCCGGTCGGCCGTCAGGGCGCGGTCCTCGGGGCCGCGCCCGAGGTCGTCGGCGGGCTCGGCCACGTAGGCGGCCTCCTGCCGGGCGGTACGCCTGCTGCGGCGCGCCTCGGCCCGGACGGCGCCGCGCAGCCACAGCGCGGGATCGGCGGGCGGCCCCTCGGCGGCGAGGCGCTCAAGGAGCCGCAGCCACACCGTCTGCTCCAGGTCACCGGGGTCGGTGCCCGTACCGAGGGTCTCCGCGGACGCCTCGGCGGCGAGGAGCGGCCGCAGGGCGGGGATGAGCGCGGGCAGGGCCTCGTACGTCATGCACGGCGGGACGCGCCGCCCCGGAACGGAGTTTCCGGAAGCGGCGCGCTCTCACCCCAACCGGGGGCGGGCGGTCAGTCGTTGACGAAGTCCGCGGCCGCGAGGAGCGCGGTGTCGCAGTTGTCGGAGAAGATGCCGTCGATGCCCGTCGCGAAGTAGGCCTTGAAGGCGCCGAAGGCGTCGCCGTAGGCGGCCGGGTCGGTGCCCTTCCTGAAGTTCGCGGGCAGGAAGGTGTTCTCGTTGCGCATCGTGTACGGGTGCAGGATCAGCCCGGCGGCGTGCGCGTCCTTGACGAGCCCGGTCGGGGTGCCGAGGCTGCCGTCGCTCTTGCGCGGGATGACCAGGTCGAGGGTCGGGCCGATGCCCTGAGCGAAGCCCGCCATCCATCGCAGGCCCTTGGGCGTGACCAGGTCGGCGACGGTGCGCGGGTCGCCCGCCTCCACGAAGTCCCAGGGGCGCGAGCTCGCGCCCGACAGGAGCACGACGCGGGGCGCCGAGACCAGCTCGGCCAGGCGCTGCATGCTGCTGGGCTCGAAGGACTGGAGGAAGTTCGGCGAGTTCTTCTTGTGCCGGCCGTGGCGGCGCAGGAGCTTGGCGAGCGGCTCTTCGAGGCCGAGGCCCAGCTTGCGGAAGTACGTGGGGTGCTTGGTCTCGATGTGCAGCCAGATCTCCTTGCCCCGCTTGCGGCCCTCCTTCTCGGCCCACCGGAAGACCTCCTCCAGGGTGGGCACCTCCCAGCGGCCGTCGTAGAGGGTGTTGCGCTGGCGCGTGCCCGGGATGCGCTCCTTGGCGCGCAGGGTCTTCAGCTCGGCGAGCGTGAAGTCCTCGGTGAACCATCCGGTGAGCGAGGCGCCGTCCACGGACTTCGTGGTCTTGCGGGAGGCGAACTCCGGGTGCGCCGCGACATCGGTCGTCGCGGTGATGTCGTTCTCGTGACGGCATACGAGATGGCCGTCCTTGGTGGGCACGATGTCCTGCTCGATGACGTGCGCGCCCATGTCCAGGGCGAGCTGGTACGCGCCGAGCGTGTGCTCGGGCCGGTAGCCGCTGGCGCCCCGGTGGGCGACGACGGTCGGCTTCGGCAGGCTCTTGTAGCCTCTGCCGCCGCCGTGCCCGTGCCGTGTCTCCGCTCTCGCCACGCCGGGCAGTCCGATGGCGGCGGTGCCCGCGCCGAGAACCGCCGCCCCCAGTACCGCGCGCCGACCCCGGTTCGTCCCCGGCTGCTGCTGACCCGACTCCTGCGTCGCCATTGGCGCTCCTCCCGATGTACTGCTGCCTTGCACCTGACAAAGCGGACCGATCGTAGATCGCCGGGAGTGGCCAAAGGGAGACCCTGGACGGAACGTCAGGATGACGCGGCATGGCGAATGGGCGCACCATGGAGGGCCGGTGGGTATGAACGTCCGCTACCCAGGGAGAAGTGTGTGCGTGACAAGGACCACTGCTTCGGGCCACACCCGTCCCACGGGGATACCGTCGTCGCCAAGGCCACGTTTCCGGGCGGCACCGCGCGCGGCCGGGTCAACCCTGCGTAGCGGGGGCGTGCACCCGATGTGCAAGGGGCCCCGACCCGCGAGTACCGTACTCACCTGCACTTACCCGTCGCTTACTGCGCCGACCCGTTGACCCCGGAGGGCTCGTTGTCCCGTCTAGCGCTCATCAAGGCAGTGCTCGGACCGATCTTGCGCCTGATGTTCCGTCCACGGGTCGAGGGCGCCGAGAACATCCCCGGGACCGGGCCGGTCATCCTGGCCGGAAACCACCTGACGTTCATCGACTCCATGATCATGCCGCTCGTGGCCAGCCGTCCGGTGTACTTCATCGGCAAGGACGAGTACGTCACGGGCAAGGGCCTCAAGGGCCGCCTCATGGCGTGGTTCTTCACGGGCGTCGGCATGATCCCGGTGGACCGCGACGGTGGCCGCGGCGGTGTGGCCGCGCTGATGACGGGGCGGCGCATCCTCGACGACGGCAAGGTCTTCGGCATCTACCCCGAGGGCACGCGCTCCCCCGACGGGCGGCTCTACCGGGGCCGTACGGGCATCGCCCGGCTGACCCTGATGACCGGCGCGCCCGTCGTCCCCTTCGCGATGATCGGCACGGACAAGCTCCAGCCCGGCGGCAAGGGCGTGCCGCGGCCCGGCAAGGTGACGGTGCGCTTCGGCGAGGCGATGGAGTTCTCCCGGTACGACGGGATGGACCGGGACCGGTATGTGCTGCGGGCCGTGACGGACTCCGTGATGACGGAGGTCATGCTGCTGTCCGGGCAGGAGTACGTGGACATGTACGCCACGAAGGCCAAGGCGGCGTAGCCCTGCGGGGCTTGAGCGGTTTCTGCCCCCCCCGGGTCTTGGCTGCCGCCCCGTCGTGGCTCTGTTCTCGGCTGCCGGTCCGTCGTCAGCAGCCCGTCCGTCGTGGCTCGTCGCGCAGTTCCCCGCGCCCCTGAAGCATGGCCCTGGGCGCCGCCCCGTGCGCCGTGGGGTGGGTTCAGTGCTCGACGCCGTCCTCCAGTTTCTGGCCCTTCAGCAGGAACCACGCCACCACGGCCGTGGCCAGCAGGACCGTCGCGCCCACGCCGGACGCGAGGCGGAGGCCGTCCACGAAGGACGTCTGGGCCGCGTGCAGCAGCGCCTCCGCCTCGTGGGGCGGAAGGTTCTGCGTCGATTCGACCGCGCCGCCCAGTGACTCGTGGGCGGCCGACGCCACCTCCGGCGGGGTGCCCGGCGGGGCCGTGAAGTCGCGGTAGACGCCCGTCACGATGGAGCCGAGCAGGGCGATGCCCAGGGCCGCGCCCAGTTCGTAGGCCGTCTCCGAGACCGCGGAGGCCGCGCCCGCCTGTTCCTTGGGCACGCTGGAGAGGATCACGTCGGCGGTCACGGTGAACGAGAAGCCCGCGCCGATGCCGACCACCAGCAGCGAGGCGCCGAGCAGCGGATAGCCGGTGTGCTGGCTCAGCCCCGTGAGCACGGCGAGCGAGAGCCCCACCGCGGCGAGCCCGCCCGCGACCACGACGCGCACGGAGAACCGGCGGGCCACCACGCCCGCGATCAGCCCCGCGGCCACCGCACCCGCCGCGGCGGGCAGTTCCGCGAGGCCCGCCTCGAAGGGGCGCCTGCCCTGTACGAGTTGCAGGAACTGGGAGAGGAAGAAGACCAGGCCGGAGAGGCCGAGCACGGTCAGCAGGTCGGCGAGGACCGCTCCGGAGAAGCCGCGGTGGCTGAAGAGCCGCATGTCCAGGAGCGGCGCGGGCAGCGTGAGCTGACGTCGGACGAACCAGGTCAGCGCGCCCACGCCGATCACGGCGGCGGCCCCGGCGTCCCAGCGCAGCCCGTGTGCCGCCGCCTCCTTGATGGCGTACACGACGGCGATCATGCCGACCAGCGAGAGCAGGACGCTCAGCAGGTCCCAGGGGCCGGGCGCCGGGTTCTTCGACTCGGGCAGCAGCTTGATGCCGACGAGGACGAGGACCGCCATCACCGGCAGGTTGATGAGGAAGACCGAGCCCCACCAGAAGTGTTCGAGCAGGAAGCCGCCGACGACGGGCCCCACGGCCGCCCCCGCCGACGCCATGGCGCCCCAGATGCCGACCGCGAGGCTGCGCTCGCGCGGGTCGTGGAAGATGTTGCGGATCAGCGCGAGCGTGGACGGCATCAGGGTCGCGCCGGCGACGCCGAGCAGCGCGCGGGCCAGGATCATCAGCTCGGGGGTCGTGGCGTAGGAGTTGAGGACGGACACCGCGCCGAAGGCCACCGCTCCGCAGAGCAGCAGCTTCTTTCGGCCGATCCGGTCGCCGAGGCTGCCCATGGAGACGAGCAGGCCCGCGATGACGAAGGAGTAGACGTCGCCGATCCACAGGAGCTGGGTGCCGGAGGGTTCGAGGTCCTCGCTGATGTACGGCGTCGCCAGGCCGAGCACGGTCGCGTCGACGGCGACCAGGAGCACCGCCAGGACGAGCACGGCGAGCGCGAGCCAGCGGGCCGCACCGCGCTCCGCGTCCGTCCTGCCGGTCTCCTTGATGCTGGTCATGAGTCCACTCTCCGCTGCGCGCCGCCGATCAGCAGCTCGGCGATCATGTACGAGAAGTCCTTGGCGGCCACCCGGCCGTCCTGCACGGCCCAGGCGCCGGAGCCGATGAGGCCGTAGAGCGCTTCCGTGAGCCAGACGGGTGTCAGGTCGATGCGGAACTCCCCGTTCTCCTGGCCGCGGCGGAAGAGCGCGGCCAGACGGGCGTCGATGTGGGCCCAGCCGTCGTGCTGGGCGTCGCCCTCGAAGAGCTGGTTCTCCGTGTACAGGAACGCGAGGAGCCCGGCGGCCTGCTCGATCTCCTTCACCAGGCGGCGCAGGGCGTCCCGCGCGCATCCCTCGTCGAGCGCGGCGCGGTCGAGGGCGGCCTCGCACTCCAGCAGGCCCAGCTCCTCCAGGGCGCGTACGAGCGCGTCGCGGCCGGCGAAGTGACGGTGCAGGGTGGCCCTGCTGATGCCCGCGGCGCGGGCGACCTCGTCCATGGTGGAGGTGGCCTTGCGGGTGAGCAGGGCGGCGGCGCTGCGCAGGACCTGATCGCGATCGACAGACATGAGACAACTATAGGACGCCTGAGACATACACGTCTCAAAGCGAGCCGGTGGCTCCCTCAGTGCCAGGGCAGCTCCGCGCGTCGCGCCCAGTACGCCCCCGGCTCCTCCGCGAGGCCCCTGAGGCGCTCGGCCTGGCCGGGATCGAGGTCGACCGCGGCGGCGTGGAGGTTCGAGACGAGCTGGGCCGCGGTCGCCGCGCCGGACAGGACCATGCCCGCCCACGGCTCGCGCAGCACCGCCGCGAGCGCCACGGCGTCGCAGCCGTACCCCGTCCGTTCGGCGGCCTCGCGCAGCGCGGCGGGCGCGTGCGGGGCGGCGAGCCGTCCGTTGGCCATGCCCTCCTTGACGATGACGGTGAGTCCGGCGTCGTGGGCCTCGGCGAGCGCGGGGCCCGCCGACGTCTCCAGGAGGTTGTACGTGGCCTGGACGGTGCGGAAGAGCGGCTCCCCGTCGACCGTGACGGCGAGGGCTGCGCGGATCGCGGACGCCTGGTCGGGGCCGCTGACGGAGAGGCCGACGGTCACCCCGTCGGCGGCCAGCGCGGCGAGGCGGGCGTGCAGCTCCTTGTCGGTGAGCGCCGGGCTCTCCGGCGTGACGGAGTGGACCTGGTAGAGGTCGAGCCGGTCGCCGAGCAGCTCGGCGGTCTCCGCGCGCTGGCGGTCGTAGGCGGCGGTGCCGTGGTCCTTGACCTCGTGCGGGCCCTCGACGTCGGTGCGCCAGTCCGCCGTGTACGTGTAACCCCACTTGCTGCCGACGACGACGTCCCGGACATCGGGCCTGGCCCGCAGCCAGTCGCCGAGGAACTCCTCGGAGCGGCCGTACGAGCGGGCCGCGTCGACGTACCGCACGCCCGTCGCGTAGGCCGCGTCGAGCAGTTCGAAGGTGCGCTCGCGCAGGGCCTCGACGCTGCGGGAGGCCGGCAGGTCGCTCTCGCGGCCGAGCGTGATGTAGCCGGGCCTGCCGACGGCGGCGAGGCCGAGGCCCAGGTGCGCGGTCGGGGTCGTGGCTGCGGCCAGCCGGGCGAAGGGCATCGCGGGCTCCTCGGGGTCGTCGTACGGTGTGCTCCCGACAACGTAACCCGAGGGGTCCGCGACTCCCGTGACCGCCTGTCAGCTACGGGCGGTCGCCCACTCCCGCTGCGCCGCCAGGTCCGCCTTGACCTCGGCGAGCTGTACGGCGACGGCCGAGGGGGCCGTGCCGCCGCGGCCGTCGCGGGAGGCGAGCGCGCCCGGCACGTTCAGGACGGTGCGGACCTCGGGCGTGAGGTGCGCGGAGATCTTCGCGAACTGCTCGTCGGTGAGGGCGTCGAGCTCCTTGCCCTCGGCCTCGGCGACCTTCACGCACTCGCCCGCGACCTCGTGCGCGACACGGAACGGCACGCCCTGCTTGACGAGCCACTCGGCGATGTCGGTGGCGAGCGAGAAGCCGGCCGGGGCCAGTTCCTCCATGCGCTCGCGGTTGACGGTGAGCGTGGCCATCATGCCGGTGAAGGCGGGCAGCAGGACCTCAAGCTGGTCGCAGGAGTCGAAGACCGGCTCCTTGTCCTCCTGGAGGTCGCGGTTGTAGGCGAGCGGGAGGGCCTTGAGGGTGGCCATCAGGCCGGTGAGGTTGCCGATGAGGCGGCCCGACTTGCCTCGCGCCAGCTCGGCGATGTCCGGGTTCTTCTTCTGCGGCATGATCGAGGAACCGGTCGAGAAGGCGTCGTGGAGGGTGACGAAGGAGAACTCCTTCGTGTTCCAGATGATGATCTCCTCGGCGATCCGGGAGAGGTTCACGCCGATCATCGCGGTGATGAAGGCGAACTCCGCGACGAAGTCGCGCGACGCCGTGCCGTCGATGGAGTTGCCCACGCTCCCGTGCTCGAAGCCGAGGTCCGCGGCGACGGCCTCCGGGTCGAGCCCGAGGGACGATCCGGCGAGCGCGCCGGAGCCGTACGGCGACACGGCCGTACGGGCGTCCCACTGCCGCAGCCGCTCCGCGTCCCGGGAGAGGGACTGGACGTGGGCCAGGACGTGGTGGGCGAAGAGCACCGGCTGCGCGTGCTGGAGGTGCGTGCGCCCCGGCATGGCGACGTCCGGGTGCGCCTCGGCGAGACCGACCAGCGCGCCCTGGAGCTCGGCGATGAGACCGCCGAGGATCCGCGCGTGGTCACGCAGGTACATCCGGAAGAGCGTCGCCACCTGGTCGTTGCGGGACCGCCCGGCCCGCAGCTTGCCGCCGAGGTCGGGGCCGAGCCGCTCCAGGAGGCCGCGCTCCAGGGCGGTGTGGACGTCCTCGTCGGCGATGGTGCCGACGAACGAGCCGTCGGCCACATCCCCTTCGAGCTGGTCGAGCCCGGCCAGCATGCGGGTCAGCTCGTCCTCGGTGAGCAGCCCCGCCTTGTGCAGGACGCGCGCGTGGGCACGCGATCCGGCGATGTCGTACGGCGCGAGGCGCCAGTCGAAGTGGACGGACGCGGACAGCTTCGCCAGGGCCTCGGCGGGACCGTCGGCGAACCGTCCGCCCCAGAGCCGGACGTCACCGCTGTTGCTGCTCACTGCGTGCTCCTTAGAAGCGCGGGCTCTCACGGCGGCCCATGCACCGCCATGCATGAGTATGCAGAACTATGCATGATTCGTCAATCGACCACCCGGACCGCCACGACTTCCGCCAAGTCGTTAGACAGGCGAAGAGTTACAGCGAATAATCCTTAGACATGGGAAAGACCTACGAACGCATAGACGGCCGGCTGCGCACCTTCATCGAGGAGCAGCCGATGTTCTTCACGGCGACCGCGCCCCTCGCCGAAGACGGCACGATCAACCTCTCGCCCAAGGGCCTCAAGGGCTCCTTCGCGATCATCGACGAACTGACCGTCGCCTACCTGGACTTCGCGGGCAGCAACGCCGAGACGATCGCGCACCTGCGCGAGAACGGCCGCATCACCCTCATGTGGTGCGCCTTCCAGGGACCGCCCAACATCGTCCGGGTGCACGGCCGCGGCGAGCCCGTCTTCCGCGACGACCCGCGCTTCCCGAAACTCCTCGGCCACTTCCCGGACAGCGACCCGGCGCAGCACGGCCTGCGGGCCGTCGTCCTCGTGACGGCCGACCTCATCCGTGACACCTGCGGCTACGCGGTGCCGTTCATGTCGTACGACGAGGACCGCGATCTGCACAGCAAGCGGTTCGCGCGCGAGGACGACGCGTCGCTCAGCGCGTACTTCGCCAAGAAGGAGTACATCGCCCAGAGCATCGACGGGCTGCCCGGACTGCCGCTCCCGCTGCCCCCGACCCCGCCCACGCCGGGCGCCCCCGAGCCGGCCGCCCACGAGCCGGTCGGCCATGAGCCCGCTGGATCCGTGTAGCGACCACATGGCGAGACGGGGTTGCGTGCGGACCGGCCGGGGCGTTGCATCGCGCCGTGCAACCCGAACAGACGCTCCAAGGTCCCACCGCTGACTCAGGCGCGGCCGACAAGGCCGCCCGCCGTGCCGTCACGGTCTTCCCCGTCCTCGTCCTGGCCGCCGGCGGCCTCGGTCTCGCCGTGCCGGACACCTTCGACGGCTGGGGCACGAACGTCCCGTACCTGCTCGGTGTGGTGATGTTCTGCATGGGCCTCACCATGACCCCGCTCGACTTCCAGGGCGTGGTCAAGCGGCCCTGGGCCGTCGCGCTCGGCCTCGTCGCGCACTACGTGATCATGCCCGGGCTCGGCTGGCTCATCGCCCACGCGCTCGGCCTCTCGCCGCAACTGGCGGCGGGCGTCATCCTGGTGGGCTGCGCGCCGAGCGGCACGGCGTCGAACGTGGTCACGTACCTGGCCCGCGGTGACGTGGCGCTGTCCGTCTCGGTGGCCACGGTCTCGACCGTGCTCGCGCCCCTGATCACCCCGCCGCTGACGCTGCTGCTCGCGGGCGAGTACCTTCCGGTGGACGCGGGCTCGATGGTCACGGACATCCTCAAGACCGTGCTGCTGCCCGTCATCGCCGGGCTGCTCGTGCGGCTCCTCTTCGGCCGGTACGTCGGGCGGGTGCTCGGCGCGCTGCCGTGGCTGTCGGCCGTGACGATCGCGGCCATCGTGACGATCGTCGTCGCCGGCAGCGCCACGGCCATCAAGTCGGCGGCGGGCCTGGTCTTCCTCGCCGTCTTCCTCCACAACGGCCTGGGCCTGGCCCTGGGCTACGGCGCCGGCAAACTCGCCCGCCTGGGCCCACCGGCCTCCCGCGCCATGGCCTTCGAGGTGGGGATGCAGAACTCCGGCCTGGCGGCGTCCTTGGCCACGGCCCACTTCAGCCCCCTGGCCGCGCTCCCCGCGGCCGTCTTCTCCGTCTGGCACAACGTGTCGGGAGCGCTGGTGGCGGCATGGATGGCCCACCGCACCCAGAAGAATCCGCCCGCAGCCTGACGAGGAGCCAGGCGCGGCCGGCGCTGGGCCCGGCCCAAGGCCAGGGGCCCACTACTCGTTGGAGGCCAGGCGGAGCAGATGGTCGGCCAGGGCCTGGCCCCCGGCCGGTTCCCTGCTGATGAGCATCAACGTGTCGTCGCCCGCGATCGTCCCCAGGATGTCGTGCAGCTCGGCCTGGTCGATCGCCGATGCCAGGAACTGGGCGGCGCCCGGCGGCGTACGCAGGACGACCAGGTTCGCCGAGGCCTCCGCCGAGATCAGCAGCTCCGCGGAGAGCCGCCGCATCCGCTCCTCCTTGGCCGACTCCCCCAGCGGCGCGCGCGGCGTGCGGAAACCGCCCTCGCTCGGCACCGCGTAGATGAGGTCGCCCTCGGCGTTGCGGATCTTCACCGCGTTCAGCTCGTCCAGGTCCCGGGAGAGCGTCGCCTGCGTGACGGTCAGGCCGTCGTCCGCGAGCAGCTTCGCCAGCTGGCTCTGCGAGCGCACCGGCTGCCGGTTGAGGATGTCCACGATCCGGCGGTGGCGTGCGGTGCGGGTCTGCGGCACGGCCTGACCCGCGTGGTCGACGTGCTCGTTGCCTTGCGCCTGGCTCATCGTCGTCTCATTCTCCGGATCGTCCGTCCCCGTCGGCCGCCTCGGCGGCCTTGTCCAGTACGCCGGGCAGCGCCCGGAGGAACGCGTCCACCTCGTCGTCGCGCACGTTCAGCGGCGGCATCAGCCGTACGACATCGGGGGCGGGCACGTTCACCAGGAAGCCGGCGTCCTGAGCCGCCTGCTGCACCTGTGGCGCGAGCGGCTCGGTGAGCACGATACCCAGCAGCAGGCCCGCGCCCCTTACACGGTTCACGAGCGGGTGCCCCGGTGACTCGATTCCGTCCCTCAGCTTCTCACCGGCCCGCTTGGCGTTGTCGATCAGGCCCTCGGCGGCGATGGTGTCGAGGACGGCGAGCCCCGCGGCGCACGCGACGGGGTTGCCGCCGAACGTCGTGCCGTGGTGACCGGGCTTGAACAGCTCCGCCGCGGCGCCGAACGCCACGGTCGCGCCGAGCGGCAGACCTCCGCCCAGACCCTTCGCGAGTGTGACGATGTCGGGCTCTACGCCGTCGTGTGCCAGGTGCTCGAACCAGTGACCGGTGCGGCCGATTCCGGTCTGTACCTCGTCGAGGACGAGGAGGGTCCCGGTGGCCCTGGTGATCTCCCTGGCGGCCCTGAGATAGCCCGCGGGCGGCACCACGACGCCGTTCTCGCCCTGGATCGGCTCGATGATCACGAAGGCGGTGTCGGCGCCGACCGCCGCCCGCAGCGCCTCGACGTCCCCGTACGGCACGTGCGTGACGTCGCCGGGCAGGGGCACGAACGGCTGTTGCTTGCCGGGCTGGCCGGTGAGGGCGAGCGCGCCCATGGTCCGGCCGTGGAAGCCGCCCTGGGTGGCGACCATGTGGGAGCGGCCCGTCAGCCGGCCGATCTTGAAGGCGCCTTCATTGGCCTCGGCGCCGGAGTTGCAGAAGTACACGCGCCCTTCGCGGCCGAAGAGCTGGAGCAGCCGTTCGGCGAGCGCGACGGGCGGCTCGGCGACGAAGAGGTTCGACACATGGCCGAGCGCGCCGATCTGGGCGCTCACGGCCTCGACGACGGCCGGATGGGCGTGGCCGAGCGCGTTGACGGCGATGCCGCCGACGAAGTCGACGTACTCCTTGCCGTCGGCGTCCCACAGCCTGCTGCCCTCACCGCGGACCAGGGGCAGCTTCGGCGTGCCGTAGTTGTCCATGAGCGCGCCCTGCCAGCGCGTGGTCAGCTCCTGGTTGCTCATGATTCCCCCTCTGCCTGATCGGGCACGACCATGGTGCCGATGCCCTCGTCGGTGAAGATCTCCAGCAGGATCGAGTGCTGGACGCGCCCGTCGATGACGCGGGCGGTGTGCACGCCGTTGCGCACGGCGTGCAGGCAGCCCTCCATCTTGGGGACCATGCCGCTGGCCAGCTCTGGCAGGAGCTTTTCGAGCTCCAGCGCGGTGAGCCTGCTGATGACCTCGTCGGAGTGGGGCCAGTCCTCGTAGAGCCCCTCGACGTCGGTCAGGACCATCAGGGTCTCGGCACCAAGCGCCGCAGCGAGTGCCGCAGCCGCCGTATCAGCATTGACGTTGTAGACATGTCCGTCGTCCTCGGAGCGGGCGATCGAGGAGACGACCGGAATGCGGCCGTCGGCGAGCAGCGCCTCGATGGCGCCCGTGTCGATCTCGGTGATCTCGCCGACCCGGCCGATGTCGACCAGTTCGCCCTCGATGCGCGGCTGGTGCTTGGTGGCGGTGATGGTGTGCGCGTCCTCGCCGGTGAGGCCGACGGCGAGCGGACCGTGCTGGTTGAGCAGGCCGACGAGCTCGCGCTGCACCTGTCCGGCGAGCACCATGCGTACGACGTCCATCGCGTCCTCGGTGGTGACGCGCAGACCCGCCTTGAACTCGCTGACGATGCCGTGCCGGTCGAGCGCCTTGCTGATCTGCGGGCCGCCGCCGTGCACGACCACGGGCTTGAGGCCCGCGTGGTGCAGGAAGACCACGTCCTGGGCGAAGGCGGCCTTCAGCTCGTCGTCGACCATGGCGTTGCCGCCGAACTTGATGACGACGGTCTTGCCGCGGTGCCGGGTCAGCCAGGGCAGCGCCTCGACGAGGATCTGCGCCTTGGGCAGCGCGGTGTGCTTGCGTGCGCTCATGAGCTGTACGCGCTGTTCTCGTGGACGTAGTCGGCGGTGAGGTCGTTGGTCCAGATCGTCGCGGTCTCGGCACCCGCCGCGAGGTCGGCGGTGATGACGATCTCGCGGTAGCGCATGTCGACGAGCTCGCGGTCCTCGCCGACGGAACCGTTCTTGCAGACCCAGACGCCGTTGATGGCGACGTTGAGCCGGTCCGGGTCGAAGGCGGCGGACGTCGTGCCGATCGCGGAGAGCACCCGGCCCCAGTTGGGGTCCTCGCCGTGCAGGGCGCACTTGAGGAGGTTGTTGCGGGCGATGGTCCTGCCGACCTCGACGGCGTCGGCCTCGCTCGCGGCGTTCACGACCTCGACCTTGATGTCCTTGCTGGCGCCCTCGGCGTCCCCGATGAGCTGGCGGCCCAGGTCGGCGCAGACCTCGCGGACGGCCTCGGCGAACTCGTCGTACTCCGGGGTGACCTCGGCCGCGCCGGAGGCCAGGAGCAGCACGGTGTCGTTGGTGGACATGCAGCCGTCGGAGTCGACCCGGTCGAAGGTGACGCGGGTGGCGTCGCGCAGCGCCCGGTCCAGGACGCCGGCCTCCAGGTCGGCGTCGGTGGTGAGCACGACCAGCATCGTGGCGAGGCCGGGGGCGAGCATGCCCGCGCCCTTGGCCATGCCGCCGACGGTCCACCCGTCCTTGGTCACGACGGACGTCTTGTGCACGCTGTCGGTGGTCTTGATCGCGATGGCGGCCTTCTCGCCGCCGTGCACGGAGAGTTCACCGGCGGCCTGCTCGACGCCCGGCAGGAGCTTGTCCATGGGGAGCGTCAGGCCGATCAGCCCTGTCGAGGCGACGGCGACCTCGCCCGCGTTCAGCGACAGCGTCTCGGCGACCTTCTCGGCGGTGGCGTGCGTGTCCTGGAAGCCCTGCGGGCCCGTACAGGCGTTGGCGCCACCGGAGTTGAGGACGACGGCGGAGACGAGGCCGCCCTTGAGCACCTGCTCCGACCAGAGGACCGGGGCGGCCTTGACGCGGTTGGAGGTGAAGACGCCGGCGGCGGCCAGGCGGGGCCCGGTGTTGACCACGAGGGCCAGGTCCGGGTTGCCGTTCTCCTTGATGCCGGCGGCGATGCCCGCCGCCGTGAATCCCTTGGCTGCCGTCACACTCACGGCGCGACTCCGATCGTAGTGAGCCCGGTGGCCTCGTCGAGGCCGAGGGCGATGTTCATGCTCTGGAGGGCGCCGCCCGCGGTGCCCTTGGTGAGGTTGTCGATGGCGCTGATCACGATCACGCGGCCGGCGCTCTCGTCGTACGCGACCTGGATCTGCACGGCGTTCGAGCCGTACACGGCGGCGGTCGCGGGCCACTGCCCCTCGGGCAGCAGGCGCACGAACGGCTCGTCGGCGAACGCCTTCTCGTACGCGGCCCGCACGCTGTCGGCGGTGACACCGGCCCTGGCCTTCGCGCTGCACGTGGCGAGGATGCCGCGGGGCATCGGGGCCAGCGTCGGGGTGAAGGAGACGGAGACGGGGGCGCCCGCCGCGGCGCTCAGGTTCTGGATCATCTCGGGGGTGTGCCGGTGCCCGCCGCCCACTCCGTACGGGGACATGCTCCCCATCACCTCCGAGCCGAGCAGGTGCGGCTTGGCGGCCTTGCCCGCGCCCGAGGTGCCGGAGGAGGCGACGATCACCGCGTCGCTCTCGACGAGGTCCGCGGCGTACGCGGGGAAGAGCGCGAGCGAGACGGCGGTGGGGTAGCAGCCGGGCACGGCGACGCGCTTGGCCCCTGCGAGGGCGGTGCGGCAGCCGGGCAGCTCGGGCAGGCCGTAGGGCCACGTCCCGGCGTGCGGGCTGCCGTAGAACTTCTCCCAGTCCCGGGCGTCCTTCAGCCGGAAGTCCGCGCCCATGTCGATGACCAGCACGTCGGGGCCGAGCTGCTCGGCGACGGCGGCGGACTGCCCGTGGGGCAGGGCGAGGAAGACGACGTCGTGCCCCGCGAGGACCTCGGGGGTGGTCGGCTCCAGGACGCGCTCGGCGAGCGGGAACAGATGCGGCTGGAGCGCGCCCAGGCGCTGCCCCGCGTTCGAGTTGCCGGTGAGGGCGCCGATCTCCACCTCGGGGTGGACGAGGAGCAGCCGCAGCAGCTCGCCGCCCGCATACCCACTCGCCCCTGCCACTGCTGCGCGTACCGCCATGGAACCCTCCTCTTGGATGGCATGACTATACGCATAGCCGCAGTTTTATGCAATCACTGTGGGGCGGGGTGGGCGCCAGTGGCGCCAGCCTACGACCCGGCGCGCCGCGCTTCCGGTCCGAGGGACGGCGTCGGCCCCCTGTCGGGCTTCGCCACAGATCGGACACTCGCGCTCAGCAATCGCCGGGCATCAGAAGGAGTGCGACGTCCATATCTTGCACAAAGCGACAACCGCGCACCCGTAACGGCGAATTACCCGCAGATCGGCGATGTCGACGGCCGATGTGCTGGAGTATCCGACATGCCGCCCAGGTGGGCAGGAGGCACGCGAAGCGAGGCAGCGATGATGTCTGTGGAAACTGTGCGGGGCACCGACAACCGGCAGGAGCTGTTCAGGGAGCTCGTCGAGTTCTCACAGGACGCGACCCTGATGAAGACTCTCGACGGCGAGATCATCTTCTGGAACGCGGCCGCGCAACGCCTGTTCGGATACACCGCCGCACAAGCCGTCGGCAACCACATCGGCATACTCGTTCCCCCGGACCTCAAGGACCAGGAGGCACGCCTCCTCGCGCAGACCGCCCGCGGCACCCGCACCGAGCACTACGAAACCCGGCGCACCACCAGCGACGGACGCGTCCTGGACGTCGACGTCACCCTCTGGCCCATCCGCAACCGCGAAGGGACCATCACCGCCGTCTGCTCCGTGATGCGCGACATCACGGAGCGCAAGAGAGCCGAGGCCCGGGTCGACGAACTGGCCGTTCTCGTCGAGTCCTCACAGGACCCCATCCTCATGAAGACCCTCGACGGCGAGATCACCTTCTGGAACGCGGCCGCGCAACGCCTGTACGGATACACCCCCGCACAAGCCATCGGCCGCCACGTCGGCATGCTCGTACCCCCCGACCTCAAGGACGAGGAAGCCCATTTCCTCGCCCAGATCGCCGACGGCATCCGCGTCGAGCACTACGAAACCCGCCGCGTCACCAGCGACGGACGCGTCCTGGACATCGACGTCACCCTCTGGCCCATCCGGGCCCGCGAAGGGACCGTCACCACTGTCTGCTCCGTGATGCGCGACATCACGGAGCGCAAGAGGGGCGAGGCGGAGCTCGCCAAGTTGCACGCGCAGCAGCGGCAGATCGCGCTGGCCCTCAATCTCATGGGATCGGCCAAGCGGATCCCGGGCGCCCGCACCGCGAGCCGCTATCTGCCGTCGACCCAGGGCCAGGGCGTCGGCGGCGACTGGCTCGACCTGATCGACCTGGGGGCCGGCCGCGTCGGGGTCTTCATCGGCGACGTCATGGGGCGCGGCATGGACGCGGCCGTGGTGATGGGACAGCTCCGCTCCGCGGGCCGCGCCCTGGCCCTGGCCGGTCTCCCGGCGTGCGAGCTGATGCAGACCCTCGACGCGTTCACCCGCGACTTGCCCGAGCCGTTCGTCACCTGTCTCTATCTGGAGGCAGACCCGACGCAGGGCGAGATCACCGTGTGCTCGGCCGGTCATCTGCCGGTGCTCCTCGTCGAGCCGGACTCCAAGGTCCGCGAGCTGCCGGTGCCGACAGGGCTGCCGCTCGGTGTGGGCGGGGTGCCGCATGAGCAGGTGCGGCTGCCGCTGCGGGCGGAAACGACCCTCGCCCTCTACACCGACGGCCTCGTGGAGACCTCGGACACCGACATCGATGTCCAGCTCGACCTGCTGACCAGCGCCCTCGAAGGCGTCTGCGAGACCCCCGAGGATCTGGAGACGGCCGCGGACCGCGTCCTGCGCACCATGCTCCCCGACAGCGGGACGCACTCCGACGACGTGACGCTGCTGCTCGTCAGCTTCCCCACCGCGCCGCTCGACATCGCGGCGAGGGGGCTGCCCTGCGAGGCCGTGTCGGTTCCGGCCGGGCGGCACTTCCTGGAGGAGAAGCTCAAGGAGTGGGACCTGACGGAACTGGCCGACTCCGCGCTGCTCCTCGCCTCCGAGCTGCTGACCAACGGGGTCCGGCACGCGCAGGGGCCGCTGCACCTGCGCGTGTGGCACAGCGTGCGTGAGCTCGGCGTGGAGATCACCGACCACAGCGCGCCCCGCCCCCGGGCCCGGCTCGCCGAGAGCACCGAGGAGGACGGCCGGGGTCTGGTCCTGGTCGACGCCCTCGCCGACGCCTGGGGCACGCGGCCCGACCCCGTCGGCAAGACGGTCTGGTTCACCCTGCTGATCCGCCCGGACGAGCCGGAGCCGCGCGAGGGCTGAGCGACGGCTGAGCGGCCGCTGACCGGCAGTGGGTCACTGTCTCGGCGGCCGGGGCCTCGCCGGTGCCTCAGCGGCCGGGGCCTCGCCGGTGTCTCAGCGGCCGGGGCCCTCGTCGGCGCGGGCCGCCTTGTCGGCCTGTTCGGCCTGCTGCTGCTTGATCCGCACCGCTTCCTTGCGGACATCGGCCTGGGTGGCGCGCTCCTGGCGGAGCCAGCCGGGCTGCTCCTGCTTCAGCGCCTCGATCTGCTCGGTGGTGAGCGCCTCCGTGATCCCGCCGCGGGCGAGGCCCGCGATGGAGACGCCCAACTTGGCGGCGACGACGGGGCGGGGGTGCGGACCGGTGCGGCGCAGCTCCTGGAGCCACTCGGGCGGGTCGGTCTGGAGCGCGTTCAGCTCGCCGCGCGAGACCACGCCCTCCTGGAACTCTGCGGGGGTGGCCGGAAGGTACACACCCAGCTTCTTCGCCGCGGTCGCGGGCTTCATGGTCTGGGTGGTCTGGTGCGACGTCATGAGGTCAAGGGTATCGAGCGTGTGCGCCACCGCTGACCACGGCGGGTAGCCTGGCGAGGTGACAGGCTCGGAAATGACCCCTTCGTTCCGGCTCGCCTACGTCCCGGGGGTGACGCCCACCAAGTGGGTGCGTATCTGGAACGAGCGGCTGCCCGACATCCCACTGACCCTCGTGCAGGTCCCCGCCGACGAGGCGGCCGACGTGCTGCGGGCGGGCGGCGCGGACGCCGGTCTCGTACGCCTGCCGATCGACCGTACGGATCTCAGCGCGATCCCCCTCTACACCGAGACGACGGTCGTCCTGATTCCCAAGGACCACGCCGTCGCGGCGGTCGACGAGGTGACCGCGGAGGACCTCGCCGACGAGATCGTGCTCCACCCCCTCGACGAGACGCTCACATGGGAACAGCGCCCCGGCCTGCCCGCGCACGAGCGCCCCGCCACCACCGCGGACGCCGTCGATCTGGTCGCCGCGGGCATCGGCGTACTCGTCGTCCCCCAGTCCCTCGCCCGGCTGCACCACCGCAAGGACCTCACCTACCGTCCCGTCACGGACGCCCCCGAGTCCGGTGTGGCCCTGTCGTGGCCGGAGGCGGCGACCACGGACCAGGTCGAGGACCTCATCGGCATCGTCCGGGGCCGTACGGTCAACAGCTCGCGGGGCCGCGACAAGACCCCCGCGAAAGACGCGGCCGGGGACAAGGGCCGGACCAAGGCCAAGGCCAAGGCCTCGGCCCAGCCGAAGAAGAAGCCCGCGGGGGGCAAGGGCGGCCGGGGCGCCGCCGCCCGTCCGAAGGCGGCCAAGCGAGGCAAGCCCCGCCGGCACTCGTAGATCCGGGGTCTCGTCCGGCCACGCGGAACACGCGGAAGGGGCCTCCCGCCAGAACGGCGGGAGGCCCCTTTCACGTGCGTGCGGACGTCAGCCCAGGATCGACAGCGCCTGGTTGAGCGTCGCGGACGGGCGCATGACCGCGGAGGCCTTCGCCACGTCGGGCTGGTAGTAGCCGCCGATGTCGGCCGGGCTGCCCTGCACCGCGATCAGCTCGTCGACGATGGTCCGCTCCTGCTCGGAGAGCGTCTTGGCCAGGGCCGCGAACGCCTCTGCGAGCTCCGCGTCCTCGGTCTGCTTGGCCAGCTCCTGCGCCCAGTACAGGGCGAGGTAGAAGTGGCTGCCGCGGTTGTCGATGCCACCGAGGCGACGGCTCGGCGACTTGTCGTTCTCCAGGAACGTGGCCGTGGCGCGGTCCAGGGTGTCGGCGAGGATCTGGGCGCGCGCGTTGCCCGTGGTGGTGGCCAGGTGCTCGAAGCTGACCGCGAGGGCCAGGAACTCGCCCAGGCTGTCCCAGCGCAGGTAGTTCTCCTTGACGAGCTGCTGGACGTGCTTCGGGGCCGAGCCGCCCGCGCCCGTCTCGAAGAGGCCGCCGCCGTTCATCAGCGGGACCACCGAGAGCATCTTGGCGCTGGTGCCGAGCTCCAGGATCGGGAAGAGGTCCGTGAGGTAGTCGCGCAGGACGTTGCCGGTGACGGAGATGGTGTCCTCGCCGCGGCGGATGCGCTCCAGGGAGAACGCGGTGGCGTCGACCGGCGACATGACCCGGATGTCCAGGCCCTCGGTCTCGTGGTCGGCGAGGTACCGCTCGACCTTGCCGATGAGCACGGCGTCGTGGGCGCGGGTCTCGTCCAGCCAGAAGACGGCCGGGCTGCCGCTGGCGCGGGCACGGGTGACGGCGAGCTTGACCCAGTCCTGGACCGGCGCGTCCTTGGTCTGGCACATGCGGAAGATGTCACCGGCGGCGACGGCCTGCTCCAGGACGACCTCGCCGGCGCCGTCGACGACCCGCACGGTGCCCGTGGTCGGGACCTCGAAGGTCTTGTCGTGGCTGCCGTACTCCTCGGCCTTCTGCGCCATGAGGCCGACGTTCGGGACCGAGCCCATCGTCGACGGGTCGAAGGCGCCATTGGCGCGGCAGTCGTCGAGGACGACCTGGTAGACGCCGGAGTAGCTGCTGTCCGGGAGGACCGCGAGGGTGTCGTGCTCCGCGCCGTCCGGGCCCCACATGTGGCCGGAGGTGCGGATCATGGCCGGCATGGAGGCGTCCACGATGACGTCGCTGGGGACGTGCAGGTTGGAGATGCCCTTGTCGGAGTCGACCATGGCGAGCTCGGGGCCCTCGGCCAGCTCGGCCTCGAAGGACGCCTTGATCTTCGCGCCGTCGGACAGCGAGTCCAGGCCCTTGAAGATGCCGCCGAGACCGTCGTTCGGGGTGAGCCCCGCGGCGGCGAGGACGTCGCCGTACGCGGCGAAGGTCTTCGGGAAGAAGGCGCGGACCACGTGGCCGAAGACGATCGGGTCGGAGACCTTCATCATCGTGGCCTTGAGGTGCACGGAGAAGAGGACACCCTCGGCCTTGGCGCGGGCGACCTGCTCCGTGAGGAACTCGCGGAGCGCGGCGACGCGCATCACGGAGGCGTCGACGATCTCGCCCGCGAGGACGGGTACGGACTCGCGCAGGACGGTGGTGGAGCCGTCGTCGCCGACGAGCTCGATGCGCAGCGAACCGGCGTCCGCGATGACCGCGGACTTCTCGGTCGAGCGGAAGTCGTTCTCGCCCATGGTGGCGACGTTCGTCTTGGAGTCGGCCGTCCAGGCGCCCATGCGGTGCGGGTGGGCCTTGGCGTAGTTCTTGACCGAGGCGGGGGCACGGCGGTCGGAGTTGCCCTCGCGCAGGACCGGGTTGACGGCGCTGCCCTTGACCTTGTCGTAGCGGGCGCGGATGTCGCGCTCCTCGTCGGTCTTCGGGTCGTCCGGGTAGTCGGGGAGCGCGTAGCCCTGGCCCTGAAGCTCGGCGATGGCGGCCTTGAGCTGCGGGATCGAGGCCGAGATGTTCGGCAGCTTGATGATGTTCGCCTGCGGGGTCTTGGCGAGTTCACCGAGCTCGGCGAGGGCGTCGTTGATGCGCTGGCCCTCCTCGAGACGCTCGGGGAAGCTGGAGATGATGCGGCCCGCGAGTGAGATGTCGCGCGTCTCCACGCTGACCCCCGCTGTCGAGGCGTAGGCCTGGACCACCGGCAAGAACGAATGGGTCGCCAGGGCCGGGGCCTCGTCAGTGTGGGTGTAGATGATGGTCGAGTCAGTCACCAGGTGCTCCGCTCCGCGTCTGCAACATTGCTCGACATCAAGATATCTCGTACCTCCCCCCTTACGGACAGTGCCCCTGGGGTCCGAATCCTCGTGGACACTGCCTACGACTCGTGGCGGCCGAGGGGGCGCGCGCGCTGATCCTGCGGGAGATCGCCCGCAGGGCGGGGGTGTCGCACGGGGCGCCCCGGGGGCCGGCAGGGCGGCCGCGGTGGCCGCGAGGCCGGTTCGTCCGGTGATCCCCCTCATCGGCTCTCCTCCGGCTTCGCGCAGGTCAGGTCGGTGTCGGGCAGCGTTCCGGCACGCAGATACGTGTTGACCGCGCGGTCGGCGCACGGGACGGCGGTGAGACCGCTGTCGCCTCGCCCGTAGACGCCGTGCGCGCGAATGTCCGCCGTGAGCAGGCGTGATCCTGTGAGCTTGCGGTGCAGGGCGAGGGCACCCTCGTAGGGCACGTTGTTGTCGTCACGGGCCTGGAGCATCAGGACGGGCACGTCATTGGTGATCCGCGTGGCGGGTTCGCGGGGCTCGCCCTTCCAGAACGCGCACGGGGCGATCATTCCGTTGACGTAGGGCCCGAAGACCGGCTGCGTGGCACGGCTGCGCTGCATGTTCCTCCAGTACGTCTCCGGGTTCTTCGGCCAGCCGCCCGCGGGCCATCCGCCGTCGCCGCACATGAAGATCGCACCGCCGACCATGCTGCTCTCCAGCTCGGGCGAGTTCAGCAACGCCAGGAGCCCGGCGAGCGCGGGACCCGGCTCGACCTCCTCGCCCGCGGCGGCTCTCTTCAGGTCGGCGACGACTTCGGTGAGCTGCGGGTCGTACTCCTCGTGCTGGACGAGCTGCTTGACGAGCAGGCGCAGCAGCGGCGCGTCGAGCCGCTGCCCCGCGACGGGGATCGGATGCCGTTCGGCCCGCCGCAGCAGGGCGAGGACGTCCCTCCGTACGCGGCCTCGCAGCGCCTTCTCGGCCGGCTCCCCCGAGCGCTGGAACAGCTCGTACTGCGTGGCCTCCGGGTCGGTCGAGGAGTCGAGGACGACGCGGTCGGCGCGGCGCGGGAACAACTGGGTGTAGACCGCCCCCAGGTCGGCGCCGTACGAGACGCCGTAGTACGACAGCTTGCGCTCGCCGAGCGCGGCGCGGATCGCGTCCATGTCACGGGCGACGTTGCGGGTCGAGGCGTGCGGGAGCAGCCGGGCGTTGTCCCGGTGGTCCTGGCAGCGGCGGGCGGTGTCGCGTGCGGCGCGCACCGACGCCTCGAAGTCCGCGCGCGGTGTGGTCTCCCGCGCCGACGGGGCGGGACGGGAGGAGGCACCGCAGGTGAGCGGGGTGCTCTCGCCGAGGAAGCGGGGGTCGAAGCCGATCAGGTCGTAGCGGTCCGCCGCGTCCTTGAGCGAGGGGCGCAGGGCGAGGGTGTGGGCGAGGCCGGTGCCGCCGGGGCCGCCCGGGTTGGACAGCAGGATGCCGCGCCGCTCGGCGGGTGACTTCGCCTCGATACGGGAGATCGCCAGCCGGATCGTGGGGCCGCCGGGGTCGGCGTGGTCGAGCGGCACGGTCACCTTCGCGCACCGCGCCCCCGCTTCGTTCAACTCCTTCTGGTCCGCGGAGCACCTTCCCCAGTCCAGGTCGTGGCGTGAGTCCGGGTCGTGGCGTGCCGCGTCCTGGGTTCGGGTCGGTGGGGGCGCCGCGACGGCCACTCCCCCCGTCAGGAGACCGGCGATGCTGAGACCGGCGGTGACTGCTGAGGTGACGCGCATCGTGCTCCCTCGTTCGGCGGCGTTCGTCTCCGCCCGTCAGACCGGAGACGATCACCACGCTACGAACACGGAGGGCGCCCCGACATCGGGGCAGCGCCCCAACTCCCCTGGGGCCAGCACCAGTACGCTCGCTCCCGCCGGGCAGCTCGCGCTGGCCTGGGTGCAGCACCCGCGGGGACGACGTCGTACCGATCCCGGGCACGCGCCGTGAGAAGTACCTGGCGGAGAACGTGGCGGCCGCCACGATCGAGCTGAGCGCCGACGAGCTCGCGGAGATCGACGCGGCGGCGCCCGCGGGCCGCATCGCGGGCGGACGGTACGACGAGCGCAGCATGTCGGTGGTGGACCGCTAGGCCCTGCTCGTTTGGTCAGCCCGACGCGTAGCCTGCGGGCATGCCCCTTTCCGACGACGAGAGCGCCGAGGCCATGGCCGCCGCCCGGGACAGGCGGGGCGGCGTGGGATCGCGCTCCGCCTTCCATCCCGTCCCTGACGCCCTGGCCCACCTCTCGGGCGAGTGGCTCGTCACGCGGACCGTGGTCGATCTCGGGGGCGGTTCCGAAGGCCGCTTCGCCGGTACGACGGTGTTCTCGCCGCTGCCCGCTCCCGACGAGGGCGGGCTCCTGCACCAGGAGTCGGGGACGTTCACCTGGTGCGGCGTCAAGCGCCCCGCCGAGCGGACCCTCCGGTTCCTGCCGGGCGACGAGCCGGGCACGGCCCGCGTGGAGTTCGCCGACGGGCGCTTCTTCCACGACCTCGACCTCCGCCGGGGCCGGCACACCGTGGACCACCCCTGCGCGCGGGACCTCTACCGCGGCGAGTTCGAGGTGCACGCCCCGGACCGCTGGGTCTCCCGCTGGCGGGTGGGCGGCCCGGCCAAGGACCTCCTGCTCGTCACGGAGTACGTCCGCGCCCGAGGAACCCCCTAACCGCCCACCTCGTCGCAGGCGGCCCGCAGTCTCCGTACCCCCTCGTTGATCTCCCCGAGGCCCGCGACCGCCGCGAAACTCAGGCGGACGTGGGCCGCCGGGGGCTCCGCCGCGAAGTAGGGGCGGCCGGGGGCCACGGCCACGCCCGCGCGCAGCGACGCCGAGGCGAGGGCCGTCTCGTCGGTGCCGTCGGGCAGCCGTACCCAGAGGTTGTAGCCGCCCGCCGGGATGTGCGGCACCGCCAGGTCGGGGATGCGCAGCCGCAGGGCCGCGGCCATGGTGTCCCTGCGGAGCCGCAGCTCGGCCGAGACCGCGCGCAGGTGGCGCGGCCAGGCCGGGGAGCCGACCAGTTCGAGGGCCGCCTCCTGGAGCGGCCTCGGTACGAAGAAGTGGTCGACGACCTGGATGGCGCGCAGCCGCTCCAGGACCGGGCCGCGGGCCGCGAGCGCGCTCACCCGGAAGCTCGGCGAGGTGGCCTTGGTGAGCGAGCAGACGTGGACGACCACGCCGTCCCGGTCGTCGGCGCTGAGGGGCCGCGGCAGTGGCCCGGCGTCCTCGTGGACCAGGCGGCGCACGAAGTCGTCCTCGATGACGAACGCCCCCGCCGCACGGGCGATCCGCAGGACCTCGGGGCGGCGGGCGGCGGAGAGCACGGCCCCCGTCGGGTTCTGGAAGAGCGGCTGGCAGACGAAAACCTTCGCGCCCGTGGCGCGGAAGGCGGCTTCGAGGAGCTGCGGGCGCACCCCGTCCGTGTCGAGAGGCACCGGCACGGGGCGCAGCCCGGCCGCGCGGGCGATGGCCAGCATCCCCGGATAGGTGGGCGACTCCACGAGCACCGGCGCCCCCGGCGGCGCGAGCGCCCGCAGCGCGGTGGTCAGCGCGCTCTGGCCGCCCGCCGTGATCAGCACCTCCGCGGCCGTGATCGCCCCGCCGATCCCCCGCGCGAACCACTCCCGCAGCTCGGGGAGCCCGTCGATCGGCGGCCTCCCCCAGGCCCCGGGCCGCCGTCCCGCCCGTGCGAGCGCCGCCGCCATCGCCCGTTCGGGCTGGAGCGCGGGGGCGAGGTAGCCGCCGTTGAACTCGATGACGCCGGGCGCGGGCGCGGCGAGCGTGGCGAGCACCCCGGAGGCGTCGACGGCGCGCGGCACCAGCTCCGCCGTGGCGTCGGCGCTCAGGGACACCTCCTGCCACGAGGTGTCGCCGGCGGGCGCGACGGCGGCCCGTGGCTCGGCGCGGAAGACGCCCGCGCCGGGCCGGGTGACGACCAGCCCTTCGGCGGCGAGCTGGGCCAGGGCCCGGGAGACGGTCACCGGGCTCACCCTGAACCGCTCGATGAGCGCCCGGCTCGACGGCAGCTTTCCACCTGGAGAGTAGCGGTCCAGCTCGTTCTTCAGGTTTTTTATCAGCTCTTCGACACTGCTACCGTCATGCATGACAGCACAGGATAGCGCTACCCGCCCGGAGCGGATAGCGGTCAGCGAAGCGGCCACCGACACGACCGGCTCCGCGGCCACCGGCAGACGCAGGAGCGGCACCGCCATGGCCGCCCTCGGCGTCGTCGCCTTCTCGCTCACCTTCCCCGCCACCGCCTGGGGCCTTGAGGGCATCGGCCCCTGGAGCCTCGTGACCCTGCGCGGCGCGCTGAGCGCGCTCATCGCGGGCGGCTGCCTGCTGGCCCTGCGCGTCCCGGTCCCGCACCGCCGCCACTGGCCGGGGCTCGCGGTGGTCGGCGCCGGCGTCGTCGTGGGGTTCCCGCTGCTCACCACGCTCGCGCTCCAGACCTCCACCACCGCGCACGCCGCCGTGGTCGTGGGGCTGCTCCCCCTGACGACCGCGGTCTTCTCGGCGCTGCGCACCGGGGCGCGCCCCTCCCGGATGTTCTGGGTGGCGGCGCTCGCCGGAGCCGCCGCGGTCATCGCCTTCACCGTGCAGCAGAGCGGCGGCGCCCTGACCGGCGCCGACCTCTACCTCTTCGGCGCGCTCCTGATCTGCGCGGCCGGCTACACCGAGGGCGGCCGCCTGGCCCGCGAGATGCCGGGCTGGCAGGTCATCGGCTGGGGTCTGATGCTCTGCCTGCCGCTCAACGCCGTGGGCGCGTTCGTCGCCCTCGGGCACGAGTCCTTCCGGCTCACCGGGCACAGCACGGCGGGCCTGCTCTACTCCGCGATCGGCTCGCAGTTCCTCGGCCTGGTCGTCTGGTACCGCGGCATGGCGGCCATCGGCGTCCCCAAGGCCAGCCAGCTCCAGCTCGCGCAGCCGCTGCTCACCCTGGTCTGGTCGGTCTTCCTGCTCGGCGAGCACCTCACCGTCGCCGCCCCGCTCACCGCGGCCGCCGTGCTCGTCTGCATCGCGGTCACGCAGCGCTCCCGCGGCTGAGGCAGCGTCCGTTCGAACCGCCCCAAACCCGGCCACTGGTCGTACACTGGCGGCCACGGATAGCGACCACTGATGGCGACCACAGAGCGGGACGAGGGGACACACCACATGCGTGCAACCGTGGGCGACGAGCTGTTGGTGCACGGCAGGACCGTCGGGCAGCACGACCGGATCGCGCAGGTCATCGAGGTGCTCGGACCGGACGGCGGTCCGCCGTACCGGGTGCGGTTCGAGGACGGCCACGAGACGCTGATGTCGCCGGGCCCCGACACCGTCGTACGGCACCAGGGCACGGCGTAGGACGCGGCGGCGACCGGTCAGCGCGGCGGCTTGGCCGGCTTGCGGTAGTGGTCGGCGACGACGCGCGCCATCGCGCCGTTCTTGTCGACGCCGACCTCCTTCGCGGAGAAGTAGATGTGCCCGCGCACCTCGCGGTACCGCTCGGCCAGCGTGAGGTGCAGGGACAGCTCCGCCGGGTCCTGCCAGGGCGCGGGCTGCGCCGGGTCGCCGGCCTTGTACAGGGCCTCGCCGATGTACAGGTTCACGCCCGTGCCGCGCACGACGTCGTTCCACCACGGGACCAGCTTCGCGTAGTCCGCGACGGCGAAGCCGATGTTCCAGTAGACCTGCGGGACGATGTAGTCCAGCCACCCCTTCTCCACCCAGCCGCGGGTGTCCGCGTACAGATCGTCGTACGTCTGCACCCCCGCCCTGGTGTCCGATCCCGTCGGGTCGGTCGCGATGTTGCGCCAGACGGCGAAGGGGCTGACCCCGAACTGGGTGCCGGGGCGCGTCTTCTTCACGCGGACGGACATCTCGCGCACCAGTTTGTCGATGTTGTCGCGCCGCCAGGACGCGCGGTCGGGGAAGCCCTTGCCGTAGCGCGCGAAGGCGTCGTCGTCGTCGAAGACCTGCCCCGCCACCGGGTACGGGTAGAAGTAGTCGTCCCAGTGCACGGCGTCGACCGCGTAGCGCCGCACCGCGTCGAGCATCGCGTCCTGCACGAAGCGCCGCACCTCGGGCAGGCCCGGGTTGTAGTAGAGCTTCCCGCCGTACGGCACGACCCAGTCGGGGTGGACGCGTGCGGGGTGGGTGGCCACCAGGCGTGAGGGGTCGGTGTGGTTCGCGATGCGGAACGGGTTGAACCACGCGTGCAGCTCCAGGCCCCTGCGGTGCGCCTCCTTCACCGCGGTGCCCAGCGGGTCCCAGCCCGGGTCCTTGCCCTGGACCCCGGTGAGGTACTCCGTCCACGGCTCGTGCGGCGACGGCCACAGCGCGTCCGCGGTGGGTCTCACCTGGAAGACCACGGCGTTGAGCCTGCGGTTCACCGCGGAGTCGAGGAACGCCAGCAACTCGCTCCGCTGCGCCTGCGCGGTGAGCCCCGGCTTGGAGGGCCAGTCGCGGTTGACCACCGTCGCCAGCCACATGCCGCGCAGTTCGCGGCCCTTGTGCGGACGTCGTCCGGGGGACGCCGCCGCGCTCCCCGTGGACGTCAGGCCGGCGACCGTCGCCGCGGCCAGCACCGAGAATCCCCGACGTGACATATGCCTCATCGTTACGCCCCTGAGCTCGCATCCGTCCGGCCCCAGCGCCGGTTGTGCGCACAGCATGCCCGACCCGGCCCGCCATGGACCCCGTGTTGCGGAGTAACGTTCACGGCCGAGGCAGGCACCGCGTCCGAACGGGGGGTGGGGGCCTGCCGGCCCCCGTAATCAGCGAAAGGCACGAGGTGACCGACTCCATGACCGATATCGCACGCGTCGGAGTGGTGGGCTGTGGCCAGATGGGCGCGGGAATCGCGGAGGTCTGCGCCCGCTCCGGTCTTGACGTGAAGGTCGCGGAGACCACCGGCGAGGCCCTGGAGATCGGCCGTACGCGCCTGTACAACTCGCTCTCCAAGGCGGCTGAGCGCGGCAAGATCTCCGAGGAGGAGCGGGACGCGACACTGGCGCGCCTGAGCTTCACCACCGACCTCGGCGAGTTCTCCGACCGTGACCTGGTCATCGAGGCCGTCGTGGAGAACGAGCAGGTCAAGACCGAGATCTTCCAGGTGCTCGACCAGGTGGTGACCCGGCAGGACGCGATCCTCGCCTCCAACACCTCCTCCATCCCGCTCGTGCGGCTGGCCGTCGCGACCTCGCGTCCCGACCAGGTCATCGGCATCCACTTCTTCAACCCGGCGCCGGTGCAGCAGCTCGTCGAGCTGATCCCCGCGCTGACCACGTCCGAGGGCACCATCAGCCGGGCCCAGGGCATGGTCGAGAAGGTCCTCGGCAAGCACGCGATCCGCGCCCAGGACCGCTCGGGCTTCGTCGTCAACGCGCTGCTCATCCCGTACCTGCTCTCCGCCATCCGGATGTTCGAGTCGGGCATCGCCAGCCGCGAGGACATCGACAACGGCATGGAGATGGGCTGCGCCCACCCGATGGGGCCGCTCAAGCTCTCCGACCTGATCGGCCTGGACACGGTCGCCTCGGTCGCCGACTCGATGTACGCCGAGTACAAGGAGCCGCTGTACGCCGCTCCCCCGCTGCTCCAGCGGATGGTCGACGCGGGCCGCCTCGGCCGGAAGTCCGGCTCGGGCTTCTACACCTACGTCTGAGCCGCGCGGTCACGCGTCCGGAGCGATTCACTCCCCGTACGCACACACTCCGTACCCGACGGGCCCGGCACTCCTTCGAGTGCCGGGCCCGCGGCGTTCACACACCGTGTGCGCAAAGGGCTCGCATATGCCCATCGCACACTCTCCCGCCCTGTCCACCAGGAGAGTTCACTTTCTGTGCGGATGAAGGGGGGACGCGCCATTACAGAGAGGAGTGCGCTCGTGACCACCGACGGCGAGAGTGCCGTGGTCCCGGAAGAACTCGCCGAGTTACGCCGTAGCCTGGACGTGGGTCTGGCCCGCGTCGACGGACGGCTGGCGTTGCTCACACAGCACGACGACCAGAACGCCAAGACCGTGCAGACCCTGGAGACCCGGGTCGCCGCCTTGGAACACACGCGCTGGCCGCTGCCCACCATCGTCGCCCTCGCGGCGGTCGCGGCACTGGCCGTGGCGGTCTGGCAGGCCATCGGCCATTAGCTAGCGCGCGTCCTGGCCGAGGCGCAGATGGTGCAGGAGGAGCAGCGCCGCGGCCATGTTGGCGGCCGGGACCTCCCCGCGGGCCACCATGTCAGGGACGAGTTTGAGCGGGACCCACTCACGGCGGTCCGACTCGAAGTCGTCCTCCGGATGGCCCATGTACGTCCCTTCGTCGGACCAGTAGATGTGGTGCCGGGCGTCGGTGAGCCCGTTGGAGGGCTCGACGCTCATCAGGTGCCGCAGCGGGCCCGGCCGCCAGCCGGTCTCCTCCTCCATCTCGCGGGCCGCCGCGTACGCGATGTCCTCGCCGTCCTCGACGACGCCCGCCGCGAGCTCCCATCCCCAGCTGTCGGTGATGAAGCGGTGCCGCCACAGGAGCAGGACCTCGTTGGCCTCGTTGACGACGGTGGCCACGGCGACGGGCCGCAGCCGTATGAGGAAGTGGTCCAGATGCCGGCCGTCGGGTAGTTCGACATCCGCGAGATTGACCGTGAACCACCGGTTTCCATACACAGTTTGTTCGTTCTGTTTCGTCCATTGCACTGTTCTGCCACCTTCCGCCGAGTTGCTGGCAATATCGCAGCAGGTGGAAGGTCAGAGCAGAGTGTGTGGGGCGCGGAGAGGTGTGCACGGCGCGCCCGGAAGTCGGCGCCACCGGCGCGCCACCGGCACGTCACAGTGGAACGCGCAGCGCCCCTGCGATGAGTTCGGCCGCCTCGGCGGTGCCCGCGCAGTCGCTGCGCACGAGGTGCTCGCGGACCGCACGCAGCCGGTCACGCAGCCGCTGCGACTCCATGCCCCGCGCCTGTTCCGCCATTTCGACGGCCGTGGCCACCGCTCGGTCGGTGTTTCCCTGGCGCAGTTCGATCTGACTGAGCATCGCGAGGCGGTGGACCCGGCCCCGGTCGTGCGCCGGTGTGTCCACGGCCGCCGCGGCGTGCTCCCGGGCGCTGGTCAGGTCCCCGAGGCTGAGCAGCGCCTCCGCCACCTGTACGTTGACGAGGCCCGGCTGCACATAGCCCGTCTCGTCCGGCTCCCGGCCGCGCAGGATCCGGTCGGCCGCGGCCTCGGCACGCCTGATGCAGGACAGCGCGCTCCTGCCGTCGCCCAGGTGCGCGTACGCCTTGGCCTGCATGGCGTACAGATCCGATGCGAGCGCCGGGGTGAGGTCACGGCCCGCGGCCCGCAGCGCCGCCTCGGCGAACGCCACCGCCTGGCGGTACTCCCGCATGAACAGCGACTGGTTGACGAGCAGCGCGATCACGTACGCCCCGAGCCCCATGTCCCCGCTGGCCTTCGCGAGGCGCAGGGCCTGGTGGAAGTAGCGCTGGGCGAGGCCGTGCGCGTCGGAGTCATAGGCACAGATCCCCGCTATCGCCACCAACCCGCCCGTGGAGCGGTGCAGTTGGCGGCCCATCTCGTCCGTGTAGCTGCCGCGCAGCAGGGGCGCCGCCTCGGCGTTGAGGAAGCCGACGATGCGGGTGCGGGTCGCGACGCCGCCGGTCTTCCTGTACATCTGCTCGTAGTGCGCGCGGGCGGCCCGCATCATCTCGATGTCCGCCGTGCTGACGGGGTGCCGCCCGCCGCGGGAGACGTCGACGTCGTCCGGCGGGTTCTCCCACTCCCAGACGGGCATCACCGCGGGCGTGCCGGTCACCGCGGGGGCGCCGAGCAGATGCGGGCGCTGCTGTTCGTCCGAGCGCCACAGCGCGGTGGCCCGCTCCACGAACCCGGAGAGCGTCGTGGCCGCCGAGCCCACGCGGGCGGAGGGGACGCCGGGCAGCCCGAGGCCGATGTCGTCCAGCGTGACGGGCCGCTGGAGCCGGGCCGCGAGCACCTCGCAGATCAGGTCGGGGACCTGGCCTCGCGGGCGCTGCCCCTTCAGCCAGCGGGACACGGCCGTGTGTTCGTAACGCAGCGCGAGACCCCGGGACTTGCCGGCCTGGTTCACATGCGCGGCGAGTCCCGCGTGGGAGACGCCGGCTTCGTCGAGGATCGCGTCGAGCAGGGTGTTGGGCTGCATGGATGCCCTCCGGTGGCTCGGTCCCTTGTCAGATTAGTCGAGGTGCCTTCACACGGGGTGTGAACGGAGTGCCCGCGTCCGGGGGGTGTGCGCTCTGCCGCGTGCCGTGTGGGCTCGCTTGACTGAGGTGCCTCATCAATTAAGGAGGCCGGCCGGGCCGCCGGCTCCCCCCTCGTACAGTGCGGCGGTCCTCATGGGCGCCGTCCGTCCCGCCGTCTGCCCGACAACTCCATGGCGGGGCGGGCGGCGCATGCCGTTCCCACGGCCGGGCGCCTCACGTCAGGGTGCCGGCGCGCCGTCCCTGCTCCGGGTGTTGCACGGGCAGCCTCGTGCGGTCGTTGCGCAGGGCGAGCAGCGCCACGTCGTCGGACGGCGACCGGCCGGTGTGCCGCCGCAGTTCGGCGTAGACCTCGTGGACGAGACCCTGCGGCGAGACCGGCCTGCCGGCGGCCTCGGTGAGCTTCGCCCGCAGCGGGAAGAAGGCTCCCGCCGCGTCGCGCGCGTCCTCCATGCCGTCGGTGTGCAGGACCAGCGTCTCGCCCGGCAGCAGCCGGCCGCCGTGGAAGACGGGCAGCTCGGCGGGGAGCGGGAAGGAACCGAGCGGCGGCAGCGGCTCGGTCTCCGTGAGGGGTCTCGCCTGCCCGCTGAGCAGATGCGGCCAGGGGTGCCCGCAGTTGAGCGCGGAGATCTCGCCGTCCTCGCCGATCTCCATGAGCAGTACGGTGACGAACTCCTCGGCCGACGGGGTCTGTGGCCCGGGGCCGCCTCGCGCCGGGTGCTCGGCGCGCGCCCGCTCCCGCAGGTGGCGTCCGAGGGTCCGCTCCAGCCGCCGCATCACCAGGGACAGTTCGGGTTCGTCGTGCACGGCCTCGCGGAAGCTGCCGAGGACGGCGGCGACGGTCCCGATGGCGGCGAGGCCATGGCCGCGGACATCCCCCATGACGACGCGGACACCGTGCTCGGTGGCGGCCACCTCGTACAGATCACCGCCGACCGTGGCACCCCGGGAGGCGGAGAGGCGTCCCGCGGCGAGGGCGAGCCCGGCGACGCGGGCCGGCAGCGGCCGCAGGAGCACGTCCTGCGCGGCGCCCGCGACCTCGCGGAGCTGCCGCAGCTCCCGCAGCAGCGCCCTGCGGACGTGCACGACGAGTCCGGTCCCCACGGCGAGGAAGACGGCACTGCTGACGAGCCGCGCCTCCAGACTGTCCTGCTGCGCGAGCGGACAGGCCAGTTTGTACGTGGCGGCGACGGCGCCCCAGCCCAGGGGCAGGCCCAGACCCGGGACCAGCCGCAGCCGTGCCCCTCTCGCGCCGGCCCGGAGCAGCCTCCGGCAGGGAGCCCCAGCCTTGATCCGCATCATGCCGACGCCCCCTCAGGACCGTGTACGGCGCGCAGGTAGGCCCCCACGGCCGGAACGATTCTGACCATCGGATGGGCCTATCGGGCCATAGTGACTTCTCCAGCCACTCGAACGAGTGAGGGGCCTGCCCGGCGGTGCGGACAAGCCCCTCTTTGCGCCTCTTGTGCGCCTGTTCTCGCCTACTCGCGGTGACTACGCTCCGCGCAGCACGGCGCCCGTGCGCTCGGCGGCCAGGGCGACGGCCGCGTCACGGGCCGCCGACGCCTCGTCGACGGTCAGCGTGCGGTCGGCCGCGCGGAAGCGCAGCGCGTACGCCAGCGACTTCTTGCCCGCGCCGATCTGCTCGCCCTCGAAGACGTCGAACAGCCGGATGGACTCGAGCAGGTCGCCCGCGCCGCCGGTGAGGTGGTGCTCGACCACGGCGGCCGGCACCTCCTTGTCGACGACCAGCGCGACGTCCTGGGTCGCCACCGGGTAGGTGGAGATCCGCGGCGCCCGGAGGGTGCCTTCACCGGCCTGCTCCACGCGGTCCAGGTCCAGCTCCATCGCGCAGGTCCGCGCGGGCAGGCCGAACGCCTTGACGACGCGCGGGTGCAGCTCACCGGCGTGCCCGACGGAGACGATGTCGCCGTCGACGACGACCTTCAGCTCCGCGCAGCGGCCCGGGTGCCAGGGGCCGTACTGCCCCTGGTCGACGATGAGCTCGGCGCCGGCCTCGCGGGCGACGGAACGCGCCGCCTCGACGGCGTCCGCCCAGTCCGCGGGGCGGCCCTTGCCCCACCAGCCGGCCTGCTCGCGGGCGCCCGCGAGGACGACGGCGGCGTGCCGGGGCTGGACGGGCAGCGCCTCGGTGAGGGAGGCGATCTCCTCGTCGGTGGGACGCCGGTCGACGGGCAGGCGCACCGCGACCTTGAGCTCCTGCCGGGGCAGGAAGACCAGCCCGGTCTCGAAAAGCGCCAGGTCGTGGCTGCCGCGTCCGTCGTTGCGGCGCAGCGCGGAGAGCAGCCCCGGCAGCAGCGTCGTACGGAGAGCGGGCTCCTCGTCGGAGAGCGGGTTGGCCAGCTTGACGACGCGGCGCGCGGGGTCGTCCGCGTCGAGGCCGAGCTGGTCGAAGACGCTCTCCCCGATGAAGGGGTAGCTCAGCGCCTCGACGTACCCGGCCCCGGCGAGCGCGCGGCCGACCCTGCGGTGCAGCCGCTGCCGCTCGGTGAGCCCGCGGCCCGCGGGGGGCTTGGGCAGCGTGGAGGGCAGGTTCTCGTACCCCTCCAGGCGGATGACCTCTTCGGCGAGGTCGTTCGGCTCGGCGAGGTCGGGGCGCCAGGACGGCACGGTGACGGTCAGGTCGTCCTGTCCGTACACGTCGCAGCCGACCTGCTGGAGGCGGCGTACGACGGTCTCGCGGCCGTACTCCACACCGGCGACCTTGTCGGGGTGGTCGGCGGGCATGGTGATCGTGCGCGGCGCGGTCGGCGCGATGACCTCCGTGACGCCCGCCTCCGCGGTGCCGCCCGCGAGCAGCACGAGCAGGTCGACGGTGCGCTGCGCGGCGGCCGACGCGGCCTGCGGGTCGACGCCGCGCTCGAAGCGCTTGGCGGCCTCGGAGCCCAGCTTGTGGCGGCGCGCGGTGCGGGCCACGGAGAGCGCGTCGAAGTGCGCGGCCTCGATGACGACGTCGGTGGTGCCACCGGCCGCTTCGTGGTCCGCGATCTCGGTGTTGGCGCCGCCCATGACGCCCGCGATGCCGATGGGACCGCGGTCGTCGGTGATGACGAGGTCCTCGGCGTCCAGGACGCGCTTGGCACCGTCGAGCGTGGTGAACTTCTCGCCCTGCTCGGCCCTGCGCACACCGATCGTGCCCTGGATGCGGGAGCGGTCGTAGGCGTGCAGGGGCTGGCCGAGCTCCATCATCACGTAGTTGGTGACGTCGACCGCGAGGGAGATCGGGCGCATGCCGGCCTTCTGAAGACGGCGCTGGAGCCAGATCGGGGAGCGGGCCTCGGGCCGCAGACCCGTGACCGTGCGCGCGGTAAAGCGGTCGCAGCCGATCGGGTCGTTGATCTTGACCGGGTAGCCGAAGGAGTTCGGCGCGGGGACGTCGAGGAGCGCCGGGTCGCGCAGCGGCAGGCCGTAGGCGATGGCGGTCTCGCGGGCGACGCCGCGCATCGACAGGGCATAGCCCCGGTCGGGGGTGACGGCGATGTCCAGGACCTCGTCGACCAGTTCGAGCAGCTGGATGGCGTCGGTGCCGACCTCGTGCTCGGGCGGCAGCACGATGATGCCGCCGCTGCCGTCGTCGCCCATGCCCAACTCGTCGCCGGAGCAGATCATGCCGTGCGAGGTCTTGCCGTACGTCTTGCGGGCGGCGATGGCGAAGTCGCCGGGCAGGACCGCGCCGGGCAGGACCACGACGACCTTGTCGCCGACGGCGAAGTTCCGGGCGCCGCAGACGATCTCCTGCGGCTCACCGGTGCCGTTGGCGGAGCCCACGTCGACGGTGCAGAAGCGGATGGGCTTCTTGAAGCCCTCCAGCTCCTCGATGGTGAGGACCTTGCCCACGACGAGCGGGCCCTTCAGGCCGGCGCCGAGCTGTTCGACGGTCTCGACCTCAAGGCCGACCTCGATGAGCTTGGCCTGCACGTCACGGCCGGTCTCGGTGGCGGGGAGGTCGACGTACTCCCGCAGCCAGGAAAGCGGGACCCGCATCAGATCTCCATCCCGAACGGCCGGGTGAACCGGATGTCACCCTCGACCATGTCTCGCATGTCTTCGACGTTGTGGCGGAACATCAGCATCCGCTCGATGCCGAACCCGAAGGCGAATCCGCTGTACTTCTTGGGGTCGACGCCGCAGGCGGTGAGGACCTTGGGGTTGACCATGCCGCAGCCGCCGAGCTCGATCCAGCCCTCGCTGCCGCAGGTGCGGCAGGGGCGGTCGGGGTTGCCCACGGACTCGCCGCGGCAGACGTAGCACACCATGTCCATCTCGGCGGACGGCTCGGTGAACGGGAAGTAGTTCGGCCGCAGCCGGGTCTTCATGTCCGGGCCGAAGAGCGCCTGGACCATGTGGTCGAGGGTGCCCTTCAGGTCGGCCATGGTCAGGCCCTCGTCCACGGCGAGCAGCTCGATCTGGTGGAAGACCGGGGTGTGCGTGGCGTCCAGCTCGTCCGTGCGGTACACGCGGCCGGGGCAGACGATGTAGACCGGCGGCTCACGGCGTTCGAGCAGCGCGCGGGCCTGCACGGGCGAGGTGTGCGTCCGCAGGACGACACCGGACTCTCCCCCGGAGCCGGAAGCCTGGGAGGTGCCCCCACCGTCGGTACCCGTGGGCCCCTGGACGAAGAAGGTGTCCTGCATCTGCCGTGCCGGGTGGTCCGGGGTGAAGTTCAGGGCGTCGAAGTTGAACCACTCCGCCTCGACCTCGGGCCCCTCCGCGACCTCGTAGCCCATGGCGACGAAGACGTCCGCGACGCGCTCCATGAACGTGGTCAGCGGGTGGCGGGCGCCGACCGGGGTGCGGTCGTAGGGCAGTGTGACGTCCACCGCCTCCTCGACCAGGACCCGGGCGTCCCGCTCGGCCTCGAGAGCGGCCTGGCGGGCGGCCAGCGCCTTGCTCACGGCGCCGCGGGCCATGCCCACGCGCTTGCCCGCCTCGGCCTTGGCCTGCGGGGGCAGCGCGCCGATCTCGCGGTTGGCGAGCGCCAGCGGCGAGGTGCCGCCGGTGTGCGCGACCTTGGCCTCCTGGAGCGCGTCGAGCGTGTCCGCGGCGGCGAAGGCGGCGAGCGCCTCGTCCCGCATGCGCTCGATCTCTTCAGGTTTCAGTGCCTCGACCTCAACAGGGTCGTACGACTTGTTCGGTGCCGACATCTCTTCCCGTGCTTCCGATTGGCTGGCGGATGGGTCCCCGTCAACAACTCGGAGACAAGCTGTCCCAGACATGGGGACACAAAGTGCCAACGACCGAGTCTAACGGGGGTGTGGTGAACGAATGAGCCCGTGGGCTGCTCACGGCGTCCTTACTGGAGATACGCCGGGGCCCCCACGGGCAACGTAAATCGGAACTGGGCGCCGCCGCCGGGCGCGCGGCCGACGGTGATCGTCCCGCCGTGCGCCTCCACGATGCCCTTCACGATATACAGCCCCAGTCCCGTGCCGCCGCGCTTGCTGCCCCGCCAGAAGCGGGTGAAGACGCGGCCCATCGATTCCTCCGGAATGCCGGGACCCTCGTCGCTCACGGTCACGGCGGTCTCGGCGCCGCCCCGCTCGCGCGGCGAGGAGGAGGGCGCCACCCCAATGGTGACGGTTCCCTCGCCGTGCCGCACCGCGTTTTCCAGCAGGTTGCCGAGCACCTGGTCGATCTTGTCCGGGTCGGCCCAGCAGTCGGGCAGCGGCTGCTGCACCCGGACGAGGAAGCGGTCCGCGTCCTGGCCGGACGCGACATGGGACTGGATGTGCCGCCCGACGGCAGCGCCGATGTCGACGGGCTGACGGCGCAGCTCCAGGCGCCCGGAGTCGATGCGGGAGATGTCGAGGAGCTCGGCGATCAGCCGGGTGACGCGGTTCGCGTCGGCGTCGACGGTCTCCAGCATCAGTTTCTTCTGGTCGTCGGTGAACCGTTCCCACTTGGCGAGCAGCGTCGCCGTGAAGCCCTTGACGGAGGTGAGGGGCGAGCGCAGCTCGTGGGCGACCGTGGCGATCAGCTCGGCGTGGCTGCGCTCGGTGCGGCGGCGGGCCTCGGTGTCCCGCAGCGAGACGACGACGCGGCGCACGGGCCCGGTGCGGTGGGTACGCAGATAGCGGGCGGAGACCAGGACCTCGCGGCCACCGGGGAGCAGGAGGTTGCGCTCGGGCTGGCCCACGCGGATGGCGAGGCCTCCGTAGGGATCGGTCAGCTGCCACCAGCGGCGGCCTTCGAGGTCCTCTAAGGGGAGCACGCGTTCGAGGGGCGCTCCGATGGCTTCGTCGGCACGGACGGCGGTGATGCGCGCCGCCGCCGCGTTGAAGCAGATGATCCGGCCCGTCTCGTCCGCCACGACGAGCCCGTCGGGCAGTTCGTCCGGGTCGAGTCCGAGGCCGCCGAGGTCACCGGGACCGCCATGGTCCGCGCGGGCACGGACGACGTCCGGTGCTCCCGGTGCTCTGCTCGTGCCGACGCTCATTTCCCCGTACCCCGCCTCTCGCACTTCCGGTGCGGGTGCCTCCCTGCTCAGTGGTGCCCCTATGTGTTCGAGCGGAACCGGGAACCTGCGAGCGGAACCGAGAACATGGGGGGAGCGACCGCGAGATGGGGAGGGCCCCCGAGCCCGTCACACTACTAGCTCGATGTGACGGAGCGGCACCCTCCGGCGGCGCGCTGTGCACGGGCGGACGCGTAGAGGCACACGGCGGCGGCCGTGGCGAGGTTGAGGCTCTCGGCCCGGCCGTGGATCGGGACGCGCACCACGGCGTCGGCGAGCGCGCGGGTCTCCTCCGGCAGGCCCCAGGCCTCGTTGCCGAAGACCCAGGCGCTGGGGGTGCCCATGGTGCCCTTGTCGAGCTCCGTGTCGAGGTCGTCCTCGCCCGCGCCGTCGGCGGCGAGGATGCGCACGCCCGCGTCCTTGAGCCCCCGTACGGCCTGCTCCACGGGCACGCCCACGGCCACCGGAAGGTGGAACAGCGACCCGACGGAGGCCCGTACGCACTTCGGGTTGTAGAGGTCCACGGAGGCGTCCGTGAGGATCACCGCCTCGGCGCCCGCCGCGTCGGCGCAGCGCAGCACGGTCCCCGCGTTGCCGGGGTCGCGTACGTGGGCGAGGACGGCGACGAGCTTCGGCCGCGCCGCCAGGATCTCCGCGAACGGGGTGTCGAGGAACCGGCAGACCCCGACGAGCCCCTGCGGCGTCACGGTGGTGGAGATGTCGGCGATGACGTCCTCGTCGGCGAGGTGCACCCGCGCCCCGGCGGCGCGCGCCTCCCCCACGATGTCGGCGTACCGCTCGGCGGCGTCGACGGTGGCGAACAGCTCGACGAGCGTCTCCGCGTGCCCGGCGGCCTCCCGTACGGCCTGCGGCCCCTCGGCGAGGAACAGCCGCTCCTTGCCCCGGAAATTCCGCTTGGCCAGCCGCCGCGCGGCACTGACGCGGGGCGACTTGGGGGAGATCAACTCGGGGGCGGCGGTCATGAACTCACCTTCGGGGATGTGGGGCCCCGTAAGGGGCGCGGGCAGGAGGGCCCCGTCAGGGGCGCGGGGAACTGCGCGAGAAGCTCCCAGCGGCCCGCGGAAAAAGACGGCGGACGCACACGGACCCGTAAGCCACACGTGGCCTACGGGTCCGGGGGGGCGCTCAGAGACGCACGGCTCAGGCGGCGGCCTTGGGCGCGTTGACGTCCGACGGCAGCGCCTTCTGCGCGACCTCGACCAGCGCGGCGAACGCGTTCTGGTCGTTGACGGCGAGCTCCGCGAGGATCTTGCGGTCCACCTCGACGTTGGCGGCCTTCAGACCCTGGATGAAGCGGTTGTAGGTGATGCCGTTGGCGCGGGCAGCGGCGTTGATGCGCTGGATCCACAGCTGACGGAAGTCGCCCTTGCGCTTCTTGCGGTCGTTGTAGTTGTAGACCAGGGAGTGGGTGACCTGCTCCTTGGCCTTGCGGTACAGGCGCGACCTCTGGCCGCGGTAACCCTTGGCCGCCTCGAGGATCGCCCGACGCTTCTTGTGGGCGTTGACTGCCCGCTTGACGCGTGCCACTTGTTAACTCCTTGCAGCGGGGCCGTGGTGGGAGTCACACGGCCCGATATCGATTGGGTCCCGGTCAGAGCTCAGGGCGCGCGGTGCGCGCCCCGGCTCACTTGCCGAGAAGCTTCTTGATCTTCTTGGCGTCGCCCGGGGCCATCTCGGCGTTGCCGGTGAGGCGACGCGTCAGACGGGACGACTTGTGCTCGAGCAGGTGGCGCTTGCCGGCACGCTCACGGAGCACCTTGCCGGAGCCGGTGACCTTGAAGCGCTTGCTGGCACCGCTGTGCGACTTGTTCTTCGGCATAGCGCCGTTCTCTCCTCGTCAGTAGCACTCCGATGCCCGGTCGTGAAACCGGGCATCCGGAAGCCATATGTGTCAGTTGGCGATCCCCTGGACTCGCGTCCGGGAGGATCAGGCCTCGGCGGGAGCCTCGGCCGGGGCCTCGGCGGGAGCCTCTTCGTCGAGCTCCTCCCCCTCGGCGGAGTTCTGCGAACGGCCCGGATTGGCCTTCGCGTCCGCCTTGCGGGCCGCCTGGGCCTCACGGGCCTCGGCCATCGCCTCGGTCTTCTTCTTGTGCGGACCGAGAACCATGATCATGTTTCGGCCGTCCTGCTTCGGGTTCGACTCGATGAACCCAAGGTCCTCGACGTCCGAAGCGAGGCGCTGAAGCAGTCGGAAACCCAGCTCGGGGCGGGACTGCTCGCGACCACGGAACATGATCGTGATCTTGACCTTGTCGCCCTGCTTGAGGAACCGGACGACGTGACCCTTCTTGGTGTCATAGTCGTGCGGGTCGATCTTCGGCCGGAGCTTCATCTCCTTGATGACCGTGTGCGCCTGGTTCTTGCGCGCCTCACGGGCCTTCATGGCCGACTCGTACTTGAACTTCCCGTAGTCCATGAGCTTGCACACGGGCGGCCGGGCGGTCGCCGCGACCTCGACCAGGTCAAGGTCGTACTCCTGCGCGAGCTCCAGGGCTTTGGCAAGCGGAACAATTCCGACCTGCTCGCCACTGGGGCCGACAAGTCGCACCTCGGGAACGCGAATCCGGTCGTTGATGCGGGGCTCGGCGCTGATGGATCCTCCTCGGTAGCACCACGCGACCGTCTGGCGGACAGCCGCGTTACGTCTGTTAACTCGACCAACCGAGCGAGGCCACAAAAAATGCCCCGACCGATCACACTGAAGGGGCTCCATGTACTACCGGAGCACCTCCGCGGTGATCGCGGGGCGCACATCGGACGACCCGAAGCCCCATGGACTTCGGCCGCCTGACCGGTGACCCGCCGCTCCGGGGAGCGGTCAGGTGGGAGAACGGAGCCTCCACTTGTGGGCCGGATCCTCGCGTGTTGGCACACGGTGTCCGGCCGGTCGTTACACAAGGTTAGCAGCTCCACCGGGGTGGAGCGAACCCATGGCGCCCCGGCGCCCGGCGCCCGGCACCGGACGGGCGCGGCTTATCGTGTGGGACATGAGCGACACGACCCCCACCCCCGAGTCCCCCGCGGGTGACTCCCCCAGTTTCGACACCATGACCCGTGACATCGCGGACGTCCCCGCGGTCGAGGTGATCACCACGGTGGCGGTCCACCTGATGAGTGCCGCCGCCGTGAACCTCGGCCTCGCCGAGGGCGGCGAGGGCCACAAGGACCTCGACGAGGCCCGCAAGCTGATCCACTCCCTCGCCGGCCTGATGGACGCGAGCGCCACGGAGATCAGCTCCTTCCACGCGGCGCCGCTGCGGGACGGCCTGAAGTCCCTCCAGCTCGCGTTCCGCGAGGCGTCGGTCGTGCCGGACGAGCCCGGTCAGGGCCCCGGCGAGAAGTACACGGGCCCGGTCTTCGGCTGAGCTGGGACTGAGCGCTGGATCAGGCTGAGACTGAGCGCTGGATCAGGCCGTACGTACGTAGAGGGGCTCGCCCGGTGGCGTCGCCTCGGCCGGCAGGAGTGCCAGGTCGAGGCCGCGCACCAGGCGGGCCCTCAGCGTTTCGTCGGCGGCGATGGTCCGCGCCACGCGCTGGGCGGCCTCGGCCGGGTCGGCGGAAACGTCGAGGACCAGTGCCAGGGTGCCGTCGGCGGAGCCGGCACCGAGGTGGGCCCTGACGACCGCGGGCTCGGCGGCGACGGCCGCGCGCACGGCCTCGCGCACGGCGGGGTCGGCCAGCGGGTCCGCGTCGGCGCGGCCCTCGGCGAGGGCGAGCAGCGCGGCCCTGCCCAGTTCGTAGGGGACGGGGCCCGCGAGGTCCAGGACGATCGTGTCGGCCTGTTCGTGGGCGGCGGCCTGGAGCGCCTGGTGCAGGGGCACGGCGACCGGGCGGGCCGCCGGGTCCCACAGGGCGAGGGCCTCGGTGGAGGTGAAGGCGGGCAGGGCCTTGCGGTCGCCTGCCTTCAGGGTGGGCACCGCCATGTCGCTGGTCTTCTCGCGACGCAGACCGTTCTCGTCCTCCTCGACCTCGCCGAGCACGGCGACGACGGGGACGAGGAGCCGGGCGCCGGCCAGGGCCGCGAGGACGGGGCCGTGGGCCGTGCGGTCCCCGGCCCAGGCGGTGAGCGCCGCGGCGAGCGCGGGGTCGGCCGACCCGTCGTCGTCGGAGAAACCGGGGTCGGGAATGTTCTTGTTCGCCACGGTCCCCGACCCTACAGAGGCGGGCCGGGGGCCTTGGCGGCAGGTGGGACGGTCACCCGGCGGGTGGGGCGTCTGGTGCGCCACAGGTGGACCGCTGCCGCCAGCAGGGCCACGCCGAGGGCGGCCGCGGTCGGGCCGGTCCAGGCCGCGGGGCCGGTGGTTCCCTTGTCCGCGTCGGGGCCCGGGCCGAAGTACGTCTCTCCGTACGCCGTGGCGCGCAGCTCGTCCGGCTTGAGCTTTCCGGCGCGGGCGAGGGCCGCCGCGGGGTCGATGAGGCCGAAGCCGCGGGAGTCGTCACGGCCGCCGGACGGGGCGTCGCGGGCGGTGTCCTCCAGGAGCTGCTTGATCTGCGCGGGCGCGAGGCCCGGGTGCTCGGCGCGGATCAGGGCGACCGCGCCCGAGACGAAGGCGGCGGCGGCGCTGGTGCCCCAGCCCTCGTAGTACTTGCGGTCGGGGTCGGCGATGACGATGTCGTCGCCCGGCGCGGCGACGGTGGCGTACCAGCGGCGGGTGGAGAAGGAGGCCCGGGCGCCGTTCTCGTCGACGGCCGTCGCGGCGATCACGCCGGGGTAGGCGGCCGGATAGGAGATGTGGTCGCCGCGCTCGCCGGCGTTGCCCGCCGAGGCGACGACGGCGACGCCCTTCTTGAGGGCGTACTGCACGGCGGCGTCCTCGGACGGTTCGGGGTGGGCGGACCTGGAGTCGTCGCCGAGGGAGAGGTTGATGACGTCCGCGCCGTGGTCGGCGGCCCAGCGGATACCGTCGGCGAGGGCGTTGCCGCGGGTGTTGCGGGCCTTCTTGCGGGCGGGGTCGCCGTCCTCCAGGATCACGCGGACCGGCAGGATCCGCGCTGCGGGCGCGATGCCGAGCACGCCGTCGCCGCGGGCCTCGCCGTGGCCGTGGCCCGCGATGATGCCGGCCATGGCGGTGCCGTGCCGGGCCCAGGGGCGGTCGCCGCGGGAGGCGCCGAAGCCGACCATGTCCTTGCCTTCGAGGACGTTGCCGGCGAGGTCCGGGTGCCGGTCGTCCACGCCGGTGTCCAGGACGGCGACGGTCACGCCCCTGCCCTTGGTGGTCTGCCAGACCTGGCTGGTGTGCATGGCGTCGAGGCCCCACTGCTGGACGCGGATGCCGTCGTCGGCGCGGGCGGTGGCGGCCGGGGCGAGCACCAGCGCGGCGCCGAGCACGGCGACGAGGGCCCTCCGCCCCCGGGGTCGCCCCTGCCGGGCCTTCGCGGCCTCCGTGGCCCTCGTGGCCCTCGTGGCCCTCGTGGCCCTCGTGATCCTCACGCGTTCTTCTCCGCGTCCGCGATGGTCTTGCGCAGGCCGCGTTCGACGCGGTCGGCTATGCCCTTCGCCTCGTGGCCGAGGCCGGACTGGGCGGGGGCGGAGTCGTTGCCGTCCATCGCCTCGGCCGCGGGCTCGGGGTCGGTGACGGCCCTGCCGTCGGCGAAGCCGGACACGGCGTACGCGATGACGGGCGCGTCCGGCAGCACGGACAGGGTCCAGGCCGCGCGCTGGGCGTCCCCGAAGTCCTCGGCGACCGTGCCGTCGGCGGCGTAGGCGCGGGGCATCAGGTCGGTGCGCCGGTCGAGCCCCTCCTCGGTGATGCGGTTCCGCAGCGCCCGCATGGCGTCGGCGTCCGCCTTGGCGAACATCAGGCCCACCGTGGTGACGTGGCTGCGGGTCGCGTCGGTGTACGTGGCGCGCAGCAGCCGCAGGCAGCCCGCGGGGGCCAGGGCCTTGGCCAGCAGCGGGTCGAAGGCGGCCCGGCAGTTGCTGTCCGGGGCGACGGCGACGCGGGTCCAGGCGCGGTCGGCGCCGCCGGGGCCCGCGCCGCCGCCCTTGAGGGTGCGCGGGAAGAGCCGGTCCACGGGGACGCTGTGCCAGAGCGCGCCGGTGACCTCGTACGCGCTGCGGGCGCCGCTCGCCGCGGACTCGCCGGTCAGCCAGCTGCCGGTGGCCGCGCCGCCGATGAGGCCGAGCCCGACGACCGCGCAGGCCGCGGCGGCGGCCACGCGGGGGCGCGCCCAGGCGCCGACGCGGCGAAGCCGAGTGGTGGTGTCGTCGTACAGGGCGGGCGGCGCGAACACGACGAAGGGTCGCCCCGCTCCCGGTCCGGGCGTCAGATCGACGGTCCCGACGGCACGCCGGGCGGCCGTGGCGCGGGGCGCGTCGCCGCGTGGGCCCACGTGGGTCTCCGCCGTCCGGGCCTGCGGGGCGTCGGGGGTGGGCCGCGGCGCAGTGGTGATCTCTTCGGGCGCCTCGGCCTCGGGGGGCGCCTGCCGCGGGAGCGGCTCGTCCGCCGGGGCGGGCGGGGTGGCCTCGACGGGCGGGGCGGAGGGCTGCGGCGGCACGGCGGCGGGCCGCGCGGGCGCCTTGGGGGGCGTGTCGGGCAGCCGTGCCGACGCCGGGGGCGGGGGCGGTACCTCGCGTGGCGTACGGGCACGCTCGAAGGGAGCGAGGAGGTCCTCTATGCGGGCCGCCCGGTCAGACTCCTCCTCGGCACCGGCGGCCGCCCGCGGACCGTCAGGGGACAGCCCCTCACCGCCCGACGTACGAGCACCGGAAGACCGAACCGAGGGAGCCGGGCCGGCCTCCATGGCGGCCGGGCGGGCGGCGGTGGCGTTCGAGGCGCCGGGAGCTGAAGGGTCCTCAGGGGCGGTCGAGGCGCCGGGGACCCGGGTGACCTCAGGGGCGGTCGAGGCGGCGGAGGCCCGGGGGTCCTCAGGGGCGGTCAAGGCGCCGGAAGCCCGGGCGTCCTCAGGGGCGGTCGAGGCACCGGAGGCCCGGGGGTCCTCAGGGGCGGTCGAGGCACCGGAGGCCCGGGGGTCCTCAGGGGCCTTCGAGGCGCCGGGAGCTGAAGGGTGCTCAGGGGCGGTGGTGGTGGGGCGGGTGGGGTGTGGGTCGGTCAGGAGCCAGTCCTCGTCCACCGGGGGGCGCACGTCGGGGAAGCGGGCCGACGGGGGCGGCGGAGGGTCCGGCGGGAGTGTCGGGCGGGGCGGCGGGAGTGTGGGGCGGGGCGGCGTGGCGGGCCTCGGGGGGATCGGGGTGCGACGCGCCTCCGTGCTCATGCTCCCCCGTCTCCTCGCACTCCGGTGCCGGAGCGCTCGGCCCGGCGAGGCTCCGTGCGCGTCACTCTACGGGCAGACGCAGGTCGCGCGGGAACCCGGATCGTGCCCCCGGGCGATCTGCCCGGATCATCCCCCTACCCTCGGGTAATCGTGTCTGGCAGGCTTCGGCCATGACTGCCCCCGCCGCGGACAGGGCCCGCTACGACAGGGCCACCGCACACCTCGACGCCCCCGTCGCGATCGTCGATCTGGAGGCGTTCGACGCCAACGCCGACGACCTGGTGCGCCGCGCCGGCGGCAAGCCGATCCGCGTCGCGAGCAAGTCCGTCCGCTGCCGGGCCCTGCTCGAACGGGTCCTGGCCCGTGACGGCTTCACCGGGGTCATGTCGTTCACGCTCGCCGAGTCCCTGTGGCTGGCCCGCTCCGGCTTCGACGACGTGCTGCTCGCCTACCCCTCGGCGGACCGGGCCGCGTTCGCCGAGCTCGCCGCCGATCCGAAGCTCGCCGCGAACGTCAGCGTGATGGTCGACGACCCCGCCCAGCTCCGGCTGATCGACGGGGCCAGGGGCGGCGGGAAGGAGGAGATCCGGGTCTGCCTGGAGCTGGACACCTCCCTGCGGGCACTCGGCGGCCACGTGCGCGTCGGCGCCCTGCGTTCGCCGCTGCACTCGCCCGAGCAGGTCGCCGCCCTGGCCCGCGCCATCGCCCGGCGGCCCGGGTTCCGGCTCGTGGGCGTCATGGCGTACGAGGGTCATGTGGCCGGCGTCGGTGACGCGGTCCAGGGGCGTCCGGCGCGCTCACGGGCGATCAGGCTGATGCAGGCGGCGGCCCGCAAGGAGCTGGCGGAGCGCCGGGCGCGGACCATCGCGGCGGTCCGTGCGGCCGTTCCCGACCTGGAGTTCGTGAACGGCGGCGGCACGGGCAGCGTGCAGCACACCGCGGCCGAGCCGGCGGTGACGGAGATCGCCGCGGGGTCGGGTCTCTACGTACCGCGGCTCTTCGACAACTACACGTCCTTCCGGGGGCGTCCGGCCGCCCTCTTCGCGCAGCCCGTGGTGCGCAGGCCGGCGCCGGGCACCGTGACGGTGCTCGGCGGCGGCTACCCCGCGTCGGGTGCTGCGGGCCCGGACCGCTCACCGGTGCCGTACCTGCCCGAAGGGCTGCGGTACGACCCGCTGGAGGGCGCGGGCGAGGTGCAGACCCCGCTGCTCGGACCGCCGGCGGACGATCTGCGGATCGGCGACAAGGTGTGGTTCCGGCACGCCAAGGCCGGGGAGCTGTGCGAACGCTTCGCCACCCTGCGGCTGGTGGTGGGCGACACGGTCACGGCGAGCGTCCCGACCTACCGGGGCGAGGGACACACCTTCCTCTGACCGGGCCCCGGGTGACGGGGCCTCACCCCGTGGGCGTGACGCCGCTTCCCACGCCGCCGCTCGACTCGCTGTCGTCCACGGACCGGATGCCTCTCGTGATCTCGTCCATGTCCGAGACCGGCGGCGCCCCGTCCCCCGCGCCGACGGCGAAGCGGACGATGACCATCGACTCGGAGCCGACGCTGGAGGCGAACGCGAGGGACTGGGCGTAGCCGCCGGGGCCCTTCGCCGTGTGGACGCGCCAGCGCACGTAGTAGCCCGCGCGCCCCGCGACCGCGACCTGGCCGGCCTCGACCTGCTCGTGGCCGGTCATGCCGCCGTAGGGCTGCCGGTCGAGCACGTCCTTGTCGTAGGCGGCTTCCGCCGCGTCCTTGATGTCCCCGAGGGCGAGGGCCTTGGGGTCGGTCTCGTCGGTGCCGGTGGCCGTGCTGGAGGTGACCGTCCCGTGGCGGCAGTTGCCGGAGTCACCGGGGCAGTCGACGATGTCGGGCGTCTGGATCGTCGCGCCGCCGCCGACGCTGTCGTCGTCCTTCTCCCAGCCCTTCGGCACGGGCAGCGTGATGCCGTTGAGGTCGTCGACCAGGGTGTCCGGGTCGGGGTCGGCGGTCGGGGACTTCGACTCCTGCTCCGTGGCGGTCGCCGTGGGACTCGTCTCGGCCTCCGTGCTCGGCGCGGCCACGGTCCCCGGGTCGTCGCCGTCCTTGCCGAGGACGACGACGCCCGTGACGATCGCCGCGACGAGCACGACTCCGGCGGCGACCAGCGCGAGGATCTTCGCGCGGCCGCCGCCGGAGGGCACCGGGGCCATCACCGTCGTCACGGCGGGGTCCGGCGCCGGGCCGAAGCCCTGGGGCGCCGGGGCCGCTTGAGCGGTCTCGGGAGTGCGCCGGTGCTCGGTCCACGCTGTTCCGTCCCACCAGCGCTCGACGGCGGGCTGCTGCGGGTCCGGATACCAGCCGGGTGGTGGCGACATGCTCATCCCGGCACTGTAGGACGTGGCGCGAAGATCAGTACACCGAGTCCCGCTGGTCGGGCACGGCCGAGCCGTCGGCGCGCAGGACCGGGCCCTTGTCCCCGCCGTGTTCGTTGTACGCGGCGGTCGAGCACGGGTAGGCGCCGCTCTTGCGCGGCAGCGGCTCGATGAACATCGGGTTCACGACCCAGCGGCCGTCGGCGTCATCGTACGCGCGGCACATGAACTCGGCCTTGTTGCGGTTGAGCACGAGGTGCGCTCCGGTGGCGTCGCCGACGAAGGTCACGTCCGTGTCGGCGTCACCGCCGCCGAGCGCGATGCGGTGGGCGCGGTCCTGCTTCTGCCAGGCCGCCTTGCCCTTGACCCCGTAGATCTCCTGGTTGATCCAGCACCGCTTGCCGTCGATGTACGGGATGACCTCGCCCTTGTTGACGGGCACTCCCCCGCAGCCCTGGTTCCAGGTGGTGATGCGGCCCTCGCGGTCCAGGACGGAACGGATGGCGACGGTGTGCGCGCGGTCGATGCCCACGCTCTTGGACCAGACCTCGGTGACCGGCTCGGAACCCGCCGAGACGATGTAGACGTCGAACCCGGCCTTCTTGAGCGTGCGGATCAGGTCGCGCTGCTGGTCGTAGTAGCGCACGTAGCCGGGGATCTTGTGCGTGCCGACGGTCTGCTGGGTTCCTATGGGGGCGGCGAGCGCCTCCTTGCGGGCCTTCGCGGCGTACGACTCCAGTTCGGGGACGGTGTGGCCGGCGAAGATCTGCGGTACCCAGGCGTACTGCGGGACGGTGTGGCGGTGGTCCCACTTCCCGGCGAAGGCGCCGGCGCCGCTCATCGTCTTCCCGTCCTCGCGGACCTCGAAGATCTCGTCGGCGCAGGCGGTGTCGGTGGAGGTGGGCAGCGGCTCGCCGACGGGGACCTTCGTGCCGCAGGCCTTGGTCAGGGCGCGGTCCGCGGCGTCGGTCATCCACTTGCTGGTGGACTTCCAGCTCTTGGGGCGCAGGATCTTGTCGTGCCGCAGGGACCAGGCGATGGTCGCGTCGGTCACGTCGTTCTTGGTGATGGTGTTGTCCCAGTCGAAGGCGGCGACCGGGCGTTTCCCGCCGTGTCCGAGACGCGGGTCCGAGCAGCGTCCGCGCTCGTCGATCATCCGCTGGAGCTTGGCGCGGTTGTCACCGTGCCACGTCAGCTTCTTCGAGAGCCGCGGACAGTGCGCGTCGCTGGTACGGGAGTTCGCGGGCGTGGCGGCGGCCGCGGGGGAAGCTGCGGGCAGGGCCGCCAGGGAGGCGGCCGTGGCCAGCGTCAGCGCCACAAGGTGTCTGGTACGCATGTGAGTGCACCGTACATCAGTCCTGCTGACCCGACGACGGATTCGGCGCGCGTGTGCTGGAGCCGTGCCCTGTTCTCGCCGTACCAGCCCTGGGAGGCGGTGAGGTCGGGGCAGGTCAGCGACCGGCCGTGGGCGGCTTTGGGCTGGGTGGCCTCTGCGGTGGCCTGGACGGCGAGGAGACCGGCTGCGGCGACGGCGAGTACGGCGGCGGCCGCGGCGGCGCGGCGCTTGAGGTTCACGAACACACTCCCGTGTCTACGCAGGTCAGCCGGGCGTCGTGCGACGCCCGGCCGACGCCCGGGTGGCTGCTGCGTGAACTGCGCGCTGTGCCTACAGCGGGGTCACGTACGCCCCGGAGATGCCGCCGTCCACGAGGAAGTCGGTGGCGTTGACGAACGAGGAGTCGTCGCTGGCGAGGAACGCCACGGCGGCGGCGAGCTCGTCGGCCTCGGCGAAGCGGCCCACGGGGATGTGCACGAGGCGGCGCGCGGCGCGCTCGGGGTCCTTGGCGAACAGCTCCTGGAGGAGCGGGGTGTTGACGGGGCCCGGGCAGAGCGCGTTGACGCGGATGCCCTCGCGGGCGAACTGGACGCCGAGCTCACGGGACATGGCGAGGACGCCGCCCTTGGACGCGGTGTAGGAGATCTGCGAGGTCGCGGCGCCCATCCGGGCCACGAACGAGGCGGTGTTGATGATGGAGCCCTTGCCCTGGCGGCGCATGTAGGGGATGGCGGCCTTGCAGCACAGGTAGACGGAGGTGAGGTTGACCTCCTGGACGCGCTTCCAGGCGTCGAGGCCGGTGTCGAGGATCGAGTCGTCGTCCGGCGGCGAGATGCCCGCGTTGTTGAAGGCGATGTCGACGGAGCCGTAGGTGTCGAAGGCCGTCCGGAACAGCGCGTCGACCTGCTCGGCGTCGGTGACGTCGACCGGGACGAAGAGCCCGCCGACCTCCTCGGCGGCCTTCTTGCCCGCGGCCTCGTCGATGTCGCCGCAGACGACGTGGGCGCCCTCGGAGGCGAGGCGCCGCGCGGTGGCGAGGCCGATGCCGCTGCCGGCGCCGGTGATGACGGCGGTGCGGCCGACGAGGCGGCGGCAGATGTTCTCTGACATAGGGGTTCAGGCCTCCGTACTGATGAAGACGTTCTTGGTTTCCGTGAAGGCGTGCAGGGCGTCCGGGCCGAGCTCGCGGCCGAGGCCGGACTGCTTGTAGCCGCCGAAGGGGGTCCAGTAGCGCACGCTGGAGTGCGAGTTGACGGACAGGTTCCCCGCCTTGACCGCCTGCGAGACGCGGAGCGCGCGGCCCACGTCACGGGTCCAGATCGAGCCGGAGAGGCCGTAGTCGCCGGCGTTGGCGAGACGCACGGCGTCGGCCTCGTCCTCGAAGGGGATGACGACGGCGACGGGGCCGAAGACCTCCTCCGTGGCCACCGGGGCCCGCGGATCGACGTCGGTGAGCAGCGTCGGCGGGAACCAGAAGCCGGGGCCCTCGGGGGCCGTCCCGTGGATGCCGTCGCCGGGGGTGACGTAGGAGCGGACGCGGTCGAGCTGGGTCCGGGAGATCAGCGGGCCCATCTGGGTCTTCTCGTCGGACGGGTCGCCCACGACGACGGACTCGACCGCGGGCGCCACCCTCTCCATGAAGCGGTCGTACACCGAACGCTGCACGAGGACGCGGGTGCGGGCGCAGCAGTCCTGGCCGGAGTTGTCGAGGTACGACATGGGGGTGGCGAGGGCCGCCGCCTCCACGTCGGCGTCGGCGAAGACGATGTTCGGGCTCTTGCCGCCTAGTTCGAGGGTCAGCCGCTTCACCCGGTCGGCGCACGTGGCCATGATCTGCTTGCCGACACGGGTGGAGCCGGTGAACACGATCTTGGCGACGCCGGGGTGCTCGACCAGCGCTCTGCCCGCGACGCCACCCTCGCCGGGCAGGACCTGGAAGAGCCCCTCGGGCAGCCCCGCCGCCAGGGCGAGTTCGGCGAGGCGGAGCGCGGTGAGCGGTGTCGTCTCGGCCGGCTTGAGGATCACCGCGTTGCCCGCCGCCAGGGCGGGGGCCGTGCCCCACGCGGCGATCGGCATCGGGAAGTTCCAGGGGGCGATGACGCCCACGACGCCGAGGGGCTCCAGGACGGTGACGTTCAGGCCGCCGGGTACGGGGATCTGCCGGCCGCTCAGCCGCTCGGCTCCCCCGGCCGAGAAGTCGAGGAGGTCCCGGACGTTGCCGGCCTCCCAGCGGGCGTTGCCGATGACGTGCCCCGCCTCGCGCACCTCCAGGCGGGCCAGCTCCTCCAGGTGGTCGTCGACCTGGGCGGCGAAGCGGCGAAGCAGTCGGGCGCGGTCGGCGGGGGCCGCCGCGGACCACTGTTCCTGGGCCCGCGCCGCACGGGTGACGGCGGCGTCGATGTCCTGGGGGGTGGCGGCGGGGACGGTCGCGACGAGTTCTTCCGTCGCCGGGTTCAGTACGTCGAGGTTCAGTACGTCGGGCAAGGCTGCCTCACATGCGTTCGAAGGAGCGGCGGAGCTCCCAGTCGGTCACCGCGGAGTCGAAGGCGTCCAGCTCGACCCGCGCCATGTTGCGGTAGTGCGCGACGACCTCGTCGCCGAAGGCGGCCTTCGCCACAGGGCTGTTCTCCCAGAGCTCGGCGGCCTCGCGCAGGGTGGTGGGGACGTGTGCGTACTCGCCGGAGTAGGCGTTGCCCGTGCACTCCTCGGGCAGTTCGAGCTTCTGCTCCACCCCGTACAGGCCCGCGGCGACCAGGCCGGCGACCGCGAGGTGCGGGTTCACGTCACCGCCGGGCAGCCGGTTCTCGAAGCGCAGGGAGCGGCCGTGGCCGACGACGCGCAGGGCGCAGGTGCGGTTGTCCTGGCCCCAGGCGACGGCGGTGGGGGCGAAGGAGCCGGGCACGAACCGCTTGTAGGAGTTGATGTGGGGCGCGTAGAGCAGGGAGAAGTCGCGCAGCGCCGCGAGCTGGCCCGCGAGGAAGTGCCGCATGAGGGGCGACATGCCTCCGGGGTCGTCCGGTGACCCGGCCATGGCGTTGTCGCCGTCGGCGTTCTGGAGCGAGAGGTGGATGTGGCAGGAGTTGCCCTCGCGCTCGTTGAACTTGGCCATGAAGGTGAGCGAGACGCCCTCCTGGGCCGCGATCTCCTTGGCGCCGGTCTTGTATATGGCGTGCTGGTCGCAGGTGACGAGGGCCTCGTCGTAGCGGAACACGATCTCGTGCTGGCCGGGGTTGCACTCGCCCTTGGCGGACTCGACGACGAGGCCGGCCGCCGCCATCTCGTTGCGGATGCGGCGCAGGAGGGGTTCGACGCGGCTGGTGCCGAGGACGGAGTAGTCGACGTTGTACTGGTTGGCCGGGGTCAGGTTCTTGTACCCGGCGTCCCACGCCTGCTCGTAGGTGTCCTTGAAGACGATGAACTCCAGCTCGGTGCCCACGTGGGCGCTGAGGCCCAGTTCGGCGAGGCGCTCCAGTTGGCGGCGCAGGATCTGCCGGGGCGCGGCGACCACGGGCGAGCCGTCGCTCCAGGCGAGGTCCGCGACGAGCATGGCGGTGCCCTCGTTCCAGGGGACGCGCCGCAGGGTGGTGAGGTCGGCGTGCATGGCGAAGTCGCCGTAGCCGCGGTCCCAGGAGGACATCGCGTATCCGTCGACGGTGTTCATCTCCGGGTCGACGGCGAGGAGGTAGTCGCAGCCCTCCGTGCCGTGTTCGAGGACCTCGTCGAGGAAGAAGCGGGCGGCGAACCGCTTGCCCTGGAGCCGCCCTTGCATATCGGGAAAGGCCAGGACGACAGTGTCGATCTCGCCGCTCGCGACGAGGGCCTTGAGCTCCTCGACGGCGAGCGGGGGTGTGCGGTCTGCCACGGGAAAAGCCTCCTTGGGTCAGCCGAGGGCCATAAGGTATTGCGGAGAACCTTTGCTTGGGAAGGGGGTGCGGGCATGTCGCACACGGAAGAGGGCACCTCGCTCGTGCGGGGCGTGGAGAGCGTGCGGTCGCCGCGGGACGGCGACCGGCTGACCCCGGTGCTGCGTCCGGTGCGCGCGGGCAACGGCTTCGAGGAGGCCCTGGAGCAGATCCTCCAGGTCGTACGCCTGGGCCTCGTGCCCGGCGGTGAGCGCCTGCCGTCGGAGCGGGAGCTCGCCGACCGCCTCGGCATCAGCCGCGTCACGCTGCGCGAGGTCCTGAAGGTGCTCCAGGACCAGGGCCTCGTCGAGTCGCGGCGCGGGCGGTACGGCGGCACCTTCGTGCGCCCGCGCCCCGGGGCGGCGGGCGAGGACGAGCTGCGCCGCAGGGTCGTGGACGTGGACGTCGAGGACGCGCTGCGCTTCCGCGAGGTGCTGGAGGTCGGGGCGGCCGGGCTCTGCGCGGCGCACGGTCTCGACGCGGGGCAGGCGGACCGGCTGCGGGAGGCTCTGGCGCGGACGCATGACGCGCCGCTCGCGGAGTACCGCCGCCTGGACACCCTGCTGCACCTGACGCTCGCCGAGCTCTGCGGATCGCCGACGCTGACCGCGCAGTACGCGGCGGTGCGGGCGACCGTGAACGACCTCCTGGACTGCATCCCGCTGCTGGTACGGAACTTGGAGCACTCCCAGCGTCAGCACACCGCGCTCGTCGACGCGGTGCTCGACGGGGACGCGGACGGGGCGCGGGAGATGATGCGGGAGCACTGCGCGGGTACGGCGGCGCTGTTGCGGGGATTCTTGACGTGAGGGCACACATTAACCACGCGGTAACGCACGGGTCTTGATTTCCGCCGTCCGGGGCGGCAAAGGTATGGCTCCGTTCCATTAAGTCGCCCGTCGCAGTGCCGCCGCCGCATAGGAGCCGTGCCATGACCGTGGAATCCTCCGATCCGGGTCCCGCCGAACCACGTCCCGCCGACCCGGCGGACGACTACCTGGAGCGCAGGACGCTCCGCCGGGGCAACGCGGGCTGGGTGCTGCTCACCGGCCTCGGCGTCGCCTACGTCGTCTCCGGCGACTTCTCGGGCTGGAACTCGGGCCTCGCGGAAGGGGGGTTCGGCGGTCTCGGCATCGCCATGGCGCTCATGGGCGTGATGTACGCCTGCATGGTCTTCTCGCTGGCCGAGCTCTCCTCCGTACTGCCCACGGCCGGCGGCGGCTACGGCTTCGCGCGCCGGGCGCTCGGCCCCTGGGGCGGCTTCCTGACCGGCACGGCCATCCTCATCGAGTACATCCTGGCGCCCGCCGCGATCTCCATCTTCATCGGCGACTACGTGGAGTCGCTCGGCCTCTTCGGTCTGACCTCGGGCTGGCCGGTCTATCTCGCCTGCTTCGTCGTCTTCATCGGCATCCACCTCTGGGGCGTCGGCGAGGCGCTGCGGTTCAGCTTCGTCGTGACCGGCATCGCCGTGGTGGCACTGCTCGTCTTCGCGGTCGGCGCGTTCACGGACTTCGACGCCTCCCGGCTCAATGACATCCCCGTGGACGCGGACGCCCTCGGCTCCAACTCGTGGCTGCCACTGGGCCTGCTGGGCATCTGGGCGGCGTTCCCGTTCGGCATGTGGTTCTTCCTGGGGGTCGAGGGCGTGCCGCTGGCCGCCGAGGAGACCAAGGACCCGGCGCGCACGCTGCCGAGGGCGATCCGCTGGTCGCTGGCCATCCTGGTCTTCCTCGCCCTGCTCACCTTCTTCGCCTCGGCGGGCGCGCGCGGCTCGGCGGCCATCCAGTCGGCGGGCAACCCGCTGGTCGAGGCGTTGCAGCCGGACGGCAAGGCCACGGGCCTGAGCCGCGTCATCAACTACGCGGGGCTCGCGGGCCTGGTGGCCTCCTTCTTCTCCCTCATCTACGCGGGCTCCCGCCAGCTCTTCGCGCTCTCCCGGGCCGGCTACCTCCCCCGCTTCCTCTCCCTGACCAGCAGCCGCAAGGCGCCCTACCTCGGCCTCATCGTCCCCGGCGCGATCGGCTTCGGGCTCGCGGCGGCCACCGGGGACGGCGCCCGCATGCTGAACGTCGCGGTGTTCGGCGCCACCATCTCGTACGCCCTGATGTCGCTCTCGCACATCGTGCTGCGCCGCCGCGAGCCGGGCCTGGAGCGGCCCTACCGCACCCCCGGCGGCGTCCTCACCTCCTCCGTCGCGCTGGTCCTCGCCTGCGCGGCGCTGGTCGCGACGTTCCTCGTGGACGTGACGGCGGCGTTCATCGCGCTCGGGGTGTACGTGGTCGCGCTCGCCTACTTCGGCCTCTACAGCCGCAAGCACCTGGTGGCCCGCGCCCCGGAGGAGGAGTTCGCGGCGCTGGCGGCGGCCGAGGCGGAGCTGGCACGCGACTGACCGCCGCGACGCGGCGGTGGCGATGGCGGTTATGACACAGGCTCTGAACATCACATACCGAGGGGAGTCCAGTGAACAGGCCACTGATCGGAGTCAGTACGTACTGGGTGTCGAGCGCGAGCTGGGGCGGCTGGGAGCTGCCCGCGGCCCTGCTGCCCGCCGGGTACCCGCTCCTGGTGCAGGCGGCGGGCGGCCTCGCCGCGATGCTGCCGCCGGACGGCCCGGAGAGGGCCGCGTCGGCCGTCGCCCGGCTCGACGGCGTGGTGATCGCGGGCGGCCCGGACGTCGATCCCGCGTGCTACGGCGCCGAACGGGACGAGCGCACGGGCCCGCCCGCACCTCGGCGGGACGCCTGGGAGCTGGCCCTGATCGAGGCGGCCCTGGAGTCCGGGACTCCCCTGCTGGGCATCTGCCGGGGCATGCAGCTCCTGAACGTGGCGCTGGGCGGGACGCTGGTCCAGCACCTGGACGGCCACTCGGAGCAGGTGGGCGCGTTCGGCACCCACGCGGTGCGGCCGGTCGCGGGGACGCTCTACGCGTCGATCGCCCCGGACGCCTCCACGGGCGTCCCGACCTACCACCACCAGGCGGTGGACCGCCTCGGCAAGAACCTCGTCGTCTCGGCCCACTCGGAGGACGGCACCCCCGAGGCCATCGAACTCCCCGGCCCCGCTTGGACACTCGGCGTCCAGTGGCATCCGGAGATGGGGGACGACACGCGGGTGATGGAGGCGCTGGTCAGAGCCGCGTCCTGAGCCGCCCCGGGGCCACCGCCGTCCGGAGTCCCGGGTCTCCCGCCCCCTCCTAGAAAACACTTTGTTCACAACGAAAGGTTGACAGCGTCTCGTGCGCGGGCGCACGCTGATCTCATGACAGCCACTCCCGAGCGGCCCGCCGACGCCGCCGACCCCTTCACCGCCCCCCACCCGGAGCAGGCCCGCGCCCAGCGGGTCTACGCGGCGCTGATGCGCGTCGCCGAACGGCACGGCGCCGATGACGAGCAGCGGCGCAGGCAGGCACACCCCACGGTTCTCGGCCCCCACGAAGCGGTCAGGCTGGTGTCGTTCCTGCTCAGCGGCGCCGCGAAGCCGATGGACGGCGAGCCGGAGGTGGACCACGCCGACATCACGGCGGCGCTGACCCTGCTGCCGCTGGTCCGCGGCGAGCTGGACGAGCTGGAGACCGGGCTGCTCCAGATGGCGCGGGGCCGCGGCATGACCTGGCCGGAGATCGCCTTCGGCCTCGGCCTCGGCACCCCGCAGGCCGCCCGGCAGCGGTACGAGCGGCTGGCGTCCCGTACGGATACGGGCGACTCGGACCGGGCGGCGCGGGGCTGACCGCGGCTGAGGGGCCGTCGCTCACGCCGCGCGCGTGCCGGGGCCGTTCCTCGTCAGGGTCAGCAGGTCCCGCGCCGGGCCCGCCGGGCGGTGGCCCGTCGGCCAGACCGCTCGCAGTTCGCGGCGCAGGCGCACGTCCCGCAGGGGGATCTCCACCAGGCGGCGGGCGGCCAGTTCCTCGCCCACCGCCAGCTCGCTCAGGACCGAGGGGCCCGCGCCGCTGACCGCCGATGCCTTGACGGCCGTCGTGGAGGAGAGCTCGATCAGCGGGCGCGCGAGGCCGCCGAGCGCCGCGTCGAGTACCTGGCGGGTGCCGGAGCCCTCCTCGCGGAGGATCAGGGGCGTGGCAGCGAGCTCCGCGGGGTCGAGCGGCTTGTCGCGGCGCGCCCACGGGTGCGAAGGGGCCGTCACCACGACCAGGCGGTCGTGCGCGATGACCACGTCGTCGAGGCCGCCCGGCACCGTCAGGCCCTCGACGAAGCCGAGGTCCGCCTCGCCGGCGAGGAGCCGGGACGCCACGGCCGCGGAGTTGCCCGCGAGCAGCGACACCGCCGTGTCGGGCCGCTGGGTGCGCAGGGCGATGAGCCAGCCCGGCAGCAGATACTCGGCGATGGTCATGCTCGCCGCCACCCTGAGCCGCGAGTCCCGCCGGTCGCGCAGCGCCTGCGCCCCCGCGTCGAAGGCCTCCGCCGCCTCCACGACCCGCCCCGCCCAGTCGGTCACCAGGGCCCCGGCGTCCGTGAGGCGCGAGCCGCGCGGCGACCGGTCCACGAGGGCCACGCCGAGCTGCCGCTCCATGGCGCGGACCCTGCTGCTCGCGGCGGGCTGGGTGATGCCCAGCTCCCGCGCGGCCCGCCCGAGACTGCCGAGCCGCGCCACGGCGAGCAGGAGCTGGAGCGCCCCGAGGTCGGGGACCCGGTGGGCGAGTGAGGCCTGTGGCGAAGCGGGGTCGAAGGGACGGGAAGGCGGTACGGGGGACGAGCTCATAAAGCCAGCTTATGTGCCCATAGGAACAGGGCTCCTGGTGACGGCCACCGCTCCGTACGAAGGTGAGGTCATGGTCACCGCCGTCCCACCCTCTCGTACCGCGTCGTCCGGCGCAGCCGCAGGTCAGGCCCCCGGAGCCGGGGCCCGAGCGGCAGGCGTCCGCCACCTCGGGCCCAACTGGTACGCCTGCGTCATGGGCACCGCCATCGTCGCCAACGCGGGCGCCGCCCTCCCCTACCGGCTCCCCGGGACGCGCACGGCCTGCACCGCTGTCTGGGCGCTGTCGCTGGTGATGCTCGCCGTGCTGCTCGCCGCCCGCGCCGCGCACTGGGTGCACCACCGCGACCAGGCCCGCGCCCACCTCCTCGACCCGGCCGTCGCGCCGTTCTACGGCTGTCTGTCGATGGCCCTGCTCTCGGTCGGCGCGGGCGCGCTGCTCGTGGGCGAGGACTGGATCGGCAGCGGCGCGGCGCTCGCGCTCGACACCGTCCTGTACACCCTCGGCACGGCCATCGGCCTCGCCGCGGCCGTCGCCATCCCCTACCTGATGGTGGTCAGGCACCGCATCACCGCCGACCAGGCGTCGCCGGTCTGGCTGCTGCCCGTGGTCGCGCCGATGGTGTCGGCCGCCGTCGGCCCGCTGCTCGTCCCGCATCTGCCCGCCGGCCAGCCGCAGCAGACGCTGCTGTACGCCTGCTTCGCGATGTTTGGCCTGAGCCTGCTCGCCACCCTGGTGATGCTGCCGGTGATCTTCGCCCGTCTGGTGACCGCGGGCCCGCTGCCGACCGCCCTGACCCCCACGCTCCTGCTGGTGCTCGGCCCCCTGGGGCAGTCGACGACCGCCGCCGACAAGTTCGCGGACGTCGCGCCGGGCGTCATCGCCGCCCCGCTGGAGCGCGGCTTCCTCGCCTTCGCCGTGCTCTACGGAGTGCCCGTGATGGGCTTCGCCCTGCTCTGGCTGGCCCTCGCGGCAGCCATGGTGCTGCGCGCCCGGCGTGAGGGCATGGGCTTCGCGATGACCTGGTGGGCGTTCACCTTTCCCGTCGGCACCTGTGTGACGGGCGCCGAGGGCCTCGCCCGGCACACGGGTCTTGCCGCCTACGACTGGCTCGCGGCCGGTCTCTTCGCCGCCCTCGTCGTCGCCTGCGCCGTGGCCCTCGCGCACACCGTGCGCGGCGTCCTCAACGGCTCGCTGCTCGCAGCGCCGGGCCGAGCACCGCGGGAGCCCGGGCCAGCGAAGGCCCGTACCAGGTGAGGTGCCGGCCGCTGACCAGGGCGATCGACGGGGAGTCCGGGAACGCCTCGGGGCCGTCGTCGGGTGTGAAGCGGTAGGGCTCGTCGGGCAGGACCAGCAGGTCCAGGTCCGGGCTCCGCAGTTCCTCGACGGGGACCTTCGGGTAGCGCTCGGCGTGAGCGGCGTACGCGTTGTCGACGCCCAGGCGCGCCAGGACGTCACCCGCGAACGTGTCGCGGCCGAGGACCATCCACGGCCGCCGCCAGACGGGGACGGCCGCCCGCAGCCGGGCCGTGGGGGGCGGCAGGTTCCGCCACGCGGTCTCGGCCTCCCGGAGCCAGCGGGGGCGCCCGGCGCCACAGGCCGCGAGGACCCGCTCCAGCTCCACGAAGGCCTGGGGCAGCGTCCGCACCTCGGTCACCAGGACCTCCACGCCGGCGGCCCGCAGCGCCGCCAGGTCGGGGGCGCGGTTCTCCTCCTCGTTGGCGATCACCAGGTCGGGCGCAAGAGCCACGACGCGGGGCACGTCCGGGTTCTTCGTGCCGCCCACGCGGGTGACGTCGAGGTCCGCCGGGTGGGTGCACCACTCCGTCGCCCCGACCAGCGCCCCCGGCGCCGTGGCGGCGACCGCCTCGGTCAGCGAGGGTACGAGGGAGACGACCCGCAGCGGGCCGCGCGGCACGTCAGCGCCCCCCATCGTCCACGGCCTCGATGTGGTCCCCGACGGCGACCACCAGGACCCGGGTGTCCGGCACGGTGGCCCGCCACCGGTGGCGCACGCCGCCGGTGAGGAAGAGGCAGTCGCCGCGTCCGAGGCGGTAGGCGCGGCTCTCCGCCTCCATCTCGACGGCGCCCTCGATGACGTACATCAACTCGTCGTTGCGGTGCTGGAATTCGCGGCCCTCGTCGTGGTCGCCGATGAATTCCAGGGCGTGCAGCTGATGGTGGCCGCGCGCCAGTTCCCGTACGCGCGCCTCGGGTGTCGAGTGGTCCAGGTCCGTGTCGTCGTGCGCGCGCACGACCTCGACGGTGCGGGCCGGGTCGGCGGCGGCGAGGAGCTCCACGTCGGTGGTGCACAGAGCGTCGGCGACCCGTTGCAGGGAGCGCATGCTGGGCCGGGCGCGCTCGTTCTCGATCTGACTGAGGAACGGCACGGAGAGGCCGCTGCGCTCGGCGACGACGGCGAGGGTCAGTTCGAGCTGCCTGCGGCGCCGCCGCACGGCCGAGCCCACCCGGAGGGTCTCCTTGTGCTCGTCCATCGCCTCGGCTCCCTTCAGCGCATCACCCACTCTCAACCCTGAGGGGTTGTCTGCACCCTACGCATGTTCGCCGGACGGTTCTGCCCCGTTGCCGGGACCGCCCGTTCCCCGCCTTCCGCCGCGGATACGGAAAGGCTCCGGGCGCCGACCTTACTTCCCGAGTGCGCGCCAGTAGAGCAGTTGTCCGGATTCGCCCGGCGCGGAACCCTCGGCGGGCACGAACAGACTCACGAGGAGAGCCGGTTCGCCCCGCGGGTCGGTCAGCAGCGTGGCGGAGGGGTTGGCGAAGGCGCGGCTGCCGCCGTGGGTGCGGATGTCGAGGCGGTCGGCGCGCCCACTCGGGGGATCGTAGGCGTACGTGGCCCAGCTCCCGAAGTCCCCGCGCCGCCCCTGTCCCTCGACGAGGACCACCCGCCGGCCGCCGAGCTCGACGGGCGCGCGGTCCCCGATGTTGCCGCCGTTGCCCAGGGACCGCACGGCCCGGTCGAGCCGCCGGTCCGGCTCGGCGTGCCAGTGCCGGAAGCCGGTGAGCGTGGCCCTGAGCTGGCGGTCGGTGTCGCAGCCCGCGCGGTAGTGCCCGGTGAGGTGGACGGTCGCGCCGCGCACCGCGGTGATGCTCGGCGTGCCCTCGGCACAGCGCGACAGGGTCAGCGGCGCGTCGAAGGATTGCCGGGCGCGGCCCGCGAGGAGCGCCGCGACATCCTCGTACGACCGCACGGCGATGTGGTTGCGCGGGTCCTTCTCGTGGGCGAGGACGTAGCCGCCGCGCCCGTCGTGGGCGAGCGAGGCCTGGTGGGTGCCGGGGCCGAAGTCGTGGCGGCGCTGCCAGTGGAGCAGGTCGGTGGAGGTGGCGACCGCCGCGTGGAAACGGCCGTCGGCCAGGAGCGTGTGGTAGACGGCGAGATAGCCACCGTCCTGGGCCTGCTCGATCTGCGCGGCGTCCATGGTGCGCCCGGTGTGGTCCCGCAGGTCGTAGCGGTGCCCGTCGGCGGCGGTGACGTCCCCGGCGAGCGCGGCGAGGCGCGCGGTGGCCGCGGACGCGGGGGCGGCCTCCGCCCGCGCGAACTGCGCGACGAGCAGGGAGGCGGCCAGGGCGAGGGCGGCGGCGAGGTAGAGGCGGGCCGTCCTTGGCTGCCTGGCGTTCACGGGGCTCACGTCACGTTCGTTCGGTTCTGTTCCGGACGGGCCGGTTCCGGATGGGGCGGGCCCAGTCGAGATTAGGCACCGGGACGGCCCGCGGGAACGCCGGGAGGGGTGGGCTTTGCCACAAGGCGAGACCCACCCCTCCAGAGGGTGCTGCGGTGGAACTACTTCGCGGAGACCATCTTCTCCTCGAAGCCCGGGTTCTTCTTCAGCCAGGCGTCAACGGCCTTGGGCTCGTTGTTCTTGCCCGCCTTGTTGATCTCGTTCTCCAGGCTCGCCAGCTCCTTCTCGCTCATCTTGAAGTCCTTGAGCCACTTCGTGAGCTGCGGGTACTGGCTCGGGAAGTCCTTGCCGGAGAGCATGCGGATCGTGTTGCCCTTGCCGAAGCCGCCCTTGGGGTCCTTCAGCTTGGTGAGCTTGTACTCGCTGTACGCCCAGTGCGGCGACCAGAGCAGGACCGCGACCGGCTCCTTCTTGGCGTACGCGGCCTTCAGCTCGGTGAGCATCGCCGGGGTGGAGCCCGCGGCGATCTCGTACTCGTCCTCCAGGCCGTACCCGGGCAGGACCTTGTCCTTGAGCGCCTGCATCACGCCGGTGCCCGGCTCGATGCCGATGATCTTGCCCTTGAACTTGTCGCCCTTGCCCTTGAGGTCGGCGAGCGACTTGACGTCCTTGACGTAGGACGGGACGGCGACCTCCAGGGAGGTCGGGCTGTACCAGGAACCGAGGTCCTTGAGGTTCGCCTTGTTCTTGTCCCAGTACGTCTTCTGGGCGGTGGGCAGCCAGGCGTCGAGGTTGAGGTCGATGTCACCCTGCGCGAGACCGGTGTAGGCGGGGCCCACGTCGGCCGGCGTCAGCTCCATCGTGTAGCCGCGCTTCTCCAGGACGCGCTTCCACAGGTTGGTGACGGCGATGTTCTCGTCCCAGGCGAAGTACGCGGCCTTCAGCGGACGCTTCTTCTCCTCGCTGCCGGTGTTCTTCGGCAGCGGGGCGAGCGCGTCGACGACCTTGGGGTTCTCCTTCAGCCAGGCACGGACGGCGTCCTGCTGCTTGCCCTTGCCGGCCTTGTTGATCTCTGCTTCGAGGCTGGTGAGCTGCTTCTCGTCCATCGAGAAGTTCTTCAGCCACTTGGCGACCTGCGGGTTCTCCTTCGAGAAGCCCTTGCGCGCCAGCGAGTGCACGCCGTCGCCCTTGCCCCAGGCACCCTTCGGGTCCTTGAGCTTCTTCAGGTCGAAGTCGTTGTACGCCCAGTGCGGTGACCAGAGCGGGACGACGATCGGCTCCTTCTTGTCGTACGCCGCCTTCAGCTCGGACAGCATCGCGGTGGTGGAGCCGTCGACGACCTTGTACTCCTTGTCGAGGCCGTACTCCTTGAGGATCTTGCTCTTCAGGAGCTGCATCTCACCGGCGCTCGGCTCGATGCCGGTGATCTTCCCGTCGAACGTGTCGCCCTTGCCCTTGAGGTCGGCGAGGGAGTTCACGTCCTTCATGTACGCGGGGACGGTCAGCTCAAGGGACGTCTTGTCGTACCAGGCGCCGAGGTCCTCCAGCTTGTCGCCGTACTTCTTCATGTACGTGGCGTGCGTCGTCGGCAGCCACGAGTCCGTCTGGAAGTCGACGTCGCCCTGGGCGAGCGAGGTGTAGAGCGGTCCCGCGTCCAGGAGGCTGGCGTTCACCTTGAAGCCGCGCTGCTCCAGGATCTCCTTCCAGAGGAAGGTGGAGGCGATGCCCTCGTCCCAGTTGATGTAGCCGATGTTGATTTCCTTGCCCTGGCCGACGTTCTTGGAGTCGGCCACGGACTCGGTCTTGTCATCGGTGAAGATGCCCATGCCGCCCGCGACGAGCGCGAGGATGACGACGCCGACGCCCGCGACGACGGGCCGGGGACGGTAGTTCCACAGGTTCAGGCCCTGCGCGGCCCGCAGCTTGGCGAGCGCGCGGCGGCCGAGCGGGGAGACCTGGCCGCCGAGACCGCTGGTGACACGGTCCAGGTAGATGGCGAGGATCACGATGGAGACGCCCGCCTCCGCGCCGAGACCGACGTCGAGCTGGCCGATGGCCGCGTTGACGTCGGCGCCGAGACCCGGGGTGCCGACCATGCCGGTCAGGGCCGCCATGGACAGGCCGAGCATGATGACCTGGTTGACACCGGCCATGATCGTCGGCAGTGCCAGGGGCAACTGGACGCGGAAGAGGGTGTTGCGGGGCGTGGTGCCGAACGCGTCGGCGGCCTCGACCAGCTCCTTGTCGACCTGGCGGATGCCCAGCTCGGTCATGCGCACGCCGGGGGCGAGCGCGAAGACGATCGTGGCGACGATGCCCGCGGGGGCGCCCATCCGGAAGAACAGCAGCGCCGGGATGAGGTAGATCATCGCGGGCAGCGTCTGCATGAAGTCCAGGACGGGCCGCACGACGCCGCTGACCGTCTTGGAGCGCGCCGCCCAGATGCCCACCGGCACGGCGATGACCAGCGCCACGAACGTCGCGACGAGCACCAGGGCCAGCGTCATCATCGCGTTGTCCCACAGCTCCAGGGACACGATGAAGGCGAAGCCGGCGAAGGAGAGGACACCGCCGAGCAGGCCGCGCAGCCAGAACGCGATGATGGCGAGGATGCCGGCCATCAGCAGCGGCTCGGGGCCGGAGAGGACGTCGAAGACGCCGTCCCACATGTTCTGGAAGATCGTCTTGATGAACGAGAACAGCCAGTCCATGTGGGTTCTCAGCCACTCGACCGAGTCATTGACCCAGTCGCCGAAAGGAATCCTAGGCACCGCTGCTCACCTTGCCCACGCTCTTGCCGCCGTTGTCCTGCGCGGTCTTCTCCGCCGAGTCCTCGCCGAGGGCCACGGCCGCGTCCTGCGGCTGCGGCTCGGACTCCATCGGCTCGCCGAGCACGGCGAGCAGCCTGGAGCGCGGCACGACTCCGATGAGCTTGCCGTCCTCGTCGGTCACGGCCACCGGCACCACGCTGGTGGAGCAGGGCGTGAACAGCTCGATGATCGGGGTGTCCCCGGTGACCGTCGCGGGCGCGTCGGCCTGCACGAAACCGTCATCGGGGTCGGCCATGATCGCGCCCGCCGTGAGGACCCGGGAGCGGTCGACGTCCTGCGTGAACGCGGCGACGTAGTCGTTGGCCGGGGTGACCAGGATGTCCTCGGAGGTGCCTATCTGGACGATGCGGCCGTCGCGCATGACGGCGATCTGGTCGCCCAGGCGCATGGCCTCGTTCAGGTCGTGGGTGATGAAGACGATGGTCTTTTTCAGCCGCTTCTGGAGGACCAGGAGCTGGTCCTGCATGTCGCGGCGGATCAGCGGGTCGAGCGCGCTGAACGACTCGTCCATGAGGAGCAGGTCGGCGTCGGTGGCGAGCGCGCGGGCCAGGCCCACGCGCTGCTGCATGCCGCCGGACAGCTCGTCGGGCCAGGACTTCTCCCAGCCCTTGAGCCCGGCGAGCTCCAGCGCCTCGGTGGCGCGCTTCTCGCGCTCGGCGCGCGGGACGCCCTGCACCTCCAGGCCGTAGCCGGCGTTCTCCATCACGCTGCGGTGCGGGAAGAGCGCGAAGTGCTGGAAGACCATGCTGATCTTCTTGGAGCGCACCTCGCGCATCTCGCGGGCGCTCAGCTCGGTGAGGTCCTGGCCGTCGAAACGGACGTGACCGGCCGTCGGCTCCGACAGCCCGTTGAGCATGCGCAGCAACGTGGACTTGCCGGATCCGGAGAGACCCATGACGACGAAGATCTGGCCCGGCTCTACCTCGAAGGAGGCATCGATCACGGCGGCGGTGGTGCCGTCGGCGCGCAGCTCCTCCCGGTCGGTTCCGTGGCGGAGTTTCTCCACCGCGTCAGCGGGTCGTCTGCCGAATACCTTGTACAGGTGTTCGGCTTGCAGCCTGGACACATACACCTCTCGGGTTGAACCAAGACGGCCCGCCTCCCCCGCCGGCGGGCCGTGGAGCGTGGGTGGCTTCGGGCCACTTGCCCGATCGAAATGTTGAAAACGCGACCGGCTTCGCTCCGGCTGCGCGCCTGCCCACACTTATTCACACCAAACACAAGAGTGATCCAGTTCACATGTGTTGCGCTCTCGGCATCAAGAGCCGCCATGCGCAACGCGCCTCTCTCCCACCCTCCACGCCGTCCGGGCCACTGTCAGTGCCGTGCGGCATGATGCGCAACGTGACTCAGCGAACACGACGGCTCATGCTTCTCGACACCGCCTCCCTGTACTTCCGGGCGTATTTCGGTGTGCCGGAATCCGTGAAGGCCCCGGACGGCACCCCGGTCAACGCCGTGCGCGGACTCCTCGACTTCATCGCCCGCCTCGTCCAGGACCACCGCCCGGACGACCTGGTCGCCTGCATGGACGCGGACTGGCGCCCGGAGTGGCGGGTCGAGCTCATCCCCTCGTACAAGGCGCACCGCGTCGCCGAGGAGACGCCGCGGGGCCCGGACGCCGAGGAGGTCCCCGACACGCTCGCGCCCCAGGTGCCGGTGATCGAGGCCGTCCTGGACGCGCTCGGTATCGCGCGCGTGGGCGTGGAGGCGTACGAGGCGGACGACGTGATCGGCACCTTCGCGGCCCGCGCGACGGGCCCGGTCGACATCGTCACCGGCGACCGCGACCTCTACCAGCTGGTCGACGACCAGCGGGGCATCCGCGTCCTGTACCCCCTCAAGGGCGTCGGCAGCCTCCAGCTCACGGACGAGGCGTGGCTGCGCGAGAAGTACGGCGTCGACGGCCCCGGCTATGTCGACCTCGCCCTGCTGCGCGGCGACCCGAGCGACGGCCTGCCGGGCGTGCCCGGCATCGGGGAGAAGACGGCGGCGAAGCTCCTGGACGCCTTCGGCGACCTGGCCGGGATCATGGCCGCGGTCGACGACCCGAAGTCGCGGCTGACGCCGTCGCAGCGCAAGCGGCTCGACGAGGCGCGGGCGTACGTGGCGGTCGCGCCGAAGGTCGTCCGGGTCGCCGGTGACGTGCCGCTGCCCGAGGTCGACGTGGCGCTGCCCCGCGAGCCGCGCGACCCCGCCACGCTGGACGAGCTGGCCGCGCAGTGGAATCTGGGGGGCTCGCTGCATCGCCTCGTCGGCACGCTTCAGGGCTGAGGTGTTAGCTTAGGTAAACCTAAGTAGCTGTTGAAGGGGAGGCCGTCGCCATGGCAGAACGTCCGGCACGCAAAGCACCGAAGGCTCACGTCGGGCGCGTCGTGCGCTCCGAGCGGCTTACCCCGCACATGCAGCGCGTCGTCCTCGGCGGAGAGGGTCTCGCCGAGTTCACGGCGGGCGACTGCACCGATCACTACGTGAAGCTGCTCTTCGACGCCGAGGGCGTCACCTATCCCGAGCCGTTCGACCTTCAGCGCGTCCGCGAGGAGTTCCCGCGCGAGCAGTGGCCCGTGACCCGTACGTACACGGTGCGCCGCTGGGACCCCGAGGCCCGTGAGCTCACCGTGGACTTCGTGGTCCACGGCGACGAGGGCCTCGCGGGACCCTGGGCGCGCGACGCCCGGCCCGGCGACACGATCCGCTTCCAGGGCCCCGGCGGCGGCTATGCCCCCGGCGCCGACGCGGCCTGGCACCTCATGGCGGGCGACGAGAGCGCCCTGCCCGCGATCGCCGCCGCGGCAGAGGCGCTGCCCGAGGGCGCGACCGCGCACGTCTTCGTGGAGGTCGAGGGCCCCGAGGAGGAGCAGAAGATCGAGACGCACGTCCCGATCGTCTGGCTCCACCGCGCGGGCCGCCCGCTCGGCCAGGCGCTGATCGAGGCGGTGCGCGCCCTGGAGTTCCCCGAGGGCACCCCGCAGGCCTTCGTCCACGGCGAGGCGGGCTTCGTGAAGGAGCTCCGCCGCTACCTCCGCGTGGAACGCGAGATCCCCCGCGAACACCTCTCGATCTCCGGCTACTGGCGCCTTGGCCACAACGAGGACGGCTGGCAGGCATCGAAGAGGGACTGGAACGCGGAGGTGGAAGCGGAGCAGGAATCCCCGGCGTAACGCGGCGCCGGCTTGAACGGTGCAACCCCGCGACGACTTCAACGGCCGCCGGCTGCGCCTGACCTGAGCGGTGCGGCAGACGGCAGCCCGCTCCCGAGCGCCGCCTCCAGGCGTACGCGGCGCCGGCCGCGCTCCGGGCCCGGCCGCCGCCGGTGGCCGCCAAGCCGCCGTCACGCCGGCGCGGCCGGTCCCGCGATGCGGGCGTGCAGGTGCATGTCGTGCCAGCCGTCCGTGTGCAGCACCGCGCTCCGTTTCGTGCCCTCCGTCGCGAAGCCGGACTTCGTGGCCACGCGGCAGGACGCCTCGTTGGCCGTCGCGTGGGTCAGTTCCAGGCGGTGGAGGCCCACCTCCTCGAAGGCCCAGCGGGACAGGGCCTCCACGGCTCTCGGGGCGACCCCGCGGCCGCGGGCCGCCGGTACCGTCCAGTACGCGACCTCCGCCTGGCCGTCCGCGAGGACGATCAGCTTCAGGGCGATCCGGCCGACCAGGACGTCCGTCTCCGCGTCGGCTATCGCCCAGTACGCGTCACGCTCCCCCGCCCAGGCCGCGCGCCAGTCCTCGATCCAGCCGCGCGCCTCACTCTCGGAGTCGGCCACGCGCGCGTGCCACTGCTGCAACGCGGGGTCCTGGAACGCCTCGTACACAGAAGGCGCGTCCGCCGGCAGCCAAGGGCGGATGACGAGCCCGCCGGGGACGGAGAGCACCGGCTGCTCCCGCCGGGCGAGGGTGCCGGGTGCGACCACGTCGGAGATCTTGTAGGGCATGGCCTCATCGTGGCAGCGGCGCCAGGAAGAGGGCAGCGAATTTCCACCGGGAGGCCACCGTCACCGCGAGGCCCCCGGCCAGGCTTACGCTGGCCCCCTGATGAGACGCAAGCCCCGCATCCCGCCCTCCCCGCTGCCCCAGCGCGACGGCGTCGACCCCGTCCGGGTCAGACTGCCCCAGGAGACGAGGTGGCCGACCGTCCGTGACCATCTGGTCGAGCGGCTCGCGGCCGGCCCCGGTGTCATCGACGCGATGGTCCGTGAGGGCAAGGTCGTCGGCGCGGACGGCGCGGCCATCGCGGCGGACACCCCCTATGCCGCCGGAGCCTTCGTCTGGTTCCACCGGGACCTCCCCGCCGAGGTCCCCGTGCCGTTCACGATCGACGTCGTCCACCAGGACGAGCACATCGTGGTCGTGGACAAACCGCACTTCCTCGCCACCATGCCCCGCGGCGGCCACGTCACGCAGACCGCCCTCGCCCGCCTCCGCGCGGAGCTCGGCATACCGGCGCTGGGCGCCGCGCACCGCCTGGACCGGCTGACCGCCGGGCTGCTCATGTTCACCGTGCGCCCGGAGGAACGCGGCGCCTACCAGACCCTGTTCAGCGACCGGCGCGTACACAAGGAGTACGAGGCCGTCGCCCCGTACTCCCCCGGCATACCGCTCCCCCGCACCGTCCGCAGCCACATCGTGAAGGAGCGCGGGGTCATCGCCGCGTACGAGGTGGAGGGCGCCGAGCCGAACAGCGAGAGCCGTGTCGAACTCGTCGAGCGCCGTGGCGGCCTCGGCCGCTACCGGCTCACCCCGCACACCGGCCGCACCCACCAGCTCCGCGTCCACATGAACACGCTGGGCCTGCCGATCCTCGGCGACCCGCTCTACCCGGAGGTGGCCGCCCCCGCCGCGCCGGACGACTTCCGGCGGCCACTCCAGCTCCTGGCGCGCGTCCTCGCGTTCACCGACCCGGTCACGGGCGTCGCGCACCGCTTCGTGAGCGGGCGGACGCTGGACGCCTGGGCGGCGTACGACGACTGGGCCGCGTACGCCGATGGGGATCAGTAGCCGCGCCACCAGGTGAGGAACCGCTGCCAGGCCCCCTGGCCTCGGTCCTGTCCGGCCGCGGGGGCCGGTGTCCGCGGGGCAGTCCGCGCGGCGGTCGCGGCTGTCGCGGCCCTCCGCGACGGCGGGGCCGGCGGGGCCGGGGCGGCGGGCGGCTGGATCGGCGGCGAAGAGACGTGCCAGTCACCCCGCGGCCTCGGCGCGTGCGCGGACGGCCGGGCCATGACGTCCTGCGGCGGCCGCGGCGCGAAATACACCGGCAGCTCCACCAGATGCCGCGAGAGGATCGTCGACGTCCACCGCAACCGGCTCTCGTCGATGGAGAGTTCGACGTCCGGCAGGCGCAACAGGAGTGCGTCGACGCCGATATCGGCGATGGCGCGGCCGATGTCCTGGCCGGGACACTCATGCGCCCCACCGCTGAACGCGAGGTGCGAGCGGTTGCCCCTCATGTTCGCGGCGAGGTCGGGGCGTACGACCGGGTCGACGTTGCCCGGCGCGATGCCGAGGATCAGCCCGTCGCCCGCCCGGATGCGCTGCCCGCCGAGCTGGGTGTCCTGCTTGGCGAAGTAGCCGACCATGGCGCTGAAGGGCGGCTCGTCCCACAGGGACTGCTCGACCGCCTCGGGTACCGTCATCTGCCCGCCGTTGAGCTGGGCCCGGAAACGCGGGTCGGTGAGGACCATGCGCAGGACGTTGGCGAGGAGGTTCGCGGTGGCCTCGTAGGAGGCGATGAGGACCAGGCGCAGGTGGGCGCCCACCTCGTCGTCGGTGAGCTGCGCCGGGTGCGCGATGAGGTTGCTGGTGAAGTCCTCCTCCGGCTTGGCGCGCCGCCGCGCCACGAGGCCCATCAGGACCTCCATGACGTACGCGTTGCTGGCGATGGCCGTCTCGGTGCCCTTGATCATGTCGCGGGCCGACTGCACGAGCCGATCGTTGTACTCCTCGGGCATGCCGAGGATGTGGCACATCACCATCATGGGCAGGTGCTCGGCGAACTGGCTGACCAGCTCCGCCTCACCCTCCAGGCAGATGTCGTTGATCAGCAGGTTCGTGTAGCGGTTGATGTAGCGCCTGAGGCCTCGGTGGTCGATGCTCGACATGGCGCCGGTGACCGCGCCGCGCAGCCGCTGGTGCTCGTCGCCCTCGACGAAGGAGGCCATGGGCTGCCAGGTGAAGACGGGCGCGAGCGGGTGGTCGGGGCCCGCGCTGCCGTCCCGCACGGCGCGCCAGATGCGCGAGTCGCGGGTGTACTGCGAGGGCGTACGGACCATGTGGAAGTTCTCGCTGTGCCCGAGGACCACCCAGATCGGCACGTCGTTGTGGAGCAGTACGGGCGCCACCGGGCCGTGCTCGGCCCGCAGCCTCTCGTACAGTCCTGCCAGGTCGGCCTCCGCCTCGGGGCCGTGGAGGCGGCGCAGACCGCCGGCTCCGAAGCCGTGCGCGGGACAGCCGGGAGGGGGCGCCACGGGGTCGTCGGCGCTCGGCCAGGTGGGATGGGGAGTCGTCACGGTCGTCGCTCCGGGTGTAGGGCGGTCTGGGGTGCGGTCAGGCACGGGTCGCGGTCAGGGAGTGCAGATAGCGCATCAAGGTCATCAGGACGTCCCTGCTCGACTCCCTGCGGCGCGCGTCACACGGCATGATCGGCACCTGCGGCTCCAGGTCGAGGGCCCTGCGCAGGGTCTCGATGCCGTGGTGGGGCGCGTCGGGGAAGTCGTTGACGGCGACGACGAACGGCACGCCGCGCTCCTCCAGGCGGCCGATCACGTCGAAGCTGACTTCGAGGCGGCGAGTGTCGACGAGCACGACCGCGCCGAGCGCGCCTTCGAAGAGCCCGTTCCACAGGAACCAGAAGCGCTCCTGACCCGGGGTGCCGAAGAGGTAGAGGACCAGTTCCTCGGAGATGCTGATCCGGCCGAAGTCCATGGCGACGGTGGTCGCCGTCTTGCTCTCCGAGCCGTAGTTGTCGTCGACGCCGATGCCCGCCTGGGTCATCGTCTCCTCGGTGGTCAGCGGGCGGATCTCGCTCACCGAGCCGACCATCGTGGTCTTGCCGACCCCGAAGCCGCCGACGATCACGACCTTGACCGCGGCCGTGGCCGTGTGCGGAAGGACGTCCTCGCTGCGGGGGCCGGTGATCGTGTCAGAGCTTTTGAAGTCCATGCATCACCGCTTCGAGAAGGGATCGGTCGGGCAGCGCGGATCGCACGATGGGGGCGCGCGCCTGGACGAGCTCGGACCCGAGGAGCTCCGTCAGGACGACGGTCACGACGCTGAACGGCAGCGCCAGGTAGGCCGACAGTTCGGCGACGGAGATCGGGGTCGTGCACAGCCGCAGCACCGCGGAGTGTTCGGGCTGCGCCGTCGGGGCCGCCTCGCCCCGCGCCACGATGAGCGTGACGAGGTCGAGGGGGGCCCGCTCGGAGTCCTCACCCGTCAGGACGTACAGCCGTTCGGGGTTGCTCGGATCGCGGCGCTCACGTTGAGGGGGTGCCTCTCCTCCCGGCTCCTCCCCGCGGGAGGGGCCGTGCGGAGGTCCTTGCGGAGGAGTCATACGGCCTGCCCGTCGCGGCGTGGCGGGCTCGTCAGATGGGCCCCGATCCGTACGACGAGGTCGCGCATGCGGTTGGCGACGAGGCCCGCGTCGACGGTCTGGTCGGCGAGCACGGCGAGATACGCGCCCGCGCCCGCGGCCATCAGGTAGAAGTAGCCGCCGTCGATCTCGATGATGACCATCTTCATGCCGCCGTCGCTGTGCGGGATCTCGGTGGCCACGGCGGCGGCCAGGCTCTGGAGCCCCGCGCAGGCGGCGGCGATGCGGTCGGCCGCGTCGGGGTCGCCGCCGTAGCGTGCGATGCGCAGGCCGTCCGCGGAGAGGACGACGATCTGCCGGGTCTGCGGGACGCCGTCGGCCAGCTCCTTCAGCATCCAGTCGAAATTGGCGCGCTGCTGGATCACTGCCAGCCCCCCTCGTCGGCGATGCCGTGGTTGTTCCGGTGGGATTCCTGCGCAGGGTCGGGCCCCTGCGATGGATCGGTGCCCTGCGGCGGTTCCTGGCCGGGAGCGGCGGGGTCCCCCTTGATGCCCTTCATGAACGCCTCGACCCACAGGCCGGGCTCGCGCTCTTCCTTCTTCTGCGCGGGGACCGCCGGGGACGCCGTGGCGGCGGCGTGGGCCTCGGCGGCGCGCTGGGCCTCGGCCTCCATGGCGTACCGCTCGCTGAGCGACATCGTGACGCGGCTGCGGCGCTGCGGCAGGCCGCCCTCCGTCCACTCGGTGACCTCGGGGACCTCGTCCTCCATGGCCGCGGTGAGCGGTGAACGCAGCGGCGGGCCCGCGGTGACGACGCGGGGCTTCTTGCGGCGGATGTTGCGCTCGGGCTCCTCGATGAGGTTGCCGCTGTCGTCCACGCGGGGCACCGCGGAGGCGCCGATGCCGTGGGCGAGTCCGGGCGCCGGGCCCGTGGTGATCATCTCGTGCGGCACGATGAGCACCGCGCGGACGCCGCCGTAGGCGGACTGCCGCAGGGAGATCTGCATGTTGTACATCCGCGACAGGCGGCCCACGACGGCCATGCCGAGGCGCGGGCTGTCACCCAGGTCGTTGAGGTCGAAGCCGGCCTGCGCCTGCGCCAGCATGTTCTCGGCACGTTCGCGGGCCTCCTCGCTGAGGCTGACGCCGCCGTCCTCGATCTCCACGGCGATGCCGGTCTGCACCTCGACGGCGGTGACGTGCACCTTGGTCTGCGGCGGCGAGTACCGCGTCGCGTTGTCGAGCAGCTCGGCGCAGGCGTGGATCAGCGGCTCGACGGACGTGCCGTGGATCGCGACCTTGGCGATCGAGTGCAGCTCGATGCGGGGGTAGTCGAGGATGCGGGACATCGCGCCGCGCAACACGCTGTACAGCGGTACGGGCTTGGGCCACTGGCGGCCGGGCCGGGCGCCGCCGAGCACCGAGATGGAGTCGGCGAGGCGGCCGATCAGGGCGGTGCCGTGGTCGATGCGGAGCAGGTCGTCGAAGACCTCGGGGTTGCGGCCGTGGAACTCCTCCATCTCGCGCAGTTCCGCGGCCTGCTGGTGGACGATCGACTGGACGCGGCGCGCGATGTTCACGAAGGCGCGCTGTGCGGAGTCGCGCAACGCCCCCTCGTAGTCCAGGGTCTCCAGAACGTTGCGGAGCAACTGGCGCTGCACGTCGGGCAGATCACGGAGCGTCTCGTCGTTGTCGACGACGTTGCGGATCACTTCGGCGGGCGGTTCGTTCTGCCGGAGCCGCCAGAGCGCCTCGGGCAGGATGTCCCGGCCCAGGCGTACGGTGTCGGCGTCGTGGGCCGCGATGCGCCGCTCCAGGTGGGCGAGCCGCTGTGCGTACTGCGCGCGCTGCCCCCTGATGGTGCGGCCGCGCCGCACGACTTCCGCGCCGACCAGGACGACCAGGAGGGTCGCGACGGCGCCGCACCAGATGACGGCGTGCCGGGCGGGTTCCGTCACGGCGGCGACGGCGGCTCCGGTCGCCGCGGCCATCAGCATGGCGGGCAGCAACAGGGCGCGGGCGTAAGGGATTTCTCGGCCACCGGGAGGCGATTGAACACTCACCATGTATGCCCTCTGAACACTCGTCTTGGGGAAAGGGTCGGGAAAGTACGGGAAAGTACGGGTATGTACGGGAAGTACGCGGTTGACGCCAGGGGAGTCGAGCGAACTATCGAACGTTTCGGGAACAAGCGCGCGAATCTGCCGCAACTCGTGTGAACTCGCCGCGCTCCGGGCGAGCTTAGTGCGCCGAAAACAGCACGAAGTAATATTTGACAACCCTCTGCGACGGCCGCGGGTGACGGCATACACTCGCCCATTTACACGCATGGCGATCATTCGAACGCATGGCGTAACGATCCCGGAAACAGCGATGCCCGCCGGGCGCCCCCTTGATCAGGGCACCCGACGGGCAACAGTGACTGCCGTCAGCCGTCAGCCGTCAGCCGTCAGCCGACCGAGCTGTACGCCACGACTCCGCGCAGCACCTGGTCCACCGCCTTGCGGGCGTTCTTCGCCACCGTGCTTCCCCCGCGCGGGGCCGCCGCGGAGATCTGGCCGAGGACGTCGATGACCTGCTTGCACCAGCGCACGAAGTCACCGGCCGGCATCTCCGCCTCGCGCAGCACCTCGTCGAGACCCTTGCCGTTCGCCCACATGAACACGGCCCAGGCGAAGCCCAGGTCCGGCTCGCGCTGGCCGACGCCCTCCGTCTGGCTGATCTTGAACTCTTCCTCCAGGGCGTCGAGCCGGCCCCAGATCCGCACCATCTCCCCCAGCGCCGCCTTCGCCGCGCCGGACGGCACCTTGGGCGCGAGCGCGTCGTCGCCGACCCGCGACTCGTACACCAACGCCGAGACGCACGCCGCCAGTTCGGCGGGGCCGAGCCCCTCCCACACTCCGGCGCGCAGGCATTCGCTGGCCAGCAGGTCGAGCTCCCCATAGAGCCGGGCGAGGCGCTTCCCGTGCTCCGTGACCTCGTCGCCCCGCAGGTAGTCCAGCTCGCTGAGCAGGGCGACGATGCGGTCAAAGGTGCGGGCGATGGTGTTCGTCCGCCCCTCGATACGGCGCTCCAGCTGCGTGGTGTCGCGCATGAGGCGCTGATACCGCTCGGCCCAGCGCGCGTGGTCCTCGCGCTCGTCGCAGCCGTGGCAGGGGTGCGCGCGCAGCTCCGTGCGCAGCCGTGCGATCTCCTGGTCGTCGGCGGCCGCCGCGCGGCCCTTGCGGTGCCGGTCGGGAACGATGTGCCCGGCCTTGGTGCGCAGCGCGGACGCCAGGTCACGGCGGGACTGCGGCGAGCGGGCGTTGAACGACTTCGGGACGCGCATCCGCTCCAGGGCCTCGACCGGCACCGGGAAGTCCATGGCCGCCAGCCGCTTGACCTGCCGCTCGGCGGTGAGCACCAGCGGGCGCGGCCCGTCGACGTGGTCGAAGCCGCGGTGGCCGTTGGCCCGCCCGGCGGGCAGCCCCGGGTCGAGGACGAGCGCGAGCCCCGCGTACTTCCCCGTGGGTACGTGGATGACGTCCCCCGGCTTGAGCTTCTCCAGGGAGGCGGCAGCCGCGGCCCTGCGCTGGACCGCGCCCTGCTTGGCCAGCTCGTTCTCCCGGTCCTTGAGCTCCCGGCGCAGCCGCGCGTACTCCTCGAAGTCGCCCAGGTGGCAGGTCATGGAGGCCTTGTAGCCCTCCAGGCCCTCCTCGTTCTTCTGGACCTGGCGGGAGATCCCGACGACCGACTTGTCCGCCTGGAACTGTGCGAAGGACGTTTCGAGCAGCTCGCGCGAGCGGTGCCGCCCGAACTGCTCCACGAGGTTCACCGCCATGTTGTACGACGGCTTGAAGCTGGACCGCAGCGGATACGTGCGCGTGCCCGCGAGTCCGGCCAGGTGGTCCGGGTTCATGGCGCGCTGCCAGAGCACCACCGCGTGGCCCTCGACGTCGATGCCGCGGCGCCCGGCCCGGCCGGTCAGTTGGGTGTACTCGCCGGGGGTGATGTCGGCGTGCTGCTCGCCGTTCCACTTCACGAGCTTTTCGAGCACCACGCTGCGCGCGGGCATGTTGATGCCGAGGGCGAGGGTCTCGGTGGCGAAGACGGCCTTCACGAGGCCGCGCACGAACAACTCCTCCACGACCTCCTTGAAGGTGGGCAGCATGCCCGCGTGGTGCGCGGCGATGCCGCGCTCCAGGCCCTCCAGCCATTCGTAGTACCCGAGGACGTGGAGGTCCTCGTGCGGGATCGAGGCCGTGCGCTCCTCGACGATCTCGCGGACCTTCATCCGGGCCTCGTCGTCGTTCAGCCGCAGTCCCGCGTACAGACACTGCTGGACCGCCGCCTCGCAGGCCGCGCGGCTGAAGATGAACGTGATCGCGGGCAGCAGGCCCTCGGAGTCGAGCCGCTCGATGACCTCGGGGCGGCCCGGCGTCCAGACCCGCGACCGCTGTCTGCGCTCCCGCTCGCGGTCGGCCTCGCGGATCATCTTGCCCTTGCGGCGGTCGCGCGGGTTGTACGAGCGGGTGGCCTCAAGGCGGGCCATGCGGGTCAGGTCGGGGTTGACCGCCTTCTTGCGGCCCTCGCCCTCCTCGAAGAGGTCGTACATCCGGCGCCCGGCGAGCACGTGCTGGAAGAGCGGCACGGGCCGGTGCTCGGAGACGATCACCTCGGTGTCGCCGCGCACGGTGTCGAGCCAGTCGCCGAACTCCTCGGCGTTCGACACCGTGGCCGACAGGGAGACGAGCGTGACCGACTCCTGGAGGTGGATGATCACTTCCTCCCAGACGGCGCCGCGGAAGCGGTCGGAGAGGTAGTGCACCTCGTCCATGACCACATAGCCGAGGTTGACCAGCGCCTGCGAGCCCGAATAGAGCATGTTCCGCAGGACCTCGGTGGTCATGACGACCACCGGCGCGTCGGAGTTGACGCTGTTGTCGCCGGTGAGGAGGCCGACCTTGTCCGCGCCGTACCGCCTGGCGAGGTCGGCGTACTTCTGGTTGGAGAGCGCCTTGATGGGCGTGGTGTAGAAACACTTCCTGCCCTGGCCCAGGGCGAGGTGCACGGCGAACTCGCCGACGATCGTCTTGCCCGACCCCGTGGGGGCGGCCACGAGCACGCCCTTGCCCGCCTCCAGCGCCTTGCAGGCCTCGATCTGGAAGGGGTCGAGGCCGAATTCGTACATCTCGCGGAAGGACGCGAGTGCGGTGGCCTGCTCGACAGCGCGCTTGCGCGCTGCCGCATACCGCTCGGCCGGTGAGAGGTCCTCTGTCATCGTGCTTTCGAGACTACCGGCCACCACTGACAACGGACGATCATTATCGGGGGCCGCGGCCCGCGGTGGGATCGACGGGTCGCGTCAGGTCACGTCAGGTCACGTCATCGAAACCGTTCACCCGCTGGTCCGACCGTCCCGTGCTCGCCTGCTCGGGCAGCGCCTTCGGCGTCGAGACGGCCTCGACGTCTCCGACGGCCTCGGGCGTGAGGTCGAGGTCGGACGCCTCGTCGTCGTCGAGTCCGGCGTCGGGGTTGTTGCGGCGTCGGCGCCTGTCGTTCAGGAAGGAGATGCCGACCGCGAGGAAGTAGAGGAGGACGATCGGCCCGGCGAGGGCGATCATGCCGACGGGGTCCGTGGTCGGGGTCGCCACCGCGCCGAAGACGAAGACACCCATGACCACGCCGCGCCACCAGGTGAGCATGCGGCGCCCGGTCACCATGCCGGTCATGTTGAGCATCACGAGGAGCAGCGGCATCTCGAAGGAGGCGCCGAAGACGAGGACCATCCTGACGGTGAAGTCGAGGATCTTGTCCATCGCGAGGAGGTTCTCGGCCTGGTCGGGCGTGATGCTGATCAGGACACGCATGCTGATCGGCAGGATCGTGTACGCCAGCCAGGCGCCCCCGAAGAAGAGCGGCACGGCGGCAGCGACGAACCAGTAGGTGTACTTCCGCTCGTGCTTGTGCAGGCCGGGCGCGACGAAGGCCCACAGCTGGTACAGCCACACCGGGCTGGACACGATGATGCCGACCATGAGGCTGACCTTCACCGTGGTGGTGAAGGGTGACAGCAGGTCGTTGAACGTCACCCTCGCGCAATGGCCGCCGGTCGGGTCCATGCCCGGCTTGCAGCGGGGCACCGGATCAGCCAGGAACTCCATCAGCTGCTGGCTGAAGAAAGCCGCCACGATCGACACGACCGTGATCGCCAACATGCCCTTCGCGAGCCGGTTGCGGAGCTCGCGCAGATGCTCCCCGAGGGGCATCCGCCCCTCGGGGTCCTTGTCCTTGCGGGCAGACTTGAGCAACCCACGTCCTCATCTCGTGCGGCAGGCCGGCCTGTGCCGGCCTTGGATCAGCGCTGCGTCGTACGGTCGGTCGGCTCGGTGACCGGGCGGGAGCTGGTCACGTCGCCGGGGGCAGCCTGGATCGTGCGCTTCTGGACGGCGGGGTCGCTCGGGGGGTCGGCCGGAGCGGCGTCGTCGGTCTTGCTCTCGGACTTCATCGCCTTGGCCTCGCTCTTGAGGATGCGGGCGGACTTGCCGAGGGAGCGCGCCATGTCCGGCAGCTTCTTGGCGCCGAACAGCAGCACGACAATGACGAGGATGAGAACGATCTCGGTGGGGCCGAGCCTACCCATAGCTAATACCTTCTTCACCGAGGCGACAGGAGTCTGGTACGCGTAGACCGGACATACATCCGATCTCCACGCTGGCAGCGATCGTAACCCCCCGGGGTAAACGCTCGGCAATCCCCGCGCATACTCCGAGTACGGCCCCCCGCCTCGATCCGGGCCGTCATCGCAGCGTACCCGCCCACCTCCGGCAGGTGACAGGCCGCGGATGCTACGGAGTCCCCTCACCCGCACGCGCCACTGCCGCCGCGGCCTTCTCCAGGTCCTCGGCCGCCCGGTTGATCCGCTGTGTGGTCCGGTTCACCTGGTGCGCGAGGCGCTGCGCCTCCACGAACACCTTGACCGCCAGTACGCCGAGGACGGCGAGGCCCAAGAAGCCCGCCGCGATCGCGAGCATCGCCCAGAACATGCGCCGAGCCTAGACGGTCGAGTGCAGACGCAGAGTCCGCACCCCGCCGCCGGTGAGCAGTTCGACGATGCGCTCGCCCGCCGGCCTGCGGGCCGACACCCCGCACTCGGGGCAGGTGAAGGAGTAGAAGGTGGTGCGGTCACTGGCGCCGATCACCAGGCGCAGCGCCCCCGCGGAGAGCTCGAAGCGGGCGCGGCAGTCCGGGCAGGCGGCCGTGAAGAGGACGGGAGCGGGCCTGGCCTGGGCCGGCACTCCCGGCAGCCCGGACATGGTCGGTGTGCTCAACGCCCTTGCTCCTGCCGTTCATATGCCTGCGCGTACGGCTGCTCATCGTAGGCCGCGAGGGCTTCCCGCGCGGCCTGCCGTGCGCTGTCCGCGAGCTGTACGGGGGAGACGATCCGCCCGTCCCCGCCGAGCCGCAGCGCGAGCCGGCGCAGTGACGTGGGGTCGGGGGTGCGCAGGGTGATGCGGAGGCCACCGTCGGGCAGCTCGTCCGCACTGTCGTGCGGGTAGTACTCCGCGACCCAGCGGCCGCCGGGGCCGACCTCGACGACGACCTCGGGGTCCTCGGCGGCGGGCTGCACGAGCGCCTCGGAGAGATCGCGGAGCTCGACCTCGGGCGGCGCGGACGGCTCGTCGAGGATCTTGATCTCGGCGACGCGGTCGAGGCGGAAGGTGCGGCGCGCCTCGGAGCGGCGGCACCACGCCTCCACGTACGTGTGGCCGACGCTGACCAGGCGGATCGGGTCGATCTCGCGCTCGGTCAGCTCGTCGCGGGCCGGTGAGTAGTAGCGGATCCAGAGCCTGCGCCGCTCGGAGATGGCCCGGTCGACGTCGGCGAAGACGCCGCCCTCGGACTCGAAGGTCACCGAGAGCCGGGCGCTGGCGCCCGCCGTCTCACCGGCCGCGGTCTCCAGCTTCGCGGTGGCGCGCAGCAGCGCGAGGCGGTCGCTCTCGCGCAGGCCGGGCAGGGTGGCCACCGCGCGGGCGGCCACCAGCAGCGCGGTCGCCTCGTCGGCGGCGAGCCGCAGCGGGGCGGCGACGTCGTCGGGGTTGTGCCACCAGATGCGGTCGCCGTCGGTGTCGATGTCCAGCAGGTCGCCGCCGCGGAAGCTGGTGCCGCACAGGGGCAGCACGTCGAGGTCGGAGATCAGTTCGTCGGGGGTGATGCCGAAGGCGCGGGCGACGTCCTCCACGTGCGCGCCGGGCCGCTCGCGCAGATAGGTGACGAGCGACAGCATCCGTCGTGTCTGGTCGATGGCGTTCGAGGCCATTGGTCTTCCGTCCCCTCAGCCCTTGGCCACGGCGCGCAGCCGGTCCATGACGTCGGCCCGCAGCTCGGCGGGCTCGAGGACCACCACGTCGGGCCCGAACTCCACCAGCCAGGCGTCGAGCCCGTGCCCGTACGGAATCTCCAACTCGTCCCATCCGTCGCCCAGTTCCCGCAGCGAGCCCGCCTTGGCCCGCAGCGGATAGCCGGCCTCCGCGCGGAGCCTGATGCGGGCCGTGCGGTCGGCGGACTCCCCCGCCCAGCTCGCCACGGTCTCACGCACCGTGACGACGTCGGGGACGTCGACGGTGTACTTGCCCGCGCGGGCGCGGACCTTGCCGGTGATCCGCGAGAGCCGGAAGACGCGCTCGGCGCCCCGGTCGCGGTCCCAGCCCGCGAGGTACCAGTGGCCGCGCCAGCACTCGAGCGCCCACGGCTCGACGTGCCGCTGCTCGGGACGCGCGGCGGTGGCCTTGCGGTAGTCGAAGACGACGGGGCGGCGGTCGCGGCAGGCGAGCATCAGCGGCTCGAAGGACGCCTCGTGCGCGGGGATGCGGGGCTCCAGGGCGCTGTGCGCCCCGTACGGGTCCATCTCCTCGGGCAGCCCGGCGGCGCGCAGCTTCTGCAGGGCGCCGCTGGCGGCTCCGGCGAGGCGGGCCTGCTGCCAGACCTTGGCGGCGAGGCCGAGAGCGGCGGCCTCCTCGGCGTCGAGGGTGATGGGCGGCAGGCGGTTGCTGTCGCGCCGTGCGAGGTAACCGACGTCACCGTCGAGGTTCTCCACGGTCTCGATGACCAGGCCGAGCTCGCGCAGATCGTCCTTGTCCCGCTCGAACATCCGGTTGAAGGAGTCGTCCGAGCCCGCTTCGAGGTAGGCCTCGATGGACTCGCGCAGCTCACGCTTGCTCAGCGGCCTACGCGTCCCGAGCAGGCACAACGCCAGATTCATCAGCCGCTCGGCCTTGGCAATGGCCATTGACGCCCTTTCTCGGCCTTACACACATGCTTCTCGAACACACAACGCTGACGAGCACACAATGCTTCCGACCGATGACCGTACCGCCCCGGGGTGTCGCGGCAAAAGCCGAGGGCCCATGCCGGACAGCATGGGCCCTCGGCGGACGCGACGCGCGGGGCGGGTCGCGGGCCGGGTCGCGGGACGAAAGGCCCGCGACCCGGTCATCCGGGCCTCAGACCGCGACGAGGTCGCAGACGAAGATCAGCGTCTCGCCCGGGGCGATGCGGCCGCCACCGGCGCCGCGGTCGCCGTACGCGAGGTGGGCGGGGATGATCAGCTCACGACGGCCGCCGACCTTCATGCCCTGCACGCCCTGGTCCCAGCCGGAGATGACCTGACCGGCACCGAGCTGGAACTCCAGCGGGTTGCCGCGGTTCCAGCTCGCGTCGAACTCCTCGCCCGTGCTGAAGGCCACGCCCACGTAGTGGACCTTGACGAAGTCGCCGGCCTTGGCGACCGGGCCGTCGCCCTCCCAGATGTCCCTGCTCTGCAGTTCGGTCGGCGGCTCGCCGCCCGGGAAGTCGACCTCGGGCTTTTCAATGCTCACGAAAATGCTCCTGCTTGGTACGGAAAGTCAGCGCGGACAGTCTTACATCCCCGGGAGCTCACGACTTCGCGAGGATGTCCACGGTGAAGACGAGGGTGGAGTCCTTCTTGATGGAGCTGCCCTGCGGCGGCTTGTCGCCATAGCCCAGCTTCGGGGGGATGACGATGAGGACGCGGCTGCCGATCTTCTTGCCGGTCAGACCCTGCGCCCAGCCCTTGACGACCTGCGCGAGCTGGAACTGGGCGAGCTGCTTGCGCTTGTACGAGGAGTCGAACTCCTTGCCGTCCTCCCAGAGCACGCCCTTGTACTGGCACAGGAGACTGTCGGTCTCCTTGATCACGTCGCCGTCGCCCTCGAGGATGTACGAGGAGACGAGCTTCCCCGGCGCGTCGGTCTTCGGGATGTCGATCGAGGGGGCCTTGCCGTCCGTGTCCGTGCCGACCTTCGGCAGGTCCTTGTTGGACTGGGCGACCTCCTTGCCCTTCGACGAGCTCTTGGCGTTGAAGGTGTCCACGAGGTCGACGACGAACACGAGGGTGTCCGAGCCCTTGATGCCCGCCTCCTTGTTGCCCTGCTTGCCATAGCCCAGCTCCGGCGGGATGGCGAGCTCGATGCGGCTGTCGAGCTTCTTGCCGACGAGGCTCTGGTCCCAGCCCGGGATGACCTGGCCGACGCCGATCGGGAAGACCGTGGGGTTGCCCCGGTCGTAGGAGTTGTCGAAGACCTTGGCCGTCGCCCAGATCTGGCCGAGGTAGTGCGCCTGGAGATAGTCCCCCTTGGCGACCTCCTTGCCCTTGCCCTCGATCAGGGTCTTGACCGCGAGGTCGGAGGACGGCTTGCCGGAGCCCTTGGCGACGGTCGGCTTCTTGCCGAACTTGTCGCCCTTGGTGATCTCGGGCACGGGCCCGCCCACGATCTTCGCCTTCGGGGCGGCCGACGGCGAGTTGGTCGGGGCTTCGCTGGTCTTGGGCTTGGCCTTGTCGGGCTTGTCGTCACCACAGCCTGCGAGCGTGAGCAGGCCGGCCGGGACGGCAAGGAGGAGGGAGCGTCGGCGCACGGTGGGGGCCTCGTATCGGTCGATCTTGTGGATTGTCGTGCGCGCAACTCTACGGCGTGAGAAGGGCGCCGTACGAGGAACGTACGGCGCCCGCGTTGCGTTCCCACAACGCCACTGGCCTCACCGGGGTCACATCCCGGCGGGCCGGGGTCACATACCGGCGATCAGCTTCTCCACACGGTCGTCGACCGACCGGAAGGGGTCCTTGCACAACACCGTGCGCTGTGCCTGGTCGTTGAGCTTGAGGTGCACCCAGTCGACCGTGAAGTCGCGGCGCTGCTCCTGGGCGCGCCGGATGAAGTCGCCGCGCAGCCGCGCGCGGGTGGTCTGCGGGGGCACCGACTTGCCCTCGAAGATCTTCATGTCGTTGCAGATGCGGGCGGCTTGGCCCTTCTTCTCCAGGAGGTAGTAGAGCCCGCGACGGCGGTGGATGTCGTGGTAGGCGAGGTCTATCTGCGCGACCCGCGGATGCGACATGGTCATGTTGTGCTTGGCGCGGTACCGCTCGATGAGCTTGTACTTCATGACCCAGTCGATCTCGGTGTCGATGCGGTCGAGGTCCTCGGCCTCGATCGCGTCCAGCGTCCGCCCCCACAGTTCGAGCACTTGCTCGACGGTGCCGGTGCGGATGCCGCGGCGGTCGACGAAGTCCACCGCCTTCTCGTAGTACTCGCGCTGCACTTCGAGGGCGGACGCCTCGCGGCCGCTGGCCAGACGCACCTTGCGGCGGCCCGTGATGTCGTGACTGACCTCGCGGATGGCCCTGATCGGGTTCTCCAGCGTCAGGTCCCGCATGACCGTGCCCGCCTCGATCATGCGCAGCACCAGGTCGGTGGCGCCGACCTTGAGGAGCATGGTCGTCTCGGACATGTTGGAGTCACCGACGATGACGTGCAGCCTGCGGTAGCGCTCGGCGTCCGCGTGCGGCTCGTCGCGGGTGTTGATGATCGGACGGGATCGGGTGGTCGCGGAGGACACGCCCTCCCAGATGTGCTCGGCGCGCTGGCTCACGCAGTACACGGCGCCGCGCGGAGTCTGCAGCACCTTCCCCGCGCCGCACAGGAGCTGGCGGGTGACGAGGAACGGGATGAGGATGTCCGCGAGCCGCGAGAACTCTCCGTGCCGGGCCACCAGGTAGTTCTCGTGGCACCCGTAGGAGTTTCCGGCCGAGTCGGTGTTGTTCTTGAAGAGATAGACGTCGCCCGCGATTCCCTCCTCGTGAAGGCGACGTTCTGCGTCGACGAGCAAGCCTTCCAGAATGCGCTCGCCGGCTTTGTCGTGGGTGACCAGCTCGGTCACGTTGTCACATTCGGGTGTTGCGTATTCCGGATGTGATCCCACGTCAAGATAGAGGCGGGCGCCGTTCCGCAGAAAGACGTTGCTGCTGCGGCCCCATGACACAACACGGCGGAAGAGGTAGCGCGCCACCTCGTCAGGCGACAGCCGGCGCTGTCCCCTGAACGTGCACGTGACGCCGTACTCGTTCTCCAGCCCGAAAATGCGGCGGTCCATGACTGAACATTACGCCTGATGCCCGGCACTGAAACCGGGTTCGACGGCACCGTTTCGATCATTTTCCGATGAACCCGCAACGACCCCCGTTTCCCCGGGTGTCACCATTACCCGCGCGGTGGCCAGCAAAACCACGAGAGCCGCTCCACCAGCGAGTCCCGGCACCGCGAACCCCCCTGCCGTCCCGCCCCACTCGACCACGGGACCCGCGGCGGCCGTGCCCAGCGAGGCGCCGACCGTGAACGTCGTGACGAGCCACGAGAACGCCTCGGTGACCGTGCCCCGCGGGGCGTGCCGGTCCACGATGATGAACGCGCAGGCGAGCGCGGGCGCGAGGAAGACCCCCGCCAGCGCGGTCAGCGCCGTCATGGCGAGCGCGCCCGGCACCAGCGTCAACGGCACGTAGCAGACCGCGAGAAGAGCCACCAGGACGCTCAGCCGCCGCTCCGGGACGCCGTGCCACTGCCGGGCGCCGTACACCGAGCCGCCGATCAGCGCGCCGAGACCGAGCGCCGCCATCATCCAGCCGTAGACCGCGTCACCGCCGTGCCCGTCCGCGTACGACACTCCGGCGACGGTGATGGAGCCGAGCGCCATGCCGATGAAGAGGAACGCGCCGAGGAGCGCGAGGAGCCCGGGCGAGCGCAGCGCCCCCAGCCAGTGCGCCTCGCGGGGCGCCGAGCGCCACGCGCGTGACGGCTGGGACATCACCACGGAGAGGGCGCCCAGCACGCCGATCGCGTTCACGACGAGCAGCGCGGCCTGCTCCGACCAGAGAGCCACGCAGCCGGTCACGAGCAGCGGGCCGACGGTGAACATCACCTCCTGGGCGATGGCGTCCATCGCGTACGCGGTGTGGATCCGCTCCTCCTTGCCGAGGACGCTCGGCCACAGCGCCCGCAGGCCGCCCTCCAGGGGCGGCGTGAACAGCCCCGCGGCGCCCACCGAGACGTACGCAAGGGCCAGCCGGTCGGGCCCGGTGAAGGCGAAGGCCGCCATGCCGAGCGCGGAGAGCAGGGCCGCGGGAAGCTGCACGCGCGGCTGGCCGTGCAGGTCCACGAGCCGGCCCAGCAGCGGCTGCCCCACCGCGTTGGCCACGCCGTACACCGCGGCCAGCGCCCCGGCCAGGCTGTAGCTGCCGCCCTCCGCGCGGATGAACAGCACGATCGCGATCGCCGCCGTGGCGTTGGGCAGCCGGCCCACCAGCGTCCCGGCGAGCAGCCGTGTCGCATACCGCGTCCGGAGGATCTCCGCATATCCCGCAGCCATGTCCGCCTGCCCTTCCCCCACGCCGCCACGGCCGGGGTTTTACGTATAACTTCGAGCGCCATACGTACCATGAGCGCTGTCCACGGGGCCACCGCATGCCCGCCCGCGGACCACGATCTGGGAGGTAACCGTGGCCGGGCCACAACAGGAGACCGGGGGCCCCCGGCCGCCCACCAGCCGCGACGTCGCACGTGTGGCCGGTGTCTCACAGGCGACCGTCTCCCTGGTGCTCGGCGACAAATGGCACGGCCGCGTCGCCGAGGCGACCGCCGAACGCGTCCGCGCCACCGCACGCGAGCTCGGTTACCGGCCCAACCTCGCCGCCCGCAACCTCCGCCTCGGCAGAACCAGGACCGCGCTGCTCGTCGTCCCCGCCCTCACCAACGAGTTCTTCGCCCACGTCCACACCGGGGCCGCCCGCGTCGCCGCCCGGCACGGCTTCGGTGTCGTCCTCTACCTCTCCCCCGACGGCACAGGACCCGCCCGCGACCCCTTCGACTCCGCGCGGGCCTCACTGGACGGCGTCCTCGCCTCCTCCATGGCCTCCCACGCGCTCGCCGCCATCCGCGGCGACGACCTGCCCCTGGTCATGCTCGACAGCGACCCCGCCCGCAGCCTCGGCGCCGCCACCGTCAACCTCGACCTCGCCGACGGCATGCGCCGCGTGACCCGGCACCTGCTGGCCCTCGGCCACCGCGACTTCCTGCACCTCGCCGCCGACATCGACTCCTGGACCTTCGACGTACGCGCCGACGCCCTCGCCACGGCCCTCAGCGGCACCGGCACCGCGCTGCGGCGCGTGGCCGCGCCCCTGACCGTCGACGCCGCCCGCACCGCCGCGGAGACCGCCCTGGCCGCGCCCGGGCCCCGGCCCACCGCGGTCATCTGCGACGACGACTTCCTCGCCGCCGGCGTCTGCAAAGCGGCCCGGCGGCTCGGGCTGCGCGTCCCCGAAGACCTCTCCGTGACCGGCTTCGACGACCTCACCCTCGCCACCGCCGTCGAACCGGAACTCACCACCGTCCGCCTGCCCGCCGAACACTTCGGTGAGCGCGGCATGGAGTCCCTCGTCGCCGTCCTCGAAGGACGCACCCCCGACTCCACACCCCTGGCCGTCGAACTCGTCGTACGGGACTCGACAGGGCCCGCCCGCTGACCGGCCCCGCACGCACGAACGCCCCGCGCCCCCGGCGGACTGCCGGGAGCACGGGGCGCACGCGGGACGGACTACTCGCCGTCGGCCTCCGTCTCGGGCTCGGCCTCGGGCTCCGTGTCGGACGGGGCGTCCGTCGAACCGCCCTCGTCAAGGAGGCGGGACAACTGCCGTCCCACGATCCGCTTGAACTTCCGCTGCTGCGGCCGCGTCCGGTCGAGCACCGCCACCTCGAGGCGCTCGGCGGGAATCTCCCGCTCACTGCCGTTGGTGTCCCGCGACAGCGCGCGCACCGCGAGCTTGAGCGCCTCGGCCAGCGTCATGCTGTCGCTGTGGTGCTGGTCCAGATACGTGCTGATCTGCTCGGCGTTACCGCCGACGGCCAGTGAACCGTGCTCGTCCACGATGGAACCGTCGTGCGGCAGGCGGTAGATCTGGTCGCCCTCGCGGGTGACACCCACCTCGGCGACGACCAGCTCCACCTCGTAGGGCTTCTCGGCGGCGCTGGAGAAGATCGTGCCCAGCGTCTGCGCGTACACGTTCGCCAGACCACGCGCCGTCACGTCGTCGCGGTCGTAGGTGTAGCCGCGAAGGTCGGCGTACCGGACACCACCGATACGCAGGTTCTCGTACTCGTTGTACTTGCCGGCGGCCGCGAAACCGATGCGGTCATAGATCTCACTGAACTTGTGCAGCGCCCGGGACGGGTTCTCGCCGACGAACACGATGCCATCGGTGAATTGCAGTACGACCAGGCTGCGGCCGCGCGCGATGCCCTTCCGGGCGTATTCCGCACGGTCGGCCATCTGCTGCTGAGGTGATACATAGAACGGCGTCGACACCGGATCCGTCCCTTTCTGTCAAAAACTGCTGGCGGCGAATTCGGGACGGTCAGAGCAGCGCGGCACGCGGGCCGTCGGGCTGTTCCAGCCGCCTCTCCAGGATCGAACGCGCGATCGCCGCGGACTCGTCGTCCGTCAGCCTGCGGAAACCGTCGTCGGTGATGACCGTGACGATGGGATAGATCCGCCGCCCCACATCGGGGCCGCCGGTCGCCGAGTCGTCGTCCGCGGCGTCATACAGCGCCTGGATCACCAGAGTCGTCGCCTGGTCCTCGGTCAGACCACCGTGGTACAGCTTCTTCATGGCGCCGCGGGCGAAGACCGAACCGGAACCGGTCGCCGCGTACCCGACGTGCTCCTCGGAGCGGCCACCCGTGACGTCGTACGAGAAGATGCGGCCCTTCTCGCGGTCCACGTCGTACCCCGCGAAGATCGGCACCACGGCCAGGCCCTGCATGGCCATGGCGAGGTTGCCCCGGATCATCGTGGAGAGCCGGTTCGCCTTGCCCTCCAGGGAGAGCGTGGCGCCCTCCACCTTCTCGAAGTGCTCCAGCTCCAGCTGGAAGAGCTTCACCATCTCGACGGCCAGGCCCGCCGTGCCGGCGACGCCCACCGCCGAATACTCGTCGGCCGGGAAGACCTTCTCGATGTCGCGCTGCGCGATCATGTTGCCCATCGTCGCCCGCCGGTCACCGGCGAGGACCACGCCGCCGGGGAACGTGACGGCCACGATGGTCGTGCCGTGCGGCGCCTCGATCGCGCCCTGGAGGGGCGGCAGTTGACGGTTACCCGGCAGGATCTCGGGCTGATGCTCGGTCAGGAAATCCATGAAGGACGACGAACCGGGCGTCAGGAAGGCAGCTGGCAGACGCCCGGTGCTACGAGTGTTGGCTTCCACGAGGATCCCTCCAAATAGGCGGCAGCAGCCCGACGAACTGTGTCGGGATCGTCTCCCAACTTGCCGATGGCCGAATTGCAGTTGAAGCACAGTACGCCACGGACCCTACCCGTTTCGTGGCAGTGATCCACATGGACTGCGGGGGCACTGAGACAGATCACGCAGAGCCCCGTTGGGGAGGCGATCACCTCGTCGCGCTCGGCTTCGGTCATGCCGTATTGGCGCTTCAGGTGCCCCTCCCGCCCCTGGATGGCCCGGCACGCCTTGCAGCGCGTCGACAGGCCATCCGAGGCGGTTCCATTGCGGTGCCACTCGGCATGAGGTGTGACCTCGCCGCACGTGCGGCAGAGCTTGCGCCCCTCGGGAACGTCTACCTTCCCGCGAGCTGTTCGCCGCGGAGGCGCGGACAGGAAGAGTCTGCTGACAAGCGGAGCACTTCTTCCCGATGCCCACTTCGGACATTCGTCACTGTCCGCCCTTTTGCACGAAACTCCGGACAAAGTCCTCGGCATTTTCCTCCAAGACGTCGTCGATCTCGTCCAGAACGGAGTCCACGTCGTCGTTGAGCTTCTCCTGGCGCTCCTTGAGGTCCTCGGAGCCCTGCGCCTCCGGCGCCTGCTCCTCGGTCTCCTCGGTGTTGCGCGTCGCCTTCTGCTGTCCGCCGCCGGTGTCCTTGGTCGCCATCTACCTCACCCCGCTCGCTCGGTTAGACGTTCTTGATCAGACCCTACAATCCGGGTCCGACATCGGCCCCGCACTTGGTGCAACGTACGGGACCCACCTCTGTGATTCCCTCGTCGATGACCTTTAGCCGCCGGAAAGGACCCGAACCAGATCCTCCGCCGAGCGGCAGCGGTCCAAGAGCTCCTTGACGTGGTTCCTGGTGCCGCGCAGGGGCTCCAGGGTCGGCACTCGTTGCAGAGAGTCACGACCGGGCAGGTCGAAGATGACGGAGTCCCAGGAGGCGGCGGCCACGTCGTCCGCGTACTGCTCCAGGCACCGGCCGCGGAAGTACGCGCGCGTGTCCTCGGGCGGCTTGGTGCCTGCGCGCTCCACGTCCGCCTCGTCGAGGAGCCGCTTCATCTTGCCCCGGGCGACCAGGCGGTTGTACAGCCCCTTCTCGGCCCGTACGTCGGCGTACTGGAGGTCGACCAGGTGGAGGCGCGGCGCGTCCCAGTCGAGGTTGTCACGGCGCCGGTAGCCCTCCATGAGTTCGCGCTTGGCGACCCAGTCGAGCTCGCCCGAGAGGCTCATCGGATCGCTCTCCAGGCGGCCGAGCACGTCCTCCCAGCGGGTCAGCACGTCCTTGGTCTGTTCGTCCGCGTCGGAGCCGTACCGCTCCTCCACGTACTTGCGGGCCAGTTCGTAGTACTCCATCTGGAGCTGTACGGCGGTGAGTGACCGGCCGCTGCGGAGTGTGACGAGGTGCTTGAGCGACGGGTCGTGGGATACCTGGTGCAGGGTGCGCACCGGCTGGTCGACCGCGAGGTCCACCGCGATGAAGCCGTCCTCGATCATGGCGAGCACGAGGGAGGTGGTGCCGAGCTTCAGGTAGGTCGAGATCTCCGAGAGGTTGGCGTCGCCGATGATGACGTGCAGCCTGCGGTACTTCTCGGCGTCGGAGTGCGGCTCGTCACGGGTGTTGATGATGGGCCGCTTCAGGGTCGTCTCCAGGCCCACTTCCACTTCGAAGTAGTCGGCGCGCTGGCTGAGCTGGAAGCCGTGCTCATGGCCGTCCTGGCCGATGCCGACCCGTCCCGCGCCCGTGACGACCTGGCGGGAGACGAAGAACGGCGTCAGGTGGCGCACGATGTCCGAGAAGGGGGTCTCCCGCTTCATCAGGTAGTTCTCGTGCGTGCCGTAGGACGCGCCCTTGTTGTCGGTGTTGTTCTTGTAGAGGTGGATCGGCTGGGCTCCGGGGAGCTGCGCCGCGCGGTCGGCCGCCTCGGCCATGATGCGCTCGCCGGCCTTGTCCCAGAGGACCGCGTCCCTGGGGTTGGTGATCTCCGGTGAGCTGTATTCGGGGTGCGCGTGGTCCACGTAGAGACGCGCTCCGTTGGTGAGGATGACATTGGCGAGGCCGATGTCCTCGTCGGTCAGCTGGCTGGCGTCGGCGGCCTCGCGGGCGAGGTCGAAACCTCGCGCGTCCCGCAGCGGGTTCTCCTCCTCGAAGTCCCAGCGGGCGCGTCGCGCCCGGTGCATCGCCGCTGCGTACGCGTTGACGATCTGGGATGAGGTGAGCATGGCATTGGCGTTGGGATGGCCGGGGACGGAGATGCCGTACTCCGTCTCGATGCCCATTACTCGCCGTACGGTCATGCGGCCCTCCTTGCCCGGCGGCGCTCCCATTCGGGAACGGCGCTCAAGTACCGCTGGTGCTCCAGTGCGCGTGCGGTGCCCGTCCCCGCACTGCGCGACTCGGCGGTACCGAAGAGACTAGAACGCCTTTGCGCTGGTGGGGAGATCATTGCCTTCATTGAAAAGCAGACGGCCGCGGGTACCCGTGAAGGACACCCGCAGCCGCCCTGTGTTCTAGAGGTATTGACCGGTGTTGGCCACCGTGTCGATGGAGCGTCCGGTGTCCGCGCCCTGCTTTCCGGTGACGAGGGTGCGGATGTACACGATCCGCTCGCCCTTCTTTCCGGAGATCCTGGCCCAGTCGTCCGGGTTGGTGGTGTTGGGCAGGTCCTCGTTCTCCTTGAACTCGTCGATGCAAGCCTGGAGGAGGTGAGCGACCCTGATGCCCTTCTGGTCCGCTTCGAGGAAGGCCTTGATGGCCATCTTCTTGGCGCGGCCCACGATGTTCTCGATCATGGCGCCGGAGTTGAAGTCCTTGAAGTAGAGGACTTCCTTGTCGCCGTTGGCGTACGTCACCTCGAGGAAGCGGTTCTCCTCGGATTCGGCGTACATCTGCTCGACGACGGACTGGATCATGCCGTGCACCGTGGCGCGCCGGTCGGCGCTGTGCTCGGTGAGGTCGTCGGCGTGCAGGGGCAGTCGTTCGGTGAGGTACTTGGCGAAGATGTCCTTGGCCGCCTCGGCGTCCGGGCGCTCGATCTTGATCTTCACGTCGAGTCGTCCGGGGCGCAGGATCGCGGGGTCGATCATGTCCTCGCGGTTGGAGGCGCCGATGACGATGACGTTCTCCAGGCCCTCCACGCCGTCGATCTCGGCGAGGAGCTGCGGGACGATGGTGTTCTCCACGTCGGAGCTGACGCCGGATCCGCGGGTGCGGAAGAGCGACTCCATCTCGTCGAAGAAGACGATGACGGGGGTGCCCTCGCTCGCCTTCTCCCGCGCACGCTGGAAGACCAGGCGGATGTGGCGCTCGGTCTCACCGACGTACTTGTTGAGGAGCTCGGGGCCCTTGATGTTGAGGAAGTAGCTCTTCCCCGTGGGCTGGCCGGTCACCTCGGCGACCTTCTTGGCGAGCGAGTTGGCGACGGCCTTCGCGATCAGCGTCTTGCCGCAGCCGGGGGGCCCGTACAGCAGCACGCCCTTGGGCGGCCGCAGTTCGTGCTCCTTGAAGAGATCGGGGTAGAGGTACGGGAGCTCGACGGCGTCCCGGATCATCTCGATCTGGCCGCCGAGGCCACCGATCGCCTCGTAGCTGATGTCGGGGACTTCTTCGAGGACGAGCTCTTCGACCTCGCTCTTGGGCACGACCTCGTAGACGTAGCCGGAGCGGGGTTCGAGCAGCAGGGCGTCGCCCGGGCGGATGGTGACGTCGAGGAGGGGTTCGGCGAGCCGCACCACTCGTTCTTCGTCGGTGTGTCCGACCACCAGGGCGCGGTCGCCGTCCTCGAGGATCTCCTTGAGGGTGACGATGTCGCCGACGCTCTCGTACTCCATGGCCTCGACCACGTTGAGCGCTTCATTGAGCATGACTTCCTGGCCGCGCCTGAGCTCTTCGAGCTCCACGCTGGGGCTGACGTTCACCCGGAGCTTGCGGCCCCCGGTGAAGATGTCGGCCGTGCCGTCCTCGTTGGCCACGAGGAAGACTCCGAAGCCGGCCGGCGGCTGTGCGAGCCGGTCGACTTCCTCCTTGAGGGCCACGATCTGGTCGCGGGCCTCGCGGAGCGTGTTGGCGAGCCGTTCGTTCTGTGCTGACACGCCGGCCAGGTTGGTCTGCAGCTCGACGATCCGCTCTTCGAGAATCCTCGTATGACGCGGAGAGTCGGCGAGCTTTCGTCGCAGGACGGCGATTTCCTGCTCGAGATAGGCAACCTGACCGGCGGGGTCTTCAGACCCTCGCCCCGGCCGGATGCCGCGGTTGATGTCGTCGTCGTGGGCTGCCACGGTCCTCACCTCCTCCAAGGGGAGCTGGACGCTTCCAGACCCTACCTGGGTGGGTGTCGATTGAAACCCCTAGATCACAAACAGGATGGGGGTGTGTCCGATCTTCACCCTTGCGCTCTCCCTCACTCTCAGGTGAATACCCACCCAACAACATCGGAAAGCGGGCGGTTGTATCGTCGAAGTGTTCAACACCCGTCAGAGCTGGCCCGACTTACCGTGTGGTCGGCCCGCTCGGCGCAGCTACCGGCAGGAGAGATGACCGTGCGGCACGAGGCCGAGACCGGCAGTGAGGGCCACGACCTTCTGGAGGTCTGGATCGATCAGGACCTCTGTACCGGGGACGGCATCTGTGCGCAGTACGCGCCGGAGGTCTTCGAACTGGACATCGACGGACTGGCCTACGTGAAGAGCGGCGACGACGAGTTGCTGCAGGCGCCCGGAGCCACGACGCCGGTGCCGTTGCCGCTCCTGCGTGATGTCACCGACTCCGCGAAGGAGTGTCCGGGCGACTGCATCCATGTGCGCCGGGTTTCGGACCAGGTCGAGGTCTACGGCCCTGACGCTGAGTGATCCGCCTCACCCGGTGAGGCGCCCGCGCCGTGTCGGACGTCGCGCACTGAACGTCGCGCGCTAGACGTCGCGCGCTCCGGCCGGCGTCGTCCTCTCGAATGTGCCGTCCTTCCACTGCCACTTGGCCGCGTCCTTCCGGTCGGGGCAGCAGCGGGGGACGTCCAGTGACGAGTATCCGAGCAGGGTCGCGGTGACCGCGCCGTCGCGTACGGCGAAGTCGGTGGTGTTGAGCCGGTCCGCGGGGTCGACGAGTGTCGCGACCACGCGGGGTTTTCCGGTGCCGGGGCGAGTGATCACGTAGACGCCGTCGGGCGGGGTGCCCGAACCGGCGCGGCAGTGCACCACGGCGACGGTCTCGGCCCGGCCGTCCCCGTCCAGGTCGCCGAAGGCCTTCTCCTTCACGACGGACTTCGCGGTGCCGCAGTTCAGCGGGAAGTCCACGGACGCGGGGTCGGGCGCCGGGACGGGTGCGCCCGCGGCGGCTCTGGTGTGCGCCTTGGCCCCCGTCTGGGCGGCCGTGGCGGCGTCGGGCTCGATGAAGGCGGAGCCCGCGACGACGGCGGCCAGCGCGGCCGCGGTGGCCAGCCAGTGGATGGGGCGGGCGGCGGTGTGTGCCAGTTCCGGGACGGCGGGGTGCTGCACGAGGAAGTGTCTCCTGTGAGGGCTGTGCCGGTGGGGGAGGTGGCCAGCATCGTGCCATACGTCACAGTGAGGTGGAACACCGGGGTCCGGGGGCACTCGGCCTGGTTCGGTCCGCGGCTTCCGGTACGCGGCTGGTGCCTCGTCAACGAAACGGCGCCGCCGCCGAGTTCCCTGGTCGGTCAGGGAACTCGGCGGCGGCGCCTGCTCATTGGACGGGGCCTGTCGCGCGGGTCAGCGCGGGGTGCCGCCGTCCGCGTTGGGTCCGGAGTAGTCCTCGCCGTACGCGCCCTTGGCGGGGCGGCGGCGGCGCATGGGGGGCTCGACGCCGTCCGCGAGGCGGCGGGCGGTGAGCAGGAAGCCGGTGTGCCCGATCATGCGGTGGTCGGGGCGGACGGCCAGGCCCTCGACGTGCCAGTTGCGGATCATCGACTCCCAGGCGGTCGGCTCGTTGAAGCCGCCGATCTCGCGGATGGACTCCACGGTCCGCGCGAGCTGGGTGGTGGTCGCCACGTAGCAGCAGAGGATGCCGCCGGGGACGAGCGCCTTGGAGACGACCTCCAGGCACTCCCAGGGGGCGAGCATGTCGAGGATGACCCGGTCGACCTCGGTGTCGCTGAGGTTGTCCTGGAGGTCGCCCACGGTGAGCTGCCAGGCGGGGTGGGGGGCGCCGAAGTAGCGCTCCACGTTCTGCCGGGCGATGTCGGCGAAGTCCTGACGGCGCTCGTACGAGTGCAGCATTCCCTCGTCGCCGACGGCGCGGAGCAGGAAGCTGCTCAGCGAGCCCGAGCCCACGCCCGCCTCGACGACGCGAGCGCCGGGGAAGATGTCGGCGAAGGCCAGGATCTGCCCCGCGTCCTTGGGGTAGACCACGGCGGCGCCGCGGGGCATGGACAGGACGTAGTCGGGGAGCAGGGGTCGCAGCGCCAGGTAGGCGACATTCCCCGTGGTACGGACAACACTGCCCTCGGGAGCGCCGATCAGCTCGTCATGGGGGAAGGAACCCTTGTGGGTGTGGAAATTCTTCCCGGCCTCGAGCGTGAACGTGTAGTGGCGTCCCTTGGGGTCGGTGAGCTGGACCTGGTCCCCGACCTTGAAGGGCCCGCGACGGCGGGCGGCACCGGTCGGTTCGGACATGTGACCAGCCTACCGGCCGCGGCGGACACCGCCGACCACGGTGGCGGCCGCCGGGGGCCTTCAGGAGGGCCGGGCCATCGCCTTGACGAAGGCCCGCTCGACGTCGGCCGCGGAGAGGACTCCGTAGATCTCGCCGGAGTCCTCGACGACGAGGTACTCGGTGGCGGGGGTGGCCCGGAGCGTGTCGAGCAGCTCCTCCCCCGACAGCTCGGCGGAGACGCGCATCCCCTCGGTGAGGTCCTGGGCGAGGCCGCTGACCGTGACCCAGGGGCGGCGGTGCTGGGGCACGGAGACGATGGCCGCCTCACGGACGACGGCCTTCGGGTCGCCGTCGGGGTCGACCACCACCAGGGCGCGGGCGCCCGCGTCGTTGGCGCGGCGCAGCGCTTCGGAGAGGGGGGTGCCGGACTCGACGGGCACCGCGCGGCGGGTGAGGGTGCGGGCGCGCAGTTCGGGCAGGTGTTCGCGCAGGCGGGCCATGCGCAGGCTGTTTCCTGCGCCGGTCCAGATGATGGCGGCGAGGATCGCGGCGAGCAGGGCGTCGGTGACGGTGTCCATGCCGCTGATTTCCTGGGGGTCGCCGCCGAGGGCGCCGGACTGGTTGAGCAGGGGCAGTCCGATCAGTACGGAGACGGCGAGCGCGCGGCCGACCCAGGCGGCGGCGATGGTGCCGCTCATCGGCTTGCCGGTGATCTTCCAGACGACGGCGCGGAGCATGCGGCCGCCGTCCAGGGGCAGGCCGGGCAGGAGGTTGAAGGCGGCGACGATGAGGTTGGAGATCATCAGTCCGGCGAGCAGGACGCCGGGGACGGTGCCGGGCTCGACCGCGCGCATGCCCGCGTAGAACACCCCGGCGAGCACGAGGGAGAGCAGCGGGCCGACGAAGGCGAGGACGAACTCCCGGCCCGGGGTCTCCGACTCCTTCTCGATCTCCGAGACGCCGCCGAAGAACTGGAGCTGGATCCGGCGCACCGGCAGCTTGAAGCGGAGGGCCGCGACGGTGTGGGCCAGTTCGTGGACGAGTACGGAGGCGTAGAAGGCGACGGCGAAGAAGAGCGAGACGAGGTAGCGGACGCCGCCCAGTTCCGGCAGGACGCGGTCGAGCTGGCCGCCGAAGACCCAGGTGATGAGGGCGGCGACGAGGAACCAGCTCGGTGCGACGTACACGGGCACGCCGAACGGCCTGCCCATGAGCAGGCCGCCACCGGGGCCCTTCCGCGTCTTGGGCGGTCCGCTCTTGCGCCGCCCGGGACCGCGCTCGCCCGGCACCCGCTCGCGCGCCTCGGCGGGGGCGGGGGCGGGCGCCGGGTCCGGCTTGGGCGCGGGCGCCGCACCATCGGCGGGCGCCTGCTCATCGGCGGGGGCCGGATCCCGGTTCTCGGCAGGGCTCGGTCGCGTGGTGTTCGGTTCGGTGGGGGTGCCGTCCTCGGGGTGTGGGGCCTCGGGAGACTTGTCGAGTGGAGTGATCGGCCGGGCCTCGGGCCGCTCGTCGGCCACGTCGAGCGGGCGCGGCGACCCGGAGGCGCCGGCCTTCCCGCTCGGACGTGGGCCCTCGGTGCCGTCGGACTGCGGCCTGCCGCTCTCGCCGCGTTCGTCCACGATGTCCCCTCGATCGAAAGCGTCCCTCGCCCCGGTATGGCGTGGTTACCCACACGATCATGCAGGGCGAGAGGGTTCGTCGTCGATGGTATGCGTCCGTTGTCAGTGGCGGGCCGTAGGGTCTGTTCCCATGGAAACCAGCTCCGAAGGCGCCGCGGCGGCCGCGCGCCCGGCGTCCCTGTCGCCCTCGCGCGCGGGTGACTTCATGCAGTGCCCGTTGCTGTACCGCTTCCGGGTGATCGACAAGCTGCCCGAGAAGCCCAGCGAGGCGGCGACGCGGGGCACCCTGGTGCACGCGGTCCTTGAGCGTCTCTTCGACGCTCCGGCGAGCGAGCGGACGGCGCCGCGCGCCAAGTCGCTGATCCCCGGCCAGTGGGACCGGCTGCGCGAGACCAAGCCGGAGCTGACCGAGCTGTTCGCCGACGATCCGCAGGGCGAGCGGATGGCGCGCTGGCTGTCGGACGCGGAGAAGCTGGTCGAGCGCTGGTTCACCCTGGAGGACCCGACGCGCCTGGAGCCGGCGGAGCGCGAGCTGTTCGTGCAGGCCGAGCTGGCCTCGGGGCTGCGGCTGCGCGGCATCATCGACCGCGTCGACGTGGCCCCCTCGGGCGACGTGCGGATCGTGGACTACAAGACGGGCAAGGCCCCGCGTCCGGAGTACGCGGAGGGCGCGCTGTTCCAGATGAAGTTCTACGCCTTGGTGGTGTGGCGGCTGAAGGGCGTGGTCCCGCGCCGCCTCCAGCTCGTCTATCTGGGCAGTGGTGACGTCGTCACGTATGACCCGGTGGTGGCGGATCTGGAGCGGGTGGAGCGGAAGCTGCTCGCCCTCTGGGAGGCGATCGAGCTGGCCACCGCGACGGGCGAGTGGCGCCCCCGTCCGACCAAATTGTGCGGTTGGTGCGATCACCAGGCGGTATGTCCTGAATTCGGCGGGACTCCCCCGCCGTATCCGCTTCCTCTCAGGGCGCCCGAGTCGGCCGAGGGCGAGCAGGGCAGAATGGGCCCGGCCTAGCTAAGGAGAGTTACGTGGCCATCCGTGTCCTACTGGTCGATGACCAGCCGCTGTTGCGCACCGGCTTCCGGATGATTCTGGAGGCCGAGCAGGACATCGCGGTCGTCGGCGAGGCCGGAGACGGCCTTCAGGCTCTTGACCAGGTCCGGGCACTCCAGCCCGACGTGGTGCTCATGGACATCCGCATGCCGCGGATGGACGGCGTCGAGGCGACCCGGCAGATCACCGGCCCCGGCCGGGACGGTCCGGCGAAGGTCCTGGTCCTGACCACCTTCGACCTCGACGAGTACGTGGTGGAGGCGCTGCGCGCCGGCGCCAGCGGCTTCCTGCTCAAGGACGCCCCGGCGAACGAGCTGGTGCAGGCGATCCGCGTGGTCGCCGCGGGCGAGGCGATGCTCGCGCCGAGCATCACGCGCCGCCTGCTCGACAAGTACTCCGCGCATCTGCCCTCCGGCGACGAGCCGGTGCCGGACACCCTGCACACCCTCACCGAGCGCGAGGTCGAGGTGCTGAAGCTGGTGGCGCGCGGCCTGTCGAACGCGGAGATCGCGGCGGACCTCTTCGTGAGCGAGACGACCGTGAAGACGCACGTCGGGCATGTGCTCACCAAGCTGCGCCTGCGCGACCGGGTGCAGGCCGCGGTGTACGCGTACGAGAGCGGCCTGGTCCGCCCCGGCGCCCAGTAGGTCCGCCCCGGCCCGCGGTTTCCCCGGGGCCACGAACGACGAAGGCGGCCGCCCCCTGAGGGGCGGCCGCCTTCCGCGCTGTGTGCGGGCCGCGATGGCGACGCGTCAGAGTGTCATTCGCCGACGCCGCGGCCGAGCTCCCACAGCTGGAGGCTGGAGGCGGAGTTGAGGGCGTACTCGACGCCCGTGATGTCGTCCCGCGCGGCGATGTACTGCTTGCCCTGCCAGAGCGGCAGGACGGGGACGTCCTCGGCGACGATGTCCTGGATCTTGCGGATGCTCTTGGACGCGGCCAGCCGGTCGGCCTCGCGGCGCGAGGTCGGGATCAGCTGGTCGATGATCTCGTCGTTCGCGTACGGCGAGCCGAGGAAGTTGCCCTTGTCGAGGAAGGGCGCGATGAAGCTGTCGGCGTCGGGGAAGTCGGGGAACCAGCCCATGCCGTACACGGCGTACTTGCCGTCGCGCTCGGCGGGGCGGAAGGTGCCCCAGGGCGTGCCCTTGATGGAGACGTCGAACAGACCGGAGTCGTTGAGCTGCTTCTGGAGCACCTCGAACTCCTTCTTCGTCGCCGGACCGTAGTGGTCGGTGGTGTAGTTCAGCGTCATCTTCACCGGAGTGGTGATGTTCGCCTTGCTCAGCTCGGAGCGGGCCTTGGCCGTGTCCGGGTCGCCGTACTTGTTGAAGAACGAGTTGGCGTGGCCGGTGATGGTGCTCGGCACCAGCGAGAACAGCGGGTCGGCCGTCGCGCCGTACACCGAGGAGGTCAGCGCGCCGCGGTCGATGACCTGCGCCATGGCCTGGCGGACGGCCTTGCTCTTGGCCGGCGCGGCCTCGGTGTTGAAGGCGAGGTAGCGGATCTCCAGACCCTGCATCTCGACCAGGTCGATCTTCTCGTCGGAGGACCCGTCGAGCTTCTCGACCTGCTCGGGCGACATGGTGCGCGCCATCACGTCGATGTCGCCGTCCTCGAGCGCCTCGCCCATGGACTTGGTGTCGTTGAAGCTGTGCAGCTCCACCGTGTCGCTCTGCGGCTTGAACTCACCCTTGTAGTGGGGGTTCTTGCTGAAGACCGTCTTCACCAGACGGTCGCCTTCGACCTCCTGCTTCGCGATGTACGGGCCGGAGCCGGAGATCTCGAAGCCGTCGCGGAGCTTGTTCTTGGGGTAGTCGTCCTTGCTGATGATGCCGGCGGCCGGCGTGGCCAGCTTGTACGGGAACGTCGCGTCCGAGGTCTTGAGGTGGAAGATGACCTCGCGGTCACCCTGCGTCTCGATCTCCTGGACGTTCGACACCAGAGCGTCGACGCCGCTGGAGTCCTTGATCTTGATGTCGCGGACCCGCTCGATGGAGAACTTCACGTCGGCGGCGGTCAGCGGCTCGCCGTCGGAGAACTTCAGGCCCTTGCGCAGGGTGCAGGAGTAGCGCTCGTTGCCCGTGTCGGTGAAGCCGCACTGCTCGGCGGCCTCGGGCTGCGGGTCGCCCCCGGCGCGCGGCAGGGCCATCAGCGTCTGGAGGGTCTGCCGCAGCAGGCTCCAGGAACCGGCGTCGTAGGCGTACGCGGGATCGAAGGGTGCCGGCGCCTTCTTCGAGATGGCGAACGCGTCCGTGGTGCCGACAGCGATCGCGTCGTCACCGTCTCCGCTGCCCGATCCGCCACAGGCGGCGAGGGCGGGGGCGAGCAGACCTATGACAGCCGGCAGCACCAAAGTCTTGCGGTTCATGCTCGACGTTCTCCAGAGCTCTTGGATCCCGTGAAACCCGCAACGCGGGGTGGGGTTGATGGGGGTGCACGGGGGGTGGGGCGATGTTCTCGCGATGACATTAGTCCGCGGCAGTTGGGCGCCGGAAAGGGTGGCCGCGGAGCATCAATCACGCAGTGAAACCGGGCGTGGACGCATTGATAACCCAACACCGGAAGGTTTCGTGCACGCTCCCACTAATCGGGACACAACGTCACGCCCGCAGGGGCCCTGGAAGGGGTCACTGCACATGCTGCCCCCACTGTCGACCCCCGCGCAGGTGGGAAAGGTCACACATTGGATCAGGTTCGGAAGCGAACCTGTCCGACCTGTCAGAGGGTCATGAGGCCTTGCAGGAAAGGCAGGTTGACGTGTTCGAGGGACGGGACGACCGTGCGTCCCGTGAGCGGGGGGATCGGCGCGACCGACGGCACCGCCACCACGCGGCAGCCCGCGGCCTCCGCGGCGGCCACCCCGGTCGCGGTGTCCTCGATGACAGCGCATCTCGCGGGGTCGGCGCCGAGCCCCGAGGCGGCGAGCAGATAGGGGTCGGGGTGGGGCTTGGTGCGGGACACCTCGTCACCCGCGACGGTGAGCGTGAAGTGGTGGGCGCCGATCGAGTCGAGCACACGGTCGATGATGCGCCGGTGCGAGGCGGACACGAGCGCCATGGGGACGTCGTGCGCGGCGAGTTCGGCGAGCAGCCGGGCGGCGCCCGGCATCAGCGGCAGCGAGCGGCTGATGCGGTCCTCGAAGCAGTCGTTGAGCAGCACGGTGAGTTCCGCGACGGTGACGTCGGCGCCGGTGGACTCGATGAGGAAGGCCGCGCTGCGCGTCATCGGGCCGCCGACGACGACCTCACGCCAGGCCTCGTCGAGCGTGTGCCCGAGGCGGGCGAACACCTCGACCTCGGCGTCCCACCAGAAGCCCTCGGTGTCGACGAGTGTTCCGTCCATGTCGAGGAGAACGGCCTGCAACGCCGAGCCTTCGGCCATTCGGGTGTTGAGCGCGGGAACCGTACTGGTCATGCGACCACACCTTCCATGAGGGACGAGAAGGCCGGTCGCCCGCCTAGACGGCAAGGCAACCGGCCTGCACTGGACCGACCAGTGTACGGCTGTCCCGGATCAGCGCGCGTTGAAGTACTTCGCCTCGGGGTGGTGGATGACGATCGCGTCCGTGGACTGCTCCGGGTGGAGCTGGAACTCCTCCGAGAGGTGTACGCCGATCCGCTCGGGCCGCAGCAGGTCGGCGATCTTGGCGCGGTCCTCCAGGTCGGGGCAGGCGCCGTAGCCGAGCGAGAAGCGGGCGCCGCGGTACTTCAGGGCGAACATGTCCTCCACGCCGGCGGGGTCCTCGCCGCCGAAGCCGAGCTCGGCGCGCACGCGCGCGTGCCAGTACTCGGCGAGCGCCTCGGCCAACTGCACGGACAGGCCGTGCAGTTCGAGGTAGTCGCGGTAGGAGTCGGCGGCGAAGAGCTCGGCGGTCGCCTCACCGATCCGCGAGCCGACGGTGACGATCTGGAAGCCGACGACGTCGGTCTCCCCGGACTCCTCGGGGCGGAAGAAGTCCGCGAGGCAGAGCCGGCGGCCGCGGCGCTGGCGCGGGAAGGAGAAGCGGGTCCGCTCCGAGCCGTCGTCGTTGAGGATGAGCAGGTCGTCGCCCTTGGAGACGCACGGGTAGTAGCCGTGCACGACGGCCGCCTCCAGGAGGTTCTTGGTGTGCAGCTCGTCCAGCCAGCCGCGCAGCCGCGGGCGTCCCTCACGCTCGACGAGTTCCTCGTACGAGGGCCCGTCACCCGTGCGCGCCTGCTTCAGGCCCCACTGGCCCTTGAAGAGCGCGCCCTCGTCGAGCCAGGAGGCGTACTCCTTGAGCTGGATGCCCTTGACGACACGGGAGCCCCAGAAGGGCGGGGTGGGCACGGGGTTGTCCGTGGCGACGTCGGAGCGGGCGGGCCCCTCCTCCTCGGTGACGTCGAGGACGGCGGTCGTCGCGCTGGTGGGGACGCGGCGCTGCTTGAGCTCGGGCAGCGTCGCGCCGGGCACGCCGCGCTTGACGGCGATGAGGGCGTCCATCAGGCGCAGGCCCTCGAAGGCGTCGCGGGCGTAGCGGACCTCGCCCTGGTAGATCTCGTGCAGGTCCTGCTCGACGTAGGCGCGGGTGAGAGCGGCGCCGCCGAGGATCACCGGGAAGTCGGCGGACATGCCGCGCTGGTTGAGCTCCTCCAGGTTCTCCTTCATGATCACGGTGGACTTGACGAGGAGGCCCGACATGCCGATCACGTCGGCGCGGTGCTCGGCGGCGGCGTCCAGGATCGCGGTGACGGGCTGCTTGATGCCGAGGTTGACGACGTTGTAGCCGTTGTTCGACAGGATGATGTCGACGAGGTTCTTGCCGATGTCGTGGACGTCGCCGCGGACGGTGGCCAGGACGATGGTGCCCTTGCCCTCGGCGTCCGACTTCTCCATGTGCGGCTCCAGGTGGGCCACGGCCGTCTTCATGACCTCGGCGGACTGGAGCACGAAGGGCAGCTGCATCTGGCCGGAGCCGAAGAGCTCGCCGACGACCTTCATGCCCTCCAGGAGGGTGTCGTTGACGATGTCGAGCGCCGGGCGGGTCTCCAGGGCCTCGTCGAGGTCGGTCTCCAGGCCGTTCTTCTCGCCGTCGATGATGCGGCGCTGGAGGCGTTCGCCGAGCGGCAGGGCGAGGAGTTCCTCGGCCTTGCCCGCCTTCATCGACTTGGTGGAGACGCCCTCGAAGAGCTCCATGAGCTTCTGGAGGGGGTCGTAGCCCTCGGCGCGGCGGTCGAAGATGAGGTCGCGGGCGACGGTGACCTGCTCGTCGTCGAAGCGCGCGATGGGCAGGATCTTGGAGGCGTGCACGATCGCGGAGTCCAGGCCCGCCTTGACGCACTCGTCCAGGAAGACGGAGTTGAGCAGGACGCGGGCGGCCGGGTTGAGACCGAAGGAGATGTTGGAGAGGCCCAGCGTGGTCTGCACGTCGGGGTGGCGCTTCTTCAGCTCGCGGATCGCCTCGATGGTCGCGGCGCCGTCGCCCCGTGACTCCTCCTGACCGGTGCAGATGGTGAAGGTCAGGGTGTCGATGAGGATGTCCGACTCGTGGATGCCCCAGTTGCCGGTGAGGTCGTCGATGAGGCGCTCGGCGATGGCGACCTTGTGCTCGGCCGTGCGGGCCTGGCCCTCCTCGTCGATGGTCAGCGCGATCAGGGCGGCGCCGTGCTCCTTGGCCAGCGCGGCGACCTTGGTGAAGCGGGACTCGGGGCCGTCGCCGTCCTCGTAGTTGATGGAGTTGATGACCGCGCGGCCGCCCAGCTTCTCCAGGCCGGCCCGCAGCACGGGCAGCTCGGTGGAGTCCAGGACGATGGGGAGGGTGGAGGCGGTGGCGAAGCGTCCGGCCAGCTCCTCCATGTCCTTCACGCCGTCCCGGCCGACGTAGTCGACGCACAGGTCGAGCATGTGCGCGCCCTCGCGGATCTGGTCGCGCGCCATCTCCACGCAGTCGTCCCAGCGGCCCTCCAGCATGGCCTCGCGGAACTTCTTGCTGCCGTTGGCGTTCGTGCGCTCGCCGATCGCCAGGTACGAGGTGTCCTGGCGGAACGGCACCGTCTGGTACAGCGAGGCGGCGCCCGGCTCGGGGTGCGGCTCGCGGCGTACGGTCTCGACGCCGCGGACGCGCTCGACGACCTGGCGCAGGTGCTCGGGGGTGGTGCCGCAGCAGCCGCCGACCAGGGAGAGGCCGTAGTCGCGTACGAAGGCCTCCTGGGCGTCGGCCAGCTCCGGGGCCGTCAGGGGGTAGTGGGCGCCGTTCTTGCCGAGGACCGGCAGGCCCGCGTTGGGCATGCAGGAGATCGGCACGCGCGAGTGGCGGGCGAGGTAGCGCAGGTGCTCGCTCATCTCGGCGGGGCCGGTGGCGCAGTTCAGGCCGATCATGTCGATACCGAGCGGCTCCAGGGCCGTCAGGGCGGCGCCGATCTCGGAGCCGAGGAGCATCGTGCCGGTGGTCTCGACGGTGACGGAGCAGATCACCGGGAGGTTCGCGCCGGTGGCGTCCAGGGCGCGGCGGGCGCCGAGGATGGCCGCCTTGGTCTGCAGGAGGTCCTGGGTGGTCTCCACCAGGAGGGCGTCGGCGCCGCCCGCGATCATGCCTTCGGCGTTGATCTGGTAGGCGTCGCGCAGGATGCCGTACGGGGCGTGGCCGAGGGTGGGCAGCTTGGTGCCGGGGCCCATGGAGCCGAGGACCCAGCGCTGCTGACCCGTCGATGCCGTGAACTCGTCGGCGACCTCGCGGGCGATGCGGGCTCCGGCCTCGGAGAGCTCGAAGTTGCGCTCGGGGATGTCGTACTCGTTCAGGGCGGCGAAGTTCGCGCCGAACGTGTTGGTCTCCACGCAGTCGACGCCGACGGCGAAGTACTCCTCGTGGACGGAGCGCACGATGTCGGGCCGGGTGACGTTCAGGACTTCGTTGCAGCCCTCGAGCTGCTGGAAGTCCTCCAACGTGGGGTCCTGCGCCTGGAGCATCGTGCCCATCGCACCGTCGGCCACCACGACACGGGTGGCGAGGGCCTCGCGGAGGGCGTCGGCCCGGGTCCTGCTCTCGGGCGAAACGGGGATGGAGGGTGACGAAGGGGTAGGCGACGAGGCCATTGAGGAGCTCCCTGGAGTGCGACGGCTGTCGGCTTTGCGCCCTCTGCTGGAAGGTGCACCCGGCCAGGGTAGCGGGCACCTCCTTCTCGCGGTGAAGGCGTCCACGGGGCGGACGGGTGGCTCCGCCGCGGCTTGAAGTGGCCCCTGAGGGGGGAAAGGGGGGCAACACAGGCTGTCCGGGCATTAGCGGGAGGTCGACAACGACCGATAGTGTTCAGCATTGTCGAACGTCGAGTATTGGTGTGGGGATCGGAGGTAGGGGCTGCGATGGCACGCAACATCCAGTCGCTCGAACGGGCCGCGGCCATGCTGCGGCTGCTCGCGGGCGGTGAGCGACGGCTCGGTCTCTCGGAGATCGCCTCCTCGCTCGATCTCGCCAAGGGCACGGCACACGGCATCCTGCGCACCCTCCAGGCCGAGGGCTTCGTCGAGCAGGACTCCGCCTCCGGCCGCTACCAGCTGGGCGCCGAGCTGCTGCGCCTGGGCAACAGCTATCTGGACGTGCACGAGCTGCGGGCCCGCGCCCTGGTGTGGACCGACGACCTGGCCCGCTCCAGCGGCGAGAGCGTCCACCTCGGCGTGCTGCACCAGCAGGGCGTGCTCATCGTCCACCACGTCTTCCGGCCCGACGACAGCCGACAGGTCCTGGAGGTGGGCGCCATGCAGCCGCTGCACTCCACGGCCCTCGGCAAGGTGCTCTCCGCCTACGACCCGGTCGCGCACAACGAAGCCCTGGAGGCCGAGCGCAGGCCGCTCACGGCCCGCACGGTGACCGACCCCGACGGCTTCGAGGGCGTCCTGGACATCACCCGCGCGCGCGGGTACGCGGCCGACGTCGAGGAGACCTGGGAGGGCATCGCGTCCGTCGCGGCCCCCATCCACGACCGGCGCCGCATGCCGGTCGGCGCGGTCGGCGTGACCGGTGCCGTGGAGCGGGTCTGCCGGGACGGGGAGCTGCGCCCCGAGCTGATCGCCGCCGTGCGGGACTGCGCGCGCGCCGTCTCCAGGGACCTGGGCGCCGGGCGTTTCTGAGCCCGCGGCCGTCGCGCCGACGTGCGTACGTCGGGGCCCGGGGCGACCATCGATGGACCGAATCGTCCCTGGCCGGGCCCTGCCTGGACCGATAGGTCGAAGCGATCAATAACGATCGTGTTTTCAATAACAGAACTCTTGACGAGCAAGTAACCCCGGGGTGAGACTCGCGTCCATCGGTCGGCATTGTCGAACACCTACCGGCATTACGCGTTAGAGTGGGACAACGCCACGGGCCGGCAACGACCTCACCTGAGGTCGCGGACCACCGGAGGGACCCGGGGTTCGCCTTCCCCTGGACGAAGGACAAAGGAGTCGCGGGTGTCCAGCTCCGACATCTTCATCGGCGAGACCATCGGTACCGCCGTGCTCATCCTGCTCGGCGGTGGCGTGTGTGCCGCCGTCACGCTCAAGCGCTCAAAGGCCAAGGACGCCGGCTGGCTCGCGATCACCTTCGGGTGGGGCTTCGCCGTACTGACCGGCGCCTATATCGCGGGGGGCGTCTCCGGCGCCCATCTCAACCCGGCGGTCACGCTCGGTCTCGCCATCGAGGGCGGCACCAAGTGGAGCGATGTTCCGCTCTACCTGGCCTCGCAGCTCCTCGGCGCGATGATCGGCGCCGTGCTGGTGTGGCTCGCCTACCTGGGTCAGTTCAAGGCCCACCTGACCGACCCCGAGATCCTCGCGGCACAGCCCGCCGAGGAGGGCATGGTCGACCAGAAGACCGCTCCCTCGGCCGGCCCGGTGCTCGGCATCTTCACGACCGGCCCGGAAATCCGGAACTACGCCCAGAACGTGCTCACGGAGATCATCGCCACGATCGTCCTGGTCCTCGCGATCCTCACGCAGGGCCTGAACGACAGCGGCAACGGCCTCGGCACCCTCGGCGCCCTGATCACCGCGCTCGTCGTGGTCAGCATCGGTCTCTCCATCGGTGGCCCCACGGGGTACGCGATCAACCCCGTCCGCGACCTCGGTCCGCGCATCGTGCACTCCCTGCTCCCGCTGCCGAACAAGGGCAGCTCGGACTGGTCGTACGCCTGGGTCCCGATCGTCGGCCCGCTGATCGGCGGCGCCATCGCCGGCGGTCTCTACAACGTCGCGTTCAAGTAGACCCGCGACAGCGACCGATGACCGGCAAAGACGCCTGAGACCGACAGCAAAGAACTTTCTGGAGCACACCGTGACCGACGCACACACCGCAGGCCCCTTCATCGCGGCCATCGACCAGGGCACCACGTCGAGCCGCTGCATCGTCTTCGACAAGGACGGCCGGATCGTCTCCGTCGACCAGAAGGAGCACGAGCAGATCTTCCCGAAGCCGGGCTGGGTCGAGCACGACGCGACCGAGATCTGGACCAACGTCGAGGAGGTCGTGGCCGGGGCCGTCTCCAAGGCCGGCATCACCCGCGACGACATCAAGGCGATCGGCATCACCAACCAGCGTGAGACCACGCTGCTGTGGGACAAGAACACCGGCGAGCCGGTGCACAACGCCATCGTCTGGCAGGACACCCGCACCGACGCGCTCTGCCGGGAGCTGGGGCGCAACGTCGGCCAGGACCGCTTCCGCCGCGAGACCGGCCTGCCGCTGGCCTCCTACTTCGCGGGCCCGAAGGCCCGCTGGCTGCTCGACAACGTCGAGGGTCTGCGCGAGCGCGCCGAGGCCGGCGACATCCTCTTCGGCACCATGGACTCCTGGGTCATCTGGAACCTGACCGGCGGCACGAACGGCGGCAGGCACGTCACCGACGTCACCAACGCCTCCCGCACCTTGCTGATGAACCTGCACAAGATGCAGTGGGACGAGAAGATCTGCGAGTCCATCGGCGTGCCGACGGCGATGCTTCCCGAGATCCGCTCCTCCGCCGAGGTCTACGGCGAGGTCACCGGCGGCAAGCTCGGCGACCTGCTCGGCGGCATCCCCGTCGCCTCCGCGCTCGGCGACCAGCAGGCGGCCCTGTTCGGCCAGACCTGCTTCGACGAGGGCGAGGCCAAGTCCACGTACGGCACCGGCACGTTCATGCTGATGAACACCGGTGACAAGGCCATCAACTCCTACTCGGGCCTGCTGACCACGGTCGGCTACCAGATCGGCGACCAGAAGCCGGTCTACGCCCTGGAAGGCTCCATCGCCGTCACCGGTTCGCTGGTGCAGTGGATGCGCGACCAGATGGGCCTGATCAACTCCGCCGCCGAGATCGAGACGCTCGCGTCGTCGGTCGAGGACAACGGCGGCGCCTACTTCGTGCCGGCCTTCTCCGGTCTGTTCGCCCCGTACTGGCGCTCCGACGCCCGCGGTGTGATCGCCGGTCTGACGCGGTACGTCACCAAGGCGCACATCGCGCGCGCCGTCCTGGAGGCCACGGCCTGGCAGACCCGTGAGATCACCGACGCCATGACGAAGGACTCCGGCGTCGAGCTCGCGGCCCTCAAGGTCGACGGCGGCATGACCTCCAACAACCTGCTGATGCAGACCATCTCGGACTTCCTCGACGCGCCCGTGGTGCGCCCGATGGTGGCCGAGACGACCTGCCTCGGTGCCGCCTACGCCGCCGGTCTCGCCGTCGGCTTCTGGTCCTCGACCGACGAGCTGCGCGCCAACTGGCGGCGGGCCGCGGAATGGACCCCCCACATGGACGCGGGCACCCGCGACCGTGAGTACAAGAGCTGGCTCAAGGCCGTCGAGCGGTCCATGGGTTGGCTCGATGAGAGTGGCGAGGAGTAAGACAATGACCACCCTGCAGAGCGTCCCTGCCCTCGGGACGCATCCGGCTGCCGGCCTCAACCCGAGCCGCGCCGAGACCCGGGAGCAGCTTTCCAAGGCGACGTACGACCTCCTGGTGATCGGCGGCGGAATCCTGGGCATCTCCACCGCCTGGCATGCCGCGCAGTCGGGACTGCGGGTGGCCCTGGTGGACGCCGGTGACTTCGCCGGCGCCACCTCCTCCGCCTCCTCCAAGCTGCTCCACGGCGGCCTGCGCTACCTGCAGACCGGCGCGGTGAAGCTGGTCGCGGAGAACCACTTCGAGCGTCGCGCGGTGTCCCGCCAGGTGGCTCCCCACCTGGCGAACCCGCTCACCTTCTACCTGCCCGTCTACAAGGGCGGCCCGCACGGCGCCGCAAAGCTGGGCGCGGGCGTGTTCGCGTACAGCGCGCTGTCCGCGTTCGGCGACGGCGTCGGCCACCTGCTCTCGCCCTCCAAGGCCGCGCAGGACGTGCCGGAGCTGCGCACCGACAACCTGAAGGCCGTGGCCGTCTACGGCGACGACCAGATGAACGACTCCCGCATGGCTCTGATGACGGTCCGCGCGGCCGTCGAGGCCGGCGCCGCCGTCCTCAACCACGCCGAGGTCACGGGCCTGCGCTTCACCAAGGGCCGGGTCACGGGCGCCGAGCTCAAGGACCGCATGAGCGGCGACGAGTTCGGGGTCAACGCCCGTCTGGTGCTGAACGCCACCGGCCCGTGGGTCGACCACCTGCGCAAGATGGAGAACCCGGACGCGGCGCCCTCCATCCGCCTCTCCAAGGGCGCGCACCTGGTCCTCAAGCGCACCGCCCCCTGGAAGGCCGCGCTGGCCACGCCGATCGACAAGTACCGCATCACGTTCGCCCTGCCGTGGGAGGACATGCTGCTGCTCGGCACGACCGACGAGGAGTTCGAGGGCGACCCGGCGGACGTGCGCGTCACCGAGGCCGACACCGCCCAGATCCTGGACGAGGCCGCGTTCTCCATCCGCGACCAGCAGCTTTCGCGTGACCTGATCACGTACTCCTTCGCGGGTCTGCGGGTGCTGCCCGGCGGCCCCGGCGACACCTCCAAGGCCAAGCGCGAGACGGTCGTCAGCGAGGGTCGCGGCGGCATGCTGTCGGTCGCGGGCGGCAAGTGGACGACCTTCCGCCACATCGGCCGTACGGTGATGAAGAAGCTGGAGGCGCTTCCCGGCCACCCGCTCGGCGACGACTACGAGCCGATCTCGGAGCTGCCGAAGAAGCTGCCGCTGCCCGGCATCGCCAACCCGCGTGCCGTCGCGCACCGCCTCCTGGTGGACGGCCCGGCGCCCGGCCCGCGCATGGCCGCCGACACCGCCAAGCACCTGGCGACGCACTACGGCTCGCTCTCCTTCGACATCGCCCGCCTGGCGAACGAGAACCCGGAGCTCGCCGAGCGCGTCCACCCCGACGCCCCGGAGATCTGGGCGCAGGTCGTCTACGCCCGCGACAACGAGTGGGCCGAGACGGCGGACGACGTGCTGCGCCGCCGCACCACGCTGACGATCCGCGGCCTGGCCACGGACGACGTGCGCGGCAAGGTCGACGACCTGCTGGGCAAGAAGGCCTGAGCGACAGGGGCCGACCGTACGAGCGGTCGAGTGTCCGGTAAGGGGCGGTTCCCGGGGCGGTTCCCATGGGGGCCGCCCCTTATCCGTGTCCGGCGCTGCGTACGATCACCGGCGTGAGCTCTTCCATGACGCCGCCGTCCGACGCCCAGCCCATCACCCGCGTGCCCACCACCGGGCTGCCCGCCCAGGCGGTCGTGGTCGGTGATCCGGGCCGCGCGGAGGCCGTCGCCGCGCTCCTCGCCGACGCCAAGGAGGTGTCGTACCACCGCGAGTACCGCACCTTCACCGGGGACTGGCGGGGCACCCCCGTCGTCGTCGCCTCGCACGGCGTCGGCGCGCCCGGTGCGCTGCTGCTCTTCCAGGAGCTCGCCGCGGCCGGCGTCCGCACCTTCCTGCGGCTCGGCACGGCGGGCGCGATCAGGGCCGGCATCCGCGACGGCGACCTGGTCATCGCGGACGCGGCGGTACGCGATGACGGCGTGACCCAGCAGCTCATCCCCGCGGAGTACCCGGCGTTCGCCGCGCCGGAGGCGGTCATCGCCCTCCAGCGGGCGGCTCGGGCGGCCGACGCGCCCCACCACCGGGGCGTGGTGTGGACGCGGGCCGCGTTCCAGCCCGGCTTCCTGCCGCTGCCCGGCGACGCGTACGCGCGAGCGGGCGTCGCGGCCATCGAGATGGAGCTCTCGGCGCTGTACGTCTTCGCCTCCACGCACGGTCTGACCGCGGGCGGCGCCCTGGTGGTGGACGGCGCCAACGCGGACGAGCTGGTCGACGACGAGGCGCCCCTGTCGTCCGGCGGCTACGACCCGCACCGCGAGGTGGTCGCCGCCGGGGTCGACCGGGCTGCCCGCGTAGCCTTGGACGCGCTGCGCCTCCTGGTCTCGGCCCCGAGCACCGAACGAGCACAGCGACCGTAGCGACCCGGGAGAGCGGAACCGATGCCCCACACTGACCTGCCCGCCCAGGACCGCGGCGGCTCCAGCGACCTGGACCTGCTGGTGCACGGCGGCGACGTGCTGACCGTCGACGCGGCGGGCACCGTCGTGCCGGCCGGCGCGGTCGCCGTGCGCGCCGGACGGATCGTGGAGGTCGGCCCCGCCGACCGGCTGCGCGCCTCGTACACGGCCGCGCGGGAGATCGACGCCCGGGACTGTCTGGTGCTGCCGGGTCTGATCAACACGCACACGCACCTCGCGATGAACCTGCTGCGCGGCATCGCCGACGACCTCACCCTGCAAGGGTTCCTGGGCCGGGTCATCCCGCGCGAGGCCGCGCTCCTCGCGCCGGAGACGGTGGCGGCCGGGCTGCGGGGCGCGATCGCCGAGTCCGTGCGCGGCGGGGTCACGGCGGCGCTCGACATGTACTGGTTCCACGAGGCGGCCGACGCCGTGGCGCGGGAGGCCGGCTGGCGGCTGCTGAGCGGGCCCACGTTCATGGATGTGCCGGAGCCGCCCGACGGCCGGCCCTACGCGGAGCGGCTCGGCTGGGCGAGCGCGTACCTGAAGGGCCGCGCCCCGGGCCCGGGCACGCGGCCCGTGGTCTTCGCGCACTCCGCGTACACGCTGGGCCCCGAGCAGCTCACGGAGATCGCCGCGCTGGCCCGGGAGCACGGCGCCCTGCTGCACCTGCACGCGGCGGAGAACGCGGGCGAGGTGGCGACGGTCCTGGAGCAGCACGGCATGCGTCCGGTGGAGCTGCTCGACTCGCTCGGCGTGCTCGGCCCGGACACGCTGCTCGCGCACGCCGTCGACCTCACCGACGCGGAGATCGCGACGCTGGCCCGCACGGGCACGGCCGTCGCGCACTGCCCGGTGTCGAACCTGAAGCTGGGCTGCGGCATCGCGCGCGTGCCCGAGCTGCTCGAAGCGGGCGTCACGGTCGGCCTCGGCACGGACGGTGCCGTGAGCTCCAACACCCTCGACGTGCTCGGCGCGGTGAGGATGGCCGCGCTGGTGCACAAGGCGGGCGGCGACCCCACGGCGGTCGGTGCCGAGCAGGCCGTGCGGATGGCGACCATCGAGTCGGCGCGGGCGCTCGGCCTCGGTGATCAGCTCGGCTCGCTGGAGGCGGGCAAGCGCGCCGACCTGATCGTCGTCGAGCTCGGCCGCCCGCACCTCGCGCCCCGGCACGACCCGTGGTCGACGCTGGCGTACGCCGCGGCCGCCGGTGACGTGCGGGACACTGTGGTGGACGGGCGTGTGCTGATGCGGGAGCGCGTTCTGCGCACGCTCGACGAGCCCGCGGTCCTGCGTGACCTGACCGTCGCCGCGGGCGGCCACCAGGAGACGAGCACGGTATGACCCCGGACACCGGACACGAACCCACCCGCGGCTTCACCGGCCGCGCCCGCGCCGCCGACCGCGATCCGCGCCTGCCCCCGGGCCAGTACGACGCCCGTGACGGCTGGCCCGTCCTCTCCGCCGAGGTGACGCCGAGCCTGGCCGCCGCCGACTGGACGTTCCGCGTGGACGGTCTCGTCGCGGAGCCGCGCACCTGGGGCTGGGACGAGGCGCACACGCTGCCCTCGGCCGAGTACCGGGGCGACATCCACTGCGTGACGAGCTGGTCGAAGTTCGGGGTGCGCTTCGGCGGGGTGAGTCTGGACAGCTTCCTCGCCGCCGTCCGCCCGCTCCCGGCGGCCTCCCACGTCGTCGCGTACTCCCACACCGGGTACACCAGCAATCTGCCGCTCGCCGACGTCACCGGCGGCCGGGCGTGGATCGTCTGGGAGTACGGGGGCGAGCCGCTGCCCCCGGAGCACGGCGGCCCCGCCCGGCTGATCGTGCCGCATCTCTACTTCTGGAAGAGCGCCAAGTGGATCGCCGGGCTGCGGCTCCTCGACCACGACGAGCCGGGCTTCTGGGAGCGGAACGGCTATCACCACCGGGGCGACCCGTGGGCCGAGGAGCGTTACGCAGGTGACTGACATCCCGTACTCCGAAAACGGTTCCCCGCGGGCCGCGGAGGGCTTCGTGCCGCCGACGCGGTTCGCCGTGCCCGGCCGGATCGCCGTGAGCGAGCGTGCCGGACGTCTGTGGCAGCGGGCGCTGATCACCGGGGTGCGCAGGGAGACCCCGGGCGCGTCGACGTTCCGGCTCAAGGTCCCCGAGTGGGAGGGCCATCTGCCGGGGCAGCATCTGATGCTGCGGCTCACGGCGGAGGACGGCTATGTCGCCCAGCGGCACTACTCCATCGCCTCGGCGCCGGACGACAGCGGCGAGATCGAGCTGACCCTCGACCATGTGCTCGACGGCGAGGTGTCGGGGCATCTGCACGAGGTGGCCCGGGTCGGCGACACCGTGGAGGTGCGCGGTCCGCTGTCCGGTTTCTTCGCCTGGCCCGGCGACCGGCCCGCGCTGCTGCTGGGGGCCGGCTCCGGGGTCGTGCCGCTGATGTCGATGGTGCGCCACCACCGCCGCGCGGGGCTCGCCCTGCCGCTGCGCCTGATCGTGTCGGCGCGCACGCGCGAGGACCTGATCTACGCGGACGAGTACGGCGACGAGACCACCGTCGTCCTGACCCGCACCGAGGGGCGTCTGACCGCGGCGCATCTGGCGCCGTTCCTGGGCGCGGGGCCCGAGGACGGCTGGGAGGCGTACGTCTGCGGCTCGAACGGCTTCGCTGAGCACGCGTCGCGGCTCCTTGTGGAGGGCGGCCAGCCGGTGGACCGGATCAGGATCGAGCGCTTCGGCTGACTCCGGTGCGCTTCGGCGGGCGAGCGGGCCATAATCGCCTGATACATCGGATGTATCGTCCGGCCCTTTTGACTGTTGAGGCGAGGTCCCCATGGCTGTCACCGACGAGGCCATCGAGAAGATCAAGGGAATGATCGTCTCGGGTGCCCTGCGCCCCGGGGACCGGCTGCCCAAGGAGAGCGAACTCGCCGCGGACCTCGGCCTGTCGCGCAACTCCCTGCGCGAGGCGGTCCGCGCGCTCTCGCTGATCCGCATCCTCGACGTGCGCCAGGGCGACGGCACGTACGTGACCAGCCTCGACCCGCAACTCCTCCTGGAGGCCCTGAGCTTCGTCGTGGACTTCCACCGCGACGACACGGTCCTGGAGTTCCTCGCGGTGCGCCGCATCCTCGAACCGGCGGCCACCGCGATGGCCTGCGCGCACATCACCGACGCGGAACTGGACGTGCTGAGCGGCCAGTTGGACGCCCTGGGGAGCGCGCCCTGCGTGGAGGAGCTGGTCGCCTGCGACCTGGAGTTCCACCGCGGCATCGTCAAGACCTCGGGGAACTCCGTCCTGTGCTCCCTGCTCGACGGTCTCTCCGGGCCGACCACACGGGCCCGCGTCTGGCGCGGCCTGACCCAGGAGGACGCCGTCAGCCGCACGCTGCACGAACACCGCGCGATCCTCGGGGCGCTGCGCGACCGCGACGCGGAGGCGGCCAGGTCGTGGGCGACGGTACACATCGCGAGCGTCGAGCAGTGGCTGCGCTCCACGCTGTGACACCGGCCGCCGCGACACCAGCCGAACCGGCTGTTTCCCGGTGCCGGGCGTGGGCAGTGATCACGCACTCCCCCACACGAGGGGGCTGCGTGGGGCCCCCGCCGACGCCGTAAGGTTGGGGCGTACGCAAGGGAACGTCGGAAGGAGGCCTGGGTGATCGAGCTCGAGGGGGTTCCCGAGCTGGTCGACCCGGTCATGGTGGCCGCGTTCGAGGGCTGGAACGACGCCGGCGACGCCGCCTCCACCGCGGTCGCGCATCTCGACAAGGAGTGGAAGGGCGAGGTGTTCGCGGCGCTGGACGCCGAGGACTACTACGACTTCCAGGTCAACCGCCCGACCGTCTGGCTGGACGACGGGGTGCGCAAGATCACATGGCCGACGACCCGGCTCTCCGTGGTCCGCGTGGGCGGCGAGAAGCCGCGTGACCTCGTCCTGGTCCGGGGCATCGAACCGTCGATGCGCTGGCGGTCGTTCTGCAACGAGATCCTCGGCTTCGCGCACGAACTGGGCGTGGAGCTGGTGGTGATCATGGGTGCGCTGCTCGGCGACACCCCGCACACCCGGCCCGTCCCGGTCAGCGGCGTGACGTCCGACCCGGACCTGGCGCGCACCATGGACCTGGAGGAGACGAAGTACGAGGGTCCTACGGGCATCGTCGGCATCCTCCAGGAGGCGTGCACGCACGCGGGAGTCCCGGCCGTCAGCCTCTGGGCCGCCGTGCCGCACTACGTCTCGCAGCCGCCGAACCCGAAGGCCACGCTCGCGCTGCTCAACCGCCTGGAGGACCTGATCGGCCTGCGCATCCCGCTGGGCGAGCTGACGGAGGACGCGCGCGCCTGGCAGCTCGGTGTGGACCAGCTCGCCGCCGAGGACAGCGAGGTCGCGGAGTACGTGCAGTCCCTGGAGGAGGCGCGGGACACCGCCGAGCTCCCGGAGGCGTCGGGCGAGGCCATCGCCCGTGAGTTCGAGCGCTATCTGCGGCGCCGCGACGGCGGGCCCGGCCAGAGCGGCACGCACGCGACGGACGGTGAGGGTGCCGCGTATCTGCGCGACGCCCCCGGCGACCGCGTCCGTCCGCCGAAGCCCAAGCCGGCCCAGCGGGCCGAGCAGGGGGCCGAGGGCGAGAGCGGGAGTGACGGCGGTAGCGAGGGCGACGGCGAGGGCTCGTCGGGCCCGCGCGACACGACTCCCGGCACGACGCCCGACTCCACGCCGGATTCCCCACCTGATGCACCGTCCGATTCGCCGTCCGATTCACCGTCCGATTCGCCGTCGGATTCCTCGGACGACTGACGGCGCGGCTTCAACGCGCCCCCGGCCACGAACTGTGACGGGCCGCTCCTGGACTTCCGGAGCGGCCCGTTCAAGGTGGGGAGGGACGGGACGGCTACAGGGCCACGCCAAGGAGCGCGTCGACGGCCCGGGAGACCACCCCTGGGGCGCCCTCGTCCGTACCGCCCGAAGCGGCCTGGGCGGCCGCCCAGCGGTCGACGGCGGCCAGAGCCGCGGGCGCGTCCAGGTCGTCCGCGAGAGCGGCCCGCATCTCCTCGATGAGCTCCTCGGCAGGCGGCCCGTCGGGGCGGGACACCGCCGCGCGCCAGCGGCCGAGCCGCTCGACGGCCTCTTCGAGGACCCCGTCCGTCCACTCCCAGTCGGCGCGGTAGTGGTGCGCGAGGAGGGCGAGGCGGATGGCGGCCGGGTCGACCCCGGAGCGCCGCAGCGCCGACACGAAGACGAGGTTGCCCTTGGACTTGGACATCTTGGCGCCGTCCAGGGCGACCATGCCGGCGTGTACGTACGCCTTGGCGAAGGGGTACTCGCCGGTCAGGGCCTGCGCGTGCGAGGCGCCCATCTCGTGGTGCGGGAAGGCGAGGTCCGATCCCCCGCCCTGCACGTCGAAGCCCATGCCCAGGTGGTCCAGGGCGATGGCGACGCACTCGATGTGCCAGCCGGGGCGCCCGCGGCCGAGGCTGCCGCCGTCCCAGTCGGGCTCGCCCTCGCGGGCCGCCATCCAGAGCATCGGGTCGAGCGGGTTCTTCTTGCCGGGGCGCTCGGGGTCGCCGCCGCGCTCGGCGGAGAGCAGCTTCATCGCGGCGGCGTCGAGCCCGGACACCTCCCCGAAGTGGCTGTCGGACTCGACGGAGAAGTAGACGTCGCCCTCCAGCTCGTAGGCGGCGCCCATGTCCCTGAGCCGTTCGACGAGCGGCACGATGCCGGGTATCGCCTCGACGGCTCCGATGTAGTGCTGCGGCGGCAGCAGCCGCAGTGCGGTCATGTCCTCACGGAACAGAGCGGTCTCGCCCTCGGCGAGCTCGACCCAGTCCTTTCCGTCGCGTTTGGCGCGTTCCAGGAGCGGGTCGTCCACGTCGGTCACATTCTGGACGTAGTGAACCTGCCGCTTGGTGTCGAGCCACACGCGCTGCACGAGGTCGAACGCGTTGTAGGTCGCCGCGTGACCCATGTGGGTCGCGTCGTACGGAGTGATGCCGCAGACGTAGATACGGGCGACGGGACCGGGGTCAAGGGTGACGAGTCCACCGGTCGCGGTGTCGTGGATCCGGAGGACGCGGCCCTTGCCAGGAAGGGCGGGGACCTCAGAAGCGGGCCAGGCATGCATGCCTTGAGCGTAACCGGACGGAGCGTCCGTATACGAGTGGGGATCAAGGAATAGGGCACTCGGCCGAGAAGAGCCCGTGCCGGATGGCGCTCCTGGGCGATATGTGCGGTGCCGTACGAGGGTGTCCGCGGCCGGGGCACACGCGCCGCGGCCCACGGCCTACGTCGATGGCCTAGACGGGCGGCCACGGAATCGCGGGCCACTCCCCCGACGGCTTCGGGTGGCGCCCGGATTCCAGCAGTGCGGCCACCCGCGCGCGGAGCGCGTCCGCCTCCGCCGCGGTGATGAGCCCGGAGAGCCGCTCGGCGAGGGCGGCGCCCTCCTTGAGCGCGTCCCGCAGGCCCCGCAGGACCTCGGTGGCCTCGTCGGTCAGGGGCTCGCCCGCCCATCCCCAGAGCAGCGTCCGCAGCTTGTCGTCGGCGTTGAAGGTGACGCCGTGGTCGATGCCGTAGAGACGGCCGTCGACGGTGAGGAGGTGGCCGCCCTTGCGGTCACCGTTGTTGATCACGGCGTCGAGCACCGCGAGCCGCCGCAGCCTCGCGTCGTCGGCGTGCACGAGCAGCGCGGTGCGGTCCTCGTCCACCTGGGCGCGGCCGATCGCCTTCCAGCCGTCCTCCGGCTCGTCGGCGTCGACCAGGGCGAGCAGTCCGTCGTCCCCGGAGTCCTCGATCCAGAGCTGGCACATGCCCTGGCCGTAGGGCCCGTCCCGCAGCACGGTGGGCGGTACGAGGTCCCAGCCGGTGGCCCGCGACACCTCGTACGCCGCGACCTCGCGCTGTGCGAGCGTGCCGTCGGGGAAGTCCCACAGGGGCTGCTCCCCCGCGACCGGCTTGTAGACGCAGACGGCCTCCTCGCCCTCGTGGGCGACCGTGCAGTACAGCACCGCGTTCGAGGCCTCGCGGATCTGCCCGCGCACGGTCAGCTCGCCGTGGGTGAGGAGCGCGACGGGGTCGGTGCTCACGCGCCCCGCCGGTATCCGTTCTGGCGCGGGCATACGTGTCCTTCCGGGTCGAGCGGGAGACTGCAGAGCGGGCACGGCGGGCGGCCCGCGTTCACGACGTCGAGGGCCCGCTTGGTGAAGGCGCGGGCCTGCGCCCCGGTGAGCCGGACGCGGAGCATCGGGGGGCCGTTCTCGTCGTCCTGAAGAAGCCTTTCCTCGGCTTCCGCGAGATCGTCCTCGGAGTCGGCGTCGAGCTCGACGAGCGCCTGCGCCTCGACGATCATCCGCTCCTGCTCGCCGTCCCAGGCGAGGGCCATGGTGCCGACGCGGAACTCCTCCTCGACCGGGGAGTCGAGCGGGGCGCTGTCGGCGACCTCGGTGGGCACGACGGCCGGCACGGCGGCGTTGCCGCCGCTGCGGCGCACGACCTCGTCGAGGAGTTCCTCCATGCGCTCGGCGAGCGCGGCGACCTGGGTCTTCTCCAGGGCGACGCTGGTCACCCTGACGCCCGCGGAGGCCTGAAGGAAGAACGTGCGCCGTCCGGGCAGCCCGACCGTTCCCGCGACGAAACGCTCCGGGGGGTCGTAGAGGAACACCTGACGGGACACGACCTGTCTCCATGGGATCGACTGCGGGGTACGGGTGCCGCGACGGGTCCGACGCGGCGGCTGGGCGGCTGGACGGGTCAGGGGACCTGCCGCAGCCGCTTCACCCTACTGCGAGTGACGATCACGGTGCGCCCGCACCGCCTCCCACTGTCGCGTCGCTTCCCGGCGGCTCCTGCCGGGGCGCGAGCGACGCGAAGTCTCCGGTGTCCCCGAGGCGCACGAGGAACGGGCGCAGCCGCGTGTAGCGGATGACGGTGACGGAACAGGGCTCCACGGAGATGCGCTGGAACAGATCCAGGTGGAGCCCGATGGCATCCGCGACAAGGGACTTGATGACGTCCCCGTGCGAGCACATCAGATACGTGGCGTCCTCGCCGTGGTCGCGCTCCACGCGCGCGTTCCACTCGCGCACCGCCTCGGCCGCCCGGGTCTGCATGGCCCGCATGGACTCGCCGCCGGGGAAGGCGGCGGCCGAGGGGTGCTGCTGGACGACCTCCATCAGCGGCTCCCCGGCCAGCTCGGCGAGCTTGCGGCCCGACCAGTCGCCGTAGTGGCACTCGCCGATGCGGTCGTCGCTGTGCGCCCGCAGGCCCGGTCGGGCGGCGAGCAGCGGCGCGACGGTCTCCTGGCAGCGTTGCAGGGGGCTCGTGACGACCTCGGCGACGGGCACGGGGGCGAGCCGGTCCGGCAGCGCGGCGGCCTGCGCGGCGCCGCGCTCGTCGAGGGCCACGCCGGGGGTCCATCCGGCGAGCAGGCCCGCGGTGTTGGCGGTGGAACGTCCGTGCCGGACGAGGATCAGCGTGGGCATGCCGACAGCCTAGATCCTGCCGTCAAACGCTCCCCACGCGCGTTGCGCCCCGTGGCGTGGAACCTCCGTGTGCGTCGGGGGAGTGCAAGGTCCGGGGTGGCCGGGAAGACTGCACTGCATGATCGTCGACTGTGCCATCTACCGCGAAGGCCGTCGGAGCGAGGGCCCCCATGACTTCTCCGACGCCCTCGACGAGGCGCGCGCCACGGGTGACGCGTTCATCTGGGTCGGCCTGCACGAACCGACGGAAGCGGAGTTCGACCAGGTCAGCGAGGAGTTCGGACTGCATCCGCTGGCCGTGGAGGACGCGCTCAAGGCCCATCAGCGGCCCAAGCTGGAGGTGTACGACGACTCGCTGTTCATGGTGCTCAAGCCGGTCGTCTACGAACCGGCCGGCGACACCGTCTCCTCCGGCGAGGTCATGATCTTCGTGGGCGACTCGTTCGTGGTGACCGTCCGCCACGGCGAGGGCGCCCCGCTCGGCGTCGTACGCCACCGCCTGGAGGCCGAGCCGGAGGTGCTCAGGCACGGCCCGACCTCGGTCCTGTACTCGATCGCCGACGCCTCCGTCGACCACTACCTGGAGGTCGCCGACGAGCTCCAGGCCGACCTGGAGGTCCTGGAGGCGGAGGTCTTCTCGCCGGACGACGGGGGCTCGCGCAACACGGCGTCCAGGATCTACAACTTCAAGCGGCAGATCCTGGAGTTCCGCAGGGCCACCGGGCCCCTGGCGCTGCCCGTGGCGCGGCTCTCCGGAGCGGGCCCCTTCGGCCCTTCGGTGCCGTTCGTGGACGAGACGGCGCAGCCCTTCTTCCGGGACGTCAACGACCACCTGACGCGCGTCAACGAGTCCGTGGAGGGGCTCGACCGGCTGGTGTCGGACATCCTGTCCGCGCACCTGGCGCAGATGAGCGTCCGGCAGAACGACGACATGCGGAAGATCTCGGCGTGGGCGGCCATGGCCGCGGTCCCCACGATGATCGCCGGCATCTACGGCATGAACTTCGACCACATGCCCGAACTGCACTGGACGTGGACCTATCCGGCCGTGATCGTCCTGATGGTCGTCCTCGAAGTGGTCCTCTACCGCATGTTCAAGCGGCGGGGGTGGCTGTGACCGCGGGGCCGCCCAGGGCGTCGCGCCGCTCCGGCGGGGTCAGGGAGACCATCCGCCGCCAGCCGGCGACGCGCTCGTAGGCGTACACGGCGTGGATGCCCGCGGCGAGCGTCTTCCGCTTGGCGGCGGGCCAGCCGAGGATGCGCCCCATGTGGTCCATCACGGCGAGGCTCACCTCGCGGTAGACGCGGATCTCGGCGAGTGCGCACTCGCGCAGGGCCCGGTGGATCGCAGGGCCGTGCCCGGCGGCGGCGAGGCGCAGCAACTCCTCGTGGCAGTAGGCGAGGTGCTTGTCCTCGTCGGCCGAGATCATGCGGACCGCGCGGCCGATGTCCGGGTGGTCGGCGAAGTGCTTGCGCAGCAGCCTCATCTGTTCGGAGGCGCGCTGTTCGGTGACCCTGCTGTGCGCGAGATACGTGACGACGTCCCGCACCGAGAGCGGCTTGTCCGCCTTCAGCTTCTCGTGCGCGAGGCCGATGCCGTGCTGCTCCAGGAGCATCGTGTAGTCCGTCTCCGGGGGTACGTCGACGGGGAGCAGGCCGCGCTTCTTCAGCAGCGCGCGGAAGATCCTGCCGTGCTTGTCCTCGTCGGCGCCGTGCCGGCTGATCTTGGGCGCCAGCGCGCCCTCGGTCTCGGGGACGAGCGCGGCGATCCGGCCGTTCTCCCAGCCGCCCTGGGCCTCACCACTGGCGGCGATCGAACAGAAGAGCCGGAACGACTCGTCGTCGGCGAGGATCTCCTCGAAGACACTCCTGGCCGAAAGCATCACTGGCACCTCCATGCCCTCCATGCCATGCCTCTGCGCGTGGACCGGCGAGTGGACCTCCGCAAAGAAACAGTCAAGTGCGGGAATCGCGGCCGGGCAACAGGTGGCACAGGGCGTGTCGGCCGGACGTCGGGCCGGCGGCGGCCCGCGGCCGTAACCGCGGGCCGCGTGAAGCGTTGTTCCGGGTGACGGCCGTGGCGGGGAAGACCCCCCGAGCCCCCACCACGGCCGCGGAAATCCTTTCCTCCCCGTTACGCCGGTCCGGCGAACCCCTCGCTTCCGGTCACGCCAGACCTGCCCGCTCCGCGGCCTCCGTGCCGGCCCGCAGCGCGGCGATCCGCTCGTCCAGCGTGAAGCCCGCCGGGGACAGCGTGAGCGTGGTGACACCGGCGTCGGCGTAGGCCCGCATCCGGTCGGCGATCCGGTCCACCGAGCCGAGCAGCGTCGTCGAGTCGATGAGCCGCTGGGGGACGGCGGCCGCGGCCCCGTCCTTGTCGCCCGCCAGGTACTTGTCCTGGATCTCGGCGGCCTCCTTCTCGTACCCCATGCGCTGCGCGAGCTGGTTGTAGAAGTTCTGCTTGCGGCTCCCCATGCCGCCGACGTACAGCGCGGTGTACGGCCGGAACATGTCCGCGAGGGCGCCGACCCGCGAGTCCTCGCCGAGGGCGAGCGGCAGCGTCGGGACGACGTCGAAGCCCTCCATGGTCTTGCCCGCCTTCTCGCGCCCGGCCCGCAGATGCCGCAGCGCGGTCTCCTCCAGGTGCTCGGCGGCCGGGAAGATCAGCAGGGCGCCGTCGGCGATCTCGCCGGTCTGCTCCAGGTTCTTCGGGCCGATCGCGGCGATGTACAGCGGGATGTGCTCGCGCTGGGGGTGGACGGTCAGCTTGATGGGCTTGCCGGGGCCGCCGGGCAGCGGGAGCGTCCAGTGCTCGCCCTCGTAGGAGAGGCGCTCACGGGTCATGGCCTTGCGGACGATCTCGACGTACTCACGCGTGCGTGCCAGCGGCTTGTCGAACTTCACGCCGTACCAGCCCTCGGAGACCTGCGGTCCGGAGACGCCGAGGCCCAGGCGGAAGCGGCCGCCGGAGAGCGAGTCGAGGGTGGCCGCCGTCATCGCGGTCATCGCGGGCTGGCGGGCCGGGATCTGGAAGATCGCGGACCCGATGTCGATGCGCTCCGTCTGCGCCGCCACCCAGGAGAGCACCGTCGCGGCGTCCGAGCCGTAGGCCTCGGCGGCCCAGCAGACCGCGTAGCCGAGCTTGTCGGCCTCCCTGGCGACCGCGAGATTGTCCGCGTCCATCCCGCCGCCCCAGTAACCGAGGTTGATGCCGAGCTGCATGGCCGATCCCCTAACCGCTGTACTCATGAGTAACGTCCCTGTGCCGCGGACTTTAGCGCGCGGGCACAGGATTCGTCAGGGGTGCCGGGGACGGGGCCGGTGGCGAGGTGGGGAGTAGGCGGGTGGCGAGGTGGGGACGAGGCGGGTGGCGAGGTGGGGACGAGGCGGGTGGCGAGGCCGGTGACGGGGTTGTCCACAGTTGCTGGTTTGTCCACAGGGGCGCCCACGGGCGGGGCCCGATGAGTAATCTCAGCGCCCATGGAGCAGAGGCATCTCGGCCGGACCGGCCTTCGCGTGTCCCGGATCGGACTCGGCACCCTCACCTGGGGGCACACCGAGGAGGGCGACGCCGCCGACCTTCTCAAGGTGTTCTGGGAGGCGGGCGGCACGCTGGTCGACACCGCGGACGTGTACGGCGACGGCGAGGCCGAGTATCTCCTCGGGCGGCTGATCGAGCGGCTCGTGCCCCGGCGTGACCTGGTCATCGCCACCAAGGCGGGCAGCGTGCCCGACCCCGAGCGCCGCTGCGACGGCTCGCGCGGCCATCTGCTCGCCGCCCTCGACGCCTCGCTCGCCCGCCTCGGCACGGACCACGTGGACCTCTGGCAGCTCCACGCCTTCGACCCGGGGACGCCGATCGACGAGACCTTGCAGGCGCTCGACATCGCGGTCAGCAGCGGACGCGCGCGGTACGCGGGCGTCTCCAACTTCTGCGGCTGGCAGCTCGCCAAGGCCGCGACGTGGCAGCTCGCGGTGCCGGGCGCCCGCACCCGCATCGCGGGCACCCAGATGGAGTACTCCTTGCTCCAGCGAGGCGTGGAGCGCGAGGTGCTGCCCGCCGCCATCGACCTGGGGGTGGGCCTGATGCCCTCGTCGCCGCTCGGCAGGGGCGTGCTCACCGGGAAGTACCGCCGTGCCACCCCGGCCGACTCGCGCGGCGGCTCCGACCACCTGGCGCCGTTCGTCGCCCCGTACCTGGACGACGCGTCGGCCCGCATCGTCGACGCGGTGGCCACGGCCGCCGACGGGCTCGCCGCGAGCCCCCTCCAGGTCGCCCTGGCCTGGGTGCGGGACCGCCCGGGAGTGACGGCACCGATCGTCGGTGCGCGCAACGCGCAGCAGCTCACGGCCGCGTTGTCAGTGGAGACCCTTAGTCTTCCTGACGAGATCTGCCAGGCGCTCGACGACGTGTCGGCGCCCGTGCACCGCTATCCCGATCACGACTGGAGCACGCTGTGAGTACGGAACCCGCTGCCGCGGAGGACCCCGGGGCCGCTGCCGCGGAGCAGGCGGAGCCGACCGGAACGGAGGAGACCGCGCCTCCGGCGGACGAGGCCGCCGGAGGTGACGGCGCGTCGTCGGGCGGCGACGCCACCGGCGAAGAAGCAGCCGCCACCGGCGATGAGGCGGCTGATCGGACGGCTGATCGGACGGCTGATGGGGCTACTGACGCGGTGGCCGAGGACGTGGCCGGGGACGTGGCCGGGGACGCGGCCGCGAAGGCCGAGCTGTCCGAGGCCGAGGCCGAGCTCGCCGCGCAGCGGGAGTTGCGGGAGCGGATCGAGCAGCGCAAGGCGTCCAAGGAAGCGCCGATCGAGGCCGGGACGAAGCTGAGCGGCACGGCGGCCGACCTGCTGGCGGCGGTGCGCGCGGTGGAGAGCGGCGAGAAGCCCGTCATCAGCGCCTTCAGCGAGCCGGAGCCCGCCCCGCGCAGGCCCGCGTCCGCCCCCGCCACGGAGCCGGTCCGCCCGCCGCGGCCGTCGGCGGCGGCGCCCTCCGGGGAGAGCGTCGACGCGGTGCGTGCCGTGCTCGCCGAGGGGGGCGCGCCGGACGCGCTCGCCGGGCCGACGGCAGCCGTGCTCGGCGAGGGCGCCGAGGAACGGCTGCGCGCGGACCCGTGGCAGTTGCTGCGGGTCACGGGCGTGCGCCCCGAGCAGGCCGACGGGTTCGCCAGGGCCCTGCTGGGCGCCGAGTGCGGGCCCGACGACGAGCGCAGGGGCCGTGCGGTCACCGTCTGGCTCCTGGAGCAGGCGGCCGTGGCGGGGCACACCGCGCTGGACCTCGCGGCGCTGACCTCCGCGCTCGGGCAGCGCGCGGTGCCGGACCCGGACGCCGCGGTGCAGAGCGCCCTCGCGGAGGGCGACGCCCTGGCCTTCCAGGACGCCCTCGACACGGCGGAGATGCCGGTCCAGCGCTCGGGCGCCGGGGGCTCCGAGGACGGCGACCCGGATGGCGACGCGGATACGGAGCAGGAGCGTCCGGTGCGTGTCCTGATCGGCCTCGAGCGGTGCGCCCTCGCGGAGGAGAGCCTCGCCGACGGGCTCGCCCGAGTGATCAACTCCCTGCCGAAGGAGGACGGTTCGGGGCCGGACGCAGCCGCGTGGGAGACGGCCGCCGCCGGGGCCTCGGGCTCCGCCGCCGAGCTGATCCGCGCCGTCGCCGGGCACGGCCTCGTGCTGCACTCCGGCGGCGAGGCCTCGCGCGGCGAACCGGCCGCCCTGGTGACCGCCGCCGCGGCGCTCGGCCTGCGGGTGTACGCCGCCGCCCACAGCACCGACGGCAGGCGCCGCCTGGCGCGGGCGACGGGCCTGGAGGACGCCGCCGTGACGGTGGCCGGACTCCTCTCCGGCGAGGAGGGCCCCGGGCGGGACGCGGACGGCGCCCTCGCCCTGGACCTCCTGGTGGTCCTCGACGCCCCGCAACTGGACGTGGAGAGCGCGGCGATGCTCGTGGAGTCGCTGCCGGACGGCGCCCGCCTGGTGCTCTGCGGAGACCCGGCGGTGCTGTGGTCGGCGGGTCCCGGGCGGGTCTTCGCTGACCTCGTCTCCGCGCGCTGCTGCCCGCAGATCGTCTCCCGCACCCCTGATCCCGGCCCCATCGGTGAGCTGACCTCGGGCATCGGCATCGGCGAGCTGCACCAGGTCGAGGCCCCGGGCAAGGAGGTCGTGCTCGTCCCGGTGCGCGACGCCGCGGAGGCGATCCACCGCACCGTTCAGCTCGTCGCGGACTCGGTGCCCCGGGCGATCGGGGTGCCCGCCGAGCAGACCCAGGTCATCACACCCGGGCACGGCGGCGCCGCGGGCACGCGCGCGCTCAACGCCGCGCTGAAGGAGCGGCTGAACCCCGGCCCCGGCCGCTTCGGCGGCTTCGACCCCGGGGACAGGGTCGCCCACATCCCGGCGGCCGGGCGTGCGACGCCGGGCCGTGTGGTGCGGGCCGACGCGGAGGGGCTGCACCTGGAGTGCGACGGCGCCCCCGTCCTCGTACCCAAGGAGCGGGTGGACCGGGAGGTGCGGCACGCCTGGGCGCTCACGGCGCACCAGGCCGTGGGGCTGCGCTGGCCCGCGGCGGTCGTGGTGCTGCCGGGCGACGCGGCGCAGTCACTGACGCGGCCGTGGGTCTACACGGCGTTCAGCCGCGCGGAACGGCACTTGTCGGTCGTGCAGGGCGTCGAGCAGGCGCTGCCGCGAGCGGTGGCGGAGCGCCTCTGGAAGGACCGCACGACCCGCCTCCAGACCCTGCTGCGCCCACAGGTGCCGCCGGCAAGGCCCTGAGCCCAGACGTACGAAAGCGCGCCGTTCCTCGAAGGAGCGGCGCGCTTCGTCGGTCCGGCTACGGCCTGGTCAGGGGCCGGGCCGTCAGAGGCCGGCCCCGCGGGCCCGGGAGTCCTCGCCGGGCGCCCCGGCACCGTCCGGGCCGCCTCGGCCGTCCGTCTCGTCGATCTCGTCCACCTCGTCCACCTCGTCGAGCGGCACCGCCAGGTCCGCGTCGATGTCGACGTCCGCGTCGGGGCCGTCGATGGCGTCGTCGTCCAGTTCGTCGTCGAAGACCGCGCTGACGTCGAAGCGGCAGACGACCCGGTGCGGATCGGCCTCGTCGAAGGGGGCGCTCAGCCACTCCCCCGGTTCGGCGGCGCTGTCCGCCGCGGTCACCCAGAGGGTGGAGTCGCCCTCCTCCAGGCCGAACTCCTTGTGCCGCGAGGCGATCTCGTCCGGTTCGAATTCCCCGAAGAGGACGCCGAGCGCCCCGTGCAGGGTGTCGGCGGGGCCGCTGCCGCCCGGCCCGCCCGCGTCGAGGTCGGCGACCCGCTGGGCCTGGGCGAGCAGCCGCTGGGGTTCCGCCACGGCGTAGTCGCGGCGGATGAGCACGCTGAGCGCGTTGGCCTCCTCCGGGCCGCGGTAGGGCGGCAGCGCGTCCTCCGCGGCGGGGATCTCGAAGGGGGTGACCTCGTCATGGCGGTCGTAGAGGAGTTCGTCGTACTCCTCGGCCGCCGTGGCGAGCGCGTTGAACGCTTCGTACACGGCCGGATCGTCCTCGCCCGACCTGCGTTCGACCGCGGCCAGGTGGCGGTCGAGCGCGGTCTTGACCGCCTCGGCGGCGGCACGTACCTCGGCAGCGGTGGGCTGCGCAGCATCAGACATAGTGCAGACGCTATCCGTACCGGGCCCGTGCCCGCACAATAGATGCGATGCCGGAATACGAATTTGTCGACGTGTACGTACCGCGCGGGGTCACCCGCAAGGAAGCCACACGCCTGCTGACTGACCACGCGGAGTACGGACTGTGGGAGTTGGACCGCCTGAGACTGCACCGCGACGGCAGCCGCAGGGTGCGGCTGAAGCGACGGATCATCCGCCAGCTACGGGCGACCTGGTGACGCGACCCGGTGACCTCGTGCCCCGGAGACCTCGTGCCCCGGTGACCTCGTGACCGAACCGCCGGACAACGGCGGAAACGGAGCGGCCCACGGCTGCGGGACCCGCTCCGTTCCACCGTGCCCGGCCGTGCCGCGGCTCAGGCGGCCGCCCGCGCCCTGCGGTACAGGACGGTTCCCGCGAGCAGCGCGCCCGCGCCGAGCGGCAGCGTGACACCGAGCGGCAGCGAGCTGCCGGTGTCCGCGAGCTGCGGAGCACGGCCGGCATCCGTCACCCGTGCGTCACCGCCGGTATCCGTGAGGTGCGAGCCGCCCTTGGGCGGGGTGACGACCTGCGTGCCCGGTTGGTTCGGAACGACCGGGGCACCGGGGTTGCCGGGCTCACCGGGATCGCCGGGATCACCAGGGTTACCGGGGTCACCAGGATCGCCGGGATCACCTGGGTCACCGGGATCACCGGGATCGCCGGGGTCACCAGGATCGCCGGGGTCACCCGGGTCCTCGGGATCCGTCGGAGGATGCTCGTGGCCCGGTGGCGGCGTGGAGCCCTCGGACTCGTTGGCGCAGTCGTTGCCGCCGACGGGGTTGGCGAGGCCGCCGATGGTGACGCTGTTGCCGCAGACGTTCACCGGCGCGTCCACGGGGAGCTGCACCTGGTTGCCGGAGCCGACACCGGGCGAGTCACTGGCGTGACCGTCCGCCCCGGAGCCGCCGGAGGGCTTGCGTGAATCACCGCCCCCGTCGTTGACGCAGGCGTTGCCGGCTGCGGGGTTGAGGGCCCCGACGACGCTCACGGTGTTGCCGCAGACGTTGACCGGGGTGTGAACGGGAATCTGCACGGAATTGCCCGACAGAACACCGGGCGAATCCGAACTGCTCCCGTCGGCACCCGCGTCGGCGTGTGCGTAACCCCCGGTCGCGGCGAGTACGCCGGTCGCCGCGGCCATAATGGTCAGGCCTTTGCGCGTGACCTGTCGCATAGCTGTTCCCTGCCTTTTGCCTTCCGGAGAACGTACGGACGTGTTCGCCCGGACGCGGAATACCCGCGGCCCCGGAGCGCATGGCGCGCTCCGGGGCCGACGGACTCAGACCCTCAAGGGGATGAGGCGCAACAACGTCACTTGTTGATGCAGACGTTGCCGAAGGTGGGGTTCAGCAGCCCGATCACGGAGCCCGTGTTACCGCAGGCGTTCACCGGCACGTGCACGGGCATCTGGAGGACATTGCCCGAGAGCACGCCCGGGGACTGCACAGCGGCACCCTGCGCACCGGAGTCGGCGGTGGCGATACCCGCACCCGCGAGCACGAGACCACCAGTCGCGGCAACAGCGGCGACGATCTTCTTGATCATTATTCCTCCTCGTAGGCAAACGCAGTCCAAGCTGCGGACTGCATCACCTGTAACGAGGAGGGTGGTGCGGGGCTACGAGCAGATGACCTCTTTCACTCTTTTCATTCAAGTACGTACAGGCTGGCGATTGTTGGAGTGTCGTCTCAACGACTAATCAGGTCGTCGTCCAGCCGGTTCAGGGCCGCATTCCTTCAGGCCGCGTCCCTTCAGGCCGGAGGCGTTCCTTCAGGAGGCGTCGATGAACCGGTCGAGCACCCGGACCCCGAACTTGAGGCCGTCCACCGGGACCCGCTCGTCCACCCCGTGGAACATGCCCGCGAAGTCCAGCTCCGGCGGCAGCTTCAGCGGCGCGAAGCCGAAGCCGCGGATGCCGAGGTCGTCGAAGGACTTGGCGTCCGTCCCCGCGGAGAGCATGTACGGCACGGCGCGCGCGATCGGGTCCTCCGCCCGCAGGGCGGTCTGCATGGCGTCGACGAGCGCGCCGTCGAACGTCGTCTCCAGGGCCTTGTCGGCGTGCACGTCCTCGCGGCGCACGTTCGGGCCGAGGAGCCGGTCCAGGTCGGCGAGGAACTCCTGCTCGTACCCCGGCAGGTAGCGGCCGTCGACGTGCGCGGTGGCCTGCCCGGGGATCACGTTCACCTTGTACCCGGCGGCGAGCTGCGTGGGGTTGGCGGTGTTCTGCAGGGAGGCGCCGATGAGCTTGGCGATGCCGCCGAGCTTGGCGAGCGTCTCATCCATGTTCTCCGGGTCGAGCTCGGTGCCGAGTGCGTCACCGAGCTCGTCGAGGAAGTGCCGCAGGGTCTTGGTGACCCGCACCGGGAACTTGTGCCGCCCGAGGCGTCCGACGGCCTCGGAGAGCTCGGTGATCGCGTTGTCCTTGTGGATCATCGACCCGTGGCCGGCGGTGCCGTCCACGGTCAGTTTCATCCAGTGCATGCCCTTCTGGGCCGTCTCGACGAGGTAGAGCCGCAGGTTCTCGTTGACGGTGAAGGAGAAGCCGCCGACCTCGCTGATCGCCTCCGTGCACCCCTCGAAGAGGTCGGGGTGGTTGTCGACGAGGTGCCGCGCGCCGTACGTGCCGCCCGCCTCCTCGTCCGCCAGGAAGGCGAGGACGATGTCGCGCGGGGGCTTGCGGCCGCTGCGCATCCGCTCGCGGACGACCGCGAGGGTCATCGCGTCCATGTCCTTCATGTCGACGGCGCCCCGGCCCCACACGCAGCCGTCCGCGATCTCCCCGGAGAAGGGGTGGTGCGTCCAGTCCGCGGCGTTGGCCGGCACGACGTCGGTGTGGCCGTGGATGAGCAGCGCGGGCCGCGACGGGTCCTCGCCCGCGATCCGCGCCACCGTGGAGGCCCTGCCGGGGTGGGACTCGAAGATCTTCGGTTCGAGACCGACCTCGGCGAGCTTCTCGGCCACGTACTCCGCGGCCTTGCGCTCACCCGGGCCCGAGTGGTCGCCGTAGTTGCTCGTATCGATCTGGATCAGTTCGCGACAGAGGTCGACGACCTCGTCCTCACCGGTGACGGCCTTGCCCGTGCTGGACCCGCTCACGCTGGCTCCTCCCGCATTCGCTGCTGGTGGTCCCCCTCATCCTCTCTCTCCGGGGCTCCGCGCCCAAGGCCGGGCGGGTGCCGTCATCAGCAGTTCACAGCGGTGGCGGGGGTGATCGGGGACCCTGGGAAGCCTGGTAATGTTCTCTCTGTCGCCGCGGGAAACGCCCCGCGAAGACAGACACCTTGTCCGGGTGGCGGAATGGCAGACGCGCTAGCTTGAGGTGCTAGTGCCCTTTATCGGGCGTGGGGGTTCAAGTCCCCCCTCGGACACCAGCTAAAACCCCAGGTCACCTGGGGTTTTTTGCTTTTCCTGCGGCATCGCCGTGGCTGCTCAGTTCTCGTCGCTCCGGGCGACGAGCTGCTTCAGGGCGACGTTCAGTTTCAGGACGTTCACCCGCGGCTCCCCGATGAAGCCCAGCGTCCGGCCTTCGGTGTGGTGCGTGACGAGTCGCTCGACCTCTGCCGGGTCCAGGTGGTTCCTCGCCGCGACGCGGCGCGTCTGGAGGTCCGCGTACGCCGGGGAGATGTGCGGGTCCAGGCCCGATCCCGAGGACGTGACCGCGTCGGCGGGCACCTCGGAGGGGCGCACCTCGTGGCCGGGCGTGGAGTTGTCCTCGATCACGGCCGCCTTGGCGGCCTTCACCTGCTTGATCAGGTCCTCGCTGTCGCCGGCGAGGTTCGTGGCGCCGGACACGAGGAGTTCGTACCGGGTGTTCACGCTGTTCTCGCCCAGGCCGTTCGAGGGGCGCGGCTGGAACCATCTGAGGTCCGGTTCGGCCGTCTCCTGGCCCTTCTTCAGGGGCAGGTCGTAGCGCTGGCCGATGAGCTCGGAGCCGACGCTCCTGCCGTCCGCCCGTATCTCGGAGCCGTTGGCCTTGTCGTCGAAGAGGGCCTGGGCGGCGCCGGTGACCGCGAGCGGGTAGAGGACGCCGCAGAGAAGGGTGAGGACGAGCAGGGCGCGGGCTCCCGCGCCGAGCAGCCGTGCGGTGTTCGCTACGGAGTTGTTCATGGTGACTCAGCACGCTTTCTGGTCGGCCGGGGCCGGGTCAGCCCAGGCCGGGGATGAGGGAGAGGAGCACGTCGATGATCTTGATGCCGATGAACGGGGCGACGAGGCCGCCGAGGCCGTAGACGCCGAGGTTGCGCCGGAGCATCCGGTCCGCGCTCATCGGGCGGTAGCGCACGCCCTTCAGGGCGAGCGGGACGAGGGCGACGATGATCAGGGCGTTGAAGATCACCGCCGAGAGGATCGCGGACTCGGGCGAGGCCAGGCCCATGATGTTGAGCTTGTCGAGGCTCGGATACGCCACCGTGAACATGGCCGGGATGATCGCGAAGTACTTGGCGACGTCGTTGGCGATGGAGAACGTCGTCAGGGCTCCGCGGGTGATGAGGAGCTGTTTGCCGATCCCGACGATCTCGATGAGCTTGGTGGGGTCGGAGTCCAGGTCGACCATGTTCCCGGCCTCCTTGGCGGCCGAGGTGCCGGTGTTCATGGCCACGCCGACGTCCGCCTGGGCGAGGGCGGGGGCGTCGTTGGTGCCGTCGCCCGTCATCGCGACCAGCTTGCCGCCGGCCTGCTCGCGCTTGATCAGCGCCATCTTGTCCTCGGGCGTGGCCTCGGCGAGGAAGTCGTCGACGCCCGCCTCCTCGGCGATGGCCTTGGCGGTCAGCGGGTTGTCGCCGGTGATCATGACGGTCCTGATGCCCATGCGGCGCAGTTCGTCGAACCGCTCGCGCATGCCCTCCTTGACGACGTCCTTGAGGTGGACGGCGCCCAGGACGCGGGCGCCTCGGCCGTCCTCCACCGCGACGAGCAGCGGGGTGCCGCCCGCCCGGGAGATCTGCTCGGCCAGGGCCCACGTGTCGTCGGCGACCGCTCCCCCGCGCTCCTCGACCCAGGCGAGCACCGAGGCGGTCGCGCCCTTGCGGACCGCGCGCCCCTCGACATCCACGCCCGACATGCGGGTCTGCGCCGTGAACGGCACCCAGGTCGCGCCGGTCAGCTCAGCCTGGCGACGCTCGCGCAGCCCGTACCGCTCCTCGGCGAGTACGACGACGGAGCGACCCTCGGGCGTCTCGTCGGCCAGCGAGGAGAGCTGGGCCGCGTCGGCGAGCTCGGCCTCGGTGGCACCTCGTACGGGCACGAACTCGGCGGCCCTGCGGTTGCCGAGGGTGATGGTGCCGGTCTTGTCGAGCAGCAGCGTCGACACGTCGCCCGCGGCCTCCACGGCCCGGCCCGACATGGCCAGGACGTTGCGCTGCACCAGGCGGTCCATGCCCGCGATGCCGATGGCGGAGAGCAGGGCGCCGATGGTGGTGGGGATCAGGCAGACGAGCAGCGCCGTCAGGACGATCAGTGAGGTCTGGTCGTCGGCCCCGGCATAGCTTGCGAAGGGCTTGAGGGTGACCACGGCGAGCAGGAAGACGATGGTGAGGGACGCGAGCAGGATGTTCAGCGCGATCTCGTTGGGGGTCTTCTGCCGGGCCGCGCCCTCGACCAGGTTGATCATACGGTCGATGAACGTCTCACCGGGTTTCGTCGTGATCTCGATGACGACGCGGTCGGAGAGCACCTTCGTGCCGCCCGTGACGGCGGACCGGTCGCCGCCCGACTCCCGGATGACGGGGGCGGATTCGCCGGTGATCGCCGACTCGTCGACGGACGCCACGCCCTCGACGACGTCTCCGTCGCCGGGGATGATGTCGCCCGCCTCGCAGACGACCCGGTCGCCGACGCGCAGGGCGGTGCCGAGCACCGCCTCCTCGACGCCCCCGGTCAGCCGCCGGGCCATCGTGTCCGTCTTGGCCCTGCGCAGGGTGTCGGCCTGCGCCTTGCCCCGGCCCTCGGCGACGGCTTCGGCGAGGTTGGCGAAGAGCGTGGTCAGCCAGAGCCAGGCGGTGATCGCCCAGCCGAACCAGTCGGACGGGTCCAGAGCCGCGAGCACGGTGGTGGCCACCGAGCCGATCAGGACCACGAACATCACCGGGGCCTTGACCATGAGCCGCGGGTGCAGCTTGCGGAAGGCGTCGGGCAGCGACGTGAGCAGCTGGGCCGGATCGAAGAGCCCGGCACCGACCTTGCCCGCCTCGGCCTTGCCTGTATCGGCCTTGCCCGCCTCGGTGTTACCCGTATCCGTGTAGCCCGTATCCGTGTTGCCCGCCTCGGTGTTGCCCGTATCGGCCTTGTTCTCGTGGTGCGGGGTGGCCTCGGCCGCCTCGTGCTTCTCGGTGTCCGTGCTCATGACGCGAGCCCCTCGGCGAGCGGTCCCAGCGCGAGCGCGGGGAAGTAGGTGAGTCCGGTGATGATCGTGATCGTGCCGACGAGCAACCCGGTGAAGAGCGGTTTCTCGGTGCGCAGGGTGCCTGCCGTCTCCGGTACGGGACGCTGTTCGGCCAGTGATCCGGCGAGCGCGAGGACGAAGACCATCGGCAGGAAGCGGCCGAGGAGCATGGCGAGGCCGATCGTGGTGTTGAACCAGTTCGTGTCGGCGCTCAGGCCGCCGAAGGCGGAGCCGTTGTTGTTGGCGCCGGAGGTGAAGGCGTAGAGGATCTCGGAGAATCCATGGGCGCCGGAGTTGAGCAGGGAGTCCTTGGGCGTGGGCAGCGCCATCGACACGGCGGTGAGGCTCAGTACGAGCGCCGGGGTGATGAGGATGTAGCACGCCGCGAACTTGATCTCGCGGGTGCCGATCTTCTTGCCCAGGTACTCCGGCGTACGGCCGACCATCAGGCCCGCGATGAACACCGCGATGATCGCCATGATCAGCATGCCGTAGAGGCCCGATCCGGTGCCGCCGGGGGCGATCTCGCCGAGCTGCATGCCGAGCATCTCCAGGCCGCCGCCGAAGCCGGTGTAGGAGGAGTGGAAGGAGTTCACGGCGCCGGTGGAGGTGAGGGTGGTGGCCACCGCGAAGAGCGACGAACCGCCGATCCCGAACCGGGTCTCCTTGCCCTCCATCGCCCCGCCGGCCAGGTCGAACGCCGGGCCGCCGTGGTGGAACTCGGTCCACATCATCAGCGCGGTGAAGCCGACCCAGATGGTGACCATCGTGGCGAGGATCGCGTGGCCCTGCCGGAGCGATCCGGTCATCCGGCCGAAGGTGCGGGTCAGCGCGAAGGGGATGAGGAGGATCAGGAAGATCTGGAAGAGGTTGGAGAGGGGGGTGGGGTTCTCGAAGGGGTGGGCGGAGTTGGCGTTGAAGTAGCCGCCGCCGTTGGTGCCGAGGAGTTTGATGACCTCCTGGGAGCCGATCGCGCCGCCGTTCCACTGCTGCGAGCCGCCGCCGAACCGGCCGACCTCGTGGATGCCGGAGAAGTTCTGGAGGGCTCCGCAGGCGACGAGGACGAGGGCGCCGAGCACGGATATCGGCAGCAGGACGCGGACCACGCCGCGCACCAGGTCGGCCCAGAAGTTGCCGAGCTCACCGGTGCGGGAGCGCGCGAAGCCGCGTACGAGGGCCACGGCGACCGCGATGCCCACCGCCGCCGAGACGAAGTTCTGTACCGCGAGGCCGCCCGTCTGGACGACGTGGCCCATGGCCTGCTCGCCGGAGTAGGACTGCCAGTTGGTGTTGGCCACGAACGAGACCGCGGTGTTGAAGGCCTGGTCGGGGTCGATGGAGCGGAAGCCGAGGGAGCCGGGCAGCGTGCCCTGGAGCCGCTGGAGCAGATAGAGGAAGAGGACGCCGGCCGCGGAGAAGGCGAGGACACCGCGCAGGTACGCGGGCCAGCGCATCTCCGTGTCCGGGTCGGCACCGATGGCCTTGTAGATCCACTTCTCGGCGCGAAGGTGTCTCTTCGAGCTGTAGACGCGGGCCATGTGGTCGCCGAGCGGGCGGTACGCGAGGGCGAGCGCCGCCATGAGTGCGAGTAGCTGGAGCACACCGGCTGGGACTGGGCTCATGTCGTGCTCAGAACCTCTCCGGGAAGATGAGGGCGAGGACGAGGTAGCCCAGGAGGGCGAGGGCCACGACGAGACCGACGATGTTCTCGGTGGTCACAGCTTCGTCACCCCCTTGGCGACGAGTGCCACCAGCGCGAAGAGCGCGAGTGTGGTGACGACGAAGGCCGCGTCGGCCATCGTGAGCTCCCGAAAGAAGTGGACGGATGAACTGCTTGCTCTGACGGTTGAAGGAAACCGCTGTTCAAGCCGCATCCGGCCGCCGTTGACGCCGTCCATACGACGTCCACGGCCCTCTTGACGGGTCTCTTACGACAGCACGCCCGCTCCCCCGTCCCGCTGCCCTGTCCCGCCCCCGCTCCCCCTGACCCGCTCCCCCTCCGGCTACGCCGTCAGCTCGGCGAGGCGTGTCAGGGCGTCGCTCGCCGTCTCCCGCTCGGCGGCCGTGAGGACGAGCGCGGCGGCCCTGGTCAGCAGCCTGTCGGCATGCTCCGCGTCGTCGAGCCGCTGGGCGACGTCGGCGCGCAGGACCAGCAGGCGCAGCTCCTGTTCCGCGGTGGGCCGCTCGTCCGTGCGGTCCAGCGCCTTGTCGATGATCTTCGCGGCGCCGGGCAGGTCCTGCTTGGAGTCGACGAAGAGGTCGGCCAGGTGCAGCGCCCGCGCGAAGGTTTCCTTCGGGACGGGGCGCAGGGAGGGGTCGTCGCTGATCGGCCGGCCGACCCGGACGCAGTTGCCGCCGGGGTCGGTCATGAGGAACTGCCGCACTCCGTACGACATGTCCTTGAGCGGTCCGATACGGGGCAGGCCGCGCGTCGGAATCCTGCCGTACGCCGCCTTGAGCCCGGCGCGGAAGGCGGCGTGCAGGGCGTCCACGTCGTCGGTGAGGACGTAGCAGCCGGAGTGGGACTCCGTGGGTTCGTACTGCTTCATGCCGTAGAACTGGAGCTGTATCGCGCCGCGTTCGACGACGGCGTAGGCGTAGGGGCTCTTCTGGAGGAACGTCGTCTCGAAGCCGAGGGCGGTGTAGAAGTCCACCACCGGCTGGATCGCTCGGCACGGGAGGAGCGGGATCGTTTTCTCGGGCATGCACCGCAGACTAGTCCAGTTTGAATAGTCCCGCAGGGCTTCGGGGTCCCTCTCTACAGCGCGTGGCGTAGACGTGCCGCGCCCGGGCGGTGGGCCGATGAGTTCCGGGGGCGGTTTCCGGCCGTGCGGCTCGACTGGGCGCGGGAGCGGCTCGATGTTGTCGCTCGCCGCAGTGGCCTGGGTACCGCCGCGAATCTGCGGGCCAGGCTGCGCCGGCGGACGGGGCTCAGCCCCACCGACTACCGGCGCAGGTTCGGGCCCGGCGGGGGCCCCGCGGCTGGCCGGATCGCGGCTGCCGTCGCGGCCCGCACCCCGTGAAGACTGGCCTCCCCCACGCACCGGGCGCGGACGCCCCACGCGCGCCCTCGCCACCGAGCAGAGGCGGAACGCCATGCCCAACGGAGCGCAGACCCTGATCAGCGGCCTCGTGGAGCAGGGCGTCCGCGCCTGCTTCGCCAACCCCGGCACCTCCGAGATGCACTTCGTGGCCGCCCTGGACGAGGCCCCGCAACTGCGGCCCGTGCTCTGCCTCTTCGAGGGCGTGGCCACGGGAGCCGCCGACGGGTACGGGCGGATGACCGGACGCCCCGCGTGCACGCTGCTGCACCTCGGCCCCGGCCTCGCGGGCGGTCTGCCCAACCTGCACAACGCCCGGCGGGCCGCGTCGCCCGTCGTCAACGTCGTCGGCGACCACGCCCTGCGGCACAAGCGGCTCGACGCGCCCCTGGAGTCCGACATCGGGGCGCTCGCCGGCACGGTGTCGGCCTGGACGCGGCGCACGTACCACGCCGACGAACTGGCCGAAGACGTCAGGGCCGCCGTCGCCGCCGCGGTGGGCCCGCCGGGGGCGATCGCCACGCTGATCGTGCCCGCGGACGTCTCCTGGTCCCAGGCGGGGGCACCGCCGGCCGCCGCACCGCCGCCCGCCGCGCGGCGCGGCCTGGTCTCGGTGGACGCGGTGACGGGCGCCGCCGACGCGCTGCGCTCGGGCGTCCCCGCCGCCCTGCTGCTCGGCGGGGACGCGGTGCGCGGGGCGGCGTTGACGGCGGCGGGGCGGGTGGCCGCGGCGACCGGCGCGAAGCTGCTCTGCGAGACCTTCCCCGCCCGCCTCGAACGCGGCGCGGGGCGGCCCGCCGTCGAGCGCCTGGCCTACCTCGCGTCCGGCGCCACGCGCCAACTGGCGGGCGTACGGCACCTGGTGCTCGTCGGAGCCGCGTCGCCCGTGTCGTTCTTCGCCTACCCGGGGCAGGGCGGCGACCTCGCCCCCGAGGGGTGCGCGGTGCACACGCTGGCGGCGGGCGCCGAGGACGTGACGGCCGCGCTGGAGGGCCTCGCCGAAGTGGTGGGGCGCGGCGTGTGCGCCGTACGGGAGGCGGCGGCCAGGCCCGCGCTGCCCTGCGGCGACCTCACCGCGGAGTCGGCCGCCGCCGTGATCGGGGCGCTGCTGCCGGAAGGGGCCGTGGTCGTCGACGAGGCCAACACCAGCGGCATCTGGCTCCCCGGCGCGACCGCGGGCGCACCCCCGCACGACTGGCTGACGCTGACCGGCGGCGCCATGGGGCAGGGCCTGCCGCTCGCGGTGGGCGCGGCGGTCGCCGCTCCGGAGCGGCCGGTGCTCGCGCTGGTCGGTGACGGGGCCTCGATGTACACGCCGCAGGCCCTGTGGACGCAGGCCAGGGAGGGCCTGGACGTCACGACGGTGGTCTTCGACAACGGCTCGTACGCGATTTTGGACCTGGAGCTGGGAGCGGTGGGCGCGCGGTCCGACGGCACCCGTGCCCGGCGGTTGCTGGATCTCTCGGGCCCGTCCCTGGACTTCGTCTCCCTGGCCCGCGGCATGGGCGTGCCCGCGGAACGGGCCACGACGGCGGCGGAGTTCGCGGCGCTGCTGAAGCGGGGTCTCGCCGGGCCGGGGCCGCTGCTGATCGCCTGCCGGGTGCCGCCGCTGGGCCGCTAGCGGTGTTCTGCCGCCGGGCCGTCAGTCCCAGAGAGCCCCGTGCCGGAGGTGCGCTTCGGTGAGCCCGCGGTGGAAGAACCGTTCGTAGTAGTCCTCCTCCACGTGGTGGACCTGGAGCCAGATACCGGGCACGTGGACCGCGTCGACGTGCGCGGGAAAGCGGCGGTGCGTCCGCAGGATGTACTCGCAGATGTCGCGGGCGCAGGCGACCACCCGGTCCTCGTACGCGCTCGCCTCCGCGAGGTAGCGCCGCCCGTAGTCCTCGCGGTAGATGCGGCTGAACACGTCCGGGTCGGCGTAGACGCCTCCCCGGCCGAACTTGGCCCGGACGACCGCGTCGACCGCCTGCCTCATCGTGCGGTGCGCGGGCGGGCAGGCGGCCTGGATCAGGGGTTCGCCCCCGGGCGAGGTGAGGCCCACCGGGTGGGAGCGCAGCGCCGCGTACCTCGGGAGCGGGACGTGCCAGCGCCACACATCGTGCGGGTGCCAGCGGGGGGTGACGAAGGTGAACCCGAGCATCCTGCCGTAGGCGCGGGAGAACTTCGGGTCGCCGAGGGCGATCTGCGGGTTGACGGACGCGTGGATCCAGGCGCCGAGCCCCATCGCCTCGGCGGTCAGCATGAGGTTCTGGAGGAGCAGGTCCGCCTCGATCTGGGTGCGCAGCGGGCCGAGCGCGCCGAGCGGCAGCTTCAGACCGGGGTTGAGGAAGCCGTTGCGGATCCACTTCCGTACGCCCGCCGGGCGGTAGAAGTTGCGGTCGTCGACGAGGGTGGGGCGGGCGTCGTCCGGCTGGGTGAGCAGGTACATCAGGGCGTTGATGTACTGGTGGGAGAGGTCGACCACCGGGAAGAGGACGGTCGTTCCCGGCAGGTTGGACAGGAAGCGGTTGGAGTCCAGGTACGCAGGGAAGTCGCGCATGCCCTCGGCGACGTCGAGGCGGTGGTCGAGGACGCGCACCTTGGCCTGCCGGGCCCGCTCGACGAGCCGCCGGGCGTCGAGCGGCTCGTCGGGCGCCGGAGGGAGCCTGCGCAGGAAGTACGTACCCGAGTCGTTGATCAGGAAGAAGTGCGTGGCCTGGGCGTTGTCGGGGCTGCCTGCGGTCCGGCCCGCCATGGTCATGTTGGGCTTGGCCATGATCGGCTTGCCGTCGCGCGGATCGTCGAAGGGACGGTCCGGCATGGTCAGGCCCGTACAGCCGGTCAGCGCGATGAGGACCGCTTCCTCCAGCTCGGTCAGGGGGCGCGGCTCGTGCGGTGAGCGGTACGTCATCGAGCCCGCGGGGACGGTGGCGCCGCGGCTCACCCGGTGGGTGCGGCGGCGCCAGAGCGTCTCCAGGAGGGGCCGGGTGAACAGGTCGGCGAGTCCCGGGTGTCCGGGGCCGCCGGGGTCGTCGGAACCGTGGGCCCCGGACGACGCGGACGACGCGGACGACGCGGACGGCCCGGACGACCCGCCCGGGCCGCCCTCAGCCGCCGTCACGGCCGTCACCGGTCATCGGCTGGACGTGCCGCCAAGGGGCGAAGGCGCTGGCCCCGCGCGGCAGCAGCCCCGCGAGTTCCGGACAGTGCCGCAGCAGGACGGTGTTCATGCCGCCCTTCTGCACCCAGTCGATGCCGAGCGGGGTGTAGATCTCGGGGCGGAAGTCGACGGTCAGGAAGCGGTCGCTCTGGAGCCGCCGGGTGGCCATGAGGAGGAAGACGCGGAAGGCCGTGTCGCTGAAGCCGAAGCCGTGCGGCGGGTTCTCGGCGAACAGGCCGACCACCGTGTCGATCTCGTCGACCGAGCGGTAGACGTCCTTGAGCGCGGCCACGGTCGCGGGGTCCTGCGAGAGGTCCTCGAAGCGGCGTATGCGCTGCTTGTGCAGGCCCTCGCGGAAGTCGTTGTAGCGGGGCACGCCGCGCCTGCGGGTGCGGACCAGGTCGACGACGGACAGGTCGATGATCTCGCCGTCCCGCTCGAACCGCTGGAGGGCGCGCGGGAAGTTGTGCAGGGTGATCGCGCCGGGGTGGGCGATGCCGAAGGAGTACAGCGTGTCGGCGAGACCCGTCTTGCGGATGGCGGCCTCGGCGAAGCCGCCCTGGATGTCGCGGAAGCCGAGGGTTTCGAGGCGCTGCCCGAAGCGGTGCTCGCGCATCTCGAAGTCGTCGGGGATCAGCGGGTGCATGCGGTAGACGGTGACGAAGTCCTCCGTCAGGGAGTACGGGGCCTTGTGGTGGTCGGGGAGGGTCCGGGGGATGCCGGTCAGCGAGTGGGATTCCAGCAGCCACAGGCCGAGCTTGTTGAGCCAGTTCGCGGGCGGCCCCTCCCAGTTGGTGCGCAGGCCGAGGTCGATGGCCTCGGTGGCGAGGATCGCCGGGGTCCACTCCACTGTGTGGATCTTGGCGATGAGGGCGGAGACGACGAGGCGCGCGGTGTGGTAGACGCTCTCCTCGCCCATCGAGGGGTAGGCGTGCCGCAGCGCGTCGCAGACCGCGTTGTGTTCACGGGCGAAGAGCGTGTGCATGGCGCTGAGGCCCGTCCACCAGCTCTCGGCGAAGCCCGTCAGCGGGATGCCGTTCTGGCCGAGGGGCAGATGGCCCTCCTCCAGGCGCAGCTTGGCGCCGCCGCCCGGCTCGCGCAGATACGTGGCGGTCCGCTCGTTCTCGCCGTACACCTCGGACCCGTCCCACCAGTGGGACGCCGCGTTGGCGAAGAGCAGCGGGGGCCGGCCGCCGGGGAGTTCGACGCCCTCGTTCTCGGCGAAGCGCATGACGCGCTCGGCGGGGCCGCCGGGGGTGTTGTGCCAGGTGCTTCCGGGCGGCAGCGGCACCTCGACGGTCGGTCCTCCCGGCTTGTGGCGACGGTGGTCGACCCAGTCGTGGACCTGGAACTGGATCCAGGCGGCGGCCAGGACGTTCAGCGAGGTCGCGGGCAGGAACGTGTCCCGGTACAGGAGCCGGCGGCTGACCTCGACGGGGTTCGGGACGTCGAAGAGGTCGGGGCGGTGGACGGGCTTGAGGTTGCGGCCGAAGGCCGCGCCCACGGCGCCCATCTGCGGCTTGGACAGGTCGTTGTACGTGCCGTCGTACGAGCGCGAGGTGCGCAGCCGTTCGTCGGGCGGCGGGGTGGGCACGGGCACGGCCCTGGGCGGCGCCTCGTGCACGTCGGTGTCGATGAGGTTGAGGCGGCGCAGCGTCTTGCGCAGGAAGACGAGGTTGAGCAGGCTCGCCGACAGCGGCAGCCTGTGCCAGGGCACGTAGCGGTTCAGGAGGCGGAACGCCGCGCCGACGGGGGCGCCGAGCACCCGGTTGCGCAGCGGCTCCTCGGTGACGAAGCGCAGACCGTGGCGGTGGGCGGCGCTCGCCTCGTACGCGGATTTGCGGGCCCGGTTGAGGTTGCCGAGGGGGCGGAAGTCGTCGGTGGTGAACCACGGGCTGAACCCGGTGGTCTCGACGCGCCCGGCCGCGGCGCGGGCCTCCGCGGTGTCGAGGTCCTGGCTCGGGACGGTCAGCCGGGCGACGGGCAGCGCGGGCGCGACGGACTCCGTCCACTCCACGGAGCCGTCCTCGATGGGCGTGGCCCGCTCGTCGACGTACCGCTGGACGCAGAGGTCGAAGGCGATCTCCTGGCGGGCGAGCCGCGTTTCCAGTTCGCGGCCGAGGTGGTGCGGGTCGCGCCGCGTCGCGTCGGCTGTGGCACCGCCGTTGGAGACGGGGCGCAGCAGGTACCGTACGGGTCCCGCCGGGCCCCAGAGGATCGCGCTGCGGCTCCAGTACGTCTCGTCCGCGAGGCTGCCGACCGGGTGCTTGACGGCGGCCCCGACGTTGCGGCGCATACGTCGTGCCGCGGTGGGGCCGATGGCGAGCGGCAGCTTGACGAAGAGCCCCACCGCCTTGCGCAGGCGGCTCGTCGCCCCCGCCATGGCCACGGCGAACGCCACGAACTCGCGGGCGTCACGGGCGTGCGACACGGGGAAGTTGGTGGCGAGCAGGTCGTGGCTCTCCTCGGCGGAGACCGTGACGCGCAGTGCGGCGCCGCGCAGGTCGGGCGCCCCGTCGGCCGACCGGATGCCGCTCGCGTTGGAGAGCCGCAGGGTCGCCGGGTACTCGGCGCCGGGCTGTGCGAAGCCCGCGCGCAGGGCGTCGGGGAGGTCGTCATGGAAGCGGAGCCGGGCGTTCTCCACGCCGAGCGCGGCCTTGGCGTGGAGGGCGCGCTCGGGCCCCGCGGCCTTGGCGGCGCGCCGGTTCCTCTCCTGGACCTTCATCAGCTCCCGGGCCAGGCGCTCGAATATCCGCCGCTCCGCCTCCGGGCTGCCGCCCATGTAACGCTCGTAACTCCGCTGGTGCTGTGCGCTGTCGGCCATCGGGAGCCTCTTCCATCGCACGGCGTAGGGCATACGGCGTACGGGACTGCGTGAGGGACGGGGCAGCCAGACGCTACTGGCGGGCCCGGTCGGCCGCAGCGAGGGTTCCCGCCTATGTGGGCGGGCGCTCCGGGGCCTCGAACTGACGGTCGGGCCGGGGTGTTTGGGCCCGTCGGCGGCTTCCGGGCGGCAGCGGTGCGCACCGGGCGCGACGGGGACACACCCCGTGTGAATCCCCGCTCCCCTGGAGCCCCACGCGCGCACCCGCGCCGGTGGCCGGGTCACGACGGGTGGGGTGAGGGCGCGTGGGGCGAGGGCGCGGGGGCGAGGGCGCGTGGGCCTCAGTCGATGAACGCGCCGTCGACGTACACCCAGGCGCCGTCCAGCCGTTCGAAGCGGCTGCGCTCGTGCAGTGCGTCGGGGCGGCCGCCGTCGGTGTAGCGCGCCCGGAAGGTCACCGTGCCGGTGGTGTGGAACGCGGTGCCCTCGGTGGTCTCCTCGATCTCCAGGCCCGTCCAGCGCATCGCCGGGTCGAACTCCACGCGCGGCGGGCGCGTGCGCGGGTGCCAGGTGCGCAGCAGGTAGCCCTCGTCCCGCACGGCGAAGGCGCTGTAGCGGGAGCGCATCAGCTCCTCGGGGCTGCTCGCCGCGGCCTCGCCCCGGTGGAGACCGCCGCAGCACTTCTCGTACGGCTGGGGGTGGCCGCAGGGGCAGGGCGTGGGGCGTGTGGCGCGTCGGGACATGCCGTCCATTGTCACCGACCCCCGGATGGCCTGCGCCTCAGGGCGCCAGGATGTCCAGTTCCTCCAGGGCGCCCAGGGCGATCTCCCGGGTCAGTTCCTCGGCGCGGGCGGCGTCGCCCTCCCTGACCGCCTCGGCGACCTTGACGTGCAGGGTCACGGCGGGCGGGTCCGGGTCCTCGAACATCACCTGGTGGGCGGTGCGGCCGGTCAGGACCTCGGCGACGACGTCACCGAGGCGCGCGAACATCTCGTTGCCGGAGGCGTTGAGGATGACCCGGTGGAAGGCGACGTCGTGCCGCAGATAGCCCTCCAACTGGTGGCCCCGCGAGTGGGCGACCATGCCGAGCGCGCACTCGGTGAGCTCCGCGCACTGGGCGGCCGTGGCGTGCCGGGCGGCGAGCCCGGCCGCGACCGGCTCGATCGCGGAGCGCAGCACGGTCAGCGAGCGGAGCTGGCGCGGCCGCTCGGCGCCGGCCAGCCGCCAGCGGATGACCTGCGGGTCGTAGACGTTCCACTGCTCGATGGGCAGCACGGTCACGCCCACGCGACGGCGGGACGCGACGAGGCGCATGGACTCCAGGACCCGGACCGCCTCGCGCATCACGGAGCGTGACACCTCGAAGCGCTGGGCGAGCTCGTCCGTGAGCAGGACGCTTCCGGCCGGGTACTCGCCGGCCGTGATGGCGGGCCCGAGGCTTTCCAGTACGCGGGAGTGCAGCCCTCGGGCCTGAGCGGTCATGGGGGAAGCCTACGAGGCATGCCACGTGAACAATAAGTCAGACTTTTATGTCACAGACTCTTGAATTCGTCAGACCTAATAGGTTTCAGTGACGTGAACGAAAGACCGATGTCGATGAAGACAGCGAGGCAGGACGCGATGAAGGAACGGCGCACCCCCCACGTCGTCGTGATCATGGGCGTGGCAGGGACCGGCAAGACCACGATCGGGCCCCTGCTCGCGGACCGGCTCGGCGTCCCGTACGCCGAGGGCGACGACTTCCACCCGCCGGCGAACATCGAGAAGATGTCGTCCGGTACCCCGCTCACCGACGACGACAGGTGGCCCTGGCTCGACGCCATCGGCGCCTGGGCGGACGGCCGCGCGGGCAAGGGCGGCGTGGTCAGCAGCTCGGCGCTGAAGCGCGGCTACCGGGACCGGCTGCGCGCCGCGGCCCCCGGGATCACCTTCGTCCACCTCACCGGTGACCGGAAGCTCATCGAGGACCGGATGTCGCACCGGCAGGGCCACTTCATGCCGACCGCGCTCCTCGACTCGCAGTTCGCCACGCTCCAGCCCCTCGGGGCGGACGAGGCGGGCGTCGCCGTCGACGTCTCGGGCAGCCCCGAGGAGATCACCGAGCGGGCCGTCGAGGCCCTGCGCGGCCTCGAAGCCCCGTAGCCCCACCCCCCACGCACTCCCACAACACCTCTCGTACTAGGGATCAACCGTGACCCATCTCAGCGTCGAGATGCTGGCAGCGGACCCCGTCGAGGCGATCACCTCGGCGGGCCATGCCCAGCTGGGGATCGCCGTCCTCGCGGGTATCGCCGTCATCGTCCTGCTCATCACCAAGTTCAAGCTGCACGCGTTCCTCGCGCTGACCGTCGGGTCACTCGCGCTGGGTGCCTTCGCGGGCGCCCCGCTCGACAAGGTCATCACGAGTTTCACGAGCGGGCTGGGCTCGACCGTCGCGGGCGTGGGCGTCCTCATCGCCCTCGGCGCGATCCTCGGCAAGCTGCTCGCCGACTCCGGGGGCGCCGACCAGATCGTCGACACGATCCTCGCCAAGGCGGGCGGGCGCGCCATGCCGTGGGCGATGGTGCTCATCGCCTCGGTGATCGGTCTGCCGCTCTTCTTCGAGGTCGGCATCGTGCTGCTGATCCCGGTCGTCCTGATGGTCGCCAAGCGCGGCAACTACTCGCTGATGCGGATCGGCATCCCCGCGCTCGCCGGGCTCTCCGTGATGCACGGCCTCATCCCGCCGCACCCCGGCCCGCTCGTCGCGATCGACGCGGTCAAGGCCAACCTCGGCGTCACGCTCGCGCTCGGCGTCCTCGTGGCGATCCCCACGGTGATCATCGCGGGGCCGCTGTTCTCGAAGGTCGCGGCGCGCTGGGTCGACGTACCCGCCCCCGAGAAGATGATCCCGCAGCGGTCGTCGGACGACCTGGAGAAGCGCCCCGGCTTCGGCGTCACCGTGGCCACGGTGCTGCTGCCGGTCGTCCTGATGCTGGCCAAGGCCCTGGTGGACATCGTGGTCGACGACCCCGACACCACCGTGCAGCGGGTCTTCGACGTCGTCGGCTCACCGCTGATCGCCCTGCTCGCCGCGGTCATCGTCGGGATGTTCACGCTGGGCCGCGCGGCCGGTTTCACCAAGGACCGGCTGTCGGTCACGGTCGAGAAGTCCCTCGCCCCGATCGCGGGCGTGCTGATGATCGTGGGCGCGGGCGGCGGCTTCAAGCAGACGCTCATCGACGTCGGCGTGGGCCAGATGATCCTGGACTTCTCCGAGGACTGGTCGATCCCCGCGCTGCTGCTCGCCTGGCTCATCGCGGTGGCCATCCGGCTCGCGACCGGCTCGGCGACGGTCGCGACGATCTCGGCGGCGGGCCTCGCGGCGCCGCTGGCGGCCGACATGTCGACCTCGCACGCGGCCTTGCTCGTGCTGGCCATCGGTGCGGGTTCGCTGTTCTTCTCGCACGTGAACGACGCCGGGTTCTGGCTGGTCAAGGAGTACTTCGGCCTGGACGTCGGCCAGACGATCAAGACGTGGTCCATCATGGAGACGATCATCTCCGTGGTGGCGGGAGCCCTGGTCCTCCTGCTGTCCCTGATCATCTAGCCCCCGCCCCGGGGCACCGCCCCGGGGCACCGCTTCTCGCTCGCCGGAGGGTTGGTTCTCAGCCCTCCGGCGAGCCCGACGCCTTCTCCAGCCGGAAGGCCTCGTTGCCCAGGCCGATCCTGGCGTGGGCGGCGGGGTTCCTGGCCCGCAGGAACGCTCCGTAGGCCACTCCGATCGCGGCCGCCAGGAAGATGATGCCCGGCAGCACCCAGCTCAGGGCGGAGTCGGGGCCCGCGCCCACCAGGACGTCGAAGTCCTTGACCGTGTAGGCGGCGATGACCAGGAGGCCCGCCGCCGCCAGCGCGGAGGCCGCGATGCGCCAGGCCTGGGCCCGCGCGGCGCCCCTGCGGGCGAAGAAGACGATGACGGCGACGGAGGCCGTGGCCATCAGCAGGATCACGCCGAGGGCACCGATGTTGCCGCCCCAGGTGAACAGGTGCAGGACGGGCGCGGTCGGGTCACCGGCCGCGCCGTCGTCCGTGAGGGCGAAGCCCACGACGACCACGACGGAGACGACGGTCTGGAGCAGCGACCCCGTGCCCGGGGCGCCCGTGGAGGTGTTGGTGCGGCCGAACGCGGCGGGCAGCAGCCCCTCGCGCCCCATCGCGAAGGCGTAGCGCGCGACCACGTTGTGGAAGCTGAGGATCGCCGCGAACATGCCCGTCACGAACAGCACGTGCATGACGTCGGTGAAGGTGCCGCCGAGCCGCGACTCGGTGAGTCCGAAGAGCAGCCCCGCGCTCTGCTCCCGCGCGGCCGGGACGATCCCCGACGGTCCGGCGGCGACGGTCAGCGCCCAGGAGCTGATCGCGAAGAAGACGGCGACGAACCCGACGGCGAAGAACATCACGCGGGCCACCACGACCTGCGGACGGCTGGTCTCCTCCGCGTACACGGGAGCCTGCTCGAAGCCCGTGAAGGCGGCGATGCAGAAGCAGAGCGACGTGGCGACGCCCGCCCCCGTGAGCGTGTCGGGGTTGAAGGCGTGCAGCGACAGCCCCTCCTTGGCCGGGTCGGCGATGGCCGCGATGTCGAAGATGACGACGAGCACCACCTCGACGATCAGCAGGACGCCGAGCACGCGCGCGTTGAGGTCGATCTTCAGCCAGGCCAGGACGGCGACGAGGGCCACGACGAGGAGCGCGGGGATCCACCAGGCGACCTCGGCGTCGAAGTACGTCTGGATGAGCCCGGACACCTCGAAGCCGAGCAGTCCGTAGAGGCCGGCCTGAAGGGCGCTGTAGGAGACGAGGGCGACCAGCGAGGCGCCCGCCCCGGCGGTTCCGCCGAGCCCGCGGGATATGTACGCGTAGAAGGCGCCCGCGTTGTGCACGTGCCGGCTCATCTCGGCGTATCCCAGGCTGAAGAGCGCGAGGACGACGCCGAGGATGAGGAAGAGGAGCGGCTGTCCGACCACGCCCATCACGCCGTATGTGGTGGGCATGACACCCGCGACGACCATCAGGGGCCCGGTCGCGGCGAGCACGGAGAGCAGCAGGCCCGCCGTGCCGAGCCGGCCGGCCCGCAGCGCGCGTTCCTCACCCTTGTACGTACTGATCCCCCCGCCGTCCTTCGGCTCGCCGAGTGATCTCGTTCCGCTCGTGCTCGAACTGCCCGTCGCCATGGCGCGGTCGTCCTTTCAGGGGTACGTCGGGGGTACGGATGTTCAGGCCGATCCGAGCGCTGTGGCACGCGCGGCCGTGAACGCTTCGTGCGGATCCCGGTCCGGATAGGACCAGGGGGCCGGGGTCGCGTGCCGTCCGATGCGGTGGAAGAGCACGGCGGCCTCGGCCGCCCTGCCCTCGCAGAATTTCGCGTGGGCAAGGAAGTTGAGGTCGACGTGGCAGCGCGGGTGGGACGGCCGTGCGGGCGTCTCCCACTCCAGCCACCAGTCGAAGGCGGTCCTGATGACACCGCGGGCGCGGCGCCCGGTCCAGTGCCGGGAGGCCACGGGGTCGGCCGGCTCCAGGCCCGCCGCGGCGAGGACCCGGTAGCGCTCGGTGTGCGCGATCACGGGCAGGACCGCGAGCGGCGAGCCGGGCGCGGCCTGTTCCGCGGCCCAGGACGCGAAGTCGTACACCTCGTGCAGCGGGTCCTGGCCCGCTCCGGGGCGCCGCTCGGCGAGCCGGGCGATCATCAGGTGGTGGGCGTGGTGGTGCTCGGGGTGGCGGTGCCTGACCTCGTCGAAGAGGCGTACGACATCCTCCTCGTGCCCCAGGGAGCGTTCGAGCAGGAGCAGCGCGAGCCACGGCGTGGGGTCCGCGGAGGTGCGGGTGGCCGCCTCGCGGCACTGGGCGCGCACCTTGTCCGAACGCGCCTTGCCCCGCAGCGCCTTGTGCACGGCGGCGAAGGCGAGCAGCAGCTCGGCGTCGTGGCTCTCGGGCTCGACGAGCCGCCAGTCGCGGGCCCACGCGGCGGTGGCGGGTTCCTGGCCGAGTACGTCGAAGCGGTGTCCCCTGCGGTCCCAGTCGTCGCCGGTGGCGGCGAGCAGCTCGCGGGCCTCGGCCCAGCGGCCCTGGACCAACGCAGACCGCGCCGCCACGAGTTCGGTGTCGTCGAGCGCGGCGTCGAAGGCCTGTGCGGCCGTCTTCTTGCGGGAGCGGCCCAGTGGGGGTGGGGGTGGTGACACCGCGGGACTTCCTCCCCGGCGCGGTTCGCGAGCGGATGATCACGCACAGCAAACCGGTAGGCGCCCCTCCACGTCAAGGGCAGCCTACCCTTGCTTTCTTCACCAACTCATTTCAAAACGCGCGCACTTCATCCGCCATCTGCGAGTACGTCCGTCCGGCAAGGGGCCCCCTCACCCCACCTGCCGGGCCGCGGCGCGGCCCGCCGTGCGGCCCGAGAAGAGGCAGCCGCCGAGGAAGGTGCCCTCCAGCGAGCGGTAGCCGTGCACTCCCCCGCCGCCGAACCCGGCGGCCTCCCCGGCCGCGTACACCCCGTCGAGCGGCCGGCCGCCGTCGGTCAGGACGCGCGAGGAGAGGTCGGTCTCCAGGCCGCCGAGCGTCTTGCGGGTGAGGATGTTGAGGCGTACGGCGATGAGCGGCCCCGCCTTGGGGTCGAGGATGCGGTGCGGCGCGGCGGCCCTGATGAGGCGGTCGCCGAGGAACTTGCGGGCCCCGCGGATGGCCGTGACCTGGAGGTCCTTGGTGAAGGGGTTGGCGATCTCGCGGTCGCGCGCGGCGAGGGTGCGGCGCAGCGCGGCCTCGTCGATGAGGGGCTCCTTGGTGAGCGCGTTCATGCCGCGCACCAGGGCGCCGAGGTCCTTCTCCACCACGAAGTCGACGCCGTGGTCCATGAACGCCTTGACGGGCCCCGGCACCTCGGACCGCGCGCGGTCGATGACGCCGCGCACGGACTTGCCGGTCAGGTCGGGGTTCTGCTCGGAGCCGCTGAGGGTGAACTCCTTGCCGATGATGCGCTGGTTGAGGACGAACCAGGTGTGGTCGTGGCCGGTGCCCATGATGTGTTCGAGCGTGCCGAGGGTGTCGAAGCCGGGGAAGAGCGGCACGGGCAGCCGGTCACCGCGGGCGTCGAGCCAGAGGGACGAGGGGCCGGGCAGGATGCGGATGCCGTGCCGGTCCCAGATGGGGTTCCAGTTCTCGATGCCCTCGGTGTAGTGCCACATGCGGTCGCGGTTGATCAGGCGCGCCCCGGCCGCCTCGGCGATGCCGAGCATCTTGCCGTCCACGTGCGCGGGGACTCCGGAGATCATCTTCTCGGGAGGGGTGCCGAGCCGCTCGGGCCAGTTCGCGCGTACGAGGTCGTGGTTGCCGCCGATGCCGCCGGAGGTGACGATCACCGCCTGGGCGCGGAACTCGAAGGTGCCGGTCACCTCGCGGCTGCTGGCCTTGCCGCGCTCGACGTCGGAGGCTTCGAGCACCTCGCCGGTGACGGTGTCGAGGGCGCCCGCGCTGCGCGAGAGCCCGGTGACGCGGTGCCGGAACCGGAGCTGGACCAGGCCGCGCGCGACCCCGGCGCGCACCCGCCGCACGAACGGCGCGAGCAGGCCAGGACCGGTCCCCCAGGTGATGTGGAAGCGCGGCACGGAGTTGCCGTGGCCCTGCGCGTCGTAGCCGCCACGCTCGGCCCAGCCGACGACCGGGAAGAACCGTACGCCCTGGCCGTGCAGCCACGACCGCTTCTCACCGGCCGCGAAGTCGACGTACGCCTCGGCCCACTTGCGGGGCCAGTGGTCCTCCGGACGGTCGAACGCGGCCGTGCCCATCCAGTCCTGCATCGCGAGCGCGTGGGAGTCCTTGATCCGCAGACGTCGCTGTTCGGGCGAGTCGACGAAGAAGAGGCCGCCGAAGGACCAGTGCGCCTGGCCGCCCAGGGACTGTTCGGGTTCCTGGTCCACGAGGATGACCCGGCGGCCCGCGTCCACCAGCTCCGCGGTCGCCGCGAGCCCGGCGAGACCCGCCCCGATCACGATCACGTCTGCGTCGTACGCCATGGGGGTCGTCCTCCTAGACAGGGTCCCGCGAGGTTACTGATGGGTCAGATCCTCGACAGCGGCATGCCGCACGTCAACCGGCAGACGGGTCGAACGCGTCGGGTTCCGGTGCGCGGCGGGGACGATGGGCGGCTATCGTCGGCCAAGTCCCCATTTCGTGCCCCGGCTCGCGCGCGGACACCCCCTCCGCCGCTCTCCGGGTGCCCGAGTACGGTCGCGATCCCGAGCCCGAGGTGTGTGACGTGTCGGTCCTGGTTCTCGCCCTCGCCATCGGAGCGGCCTGCTGCCTCGGCCTCGGCTTCGTGCTCCAGCAGAACGTGGCGCGGACGGCACCGCTGAGCGACTTCCTCTCGTTCCGGCTCCTCCTCGACCTGGTGAAGGTGCCGCGCTGGCTGGCCGGGATCGGCCTGATGGTCTGCGGGATGGTGCTCGGGGCGCTCGCGCTCGGCCGCGGGGAGATCTCCTTCGTCGAGCCGCTGCTGGCCACCCAGCTCCTCTTCGCCCTCGCCCTCTCCCGGTACCAGACCGGGCAGCCGCTCGGCCGCCAGGGCTGGGCGGGGCTCGTGCTGCTCGCGGGCGGGGTGACCGCGTTCATCGTGGCGGGTGAGCCGCGCGGGGGCGTCGCGGAGACCAGTCCGCTGCGGCACTGGCTGATCGTCGGCCTGATGGTGGGCGGAGCACTGATCCTGACGGCGTGCGCGAAGAGGTCCCGGCTCGGCGCGGGCCCGGTGCTGCTCGCGCTGGCCGCCGGGCTGCTCTACGGCGTGCAGGACGCGCTGACGCGGGTGACCGGCGACCGGTTCGCCGCGGGCGGGGTGCCCGAGGTGCTGACCGGTTGGCAGCCGTACGCGGTGCTCGTGCTCGGCGTCACGGCGCTCGTCCTGGTGCAGAGCGCCTTCGAGACGGCTCCGCTGCGGATGTCGCTGCCCGCGCTGACGGCCGCGCAGCCGCTGGCCGGGATCGCGTGCGGCGTCGGCTTCCTCGGCGACCGGCTCCGGACGGACTCGGGCGCCCTCGCGTGGGAGGCGGCGGGGCTCGCGGCGATCGTGGCGGGCGTGGTGCTGCTCGGGATGCACCCGGCGATGCCGCGCGGCTCCGCGGGCGGGCAACCGGACCTCCCGCGCGGCGACGCCCCGCCGCCCCCGCCCCGCCCGGCCCTGTTCGCTTTTTAATAATGGCCAGCATTACAGTGGCCCCATGGCAAGGACGTCAGGACCCGAGACCCGGGAGAAGCTCATCCGTGCGGCGGAGGAGGTCTTCGCCGCGCAAGGGGTGGACGGGGCCCAGCTCAGGGACATCGTCAAGCTCGCCGGGCAGAGCAACCCCTCGGCGGTCCAGTACCACTTCGGCTCGCGCGGCGGCCTCCTCGACGCCGTGATGGCGGCCCGCCAGAGCCGCACGGAGCAGGTGCTCACCGCCGAGCTGGAGCACGCCGGGGACGGCCTGCGGGGGCTGCTCACCGCACTGGTGAACGCCGAGGCCACCGAGCTGCGCACCGAACGCGGCCTGCGCTGTCTGCGCATCTCCGCCCAGCTCAGCCACGAGAGCGGCGTCCGCACCAGGACCCCGCACCCCACCCTCGACGGCACCGTCTACTGGACGCTCATCGGGCGCGTCGAGGACCGCCTCGCCCCCGGGCTGCCGGAGCCGGTGCGCCTGGAGCGGCTCGACCTCGCGCTCACCCTGATCGGCGCCGCGATGAGCGACCGGGCCCGGCAGTACCTGGCCGGCACCACGCCCCTGACCGGCGAGGACGTCTTCCTCTCGGACCTCGTCACGACCACGACGGCCCTGCTGCGGGCCGCGCCACCCACCCCTGGAGAAGACGCATGACCACGTACGACCTCACCGGCAGGACCATCGTCATCACCGGCGCCGCCCGCGGCCTGGGCGCCGAGGCCGCCCGCCAGGCGGTCGCCGCCGGGGCGAACGTCGTCCTCACCGACGTCCTGGACGAGGAGGGCCTGGCGACCGCCGAGGCGCTCGGCGCGCGCGCCCGCTTCGCGCACCACGACGTCACGTCCGAGGAGGACTGGCGGCGCGTGGCGGACCTCGCCGTCGCCGAGTTCGGCGCGATCCACGGCCTGGTGAACAACGCCGGGATATCCACCGGACAGTTCCTGGAGTCGGAGTCCGTCGAGCACTTCCGCAAGGTCCTCGACATCAACCTCACCGGCTCCTTCATCGGCATGAAGACCGTGATCCCCGCGATGAAGGAGGCGGGCGGCGGCTCGATCGTCAACATCTCCTCCGCGGCCGGGCTCATGGGCCTCGCGCTCACCGCCGGGTACGGCGCATCCAAGTGGGGCGTGCGCGGCCTCACCAAGATCGGCGCGGTGGAGCTCGGCACGGCCCGCATCCGCGTCAACTCCGTCCACCCCGGCATGACGTACACCCCGATGACCGCCCAGGTCGGCATCGAACAGGGCGAGGGCAAGTACCCGAACACGCCGATGGGCCGGGTCGGCGAGCCGCACGAGATCGCGGGCGCCATGGTCTTCCTGCTCTCGGACGCCGCCTCCTACGTGACGGGCGCGGAGCTGGCCGTCGACGGCGGCTGGACCGCGGGCCCCACCGTCAGGTACGTCATGGGCCAGTGAGAGCACAGGCTCTGAGCCGCGTGGGGTTGGATGGACGGTATGACTGATGCCACCACGGGTCCGGCCGACCCCCGCGAGGAGATCCTGTCCGTCGTCGACGAGAACGACCAGGTCATCGGCGAGGCCCCGCGCGGCGAGGTGTACGCGCGCGGCCTGCGCCACCGCTGCGTGTTCATCCTGGCAAAGGACTCCGAGGGCCGCGTCTTCGTGCACCGCCGCACCCCGCAGAAGCTGGTCTTCCCCTCGCTGTACGACATGTTCGTCGGCGGCGTGGTCGGGGCGGGCGAGTCCTACGCCGACGCGGCGCTGCGCGAGGCGCAGGAGGAGCTGGGCGTGGAGGGGCTGCCGCGCCCCACACCGCTGTTCACGTTCCTCTACGAGGACGGCGCGGGCCATAGCTGGTGGTCCTCCGTCCACGAGGTCCGCTGCGACCTGCCCGTGGACCCGCAGGCCGAGGAGGTCGCCTGGCACGCCTTCCTCCCCGAGGAGGAGCTGGCGCGGCGGCTCGGCGAGTGGGAGTGGGTGCCGGACGGGCTCGCCGCCTACCGCCGGCTGCTCGCCCACCGCGCAGGGTGAGGGCTCGCCGCCTGGTGAGGGGCCTGCCGGGGGGCACGAGGGCACGGCTTATGGTGCGCCGGTGAGCAATTTCGTACGGAGTCTGAGGCTGTGGTTCGCACCCGAGCGCATTCGCGAGGAGGGCGACACCCCCGACTACCGCTTCTCGCTCGCCAACGAACGCACCTTCCTGGCCTGGCTGCGCACCGCCCTGGCGCTGATCGGCGGCGGCTTCGCGGTGGACCAGTTCCTGCCGGACCTGCGCTGGGGCTGGCGGATCGGCCTCGCCCTCGCCCTGCTCGCGGCGGGCGTGCTGAGCTCACTGCGCGCCGTCAACCACTGGGTGCGCTGCGAGCGGGCCATGCGGCGCGGCGATGACCTGCCCGTCAGCCGCTTCCCGACGCTGCTGAGCCTGGCGGTGGCGGTGGTCGCGCTCGCCATGGTGGTGGTCGTGCTCTTCGGGTGGGAGGGATGACGGCCACCGGGCCCGCCAGGGACCCCGGTCTCCAGCCGGAGCGCACGAGGCTCGCGTGGCGGCGCACGACGCTCTCATGCACCGTCGCGGCGGTCCTCGCCGCCCGCGCGGTGCTGAACCGGGGCCCGAGCACGACCGGCATACTCGCCTGCGCCCTCTGTCTGCTGCTCTGGCTCGGCTTCCTCACGGTCGCGCACCACAGGATGGTCGCCCTGACCGCGGCCAGGCCCCGGCGGCTCACGGCCAGGGACGCGTGCACGGCGGCCCTGTGCACCCTCGCCCTCGCCCTGTGCGCGGCGGCGATGGTGGTCTGACGGAGCCCCCGTGGGGCCGGTCAGTCCGCCCACTCCACCGTGACGACGACCTTGCCCCGGGTGCGGCCCTCGGCGCTGCGGCGGTGCGCGTCGGCGGCGCGCTCCAGCGGGAACGTCTCGTCGACGTGCACGGTCACCACGCCCTCCTCCGCCAGCTCGCTCAGCCGCTGGAGATCGGCGGCGTCGGGGCGCACGAAACAGTACTGGCCGCCGAGCCCCACCACTTCGTTGTCGGTGATGGAGGCGAGCCGCCCCTCCGGCCCCAGCAGTTCGGCGGAGGCCCTGAGCGTGTCGCCGCCGACGGTGTCGAAGGCCGCGTCGACGCCCTGGGGGGCGAGCCCGCGCACCCGGTCGACGAGGCCGTCCCCGTAGGTGACGGGCTCCGCGCCGATTCCGCGCAGGTAGTCGTGGTTGTGCTCGCCTGCGGTGCCGATGACGCGGGCCCCCAGGTGCCGGGCGATCTGCACCGCGAGGGAGCCGACGCCGCCGGCCGCCGCGTGCACGAGGACCACGTCGCCCTCCTTCACCACCAGGGCCTGGGTGATCACCTGGTAGGCGGTGAGCCCGGCGAGCGGCAGCCCCGCGGCCTCCTCGAAGGAGAGGTTGCGGGGCTTGCGGGCGAGGGTGCGCACGGGGGCCGCGACGTACTCGGCGAAGGTGCCGCGGGAGAGGAAGTCCTCGCGCACGTAGCCGATGACCTCGTCGCCGACGGCGAACTCCGGGACGGCGGCGCCCGGCTGCACCACCACTCCCGCGACGTCCCAGCCGGGGATCACGGGAAAGACCGGTTCCAGAAGCGCGTCGAGGTGGCCGTCGCGGCACTTCCAGTCGACGGGGTTGACCGCGGCGGCCCGCACCTTCACCAGGACGGAGTCGGGCCCGACCTTGGGGTCGCGCACCTCGCCGTACTCCAGGACCTCGGGTCCGCCGTAGTTTCGGTAGCTGATCGCCTTCATGGGGGCCGCTTTCGTCGGTCGGGGATCGCGCAAACTTTCACAAGGCTTCCATAACGGAATTTATCGGGCGTCTCGGGCTAGCCTGAGAGGGTCACCCACCCCACGCGTCACAGGAAGGTGCCCGACATGACCACGCTCCACCACGAACACCCGGTGCACGACCACGTCCACGGACCGGCCTGCGGCCACGCCGAGGTGCCGCACGGCGACCACGTCGACTACGCGCACGACGGCCACATGCACCGGCTGCACTCCGATCACTACGACGAGTGCGAGCCCACCGCCCACGTGGCCCACCAGGGCCATGACCACCGGCACGGCGACGGCTGCGGCCACGACGCCGTGACCCACGGCGACCACGTGGACTACCTGCACGACGGCCACCGGCACGCGGCGCACGACGGCCACTGGGACGATCACTGAGTGCTCGGCAGCCCCTGGACGGCATACCGACTGGTCGGCATCATGGGGTGGCACGTGACCACCACGCCGATCAGGAGCGACCATGAGCGCAGACCACCCGCCGGGCCTCGACCTCGACCAGTTGCGCGGCCACCTCGACCGCGAGCGTCCCGGCCTGGCAGGCGGACCGCTCACCGCACGGCTCATCGAGGGCGGCCGGTCCAACCTCACGTACGCGGTGACCGACGGATCGACGCGCTGGGTCGTGCGGCGGCCGCCGCTGGGCCACGTCCTCGCCACCGCGCACGACATGAAGCGCGAGCACCGGGTGATAGCCGCCCTGCACCCCACGGACGTGCCGGTGCCCGCGCCCGTCCTGCTCTGCGAGGACGACGCCGTCATCGGGGCGCCCTTCTACGTGATGGAGTACGTGGACGGCATCCCGTACCGCACCGCGGAGGAGCTCGCACCGCTCGGCCCCGAGCGCACCCGTGACGCGGTGCTCGGCCTCGTCGACACGCTCGTCGACCTGCACGCGGTGGACCCCGCGGCGGTCGGCCTCGGCGACTTCGGCCGCCCCGAGGGCTTCCTGGACCGGCAGCTCCGCCGCTGGGGCAAGCAGCTCGACGCCTCGCGCAACCGCGAACTGGCCGGTGTCGACGAGCTGCACGCCGCCCTCGGGCGCTCGCTGCCCGCCTCGCCCGCCCCGGCCGTCGTCCACGGCGACTACCGCCTGGACAACGTCCTGATCGGCGACGACGACCGGATCAGGGCCATCCTCGACTGGGAGATGTCCACGCTCGGCGATCCGCTCACCGACCTCGGGCTGCTCGTGATGTACAGCGCCAGGCTCGAAGTGCCCGACTCCCCCGTCAGCACGACCGCGGGCGCGCCGGGCCACCCGGACCCCGCCGAGCTGATCGAACGGTACGCCGCGCGCTCGGGGCGCGACGTCTCCGCCGTCTCCTGGTACACGGCCTTCGCGTGGTTCAAGCTCGCCGTGATCCTGGAGGGCATCCACTACCGCTACACGCTCGGCCAGACGGTCGGCGCCGGCTTCGACCGGATCGGCGAGCTGGTGCCCGTGTTCATCGAGCACGGCCTCACCACGCTGCGCGGCGGGCTACGGCCGTAGCGCCCGCAGCAGCAGATCCGCCAGGTGGTCCGCCACCTGCCGCGGAGTGAGCGGGCCCTGCGGGCGGTACCACGTGGACAGGTGGTGGACGGAGCCGAAGTGGTAGTCCACCACCAGGTCCGCCGGGGTCGCGGTGGCGAAGACGCCGGACCGCTGGCCCTCCTCGATCAGGGCCCGGAAGCGCTCGTGGTAGCGGCGCCGCTCGGCCCGCACCTGCTTGTTCTTCTCGGGGCTGAGGTGGTGCATCGAGCGGAAGAAGATCGAGGCGTCGTCGAGGTTGTCGATCGTGGTGACCACGACGTCCGCCGCGGCCTCGCGGACCCGCTGCTCGACGGGCGCGTCGCCGTCCGCGATGGCGTCGAGCCGCTCCTGCTGGACGCGGAGCATACGGGCGTAGACCTCGTGCAGGAGATCGTCCTTGGAGCCGAAGTAGTGGTAGAGGGCGCCCTTGGTCACGCCCGCCGCCTCCACGATCTCCTGCACGGACGTACGGTCGTACCCGCGGTCGGCGAAGAGCCGGGTGGCGGCGGCGAGCAGCCGCCGCGGGACGGGCGTGCCGTCACCGTCCGTCGTCCTGGCCACTGCCGCCACCTGCCTTTCGAATGTCACCGACTGTTCTGTGAACGGGAACGGAGTTCCCGCCGGAGGATCTTCCCACTTGTCGTCTTGGGCAGCTCCGCCAGGATCTCCACGTCGCGCGGATACTTGTACGCGGCGAGCCGCTCCTCGCAGTACGCCGTCAGCTCCTTCGCGCCGGTGTCGCTGCCGGGACGCAGGCTGACGTACGCCTTGACGCTCTCCCCGCGGTAGCTGTCGGGGACGCCGACGACGGCCGCCTCACGGACGGCGGGGTGGGAGTACAGGACGTCCTCGACCTCGCGCGGCCAGACCTTGAAGCCGGACGCGTTGATCATGTCCTTCTTGCGGTCGACGACGTAGAGCCAGCCCTCCGGGTCCATGAAGCCGATGTCGCCGGTGCGCAGTTCGCCGTCGGGGAAGGCCTCGTCGGTGGCGTCGGGCCGCTTCCAGTAGCCGGGCACCACCTGGGGTCCGGCCACGGTGATCTCGCCGTGCTCCCCGAAGGGGACCTCCTGCCCGGCGTCGTCCAGGACGCGTACGACCGTCTCGGGTCCCGGGACGCCCACGGCGAGCGTGCCGGAGACCGGGTCGACCGGCGCCTCCTGGCCCGGCGGCACCGAGGCGCAGGGGGCGGTGCACTCGGTGAGGCCGTAGCCGTTGTGGAGGTAGGGGCCGAAGGCGGCGCGGAACTTCTCCACCAGGGCCGGGGGCAGCGGCGCGCCGCCCGAGGAGATCATCGCGAAGGAGTCGAAGTGGCCGCGGGTCACGGCGGGGTGGGCGGCCAGCGCCATGAAGGCCGTGGAGGGGCCGACCGTGTAGGCGGGGCGGTGCTCGGCGAAGGCGTCGAGGACCACGCCGGCCTCGAAGCGGTAGGCGAGCGCGAGGGTGCCCGCGTTGGCGACGCACGCCGCGACCTGGGCGACCATGCCGGTGATGTGGAAGAGCGGCGCCAACGCGAAGTAGCAGGCGCCTTCCGGTATCCCGGATCCCGTGCGCTGGCGCTCGGCGTTGTAGGTGATGTTGCCGTGGGTGTTCATGGCGCCCTTGGGGGTGCCGCTGGTGCCCGAGGTGTAGCTGATCAGGGCCACGTCGGACGGGCCGAGGACGCGGTCGGCGGGGGCCGCGAGGCCTTCGCGGGCGATGGCCAGGAGGTCGTCGGCGTCGGCCGCGGGCGGCAGCCGCTCGAAGTCGAGGACCCGGGGGTCGTTCCTGGTCTGGAGGTCGAGCTGACAGGCGGTGAGCACGATCCGCACGGGCGACCCCGCCGCCGTCTCGCGCAGGTACGTGTCCCAGGCGCGGTCCGCGCAGATCAGCGCGGTCACGTCGGCGTCGGCCAGGACGTGGGCGACCTCCGCGGACTTGTACATGGGGTTGACGGGCACGACCGTCGCGCCCGCCTTCCAGGCGCCGATGAGCGCGATCACGAAGTGCGGGGTGTTCTGGAGGAGGATCGCGACGCGGTCGCCGCGGGCCACGCCGCGGGCGGCCAGGTGCCCGGCGACGGAGTCGGTGAGGGCGTCCGTCTCGCGGTAGCTCAGGCGGCCGTCGAAGTAGGCGAGGGCGGTGTGCTCGGGGGCCCTGGCGACGGCCGCGCGGAAGGCGTGCACCACGGAGGCCGCGGGGGTGACGGGGGCGCGCTGGGCGTCGTTGAGGCGGGCGAGCCAGGGCTTGGCGGCGTAGGTCGAACCGGCCGGGTAGGTGGTCACTTGTCGGCCGCCTCCCACTTCCGCTGGATGTGGTTCATGCCGGAGAGCCACTTGTCCGGGGTGGCGGCGCGGGCCTCGTAGAAGGCGGCGACCTCGGGGTGCGGCAGGATCAGGAAGCGGTCGTCGACCATGCCCGCGAAGAGCGCGGTCGCGACGTCCTCCGGCTCGATGGCGGTGGGGGTGAGGACGAGGTCGCCCGCGCTGCCGGTGGCGGCCAGCATGTCGGTGCGCACGCCCTGCGGGCAGATCGCGTGGACCTTGAGGCCGCGGTGGCGGTAGGTCAGCGAGAGCCACTCGGCGAAGGCGTAGGCGCCGTGCTTGGTGACGCTGTAGGGGGCGGCGCCGATCATGGTGAGCAGTCCGGCCGCGGAGACCGTGGAGACGAAGCGGCCGCTGCCGCGCTCCAGCCAGCCGGGCAGCAGCGCGTGGGCGGCGCGGACGTGCGCCATGACGTTGACGTCCCAGGCCGCGGCCCAGACCTCCTCGGGCGCGGCCTCGGTGCCGCCGGAGCCGAGGCCCGCGTTGGCGCAGTAGACGTCGACCGTGCCGCCGAGCGCCTCGGTGGCCCGCTCCACGATCGCGGAGGCGTCGCCCGGCACGGCGATGCCGCCCACCTCCCCGGCCACGGCCTCGGCCTTGGCCCCGTCCAGGTCGTTGACGACGACGCGGGCCCCCTCGGCGGCGAAGCGGCGGGCCAGCGCCGCTCCGATCCCGCCCCCGGCACCGGTGACGACGACTCCCTTGTCCTTCAGGGTCTCCACGTGCGGTCTCCTTCGACCTCGGGCTCGACCAGGGCTCGCGCGGCTGGTCCGTCACGGCAGACTAACCAGTCGGTATGTAGCGGGGGAAGGGGTGCAGGGCATGCGGAGGCGCGGGCCGTGGACCGGCCCGCGCCGCTGCCCCTACGCGGGGAGAGTCAGTTCCGTACGCTCGCGTGCAGGACCCGCGCCAGCTCGCGCGGCCGGGAGAACATCGGCCAGTGGCCCGTGTCCATCTCCACCAGGCGCCAGCGGTCGCTCTTGAGGGCCTCGGCCACGTCGTCCATCGGGTCCTCGCCGTCCAGCAGGCACTTGACGTACGTGGCGGGCAGGTCGCCGAGCGGACGCGTGAGTTCGGCCGGTTCGGTCAGGGTGGCGCCGGGGTGCGGCGTCGCGCCGTTCATGAGGCGTGCGGCCTGTTCGCCGCTGAGGCCCTGCCCGTCGCAGTCGGCCGCGCCGAGCGGCGGCCAGACGCCGTCGTTCTCGGCCAGCGTGGCCTCGAAGACCTCCTGCCCCTGCCACCAGCAGGAGGCGAACGACTCGCCGTCGACGGGGACGTTGGCGTCGACGAACACCACGTGGGCGAGCCGGTCGCCGAGCAGCCCGGCGGCCTGGCCGACCGGGATGCCGGAGTAGCTGTGCCCGACGAGGACGACGTCACGGAGGTCCAGGCGCTCGGCCTCGTCGACGATGTCGCGCACGTGGGTCCGCTGACCCGCGGGCACCCCCTGCTTGTCCGCGAGCCCCGAGAGGGTCAGCGGGTGGACGCCGTGTCCGGCCGCCCGCAGTTCGTCCGCCACGTCGTCCCACGCCCACGCGCCGAGCCAGGCACCCGGCACCAGTATGAATTCCGCCATGGCGCCGAACGTACACGCCGTGCGCGCGGCGGGCAGCCCCCGCCCGGCGCGGGGTCTCACAAATCGAGACAGTCCGTCTTGGGTATTGACTGTCCCCTACACCGAACGTGAGAGTGCCGCTCGTGCAGAGCGACGCTGAAGCAGCAGAGAAACAGCAGGTCCGGGGTGCGAAGGACGAGGGCGGCAGCTCGGAGAGCATGCGGCGCGTGGCCGTGGCCTCGTTCATCGGCACCGCCATCGAGTTCTACGACTTCTACATCTACGGCACGGCCGCCGCGCTCGTCCTGAACCAGGCGTTCTTCCCGACCCTGGACCCGGTCAACGCCACGCTGGCGTCGTTCTCGACGTACGCGGTGGCGTTCGCGGCGCGGCCCATCGGCTCGGTGATCTTCGGGCACTTCGGCGACCGGGTGGGCCGCAAGTCCGTGCTCGTGGCCTCGCTGCTCCTGATGGGGCTCTCGACCGCGCTCGTCGGGCTGCTGCCCGGCTACGGCACGCTGGGCATCTGGGCGCCGCTGCTGCTCATCCTGCTCCGCTTCCTCCAGGGCATCGGGCTCGGCGGGGAGTGGGGCGGGGCCGCGCTGCTCGCGGTGGAGCACGCGCCGAAGAAGAAGCGCGGGCTGTACGCGGCGTTCCCGCAGCTCGGCCCGTCCGTCGGGTTCTTCGCGGCGACGGGGATCTTCTGGCTGCTCTCGTCCGCGCTGTCCGACGAGGCGTTCCGCTCCTGGGGCTGGCGCGTGCCGTTCCTGCTGTCCTTCCTGCTGGTGGGCGTCGGCCTGTTCGTACGGCTGCGGATCAGCGAGACGCCGGTCTTCGCCAAGGTCATGGAGGCGCAGGAGGCCAGCAAGGCCCCCACGCTCGACGTGCTCCGCCGCCACCCGCGCGAACTCCTGCTCGGCGCGGGCGGCATGGTCGTCGCCTACGGCCTCTTCTACACGGCCACGACGTACTGCCTCTCCTACGCCACCGGCACCCTGCACGTCTCCCGCAACACCATGCTCGGCCTCTCCCTGGTGGCCTGCCTCTTCCTCGCGGCGGGGACCTGGCTCGCCGCCACGCGCTCCGACGGGGCCGGGCGGCGCAAGCTGGTCCTCGTGGGCGCGGGGCTCGCCGTGGTGTGGGGCCTGGTGCTCTTCCCGCTCCTGGACACGGAGCAGCCGGTGCTCATCGCGCTGGCGCTGGGCGGCGCCCTGTTCTGCATGGGCGTGGTCTACGGCCCGATGGGCGCCTACCTCCCCGAGCTGTTCGGCACGAGCGTGCGGTACTCGGGCGCCTCGCTCGCGTACAACCTCGGCGGCGTCCTCGGCGGCGCGGTCTCGCCGCTGGTGGCGACCCGGCTCCAGTCGGCGTTCGGCTCCTCGTCGGTGGGCTGGTACGTGAGCGCGATGGCGGTCGTGTCGCTGCTCTGCGTCCTGGCGCTGCCGGAGACGCGGGAACGCGAACTGGCCTGAATCGGCCCTCTGTTCGCCGGGGCGGATGCTGCACGGCGTCTGGCCAGTCGGCGCGGGCGGCGGGACCATGACGGCGTGGAGCCCTACTGGGAACTGACCTTCGACGCCGACGGCGACGTCGACACCGTGCGGCGCGAGGAACTGCTGTCCGGCGTGGAACGCGAACACGTCACGGATCTGCTGGTCTTCGCGCACGGCTGGAACAACGACAAGGACGACGCGAGGAAGCTGTACCGGCGGTTCTTCGCGCCCTGCTCGCGCATGGCGGCGGCGGGCGTACGCCTCGGCTACGTCGGGGTGCTGTGGCCCGCCATCCGCTTCCCCGACGAACCCGTCCCCGACTTCGATCCGTCGGCGTCCGCCACCGCCGCGGCGGACGGCGGGCCCGGCCTCGACCCGGCGACCCGGCAGGCGCTCGACCGCGCCTTCCCCGACCACGGCGAGACGCTGGACCGGATCGCGGAGCTGCTCGCGGAGCGCTCCGAGGTCCCCTCGCGCGTGTACGAGTTCGGGCGGCAGGTCCGTGAGCTGGTCTCCCTGCGGGAGACGAGCCCGGCCCGGCACCTGGGCGAGGACACAGGACCGGGCGAGCCCGCCATGCTCACCGACGACGCGGTGCAGGTCTGCGAGCTGCTTGCCGCGGCCCGCGCCGACACCGGGCGGCCCGAACTCCTCGGCAATCTGCGCGACCGGGTGTGGGACGGCGCCCACGAACTGCTGCGGCAGGGCTCCTACTACGCGATGAAGCGGCGGGCTGGCGCGGTGGGCCAGCTCGGTCTCGGCCCGGCGATCGGCCTGCTGGCCGCCGACGTGTCCGGGATCAGGATCCACCTCATCGGGCACAGCTTCGGCGCCCGCCTCGTCTCGTACGCGCTGCGCGGCATGCCCGCGGACGTGCGGGCGGTGAAGTCGGTGACGCTGCTCCAAGGGGCGTTCAGCCACTACGCGTTCGCGGGCCGGGTGCCGCACGACGCCTCGCGCAGGGGCGCCCTCCACGGCATGCAGCGCCGCATCGACGGGCCGCTGATCTCCTGCTACTCGCGCCACGACGATGCCCTCGGGCGGCTCTACCCGCTGGCGTCGAAGCTGGCGGGTGACTCCACGACGTTCCTGAACCTCTGGGAGCGGTGGGGCGCCATCGGCTACAACGGCATCCGGTCGGTGGGCGGCACCAAGCGCATCAAGCTGGGCCAGAAGGTGCCGGCCAAGGGGTGCGTGAGCCTGGACGCCGCCGCGGTGGTGCGACGGGGCGGCCCGCCCGCCGGCGCGCACAGCGACATCTGCCACGAGGAACTGGCACGCGTCGTGTTCGCCGCCGGACGGATCGCTCTCGCGTGACGGTCTCCTACCGGTGGCGGGGGAACTCGACGACCTGCTGGTACGTCGGGCGGTTCTGCCACTGGACCGGCTTGTGCGTGATGCCGCCGAGCGCCCGGTGGATGACGGAGTCCGCGCACCACTGGTCGCCCGCCTTGCAGGCGCCGTCGCCGGGGTAGACCTCGGTGGCGGGCTCGGCGGCGGCCCGGGTGAGCGTGGTCAGCAGGGCGTCGCGGCAGGCGTCGAGCTTGCCGCCGCCGCAGTAGCTGTCGCCGAGCGCGCCCTTCACCGGCTCCCCGAGCACCGCACGCAGGTCCTTGTCGGCGTAGCCCCACCAGCCGTACTGGAAGGCGGAGCCGGCGTGCGCGCCGGTGGGTCCGTGGCCCGCGGACGGCGCCTCGTCGGTGGCGAGCTGCGCGGTCAGGGCGGCGTAGAGGTCCTTGCCGAGACCGGGCTCGAACTGCGCCTCGATGAGCTTCGGCCACCAGGCGTCCATGATCCGTACGGCGTCGGGGTGGGCGTAGGTCTTCGAACCCGCCGCCGTCTGGTTGCGCTGGGCGCCCGCCTTCTGCCAGGCGTCGAGCTGCTGGACGGCCTTGGCCGCCTGCGGGTCGGTGACCGGCTCGCTGCGGAGCACCTTGAGCAGCTCGGGCAGCACCTGCTCGCCGCGCAGGTCGGTGACGGCCGCCTCGGACATGGCCCGGGTCAGTGAGGCGCGGGTGACGCCGCCCGCCTCGGTGAGCTTCTTGACCCGCCCGTCGAGGAGGTCCCCGCGGTGCACGGCGCTCATGCCGAAGCCCGCGGTGCTGAAGTCGTCGGCCTGTTTGTTGTTCCAGGAGATGTAGTAGTCCTGGTTGACGGAGTGCGGGTGCTCGGCGGGCGGGGTCCGCGCCGAGGTGTTGTCCGCGGGGTCGAAGTCACGCCATTCGTAGGCCTGGTCCCCCTTGACCGGCAGGGCGGGGTCGACGTCCTTCGCACGGACGGGGTTGGCGCCGCTGTTGTAGTACGCGATGTCGCGCGAGTCGGCGTAGAACCAGTTGAAGGCGTAGCTGATGTGCTGTGCCGCCTTCTGGAACGTCTCGGCGTCCTTGACGTACGAGGGGTCGTTGAGCATCTGGAAGCCGATGATCGAGTCGGCCTCGTGGCGGTAGGTGGAGCGCAGCGAGACGTAGGCGACGGGCTTGCCCTCGACGCTCGCGCGGTGGGTCACGACGCCGTACCGGGTGCGGAAGACCTGCATGCGGTAGGAGCCGGCGGCCGTGGAGTCGGCGACGGTCGGCTTCCAGGCGTTCTTGCGCTCCATCTTCTCCATGGGCGTGCAGGTGCCGCGGTACAGGTAGCCGGTCGACTGCTTGGTGGGCGTCCCGCCGCCGGGCTCACAGAGCTCCACGGCGTACGTGTCGGTGATGTCCTGCCCGGCGGAGGTCGCCGACCAGGCGTAGTCCTGGCCGCGGCCGAGCTGGACGTACATGCCGACGCCCGCGAAGGAGACGCCGCGGGCGCTGATGCCGGGGCCCTGGAGCTCCTGCTGCATGAGGAGCTGGGGGGCGAAGTAGCCGGTCTGGGGGCCGAAGACGGCGACGGGGTTCTTGCTCGCGGTGTGCTTGCCGGAGACGAGCAGGGCGTTCGACATGCCCTTCTTGGGGCCGTCCTGGCGGAAGAGGTCCTCGGGCAGGACGCCCTTGTCGTACATGCCCTGCGCGGGCCTGAGCTTCGCGGGGGCCTTCACCGGGTCCTTGGCGCCGGTCCTGGCGCCGCCCTCGCGGTCGTACACGAGCTGTTCGCGCTCGACGGAGCCGGGGTCGGGCAGCGCGGTGCCGCGCGCCTTGTCCGGTTTGTTGGCGTAGGGGAAGCTCGTGCCGTCGTGGATGGTCCGCACGGCCTCGGGGTCGTTGCGGGCGCGGAAGGACTCCCAGACCTCGGTGCCCTTCTGGACGCCGTACTTCTCCTGGGACTTGAGCAGGGAGAGGGCGGACTCGACCTCGCCGCCGCCGCCGTTGCCGAAGAGGCCGCCGACCACGGAGGCCAGCGCGATCATGTCGGTGATCTTGAACGGCTCGATCTCGCCCTTGTTGGTGATCGCGTCGATCTTGCCGGTCAGGACGTACTCGCCGGGGAAGTAGCGGCCGTTCTTGGACTTCACGCGGTAGGCGTTGAGCCCGTCGATGTAGGCCTGCGCGTCCTCCATGGCCTGCTTGCCGCGCTCGCCTCCCGTCGACCGGATGTACTCGACCTGCTTCTCCAGGTCCGCCTCGGCGTACGGGGCCTGCGGCCAGAACTGCTGCTCCAGGCCCTGGTTGGCGGGCGCGCCGCCCGCGAAGGAGGTGAGCTGCCCGCGGCCGATGTGCCGGAAGAGGTCGATGAGCCAGAGCCGGTCCTGGCCCGCGGCGAAGCCCGCGCCGAACTCGGTGCCGTAGCGCGTGGTGCCCTTGATGTGCGGCACGCCGTACTTCTTGTCCCGGGTGATCGTCACGTCGTCGCGCGGTCTGGTGACCGAGGCGACCTGGCCGTCGCGGACCCCGAAGGACGCGTCGGCGAAGAACTCCGTCAGCTTGTCGTCGGTGAGCGAGGTGTAGCCCGAGGACAGCGCGTCGTAGGGGCCCAACTGGTCGTCGGCGTGGGCCGGCTGGGTGCCGAGGACCCGGTGGGCGAGGATCTCGGCGAGCGTCGCGTTGCCGTTGGCGCCGGGCGGCAGGATGTCCGCGCACTGGCTCCCGCAGTAGTCCGTCGCATCGGCGGACCGTTCCCGCGCACCCGGGTCCCCCGGCGCCGCCGCCGCGCCCGGCAGGGGCACCAGGAGCGCGGCGCCCAGCGCGAGCGCCGCCCCCGCGGTGAAGGTTCTGAGCCTGACGTTGCGTGGTCCCATGGGTGCTCCTCCGGTGGTCTGCGGAAGGCCGATGCGGCGGAGGTTACTGGCGGGTCGATGAACCCGAAAGATGAACAACCGTCGCCTTTTCCGAATCACCACAACGCGCCCCCCGCGTGCGTGCATCAGCGCTGCTCCGACGGGCAGGCGAAAAACGGTCGCCCGAATAGGGAGCCGAATCGCGTGTCGATACGTCTACTCGGCAAACGCCGCTTCGGTCTCCGCTCGGCAGCGGCGCCGGGGAGAGAAGGAACGACAGGGCACGAGAACGAAGTACGTGTGACGGAGGTGCAGGGCGATGGCCGGATTCCGGAGTCTCGCGAGACAGGTACGTGACCCGAAGAGCGACCTGGCACTGCGGCGGTACTCACTGCGCAAGTGCCTGGAGAGATTCGCCCCCTACGGCCACCGGGCGACCTGGGACCATCTGTGCGCCCGGGCGGGCTTCGGGCCCGAGGACAGGTCTCCCGACCCGGCTCGGCTCGTGGCGGCGCTGACGGAGCTGGAGGCGGCACGGGCGGTCTGGCTCGCCTACGAGGCGGGCTTCGCGGAGCGCCGCCGCAAGGAGAAGCACGACGGGCTCCGGCGCCCCGGGAGCGACGACGACTGGCACCGCCGCACCTGGGGCGGGTTCGGGGTCGCCTGGTGCGACGACCCCGACGTCCACCCCGACGCGCCGCTCGCCGAAGTCCTGTGCCGGCTGATAGCGGCGCTGGAGAGGGAGCCGGGCGCGGCGTGCCCCGTCTGCGGGGACACCACCCTCGTCTGGAAGCGCGGCCTGGCGCACGAGCCGTCCTCGGGCGCGGTCTGCACGGGCTGCGGCATCGTCGTGCCCGCTCCCGTCCTCACCCCGGAGGCCGTGGACCGGGCCCGGATGCGGGCCCGGCGGCTGCGGCCACTGGTGTCGGCGTGAGGAGCACGCCCCTCAGGGCCTGAGCACGTCCGTGTGTATGGCGAGCTTGAACTGGGCGTGCGTGATCGGCGTCTTCCTGCGCACGTCGCCCACGCCGCGCGCCGTGATCTTCAGCCCCACGGGCGTGTTCGGGTGCACGAACATCTGCCAGACGTAGGACCGGAACTGGCTGCCTCTGGTGGCCGCGGAGTCGGTCGTCGCGGTCGAGTCGTACCCGGTCGAGATCCCGAGCGGGTCACGGACGAACCGCGTGCGGTACTCGGTGGGGCCGCTGTCCGGCTCCCAGAAGACCAGCGCGGAGAGCACGCCCCAGCCGTCGTGGCTGGGCCATATCAGCCCCGAGCGGGGCTGCGGGAACGTCCCGGGCGAGCTGCCGCCCTTCGCCGGGTCGTGCATGCGCCAGGGGTCGTACGACTCCTCCCCCACGCCGTACGGAAAGCGCACGAGATGGTAGCCGTCGCTGTCGTACGTGACGGACTGGCGTCCGTCCTGCGCGGCGTCCCACTTCAACGAGCAGATGGCGACCGGCATCGGCCCTCCCCTGAGTGATGTGGTGCTGGCTTCCTCGGACTCGCGTGTACTGCGTGTACTGCATCCACCTTGCGTCCTCGGGCGCCGGTTCCGTAGCACGGGGAAATTACGGTGGTCACGTCGTTTTGTGACGGGCGAGAGTGATCGGCACGAAGGACATCCGCCGGCCACCGAGGAGAACGGGCCCCATGTCGACGCTGCGCGTCACCGCCGAAGCACTGACCGTCCACGAGCACCCGGGCGCCGACGCCCTCGAACTCGCCCAGGTGGGCCTGTACCGCGCGGTCGTCGCCAAGGGCGTCTACCGCACCGGCGACTTCGCGGTGTACATCCCCGAGCAGTCGGTCCTGCCCGCCGCCCTCATCGAGGAGCTGGGTCTGACGGGGCGTCTCGCGGGCGGCAAGAGCGACCGGGTCAAGGCGGTGCGGCTGCGCGGCGAGCTGTCGCAGGGCATCGTGTGCCGCCCGGCCGCGCTCGCCGGCGTCGATCTGGCGCGCGCGGCGGCCGAGGGCACGGACTTCGCGGAGCGTCTCGGCGTCACCAAGTGGGTGCCGCCGATCCCGCCCACCATGAGCGGCGACGCACAGCCGGCGGCCGACCTGCTGCCCTGGGTCGACATCGAGAACATCCAGCGCCACCCGGACGTCTTCGCCCCCGGGGAGCCGGTGGTCGTGACCGAGAAGCTGCACGGCTCGGCGTGCCTGCTGACGTACGTCGCCGCGGGCGGTCACGTCCACGTCTCGTCGAAGGGCTTCGGCGCCAAGTCCCTGGCCCTGCGCGAGGACCCGCGCAACCTCTACTGGCGGGCGGTCCACGGCCACGGGGTGGCGGGCGCCGCGGCGCGGCTCGCCGAGCGGCTGGGCGCGAGCAGGGTCGGCGTCTTCGGCGAGGTGTACGGCGACGGGGTGCAGGACCTGTCGTACGGCGCGGACGCGCGGCGCGACACCCTGGGGTACGCCGTCTTCGACGTCAGCGCGGAGATCGACGGGCGGGTGCGCTGGCTGGACGCGGCGGCCCTGCTCGGCGGCGAACTGCCGCTCGTGCCGCGGCTGTACGAGGGGCCCTACGACGCGGACCGCGTCCTGGAGCTCGCCTCGGGCCGCGAGACCGTGTCGGGGCGGGAGCTGCACCTGCGCGAGGGCGTGGTGATCCGCCCGGCCGTGGAGCGGTACAGCCCGGTGACCGGCGGCCGGGCCATCGCCAAGGCGGTCAGCGGCGCCTACCTGACGCGCAAGGGGGGCACGGAGTACGAGTGAACCCGCTGCCCGTCGTCAGGCCGCCCGGCGGGCGGTCTCACGACGGGGAGCGGCGCTCCGCAAGCAGGCGGGAGCCGGTGAGGCGCTCGCCGAAGACGTCGTCGGGGTTGGAGAGGACGCAGGTCTCCAGGGACAGGCAGCCGCAGCCGATGCAGTCCGTGAGGTGGTCGCGCAGCCGGCTCAGCTGCTTGATGCGCTCGTCCAGTTCCGAGCGCCAGGTCCCCGAGAGGCGCGCCCAGTCCTCACGGGTGGGGGTGCGCTCCTCGGGCAGCGAGTCGAGGGCCTCGCGGATCGTGGCGAGCGGGATGCCGACGCGCTGGGAGGCGCGGACGAAGGCGACGCGGCGCAGCGTGTCCCGGTGGTAGCGGCGCTGGTTGCCCGAGGTGCGGCGGCTGGTGATGAGGCCCTTGGACTCGTAGAAGTGCAGGGCCGAGACGGCCACGCCGCTGCGGGCCGACAGCTGGCCGACGGTGAGTTCGTGGACCTTCTCCGGAATCTGGGGCACCTGTCGAACCCTAATGGCTGGTCCGTTGACACGGGTCGGCACACCCAGCATGCTGAGCAAGCGCTTAGTCGCTGCCGGCGAAGGCGCACGTCGCGGAAGACTTAGTCTGGGAGGACCAGGGACATGGCGGAGCCGAGGATCTTCACGTCGGCCGAGGAACTGCGGGCCGGGGTCGGCGGACAACTGGGGCACAGCGACTGGCTGGAGATCGACCAGAAGCGGATCGACCTCTTCGCCGACGCCACGGGCGACCACCAGTGGATCCACGTGGACGCCGAGAAGGCGGCCCAGGGCCCCTTCGGGACGACCATCGCGCACGGCTATCTGACGCTGTCCCTGCTGCCGAGCCTGGTGCCGCAGGTGCTGCGCGTCGAGAACACGACGATGGGCATCAACTACGGCACCAACAAGGTCCGCTTCCCCTCCCCCGTGCCGGTGGGCTCGCGCCTGCGCGCGACCGCCGTGCTCACCGACGTGACGCCCACGAAGGACGGGGGCCTGCAAGTGACGGCCCAGGTCACCGTGGAGCGCGAGGGCTCCGACAAGCCGGCGTGCGTGGCGGAGTCGGTCTCGCGCTACTACTTCTGAGGGGCGCGCGGGCGCGCTACTTGCGCGCGCCCACCATGCGCAGCACGAGGTCGGCGTAGAGCGCGCCGACCTCGTCGGGCGTGCGGTGCCCCGCCACGTTGAACCAGCGGGCCACGTCGATGCAGAGCGAGAGCACGGCCAAGGTCGTGCCCGGCACGTCGGGGACGTCGAACTCCCCGGCCCGCACACCGTCCTCGATGATGTCCCGCACCGCCGCGTCCGTCCTGCGGCGCAGCGCGATGATCTCCGTGCGGTGCTCTTCGCCGAGCGCGTCGAGCTCGTACTGCACGACCCGCGCGGTGGTGTGGTGGGCGGCGTGCCAGCCGACGAAGGACCGCACGGCCGCCTCCAGGCGCTCGGCCGCCGTGCCCCCGCCGTCCGCCGCGGTGCGCAGGATGGCCAGGGCCTTGTCGTGGCCGATCCTGCTGATGCGGTGGAGCAGCTCTTCCTTGGTCTTGTAGTGGATGTAGAGCGCCGCCGGGCTCATCCCCGCGCGGCCCGCGATGTCACGGGTCGTCGTCGCGTGGTAGCCGCGTTCGGCGAAGGCCTCCACGGCGGCGATCAGCAGCCGCCTGGCCGCGTCGGGGGCGACCTCGCCCCACGGCTGCTCCTCGCCGCCGCCCGTCTCCTCCGCCGCACTCATGCCCACTCCCACTCCCGTTCCGCCCGCGTCACTCATCGGGAGGGACACCATACCCCCGACAGTGAGCAAGCGCTTAGGGGCGGCCGTGTCAGGGCTTGGCGAACGGGTCGTGTTCGACGAGCAGCTTCTCGACGCGGGCCTGGTCGACCCTGCTGACGATCTGCCCGACGTCCTGCCGGTCCCTGATCACCTTGGCGAGGGTGAACGCGGAGGTCGTCAGGTAGAGCACGGCGATGGCGAGGAAGCCCCGCACCCAGGCCGAGGCGTCCAGGTAGCCGATGCCGATGGCGACGGCGCCGATGGACACGGCGAACGAGGCCACGGCCTGGCCGTAGAAGGCGTTGGTGGTCTGCTGCTTGATGGACGGATCATTCATGGCCACAGCTTCGCGGGAGGCGGCCGGTGCCGTATCCGCTCACGTACTCAGTTACGTACTCAGCGTGGCCACGGGGCGGTCGGCACAGGGGCGGTCGGCGGTCAGAACGCCGAGACCCCCGTCAGCGCCCGCCCGATGACCAGCTTCTGGATCTGGCTGGTGCCTTCGTACAGGGTCATGACGCGGGCGTCCCGCAGCAGCTTGCCCACCGGGTACTCGTCTATGTAGCCGTAGCCGCCGAAGACCTGGAGGGCGTTGTTGGCGGCGCGCACGGCGGCCTCCGAGGCGAACAGCTTGGCCTTGGAGGACTCGGTGGCGAACGGCTGCCCCCGGTCGATCAGGTCGGCGACCCGCCAGGTCAGCAGGCGCGCGGCGTCCACGTCCACCGCGATGTCGCTGATCAGCTCCTGGACGAGCTGGTGGCGGGCGATGGGCTTGCCGAACTGCTCGCGCTCACCGGCGTACCGCACCGCGGCGTCGAGCGCCGCCTGCGCGATGCCGACACACCCCGCGGCCACCGACATCCGCCCCTTGGCCAGGGCCGACATCGCGACGGAGAACCCCTTGCCCTCGGGCGCGAGCATCGCCGAGGCCGGGACGCGGACGTCCTGGAGGACCAGCTCGGCGGTGGCCTGGCCGCGCAGGCCGAGCTTGCCGTGGATGGTGCGGCGGCTCAGACCGGGCGTGTCGGTGGGCACCAGGAAGGCGGAGACGCCCTTGTGCCCCGGGGCGTCGTTGGTGCGCGCGAAGAGCAGGACGACGTCGGCCCACGTGCCGTTGGTGATGAACATCTTGGTGCCGTTGACCACGTAGTCGTCGCCGTCCCGCACGGCCCGGGCGGAGAGGTTGCCCGCGTCGGAGCCGGTGCCCGGCTCGGTGAGCCCGAAGCACCCGACGTACTCACCCGAGGCCAGCCCCGGCAGCCACCGCCGCTTCTGCTCCTCGGTGCCCCAGGAGGCGACGGTCTTGGCGACGAGCCCGAGCGAGACGGAGACGATGCCGCGCACGGAGGAGTCACCGCGCCCCAGCTCCTCGGTCACCAGGCAGTACGCGAGGTGGTCGCCGCCCGAGCCGCCGTACTCCTCGTCGATGGTGAGCCCCAGGAAACCGACCTCGCCGAGCTTCTTGACGATGGCCCGGTCGACGCTCTCGGCACGGTCCCACTCGACGACGTTCGGGGTGATCTCACGCGCGACGAACTCCTCGGCCAGTCGCTTGACGGCGGCCTGCTCCTCGCTGAGCTCCAGGTTCATCGTGCGCACCTCTTCGCGTCGACCTTTAAATTAGCACTGCTAGTTTACTGCGGCAGCCCTACTATGTGCCGCATGGCCCGACCGCGCAAGCCCCTGCTCAGCCGAGAACGCATCGTCGACGCGGCGCGCGCCCTCGTGGACGCCGAGGGGCTCGCCGCCGTCTCCACGCGCCGCCTGGCCGCCGAACTGGGGGTCAGTGGTCCGTCCCTCTACAACCACTTCCGCACCAAGGACCAGATCCTGGAGGCGGTCGCGGACTCGGTGAGCGCGCAGGTCGACCTCTCGATGTTCGACGCCGCCGACGGGCGGGACTGGCGCACCGCGCTGCACGACTGGGCGGTCTCCTACCGGGCCGCGCTCACGCTGCACCCGAACATCGTTCCCGTGCTCGCCCAGGGCCCCGGGCGCAGGCCCGCCGGGCTGCGGCTCGCCGACGCGGTGTTCGGCGCGATGGTGGACGCGGGGTGGCCGCCCGCGCAGGCCACGTCGATCGGCGCCCTGATGCGGTACTTCATCATGGGCTCCGCGCTCGGCTCCTTCGCCGGCGGCTTCGTGGACGACGAGGCCGCGTACGACCCGGCCGACTACCCGCACCTCGGCCAGGCCCATCTCCTCGCCGAGCGCCAGGAGCTCATCGACGCCCGCGCCTTCGAGACGGGCCTGCACGCCCTGCTCGAAGGCCTGGCCACGCAGTACGCACAGATGGCGAACGCGGCCGGCGGGGCCTGAGGACGCCGCGCGCTCAGCCCTCGTTGACGATGCGCTCCACCGCCGCCGTGACGAGCTGTTCCCGCTCGGCCTCCGAGAGCACGTCGGGCAGGGTGAGCTGTTCGACGATGAGCCAGTTGAAGGCCAGGTAGAGGAGCTTGACGGCCGTCGCGTCGCCGGGCAGGCCCGAGGACTCGTGGTACGAGACGTTGGCGGCGAGGTCGTCCCGTACGCGCTCGGTGAGGACGGCGCGCAGCTCCGGGCGCCTGGTCGCCTCAAGACGCAGTTCGAGCAGGGCGAGATAGCCGGTGCGGAAGCCGCTGACCCGGCCGACGACCTCGCGCATGAGTCGCGCGTAGGTCTCCTTGTCGGGCTTGGCGGTGCGCTGGCGCTCGACCTCCCCCTCGCCGGGCGTGAGGCGTTCGTAGACGCGGGCGCCCGCCTGGGTCAGCAGGTCGTCGCGGCTGGTGAAGTAGTTGGACGCGGTGCCCGTGGGCACGCCCGCCTCGGTGTCCACCGCGCGGAAGGTGAGCCCGCGGGCACCCTCCCTGGCCAGCACCTCGATGGCGGCGTCGACCAGGGCCGCCCGCCGGCCGTCGTTCCTGCGCACCATTGACACCACTCCATACGTAGTACTACGTTCCGACCACTACATCGAGAGTACTACAGGGGGAGTAAGAGTGCGGGACAACAGGACGCGCAAGCTCGTGTACTACGTCGGCGCCTCCATCGACGGGTACATCGCGGGCCCCGGCGGCGAGTTCGACTTCTACCCCGTCGGCGACGAGGAGCAGGCCGCCGCCTACGCCGCGTGGGTCAACGCCCGCTACCCCGAGACCGTCCCCACCGCGCTGCGTCCGCACGCCGGCCTCGCGGACGCCCCCAGCCGCCGCTTCGACACGGTCCTGATGGGGCGCGGCACCTACCGCCAGGCCCTCGACCACGGCACCGCGAGCCCGTACGCGCATCTGCGCCAGTACGTGGTCTCCAGCACGCTCGGCTCCGCCCCCGACCCGGCGGTGACCGTGATCGGCGGGGACGTGCTCGCCCGCGTACGCGCGCTCAAGGAGGAGGAGGGGCGGGACATCTGGCTGTGCGGCGGCGGAGGCCTCGCGGCGGCGCTGCTTCCCGAGCTCGACGAGGTGATCGTGAAGAGCTACCCGGTGGTCGCCGGGGCCGGAGTCCCGCTGTTCGGCGGCGAGTTCCGCCCCACGCGGTTCCGGGTGAGCGCACGCGAGACGTTCCCCAACGACGTGTCGATGACCTGGTTCGAGGCGCGGCGGTAGGACGGGCGCCTCGGCGGTTCCCGGCCGCCCCTCGGTTCAGAAGACGACCAGCGCCCGGCCGCCCTTGCCCGCGATCATGTTGTCGAAGGCAGCCGGAATGCCGTCGAGCCCGATGCGGTCGGTCACCAGGACGCTCAGGTCGAGGCGCCCCGCCCGGATGTGCCCCGCCAGGACCGGCAGGTCCACCGCGGGGTCGGAGTTGCCGTAGACGCACCCGGAGAGGGTCCTGCCCCAGTGGAAGATCTCCAGGGCGTTGAACGTGACCTGCTGGTCCTTGCCGCCGATGCCGACCACCGTGGTCCGGCCGCCGCGCCGCGTGGACTCCCAGGCCGTGCGGATCGTCACCGCGCGGCCCACGCACTCCACGGCCACGTCGACGCCCTGGCCGCCGGTCAGCTTGCGGATGGCGCGGGCCGTGGTGTCCGAGGCGAGCACGTAGTCCGTGGCCCCGGCGGCGCGCGCCAGCTCCTCCTTCTCCGGGGAGACGTCCACCGCGATGATCTGCGCGGCCCCGGCGATCCTGGCCGCCTGGAGCGTGGCGAGGCCGACCCCGCCCACGCCGAAGACCGCGACCGTCTCGCCCTCGCGCACCTTCGCCGCGTGGTGCACGGCCCCGTACCCGGTCAGGACGGCGCAGCCGAGCAGGGCGGCGTCCGTGAGCGGGACACCGTCCGGCGCCGGCAGGAGGCAGCGGGCGGGGACCACCGTCTCCTCGGCGAACGCGGCGACGTTGAGGCCCGGGTGGAGCTCCGTGCCGTCCGGCCGCCGCGCGTGGACGCGGGCGGCGCCCGCGAGGGCGTCGGCGCAGAGCCACACTTCGCCGAGCGAACAGGCGTGGCACGTGCCGCAGGAGGGCGCCCAGTTCAGGACGACGGCGTCGCCGGGCGCGTACCCGGTGACGTCCTCGCCCACGGAGACCACCGTGCCCGCGCCCTCGTGGCCGAGGACGGCGGGCACCGGGAGGCGCATCGTGCCGTTGGTCAGGGACAGGTCGGAGTGGCAGACCCCGGCGGCGGCGAGCCGCACCCGGACCTGCCCCGGCCCCGGCTCGGGCAGCTCGATGGCGGCGATCTCCAGCGGGGAGCCGACGGCGGGAAGGATGGCGGCGCGGACCACGTTCACGTACTCCTTGGGGCGGTTGGCGGGCTCGGGGCGGCGGGAATCGGGGGGCCCGGGCTGCGGGGGTCTCAGAACTGGAGGGACTTCGTCTGGAGGTACTCCGCCAGGCCGTGCGCGCCCAGCTCGCGGCCGACACCGGACTGCTTGTAGCCGCCGAAGGGCGCGAGCGGGTTGAAGCCGCCGCCGTTGATGTCGACCTGGCCGGTGTCCATGCGGCGGGCGAAGGCGACCGCCGCGGTGTCGTCCGCGGCCCACACCGCGCCCGCCAGGCCGTACACGGTGCCGTTGGCGATGCGCAGGGCGTCGTCCTCGTCCTCGTAGCGGATGAGGGAGAGCACCGGGCCGAAGATCTCCTCCTGGGCGATGGTCATCCCGGGGGTGACGTCGGCGAAGACGGTGGGCTGTACGTAGTAGCCCTGCTCCCGGGGTGCTTCGGGGCCGCCCGCCACGATCCGGGCGCCCTCCTCGACGCCCTTCTCGATGTAGCCGCGCACGCGGGCCTGCTGGGTGGCGTTGACGAGCGGGCCGATGCGGGGCCCGTACTTGGCCGCGGCGGCCTTCGCGAGTTCCACCGCCTCGTCGTACTGGCCGGTGTGGACCAGCATGCGGGTCCAGGCGCTGCACGTCTGGCCGGAGTTGGACATGACGTTGGCGACGCCGACGTTGACCGCCTTGGCGAGGTCGGCGCCCGGCAGGATGACGTTGGCCGACTTGCCGCCGAGCTCCAGGGCGACGCGCTTGACCGCCGCGCCGGCCGTGGCGCCGATCCGCCTGCCGACGGCCGTGGAGCCGGTGAACGAGACGAGGTCGACGCCCTCGTGCTCGGCGAGCGCCTGCCCCGCGACCGGGCCGAGCCCGGTGACCAGGTTGAAGACGCCCGCGGGCAGCCCGGCCTCGTGCACCGCCTCGGCGAAGAGCTGGGCGGTGAGGGGGGTGTCCTCGGCGGGCTTGAGCACCACCGTGCAGCCCGCCGCGAGCGCGGGGGCGACCTTGTTGACGATCTGGTGCAGGGGGTAGTTCCAGGGGGTGATCGCGCCGACCACGCCGACCGGCTCCAGGTAGACGGTGGAGTTGCCCACCTTCTCCTCGAAGGGGTACGTCGCGGCCAGCTCCGCGTACGAACCGGCGACCAGGACCGGCACCCCCGCGTGCACGGCCAGCGAGAACGGCAGCGGGGCGCCCAGTTCGGCGGTGACGGTCTCGGCGATCTCGTCCTTGCGGGCGGCGAGCCGGTCGCGGAGCGCCCCGATCAGGGCCGCGCGCCCGGCGGGCGGCGTGGCGGCCCAGCCGGGCAGGGCGGCGCGGGCGGCACGGACCGCGGTGTCGACGTCCTGTGCCGATCCCGCGGGGACCCGGCCGATGGGCTGCTCGTCGGCCGGGTTCACGACCGTGATGGTGCCGGTGCCCGCAGCCGGGCGCCATGCGCCGTCGATGTACATCCCGTCGTGGGCCTTCATCGCACTCCTCCAGGTTGACGTCCGCATACAAACTAGCGCTGATAGTTTTGCGACACCAGGGGCGCACCAGGGGCGTTCCCCGCGTGTGGTTCACGGAACAGCGGCGTCCGGGCTTCTCCGCCTCATAGGCTCAGCCGCATGCTGCTGCTGCGACGCAAGCTACGGATGACCGCGGTCCTGGCCCTGACCCTCTCGGCCACCCTGTTCGGGGCCACCGAGGGCGGCGCGAGGCCGGCCCTGGCGACGGCCCCGGCCGAGGAGAAGCCGCCCCACGACCGACAACTCCTGTTCTACAACCACTCCTACGGAGTGCTCGACCGCGAGACGGCCGACGCCATCGAACACTCCGACTACCTGCCCCGGTTCGCGGACTTCGAGGTACGCACCACGACCGGCTCCCAGGGCTCCTGGACCGGCCGCTACCTCAAGGGCCGCGAGACCTACCTCGAACTCTTCGGGGTAGGCGACCTGCCCGACACGGAGTTCGGCGCCGCGGGTCTGGCGGTCTCCACGGAGCGTGCCGGTGACTTCGCGACCGTGCTCAAGAGACTGCGGGACGCGGGGATCGAGAAGCCGGTCGAGTTCCGGCAGACCCGCGACTTCGGCGACGGCGTCCCGGTGCCGTGGTTCGACGCCGTCTTCACCACCGATCAGTACGACGCGTTCGGGACATGGGCCATGGAGTACCGGCCCGAGTACTTCGCCGACCCGCGCGGCAAGACCGAGCCGGCCGGCCACCCGGGCGACGTGGGGCGCGAGCGCTATCTGCCCGACACCTACCGCGAGCGGCTGATGCGTGACGTGACCTCCGTCCGCCTCGCGGTCACCGCGCGCGACCTGGACAACTCCGTGCCGCTGCTGCGGGCGGGCGGCTTCCGGGTGCGGGACGTGGCGGGCGGCGTCATCGCGGACGGCGGCGGCACCACGATCCGTCTCGACGCCGTGCCGCGCGATCAGATCGGCCTGAAGCAGTACACGTTCGCGCTCAACAAGGCCGTCAAGCACCGGCACGTGGAGCCGATCGGCAACTCCACCCTCACGGTCGGTCCCGGCGCCCGAGCGGTATGGAACTTCACGGACGAGGCTCCGGCGGGCGAGGCGCAGGCGGGCGAGACCCCGGCGGGCAGGGGCCAGCAGGGCACGGACCAGCAGGGCAAGGCTCGCCAGGGCACGGGCTGGTAGGGCACGGGGCGGCAGGGTCCGGACTGGCAGGGTCCGCACCGGCAAGGCCCGGACTGGCAGGGTCCGGACCGGCAGAACCCGCACCAGCAGAGCCCGCACCAGCAAGGCCCGGACCGGCAGAGTCCGGACAGGCAGGGTCCGGACCGGCAGAGCCCGCACCGGTGGCCGGGCCTGGTCCCTCCTGTTCGCCCGGCTCCGCGGTGTCCCGAGGGTTCTTCGCGCCCCCGGGGCGTCCGCGTCCGCGTGTGCCGAGGCCCGCCGCGATGAGCAGCAGGCCGCCCAGCATCACGAACGGCGCCGCCACGCCCGCCACCCCGGCGATCAGCCCCGCGGAGGCGGGCGCGGCGACCTGGCCGAGCCGGTTGCCGGTCAGCCGGAGGGCGAGGGCGGTGGAGCGGGCGGCGTCCGGAGCCGCCTGGACGACCGTCGTCATCGACAGGGGCTGGCCCACGCCCAGGCAGAAGCCGAGCAGTACGAGCATGACGCCGAGCGCCCACACGGGCACGGGCAGCGCGACCCCGGCGCAGAGCAGCGCGGCGAGCCCGCACGTGACCACGATCAGCGCGGTGCGGCCAAGCAGCCCGATCAGCGGGGTCATCACCAGGCGGCAGGCGATGGTCGCGGCGGCCCGCAGCGAGAGCAGCAGCCCCACCGTGGCGGGCGCGATGCCCCGGTGTTCGCCGACCACGGGCAGATAGGCCGTGAGGATGTCCGTCGCGGAGAGCACGGCCATGCTGATGAAGATGCCCGCGGGCACGCCACGGGCCCGCAGGATGCCGAGGACCGGCACCTTCGCCGCCCGCTCGGCGGGGCCCCCGGCGGCGCGGACGTGCTCGATGCGCCACAGCGAGCCGAGGGCGACCGCGGCGACCCCCGCCGAGACGAGCAGCGCGAAGGCGCTGGTGCGGCCCATGTCGGCGCCGATCAGGGCACCCGCGGCGAGCGGTCCCGCCAACTGGCCGAGCGAGGCGCCGATGGTGAAGTGCCCGAAGTTGCGGTCCTGCTCGTCGGGCGCGGACTGCCGGGCGACGAGCGACTGCGCGCCGATCACGAAGCAGAGGTGGCCGAGCCCCATCACGCCGCTCCAGGCGGCGATCGCGGCGAGCGAGCCCGCCGTACCGCTGAGGGCGCAGCCGCCGGCGATCAGGACGACGCCGACGGGCAGCAGGGGCGCGCACCGCCCGTGGTCGGTCCTGCGGCCGAGGGGGACGGCGGCGAAGAGCGGGAGCAGCGCGTAGACGCCCGCGATGACGCCGATGGCGCGTTCGTCGGCGCCCAGTGACAGGGCCCGGTAGGAGACGGCGGGCCGCGCCATCGACACCGCCCCCTGCGCGAAGCTGAAGGCGATGACGAGGCGGAGCAGCCAGCCCCTGCCACCGGGCCCGGTGGCCGCGTGTGGCATCAGATGATGCCGAAGAGGATGCCGGAGCCGAGCACCACCAGCGAGGTGAGCACGGCCCACTTGACGGTGAACTTGGTGTGGTCGCCGAACTCGACCTTGGCCATGCCGACCAGGACGTACACGGCGGGCACCAGCGGGCTCGACATGTGCAGCGCCTGCCCGGCGATGGAGGCCCGGGCGATCTCCAGGGTGCTGACGCCGTGTGCCTGGCCCGCCTCTGCGAGGACCGGCAGGACCCCGAAGTAGAAGCCGTCGTTCGACATGAAGTAGGTCAGCGGCAGGGACAGGAGGCCGGTGACCAGGCCCATCTGTGAGCCCATGCCCTCCGGGATGGCGTCGACGAGCCACGTGGCCATGCTGTCGACCATGCCGGTGCCGGTGAGGACGCCGGTGAAGACGGCGGCGGCGAAGACCATGCCGGTGACGTTGAGGACGTTCTCCGCGTGGGCGGCGATACGGGCCTTCTGGTCGGGCATGTGCGGGAAGTTCACCGTGAGGGCGAGGGCCGCGCCGAGCAGGAAGAGGACCGGGATCGGCAGCCACTCCATGATCATGGCGGTGAGCAGCAGGACGGTGAGGCCCGCGTTGAACCAGTACAGCTTGGGGCGCAGGGTCGCGCGGTTCGGGTCGAGCCCCTGGAAACCGTCGTCCTCGTCCTCGTCCGTGGCCTCGTCCTCGCCCTTGGCCTTGGCCTTGGCCTTGGCCGCGGAATCCCGGCCGGTGCCGTCCGCGAGGCCGGCGCCCGCTCCCCCGGCACCGCCGCCCCCGCCTCCGGCGGTCCGCTTGGTGAGGGACATGCGCCCCTCGCCACCGGCACCCACCAGGACCGTCTCGTCGGCCGTGACGGTCTCCTTCCGCAGGACGTCGTCCAGCGAGAGCGTGCCGAGCCGCTTGCGCTCCCGCAGGCCGAGCGCGTAGGAGAGCAGGAAGACGGCGACGAGCCCCATGGCGAGCGCCGGGATCATGGGCACGAAGATGTCGGCGGCGTCGACCTTGAGGGCCGTCGCGGCGCGGGCCGTGGGGCCGCCCCAGGGCAGGGTGTTCATGACGCCGTTGGCGGTGGCCGCGACACCCGTCATGACGACGAGGCTCATCTTGAGGCGCTTGTAGAGCGGATACATCGCCGAGACCGTGATCATGAAGGTGGTCGAGCCGTCGCCGTCGAGGGAGACGATCGCGGCGAGCACGGCGGTGCCGACCACGATCCGCACCGGGTCCGCCTTGCAGAAGCGCAGGATGCCCCGGACGATCGGGTCGAAGAGGCCGACGTCGATCATGACGCCGAAGTACACGATGGCGAACATGAGCATGGCCGCCGTGGGCGCCAGATTGCCGACGCCGTCGAGGACGTAGTCCCCGAGATGGGCTCCCTTTCCTACGAACACGCAGAAGAGCGCGGGGATCAGCACCAGTGCCGCGATCGGCGACATCTTCTTCATCATGATCAGCACCAGGAAGGTGGCGATCATGACGAATCCGAGGATTGTCAGCATGGGGGCTACCTAACGTTCACCATCGAACTCCCACCAGGTCTGGCGGTGCGGATGACGTTAGGACTCGCCATTGAGCGTTAACAAGATGTTGACGTGCGAGCAATAAGCGCAAAACTCCAGGTCACGGCCGTGTGTCGACACATCCGGTCAGTCCAGCGACCGCGCGAAGTACGCGTGCAGCAAGGTCCGCGCCTCCGCCACGAGGTGGGGGTCGCCGCCGGACCTGCCGCGGAAGGCGAGCTGGAGCACGGCGTCGACCGCCTCGACGCCGACCGCCACGGTCCTGCGGAGCCGCCCGTCCAGCGCCCGGTCCAGGTGGTCCGCGAGCAGCGCCGCCACCCGCTCGGCGACCTGGTGGTTGGCGTCCGGCATGGCGTCCGGGGCCGAGGGGATGCCGAAGTCCACGAGGCCGAAGCCGGGGACGGTGCGCATCATCGCGAGGTACTCGTCGAAGGCGGCGTCGACCGCGCCGCGCCAGTCGCCCCGGCCGACGTCGGCCATGCGGGCCGCGACACGCTCGGCGTAGCGGTCGAGGTTGCGGTGGGCGAGGGCGTCGGCCAGGGCCCGCTTGTTGCCGAAGAACCGGTAGACCGAGCCGATCGGGACACCGGCGCGGAGCGCGACGGCGCGGGTGGTGAGGTTCTCGTAACCGGCCTCGTCGAGGACCTCCGCGCAGGCGTCGAGGATTCGGGTCAGCCGCTCGGCGCTGCGCTCCTGCACGGGCACGCGGCGCAGGGAGGCCGGGGGCCTCGGTTCCCTGGGCGGGTTCGGCTGGTGCATCCCGGGAGGGTAGAGCACCGCTCACGTTCCTGGCTTCCCCTTGCGGAAGGCAAATTCCAATCCTACGGTGTCCCATAGGAATCATCGCAGAGGGAGCCATGATGAGCGGGGACCGCACGAGCACCACCGGCCGGGCCGACGAAGGCGCGGCGCGCAAGGCCGCCGAGGGGTTGAGCCACCTCTCCGGCTTCGGCAACGAACACAGCTCCGAGGCGGTGCCCGGCGCCCTGCCGCACGGCCGCAACTCACCCCAGCGCGTCCCCCTCGGGCTCTACGCGGAGCAGCTCAGCGGCTCGGCCTTCACCGAGCCCCGCGCCCACAACCGCCGCTCGTGGCTGTATCGCATCCGCCCCTCGGCCGCGCACCCGCGGTTCACGCGCATGGACAACGGAGCGATCCGCACGGCCCCCTTCACCGAGTCGGTGCCGGACCCGAACCGGCTGCGCTGGAACCCGCTCCCGGAGCCCGCTCCCGGCACGGACTTCCTCGCGGGCCTCTGGACGCTGGGCGGCAACGGCGACGCGACCCAGCGCACCGGCATGGGCATCCACCTGTACGGCGCGAACGCCTCGATGACCGACCGGGTGTTCAGCGACGCCGACGGCGAGCTGCTCATCGTGCCCGAGCGGGGCGGCCTGCTCCTGCGCACCGAGTTCGGGCCGCTGCGCGCCGAGCCGGGCGAGGTCGCGCTGATCCCGCGCGGCGTCCGCTTCCGCGTGGAGCTCCTCGACGCGAGCGCCCGCGGGTACGTCTGCGAGAACTACGGCGCGCCCTTCCAGCTCCCCGACCTCGGCCCGATCGGCGCCAACGGCCTGGCGAACGCGCGCGACTTCCGGGCGCCCGTCGCGGCGTACGAGGACGCCGAGGGCCCGGTGGAGGTGGTGAACAAGTTCTGCGGCAACCTCTGGCGCGCGACGTACGACCACTCCCCGCTCGACGTCGTGGCCTGGCACGGCAACCACGTCCCGTACGTCTATGACCTGCGCCGCTTCAATGTCATCGGCTCGATCAGCTACGACCACCCGGACCCGTCGATCTTCACCGTGCTCACCTCGCCGTCCGACACCCCGGGCCTCGCGGGCGTCGACTTCGTCGTCTTCGCGCCGCGCTGGCTGGTGGGCGAGGACACCTTCCGGCCCCCGTACTTCCACCGGAACGTGATGAGCGAGTACATGGGCCTGATCGAGGGCGCGTACGACGCGAAGGCCGAGGGCTTCGTCCCGGGCGGCGGCTCGCTGCACAACATGATGTCGGCGCACGGCCCGGACCGCGAGACGTTCGAGAGGGCGTCGGCGGCGGAGCTGAGGCCGCAGAAGATCGACGACGGCCTCGCCTTCATGTTCGAGACGCGGTGGCCGGTGACGGCGACGGAGCAGGCAGCCCGGGCGCCCCACCTACAGCGCGGGTACGACGACGTGTGGCAGGGTCTGGAACGCCACTTCCGTAACTGATTCACCACCGATTCGGAGAGACCGTGACCGCTTTCGCCCCGGACTCGATCGTCCTGAATCGAAAGCTGCCGCTCTGGTACCAGGTGTCGCAGTCCCTGCGCGCCTCGATACTCGGCCGCACCCCTGATGCCCCGCTCCGGCTGCCCACGGAGGAGCAGTTGGCGGGGCATTACGGGGTGAGCGTGCTGACCATGCGGCAGGCGCTCAAGGAGCTGGAGGACGAGGGGCTCATCACCCGCCACCGGCGGCGCGGCACCTTCATCGAACCCAGCGCCCGGCGCGGCACCCCCGTCCGCCTGCTCGGCTCGGTCGACGCCATCGTGGCCCAGCAGTCGGGCATGACCACCGAGCTGCTCGACCACGGCTCGGCACCGCCGACCGCCGAACTCGCCGCGTACTTCCCCGACTCCGGCGAGGTGGCCACGTACCACCGGCTGCGCAGCGACGAGAAGACGGGCGAGCCGACCAACCACGCCCGCAACTTCGTGCGCCCCGAACTCGCCGCCCGCATCGACCTCGACGATCTGGCGCGCTGGCCGATGACGAAGGTGCTGCGCGATGTGGTGGGCGTGAAGATCAGCCGGATCACCGACACCGTCGAGGCCACCCTCGCCGACCCGGAGACCGCCCGCCTGCTGCAAGTCCCGCTGCTCAGCCCGATCCTGCACTACACCGGCGTCACCTACGACGAGGAGGGACGGGCCCTCGACGTGGCCCGCATCCACTACCGCGGCGACCGCTTCTCCTTCTCGGTCACCCTGGAGGCCACGTAGGCGCCGGGGGTTACGATGCCGGGCGTGACGCATGACGAAGCGCCGCTGCTCGCGGACCTCATGCCGTGGTCCGTCGCACCGCTCCGGCCGGGCCGCGGGTGGCCGATGGGACCCGACGCCGCATCCCTGAGGGCCCGTTGGGACACGTTCGTCCGTGCGGCGGGCGAGGACCGCGAGGCCCTGTTCCGTCCCACGCGCTCCCGCACCCTGCACACCACGGTCGCCCAGCTCCCCGGCCACGGGGGCGGAACCGGCCGCCTGGCCAGGGAGTCGGGCCCCTGCCCCGAACCGGTGCGCGTCCTGCACGGCCCCTTCGACGAGCAGTGGCTGATCCCCGACCACCGCCTCCTGGACGTGGCCCGCCCCGAACTGTGGCGGGTCGCGGGCGAGGGCCAGCTCTTCACCGTCGAACAGGGTTACGTACCCGGCGCGGCCGGACCCGCGGTCCTCGCCTCGGCCGTGCTGCCGGACGGGCGCTCCCCCGCCGGGCGGCCCGGGCGCATCCGGCCGCTCTACCGCCGCCCCGGAGCCGTCGAGCCCAACCTGACGCCGGGCCTCGCCGAGCACCTGTCGAAGCTCCTCGGCCACGAGGTCACCGCGCGGTCGCTGCTCTCCTACGTCCTCGCCACGGGGACGGGCTCGGCGGCCGGCTGCCGGGTGCCGCTCACCCGCGACCCCGGCGTCTGGGCGCTCGGCACCGACCTGGGCGAGCGGCTGCTGCGGCTGCATCTGCGCGGCGACGGTGAGCGCCCGAAGCTGCCCGGCGGGCGCAGGCCCTATGTCCGCGCACCCCTGCCCGCGAACCCCGGCTCACTGTCGTACGACGCCGATGAGCAGGTCCTGCGGGTCGGCGACGAGGGTGTCGTCTCGCCGGTGCCGAAGGAGGCGTGGGAGTCCGAGGTGAGCGGTGTGCGGGTGATCGAGCGCTGGTTCACCGCGCGCACGGCCGAGGCGGAGGCGGAGCCGGGGTCACTGGCGGCGATCCGCCCCCGGACATGGCCGCAGGCCTGGACGTCGGAGCTGCTCGAACTCATCACGGTCCTGGCCCTGCTGGCGGAACTGGCGCCGCGACAGGCCGAACTGGCGGCCGCCACCGACGGCTCCCCCGTCACCGTGGAGGACCTGCGCCGGGCGGGCGTCCTGCCCGTCCCGGACGCCGCACGCCGCCCCGCCTCCGTACTCGACCACCGCGAAGAGGGCCCCGAAGGACAGTTCGCCCTGCTCTGAGCCTCAGGGGCCGCGCCTCAGCGGGCCGCGCCTCAGCGGAACGAGTCGAGGAGCCGGCGCAGCGCACGCTCGTAGCTCTCGTCCGGGTCGCCGGGCGCCGGCCCCTCCGCCGCCATCCTCGCGAGCCGCGGATACGCGCCGTCCGCCAGCTGCCCGAGCAGGTAGGCCGAGCGGACCCGCTGCTCCTGCTCCTCGGACCACGGCAGGCCCCTGGCGCGTTCGGCCATGGCGATCTCGTTGGCCACCGCGGTCATCGCCGTGCCGTTGACCATCGCGATGAGCTCCATCTTCGTGCCCTGGGGCGCGTCGAGGCCGTCCAGGACGCCGAGGCAGTGCTCCAGGTAGCGCAGGGCGTTGGGGCTCGAACCGTGGACCGTCGACATCACCCGCGTCATCCAGGGGTGGCGGCGCATGAGGTCCCGGGTCTGGCGGCCGAGGCCGAGCATCTCCGCGTACCAGTCGCCGCCGACGGCTGTCTCGGACAGCTCGTACTCACCGCCGACCGCGTCGACCATCAGTTCGTACAGGTCTTCCTTGCGCGGCACGTAGTTGTACAGCGACATCGTGCCGCAGCCCAGCTCGCCCGCCACGCGCCGCATGGACACCGCGTCGATGCCGTCCGCGTCGGCGATGCGGACCGCCGCCGCCGCGATGTCCGCCCTGCTGTACGCGGGCCTCGGGCCGCGGCCCGCACGCTCGGGGCGCGCCCAGATCACTTCCGGTTCGGCCGCTCGGCCCGCCATTGATCATCACCTCGCTCCCATAGTAGTTACGTACAGCGTACGTAGTGGGGTACGGTGACGCCATGACTTCTACGTACGCCGTACTTAGTGAAGGTCTGGAGAAGCGCTTCGGCTCCGGCGGCTCGGCCGTCCACGCGCTGCGCGGCCTTGACCTCGCCGTCGCCGAGGGGAGCGTGTGCGGACTCCTCGGCCCCAACGGCGCGGGCAAGACGACCGCGGTCCGGGTGCTGACCACACTCCTCGCGCCGGACGCGGGGACGGTGCGGGTCGCGGGCCACGACGTGGTGCGCGACCCGGCCGCCGTGCGCCGCCGCATCGGGGTCACCGGGCAGTACGCCTCGGTCGACGGCGATCTGACCGGGCGCGAGAACCTGCGGCTCTTCGCCCGGCTGCTGAGGGCGCCCCGCGCACGGGCCGACGAACTCCTGGAGCGGTTCGGGCTCGCCGACGCGGCGGAGCGGCCCGCGCGCACGTACTCCGGCGGCATGCGGCGCCGCCTCGATCTCGCGGCGAGCCTGATCGTGCCGCCGGCCGTGCTCTTCCTCGACGAGCCGACCACGGGCCTCGACCCGCACAGCAGGAACGGCATCTGGGACGCCGTGCGCAAGCTGGCGGGCGAGGGCACGACGGTGCTCCTGACCACGCAGTACCTGGAGGAGGCGGATCAGCTCGCCGACGAGGTGGTGCTGATCGACGGCGGGCGCGCGGCCCACCGCGGCACGCCCGCGGAGCTGAAGGCGCGGATGGGGAGTTACGCGGAGGTCGTCGTCACGGAGGCCGCGGCCGTGCCCGCCGCGGCGCTGGTGCTCGACCAGCTGACCGGCGCCGAGCCGGTCCTGGACGCGGAGCGGCGGACGGTGGGCGCGCTCTCCCTGGACCCGGCCCTCACCCTGCCCCGCCTGGTCCGGGAGCTGGACGCGGCGGGGGTCCCGCTCCTGGACGTGAGCCTGCGGGCCCCGACGCTCGACGACGTCTTCCTGCGCCTGGTCCCGTGAACCGCGCGCCCGCCCGCCCCTCTTCCCCCAGCTCCGGAGGTCCCCCCATGAGCGCCATCCTCTACGACGGCACCGCCATGCTCGGCCGGCATCTGCGGCGCGTCCGGCACGCTCCCGCCATCCTGGTCATGACCCAGACGATGCCCATCGTCTTCCTGCTCTTCTTCGGCTACGTCTTCGGCAGCGCGCTCGCGATGCCCGGCTCCGACTACCGCGCCTACCTGGTGCCCGGCATGCTCGTCGCGACCGCCGCCAACGGCATCATGACCGGGATGTTCACCGCCGCCCAGGATTCCCACCGCGGAGTGATGGACCGGCTGCGGACGCTGCCGGTGAGCCGTGCCGCGGTGCCGCTCGGGCAGGCCGCGGCCGATCTGGTCACCACGGCGGTGGGTCTTGTGCCGCTGATGCTCGTCGGCCTGGCGATGGGGTGGCGGATCGAGGGCGGCGTGCTCGCCGCGGCGGGCGCGTTCGGCCTGCTGCTGCTCTTCCGGTTCACGGCGACGTGGATCGGCATCCTGCTCGGCCTCGTGTCGCGGAGCGAGGAGGCCGCGGGGCAGTTGGGCGGCGCGACGTTCATCCTGCCGCTGCTGTCGAACGCGTACATCCCGACGGACGGCATGCCCGGCTGGCTGAGGACGCCCGCCGAATGGAATCCGATCAGCGCGGTGGCGACGGCGATCCGCGACCTCTTCGGCAACGCTTCCGTTCCGACGGATGCGGCCTGGCCGGTCGCTCACCCCGTGGCGGGCTCGATCGCGTGGTGCCTGCTTCTGCTGACGCTGTGCGTGCCGATGGCCGTGCGCCGGTACGCGCGCGGGTGAGAGCCGGGACGTGACGAGACGTCAGCCGACGGCGGGCGGCGGGGTGTTCGGAGAGTACGGGGTATGGCGGGAGACACGGGTGTGGCGTGGGTGAGGACGTGGACAGGGGGCGAGGAGGAGCGGGTGGGTGGGAAAGATCCGCCGCAAAGCGGCGGCTCAGTCCCGGGGACCACCCGTGCTCAGCGTCCGCCGAAAAGCGAGCGCCGCAGCCTGCGCAGTGGCGCGAAGAGCGAGACATGCCTCACTCGAACACCCCTGCTGCTACGGGCGTGCGCGGCGTCACGTGACGTCAGCTCACGCATCAGCAGCGTCGCCTCGTGCGACTCGCGCTGCGGGACGGCAGGGCCGCCCAGCACCGAGAGATGGCGGTCGAGGCGCGAGCTGGTCGCGCTGCTCCCACACGTGATCGCAGGGACACGCGCCCTGCTGCGCACCGTTATCTGTTCCATGTCACTCCCCACCCGTACGAGGGCACCCGGCCCAGGGCAAGTTAACCCTATCGCCCCATCGCGACACCCGTGTATCCCGGTGGCAGGATTCACCTTCCCCGTAAGGAGGTTGACAATTAGCCTCCGAATCTGACTGATTCCAGGGCGAGTTGGACATATGACGTAGCGTGCGGGTCGACGTGGGCTATCTCACGTCGCTACTTTTGTGGAGAAACGCACCGTTGCGGATGGGGGCGCCCCGTGAGCCAGCCAGAGCGCGTGATCGCAGGGCGGTACCGCCTCCTGTCGCCGCTGGGCGAGGGAGGCATGGGCACCGTGTGGCAGGCCCGTGACGAAGTGCTCGGCCGTGAGGTCGCCGTCAAGGAGGTGCGCGCGCCCGCCGGGCTCCCGGCGAGCGAGGTCGACCGGCTCTACGCCCGCCTCGAACGGGAGGCCTGGGCCGCCGCCCGTATCCCGCACCGCAACGTCGTGACCGTCTACGACGTGGCGATGGAGGAGGGGCGCCCCTGGATCGTCATGGAGATCGTGCGGGGCCTCTCGCTGTCCGACGTGCTCGACGCGGAGGGCGCCCTGCCGCCGCCGCGCGCCGCCCGCGTCGGTGCCGAGGTGCTCGCGGCCCTGCGCGCCGCCCACGACGCCGGGGTCCTGCACCGTGACGTCAAACCCGGCAACGTCCTGATCGCCAACGACGGCCGCGTCGTCCTGACCGACTTCGGCATCGCCATGGTCGAGGGCAGCTCGGCGCTGACGATGACGGGAGAGGTCGTCGGCTCCCCCGAGTTCCTCGCCCCCGAGCGCGCGCTGGGGCAGCGTCCAGGACCCGCGTCCGACCTGTGGTCGCTCGGCGTGCTGCTCTACGCGGCCGTGGAGGGCAGCACGCCCTTCCGCCAGGACACCCCGCTGAGCACGCTGCGGGCGGTGGTGGACGAGCAGTTGCCGCCCGCGCGCAACGCGGGACCGCTCACCTCGGTCATCGAGGGGCTGCTGCGCAAGGACCCGGCCGAGCGGATGTCCGCCGCCGACGCCGAGCGCGACCTGCGGCTCGTCGCCGCGGGCGGCAGGCCGTTCCCCGACACCGCCCTCACCCATCAGCCGACCGTCACGAGCGGGCAGCGCTTCGGGCCGCCGCCTCCGCCCGCCCCGCTGCCCGGCACCGCATCGCAGCCCGTCACCCGGGAGTCGGGCACGGCCGAGGCGGACCGCGGGCGCCGCGCGCTCGTCCTGCTCGTCGCGGGGCTCGTGGTGCTCGCCCTGACGGTCGGCGGGATCGCGTACGCCCTGCTCGGCCGGGACGACGACGGCGGTGACAACAGCGGAGGCAGCTCGTCCGGCAGCACCGAGGGCGGCGGGTCCGGCGGCGGCTCGTCGGAGGGGTCGAACGGCTCGTCCGGCGGCGGCTCGTCCGACGGCAACGGCTCATCGGACGGCGGCGGTGTCAACGGCGGCCAGGACGGCGGCACGACGAACGGCGGCAGTGGGGGGAACGGCGGCGACGGCGGCACCACCACCACGCCGGCGCAGAGCGTGAAGGTGCGGGTCGACGGCGCCCGTACCCAGTACGAGGGTTCCTGTCCCCCGGCGGCGGGCCAGGCACCGTCGTTCACGGCCACCTTCACGGTGGGGCGTGTTCCCGCCGATGTGCAGTACCGCTGGGTCACCAGGTCCGGGCAGTCGAGCGACCCGGGGTGGAAGACGCTGCCGTTCTCCTCGGGCGGCGCCAAGACGCGGCAGGTCGACCACACGGAGACGGGGTACGGAACCGGGTCGGACACCTGGACGAACTCGGTCCACGTGCAGGTGCGCGGCCCGGCCGCCGCGACCTCGAACTCCGTGGAGTACTCGGTGACGTGCGAGGACGGGGAGGAGACCCCGACGGACGGGGCCTCCTACACGCCGAACGCGTACGCGCGGCCCGACGAGGTCAGGCGGCCGAGGTGAAGACGGGGAGGTAACCACCGGACTGTCCGGCGGCCTTGGGGTGGTAGGACTCACCGATGTTGAGGAGGTTCAGGCTGTGCAGCCAGGGGCTGCTGGAGCAGATCTCGTGCCCGCTGAAGGTGCCCGTGACGTCGCCGAAGGTGAAGCCGTGGTCGGCGGCGCGCTTGGCGGTGGCGGTGTTGAGGTGGTCCGCGGCGCCGTTGATGGCGGCGCGCTCACGCTCGGAGAGGCCGGTCGCGCAGCTTCCGCTGAGCTTGTAGAAGCGGGGGTAGCCGAGGACCACCACATGGGCGGCGGGAGCCTTGGCGCTGATCGCCGAGTACACCTTGTCGAGGTTGCCGGGGAGTGTGGAGTCGACGTACGAGCGGGCCTGGGCGATGCGCGCCAGGCAGTTGCTCTCGGACTGGAGGACACAGGTCGTCATGACGTCGGCGAAGCCCGCGTCATTGCCGCCGACGGAGAGGGAGACGAGGCCGGTGCCGGAGCCGAGCGGGCCGAGCTGATCGGACAGAACATCACCCGTACGAGCGCCTGAGCACGCCGTGAAATGGAAGCTGGAGGGTGAATGCGCGGCTGCCCAGAGGGCGGGATAGGCCTTGGTGCTGCGCTTGCAGGCGCCGCTTGCGCTGTCGTAGCTGCCGGCGCCGACGCCGGACGAGTACGAGTCGCCGAGCGCCACATAGCCGGTGGCCGCCTGGTTGTCGGCGGACGGAGCCGCGTGAGCCGCCGCGGCCCCGGTGAGGGTGAGGGCGATCGCGAGGAGGAGCGAGGACACGTATGCCGTGATTCGGGACAATCTCATGGAACCTCCCTTAGCAGGATTTCCGCTCCCCTGTGGTAGCACGCGGTTCCACTTGCCGATAGTGTGCATGTCAATAATTTCACCGGCAATCGCCCTGCGCACGCGCGTAGTTCACCTCCCGTCACAGTGGCGTGGCGAGGAACATCCGCACCTCCCCTCGGCGTCTTGACGGTTCACCTGACGCTGCGCCACATTGAAGCCCGGCATCCGGCGCGTCGGGGGGCAAAGTCGCCAATGCAGACCATCAGGAGCAAGGCGCCGGCAACCGGCGCGCCGCGGCCGTCCGCGGAGGACCGGGCACGGGACCTGCTGCCGCTGCTCGCGGGAGCGGCCGTCGCGGTGGGCGGTGTCGGCGCGATGCTCGCGCTCGTCGACCTCGACTCACCGCTGCGCGGCCCCTTCACCCTGTTCTTCCTGATCGCCGCGCCGGGCGCGGCGATCGCCACCGCGCTGCGGGCGCTCGAACCGTGGGGCAGGGTCGTGGCCGCCGTGGCCGGGTCCGTCGCCGTCAACATGCTCGTGGCGCAGACCATGCTGGCGCTGCACATCTGGTCGGTGCGCGGCGGTGTCGTCGCCGTGACCGTCCTGAGCGCCCTCGCCCTGGTGCTCCCCGAGGCGAGGCGGCTGCGTGGCCGCGTGGCGAGAAGGCGGACTTCCTGACGTGGACATAACCGTGCACCGTCCCGGTGAGCTGACCGCAGCCGACCGCGCGGCGTGGACCGCCCTACAGTCCAAGGCACACCTCAACGGCTCGCCGGAGCTGGCCAACCCCTTCCTGTCCCCCGAGTTCGCCCTGTCCATGGGGCACGAGCGGCGCGGGGTGCGGATCGCGGTCGCGCGTGACGCCGGCGGACCCGCCGCGTTCTTCCCCTTCCAGCGGACCGTCACGGGCGTCGGCCGCGCCGTCGGCCTGGGCGTCTCGGACTGCCAGGGCGTCGTGCACCGGCCGGGCTTCGACTGGGACGCCAGGGAGCTGCTGCGGGCCTGCGGACTCGCGGTCTGGGAGTTCGATCACCTGGTGAGCGGCCAGCGGCCGTTCGAGGCGAGCGCGCGCGGCACCTTCCCGTCCCCCGTCATGGACGTCGACCACGGGTACGACGTCTATCTCGGCCAACTGCGGGAGCGTTCCCCGAAGTTCACGCGGACCACGCTGGCCAAGGAGCGCAAGCTCGGCCGCGACCACGGCCCCGTGCGCTACGTGCACGACGAGCGCGATCCGCGGGCCCTGGCCGCCCTGATGGGGTGGAAGTCGGCCCAGTACCGCAGGACGGGCCGCAGCGACCGCTTCGCGAACCCGTGGATCACCCAGCTCGTGCACCGCCTCTTCCACTCCCGGAGCGACTCCTTCGCCGGGATCCTGTCGGTGCTCTACGCGGCGGACGTCCCGGTCGCGGCGCACTTCGGGCTGCGCAGCGAGCGCGTACTCGCGTGCTGGTTCCCGGCGTACGACCCGGCGTTCTCGAAGTACTCGCCCGGCCTGGTGCTGCATCTGCGCATGGCGGAGGCGGCCGCCGACGACGGCATCGCGTACCTCGATCTCGGCCGGGGCCAGAAGGAGTACAAGGACTCCCTCAAGACACGCGAACTCGACGTCTTCGAGGGGAGGGTGGCGCTGCGTCACCCGGTGGCATTCGGACACACGGTGCGACGGGCACCTGTCAGGGCACTGCGCAATACCGTCCTATCCAAGCCAGAATTGTTTGTTCCGGCCGACAGGCTGCTCAAGCGGATGGGTAAAATCCGATCGCGCGGCAAGGAATAGAGCAGTCCGAATGTGATCGCATAGATCGCTCAAATCATGAAAAACGTGAGGCCACGTTCCAGGTCTTGCCATACAGTCTCAATCGTCAATACCGTCGTACATTCACCCGCAACGGTCCATCACGCAATGCGATCTAGGGGAGGGCTCGAGATCGCGATGGTTCCGGTGCGGGGCGCGGTAGGGGGGTGCCGTGCCCGGCGATCGCTCCATGCCCGGGTCACGTCCCGCGCTATGCCAGCTCACTCGGCATGCACGGAGATCCATTTCGTCATGCTCGAATGAGAACCCCCCTTTCGAACCGGATCAATTACCGGACTGCCCGGGGGCGGGCCGTCCACCGGACGAGAGGGACCACCGGACTCATGACTTCTTTTGTGCGCCCGGCAGATGCCGGGCAAGACCCGTTAGACGAGATCTCGCGCGACTACCGGCCGATCTCCACTCACTTGGCGATCACTCCGCCGGTGAGCGTGGTGATTCCCGCCATGAACGAAGCGGAGAATCTGCCCTACGTATTCAAGACGCTGCCCGACTGGATCCACGAGGTCGTTCTCGTGGACGGAAACTCCACCGATGACACCGTGGCCGTCGCCCGTGAGCTGTGGCCGGACGTGAAGGTGGTCCGCCAGGTCGGCAAGGGCAAGGGCGACGCCCTGATCACCGGCTTCGCCGCGTGCACGGGCGACATCATCGTGATGGTCGACGCCGACGGCTCGGCCGACGGCCAGGAGATCGTCTCGTACGTCTCCGCCCTCGTCTCGGGCGCGGACTTCGCCAAGGGCTCCCGGTTCGCCAACGGCGGCGGCACGGACGACATGACGCCCATACGCAAGCTCGGCAACCATGTGCTGTGCTCCGTCGTCAACGCCAAGTTCGGGGCTCGCTACACCGACTTGTGCTACGGGTACAACGCGTTCTGGCGGCACTGCCTGGACAAGATCGAGATCGACTGCACCGGCTTCGAGGTGGAGACCCTGATGAACATCAGGGTCGTGAAGGCCGGCCTCAAGGTCCAGGAGATCCCCAGCCACGAGTACCTCCGGATCCACGGCGCCAGCAACCTCCGTGCCGTCCGCGACGGAATCCGCGTACTGAAGGTGATACTGAACGAGCGCTCGAACCGCGCCAGGCGCGGTCCGCGGTCCAAGGCCGCCCGTGGCCTCCCCTTCCGCACCGGCCGGGGAGAGGTGTCTTGAGCACGGAGATCTCCGTGGTGATCTGCGTGTACACCGAGGACCGCTGGGAGGACATCCTCGCGGCGGTCTCCTCGGTGGGCGCGCAGTCACTGCCTGCCCTGGAAACCCTTCTCGTGGTCGATCACAACGCCGCACTCCTGGACCGGCTGGCCGGGGAGTACAAGGAGACCGAGGGAGTGCGGGTGCTCGCCAACGCGGGTCCGCGCGGCCTCTCGGCGGGACGCAACACCGGCATCGCGGCCTCGCGCGGCTCCTTCATCGCCTTCCTCGACGACGACGCCGTCGCCGAGCGGGACTGGCTGCGCCACTTCGCCGAGGGGTTCGAGGACCCGCGGGTGCTCGCCGTCGGCGGGCGCACCATGCCGCTGTGGGAGTCGAGGCGGCGGCCCGCCTGGTTCCCCGAGGAGTTCGACTGGGTCGTCGGCTGTACGTACAAGGGACTCGCCCCGGGGCGGGTCCGCGTGCGCAACGTCCTCGGGGGGAACGCCGCCTTCCGGCGCTCCGCCTTCGACGTCGCGGGCGGCTTCGCGACCGGCATCGGACGTGACGGCGACAAACGGCCGCTCGGCTGCGAGGAGACGGAGTTCTGCATCCGCCTCACCCGGGCCGAACCCGACGCGGTCCTGCTCATCGACGACCGCTCGGTGATCCACCACCGGGTGCCCGCCGCGCGGGAACGGTTCCGCTACTTCCGCACCCGCACCTACGCCGAAGGCCTCTCCAAGGCCCTGGTCGCGCGGAGCGTCGGCGCCGCCAAGGGCCTGGAGTCCGAGCGGCGCTACACCACGCGCGTCCTGCCGGCCGGGGTAGCCCGCGGCCTGCGGGACGCCGTGCTCGGGCGGCCGGGCGGCGCGGGCCGGGCGGGCGCCATCGTGGCCGGCGTCGTCACCGCCGCCGGGGGCTACGCCCTCGGCAGCCTCCGCGCCCGCCGCGGAGGCACCACGTTCTCCGTGGTGGAGATCCCCGAGGGCGCCGTCGGCGCCGCGGGGAGGCCGGAGCCGGAGAACAGGGGCGGGGAAGGCGCGGCCGGTGAGGGGGCCGCGGCATGAGTCCGGAGCCGGAGCCCGTGCCGATCCTTATGTACCACTCGGTGGCGCGGGCGCCGAACGAGGCGACGCACGATCTCTCGGTGTCGCCCGACGCGTTCGCCCACCAGATGGAGGTGCTCGGTGAGCGGGGCTTCACACCGCTCACGACCGCCCGGCTCGCGGCGGCCTGGCGCCGGGGACGGCCCTTGCCCGAGCGCCCCGTCCTGATCACCTTCGACGACGGCTACGAGGGCGTGCACCGGTACGCGCTGCCCGCGCTCGCCAAGCACGGCTTCGCCTCCACCCTCTTCGTCACCACCGGCTGGCTGCGCGGCGCCCACGACACCGGCGGTGGCCTCGACCTCATGCTCGACTGGGACCAGGTGCGCGAACTGGCCGCAGCGGGCACCGAGATCGGCGGCCACAGCCACACCCACCCCGAGCTCGACCAGCTCCCCGACGCCGAGCTGCGCGCGGAGCTCCGGCGCTGCCGGGACATCGTCGCCGACGAGCTGGGCACCCGGCCCGCCTCGTTCGCCTACCCTTACGGCTATTCGAGCCGCCGGGTGCGCGCCCGCGTGCGTGAGGCGGGCTTCGCCCAGTCGCTCGCCGTCGGCAACTCCCTGGCCCGCCGCGCCCAGGGCCCGTACGCGCTGCGGCGGGTCACCGTGCGACGCTCCACCGGGACCGAGGAGTTCGAGCGGCTCGTGGAAGGCCGCGCGATGGTCCGCACGTTCGCCAGGGACCGCACCCTCACCAAGGGGTACGCCATGATCCGCAGAGCCCGACAGGTCCGCCGGAAGGCAATCCGTACCCGTGTCTGACACGACCACCGCCCAGGCCGGCGTCGCCGGCTCCGCGAGCGGCGGCGAGCAGCCGCCGTCCGGCAAGTCCGGCAGGCCGCGCAGAATGCGCCTGCCGGGCACGGACGGCGGCAGTCCGCTGTTCCGCAACGCCTACGCCCTGATGCTCAACACGGGCATCTCGGGCGTGCTCGGCGTCGGCTTCTGGCTGGCCGCCGCCCGCTACTACTCGGAGTCGGCGGTCGGCCAGGGCTCGGCCGCGATCGCGGCGATGAAGCTCCTCGCGGGCCTCACCGCCGTGACGCTGACCGGTGCCCTCGCGCGGTTCATCCCCATCGCGGGCCGCGCCACGGGCAGACTGATCTTCCGTACGTACGCGGGCAGTTCGGTGGCCGTGGCGCTCGCCGCGATCGTCTTCCTGCTCACGCTGGACCTGTGGGGCCCCTCGTACCGCTTCCTGCACGGCCCGGTGCACGGCATCGGGTTCGTGCTCGCCGTCGTCGCCTGGTCGGTGCTCACCCTCCAGGACGGCGTGCTCACCGGGCTGCGCAACGCGCTGTGGGTCCCGGTCGGCAACACCGTCTTCTCGGTCGCCAAGCTGGGACTGCTCATCGCCATGGCCGCGGCCATCCCCACCGCGGGCGTCTTCGTCTCCTGGGTCGCCTCGATCGCGGTGTCGGTGATCCCGCTGGGCTGGCTGGTCTTCCGGCGCCTCGTGCCACGCCACGTGAAGGCCACCGACGGCAAGGCGAAGCCGCCCACCCTGCGCGAGATCGGCCGTTTCCTGGCCGGCGACTACACCGGCTCGCTCTTCTCCCTCGCCGTCGTCTATCTCGTCCCCGTCCTCGTCGCCTCGCAGGTCAGCTCGGTCGACAACGCGTACTTCTACATCACCACCACCATCGGCGGCACCGTCAACCTCCTCGCCATCAACATGGGCGCCTCGCTGACCGTCGAGGGCGCGCACGACCCGGCGCTGCTCGCCGCCAACACCCGCGCCGCGCTGCGCCGGATGGCGATGATCATGCTGCCGGTGTGCGGCATCCTCTTCGTGGCGGCGCCGTTCGTCCTGAGCATGTTCGGCCAGGCGTACGCGGACGCCGCCACTCCGCTGCTGCGCTGGTTCGCCGTGGGGGCGCTCCTGCGGGTCGTCATGGAGACGTACTTCGCGGTGCAGCGCGCGCAGAGCAAGACCTCCGGGATCGCCTGGCTGCAAGGCCTGCTCTGCGTCCTGGTCCTCGGCCTCACGCTGCTCCTGCTGCCGCGGATGGGCCTGACGGGGGCGGGCATCGCGGAGATCTCCAGCCTCGCGGTGATCGTGGCGATCGCCGCGCCCAAGCTGTACCGCGTGACGCGCGCCGCACCCGCGGACCGGCCCGCCGCGGGCGCGGCCCCCGACGGGGATCTCGCCGACCTCGGCACCCGCGACGCGCCGACGGTGCAGATGCGCCGCGCCGCCGCCCCCGCCGACGGCAAGGAGCGCCACGGGCCCGCGTGGGCGCTGCGGGAGTCGCTGGACTCGGACACCCTGCATCTCGCCGTACAACTGGACTTCGACCACCCGGAGCGCAGGCCCGACGTGCGGCCGGGCCCGGGCACACCCGCCGCCGGGACGGCGGTCCCGCCAGGAACGCCCGCGGAGAGCGAGGGGGACGACATGGACCACCGGCCCACGTGGGCGCTGAGAACCCCGGCCTCCGGGGAGCCGCCAGTGGAGGAGCCCCTCCTCGAAGAGCCGGCGGCTCCGGAGGAACCGCTCCCCGACGGGACTCCCGCCGAAGAGGCGCCCGCCGAGGACGGCGCTCCCCCTCGTGCGCGCCGCCGTCACGTCCTGGTCATGGCGCTGCTCCTGGCCCTCGCGCTCGCCCTGTACTGGGTGCCCGTGCTCGGCATGGGCGACGCGGACCTGGAGGACATGGGCGGGCTCGGCCTGATCTCCGTGCTGCCGAAGGCGACGCTGCTCGGCGCCGCCCTGCTGATCGTCGTCTTCGCCGTGCTGCTCTGGATGGACCGGCCGATCAGAAGCCTGCTCCTGCTGACGCTGCTCGCCACCGTGGTGTCGCTGCACGCGCTGCCCGCGGTCATCGAGACCGAACCGCGGTTCGCCACGGCCTGGCAGCACCTGGGTTTCATGGAGTACATCGACAGGACCGGCTCGGCCGTGCCCGACCTCGACGCGCGCTGGAGCTGGCCGGGCTTCTTCGCCGCGGCCACGTTCGTCGCGAAGGCGTGCGGCGTCTCGGACATGACCGAGGTCATCCGCTGGTGGCCGACGGCCATCCAACTGCTGTACCTGGCCCCGCTGTTCCTGCTCGTGCGCTCGATGCGGGCGGCCTGGCGCGCCAAGTGGGCGGGGCTGTGGATCTTCGTCCTGAGCGGCTGGGTCGGCCAGGACTACTTCTCCCCGCAGGGCTTCACGTACCTGCTCTACCTCGCCTTCATCGCCGTACTCATGGTCTGGTTCCGCGCCCCGCGCGTGCTGTGGACCAAGCGGCGCCCGGGCGAGCTGGAGGTCGAGCCGACGGGCCGCTCCGAGCGCGCCGTACTGCTCCTGATCCTCGTCGGCCTCTTCGTCGCGTCGGTCGCCGCGCACCAGCTCACGCCGTTCGTGATGCTCGGTGTCCTCACCGTGCTCGTCCTCGTCGGCCGCTCGGAGCTGCGCGGCCTGCCGGTGCTCTTCGGTGTGATCGTCGTCGTATGGCTCGGCTTCCTCGCCGAGCCGTACTGGTCGGGGCACTTCGACGAGCTGTTCGGCGGAGTCGGGGGCGTCGGCGGCAATGTGTCCTCGTCGGTCTCCGGGCGCATCGAGGGCGGCAGTTCCACGCACCAGCTCGTGCTGTACGCGCGCGTGGCGATGGCCGGCGGCGTGGTGGCGTTCGCCTGCTGGGGCTGGTGGCGGCGGCGCTTCTACAAGTACAGCGAGCGCTCGCTCGTCGTCCTCACCTTCGTGCCGTTCCTCGGCTTCGGCATGCAGTCCTACGGCGGCGAGATGGCGCTGCGCGTCTTCATGTTCGCGCTGCCGGGCGCGGCCCTGCTCGCCGGGCTCGCGCTCTTCCCCAGGGCCGGCCTCACGGCGGAGGAGCGGGACCGCGACCGGGTGAGCCTCGCGCCGCTCGCCGCGCTGATGGCCGGGCTCGTCCTGATGGGCGGCTTCCTGGTGGCACGCTGGGGCAACGAGCCCTTCGAGCGGATACGCCCCGGCGAGGTCGCGGCCATGGAGTACGTGTACGCGCACGACGACCCGACGGTGCGGCTGCTGTGGATGAGCAACGACACGGTCAACAACGTCACTCCCGCCATGCCGTGGGGCGCCCGTGACATGGAGAAGGTGGAGTACCTTCCCACGCTCGCGCCCGCCGACCCGGTCCTGGTCTCCGGCCTGGTGAAGGCGCTCAGGGACGCGGGCCCCCGCTCCTACCTGATGATCAACCGCGGCCAGAGCACCTACCTGGAGCTGGACGCGGGCTACTCCGCGTCGTGGCAGCCGCGGCTCATCCAGCACCTGGACGAGCGCAAGGAGCTGAAGAAGGTTTTCACCAACGACGACGCGACCCTCTACAGCATGCGCGGGCAGCCGGACGGCAAGGCCGCGGAGGCCGACCCGGGTCCTGTCGGGCCGAAGGTGACGTGGACGCCGTGGTCGGTCGTGGGGGCGCTCGCCTTCGTGGCGCTCGCCCTGCTGCTCTCGGCGCGCGAGGTGGTGCGGGTCGCGGCGGCGCCGAGCGTGCGGCAGCAGCGGTGGCTTCAGGGCAGCTTCTGGTTCTCGCTGCCGCTCCTCGCGGTGCTGCTCGCCTCGCTGATCCAGCGGTTCGTCACGATGGCGTGAGGGGAGCGGCTCAGCGTTCGAGCCACTTCACCTCGTACCCGGCCATGTCGAACCGCTCGCCGTCGACCTTCGCGCTGATGGCGCGGTCCAGGGTGTTGACCACGAGGACGGCCTTGTCGTCGGCGAGGACGCGGACGTTGGGCCGGTCGTCGGCGGCGACCACCACCTTCCGGAACCTGGTGCCCGGCCCGAACTCCGCGCCGAACCGCTCGATGAGCTTCAGCATGGGCAGTCCGGTGCCGCCGTCCGCGCGCTGGGTGGGCGTCCACAGACAGCCCGCGCACCTGGCGCCCCTCTTCTGCGGGTTCCAGTAGAAGCCGCTGGTGGCGCCGCCCTTGGCCATGCTCATCAGGCCGGACGCATGGACGGCGACGCGGTGCTCCTCGGACCAGTCGTCGCGTTCGTCCTTGCTGTCGCCGGGCTCCACGTAGTACTCGGCCCACCACAGGGGCAGGTTTCCGGTGCGCTCACGGATCCACTTGCCCACGGCCGTGAACTTCTCGGTGGCCTTGAACTCGTCGGGCAGCATCTCGTCGTCCGCGGTGTAGCTGGAGCCGTCGACGACGACGAAGTCCGCGCCCTTCTTGTGCTCGTTCCAGTACTCAAAGGCGTCGAGGACGCGCTGGTCCATGCGGCCCCACGGCCCTTTCACCTGCGAGGCGTCGGTGGTCTGGCGCGGGTCGACGCTGTCCATCACGAGGTAGGGGCCGCCCACCATGATGTCCTTGTCGACCTTCTTGAGCTCCTGGTGGACGCGGTTGTACAGCTCGGTGTACCCCTCGTGGTCCCAGCGGCCCTCCGCGTCGTTCCAGAAGCCCTTGAACTCGTTCCAGACGATGAAGTGACGTACGTCCGGGTAGCGCTTGGCGACGGTCGCGGCGAGCTTCGCGAAGTCGTCGTAGTGCTCGCGGTCCGGCGCGGTCTCCAGGGCCTGCCGGCTCCAGTCGGTGCTGTCGACGCCCGGCTTGCCGCCCTTCATCCAGTCCGGGGCGCAGCACAGCGTGACGACGGGGACGCCCTCGCTCTCCCGGACGAAGTCGATGCGGCGGTCCATCTCGGAGAAGTCGTAGCGCCCCTCGACCGGTTCCGGGTTGCCCGCGCCCCAGCCCATGATGTGCTGGATCTGCGGGACGGGCCGCCGCTGGTCCGCGAGCCCGGAGCGGACGCGGTCGACCGCCTCGTCCTCGCCCTGGTCGGCGCTGTACTGGGTGTGGGTGAAGCCCCAGCCCACGGCCGATTCCGTGCTGTCGGGAGGGACGGCGGGCGTGCCGTGCACCTTGTCGCCGTCGGGCGTGGTGCCCGCGGTGCTGCCGTCGCCGGGCAGCGTGTTGACCAGAGTGATGACCAGGGCCAGAGCGGCCGCACCAATACCGAGCAGTGCGGTGAGCCTCCACCGCAGTGCTGTAGAAACCCACCCATGACGTCCCATCAGCGACGAGCGTATCGGCGTACCCGGATGGCGGGACAGGTTCCGGACACAGCTCGGTAACGGGCGCGGCGCCGGTCTGCCCTTCGGGGGCGGGGGAACACGCGGCGGAAACCGGGTGCACGGTGAGGCGTCCGTGCCGGATCATGTCGGCATGGCCAACCTCCACGACGCCCTGCCCATCAGGCTGAACGTCGATGACAGCGACTCCCCCTCGGATGTCGTGGACGCGCTGTTCCTCGGCCGCTTCACGACGGGCGAGCAGCCCTTCTCGCACAGCGTCACCATCGACCGCGTCAAGTCGGGTTCGACGCTGCTGCCCCCGGGGGCGGAGATCCTGCGGGCCGCCCGCGACGACGACCGCAGCGCGACGCTCGCCGAGGGCAGTGGCTGGACCCTGCTGGTCTCCCGCTGGAACCGCGGCGCCGACGTCACGGTGACGGCGACCAGCCAGGAGCTCGCGGAGAAGGTCCTGAAGCAGGCGACGGACGGCGCGCAGGACGAGCCGGAGCCGCAGCCGGAGGACGTGAGCATGGGGTTCTGGTACGTCTCGCCGCGGCGCGGCCCGTACCGCACGTCCCGGCAGATCTCGGCCGGTACGTGGGAGGAGGTGCGGCCCAACTACACGGCACCGGTCGCCGATGCCATGGACAAGCTGATGAAGACGGACCCCGAGGACATATCGGGCCGCCTGCTGCTCCTGCACGGCCCGCCGGGCACGGGCAAGACGTCGGCGCTGCGGACGCTCGCCCGCTCCTGGCGCGACTGGTGCCAGGTGGACTGCGTCCTCGACCCGGAGCGGCTCTTCAGCGACGTCGGCTATCTGATGGACATCGCGATCGGCGAGGACGACGGCACGGCGAAGGGCCGCTGGCGGCTGCTGCTCCTGGAGGACTGCGACGAGCTGATCAGGGGCGAGGCGAAGCACACGGCGGGCCAGGCGCTCTCCCGGCTGCTCAACCTCACCGACGGTCTCCTCGGTCAGGGCCGCAACGTCCTGGTCGGAGTCACGACCAACGAGGACCTGGAGCGGCTGCACCCCGCCGTGGTCCGCCCCGGCCGCTGTCTGGCCCGCATCGAGGTCGGCGCGCTGACCCGCCCCGAGGCGGTGGAGTGGCTCGGCACGGACGAGGGCGTGGGCCGCGAGGGGGCCACCCTCGCGGAGCTGTACGCGCTGCGGCGCGGCACGGCACCGACCTCGGTGCCGGAGCAGCGGGAGGACGCGGACTCGGGTCTCTACCTGTAGCCGCGGGCTACCGCGGGGTTCCGTACGCCGCCCGCAGGGCCTCCCGTACGGCGGCGAGCGCGTCCTCCTCGCCGAGGCCGAGCCGCCGGGACCGCTCGGCGAACGCCTGGGCCGCGGTGGACGCCTCTCGGGCGGCGGCGTCCCCCGCGGCGGCGACGAACGTGCCGTTGCGCCCCCGGGTCTCGACGACCCCGTCGGCCTCCAGGCTCCGGTAGGCCTTGGCGACGGTGTTGGCCGCGAGCCCCAGCTCCTGGGCGAGGCCCCGCACCGTGGGCAGCTTGTAGCCGACCGGCAGCGCCCCCGACCGTGCCTGCCCGGCGATCTGGGCCCGCACCTGCTCGTACGGCGCTGCGCTCGCGCCCCCGTCGATGTCGATCTGCAAAGTCACGGAAGCGATTGTCCCGCACGGCGCGGCCCCTCCCGCCCCCGGGCGGAAAATGGGAGGCCCCGGGCGCGGCGCGCGCGTACCGTGCGGCTCCATGACTGTGATCGTCCGTGCCCTGGACCCCAGCAGCGCCTCCGCCGCCGCGGACGCCGCGGGCTTCGCCGCCGTACGCCGGGCCTGTGTGCCCGCCATGCTCGCGACCCCCGAGTCGATCGCGTTCGACCGGGCGCGCTCCCATCCGGACGCGCACTACCGGCAGTTGATCGCCGAGTGCGACGGCGAGGTGATCGGCACGGCCCAGGTGGGCATCGCCCACGACAGCCCGGAGCCCGGCCAGGGCTTCGCCAACGTCTACGTCCACCCGGAGCGGCTGGGCGCCGGCGCCGGGACGCTCCTGCTGCGCACGGCCGAGGAGCACCTGGCGCACGCGGGGGCGCGGGCGGTCTACTCCTGGGTGCTCGACGAGCCCGCGAACCTCGCCTTCGCCGCCCGGCACGGCTACCGCGCGAGCCGCCGCGCGCACTTCCTCCGCCTCGATCTGGCCCACGGTTCGCTGCCGCCGCGCCGTGAGCCGCCCGCCGGGGTGGATCTGGTCAGCGGATCGGTGTACGCGGACGACGCGCGGCCCCTGTTCGCCCTCGACGCGGAGACCGTGGCGGACGAACCCGGTGACGTGGCCGCGGAGTTCACGGACTACGGGCACTGGCTCGCCGAGACCTGGCAGCACCCGCTGGTCAGCCAGGAGCTCACCACGGTGGCCCTGGTGGACGGCCGCCCCGCCGCGTTCAGCCTGGCCCGCACGGACGGCGCGGGCCGCTACGCGTCCGGCATGACGGGCACCGCGCGCGCCTTCCGCGGCCGCGGCCTCGCCAAGCTCGCCAAGAACGACTCCCTGCACCGCGCCCGCGCGGCCGGCTGCGCCGAGGCGTTCACCGGCAACGACGCGGACAACGGCCCGATGCTGGCGATCAACAAGTGGTTCGGTTACGAGATCTGCGCGACGGAGGTACGCCATGTCCGCGACTTCGGCTGACGACAGGGCCACGATGGTCGAGGTCGCCCTGGTCAAGGCGGGCACCACGAAGATCCGCTACCCGGCGCGGCTGCTCCACGACGACGGGAGGCACATCACGGTCCGCGCCCCCTGGGCGGCCCCCGGCGTCCGCGACTTCGGCTTCGTGCGCTTCGAGCCGGGCGACGTCTTCACCGAGCACTACTGGCGCGACCGCTGGTACGCGGTCAAAGAGGTGTACGCGGCCGACGGCACCCTGAAGGGCTGGTACTGCGACGTGACCCGGCCCGCCGTCCGCGAGGGGGCCGTCCTCACGGTGGAGGACCTGGACCTCGACCTGTGGTGCTCCGCGGACGGGACCGCCGTACTCCGCCTCGACGAGGACGAATTCGAGGAGAGCGGCCTGCGCGCGGCGGACCCCGGGGCGGCCGGCGCGGCGCTGCGCGCCCTGGATGAACTGGAGGCGCTGGCCCGTGGCGCGGGCCTTCGCCGCGCTCTCGAACAGGCGGCGCATTCGGGGTCTGGATCAGAAAGCGCGTCCACTTAGGTCTACGGACCGGCTTACGTGGACATCGGTAAGGCAGGGAGGCAGCCATGCGCCGAGTGACCATGCACAAGCCCGTGAGCAAAGCCGTCAGCCGTCGAGTGCGGGAACGCCAGGAGAATGAGGCCACCCCGCGCGAAAGGCCCGAGGTCCGCAAGGACGTCCAGCGGACCTGGTGGCCGGACGGGTGAGAGCCTGTGTCATAACCCCGGTCGGATCAGCGTGCGGCGTCTGGTGCGTGCGATCGCAAGGCGCCGGAGCGTCCTCGATGGGGGTCCCCCCAGGCCCTTCAGGCCTGGGGGAGGAGCTACTAGGACGTTTCGGCAACGCCGCATGGGGGTCCCCCCGCGCCGTTCAGGCGTGGGGGAGTGCGTGCCAGGCGTCGCGCGCCCGGCCGGGGTTATGACACAGGCTCTGAGACGCCCTCAGCCGCCGTGGAGCCGCTTGCGGTAGTGCACGCGGTCGTAGGGGCCGTCGAGGCGCCGCTCCACGAGGTCGTAACCGTAGCGGGGGTAGATCTTCTGGTTCTCCCACATCAACGCGTTGGTGTAGAGCCGGATCTCGCCGAGCCCCAGTGACCGTGCGTGGGCGTCCACGAAGGCGAGCAGCCGGCGGCCCACCCCCCGGCCCGCGGCGTCGGGGTGGACCGCGATCGACTCCAGGAAGAGATGGGCGTCCTCGCCCGGTGCGGTGACCGGGACGAGGACGAGCAGCGCGACGACCGGGTCCCCGGTCACGTACACCCGCCCCGCCGCCACATCGGCCGCGTGGTCGGCCTCCATCGGGGCGGGGCGGCGCCCGATGCGCTCGATGTAGGGGTGGTACGCCGCGTCCGTCACCGCTCGTACGGCGGGGATGTCGGCGGCGGTGGCGGGGCGGATGTCCGTGAACTGTTGTGTCGTCTCGGTCATGCCTCCACGTCTACGTCACGGCGGCGGGCCCGCACCAGCGCCTTCTTCAACAACGGCCAGGCCACGATCAGGACGATGAGGCCATAGACGGTGAGGGAGAACGGTGTGTCGACGAGGCCGCCGACGCTGCCGTCGCTGATCTGGAGGGCGCGGCGCAGCTGCTGCTCGGCGTTGGGGCCGAGGATGACGCCGATGACCGCGGGCAGGATGGGCAGCCCGTAGCGCCGCATGCCGAAGCCGATCAGGCCGATGACGAGCAGGATGACGACGTCGATGGGTTCGCCGCCGACCGCGTAGGCGCCGACCGCCGCGAAGAACAGGATGCCCGCGTAGAGGTAGGGCCGCGGGATGCGCAGCAGCTTCGCCCAGAGGGGGGCCAGCGGCAGGTTGAGGGCGAGCAGCAGCACCATGCCGACGAAGAGCGAGGCGATGAGGCCCCAGACGAGGTCGGGTTCGCGTTCGAAGAGCAGCGGGCCCGGCTGGATGCCGTACTGCTGGAAGGCGGCGAGCATCACGGCGGCGACGGCGGTCGTGGGCAGGCCGAGCGTCAGCATGGAGACGAGGGTGCCCGCGGCCGAGGCGGAGGCGGCCGACTCGGGGCCTGCGACGCCTTCGATGGCGCCCTTGCCCCACTCGTCCTTGTGCTTGGACAGGCGCTTCTCGGTGACGTAGGAGAGGAACGTCGGGATCTCCGCGCCGCCCGCCGGGATCGCCCCGAAGGGGAAGCCGATGAAGGGGCCGCGCAGCCAGGACTTCCAGGTGCGCCGCACATCCGCCTTGCCCAGCCAGGGGCGGCCCACGGGGATCGCCTCGCCGCCGGTGCGGCGCAGGTGCGCGGCGACCCAGAGGGCCTCGCCGATGGCGAAGAGGCCGACCGCGACGATCACCACGTCGATGCCGTCGGCGAGCTGGAGCGAGCCGAAGGTGAGCCGCTGCTGCCCTGTCATCTGGTCCAGGCCCACCAGGCCGATGGTGAGGCCGATGAGCAGCGAGGCGAGGCCCCGGATGCGGGAGGAGCCGAGGACCGAGGTCACGGCGATGAACGCGAGGACCATGATCGCGAAGTAGTCGGGCGCGCCGATGTCCACGGCGAGGTCGGCCACGGTCGGCGCGAGGGCGACGAGAAGGAGTGTGCCGATCATGCCGCCCGCGAAGTGCCCGATGGCGGCGGCCGCGAGGGCCTGCGCGCCCCGCCCCGCCCTGGCCATCGGATGGCCTTCCATGGCCGCGACGACGGCGGCGCTCTCACCGGGGGTGTTGAGCAGGATCGAGGTCGTCGAGCCGCCGAACATCGCTCCGTAGTAGATGCCGGCGAACATGATGAAGGCGCCGGTCGGTTCGAGGCCGTACGTCACGGGGAGCAGCAGGGCGACGGCCATCGCGGGCCCGATGCCGGGCAGTACGCCGATCGCGGTGCCCAGGAGCACGCCGACGGCGGCCCAGAGGAGGTTGATCGGGGTGAGGGCGGTACCGAAGCCGTCCATCAGGGAGTTGAAGGCGTTCATGTCACAGAACTCCCATCAGGGGACCGCCGGGCAGCGGAACGCCGAGCAGGTTGTTGAAGATCTCGTACGTGACCACGGAGAGCCCGGCGGCGATCAGCGGGTCGCGGCCGAGGTGGCGGCTGCCGAGGGCGTAGGCGGAGCCCCAGAAGAGCAGGGCGCCGGCGATGGGGAAGCCGAGCGGTTCGATGAGGACGGCGGTGGCGAGGAAGACGCCCGCCAGGAGCAGGACGGTCCGCCAGTCGGCCGGTTCGGACAGGTCGATGTCCTCGCCGCCCTCGGCCTCGCCGCGGCCGCCGCGCAGCACGTCGACGGCGAGCAGGACGGCGACGACGAGCAGCCCGATGCCGACGGCGATCGGCACGGTCCTGGGACCGATGGGGCCGCGCTGGGTGATCTCCACGTCCATGGTGAGCGCGTCGATGAGGACGATCGCGCCGAGGGCGAGCAGCAGGACGCTCACGCCGAGTTCGGAGTGCTCGCGCAGCCAGGAGCGGCGGGAGCGCACGTCGCCGCCTGCGGAGGTGGTGTCCGGGGAGCCACTGGAGGTGGCGTCGGGCGTGGTCACAGTCCCAGCTCCTTCAGCACGGACACCACACGCTTGTCCTGGGCGTCGAGGAAGTCGCCGAACTCGTCGCCGGCCAGGAAGGCGTCGTCCCAGCCGTTGGTCTTGAGGGACTTCTTCCACTCGGGCGAGGCGTGCAGCTTTCTGACGAGGGTGGTGAGCTTCTCGCGCTCGGCGTCACTGAGTCCGGGCGGGGCGACGATGCCGCGCCAGTTGGTGAAGTCCACGTCGTAGCCGGACTCCTTGAGGGTGGGCCCGTCCAGGCCCTTGACCCGCTTCGGTCCGGTGACGGCGAGGAGCCTGAGCTCCCCCGACTTGATCTGGTCCAGGTACTCGCCGACCCCGGAGACGCCGAAGGCGACCTTGCTGCCGAGGATGGAGGCGAGGAGTTCGCCGCCGCCGTCGAAGGGCACGTAGTTGACCTGCTTCGGGGCGATCCCGGCGGCGCGCGCCATCAGCATCGGGGCGAGGTGGTCGGGCCCGCCGGGCGAGGAGCCGCCGCCCACGGGCAGCTTGCCGGGGTTCTTCTTCCACGCCTCGATGAGCTGGTCGATGGTCTTGTACGGGGAGTTCTTGGCGACCACCACGACGTCCTGCTCCTCGGTGAGCCGGGCGATCGGCGTGGTGTCGCCGAGGCTCTTCGGGGAGTGGTTGGAGCGGGCTGCGCCGACGACACCGAGGCCCATGGACATGGCGAGCTTGCCGTTGCCGTGCTCGCCGACGAGGCGGGCCAGGCCGACGGTGCCGCCCGCGCCGGGCAGGTTGTACACCTCGATGTTGTGGGTGAGTCCGGCGTCCTCGGCGTTCTTCGCCGCGGTGCGGGCGGTGATGTCGTAGCCGCCGCCGGGCGTGTTGGGGACCATGAATCGCAGGCCGGGGATCTGTGTGCCGGTGTCGGAGCCGCTGCCCGCGGTGAGCAGTGGCGGCGCCACGAGCACGAGGAGGGCGGCCCCGAGCAGGGCGAGGGGTGTGCGCAGCCGCACGTGTGCCACCACCTGTCGGTACGTAGAGGGGGGCGCCGGGGGAAAGACGCCCAGGGGGACGGGGATGCGGGGATACGGGGATACAGGGATACGGGGATGTGAGGTGGCCCACATGTTGCCCGGGCGTTAACAACCTGTCTCTCTTCCGGAACCAACGGACGTTGTGGTCCTTGTGGTCGCGCCCATAGCCTGCGGCGATGACAAGGGTCCTGGTCGTGGACGACGACTTCATGGTCGCCAAGCTGCACAGCAGGTACGTCGCCACGGTGGACGGCTTCACGGTGGTCGGCGTCGCCCACAACGGGGCGGAGGCGGTCGGCGCGGCGGAGCGGCTCCGCCCCGACCTCGTGCTCCTCGACGTCTACCTGCCCGACATGGACGGCATCGCGGTGCTGCGGGAGCTGCGGGCCGCGGAGGAGCGCGACCCGGGGCGGCAGCCGGTGGACGCGCTGTTCATCACGGCCGCGCGGGACGCGGAGATCGTACGGGCCGCGCTGCGGGCGGGCGCCCTGCACTATCTGATCAAGCCGTTCAACCGGGCGGCGCTCCAGGAGCAGCTGCGGCACGTGGCGGCGGTGCGGGCGCGGCTCGACGGCCTCGCGGAGGCCCGCCAGGAGGACGTCGACCGCATCTTCGGCACTCGGCCGCCGGGCTCCCGCGGGCTCCCCAAGGGCCTCGCGGCGCACACCGCGGAGCTGGTCGAGCAGACGCTGCGCGACCACCCCGGCGGCCTCTCGGCCTCGGAGTGCGCGGCGGCCGGCGCCCTCTCCCGGGTCAGCGCCCGCCGCTACCTGGAGTTCTTCGTGGACACGGGGCGCGCGGACGTGACGCTGCGGTACGGGGGGACGGGGCGGCCGGAGCGGCGGTACCGGTGGGTGGGGTGAGCCGGGCTCGCTCCGAGCGGCCGGGCCGCCTGGCCTACCTCAGCGGCAGGTCGGCGAGCATGACGGCGTAGCGCGGGGAATCCGGGAAGGGCTGCCGCTCCCCGACCTTGCGGAAGCCCCAATTCTCGTACAGCGCTTGTACTCGCGGGTGCTCGATGTCGACGAGGAGGACTACGAGGTCCTCGTCCCGGTCATCCAGGAGAGCGCGGGACAGGGCGTCCGCCACACCCCGCTTTCGCATCTTCGGGTGAACGGCCAGCTCCGAGTAGGAGAAGGTCCGGGACTTCTCCGGGACCACGTCGAGAGCCTCGCGCCACCACTCGCGGCCCTCCACCGCAGGCGCTCCGTAGGCGAATCCCACAGCCTCGTCGTCCTCGTAAGCGATCACACAGGCGAAGTCGGGATTACCGCCCCAGTGGTCCACGAACCACGGAAACCTCTTCTTGAAGTCGTCGCGGTCAGGGCCCGCCGCTGCGGCATGCAGCTCGATGACTGTCTGGCGAATGGTCGCCAGATCGTCGTGTCCGAAGTAGCGGATGTCCAGGCCGACGGCGCTCAAAGTCGACTCCATTCGGCTCGGTATCGGTCGCCCCACTCTCGTGCGATCGAGGCGTCGGGCGCAACCATGATCAGATCCCGGTAGAAGTCACCGAGGAGAGAACGCATACGCCCGGGGATCGAGTGACCGGACATCTGCGTGAAGACCGTGGAAGCCGTGGTACACGCCTGGTCGACGTCGCACTGATGCAGCTGAGCCAGAGCGAGCCGAGTGGTGACCAGGGCCCGGTTCCTGCGGAACTGCTTCGGAATCGCCCCTAGGGCCTGGTAGGACGCAGCCTCGGAACCGGCGGCATCCCCGATCCGATCCCTCACGATGGCGGTCATGGCCATCAGCTCAGCCTGCCCGTAGAAGGAGATCCATGACGGCAGGGGGGCAACCGTTGTCACTTTGTCCAAACTCTCTTGGGCATATCCGAGAGAGCGCAGGGCGGCTTGGCGGTCGCCGAGGTTCGAGTGGCCGACGGCCGTACGGGCGTGGGCCAGCGAGCCGAAGAACGGCTGACGCCGGGCGATGGATGTCCCCTGGGCCGCGTACGCGGCATCCACAGCTTCGGCGTACTCGTCCCGATGGTGGGCGAGCATCGCGTACGAGTTCCAGACCCGCATCTCCGCGCCGGGATCTTTGGCCAGCCCGGCCAGGTACAGGGCGCGGCCGAGGAGCTCGGAGGCTCGGCCCATCCGCCGAGCGTCGATCGCGCTCCAGGCTGCCGCCGAGGTGTACCCGGCGGCAACGGAGAAGAGCTTTTGACGGATGCGCTGGGTGGCCCCGAGCTTCTGCTTGTCCAGGGCATCGGCGGCTCCGGCCAACGCGGCACGCTCCAGGGCTTCGTGGCCGCCCATGCTCTGGTCGACTTCCGTCAGGGCATCCAGCCCCATGCGGAGCCGGCTGACGTCGGAGGAGCCGACGCGGGGCGGGGCGCCGACGAGAGGAACAACCACGGCGGCTGTCGCGCCAGTGGTGGCGGTGAGGAAATTCCTGCGGTCCACGGGTGGCTCCGGTTCGCTGGCGGGACGACTCTGTCGGGCCGGTGGACTGAAGCCCAGACTTCCGGCCTTACAGCCGAACACCGCCTCTAACGCCTCGCGCTGCCGGAGGTGGGGCCATGTCGTCTTCCCGGTCACCCAGTTGCGCACCGTCCGGTCACCGACCGTGCCTTCGTGGCCCGCACGGATCAGCAGGGCATTCACCGCGTCGGCCAAGCCGACCTGCGTCAGGCCCCATTCCCGCATCGCGCTGCTGAGGCTTTCGTTCCCCTTCACGTACCCACGGTAGTGAACGGGACCTCGTCAGCAAGTGGTGTTCCTGTCGAAATTTCCGGTCGGACCGGAGACACGGCGAGCTGGTTCTTCCTTCCGCTGTCGAACGGGGCGTCGTTGACTGAATCAAGGCCGACGCTGCCTGGGGACACCACAGGCGGTTCACACACCCCACCCCATCGAGGTCCTGATGACTGTGACCGCTACGCCAAGCCCCACTGGACATCCCCGGTACTCCGAGATCCTCCCCAGGGAACCCGAGAGCGCCGCCGTCGCCCGCAGGCTCGTCCGTACCGCACTGTCCGCGTGGGGCCTGGAAACGCTGACCGATGACGCCACCGTGGTCATCACCGAGCTGGTCTCGAACGCGGCAGACCACGGCCGGCTCCCCCACATTCGCGTCATCGTCTCCCGCCCGGCCGAGGACCGGGTGCGCCTCGCGGTCGTCGACCGCTCCAAGGCTTTGCCGATGATGCGGACGGACGCGAACGGTGATCAGATCCGTGGCCGGGGCCTGCTACTCGTCGACGCCCTTACCGAGCGGTGGGGCACCGAGCTGTATCCGTGGGGCAAACAGGTCTGGGGCGAGATGCAGATGGGGGGAGAAGCGTGAAGACGTCGTCCGGCCGGCCGGGGTGGGGTATCAGGTTGAGCGGGCCGAACTCGTTCATGCAGGCCTTGTGCCGTCGCCGGCATGCCGCCGCAACCACGCCACCTCCATGGGCGTCAGATTCGGGTCATTCAGCTTCGCCCGGACCACCTCCTGCACCCGTCCCGCCGGGTCGGTCCGGCAGCCGCTGCGCATACCGCCCAGCAACAGCCCCCGCCCGAGGCGGGCGGCGAGCCCCGGCACGTCCGCACTGCCCACGGTCACCATGGTCATCGCCACATCGGCAGCCGGATCACCAGCGCCCGCATTGCACCAGTCGATCACTACCGGGCCCCGCGGGGTCAGAATGACGTTGCCTGGGTGCAGGTCCAAATGCAGCACCCGGTCACCATCTGCCGTGCTGAACCGCTTGGGCAGCCACTTTGGTGCCGGCAACGCATGCAGCCGGTCATGCAGGCGGCCCAGCTCCCGGCCGAGCGAGCCCACCCGCCATGGGCGCCGGGCCGGCACCTCCAGCATCGTCGGCCCGGCCAGCCGCTCAAGAACCATGTCGGTGTCGGTGATCTCGTACACCCGTGGCACCGGATACCCGCATGCCGCAAGGTGTGTCATCAAGCGCGACTCCAGACCGGTGGGTCCCCCGTGCCGGTATCGCCGCAGCACCCTGGACTCGTCCAATGCATACACATCAGCATCCCGGCCCTGCGCGATCAACTCCATGCGGTGCAGTCTGCATTGACGGCTCAGCCCTCGTCGACAGGGCGAACCTTGCCTGATGCGGAACTGGCTTCCTCTCTCACTGGCTGCTGCCCGGTCCGCGACGGACCTCCACGGATTGATCCGGAGCGGGCCATACGTCACGTACTGGTCAAGCCGGGGCTTATAGGCGGCCTGCCTCAGCCCCCGGTTAGCCCTCCCTTAACGCGGCCATAAGGATCGCCGTCACCCGCTCCCAGCAGGGGATTCCGTGGATTTCAGGGGCTAGTTTTCAACCCCCTGAACCACCGCCCGAGGAGAACCCGCATGTCCGCTCGTCGCAAGGTCACCGTGATCGCCGCCGCCGGTGTCGCCCCGTTGGCCCTGACCGCCCTCTCGGTCACGCCCGCCGCCGCGCACGGCTCGATGACGGACCCGGTCAGCCGGGTCTCGGCCTGCTTCCAGGAGGGCCCCGAGTCCCCGGACTCGGCCGCCTGCAAGGCCGCCGTCGCCGCCAGTGGCACCCAGGCCCTCTACGACTGGAACGGGGTGAACATCGCCAACGCCGCGGGCAAGTCGAAGGAGATCATCCCCGACGGCGAGCTGTGCAGCGCGGGCAACGACAAGTACCGGGGTCTTGACCTGCCGCGCGCCGACTGGCCCTCCAGCAAGCTCTCCGCGGGCGACCACACCTTCCGCTACAAGGCCACCGCCCCGCACAGGGGCTCCTTCGAGCTGTACGTCACGAAGGACTCGTACGACCCGTCGAAGCCCCTGAAGTGGTCGGACCTGGAGGACGAGCCCTTCGCCGAGGTCACCGACCCGAAGCTGGTCAACGGCGACTACGTCTTCGAGGGGAAGGTCCCGGCGAAGTCGGGCCGTCACCTCGTCTACTCGATCTGGCAGCGCTCGGACTCCCCCGAGGCCTTCTACACCTGCTCCGACGTCGTCTTCGGCGGACAGGACAGCGGCGGCTCGGCCGGCTCCGCCCCGGCCCCCGTCGCCTCCGCGCCCTCCGAGGCGGACATCGCCGCCGGTGCCGGCAAGTCGACGGTCGAGCACCACGGCCACGGTGACGACGACGCCAAGACGGGCGCCGGGGCCACCGCGCCCGCCCCGGCCGCCGAGGGCGGTGCCCCGCAGGCGTCCGGCAACGAGCCCGTGGCGAAGGGCGGCGCCGGGAAGCCCGTCACCGCCGCGGACGACAGCCTCGCCGAGACCGGCGGTGACGGCACCACCTCGTACATCGCGATCGGCGGGGCCGCCGCGCTGGCCGTCGGCGCCGCGGTGATGTTCACCACGGCCCGCCGCCGCGCCGCCGGACGCCACGGCCGCTGATCAGCCGGGCCGAGACGCGGAAGCCGCCCTCGGGGCGCTGGTGGCGAGGGCGTTGCGGGCCTCGGCGGGCCGGGTGGCGATGGCCCCGGGGCGGGCTACGCCGCCAGTGTTCCCGGCACGATCGCGCCGGGGCCGAACTTCGCCCGTGCCCGGTCGGCCACCTCCTCGATCCGGCGGGCCTTCTCGTCCGCCGGGTCGAACGTCAGCTGGTGGCTGGCGTGTTCGGCGGGCGCGAGGCCCTCGGCGCGCAGGGAGAGGGCGCGCACCCTGGCCCGCTGGAGGCCGAGCGCCTCGTACATGCGGTACGCGGTCACGGTCAGCGCCGTGGAGTGGGCGGTCGGCTCCGGCAGGGTCCTGGTCCGGGTGGTCGTGGAGCGGTCCGCGTACCGCACGGTGAGGGTCAGCGTGCGGCACACCTGGTCCTCGCCGCGCATCCTCGCGCCCAGTTCCTCGGCCCCGGAGAGCAGGGCGCGGCGGTGCCGGAAGGGGTCGAGCTCGTCGCGGGGGAAGGGCCGTTCGACGGCGAGCGAGCGCGCGGCGGAGTTCGGCACGACCTTGCCGCGGTCGATGCCCAGCGCCTTCTCGCGCAGCTCACGGCCCGCGCGGGCGCCGACGAGCCGTTGCAGGGTGGACAGGGGCGCGGCGCCGACCTTCCCGAGGGAGTCGAGGCCGTACTCGCAGAGGGCGCGGGCGGTGGCGCGGCCGATGCCGGGCAGCTCGACGACGGGCCGGTCGGCGAGGAACTCCCGTACGCCGTCGGGGCCCTCGGGCACCGCCCGGGTCACGCCGGGGGCGGCGCCGTGCGCGGCCATCCGGGCCAGCATGGGCCCTGGCCCGGCGCCGATCGCGCACTCCACCCCGTACAGCGCGAGTGCGCGTACGCGGATCAGCGCGGCGAGGTCGACGGCGCTCCGCCCGAAGTACCGCCGGGCGCCGCGCAGGTCCAGGAGCGCGGCGTCGGGCGGCAGCGCCTCCACCTGCGGGGTGAATTCGCCGAGCAGGCCCATCAGCTGGGGCAGCGCGGCCTCGTACATGGGCGTCAGGAGGAACCGCACGTAAAGGGTGCCGCCCTCGGCGTGCCGCCCGCTCCGCTCGGCCTGCCCGCGGCTCGCGGCCTGCCCGCGGCTCGTCCCGCTCATCCCGCGCTCCCCGGACTCTGGTGCCACAACTTCCTGCTGACGCCCGCGGGGCCCTCGCCCGGCGGGCGGAGGTCCGCCCAGGGGTTCAGCTGGAACCCCGTGGGCATCCGGATGCGCCGCGAGGTGGGCGCCGGGGCGGAGCCCGGACCGGCTCCCGGCTCGGCGCCCGGTTCGGTTCCCGGCCCGGCGCCCGGATCAGGGGCCGGTTCCGGCTCACGCCCGGGCTCGGGCTCCGCCAGCCGCCGCGCCACCGCCTCCAGGCCGCCCTCCTTCCGCAGCTCCACCAGCTCCGCCAGGTTCCACGCCGCCGCGCCCACCACACTGAAGCTGCGCGGGCCGCGGCGCTGCACCACGCCGCGGATGAGCAGCAGCCAGGAGTGGAAGACGGTGTGCGCGCACCGCTCGTGCGCGTCCTCGAAGAAGGCCAGGTCGACCAGGCCCGTGCCGTCGTCCAGGGTCGTGAAGATGACCCGCTTGCCGGAGCGGAGCGGCGGCGTCTGCGTGGCGGCCTTCGCGCCCGCGACCAGGATGGTCGTCCCGTCCTCGACCTCGCGCAGGCGCCGGGCGCTGAGCACGCCGAGCTCCGCGAGGAAGTCGCCGTGGTCGCTCATGAGGTGGCGCGAGGAGTCCATGCCGAGGACGCCGAGTTCGGCGCTGAGCCGCTCCGCGTCGTCGAGGTCGGGCAGCCCCGCCGACGCCGTGCCGCGCCCGCCGGCCAGCGGGAGCTGTCCCCCGGCGGTCCCCCGGGTGCCGCGCCGCAGCTCCGTCAGGTGCAGTTGCAGGTCACGCCGGTTGGCGCCGAACGCGTCGAGCGCGCCGACCTGGGCGAGCCGCTGGGCGACCGGTTTGGAGGGCCTCGCCCGCTCCCAGAAGTCGACGAGCGAGGCGTACGGCTGCCCCTCCGCGATCCGCTCGGCCTCGGCCTCGCTGATGCCGTGCACGTCGGAGAGGGCGAGCCGGAGCCCCCACGCCCGCCGAGGCTCGGACACCAGTTCGATACGGTGGGCGACCGCCGACCGGTTCACGTCCAGCGGCAGGATCGGCACCCCACGCCGCCGCGCGTCGGCGAGCAGCAGCCGCTTCGGGTACATCCCGGGGTCGTGCGTGAGCAGCCCGGCGTAGAAGGCGGCCGGGTGGTGGGCCTTCAGCCACGCCGACTGGTAGGTCGGCACGGCGAAGGCCACCGCGTGCGCCTTGCAGAAGCCGTAGGAGCCGAAGGCCTCGATGATCCCCCAGGTGCGCTCGATCGTCCCGGCGTCGTATCCCTTGGCCGCCGCGTGCTGCGCGTACCAGAGCCTGATCCGCCCCTGCGACTCCGGATCGGAGAGGCCGCGCCGCACCCGGTCGGCCTCGCCGCGTCCGCAGCCGGTCATGATGTCCACGATCTGGATGATCTGCTCGTGGAAGACGACGACGCCGCACGTCTCCTCCAGCGGACCCATCAGGTCCGGGTGCGGGTAGCGGGCGGGCGAACGGCCGTGCCTGGCCTCGATGAAGGGCCGCACCATGTCGGCCGCGACCGGTCCCGGACGGAACAGGGAGATGTCCACCACGAGGTCGTGGAAGGTCGAGGGCTGGAGGCGTCCGACCAGGTCACGCTGGCCCGGCGACTCGATCTGGAAGCAGCCGAGCGTCTCGGTGGACTGGATGAGCCGGTACGTCGCCGGGTCGTCCGGCGGTACCTGGCGCGGATCGTCGAGGTCCACGGAGTCGCCCGTGGCGCGCTCGACCTCCGCCACCGCGTGCGCCATCGCCGACTGCATCCGCACGCCGAGCACGTCCAGCTTGAGCAGGCCGAGGTCCTCGACGTCGTCCTTGTCGAACTGCGACATGGGCAGGCCCTCGCCGCTGGTGGGCACGGTGGGCGTGCGCGTGAGCAGCGAGGCGTCGGAGAGCAGCACGCCGCACGGGTGCATGGCGACGCCGCGCGGCAGCCCGTCCAGGGCCTCGACGAGGTCCCAGAAGCGCTCGTTGCCGCCCAGCTCCGCGGCGAGTTCCCGCAGTTCGGGCAGTTCGGCCATCGCGGTGCGGGCATCGCGCGCGCGGATGTGCGGGAAGGCCTTGGCGATCCGGTCGATGTCGGCCGGGTCCATGGACAGGGCGGCGCCCACGTCGCGTACGGCGTGCCGCACCCGGTAGGTCTCGGGCATGGCGACCGTCGCGACCCGCTCGGTGCCGAAGCGGTCGATGATCGCGCGGTAGACCTCGATGCGGCGGGCCGACTCGACGTCGATGTCGATGTCCGGCAGGACCGGCCGCCGCGTGGAAAGGAACCGCTCCATGAGCAGCCCGTGCTCGACGGGGTCGGCGTGCGCGATGCCGATGAGGTGGTTGACGAGGGACCCGGCGCCGGAGCCGCGCGCCGCGACCCGGATGCCCAGACCGCGTACGTCGTCGACCACCTGGGCCACGGTGAGGAAGTAGGAGGCGAAGCCGTGGTGGGCGATGATGTCCAGCTCCTGGTGCATCCGCTCCCAGTAGTCGCGCCGGGAGGCGTAGCCGCGCAGCACCATGCCCGCCGCGGCCCGCGAGGCGAGGACGCGCTGCGCGGTGCGGCGTCCTGCGCCGACCAGGTGCGGCTCGGGGAAGTACACGGAGCCGATGCCGATGTCGTCCTCGGGGTCGACCACGCACTCGGCGGCGGTCGCCCGGGTCTGTTCGAGCAGGCGGTGGGCGGTGTCGCGGCGGAACCCCGCGGCCTCGACGACCCGCTCGGCGACGCCCAGCATGGAGTCGGCGTCCTTCAGCCACCGCTCCCCGCCGTCGAGCTCCTTGGTCGGGTCGACGGGGACGAGGCGGCGGGCGGCGTCGAGGACGTCGGCGACGGGGCCCTGCCCGGGGTCGGCATAGCGCACGGCGTTGCTCAGGACGGGCCGCACCCCCTGCTCGGCGGCGAAGCCGACGGTGCGCGCGGCGAGGCGGAGCGATCCCGGGCCCGTGCCCTCGCGGCCGTGCCAGACGGACTCCAGGCGCAGCGCGTCGCCGTACCGCTCGCGCCAGGGTGCCAGGAGCCGGGCGGCCCGGTCGGGGCGGCCCGCGGCGAGCGCGCGCCCCACGTCGGAGGCGGGGCCGAGCAGCACGGTCAGGCCCTCGCCGTGGTTCTCGTCCCACGGCAGGACGGGCTGCCCGTCGGGGGCGCGGTGCGCCTCGGTGATCAGGCGGCAGAGCGCGGCCCAGCCGGTGGCGCCGTCGCGGGCGAGGAAGGTCACACGCGGGGTCGACTCATCGATGAAGGCACCTCCGCGCACGGGGGCCCGCCGCCGCTCGCCCCTGGCGGGCGCGGGAGCGCCCACCGCGAGTTCGGCCCCGAACAGCGGCCGGATGCCTGCCTTCGCGCAGGCCTTGGCGAACCGGACGGCGCCCGCGACGCTGTCCCTGTCGGTGAGCGCGAGGGCGTCCATGCCCCGCTCGGCAGCGCGCTCGGCGAGCCGCTCCGGGTGCGAGGCGCCGTACCGCGGGGAGAACCCGGAGACGGTGTGCAGATGCGTGAAACCGGGCACACGCACCTCCTGTAACCCTGAACCGAACCGTTTCCGTATCCCCCGCCTCCACCATAGACCAAGTTTCGAACGCATGTACGACACGCGTCCCCGGGCCCCCTCTCAGCGCTCCCCGTATCGTCCGTTCGGCCCAGCCCACCTGCGGAAACGACCGGCACCCCGGAGCGTTGAGGCATGAGGTTCGCCGATGAGTTCAAGAGCGCCGTCACCCCCCGAGCAGCCCTGCTCGTCATCGGCGTACTCGCCCTACAGCTCCTGTTCATCGCCTCCTACGTGGGAGCGCTGCACGACCCGAGACCCAAGGACGTGGCCTTCGGGGTGGTCGCCCCGGGGAAGGCGGCCGAGCAGACGGCCGACCGGCTGCGGAAGCTGCCCGGGAAGCCGCTCGACCCGCGCACGGTCAAGGACGAGGCGGCGGCCCGGCACAAGATCATGAGCCGTGAGCTCGACGGCGCCCTGGTCGTCGACCCGCGCGGCACCACCGACACCCTCCTGGTCGCCTCCGGCGCGGGCACCGCCCTCTCCAGGACCCTGACCACGATCACCACCGAGGCCGACGCGGCACAGGAGCGCACGGTGAAGACCGTCGACGTGGCCCCGGCATCGGACCAGGACTTCAACGGGCTCTCGTCCTTCTACCTGGTCGTCGGCTGGTGCGTCGGCGGCTATCTGTGCGCGTCGATCCTGGCGATCAGCGCGGGCTCCCGGGCCTCCAACCTGCCGCGCGCGGTGCTCAGGCTCGGCACCATGGCGCTCTACTCGATCGTCGGCGGCCTCGGCGGCGCGGTCATCATCGGGCCCATCCTCGGCGCCCTGCCCGGCAGCGTCATGGGGCTGTGGGGCCTCGGCGCCCTGGTGATCTTCGGGGTGGGCGCGATCACGCTCGCCCTCCAGGCGCTCACCGGCATCGTGGGCATCGGCCTGGCCGTCCTGCTCGTCGTCATCGGGGGCAACCCGAGCGCCGGCGGCGCCTTCCCGCTGCCGATGCTGCCGCCCTTCTGGAAGGCGATCGGGCCCTGGCTACAGCCGGGCGCGGGCACCTGGACCGCCCGCTCCATCGCGTACTTCGAGGGCAACGCGATCACCTGGCCCCTGCTCGTGCTCGCCGGCTGGGCACTCGTGGGCACCGTCGTGACCCTCGCCCTGTCCGCCCGCCGCAGACCTCGGTCCGGCTCGGTCGACCTCAGCGGCACGAACTACGGCAAGAGCCTCGCGTAGCGCCCTGCCCGGACAGCGCGCACGAAAGAGCCCCGCCCCCGGTCAGACCGGGGGCGGGGCGCCCTGCTTTCGCTTTCCGCGAGGTCAGCCGATCTCCGCCCCGTAGGCGCTCAGCGCCTCCGGCACCGGCTGGAAGAACGTCTCGCCGCCGCTGCCGCAGTCTCCGCTGCCGCCGGAGGTGAGGCCCAGCGCGGTGTCACCGGCGAAGAGCGCGCCGCCGCTGTCACCGGGCTCGGCGCAGACCGTGGTCTGGATCAGGCCGTCGACCTGACCCTCCTGGTAGTTCACCGTGGCGTCCAGCGCGGTGACCTCACCGTCGTGGACCTGGGTGGTGCTGCCGCTGCGCGTCACCGTCTGCCCGACCGTGGCATCCCCGGCCTTGCTGATCGCCTGGGTGCCGCCGTCGTAGAGGTTCACCTCGCTGGGGTGCGGGACGTCGGCCGTGTACTTCACGATCGCGTAGTCGTTGCCCGGGAAGCTCGACTCCTGGGTGGCGCCGATCTCCTGGCCGCCCTGCGAGTCGGACCAGCTCTTCACCGCGTTGCCGCAGTGACCGGCCGTCAGGAAGTACGGCTCGCCGCCCTTGACGACGTTGAAGCCGAGCGAGCAGCGCGAGCCGCCCCCCCAGATCGCGTCGCCGCCGGCGATGAAGGCCTTGTACTCGCCCTTGCTGTGCTTCAGTTCGGCCTTGCCGCCGAGCTCCTTCACGATCGCGCCGACCTTGTCGAGCTCGGCGCCCTTGACCGTGCGGTCCGCCGTGACGACCACCTTGTTGGTCGCCGGGTCCATCACCCATGAGGTGCCGGGGACGGCCGCCTTCTCGTCGAGCGTCGCACGGGCGCTCTTCAGCTCGGCCAGGGAGTTCTGGACGATTCTCGCCTTGCCGCCCGCCGACTCGACGGCGTCGGCCGCCTGCTCGTCCAGCACGTTCACGACCAGGGCCTTCGCCTTGGCGTCGTAGTACGTGCCCGCGGCGTCCGCGCCGAGGTCCTTGGTGAGGGCCGAGGCCAGCTTTCCGGCCTTGGCGACCGAGAGGACGTCCGGGGTGGGGTCCGCCGCGTTCTCGCTCGCGTTCGCGGTCTGGAAGGTGACTCCCGCGGCGACCAGCGCGGCGATGCCCGCGCCTGCCACGGCTACACGCCGCTTGGGTATGCGTCGGTGCTTCAAAACTCACGACCTCCTGTGGGGGGAACGACCCGTCGGGCGTGGGGGCCTGACGGATCGCAGGGCATACGCGGGCATGGAACCGCCACGCTGAAAGAGCCGCGTCCATGCCAACTTGGCCACGCCCACTATCCCGACGCTTTCCGGTCGCACACAAGGTCTACTTCAGGACGCGCACGCCGCAACCGCTGTGCGCCCCCGCGCCCCTGAGTGATCCGGGTCCCACCACGTGGGCCGTCTCGGCGCATACCGCGTGGTGGAGAGGGGTCATCAGCCTGTGAGGACTAGTCCTGTCCGGTTCTCGCCCCTCCGGAGCGCCCGGCTCTCCGGCTTCCGCACTTCCCGTTCCGGAATCCGGCGGCTGCGGCAGAACAGCCCAACAGCCGCAGCGGGAGTGCGGCGCGGGAGAGAGCGAGCCCCCGCCCGGAACACCGGGCGGGGGCTCATCCTGCTGCTGGCTGCGGTCTCACCTGCGGTGCGCGGCCCTTGGGGGCCCCGCCCGGTCAGTAGACGCTGACGTTGTACGCGCGCAGTGCCTCGGTGACCGGCTGGAAGAAGGTCGTGCCGCCGGAGGAGCAGTTGCCGCTGCCGCCGGAGGTCAGACCCAGCGCCGTCGAACCCGCGTACAGCGGGCCGCCGCTGTCGCCCGGCTCGGCGCAGACCGTGGTCTTGATCATGCCGTAGACGACGTCGCCGCCGCCGTAGTTGACGGTCTGGTTGAGCGCGGTGACCCGGCCGGTGTGCGTGCCGGTGGTGGACCCGCGGCGGGTGACGTTCTGCCCGACCGTGGCGTCGGCGGCGCTTGTGATGTCCTGGCTGCCCACCGTGCCGGACTTGGTCACCGAGCTGTTGGTGTACCTGACGATGCCGTAGTCGTTCGTCGGGAAGCTGGACCCGGACGTCGTGCCGAGCACGGTGGTCCTCGCCGAGTTGGACCACCACGTGCTCGCGCCGTCGGTGCAGTGCCCGGCGGTCAGGAAGTAGTAGGTGCTGCCGTTGCGCACGTTGAACCCGAGCGAGCAGCGCCCGGTGCTCGAATAGATGGCGTCGCCACCCGAGATGTACTTCTGGAACTTGCCCGGGGTGCGCTCGATCTTCAGGGCGTCCGCGTTGGACCCCGCGGCGGCCTTCAGTTCGGCGATCTCGGCCTTGGAGACGGTGCTGTCGGCGGTGACGACGACCTGCTTCGTCCTCGGGTCCACACCCCAGGAGGTGCCCGCGACATCGGCGTCGAGAACGGCGTCGCTCGCCTGCTCCAGCTGTGAGGCGCTGAAGGTGGTCGTGCCGTCGTGCGCGCTGGCCGCGGGTACGGCGAGTGCTCCCGCGGCGACGATTCCGGTGGCCACGGCGAGCAGACGGGTGTGTCTCGCTATGCCGGAGGTGGTGCGCTTGATCCTCACGTTTGTTCCTCCCGAGGGAAGTCAGTGGGTCCGTGTGGGTTGGGGACCCGTGAGGCGCAGCCGAAGAGCGGGCTCGGTTCCGCGTACGCCGTGCTCCCGGCAAGCGCTGCTCGGGAGTATTGGGGGGTGGTGTCCGGCCGCACAAGGGCGCCTTTCGGCCGAGGCGGGTACGGGTTCCGCCGCCCGCCGCGGCCACTGTGACCAGGGCCTACCGGACCGCGGGAAGGGGCTGACGTCGTCAGGGGGCTTGCGCGTCCCGCCGGGCGGCGCACGTGACGGCGCCCCGCCGGGGGCCTCGCCGCACACCCCAGGACTGTCCAGAATTGAACCATCCGGATGCAGCGCGAGCGCCCCCGCGGGGCGTGCGGTGCCAGAACGCCGGGTGCGCGCTACAGGCCGCAGTCGCAGCAGCCGCAGCACTCACAGCAGTCGCAGTTGTTGCAGCAGCCTTCGCGCTTCTTGCGGGACCACGGGCCCTCGTACTCGTCGGCGCAGCACATCTTGCAGGTGCAGCAGAGGCCGATGGCCACGGCGCACCCCGCCCAGAAGCCCCGTTTGCCCGGCTTGGGCGGCTGCGGTTCGAAGCCGTGCCCGCCACCACCGAAGCCACCGGGACCGCCGGGGCCACCGGGACCGCCGAAGCCGCCAGGACCACCCGGGCCGCCGGGCATGTCGCCGCCGTACGGGTTCCCGCCCCCGTACGGGTTGCCGTTGCCGCCCCCGTACGGATTCTGCCGGCCGTACGGGCCCCCGGCCGGCGGCCCGTAGGGACCGCCCTGCTGCGGCGGCCCGAAGGAGCCCTGCTGATCTGCCGTCATCTGGTGCGTGTGGCCGCAGGCCTCGGTGCCGAAGGCGCGGTCGACCGAGCGGCGCAGCTCGTGCGCGAGGAGGACGTGCACCAGCTTGCCGTCGGTGAATTCCGCGTCGCGCAGCGCGAGGCGGATGCCGTGCAGCGCGTCGTCGGCGAGGCGCCGTGCCTCCGCGAGGGACGTGCCGGTCGCGGCGAGCGGGTTCCACCCACCCGACGCGGCGTCCGCCTCCCTGTCCTCCACGGCGTCGAGCAGATGCGCCAGGCGGCCGAAGAGCCGCCCCGCCTCGGCGAGCGGCTCCACGTTGCCGGGCCGCCCGGCGAGCAGGGCGGTGTGCGCGAAGGCCGCCGCGGTGGCCGTCTCGGTCGGCTCGGTCACCGCGAGGAGCGAGGTGCCGGGGCCCGCCAAGGCCTCGATCCCGGCCTGCCGTTCGACGGCGTCGAGCAGGACCGCCGTGTCGAACCCCACGTCGGCGCCGGTCCGCGCGCCCGCCTTGTCCCAGCTCCTGGCCACGCGCCGGGCGGCGACCGCCACCGGTCGGCGGGCGAGGAGCCCGTCCCCGTCGATGACGTGGTCGCGGACCTTCGCCGAGGCGAGCACCAGCGAGACGGCGGCGGCCAGGCGCGCGCCCTCGCCCCGCGCCACGGACGCCGTCCGCATCCCGCGCAGCGGACAGGGCCCCGCGGTGCGCCGCCCGCCGTCCCCGCGCTCGGCCTGAGCCTCCGTCAGGACCGAGATGATCAGACCGTCGTAGTTCGTGACGACCCGGGCGAACTGCCCGTGGTCACCGCGGAGCGCGAGGCAGAGGCCGCACAGATGGGCCATCCACTGCGCCTTGAGTCCGTCACCGAGACGGTGGGTGCAGGGCCTGACTATTCCGAACAAAACGACTCCCCCGAGTGGCCCGAGCTGATGATCCGGCGATCTCGGGGCATCGTAACGAGGAAGGCGTTCACCCGGACGCACTCGCCGTCACCCGTACGCCGGGAGAAATCATATTTCACTCTCTGTCAGCAGCCGTACGCGGCGGGACCCTTAAGTACCACGTGCGTCGGTGTGTTGACTCTGCACCAGTACCGTCACGAAAACCCCGCGCGGCGACTATCCACTTGGCGCAGCATCCGCATCATGGACGACGATAGGAACGCGGAAAGCAGGGAAACCGCTGCGAGAGGAGGCGTCCATGGGATCGGTGCGCAAGGCGAGTGCCTGGCTGGGCCTCGTCGACGACAACAACGACGAGCGTTACTACGACGACGGCTACGAAGACGACCGGGCCGAGGGGCCCGACCAGCCGGAGGCCTGGGTGACCGACCCGCGCGTGCGGGTGGCGGACGAGAAGGCCCAGGAGCAGGAGCGCCGCATCGGGACGGTGACCCCGAACAGCTTCCGGGACGCCCGCGGCATCGGTGAGATGTTCCGGGACGGCGTCCCGGTCATCATGAACCTCACGTCCATGGACCCCACCGACGCCAAGCGCGTGGTCGATTTCGCGGCCGGTCTCACCTACGGCCTGCGCGGTTCGATCGAGCGCGTGGCGACGCGGGTCTTCCTGCTGACCCCCGCCGACACGCACATCGTCAACGGCGAGGCGTCGAGTCGCCCCTCGGACGGATTCTTCAACCAGAGCTAGTGGGCAAGGCCGCTCACCGGACCTGTCCGGCTCACCGGAAGGCGTCAAGACCGGTGAGCGCCTTGCCCAGAACGAGTTGATGCATCTCGACGGTGCCCTCATAGGTGAGCACCGATTCGAGGTTCGTCGCGTGCCGCATGACGGGGTACTCCAGGGAGATCCCGTTGGCGCCCAGGATCGTCCTGGACGTCCGGCAGATGTCGATCGCCTCTCGTACGTTGTTGAGCTTGCCGAAGCTGATCTGCTCGGGACGGAGCCTGCCCGCGTCGAGGCGCCGCCCGAGGTGGTGCGCGAGCAGGATGCCCTTGTGCAGCTCGACCGCCATGTCGGCGAGCTTGGCCTGGGTGAGCTGGAAGCCACCGATCGGCCGGCCGAACTGCTCGCGGGTCTTCGCGTACTCCACGGCCGCCTCGAAGGACGAGCGTGCCGCGCCCATCGCTCCCCAGACGATGCCGTAGCGCGCGTGGGAGAGACAGCTCAGCGGGCCCTTCAGGCCGACGACCTCGGGCAGGACCGCGTCGGCGGGCAGCCGCACCTCGTCCATCACCAGCTCACTGGTGACGCTGGCGCGCAGCGACCACTTGTGCTTGATCTCCGGCGCCGAGAAGCCGGGGCTGTCGGCCGGCACGACGAATCCCCTGATCCCGTCGTCGGTCTGCGCCCACACGACGGCGACGCCGGCCACCGACCCGTTCGTGATCCACATCTTCCGCCCGCTGAGCACCCAGTCGGTGCCGTCCTTCTTCGCGTGCGTGCGCATGGACGCCGGGTCGGAGCCGTGGTCGGGCTCGGTCAGGCCGAAGCAGCCGATGATCTCGCCCGCGGCCATCCCCGGCAGCCACCGCCGCTTCTGCTCCTCGGAGCCGAAGCGGTGGATGGCGTACATCGCGAGGGAGCCCTGCACGGAGACGAGGGAGCGGATGCTGGAGTCGGCCGCCTCCAGCTCCAGGCAGGCGAGCCCGTACTGGACGGAGCTCGCGCCCGCGCAGCCGTAGCCCTCCAGTGACATGCCGAGCGCGCCGAGGGAGCCGAGCTCGCGGGCCAGCTCGTGGATGCCGGGCAGCTCGCCCTTCTCGTACCAGTCGGCGATGTGCGGCAGGACCCGGTCGGCCGCCCAGGAGCGGACGGTGTCGCGGATCGCGAGGTCCTCCGGGGCGAGCGAATCGTCGAGGCCGAGCGGGTCGGCGGGGTCGAAGGGCGGCAGAGGGGTGCGGGCGCTCTCGGACATGCGGGCCTCCGGCGGCACAAAACTAGCAGTGGTAGTTATATGGCTCGCGCTGACGTTACGACGCAGTGTCCCGCACGTCCAGGGCCGAAGGCCGCCACAGGATTCACCGCACGGAGGAGTCGGCCCCGACCCGGGAGGGTTTCCGCGGCGCCGGCACCCCCGGCTCGGGAGAGGCCGCGGCCGAACAGTCCATGCCGCGCGGCAAGCGCAACGCCGCGAGCGCGCCGAGCAGCAGCAGGCCCGCGCTGACCAGCAGCGTGACGTGCAGCCCGTGCACGAAGGCCTCGCGCGCGGCGCTGCGCAGGGCGTCGCCCCGCACCCCGCCGAGGCGCGCGGCGACCTCGTAGGCCTCGCCGAGCGAGTTCCCGGCGGCGGCGCTGTCCGCCGCGGGGACACCCCGTACCGAGGAGAGCCCGGGCGCGTACGCCGCGTTCATGACGCTGCCGAGCAGGGCGATGCCGATGCCCGCGCCGAGCTGGTAGGAGGTCTCGCCGATCGCCGCGGCCCCGCCCGCCTGGGACGGCGGTGCCTCGCTCAGCATCGACTCGTACGCGCCGAAGAGCGTGGTCTCCAGGCCGAGGCCGAGCAGCACGAAGCCGGTGAGCAGCAGCACGTCGTTGGCGGTGCCGCCCATGCCGGTGAGCACGAGGACGGCGAGCGCGGTGAGGCAGAAGCCGGAGCAGACCATGGTGCGCGGCCCGAAGCGGTGCAGCAGCTTCGAGCCCGCGAGGCCCGCGGCCATCGCGGCCAGGGTGAGGGGCAGCAGCCGCAGGCCGGTCTCCAGCGGGGAGAGGCCGAGGACGAGCTGGAGGTACTGCGCGGCGATCAGCTCCAGGCCGACCAGGGCGAGCATGGCGAGCACGATGCAGCCGACCGAGGTGCTGAACGCGGGCCGCGCGAACATCGACAGATCGACGAGCGGATGCGCGCGCCGTCGCTGCCTGCGCACGAAGCCGACGAGAAGGGCGACGCCCGCGGCCAGCGCGGCCAGGGTCGTCATGCCGAGCGGCGACTCACCGCCGCCGAGGCGCTTCACACCGAGTACGACGCCGAAGAGTCCGCCGGCGGCCATCAGCGCGCCGGTCACGTCCCACGGGCCGTTGCCCTTCCCGGTCGACTCGGGCAGGAGCCAGCGGCCCACGGGCAGGCTGACCAGCATCAGCGGAATGTTGATGAGGAAGACCGAGCCCCACCAGAAGTGCTCCAGGAGGAACCCGCCGAGCAGCGGTCCGACGGCCGCGCCCACCGCGGCCACCGCGCTCCAGATGCCGATGGCGACGGCGCGCTCGCGCCGGTCGGGGAAGACCTGGCGCAGGATCGACAGCGTCGCGGGCATGATCATCGCGCCGCCGACGCCGAGCAGGGCGCGGGCCGCGATCAGGACCTGCGCGTTGTCCGCGAGGGCCGCGACGGCCGAGGCGACGCCGAAGAGCGCGTAGCCGAGCAGGAGCACGCGTCTGCGGCCGACGCGGTCGCCGAGCGTGCCGAAGAGGATGAGGAGCGAGGCGCAGACCAGCGGGTAGATGTCGACGATCCAGAGCAGCTCCATCGCGCCGGGCCGCAGGTCCTCGGAGACCGCGGGCACGGCGACGTGCAGCACGGTGGCGTCGACGGCGACGAGCAGCAGGCTGACGCAGAGGACGACGAGCACGACCCAGCGGTTGGCCCCGGCACGGACCCCGGATCCCCGACGGCCCTGCGGTGCTGCGGCCGTGGTCGTCCCGGACATGCGCGTACCTCCCAGTGTTCCCTCGCGCCGGCGGCCTGCGGGACGTGGAATCCCCGCTCCGGCGGTACGGACGGCGGCGCGGACAGAGGCGAGTGAGCCGCCAGAGTACGCGAGTCCGTTTCCGGGGTACGTGGCGGACCTCTCATGGTTGTGCGGATGCCGTGTGGCGTGTGCCACGCGTCCACCTTCCGGCCGCGGCCCCGACGGTGCCCGGCGCCCGCGACGGCCGATAATCGAGCCCGTGACCGATCTTGATCAACGCCCCTCGCCGTCTCCGGCGGGCCACGCCCTGCGCCGGGCCGCGCCCGCACTGCTCGCGTACGCGGGGGTACGCGCGCTCGGCCTCGCGGTGCTCGCGGTCTGGGGCGCGGCGGCCGGGAAGAGCCCGCACACGCTGCTCACCGCCCGCTGGGACTCGCTCTGGTACACCCGGGTGGCCGAGTTCGGCTACGGCTGGGAGGTGCGGCTCCCGGACGGCAGCGTCCACTCCAACCTGGCGTTCTTCCCGCTCCTGCCCTGGCTGGAGCGGCTCGTCGCGGCGGTGAGCCCGCTCAGTCATGCCGATGCCGGGCTCGTGGTGAGCTGGCTCGCCTCGCTCTTCGCCGCCGCGGGGATCTTCGCGGTCGCCGATCACGTGTACGGGCGGCGGGCCGGGATCTGCGCCGCCGTGCTGTGGGCGGTGCTGCCGGTCGGCATCGTGCAGTCGATGGCGTACAGCGAGTCCCTGTTCACCGCGCTGGCCGCCTGGTCGCTGTACGCGCTGCTCAGGGGGCGCTGGGTGTGGGCGGGTGTGTTCGCCTCCCTCGCGGGGCTGACCCGTCCGGTGGGCGCGGCGGTGGTCGCCGCGATCTGGGTGACCGCGGCCGTCCAGGTGTACCGGGAGCGGCGGGCCGGGCCCCGCATGCTGCTCGGCGTGGTCCTCGCGCCGCTCGGGGCGGCGGGCTATGTGCTGTGGGTCGGCCACCGCACCGGCGACGGGCTGCTCGGTTACCTCGACGTCCAGGCGGGCTGGGGCAACGGCTTCGACTTCGGCTACGCCTTCGCGCGCTTCGTCGGGGAGAAGTTCACCTCCGTCCCCGGAGCGCTCGCGGGCGTCGGCCTGATCGTGGGCGTCGCCCTGGTGATCTGGCTGTACGTGACCGGCGTCCGGCAGCGGCAGCCGCTGCCGCTGCTCCTCTACACCGGCATCGTCGTCGTGCTGGCCCTGTGCGCGGCCGGCTACTTCGGCTCGAAGCCGCGGCTGCTCCTCCCCGCCTTCCCGCTGCTGCTGCCGCTCGCCGTGGCGCTGGCCCGGCTGCGTGCGTCACGGTCGGCGCTGATCCTCGGGGGCGTGGCGGTGGCGAGCGCTCTCTACGGGGCGTTCTGGCTGCACGGCTCGGGCCCGCCGTGATCAGGTCATGATCGTTTCGGGCGGCCGCCGGCGGCCGTAAGGGAAATTCCACACCAGCCCCCGGTGAACGAAATTCATAAGACGGATTAAAACCGCACCGGAAATGATCAACGAATTGAGTGTGGGCGCGACGACTGAATAAGGAATCCCAGGGAATAGGCCCTGGCCTGAGAGCAATCCCACATCACATCGTCATCACAAAGCCACTGGTTCGGCCTAGTGCCAGACTCACTCGCTGTAACGTCGATTGTGTGCGTACCGAACGAAACCTCACCCGTCTTGACCGGGTCTTCGCCCGTCTTGACCGTGAGCCGGAACGACCGGCCCACCTCGATGTACCGAGGATGAGCCGGCACAGGGTCGTGCTCTTCGCCTCGACCCTGGCCTTCTACCTGGCCATCGTCGTCGCCGTGCTCGCCACCTCGTGGCTGGTGCGGTTCGACTGGCAGGTCATGTTCTTCCGGCCCTACCAGCAGTGGCCGGAGATCCACGCCTTCCTCGACTACTGGGTCGTCCTCGGCCAGCGCGGCCCGACCGCCGTCATGGTCGCGGCCTGGCTCGGCTGGCGCTCCTGGCGGCAGCACACGCTGCGCCCGCTGCTCATGTTCGGCGCCGCCCTGCTCCTGCTCAACGTCACCGTCGGCGCCGCCAAGATCGGCATGGGCCGCCTCGGCCCGCACTACGCCACCGTGATCGGCTCGAACGAGATGTGGCAGGACGGCGATATATTCCCTTCGGGCCATACCGCCAACGCCGTCGTGACCTGGGGAATCCTGGCCTACATGGCCTCCACCCCCCGCACCCGGCGCTATCTGTCGGCCCTCTCCGCCGTGGTCTCCCTGAGCGTCGGTCTCACCACCGTCTACCTCGGTACGCACTGGCTGAGCGACGTCTTCCTCGGCTGGGCCGCGGGCCTGCTCATCCTGCTCGCGCTGCCCTGGGTCGAGCCGCTGATCACTCGCGTCGAGGCCGTCATCTTCCGCGTCCGCGAGGCCTGGCGCGGCCGCCGCACGAGCACGGCGCAGGCTCCCGAGCCCGTGCCCGCCCCGGCGGGCGTCCCTGCGATCGTGCAGCAGCGCCCCTCCGCGGGCGACGAGGCGCCCGCCCGCGAGCCGGTCGGCGCCGCCCGCGCCACCGCCAGATCCCCCGCCTACCTCGCGCCGGGCCCGCACACCGCCCGCTCCGAGCGCACCCCGGTCACCCCCGCAGGCAGCCGCAGACCGGCGCACCCCGACCGCGTTCCGCGCGGCACCGCGTCGGCCCGCCCGATGGCAGGCGGCTGACCCGCAGACCGGCGGGGGCCGGTACGCACAGCCCATCCCCCGCACCACGAAGGCCCCGGTTCCGTCGAGGAACCGGGGCCTTCGTCATGGGGCGGGCCTTGAGGGGGCTAGCCCTTCCAGGAGCGCGTGACGACGCCTTCCTCGACCTCGAAGTTGAGCCGCCCCGCGAGGTACTCCATGGTGATGATCGACCCCGGGGGCAGCGACCTGACCGTGGACCAGCCGGACGCGCGGGCCTGCCGCTCGGCGTCCTGCGACGCGAGGCCGACGTAACGGTCGGGGCTGTCCTGGGGCTCTGCGGGCGGGGTCGGAATAGGTGCCATGGCCGCCACGTTAGGCGCCCCGGCGGCGTCGGGGAAGGACCGGGGGCCATGCACCAAGCGTCACGTATACCTCTCTGGTCACGCTTCTGTCACAGGATCACGACGTGCGTTTCAGTCGAACTCCGTCACACGTATGGGCGGTTCCACGCTTGTCACGGCGTAATTCGGCGGTGCGCTCACCCCTGCGCGAAGGCGGTTCGGATAGCGTCGAAATGCGGCGCCCGGAATAGCGGTTCGCGCACTTCGCGCTCCCTCCGCAATTCCTCGTCCCGGCCCGTGGACGCATGGTGGAGGGACATGGAGGGGCGTGGAGGAATTGGCCATTCCGGCAGGGATGCCCCCTGGCCCCGGCCGTCCGGAAGCGGCTCGTACGCCCCCTGTCGGAGTCGGGCCCCGCGCGAGCATCATGGCGTGAGCTTCGGGCAGGCCCAGGACGCGATGGCGAAGGGGCAAGCGATGAGGACCGAGACGGTGCGGGCGGACGAACCGCCGGTGCGGCAGGTGCGGCCCGGCCGGCTGGTCGTGGACTGGCTGACCACCACCGACCACAAGAAGATCGGTCACCTCTACCTGATCACGTCGTTCGTCTTCTTCCTGGCCGCCGGGCTGATGGCGCTGATGATGCGGGCCGAGCTGGCCAGGCCGGGCCTCCAGCTCATGACGAACGAGGAGTTCAACCAGGCCTTCACCCTGCACGGCACGATCATGCTGCTGCTCTTCGCGACGCCGACGTTCGCGGGCTTCGCCAACGAGATCATGCCGCTCCAGATCGGCGCCCCCGACGTCGCCTTCCCGCGGCTGAACATGCTCTCGTACTGGCTCTTCCTCTTCGGCGGCCTGATGGTCCTCGGCTCGCTGCTCGTGCCCGGCGGCCCCGCCGCCTTCGGCTGGTTCGCGTACGCCCCGCTCAACAGCCTGGAGCGGTCCCCCGGCGTGGGCGCCGACCTGTGGATCATGGGGCTCGCGCTCTCCGGCTTCGGCACGATCCTCGGCGCGGTGAACTTCCTGACGACCATCATCGGGATGCGCGCCCCCGGCATGACGATGTTCCGGATGCCGGTCTTCACCTGGAACGTCCTCTTCACGTCGATCCTGGTGCTGATCGCGTTCCCCGTGCTCGCCGCCGCGCTGCTCGTCCTGGAGGCGGACCGGCGCTTCCACTCGCTCGTCTTCGCCTCGGAGAACGGGGGCGCGCTGCTGTGGCAGCACCTCTTCTGGTTCTTCGGGCATCCCGAGGTCTACATCATCGCCCTGCCGTTCTTCGGCATCATCACCGAGATCATCCCGGTCTTCAGCCGGAAGCCGATCTTCGGCTATCTGCCGCTGGTCGGCGCGACGATGGCCATCACCGGCCTGTCCGTGGTGGTGTGGGCGCACCACATGTTCGCCACGGGCGCGGTGCTGCTGCCCTTCTTCTCGTTCATGTCGTTCCTCATCGCGGTCCCGACGGGCGTGAAGTTCTTCAACTGGACGGGCACGATGCTCAGGGGCTCCCTGTCCTTCGAGACGCCCATGCTGTGGGCGGTCGGCTTCCTGGTGAGCTTCCTGTTCGGCGGTCTGACCGGCGTCATCCTGGCCTCGCCGCCGCTGGACTTCCACGTCACCGACACGTACTTCGTCGTCGCCCACTTCCACTACGTCGTCTTCGGCACCGTCGTCTTCGCGACCTTCGGCGGCTTCTTCTTCTGGTGGCCGAAGCTGACGGGCAAGATGCTCGACGAGCGGCTCGGCAAGATCCAGTTCTGGACGCTGTTCGTCGGCTTCCACACGACGTTCCTGGTCCAGCACTGGCTGGGCGCCGAGGGCATGCCGCGCCGGTACGCCGACTACCTGGCCGCGGACGGCTTCACCGTCCTCAACACGGTCTCGACCATCGGGGCGTTCCTGCTCGGCATGTCGACGCTGCCGTTCCTCTACAACGTCTGGAAGACCGCGAAGTACGGCAAGAAGGTCGAGGTCGACGACCCCTGGGGCTTCGGCCGCTCCCTGGAGTGGGCCACGTCCTGCCCGCCGCCGCGGCACAACTTCGTCACGCTGCCCCGCGTCCGCTCCGAGTCCCCGGCGTTCGACCTGCACCACCCGGAGTACGCGTCGTTCACGAGGCACGAGCCCGGCCGGGTGTCGGAGGACCCGCAGACGCGACACCCCGGTCCAGGGCCCGGCTCAGGTGGTCCCGAGCCGTCCTGATCCGCTCGATCAGCTCGACGGGCTCCACCACCTGGAACTCGATGCCCATGAACAGGACGTGGAAGACCATCACGTCCAGGCTCGGAGCGCCCGTGCGCAGCAGGCAACTGTGGTCCGTCTCGGCCTCGATGACGCCGTCGGACGGGGTGAGCCGCTGCTCCGCCTCCGCGAGCGGCACGAGGAGGCGGACCACGGCCCGCTCGGCGTACGCGCCCGTGGAGACGCCCTCGGCGACGTACGCGGCCAGGTCCTCGGAGGGCGCGGGGCGCGGCGTGAAGCGGGGGCCGTGCGGCGGCCGGGGCTCGACGCGGTCCACGCGGAAGGTCCGCCAGTCCTCGCGGTCCAGGTCCCAGGCCACGAGGTACCAGCGGCGCTCGGTGCAGACCAGGCGGTGCGGCTCGACGGTCCTGCGCGTGGCGCTTCCCGAGTGGTCCCGGTACTCGAAGCGGAGCCGTTCCGCGTCGCGGCAGACGCCCGCGAGTTCGGTGAGTACGGCGGGGTCGACGCCCTCCGGCCGCGGGGTGCGCAGCATCGGCACGGTGAAGGCGTTCAGCGCGCCCACCCGGTGGCGCAGCCTGCTCGGCAGGACCTGTTCCAGCTTGCCGAGCGCGCGCACCGAGGTCTCGCCGATGCCCTCGATGCCCTGCCCGGCGGCGGTGCGCAGGCCGACGGCGACCGCGACCGCCTCGTCGTCGTCGAGGAGCAGCGGCGGCAGCTCGGCACCGGCGCCGAGCTGGTAGCCGCCGCCGGTGCCGGGGCTGGCGTTGACGGGGTAGCCGAGCTCGCGCAGCCGGTCCACGTCGCGGCGGATGGTCCGCGCGGTCACGCCGAGCCGGTCGGCGAGGTCCGCGCCGGACCAGTCGCGGTGGGCCTGCAACAGGGAGAGCAGGCGGAGCAGCCGTGCCGATGTCTCCAACATGGACGTGATTGTGCCCCGGATCGAGGACAGCCACGGTCCGCGTCGTTCAGAGCCTGTGTCAGTCTTCGGTGCCCTCCGTGGCCGCCGCCTCGCGTACGCGCACGGCCAGGTCGTTGTCGTTGGTGTAGTACGGGCCCGCCTCCAGCGTGCCGTGCGCGGTCTCGCGGCGCAGCACCGGATACGTGAAGATCGCCTTCTTGTCCGCGACGTCGTCGAGGAGCCGGGCGAGGCGCACCCGCGGCCCGTTCGCCCCGGCCGGGCGCAGCCACAGGTCCCAGGGGCCCGCGCCGCTCTCGGCGAACTCGCCGTGCGGCAGCGCGAAGCTGAACTCCGGCCCCTCGGCCGTGACGTCGGCCCGGCGGACGAGTTCCGGCTCGGCCCGCCGGACGGCCTCGACGCAGGCGTCGGCGGCGAGCGGGACCCCGTAGACACGGCCGCGCACGGTCATGCCGGCTTCCGTCAGGTCGAGCTCCCCGGCCTCGGCGTGCGGCGCCCGCAGCCAGCTGCGCACGGAGAGGTTGCCCTGCTTGGTGGCGTACGGGATGCGCACCGCGACATAGCCGCGGCTGCCGCTCGGTGCCCGGTCGACCAGCGAGCGCAGGTCGTTGACGCCCGGCATGAGCCGGCGCGAGGCACCGCCCGCCACCTGGACGTACGCGTTCCAGCGGCCCTCGGCGAGCTCGACGCTGCTGGGCAGCGCGGCCCGCAGCCGCCCGTCGGCGGCCGGGGTGAGCGGCAGGCGGATCTCCTCGTCGGAGTCGCGCAGGCGCAGCAGCAGGTAGGCCACGTCGTCCGGCTCGTACTCGCCCGGTTCCGTCACGTCGAAGGTGAGACCCCCGGCGGAGTCGGCGACGCAGTCGGCGCGCGGCGCGTCGGTGGCTTGCTCGTCCTCTGTGTACGCCGCCTTCGAGGTGGCCGAGGCCGTCATGCGGTGGATCCCTTCGTCTGGACGCGGCCGAGGTCCCGCACCGCGTAGGCGCCTCCGAGCAGCGCGCCGCGGGTGCGGTGGACGGAGCCGCGCAACCGGCCCCCCAGCGAGTTCCCGCGGGTGAGCATCCCGGAGAACATCACGTCGTAGCGCTCGGCGATGCGGGCGGGGTCGAAGCGCTCGGAGTCCTGGAGCGCGGCGCCCGCCATGCGGTGCCGGAGCGAGTCGTCGTTGATCAGTTCGAGGAGCCCGCCCGCGATGGCATCGGGGTTGCCGACCTCGACGAGCCGCCCGTCGACACCGTTGTCGATGATCTCGCCGGGGCCGTGCGGGCAGTCGGTGGCGACCACGGGGAGGCCGCAGCGCATCGCCTCGACGATCGTCATGCCGAAGGACTCCAGGCTGGAGGTGACGGCGGCTATGGAGCCCTTGGCCCACTCCGGCTCGATGGGGTGGGCGGGGCCCATGAGGAAGACGTGGTTGTAGAGGCCGAGTTCCTCTATCAACGCGCGCAGCTTCTCCTTCTGCTTGCCGCCGCCGTAGATCCGCAGCCGCCAGTCGGGGCGCTCGCGCCGCACCTTGTCGAAGGCCCTGATCAGCAGGTCGTACCGCTTGACCGGGGCGAGCCGCCCGGCCGCGACGACCCACTTGTGGGAGCCGTCGGCGGGCTCGATGCCGGGCGCGGGCACGGAGTTGGGCACCGCCTGGACGTGCACGCCGGGCAGCCGCATCTTGCGGGTGTAGGCGCGGGCGTCGGCCTCGGTCGTCGTGGTCAGGACGTCGAGGCGGGGGTAGACGCTCCGGAGCTGGCGGCGGAGCTCCTTGGAGTGGCTGTCGAGCGTGAGGTGCTCCTGGCCGACGCGCAGGGGTCCGCGCCCGGTCTGGCGCGCGATGTGCACGTTGAGGCCGGGGCGGGTGCCGACGACGACGTCCGCGTCCAGGCGTGCCAGGTGGTCCGCGATGCGCCGGTCGGTGAGGGCGCTGTACTGGTCGTAGCGGCCCTCGGCGTCGGGGAAGGTGCGCGCGGGCCGCAGGTGTTCGGGGGCGTCGCCCTCGTAGCCCCGGGTGCCCTTGCGCAGATCCACGAGGTGGCTCAGGCGGACGCGCTGGTCAGGCGCGAACACCGGCTCGTCGCGGTGCCGGAAGACGGAGACGACTTCGACGTCGTGCTGCTGGGCCAGCGTGTTGGCCAGGTTGTACGTCGTCCGGATCGTCCCCCCGATCCCGTACGCGTTGTGAATCAGGAAAGAGATGTGCATGCGTCCCCGTATCCCGCGTTTCCATGCGGACAGTCCCCCTCGTCCGCCTACCGCAGGGTTAGACGGGGATTCCTGGCCAAAGGTTGGGTGCCAATACCATCCTGTTTTAGAACAGATATGTGATCGATAGCCGGAAGGTGGAACTTATTCGCGGTGCGGTCCATCAAGGCTGGTAGGAGAGCTGCGGCACCTCGAAGCAGTTGTCGGTCATGTCGCCGCCCTGTGTCGCCCAGCCCTCGCCGTCCCGCCAACGGGCCACCGACACACACGTCCTGCGGTGCGCGGGCGGTTCGTCGCGGTGTTCGAAGGTGACCGGCAAAAGCAGCCCACGGGCGGAATACGGCTGATTCCGGTTCATGAACCCGTCCACGCACGCGCGCGTGACGTCGCCGCTGTGCGCTCGTGCGCACGCGCGCGCGGCGTCCGTGAACCACATGGCGGCGGCCCACCCCTCCAGCTGCCACTGCGAGAGTTCCCGGCCCTTCATGGCGGCGCGGAAATCCCGTACGGCGGGGTGCCCGGTGTCCTCGTAGTTCCTGCTCGCCCCGGTGGCCCACAGGGCGTTGCGGCAGCGGGGCGCGTCCTTGTAGTCGTCGGCGACGGCCGACGTCCAGTTCTGCACGTTGGTGACCTTGGCGGTCACCTCCACACCCGCCTCGTCCATCGCCTCGCAGAGCTTGGCGTTGCCGTGCGTGTCCATCGCGTCGAAGACCAGGTCCGCGCCCTGCTCCTTCAGGTCGGCGGCGGCCGCGCGGAAGTTGGGCAGGGCGAAGTCGAGCTGTTCGGTGACGACCTTGTAGCCCTCCGCCTTCAGGCCCCGGGTGACGAGACGGGCGTACGCGGCGGACGCGGCCTGGTTGTACGAGACGACGGCGGCGGTCCGCGCCCCCTGCTCCCGCTTGAAGTAGCGGTAGACCTCGGTGCCGCCGTACAGCTTGCCGCCCCAGCCCGGCTCGCCGTTCCGCGGGGCGAGGCTGCCGTAGATCCCGTACAGATGGGGGTACGTGTCGTACGCGGCCCCGATCGGCTGTCCCCCGATGTCGGGCACCCCCGCCCGGGAGACACGGGAGGCGCCCGCGTAGTCGAGGGAAGCCGTGGCGACGAGCGCGACGACCTCGCGCTCCTCGACGAGCTCCCGCACACAGTCGCTGTTGCCGACGCCGCTGCCGCCGTCGTCGCAGGTCCGCACCTCGACCTTGCGCCCGTCGATGCCGCCGCGCGCGTTCAGCCGCGCGAAGTAGGCCTTGGCCCCGTCGCGCGGCCCGGTGAACGCGGCGCCGCCGACCGGGCTGGTCGCGCTGGCGATGACGCCCACCCGCAGCGGCTCGCCGCCCGGGGGCGCGGACGCGGTGCCGCGCCGCTCGAAGTCGCTCTCCGGCAGCCTGCTGCCGCACGCCACGCCTGCCGACGTGAGCAGCGCGACGGCGAGCAACGCCTCAACAGCCCGGCCCGGGCGACGCATTCCCGCTCAGCTTCACCAGGGCGCAGAGGGTCTTGACGGACACCTTCCAGGTGTCGTCCTGGTTCACGGCCGTCCCCGAGGCGTCGGGCAGCGCGGTGGCGCCCTTCAGCGTCAGCGCGTACGTCACGTCGGCCTCTTCCGCCGAGGTGAACTCGACCTTGCCGACCTCGGCCGCGACCTGCTGCCCGCGCTCGTCCCCGCCGAAGCTCTCCAGGACGGCCCGCATCCTGGCCCCGTCCTCCAGCACGGCTTCCTTCTCCTCGATCGAGACCTCGGGGTCGAAGAACTTCTCCCACGCCTTGGTGACCTCGCTCTTCGCGGCCGCCGGGTCGTCGGGCGCGGCGGCACCGTCCTTCGTCGGCTCGGCCGGCTTCTCCACGGACGGCTCGGGCGGCGGGTCGCCGTCGCCGCCACCGCTGTCGTCACCGCAGGCCGCGGCGGCCGGCACGACCAGCAGCAGGGCGGCCGCCGCGAGCACCACGCCCCGCCCCCGCCCCCGCCGTAAGTGCGTTCCCCGCCTTGTGCGGCTGCTCCCGAGAACCATCTGGCTCACCACCGGGTGTCGGTCCGGGCCGTGACGGTCCGGAGCTTTCAGCGTCAGCTTGTAGAGGGCATAGTGCAAGCCATCGGCTGACATGGACAGAGCGCCGACGGGACCGGCGTTGCTGACGTGATTCGACCAGGCGTTCCCCGGGGGGCTCAGATGCGCGCGGCGCGGACAGCTCGGCCATCGCGGAGGGGCGCCGCGCCGCGCCCCGGGGACCCGGCCCTGTGGGCGGCCTACGCGGCCCTCGCCGCGGGCGCGGTGCTGTGCGTCCTGGGCTGGTACGGCGTCTCCGGCGAACGCTTCGCCGAGCGGCAGCTCCCCTATCTCGCCTCGTGCACGGTGCCCGGCGCGGCCCTGATCATCGCGGGGGCCGTGCTGTACACCCACGGCAGAAGCGCACTGGCGGCGTCGCGCGTGGAGGAGCTGTACGGCCTCCTGGTGGCGGCACAACCCCCGAAGCCCCCGGCCGCGGGCCCGCCCATGGCCACGAGCGACGACCTCCTGACGGTCCCCGGCGGCACGCTCCGCCACCGGGCCGACTGCCCCCTGGTGGCGGCCAAACCGGAGGCGGTCCCCGCGGACGCCACGCTCCTGGCCCAGGGCGGCCTCGCCCCGTGCCCGATATGCGAGCCGCCACGGCTGACGGGCGAGCCGGCCGCCCCCGGCCCGGCGAGCTGACCCGGTGGCGTCCCTGAGCTACGACCTCACGCTGGCCGGGCTCTCGGTCGGCGGCGCCGCGGCCCTCACCGGCATCGGTCTGATCGTCACCTACCGCGCGACCGGCGTCCTGAACTTCGCGCACGGCGCGACCGCCATGGTCTGCGCCTACGTCCTGCGCCAGTTGACGGCCGAATGGCACTGGCCGCTCGCACCGGCGGCCGCCGTCACCCTGCTGCTCGTGGCCCCCGGCATCGGGCTGCTCCTCGACCGCGCGGTCTTCCGCCCCCTGGCCGTCCTGGGCAGCGACCCGGCGCAGACCCTGGTGGCCTCGATCGGCGTCTTCGTGCTCCTCGTCGGCGGCGCGGCCCTCCTCTGGGGGCCGGGCGCCCGCGACGACGCCCCCACCCTGCTCTCCGCGGACCCCTGGGTCCCGCTGGGCGCGGCGGTGGCGCTGGCCGCGGCCGTCGGGGCGGTGACCCGCTGGACCCGCTTCGGCGGCGAGCTGAGAGCCGTGGTCGACGACCGGGGCCTGGCCGTGCTCCTCGGCATCGACGCCCGCCGGGTGGCAGCGGTGGGCTGGGCCTTCGGCTCCTTCACGGCAGGCCTGACCGGCGTACTCCTGGCCCCGTACGTGCGGCTGGACCCGTACGGCATGCCGCTGCTTGTGATGGAGGTGATGGCGGTGGCCGTGGCCGCCGGCATGCGCAGCCTGCCCACAGCGGTGGCGGTGGCCCTCGCCCTGGGGGTGGCCCAGAGCCAACTGACCCGCCTGCACCCCTCGGGCCCGCAGGAACAGCTCGTCCAGACGGCGGGGGCGAACCTCTTCGTGATCGCGCTCCTGGCAGCGGCCCTGATCCTCCCGGGCATCGGCTCGAAGGACGCGCTGCCCCGCACGGCGTCGGCCCGCGTTCCGGCGCCGCCGGGCGCCTGGACGGTGGCGACGCTCCTCTTCCTGATCCCCCTGGGCTTCGCGGGCCAGGACCTCACCACGGCGGTCCAGGTCCCGGCACTGGCGGTGATCCTCCTCTCCCTGGTGGTCGTCACGGGCAGAGGCGGCCAGATCTCCCTGGGCCAGGCGGCGTACGCGGGTCTGGGCGCGCTGTTCACGGCCCTGCTCGCCGCCGGCCGTTTCCCGGGGCTCCCTGAGCTCCCGCACCTGCCGGCCCTGGCGGTGGCGGTCCTCCTGGTCGCTCCCCTCGGCCTCCTCACGGGCAGACCGGCGATCAGCCGCCACGGCCTGGCGCTTGCGCTTGCGACCTTCGCCTTCGGCGTGGGCGTCAGCCGCTTCGTCTTCGCCCAGCCGTACGCGACCGCGGGCCTGACCCTGGACCGCCCGGCGGGCTTCCTGGGCGACCGGGCGTACTACGCGCTGGAACTGGCCATCCTCGCGGGAGCCGTGCTCCTGGTCACCGCCCTGCGCCGGGGCAGGACCGGCCGCGCGCTGGCGGCACTGCGGGACCACGAGGCGGGCGCTGCGGCGGCGGGCGCGGCCGTGCCCACCCTCAAACTGACGGCGTTCGTCACCGGGGCGGCGCTTGCGGCACTGGGCGGCGGCATGCTCGCCATGGGGCAGCAGGCCTTCGACCCCGGGGCGTTCGACCCCGTACGGGGCCTGCTCTGGTTCGCGGCGGTGGTGGTCCTCGGCTCGGACAGCCTCCTCGGGGCCCTGGCCGCGGCGGCCCTCCTGGTGGGCCTGGACGCGGGCACCAGGGGCGGCATGGCCGCCGCGGTGATCGGCGTCCTGGCCGTGCTGATCGGCCGCTTCCCCGGCGGCCCCTACGAGGCACTGCGCAAGGCCGCCCACCACGTCCGCCCCGACAGCCGCCCGCGCCTGACGCCCAGAGGCGAGGCGGCACGAGCGGCCCTGCGGCGGACCGAAAGCCCCCCTGCCCAGGACACGACGGACGTCGTGCAAGGCGAACGCACTGGACGGGGCCGCCGGGGCGAGCGGGCCGGAGCGACCGCGGCCCCCCTGACGGCCCACCACATCACGCTCACCTACGACGGCTACACGGCCCTGGACGACGTGTCGCTCACGGTCCTCCCGGGCCGGATCACCGCGGTGACGGGTGAGAACGGCGCGGGCAAGAGCACCCTCTTCCACTGCCTGGCCGGCACCCTCCGCCCCGACGAGGGCCGGATCACCCTGGACGGCAGGGACATCACCGGGCTCCCGGCCCATGCCAGGACCCGCGCGGGCGTGGCCCGCACGTTCCAGCAGCCGGCGCTCTTCGCCTCCCTGACGATCGCGGAGAACATCCAGGTGGCCGCGGACCAGTCCCCCCGAAGCACCCGCGGCACCACGGACCGGGCGCTGCGCCTGCTGAACCTGGCCCCCCACCGCGCGAGCCTCGCGGCGGACCTCCCCACCGGCACCCTGCGCCGCACCGAACTGGCCAGAGCCCTGGCGAGCACCCCCCGCACGCTGCTCCTCGACGAACCGGCGGCGGGCCTGGACACGGCGGAAGTGGCCGCCCTCGCCGTCCTCCTGCGCACCCTCGCGGCCGACGGGATGGCCCTGCTGATCGTGGAGCACGACCTCGCCTGGGTGGCGGACCTGGCCGACACGGTGCACGTGATGAGAGCGGGCCGCATCGTGGCTTCGGGCCCCGCCCACCACGTGCTGGACACGCCGGACGACGAACCGCGATGACCGGAAGGCGGGGACCGCGATGAGAGGCATGGAGCTGCGCGGCGCCCGCGTGCGCTACGGCCCCCTGGAGGCCCTGCACGGAGTCACCCTGGCCGCCCCTGCGGACACCGTGACCGTCCTGCTCGGCGCCAACGGCTCCGGTCGCACCACGGCCCTGCGCGCCCTGGCCGGCACGCTTCCCCTCACCGCCGGCGCGGTGCTCCGGGACGGCGAGGACATCACGCGCCGGCCGCCCCACGAACGCGCGGCCCGAGCGCTGACCTTCGTACCGGACCGCCGCGCGGTGTTCCCGACGCTCACCGTCGCGGAGAACCTGGAGCTGTCGGGCACCGGAGCGGACCTGGCCCGCGCCCTGGACGCCTACCCCGAGCTGCGCCCCCTGCTCCCCCGCCCCGCAGGCACCCTTTCCGGCGGCGAACAGCGCATGCTGGCCCTGACCCGCGCCCTGCTCACGCCCCGGCCCGAGGCCGGTCCTGGCCCCGGGACCACCCCCGTGGTCCTGATCGACGAGCCGGCCCAGGGGATGTCCCCACCCGTCGCTGCCCGCACCTACGCCCTGCTCGCCGCCCTGCCCGCCTGCGTGATCGTGGCCGAACAGCGTCTGCCGCCCGCCCTGCGCGAGAGCGCGGGGCGGGCGGCGGTAGTGGTGTACGAACTGCGCCGGGGCGCGGTCGTGTTCAGCGGGGAGGCTGCGGAACTGGACGCCGCCCGGCGGACCTCGCCGACCTCGACGGCCTCGGCGACGCCGACGAAGCCGCCTACGCCCCGCCCTTCGGGATGACGAGCTTCGTGCCGATGGACAGCATTCCGGGCCGGCTCCCGACCGCCGACCGGTTGGCCGCGTAGAGAGCCTTCCAGCCCCCTTCGACCCCGTACCGGTGGGCGATGGCGCTGAGACTGTCCCCGCGCTCGACGACGTACGTGCGCCGTTTCCCGCGGCTGGTCCGCTCCGGCTGCCCGGTCCTGGCCAACCGCTCGACCCCCACCTTCTGGGAGCAGGAGGGCCACGCCTTCCAGCCCTGGCTGAGCCGGATCTTCTCGGCGACCTGGATCTGCTCCTGCCTGGTGGCGAGGTCGGCGCGCGGCGCGTACTTCAGGCCGCCGTACGCCTCCCAGGTGGGCTGCCAGAACTGGAGTCCGCCGTAGTAGCCGTTGCCCGTGTTCGCGTTCCACCGGCCGTTGCTCTCGCACTGGGCCAGGCAGTTCCAGGCCCCCTTGTCGGCGGAGCAGGAGGCGTTCTCGTACGCGGTGGGCCGTGTCGGCGGAGCCGCGGACGCGACGGTGGGTGGCAGTGCCGCCACGGCCAGAACCGCGCCCGCGGCCACGGCCAGAGGCCGAATACGCCGGTGCGGACGACTGATGGGCGTCGGATGCGTCGGATGCGTCAGCTGCGTCGGATGCATCGGGTCACGTTATGCATATGAACGCCACTGCTCCGGCGCCCCGCGCCGCCCGGACCGCAAGCCCACCCGAACGGCGGCCCGGATCCCGAAAGGCGGCCCGGACCCCGAACGACGGCTCAGACCCTGAGCCGCTGCCCCGGCACGATGACGTCCGGGTTCCCGCCGATGACGGCACGGTTGACGGCGTACACGCGCTGCCAGGTGGTCCCGTGCCGGGCCGCGACGGCGCTGAGGGTGTCACCGCTCCGGACGGTGTGGTTGCCGGCGGCGCGCGAGGCCCCCCGGTCGGCGTGGCCGGAGCGCGGCTCGGCGGCCGCCCCGGGCGCCTTGAGCGACTTCGGCGCCGGTTTCGCGGCCTTCGGTACGGGCGCCGCGGCGGACGGCGCCCGGCCGTACGCACCCGCGCGGGCGGCGCAGGTGGGCCACGCGCCCCACCCCTGGGCCCGCTGGACCTTGGCGGCGACAGCGATCTGCTGTGCCTTCGACGCCTTGTCGGCGGTGGCCGCGTAAGCCCCTCCGCCGTACGCGCGCCACGTCCCCGCGGAGAACTGGAGCCCTCCGTAGTAGCCGTTGCCCGTGTTGATCTGCCAGTTGCCGCCGCTCTCGCACCGTGCGATGCGATCCCACACCCCGCCGTCCGCCGCGTCGGCCTGACCGGTCGCGGCGAGCAGTCCCAGCGGGGCGATGAGTGCGGCCCCTCCGATCACTGCCGTTCTGCGTATGCGCCTGGGCGTTGCGGACATGAAGATCCCTCTCGTCGTACCCGGGCGGTCCGCCCCCCGTCGAGCGGGGTGATCGGCGGACGTACCCGAGCGGTGCTCGCTGCACACGGCGGTGGAATCTAGGAGCCCGCTCGGCCCGGCAGCAACCGGTTCCCCGTCCGCACAGGCCAGTTGAGCGTTACTCAAGGTAGCGGCGAGTTCAGGCCACCCACTTCATTGCCCGATATCGGGATTTATACGCCCGTTGATCCATTGATCTGTGACTCACCTCACCTCCTCAACTCCCTTACGGCGTACGCCTGCTGGCGCGGAGTGATGCATTCCGCCACGCATCTCACCCTGCGCTGCGGACGGTTCGATTCCGTTCGCTGTGTTGCGTGACTTGCGCCACTGATCCGCCGTTGTCTTCCTATGAGCCGGGCGCCGTCCGGCTCATCACACCCGCACCAATCACCCCACGTGACAATCCCGAGGAGTCACCCGTGCCGCGCATGCTCGACGTCAGCGACGACGTTCGCGCCGAGATCGGCGACGAAGAAGCCGACCGGCTGCTCACCGGAGAGAACACGCCGGGCAGTTACGACTGCACCTCGTGCCGCACCCCGGGCGACTCCGGCCAGGAACGGACCAGCACGGTCCTGTTCGTCGGCGAGGAGACCGCCGTCCTCGCCTTCGCGCACGCCTCCTGCCTCCCCTCCCAGATCGTGACGGTCACCGAGGAGCAGCTCCAGGGCGCCGTGCGTTCGATCACCCGCGAAGGCGGCGCGGAGGCCGCCCGGGCCGTGCCGAGCCAGACCGCGCCCGGTCAGGACGCGCCGAGCCAGAGCGCGCCGCGCCAGGCCGTGCTCGGCGTGACCAGCGGCCTGGTCCTGATCGAGGGCGAACTGCGGCCCGCGCTCGTCGTCGAGCCCACCGGGCCGATCGCCCGCCCCGGCGCGGCGCCCGGCGGCGGCGACGACTTCCTGCCGCTCCTGATCGAGCAGGGCTTCATGCCGGTGACCTCCCTCCACACCGTGCCGCCCGTCCTGCACGGCTGGTCCGTCCTGCTCGGCATGGGACAGCTCCACGCCGTCTTCCAGCCCGGCCCCCACGGCAGCGCGCCCGTCGCCTGGTGGCAGGCCCACCAGCCGCTCCAGGTCACCGAGGACTGGCGGGCCGCGGTCAACAAGACCCAGACCGTGCTGCTCTACGCCGCTCCCGCGGGCTCCATCGGCCGCCAGCCGCGCGAGGACCTGCTGCGGGACGCCCTGGACGAGGCGGCCGCCCGCGGGCTGCTCGCCGCCGGGTCCATGCCGCTGGCCGGGACCTGATCACCCGAATGGCCGCGGGGGTCACGCCCGGACCCCCGCATCCGTCGGGCGGCGGTTTCGTTGGCACAGACGTGCACACATACGACCCCTCCCGCTACCGCCCGGCGTACCAGACCCCGATCCCGTCCATGCGCACCGCGCCGGACACGATGGGCGAGCGCTCGGCCACACCGATCTACGACACGCTGTACTCGGAGTACCGCAGAGCCTTCCGCGCCCTCCCGGGCGACCGGACCGGCGAGGAGGATATGGGCTTCACCGCGTTCGGCACCGGGCCGTACGGCGGACAGCGCGACGGACGGCACGACGCGCGCCCGTACGCCTTCGGCCAGTTCCACCTGGGCCGCTACGGCCGGCAGGACCACTACGCGACGGGCCTCCACCCGATCCCCGCGGCCCTGCCCGCGGCCCCGCGCCGCGAGCGCTGAGCTGAGCTGAGTACGCGAGATGCCCGGCCCCTCAGAACCGGGGCCGGGCATCTCACGTACGTACTACTTCTTGCGGCCGCGCTTCTCGCGCACCCGGACCGAGACGTGGATCGGCGTGCCCTCGAAGCCGAACTCCTCGCGCAGGCGGCGCTCCAGGAAGCGGCGGTAGCCCGCCTCGATGAAGCCCGACGCGAAGAGGACGAAGCGCGGCGGCTTCGTGCCCGCCTGCGTGCCGAAGAGGATGCGCGGCTGCTTGCCGCCGCGGACCGGGTGCGGGTGGGAGGCGACGATCTCGCCGAGGAAGGCGTTCAGCCGTCCGGTCGGCACACGCGTCTCCCAGCCCGCGAGGGCCGTCTCGATCGCGGGGACGAGCTTCTCCATGTGCCGGCCGGTGGTCGCGGAGACGTTGACGCGGGGCGCCCAGGCGACCTGGGCGAGCTCGGTCTCGATCTCCCGCTCCAGGTAGTAGCGGCGCTCCTCGTCGAGGGTGTCCCACTTGTTGTACGCCACCACGATCGCGCGGCCCGCCTCGACGGCCATCGTCACGATGCGCTGGTCCTGCACGGAGATGGACTCGGAGGCGTCGATGAGGATCACCGCGACCTCCGCCTTCTCGACGGCCGCGGCGGTGCGCAGCGAGGCGTAGTAGTCGGCGCCCTGCTGGAGGTGGACGCGCTTGCGGATGCCCGCCGTGTCGACGAACTTCCAGATGACGCCGCCCAGCTCGATGAGCTCGTCGACCGGGTCACGCGTGGTGCCTGCCATTTCGTTGACGACCACGCGGTCCTCGTTCGCCACCTTGTTGAGCAGCGAGGACTTGCCGACATTCGGACGGCCGATGAGCGCGATGCGGCGGGGGCCGCCGATGGCCGTGCCGAAGGTCTGCTCGGGCGCCTCGGGCAGCGCCTCCAGGACGGCGTCCAGCATGTCGCCGGTGCCGCGGCCGTGCAGCGCGGAGATGGGGTGCGGCTCGCCGAGGCCGAGGGACCACAGGGCGGTGGCGTCGGCCTCGCCGGACTGGCCGTCGACCTTGTTGGCGCAGAGGACGACGGGCTTGCCCGCCTTGCGCAGGAGGCGGACGACCGCCTCGTCGGTGTCGGTGGCGCCGACCGTGGCGTCGACGACGAAGAGCACGGCGTCGGCGGCCTCGATCGCGTACTCCGCCTGGGCGGCGACGGACGCGTCGATGCCGAGCACGTCCTGCTCCCAGCCGCCGGTGTCGACGAGCTTGAAGCGGCGGCCCGACCACTCGGCCTCGTACGTGACGCGGTCGCGGGTCACGCCGGGGCGGTCCTCCACGACGGCCTCGCGGCGGCCGATGATGCGGTTCACCAGGGTCGACTTGCCGACATTGGGGCGGCCGATGACGGCGAGCACGGGCAGCGGGCCGTGGCCCGCCTCCTCGATGGCGCCCTCGACGTCCTCGACGTCGAAGCCCTCCTCGGCGGCGAGCTCCATGAACTGCGCGTACTCGGTGTCGCCGAGCGCCCCGTGGTCGTGCTCGGCGAAGCCGTCGCCCTCGGGCTGGATCTGGTCGCTCATGAAGTCCGTACCTCGTCGTTCATCGTGGTGATCGGTGCGCGGGTCCGCGTTTCGGTTCAGCGCACTACTTGATAAGTCTCGCTCAGCGCCCGGTCAGGCGCCTGGCGTTTTCCAGGTGGCGGGAGAGCCGCTCCTGGATGCGCACGGTCGCCTCGTCGAGCGCCTTGCGCGTACGCCGTCCGCTGCCGTCGCCCGCGTCGAAGGGGTCTCCGAACACGACGTCGACCCGGCTGCGCAGCGGGGGAAGCTGCTTTATCAGCCGTCCGTTCCGCTCGGTGCTTCCCAGGACCGCGACCGGAACGATCGGGGCCCCGGAGCGCACCGCGAAGTACGCGAGCCCGGCGCGCAGCGAGGCGAAGTCGCCGTCACCCCGGGTGCCCTCGGGGAAGATGCCGAGGACGCCGCCCTGCCCCAGGACGCCGAGGGCCCTGGTGATGGCCGTGCGGTCGGCGCCCGAGCGGTCCACCTTCACCTGGCCGATGGCGTCCAGGAACGTGCCGAGCGGCCCGATGAACGCTTCCTTCTTGATCAGGAAGTGCGCGGGCCGGGGCGCGACGCCCATGACCATCGGGCCGTCGACGTTGTGCGCGTGGTTCACGGCCAGGATCACGGGCCCGTTCGCCGGCACCCGCCAGGAGCCGAGCACCCGCGGTCTGAACAGGCCGTACATGAGGCCGACGCCGATCCGGCGGCCGACCTCGGCTCCCCGCTCGGAGGCGCCGCGTCCGGCGGGAGCCTCGCTCACTTCTCGGCCCGCTTCTCCTCGACGAGGGTGACCACGCACTCTATGACCTGCTGGAGCGTGAGCTCGGTGGTGTCGACCTCGACCGCGTCGTCGGCCTTGGCCAGCGGGGACGTCTTGCGGCTGGAGTCGGCCGCGTCCCGCTTGATCAGGGCTTCCTGGGTCGCCTTGACGTCGACGCCCTTGAGCTCGCCGGAGCGGCGGGCGGCGCGCGCCTCGGGCGAGGCGGTGAGGAAGATCTTCAGGTCGGCGTCGGGCAGCACGGTGGTGCCGATGTCACGGCCCTCGACGACGATGCCCTTCTCGGCCGACTCCGCGATCCAGCGCTGGAGCTCGGTGATGCGGGTGCGGACCTCGGGGACGGCGCTGACCGCGCTGACCTTGGAGGTGACCTCGCTGGTGCGGATGGGGCCCGAGACGTCCGTGCCGTCGACCGTGATGGTCGGGGCCATCGGGTCGGTGCCGGAGACGATCCCGGGCTTGCCCGCGGCGTCGGCGATGGCGCCGGGGTCGGTGAGGTCGATGCCGTTGTGCACCATCCACCAGGTGATCGCCCGGTACTGGGCGCCGGTGTCCAGGTAGCTGAGCCCGAGCTGGGCGGCGACGGCCTTGGAGGTGCTCGACTTGCCCGTGCCGGAGGGGCCGTCGATGGCGACGATCACGGCTGCCGGGGCGGCGTTTTCTGCGGTTTCCACGGGGCTGCGGACACCTTTCGCAGTACTCGGGGCGGGGTGGCGGGGCGTGGGCACGCCCCGCACAAGGTTACTGGCTCGCGCGCCCTGCCCCGACAGCCCCTTCCGCCCGCCGCCCACGGCCGCCCAGCGGCGCCCGATGGCGCCTGATCGCGCCTACTGCCGGATCGACCAGCCGCGCTCGCGCAGCGACGCGCTGAGCACGGGCGCGGCCTTCGGCTCGACCATGAGCTGCACGAGGCCCGCCTGCTGACCGGTGGCGTGCTCGATGCGTACGTCCTCGATGTTGACCCCCGCCCGGTCCGCGTCGGCGAAGATCCGGGCGAGCTGGCCGGGCTGGTCGTTGATCAGCACCGCGACGATCTCGTACGCGGCGGGCGCCGAGCCGTGCTTGCCGGGGACCCGGGTCCGGCCCGCGTTGCCGCGCCGGAGCATGGTCTCGACGCCGGTCGCGCCCTCGGTCCGCTCCGTCTCGTCGGCGGACTGGAGGGCGCGCAGGGCCGTGACGGTCTCGCCCAGGTCGGCGGCGACGTCGGCGAGGAGGTCGGCGACGGGTCCGGGGTTGGCGGAGAGGATGTCGATCCACATCCGGGGGTCGGACGCGGCGATGCGGGTGACGTCGCGGATGCCCTGGCCGCAGAGGCGTACGGCCGTCTCGTCGGCGTTCTCCAGGCGGGCGGCGACCATGCTGGAGACCAGGTGCGGCATGTGCGAGACGAGGGCGACCGCCCGGTCGTGGGCGTCGGCGTCCATGACGACGGGGACGGCACGGCAGAGCGCGATGAGCTCCAGGGCGAGGTTGAGCACCTCGGTCTCGGTGTCGCGGGTCGGGGTGAGCACCCACGGCCGCCCCTCGAAGAGGTCGGCGGTGGCGGCCAGCGGGCCGCTGCGCTCGCGCCCGGACATGGGGTGCGAGCCGATGTACGCGGTGAGGTCGAGGCCGAGCGCTTCGAGCTCGCGGCGCGGCCCGCCCTTGACGCTGGCCACGTCGAGGTAGGCGCGTGCGGCGCCGCGCCGCATGACGTCGGCCAGGGTGGCGGCGACGTGCGCGGGCGGCACGGCGACGACGCAGAGGTCGACGGGGCCCTCGGGGGGCTCGTCGGTGCCGGCGCCGAGCGCGGCGGCGGTGCGGGCCTGGGCCGGGTCGTGGTCGACGAGGTGGACGGTGACGCCACGGGAGGCGAGGGCCAGGGCGGCGGAGGTGCCGATCAGGCCGGTGCCGATGACGAGGGCGGTTCTCACTGGGCGATGTCCTTGCGGAGTGCGGCCGCGGCGCCGAGGTAGACGTGCGCGATCTCGGAGCGGGGGCGGTCGGTCTCTATGTGGGCGAGGAGCCTGACGACGCGGGGCATGGCGCCCTCGATCCGGATCTCCTGCGCGCAGATCAGCGGTACGTCGACGATGCCGAGGGCGCGGGCCGCGGCGGCGGGGAAGTCGCTGTGCAGGTCGGGGGTGGCGGTGAACCAGATGCTGATCAGGTCCTCCCCGGTCAGCCCGTTGCGCTCCAGGACGGCGGTGAGCAGCGCGCCGACCTGCTCGCCCATGTGTCCGGCCTCGTCCTCGTCCAGCTGGACGGCGCCCCGGACCGCTCGTACCGCCACGTCACCGCTCCTCGTATCGCCCGCGCACTGCATGTCCCGTCAAGGGTAGTCAGCGCCGCGCGCGCCGGGGCCCGGCGCCCGCCTGCCGAGACACGCCGCGCGGGACCGCCTGGACTCCCGCGAGCCGTGGCTCACGCGTCCCAGAGGGCCCCGAGGGCGAGGAGCTCGTCCCGGTACTCGATTCGCTCCGTCCACTCGGCGGGCCACGCGTCCGCGCCGAGGTGGGCGCCCGCGAAGGCGCCCGCGAGGCAGGCGATGGAGTCGGAGTCGCCCGAGGTGCAGGCCGCGCGGCGCAGAGCGGTGACCGGTTCGTCCACGAACTGGAGGAAGCACAGCAGGCCGGTGGCGAGCGCTTCCTCGGCGATCCAGCCCTCGCCCGTGGCCAGGCAGGGATCGGTCTCCGGGTTGGCGTGCCTGAGCGCGGCCTCCAGGCGTTCGAGGGCCGCCAGGCACTCGTCCCAGCCGCGGGCGATGAACGCCCGGGGCGTCGGCGCCTCGCCGCGGGTCCACAGCTCGCCGAGCCACCGCTCGTGGTACGTCTCCCGGTTGTCGTACGCGTAGGAGCGGAGCAGCCCGACCAGGCCCGTCGGTTCGGCGCCCTCGGCGAGCAGGCGTACGGCGTGCGCGGTGAGGTCGGACGCGGCGAGCGCGGTCGGATGGGCGTGGGTGAGCGCGGACTGGAGCTGGGCGGCGCCGGCGCGCTCCTCGTCGCTCAGTCCGGGGACGAAGCCGATGGGCGCGACCCGCATGTTGGCGCCGCAGCCCTTGGAGTGCGGGCTGCCGGCGCTCCGCCACTCCCGCCGCTCGTCGGCGAGGAGCTCGCAGCCCTGGACACAGGTGGTGCCGGGGGCGCGGTTGTTGTCGGGCGAGACGTTCCACGCGACGAACTCACGGCGCGTGAGCAGCGCGAACCGCTCGGGGTCCGGCTCCCGCACACCGGTGGCCCGCACCGCCCTGGCAAGGGCAAGTGTCATCTGGGTGTCGTCCGTCACGATCGCCGGCCGCGGCAGCCGCATCTCCCGCCACGGTCCGGACTTCGCGAGGATCGACGGCACGTCGTTGAACTCGGTCGGGAAGCCGAGCGCGTCCCCGAGGGCGAGTCCCATGAGGGAGCCGGTGGCCGGGCGCTTCACGAGGTGTGTCCTTCCGCGGCGGGGCGGAGCAGGGGCGGGTGCAGGGTGGTGGCCGTGCCCGCGCGGAAGAGGGCCGCGGGCTTGCCCCGGCCGCCGGTGAGGCGGGCCGCGCCCGGGACCGCCTCGACGAGCCCGGCGGTACCGACGACCTTGCGCCGGAAGTTGGCGGGGTCGAGTTCCGCGCCCCACACGGCCTCGTAGACCTGGCGCAGCTCGCCGAGCGTGAACTCGGGCGGGCAGAAGGCGGTGGCGAGCCCGGTGTACTCCAGCTTGGCGCGGATCCGGTCGTAGGCGTCGCCGAGTATCCGGTCGTGGTCGAAGGCGAGCGGCCGGTGGGCCGCCGGTTCGTACGGCAGCCAGGCCGCGCCGGCCGCGTCGCCGCCGGCGCGCGCCTCCGGCAGGTCGGGCACGAGCGCCGCGAACGCGACGGAGACGACCCGCATGCGCGGATCGCGGTCCGGCTCGCTGTAGGTGCGCACCTGCTCCAGGTGGAGGCCGCTGACGTCCGCGAGCCCCGTCTCCTCGGCGAGCTCACGCTGCGCGGCGCTCTCCGCGGACTCGTCCGGCAGCAGGAAGCCGCCGGGCAGCGCCCAGCGGCCCGCGTACGGCTCCTGGCCGCGCTCCACGAGCAGCACGTGCAGTGCGCCGTCGCGGATGGTGAACACCGCGAGGTCCACGGTGACGGCGAACGGCTCGAAGGCGTATTTGTCGTAGGTATCGGACATCTCGGACACAGACATGCCCGCCCACCCCCTTAAAAGTCGTTACGACTATAAAGAGGGTGGGCGGGCAGCCACAAGCCCCGCGGACCGGAAAGATCTCCAGGTCCGCTCGCGGGTCGCCTACAGGTCGACTTCCTTCATCAGCATCCCGACCTCCGTGTTGGAGAGCCGCCGCAGCCAGCCGGACTTCTGGTCGCCCAGGGTGATCGGCCCGAACGCCACCCGCACCAGCTTGTCGACGGGGAAGCCCGCCTCGGCCAGCATGCGGCGCACGATGTGCTTGCGGCCCTCGTGCAGGGTGACCTCGACGAGGTAGTTCTTGCCGGTCTGCTCCACGACACGGAAGTGGTCCGCGCGGGCGTAGCCGTCCTCCAGCTGGATGCCGTCCTTGAGCTGCTTGCCCAGGTCACGCGGGATCGGACCCACGATGTGCGCGAGGTAGACCTTCTTCACGCCGTACTTCGGGTGGGTCAGGCGGTGGGCCAGCTCACCGTGGTTGGTGAGCAGGATGACGCCCTCGGTCTCGGTGTCGAGCCGCCCCACGTGGAAGAGCCGCGTCTCGCGGTTGGTCACGTAGTCGCCCAGGCACTGGCGGTGCTCGGTGTCCTCCATGGTGGAGACGACACCGGCGGGCTTGTTCAGCGAGAAGAACTGGTACGACTGCGTGGCGACCGTGAGGCCGTCCACCTTGATCTCGTCCTTCTCGGTGTCGACCCGCAGCCCCTGCTCCAGGACGATCTCGCCGTTGACCTCGACACGGGCCTGGTCGACCAGCTCCTCGCAGGCACGGCGCGAGCCGTAGCCCGCGCGGGCGAGGATCTTCTGGAGACGCTCGCCCTCCTGCTCGGCGCCGGGGAAGGTCTTGGGCGTGCTCACCTTCGGCTTGTCCGCGTACCGGTCGCGGTTGCGCTCCTCGGCACGGGTCTCGTACTCACGGGAGCGTGCGGGGGCCGACCGGCCGCCGCGCTGCTGTCCCTGCTTGGGGCCGCCCTTGGCACCGCCGCGCGCGGAGGCGCCGCGCCCGGACTTCGGGCCGGTCCGGGTGGCGCCGGCGCCCACGTCGTAGCGGCGCTCCTCGGGGCGCGGCTTGCTGGGCCTGCTCGGCTTGTCGTCGCGCTTGTCGTCGCGCCTGTCATCACGCCTGTCGTCGCGCTTGTCGTCGCGGCCACTACCGGCACCCCGGTAATTGCCGCGGCCACCGCTGCTGCCGCGGCCGCCGCTGTTGCCACCACGGCTCCCGCCGTTGTTTCCGCTGCTGTTCCTGCCGCTGCTGCTTCGCATCAAAAGTTCCGTTTAGTCGGCTGCGTCCTCGTAACCCGGCGCATCGGGTGCGTCCGGGTCGAACGACGGAACGCCTTCCTGGGTCTCGGCCTCGATCGCGTCCGCCTCGGGGAGGAAGGGCGCGAGCTCCGGCAGCTCGTCAAGGCCACGCAGGCCCATCCGCTCCAGGAAGTAGTTCGTCGTCCTGTACAGGATCGCACCTGTTTCGGGTTCCGCGCCCGCCTCCTCCACCAGACCCCGCTGGAGGAGGGTGCGCATCACGCCGTCACAGTTCACCCCGCGCACTCCGGAAACCCGCGAACGGCTCACCGGCTGGCGGTACGCGACGACGGCGAGGGTCTCCAGGGCCGCCTGGGTGAGCCGCGCCTGCTGCCCGTCGAGCACGAAGCCCTCCACGGCGGCGGCGTACTCGGGACGGGTGTAGAACCGCCAGCCGCCCGCCACGAGCCGCAGCTCGAAGCCGCGCTGCTGCACGGTGTACTCGTCGGCCAGCTCGCGCAGCGCGTCGGCGACCGCGCGCCGGGGCCGCTGGAGGATCTTCGCGAGGTGCTCCTCGGTGGCCGGCTCGTCGACGACCATCAGGACCGCCTCCAGGGCGGGCCGCAGCTCAAGGGCGGCGACGGTGGCCGTCCCCGCGGGGTGCTCGCTCACGCCTTCTCCTCCATCGGCTCGGGGGCCCGGTCGAACTCGTCGGTCACGGTCGGCTCACCGGCGCCGTCCGGGCCGGTCCACCGCACCATCAGCTCGCCCAGGGGGTCCTCCTGGTCCAGGGCGACGGCCTTCTCGCGGTACAGCTCCAGGAGGGCCAGGAACCGGGCCACGACGGTCAGCGTGTCCCCCGCGTCCGAGACGAGCTCCCGGAAGCTCGCCTCCCCCCGCTCGCGCAGCAGGGCGACGACAAGCCCGGCCTGCTCGCGCACGGACACCAGCGGGGCATGGATGTGGTCGACGTACACCTGCGGCTTCGCGCGCGGCTGCATGGCCTTCACGGCCAGTTCGGCGAACCCCTCGGCGCCGATGCTGATGACGACCTCGGGCAGCAGCTCGGCGTGGTGCGGCTCAAGGCCGACCGTGCGCGGGTAGCGCCGCGCCTCGTCGTCGAGCCGTCCGCTGAAGATGTCCGCGACGTGCTTGTACGCGCGGTACTGGAGCAGCCGCGCGAACAGCAGGTCCCGCGCTTCGAGCAGCGCCAGGTCGGCTTCGTCCTCGACCTCGGCGGCGGGAAGGAGACGGGCGGCCTTGAGGTCGAGCAGCGTGGCGGCGACGACGAGGAACTCGGTCGTCTGGTCCAGGTCCCAGTCGGGCCCCATCGCCCGGATGTGCGCCATGAACTCGTCGGTCACCTTGGAGAGCGCGACCTCGGTGACGTCCATCTTGTGCTTGGCGATCAACTGGAGCAGCAGGTCGAAGGGGCCCTCGAAGTTCGCGAGCCGGACCGTGAACCGCCCGTCACCGGGTTCGCCGGACTCGGCGGGGGCCGGTGCGGCCCGCGGGACCGCCACGGCCTCCGGCTGCGGCGCCGGCTGCGGCTCCGAAGCCTCCGCGGGAGCGGGAGCCGTCCCGGGCCCGCGCCCCAGGGCGCGGCGGCGAGCGGGCGGCGCGGATTCACTGTTCAGGGCCATGAGGCCAGAAACGCTACTCCTACCGCCCGCGCAACCGTCGTACGAGGATGCTCGCGTCCCCCCGCGACTCCAGATCCGCGAGGACGACCGCGACGGCCTCCCGCACGATCCGGCCGCGGTCGACCGCGAGCCCGTGCTCACCGCGGAGCACGAGACGCGCGTGTTCGAGGTCCATCAGCTCCTCGGCGGAGACGTACACGGTGATCTTCTCGTCGTGCCGCTCACGTCCGCTGGGCCGCCGGTTGGCCGCCCGGGCCCGCCGCCGCGCCTGGGCGGTGGAGGAGCCGTTCTTGCCGCCCTGAGGGGCCGTGCCGTCCTGCGCCTGACCGGCCTCGGACCGGCGCCCGGCGCCCTTGTCCGTCTCGCCGGACGCCGCCCGGCTGCGCGACTCCGCGCCCGACTCGGCGTCGGTGGCCGCGTGCTCCGCGGGCTCACCGCCGTCGCCCTGCGCGGCCTCGCCGGCCGCCGCGGTCTCGTCGCTCTCGCCCGCCGGAGCGGGCACCCTGGCGTCACCGTTGGCCGGACGCCGCGGCGACGACGACTGGAGGGCCATGCCCCCGGTCGTGCGGAACAGTTCGTCGGCCCCCGGCAGACTCACTCGGCGTGACACCGGGCGAGCACCTCCCTGGCGAGCTGACGATAGGCGGCCGCGCCGACCGAGTTGGAGGCGTACGTCGTGATCGGTTCACCGGCGACCGTGGTCTCGGGGAAGCGGACCGTGCGCCCGATGACCGTGTGGTAGACGTGGTCGTCGAAGGCCTCGACGACGCGCGCGAGCACCTCACGGCTGTGCACCGTGCGGGAGTCGTACATCGTCGCGAGGATGCCGTCGAGCTCCAGCTCGGGGTTGAGCCGCTCCTGGACCTTCTCGATGGTCTCCGTCAGGAGGGCCACACCGCGCAGCGCGAAGAACTCGCACTCGAGCGGGACTATCACCTTGTGCGCGGCCGTCAGGGCGTTGACCGTGAGCAGGCCGAGCGAGGGCTGGCAGTCGATGACGATGTAGTCGTAGTCCTGCATCAGCGGCTTGAGCGCCCGCTGGAGGGTGGACTCGCGCGCGACCTCGCTCACGAGCTGCACCTCGGCGGCCGACAGGTCGATGTTGCTCGGCAGCAGGTCCATGTTGGGGACCGCGGTCTTCAGGAGCACCTCGTCCGCGGACATGCCGCGCTCCATGAGGAGGTTGTAGACCGTGAGGTCCAGCTCCATCGGGTTCACGCCGAGGCCGACCGAGAGGGCGCCCTGGGGGTCGAAGTCGACGAGCAGGACACGGCGTCCGTACTCCGCGAGGGCGGCACCCAGGTTGATGGTCGACGTCGTCTTGCCGACGCCGCCCTTCTGGTTGCACATCGCGATGATCTTGGCGGGCCCGTGGTCGGTCAGCGGGCCGGGGATCGGGAAGTACGGCAGCGTGCGCCCCGTGGGGCCGACGCGCTCGCGGCGCTGACGGGCCGCGTCGGGCGCGAGCGTGGCCGCGTACTCCGGATCGGGCTCGTACTCGGCGTCGGGGTCGTAGAAGTGCCCCTTGGGCAGTTCCTCGTAGTCGGCGAGGTGGGTGTGGGTCTTATCGCCACTCCGGTCGCCGGCCATGGCGTTCACGTGATGGCCATCCATGCTCTGGGGTGCTGGCTGTGTCGGCTGGGGGCTCTGCCGGGCTTCGAAGGTTCGGACAGCGACGGAGCCGACAGCCTCGAGTCCCACGGGCCCTTGGCCTCGCTCAGACGTTCCTGGTTGACCACCCCCGGGAGCAAATGTCGACTCATTCACAAGTCGTCTTACCTCCTTGGTGACCAGGGAACTTCTCGATAGGTCAGCGTGGCACCATGCCGACGGTTGGCGACTCTATGGCGTGTCACCGGTCCACAGCAACACAATCCGCCGGACCGGGCCCGATGTGTCGGCAAAGGGACACAGCGATGTCAAGGGCGTGCGGCTTGCCAGTGGCACGTTTCCGGGGTGGGCGAAACGGTTAAAGGGTTACGTTCAAGGCGAGTTGAGCGTGTCCACACTGATACGCATACGGCCGGACCCCTCTCAAGGTCCGGCCGCGGGCGTGAGATTGACGACTCTCGTTGACGAAAGCGTCGGTGACCGACCGGAGTCGGTCACGGGGTCAGCCGAGGAGCGTCTCCAGCTCGACGTGCTCAAGGCCGTGGGACTCCGCGACCTCCCGGTAAACGACCTTGCCGTCATGGGTGTTGAGACCCAGGGCGAGCGCCGGGTCGCGGCGCAGGGCCTCGGCCCAGCCGCGGTTCGCCAGCTCGACGATGTAGGGCATCGTCGCGTTGGTCAGCGCGTAGGTGGAGGTGTTGGGCACCGCGCCCGGCATGTTGGCGACGCAGTAGAAGACCGAGCCGTGGACCGGGAAGGTCGGCTCGGCGTGCGTGGTGGCGTGCGAGTCCTCGAAGCAGCCGCCCTGGTCGATCGCGATGTCGACAAGGACACTTCCGGGCTTCATGCGCGAGACGAGCTCGTTGGTGACGAGCTTCGGGGCCTTGGCGCCCGGGATGAGGACGGCGCCGATGACGAGGTCGGCCTCCAGGCAGGCCTTCTCCAGCTCGAAGGCGTTGGAGACGACGGTCTGGATCTTCGTGCCGAAGATCTTGTCGGCTTCCTTGAGCTTGTTGATGTCCTTGTCGAGCAGGGTCACGTGGAAGCCCATGCCGATGGCGATCTGCGCGGCGTTCCAGCCGGAGACGCCGCCGCCGATGACGACGGCCTTGCCCGCGGCCACGCCGGGGACACCGCCCGGCAGGACGCCGCGGCCGCCGTTGGCGGCCATCAGGTGGTAGGCGCCGACCTGCGGGGCGAGGCGGCCCGCGACCTCGGACATCGGGGCGAGCAGCGGGAGCGCGCGGCCCGCGGTCTCGACGGTCTCGTACGCGATGGCGGTCGTGCCCGACTCCAGGAGCGCGTCCGTGCACTCCTTGGACGCGGCCAGGTGCAGGTAGGTGAAGAGGGTCTGGTCCTTGCGGAGGCGGTGGTACTCCTCCGCGACGGGCTCCTTGACCTTCAGGAGCAGGTCGGCGGTGGCCCAGACCTCATCGGCGGTGTCCAGGATCTTCGCACCGGCCGAGACGTACTCGGCGTCCGTGATCGAGGAACCGACGCCGGCGTTCCGCTCGATGACGACCTGGTGGCCGTGGCGCACCAGCTCGTGCACACCGGCCGGGGTGATGGCCACCCGGAACTCGTTGTTCTTGACCTCGCGGGGGATGCCGACCTTCATCGTCGATCACGGTCCTTGGCTCAGGGGATATCTCGGGCAATGCACTACAGACCGGTGCACCGATGGGCGCAACGGGAGACGCCACGGATGTACGCGGCGGAGCCAGTCTAATGAAGGATTTCTCGCTGTCTAGCCTTTCAATACTTCAATCTTCTGAGGATGTGCTGCGGATTTCGTAGGCGGAAGACCCTGCTCCACCGTTCGTTTCAAGCCCGGCGGTCTCCGGCGGGCCCGTTCCGAGCATGCGATCGGCCGCATTCCTGTGCAGCCGGGCGGCCGTGGGGTCGCCGAGCCGTTCCAGGGTGTCCGCGAGGCGGAGCTGGAGCGCGGCCTGCAGCCGTACGTCCTCGGCGTGCCGGGCCAGCTCGACCGCCTCCTGGCAGGTGCGCAGCGACTCCTCGGGCCGCCCCGCGTACTCCTGCACGCGCGCCATCTCGCTCAGCGCCCGCGCGTGTGCGGCCACGTCGCCGTTCTTGCGGTACCCGGTGACGGCCGAGCTCCAGTTGCGCAGCGCCTCGCCGTAGCGGCCCGCGTAGGTGTGCACGGTGGCGATCCGGCCGTAGAGCCGGGCCGCGTCGGCGCGCTCGCCGCGGGAGAGGCGGTGGGCGAGCGCCCTGCCGTACCAGTCGGAGGCCCGTGACCAGTCCCCCAGCTCGTGGTGCGCGCCGCCAACGGATTCCATCGCGCGTCCGGTGGCGTACGGGTCGTCGGCCTCCCGGCCCGCGTCGAGCGCCGCCCGGTAGCGCGCGAGCGCGTCCCGCGTACGGCCGGTCCGCGCGTCGAGATCCGCGAGGTTGAGCAGCGCGGCGGCCCGCTCGCGCGGGAGCCTGCGCCGCTCGGCCACGCCGAGGACGAGCTGATGGATGGAGTACAGCTCGGGGGCGGCGGCCTGCTGGCCGCGGTGGGCGACGAGGGCCCGGGTCAGGGCCGCCATCAGGCGACGCGCGAGGGTGTCGAGCTCCCCGTCGGCCACCGCGAGGCGGGCGGCGGCCAGCAGGGCGGGCTGCCGGATCCGCAGCCACTCGGCGGCGGCCGCCGGGTCGGGGAAGCGCAGGGCGCCCGGCAGCCCGGCGAGCAGCTTCTGGGCGGCGGAGCTGTCGGTCTCGGTCACCGCCCGGCAGGACTGGAGCAGCCGCACGGTCCGCTCCAGCATCCGGGCGCGGGCCAGCTGGAGCTCGGCGGGGCGGTCCTGGGTCTCGGTCAGCCGCCGCAGCAGCGGCACCAGGCAGCCCGGCACCTCGTACTGCGGAAGGGGTGACTCCACGGGCCGTACGAGGCCGAGGGCGGCGAAGTCGTCCAGGGTGTCCTCGGCCGTGGCGACCGAGCAGCCGGCCAGCGCGGAGGCGGTGTGCGGGTCGACGTATCCGGCCGGGGCCAGGGAGAGGAGCCGCAGCATCCGGGCGGGCGGCCCGGCGAGAGTGGCGTAGGTGTGCCGGAAGACGCGGGCGAACGCGGGCCCGTCGTCGGGCAGGTCGAGCAGCCGCTTCGCCAGATCGGCGACGGCGGCCTTGGGCCGGGCCGCGAGCCAGCCGCCGGCCAGGACGAGGGCCGCGGGGTGGGCCTGGCAGGTCTCGACGAGCGCCTCCGCGGAGCGCGGGTCCACGGTGATGCGCACGGGCCCCGCGGCGCGGGCCAGCAGTTGCACCGCGGCCTCCTTGTCGAGGCCGCCGAGGGTGCAGGGCCGCACGTCGGGGATGCCGGTGAGCGGGCCCTCGGAGACGGCGACGACCAGGCAGTCGGGCGTGTCGGGGAGCAGCGGCTCGACCTGTTCGGCGTCGGCCGCGTCGTCGAGGAGCAGCAGCGCCCTGCGTTCGGCGAGCGCGTCCCTGAGGATGTCGGTCAGCTCGTCCTCGTGCGCCCCGGCCGGCGCGGGGACGGACAGGGCGTCCAGGAGCGCCCGGGCGGTGCGTTCGGTGGGGACGCGGGTGCCGTCGGGTTCGGTGAGACAGGCGCGGACCACTCCGTCGGGGTACTCGCGGGCGATGCCGCGCACCAGCGCCTCGGCGAGCGAGGTGCGGCCCGAACCGGGGCGGCCCGCCACCAGCAGGACGCGTGCGCGGGGCGCCTTGCGGCCCGACAGGGTGTCGAGTCCGGCGCGGTCGATGTCGGCCCTGAGCTCCTTCAGCTCCCGCCGCCGGCCGACGAATCGAACCGCCGTGGGCTCCGGCACGGCACCGGCCGGCAACGGCACCGTGCCACCCGCCGCCGCACCGTCGGTGTCGACCGCCTGATCCGTCACGGGCCACGCTCCCGTCCGCCTGCGCACGAGTCCGCCCGGAACTCCGGGCGGGACGCTTTCAGAGCCTAGTTCAGGCCCTGTCGCCCTCCCGGCCGCGCGGCGCGCGCAAGTCGCCCGATCGGATCAGTGGATCGTCATACCGGTACGAGAGCTCGTCCCGGCCCGGCGTCTCAGGCCTCGAAGGGCCGGGCGGGCCAGGGGGCCTCGGCCGGGCGGAGCGCGTCGACGCCGTCGCCGTTCAGGGCCGCGAAGAGCGAGAGGACGCCGACGACGAGGCAGTTGTTGTGCAGCTCCCCGGCGAGCACGCCGCGTACGAGTTCTTCCAGCGGGAGGCGGGCGAGCTCCATGTCGGCCTCCTCCTCCTCGACCTCGAAGCGCTCGCCCTCGGCCTCGGCGAGGTCACGGGCGAGGAAGATCCGCACGGCCTCGTCGCAGCCGCCGGGGGTGGTGTAGACGTCGGTGAGGACACGCCAGTCCTCGGCCTTGACGTGCGCCTCTTCGTAGAGCTCGCGCTGCGCGGCGTGCAGGGGGTTCTCACCGGGGACGTCGAGCAGGCCCGCGGGGATCTCCCAGAGCTTGTGGCGGACCGGGTGGCGGTACTGGCGCAGGACCAGGACGCGGCCCTCGCCGTCGAGCGCGAGGACGGCGACGGAGCCGGGGTGGACCTGGTAGTCACGCCGGACGACGCTCCCGTCGGGCATCACGACGTCGTCGGTGCGCACGGAGGTCTTGTTCCCGACGAACGGCGTCGCGCTCGCCGTGACCTGCCACTCCTCGGCGGTGTCCTTGATCGTCATGTCGACCTGTCCTCCCACACGTGCAAACAGAAACCGGGGTAGGCGCCCCGAGAGGCACGTACCCCGGCAACCGTATCGCCTGAGGTCACTTGGCGGACTTGGCGCCCGTCTTGCGCTCGACGGCGGCCTTCACGAGCCCGGCGAAGAGCGGGTGCGGACGCGTCGGACGCGAGCGCAGCTCCGGGTGGGCCTGCGTGGCGACCAGGTAGGGGTGGACCTCGCGGGGGTACTCGACGTACTCGACGAGCTTGCCGTCCGGGGAGGTGCCGGAGAACAGGATGCCCGCCTTCTTCTCCAGGTCGGCGCGGTAGGAGTTGTTCACCTCGTAGCGGTGACGGTGGCGCTCCTCGACGTACTCCTTGCCCTCGTACACCTCGCGCACGATGGAGCCCTCGGCGAGCTTGGCCGGGTACATGCCCAGGCGCATCGTGCCGCCCATGTCGCCCTCGCCCGCGACGATGTCGAGCTGCTCGGCCATGGTGGAGATCACCGGGTGGGCGGTGGCCGCGTCGAACTCCGTGGAGTTGGCGTCCGGGATGTCGGCGAGGTTGCGGGCGGCCTCGACGACGATGCACTGGAGGCCGAGGCAGATGCCGAGCAGCGGCACCTTGTTCTCGCGGGCGTACTGGATGGCGCTGACCTTGCCGTTGACGCCGCGCTCGCCGAAGCCGCCGGGGATCAGGATGGCGTCGACGTCACCGAGCTGCTTGGCGGCGCCCGCCGGGGTCTTGCAGTCGTCGGAGGTGACCCACTTGACCTTGACGCGGGCGCGGTTGGCGAAGCCGCCCGCGCGCATGGCCTCGGTCACCGAGAGGTAGGCGTCGGGCAGGTCGATGTACTTGCCGACCAGCGCGACCGTGACCTCGTGCCGCGGGCTGTGGACGCGGTCCAGGAGGTCGTCCCACTGGGTCCAGTCCACGTCGCGGAAGGGCAGGTCGAGCTTGCGCACCACGTAGGCGTCCAGGCCCTCGGTGTGCAGCACCTTCGGGATGTCGTAGATCGACGGGGCGTCGATGGCGGCGACCACGGCGGCCTCGTCGACGTCGCACATCAGCGAGATCTTGCGCTTGATGGCGGTCGGCACCTCGCGGTCGGCGCGCAGGACGATGGCGTCCGGCTGGATGCCGATGTTGCGCAGGGCGGCGACGGAGTGCTGGGTCGGCTTGGTCTTCAGCTCGCCGGAGGGGCCGATGTAGGGCAGCAGCGAGATGTGCACGACGAAGACGTTGTCGCGGCCGACCTCGTGGCGGACCTGGCGGACGGTCTCCAGGAACGGCAGCGACTCGATGTCGCCGACCGTGCCGCCGACCTCCGTGATCACGACGTCCACGTCGTCCGTCGCCATGCGGCGGATGCGGTGCTTGATCTCGTTGGTGATGTGCGGGATGACCTGGACGGTGTCGCCGAGGTACTCGCCGCGCCGCTCCTTGGCGATCACCTGGGAGTAGATCTGGCCGGTGGTCACGTTCGCCGAGCCGTCGAGGTCGACGTCGAGGAAGCGCTCGTAGTGGCCGATGTCCAGGTCCGTCTCGGCGCCGTCGTTGGTGACGAACACCTCACCGTGCTGGAAGGGGTTCATCGTGCCGGGGTCGACGTTCAGGTACGGGTCGAGCTTCTGCATCGTGACGCGCAGGCCGCGCGCCTTCAGGAGCGCACCCAGGCTGGAGGCAGTCAGACCCTTGCCGAGGGACGAGGCGACACCCCCGGTGACGAAGATGTGCTTGGTCGTCTTGGATTTGGGCTGCATGGCCAAGAGGGGGCTCCCGTGTCGCGGTCTGAAGGATGCGTTCCGGCACGCTCACCCGGGGATCCTGGGGAGGTGTCGTCGCTGCGGTTCGGGGGTTCTAATGACCACCGGCTCACGGGCTACCAGGGTATCAGCGACCTGAGGGGGACGCTTCCGGCCACGCTCCGCCATTGGGTGGGCACCACACCGTCACAGACACGCCCGCGCCATAAACGCGCAGGTACACCGCCTCTCACCTGCCGCTCACCCGTTCGGCCGCACCTCGTTGCCGGGAGGGGCGCGCAGATCACCAAAGCGCGTCGTATCCTGCTCGGACGCTCGCTGCCGAGCCCCATCCGGCACACGGCACCACCCGCCTTGCACCCGGAACAAGCGCTCGTCAACGATCACTTGACCGCTGACCAGTAAGTAAGCGCCCCGCGGGGCGAACGTGGCCGTTCGACTGGAGATGCACGTGGCCGGGCGCATCGAGGACTACGCACTCATCGGAGACATGCAGACCGCAGCCCTGGTCTGCCGGGACGGGACAGTCGACTGGCTGTGCCTGCCCCGCTTCGACTCTCATGCCATTTTCGCCGGCCTGTTGGGCACCGAGGAGCACGGCTTCTGGCGCCTCGGGCCGGCCCACGACCCGGAAGCGCAGCCGCCCACGGCCGCGCGCCGCACCTATCGCGGCGATTCCCTGGTCCTTCAATCCGAGTGGGACACACCGCGCGGCACGGTCCGCGTGATCGATTTCATGCCGCCCCGCGACACCGACGCCCCGCAGCTCGTGCGGATCGTCGAGGGGGTCAGCGGCCGGGTGCCGATGCGCTCCGCGCTGCGGATGCGGTTCAGCTACGGCCGTGTGGTGCCCTGGGTGCACAAGGTCGACCACCGCACGGTGGCCGTCGCGGGCCCCGACTCCGTCTGGCTCGACACCGAGGCCGAGACCTTCGGCAAGGACCTGACCACGTACTCGGACTTCACGGTCTCGCCCGGTGAGCGCATCGCGTTCACCATCTCGTGGCAGCCCTCGCACAAGGACCAGCCCGCGCTGCCGGAGCCCGAGAACGCCCTGGAGGCCACGGAGGACTTCTGGCGGGAGTGGGTCGAGCACTGTACGTACCACGGGCCCTACCGGGAGGCCGTGATCCGCTCGCTGATCACGCTGAAGGCGCTCACCTACGCGCCGACCGGCGGCATCGTCGCCGCGCCCACCACCTCGCTGCCCGAGGACATCGGCGGCTCCCGCAACTGGGACTACCGCTTCACGTGGCTGCGTGACGCCGCGATCACGCTGTCGTCGCTGCTGCGCACGGGCTACCGCGACGAGGCCCGCGCCTGGCGCGAGTGGCTCCTTCGCGCGGTGGCCGGCGACCCGGAGAACCTCCAGATCATGTACGGCATCGCGGGCGAGCGCGAGCTCGGCGAGACCGAGCTGGACTGGCTGCCGGGCTACGAGGGCTCCACACCGGTCCGGGCGGGCAACGGCGCGGCCAACCAGCTCCAGCTCGACGTCTACGGCGAGGTCACCGAGGCCCTCCACCTGGCCCACATGACCGGCCTGGCCCGCAACGACTACGCCTCGATGCTCCAGCTCAAGCTGATCCGCTACCTGGAGGACCACTGGGACGAGCCGGACGAGGGCATCTGGGAGGTGCGCGGCCCGCGCCGCCACTTCGTGCACTCCAAGGTGATGGTCTGGGTCGCCATCGACCGCACCATCAAGCTCCTGGAGTCCGGGGACGTGGACGGCCCCCTGGAGAAGTGGCGCGAGCTGCGCGACGACGTCCACCGGGACGTGTGCGAGAAGGGGTACGACGCGGAGCGGAACACCTTCACGCAGTCGTACGGCTCGAAGGAGCTGGACGCCTCGCTGCTCCTGATCCCGCAGATGGGCTTCCTGCCGCCCGACGACAAGCGCGTCATCGGCACCATCGAGGCGATCCAGCGGGAGCTGTCCACCCCGGACGGCTTCATCCTGCGCTACCCCACGGCGGACGACGAGGAGAACCTGGACGGCCTGGAGGGCGACGAGGGCGCGTTCCTCGCCTGCTCGTTCTGGATGGCCGACGACCTCGCGATGATCGGCCGGGTCGACGAGGCCCGCAAGCTCTTCGAGAAGCTCCTCGCGCTCCGCAACGACCTGGGGCTCCTCGCCGAGGAGTGGGACTCCGTCAACCAGCGGCAGGTCGGCAACTTCCCGCAGGCGTTCAGCCACGTCCCGCTGATCGACACGGCCCTCAGGCTGACGGCCTCGGGGGCGTACGGCGGCTGAGGCCGTACGGGGCGCGGGGGGACGGGGATGCCGTCTCCCCCCGCGCCCCGGTAGCGTCCGCGCCATGGACAGTCAGGGCCCCCGGGGCGGCATCACCGTGCAGCGCGCGCTGGAACTTCCGGGATTGCGCGGCGGGCTCCCCGAGGTCGTCGCGGGCGCCGAGCGGCTTCAGCGGACGGTGCGCTGGGTGCACGCGGGCGAGGTGCCCAACATGGCCTCGCTGCTCAAGGGCGGCGAGCTGCTGCTCACCACGGGGCTCGGGCTCGGCACCCGCCCGGCCGACCAGCGGGCCTTCGTGCGCAAGCTGGCCGAGCGCGGCATCGCCGCCCTGGTCGTCGAGCTGGGGCCGCGCTTCGACCGGCTCCCGGCGGCGATCGTGGAGACGGCACGGTCGGCCGGGCTCCCGCTGGTGCAGCTCCACCGCGAGGTGCCGTTCGTGACGGTCACCGAAGAGGTGCACACCGAGATCGTCAACGGCCACTACGCGCTGCTCCAGCGGGCCGAGGAGGTGCACGGGCGGTGCACGCAGGCGCTGCTCGGCGGGGGCGGTGTGCCGCAGGTCCTCGGCATCCTCGCCGAGTTCAGCGGCAACCCGGTGTTCCTGGAGACCGCGGACGGGCAGCTCCTGTACGCCGCGGGGGCGGGCACCGAGTGCGCCGACCCGCTCCAGGTCTGGGAGGGGCTGCGGGGCCGTGCCGTGGACCGGGAGGGCCCTCCGGCCGCCGCGGTGATCGTGGACGTGCCGGGCGGCGGGCCCGGCGCCGGTTCCGTACGGGCCAGGCTCGTGCTGCTCGCCGTGGAGTCCGCGCCGCTGCCGGTGCACCGCGTCGCGGCGGAGCGGGCGGCGAGCAGCCTGGCGGTGGTGCTCATGCAGGCCCGCCAGGAGGAGGAGCTCGCCGCGCGGGGCCGTGGCGACTTCCTCACCGACCTCGCGGAGGGACGGATCGCCGCCGAGGACGCCCCCGCCCAGGCGCGCGTGCTCGGCTTCAGGCCGGGGCCCACCGGGAGCCCGCTCCTGCCGGTGGTGATGCGGCTCGCCGACGGGCTGCCGACCGGCGGCGGCCTGGCGGTGCTCGCGCGGGCCGTCGCGGAGGAGCTGGCGTCGGTGGGCGTGCCGGTGCTGCTCGGCGTGCGTCCCGTCGAGGGCCGCGTACCGCTGCTCCTCGGGCTGCGCGCGGAGTCCGAGCGGACCTCGGTCGCCGACCGGGTCGCCGCCGCGCTGCGGGCCGGTGTGGAGCGCGCCGGGTTGCAGCGCCCCGGGGCGCAGCCGCCGGTCGTGGTGGTCGGCGTCGCGGGCGGCTGGGCCGCGGCGTCGGCGGGCCTGCGGCACGCGGCGGAGACGGCGACGGCCGCGCAGGGCCTCGGCGACCGCCCCTGGTACGACGCGCGGCGCCTCGACACCGACCTGCTGCTCTGGCGGCTGCGCGACCACCCCGACCTCGCGGCGTTCGTGGACCGCGCGATCGGCCCGCTGCGCGACCACGACCAGCGTTCGAAGCCGCCGCTCCTGCCCACGCTCCAGACGTATCTGGCGCACGCGGGCCGCAAGGCGGAGACCGCGCGGGAGCTGCATCTCAACCGGCAGACGCTCTACAACCGCCTCGCCCGCATCAGCGAGCTCCTCGGCACGGACCTCGACGACCCGCAGACGGTGCTCGCGCTCAGCCTGGCGCTCCGGGCCCGCAGACACGTGGCGTAGCGCCGGGCGGGGCGGACGTCAGCTGTACGGCAGCGGCTGCGTCAACTCGTCGTACACGCTGAGCACTTGTGTGACCGTTTCGTCCTCGGTCGGCCACGTCTCCGCCTGGGCCGCGCCCTTCTCCCGGAGCCGGGCGCGGCGGGCCGGGTCGGCGAGCAGGCGCGCCACGGCGGTGCCGAGCGCCTCCGCGTCGCCCGGGGAGACGAGTTCCGCGGCGTCGCCGACCAGTTCGGCGAGACCGCTCGTCGCCACCGCGACGAGCGGCACGCGGGCGTGCAGCGCTTCCTGGGCGAGTACGGAGCGGGCCTCCCGGCTGTCGGGCAGCACCGCGATGTCGGCCGCCGCGAGGAGGTCGGGGATGTCGTCGCGCCGCCCGATCAGACGGACCGGCAGCCGCTCGGTCTCGATGCGGCGCAGCATGGCCGGGCGTTCGGGCCCCTCCCCCGCCACGACGAGGAGCGGCAGCGGGTCCAGGTGCCGCCACGAGCGCGTGGCGTCCAGGAGGAGCGTGTGGCCCCGGCCCTGTTCGAGGGCGCCGACGGCCATGACCAACGGGCGGTCCACGGCGCCGAGTTCGGCACGGGACTTGTGCAGCAGGCGGTCGGGCTCCTCCGTCACGGGGACGCGGGTGCGGCGCTGTCCGGGCAGCGCGACCGCCGCGAGCCTGGCGTCCCTGGCGCCCCTGCTGCGGGCCCGGTCGACGAGCTCGGACGAGGTGCCGAGCAGCACGGTGGCGGCCCTCGCCACCCGTCGTTCCAGGAGCCGGACCAGCCTCACGCGGGCGCCCTCGGCGTGCGTGTGGTCGTGCCAGGTGACGACGAGCGGGACGCCGCGTCCGGTGAGGGCGAGGGTGGCGCGCAGGGCGGCGCGCAGTCCGTGGGCGTGCACGAGGTCGGCGTCGGCGCAGGCGGTGCGCAGGGCGGCCACGGCGGCGGGGTCGCCGCTGCGGGGCACGTGGATGTGCCGGGCTCCGGCGCCGGCGAAGTCGTAGACGCGGGCGGCCTCTTCAGGGGCGCACACGGTGACCCGTACGCCTCTGGCGGCCAGCCCCGCGGCCAGCGATCTGACGTGCACGCCGCTGCCCGCGCTGCCACCGCCGAGGACTTGCACGGTGTGCAGTGGCGTCAGTCCGTGCGGCGAGTGGCTGCTCACGTGGCTCACGTGGCGAAGGCTCCTGGTCGTGCGTCGGGCAGGGGACGGGGTCGAGCAGATGGTGCGCCAAGGATGCCAGCCCGCACGGACGTTCCGGCACTGCCGAAAGGTCACTTCCGCGTACCGACGGGCAACTCCCGGCCCGGGTTCACCCACACGGGTGACGCCAACGGGGCTCGTACGTTCCCATCACGCCCCGGGGTCACACGTCCCGCCCCGGGCTCACACGTCCCCGCGGGCCGTGGCCAACAGCTCCTCCGCGTGCGCCCGCGCGGTCTCGCTGTCCTCCTGCCCCGCCAGCATCCGCGACAGCTCCCGGACCCGGTCCTCGCCCTCCAGCACCTGCACCCCGGAGCGGGTGACCATGCCGTCGTTGGTCTTCTCGACCAGGAGCTGCCGGTCCGCGAAGGCCGCGACCTGCGGCAGGTGCGTGACGACCACGACCTGCGCCGACTTGGCGAGCCGCGCGAGGCGCCGTCCGATCTCGACGGCGGCCTTGCCGCCGACGCCGGCGTCGACCTCGTCGAAGAGGTAGGTGGGGACGGGGTCGGTCCCGGCGAAGACCACCTCGACGGCGAGCATCACGCGCGAGAGCTCACCGCCGGACGCCCCCTTGGCGATGGGCCGGGGCGGCGCCCCGGGGTGCGGGGCGAGGAGGAGCTCCACCTCGTCGACGCCGGAGGGCCCGTAGGCGACCGTGCGCCCGTCGACCACGACACCGTCCGACCCCTCGGGGACCTCGGTGGCACTGATGGCGATCGACACGCGCGCGTGGGGCATGGCCAGCGAGGCCAGTTCCTCGGTGACGGCCGCCGCGAACCGCGACGCCGCCTCCTGCCGGGCGTCGGTCAGCGCCTGCGCGAGCCCGGCCAGCTCGCCCCGCAGGGCGTCGCGTTCGGCGGTCAGCTCGCCGAGGCGGTCGTCGTCGCCCTCCAGTTCGGCGAGGCGGGCCGACCCCTCCTCGGCCCAGGCGAGGACCGCGTCGATGTCGGCGCCGTACTTCCGGGTGAGCTGGGTCAGCGCGGCCCGCCGCTCCTCGACGGCGGCGAGCCGCAGCGGATCGGCGTCCAGGTCATCGGCGTATCCGGCGAGCTCGCCCGCCACATCGCCCAGGAGGATGCCGATCTCGCCGAGGCGGTCGGCGAGCGCGGACAGGGCGGGGTCGTGCGACCGCACGGCCTCCAGGGCCCGTGAGGCGCCCGCGACCAGCGTCGAGGCGTCGATGACCTCGGGGTCCTCGGGGTTGCCCGCGAGCGCGGCGTGCGCGGACGTGGCGGCGGAGGCGAGCGCCTCGGCGTGCCCGAGCCGCTCGGCCTCGGCCGCGAGCTCGACGTCCTCGCCGGCCCGCGGTTCGACGCCCGCGATCTCGTCGAGGCCGAAGCGCAGCAGGTCCGCCTCCTGGGCGCGTTCCCGCGCGCGCGTGGTGATCTCCTCGACCTCGACGGTGACGGCCCGCAGCCTGCGGTAGGCGGAGGTGTACTTGGCCAGCGGCACGGCGACCGCGTCGCCCGCGTACCGGTCGAGGGCGCCGCGCTGCCTGGCCGGCTTCAGCAGGCCCTGCTGGTCGGTCTGGCCGTGCACGGCGACGAGGTCGTCGGCGAGTTCGGAGAGCAGCCCGACCGGCACCGAGCGCCCGCCGAGGTGCGCTCTGGAGCGCCCCTCCGCCGAGACGGTTCTGCTGATGAGCAACGCCCCGTCGTCCAGTTCGGCCCCGGCCTCCTCCGCGCGCACGGCCGCGGGGGCGTCCGCGGGCACGGCGATGCGCCCTTCGACCACCGCCGACTTCGCGCCGATCCGCACCAGGGCGGCGTCCGCGCGCCCGCCGAGCAGCAGGCCAAGGCTGGTGACCACCATCGTCTTGCCCGCGCCGGTCTCACCCGTCACGGCGGTGAAGCCTGGCGAGAGCTCGACGACAGCGTCGTCGATGACTCCGAGCGACCGTATCCGCATCTCCTCCAACACGGACAAGACCTTACGAGGTCACGGGCCCGGTGTGCGACGGCCCCCGCGCTCCTTCGGCGAAGGCGCAGGTGGCGGCGGGGCCACGCGCCCCGCTGTCACTCGCGGGAGTGGGCGCGCCGCCGCCCCCGCGAAACGGTGCCGGGCGCCGGGGTGGGGTTAACCCCAGCAAGATCCACCTGCCCGCCGCATGGTCCCCGTACCCGCCCCGGCACGACCATGATCGACATGGCGACAGGACTGGCACAGGCGGCGCTGCGCGCACACCGCCCGGCATTCGTGGGCACCGCGGTGGCCGCTCTCTTCGCGGCGACGGTGGTGAGCGCGTCGACGATGATGCTCGGCTCGACGAGCGGCGGGAGCGTCGACGGGCTCTCCCCCGCGGCCCGCCGGCAGATCACGGAGAACGGCGTCGGCGACATGGCCGTCGTCCTTCTGATCGGTTCCATCTACATGTCGATATTCGTGGTCGCGTCGACCATGGGCACCGCCGTCGCCCAGCAGCACCGCGAGATCGCCCTGGTGCGCGCCATCGGCGCGAGACCCCGCCAGGTCCGCCGCGCGGTGGCCGTCCAGGCCCTCGCGGCGTCGGTCCCCGCCGCCCTCGCCGGCTTCGTCCTCGGCGGGCTCGTCGCCCGGTGGTGGCACGCCGGCATGGTCTCCCACGGGCTGCTCCCCGGGGAGGCCACCTTCCGGTTCGGCTGGCTCGCCCTGCCGGTGTGCGTCGGCGTGGCCGTGGTGACGTCGACGCTCGCCGCCCTGCTCGCGGCGGTGCGCTTCTCGCTGCTGCGTCCGGCGCGCGCCCTCGCCGAGGCGGCGACCGGGCGGCGCGGGCTCGGCCTCCTGAGGGCGCCCCTGGGCGTGATCGCGGTCGCGGGGGCGTGCGTCGTCTCCGTGCTCCTGTCGCGGCAGCCCGCCGACGAGGCGGGCCAGGGCGCCTTCCTCGTACTCATCCTCTTCTGCGTCGGCGCCGGGCTCCTCGGCCCGCGTCTCATCGGCCCCGCGGCCGTGCTGGTCTCGGCGGTGGTCGGCCGCTGCGGCCCGAGCGCGCGCCTCGCCATGCGCAACGTCCGCTCCCAGCCACGGCGCTTCTCCGCCGCGGTCGTCCCGCTGATCCTCGTCGTCGGTTTCGGCCTCACCAAGATCGGCATGCGGACGACGGCCCGGCACCACACCGGCTCGGCGGGCGGCGCGGGCGAGGTCTGGCTCGACTACGTCGGCACCGGCCTCTACGCGGGCTTCGCCGCCATCGCCGCGGCGAACACCCTCGCCATGATCTCCTTCGAGCGCCGCCGCGATGTCGCCCTGCTGCGCGTGGTGGGCAGCGGGCGCGGTCAGCTCGGCGCCATGGCCGCCTGGGAGGCCGTGGTCGTGGCGGGTACGGCGCTGCTGCTCGGCGGCGTGATCGCGTTCACCACCCTGGCGCCGATGCTCACGTCGGCGTTCGGCACCGCCGTGCCGTACCTCCCCTGGGCCGTGCCGACGGCCATCGCGGCGGGCACGCTGCTGCTCACCCTGCTCGCCACGGGCCTGCCGGTGCGGGCGGTGCTGCGTCGGCGTGCCATCACCGTCCTCGGCGCGACGTGAGAGCCTGTGTCATGGCCCCGGTCGGGGCGTATGACACAGGCTCTGAGCCCGCCGAGGCCCCGTACCCGTACGCCTACTGCGGCGCCCCGCGCCACCCCTGCACCGGCAGGGCGAACTTGGCGACGAGGCGGTCGGTGAACGAGGCGTGGTGCAGCCGCGCGAGCCGCACCGGCACCGCCCCGCGGCGCACCTCCACGCGCGCCCCCGAGGGCAGCTCCACGGTCCGCCGCCCGTCGCACCAGAGCACGCCGTGCGGAGTGTGCGGCTGGACCTCCACGGCGAGCACCGAGTCCGGCGAGGTCACCAGCGGCTTGGCGAACAGGGCGTGCGCGCTGATCGGCACCATGAGGAGCGCCTCGACCTCCGGCCACACCACGGGCCCGCCCGCCGAGAACGCGTACGCCGTCGATCCCGTCGGCGTGGCGCAGACGATGCCGTCGCAGCCGAATCCGGTGACGGGCCGCCCGTCGATCTCCAGGACCACTTCGAGCATCCGCTCGGGCGACACCTTCTGCACGGCCGCTTCGTTCATCGCCCAGTCGCGGTGCACGACGTCGCCGTTGCTGAGCACGAGGACGTCGATCGTCATGCGCTCCTCGACCTCGTAGTTCTTGCTGACCACCCGGTCGACGACCTTGTCCAGGTCGTCCCGCTCGGCCTCCGCGAGGAAGCCCACGCGCCCGAGGTTGACGCCGAGCATGGGCACCCCGGAGGCGCGCGCGAAGTCCGCGCCCCTCAGCAGTGTGCCGTCGCCGCCGAGGACGACGATCAGCTCGCAGTCGTCTATGCAGTCGGCCGTCGCCTCCTGGACCGACTCGACCTCGGAGGGCAGCGGCAGATCCGCCGCCTCCGCCTTGAGGACCCGTACGCCGATGCCGTGGCTCAGCAGCCCCTGGACGACGCGTTCGGCGCTGCGGATGGCCGCGGGCCGTCCGGTATGGGCGAGCAGGAAAACGGTACGAGCCCGGGTCTGCGTCACTCGGGTCTGGGTCACTCGGGTCTGGGTCAACGGGGCCCCTCCGCCACGGCACGGTCAACATCCGCCGGGTCGAGTTCGTCGGCCCCGGCGCACAGCCACAGAAAGTACTCGACGTTCCCGGAGGGTCCTGGCAACGGGCTCGCGGTCACACCGCGCACCCCGAGCCCGAGCCCCCACGCCTGCCGCGCCACGCCGCGCACGGCCTCGGCCCGCAGCTCCGTGCTGCGCACCACGCCACCGCTGCCCAGCCGCTCCTTGCCGACCTCGAACTGCGGCTTGACCATGAGGACGAGGTCCGCGTCGGGGGCCGCGCACCGCTTGAGGGCGGGCAGCACCAGGCCGAGCGGGATGAAGGAGAGGTCGCCGACGACCAGGTCCACGGGGACGCCGTCGATCGCTTCGAGCGTCAACTCTCGTACGTTCGTACGGTCCTTCACGGTGACCCGGTCGTCGCTCTGCAACGACCACGCGAGCTGGCCGTACCCCACGTCGACGGCGACGACGCGCTCCGCGCCGGCCCGCAGCAGCACGTCCGTGAAGCCGCCGGTGGACGCCCCCGCGTCCAGCGCGCGCCGCCCCTCGACCACCAGGCCCCGCGGCGTGAACGCGGCGAGGGCGCCCGCGAGCTTGTGCCCGCCGCGCGATACGTAGTCCGGGTCGTCGCCGTCCTGCGCGACCACGATCGCGGCGGCCGTCTCGACCTGGGTCGCGGCCTTGGTCGCGACGGACTTGCCGACCGAGACCCGGCCTGCGGCGATCAGCTGGCTCGCGTGCTCGCGCGAGCGCGCCAGCTTCCTGCGGACGAGCTCGGCGTCGAGTCGGCGTCGTGCCACTCCTGCCACGTTCGGTTCAGCTCCTGTCGTACGAGGGGGTGGGCACCCCGGTGGGGGCCGGGAGGCCGGGGCGCGCGTCGAGCGCGGTCAGCGCGGAGCGCAGACCCCGGTGTACATCCTCGTACACCTCGATGTGGCCGTCGGTGGCGAGGTGGTCGGCGTCGCCGAGCCGGGCGAGGTGGGCGTCCACGTCCGCGTCGCCGGTGGGCGCGCGCTCGACGCCGAGGGGGGCGGGTCCCGCCGGGTCGTACGACGGCTCGTCCGGAACCTGTGGCTCCGCAGCCTGCGCCGCAGCCTCCGCCGCCGCGTCCCGGCCCGCGTATGAGTCGCTCATGGCATGACGCTACCGCGAAGCCCTGCGGTACCGTCGATCACGATGGTGACCATGGCGGAGTGCCGTACCGCACTCGACAGGCTCTCGGACGATCTCGCGTCCGCCGACGGCGACGTGCGCAGCGCGGCTGCCCTGAACCGCTCGCTGAGCTGCCACATCACCGACCTCGACGCCACCTTCACCGGGCGCCTGGAAAACGGCCGGATCACGGTGCGCGACAGCCACCCGGGGCCGCCCCGCGAGAAGGCCGAGATCCGCCTGGCGATGACCGGCGACGACCTCGTCGCGATGGTCGACGGCGAGCTGAAGTTCGCGAAGGCGTGGGCCTCGGGCAGGGTCAGACTGGAGGCGGGCTTCCGGGACCTGCTCAAGCTCAGGTCGCTGCTCTAGCGGCGGCCTCGCGCCCCGTGCGGGCGGCCGGGATCACCAGCGGCGTCCCCGTCTCGGGGTCCTCGATGATCCGGCACCGGATGCCGAACGCCTCCTCCACCAGCTCCGCCGTGACGATGTCGGCCGGCGCGCCCTCAGCGATGACCGCGCCGTCGCGCAGGGCGATGAGGTGCGTGGCGTAGCGCGCGGCGTGGTTGAGGTCGTGCAGGACGGCGACGAGGGTACGGCCCTGGTCCTCGTGGAGCCGCGCGCACAGGTCCAGGACGTCGAGCTGGTGCTGGATGTCGAGGAAGGTCGTCGGCTCGTCCAGGAGCAGCAGCGGGGTCTGCTGGGCGAGGGCCATGGCGATCCACACGCGCTGGCGCTGGCCGCCGGAGAGCTCGTCGACATGGCGGTCGGCGAGCCCCCGTACGCCCGTCGCCTCCATCGACTCGTCCACGATCCGCTCGTCGTCCCGCGACCACTGCCGCAGGAGCCCCTGGTGGGGGTAGCGGCCGCGCGCGACGAGGTCGCCGACGGTGATGCCGTCGGGCGCGACGGAGGACTGCGGCAGCAGGCCCAGCGTCTTGGCGACCTTCCTCGCCGGCATCGACTGGATGACGTTCCCGTCGAGCAGGACGCGTCCTGCGGACGGCTTGAGCATCCGCGACAGGGCGCGCAGGAGCGTGGACTTGCCGCAGGCGTTGGGGCCCACGATCACGGTGAAGGAGTTGTCGGGTATCTCGACGGACAGCTTCTCCGCGATGACGCGCTGGTCGTAGCCGAGGGTGACGTCGTCGGCGATGAGCCGGTTCACGGCAGCGAGCTCCTGCTTCTGGGGGTCGTTCCTGGTCATGACGGGCGGCATGGCAACCTCACGCCGGCTCATATGCGGCCCGCCCTGCGCTGGGTGACGAGGAGCCACAGCAGATAGCAGCCGCCGAGTACGCCGGTGACGACGCCGACGGGAAGCCGGTCCGCGCCGAAGGCCCGCTGCGAGGCCCAGTCCGCGACGACCAGGAGGGCGGCGCCCATGAACATCGAGGGCATGAGGTTCGGCCCCGGTGAGCGGGTCAGGCGGCGGGCGAGCTGGGGCGCGGTGAGCGCGACGAAGCTGACGGGGCCCGCGGCGGCGGTGGCCACGGCGGTGAGCAACACGGAGGCGGTCAGCAGGGCGAAGCGGGTGCGCCCGACCGGCACGCCGAGCGAGTGGGCGGCGTCGTCGCCCATCTCCAGCATCCGCAGCGGACGCCCGTGGACGAGGACGACCGGCACCAGGACCGTGACGAGCGCCAGCAGCGGCCACACCTGGTCCCAGTCGCGGCCGTCGAGGGAGCCGGTCATCCAGACCACGGAACGCGCGGCGTCGACGAAGTCCGCCTTGGTGAGCAGGTAACCGTTGACCGCCGTGATGAAGGCGGAGACGCCGATGCCGACGAGGACGAGCCGGTAACCGTGCACGCCGCGCTTCCAGGCCAGCAGGTAGATGGCGAGGCCGGTGAGGAGGCCGCCGACGAGCGCGCCGCCCGCGACCTCGGCCGCGCTGCCCTTGAACAGGACGATCATGGTGAGCGCCCCGGCCGTCGCGCCCTGCCCGAGGCCGAGCACGTCGGGGCTGCCCAGCGGGTTGCGCGCGATGGACTGGAAGAGGGCGCCGCCGAGGCCGAGCGCCGCGCCCACCAGGAGCCCGACGAGTACCCGCGGCAGCCGCAGTTCGTTGATGATGAACTCCTGCCCGGCGTCACCGTCGCCGAGCAGCGTACGGACGACGTCGCCGGCCGGGATCGCGAAGTCGCCGGTGCCGATCAGGACGACGCCGGCGGTGAGCGCGGCCAGCACGAGCAGGGTGACGACCACCGTGGCGCGGACGTCGACCCTGACGGAGAAGCCGCCCTTGGTGCGTAGCGCCCTCACAGTTGGGCCACCTTCCGCCGGCGCACGAGGAAGACGAAGACGGGCGCGCCGATGACCGCCGTCACGATGCCGACCTGGAGCTCCGCGGGGCGCGCCACGACGCGGCCCACGACGTCGGCGCCGAGCAGCAGCACGGGCGAGAGAACAGCCGCGTACGGCAGGATCCAGCGCATGTCGGGCCCGGTGAAGGAGCGCACGACGTGCGGCACCATCAGGCCGACGAACACGATCGGCCCGCAGGCCGCGGTCGCCGCCCCGCACAGCAGGGTGGCCGCCGCCATGGACAGCGCGCGGGTACGGGCGAGGTGGGCGCCGAGCGCGCGGGCGGTGTCGTCGCCCATGCCCATGGCGTTCAGCGGCCGGGCGAGGCCGAGCGCCAGTACCGTGCCGACCGCGAGGAAGGGCAGGACCTGCTGGATGGTGTCCATGCCGGCGGAGGCCAGCGAACCGACCGTCCAGAAGCGCATCTTGTTGAGCGCCGCACCGTCCATGATCATGACGGCCTGGAGATAGCCGTAGAGCGCCGCGCTGATCGCGGTGCCGGCGAGCGCGAGCCGCACCGGGGTCGCGCCGCGCGCTCCGCCCAGGGCGTGGAGCAGGACGCCGACGAGCGCCGCCCCCACGAAGGCGAACCACACATAGCCGCTCAGCGAGGTGACGCCGAAGAAGCTGATCGCGGTGACGACCGCCGCGGACGCGCCCAGGTTGATGCCGAGCAGTCCGGGGTCGGCCAGCGGGTTGCGGGTGAGCGCTTGCAGGACCGCGCCGGAGAGACCGAGCGCGACGCCCGCGAGGAGTCCGAGCACGCTGCGCGAGAGCCGCTCACCGACCACGACGTCGCCGTAGGTTCCGGTGTCGTGGAAAAGACCGTGCCAGACCTGCTCCATGGGCATGGACTTGGCGCCGACCGCGATGCTCACGAGGAAGACGACCACGAGCACGGCCACCGCCACGAGGAGCCCTGCGGTGCGTGTCGCGGTGCGTATCGCGGTGCGTGTCGCGTGGCGTCCGGGGGGTGCGGGGGCGGTCTCCGCGCGGGGCTCCGGGACGCTTTCTCGCGGGCTCTCCGAGGGACTTTCTTGGGGACCTTCTTGGGGACCTTCTTGGGGACTGTCGACCAACACCCGGGTTAGGTTAGCCTACCCTTCCGGCGCCTCTCGACGGGGGAACCCGCCGGGCAGAGCGGGGTGAACCCGAGGGAAGGCGGGGCCGAACTCGCGCCGCAGTCATCGTCGCGTCGGTCATCGTCGCGTCGTCACCGTCGCGCTCACCATCCATGCCGCTGTCCTTGCTCCGCTGTCCTTGCCGCTGTCCTTGCTCCGCTGTCCATGCCGCTGTCCTTGCTCCGCTGTCCATGCCGCTCCCGCCACGTCGAGAAGCCGAACGAGAAGCCGAAGAGGCCAAGCGATGACCGACTCCCCGTACCAGTACTTCGACGTCCGGGTGCTGCGCGCCGAACGGCTCACCCCCGCCATGATCCGCGTGGCCTTCGGCGGCCCCGACCTGCCGCGCATGGCCTCGGGCGGCCGGGACCAGCGCATCAAGATCTTCCTGCCGCACCCGGGCCAGGACGCCCCGGTCATGCCGGACACCGGCACCGGTGACGCCGGCGACTGGTACGCCGCCTGGTGCGCCCTCGACCCTTCGGTACGGGGCATCATGCGTACGTACACGACCCGTGACCTCCGCCGTGACCCGCATGAGCTGATCGTCGACTTCGCCGTCCACGGCCCGGCCCCCTCCCCCATGGACGGCCCCGCCACGAGCTGGGCCCGGACGGCACGGCCCGGCGCCCGCATCGGCGTCCTCGCCCCGGTCGAGGAGGAGAACGCGGCGTACGACTTCCGGCCGCCGGAGGACACCGATTGGCTGCTTCTGGCCGCCGACGAATCGGCGCTCCCGGCCGTCGCGGGCATCCTGGAGACTCTGCCGCCCGGCCTGACGACACGCGTCTGGGTCGAGGTCCACGACCTGGCGGACCGCCAGGCGCTGCCCAGCAGGGCGGACACCGAGATCCACTGGCTCACCAGGGAGGGCGCCACCACGGAGGGGATCCGCGGCGCGGACCTTCCCGAAGGCACGCCCTACGCATGGATCGCGGGCGAGTCCGCGACCGTCAGGGCCGTCCGCCGCCACCTCGTCGGCGACCGCGGCTTCGCCCGTGAACGGGTGTCGTTCTCCGGCTACTGGCGCAGGAACACGACCACCGACGAGCTGATCGACCGAGGCGAAACGGCCTGACCACCGGAAGCGAACCCTCCGGCGAAACCTCACCACAAGCCGCACCCCGTGGCCGGCGGCCGCCCCCGACAGCGGCTCGCAGCCCCGGCCGGACTCGCAGCCCCGGCGGCTCCGCTGTCCCCGCCGGCTCACAGCCTCCGCCGAGCCGCAGCCCTCGCCGGGTCAGTCCCGGCGGCTCACACCCGGCCGGACCCGCAGCCCCGGCGGCTCACAGTCCCCGCCGGGTCGCAATCCCCGCCGGGTCGCAGCCCCGGCGACTCGCAGCCCCCGCCGCGTCACAGCCCCAGCCGACTCACCGCCTTGGCCGTGTCCAGCGTGCAGGGGCCGTTCCCGGCCTCGGTCCAGGCCGCCGCGCACAGGGCGCGCAGCCCGTCCATGGCCTCGCCGGCGCCGTCCAGGGCCAGCTCGCCGTCGCGCACCGACGCCGTCCAGCCGCCGCAGGCGAAGCCGCCCTCGGACCCGGTCACCTCGGGCTGCCCGGTGAGCATGCCGCGCAGGTCCGCGTCCACGTACGTCGGCCGGTGCCGCGGCGGCGCCGCGAGGAGCTGCGCGGCGTCCGTGACGCCGGTCATGACGAGCAGGGAATCCACCTCGCCGTTGAACGCGCCCTCGATGTCCGTGTCCAGGCGGTCGCCCACGACCAGCGGCCGCTCGGCACCCGTCCGCAGGATCGTCTCCCGGTGCATCGGCGGCAGCGGCTTGCCCGCCACCGTCGGCTCGGCGTTCGTCGCGATACGGACGACCTCCACGGCCGCGCCATTGCCCGGCGCGATGCCCCGCGCGCTCGGAATCGTCAGGTCCGTGTTCGACGCGAACCACGGCACCCCGCGCGCGATCGCATAGCAGGCCTCGGCGAAGCGCCCCCACGCCATGTCCGGACCGCCGTACCCCTGCACGACCGCCGCCGGATCCTCGTCGGCCGACTCGACCGGCTCAAGGCCCCGCTCCCGCAGCGCCACCCGCAGCCCCTCACCGCCGATCACGAGCACCCGCGCCCCGACCGGCACCCGCTCACTGACCAGCCGGGCCGCGGCCTGCGCCGAGGTGATGACGTCCGCGGCGGCCGTCTCGATACCCAGCTCCGTCAGATGCTCCGCCACCGCGTCCGGCGTCCGCAGCGCGTTGTTCGTGACGTACGCGAGGTGCATGCCGCCCTTGCGGGCCGTGCCGAGGGACTCGACGGCGTACTTGATGGCGAGCCCGCCCGCGTAGACGACCCCGTCCAGGTCGAGCAGCGCGGTGTCATACGCCTCGCTCAGCGCCTCGCCGCTGCCCGCCGGCCGCGTCCTGACGCCGTCGCCCGCGCCCTTGCCTGCGGTCTGGCTCATTACACATCGCTCCTCGCTCGATACCACTCCCCCGATCATCGCTCATGCCACTGACACACATACGATGCCCCAATGAACACAGCGGGTCACACGGACGCAGCCGGACTCGACCTGATCCCCTTCCGGGGCGTGCGCTACGTCCCCGAACGGGTCGGCAACCTCGCCGCGGTGACCTCACCCCCGTACGACGTGGTGGTCCGCCCCGACGGCCTGCTCCACCTGGAGTCCGCCGACCCGCACAACATCGTCCGGCTGATCCTCCCGCAGGCCACCACCCCCGCCGCGCGCAACCAGCAGGCCGCCGACACCCTGCGCGACTGGCTCGCCGAAGGCATCCTCGCCCCCGACGACGAGCCGAGCCTGTACGTCTACGAACAGCGCGACGGCGACATCCTCCAGCGCGGCATCATCGGCGCGCTCCGCCTCTCCGAGGCCCGGGACGGCATCGTCCTGCCCCACGAGGACGTGATGCCGCACGTCGTCGAGGACCGCGCGGCCCTGATGCGGGCGACCTCCGCCAACCTGGAGCCGCTGCTCCTGACCTACCGCAGCGACGCCGAGGAGCGGGCAGAGGGCGCCATAGCCGTCATCGAACGCGTCGCCCGCCGCGAGCCGCTGCTCGCCACCACCACCGAGGACGGCTTCCACCACCGCCTCTGGTCGGTGACGGACCCCGCGGAGATCACCGAGATCCAGACGAATCTCGCCGCCCACCAGGCGCTCATCGCCGACGGTCACCACCGCTGGGCGACCAACCTGCGCCTGCGTGCCGAGCACCCCACGCCGAGCGCCTGGGACTACGGCCTGGTCCTCTTGGTCGACACCGCGCACTACCCGCTGCGGGTCCGCGCCATCCACCGCTACCTCCACCGCCTGCCGGTCGCCGAGGCCCTCGCGGCCATCGGCGGCTCCTTCCGCGTACGCACGGTGGAGGGCACCCTCGGCCACGCGCTCGACGTCCTCGCCGAGGCCGCCGCCGAGAGCAACGCGTTTCTCCTGGCGGGCGACGGCGCCTTCCATCTCATCGACCGCCCGTCCCCGGACCTCCTCGCCCGTACGATCCCCGACGATCACCCCGAGGCCTGGCGGACCCTGGACGCGACGGTCCTGCACTCGACCCTGCTCGACCATGTCTGGAGCATCCCGGACGCCCCCGAGCACATCGCGTACATCCACGACACCGAGGCGACGGTCGAGAAGGCCGAGCGCGACGGCGGCACGGCCGTCCTGATGCATCCGGTCCGCGAGGAGGTCGTCCGCGACCTGGCCCGCCAGGGCGTGACGATGCCGCGCAAGTCGACCTCCTTCGGCCCGAAGCCGGCGACGGGCCTGGTCCTGCGTGGCCTCGCGTTCTGACGCGGCGGGCGCTTCTTCCCTACCCCGGACATGCCGAACGGGCGGGGCTCCTTGAAGGCAGCCCCGCCCGTTCTCAGTCTCTAGCCACCCAGACGATCAGGCCTGGTCGCCGTCGACCTCTTCGTCAGCCGTGTCGTCGGCCACGGTCTCGCGGCTCTCGGTACGCTCCTCGCCCGGCTCGACCGGCTCGACCGGCTCGACCGGCTCGACGTCGTCGACACTGATGCCGCCCTGCTCGTCCTCGTCGCCCTCAAGGGCGTCGACGAACTCGACACCGTCGAGCTCGGCCAGTCGGTCGGAGGCGTCGGTGCTGCCGTCCTTGTCGGACTCGACGACCTTCGCGAACCACTCCCGGGCCTCGTCCTCACGACCGGCCGCGAGCAGCGCGTCGGCGTAGGCGTACCGCAGCCGCGGGGTCCAGGGCTGTACGGAGTTCGAGGCCAGCTCGGAGCTCTGCAGGGTCACGATGGCGGCATCGATCTGGTCCATGTCGCGACGTGCCCCGGCGGCGACGAGCCGCATCTCGACCTGTCCCGCCTTGTCGAGCTTCTGCACCTCGGGCGCACCGGCCATGTCCAGCGCCTTCTCGGGCCGGCCCATGCCGCGCTCGCAGTCCGCCATGACGGGCCACAGGTCGACACCGCCGGTCATCCGCCGCGCGGCCCGGAACTCGGCGAGCGCCTCGCTGTACTTCTGGTTCGCGTACGCGGCGAAGCCCGCCGCCTCGCGCACCGCCGCGACCCTGGAGGCCAGCCGCAGGGCGATCCGCGAGTACGCGTAGGCCTGCTCGGGGTCCTCGTCGAGGAGGTTGGCGACCATCACCAGGTTCCGTGCGACCTCCTCGGCGAGACCCTTGGGGAGGCTCTGGAGCTCCTGCTGCACGTCCTTGTCGATCTCGCGCCCCGTGACGTCGTCAGGGATCGGCAGCCGCCGGATCGGCTCGCGGTCCCGGTCGCGGTCGTCACGCCCACCGCGGTAGCCCCCGCGGTCGCCGCCGTCACGCCGGTCGTCCCTGCGGTCGTCCCGCCCACGGAACCCGCCGCCACCACGGCTGTCATCACGCCGCGGACCGCGGTCGTCACGTCCACGGTCGTCGCGCCCGCGGTCGTCACGGCCACGGTATCCGCCGCCACGGTTGTCGCCACCGCGATCGTCGCGACGGAAGCCGCCTCGATCGTTGCTGTCCCGTCGGTCATCGCGACGGTCATCGCGCCGGTCGTCCCTGCGGTCGTCGCGGCGGAAGGCCGGCCGGTCACCCTCACGACGGAATCCGCCACGGTCACCGCCAGCGCCACCGCTACCGCCACGGTCATCGCGACGGGGCCCACTGGGCCGGTCGTCACGACGGAACGGCGGACGCCCACCCTCACCACGGTCATCGCGCCGCGGCCCACTGGACCGGTCGTCACGACGGAACGGCGGACGCCCACCCTCACCACGGTCATCACGACGCGGCCCACTGGGCCGATCGTCACGACGGAACGGCGGACGCCCACCCTCACCACGGTCATCACGACGCGGCCCACTGGACCGGTCATCACGACGGAACGGCGGACGCCCACCCTCACCACGGTCATCGCGACGCGGCCCACTGGACCGGTCATCACGACGGAACGGCGGACGCCCACCCTCACGGTCATCACGCCCACGGAAACCACCACCACCGCGGTTATCGCCACCACGGCTGTCCCCACCACGATGGTCATCGCGACGGAACCCACCACGATCACCGCGGTCGTCGCGACGGTCATCGCGACGGTCGTCCCTGCGGTCGTCGCGGCGGAAGGCCGGCCGGTCACCCTCACGACGGAACCCACCACGGTCACCGCCAGAGCCACCGCTACCGCCACGGTCATCGCGACGCGGCCCACTGGGCCGATCGTCACGACGGAACGGCGGACGCCCACCCTCACCACGGTCATCACGACGCGGCCCGCTCGGCCGATCGTCACGACGGAACGGCGGACGCCCACCCTCACGGTCATCACGCCCACGGAAACCACCACCACCGCGGTTGTCCCCACCACGGCTGTCCCCGCCGCGGCGGTCATCGCGACGGAAGGCCGGCCGGTCACCGTCACGGCGGAAACCGCCACGGTCGTTGTCGCGCCTCGGCGCCCCTTGGGAGCCGCCCCGGTCGCCACCTTCCCGGCGGCGCTGGTCGCGCTCCGGTCGCTCGTCGGGAGAGTTGGTGGACATGGGTGACTCCTAGTCTTCGGTACCGCAGTCATTCTCGCGCAGCCGGGGTGACGGCGCGCTTCGACAAAAACAAAAGGACCCCTGGCCCCAGCGTGGACGCTGGGACCAGGGGTCCTCCAAAGATTGTTCGGCGGCGTCCTACTCTCCCACAGGGTCCCCCCTGCAGTACCATCGGCGCTTTGAGGCTTAGCTTCCGGGTTCGAAATGTAACCGGGCGTTTCCCTCACGCTATGACCACCGAAACCCTATGAAATATCTCGCCGATGAAGCGAGATCTCAAACAGGGCAGCGAACAAGCACACTTTTCAATTTAGATAGTGACGCTGTTCAGCCGACACAACTGTTCGTTGTTTCAGAACAACACAGTGGACGCGAGCAACTGAGGACAAGCCCTCGGCCTATTAGTACCAGTCACCTCCACCCGTTACCGGGCTTCCAGATCTGGCCTATCAACCCAGTCGTCTACTGGGAGCCTTAACCCCTCAAAGGGGGTGGGAATACTCATCTCGAAGCAGGCTTCCCGCTTAGATGCTTTCAGCGGTTATCCTTTCCGAACGTAGCCAACCAGCCATGCCCTTGGCAGGACAACTGGCACACCAGAGGTTCGTCCGTCCCGGTCCTCTCGTACTAGGGACAGCCCTTCTCAATATTCCTACGCGCACAGAGGATAGGGACCGAACTGTCTCACGACGTTCTAAACCCAGCTCGCGTACCGCTTTAATGGGCGAACAGCCCAACCCTTGGGACCGACTCCAGCCCCAGGATGCGACGAGCCGACATCGAGGTGCCAAACCATCCCGTCGATATGGACTCTTGGGGAAGATCAGCCTGTTATCCCCGGGGTACCTTTTATCCGTTGAGCGACGGCGCTTCCACAAGCCACCGCCGGATCACTAGTCCCGACTTTCGTCCCTGCTCGACCCGTCGGTCTCACAGTCAAGCTCCCTTGTGCACTTACACTCAACACCTGATTACCAACCAGGCTGAGGGAACCTTTGGGCGCCTCCGTTACTCTTTAGGAGGCAACCGCCCCAGTTAAACTACCCATCAGACACTGTCCCTGATCCGGATCACGGACCGAGGTTAGACATCCAGCACGACCAGAGTGGTATTTCAACGGCGACTCCACGAACACTGGCGTGCCCGCTTCAAAGTCTCCCACCTATCCTACACAAGCCGAACCGAACACCAATATCAAACTATAGTAAAGGTCCCGGGGTCTTTCCGTCCTTCTGCGCGAAACGAGCATCTTTACTCGTAGTGCAATTTCACCGGGCCTATGGTTGAGACAGTCGAGAAGTCGTTACGCCATTCGTGCAGGTCGGAACTTACCCGACAAGGAATTTCGCTACCTTAGGATGGTTATAGTTACCACCGCCGTTTACTGGCGCTTAAGTTCTCAGCTTCGCACGCCCGAAAGCGCACTAACCGGTCCCCTTAACGTTCCAGCACCGGGCAGGCGTCAGTCCGTATACATCGCCTTACGGCTTCGCACGGACCTGTGTTTTTAGTAAACAGTCGCTTCTCGCTGGTCTCTGCGGCCACCCCCAGCTCAGAGTGCAAGACTCATCACCGGTGATGGCCCCCCTTCTCCCGAAGTTACGGGGGCATTTTGCCGAGTTCCTTAACCATAGTTCACCCGAACGCCTCGGTATTCTCTACCTGACCACCTGAGTCGGTTTAGGGTACGGGCCGCCATGAAACTCGCTAGAGGCTTTTCTCGACAGCATAGGATCATCCACTTCACCACAATCGGCTCGGCATCAGGTCTCAGCCTTGATGTGCGACGGATTTACCTATCACACGGCCTACACCCTTACCCCGGGACTACCATCGCCCGGGCTGGACTACCTTCCTGCGTCACCCCATCACTCACCTACTACCACCTTGGGTCGGCGGCTCCACCACTTCCCTTTGCCCGAAGGCTCCAGGACGGCTTCACGGCCTTAGCATTAATGGGCTCGATGTTTGACGCTTCACAGCGGGTACCGGAATATCAACCGGTTATCCATCGACTACGCCTGTCGGCCTCGCCTTAGGTCCCGACTTACCCTGGGCAGATCAGCTTGACCCAGGAACCCTTAGTCAATCGGCGCACACGTTTCTCACGTATGTATCGCTACTCATGCCTGCATTCTCACTCGTGAACCGTCCACCACTAGCTTCCGCTGCAGCTTCACCCGGCACACGACGCTCCCCTACCCATCACAGCGGGCGTTGGCCCTATTGCTGCAATGACACGACTTCGGCGGTACGCTTGAGCCCCGCTACATTGTCGGCGCGGAATCACTAGACCAGTGAGCTATTACGCACTCTTTCAAGGGTGGCTGCTTCTAAGCCAACCTCCTGGTTGTCTGTGCGACTCCACATCCTTTCCCACTTAGCGTACGCTTAGGGGCCTTAGTCGATGCTCTGGGCTGTTTCCCTCTCGACCATGGAGCTTATCCCCCACAGTCTCACTGCCGTGCTCTCACTTACCGGCATTCGGAGTTTGGCTAAGGTCAGTAACCCGGTAGGGCCCATCGCCTATCCAGTGCTCTACCTCCGGCAAGAAACACACGACGCTGCACCTAAATGCATTTCGGGGAGAACCAGCTATCACGGAGTTTGATTGGCCTTTCACCCCTAACCACAGGTCATCCCCCAGGTTTTCAACCCTGGTGGGTTCGGTCCTCCACGACCTCTTACAGCCGCTTCAACCTGCCCATGGCTAGATCACTCCGCTTCGGGTCTTGAGCGCGCTACTAAATCGCCCTATTCGGACTCGCTTTCGCTACGGCTTCCCCACACGGGTTAACCTCGCAACACACCGCAAACTCGCAGGCTCATTCTTCAAAAGGCACGCAGTCACGACGCACCAAGCAAGCTTGATGCGCGACGCTCCCACGGCTTGTAGGCACACGGTTTCAGGTACTATTTCACTCCGCTCCCGCGGTACTTTTCACCATTCCCTCACGGTACTATCCGCTATCGGTCACCAGGGAATATTTAGGCTTAACGGGTGGTCCCGCCAGATTCACACGGGATTTCTCGGGCCCCGTGCTACTTGGGTGTCTCTCAAACGAGCCGTTGATGTTTCGACTACGGGGGTCTTACCCTCTACGCCGGACCTTTCGCATGTCCTTCGTCTACACCAACGGTTTCTGACTCGCCTCACAGCCGGCAGACTGTGAAAGAGAGATCCCACAACCCCGCACACGCAACCCCTGCCGGGTATCACACGTATACGGTTTGGCCTCATCCGGTTTCGCTCGCCACTACTCCCGGAATCACGGTTGTTTTCTCTTCCTGCGGGTACTGAGATGTTTCACTTCCCCGCGTTCCCTCCACACTGCCTATGTGTTCAGCAGTGGGTGACAGCCCATGACGACTGCCGGGTTTCCCCATTCGGAAACCCCCGGATCAAAGCCTGGTTGACGACTCCCCGGGGACTATCGTGGCCTCCCACGTCCTTCATCGGTTCCTGGTGCCAAGGCATCCACCGTGCGCCCTTAAAAACTTGGCCACAGATGCTCGCGTCCACTGTGCAGTTCTCAAACAACGACCAACCACCCATCACAGCCCGCCAAAGCAGACTTTCACTGGGGTCGGCATCCCGAAGGACAGGCTCAAACAAGCCCGTACCCTCAGATACCCAACAGCGTGCCCGACCCGGTCCCGTCCGAAGATCATGCTTTCCACGCCCCGAAGAGCAGTACTTGCAGCCTCCGACCCGTGAACACCGGTCGAATAGTCAACGTTCCACCCATGAGCAACCAGCATCAGACGTTCGCTGATGGACTGGCCTCTGACCGAGCGGACTCGGTAAGAAGTGCTCCTTAGAAAGGAGGTGATCCAGCCGCACCTTCCGGTACGGCTACCTTGTTACGACTTCGTCCCAATCGCCAGTCCCACCTTCGACAGCTCCCTCCCACAAGGGGTTGGGCCACCGGCTTCGGGTGTTACCGACTTTCGTGACGTGACGGGCGGTGTGTACAAGGCCCGGGAACGTATTCACCGCAGCAATGCTGATCTGCGATTACTAGCAACTCCGACTTCATGGGGTCGAGTTGCAGACCCCAATCCGAACTGAGACAGGCTTTTTGAGATTCGCTCCGCCTTGCGGCTTCGCAGCTCATTGTACCTGCCATTGTAGCACGTGTGCAGCCCAAGACATAAGGGGCATGATGACTTGACGTCGTCCCCACCTTCCTCCGAGTTGACCCCGGCAGTCTCCTGTGAGTCCCCATCACCCCGAAGGGCATGCTGGCAACACAGAACAAGGGTTGCGCTCGTTGCGGGACTTAACCCAACATCTCACGACACGAGCTGACGACAGCCATGCACCACCTGTATACCGACCACAAGGGGGGCACCATCTCTGATGCTTTCCGGTATATGTCAAGCCTTGGTAAGGTTCTTCGCGTTGCGTCGAATTAAGCCACATGCTCCGCTGCTTGTGCGGGCCCCCGTCAATTCCTTTGAGTTTTAGCCTTGCGGCCGTACTCCCCAGGCGGGGAACTTAATGCGTTAGCTGCGGCACCGACGACGTGGAATGTCGCCAACACCTAGTTCCCACCGTTTACGGCGTGGACTACCAGGGTATCTAATCCTGTTCGCTCCCCACGCTTTCGCTCCTCAGCGTCAGTAATGGCCCAGAGATCCGCCTTCGCCACCGGTGTTCCTCCTGATATCTGCGCATTTCACCGCTACACCAGGAATTCCGATCTCCCCTACCACACTCTAGCCTGCCCGTATCGACTGCAGACCCGGGGTTAAGCCCCGGGCTTTCACAACCGACGTGACAAGCCGCCTACGAGCTCTTTACGCCCAATAATTCCGGACAACGCTTGCGCCCTACGTATTACCGCGGCTGCTGGCACGTAGTTAGCCGGCGCTTCTTCTGCAGGTACCGTCACTCTCGCTTCTTCCCTGCTGAAAGAGGTTTACAACCCGAAGGCCGTCATCCCTCACGCGGCGTCGCTGCATCAGGCTTTCGCCCATTGTGCAATATTCCCCACTGCTGCCTCCCGTAGGAGTCTGGGCCGTGTCTCAGTCCCAGTGTGGCCGGTCGCCCTCTCAGGCCGGCTACCCGTCGTCGCCTTGGTGAGCTTCTACCTCACCAACTAGCTGATAGGCCGCGGGCTCATCCTTCACCGCCGGAGCTTTCAACCCTCTCCCATGCGAGAGACGGTATTATCCGGTATTAGACCCCGTTTCCAGGGCTTGTCCCAGAGTGAAGGGCAGATTGCCCACGTGTTACTCACCCGTTCGCCACTAATCCACCCCGAAGGGCTTCATCGTTCGACTTGCATGTGTTAAGCACGCCGCCAGCGTTCGTCCTGAGCCAGGATCAAACTCTCCGTGAATGTTTTCCCGTAATCGGGATGAACACCACGAGAGCGGAACCAAGGAGAGGAATAATCTCCCGGTTCACAGCGTCCTCGCTGTGTCGCCTGCACGAACAAATGCCGTACAGGACTTTTTCAAAGGAACCTCAACTCACCGAAGTGAGCCGGGGTATCAACATATCTGGCGTTGACTTTTGGCACGCTGTTGAGTTCTCAAGGAACGGACGCTTCCTTTGTACTCACCCACAGAACATTTTCTGGGGCTTTCCTCCGGGCGCTTCCCTTCGGTGTTTCTTTTGTTCTTGCGTTTCCAACTCTACCAGATCCGTTTTCCGTTCCGTTTCCGGTTCGGATTTCATTTCCGGTGGCCGTTGGAGGGCCTTTGCCTTTCGGCGTGTTCACTACTTTAGCGGATTCCCTCCGCGACTCATAATCGAGTCCGTGAGTTCCAAATTCGGCATGCGGACACGCCGAATAGGCCCTCACTGGGAGGAAGTCGTAGGTAGTGGTTGGCCGCTTCCGGCTGTCGGCAGACTGCCGTGACCGGTTCAAGCGGCTCGGACTACATTACGGAGGCCCCCGGGCCGCGTCAAGTTCGGCGGCGGCGTGGCGCGTGGGCCCGATACGGGCTCACCGTGGGGTCGCCGGTCGTCCAGAAGCGGTAGGGGTGGACGGCGCCCTCCCCTCCTACGCCGGTCCTCGGACCCTCGCTGACCTGGATGGCTTCGACCGGAGTGCCGGTGAGGATCGAGAAGGGGCTGTCCGGGTCGCCGCAGAGGTCCGCGCCGTCGAGGCTCCGGTCCACGTCGAGTGCCGTGGCCAGGCGGGCCGGGCCTTTGGCCAGTTCCTTGTCGTTTCGGGCCGAGAGTCGACGCTTGCGAGCCAGTTCCGCGCCCTCGGTGATCTCGCCGCCGCGCAGGAGGACGGCGCTCGCCATGCCCTCCGGGCCGCACACCAGGTTCATGCAGTGCCACATGCCGTACGTGAAGTAGACGTACACATGGCCGGGCGGGCCGAACATCACGCCGTTGCGTGCGGTCTTGCCGCGATACGCGTGGGAGCCGGGGTCGGCCTCTCCCGCGTACGCCTCGACCTCTGTCAGACGGAGCTCGATCGGGCCGTGCTCCGAGTCGCGTACGAGGACGCGCCCCAGCAGGTCGGGGGCGACCTCCAGGACAGGGCGGTCGAAGAAGTCTCGGGTCAAGGGCGTACGGTCAGGCTCCGCGATCATGCCATCCGAGCGTAACGCACTCGGTGTGCGCACGCGGATGGCCTTCGGGCCGCTCGGTTGCCAGGGTGAGTGCGCGGAACCGCGCGCGGATTCCCGGCGTATGTACCGATCAAGGATTCAAGTCGATACGAACCACAGGCGGCGGCCTGGGGGAGGAGAGTCATGGGGTTCAAGAAGCTGCTCGCGAGTATGGGAGCCGGCGGCGCTTCGGTCGAGACCGTGCTGACCGAGGCCAATGTGGTCCCGGGCGGTGTGGTCCAGGGTGAGGTGCGGATCCAGGGTGGTTCCGTCGACCAGCAGATCGAGGGGCTGTCCGTGGGGCTCCAGGCGCGGGTCGAGGTCGAGGGCCAGGACCAGGAGACGAAGCAGGACATCGAGTTCACCAAGGTGCGGCTCGGTGGCGCCTTCACGCTTCAGGCCGGCCAGGTGCACGCCGTGCCGTTCGGCCTGGAGATCCCCTGGGAGACGCCGGTCACGAGCATCGACGGCCAGGAACTGCGCGGCATGAACATCGGTGTCACCACCGAGCTGGAGATCGCGCGGGCCGTGGACTCCACGGATCTGGACCCGATCAGCGTGCACCCGCTGCCGGCGCAGCAGGCCATTCTCGACGCCTTCATCCAGCTCGGCTTCCGCTTCAAGAGCGCCGACATGGAGCGCGGCCACATCCGCGGTACGCGGCAGAAGCTGCCGTTCTACCAGGAGATCGAGTTCTTCCCGCCGCAGCAGTACCGCGGGCTGAACCAGGTGGAGCTGAGCTTCGTCGCCGACGACCGCGAGATGGACGTCATCCTGGAGATGGACAAGAAGCCGGGCCTGTTCAGCGAGGGCAGCGACTCCTTCCGTTCGTTCAAGGTGGGTCTGAACGACTTCCAGGGCACCGACTGGAGCGCCTACCTGAACGAGTGGCTGTCGCAGGTCGGCTCCAAGCGCAACTGGTCCTAGGCTCGGGGGCACAGCAATCGACCAGGAGGTGCTCACGTGACCGAGCCGAAGAGGCCGCCGCTCCCCCATGACTTCCACCCGCCCGTGCCATCGTTCACGGTCACGAGTGAGGACGTCCGGCAGGGGGCGGTCCTGAAGGAAGCTCAGGTCCACGCGGCGGGGAACACCTCGCCGCACCTGCGGTGGGAGGGGTTTCCGCCGGAGACCAAGAGCTTCGCCGTGACGTGCTTCGACCCGGACGCCCCTACGGGCAGCGGGTTCTGGCACTGGACCGTCTTCGACATCCCGGCCTCGGTCACCGAGCTGCCGGCCGGTGCGGGCAGCGGCAAGTTCGAGGGGCTGCCCGAGGGTGCGGTGCAGGCGCGCAACGACTACGGGTCCAAGGAGTTCGGGGGTGCGGCCCCGCCGCCCGGCGACCCGGCGCACCGCTATGTGTTCACCGTGTACGCGGTGGACGAGGAGAAGCTGGGCCCGGACGCGGACACGCCGCCCGCGGCGGTCGGCTTCAACCTGCGGTTCCACACCCTCGCGCGTGCGCAGCTCGTCGCCGAGTACGGTGCGCCTGCCGAGGGCTGAGCCGCCCGCAGTGAACTGAGCGTTCATCTCTTGTTCGCCCGTCTCCGGTCATGGAAGTGATCGGGGACGGGCATTTTTTATTGCGTTGTCCATCTCGGCGTGCCCGGCCAGAGTTGATCCAAGCCCGCCAGGGGGTGGGCCGGTGCATACGGGAGGTGGGCAGGTTGATGCGGGACACGCTGGTGCTGAACGCGAGCTTCGAGCCGCTCTCGACGGTGACGCTCAACCGTGCCGTCGTTCTGGTGCTCCAGGACAAGGCCGTGGTCGAACAGGCCCACCCCGGACTGCGCGTGCGTGCGGCGGCGGTCGACATACCGGTGCCACGGGTGATCAGACTCTGCAGATACGTCCGGGTGCCGTTCCGGAGACAGGCGCCGTGGTCGAGGCGGGGGGTCCTCGTCAGGGACCGGCACCGGTGCGCGTACTGCGGCAGGCGCGCGACGACGGTGGACCATGTGGTGCCGCGGTCGCAGGGCGGCGCGGACTCGTGGCTGAACACGGTGGCCTCGTGCGCGATGGACAATCACCGCAAGGCCAACAGGACGCCCGAGGAGGCCGGGATGCCCTTGCTGCGGATGCCGTTCGAGCCCACTCCCGCGGACGCGATGCTCCTGGCGCTCGGGCGGGACGACCTGGCCTCACTGCCCCACTGGCTGGCACAGCCCGTCCCCGCCGCTTAGCGCCCCCTGCGGGGCCGGTCAGTCGATCGGTGGCTGTTCGCGGCGCTCCGTGCCGGAGCGGGAGTTCGCATCGCCGCCCATCGCGTTGAAGTTGCCGAACGCGCCGCCGAGGCCCTTGAGGGCGTCGCCGATCTCGCTGGGGACGATCCAGAGCTTGTTCGCGTCGCCCTCGGCGATCTTCGGGAGCATCTGGAGGTACTGGTACGCGAGGAGCTTCTGGTCCGCGTCTCCGGCGTGGATGGACTCGAAGACGGTGCGGATCGCCTGGGCCTCGCCCTCGGCGCGCAGGGCCGCGGCCTTGGCCTCACCTTCGGCGCGCAGGATCGCGGACTGCTTCTCGCCCTCGGCCCGCAGGATCTCCGACTGCCGTACACCCTCGGCCTGGAGGATCGCGGCGCGCTTGTCGCGGTCGGCGCGCATCTGCTTCTCCATCGAGTCCTGGATGGAGGTCGGCGGCTCGATCGCCTTCAGCTCGACGCGGTTGACGCGGATGCCCCACTTGCCGGTGGCCTCGTCGAGGACGCCGCGCAGGGCCGCGTTGATCTCCTCGCGGGAGGTGAGGGTCCGCTCCAGGTCCATGCCACCGATGATGTTGCGCAGGGTGGTGACGGTGAGCTGCTCGATGGCCTGGATGTAGCTGGCGACCTCGTAGGTCGCGGCCCGGGCGTCGGTCACCTGGTAGTAGATGACCGTGTCGATGTTGACCACCAGGTTGTCCTGGGTGATCACCGGCTGGGGCGGGAAGGGGACGACCTGTTCACGGAGGTCGATGCGGTTGCGGATCGAGTCGATGAACGGGACGACGATGTTGAGGCCGGCGTTCAAGGTGCGTGTGTAGCGGCCGAAGCGCTCGACGATGGCGGCGCTCGCCTGTGGGATGACCTGGATGGTCTTGATCAGGGCGATGAAGACCAGCACCACCAGAATGATCAGGACGATGATGATGGGTTGCATCGTGGCTCCCCGTACCCTTCATGCTTCGGCGTTCCGGAAAGATCTTGTGGGTGGAGTCTGTCAGACCTCCGCACGGCCCGTGCGGGATTCACATGACGATGGCCGTCGCCCCGTCGATCTCGACGACGTCCACCTCTTGGCCCGTCTCGTAGGCGAGGTCGGAGTCGAGTGAGCGGGCCGACCAGATCTCGCCGGCGAGCTTGATGCGGCCGCCGGTGGCGTCGACCCGTTCCAGCACGAGGGCCGATCTGCCCTTCAACGCCTCGACTCCGGTGGCCAGTTCGGGCCGCTGGGCCCGATGCCGGGCCGCGACGGGGCGCACGACGGCGATGAGGGCGACCGAGACCGCGGCGAAGACAAGGACCTGGAGGACCGTGTCACCGCCGAGGCCCGCGGTCACGGCGGCCGCGACGGCGCCCACGGCGAGCATGCCGAGCTCCGGCATCGCGGTCAATACGAGCGGGATTCCGAGCGCGGCGGCTCCGATCAGCCACCACACCCATGCGTCGATGTCCACGTGGTCATCGTAGGACCGCGGGTCCCTTCGCCGACAGGGGCCGCCGGTCGGCGGGGCCGGAGGGCGCGCCTCAGCCGAGGGGCAGGCCGGTGGCGGTCCAGCGGTCGTTGCGCTGCTCGACGACGAGCGGGAGGCCGAAGCAGCGGGAGAGGTTGCGGGAGGTGAGCTCAAGCTCCAGGGGTCCCGCGGCGAGCACCTTGCCCTGGCGGATCATCAGGACGTGGGTGAAGCCGGGGGCGATCTCCTCGACGTGGTGCGTGACCATGATCATCGAGGGGGCGATCGGGTCGCGCGCGAGACGGCCGAGGCGGCGTACGAGGTCTTCGCGGCCGCCGAGGTCGAGGCCGGCGGCGGGCTCGTCGAGGAGCAGCAGCTCGGGGTCGGTCATCAGGGCGCGGGCGATCAGGGTGCGCTTGCGCTCGCCCTCGGAGAGGGTGCCGAACTTGCGGTCGAGGTAGTCGCTCATGCCGAGGCGGTCGAGGAAGGCGCGGGCGCGCAGCTCGTCCATTTCCTCGTAGTTCTCGTGCCAGCCGGCGGTCATGCCGTAGGCCGCGGTGAGCACCGTCTGGAGGACCGTCTGGCGCTTGGGCAGCTTCTCGGCCATCGCGATGCCCGCGACGCCGATGCGCGGGCGCAGTTCGAAGACGTCGGTGCCCGGCTTGCCGAGGGTCTCGCCGAGGACGGTGGCGCTGCCGGTGCTCGGGAAGACGTAGCTCGACGCGACGTTGAGGAGGGTGGTCTTGCCCGCGCCGTTCGGGCCGAGGATGACCCAGCGCTCCCCCTCCTTGACCGACCAGGAGACCTGGTCCACCAGAGCCCGGCCCTCGCGGACCACAGATACGTCCTCAAGCTCCAGTACATCGCTCATGAGCGCGCTGTCTCCCATTGCAGTCTCGGTCTTCGCTCGCGCCGGTTAACGCGGCCCCCGGATAAAACCTACGCCACCGGCCGAGCGTTCCTGTCGTGAGGCCGGTCCTTAGGCTGTACGCATGCTCTCGGAACCACGCTCAGGACGCCTGGCCGCTTGGGGAAACGCCCTTTTGGCCGGACTTGTTTCTCCGGATGACGCGGTGCTCGCCATGGTCGGCGAGGACGCGGTGCACCGGGTCGAAGGCCTGCCCGGTGAGCCGGGCCGGGTCGGCCTGTCGCTCGCCATGGGCCGTCTGCGCTCGCTCGGTGTGACGGGCCTGCGGGTGGCGCTGCCCGCCCCCGGCCATCCGCTGGGTCTCAGTGGGCCACCCGAGTTCAACGCGCGGGCGCTCGCCGCGGAGGAGGCCGTGGTCGGGTTCGGCGCTCCGTACGGTCTTGTGCCCGAGGTGTACGAGGCGGGGCCCGAGGGCGATGTGCACGTGGACGTCGTCTGGCACTGCCTGCCGGTGCGGGAGGCGCCGCCCGCCGACGTGCCGTCGCTCGGCGAGGCGGAGCGTGAGCTCGCGGAGGCGCTGCGGGAGGCCACGGAGGTGCTCTCGCGGCTGGATGTGGCGGGCTCGGGGCCGATGGCCGAGGCGGCGCTCGACGCGTACCGGGCGCGGGCGGAGCGGGGCCGCGAGGTGCTGGCGCCGGGGTATCCGCCGCGTGCGGTACGGGTGCTCGAACTGGCGCAGCGGGTCGGAATGCTGGTGTCCCTGGCGCACGAGAACGGGCACGGCGGTGCCGTGAGCGCCTCGGAGATGGCCGCGCGGGGTCAGGCGCTGAGGCCGGTGGAGCGGACGGCCCGGCGGGCCCAGGTGGCCGCGTACAACGCGTACGTCGAGGACCGGGAGCGGAAGCGGGACGGGGGCTGAGAGCCTGTGTCACAGCTCTGGGACCCGAGGGTGGCGTGAGCATGCCGCGGGCCCCGCGGTCCTGTGTGGTCCGCGGGGCCCGCATCGGGTGTCGCGTCAGTGGTTCCCTGAGGCGTTGCCGAACGCCGGGTTGAGGGCACCGATGACGTTGACGCTGTTGCCGGTGACGTTGACCGGCGCGTGGACCGGGGCCTGGCCCAGGTTGCCCGAGCCGACGCCCGGGGAGTTCGTGGCCACGCCGTCGGCGCCCGAGGTGGCGGAGGCGGCTCCGGCGGAGGCACCCGCGGCGAGTCCGGCGGCGGCGACGGCCAGGGCGGCCTTCTTGGCGATGCTGTTCATGGGTGGTGCTCCTCCTGCTGGCGTGGGACGACCCCGGCTGCGGGGTCGAAGGGGTGACCGCGCGGGTGCGGTCAGGCGTTGGCGCAGGCGTTTCCGAACGCGGGGTTCAGGCCGCCGATGACCGTGACGGTGTTGCCGCAGAGGTTCACCGGGATGTGGATCGGGATCTGGATGACGTTGCCGCTGCCGACACCCGGGCTGTTCTTGGCCACGCCGTCGGCCTGGGCACCGCCGTGCGCCGCGGAGGCCATGCCGGCCCCGGCCGCGATGAGGCCGCCCGTCATCAACGTGACGACGGCGGCCTTCTTCAGCTTCTTCACTTCGGGATCCTCCTGGACGAAGGCTGCGGCCGACCGCCGCAGCACGCCCTGGAGAACGCCCGGGCGGCGCTCGGGTTGCGCCATATGGGGGACATCCACACGACGGTATGAATCTCATCCCGGAGCGCAACTGTTCGGGAGCGCCGGGAGTCGGCGGCGCCGGCCTGCGGATTTCAGCCGGCGACGCCGTGCCGCACGGCCCACAGGGCGGCCTGGGTGCGGTCGGCGAGGTCCAGCTTCATCAGGATGTTCGACACGTGCGTCTTGACGGTCTTCTCGGAGAGGACCAGGGCGCGCGCGATCTCGCGGTTGGAGCGGCCGTCGGCGATGAGGCCGAGGACCTCCCGCTCGCGTTCGGTCAGTGAGCCGCCTCTGCCCTGGCCGCCGTGCGCCTCCTCCTGGGAGAGCAGCGCGCCCGCCACCTCCGGCTGGAGCAGGACGTGTCCCGCGTGCACCGAGCGGATGGCACCGGCGAGGGCGTCCGGGTCCACGTCCTTGTATACGTACCCCGCGGCGCCCGCGCGCAGGGCGGGGACCACCGTGCGCTGCTCGGTGAAGCTGGTGACGATGAGCACGCGCGCGGGGTTGGCGAGCTCGCGGAGCTTGCGCAGCGCCTCGACGCCGTCCATGCCGGGCATCTTCACGTCCATCAGGACGACGTCCGGCTGCAGCTCCTCGGCCAGCGCGACTCCCTCGGCGCCGTCCGATGCCTCCCCCACGACCCGGATGTCGTCCTGGACCTCCAGGAACGTCCGCAGGCCCCGGCGGACCACCTGGTGGTCGTCGACCAGTAGCACCCGGATCCCTGTCCTCGCGTCGCGCACCGCGTCAGCCACCGGGGACCTCCATCTCGATCGTCGTGCCCTTGCCGGGCGCCGATTCCACGGTCAGCCGTCCGCCGACCCCGCTCGCGCGGTCGCGCATGGACACGAGGCCCAGGTGCCGTCCCGCGCGCCGTATGACCTGTGGGTCGAAGCCCGTGCCGTCGTCGGTGACGCGCAGGACGGCTCCGGTGCCCCGCTTGTCCAGGGTCACCGTGACGCACTCCGCCTGCGAGTGGCGCAGGGCGTTGTGCAGGGCTTCCTGGGCGACCCGCAGCATGGCTTCCTCCTGCGCGGCCGGCAGGGCCCGTACGCCCTTGCTGTCGAAGGTGACCCGCGCGGAGTGCGCGCGGTGCAGCACCTGGATGTGCGTACGCAAGGTGGCCACCAGGCCGTCCTCGTCCAGGGCGGCGGGGCGCAGCTCGACGACGGCGGCCCGCAGTTCGTCCGCGGCCTCGGCGGCGAGCGCCGCGACCTGCTGGAGCTCGCCCTTGGCGCGGGACGGGTCGCGGTCCACCAGGGCGGCCGCGGCCTGAGCCGTCAGGCGCAGCGAGAAGAGCTTCTGGCTGACGGCGTCGTGCAGCTCGTGGGCCAGCCGCGAGCGCTCCTCGGCGATGGTCAGCTCGCGGCTGCGTTCGTACAGGCGGGCGTTGGTCAGGGCGATCGCGGCGTGCTGCGCGAGGAGGGCCAGCAGTTCCTCGTCGTCCGCGGTGAAGCCGCATCTGCCCTCGATCCTGGGGCAGCGCTTGTTGGCGAGGAAGAGCGCGCCGAGCGTCTCGTCGTCGTGGCGGATCGGGAGGCCGAGGAAGTCGGACATGTCCGGGTGGGCGTCGGGCCAGCCCCCGAAGCGCGGGTCCTCGCGCACGTCGGCGAGGCGCTCGGGCTCGGCCTTCTGGAGCATGGCGGCGAGGATGCCGTGCTGGCGGGGCAGCGGGCCGATGGCCTTCCACTGCTCCTCGCTGACGCCGTCCACGACGAACTGGGCGAAGCCGCCGTGGTCGTCGGGGACTCCGAGCGCGGCGTACTCGGCGTCGAGGAGCTCGCGGGCGGAGGCGACGATCGTCTTGAGGACGTCGCGCACCTCCAGGTGCCTGCTCATGGCGAGCAGCGCGGAACTTACCGCGTCCAGCCCCGTTCGGGGTCCTTGACTCATGGTCACACCGTACCGGCGGGGTGTGACAGTCCGTATCGGCCCTGTGGCCGCCGTCGACTAGGGCTCGCGGCCTAGGTCGCAGGTCCGGGACCAGGACGAAGGGCCCTGCCCGGTTGCGTCCCGCGTACGAGGTGCGGGTGCGGCCCGCGTTCCTACGGTGAGGTCATCTGCTGGGCGCCGGGGATGTGGGCGCGGACTGTGAGGGGACGGATGTCATGCCGGTAGCGATCATCACGGGGGCCTCGAAGGGGCTGGGGCGCGCGCTGGGCGCGGCGCTCGCGGAGAGCGGCTGGGACCTCGTGCTCGACGCGAGGACCGCCTCCGTGCTCGGGGAGTCGGCCAGCGAGCTGCGCGAGTACGGCACGCGCGTGGAGGCACTGCCGGGGGACGTCACCGACGCGGGGCACCGCGCGGAGCTGGTGGCGGCGGCGCGGCGGCTCGGCGGTCTCGATCTCCTGGTGAACAACGCGAGCGCCCTGGGCGCGGAGCCCCTGGTACGGCTCGACGGGCTCGCGCTCGACGGGCTGCGGGTGGCGTTCGAGACGAACGTGGTGGCGGCGCTCGGCCTGGTCCACGAGGCGCTGCCGCTGCTGCGGGAGTCGGCGGGCGCGGTGCTGAACGTCAGCTCGGACGCGGCCGTCGAGGCGTACGAGACGTGGGGCGGGTACGGGGCCTCCAAGGCCGCCCTGGACCAGCTCTCGGCGGTCCTCGCGGTGGAGGAGCCCGGTATCAGGGTGTGGGCGGTGGACCCCGGTGACATGCGGACGGACCTGTACCGGGCGGCGGTGCCCCTCGACGACGTCTCGGGCCGGCCGTTGCCGCGGAGCGTGGTGCCCGCGTTCCTGCGGCTGATCGCTGAGCGTCCCGCCAGTGGTCGCCATGCGGCGCACGCGCTGCTCGTGGACGCCCGATGAGCGTGCTCGGGGCGTGGCCGCGCGTGCCGGAGGACCTGCACGCGCGCGTGCCCGCCGAGCAGCGGGGGCCGGGCCTCGGCAGGGACGACGTGCGGCTGCTCCTGTCGCGCGGTACGGAGGTCTCGCACCACGCGTTCAGGGAGCTGCCCGTACTGCTGCGGGCCGGGGATCTCCTGGTCGTCAACACCTCGCGGACGCTGGCCGCGGCCGTGGACGGGCGGCTCGGGCACGCACGCGTGGTGGTGCATTTCTCGACGCGGGGCGCGGACGGCCGCTGGGCGGTGGAGCTGCGGGACCCGGACGGGAAGGGGACCACGCGTGCGCGTGGCGGTGGTCCTGCGGGGGTGACCGTGCGGCTCCCCGGAGACGTACCCCTTGTCTGTGAGGAGCCGCTGGCGGCGGAGAGCCGGCGGCTGTGGTGGGCGCGGGTGGGGGCCGATGTGCCCGCGCTGCTGCGGCGGCACGGGCGGCCCATCCGTTACCGCTACACGGACAGGGACCAGCCGCTCGCCGCCCATCAGACCGTGTTCGCGCTGCCTTCGGCGGACGGGGCGGGGAGCGCGGAGATGCCGAGCGCGGGGCGGCCGTTCACGGCGGCGATGGTGGCGGAGCTGGTGAGCAGGGGCGTGCAGTTCGCACCCGTCACGCTGCACACCGGGGTGGCCTCGCAGGAGGCGCACGAGCCGCCGTACCCGGAGCCCTTCGAGGTGCCGGGGACGTCGGCGAGGCTGATCAACGCCGCGCGGGCGGGCGGCGGCCGGGTGATCGCGGTGGGCACGACGGCCGTGCGGGCCGTGGAGTCCGCCACGGGGGCCGACGGTGTCGTGCGGGCGGCGGGCGGGCGGACCGAGCTCGTGGTGACCCCGGAGCGGGGTGTGCGGGTGGTGGACGGCCTGCTGACCGGGCTGCACGAGCCGGAGGCCTCGCATCTGCTGATGCTGGAGGCGGTCGCGGGGCGGGCGGCGATCGAGCGCGGGTACGCGGAGGCGGTACGGCGTCTCTACCTCTGGCACGAGTTCGGCGACGTCCACCTCATACTGCGGGAGGAGAACGCTCACTGAGAGCATCGCAAGAGCAACCCACAGCGAGACCGGCGCGGGGCCGGTGTGAGCCCGCGCATAGGGTGCACGTCACGTACGAACGTCCCTAGTTGTGAGTGAAGTGCACCAAATATCCGTTTATGTACGGCAACAAGCCCCTAATGCGTGGGGTTGCGGGCCCGTACGGAGGCGTCGACGACCCCCCTGATCCACTACCTGGGGTCGTACGTCACACCTTTGCCACCCGATTTTGCGGCCGCTAACAATGGCTCACGTCGCTCGGCGCCGCGGTCATCGCACCGCGGCGTTTGTGCCGGAGAAGCAATGTCCCCCCGCCGGACCAGAGCGACCTCCGCTATTCGAAGAGGTCCAACTCGCATGTCCCAGCATCACCTCCCCGGCCCCGGTCGTGGCGCCGTGACCAAGAACCAGAAGTACTCGATCGCCGGTGTCGCCGCGCTCGGTGCCGCCGCCCTCGCGTTCTCCCTCGTGCCCGGCAACTCCGACGCCGCTGACACCCGGGCGGCCGGCGCCGCGCCCGCCTCCTTCGCGGTCTCCACCGACGCGCAGCAGGCGGTCCACGCCAACGTGGCCAAGCAGCTGTCGCACGCCGACAAGCAGGCCAAGGACGCCGCCGCCGCGAAGGCCGCCGCGGACAAGAAGGCGGCCGCCGACAAGAAGGCCGCCGACGAGGCCGCCGCGAAGAAGAAGGCCGAGGACGAGCGCAACGCCGCTGCCGCCGCCAGCCGCACCGCCGCCCGCAAGCCCACCTACACCAACAACCTGGACGGCTGGATCCGCCAGTCCCTGGACATCATGAAGAGCAAGGGCATCCCCGGCTCCTACGAGGGTCTGCACCGCAACATCATCCGTGAGTCCGCGGGCAACCCGCAGGCCGTGAACGGCTGGGACATCAACGCCATCAACGGCACCCCGTCGATCGGCCTGCTCCAGGTCATCAAGCCGACGTTCGACGCGTACCACGTCGACGGCACCTCCACGAACATCTACGACCCGGTCGCCAACATCACGGCCGCGGCCAACTACGCCGCCGACCGCTACGGCTCGATGGACAACGTGAACGGCGCCTACTGACCTTGATCGCCTGATCACTGGACCTCTTCAGCCGAAGATGAGGTTCGCAGACGCCGAAGGGCGGCACCCCGCACGGGGTGCCGCCCTTCTCGTACGTCATGGCGCGCTTACTTGCGCATGACCTCCGGCTCGTGGCGGCGCAGCAGGCGCGCGACCGCGAAGCCGCAGAGGACGCCGAGCGCCAGCAGGATCGTGAGGTTCATGCCCCACTGTCCGGCCGAGTGCTCCCACAGCGGGTCCAGGTCCGTGGGGTTCTTCTGGTCCCACGGCGGCATCAGGTGCGCGAGGTCCAGCGTGGCGCCCGCGCCCGCGATGGCCCAGCGGGACGGCATCAGCCAGGCGAACTGCTCCAGGCCCGGCGAGCCGTAGACCTGGAAGAGGACGCCGGTGAAGACGACCTGGACGATCGCGAACATCACCAGGAGCGGCATGGTCTTCTCGGAGGTCTTCACCAGCGAGGAGATGACCAGGCCGAACATCATCGACGTGAAGCCGAGCGCGATGATCGTCAAGCAGATCTCCGCGGCGGGGGGCATGATCAGGCCCTCCTCCGGCAGCTCGCGCGGGGCGAAGCCGATGCCGCAGATGATGACGCCCTGGATGGCCGTGATCACGCCGAGGACGATGACCTTGGACATCAGGTACGCGGAACGGGAGAGGCCGGTCGCCCGTTCCCGCTCGTAGATGACCCGTTCCTTGATCAGCTCGCGTACGGAGTTGGCGGCACCCGAGAAGCACATGCCGACCGCGAGGATCAGCATGATCGTGCCCGCGTCGCCGTTGAACTTGGCCGGCGGTTTCGGCGGTCCGAGCCCGAAGTCGGCCGGGATGACGACGCTGACGATGCCGAGGACCGCGGGCAGGATCACCATCAGGCCCATGAAGCCCTTGTCGGAGGCGATCACCGACACATAGCGGCGGATCAGGGTCCATAGCTGCGAACCCCAGCCCTGCGGCTTGGGCGGCTTCACCGCCTGCGGCGACGGCATCGGTACGGACTGCGCGGCGACGGCGTCGATGTCCGCGGCGTACATCTGGTAGTGCTGCGAGCCCTTCCAGCGGCCCGCCCAGTCGTAGTCGCGGTACTCCTCGAAGGCGGAGAAGACGTCGGCCCAGGTCTTGTAGCCGAAGAAGTTGAGCGCTTCCTCCGGCGGGCCGAAGTACGCCACCGAACCGCCCGGCGCCATGACGAGCAGCTTGTCGCAGATCGCCAGCTCGGCGACCGAGTGCGTGACGACGAGGACCGTACGGCCGTCGTCGGCGAGGCCGCGCAGGAGCTGCATGACGTCGCGGTCCATGCCCGGGTCGAGACCGGAGGTCGGCTCGTCCAGGAAGATCAGCGAGGGCTTGGTGAGCAGCTCCAGGGCGACCGAGACGCGCTTGCGCTGGCCACCGGAGAGGGAGGTGACCCTCTTCTCCTTGTGGATGTCCAGCTTGAGCTCGCGCAGCACCTCATCTATACGGGAGTCGCGCTCGGCGTCCGTCGTGTCCGCGGGGAAGCGGAGCTTGGCCGCGTACTTGAGGGCCTTCTTGACGGTCAGTTCCTTGTGCAGGATGTCGTCCTGCGGGACCAGACCGATGCGCTGGCGCAGCTCGGCGAACTGCTTGTAGAGGTTCCGGTTGTCGTAGAGGACGTCGCCCTGGTTGGCGGGCCGGTAGCCGGTGAGCGCCTTGAGCAGGGTGGACTTGCCGGAACCCGAGGGTCCGATGACCGCGATGAGCGACTTCTCCGGGACGCCGAAGGAGACGTCCTTGAGGATCTGCTTGCCGCCGTCGACCGTGACCGTGAGGTGGCGGGCCGAGAAGGAGACGTCACCGGTGTCGACGAACTCCTCGAGCTGCCCGCCGACGAGACGGAAGGTCGAGTGGCCGACGCCGACGATGTCGTTCGGGCCGAGGAGCACCGTCGAGGACTTCGCGATCGGCTGGCCGTTGACGTACGTGCCGTTGTGCGACCCGAGGTCGTGGATCTCGAAGCGGCCGTCCGGCGTCGCCGTGAACTCGGCGTGGTGACGCGAGACCTGGAGGTCGGAGACGACCAGTTCGTTCTCCAGCGCACGGCCGATGCGCATCTTGCGGCCGAGCGCGAGCTGGTGGAACGTCGTCGGGCTGCGTTCGCCGTAGACCGGCGGGGCCCCCGCGGCACCGCCGGAACCCGGGGTCTTCTGCGTGTACTGCTCGGCCGGACCGCCCTGCTGCTGCGGCACGTGCGGCTGCTGGTGCTGGTGCTGAGGCTGCTGGTGCTGAGGCGGCTGCTGCCAGCCGTGCTGCTGCGGTTGCTGCGGGGCCTGCTGCTGGTGCGGGACCTGCTGCTGTGCGGCCCAGCCCGGAGCCTCCTGCTGCGCGTGCTGCTGCGGCGCCGCGTACTGCTGGGCGGGCTGCTGCTGTGCGTTCTGTTGCTGGGCGTGCTGCTGCGGTACGGACGCCGCGGCGGCGGCGCCACCACCGGCCAGATTCAGCCGCGGCCCGTCGTTCGCGTTTCCGAGGTTCACGGCCGAGCCCGGGCCGATTTCCCTCTGCTGGATCCGCTGGCCCTGCACAAAGGTGCCGTTGGTACTGCCGTGGTCCTCAATGACCCAACTGCGCCCGCTCCAGCTGATCGTGGCGTGACGCCAGGACACCCTGGCGTCGTCGAGCGAGATGTCTCCCTGCGGATCCCGTCCGAGCGAGTACGACCTGGACGGATCTAGCGTCCAGGTCCTTCCATTCAATTCCAGTACGAGTTCCGGCACTCCATGCCCCACTGAGTTGTCCCCCGAGCTAGCCCCCATGTGGGGAGTCTAGGGATGTCGAACATCGGGAGGAACTATTTCAGGCGGAGGGCTCTGACCGAAAGTCGGGCCTTGTGAAGACTGCGTAGGCGCCCTTCAGCGCATCCCGTTGACGGGGAAGAAACCGCCCCGGAGAGTAGTAAGGGCCCATCAACGCCCATCAGCCGCAATCAGCGCATACGGATCATGGGCGACGCACTGCGGTTTCGGGGGGTCCTCTGATGCAGGCCGGTGAAGACAGGGGCGTTGCCCGGGGTGTGCGGTGGGGCGACGTACTGCTGTCCGCGATCGCCGCGGTGAGCTGGGCGCTGGTCGGCATGGCGGGGACCGCCGCGCTCGCGCTGCGTCTGCTCGGCGCCGACGAGGTGGGTTCCCTCGGCCCGATGACGGCGGCGACGGTGGCCCTGGGAGCGGGAGGTTCGGTCACGCCGTCCGGGGACGTGTCGGCGTTCGGCCTGGAGGGGGCGGAGGCGGCCACGGCAGTCGACATCGCGCCACTCGGCGTCGGCCTCGCCGGGGCGCTGCTCCTCGCCCACTTCTTCCTGCGCTCGCTGCGCGCGGCCGGGGCGTTCGTCCGGCCCGCCGAACTCGCCGCCCGCGCGGGCGCGGTGATCGCCCTCTTCGTGGCGATGCTCGGCGGCCTCGCCTATGTCGGTCACGACGTCGTCACGATCGACGGGAAGCGGCTCGGCATCGACGAGGGACTCGACAAGGGACTCGACGAGCTGCCCGGCGGGATCGGGGACGAGCTGCCCGACGGGGTCGGCGGGCTGCTGCCCGACCGGCTCGGGGACCTGGCGGAGGCGAAGGCGTCGGTCGGTTTCACCGTCGACACGGCGGCGACGCTGCTCGGCGGGGCGGGCTGGGTGGTCGTGGTCCTGCTCATCGCGCTGCTCGCCGCGCGCCGCACACCGCTGCCGCGCGGCCTCGACGTGCTGCACCGGGTGGTGCGGCCCGCGGTGTCCGCGCTGGTCACGGTGGCTCTGACGGCGGTCGTCGCGGGGCTCGCCGCGGCGGCGTACGCCATGGTCGGCGACGACCATCCGAAGCGGATCGCCGGCGCCGCGCTGCTGGGGGCGCCGAACGGGGTGTGGCTCGGGGTTCCCGTGGGGCTCTTCGTACCGTTCGACGGCCGCGCCACGGGTGCGCTCACCCAGGTCCTGCCGGACCCGGTGGACGACCTGCTCGGGGGGGACTCGGACCAGGCGCTCACGCTGGGGCGGCTCGCCGAACTCGACGGGCGGATCTGGCTGCTGGGTGTCGCCGCCGGGCTGATGATGCTGTTCGCCGGGGTGCTCACCGCTGCGCGGACTCCATTACGTGGCCTGCGCGTCCTGGGGTTCGCGGGGCGCTGCGGGGTACGGCTCGGGGTCGCCGCGGCGGTGGGCCTTCCGCTGATGGTGTGGGTGACGGGGGTCTCCGCCGATGCCTCGCTCTCCGTGTTCGGCTTCGACGCGTTCGGGGCCGGGTTGGAGCTGCACGGTCGGCTCGGGATGGCTGCGTTGCTCGGGGCGGCCTGGGGTTTCGGGGCGGGGCTACTGGGGGCGCTGCTCGCGTGTGCCACGGGGGCCGCGGGGGGCCGGAGCTCGCCGTTGGCGCTCTCGGGCGAGGGCATGTCCGTGCCCCCCACTCCGGGGACGGGGACAGGGACGGGGGCTGAGGCCGGAACCGGAGCCGGGGCCGGGGCTGGGGCCGGGGCTGGGGCCGGGGCTGGGGCCGGGGCTGGGGCCGGGGCTGGGGCCGGGGCTGGAGCCGGGGCCGGGACTGGAGCCGGGGCCGGGACTGGGACGGGGGCTGAGGCCGGAACCGGGGCTGAGGCCGGGACCAGGGCCGGAACGGGGACGGGGACGGGAGCTGAGGCCGGGGCTGGAGCCGGGGCCGGGGCCGGGGCCGGGGCCGGAACCGGGGCTGGAGCCGGGGGCGGGGCCAGGACCGGGGCCGGAACCGGGGCTGGAGCCGGGGGCGGGGCCGGGACCGGAGCCGGGGCTGAGGTCGGGCCCTATCGCCCCCGGGCCCCGCACCGCCCGCCGAACCCCGACACGAATCCCTACCTGCGTCCGCGAGGGCAGTCGTCGCGGCCACCGAGCGGAGAGTCCCCGCCCGAGGACGTATACGGCGCGCCCACGGTGGCGGGCCCGGTCGTCCCCCCGCCACGCCCACGCCCACGCCCCCGCTCCGGAGACTGGCCCCCGCCTCCCCCACCTCCACCACCGCCCCCTGCGACCGGCCCCCCACCACCGGGAAAGCCGCGGGGCTCGCGCTGACCGCCGGGCACCCCAGGGGCGCGAGGAACTGCGCGACCAGCCCAGGACGACCCGCGGACAACAAGCACCGGACCCACCTGCCCCTCGACGGCGCCCGTCAGGTGGTCCCGCCGGCTGCCCGAGGTGCGGGGTGGACCCCCACTCACGGGGGCGTTCACGTGTCCGAGGGCCGGACCGACGGACGGAGGAAAGAAAGCGGCCGCTACCGTAAGCGGCACCATGAGTGCTTCGCAGCCCCCCCAGCCCGCAGACGTCCCGACGCTCCTCGTCAAGATCTTCGGCAAGGACCGCCCCGGCCTCACCGCCGGCCTCTTCGACACCCTCGCCGCCTACTCCGTCGACGTGGTCGACATCGAGCAGGTCGTCACCCGTGGCCGCATAGTGCTGTGCGCGCTCGTGACCGAGCCGCCCTCCGGCCTGGAGGGAGACCTGCGCGCCACCGTCCACAGCTGGGCGGAGTCCATGAAGATGCAGGCCGAGATCATCTCGGGCATCGGCGACAACCTGCCGCGCGGTCTGGGGCGTTCGCACGTCACCGTCCTCGGCCACCCCCTGACCTCGGAGTCGACGGCGGCCATCGCCGCCAGCATCACGTCGACCGGCGGCAACATCGACCGCATCTTCCGGCTCGCCAAGTACCCGGTCACCGCCGTGGAGTTCGCGGTGTCCGGCACGGAGACCGAGCCCCTGCGCACCGCTCTGGCCATAGAGGCCGCGAAGCTCGGCGTGGACGTCGCGGTCGTGGCCGCGGGCCTGCACCGCCGTGCGCAGCGCCTGGTCGTGATGGACGTCGACTCGACGCTCATCCAGGACGAGGTCATCGAACTCTTCGCCGCCCACGCCGGGTGCGAGGACGAGGTCGCCGAGGTGACCTCCGCGGCGATGCGCGGCGAGCTGGACTTCGAGCAGTCCCTGCACGCGCGCGTGCGGCTGCTCGCGGGCCTCGACGCGTCGGTCGTCGACAAGGTCCGCTCCGAGGTCAGGCTCACCCCGGGCGCCCGCACCCTCATCCGCACCCTCAAGCGCCTCGGCTACCAAGTGGGAGTCGTCTCCGGCGGCTTCACACAGGTCACCGATGATCTTCAGGAACGCCTCGGCCTCGACTTCGCCCAGGCCAACACCCTGGAGATCGTCGACGGCAAGCTCACCGGCAGGGTGACCGGCGAGATCGTGGACCGCGCGGGCAAGGCGCGGCTGCTGCGCCGCTTCGCCGCGGAGGCCGGGGTCCCGCTGGAGCAGACCGTCGCGATCGGGGACGGTGCGAACGACCTCGACATGCTGAACGCGGCCGGTCTCGGCGTCGCCTTCAACGCCAAGCCCCTGGTCCGCGAGGCCGCGCACACCGCGGTGAACGTGCCGTTCCTCGACACCGTCCTCTACCTCCTCGGCATCACCCGCGAAGAGGTCGAGGCGGCAGAGACCCACGCGGACTGACTGCCCCCCCGGCCAGACCATGACCACGGGCCCCGCGCCACCGGCGCGGGGCCCTGCCGCACAGGAAACGGTGGACGCGTTACTCGGACGGCGCCCAGTAGTCGACAAGGGTGGCGACGCCCGGCTCCAGCGCCTTCCAGGAACCGGAGTACGTCAGGACGGCGAAGGTCGCGGTCGGGAAGCCCCGGCGGTCGAGCCGCTGCCGCGCGTCGCCCTCGGCGTCTCCGGCGAGGACGTCGGTCAGTCCCTGCACTCCGGGGTTGTGCCCGATCAGGAGAACGTTCCGCACGTCGTCCGGGGTCTCGTTGAGCACGGCGATCAGCTCGCCGGGAGAGGCTTCGTACAGCCGCTCCTCGTAGACGGTCTTCGGCCGCTGCGGCAGCTCGTGGACGGCGAGCTTCCAGGTCTCGCGGGTCCTGGCAGCGGAAGAACAGAGGGCCAGATCGAAGGCGATGCCGCTGTCGGCCAGCTTGCGTCCGGCGACGGGGGCGTCCCTGCGGCCTCGATCAGCGAGCGGCCGCTCGTGGTCGGCCACCTGGGGCCAGTCGGCCTTCGCATGCCGGAAGAGGACAATCTTGCGGGGTTCTGCGACGCTCATGCATCCCAGCTTCGCATGAAACGAGCCATGGGGCGCGGGTAGTTGGCGCGGTGTCCCGAGGTGGTGGACCGGGGCCTGTCGGGGAGGGGTCACGGGGCCATGCGCTGCACCATCGCCTGGACGCGCTCCATGAGGTTGGCGACGACGGGCTCGCTGCCCGCGGCGTGCGCGTCCACCGGGTTCAATATCAACAGGAGCAGGGCCGCGAAGGCCACGGCGGGCAGGGCGATCGCCCACCAGGGGAGCTGGATCTCGACGCCGGACGACCCCACGGGGTCGCGCCGGGTGTGCGAACGGGCCGACATGCCGCCTCCGTGATTCGAGTGTCCGTGCCGCGTCGTCGCGGGCACATCTCGAAACTAGGCGATCGGCGGCCGTCAACCCATCAGGTGACCCACCCACTTGACCCTGACACTGGCCCCCTAGGGGATGGGGGTGCCAGCCCCACCAGACCTCACCCCAAACCGGGCATTACACCCAGATCACGGATCACAGATCGCGGATCACAGATCACCGGCTCACCGGCTCACCGGCTCACCGGCTCACGGTGAGGCTATCGAGGCGATGATGCCGATGATCACGGTGATGGCCAGCATCGCGCCGAGCACGAGGAGCAGCTTCTTCTGGCCGTTCTGGGGGTTCGGGTCAAGGACGGGCATACGGTCAGTCTCGCACCCTTTGCCCCGCGGCCGCCGCCGGGGTCAGGCCTTCACCCGCGTCAGGCATTCACCCGCGTCAGGCATTCACCTGGGTCAGGCCCTCGCCGCCCTGGCGGCCACCTCGTCCTCGACCGTGCGGTCGCGGCCCGCGAGCGTACCGATGATGATCTGCGGCACCATCAGGCCCGCCATGAGCGCGATGGGCAGGCCCCAGCCGCCGCTGTGCTGGTAGAGGACGCCGACCAGGAGCGGGCCCGGGATCGAGATCAGGTAGCCGGTGCTCTGCGCGAAGGCCGACAGCTTGCCCACGCCGACGCTGCTCTTGGCCCGCATGCCGACCATGGTGAGGGCGAGCGGGAAGGCGCAGTTGGAGATGCCGAGCAGGATCGCCCAGGCCCACGCGCCGCCCGCGGGGGCGAGGTAGAGGCCCGCGTACCCCGTGAGGCCGCAGGCGCCGAGGACGATCACCACGGGGCCCTGGTTGGTCAACCGGGTGGCCACGCGCGGGATGACGAACGCCAGCGGCACGCCCATGGCCATCGTGATGGCGAGCAGGACGCCCGCCTCGCCCGCGGGGACGCCCGCGTCACGGAAGATCTGCGGCATCCAGCCCATCGTGATGTACGCGGCCGTGGCCTGGAGCCCGAAGAAGACGGCGAGCGCCCAGGCGGTGCGGCTGTGGGTGATACGCAGCCCGGCGTCCTCCTGGCGGACGCCGGCGCTGACGTGCTCGGGGGCGGCGGAGGCGGTGCCCCGGTCGCGGACGAGCGGTATCCACGGGACGACGGCGACGACGGCGAGCCCCGCCCACACGGCGAGCCCTGTCTGCCAGCGTCCGCCGAGGGCGTCGGTCATGGGGACGGTGAGGGCCGCGGCGAGGGAGGTGCCGAGCGCGAGCGCCATCGAGTACAGGCCGGTCATCGAGCCGACCCGGTCGGGGAACCAGCGCTTGACGATCACCGGCATCAGGACGTTGCTGACCGCGATGCCCATGAGGGCGAGCGCGGTGGCGGCGAGGAAGCCGGCCGTACCGCCGATGAAGGGGCGTATGACCAGGCCGGCGGCGATGGCCATCATGCCCACGCAGACGACCGCGCTGGGCCCGAAGCGCCGGGCGAACCGGGGAGCCATGACGCCGAAGACCGCGAAGCAGAGCGGCGGCACGGAGGTGAGCAGTCCGGCGAGGCTGCCGCTCATGCCGAGGCCGTCGCGCACCTCTTCGAGGAGTGCGCCGAGGCTGGTGATGGCCGGGCGGAGGTTGAGGGCCGCGAGGACGATGCCGACGGTGATCAGTCGCGTCGCCCACGCGCGCGTGGGGGTCCCTTTCGCCTGCTCCACGTCCGCCGTCTCGGTGCGCTCCACTGCCGCTGCGGGTGTCATCGTCCCGGTGTCCTCACTAGCCATGGGGCCATCATAGAATCATGGGATGATTGGCTGTCCAATCCGATCGCGTCACACGTCGACCCCGGCCCGGCACCCCGCCCCGTACGAAGGACCGTCATGCCGCTGACCACCCCTCGCCGCTCGGCGCTCTCCGAACAGGTCATCTCCGAGCTGCGCAATCAGATCTCCTCGGGCGAGTGGCCGGTCGGCTCCCGCATCCCCACCGAGCCCGAGCTGGTCGAGCAGCTCGGCGTGGCGCGGAACACGGTCAGGGAGGCGGTGCGCGCCCTCGCGCACAACGGCCTGCTCGACATCCGGCAGGGCTCCGGCACCTTCGTCGTGGCGACCAGCGAGCTGGCGGGCGTGATGCACCGCAGGTTCGCCGACGCGGATCCGAGGCACATCGCGGAGCTGCGGAGCACGCTGGAGTCGAGCGCCGCCGAGCTCGCCGCCCGGCGGCGCACCGACCGCGACCTGAAGCAGCTGGACGCCCTCCTCGTACGGCGCGAGGAGGCCTGGGCCTCGGGGAACGCGGAGGAGTTCGTGACGGCCGACGCGACGCTCCACATGGCCGTGGTGGCCGCCTCGCACAACGACGTCATGACGGCCCTGTACGCGGACCTGGGCGAGGTTCTGCGGGACTGGCTGCGCGACGACATCGGCAAGGACCTCACCCCCGAGTCGCACATGGACCACGCCCGTCTGATCGACGCGATCCGGGATCAGGACGCGGAGGCCGCGGGGATCGAGGCGGGGAGCTACCCGTTCATGTGCCGCCCCGAGCGGTTCACCGAGGCGCGCGACACGCGCTGACCGCCGCCGGCGGCGGCACCCTCACCTCTCATGGCTGACCCAGGCCGAGCGGACCTCTTTCCAGCACCGCCCGGTCAGCCGCACGGTCTCGGCGGGCCCCGCGGCGGTCGGGGCGCTGTCGACGTCGATGTCCCACCACCGGTCGCACTCGACGTGCAGGCGGACATGGTCCGTCTCGGGGTACGGGTTGTGGCAGTACGCGACGACGTTGGAGCCACTGATCCCGGTGCGGCACTCCGAGCCGAAGGGACGTGGCCTCTCCTTCTCCCCGCGGCCGTCCACGGCCAGGGACGCGGCGCCGGAGGGCACAGCGACCAGGAGGGCGAGAGCGGCGAGCACCGCACCGGGGAGACGCACACTCCACCATGGGCGGCACTCGCCCGCCGCCGCCCGGCCGGTGAGCCGAACGGGTGAGGCCCCGCCCCCGCGCACTGCGGGGGACGGGGCCTCAGCCACGTACGAAGAGCCGTACGAAGAGCCTTACGAAGAGCTGGTCAGGCACCCATCATGTGGACGCCGCCGTCGACGTGGATGATCTCGCCGGTGGTCTTCGGGAAGAAGTCCGAGAGCAGGGCGACGACGCCGCGGCCCGCGGGCTCCGGGTCGGCCATGTCCCAGCTCAGCGGGGAGCGGCTGTTCCAGACGTCCGCGAGTTCGCCGAAGCCCGGGATGGACTTGGCCGCCATGGAGCCGAGCGGCCCCGCGGAGATCAGGTTGCAGCGGACGTTCTCCTTGCCCAGGTCACGGGCGAGGTAGCGGCTGGTGGCCTCCAGGGCGGCCTTGGCCGGGCCCATCCAGTCGTACTTGGGCCAGGCGTACTGCGCGTCGAAGGTGAGGCCGACGACCGAGGCGCCGTCCCCGAAGAGCGGGCGGCACGCCATGGTGAGCGACTTCAGGGAGAACGCGGAGACGTGCATGGCCGTCGCGACGTCCTCGAAGGTGGCCTCGAGGAAGTTGAAGGCGCCCTGCGGCGCGAAGCCGATGGAGTGCACGATGCCGTCGAGGCCGCCCAGCTCGTCCTTCACGACGCCCGCGAGGCGGTCCAGGTGCTCCTGGTCGGTCACGTCGAGCTCGATGACCTTGGCGGGCTTGGGGAGCTTCTTGGCGATGCGCTCGGTGAGCGTGGGCCGCGGGAAGGCGGTCAGGATGACCTCGGCACCCTGCTCCTGGGCGACCTTGGCCGTGTGGAAGGCGATGGACGCCTCCGTCAGCACGCCGGTGACAAGGATGCGCTTGCCGTCGAGAATTCCGCTCATGTGATCAGTGACCCATGCCCAATCCGCCGTCAACGGGGATGACGGCTCCAGTGATGTACGAGGCGTCGTCGGACGCGAGGAACTTCACCGCGGCGGCGATCTCCTCGGGCTGCGCGTAACGGCCGAGCGGCACCTGGGCGACGATGCCCTTGCGCTGCTCCTCCGTCAGCACCTTGGTCATGTCGGTGTCGACAAAACCGGGCGCGACGACGTTGAAGGTGAGGTTGCGCGATCCGAGCTCGCGGGCGAGCGAACGCGCGAAGCCGACCAGACCCGCCTTGGAGGCGGCGTAGTTGGCCTGCCCGGGGCCGCCCATGAGGCCCACCACGGAGGAGATCAGGACGACACGGCCCTTCCTGGCCCGCAGCATGCCGCGGTTGGCGCGCTTGACCACGCGGAAGGTGCCGGTGAGGTTGGTGTCGAGGACGGACGTGAAGTCCTCCTCGGACATGCGCATCAGGAGCTGGTCCTTGGTGATGCCCGCGTTGGCGACCAGGACCTCGACGTTCCCGTGCTTCTCCTCGATCTCCTTGTAGGCCTGCTCCACCTGTTCGGCGTCGGTGATGTCACACCTGACGGCGAGGACGCCGGCGTCGGTGAGGGCCTTCGGCGGCTCACCCGAGCGGAAGGTGATCGCGACCTTGTCGCCGGCGTCGGCGAAAGCGCGGGCGATGGCGAGGCCGATGCCCCGGTTTCCTCCGGTGACGAGAACCGAGCGGCTCAACGGATCACCCTTTCGATAGCGGTCTGGTACCTCGAAAACCTATCGGTACCTTCCGGGATACGGAGAATCGGCGACCGACAGTGGCTCAGAGGACTCCCTGTCGGGTCCCTACAGAAAGGCCTGGCCGTGAGGCCGTCCCGCACGTCATCATCAGATCCGACCGGAGCCGACAGCAGGGAGACCTCCGTGCCTCATTCCATCGATGAAGCCTTCACGGCGCTGCCGCTGCGGCCTCTCGCCGACGCCGCGCTCGCCCGCGCGCGTGCGCTCGGCGCGGACCACGCGGACTTCCGCCTGGAGCGGGTCCGCGACGCCTCCTGGCGGCTGCGCGACGCCAAGCCGTCCGGTACCTCGGACACCACCGACCTGGGGTACGCGGTGCGGGTGGTGCACGGCGGGACCTGGGGATTCGCCTCCGGCGTCGACCTGACGATGGACGCGGCGGCCAGAGTCGCCTCGCAGGCCGTGGCGATGGCGAAGCTCAGCGCGCAGGTGATCAAGGCCGCCGGGTCGGACGAGAGAGTGGAGCTCGCCGACGAGCCCGTGCACGCCGACAGGACGTGGGTGTCCAGCTACGAGATCGACCCCTTTTCCGTGCCGGAGGAGGAGAAGGCGGCGCTGCTCGCCGACTGGAGCGCGCGGCTGCTCGCCGCCGACGGGGTCGCGCACGTCGACGCCTCGCTGCACGCCGTGCACGAGAACAAGTTCTACGCGGACACGGCGGGCACGGTGACCACGCAGCAGCGGGTCAGGCTGCACCCGCAGCTCACCGCGGTCGCCGTCGACGGGACGAGCGGGGAGTTCGACTCCATGCGCACCCTGGCGCCGCCGGTCGGACGCGGCTGGGAGTACCTCACCGGGACCGGCTGGGACTGGCAGGGCGAGCTGGAGCGCATCCCCGAGCAATTGGCGGAAAAGATGCGGGCCCCGAGCGTCCGCGCGGGCACGTATGACCTGGTCGTCGACCCGTCGAACCTCTGGCTGACGATCCACGAGTCCATCGGCCACGCCACCGAGCTCGACCGCGCGCTCGGCTACGAGGCGGCGTACGCGGGCACCTCGTTCGCCACTTTCGACCAGCTCGGCAAGCTCGCCTACGGCTCGTCGCTGATGAACGTGACGGGCGACCGGACCGTCGAGCACGGGCTCGCGACCATCGGGTACGACGACGAGGGCGTGGCCGGACAGTCCTGGGACCTGGTCAAGGACGGCACCCTGGTCGGCTACCAGCTCGACCGGCGCATCGCGCGGCTCACCGGATTCGATCGGTCCAACGGCTGCGCGTACGCCGACTCCCCCGGCCACGTACCGGTGCAGCGGATGGCGAACGTGTCGCTCCAGCCGGACCCCGGCGGGCTCTCCACCGAGGATCTGATCGCGGGCGTCGACCGGGGCATCTACGTGGTCGGAGACCGCTCGTGGTCCATCGACATGCAGAGGTACAACTTCCAGTTCACCGGGCAGCGCTTCTACCGGATCGAGAACGGGCGGCTCGCCGGGCAGCTCCGTGACGTCGCCTACCAGGCGACGACCACCGACTTCTGGGGCTCCATGGCCGCGGTCGGCGGCCCGCGGACGTACGTCCTGGGTGGCGCCTTCAACTGCGGCAAGGCCCAGCCGGGGCAGGTCGCCGCGGTCTCGCACGGCTGCCCTTCCGCCCTGTTCCGGGGCGTCAACATCCTCAACACCACGCAGGAGGCCGGCCGATGAGCCGCAGCGCCACCAAGCCGCACGAGATCGTCGAGCGTGCCCTGGAGCTGTCCACCGCCGACGGCTGTGTCGTGATCGCCGACGAGGAGTCGACGGCGAACCTGCGCTGGGCGGGCAACGCCCTCACCACCAACGGCGTCACCCGCGGCCGCACCCTGACCGTCATCGCCACGGTCGACGGCAAGGAGGGCACCGCCTCCGGAGTCGTCTCACGCTCGGCGGTCACCGCGCACGACCTGGAGCCGCTGGTACGCGCCGCCGAGGCGGCCGCCCGCGGGGCCGCTCCCGCCGAGGACGCGCAGCCGCTGGTGTCCGGCACCGCGCCCTCCGCCGACTTCACGGACGCCCCCGCCGAGACCTCCTCCGCGGTCTTCGCCGACTTCGCCCCGGCGCTCGGCGAGGCCTTCGCGAGGGCGCGCGCGGGCGGCCGCGAGCTGTACGGCTTCGCGAACCACGAGTACGTGTCGAGCTACCTCGGCACCTCGACGGGGCTGCGCCTGCGGCACGACCAGCCCAACGGCACCCTCGAAGTCAACGCCAAGTCGCCTGACCGCACGAAGTCGGCGTGGGCGGGACGCTCCACCCGTGACTTCACGGACGTCGATCCGGGGGCGCTCGACGCGGAGCTGGCGCAACGCCTGGCGTGGGCCCGGCGGCGCGTCGACCTGCCCGCGGGGCGGTACGAGACGCTGCTGCCGCCGACCGCGGTGGCCGACCTGCTGATCTACCAGTTCTGGTCGTCGTCGGCGCGGGACGCCGCGGAGGGCCGCACGGTCTTCTCCAAGCCCGGGGGCGCCACGCGCCTGGGCGAGCGCGTCGCCGGGCTCCCGCTGACGCTGCGCAGCGATCCGCGTGAGCCGGGCCTGGAGTCGGCGCCGTTCGTGCTCGCGCACACCTCGGCCGGCGACTCCTCCGTGTTCGACAACGGGCTGCCGCTGGCGCCCACCGAGTGGGTCCGCGGCGGTGACCTCGCGCACCTGGTCACCAGCAGGCACAGCGCGGGCCTGACCGGCCTGCCGGTGACGCCCGCGGTCGACAACCTCATCCTGGACGGCGGCGGCGAGCGCTCCCTGGACGAGATGGTCGCGGCCACCGGGCGCGGCCTCCTGCTCACCTGCCTCTGGTACATCCGCGAGGTCGACCCCGCGACACTGCTCCTGACGGGCCTGACCCGGGACGGCGTCTACCTCGTCGAGAACGGCGAGGTCGTGGGCGAGGTGAACAACTTCCGCTTCAACGAGTCGCCGGTCGACCTCCTCGGCCGCGCCTCGGAGGCGGGCCGTACGGAGAGGACGCTGCCGCGCGAGTGGGGCGACTACTTCACCCGGGCCGCGATGCCCGCGCTCCGCGTCCCCGACTTCAACATGAGTTCGGTCAGCCAGGGCGTATAACCTCGGACCCTGCACGTCCGTGCAGCCCATCAGTACATGGACCAGTACATCCAAGGAGACGCGAGACCCGTGACGGACATCGTCGACGAGCTGAAGTGGCGGGGGCTTTTCTCCCTGTCCACCGATGAAGACGCACTGCGCAAGGCGCTCGCGGACGGTCCCGTCACGTTCTATTGCGGCTTCGACCCGACCGCGGCGAGCCTGCACGTCGGACACCTCGTGCAGGTCCTCACCGTCCGCAGGCTCCAGCAGGCGGGGCACCGCCCGCTGGCCCTGGTGGGCGGGGCCACGGGGCAGATCGGCGACCCGCGGCCGACCGCCGAGCGCACCCTGAACGACCCGGAGACCGTCGCGAACTGGGTGGCCCGGCTGCGCACGCAGATCGAGCCTTTCCTGTCCTTCGAGGGCGAGAACGCCGCGGTCATGGTCAACAACCTGGACTGGACCGCGGGCCTGTCCGCGATCGAGTTCCTGCGGGACATCGGCAAGCACTTCCGCGTGAACAAGATGCTCACCAAGGACTCCGTCGCCAGGCGCCTGGAGTCGCAGGAGGGCATCTCGTACACCGAGTTCAGCTACCAGCTCCTCCAGGGCATGGACTTCCTGGAGCTCTACCGGCGCTACGGCTGCACCCTCCAGCAGGGCGGCAGCGACCAGTGGGGCAACCTCACGGCCGGCATCGATCTGATCCACCGCCTGGAGCCGGACGCCGCCGTGCACGCGATCGCCACGCCGCTGATGGTGAAGGCGGACGGCACCAAGTTCGGCAAGAGCGAGAGCGGCGCGATCTGGCTCGACCCGGCGATGACGACGCCGTACGCGTTCTACCAGTTCTGGCTGAACGTGGACGACCGGGACATCTCCACCTACATGCGGATCCTCTCCTTCAAGAGCCGCGAGGAGCTGGAGGAGATCGAGAAGCAGACCGAGGAGCGTCCGCAGGCGCGCGCCGCCCAGCGCGCGCTCGCCGAGGAGCTGACGACGCTGGTGCACGGCGCCGACCAGTGCGCCGCGGTCATCGCCGCGTCCAAGGCCCTCTTCGGCCAGGGCGAGCTCTCCGGTCTCGACGAGGCGACGCTGGCCGCGGCCCTCTCCGAGCTGCCGCGCGCCGAGGTCGCCGAGCTCGGCCCGGTCGTCGACCTGCTCGCCGAGGTCGGCCTGGTGGCGAGCAAGTCCGCCGCCCGGCGCACGGTCAAGGAGGGCGGTGCCTACGTGAACAACGTCAAGGTCGCCGCCGAGGACGCCGTGCCGGCCGCCGACGACCTGCTCCACGGGCGCTGGCTCGTGCTGCGCCGCGGCAAGAAGAACCTGGCCGCGGTCGAGGTCACGGGGAACGCCGCGAGCTGATCCGTGCGCGTGCGAAGGCCCGGCCCACGGGTGATGTCCGGGGGCCGGGCCTTCGCCCTTGAACCATGGGGCGCGCGGCTAGGCCGTACGTCTGTTGCCCCGGACCGCCTTGTAGATCGCGTCGCCGATGCCGACGACCACGAGCGCCGCGACCAGTTGCAGCGCGTGACGGCCCCAGTCGATGCCCTTGGTCTCGTTGATGCCGAACTGGGTCGCGAGCCAGTTGCCCAGGACGGCCCCGATGATGCCGAACACCGTGGTGAGCCAGATCGGACTGTGCTGCTTACCGGGCAGGATCGCCTTGGCAATCAGCCCCAGCACGAATCCCACGATGATCGCCCACAACCAGCCCATAGCTGCCTCCTTGTACGGCTCTACGTGAGCATTACGGCCAGTGTCGGCCCGTACCCCGTACGGCGCATGTCGGGCGGTTCCATACGTGGCACGGCGCAGCGTTCGCACCGAGGAGAGGCCGCCCCCGCTCTCGTGGGTTGCGCAGCCCAGGCGTAACGTGGGGCGTGCCGGACCGGGGCAGAGACCGGGGAGAGTCCGGCACATCGGACTGGGTGGTGGAACGTGATGCGGAAGCGGAGCGACGGCCAGGTCTTCCGGATCACGGGGGCCCGTCAGGGGCTCGCGGAGGACGTGCGGGGCCGGCAGCGCCGGTATGTGATCTCGATGTCGGTGCGGACCCTGGCCGTCATCGCCGCGGCCGTGCTCTGGAACGTCGAGCGCCACGTGGCCATCGTCGCGCTGGTCCTCGGCATACTGCTGCCCTACGTCTCCGTGGTCATCGCCAACGCGGGGCGTGAGGGAAACCCCTCGCTTCCTTCGACGTTCGTACCCACCCCTTCTCGGCCAATGCTGGCTCCGCCCGATTCGGCCGTGGCCGCGGAATCCGTCCCGGAAGATTCCTCGGGGCCCGCGTACGACCAGCGGCGGGACGCCGAGCACGAAAAGGCCTGACCGTCGACGATGCGCCAAGCTCAGGAAAAGCTCAGATCAATCATGTAGTTCCGGTCCCGGCTACGGGGTCCCGCGTGACATACTTCGTACGCGCTCCGCATCCCCCGTCGGAGCGACAGACCGACGCCGGGCAGCTCCCCCCGTGGCTGCTCGGCGTCGCCTTGTTCTGGATGCTTGGACGCGACTGTGAGTGACGAGAAGCCGATCTGTTCCGCCAAGGGCTGCCGCTCCGACGCGGTCTGGGTGCTCGCGTGGAACAACCCCAAGATCCACACCCCGGAGCGGCGCAAGACGTGGCTCGCCTGTGACGAACACCGCGAGCACCTCTCCCAGTTCCTCGGCGTCCGCGGCATGCTCAAGGAAGTCGTGCCCCTGGCGGAGTGGGAAGCCCGGCAGGACCAGCCGGACCAGCCGCCGGCCTGACCCCGACGACGGGCCCTAGCCTCCGATCGCCGACATCGGGCGGTCCGGCTGGAGGAACGACGGGTCGTCCAGGCCCGAGCCCGCCTTCTTGCCCCACATCGCGAGCTTCCAGATGCGGGCGATCGCCTCGTCCGAGCCGTCCTCGCTGTCCTCGGGGGCGGCGCGCAGCGCCCCGCGCAGGTCGGTCTCCTCGGTGGCGAAGAGGCAGGTGCGCACCTGTCCGTCGGCCGTGAGGCGGGTGCGGTCGCAGGCCGAGCAGAAGGGGCGGGTCACCGAGGCGATGACGCCGACGCGGTGCGGGCCGCCGTCCACGATCCAGCGCTCGGCGGGCGCGGAGCCGCGCTCCCCCGAGCCCTCTTCCGTGAGCGCGAAGCGGGTGCGCAGGGACGTCAGGATGTCGCCCGCGGTGATCATGCCGTCGCGCTTCCAGCCGTGCTGGGCGTCCAGGGGCATCTGCTCGATGAAGCGGAGTTCGTAGTCGTTCTCCACGGCCCAGGCGAGGAGGTCGGGGGCCTCGTCGTCGTTCAGCCCCGGCATCAGGACGGTGTTGACCTTGACCGGGGTGAGGCCCGCGTCGCGTGCCGCCTGGAGTCCTTCGAGGACGTCCTTGTGGCGGTCACGGCGGGTGAGGGTCTTGAAGACGTCGGGGCGCAGCGTGTCGAGCGAGACGTTGACCCGGTCGAGGCCCGCGGCCTTGAGGGCCTCGGCGGTGCGCTTGAGGCCGATGCCGTTCGTCGTCAGGGACATCCGGGGGCGCGGCTCAAGGCGGGCGCAGCGCTCGACGATGCCGACGAGGCCGGGGCGCAGGAGCGGCTCACCGCCGGTGAAGCGGACCTCGGTGACGCCGAGCCGGGTGACGGCGATGCGCACGAGGCGGACGATCTCGTCGTCCGTGAGCAGGTCGGGCTTGGCCAGCCACTGCAGGCCCTCTTCCGGCATGCAGTACGTGCAGCGCAGATTGCAGCGATCTGTCAGCGATACACGCAGGTCAGTGGCTACACGGCCATAGGTGTCGATGAGCATTTCGGCCCCCTCCCCGACGGTTGGATGCTGTTGGTCCACTGGCTCCGACCTTACGCGACGCCTCTGACAACGCCATGGGCCATTTGCCACGAGGAACGGTGCGGCCGCGTCGTAGGACTCTACGACGCGGCCGCTACGCGCGTGTGAACACGGTCCGTTCAGTGGGCTCCGACGCCGGTGAGGGACTTGACCTCCAGCTCGGCGTACTTGCCCTTGTCGGGCTTCTCCTTGGAGAGGACCGAGCCGAGCCAGCCCAGCAGGAAGCCGAGCGGGATGGAGATCAGGCCCGGGTTCTCCAGCGGGAAGAAGTCGAAGTTCGCGCCGGGGAACATCGACGTGGCCTTGCCGGAGACGACCGGCGAGAACAGCACCAGGCCGACGGCGGCGGCCAGACCGCCGTAGATGGACCAGAGCGCCCCCTGGGTGGTGAACCGCTTCCAGAAGAGGCTGTACAGGATCGTCGGCAGGTTGGCGGAGGCCGCGACGGCGAAGGCGAGGGCGACGAGCCCCGCCACGTTCAGGTCGCGGGCCAGGGCGCCGAGGGCGATGGAGACGATGCCGATGAAGACGGTCGCCCAGCGCGCGGCCTTCATCTCCTCCTTCTCGGTGGCCTTGCCCCTGCGGATGACGTTCGCGTAGATGTCGTGCGCGAAGGACGAGGAGGAGGCCAGCGTGAGGCCCGCGACGACCGCGAGGATCGTGGCGAAGGCGACCGCGGAGATCACCGCGAGCAGGATCGCGCCGCCGGTGGAGTCGCCACCGCCGCCGATCTCCAGGGCGGCCAGCGGCGCCGCCGTGTTGCCCGCCTTGTTGGAGGCGATGATGTCGCCGGGCTTGAGCAGGGCCGCGGCGCCGAAGCCGAGCACGATGGTCATCAGGTAGAAGGCGCCGATGATGCCGATCGCCCAGTTCACGGACTTACGGGCGGCCTTGGCCGTGGGCACGGTGTAGAAGCGGATCAGGATGTGCGGGAGTCCCGCGGTGCCGAGGACCAGGGCGATGCCGAGCGAGATGAAGTCGAGCTTGGAGGTGGCGCTCACGCCGTACTTGAGGCCGGGCTCCAGGAACGCCGAGCCCTTGCCGCTGTTGGAGGCGGCGGTGCCGAGCAGGTCGGAGACGTTGAAGTTGAACTTCAGGAGGATCAGGAAGGTGATGAGGACCGTGCCCGCGATGAGCAGGACGGCCTTGACCATCTGCACCCAGGTGGTGCCCTTCATGCCGCCGATGGTGACGTAGACGATCATCAGGACGCCGACGAGGGCGACGATGAGGATCTTGCCCGCGTCGGACGTGATGCCGAGCAGCAGCGAGACCAGGACGCCGGCGCCCGCCATCTGCGCGAGCAGGTAGAAGATCGAGACGACGATGGTGGAGGTGCCCGCGGCCGTGCGGACCGGGCGCTGGCGCATGCGGTACGCGAGGACGTCGCCCATCGTGTAGCGCCCGGAGTTGCGCAGCGGCTCGGCGACCAGGAGCAGCGCGACCAGCCAGGCGACCAGGAAGCCGATGGAGTACAGGAAGCCGTCGTAGCCGAAGAGGGCGATGGCGCCCGCGATGCCGAGGAAGGACGCGGCGGACATGTAGTCGCCGGAGATCGCCAGGCCGTTCTGGAAGCCGGTGAACTGGCGACCGCCGGCGTAGAAGTCGGCGGCGCTCTTGGTCTGCCGGCCCGCCCAGACGGTGATGATCAAGGTCGCGACGACGAAGACCGAGAAGAGGCTGATGATCAGCGTCCGGTGCTCCGAGGCGTCGGACGCCGCCGCGAGTTCGATGACGGCGTTGTGCGCGGGGCTCATGCGTCGCCCTCCGTGCGGGTGTCCATACGGGTCTCCATGCGGGACTTGATCGCCTCGGCCTTGGGGTCGAGCTTCGCCGCGGCGTGCCGGGAGTAGAACCAGGCGATGAGGAAGGTGGTCAGGAACTGCCCGAGGCCGAGCACCAGGGCGACGTTGATGTTGCCGAAGAGCTTGGTGCCCATGAAGTCGCCCGCGTAGTTGGAGAGCAGGACGTACACGAGATACCAGGCGATGAAGGCGACGGTGAGCGGGAAGGCGAACGAGCGGTGGGAGCGGCGCAGTTCACCGAACTCCGCGCTCTCCTGCACCTGGGCGAACTCCTCCGTGGAGGGCGCGTGGGGAGCGGGATCGTTTGCTGCGCCACCCTTCGAAGGGGGCGGTGCGTCGGTGGCCACGGAGTCTCCTCGTGGTGCGGGTGCGGTGGGGACGGTCAGTTCTTCCATCAGGGGTGGTCTCACCTTCCGGCGTGACGCGGATCACGTGAGCCACGGTTGGCGATGCTAAGGCCATAGGACGTGATCCGACAGGGGGTTGATGTTGCTTCTGTTGTCTGCTCAACGTCTTCACACCGTGGGCGACGTGGTCGAGGCTGCCGGTTTCTTCAACAGGTCATTGCTGGCCTGGGAGTTTCCGGGTTAGCTTCACCCTGAACGACCCGTCATGTACCTGCCCGAGCGCCGTCTGTGTTCGGGCAGTTTCCGTATGCGATTTCGTGTGCGGTTCCTCTCCGGATGATGTGGAGATCCCATGGCTCATCTGCGTTCCAGACGTCGCGCGGCGCTGATCGTGCCCCTCGGTGTCGCACTCGCCGCCTCGGTCGGCTTCGTGCCCGGCGCCGCGTCGGCGGCCCCGGACGACGCCCCCGCCGCCGTGTCGGCGAAGCCCGCGAAGGACGCCCCCGTCTTCGCGTACGTCGTCAACACCCGGACGGACCGCAAGACCATCGCCCAGGTGAAGCGGGCGATAGCCGAGGCCGGCGGCTCCGTCGTCGTCGCGCACGAGAAGATAGGCGTCATCGTCGCCCACTCCTCGGACCCCGCCTTCGGCGAGCGGATACGCCAGGCGCGCGGCGTCCGGTCGGCGGGCGCCACGCACACCGCGCCGCTGCGGGCGGCGGGCACCACCGACGACGGCAAGGCCGAGCGGCTCTCCGAGGCCGACGCCAAGTCCCTGAAGCAGAGCGCCGCTCCGGGCGCCGAGCCGATGGAGGCCGACCAGTGGGACCTGCGGGCGATCGGCGCCGACAAGGCGGCGAAGATCAACCCGGGCAGCAGGAAGGTGACCGTCGCCGTGATCGACACCGGCGTCGACGACACCCACCCCGACCTGGCCCCGAACTTCTCGGCGTCGCAGTCCGCGAGCTGCGTCGGCGGCAAGGCGGACACCTCCGCCGGAGCCTGGCGCCCGGAGAACAAGGACCATTACCACGGCACCCATGTGGCCGGTGAGATCGGCGCCGCGCGCAACGGCGTCGGCGTGGCGGGCGTGGCACCCGGCGTGAAGATCGCCGGCATCAAGGTGGCCGACCCGGTCGACGAGCTGTTCTACCCGGAGAACGTGGTCTGCGCCTTCGTGTTCGCCGCCGAGCACGGCGTCGAGATCACCAACAACAGCTACTACGTGGACCCGTGGCTGTACAACTGCGAGGACGACCCGGACCAGAAGGCGATCCTCGACGCGGTCAACCGCGCCCAGCTCTACGCCCAGAAGAAGGGCACCCTCAACATCGCCTCCTCGGGCAACTCCAACCACGACCTGGCCTCCGACGCGATCGTGGACTCGTCGAGCCCGGACGACTCCACGCCGGTGACCCGCACGATCGACCCGAGCGAGTGCCTGGACGTGCCCACCCAGCTCCCGGGCGTCGTCACCACCAGCGCGACGGGTGTGCGGAACCTCAAGTCGTCGTACTCCAGCTACGGCAAGGGCGTCGTCGACGTGACGGCTCCGGGCGGCGACAAGTACCAGCTTCCCACCGACACCCCGTCGAAGAACGGCAACATCCTCTCCACCCTGCCGGGCGGCGAGTACGGCTGGCTCCGCGGTACGTCGATGGCCGCGCCGCACGCCTCAGGGGTCGCCGCGCTGCTGAAGTCCACGCACCCCAAGGCGGGCCCCGCCGAGCTCCAGCGGCTCCTCAAGTCCCAGGCAGACCGCCTGGATTGCCCGGCCACGCCGTACGACCCGGACGGTGACGGCGACGCCGACGCGGTGTGCGAGAGCGGCGGCAAGAACAAGAACGGCTTCTACGGCAGCGGTCTGGTCGACGCGCTCGACGCCGTGAAGAAGAAGTGACGGGGGAAGAGAACGTGACGAGGTTCCACAGCAAGACCGCCGCCCTGCCGCGCTCGCGCAAGGCGATCGCCCTGCCCCTCGGCCTGGCGGTGGCCTCGGCCGTCGCCTTCCTGCCGGGTTCGGCGTCGGCGCGGCCCGCCGCGCTGCCGGACGCCCCGGCCTCGGCGGCCACGGCGTCCGCCGAGGCGAAGTCGCTGAGCTACGTGGTGAACGTCCGCCCGGGCAAGGCGTCCGCCAGGCTCGCCGAGCGCGCCATCACCAAGGCGGGCGGCAAGGTCGTCATCGCGTACGACAAGATCGGCGTCATCGTCGTCCACTCGGCGAACGCGGACTTCGCGAAGACGATCCGCAAGGCGCGCGGCGTCCAGTCGGCGGGCTCGACCCGCACCGCCCCGCTCCTCGCGCAGGCCGACGACGCCCTGGAGTCCGAGCGGCCGCTGACCGCCGCCGAGGCCGCGGCCGCCGCGGGCAAGGCGTCGGCGGGCCAGGACGAGCTGGAGCCGCTCCAGTGGGACCTGCCCGCCATGAAGGCGGACAAGGCGCACGAGATCTCGCTCGGCAGCCGCCGCGTCACGGTCGGCGTGCTCGACTCCGGGGTCGACGACACGCACCCCGACATCGCGCCCAACTTCGACCGCGGGGCCTCGGCGAGCTGCCTGGGCGGCGTGCCCGTCCAGAAGGGCGACGCCTGGCGTCCGGTGGCCGGGGAGAGCGACCACGGCATGCACGTGGCGGGCACGATCGCCGCCGCGAAGAACGGCACCGGCGTCACGGGCGTGGCGCCCGGCGTGAAGGTGGCGAGCCTGAAGGTGGCCGAGCCCGCGACCGGCATGTACTACACGGAGGCCGTCGTCTGCGGCTTCATGTGGGCGGCCGACCACGGCGTCGACGTCACCAACAGCAGCTACTACACCGACCCGTGGCTGTTCAACTGCACCACGGACGCCGACCAGAGGGCACTGGTCGACGCGGTGGGCAGGGCCACGAAGTACGCGGAGCGCAAGGGCGCGGTGAACGTCGCGGCCGCGGGCAACGCGCGCACCGACCTGGCCCAGGACGAGATACTGGACGACTCCAGCCCGGGCGACACCACTCCGGTGCCGCGGACCATCAAGACCAAGGACTGCTTCGACCTGCCGTCGCAGCTTCCGGGCGTCGTGACGGTCTCGGCCACCGGCGCCAAGGGCATCAAGGCGTCGTACTCCAACTACGGCAAGGGCGTCATCGACGTCACCTCGCCGGGCGGTGACTCCACGAAGTACCAGGCACCGGCCGCGCCGGCCGTGGACGGGCGCATCCTGTCGACGCTGCCGGGCGGCAAGTTCGGCTACAAGGGCGGTACGTCGATGGCGGCGCCGCACGCGGCGGGCGTCGTCGCCCTGCTGAAGTCGACGCACCCGTACGCCTCTGCGGCCCGCCTCAAGGCGCTGCTCGGCCGCCAGGCGGACGCGATCGCCTGCACCGACCCGTACGACATCGACGGTGACGGCAAGGCCGACGCTGTCTGCGAGGGCGGCAAGAACAAGAACAGCTTCTACGGCGTGGGGATGACCGACGCGCTGGACGCCGTGCGCAAGTAGTCCACGTGCGTGACGAGGGGCCGGGCGGTGTGACCGCCCGGCCCCTCCGCTGTCACCAGGCCCGCGAGGCCGTTCGGCGCCCCTGAGCGGGCGCGTCCGATCGGAACCGTATTGCGCTGCTTGTCCCCCTGGACTTGCCCGCCGGTGGCCGCCTGGTGAAGATCTTGTGGTGAGCCCGACAGAACCGACCGCCGAGCCCGGGGGCGAAGCCACCACCGGTATACCCGCCGCCCCCCTCTCGCACCGCGCACCGCGCCGCCGCCCGCCCGTGGGGCGCACCGTGGCCGTGCTCGTCCTGGTGGCCGTGGCCGCCCTGATCCCGCTGTTCGGCCCCTCGGCCGCGCTGCGCGGCACCGGCGAGGCGCAGGCGCCGGGTACCGGCGGGATCACGTTCCTGCGCGCGGTGCTCTTCGCCGCCCTGTGCGTACAGGCGGGTGAGGTGTTCGCGGTGCGGCTCGCCCGGCGCGTCCCCGGGGCGCCGCTGGGCAGGGTGCCGCGCGCGTGGGGCGCGTACGCGGCATGGGCGGGGTTCGCCGCCGCGCTCGGGCTCGCCGCGATCGTGGCGAACGGCAATCTCGTACCGCAGGACCTCGCCGACCTGGACCTCGGGCGCCTCTACGACACCCGGGACGGCAGGCTCGCCCTGGTGGAGGTCAACGCCTTCATCGCGGCGGCCCTGTGCGCCCGCACGCGGCGTCCGGGGACGGCCGCGCTCCCGCTGGCCGCGATCGTCGTCGCGGAGGCGCTGCGGGCCCACCCCCCGGTGGAGGACTCCCCGTTGACCGGCAGCGGCCTCACGCTGGTGCACCTGACGTGCGGGGCGCTGTGGGCGGGCGGACTGCTCGGCGTGCTGCGGATACTGCGGCGCTGGCGGGCGACCCACCCGGAGGCGGGCGTCGCCGTACTCGGCCTCTACGCGCGCGTGGCCGCCGTCCTGTTCGCCGCGATGACGGTGACCGGGACGTGCAGCACCCTGCGCAGGATGCCGCCGGACACGGTCGCCGACCAGCTCACCGGGACGGCCTACGGCCGGGTGCTGCTCGCCAAGGTCCTCCTGGTGGCCGTCGTCACCGTGCTCGCGGTCCTCGCCCGCCGCCGGATGCGCCGCTCGGCGGGCCGGGCGTCGGCCTATGCGCCCGCGCGGGGCGAGGTGATCGCGCTCGGCGTCGTCGTGGCGCTGTCCGCGCTGCTCACCGCGGTGCCGGTGCCGATCCGCTGGTGAGCCGCGAGCACGGCCCTGGCCAGCAGGGACTGCGCCAGGATGTAGGTGAGCATGATCGCGAAGTCCGGGCGCGGCAACTGCGGCCACTCGGCGACGCCGGTCGCGATGAGCGTGTCGGACAGCAGGAACAGCGCCCCGCCGGCCGCCGCCGCGGGGCCCAGCGCGGTGGCGCCGAGGGCCATGGCGGTGAGCAGCAGGCTGTAGCCCGCCACGGGCCCCCGCATGTCGGCGGGCAGGTCCGGCCAGAGCAGCGCCACGGTGCCGACGAGCGCGAGGGCGTACGCGGCCACGAGCGCGGCACCGGCCGCGCCCCGGCGGCGTCCCTCGTCGCCGTACCTCTTGAAGAGCACGAGGTAGCAGACGTGCCCGGCCGCGAAGGAGCCCATGCCGGCGAGGAAGGCGAGGTCGGCGTCGAAGAGCAGCAGGGTGTCGCCGCCCCAGCCGAGGAGGAGGGCGGCGAGCAGCAGCCGGGGGCCGCGCCGCGTCAGCACGTACGCGGCGAGGAGCGGCATGAGCAGCGGCTTGAACACGGCGTGGGCGGCGTCGGAGCCCGCGAGGAGCGCGCCGAGGTCGCCCAGCGCGGCGAGGCCGAAGGCGCCGAGGAGCAGCCGCGGCGCCGGCCGCGGCGCCGGCCGCGGGCGTCCGCTCACGCCGCCCGCCCCGCCGCCGGCGCCTCGGCGGGCTCCGGTGCCTCGGCGGGCTCAGGTGGCTCCGGCGCCTCGGGCTGCCAGCCGGGGCCGCGGAAGACCCGTCCGGCCCGCTCGCGCCAGTCGGCGGCCGCCCGGAGGTCCTTGGCGATGGCGGCGTACTCGTGGGTGGCGACGCGCAGCGGGTTGTACGTCGTGATGTTCTTGGTCAGGCCGTAGACGGGCCGGTCGGTCTCGGCGACCCAGGAGCCGAACAAGCGGTCCCAGATGATCAGGATGCCGCCGAAGTTGCGGTCCAGGTAGCCGCCCTGGGACGCGTGGTGCACGCGGTGGTGCGAGGGCGTGTTGAAGACGTACTCGAAGGGGCGCGGCAGCTTGCCGATGCGCTCGGTGTGGATCCAGAACTGGTAGACCAGGTTGGCCGACGAGCAGAAGGCCAGCGCCGCCGGGTGGACGCCGCAGGCGATGACCGGCAGGTAGAACGGCCACACGGTGAGGCTGGTCCAGGGCTGGCGCAGCGCGGTGGTGAGGTTGAACTTGCGGCTGGAGTGGTGCACCACGTGGCAGGCCCACAGGATGCGGATCACGTGGTGGCCCCGGTGCGACCAGTAGTAGAAGAAGTCCTGCGCGAGCAGCATCAGCGGGATCGTCCACCACAGCACGGGCACGCGCAGCGGCGTGAGCGCGTACACCCCGGTGTAGATCGCGACGATCGGGATCTTCCACAGGAAGTCGAAGGCGAGGCTGCCGAGGCCCATGGTCACGCTGGTGGCGGCGTCCTTGGTCTCGTACCCCGCGTCGTCCTCGTCGGGGTGGACGCGGTGGCTCACGATCTCGACGACGGTGAGCAGCACGAAGGCCGGGATGGACCACAGCACGACATCGGGCAGGTTCGGGGACATGCGTGCACCGTAGAACGGCCGGTGGCCCGCGACTAGAGGTTGTTACCGACAAGTATTACCGCCGGTACGGGGGTGGATGTTGGTGGTCTCCGCCAATGGTCCGGCCGGCTCACCAGATCCGTGCCGAACCTCCCGGCGCGAAGACCGGGCTCGTCGCGTCGGGCGGGGGTTCCTTGAGGGGCTCGTCCAGTTCCCGGACCGTGGGGCCCACGCGCGCGGCGAGGCGGCCGAGCCGCTGGAGGTCGAAGCCGTAGACGCGGGCCGCGTTGCCGCCGACCATGGCCGCGATCTCGTCCCTCGGCAGGCCCGCGTAACTGATGCGCAGGCCCTCGCGGGAGTACGGGTGGGTGCCCTCGTCGTGCGGGTAGTCGCTGCCCCACATGATCTTGTCGAGGCCGATGCGGTCGCGCAGGGCCGCCTCGTGCGGGCGCATGAAGCTGGCGCCCACGAAGCAGTTCTCGCGCCAGATCTGAGAGGGGCCCTTGCCCATCGCCTCGGCGAGGCCGGCGCCGAACTTCGACTCGGCCGTCCCTGCCGCGGGTGAGCGCTTCGTCGCCGCCGCGACCAGCCGCGCGTGGTAGTAGTCCAGCATGTCGAGCACCCCCGGTATCCAGCCGGAGCCCTGTTCGGTGAGGACGAGCCGCAGTTCCGGGTGGCGGCGGAAGGCGCCGCCGAAGACGAGGTGCCACAGCGCCCGGTGCGAGAACCACGTCGTCTCGACCATGAACACCGCGCGCGCGGCGGGCTCGTCGCCGAGCGGCGGCGAGGCGGAGCCCGCGTGGTGGTTGACCGGGACGCCCAGCTCCGCACAGGTCGCCCAGATCGGGTCGTACGCCGACGAGTACAGCTCCGCCAGACCGGAACCCGGCGGGGTGCCCGGCAGCAGGACGCCGCCCGTGAGACCCGCCCGCACCGACCGGCGGATCTCCTCGACCGCCTCCTCCACGTCGTTGAGCAGGATCTGGAAGACACCCGCCCTGCGGCCCGGCGCGGCGGCGCAGAAGTCGGCGAGCCAGCGGTTGTGGGCGCGCAGCCCCGCCCGGCGCTGCTCGAACTCCTCGCGGGTGGGGGCCGGCGCCATCAGCGAGGCGGAGGGGAAGAAGGGCGGGATGGTGTTGGGGAAGACGACCTCGGCGACGATGCCGTCCGCCTCCAGCTCGGCGATGCGGCGCTCCGAGTTCCAGTTGCGGTCGGCGGTGTCGGCGAGGAGGTCCTCGTAGGGGTTGACGTAGGTGGCCGCCCAGGCGTCGAAGGCGTCGTGGTGCCGGGACTCCAGGTAGGGCCGGTAGTCGAGGAGATCGGCTCCCGCGTGGCAGTCCGCGGAGATGACGGTGTAGCGGTCCTCGGTCATGAGTCCCTCCCCAGCACGGGAAAGTCGTGGTCGGTCAGCCAGTGGCGGCCCACCTCGCGCGAGCGCGCCCAGGACGCCTCGACGGCCGCCTGGTCGGGGTCCTGGCCGAGGTCGGCGGGCGTGGGGCCGATGCGGGCGGCCAGCGGCGCGAGCCTGTCGGTGTCGAAGCCGAAGACGTCGGCCGCGGCGAGGCCGAGCATGCGGCGGGTCTCCGCCACGGGAATGTCGTGGAAGGTTTTCCGCAGCCACGCGCGCGTGTCGGGCCAGGTGCCCTCGGGGTGCGGGAAGTCGCTGCCCCACAGGATGTTGTCGACGCCGATCTCATGGCGCTGGGCGAGCTCGCGGCGCTTGGTGTTGGTGGCGCAGACGAAGATCTGCCGGTCGAGGTACTCGTGCGGGGGCCGCCCGAGCTCGGCGAACGGGGAGAGCTTCTTGCCGCCGTGCGCGCCCAGATAGAGGCGGTCCATGAACCACAGCAGGTTCGGCAGCCACCAGCAGCCCGACTCGGCGACGCCGAACCTCAGCCCCGGGTGCCGTTCGAAGACGCCCGACCAGAGCATGAACCACAGGGGCCGCGCGGGCCACCACGTCACTTCACAGACGTAGATCCCGAGGTGGTCGCCGTACTCGTGGCGGGGCGCCGCCCCGGAGTGGGTGACCACGGGCATCGCGCACGCGGCCGCCGCCGCCCACACCGGGTCGTAACGCCGGTCGTGGTAGGGCGCCTTGTCGACCCACATGGAGGGGATCATCAGCGCCCCGAGCCCCGACTCCTTGGCGCGGTGGACCTCGGCCACGACCCGGCCGACCTCGCCGGTGATGGGCAGCAGGGCGACACCGCAGTGCCGTTCGGGGTGCTCGGACACGAAGTCGGCGAGCCAGCGGTTGTGCGCCTGGGCGCCCGCCATGCCGAGCTCGGGGTCCTGGTCGCCGGAGAGGCCGAGGCCCACGCCGAAGGGCGCGGCCGTGCGGCTGTCCACGGCGTCCGCGTCGGGGAAGACGACCTCGGCGGCCACGCCGTCGCCGTCCAGCTCCTTCAGGCGCCGCGCGCTCTCCCAACCGCCGCGCAGCCCCTCCTCGTTGTCCCTGAACCACTTCTCGGCGAAAGCGTCGTTGCGGATGCCGAGCCGGGTCGCCTCCTCGCGGCGGGCACCGCGCTCCCCGAGGAATGCGTCGAAGGCACGGTGGAAACGGCTGTCGAGGTAGGGCCGGTACTCCTCGGTGGGCAGTCCGGCGTGGCAGTCGGAGGAGATGATCAGGTACGGGTCGCGGTACGGGTCCTGGTCCTGGTCCGGGTTCTGGTCCTGGTCCTGGTGCTGGTGCCCCTTGCCGTCGTCGCTCATGGGTGGCGCTCCCTTCAGTCCAGGATGAAGCTCTCCAGGTACGCCGGGTCGGCGCGGTCGAGCATCGACCGGGCCCTCGCGGTGATCTGCCGGTCGCTGTGCTCGCTCGCCGGAAGCAGCCAGAAGCGCCCGGCCGCGATGCCCTCGGCCACGAAGTCCGCGACCTCCTCGACGGGCGTGAACTCCACCTCCTTGCCCGCGTCCCGCATCGCGGCCTCCCACTGGGCGAGGCTGCGGTAAGGGGCCTTGCGGGGGCGGGACTTGGCGTACCGCTCGGGCCGGTTGCGGTGCGACTCCCATAGGCCGGTGCGCAGCATGTGGGGGCCGGGGAAGAGCACGGAGGCGCCCACGCGCGCGTGCTCCGCCTTCAGGTGGGCGTACAGCGACTCGGTCATCGTCACGACGGCCGCCTTGGTGACCGCGTACACGGAGGCGGTGGGCAACGGCGCGATGCCGCCGTCCCCGGAGGAGGTGTTGACGACGTGCCCCGGCTCGCCGCCCGCGATCATGCGTGGCACGAAGGCCTGGACGCCGTGGAAGACGCCCCAGACGTTGACCTCGAACGCCCACTTCCAGTCGTTCGGTTCGTGCTCCCACATGCGGCCCTCGGCGCCCGAGCCGACCCCCGCGTTGTTGCAGAGCACGTGGACGGCGCCGAACGTGTCGTACGCCGCGTCGGCCAGGGCGACGACCTCTTCGCGCCGCCCGACGTCGACCACGCGCGCGTGCACGGTGGCGCCGTCCTCGCGCAGGCTCGCGGCGGCCTTCTCCAGGGCGTCCTCCTCGACGTCGGCCAGGACCACCCTGAGGCCGTCCGCCGCGAACCGGCGGGCCATGGCGAGGCCGATGCCGCTCGCCGCGCCCGTCACGACGGCGACCTGCCCCTCGCGCAGCTCCATGTCAGGTGCTCCCCTCGGGCGGGCCGTCGAGGATCTGGGCGGGGTCGTCGTAGCGCTGGTGGATGTAGGGCAGCAGGGACCGCGCGTCGACGCGCTCGACGACGCGGCCCCGCTGGTCGGTGGTCTTCTCGGCGATGGTGATCCCGACGACCGCGCGGACCGGCAGATCGGCCACGGGGTCGTACATCGACTCGCGCAGGACGACGTCTCCGGTGATGCCCTCCAGCTTGCGGACCTTCTCGTTCCGTACGCAGTGCACGAGCACTGGGTCGACGTCGAAGCCCGAACCGTCCACCGCGGGCAGGAACTTGAAGTAGAAGTCCGTCCTGGCCGTCGGCGCGGGGAGCGGCAGGGCTCCGCTGACCGCGCCGCGCACCTCCACGAACGCGATGCCGTGCCGGGCCAGCGAGGCGCGCACGACCAGGCCGTCGCGCTCGACCTCCACCTCGCCGAGCTTCTTCGGCTCCCCGAAGACCTCGCGCCCGCCGGTCAGGGCGCGCTCGTGGGTCATCGGCATCACCAGCGGATACCAGCCCCGCACTCCCCCGTGCTCGGCGGCGACGGCCACGGAGCCCGCGCCGAGCGGGTAGCCGGGCAGGTCCACCTTGCTGATGTTGGCCCGCACCAGGGGCTGGCCCGTGGGCTTCAGCGGCGGCGGCAGCACGGCCGCGACCGCGTCGGGATCGCTCTCCCAGACGGCCGCGACGCCCGTGGACCAGATGTCGGGGAGTCTGGAGCTCGCGGTGCGCGAGGCGGCGATCTCCGCCTCGCCGCGCGCTCCGTACCGTACGCGTGCCATGTCGTACCACCCTTCGGCTTGCGGGTCGGCAGAGGCTTGCGACGTGCCTGTAACACTGTTACAACAGGAGCCGTGAAGGGTAAAGAGACGCGCACGCTGAACCGGGAGGACGTGCTCGCCGCCGCCGAGGGTCTGGTGAAGCGGCACGGTCCGCGGGCGCTGACGATGCGCGGCCTCGCCGCCGAGCTCGGCACCGCCGTCACCTCGATCTACTGGCACGTCGGCAACCGCGAGTCGCTCCTGGACGCCCTGGTGGAGCGCACGCTGGCCGACCTCGGCGAGATCCGCCCCACCGGCCGCACGCCCGCCCGGCGGATCGTCTCCGTGGCCCGCGAGCTGCGCCGTCTCCTGCGCGGCCATCCGCACCTGGTGGCGATGGTCCACGAACGCGGACTGACCGAACGGATGTTCCTGCCCGCCCAGCGTGCCCTGGTGCACGAGGCGCACGAGGCAGGGCTGCGCGGCGCCCGCGCCGCCGACGCCGTGCGCGCCGTCCAGGTGCACGTCGTCGGCCACGTCCTGGTCGAACGCAACCGTGAACGCGCCCCTGTCCAGCGCCCCGGCGAGGAGGAGCTGTGGACGGCGGAGACGGCGGAGCGGGACGGCGCGCTCGCCCGCGCGCTCGCCGCGCCGCTCGATCCGGAGGCGCTCTTCACCACGTCCGTCACGGCTCTGGTGGCCGGGCTTCTCGGACCGGGGAGCTGACTGTCAGTCGCGGCCCGTATCCTCATGGACCATGCTCGAAGACCGCACGACCGCAGCGTCCGCCACCCCCTGGCCGGCCGCGTATCCAACGGGGTACGCGGTCGTCGACGTCGAGACCACCGGCCTGGCCCGCGACGACCGCATAGTGTCGGCCGCCGTCTACCGGGTGGACGCCCGGGGTGAGATCGAGGACCACTGGTACACCCTGGTCAACCCCCAGCGTGACCCGGGGCCCGTCTGGATCCACGGACTCACCACCGCGATGCTCGCGGACGCGCCGCTGTTCAAGGACGTCGCCGAGGAGTTCGCGAGCCGCCTCGACGGCCGCGTCCTGGTCGCGCACAACGCGGTCTTCGACTGGTCGATGATCGCCAGGGAGTACGCGCGCGCGGAGCGCACCGCCCCCGTCCGGCAGCGGCTGTGCACCATCGCGCTCTCCAAGGAGCTCGCGCTCCCGCTGCCCAACCACAAGCTGGAGTCGCTGGCCGCGCACTTCGGCGTCGAGCAGCGCCACGCGCACAACGCGCTCGACGACGCGCGCGTGCTCGCCGAGGCGTTCCGCCCCAGCCTGCTCGCGGCCGCGGGCGGCAATGTCCGGCTGCCGCTGCTCGAATGCCGTCCGCTCACCGAGTGGTCCGACGGCCCGCCCCGCGTCGTACGCCAGTCGACGGGGCCCGCGCCCTCCGCCGCGTACCGGCCCACGAGTTGGCGCCCCTCGCGCAAGCGCCCGCCGTGCCCGTACCCGAACCCGGGGCGTTACGAAGCGGGCAAACCGCTCAAGCAGGGCATGCGGATCGCGTTCTCCGGTGACACCTCCGTCGAGCGCGACCTGCTTGAGGACCGGGCGGTCGAGGCGGGCCTGCACATCGCCACGAGCGTGTCGCGCCTCACCAGCCTGCTCGTCACGAACGACCCGGACTCCGGCACCTCCAAGACCGTCAAGGCGCGCTCCTTCGGCACGCCGGTGATCGACGAGGCCGCCTTCGGCCAGCTCCTCCCGGACGTGGCGCCCGCCTCGGAGCAGTGACGCCGGGCGCGGCCCGGGTGCCGGGCGGGTGACGCAGGCGGGTCCCGGGTGCCGGGCGGGTGACGGCGGGTCGGCGGAGCGGCGACCCTCGGACGGGTGATTGCCGGGCGACTCGCCCGCCGACGGCTCGCCCCGCACCGCCGCTCCGTCCCACCCTGTGGCGCATGGCACGTTGCGAGGTCTGCGGAAACGACTACGGCATGTCCTTCGAGGTGCACGCGCAGGGCGCGGTGCACGTCTTCGACTGCTTCTCCTGCGCCATCCACCGCATGGCGCCCATCTGCGAGCACTGCCGGTGCCGGATCATCGGCCAGGGCGTCGAGGTCGACGGACACTGGTACTGCGGCGCCCACTGCTCACGCGCGGAGGGCCGGGTGGGCATCATCGACAAGGTCTGAGAGCCTGTGTCATCACCCCGGCCGGGCGCGCGACGCCTGGCACGCACTCCCCCACGCCTGAACGGCGCGGGGGGACCCCCATCGGCGTTGCCGAAAAGCCCACGTGGCTCCGCCACGAGGACTCTCCGGCGCCTTGCGATCGCACGCACCAGACGCCGCACGCTGATCCGACCGGGATGATGACACAGGCTCTGACCCGCTCTCCCCGCCCCTCGCCCGGGGCCGGCCCGCCGGACCCGACCCCACCTCCGGACACCCCATGACCGAGTTGTACGGTCGTGGGGTGTACCGCTTCCTGTTGTCCCGGCAGTGGGTGATCCTCACCCTCATCGCCCTCGTTCTCATCCCCGTGATGGTCGAGCTGGGCTTCTGGCAGTTCCACCGGCACGAGCACCGCGTCGCGCAGAACGAGCGGATCTCCGAGGCGCTGGCCGCCGACCCGGTCCCGGCCGAGGAGATCACCTCCCCCGGGCACGAGGTGCCCAAGGAGCACCTGTACCGCAGGGTGAGCGCCGAGGGCAGGTTCGACACGAAGCACGAGGTCGTCGTGCGGCGCCGCACGAACTCCGACGACAAGGTCGGCTTCCACGTCCTGACGCCCTTCGTCATGGACGACGGCAAGGTCCTGCTCGTCAACCGCGGCTGGATCCCGGCCGACGGGCCGCAGACCGCCTTCCCCGAGATCCCCGCGCCGCCCAAGGGCGAGACCGTCGTCACCGGCCGCCTGATGGCCGACGAGACGTCCGCGGAGAGCGGCATCAAGGACCTCCGCGGCCTGCCGGACCGTCAGATCATGCTGATCAGCAGCGGCCAGCAGGCCCAGAGCCTCGGCAAGGAGGTCCTCGGCGGATACGTCGACCAGACCTCGCCCGAGCCCGCGGGCGACACCCCCGAGCTGATCGGCGAGCCCGACCACAGCAGTATCGGCTCGCACATGGCGTACGCGGTCCAGTGGTGGCTGTTCGCCGCGGGCGTCCCGGTGGGCTGGGTCGTCCTGGTCCGCAGGGAGCGCCAGGACCGCCGGGAGGCCGCCGCGGCCACCACGCGCGAGTCGACGCCCGCGACCGTCTGACGGATTGGCGGAGCCGACTCGCCGACGGATTGACGGAGCCGACTCGCGGGAACGCGTTCTGCGTGCCTCGCCCCATCGAAGACCTCGCGCTCATCGGCGACCATCAGACCGCCGCCCTCATCGGCAGTGACGGCTCGCTGGACTGGCTGTGCCTGCCCCGCTTCGACTCCGCCGCCTGCTTCGCCGCCCTGCTGGGCGACGAGGAGAACGGCCACTGGCGCATCGCCCCGAAGGACGCGGGCGCCTGCACCCGCCGCGCCTACCGGCCCGACTCCCTCGTCCTCGACTCGGAGTGGGACACGGCGGACGGCTCCGTGCGCGTCACCGACTTCATGCCGCAGCGTGACCGCGCCCCCGACGTCGTACGCATCGTCGAAGGCCTCAGGGGCAGCGTCACCGTCCGCAGCACGCTGCGGCTCCGCTTCGACTACGGCTCGATCGTGCCGTGGGTGCGCCAGGTGGACGGCCACCGCGTCGCCATCGCGGGCCCCGACTCGATCTGGCTGCGCAGCGAGCCCCAGGTGCACACCTGGGGCCACGCCTACGGCACCCACTCCGAGTTCACCGTCGAAGCGGGCGAGAAGGTGGCGTTCGTCCTCACCTGGCACCCCTCGCACGAGCCGCGCCCGCCCCTGGTCGACCCGCACGAGGCGCTGCGCGACAGCCTGTCCGACTGGCACACCTGGGTCGCCCGCTGCGACTACGAAGGACCGCACCGCGACACGGTCGTCCGCTCCCTCATCACCCTCAAGGCCCTCACCTACGCCCCGACCGGCGGCATCGTGGCCGCCCCCACCACGTCCCTGCCCGAGGAGATCGGCGGCGTACGGAACTGGGACTACCGCTACTGCTGGCTGCGCGACTCCACCCTCACGCTGAACGCCCTGCTCGCGGTCGGCTATCTGGAGGAGGCCGAGGCCTGGCGCGACTGGCTGCTCCGCGCGGTCGCGGGCAACGCCGACGACCTCCAGATCGTGTACGGCCTCGCCGGTGAGCGGCGCCTGCCGGAGTACGAGATCCCGTGGCTGGCCGGCTACGAGGGCTCCCGCCCGGTGCACATCGGCAACGACGCCGTGAACCAGCTCCAGCTCGACGTGTACGGCGAGGTCACCGACTCCCTGTTCCTCGCGCGCGCCGCGGGCCTGCACCGCCGCCCGCACGCCTGGAACCTCCAGCTCTGCCTCCTTCAGTTCCTGCGCGGGAAGTGGCGTGAGCCGGACCGGGGCCTGTGGGAGATGCGCGGCCCCGACCGCCACTTCGTGCACTCCAAGGTGATGGCGTGGGTCGCCGCGGACCGCGCGGTCCGCACCCTGGAGGAGCACCCGGACCTCCCCGGCGACGTCGAGTGCTGGCGCGAGATGCGCGACGAGATCCACCGCGAGGTCTGCGAGCGCGGCTACGACGCCGAGCGCAACACCTTCACCCAGTACTACGGCTCCACCGCACTGGACGCCTCGCTGCTGCTCATCCCCCGTACGGGTTTCCTGCCCCCCGACGACCCGCGCGTCATCGGCACGATCGACGCGGTCCGCGCCGAGCTGGACCACCACGGCCTGATGCTGCGCTACACCTCGGCGGAGAACACGGTCGACGGCCTGCCCGGCGAGGAGGGCACCTTCCTCGTCTGCTCCTTCTGGCTGGCGGACGCCCTGCACATGACGGGGCGCACGAAAGAGGCGCGCGAGCTGTTCGAGCGCCTGGTGGGGCTCTGCAACGACGTGGGCCTGCTCGCGGAGGAGTACGACCCGGTGAGCGGCCGCCAGCTCGGCAACTTCCCCCAGGCGTTCAGCCACATCGGCCTGGTGAACACGGCCCTCGCGCTCTACGGGCCGGACGCGGGAGGATAGGCGCATGGATCTTGGACTGGAAAACCGTGTCTACGTAGTCACCGGCGCCACCCGCGGCCTCGGCAACGCCACCGCGCGTCAGCTCGTCGCGGACGGCGCGAAGGTCGTCGTCACCGGGCGCGACGAGAAGACCGTCGCGGAGGCCGCCGCCGAGCTCGGCGAGAACGCGGTGGGCGTCGCCGCCGACAACGCGGACCCGGCTGTCGCCGACCGTCTGATCGCGGCGGCGCGCGAGCACTTCGGCGGCTTCGACGGCGTACTGATCAGCGTCGGCGGGCCCGCGCCCGGCTTCGTCGCCGACAACACCGACGAGCAGTGGCAGGCGGCCTTCGACTCGGTCTTCCTCGGTGCCGTGCGGCTCGCCCGTTCCGCCGCCGCGGAGCTGGGTGAGGGCGGCGTCATCGGGTTCGTGCTCTCCGGTTCGGTGTACGAGCCGATCGCGGGCCTCACGATCTCCAACGGCCTGCGCCCGGGCCTCGCCGGGTTCGCCAAGTCGCTGGCCGACGAGCTCGGCCCGCGCGGCATCCGCGTCGTGGGCGTGCTCCCCGGCCGCATCGGCACCGACCGCATGCGTCAGCTCGACGGCCTCTCGCCGGACCCGGAGGCCACCCGCGCCGCCAACGAGGCGAGCATCCCCCTGCGCCGCTACGGCACCCCGGAGGAGTTCGGCCGCACGGCCGCGTTCCTGCTCTCGCCCGCGGCCTCCTACCTGACGGGAATCATGGTGCCGGTGGACGGCGGGGCCCGCAGCGGGTTCTGAGGCCCCGTCCTCAGCTCACGCGACGGGCCCGGTGTTTGACGCCGCGCAGCCGGAGCGTGGCGGGCAGGGCGGCCAGGCCCGCCGAGTCACGGGCGCGGGCGAGGGTTTCGTCGGAGAAGCGGCGCAGTGCGTCGGCGGGCGCGGCGTGGGGTTCCAGGGCGAGCTCCGCGCGCACCCGCGGCGCACTCCGCCGCCCGGTCAGGACCGCCCGGGCCCGCTCGACGCCGTCCTGCGTCTCGGCCTCGCCGGCCAGGACGTTCTCCAGGGCGCGCCCGCGCAGCAGGGCGCCCTCGCCGTCGCCGGTATCCACCAGGACCTCCGCGAGACGGCGCCTGCGGAGCTGCGCCGCGAGCCACCAGAGCGTGAGCAGCAGGAGCAGCGCGAGGGCGCCGATGACCACCGGCCAGAACCATCCGGCGTCCCGCCGGCGGGTCCGGTCGGCGGCGCTGAGCAGCACGTCGTGCCGGCCGTCGTGGATCCACCAGGAGGGCGGCGACGCGCCGAGTCCCACGGCGAGCACGGAGCCGCCGAGGACGACGAGGACGAGCCCGGCCAGGGCCAGGAGCACGCGGTTGACCGTGCGCGGCACGGCGCTCACCCCTTCCTGCCGGGCCGGGCGACGTGGACCGCGAGGCCGGGCTCCCGGGTGAGCCCGAGGTCGTGGATGCCGTCGGCCATCGTCGTGTCCAGGTCGTCGCGTACGTCGTCGAGTTCGCGGAAGTGCGAGACGGCACGCACCTTCACCTTGGAGCGCTTCATGCGGATCCGCACGGACTGCACGCCGGGCACGTCCATCGCGCGGTCGCGCAGCATCATGGTGGCGGCGCCGCGTTCGATGCCCGCGCGCACGTCGGGGTGGGCGCGCCGCATCGGCAGGAGCCCGCGCTCCCCGGGGGTCGCGGCGAGCACGAGCAGCCAGAGGCCGAGAGCCGCGGCGACGCCGGCCCCGACGAGCACCGCCGTGTCGTCGAGGGGCCGCTCCGCGAGGCCCCGGGCGAGCTCGCGCCGCCAGCGCATCGCGGGGTGGCCTGCCCGTACGGCGACGATGTCGTACAGGAGCAGTCCCGTACCGGCGAGGAGCAGCACGGCGAGCAGCGCTGCGGGCACCCGGCGGCGGGACCAGAACCGTCCGGTCCCGGTGCCGTCCCCGGCGAACGTGGGCGGTGACCGGTGGTCGGCGGCGGCCTCTTCGACGGCCGGCGGCGACTGCGTGCCGTCGCCCCCCTTGGCCTCCCTCATCGTGTCCTCCCCTGTGCCGCGGCGCGGATCCGCGCCGAGTGCAGCCGCTCCACCTGGACCGCCACTTCGGGCACGTCCATTCCCGCCAACGCCTTCACCCGCTCGGCGACATGGCGACGCACGGCGCCGCAGCGGCCGCCGATGTCGCAGGGATAGTCCAGTTCGAGGCTGACGCGGACGCGGGCGGTGCCCTGGTTCACGTTGACCGTGGCGTGCGGCGGTGAGCCGTCGGCCGGTACCTCGTCCACGGCCTCACGCGCCGCCTGTGCGGCGATCTTCGCGACGACCCGGTCGGCGATCCGGGTGGCGCCGCGCTCCCCGGGCGCGACCTGTGCCGCCACCGCTCACCGCCGCCGGTCGCCGCGGGTACGGAAGAATTCGCCGGGTTCCAGGTCCCCCTCGAGGAACCGGCCGGCCACGAAGCCGATGGCGCCCAGGGCGGCCACCAGAAGAAACGCACCGAATCCGCCGAAGTATCCGGCGAAGCCGAGCGCCATCCCTGCCACCATGCCGATCACGGCCATGCTCATCGTGCGCTCCTCATCGTGCACTGCTCATCGGGCGCTGCTTGTGGGCGCTGCTTGTGGGCGCTGCTTCTCGGGACGCGGTTGCGCCGCGGGCCTACTGGAGGCGGCCCTCGGGTTCCTCGTCCTCCTCGTCGGGCAGCTTCACGTCGCTCACGGCGATGTTGACCTCGACGACCTCAAGACCGGTCATGCGCTCCACGGCGGCGACCACGTTCTCCCGTACGTCACGGGCGACGTCCGCGATGGCGACGCCGTACTCGACGACGATCTCCAGGTCGAGCGCGGTCTGTACCTCGCCGACCTCTGCCTTCACGCCGCGCGAGACGGATTTCGAACCGCCGGGCACCCGGTCGCGCACGGCCCCGAAGGTCCGCGCGAACCCGCCGCCCATCGCGTGCACGCCCTCGACGTCACGCGCGGCGAGCCCGGCGATCTTCTCGACGACGCCGTCCGCGATGGTGGTCCGGCCGCGGCCCGCGGGGGCACCGCCGCTGGTGCCGCGCCCGGCCGGGCCTCTCGCCGACGCCTCCGTCGGAGAGTCCTGCCGCAGTGTCTGAGACGTCTTCCGCTGTCCGATGTCGGTCATCGCCGTCCCGTCCGTTCCGAAAGGGGAACTGCTTTCCCTGGCCACATTAAGTCCGGTTACGCGGCAGCGCTCCCGGGATGCGGCAGGCTGGGGCCATGACGGGTGACGGTTGGACCCAGGCGGTACGGCGGCAGCTCGGGCTCGGCAGGGTGCTGCCGCTCGGCGGCGCCGAGGACGGCACATGGGTGACGGAGGCGGCGGCGGACGGCGCGTTGCGCCGGGCGACACACGAGGTCACCGGCGTACGCCTGGGCACGCTCCGCATCGCCCCGGCCGATCCGGAGCGAGCGCGGGCCCCGGCCGTGCCGCCCCCGCCGAGCGCGCTGCCGCCGGGGCCGCTGCGGATCACGGCGGACTTCGCGGCCCTGGCGAGCGAGCCCCTGCCGGTGGCGGCGGACCGGCTGCGCGCGGCGCTCCTGGCGGCGGCGCACCGGCTCGGCCTGGTGGCTCCCGAGGTGGACCTGCGGGTGACGGCACTGCTCGACGAGGCGCATGGCGCCGAACGGGTGACGTCCGAGGCCGGGGACGGCGTACGGCAGGAGCCGGACATGGGCTCGGCCGGCGTACGGCAGGAGCCGGACGTGGGCTCGGCGGCGGCCGATGGCCAAAGCGACGCGACGCGCGCCGGACGGGCCGCGCTCGCCGTGCCGGGGGTGACCCGGCTGAGCCGCGCGCTGGGCCCGGCCGTGCACATCGAGGAGAGCCCCGCGGCCAACGCGCTGCCGCGCCGCCACGCGCGCGTGGAGCTCGCGACCGGCGGCGGGCACCGCCCCCTCGATGTGGCGCTCGCGGTCCGCGCGGCGGTGACGAAGGCCCTGCCGGACCACCCCTCGGTGGCGGTACTGATCACCGCGGTGGAGTGAGGACGGCCGGGGCCATGACGCAGGCTCTCAGTCGTCGAGGCCCGCGAGGTCGCGGAGTCTGCGGCCCTGCGCGGCCCGCTCGGCGGCGCGCTGCTCCTCGTACGTGCGGCCCGTGGCGCCCTGGAGCAGCGCCTTGGTCTCGATGACGGCGTCGCGCGGCGCGGCGACGAGCGCGGCGGCCAGGTCCTCGGCGGCGGAGCCGAGCTGGTCCGCGGGCACGACGAGATTGGCGAGGCCCACCCGCTCGGCCTCGTCCGCGTGGACGAAACGTCCGGTGGCGCAGATCTCCAGGGCGCGGGCATAGCCGACGAGCCCCACCAGCGGATGTGTGCCGGTGAGGTCGGGGACCAGGCCCAGGCTGGTCTCGCGCATGGCGAACTGCACGTCGTCCGCCGCGATCCGCAGATCACAGGCGAGGGCGAGCTGGAAGCCGGCGCCGATGGCATGCCCCTGGACGGCGGCGATGGACACGATGTCGCTCCGCCGCCACCAGGTGAACGCCTCCTGGTACTCGGCGATCGTGGCGTCGAGGACGCCGTCCTCACCGCGTGCGAGATCGATGAAGGACGGCTCGCCGTCGAAGCCCTCGGGCGTGAACGCCTGCCGGTCGAGGCCCGCGGAGAAGGACTTGCCCTCTCCGCGCAGCACCACGACACGGACGCTGCCCGGCAGCAGCTGACCCGCCTCGGCCAACGCCCTCCACAGCGCGGGAGATTGGGCGTTACGTTTGGCCGGGTTGGTCAGCGTCACCGTGGCGACGGCCTCGTCGATGGTGAGGCGTACGCCGTCCTTGTCAAGAACCGGTGCGAACTCGCTGTCGGTCGAAGCCATGGATGCCTCCGGTGGGGTGCGGTCGGGCCGGACGCGTGGAAGCGCCCGTAAGTGACTGCACAGTAACCACCCGACCGATCACGTGATCGACCGGGTGGCCACCATCGGACCGTGGAACATCGGACCATGGAACAGCGCGCCGCCGCGATCAGCCGGCTGCGGCCTTCTTGCCTCGCGTCGCCCCGCCACGTCCCCGCAGCGTGACGCCGGACTCGCTCAACATCCGGTGCACAAAACCGTACGAACGGCCGGTCTCTTCGGCCAACGCCCGGATGCTCGCACCGCCGTCGTATTTCTTCTTCAGGTCTGCCGCGAGCTTGTCGCGCGCGGCGCCGGTTACCCGGCTGCCCTTCTTCAGAGTCTCGGCCACCCGTGCCTCCTCATGGGAAGTGCGCTCTGGACTTCTCATGATCACCCCTCATGGGCTTCCTGGCCACCCATTCGGCAAGGTCCGTACGACGATGTTCGTCGTTCCGGAAGCGTCCACCACGAGTGGAATTAACGATTCCGCACGAGAGAATTTCCTTGTACGCACTGGCGCCACGGAGAACCAGCAGGTCAGAGACGTCCAAGGTCGGCGCCTTCCACATCCCACAGCGCGGCGACAAAATCCGTGTAGGACACACCTCGGTACGAGGACAGCTCACACAGATGAGGGATCACGGATCGGCCGAATGATCCATACGCAGTGGATCAGTGGTTCGATCACGCTGAGTGGACGCGCGGGTCAGGCGAGGGCGACCAGGTCCGCGTAGTCCTGGCCCCACAGGTCCTCCACGCCGTCCGGCAGCAGAATGATCCGCTCCGGCTGGAGGGCGTCCACCGCGCCCTCGTCGTGGGTGACGAGGACGACCGCGCCCTTGTAGGTGCGCAGGGCGCCGAGGATCTCCTCGCGGCTCGCCGGGTCGAGGTTGTTGGTGGGCTCGTCGAGGAGCAGGACGTTGGCCGACGAGACGACCAGGGTCGCGAGCGCGAGCCGGGTCTTCTCGCCGCCGGAGAGCACCCCGGCGGGCTTGTCGACGTCGTCCCCGGAGAAGAGGAACGAGCCGAGCGTCTTGCGCACCTCGACGAGGTCGAGGTCGGGCGCGGCCGAGCGCATGTTCTCCAGGACCGTGCGCTCGGGGTCCAGGGTCTCGTGCTCCTGCGCGTAATAGCCGAGCTTGAGGCCGTGGCCCTCGATGACCCGGCCGGTGTCGGGCGTCTCGGCTCCGCCGAGCAGCCGCAGCAGGGTCGTCTTGCCCGCGCCGTTGAGGCCGAGGATGACCACGCGCGAACCCTTGTCGATCGCGAGGTCGACGTCGGTGAAGATCTCCAGCGAGCCGTACGACTTCGAGAGTCCCTCGGCCATGAGCGGCGTCTTGCCGCACGGCGAGGGCTCGGGGAAGCGGAGCTTGGCGACCTTGTCGCTCTGGCGCACCGCCTCCAGGCCCGCGAGGAGCTTGTCCGCGCGCCGCGCCATGTTCTGGGCCGCGACGGTCTTGGTCGCCTTGGCGCGCATCTTGTCGGCCTGCGAGTGGAGCGTCGCGGCCTTCTTCTCGGCGTTCTGACGCTCGCGCTTGCGGCGCTTCTCGTCGGACTCGCGCTGCTGCTGGTAGAGCTTCCAGCCCATGTTGTAGACGTCGATCTGGGCGCGGTTGGCGTCCAGGTAGAAGACCTTGTTGACGACCGTCTCGACGAGGTCGACATCGTGGGAGATCACGATGAAGCCGCCGCGGTAGGTCTTCAGGTAGTCCCGCAGCCAGACGATGGAGTCGGCGTCGAGGTGGTTGGTCGGCTCGTCCAGCAGGAGCGTGTCGGCGTCCGAGAAGAGGATGCGGGCCAGCTCGATGCGGCGGCGCTGACCACCGGAGAGCGTGTGCAGGGGCTGGCCGAGCACACGGTCGGGGAGGTTGAGCGCGGCGGCGATGGTGGCGGCCTCGGCCTCGGCGGAGTACCCGCCCTTGGTGAGGAACTCGGTCTCCTGGCGCTCGTACTGCTTGAGGGCCTTCTCCCGGGTGCCGCCCGAGCCGTTCGCGATGCGCTGTTCGTTCTCGCGCATCTTGCGGATCAGGGTGTCCAGGCCGCGCGCCGAGAGGATGCGGTCGCGGGCGAGCACGTCGAGGTCACCGGTGCGGGGGTCCTGCGGGAGGTAGCCGACCTCCCCGGAGCGCGAGATGGTGCCGCCCGCGGGGGTGCCCTCACCCGCCAGGCACTTGGTGAGGGTGGTCTTGCCCGCCCCATTGCGGCCGACGAGACCGATGCGGTCGCCCTTCGCGATGCGGAAGGTGGCGTTCTCGATGAGGATGCGAGCGCCGGCGCGCAGCTCGATGCCGGAAGCGGTGATCACGGGGGGTACTCCTGAACAGGGTGGACGGCGAGAGGGACGACTGGGTGCTCGAGGCCGGTGTCTACGCCGTCCAACTGAGGAGAGGAGCTGCCATGAGAGCCATTCTAACGGCCCAGCGCAATTAAATTTCTGGCCGCCCGCCGCCGTCGCCGCGCGCGGCCCCGCCCGCCAGGTCTCCGTTGCCGAGCGGAGTGCGGCCCGGAACGATTCTTCCGTAGTCGTCCACCGCGATGACCTGGGACGTCCAGGAGGCGGCCGGTCCCGTGCAGGGCTGGGCGACCATGAGGGCCCCGCCGCGCCGGACCGAGCGGGCGGGCTCGAAGGCGCAGCCGCGGCGGGCGGGCAGCACCCAGCGCAGGTCCCCGTCCGCGGCGCGGTAGGCGGCGATGCGGTGCGGGGTGACCACGGCCAGCATGCGGGCGCCGGGGGCCAGGGGCCGCAGCACCCCGGCGCCGCCACGCGCCTCGGGGGTGCGCAGCCAGGCGGCGCTCGCGGGGATGGCACGGTGCCAGCGCACGGAGCCGCCGCGGGCGCCGCGGGCGCCGGTGCCGGTTTCCGTGGCCGTGTCCGTGACCAGGCCGTCGCTCCAGAGCGCGAAGGCGTGCCCCGGAGCGGTGAGCAGCGTGAGGGGCGTGCGCCCCTTCCTCGTGTACGTCCAGCGGGCCTCGCCGCTGCCCCGGTCGTACGCCTGAACCGCGCCGCCCCTGGTCCGCAGCCCCGGGGGCGCTTGCGGCCCGGCACCGTCCACGCGCGCGTGGACGGTGAGGCGGTCTCCGTAGGGGGCGGGCCGCGAGTGATGGGCGGCGGTGATCAGCGGCACGGCCAGGAGCGCGAGGGCCACGGGGAGGGCGATACGGGTGCCTCGGCGGCCGGGGGCGGGGCCGCGTGCCGGTCGGCGCTCCCGGGGCCCGGCCGTCTCGCACGGCAGGCCGTCCGCGTCGAGCGGCGCAGCGGACATGAGGCCCCCCTTCGGTGCCAGTGCCAGTGCCACGGACCAGGCGCAGAGCGTAGCGGCGGGGTTCCCCGCGGGCCGCGGGGTGCGGTGGCGACACGGCGGGCGCGGTGGCCGCCGTCCCCCGTTCGGAGCCCCGCCCGGCGTCGGGCGGGCCCGCTCACTCCCCGCCGGTGTGCACCTGGAAGGCGGCGCGGCGCACGGCCTTGGCGAGCGCCGGGTCGGGGTGCGCCGCGGCGAGCGCGACCAGGACCTGGACCGTACGGGGGTGCCCCGCGCGGCGCACCTCGTCGAGCAGGGCGGGCACCGTGGGCTGGACCGCCGACTCCAGGTGCCGTACGAGGAGTTGCGCCTCGCCGTGGTCCGCGACGGCCGCCGCGGTGTCGATCCAGAGCCAGGTGGACTCCTCCCGGCTCAGCACGAGGTGGACGTCCTCGGGGTCGGCGCCCTCCTGCTCGGCGAGCCAGAGCAGGGCGTAGGGGCGCAGCGAGGCCTCGTCGACGACGGCCCTGACGTCCGCCTCGGCCGGGGCGCCGACCACGCGCAGGGCCTCGAAGGCGAGGCCGCGCAGCAGGGCGTCCTCGCCCCGGGCTGCGGTGAGCAGGTCGGTGACGGCGCTGCCGACGGGGCGGGCGGCGAGCCAGGCGCGGTATTCGGCGCGGGCGGCGTTGGGCCGCAGGCGGGCGCAGCCGCGGAGCATGTCCTCGGCGGACTGCTCGATGTGCCCGGCGGGGCTCTGCGCGGCGACGCAGATCTGCTCCAGCTTGACCCAGACCGCCCAGCTGCCGAGCGGGGTGAGCGTGGCCTGGCCCTCGGCGCAGGTCAGCGCGCCGACGGAGGCGAGGCCGTGCAGGGCCCAGTCGAGGAGGGCGGGCAGCGGGACCGCCTCCGCGCCCGGGTCGGCCGCGGGGCCCGGCTGTTCGTAGGGGATCTCGCAGCGCTCGGTGCGCAGTTCCTCGACGCGCTGCTCCAGGAGGTCGAGGAGCTGCGGCACGGGCACGGGTCCCGCCGAGAGCTGGAGGAAGGAGAGCACCTGCGGCATGGCCTCGACGGCCTCGGCGACCGCGGCGGGGGCCAGGTCGGCGGGTGCGGGGTGGGCCAGCGACCAGGCGTCGAAGAGCGCGACCCAGCCGCGCAGCACGGCGGTGTCGTCGCGGTTCCAGGCGCGCAGCCGCCAGCCGGGGCGGGCGCTGTCGCCGTGCACCTCGATGAGGCCCGCGAGGCGTGCGGTGTCCCAGTCGGCCCGCACCTGATGAGGGGTCATCCCCAGCTCGGCGGCGGCCCGTTCGGCGGTCGCGTCGGAGAGGGTGCCCTTGCCGTCGGGTGTCGCGCCGCCGGGTCCCGGGCGCAGCGCCGCGTCGGCCCAGCGGGCGATCCGCACCGCGTCGGCGAGGCCCGCGCGTGCCCCGCGGGCCAGTTCCGAGGCCGGTGGCGTGCCCTCGGGTGGCCGTGGCGCGGGGCGGCGCGTGCGTCGGTGGCTCACCGCGCCGGGGGCGGCGGAGAGGGGTCGCGCTGGGTCGCGCTGGGCATCTCCTCGCCGGTCGGCCCTCGGGTAGGGGGCGCGGACGAGTCGGAGCCTGGAGTCGCGCGGGGTACGGGACGTCACGGGAGCAGTCTTCCTGTTGACGGTCCGAAAACCCAAACGGAATGGCGACAGCGGCTCTTGAGGCCTGCCGCGGCGGGCTCGACGGTGAGCGCCGACGGCGGTGGAGAGGTCACACGGAGGGGGGCGGGGGTCCGGTGGTCCGGCGGGGGTCCGGTGGTCCGGGGGGGTCCGGTGGTCCGGGGGGGGCCGGTGGTCCCGGGGGGGGTCCGGTGGTCGGGGGTCACATCAAGGGGACGAGGAAGCGGCGCAGCGCCTCTTCGTAGCCCTTGGGGTCGGCGTTCCACATGGCACCGTGGGGCGCGCCCTGGACGGTGCGCAGCGTGACGAGGTCCGGGCGCCGCTCCGCCAGCCGACGCGAGAGGGCCCAGGGCGCGACGACGTCGTCGGGGCCGTGCACCAGGAGCGTCGGCACCCGGAGCACGCCGGGGTCGACGACGGCCAGGGCGCGGTCACCGCGCAGCCCGGTGCGCCCCTGGGCGGCGCGCACCGCAAGCGGAAGGAGCGGCCCGGGGGTGCGCCGGGCCGAGGCGAGGGCGCGCAGGGTGGTCTCCCAGTCGAGCACCGGGGAGTCCAGGACGAGGCCGCTGACGTGCTCGCGCAGGGCCGAGTGCGCGGCGGCGTGCAGGCACATGGTGGCGCCGGTGGACCAGCCGTGCAGCACGACGTGGCGGGCGCCGCCGCGCACGGCGTAGCGGATGGCGGCGTCCACGTCGCGCCACTCGCTCTCGCCGAGGTGGCCGAGGCCGTCGGTGGAGCGGGGCGCGTCCGGGTCGCCGCGGTAGGCGATGTCGAGGACCGGGAGCCGGAGCCGCCGCAGGAAGTCCATGACGACCATGGGATGTTCCCGGGTGGTGCCGAGGCCGTGCACGGTGATGACCCAGGTGTCGCGGGTGCCCGGCAGGAGCCAGGCGGGCAGGCCGCCGAGCTCGCCGGGGACGGTCACGTCCTCGTGGTCGAGGCCGAGCGCGGTGCGCGGGTCACCGACGTGGACCTGCGGGGTGAGCCGGACCTTCGCTCCGGCGTGCAGGGTGCCGCGGGTGACGGTCTCCAGGCGGCGTACGACGGTGTCGGCTTTGTGCGGCACCGATTCCAGGACGGGTCCGACGACGGCGTGGGTGCCGTCGCCGACCAGGCCGTAGGTGCCGGGGCGGCGGCTCGCCAGGGCGCGGGTCAGCGTGACCCGGTCCGGGGTCGTGGCGTGCACGGTGAGTCTGGGCTCCGTCGGCAGGGGGCGGCCCGCCGGGGCCCTGAGGGCGGCGTCGCTCGCGAACCGGCCCGCAGCGATCGCGGCTGCGGCCGTCCCCAGGGCGGCTGTGACTGCGATGACGGCCGCTGCCGTCGCTTTGGCTGGGCGCACCGCTCCAGTGTCCGGGCACGGGCGCCCCGGGGCCAGTGGGCGGCACCCGTGCGGTGAGCGCGGCCTTCCCCGCGGCCTCCCCCACGGGCTCCCACCGGCTCCCCGTGGGCTCTCCGTGGGCTCTCGGTCAGCCCCGCGGCTGCCCGTATCCGCGCAGCCGTTCCTGGGCCTCCTGGAGCTGGCCGTCGGTCAGGAGCGTGGGCGAGAGGCCGGGGACCGAGCTGGCCGTGAGCCAGAGGCGGCACATCCATTCGAGCTGGGCGGTGCGGTCGTAGGCCTGGGCCAGGGAGTCCCCGTAGGTGACCGTCCCGTGGTTGCGCAGGAGGCATCCGGTGCGTCCCCGCAGGGCGTCCAGCATGGCGCGGGCCAGTTCCTCGGTCCCGTAGAGCGCGTAGGGAGCGACGCGGACCGGGCCGCCGAGCAGGCCCGTCACGTAGTGGACCGGCGGGAGCTCGGGGACGAGGAGCGAGACGGCGGTGGCGTGCACGGCGTGGGTGTGGACGACGGCCCGCGCGTCGGTGGAGCGGTAGACCGCCAGGTGCATGGGCAGCTCGCTGGTCGGCTCCAGGGCGCCGATGACCTGCCGGCCCGCGAGGTCGACGCCGACCACGTCCGCCGGGAGCAGCCGGTCGTAGGGGACTCCGGTCGGGGTGATCAGGACCGTGTCGCCGACGCGCACGGAGACGTTGCCCGAGGTCCCGACGACGAGGCCGTCCCGCACGGTCCTGCGGGCGGTCTCCACCAACTCGTCCCACGCGGCCCGGACCAGCTCGCCCGACGCACCCCGAACCAGCGCGCCCGACGCCTCCCCCACGGGCTCGCCCGACGCCTCCCTGGCCAGATCGTCCACCGCCGCCCCCACGGGCCCCTCCGACGCCGCCCGAACCAGCTCGCCCGACACGCCCTGAACCAGCCCGCCCGACCCCGCCCCCACAGGCTCGCCCGACGCCTCCCTGGCCAGGTCGTCCACCGCCGCCCCCACGGGCCCCTCCGACCCCGCCCCCACCAGCTCCTCCGACGCCCCGGCCAGCTCGTCCGGTGCCGTCGGAGGGGCGTTCCGCTCCGTGTCGTGTCCGGGGTTCTGCCGCTGCTCAGTCATGCGGCGATCCTGCCAGCCGCGCGCGGCGCGCTGAAGGGCGTCCGTGCGCCGGACCGTGCCTCGGTCCGCCCCCACCCGCGCGGGCGCCGCGCCGGGTTTTCCACCGCTGTCCGCACCCGGCGTGACCAGGATCTCTTCGCGGTTCCCCGGGGCCTCCGCGGCCGGGCGCGCGGGGGTGTGCCCCGGGTGGCGGAAGGCGACACTCCGGCGGATTTGCGGGACCCCCACGGTCTTTCCGTACGCTCGCGAACGGAGGCCCGGTCGATGCGGAGTGAAGACACTCCACTTCGGGTCACTGCAACGCCCGGCCCAGTTCATCTTCCGTTCACCCGGGTTGCCTAACTTCCAATTGCCACTGACGTCCAACAGAAGCCTGGGTAAATGGAACACATCACGCTTCTCCTCGGGATCGTGATCGTTACCGCTCTCGTGTTCGATTTCACGAACGGTTTCCACGACACTGCCAACGCGATGGCGACGACCATCTCGACCGGCGCTCTCAAGCCCAAGACGGCGGTGGCCATGTCCGCCGTGCTCAACCTCGTCGGCGCCTTCCTCTCCGTCGAGGTCGCCAAGACGATCTCCGGCGGCATCGTCAACGAGGACGGCCTCAAGACAGAGGTCATATTCGCCGCGCTCGTCGGCGCGATCCTCTGGAACCTGCTGACCTGGCTGGTCGGCCTGCCCTCCAGTTCCTCCCACGCTCTCTTCGGCGGCCTCATCGGCGCCGCGGTCATGTCGATGGGCTGGTCGTCGATCAACGGCGGCACCGTCGTCACCAAGATCCTCATCCCCGCGATCGCCGCGCCCCTCGTGGCAGGCGTCGCCGCGACGCTGGCCACGCGCCTGACGTACCGCATCGGGCGCAACACCGACGCCAAGGCGACCTCCAAGGGCTACCGCACCGGTCAGATCGCCTCCGCCGGCCTCGTCTCGCTGGCGCACGGCACGAACGACGCGCAGAAGACCATGGGCATCATCACGCTCGCCCTGATCACCGGCGGCGCGCTGAACCCGGGCGCCAACCCCCCGATGTGGGTCATCGTCTCGGCCGGTGTGGCCATCGCGCTCGGCACCTACCTCGGCGGCTGGCGCATCATCCGCACCATGGGCAAGGGCCTGACCGACCTGGCGCCGCAGCAGGGCTTCGCCGCCCAGACCAGTGCCGCGACGGCGATCCTCGCCTCCTCGCACATCGGCTTCTCGCTCTCCACCACCCAGGTCTGCTCGGGCGCCGTCATGGGCGCGGGCCTCGGCCGCAAGGGCGGCGTGGTGCGCTGGTCCACGGCCACCCGCATGTTCGTCGCGTGGGGCCTGACCCTGCCGGCCGCGGGCCTCGTCGGCGCGGGCGCCGAGTTCCTCACCAAGCAGGGCCCCTGGGGCATCGCGGCCACCGCGACGCTCCTGGTCGCGGGCTCGGCCGTCATCTGGGTGCTCTCCCGGCGCAACGCCGTCGACCACACCAATGTCACCGACGACGAGATCCGCCACGACGGCGACCTCGCGAGCGCCGAGCCCGCGGGTGTCGTGACCACCGCGATGGCCGCCGTCACCCCGCCCCCGGTGGGCCCGGTGACCGCCGTCGCCACCACCTCGGACGAACCGGTCAAGGCCACCATCGCGGGCCCGACCACCACCACGACCGGCACCATGGCGGACCCCGCCAGGCCCGCGACGGTATAAGGACGGATCAGCATGGACATCGACTGGGCAGCCCTCGGCTCCGTCTTCGGGGTCAGCCTCGTGATCACGGTGGCCCTGGTGGGCCTCTTCACCCTCGGCATCATCGGCCTCTCCAAGCAGGAGACGGCGTCCGCTTCGGGCGGCGGCTCCGCGACCCTGGCCCGCACCGGCGCGTATGCCTGCTTCGCGCTCTGCGCGGCGGCGGTGTCGTACGGGATCTTCCTGATCGTCGTCTGACGACTCGTCGTCCGACGACCGGAGCCCACAGGTGGGGCGCGTGGCGTACTGACGCCGCGCGCCCCACCTTCGCGTACGGGCGCGGGTGTGGGCCCCAACACACTCTCCCGCCGCAGGTCAACGGCGAGTTGACGGGCGTTCGCGGCGCGTGGTGGACTGCCCGGGCCAACTACGGCGGCAGCAGAGGAAGCCGGTGCGAATCCGGCGCGGTCCCGCCACTGTCAGCGGGGGAACTCCCCCGCGAGCCAGGAACTCTCACCGCCGATCACGTCGTACCAGGGCGCGGACACCCTGAGTGAGGACCTTTGCCATGCGCGGCCGCCCGTTCCCTTTGCCGGACCCCTCTCCGAGCGTGAGCTCCTCTTACGGCACCACGACGGGCTGAGCCCATGAGTGCCGATCGCGACTTCGCGTACGGCGCCGCCGCCGGCTTCCTCGGTGACCTGCTGCTCGGCGATCCCCGCCGAGGCCATCCGGTCGCCGCGTTCGGACGTGCCGCGGGCGCCGTGGAGCGGGTGCTGTGGCGTGACCACCGCGGGTGGGGCGCGCTGCACACCGTGGTGTGCGCCGGAGGTGCCGCGGGCGCCGCCGCCCTCGCCTCTTCCCTCGTACGCCGTTCACGTGCCGGTTCGATCGCGCTGACCGCCGCCGCGACCTGGGCCGTGGTCGGCGGGACCTCGCTCGGCCGGGAGGCGCGCGCCATCGACGGCGCCCTGCGGTCCCACGACATCGAGGTGGCCCGCGAGCGGCTGCCGCACCTGTGCGGGCGCGACCCGCAGGCCCTTGACGCCGACGGCATCGCGCGGGCCGTGGTGGAGTCCGTCGCCGAGAACACCTCCGACGCGGTGGTGGGCGCGCTGGTCTGGGGCGCGATCGGCGGTGTGCCGGGGCTCGTCGCCTTCCGCGCCGTGAACACCCTGGACGCCATGGTCGGCCACAAGTCCCCCCGCCACCGCCGCTACGGATGGGCCTCCGCCCGCCTCGACGACGTCTTCGGATGGCCCGGCGCCCGGCTCACCGCCGCGCTGGCCGTCCTGGCGGGCGACTCACCGCGCGGGGCGGTACGGGCGTGGCGCGCGGACGCCCCCAAGCATCCGAGCCCGAACGCCGGCCCGGTCGAGGCCGCGTTCGCCGGGGCGCTCGGGGTACGGCTCGGCGGGACCCTCTCGTACGCGGGACGGGTCGAGGACCGGCCGGTCCTGAACACCCACGGCCGCCCCGTCCGGGGCGGCGACATCGAACGGGCCGTGCGGCTCTCCCGCCGGGTCGGCCTGCTGGCCCTCGGCGTGTCGGTCGCCGCACGGGCGGGACTGCGTGCCGTCGGCCGCGAACGGAAGGGCTGCGCCTCATGAGCGGTGGACTGCTCGTCGCAGGGACCACCTCTGACGCCGGGAAGAGCGTCGTCACCGCGGGCATCTGCCGGTGGCTGGCCCGCAAGGGCGTGTCCGTCGCGCCCTTCAAGGCGCAGAACATGTCCCTCAACTCCTTCGTCACCCGCGAGGGCGCCGAGATCGGCCGGGCGCAGGCCATGCAGGCGCAGGCCGCCCGCGTCGAGCCGACCGCGCTGATGAACCCGGTGCTGCTCAAGCCGGGCGGCGACCGCTCCAGCCAGGTCGTGCTGATGGGCAGGCCCGTGGGCGAGATGAGCGCGCGCGGCTACCACGGGGGACGCCAGGCCGCCCTGCTCGACACCGTGGTGGGATGCCTGGAGGAGTTGCGGGGCACGTATGACGCCGTGATCTGTGAGGGCGCGGGCAGTCCCGCCGAGATCAACCTGCGGCGCACCGACATCGTGAACATGGGCATCGCGCGCGCGGCCCGTTTCCCCGTCCTGGTGGTCGGGGACATCGACCGGGGCGGGGTGTTCGCGTCGTTCTTCGGGACGACGGCGCTGCTGAGCGCGGCCGACCAGGAGCTCGTCGCCGGGTACCTCGTCAACAAGTTCCGGGGCGACGTGTCCCTCCTCGAACCGGGGCTCGACATGCTGCTCGGCCTCACCGGCCGGCGTACGTACGGCGTGCTGCCGTTCCAGCACGGGCTCGGCATCGACGAGGAGGACGGTCTGCGGGTGTCGCTGCGGGGCGCGGTCCGCGAGTCCGCCGTCGCCCCGCCGGTCGGCGAGGACGTGCTGCGGGTCGCCGTGTGCGCGGTGCCGCTGATGTCCAACTTCACGGACGTGGACGCGCTGGCCGCCGAGCCGGGCGTCGTCGTGCGGTTCGTGGACCGGGCCGAGGAGCTCGTCGACGCCGACCTGGTGGTCGTGCCGGGCACCCGCGGGACCGTGCGCGCCCTGCGCTGGCTGCGGGAGCGCGGCCTCGCCGACGCCCTCGCGCGGCGGGCCGCCGAGGGGCGCCCCGTGCTCGGGATCTGCGGCGGCTTCCAGGTCCTCGGCGAGCACATCGAGGACGACGTCGAGTCGCGGGAAGGCTCCGTCGAGGGGCTCGGTCTGCTGCCGGTGCGGGTGCGGTTCGACCGCGAGAAGACGCTCGCCCGTCCGGTGGGCGAGGCCCTCGGGGAACCCGTCGAGGGGTACGAGATCCACCACGGCGTGGCCGACGTCGCGGGCGGCGAGGCGTTCCTCGACGGCTGCCGGGTCGGGGAGGTGTGGGGCACGCACTGGCACGGGTCGCTGGAGAGCGACGGTTTCCGGCGCCGCTTCCTCGCCGAGGTGGCGCGCGCGGCCGGGCGCCGCTTCGTGCCCGCGCCCGACACCAGCTTCGCCGCACTGCGGGAGGAGCAACTCGACCTGCTCGGCGACCTGATCGAAGAACACGCGGACACGGACGCGCTCCTTGCCCTGATCGAGAACGGGGCGCCCACGGGGCTGCCGTTCATACCGCCGGGGGCACCGTCGTGAGCGCCGCACCCAGCGCCGTCGTGAGCGCCACCGCGAGCATCCCCGAAGTCACCGCCGTCAAGGAGGCCCAGTGAGTACCCCGTATCCCTTCACCGCCCTGGTCGGGCAGGACGATCTGCGGCTCGCGCTGCTGCTGAACGCCGTCTCGCCCGCCGTCGGCGGCGTGCTCGTACGGGGTGAGAAGGGCACCGCCAAGTCCACCGCCGTGCGCGCCCTCTCGGCGCTGCTGCCCGAGGTGCCGGTCGTCGCCGGGTGCCGGTTCTCGTGCGACCCGGCCGCTGCCGACCCGAACTGCCCCGACGGCCCGCACGAGTCGGGCGGCACGACCGCGCGGCCCGCGCGCATGGTGGAGCTGCCGGTCGGCGCCTCCGAGGACCGGCTCGTCGGCGCCCTCGACATCGAGCGGGCGCTCGCGGAGGGCGTGAAGGCCTTCGAGCCGGGGCTCCTCGCCGACGCGCACCGCGGCATCCTCTACGTGGACGAGGTCAACCTCCTCCACGACCACCTGGTCGACCTCCTCCTGGACGCCGCCGCGATGGGCGCCTCCTACGTCGAGCGCGAAGGCGTCTCCGTGCGGCACGCCGCGCGGTTCCTGCTGGTCGGCACCATGAACCCCGAGGAGGGCGAGCTGCGCCCGCAGCTCCTCGACCGGTTCGGGCTCACCGTCGAGGTGGCCGCCTCCCGCGAGACCGACCAGCGCGTGGAGGTCGTACGGCGGCGCCTCGCCCACGACGACGACCCCGAGGCCTTCGCGGGCCGCTGGGCCGACGACGAGGCCGCGCTGCGCGAGCGCGTCGTCGCGGCGCGGGCGCTGCTCCCCCGGGTCACCCTGGGCGACGGCGCGCTGCGCCAGATCGCCGCGACCTGCGCGGCGTTCGAGGTCGACGGCATGCGCGCCGACATCGTGATGGCCCGCACGGCGACCGCGCTGGCCGCCTGGGCGGGGCGTACGGACGTACAGAGCGAGGACGTGCGGCAGGCCGCGCTGCTCGCGCTGCCGCACCGGCGGCGCCGCAACCCGTTCGACGCCCCGGGGCTCGACGAGGACAAGCTCGACGAGACGCTGGACGAGGCGCGCGAGGACGACGAGACGCCTCCGGAGCCGCCCGAGTCCCCGGAGTCCCCGGACGGCGACGACGACCCCGACGGCGGTCCCGGCGGTGGCGGCGGCCGGCCCCCGGCCGACGGCGGCCCCGACTCCCCCGAGCCGCCGCCCCGGGACCAGGACGAGAGCCAGAGCGAGGGCGAGGGCACGGGCCAGGAAGACGCACCGGCCCCGCGGGTCCCCGCTCCCGGCGGCCCCGGCGACCAGCAGACCGTGCCCGCCGCCGAGCCCTTCCGCACCAGGATGCTGAGCGTCCCCGGCATCGGCGAGGGCGCGGCGGGGCGGCGCTCGCGGGCCCGTACCGAACACGGGCGTACGACGGGTTCGCGGCGGCCGCGGGGTTCGCTGACCAAGCTGCACCTGGCCGCGACCGTGCAGGCCGCCGCCCCGCACCAGCGGGCTCGCGGGCGCTCGGGCACCGGCCTCGTCATACGGCGGGACGACCTGCGGCAGGCCACGCGCGAGGGCCGCGAGGGCAACCTCGTGCTCTTCGTCGTGGACGCCTCCGGGTCGATGGCGGCCCGGCAGCGGATGAGCGCCGTCAAGGGCGCGGTGCTCTCCCTCCTCCTCGACGCCTACCAGCGGCGCGACAAGGTGGGCCTCGTGACGTTCCGCGGCTCGGCCGCCGAGGTGGCGCTGCCGCCCACGTCGTCGGTGGACGCCGCCGCCGCACGGCTCCAGACACTGCCGACCGGCGGACGCACCCCGCTGGCCGAGGGCCTGCTCAAGGCGCACGACGTGCTGCGCGTCGAGCGGCTGCGGGACGCGGCCCGGCGGCCCCTGGTGGTCGTGGTGACCGACGGGCGGGCCACGGGCGGGGTGGAACCGGTGGCGCAGGCGGGCCGCGCGGCCCGCCTGTTCGCGGCGGACGGCGTGGCCTCGGTGGTCGTCGACTGCGAGTCGGGCTACGTACGGCTCGGCCTCGCCCGGCAGTTGGCGGGCGAACTCGGCGCGACCGCCGTGACGCTCGACGAGCTGCGGGCGGACTCGATCGCCGGGCTCGTCAAGGACGTACAGGGACATGGGACTCACTCAAGGAAGGCCGCGTAATGCCGCAGGGACAGCCGAGCGTCGTACCGGACGACGGACTCACCACGCGGCAGCGCCGCAACCGCCCGCTCGTCTTCGTCCACACGGGCATCGGCAAGGGCAAGTCGACCGCCGCGTTCGGGCTCGCGCTGCGGGCCTGGAATCAGGGGTGGCCCGTCGGCGTCTTCCAGTTCGTGAAGTCGGCGAAGTGGAAGGTCGGCGAGGAGAACGCGCTGAAGGTCCTCGGCGCCTCCGGTGAGGGCGGCACGGTCGACTGGCACAAGATGGGCGAGGGCTGGTCGTGGATCCAGCGCGCCCCGGCCGAGGGCGAGCCCACCAACGAGGACAAGGCCCGCGAGGGCTGGGAGCAGGTCAAGCGGGACCTCGCGGCCGAGACGTACAAGCTGTACGTCCTCGACGAGTTCGCCTACCCCATGCACTGGGGCTGGATCGACGTCGACGAGGTCGTGGAGGTCCTGCGCGCGCGGCCCGGCACCCAGCACGTGGTCATCACCGGCCGCAACGCGCCGCAGCGGCTGATCGACTTCGCCGACCTGGTCACCGACATGTCGAAGGTCAAGCACCCGATGGACGCGGGCCAGAAGGGCCAGAGGGGCATCGAGTGGTAGCTCGCCTCGTCATCGCGGCGCCGTCGTCCGGCAGCGGCAAGACGACCGTCGCGACGGGCCTGATGGCCGCCTTCACGGCGGCCGGCCTCGCCGTCTCCCCGCACAAGGTCGGGCCCGACTACATCGATCCCGGCTACCACGCCCTCGCGACCGGCCGCCCCGGCCGCAACCTCGACGCGTACCTGTGCGGGCCCGACCTGATCGCGCCGCTGTTCGCGCACGGCGCGGCCGGCTGCGACCTGGCCGTCGTCGAGGGCGTGATGGGGATGTACGACGGGGCCGCGGGGCAGGGCGAGCTGGCCTCCACGGCCCATGTCGCGAAGCTGCTGCGGGCGCCGGTCGTCCTGGTCGTCGACGCGTCGTCGCAGTCGCGCTCGGTGGCCGCGCTGGTCCACGGCTTCGCCTCGTGGGACCCCGAGGTGCGGATCGCGGGCGTCATCCTCAACAAGGTCGGCTCCGACCGGCACGAGGCGCTGCTGCGGGAGGCGCTGGACGAGTCCGGCGTGCCGGTGCTCGGCGTGCTGCGCCGGGCGGCGCAGGTGCACGCTCCCTCGCGGCATCTGGGGCTCGTCCCGGTGGCCGAGCGGCAGGGCGAGGCGGTGGAGTCCGTCGCCGCGCTGGCCTCGCGGGTGCGGGCGGGGTGCGACCTGGAGGCCCTGCTGGCGCTGGCACGCGGCGCGGGACCGCTGCCGGGCGAGGCGTGGCACGCGGAGACGGCGCTCGGCGGTGAGGCGTGGCGCCCCGCGGCCGCGGCCGGCGGTGAGGCGCGGCCGGTCGGCTCAGCACCGGCTTCGACGGGTTCGGCCTCGGCCGCGGGCAAGGCCGATCACCGGCCCCGCGTCGCCGTCGCGGGCGGTGCCGCCTTCACCTTCTCCTACGCCGAGCACGCGGAGCTGCTCACCGCCGCCGGGGCGGAGGTCGTGACGTTCGACCCGCTCCATGACGAGCAACTGCCCGACGGCACCGCCGGGCTGGTCATCGGGGGCGGGTTCCCCGAGGTGTACGCGCCCGAGCTGTCCGCCAACGAACGGCTGCGCAAGGCCGTGGCGGAGCTGGCGTTCTCCGGCGCGCCCGTGGCCGCCGAGTGCGCGGGGCTGCTGTACCTGACCCGCGAGCTGGACGGGAAGCCGATGTGCGGGGTGCTCGACGCGGCGGCGCGGATGTCGGAGCGTCTGACGCTCGGCTACCGGGAGGCCGTGGCCGTGTCGGACAGCGTCCTCGCGGTCGCGGGCACCCGGATGCGGGGCCATGAGTTCCACCGCACCGCGGTCGAGCCCGGGGCAGGGGCGTCGCCCGCCTGGGGCCTGCACGCGCCCCGGCGCCGCGTCGAAGGCTTCGTACAGGGGAACGTGCACGCCAGTTACGTGCACACGCACTGGGCGTCGGAGCCCGGCGTCGCGCGTCGCTTCGTCGAGAGCTGCGTGCCGTGACCGTGCGGCGGCGCGGTTCAGCCCGCGACACCCACCACGAGCCAGATGAACGCCGCGCCCGCCACCGTGCACAGCAGCGTCGAGCGCGCCGGGTGGTCGTGGTGCGCCTCGGGCAGGATCTCGGCGGCGGCGAGGTAGAGCAGCGCCCCGCCGAAGAAGCCGAGGTAACCGCCGAGCAGCGGCTCCGGGATGGTGAAGAGCAGCGTCGACGCGGCGCCGACCACCGGGGCGGCCGCGTCCGCGAAGAGCATCGCGAGCGCCTTGCGGCGGGCGTTCCCGTACAGGCTGGTGATCGTGTACGTGTTGAAGCCGTCCGCGAAGTCATGGGCGATCACGGCCATCGCCACGGCCACGCCCATGCCGCCGCCGACCTGGAAGGCCGCGCCGATCGCGACGCCGTCCATCACGCTGTGCCCGACCATCGCGGCGGCCGCCGTGAGCCCCACCTGGGGGACCCGGCCGCCCGCGTGCTCGCCGGCGCCGTGCGCGGCCTGGCGGCCCGCCAGGAGCCGTTCGACCAGATGGGCGACGAGGAATCCGGCCACGAACAGGAGCAGGGCCGCCGGTACGCCGAAGACGGGCCCGTCCGAGGCCTCCAGCGCCTCCGGCAGCAGGTCGAGGCCGACGACGCCGAGCATCAGGCCACCGGCGAGCCCCAGGACGAGGTGGCGCCGGTCGGTGACCCGCTGGGCCGTCCAGCCGCCCACCAGGGTCATGAGGAAGGCGCCGAGCGCCACGAACACCGCCATGCGCCCTTGCTAGCGGATTGACCCGCGCGGCGCACATCTGCCACCCCGTCTCCCACCACCTCGTACGAAAGGACCCCTCCATGGATCACGCCCAGGTTCTCGTCGTGGGTGTCGGCGCCTGTGAGGCCGCCCCTGAGGAGGAGGTGCTCGGGCTGATCCTGGACACCGTCCGCGCCGCCGGCCTCTCCGAGCGGGCGATCGCCGAGCTGGCGACGGTGGACGTCAAGGCCGCCGAGCCGGGGATCGTCGGGGCGGCGGCGCGGCTCGGGGTGCCGGTGGTGGCGTACGCGGCGCGGGACCTCGCGGAGGTGCCCGTGCCGAACCCGTCCTCGATGTCCCGCGCCGCCGTGGGCACGCCGTCCGTGGCGGAGGCGGCGGCGCTGCGGGGCGGCGGCGAGCTCCTCGTCCCCAAGCGGAAGTCGGCGCCCGTCGGCCGGCCGCCGATGGCGACCTGCGCGATCGCCCGCCGGGCGGGGGCCCCCGTCGGGGACGGGCCGCGCGAGGAACCGGCGGCGGCGGCTGCGGCTGTGGCTGCGGGGCCGGATCTGCGGCATCACGGGGACGCGGAGGTGCGGGACGACGGGGCGGATCTCACCGACCTCGCGGTCAACGTACGGTCCGACACTCCTCCCGCCTGGCTGAAGGAGAGGATCGCCGCCTCGCTGTCCGATCTGGCGGCCTATCCGGACGGGCGGGCGGCGCGGGAGGCGGTGGCCGTGCGGCACGGTCTGAGTCCGGACCGCGTCCTGCTCACCGCGGGTGCGGCGGAGGCCTTCGTCCTCCTCGCGCGCGCCCTGAAGGTGCGGCATCCGGTGGTCGTGCACCCGCAGTTCACCGAGCCCGAGGCGGCGCTGCGGGACGCGGGGCACGAGGTGGAGCGGGTGCTGCTGCGGGAGTCGGACGGCTTCCGCCTGGACGCGGCGGCGGTGGGCCGGGTCCCGGAGTCGGCCGACCTGGTGATCATCGGCAATCCCACCAACCCGACGTCCGTGCTCCACCCGGCGGCCTCGATCACCGCGCTGGCGCGCCCCGGGCGGATCCTCGTGGTGGACGAGGCGTTCATGGACGCGGTGCCGGGTGAGCGGGAGGCCCTCGCGGGCCGTACGGACGTCCCCGGGCTCGTGGTGCTGCGCAGCCTCACGAAGACCTGGGGTCTCGCGGGGCTGCGGATCGGCTACGTCCTCGCCTCCCCCGACGTGATCGCCACGCTGGAGCGGGCGCAGCCCCTGTGGCCGGTGTCCACGCCGGCGCTGGTGGCGGCCGGGGCCTGTGTGGCGCCGCGGGCGCTGGCGGAGGCCGGCCACGCGGCGCACCGCGTCGCCGCGGACCGGGCCCACCTGCTGGCGGGCCTTGCCACGCTGGCGCCCCGCGGTGTCCAGGTGGTGGGCCCCGCTGAGGCCCCCTTCGTCCTCGTACGCATACCAGGGGCGGAGGCGGTACGCGCGCGCCTGCGCACCGCGGGCTTCGCGGTGCGGCGCGGCGACACGTTTCCCGGCCTGGGGCCCGACTGGATCCGCCTGGCGGTCCGCGACCGCACCACCACATCCCACTTCCTCCCAGCCCTGACCGAGGCCCTGCCACCCTGCCGGGTCTAGGCCACGACCTTCCCGTTCAGGATCACCCTTCGTGGTGTCGCGAGTACCTTCACGTCCTCGCGGGGGTCCGTTCCGTAGACGACCAGGTCGGCGGGGGCGCCCTCGGTCAGGCCGGGGCGGCCGAGCCAGGTGCGGGCGCCCCAGGTCGTCGCCGAGAGGGCCGCCACCGGGGGGATGCCCGCGCGGGTCAGTTCGGCGACCTCCGCGGCCACCAGGCCGTGGGCCAGGGAGCCGCCCGCGTCGGTGCCCGCGAAGACCGGGACGCCGGCGTCGTAGGCCGCGCGGACCGTGTCGTAGCGGCGGTCGTGGAGCCGGCGCATATGGGCCGACCAGCGCGGGAACTTCTTCTCGCCGCCCGCGGCCAGGTCCGGGAAGGTCGCGATGTTCACCAGCGTGGGAACGATCGCCACGCCGCGCTCCGCGAAGAGCGGGATCGTGTCCTCCGTGAGGCCCGTCGCGTGCTCGACGCAGTCGATGCCCGCCTCCACCAGGTCCCGCAGCGAGTCCTCCGCGAAGCAGTGGGCCGTCACGCGGGCGCCGAGCCGGTGGGCCTCCGCGATGGCCGCTTCGACCGCGTCGCGCGGCCAGCAGGCCGTCAGGTCGCCCGCCTCGCGGTCGATCCAGTCGCCGACGAGCTTGACCCAGCCGTCGCCGCGCCGCGCCTCTTGGGCGACGTAGGCGACGAGGTCCTCGGGCTCGATCTCATGGGCGTAGTTGCGGATGTAGCGGCGCGTGCGCGCGATGTGCCGGCCCGCGCGGATGATCTTCGGCAGATCCTCGCGGTCGTCGATCCAGCGGGTGTCGGACGGGGAGCCCGCGTCACGCAGGAGGAGCGCGCCGATCTCGCGGTCGGTCAGCGCCTGCTTCTCCGCGGTGTCGGCGTCCACGGGGCCGTGCGCGTCCAGGCCCACGTGGCAGTGCGCGTCGACCAGGCCGGGCAGGGCCCACCCCTCGACGGCGGTCGTCTCCGTCGCCGGGGTGAGGGGACGGTCGTACGTCACCCTGCCGCCGACCACCCACAGTTCGTCCCGTACGTCATCGGGCCCGACCAGCACCCGCCCCTTCACGTGCAGCACCGCGCGATCACTCATGACAGCAGCTTAGGAGGCGCTGATGAGAGGCGGTACGGGGCCTTACGGGGGCGCCTGTGGGCGCTGCGGGCGCTCGGCAGGCGGCCGGTCGGTAGGCTCGGCAGCGCAGCCGGACGAACTCGTGAGCGAAGTGAGCAGTGACGTGAGCAGTACTGTGACCCACCCCTTTCTGGACCTGGCGCCGCTGAGCGCCCAGCACTTCGCCGCCATCGAGGCGCGGGTGGCCCGGCTGCTCGACACCGAGCAGGACGTCGTGATCATGCAGGGCGAGGCGCTGCTGCCGCTGGAGGGGTGCATCCGGGGCGCGGCGCGGCCCGGCACGACCGCGCTGAACGTGATCACGGGACCGTACGGGCAGACCTTCGGGAACTGGCTGCGGGACTGCGGCGCGGACGTCGTCGACCTCGCCGTGCCGTTCCACACGGCCGTCACCGCCGAGCAGGTGCGCCGCGCCCTCGCCGAGCACCCGGAGATCGACTTCGTCTCGCTGGTGCACGCGGAGGCCGCCACCGGCAACACCAACCCCGTCGCGGAGATCGGCGCGGTCGTGCGGGAGCACGGCGCGCTGTTCATGCTGGACGCGGTCGCCTCGGTGGCCGCCGAGCCGCTGCTGCCCGACGCGTGGGGCGTGGACCTGTGCGTGATCGGCGCCCAGAAGGCGATGGGCGGCCCGGCCGGTGTCTCGGCGGTGTCGGTGAGCGAGCGGGCCTGGCAGCGGATCGCCGCCAACCCGCGGGCGCCCCGCCGCTCCTACCTCTCCCTCCTGGACTGGAAGGAGCGCTGGATCGACGCCGGGCGCAAGGCTCTGCTGCACGCGCCGGCGCAGCTGGAGATGCTGGCGCTCGAAGCGTGCGTGGAGCGCATCGAGACGGAGGGCCTCGACGCCCTGATGGCGCGGCACGCCACCGCGGCCGCCGCGACCCGCGCGGGCGCGCTCGCGCTGGGCGGCGGTCTGCGGCCGTACGTGCACGAGGCCGCCGACGCGGCTCCGGTCGCCACCACGCTGCGCGCGCCGCAGGGCGTCGACGCCTCGGAGCTCGTCGCCGCCGCGCTCGCCGCGGACCCGGTGCTTCCGCTGGTCGCCGGGGGCGGCGCCCTCGCCAAGGAGATGATCCGGGTCAACCACTACGGCCCCGACGCCACCCGCGGCGTGGTCCACGCCTCCCTGGCCGCCCTGGGCGCGGCGATGAGCGAGACCGGCCTCACCGTGGACCTGGAAGCGGCCCGCCGCGCGGTGACGGACGCCTGGAGCGAGCCGACCGCGGCGCCCGACGCCTGAAGCCGGGCCCCGCGCGGCGATCGATCCCCGGGGCGGACCGGTCGCCGTGCGGCTTCGCGCGGGAGGAGATTCCCAGGCCCCCTTCCCCCGTAGCGCCCCCGCATGGCAGCGTGCCGGGCATGACCACGTTGCCGGATGGGCGTCGTATCCCCGCGCTGACCGCCGACGAGCCCGCCATGCTGACCGGTTGGCTCGATCTGCACCGCGCCACGCTGGCGGTCAAGTGCGCGGGGCTCGACGACGAGCAGATGCTGCGCACTCCGGTGGAGCCGTCCACCCTCTCGCTGTTCGGGCTGGTGCAGCACCTCGCCGAGGTCGAACGGAACTGGATCCAGCGGGTGTTCGCCGGGCGCGACGTCCCGCTGCTGTACGGGCTGCCGCCCGGCGGCTTCACCGTGGACAGGTCGCGGACGTTCGCCGAGGTGCTCGCGGTGTGGGAGCGCGAGGTCGCCGTGAACCGGGAGATCTGCGCGGGGCGTTCGCTCGACGACACGGGGCGGCTCGGCGCCGAGGAGGCGGCCGTCACCGGCGGCGACGCCGTGGTCAGCCTGCGCTGGATCCTGGTCCACCTCATCGAGGAGTACGCGCGCCACAACGGCCACGCGGACCTGCTCAGGGAGCGCCTCGACGGCGTGACGGGGACATGAACGTGCCCGGAGGCGTCAGCCTGCCCCCGGGCATCGGTGTGCCCGCCGAGCCGGTGGCGGACGAGAACCGGAAGCGGAATCAGGCGCACTATTGCGGCGCTCTCCGCGTCCCCTCCTTCAATTTGCTCGCGCATTCTCTTTAATTCTTTATCAGCACAGCTTCCCGTATTCTTCTGCCCGCTTTCCAGGGACCTAAACACTAAGATTCCGACAGGGTCAATCACCGCAATCCGGACGCGTCGAGTAAGGGCCACGACTCTGTGACGTACTCCACACTGTGATTGTTTTGCCCGATATGACCCGGTCAAATCAAGACAAAAGCTTCGGTGTTCATGCGGGCGCGCACCCCCGCGTGATAACACACGAGGCGCGCTTGTGTAACCCCTTTCCCCGATGCAATTCAAGAAATTGCTCGGTAAATTCACTCCGCATGACCGCTGCACAAGCCGATCTACCGACCGACCTGCAAGCGAAATTCCTGGAAATGCCGGAGGGGCTGCGCCTCGACGGCCCCGCCGTCGCCGACGGCGCCGCCATCTGGCGGATCGCCCGCGACTCCAAGGTGCTCGACCTCAACTCCTCGTACAGCTACCTGCTGTGGTGCCGCGACTTCGCGGACACCTCCGTGGTGGCCCGGGGCGCCGACGGGGAGCCGGTCGGTTTCATCACCGGCTACTTCCGGCCCGAGCGCCCGGACACCCTGCTGGTCTGGCAGGTTGCCGTCGATCACGCACAGCGCGGCCGCGGCCTGGCCGGCGCCCTGCTCGACGGGCTGACCGCGAAGGTCGCCGCCGGGCACGCGCTGACCGCCGTCGAGACGACCATCACGCCGGGGAACACGGCGTCCGAGCGGCTGTTCCTCTCGTACGCGCGGCGCCACAACGCGTCGGTCGAGCGGAAGATCCTCTTCGACGCGGGTCTTTTCCCTGATGACGGGCACGAGCCAGAGGTGCTCTACCGCATCGGGCCCATCGGCGACTGACCGGTTTCGCTCCCCCCACATGTCCGCAACCCCTCACTCCCACGCCTTTCCATCTCCCAGGAGATCTGCTGTGACCATCACCCAGCCCGACCTGAGCGTCTTCGAGACCCTGGAGTCGGAGGTGCGCAGCTACTGCCGCGGTTGGCCTACGGTCTTCGACCGCGCGCAGGGCAGCCGCATGTTCGACGAGGACGGCCACGAATACCTCGACTTCTTCGCGGGGGCCGGTTCGCTCAACTACGGCCACAACAACCCGGTCCTGAAACGCGCGCTCATCGACTACCTGGAGCGCGACGGCATCGTGCACGGGCTCGACATGTCGACGACCGCCAAGCGCGCCTTCCTGGAGTCGTTCCAGAACATCATCCTGCGCCCGCGCGACCTTCCGTACAAGGTCATGTTCCCGGGCCCGACGGGCACCAACGCCGTGGAGTCGGCGCTGAAGCTGGCCCGCAAGGTCAAGGGCCGCGAGTCGATCGTGTCGTTCACGAACGCCTTCCACGGCATGTCGCTCGGTTCGCTCGCGGTGACCGGCAACGCCTTCAAGCGGGCGGGCGCCGGTATCCCGCTGGTGCACGGCACGCCGATGCCGTTCGACAACTACCTCGACGGGCAGACCCCGGACTTCATCTGGTTCGAGCGGCTCCTGGAGGACCAGGGCTCGGGCCTGAACCAGCCCGCGGCCGTGATCGTGGAGACGGTGCAGGGCGAGGGCGGCATCAACGTCGCCCGTACCGAGTGGCTGCGCAAGCTCGCCGACGTGTGCGAGCGCTGGGACATGCTCCTGATCGTCGACGACATCCAGATGGGCTGCGGCCGCACCGGCGCGTTCTTCTCCTTCGAGGAGGCGGGCATCACGCCGGACATCGTGACGGTGTCGAAGTCCATCAGCGGCTACGGCATGCCGATGTCGCTCTGCCTGTTCAAGCCGGAGCTCGACGTGTGGGAGCCGGGCGAGCACAACGGCACGTTCCGCGGCAACAACCCGGCGTTCGTCACGGCCGCCGCCGCCCTTGAGGCCTACTGGGCCGACGGCTCCGCGATGGAGAAGCAGACCCGCGCCCGCGGTGAGCAGGTCGAGCAGGTGCTGGCCGCGATCGTCGAGGAGAACCGCGCGGAGATCAAGGAGTTCCGCGGCCGCGGTCTGGTCTGGGGCATCGAGTTCCTGGACAAGGACCGCGCGAGCGCCGTGGCGAAGCGGGCCTTCGAGCTGGGCCTGCTCATCGAGACCTCCGGCCCCGAGGGCGAGGTCGTCAAGCTCCTTCCGGCGCTGACGATCACCCCCGACGAGCTGGACGAGGGGCTGCGCACGCTGGCCCGCGCGGTACGCGAGACCGCCTGAGCCCGCGGCTGACCGAGTCCCTCGCACCGCAAGAGAAAAGGAATCAGAACACCGTGATCGTCCGTTCGTTCAAGGACATTGAAGGCACCGACCGGCACGTGAAGTCCGCGTCGGGCACCTGGGAGAGCAAGCGCATCGTCCTGGCCAAGGAGCGAGTGGGCTTCTCGGTGCACGAGACCATCCTGTACGCGGGGACCGAGACGTCGATGTGGTATGCCAACCACATCGAGGCCGTCGTCTGCACCAAGGGCGAGGCCGAGCTGACCGACGACACGACCGGCGAGAAGTACACGATCACGCCGGGGACCATGTACCTGCTGGACGGGCACGAGAAGCACACGATGCGGATCAAGGAGGACTTCCACTGCATCTGTGTCTTCAACCCGCCCGTCACGGGTCGTGAGGACCACGACGAGAACGGCGTGTACCCGCTGCTCACGGAGGACGACGAGGCCTGAGGGCCGCGCGCCGGTCGGCTGAGGTCGGCTGATATCCCGCACAGGGCCGTACGAGAGGAGAGGCAGGCAACACCATGACCACCGCACCCGAACGCACCACAGACCTGTACCCGACCCGAGGCGCCGAAGAGGTGCTCATCGAACGCAAGGACCCCGTCGTGTGGTCCGAGCCGGGTACCGAAGGGCCGATCTCGGCCGGGGATCTGACGGGGTTCGAGCGGGACGGTTTCCTGGCCATCGACCAGCTGATCACCCCGGACGAAGTGGGCCTGTACCACGCCGAGCTGGAGCGGCTCGTCAACGATCCGGTGATGCGCGCCGACGAGCGTTCCATCGTCGAGCCGAGGTCGCAGGAGATCCGCTCCCTCTTCGAGGTGCACAAGATCAGCGAGCTCTTCGGCAAGCTGGCCGCCGACCCGCGCGTGGTGGGCCGGGCCCGGCAGATCCTCGGGTCCGACGTGTACGTGCACCAGTCGAGGATCAACGTGAAGCCGGGCTTCGGGGCCTCGGGGTTCTACTGGCACTCCGACTTCGAGACCTGGCACGCGGAGGACGGCCTGCCGAACATGCGGACCGTCTCGGTGTCGATCGCCCTGACGAAGAACCATGACACCAACGGTGGCCTCATGATCATGCCGGGGTCGCACAAGACGTTCCTCGGCTGTGCGGGCGCCACGCCGAAGGACAACTACAAGCGGTCGCTCCAGATGCAGGACGCGGGCATCCCGTCGGACGAGACGCTGACCCACCTCGCGTCCGACCACGGCATCCGCCTCTTCACGGGTGAGGCCGGTTCGGCCACGTGGTTCGACTGCAACGCCATGCACGGTTCCGGGGACAACATCACCCCGTACCCGCGGTCCAACGTCTTCATCGTCTTCAACAGCGTGGAGAACACCGCGGTGGAGCCGTTCGCGGCGCCGGTGCGCAGGCCCGAATTCATCGGCGCGCGGGACTTCACCCCGGTGAGGTGACACCCGTGATGCGGCCCGGCACCCCTTGGGGTGCCGGGCCGCATCACGTCGTCGCCCGCTCCCGCTACAGCGCGGGATAGTCCGTGTAGCCCTTCTCGGCACCGCCGTAGTAGGTCGCCGGGTCCGGCGCGTTGTACGGGCCGCCGGCCTTCAAGCGGGCCGGCAGGTCGGGGTTGGCCAGGAACAGCGCGCCGAACGCGATGATGTCCGCGGTGCCGTCCTCGACGAGGGCGAGCGCGTCGGGGCCGGTCGGGCCCTCCGTCGCCGGGTTCAGGATGAACGTGCCGCCGAACTCCGCGCGCAGCTTCACGGTCAGCTCGCGGATGTCGCTCGCCTCCGCCATGTGCAGATACGCGAGGTCGAGCGCGGCCAGCTCCTTCACCAGGGCGGTGTACGCCGGCTCCGGGTCGGGCTCGGAGATGTCGTTGAAGGGGTTGCCGGGCGAGAGGCGGATGCCCGTGCGGTCGGCGCCGATCTCCGCGGTCACGGCCTTGGCCACCTCGACGGCGAACCGGATGCGGTTCTCCACCGTGCCGCCCCACTCGTCCGTGCGCCGGTTGGAGCCGGGCGCCAGGAACTGGTGGATCAGATAGCCGTTGGCACCGTGCAGCTCGACGCCGTCGAAGCCCGCGTCCACGGCGTTGCGCGCGGCGGTGGCGAAGTCGCCGATGGTGGCGCGGATCTCGGCCGCGGTGAGCTCGCGCGGGGTGAGGAACTCCTTGGGGCCCTCGGCGGTGAACACCTGCCCCTTCGGGGTGATCGCCGAGGGGGCGACGTTGACCATGCCCTCGGGGAGCAGCACCGGGTGACCGATGCGGCCGACGTGCATGAGCTGGGCGAAGATCCTGCCGCCCGCCGCGTGCACGGCGTCGGTGACCTTCCGCCAGCCCGCGATCTGTTCCGCGCTGTGCAGCCCCGGAGTATCCGGGTATCCCTGGCCGACCACAGAAGGCTGGATGCCCTCCGTGACGATCAGCCCGGCGGAGGCGCGCTGGGCGTAGTACTCCACGGTCAGCCCTGTGGGCACACCGTCCTGACCAGCACGACTGCGGGTCATGGGGGCCATGGCGATGCGGTTGGCGAGGGGCGTGCCGGACAGGTCGATCGGATCGAACGCGGTGGTCATGGGGACTCCCGGGCAGCTTTTATGTGGTCGGCCAATCAATTGACCGAAGGCCACTGTAACCCATTTCTTGGCCGACCAAGGTAATCTCCTGGAAGACGTTCACGTATCCAGCCGCAGGAGCACCCGATGAAGGCCGACCCAGCACAAGACGCCACGGCCGACTCCCCCGTCTGCCGGCCCGGCCTCTCCCGGGTCGCCGCGGCGGGCCCCGTCAGTCACGCGCTCAGCCGGGTGGCGCGGCTGCACCGCATCGCCGCGGGCAAGGTCCTGCGGGGGGTGGGCCTCTACCCCGGCCAGGAGTTCGTGATGATGCACCTCTGGGACGCGGGCGCGGTGCGGCAGTCCGAGCTGATCAAGGCGGTCGACCTCGACCCCTCCACGGTCACGAAGATGCTCCAGCGCCTGGAGCAGGCCGGGCACGTGCGCCGGCGCCCCGACCCGGCCGACCGCCGGGCGGTGCTCGTCGAGGCCAGTGACGCGAGCTGCGGCCTGCTGAGTCAGGTGACGGGCGCCTGGGGCCAGTTGGAGGGCCACACCCTCGCCGGCCTGGACGGGACCGAGCGCGCGGAGCTGACCCGGCTGCTCGCCAAGGTGGAGGCGAATCTCTGCACGGAGACGTCGGACTGCCCGGAGCGCGGCTGAGAGTTCCCGTACCGCGTTTCAGCCGGGAACTTCGCTTCAGCCGGGAACCACGCTTCAGCCGGCCAGTACGTCCAGGAGCCGGTCCACGTCGGACTCCGTGTTGTAGAGGTGGAACGCGGCCCGCAGATGTCCCGCCCGCCCCGACGTGAGGACACCCGCGCGGGCCAGCTCCGGCTCGCGGTCGGCGAGCCCGGGGACCGAGACGATGGGCGAGGTGCCGGGCACCGGGGCGTGTCCGAGAGCGGCGAGACCGGCGCGGTAGCGGTCGGCCAGGGCCAGGTCGTGGCGGTGGATCGCGTCGACGCCGACCTCCTCGATGAGCGAGAGCGCCGCCGCGGCCCCGTGGTAGGCGAGGAAGGCGGGCGGCTCGTCGAAGCGGCGGGCGTCGGCGACGACCTCGCCGATCGGGCCGTAGGTCGAGCGCCAGGAGTCGGCCGCGGCCAGCCAGCCGCCGTGCAGCGGCGTCAGGGTCTCCTGCGCCGCCTCGCCCACCGTCAGGAAGGACGTGCCGCGCGGGCAGAGCAGCCACTTGAAGGCGCCGGTCACGCAGTAGTCGTACGCGCCCGCGTCGAACGGCAGCCAGCCCGCCGACTGCGTGGCGTCGGCCAGGGTGCGCGCGCCATGGGCGGCGGCGGCCTCGCGGATCGCCGCGCAGTCCGCCGTACGTCCGTCGGCGGACTGCACGGTGGAGAAGGCCACGAGCGCGGTCCCCGGCCGTACCGCTTGGGCGAGCTCCTCCAGCGGCGCGAACCGCGGCTTCAGGTCGCCGCGCAGCACGAAGGGGTTGATCAGGGACGAGAAGTCCCCTTCGGGGAAGAGCACTTCGGCGCCCGCGGGCAGGGACGCCGCGATGAGACCGACGTGCACGGCGACCGAGCCGCCCGTCGCCACGCGCGAGGGGGCCACGCCGACGAGGCGCGCGAAGGAGCCGCGGGCCTCGTCGACCTTGCCGAAGTCGCCGGAGCCGCTCCGCCCACCGGAGACGAGCTCCGCCGTCAGGGCCTGTACGGCCTCGACGGCGCGGCGCGGCAGCAGCCCGCGGACCGCGGTGTTGAGGAAGACCGTCTCCGGTGCGAACTCGTCGCCGTAACGGACTTGGTGGCCGGTGCGGTCGGCGGTGCGGTGATCGATCTCCGTGGAAGTCATGGGGATCAACCTATGCGGCCGCTCAGGCCCGCGGAACCGCGCATCCGTCGGGGCCGCACGCCTCGCCGTCCCCCGCGTCCGCGAGGGTGGTCAGCGGCGAACGGCTGCCCCACGCCTGCTCAAGGGCCTGGGTGAACACCTCGGCGGGCTGGGCGCCGGAAATGCCGTACGCGCGGTCGAGCACGAAGAACGGCACGCCGTTCGCCCCCAGCTCGGCGGCCTCGCGCTCGTCGGCGCGGACGTCGTCGGCGTACCTGCCGGGGTCGGCGAGGACGCCACGCACCTCGCCCTCGTCGAGACCCGCCTCGACGGCGAGCTCGACGAGCCGCTCGTCGCCGTCGAAGACGGACCGCTCCTCGGCAAAGTTCGCGCGGTAGAGGAGCCCGATCAGCTCGTCCTGCCGCCCCCGCTCCTTGGCGAGGTGCAGGACGCGGTGCATGTCGAAGGTGCTGCCGTGGTCGCGGCCCTCGGTGCGGTAGTCGAGCCCCTCGGCGGCGGCGTTCTCACCGAGCCGCCGCTCGCCCTCACGGGCCTGCTCCTCGGTCATGCCGTACTTGTTCATGAGCATCGGAAGGACCTGCCCGGTGTCGCCCTTGGCGCGCCCGGGGTCCAGCTCGAACGAACGGTGCACGACCTCCACGCCGTCGCGGTGCGGGAAGGCGGCGAGCGCCTTCTCGAAGCGGGCCTTGCCCACGTAACACCAGGGACAGGCGATGTCGCCCCAGATCTCGACGCGCATGTGTGGCTCTTTCCAGGTCGTGCGGTACGCGAGTGCGTGACGGTCGGTGCGGAGGGTGCCTCCGCCACCGACGTCAACGCACGGGCGAAGCGGCTCATTCCCCTACGAGCCGTCCCGCAGGTCGTTCGGCCAGCTCGGGCGGAAAGCGATGTGGTCGTACGTGACCACGCACCCCTCCCCCACCGGGGACTGCGCCATGAAGCCGACGAGGGCCGCGCCCGCCGACTCCTCGTCCCCCAGCGAGAAGATCCGCACGAACGTCCACCGCTCGCCGTCCGCCGACGCGTGGAAGGCGAACGCCTGGCCCGTGCGGCTGATACGCAGCCAGGCGCTCGTGCCGTCCACGATGAAGGAGTTGGCGTCGTCGGAACGGCCGCGCGTCACGACCGTGCAGATCGTCGGCTCGTCGGGGGAGCGCTCCAGGCAGAGCTTGGCCCACTCCCGCTCGCCCACGTGCAGATAGAGCACGCCCGCGTCGAAGGGCGCCGCGAAGCCGACCGTGACGCGGGCGATCAGCTGGAAGTCGCCCTCCGGCGCACCGAGCAGGCGGGGCGCGTCGGCGGCCGGGTCGAGCGCCTCGCCGGTCGGCGGCACGAAGCGGTCCTGCCGGGCGCCCGCCCGGCCGGTGAGCACCCCGTCCTCGTACGACCAATGGCCGTCGGGGCCGTAGGCGCGCAGGGGGAAGGGGAGCTGGGGGAGGTTGAGGTCCATGGCGTCAGTGTTCCATTCCAGGAGTCCGGCGGTCCGGCGGTCCGGCGGTCCGGCGGCCGGGGCCCCGGATCTCTCAGGACTCCTGCCGACCGTTCTCCTGCCGGCCGTTCTCCTGTCGCCCGTTCTCCTGTCGGCCGTCCACCCGCCGCGGCAGCCCCAGCGGGTTCGCGTCGCGCAGCTCCGGCGGGAGCAGGGGCTCCGGGGTGCTCTGGTAGGCGACCGGGCGGAGCCAGCGTTCGACGGCCGTGCCGCCCACCGAGGTCGACGTGGACGTGGTGGCCGGGTAGGGACCGCCGTGGTGCTGGGCGGGGGCGACGGCGACGCCCGTGGGCCAGCCGTCGACCAGGACACGGCCCGCCAGCGGCGTGACCTCGGCGAGGAGTTCGGCGCCGCGGGGGCTCACGCCCGCCGCCTCGTCGGAGGAGAGCTGCACGGTGGCGGTGAGGTTGCCGGGCAGGCGGGAGAGGACGGCGGTGATCTCCGCGTCGTCCTTGTAGCGCGCGACGACGGTGACGGGACCGAAGCACTCCTCGATGAGCAGGTCGTGCTCGCCCTCGGTGGCGAGCCGTGCCGCGGGAACGGTGAAGAAGCCCGCGCTCACGGTGTGCTCGCCGCCCGCGCCGGGCGTGACGGGGGCGACGACGTCCGCGAGACCGGCGCGCTCGCGCACCCCGGCGACGAAGTTGTCCCGCATCCGGTGGTCGAGGAGGACTCCGGACTCGGTGTCGCTGACCGCCTCGGTCAGCGACTTCACGAGCTGGTCGCCGCCCGCGCCCTCGGGGGCGAGGACCAGGCCGGGCTTGACGCAGAACTGGCCGACGCCGAGCGTCATCGAGCCCGCGAGGCCGCCGCCGATCTCCTCGCCGCGCTCGGCGGCCGCGGCCTCCGTGACGACGACGGGGTTGAGGGAGCCGAGCTCGCCGTGGAAGGGGATCGGCACGGGCCGGGCCGCCGCCGCGTCGAAGAGGGCACGGCCGCCGCGGATCGAGCCGGTGAACCCGGCCCCGGCGACCAGCGGGTGCTTGACCAGCTCGACGCCCGCCTCGAAGCCGTGCACCAGGCCGACGACACCCTCGGGGATGTCGTGCCGCGCCGCGGCCCTGCGCAGCACGGAGGCGACCAGCTCGGAGGTGCCGGGGTGGTCGGGGTGGGCCTTGACGACGACGGGGCAGCCCGCGGCGAGCGCGCTCGCGGTGTCGCCGCCGGGCACGGAGAAGGCGAAGGGGAAGTTGGACGCGGAGTAGACGGCGACGACACCGAGCGGGATCTTGTAGCGGCGCAGGTCCGGGATGGGCGGGGTCGCCGAGTCGTCGGGGTGGTCGATGACGACGCCGAGGAAGGCGCCCTCGTCGACGATGTCCGCGAAGGCGCGCAACTGGAAGCAGGTGCGGACGAGTTCCCCGTTGAGCCGGACGGGCCCGAGCGCGGTCTCCGCGTCCGCGGCCTCCACGAGGTGGTCCTTCGCCTCTTGGAGGAGATCGGCCGCGGTGCGCAGGAAGGCGGCGCGCACCGCGCGGTCGGCCAGCGCGGGGGCGGCGTCGCGGGCGGCGAGGACGGCCCGGCCGACCTCCTCGGCCGTGGCTTCCACCGCCACCTGCTCGCGCTGCTTCCCGGTTCGGGGGTCGACACTCCAGACTGGTGTTGCTGCCACCGCGGATTCCCTTTCCAGAGGTACTGCCAGAGGTACTGCGTAGGTATGCCGCTCACCGACGGCGTTCGATATGCTGAACAGCGTCCCTACTGATGAATGAGCGGGGACTTCGGAGACTATTTCTCGGCGAACTAAGGGGTCAAGGGCGATGTCGGCTGGCGAGACCGGAGGCGGCGCGCAGGTCAAGTCCGCCGTACGCACCGTGGAATTGCTCGAATACTTCGCGGGCAGCCCCGGAATGCACTCCCTGGCAGCCGTCCAGGAGGCCGTGGGCTATCCGAAGTCGAGCCTCTACATGCTGCTCCGCACCCTGGTCGAGCTGGGCTGGGTGGAGACGGACGCCACCGGCACGCGGTACGGCATCGGCGTGCGCGCACTGCTCGTCGGCACGTCCTACATCGACGGCGACGAGGTGGTGGCCGCCGCCAGGCCGACCCTGGACCGGCTCTCCGACGACACCACGGAGACCATCCACCTGGCGCGGCTCGACGGCACGAACGTCGTCTACCTCGCCACCCGCCAGTCGCAGCACTACCTGCGGCCCTTCACGCGCGTGGGCCGCAGGCTGCCCGCCCACTCCACCTCGCTCGGCAAGGCGCTGCTCGCCACCCACACCGACGAGCAGGTCCGCAAGATGCTCCCGGAGACGCTGCCGGCGCTCACCGAGCACACCATCACCGACCGCGAGAAGCTCATCGAGGAGCTGCACGCGGTGCGCGAGCAGGGCTTCGCGGTGGACCGCGAGGAGAACACGCTGGGGCTGCGCTGCTTCGGCGTCGCCATCGCGTACCGCACCCCCGCGCGGGACGCGATCAGCTGCTCGGTGCCGGTGGCGCGGCTCACCCCGGCCCATGAACAGATGGTCAAGGACGCCCTGTTCGACGCGCGTGACCGGCTGACGCTGGCGACTCGTAGGCTCTGACGCATGGATGTGTGCCTGCGCGAAGTCCACGACAGCGATCTGCCCGTCTTCTTCCGGCAGATGAGCGATCCCGAGTCGAGTCACATGGCAGCGTTCACGCCCGAGGATCCCCTGGACAGGGACCGCTTCGACGCCCACTGGACCAAGATGCGCGGCTCCGCCGGCGTCGACGTGCGCACGGTCCTCGCGGACGGCGACGTGGTCGGCAACGCGGCGGTGTACGGCGAGCCGGGCGAGCGCGAGGTCACGTACTGGATCGACCGCGCGTACTGGGGCCGTGGCCTGGCCACGGCCGCCCTGCGCGAGCTGCTCGCGCTGGTCCCGGAGCGCCCGCTCTACGCCCGCGCGGCGGCGGACAACGTGGCCTCGCGGCGCGTCCTGGAGAAGTGCGGCTTCCGGGAGAGCACACGCGAACGGGGCTTCGCCGCGGCCCGCGGCACGGAAATCGACGAGGTGGTCCTCGTCCTCCACACGGAATGACGGCTCCGCCGGTCAGGGGGGCACCGGTCAGGGGGGCGCCGGTCGGGGAGGCGCCGGTCAGGGGGGCGCCGGTCGGGGAGGCGCCGGTCAGGGAGGCGCCGGTCAGGGAGGCGCCGGTCAGGGGGCGCCGCGCCTCCGCCGCGCGGCGGAGGCGGATCATCAGGAGGCAGGAGGTGCCGGGCCGCTTCGGGCGTGAGCGTTGAGCCATGACGCAGACACGGCCCGCCGACCCGCCGAGCACCCCCGCCCCGGGACGCACCGCCGCCGCCCCGCGAGGCCCCGCCCCGTTCGTCCTGGCCCGGTCCCGTCGCGTCCTGCGGCTCGCCGCTCTGGTCGCCTGTGTCCCGTATCTCTCCCTCAAGCTGGCCTGGATCTTCGGGAGTCACCTCGGTATCCCCGAGGGCAGCACGCTGCTCGACCACCGGGTCGTGATGATCTTCGGCAACGGTCTGACCGTCCTGATGGACGGTGCCGTCATCGTCCTCGTACTGCTGCTCACCCGGCCCTGGGGCCTGCGGGCGCCCACCCGGCTCCTCGTGCCGCCGATGTGGGCGGCCACCGGCCTGCTCGTGCCGATCATGGCGGGGTTCCCCCTGACCCAGCTCGTCAGGGTCATCGCCGGCGGAAGCGGCGACGGCTCCGGGAGCGGGAGCGGCGGATCGGCCGAGCCCTTCCTCGACGCGTGGGTCTTCGGCGTCGTCTACACCGGCTTCATCGTGCAGGGCATCGCCCTCGGTTCCCTCTTCGTCCTGTACTCCAGAGACCGCTGGGGGCACCTGTGGCGCGGCCGCCTCCGGGACGTGCCGGGCGGCCACGGCCGGGCCCGCCGCGTCACCGCCGTCGCCGCCGCCCTGCTCGCGCTCTGGCCCGCCGCCCTGCACCTGCTGTGGGCCGCGGGCGCCACGACCGGCCTGAGCGAGGCGCGGATCGAGGAGAACGGTTCCGACTTCTCGGTCCTGGAGTGGCTGAACGCGCTCTACCTCGCCGCGGCCGTGGCGGGCGGCCTGCTGCTTGCCTTCCATCGGCGGCCCGCGCTCCCGGTCAAGGTGCCGCTCGCGTTGGCCTGGCTGGGCCCGGGCGCGGTGGGCTGCTGGGGCGGCTGGCTGCTGTTCGGCTCGCTGACGACCCTGGGCGACGCCGCCGGACGGCCCACCGCCACGATGCTCCTGACCTACGCTGTGCACGTGATCGTCGGGACGCTGGTGGCCGTCGTCGGGGCGGGGTTCCTCGGCGAGCGGGCACGGGCGGCAACCGGAACCACAGACTCCGGGGGCGGGGCGTGAGAGCCGCGGGCACCGCCCTCTTCGGGCGCCGGGCGCGCCGCCGGTGGGTCCATCTGATCCTCGGCGGCGCGCTCGCCATGCCGTACGTCTTCGTCGGCTCCGTGATCGTCGGGCCCGTGGCCGGCGACGGGCAGATCTTCGGATCGCTCGCCGCCCAGCTCAGCTCGTTCGCGGTGGGGCTGCCGCTCGCCGCGGTCACCGCGCTGTTCCCGCTGACCCGGCCCATGTCCGTGGCCGCCGTGCGGGCGCTGTGCGGGGTGCCGGACGACTCCCTCGCCGACGGCCCCGCGCGCTCCCGTGCGGCGCGGGGGCGCACCGCCGCCTGGTTCACGCTGCATCTGGGCTTCGGCGGGATCATCAGCGGCATGTCGCTCGCGCTGTCGCCCTTCGCGGCCGTGCTGATCATGCTGCCGTTCTTCGCCGTCCTGGGGGACAGCCACCTCGGGATGCCCGAGGACTTCGACGAGCCCTGGCTGCTCGCGCTCTCCCCGGTCATCGGCGCCGCCTCGTTCGTGGCGCTGGCGGCGTGCGTGGCGGTGGCCGGCGGGCTCCTGGCACGCTGGGCGCCCCAGCTGCTCGGCCCGACGCCCGCCGACCGGCTCGCCACGGCCGAGCGACGCGCCGCCGACCTGGCGGTGCGCAACCGCCTGGCGCGCGAGCTGCACGACTCGGTGGGCCACGCCCTGAGCGCCGTCACGCTCCAGGCGTCCGCGGCCCGCCGTGTCCTGGACCACGACCCGGAGTTCGTACGGGAAGCGCTGGCCGCCATCGAGGACACCACGCGGCGCACGGTCGGCGAGCTGGACGCGGTCCTCGGGGTGCTGAGGGAGGCCGACGACGCCCGCTCCATGGCGCCCGCGCCGACCCTCGCCGCCGATCTGGACGGCCTGCTGCGCCGCACGGGGGCGGGTGGCCTGCGCGTGAGCGCCACCGTCGACATGGACCCCGCGGCCCTGCCCCCGCTGGTCTCCCGCGAGGCCTACCGCATCGTCCAGGAGGCCTTGAGCAACGCCCTGCGCCACGGCGGCGACGGCACCTCGGTGACCCTGCGCATCGCACTGGAGGACTCCGACCTCGTCGTCACGGCCGAGAACCCCTTGCCGTCCCGCTCCCCCGGCTCCCGCCCCGGCGGCGGCCACGGCCTTCGGGGCGTCGCCGACCGGGCACGGCTCCTCGGCGGCACCGCCGAGGCGGGCCCCGCGGCCGGCCCCGCCCCCGGGGTGTGGCGGCTCACCGTACGACTTCCGCTGAAGGGACACGCATGACGACCACACCCGCAGACGAGGGCCCGGGCCGCCCGGCCATCCGCGTCGTCCTCGCCGACGACGAGCGCATGGTGCGCACCGCCCTGCGCGCGATCCTCTCCGCCGAGCCCGGCATGGAGGTCGTCGGCGAGGCGTCGACCGGCGCCGAGGCGGTCTCCGTGGTCCGGGAGCTGCGGCCCGACGTGGTCCTGATGGACGTCCGCATGCCGGAGGTCGACGGCATCCGCGCCACCGAGCAGATACTGCGCACGATGCCGGAGCCGCCGCGCATCGTCGTCGTGACGACCTTCGAGAACGACTCCTACGTATACGAGGCGCTGCGCGCCGGCGCCGCCGGTTTCCTCCTCAAGCGGGCGGACGCGGACTCCCTGGTCCAGGCCGTGCGCATCGTCGCGCACAGCGACTCCCTCCTCTTCCCCGCGGCCGTGCGCGCCCTGGCCGCGGAGCACGGCCGCGCCACCCCCGAGCCGCCCGCCTGGCTGGCGCGGCTCACCACGCGGGAGAGCGAGGTGCTGCGGTGGATGGCGACGGGCCTGACCAACGCGGAGATCGCCGGGCGGCTGGGCGTGGGCGCGGCCACGGTGAAGACCCACGTGGCGTCGGTGCTCGCCAAGACGGGCGCGCGGGACCGCACGCAGGCGGTGATCGCGGCGTACGAGTCGGGCTTCATGAGCGCGGCATGACCGGCGCGAAGATCTGCCCGAGAACTGCCCGAGAACTGTCGGAGAACTTGTCTGAGAACTGTCTGAGAACTGTCTGAGAAAACGACCTCAAGCCCACCAGATGGGAACGAACCGCCCCGCGTGGCTCGTCCTTCCCCGGGATGAACAAGACGATCAGGCACGCCTCGGTCTTCACTCTGCTGCTCGTGCTCGCCCTGCTCCTGCGGGCGACATGGGTGCAGTTCCACGACTCGAAGGCGCTCGCGGACGACAAGCACAACCGGCGGAACACGATCGAGCAGTACGCGAACCCGCCGGGCGACATCATCGTGGGCGGTGAGGCCGTCACCGGCTCCACGCGGACGACAGGAGGCGACCTCGCCTACAAACGCACGTACAAGGACGGCGAGCTCTACTCCCCCGTCACGGGGTACAGCTCGCAGGTGTACGGCGCCACGCAGCTGGAGGGCATCTACAAGGACCTCCTGGACGGCACCGACAACCGCCTGAAGAACCCGCTCGACACGCTCACGAACAAGCGCGCCGACCCCGGCGACGTCGTGACGACCATCGACCCGGCGGTACAGAAGGCCGGGTTCGAGGCGCTGGGCGACAAGAAGGGCGCGGCGGTCGCCCTCGACCCGAGGACCGGCCAGATCCTCGGCATGGTCTCGACGCCGTCGTACGACCCGTCGCGGATCAGCGGCTCCACGGACTCCGAGGCGTGGAAGAAGCTGACGACGGACGAGGAGCGGCCGATGGTGAACCGCGCGCTGCGCCAGCCGCTGCCGCCCGGTTCGACGTTCAAGCTGGTCGTCGCGGCAGCGGCCCTGGAGGACGGTCTCTACGGCTCGGTGGACACGCGGACGGACAGCCCGAACCCGTACACCCTGCCGGGCACGGCGACGGTGCTGCGCAACGAGAACGCGTCGGCGCCCTGCGAGGACGCGGACATCCGCACGGCCCTCCAGTACTCGTGCAACAACGTCTTCGCCAAGATGGCCGTGGACCTCGGCCAGGACAAGGTGAAGGCGATGGCGGAGAAGCTGGGCTTCAACGCGGACAAGCTGGACGTGCCGGTGCGCGCGGGCAAGAGCGTGTACCCCTCGGGCATGGACAAGGCGCAGACGGGCCTGTCCGGCATCGGCCAGTTCGACGTGACGGCGACGCCGCTTCAGATGGCGATGGTCTCGGCGGCCATCGCCAACGGCGGCACGTTGGCGAAGCCGCACATGGTCTCGCAGATCACCGACTCGGGCGGCCACGCCTTGGAGAAGTACGACGGCGACGACGACGGTGGCGGCCGGCGCGTGATGGACGAGCGGACGGCCGACGGCCTGCGGTCCGCGATGGAGACGGTCGTCGAGAAGGGCACCGGGTCGAACGCGCAGATCGCGGGCGCGACGGTCGGCGGCAAGACGGGTACGGCCCAGCACGGCGAGAACAACAGCAAGACGCCGTACGCCTGGTTCACGTCGTACGCCAAAACAGATGGCGACCGCGACGGCGGCGGGAAGGAGGTCGCGGTCGCCGTGATGATCGAATCGTCCAGCGCGGCCCGCGACGAGGTAAGCGGCAACGGCCTGGCGGCCCCGATCGCCCAGGCGATGATGACGGCCGCACTGGAGCGGTGAGCCGACTGGAATGATGGCTGACTGCGGAAAAGTCCCGCCGACACGCCGAGCGACACGGCGTGTCGGCGGGACTTTCGTGCAACGTGCCCTACAGCCTCCGCCCCCACCAGAGCTGGAGGCCCCGGCCCACGGCCACGGCCACCGCGGCGCCCGCGAAGCTGCCCGCCACGAACCCCAGGCCGCTGGTCGCGTCACCGTCGTCCACGGCCACCACGATGCCCGCCACGGCCACCGCCACGGCGAGCACGGCGAGGAGCGCGTAGAACTTCCGGCTGAAGAAGCTGGACCGCTCCGGTACCGGCGGCGGGCACTCGACCCGCGCCGCGGGCCCGAGGCTCGCCGCGCGGGGCCGCTTGAAGTAGGCGTAGGCCACCCAGTTCCCGCAGGGCTCCCAGCCGTCGGGGGCGAGCCGCTGGTCCAGGCCCTCGCGGCCACGGGTGACCAATTCGCGCCGGTACTCCCAGCGCTGCGGCTGCGCCAGGTCACGGCGGCTCACGAAACGTCCGACGGCGTCGACGCGCTGCACCTCCCAGCCCTCGTCGCCGAAGCGGTTCAGGAGCTGTTCGTCGACGTACGTGTCGGCGGTCCAGCGCCAGGTCTCCTCCTCCGCTTCGTCGCCTGGAGCAGCCGGTGCCCGCACCCCCGTGGCGGGCACCAGCTGCCGGGCGAACTCTTCCGCCGGGCCGAACTCGGCCTCCGCGTCCTCGGCGCCGGACTCCGCCAGGTGCGCTTCCAGGTCCATGACGGTCACTTCGACGCGGTCGGCCGGCAGGCCCTGCGCGAGCAGCCGCTCGGCGAGGTCGAGGAGGTAACCGTCCCGCCGGTGACCGGCGTTCACGTCCGCCGCGCTCATCGTGTCTCCACTCCTGCCTTGGCCAGGACCTCACGTACGGAGGTGTCGAAGGCGAGCCAGAGCCCGCCCTGCTCACCGAGGGTCGCGCGGCCCTCATCGGTGAGCCGGTAGTAACGCCGCCCCGGCCCCTTCTCGGTGGCCCGGAACTCCGCGTCGACCAGGCCCGCCTCTTCCAGGCGGTTCAGGACGGGGTAGAGCGTGCCGCCCTTGATCTGGCCGAAGCCGGCGGCGCCGAGGAGTTTGGCGATCTCGTAGCCGTAGCTCTCGCCATCGGTGAGGGCGGCGAGCACGAGGAGGTCGAGCACTCCCTTGAACCAGCTGGCTCGGCGGTCGGTCACGTGGGTCTGCCTTTCTCAGGCGCCGGCCGCGGCGAGCGGCCGCTTTTCCGGCGCGGGAAGCGTCAGATCGCGTACGGCGAGGATGACGTGCACGGCGACGGGGAGCAGGAGGCTGCCGGTCGCGAGGTAGAGGCCGGTGAGGAGCGCTCCGAAGACGGCGAAGACGAGGACGCCCTGGCGGCCCTGGTAGAACCCGGCGGCCGCGTGGACGACGACGGAGAGGGCCGCCGCCGCGTAGAGGTCCAGGCCGAGGGCGCCGACGCCGAAGGCGATCAGGAGGCCTCGGTAGACCAGTTCGGCGCAGACGCCGTCGGTGACGGCCACGGCGACGGCGAGCCGGCGCTCCTCGGCGGTGCGCGGCAGCATCGCCTCGATGGCGGCGCGTCCCGGCACGTTCTTGCCCTGCTTGGCGAGCTCGTGGAAATTGCGCGCCGACGCCACGGCTATCGCGGCGACGAGGAGGATCCCGGTCACCACGTACGCGGACCTCTCCGGCGCCACGAGGCCGAAGTCGGCGGCGCTCGCGCCCGGCGACAGGAGCAGCGCGCCGACGGCGAGCGCGGCGAACGTCCACCACAGGGCGAGCGAGAGGCCGAAGTAGCGGACCAGCGCGCGGGGTTCGGTGTCCCTGCGCCGGGCCAGCGAACGGTACATCCGCCGCCCCGCCCACGGCTCGCCCAGCAGCAGGTAACCGGCGAGCGCGGCCGTCACCGCCGTCGATGCGGCCGAGAAGTCCGGCGAAATGGTGGTCATGGGATCCCCCTTCCCGACGGGGTCGGTGCGGCGCGCGCAACGTGTGCCGCGCGCCGCACCGACCCCGGAACGTCTGAGCTACCTAGACCGTATGGCGACCTAGTCAGGAATGCAACCTATCTCTTATGCCGACCTAACTCCTATGCCGACCTAGCTCGCTATGCCGATTCGACTGGCTCCGCGGGGACTGGATTCCTGGGTCAGCCGACGAAGTACGTCGGGTTCGGCAGCTTGTACGTCTTGTCCGCGTAGCCGCCCCGCTGCCGTCAACCGATCAGCCGCCCGCCGTCCACCCCGGGTCGCGGCCGCTCAGTCCGATGACCTGGTCCAGCAGGGGGGCGTCCCGCGGTACGGGTACCGGACGCCCGAACGGGCCGTCCTCGCCGCCGCCCGCGGCGGGGGCCAGGAACGCCCGCGCGCCGTCCAGGCTCGCCTCGTCGGGCGCGTACTCCTGGCCGGTGGCGCGCGCCAGGTCCCAGCCGTGCACGACCAGTTCGTCGAGGACGACCAGCGCCGCGACCTCGCCCGGCAGGTCGAAGCCGCCCGCGCGGGTCATGCCCTGTCGGGCCGCCGGGTCGCGCCACGCCTCGACGACGGCGTCCAGGGCCTTCGGCAGCTCGCCGCGCCAGTCGGGGCCGATGTCCGGCACGACGCTGCCGGGGTCCCTGTCCAGCTCCGGCCGGAAGTCCTTCCGCGCGGCCAGCTCGAAGGCCCGGGAGAGGCCGATCACATGCCCGAGCAGGTGGCGTACGGCGAACTCGGGGCAGGGCGTGGGCGCCGCGAGCTGTTCGTCGCGGACGCGTTCGGCCACGCGGGCCACCAGGCGGGCCTGCGGGCCGAGGTCGAAGGTGTCGTCGCCGGTCATGCTGTCTCCCCATCGTGCGTCCCTGAGGCGGCTGCCTCGGTACTTCTCCCCGGTAGACCCGCCGCGCGGCCGTAACTCATCGCCCGCCGCCGGGGAATCCGCCCGATCCCGCGGCGGGGGCCTTAGAACCACCATGACCAGGCATGACTTCGACAACGATCGGGCGCGTCCTGCGGGACCGCAACGCGGCGCTCTACCTGGGCGCGGTGGTGGTGTCCGGCTTCGGGAGCACCGCGCTGTGGCTGGTCTCCGGCATCTGGGTCAAGGAGCTGACCGGCTCCGACGGCCTGGCCGCGCTCTGCCAGTTCGCGCTCTGGGCGCCCACGCTCATCGGTCCGCTGCTGGGCACGCTCGCCGACCGCATGCGCCGCAGACCGCTGCTCGTGGCCGCCAACCTCGCGCTCGGCGCGCTGCTCCTCTCCCTGTTCGCCGTCGACACCGCGGGACGGCTGTGGATCCTCTTCGCGGTGCTCCTCGTCTACGGGGCGTGCGGCGTCGTCACCGACGCGGCGGAGGCGGCCCTGGTACCGGCGGCCGTCGGCAAGGAACTGCTCGGCGACTTCAACGGCCTGCGGATGTCGGCCAACGAAGGCATGAAGCTGGTGGCGCCCCTCGCGGGCACGGGCCTCTTCGCCGCGTACGGCGGGCCCCGGGTGGCGCTCCTCGACGCCGTCACGTTCGCGCTCGCCGCGGGGATGTACGCGCTGCTGCGGGTCCGCGAGGCCGCGCCGGTCACCGAGCGCACGTCGCTGCGGGCGAGGACCGCCGAGGGCGCCCGGTACCTGTGGGGCGACGGACGGCTGCGGCCCCTCGTCGCGGCGGGCGGCCTGACGATGCTGACCTCGGGCGTGAGCGGCGCGACGGTCTACGCCATCGTGGAGGGCCTCGGCCACGCGCCCGCGTACACGGGGGTGCTGTACGTCGTGCAGGGCGCGGGGTCCGTCGCGGTGGGCGTGGCGTCGGGCGCCCTGATGCGGCGCTTCGGCGGGCGGCGGTTCGGCGGCGCGGGCATCGCGCTGACCGGCGTCGCCCTGGTGCTGAGCGCGCTGCCGAGCGACGCGGCGGTCATCGCGGGCAGCTTCGCGAACGGCGTCGGGCTGCCCTGCGTGCTGATCGCGGGGCTCACCGCCGTGCAGCGGGAGACGCCGGACGCGCTCCTCGGCCGGGCGGCGGCGACCGCCAACACCCTGATGTTCGCGCCGACCGCGCTGGGCATCGCGGCGGGGGCTGCCCTGGTGGAGAGCGTCGACCTCCAGCTGCTCCTTGCGCTGCTCGCGGGGGCGCGGCTGCTGATCGCCGCGCCCCTGCTGCGCCCCCTGCGCTCCGGGGATTCCGAAGGGAGGGCTACTTCACGTCGGCCCACCGCTTGATCGTCGCGATGGCCTTCGACTGCTGCGGCTCGGGCAGCTTGGCGATCGACGCGCCGTGGTTGGCGTCCGGCACCTCGTAGCGGTAGGAGTCGTGGCGGCTCGGGGTGAAGCGCTCGGCGCTCCAGGGGTCGTTCTCGCCGTAGATGAACATCATCCGGCGGCCGTGGTGCTTCACCCAGCGGTCGACGTCGGCGATGGTCTTGTTGTTGTACGTGCCGCGCATGTCGGCGGGCAGCACCGAGTTGGGCTGGTAGACGTCCGGGTGGTGGCGGACGTCCTTGAGGTGCTTGAACCTCAGGTCGGCCCAGCCGAGCTGGGTCGCGGCCTGGTGGTAGTACGGTCCCGATCCGTTGGTGCCGAGCTCCTGGTCGCGGTAGACGCTGAAGCCGTGCTCCTTCGACCAGTCGTACAGCTCGTCGTCGCCCGCCTTCTTCGCGTCGGGGACGGTCGGGCAGTCGGCCGCGGTGCCGCTCTGCCAGAAGTTCCACACCTGGTCGAGCACCGCGAACTCATAGGCGCGGTCGGTGGTGCCGAGGGTCTGGTCGAAGGTGCTGCCCTCGGCCTTCGCCTCCTTCTCGAACCGGGGGAGCAGGTCGTCGCGGCGTACGAGCATCTCGCGCTGCACGGCGTTCAGGGCGGCCCGGCACTCCTGGGTGCCGACCGTCTCGAAGAAGCGCTCGTAGCCGCTGTCGTCGCGGTTGTCGGCGTCGTTGGGCGCGACGAAGGCCACGACCGCGTCGAGGTCCTCCGGGTAGAACCGCTCGTGGTAGGTGGCCGCCATGCCGCCCTTGCTGGCGCCGGTGCCCAGCCACTTGCCCTTCTCGACCGTGCGCAGGGCGCGGGTCAGGCGGTGCTCGTCGGCGGCTTCCTGCTGGACGGTCATCTTGGACCAGTCGTCGCCCGCGGCGCCCTGGGGCCGCGACTCGCCGAAGTAGCGGTGCTCGACGCTGACCTGGTTGGCGTCGAGCAGCCTGGTGAGGGAGGCGGTGACGCCCGCGAGGGTGTAACCGCCGGTGTAGAGCACGGTCGGCTTGGCGGTGGACTTGTGCCAGAGCGTGGCGCGTTGCGTGAAGGTGGCGCCGTGGGGCCTGCGGTGGTCGACGGGCTGGCGGTACGTCAGGGTGTAGAGGGGGTAGCCCTCTTTGTCCGTGACGGAGACGACCTTCATGCCGGGCAGCTTTTCGAGCCGGGCCTTGATGTCGGCCGCGTCGGCCGCCTTGTGCGCCGCCGGATCGGCCGGCCGCGCCGCCGTCGATGCTTGTGCGGTGGCGGGCGCCGCGCCGGCGAGCACGGCGGCACCCGCCATCAGTCCGGCACAGGCCAGCGCGGATATCCCCTTGTTGCGCACCTTGTCTCCCTTGTCCCCGTGGTCCTGGAGCGACGGTTGTGGTGCGCGGATCGTATCGGCGATCACTCCAGGCGCGACAGGGCTTCCGCGACCAGCCTCAGGTCGCCGTCCGAAGCCAGTCCCGCGTGGTAGAGCCGCAGTTCGGTGGCGCCGTGGCCGGCCGCCCGTGCCGCGTCGGCGGCGAGGGTCGCGGGGCTGCCGCCCATCCCGGCGACGACGGGGAAGTTGGCGGCGAGGACGCCCCCGCCGTGGCCCCTGAAGGGCGTGAGCGGCTCGGGCCCGCCGCCGCAGGGCACGACCACGCCGTCCGCCACGCCGAGGATGTGCTCCGGGTCGACGCCCGCGTTCGCCCCGCAGTGGTACGAGACGGGGTCCGCGTGCAGCAGCACCTGAAAGCCGGGCGGGGCCGCCGCGCGGACCGCCCCGACCGCCGCCTCCTGGAACGTGCGGGCCGTCCCGTCGCGCCACGCGCGCGTGGCCGCCGCCCGGTCCGCCCCGAGGAGCTTCTCGACCCCCGCCCAGCCCGGGTCCTCGCCCGCGCCCCGCCAGACGGGCTCAAGGGCGTCCCGCACGGCGGCCGCAAGCGCGTCCGGATCAAGGCCCGCTCCCCCGTACCCCGCCCGGCAGGAGCCGCAGAAGCACAGGGACATCAGGTACTGGCCCGCCTCGCCGAGTCCGACGCCCGCGGTCTTGTCGTGGGCGTGCAGATGCGCGAGGCCGTACCAGCCGCACGACTCCAGCTCGGTGCCGCGGGCGCCGGGGCGCGCGGCGGCCTCGGCGGCGAGGTCGACGAGGTACGCGCGCGTGGCGGGCTGCGCGATGCAGGGCGCCCAGGGGTAGTGGTCCCCGTAGGCGTTGACGACGGAGGTGTCGGGGTGGTCGTCGCCGAGCCGGGAGCTGTGGGCGAGGACCACCCAACTGTGGACGTCGATCCCTGCGGCGGCCAGGGCTTCGGCGGCCTGTCCGTAGGCGTCGCCCCGCGCCCAGTCCCCCGCCTCGTGCGGCCGGATCCGCCGCCCCCGCCACCGCTCGTCCGGCGGGTAGAGCACGGCGGCGTGCGCGGCCGTGACGATGCGGTGGCGGGGGTGGCGCGGGGTCAGCGCGCGCGTGGAGTGGTAGGCGGCGGCGAGGGTGACCTGCCGGATGCCCAGGGCGGCGAGGCGGCCGGGGGCTTCGGGGTCGCCGACGACGTCCCAGGGGTAGAGGAACGCGGCGGCCCTCACGCGTCGCCCCGGCGCGCGTCGCGGCCCGGCAGCTCGTCGCCGAGCAGCGCCCGGCCGCGTTCGACGAGTTCGGCGAGGCGCTTGACGTGTTCGGCGGCGGGTTCGTTCAGCGGCGGGCGCACCCCGCCGACGTCGAGACCGCTGAGCCGCACGCCCGCCTTGACGAGGGAGACGGCGTAGCCGCGGCCGAGGGAGCGCAGCTCGACGAAGGGCCGGTAGAAGCCGTCGACGAGGCGGTTCACGGTGTCATCGCCCTCGGCGGTCCCGGCGTTGAGCGCCCGGTGGAAGGCCAGCGCGATGTCGGGGGCGAAGCAGAACACGGCCGACGAGTAGAGGCTGACGCCGATGCCGCGGTAGGCGAGGCCGGTCAGCTCGGCGGTCGGCAGGCCGTTGAAGTACAGGAAGTCGCCGGGCACCTCGCTGCGGACGGCGCTGACGGTGCGCTGCATCAGGTCCATGTCGCCGAGGCCGTCCTTGAAGCCGATGACGCCCTCGGCGCGGGCGAGTTCGACGACCGTCTCCGGGGTGAGGACGGCGTTGTCGCGCTGGTAGACGATGACGTCGAGGGAGGTGGCCGCGGCGAGCTCGGTGTAGTGCCGGATCAGCCCCTCCTGTCCGGCGACCACGAGGTAGGGCGGCATGGCGAGCAGCCCGTCGGCGCCCGCGTCCTCGGCCAGGCGCGCGTACCGCACGGCGAGGGCCGTGCCGTATCCGGCGCCCGCGACGACCGGCACCCGGCCCGCCGTCTCCTCGACGGCGGCGGCGACGCAGCTCTGGAACTCCTCGGGGGTCAGGGCGTGGAACTCGCCCGTGCCGCAACAGGCGAAGACGGCCGCCGCGCCGGCGTCGATGCCCGCGCGCACATGGGTGCGGAAGGTCTCCAGGTCGATGGAGCCGTCCGGCCCGTAGGCGGTGACCGGGAAGAACAACGGCCCGCTGGGAACGCGGAGTCGGGAAGCGAGAGGGGCTGACGTCACGGGCTCTCCCTAGCGTGCACGTTTCTGATTGATGTCTATATTTCTGAACGCGACCACGCTAAGGCGCCCTCTCGACCCTGGTCAAGCCGTCGACCATGCACAGAGGGACGGATTCCCGGCCTCCGCGCGACACTTGACGCGACGCCACCGAGATCCCTAGCGTGTCCACGGATGTGAATTCTGTACGTGGATGAGTACGAATCCGCCCGAGGAGATCCCGCATGCCCGCTTCCCGCACCGTCCTGCTGACCGGCGCCGCCGGGGGCCTCGGCACCCTGATGCGCGGGCTGCTCCCGGCCTACGGCCACGATCTGCGCCTGCTCGACGTGCGCGGCCTCGACGGCTCGCCCGGCGCGATCACCGCCGACCTCGCCGACAGGGACGCGCTGCGCGAGGCCGTGCGCGGCGTCGACGCGGTCCTGCACTTCGCGGGCATCTCCCTGGAGTCCACCTTCGAGAAGATCCTCAGGGCCAACATCGAAGGGACGTACAACCTCTACGAGGCGGCCCGCGAGGAGGGCGTGCGGCGGATCGTCTTCGCCTCCTCGAACCACGCGGTGGGCTTCACGCCGCGTCCCGAGGGCGACGACCCGCTCATCCCGCTCGACACCCCGCGCCGCCCCGACACCTTCTACGGCCTCTCCAAGTCCTTCGGCGAGGACCTCGCCCAGTTCTACTGGGACAAGCACGGCATCGAGACCGTCTCGGTCCGCATCGGCTCGTGCTTCCCGGAGCCGACGAGCGTGCGGATGCTCTCGGTCTGGATGAGCCCGGGCGACGGCGCGCGGCTCTTCCACGCGGCCCTCACCGCCGAGGACGTCGGGCACACCGTGGTCTACGGCTCCTCCGCCAACACCCGCCTGTGGTGGGACCTCTCCTCCGCCCGCGCGCTCGGCTACGAACCGCAGGACGACTCCGAGCAGTACGCGGAGAAGCTCATCGCCGAGCAGGGCGAGCTCGACCCCGCCAACCCTGACCACGCCCATCTCGGTGGCCCGTTCTGCACCGACCCGCCGGTCTGGCCCTACTGAACCGGCGGCGCCTCGCGAGGGCCCGGGCCCGAACGGGCGGCAAGCGGGCACCCCGGGCCCGCGGTACGGGCACGCATGGTGCCCGTACCCCAGGCCGACGCCGCGTGATCCGGGCACATACGGGCAGCATCACGCCCGCTTGGCACCTTCTCTCGTTCATGCGGGCGCTGTAGAACTTCCCCCAAGGCCCGAACGGGCACAGCGAGACCAGGGGAAGCAGGTGGCGCCGATGACCGCGGAGGAGCGGCAGCGGCGGATCGTCAGCGCGGCACGGACCTCCGGCTCCGTCGACGTGACGGAGCTCGCCGCCCGGCTCGGCGTCGCGAAGGAGACCGTCCGCCGCGACCTGCGCGCCCTGGAGGACCACGGCCTGGTCCGCCGCACCCACGGCGGCGCCTACCCCGTGGAGAGCGCGGGTTTCGAGACCACCCTCGCCTTCCGCACGACCATGCACGTCCCCGAGAAGCGGCGCATCGCCGCCGCCGCGGCCGACCTGCTCGGGGACGCCGAGACCGTCTTCGTGGACGAGGGGTTCACGCCCCAGCTCATCGCCGAGGCCCTGCCCGACGTGGCGGGCGGACGCCCGCTGACCGTGGTCACCGCCTCACTGGCCACGGCGGGCGCCCTCGCCGAGGCCGAGAACGTCGCCGTACTGCTGCTCGGCGGCCGGGTCCGCCCGGGCACCCTCGCCACCGTCGACCACTGGACGACGCGCATGCTGGCCGGCTTCGTCATCGACCTGGCGTACATCGGCGCCAACGGCATCTCGCGCGAGCACGGCCTGACGACGCCCGACCCCGCCGTGAGCGAGGTGAAGGCCCAGGCCATCAGGGCGTCGAGGCGCACCGTGTTCACGGGCGTGCACACCAAGTTCGGGGCGACGAGCTTCTGCCGGTTCGCCGGCATCGGCGACCTCGAAGCGATCGTCACCAGCAGCCGCCTGCCGGCCTCCGAAGCCCACCGCTACTCCCTCCTCGGACCGCAGGTCCTGCGCGTCTGACGCCGCCCTCCCCCCTTCCTCCCCTTCCTTCCCTTCCTTCCCTTCCTCCCCTCCCTTCCCCGTACGGCCGTAATGGGCCACCGTACGCCCCGACGCGCCCGAAAACCCCCGATATGACCCCTCTACGTCCAGGAGCACTCATGCGAACCCCGAGCCGACGGAGGCAGCGCGCGCTCTCCGCTGCCGCCGCAGGGACGCTGCTCGCCCCGCTGCTCACCGGCTGCTGGGCCGGCGCGGGCGGGACCGGTTCAGGCGACTCCCTCAACGTCCTGATGGTGAACAACCCGCAGATGGTCGAGTTGCGCAAGCTCACCGCCGCCCACTTCACCAAGGAGACGGGCATCAAGGTGAACTTCACCGTCCTGCCCGAGAACGACGTCCGCGACAAGATCAGCCAGGACTTCGCCAACCAGGCGGGCCAGTACGACATCGCCACCCTCAGCAACTACGAGATACCCATCTACGCGAAGAACGGCTGGCTCCACGAGGTCGGTTCCTACGCGCGCAAGGACACCGCGTACGACGAGAAGGACATCCTGGCGCCGATGCGCCAGTCCCTCACCGGAGAGGACGGCAAGCTCTACGGACAGCCCTTCTACGGGGAGTCGTCCTTCCTGATGTACCGCAAGGACGTCTTCGAGAAGGCCGGCCTCACCATGCCCGAACACCCCACCTGGCAGCAGGTGGCCCGGCTCGCCGCCCGGGTGGACGGCGAGGAGCCGGGGATGAAGGGCATCTGTCTGCGCGGCCTGCCCGGCTGGGGCGAGGTCATGGCGCCCCTGACCACCGTCGTGAACACCTTCGGCGGCACCTGGTTCGACAAGGACTGGAAGGCCCGCCTGGACTCCCCCGAGTTCGAGAAGGCGACCCGCTTCTACGTGGACCTCGTACGCGAGCACGGCGAGTCCGGCGCCGCCCAGTCCGGGTACGCCGAGTGCCTCAACAACCTCACGCAGGGCAAGACCGCCATGTGGTACGACGCGACGGCCGCCGCGGGGTCCCTCGAATCCCCCAAGTCACCGGTCAAGGGAAAGATCGGCTACGTCCCCGCCCCGGTGGCGAAGACCGGGAACTCCGGCTGGCTCTACACCTGGGCCTGGGGCATGCAGAAGGCCTCGCGCAACCCGGACAAGGCGTGGAAGTTCATCTCCTGGGCCTCCGGCAAGGAGTACGAGAAGCTCGTCGGCGAGAAGACCGGCTGGTCGAACGTCCCCGCGGGCAAGCGCGCCTCGACCTACGCGAACCCCGCCTACCGCGAGGAAGCCGCCGCCTTCCAGGACGTCACCCGCGCCGCCATCGAAGGGGCAAGGCCCCGCGACCCCGGTGTGCAGCCGCGGCCCGCGCCCGGCATCCAGTTCGTCGGCATCCCCGAGTTCACCGACCTGGGCACCAAGGTCTCCCAGGAGATCAGCGCGGCCATCGCCGGACGCCAGTCCGTCGCTTCGGCCCTGGAGAAGTCACAGGAGCTCGCCGAGAAGATCTCCGAGGAGTACGAGGGACGATGACCGCCACCGCGAGCACCACCACCGTGCGGCACACGCGCGTGCCCGCCGCGAAGACACCCCCGTCGGGCCGGCTGCGCGCCTGGGCGACCAGGGCGCCCCTGCTCCCCGCCCTCATCTTCATGATCGCCGTGACCCAGCTGCCCTTCGTGGCGACCCTGGTGATCTCCTTCTTCGACTGGAACGCCCTCTACCCCGACGCCCGCAGCTTCACCGGGTTCGCGAACTACACCGAGGTCATCACCGACCCCGACCTGCGCAAGTCCGTGCTGACCACGATCCTGCTCACCGCCTCGGTCGTGCTGGCCAGCCTGGTCATCGGCCTCGGCCTCGCACTGCTGCTCGACCGGAGGTTCAAGGGGCGCGGGCTCGTCCGTACGCTGCTCATCGCGCCGTTCCTGCTGGTCCCCGTGGCCGCCGCGCTGCTGTGGAAGCACGTGCTCTACAACCCCGAGTACGGCCTCTTCAACGGCCTGCTGCGCTGGGTGGGCGGTGACTCCGCGGCGCAGCCCGACTGGATCTCCAACACCCCGCTGCTGGCGATCGAGGCCTCCCTGGTGTGGCAGTGGACGCCCTTCATGATGCTGATCCTCCTCGCCGGGCTGCAGAGCCGCGACAGCGAGCTGATCGAGGCGGCCCGCATGGACGGGGCGAGCGACTGGCAGGTCTTCCGCCATCTGACCCTGCCGCACCTGCGCCGCTACCTCGAACTGGGCGCCCTGCTCGGCTCGATCTACATCGTGCAGAACTTCGACGCCGTCTTCACCATCACCTCGGGCGGTCTCGGCACCGCCAACCTGCCCTACACCGTCTACCAGAGCTTCTACCAGGCGCACGAGAACGGCCTGGCCTCCGCGGCCGGCGTGCTCGTCGTCATCGGCTCGCTGATCATCGCGACCTTCGCACTGCGGGTCGTCTCGTCCCTGTTCCGTGAGGAGGCGTCCCGCTGATGGCCGCTGTTACGGCGAAGACCGCCACCACGGCGAAGGCCCGCCCACGCGCGCGTGGGTCCCTGCTCGGCCTGGCCGCCTGGGTCGCCGGCATCCTGTTCTTCCTGCCCATCGCCTGGATGGCGCTGACCTCCTTCCACTCGGAGGAGGACGCCGCCACCAACCCGCCCTCGCTCGCCGCCTCGCTCACCCTGGACGGCTACCGCGACTTCTTCGGGGCGGGCGGCGGCGCGAGCCCCTGGCCCTCGCTCATCAACTCCACGGTGGCCTCGCTCGCCTCGACGCTGCTCGTGCTGGTGCTGGCCCTGCCCGCCGCGTACGCCCTGTCGATCAGGCCCGTGAAGAAGTGGACGGACGTCCTCTTCTTCTTCCTCTCCACCAAGATGCTGCCGGTCGTGGCGGGTCTCCTGCCGATCTACCTGTTCGCCAAGAACACCGACTTCCTCGACAACATCTGGCTGCTCGTCATCCTCTACACCTCGATGAACCTGCCGATCGCGGTGTGGATGATGCACTCCTTCCTCGCCGAGGTGCCCAAGGCCATCATCGAGGCCGCCCAGATCGACGGGGCACGGCTGCCCACCATCCTCGCGCGCGTGGTGGCGCCCATCGCGCTGCCCGGCATCGCCGCGACCTCGCTGATCTGCTTCATCTTCAGCTGGAACGAACTGCTCTTCGCCCGGGTGCTCACGGGCGTCGTCGCCCAGACCGCGCCCGTCTTCCTGACCGGCTTCATCACCAGCCAGGGTCTGTTCCTGGCGAAGGTGTGCGCCGCGTCGCTCGTGATCTCCCTGCCGGTGCTCGCCGCGGGGTTCGCCGCCCAGGACAAGCTGGTCCAGGGTCTGTCGTTGGGAGCTGTGAAATGAAGGCCGCGATCGTCGAGTCGGTGGGCAAGGTCGTCGTCGGCGAGGTGCCCGACCCGACGCCGGGCCCCCGCGAGGTCGTCGTGGAGGTCGCCGCGTGCGGCCTGTGCGGCACGGACCTGCACATCAAGCAGGGGGAGTTCGCCCCGACCCTGCCCGTGGTGCCGGGCCACGAGTTCGCCGGCACCGTCGTCGCCCTCGGTGCCGACGTGCGCGGGCTCGCCGTCGGCGACCGGGTCGCGGTGGACCCCTCGCTGCACTGCCACGAGTGCCGCTTCTGCCGGGTGGGGCGCGGCAACATGTGCGAGCGCTGGGCCGCGATCGGCGTGACCACCGCGGGCGGCGCCGCCCAGTACGCCAAGGCGCCCGCCGCCAACTGCGTGCGGCTGCCCGACCATGTGCGCACCCAGGACGCCGCCCTCATCGAGCCGCTGTCCTGCGCGGTGCGCGGCTACGACGTGCTGCGCTCGCAGCTCGCCTCGCACGTGCTGATCTACGGCTCGGGCACGATGGGCCTGATGATGCTGGAGCTGGCCAAGCGGACCGGCGCGGCCAGCGTCGACGTGGTCGACCTCAACCCCGAGCGGCTCGCGACGGCGAAGCGGCTCGGCGTCTCGGCGTCGGCGGCCGGCGCCGACGAACTCGACCGGCCCGGCGGCTGGGACGTGGTGATCGACGCGACGGGCAACGCGGCCGCCATCCAGGACGGCCTCGGCCGGGTCGCGAAGGCGGGCACGTTCCTCCAGTTCGGTGTCGCGGACTACGCCACGCGGGTGGAGATCGACCCGTACCGCATCTACAACCAGGAGATCACCATCACCGGGTCGATGGCGGTCCTGCACAGCTACGAGCGGGCGGCCGAGCTGTTCGCGGCGGGCGTCCTGGACCCGGAGGTGTTCATCAGCGACCGGCTGCCGCTGGACGACTACCCCCGGGCGCTCGACCAGTTCGCCGCCGGGATCGGGCGGAAGATCGTCGTCGTGCCGTAATCCGGTGTCGCGCGGGCATGGCCGGGGGCTACGCTCCCGGCCATGCCGAGACCCCAGGGATTCTCCTACGCCCGACGCCCCGACGGAAGCGTCACCATCACGCACGGCGAGCGCGGGGCGGGGACGCTGCGCGGCGCCCGCGCCGAGCGGTTCCTCGCCGAGGTCGAGGGCGGCGACCCGCAGCTCGTGATGGCCCGCTGGACGGGCAACTACAAGCACGGCAACGAACGGACGGCGCGCGACCACCCGCGCAACCGCCGCTGAGGCACGTGCGGCGCCGTGGAAAAAACCTGCCGCGGGTAAGGGAACGGCAAAGCGGGGTCGTTCGTTACCCCTGGCATGACAGCTATGACCCCCGGCTCGAACATCCCCCTGACCGCCGCCCGCGTGGCGGTGGACGTCGCCGCCCCGGTGCGGCTCGACGTATCGGGCCTGCTGCTCACCGCCGACGGCAAGGTGCGCTCCGACGACGACTTCATCTTCTTCAACCAGCCCTCGGGCCCCGGTGTGACGTATCAGTCGGGCGGCGGCTCCACCCCCGACAAGATCATCGTGGACACGGCGGCCGTGCCGGCCGGCATCGAGAAGATCGTCGTGACCGCGAGCCCGGACGCCGCGGGAGCGACCTTCCAGGGCGTCGAGCCCACCGCCACCATCCGCAACGCGGACGACGGCTCCGTGCTCGCCACGTTCACACCGCCGAAGCTCGGCACCGAGACCGCCCTGGTGATCGTCGAGGTCTACCTGCGCAACGGCGCGTGGAAGGCCCGCGCGGTCGGCCAGGGGTACTCCAACGGCCTGGCGGGCATCGCGACGGACTTCGGCGTCTCGGTCGAGGAGCCCGCCGCTCCGACGCCCGCCCCGGCTCCCGCGCCGGCCGCCGCGGCCCCGATGGCGCCGCCGGTGGGCCAACCCGTGCAGGGCCCGCCCCCGCCGGCCGCGGCTCCGGCCGCCGCCGCCGCGCCCGCGCTCGGCGCCGGGAAGATCAACCTCGACAAGGGCCGGGTCAACCTCCAGAAGAACCAGACGGTGTCCCTGGTCAAGGGCGGCAAGCCGCTGCTGTCCCAGGTCAAGATGGGCCTCGGCTGGGAGCCCGCGTTCCGCGGCAAGGACATCGACCTCGACGCCTCCGTCATCGCGTACGGCCCGCAGCGCAACCACGTCGACAGCTGCTACTTCGGCAAGCTGTCGATCGTGAAGGGCGCGATCAAGCACTCCGGCGACAACCTCACGGGCGAGGGCGGCGGTGACGACGAGGTGATCGTCGTCGACCTCGGCCGTCTCCCCGACGACGTCACGGGCCTGGTCTTCACGGTGAACTCGTTCTCCGGCCAGAAGTTCACCGAGGTCGCCAAGGCCTACTGCCGCCTGATCGACGCGGCCTCCGGCGAGGAGCTGGTCCGCTTCGACCTGACCAACGCCGAGGCGCAGACGGGCGTCATGATGGCGAAGCTGATCAAGCAGTTCACCGGCGAGTGGGAAATGACCGCGATGGGGCAGTTCGTCAAGTCGCGCACGGTCCGCGGCATGGTGAAGCCGGCGGCGCAGTCGCTCTGAGCGAGCGGACGGCACAGGGCAGACGAAAGGGGCGGCGGGCCGCGCGCAGCGGCTCGCCGCCCCTTCGGCGGGTCAGGAGCGATTCAGCGGATCAGAGCTTTGCCAGCTTGGGATAGGGGCTCAGGAACCGTCCCTGACGGCCCGCGAAGTCGATGACGACCGCGTCCTCCCCCTCGACACCGACGATCCTCCCGAGGCCGTACTGGTCGTGGGAGACACGGTCACCCACGGCGAACTGCTCTACGGGTGGGGCGGGCGGTGCGGGTACGTTGAAGGGACTGTTCGGCAGATGGCGGCGCGAGCCGGCGGGCCTCGTCATGTTTGCAGTATGCGCCCCCGGACGCCCGCCGCACCATGCTCCGACCTCACACCGCCCTCACATCGGTATGGAACAGACACACAAACCGCAGCCGAAACGCCACGCCCGTCGCCCCTGTAAATCACCCTAAAGGGGGACGCACGTGACGTACCAGCCCCGATTATCGACGCCAGGTGACCGCTATGTCACCCACGGCCAGAAGGCGCTAGTGCCGCTGCCGCTTCCAGGGACCCGTGATCGCCAGCAGGATGCCGGGCGACTGGATGCTGGCGTAGAGGGTGCTGCCGTCGGGTGAGAACGTGACGCCCGCGAACTCGCTGTACTTCGGGTCGTCCTCGGTGCCCGCGTTGAGTTCGTTGCGCGCGATGGGGTACGTGCGTCCGTGCTCGGTCGCGCCGAAGAGGTGCTGGACGCCGTCGCCGTCCTCGGCGATGACCAGGCCGCCGTAGGGCGAGACGGTAATGTTGTCGGGGCCGTCGAAGGCGCCGTCCTTGTCCGGGTCGGGGTTCACGCCGAGCAGCACCTTCAGGGTGAGGGTGCGGCGGCCGGGGTGGTAGAACCACACCTGTCCGTCGTGCTGGGCGGGGCTCTCGCCGCGGGCGAAGGAGGCGACGATGTAGACGCCGCCGTCACCCCACCACATGCCTTCGAGCTTGCGGGCGCGCGTGATGTCGCCGTCGTCGAACTGCTCGCGCACCGGCACGGTCCGCGCGTCGCGGTCGGGGACCTCCACCCAGTCCACGCCGTACACCGTGCCGGTCCTGGTGGCGCGCGAGAGGTCGTCGACGAAGCGGCCGCCGGAGTCGTAGCACTTGGGCGCCTTCAGGACACCCGCGTCGTCGGCGAGGCCGCGCAGCCTGCCGCGGCCGTGCTCGAAGCCGTGCGGCGGGGTCCAGCGGTAGAACAGGCCGTTCGGGCCCGAGGCGTCCTCGGTGAGGTAGGCGTGGCCGCGCCGGGGGTCGATGACGACGGCCTCGTGGGCGTAGCGGCCGAAGGCCTTGATCGGCTTGGGATCACGCCCGGCGCGCCGGTCCTGGGGGTCGACCTCGAAGACGTAGCCGTGGTCCTTGGTCATGCCGTTCTGGCCGGCCTTGTCCTCGGTCTCCTCGCAGGTGAGCCAGGTGCCCCAGGGAGTGCTGCCGCCCGCGCAGTTCGTGGCGGTGCCCGCGATGCCCACCCATTCGGCCACATGGCCGTCGCGCCGGACCTCGACGACCGTGCAGCCGCCGGCCGCGGCCGGGTCGTAGACGAGCCCCTCGGTCAGCGGTACGGGGTGCTTCCACTTGGTGCGGGCGCCGCCCAGCTCGTGGTTGTTGACGAGGTAGGTGGTGCCGCGCGGGCCGCGGAAGGCGGCGGTGCCGTCGTGGTTGGAGGGCGTGAACTCGCCGCTCTCCAGCTTGGTGCGCCCGCTGTACGTGAGCACGCGGTACGAGAATCCGGCGGGCAGCGCGAGCAGCCCCTCGGGGTCGGGGATGAGCGGGCCGTAGCCGGGGCCGCGGTGGCCGTGGCCGCGGGACCCGTCCTCGCCCGCGACACCCGCCTCCTCGGTCTCGGAGGCGGCGAGCGCGCCGGGCGCGGTGGCCAGCGCGCCGACGCTGCCGGCCAGGACGACCCCCGCCCCGGTGATCGCGGAGCGTCTGGACACATCCCTGTGGGTGAGCGGCATGGTTCCTCCTGGGTGCGGGCGCGGAGCGCGAGGGGCCTGGCTGCTGTAGGCGAAACGGTCGCTCCCGCTCCTGAACGGCGGTTTAACGGCGTACGACCGCAGAGGACCACCTTCGGTGAACCCGGGCCGGGACCGGCAATCGGCGCGGCACACCTTGACCCGGGCGGTCCCCGGCAATAGACAGCACATACGTGCAACCGCAGCACCCACGCGGGGAGGCGGGCCGAGTGGACGCACATCAGGCGCGCAGCCTCCATGAGGACCGGCTCATGAAGCTGGCCAATGTCACCGGCGTCGGCACAGGACGGGACGAACACTCGGGCCAGGACGTGATCGTCGTCTTTGTCACCCACCGAGTGCCCCGTGAGCGGCTCCGGGACGAAGACGTGGTTCCGGACGTGCTGGAAGGTGTCCCCGTGAGCGTGCTCGCCATCGGCGGGGTCGACGCGCAGAGCGGCGGGACGTAGCGGGAGCGGCACCTGAGCGCGCCCCCGGAACCCTCACCCTGCATCCAAGGTGAAGAGGTGGTCTGGCGTGGAGAGCCGGCCCGAACTGATGCGAGGACCCACCGGCGGTCAGCTGAGCGACAGCTCCCGTCAGCAGGCGATCTCCGACTTCCTGCGGCCCCAGCAGCCGCTCGCAGGCGTCGTCGGCTTCGGCCACGGCGTGAAGTGGACGGGCGGCCGGCCCACCGGCGAACCCGCCGTCCTGATCTTCGTCACCCAGAAGGTCCCGGACTCCATGCTGCCCGAGCGGGACGTCGTGCCGAGCCGGATGGACGACGGCACCCCGACCGACGTCGTCGCGGTCGGGCACATCGCGGCACAGCGCCGGCAGAGCAGGCCGGGCGGCCGCCGGGCGGAGGACCGCGCCCCGGTGGCGTACGGCCCCGACGGCAGCGTCGGCGAGCAGCTCTCGGGCCTCGGCCAGCCGCAGCTGGAGGAGCTCGGAGGGCTCGGCGCGTTCGAACCGCAGCTCCTGAAGCGCCGGATACGCCCGTGTCCCTCCGGTTTCTCGGTCGGCAACGTCCGGGTGACCGCGGGCACGCTCGGCAGCGTGGTCCACGACTTCCTGCCCGGCGCCTCCGTCGACCCGCCGGCCTCCGGGCTCGGCATCCCCGCGAAGTTCTCCATCCTCTCCAACAACCACGTGCTGGCCGACTCCAACCGGGCGCAGCTCGGCAGCGCGATCGTGCAGCCGGGCGTCTTCGACGGCGGCCAGGACCCGGCGGACCGCATCGCGGTCCTCGAACGGTTCATCACCATCCAGTTCGCCCCGCAGATCCCGCTGGAGCGGCACAACAACGTCGTGGACGCGGCGCTCGGCACGGTCGACTTCCAGGACGCGACGCGTGAGCAGTACTTCAGCGGTGCGCCGCGCGCCTGGCGGCGCAAGGCGAACGTGGCCGTCGGCGACCTGGTGAAGAAGACCGGGCGTACGACGAACATCAGCTTCGGCCGGATCATGGCGGTCGACGCGACCATCGACGTCAACTACGGCACGGCGGGCACCGCCCGCTTCAAGGACCAGATCCTGACGACGAACATCTCCGCGGGCGGCGACTCCGGTTCGCTGGTCACCTCGCACGACCACGTCGCGGTGGGCCTGCTCTTCGCCGGGTCGTCGACCGTGACCGTGGTCAACCACATCGAGAACGTCCGCGCGCTGCTGCGCGTGGAGATCGCCGAGCTGCTGGCCTGACGGTCAGGAACGGAAGGAGGATTTCCCATGACCACACAGGCACGCGGGGACAAGGGCCGTTCGCGGGCGGAGCGCCGCTTCCACAATCCGCAGGGCGCCGAGGTCAAGACGCGCGACGAGGCGTTCGCCTCGCAGATCGCCGGTGTGTCGGCGCGGGACCTGTCGACGGGGTGCAAGCTGACGCTCCACAGCGGCCAGGTCACCTTCGCCATCGAGGTGACGTACAACCCCAACACCTATCCGCATGTGGTGACCGGCGGGCAGATCACCGCCGGCATCTGCGGCGCGCCGTGGGACATCACGGGCGGCACGGTCGGCGAGACGATCCGCCTGGACGCCGAGCGGGCCGGTCAGGGCAGCTGTGCCTCGACGATCACGATCGTGGGCGAGTACCAGAACCCTCCGGCCTACCGGGGGACCTACGGTTTCGACGGGGCGACGTCGTCCTTCAAGCACACGACGCGGTACGAGTGCTGACGCCCCGGGCACGGTGAGCGGACGCCGGGCGGACCCTGCTGTGCGGGGCCCGCCCGGCGTTCACCGGACCGGAGGGGCAGGGGGCGAAGCCCTCTTACATCCCCTGCTGCGACCTGGCCTTGAAGGCCGCCTTGCGGGCCTCCTTCGCCACCTTCTTGTCCGGGTGCAGGCGCCCCATCGCCTCCAGGACGTCCGCCGTGGCGGGGTGCTCCACGCGCCACGCCGTGGCGAAGAAGCCGCTGTGCTGCTGCGCGAGGCCCTCGACCAGGCCCTGGAGCTCGTCGGAGTTGCCCTCGGCCGCGAGCTGCGCGGCCAGGGTGTCGATGGTCAGCCAGAAGATGAGCGCCTCCGAGGGCGCGGGCACGTCCGCGGCCCCGTGCTCGGTCAGCCAGACCCGGGCGAGCCCCCCGAGCTCGGCGTCGTCGAGCACCTCGCGCAGCGCGGGCTCGGCCTCGCCGCCGACCAGGGAGAGCGCCTGCTGGCAGCGGAGCCGCCGCAGCGGCGCGTTCTCGTCGCCGCCGCGGGCCGCGGCGAGCAGTTCCCGTGCCGCGGCCAGCGGTTCGTGCCGGGCGAGCCACTGCACGATCTCGGCCTGCGCGGCGCCCTGCGGGAAGCCGGAGGTGCCTTCGAGGAGCGCGTCGGCGCCCTTGTCCGCGAGGTCGCCGACGGCGGGCGCGTCGACGCCGGCCTCCAGCATGCGGGCCCGGACGCCGTACAGGCCGAGCGGGGTGAGCCGGACCATGCCGTAGCGGGAGACGTCCTCGTCGTCGACGGGGGCGGGCTCCTCCGCGTCGTCGATCTCGGCCATGAGGGCCTCGTCCACCGGCTGGTACTCGACGAGGCCGAGCGGTTCGAAGAGCCGGAACTGGTCGTCGAGCTTCATCATGGCGTCCGACACCTGCTCCAGGACGGCGTCCGTGGGCTCGCCCATGTCGTCGGGGACGATCATCGAGGCGGCGAGGGCGGGCAGCGGCACCGGTCCCTCCCCGGCCGCGGCGTCGCCCACGGTGAGCAGGTAGAGGTTGCCGAGGACCCCGTCGAGGAAGTCGGCCTCGGCCTGCGGGTCCCAGCCGAGCTCGGCGAAGTCGACCTCGCCGTTCTCCTCCAGGTCGTCGAGGAGGTGGTCCATGTCGGGCACGGTGGCGTCCGCGTACACGGTGTCCAGGGCGCCGAGCCAGACGGCGAGGACGTCCTGCGGGCTGCCGCCGGAGAGCACCGCGAGGTCCTCGCCCTGGGTGACGGTGCCCTCCGCGCCCTCCTCCTCGGCGTCCGTGACGTCGATCAGGCCGGTGTCCACGGCGATCCGCCAGGCCTCGCTGGCGTACGCGGCGGCGTCCGGGTCGTCGGCCGCGAGGCCGAGTTCGGCGGCGGCCGCCGGGAGCTGGGCGTCGACGAGCTCACCGCCGGCGCCGACCCGGGTGTCCGGCCCCGCCCAGCGGGCGAGCTTCACGGCGCGGGAGAGCAGCGGGGTGGCGAGCGCGGCCCGCGCGAGCTCCGCTTCGGAGTGCAGCAGCACCGGCGGCAGGGTGGCGGGGCTTACGGACATCGGCTGGTTCTCCTCCGGAGGTACGGGCTCTGCAGTGCGCAAGCCTAGACGGATTTGGCACCATGCCGCCCGGTTCATGTCCCCGTCAGGAAACGTACAGCGCGGGAACACCCGTACAACCTTGACAACTCCCCTGGTCAGGCAAGAGATTGACGCGCGTAGAGCGCCCGGTCGGGCCTGCGCCGCAGCTTCGTTCCTCCACCCTCATCCGGAGTCCCAGATGCCTCACATATCGACGCCCCGCCTTCCGAGATCCGCCGCCGTCAGCACCGTGCTCGCCACCGCCCTGGCGGCCGGCCTGCTCGCCGTCACCTCGTCCGCGGCCGTGGCCGACGCGGTCCGCATCCATGACATCCAGGGCGACACCCGTACGTCCCCCCTGGTGGGGCAGCAGGTCAGCGACGTGTCCGGCATCGTCACCGGCGTGCGCGGCTACGGCTCCAAGGGCTTTTGGATCCAGTCCCCCGACGGCACGGCGGACGGCGACGCGGCCACCAGCGAGGGCGTCTTCGTCTTCACAGGATCGGCGGCGCCCACGGTCGAGCCGGGCGACGCGGTACGGGTCTCGGGGACGGTCGGGGAGTACGTGCCCGGGGGCACCGGTTCCGGCAACCAGTCCCTGACGCAGATCACCAGGCCGACGGTGACCGTGGAGTCCTCCGGCAACGCCCTGCCCGCGCCGGTCACCATCACCGCCAAGTCCGTGCCCGACCGCTACGCGCCCGCCGGTGACCCCGCGCAGGGCGGCAGCGTCAACGCGCTGCCGCTGCGGCCCGGCCGTTACGCCCTGGACCGGTACGAGTCCCTGGAGGGCATGAACGTACGGATCGGCAGCTCGCGCGTGGTCGGCGCGACCGACCGGTACAACGAGCTGTGGGTGACGGTGAAGCCGCACGAGAACGCCGGCCGGCGCGGCGGCACCGTCTACGGCTCCTACGCCGCGCAGAACGGCGGCCGGCTCCAGATCCAGCAGCTCGCCCCGGTCTCCGAGCGGCCCTTCCCGAAGGCGGACGTGGGGGACGTCCTGCGCGGCACCACCGAAGGCCCGCTGGACTTCAACCAGTTCGGCGGCTACACCCTGACCGCCCGTGAGCTGGGCGACGTCCGAGGCGGCGGCCTGGAGCGGGAGAAGACGCGCAAGCAGGGCAAGGGCGAGCTCGCGGTCGCCACGTACAACGTCGAGAACCTCGACCCGACCGATCCGCAGGCGAAGTTCGACGCGCTCGCGGGGGCCGTCGTCGAGAACCTCGCGTCGCCCGACATCGTCGCCCTGGAGGAGATCCAGGACGACAACGGCGCCAAGAACGACGGCACCGTGTCGGCGGAGGTGACCCTGAAGAAGTTCACGGACGCGATCGTCGCCGCGGGCGGGCCGCGCTACGCCTGGCGCTCCATCGACCCGGAGAACAACAAGGACGGCGGGGAGCCCGGCGGCAACATCCGTCAGGTCTTCCTCTACAACCCCGGGCGCGTCTCGTTCACCGAGCGGTCCGGCGGCGACGCGACGACGCCCACCGAGGTCGTACGGGAGAAGGGCCGCGCCGCGCTGACCCGCTCCCCGGGCCGCGTCGACCCGAAGAACGCGGCGTGGACGAACAGCCGCAAGCCGCTGGCCGGGGAGTTCGTCTTCCGCGGCCGCACGGTCTTCGTGATCGCCAACCACTTCGCCTCCAAGGGCGGCGACGAGGGGCTCACCTCGCACCACCAGCCGCCGCGGCGCTCGTCGGAGGAGCAGCGGCTGCTCCAGGCGCAGGCCGTGAACGGCTTCGTGCGGGACATCCGCGAGGCGCAGCGGAACGCGGACGTCGTCGTGCTCGGCGACATCAACGACTTCGAGTTCTCGGGCACCACCGAGGCCCTCACCGACGGCGGCGCACTGCGTCCGGCCGTCGAGTCGCTGCCGAGGAGCGAGCGGTACTCCTACGTCTACCAGGGCAACTCGCAGGTCCTCGACCAGATCCTGACCAGCCCCGGGGTCGGCAACCGCTTCTCCTACGACAGCGTGCACATCAACGCGGAGTTCGCCGAGCAGAACAGCGACCACGACCCGCAGGTGCTGCGCTTCCGGCCGTAGGCCGCCCGGGGCGGGCCCGGCTCAGCCGTAGAGGTGGTGCAGCCAGTCCTGCCAGGCCAGTTCGGTGCGCTTGGCGTCGGCGTGCGTCCCGAAGTCGTGGACGCCCAGCGCGACCGGCGCACCGAAGTGGTTGCGGCCGAAGAAGCGGTGCATGGTGTCGTCCGTCCGCAGCCCGATGAAGTACCGGCTGCGGAAGTCGATCACGCAGTTCAGCTCCTCGCCCGGCCCCTCGGCGCGGATCCGGGCGCCTTCGGACGCGTCGTCGGGGATGCCGAGCGCCCGGGCGAGGCGGACGAAGGCGTCGGGGGCGCGGGACGCGGGCGGGCCGTTGAGGCCGGAGTAGACGGCCTGGCGGTCCACGAAGTGCGCCAGGTACTGGGCCAGGGTGTGCAGGTGGAAGTCGGTGTGCTTGACGGCGCTGTCGTACTGGCTGTCCCAGTCCCCGGTGAAGACGCCGCTGTGCACATGGCGCAGCCGGCAGCGGCGGCCGCCGTCGCGGGGCTCGATGGTGTGGTCGAGCTGGTCCAGGCTCTGGCCCGGCACCGCGTCCGGGTCCTCGACCCGGGCGGTCAGGCGGTGGGGCGGGTCCCAGCGGACGACGGTCCCGCCGTGCGGGGCGCCGCCGCCCTCGCACGGCTCGTAGAGCATGGGCCGGAGCCAGCCGCCGGTACCGGTGGTGAGCGCGGCCCAGACCTGCGCCGGGGAGCCCTCGACCTCGAACTCCCGGGCGATCTCGAACTCCTTGCCCGTGCCGGCCCTGCCGGTTCCGCTGCCGCTCATGCCGACTCCCTGGGGTGGAGTCTCCACCGTCCCGCCGCCGCCTGGGCCTGTCCAGGCGGGCGCGGCGGTCGGCGGCGGGGCGACCGGGGAAACTACGCTCAGCTCGGTAGGAATCCGTAGGCGAACCGGTAGCGGGAGACCGCGTCGTTCTGGACGACGCCGGGGAACTCCCGCACCCTGCGCCACTCGGGTGTGGGTGATCCGATCCCGTCGCCGGCCGCGGCGAGCGCCTCGATGTGGGCCTGCTCGCTCTCCCACTCGGCGTAGTTGATCACCGTTGCGCCGTCGGTGCTGACGTGGAAGTGGGCGGCGAGCAGCCCCGGCCTCTCGACCGGATCGGCGCCGAGGGCGTCCAGGACGCCGTCCACCCAGGCGCGGGCACGGCCGGGGTCGGGGGCGTCGAAGTCGACCCGCACGGTCACGATCGCGCCGGGCTCGCGCCGCTCCCGGCCGGCGCCGGGGCCGCTGCGGTACAGCCGGGTCCTGGTGAGTCCGAGGCGCTCGATGCCCGGCACGGCCGCGTCGATGTCGGCGTTCCGCGCGTCCCTGCCGTTCCCGGCATGCGCGAAGAACTCCCCGTAGGCCTCCTCGTCCCGCCACTGCGAGTAATGCATGATCGTGGAGCCGTCCGAGCCCGCGTACACGTTGTACGAGAGGAGCCCCGGGTGCGGCCACGGGCGGCTCTCCCAGGCCCGTGCGATGGCGATCAACGTGTCCCGCTGCCGCTCGGGCGAGCCGGTGCGCCAGGTGCTGACGAAGGTGAGGCCCACGTCGGCGCGGGCGGGGTCGGGGTGGGTGCCGGTGCTGAGGGTCTGGGGTGTGCTGGTCGCAGACATGGCTGTGGTCCGTCCGTCGGCTTCGGTGGGCGCGAGTGCCGGGCCCCGCGGGGCCGGTGCCTCGTACGCACCACGTTCCGACCTCAAGTGCGCTTCAGGTCAAGCCTTTTCGTGATCCGGCGCGGACACCTCGGCGAGGTCGGGGCGTTTGGCCACCCGGCCGTCCCCCGAGGAGCGGCCGCGCAGGCGCCGCCACAGCCACGGGCCCATGAACCCCGCGAGCCAGCGGGCCTCGCCCGTCACCTCGCCGAGGACGGACATGGGCGGCAGCGGCGGCAGCGTCGCGCTCCAGCCCTCGTGCCCCGGCACGCCGAGCGCGTCCGCCATCCCGGCGGCGATGCGGGCGTGGCCCAGCGGGCTCGCGTGCAGGCGGTCGCCGCTCCAGAGCCGGGGGTCGGTGGTGACGCGGTGCGGGAACGTGTCGAGGACGACCACGCCGTGCCGGTCGGCGGCCGCCCTGATCCGGGCGTTCAGTTCGAGGACGCGGGGCAGCGCCCGGCGGGCCAGCGGCACGATCCGCCCGATGTCGGGGAAGGTCACGGTGGCCACCCGCGCGCCCGCCCCGGTGAGCTCGGTGAACATCTCCTCGATGTCGGCGGCGATCCGCGCGGCGTCGAAGCCGGGGCGCACCAGGTCGTTCATGCCCGCCATGACGGTCACCAGGTCCGGTTTCAGCGCGAGGGCGGGCCCGAGCTGCTCGGCCTTGATGCGCGCCGTCAGCCGGCCGCGCACGGCGAGGTTGGCGTAACCGAAGTCCGGCCGCCCCGCGGCGAGGATCTCGGCGAGCCGGTCGGCCCACCCCCGGTACCCCAGGACGTCGTCACCGTCTCCGACGCCCTCGGTCTGGCTGTCGCCGATCGCCACGTAGCGCGTATAGGGATGCGGTTCCGCAGAGCTCATGGCCCGAGCTTCCTCCGCGCCTCCGGCCCCGTCAACGCGGCCTCGCACACACCACGGACGGCCGTGCCCCGCTCGGGACACGGCCGTCGGGCGGCTCAGCGGGGCCTGTCCGCCCCGCTGGCCCCGGCTGCTCGCGCTCAGCCCGGCCAGCGGCCGGTGACGCGGCGCACGCCGACCGCGCCGCCGCGGTCCACCGCCGCCTTGACCACCGCGAAGATCGCGCCCTGCAAGGCCGCGGCGGCGAGGATCTCGCCCCAGGCGCGGTCCTCGTCATGGGCGTCCGGGGCGTCGTCCTGACCGGCCACCGCCTTCCAGGCGCGGTCGAACAGGGCACTGGCGAGCATGCCGCCGAGCAGGCCGAAGCCCATGCCGAGCGGCTTGTAGAGGATCTTCGTCTTGCTCATCGGCGGCCGGCCTTCCCGCGGCGGCGCAGCGCCATCCAGACGATCAGCACCCCCGCGCCCGCCGCGGCGAGCTTCCCCGGGTGGCGGCCGCCGGTACGCACGACGTTGTCCGCGGCGGTCCTGACCGGCTCGGGCGCGTTCTCCCGCACCCGGCGCACGGTCTCGGCGACCTTCTGCTCGGCCTGCGCCACGGCGGGGCGCTCCTCTGCCCGCGCCTTGACGCCGAGCACGGCCTCCTTGGCCAGAGCGGCACCTTCGGCGGCCTTGCCCTTCGCCAGTTCCGCGCCCTCGGCGGCGTGGGTCTTCTCGTCCGACGCCTTGTCCTTGACGCGCGCCGCCTGCTCCGTGACCTTCTCCCGCACCTGCGCCGCCGTTCCTCGTACCTGGCCCTTGACCACGTCCGCCCGGTGCCGGGCGCGGGCCTTCACATCCGTCTTCGCGACCAGTTCCCCGACGGTCTCGCCGAGCTGACCACGGGTCTCCTCGATCTGCCGGCGCAACTCGTCCGGCCCCTTCGCACCCGCGTTCCGCGGGTTCTCGGGCGTCTTCGTCATCGGTGCGCCCTCTCCTTGATCTCCTCGACGTCCGCCTTGACGCTGTCCAACGCCCCCTGCGGCGTGGGCGGAACCGCGCGGGCCAGTTGCCCGCGCCCCAGCACCGCGAGTACCCCGGCCACGGCGAAGAGCACGCCGGTGACGATCAGGGCGGAGGCCCACACGGGCAGCGCGAGCGAGAGCGCCGCGACGGCCGTGGCCGCCAGGGCCATGAGCCCGACGTACGAGACCGCGCCGGCCGCTCCGAGGAGCCCGCCGCCGCGCCCCGCACGTCTGCCCTTCTCCGTCAGTTCCTGCCCGGCGAGCCGCATCTCCTGCCGTACGAGGTCCGAGAGCTGTGTGGTGGCCCGCTCGATGAGCTCTCCCACCGAGTGCTGTGCCTGGTCGTGCGCCGTCCGCTCGTCCATGGTCCCGGTCACGTGTGCCGCCTCCCTTCTGGGCTGGGGGCCCGGGTACCCGGGCCGCGCCGGGCTACCCACGGTCGTCCCCGCCGCTTCCCGCCGCTTCCCGCCCCTCCGCTCTCCGCCCCTCCCCACCTCGTAGCATCGCTGTCACTTACCTCGTAGAAGAATTAAGTGGAGCTTCAGCGTCGGCGGGCCGAGACTTGCCGCATGACCGCCTCAGCGACCACTCGCGCCCCCGCCCCCTTCGGTCGCGTCCTCTGCGCGATGATCACGCCCTTCACCCGCGCGGGCGCCCTCGACCTCGACGGCGCCCAGCGGCTGGCCGAGCACCTGGTGGCCGAGGGCTGCGAGGGCCTGGTCCTGTCCGGCACGACCGGCGAGGCACCGACCACGACGACCGCCGAGAAGTCCGCCCTGATCCGCGCCGTGACCGAGGCGGTCGGCGACCGCGCCCGGATCGTCGCGGGCGTCGGCAGCAACAACACCCGGCAGACGGTGGAGCAGGCCCTTGCGGCCGAGAAGGCGGGCGCGCACGGCCTGCTGGTGGTCACGCCGTACTACAGCCTGCCCCCGCAGGACGCCGTGGCGGCGCACTTCCGCACGGTCGCGGACGCCTGCGGGCTGCCGGCCCTGCTCTACGACATCCCCGGCCGCACGGGTACCCGTATCGACCCGGAGACGGTCCTTGGCCTCGCGGACCATCCGCGGATCGTCGGCGTGAAGGACTGCGCGTACGACATCCTCGGCAGCCAGAAGGTCATCGCCCGAACGGACCTGGCGTACTACGCGGGCTGCGACGAGTACAGCCTGGCGCTGTACTCGGTGGGCGGGGCGGGGTGCGTCAGCACGGTGGCCAACGCGATCCCCGCGCAGGTACGGGCGGTCCTCGACGCGTACGACGCGGGCGACACGGCGGCCGCGCGCGAAGGCCAGCTCGCGGCCACCGCTCTCATCGAGCCGATGATGGCCGCGGGCCTGCCCGGCACGGTCACCGCCAAGGCCCTGCTCACCGAGCTGGGCCTCCCGGCGGGCCCGGTGCGGCCACCGCTGCTGCCCGCGTCCCGCGCGGTGACCGAGGGGCTGCTCGATGCCTACCGGGCGGCGAAGACGGGGTACCAGCGCCCGGCCGAGCCGAAGTCCGGCGAGCGGTAGCCACTCAGCGGGACGGTCTTCCCGCTCCCGATGGTGACGAGGACGAGGCGCTGCCGGTACTCGTTGCCGCCGGGGGCGATGTCCCAGCCGATGAGCCGCTTCTCGTCGGCCCAGGCGACGAGTTGCTGGCCGGGCACCTTGGCGACGCGCTTGCCGCTGACGGAGTCGATGATCTCGGACGCCGTGGTCTTGTCACTGCCCACGAAGCCGCCGTCGGCGAGTTTCCCGCTCGGCGAGAGGCCGGCCGTGTCCATCCAGTGCAGATGCCTCTCGTTCGCGGGAGTGCTCCTCTCACGGCCGCCGGTGTCGTAGTACTGCTGGTGGGGCGCAGAGGTGAGGCCCGACCAGAGCAGGCTGCCGTCCCGGCTGAAGGCGAAGTCCTGACGGGTGTTGATGCTCGCCGGGCCGAGCTTGACGGCCTTCGTCTTCACCGCGCTCCAGGCGGAGTCGCCCGACGTCGCGTCGATCACGTAGAAACCGGTCCTGCTCGGAGTGGCGGGGCCGGGTTCCTTGCTGTCGCCGTCGGAGAGCGGATGATCCATGTCGAACCGGTCCGGGTTCTCCCCGTACGTCGTCACGACCAGCTTCCCGCCGTCCGGCGAGAACTCGACGCCGCCGGCCCCGCGAGGCGTCTCGATCCACCGCTCGACCTTGCCCGTGACCATGTCAAGGAGCCCGACCCGCCGGGCGGGCAGCTCGCGTTCGAGGACGGCAGCGGTGCGCATGCCCGGCGCGACGGCCAGCACGGACCACCGGGTGTCCTTCTTGTAGGTGCCGGTCCTCTGGTCGAGCAGCCGGTAGGCGCGGGTGCTGATCTCGACGCCCTTGCCCCGCGGGACGCGCTCTTGGGTGTAGTAGGCGGCGAGCGCCTTGCCGCCCGCCGCGATCAGTTCGCGTGGCGGCGCCTGGCCGGGGTGCGCGACGACGTCGCCGTCGCGCAGCTCACTGGCGGTCCGCGTCTCCTGCCGCCCGGCATCCGCGTCGAGGCCAGGCACCGCCACCGCCACGACGGTGGCCGCCGCGACGGCGAGCGAGGCGCCCGCGATCGTACGGTTCCTGCGGCGCCGCCGCGCGGCGAGCACCCGGCCGGCGAAGTCACCCGGCGGGGGGCCGCCCTGCTCGGCCTGCTCCCTCAGCGACTCGCGCACCAGTTCTTCCACGTTCACGGTCATACCTCCATGGGCGAGAAGTCGGTGGGGTGCGGCCGGGCGCCGGTGTCCGGCCCGTCCAGCCGCGCCAGTTCGGGGGCGAGGCTCCTGAGCCGGGCGAGGGAGCGGTGCGTGGTGCTGCGCACGGTGCCGACGGTGCAGCCGAGGAGCCGGGCGACCTCCGCCTCGGGCAGGTCCTCGAAGTAGCGCAGGACCAGCACGGTCCGCTGGCGCGTGGTGAGCTTGGCGAGCGCCTCGCGCAGCACGATCCGCAGCTCGGCGGCGGACGTGCCGTCCTGGGCCGACGGGCTCTCCGGCGGCTCGGCGACGGCCAGTTCACGGCGGGGCCACTTCAGCCGCCACCGGCTCACCTGCTGGCGGTACAGGATGCGCCGTACGTACGCCTCCGGCTCGTCGATCCGCCGCCACCGGCCCGCCGCCTTGACGAGGGCGCTCTGCAGCAGGTCCTCCGCCGCGTGCCGGTCGCCGCCGCTGAGCAGCACGGCGGTCTTCAGCAGGGCCGACGATCTGGTCTCCACGAACTCCCGGAAGCTTCTCTGCTCTTCGGCATCCATCGTCACCTTCGCTCCCTGGTGGGCCTGTTGCCCTCCCGCACAGGTGAGGACGGGTCCGGACTCCCCCCGCTATGCCTGCCCGCGGAGAAATATCTGCCGGGCGTCCGCCGGGCAGGAAAAAGGAGCGGCCACCCTCTGAGGGTGGCCGCTCCGGTGAAGCGAGCGGGGTCAGTTGTGGCTGTGCAGGATGTCGTTCAGGCCGCCCCAGACCGCGTTGTTCGGGCGGGCCTCGACCGTGCCCGTGACCGAGTTGCGGCGGAAGAGGATGTTCGAGGCGCCGGAGATCTCACGGGCCTTGACGATCTGGCCGTCGGGCATCGTCACCCGGGTGCCCGCGGTGACGTAGAGCCCGGCTTCGACGACGCACTCGTCGCCCAGCGCGATGCCGACGCCCGCCTCCGCACCGATGAGGCAGCGCTCGCCGATGACGATGCGGACGTTGCCGCCGCCGGAGAGCGTGCCCATGGTGGAGGCGCCGCCGCCGATGTCGGAGCCGTCGCCGATGACGACGCCCGCGGAGATGCGGCCCTCGATCATGGAGGTGCCGAGGGTGCCCGCGTTGAAGTTCACGAAGCCCTCGTGCATGACCGTGGTGCCCTCGGCGAGGTGCGCGCCGAGCCGGACGCGGTCGGCGTCGGCGATGCGGACGCCCTTCGGCGCGACGTAGTCCGTCATGCGCGGGAACTTGTCGACGGACGTCACGGCGAGGTGCAGGCCCTCGGCGCGGGCGTTCAGCCGCACCTTCTCGACGTCGTCCACGGCGACCGGACCGAGCGAGGTCCAGGCGACGTTGGCGAGGAAGCCGAACTGTCCGTCGAGGTTCACGCCGTGCGGCTTGACCAGGCGGTGGCTGAGCAGGTGCAGGCGCAGGTAGACGTCGTGGGCGTCCAGCGGCTTGTCGTCCAGGGACGCGATGACCGTACGTACGGCGACGATCTCCACGCCACGGCGGGCGTCGGGGCCGATGGCCTTGGCGGCGCCCTCGCCGAGCAGCTCCACGGCGCGCTCGGCGGTCAGCCGCTCGCTGCCGGCCGGGCCGGCCTCGGCGACGAGCTCGGGCGCGGGGAACCAGGTGTCGAGGACGGTGCCGTCGGCGGCGATGGTGGCAAGGCCTGCGGCGACGGCGCCGGTGGTACGAGTAGCAGTCGTGTCGGTCATGGGTGAAACCTAACCGGAGCGGCGGCGCGCGGGCGAACCGGTCTCATGCTCCGAGCCGGGGAGCCGCCTCCCCCGCTCCGGCGGGATCGGCCGCCCTAGGGGATCGGCTGCCCGGCGGGATCAGCCGCCCGGTGCGAGCAGCCGGTTCAGCATCTCCCGTGCGTACGCCTCGTCGTACGGCGTGTCCGTCAGCAGCACCTGGAGGCAGATGCCGTCCATCAGGGCGACCAGCGCCCGTGCCGTGACCGGATCGACGCGTCCCGCGAGCTCGTCGCCGATGCCCTGGCACCACTCGGCGGCCACCGGCCGCAGCGCGGGTCTGCGCAGGGCGGCGAGATACAGCTCGTACTCCAGCTCGACGCCCGCGCGCTCCCCGGCCAGCCACTCGCCGAGCAGCGCGGCGAGCTCTCCCGCGAGGTCGGCCCGCGGGTCCTCGAAGGCGCCGCTGGAGGCGACCGCCTTCGCGAAGCCCTCGTTGGCCTGGCGCAGGGCGGCGACGAGCAGTTCGTCCAGCGTCTTGAAGTGGTACGTCGTCGAGCCCAGCGGCACGTCCGCCTCGGCCGCCACCGAGCGGTGGCTGAGCCCGCCGATCCCCTTCGCGCCGGTCACCCTGATCGCGGCGTCGATGATCCGCTGCCGGCGCTCGGGGTCGTAGCGACGGGGCATCAGTGGGAACCTCCCAGGTTGAGCACGACGACGCCGGCGATCACCAGCGCGATGCCGGCGACCTTGACCGGACTGGTGCTCTCCCCCAGGAACAGCATGCCGATCCCGGCGACGGCCGCCGTCCCGATGCCCGCCCATATCGCGTACGCGGTGCCCACGGACAGCGTCTTCAGGGTCTGCGCGAGCAGCGTGAACGCCACCAGATACCCCGCGACCGTCATCAGTGACGGCCACAGCCTGCTGAACCCCTCGCTGTACTTCATCGCCGTGGTCCCGGCAACCTCCGCCGCGATCGCCGCGGCCAGCAGTGCGTACCCCATGCGTACGAGTGTACATAACGTTGCGTACGGGCGTACACAAGAGCGCCGGACCTGGGGCTCGGCGCGGGGGCGCAGGGGCGCAGGGGGCTAAGGTGACGCGATCGCTGTGGGGGGACCACAGGGGCGAGACACACATGGAGCGCGGACGCGATGCCGGACACATCGGGGTGGGGACCTCAGCAGCCACACTGGGGCCCGACCGGCTGGGGGCCGCCCGGCTGGGGCCCGCCCCCGCCGCCTCCGCCGAAGCCGGGGGTCATCCCGCTCGCCCCGCTCGACGTCGGCGACATCCTCGGCGGCACCTTCGCCACGATGCGGCGCTACGCCAAGCCGCTGTTCGGCACGGCCGCCTCGGCGTACGGGCTCCTCGCCGCGGTCATGGCGGGCGCCCTGTTCCTCGCGTACGCGGCCACCCGGGACGATCTCCGCGCGCTGTCCGCCGCGGGCGCCGACTTCTCCTGGGAGCACGGCCGGCCGCTGCTGATCGCGTTCGGCGCGGTCTGGCTGACGGGCCTCCTCGCGAGCCTCGCCGTGAACTCCTTCATCCAGGCGGCCTGCGCGGCGACCCTGCACGACGCGGTCATCGGCCGCCGCCCGGCGTTCGGCGCGGTGTGGCGCAGGGCCTGGTCGCGCACCCCCGCGGTGACGGCCGTGACGGTGCTGCTCGCGCTGATCCTGCTGCTGCCGGTGGTGGCGTTCGCGCTGCTCCTCGTCGGCTTCTTCGTCTCGGTGCGAACCAACTCGCTCGCCCCCGTCCTGCTGCTCCTCCTGCTCTTCTTCCTCGTGATCCCGCTGGCGGCGTGGCTGTACGTCCTGTTCGCGTTCGCGCCCGCCACGGCGGTCCTGGAGTCGGCGGGCCCGCTGACCGCGCTGCGCCGCTCGGCCCGGCTCGTGCGCGGCGCGTGGTGGCGGACGTTCGGCCTCTCGCTGCTCGCCGGGGGCATGGTGATGGCGGTGTCCATGCTGTTCCGCGTCCCGATGAGCTTCCTGGCCCCGGCACCGCCGGTGCCCGACCGGGGCGGTTCCGCCGCCGAGGTCTTCTTCGACGTGCTCCGCTCCCAGTTCACGCTCGCCCTGGTCGGCCTGGTCGGCACGCTCCTCGCCCAACTGCTGGCCACCGTCTTCCTGCCCCTGGTGACCGCCCTGCTCTACATCGACCGCCGCATCCGCAAGGAGGGCCTGGCCCACGCGCTGGCGGAGGCGACCGCGCGCGGACGGTGACGCCGCCGGCTCCCGGTACGACGAAGGGCCCCCTGCGCCATGGCGCAGGGGGCCCTACCGGCGGAGTCGACCGCGTCGTCAGATGAGCCTCAGACGTTGAACCCGAGCGCGCGAAGCTGCTCGCGGCCGTCGTCCGTGATCTTGTCCGGGCCCCACGGCGGCATCCAGACCCAGTTGATCCGGAGCTCGTTGACGATCCCCTCGGTGGCGGACTTCGCCTGGTCCTCGATGACGTCCGTCAGCGGACAGGCCGCCGAGGTCAGCGTCATGTCGATCGTCGCGATGTTCGCGTCGTCGACGTGCACGCCGTAGATCAGTCCGAGGTTGACGACGTCGATGCCCAGCTCGGGGTCGACGACGTCGTACAGCGCCTCGCGGACCTCTTCCTCCGAAGCGGGCTTCGTCGTCAGGGTCTCCTGCGTACCGTTCTCGCTCATGCCGTCTTCCTCTCTGCGGCCCCGTCGGTCTCTCCCAGTGCCTGGGCGGTCGCGTCCTTCCAAGCCATCCAGCTCAGCAGGGCGCACTTCACCCGCGCCGGGTACTTCGAGACCCCGGCGAACGCGACGGCGTCCTCCAGGACCTCCTCCATCGCGTCGTCCGGCTCCACCTTGCCCTTGGACTGCATCAGCTCCAGGAACACACCCTGGATCTTCTGCGCCTCGTCGAGCTCCTTGCCGACCAGGAGGTCGTTCAGGACGGATGCGCTGGCCTGGCTGATGGAGCAGCCCTGGCCCTCGTACGACACGTCGGCGATCGTCGATCCGTCGTACTTCACACGCAGGGTGATCTCGTCACCGCAGGTCGGATTGACATGGTGCACCTCGGCGTCGCCATCGCGCAGACCACGCCCGTGCGGGTGCTTGTAGTGGTCCAGGATGACTTCCTGGTACATCGAATCAAGCTTCACGTCCCAGCCAGCCCCTCAGCCGAAAAAGTTCCGTACGTGCTCCAGGCCGTCGACGAGAGCGTCGATCTCCCCGGGCGTGGAGTACAGATAGAACGACGCTCGCGTGGTCGCAGGAATTCCGTACCGCAGGCATACGGGGCGCGCGCAGTGGTGGCCCACGCGGACCGCGATGCCTTCCTCGTCCAGGACCTGGCCCACGTCGTGCGGGTGGATGTCGCCGAGCGTGAAGGAGATCGCGGCGCCGCGCTCCTCGGCCGTCGCCGGGCCGATGATCCGGAGGTCGGGGACCTCCAGGAGGCGCTTGACCGCGTACTCGGTGATCGCCTGCTCATGAGCGGCGATCTTGTCCATGCCGATGGCCGAGAGGTAGTCCACGGCCGCGCCCAGGCCCACGGCCTGGGAGACCGGCGGCGTGCCGGCCTCGAACTTGTGCGGCGCGGGGGCGTACGTCGACGAGTTCATCGACACGGTCTCGATCATCTCGCCGCCGCCGAGGAAGGGCGGCAGGTCCTCCAGGAGCTCCTGTCGTCCCCACAGGACGCCGATGCCGGTCGGGCCGCACATCTTGTGGCCGGTGAAGGCCACGAAGTCGGCCTGGAGCGCCTGCACGTCCAGCGGCATGTGCGGGGCGGCCTGCGAGGCGTCGATCAGCACCAGGGCGCCGACCTCCTGCGCACGGCGCACGATCGCCTCGACGGGGTTGTGCGTGCCCAGGATGTTCGAGACCAGGACGAAGGAGACGATCTTCGTCTTCTCCGTGATGATCTCGTTCATGTTCGACAGGTCGAGCCGGCCGTCGTCCGTGAGGCCGAACCACTTCAGCTTCGCGCCCGTGCGCTGCGAGAGCAGCTGCCACGGCACGATGTTGGAGTGGTGCTCCATCTCCGTGATGACGATCTCGGTCTCGTGGTCCACGCGGTAGGGCTCATCGGCCCAGCCGAGCATGTTGGCCACGAGGTTGAGCGACTCCGAGGCGTTCTTGGTGAAGATCACCTCGTTGCGGCTGGGCGCGTTGATGAACGCCGCGACCTTGTCGCGGGCGCCCTCGTACAGCGCCGTGGCCTCCTCGGCGAGGACGTGCACGCCGCGGTGGACGTTGGCGTTGTGCTGCTCGTAGTACTCGTTGATGACGTCGAGCACCTGGCGCGGCGTCTGGGACGTCGCCGCGTTGTCCAGGTAGACGAGCTTCTTGCCGTCGTGGATCCTGCGATCCAGGATCGGGAAGTCCTTGCGGATCGCCTCGGTGTCGAGGAGGCCGGTGAGCCCCTGGTGGGCCACTGTCACGCGGATACGCCACCCTTCGTGTAAGCCTCGTAGCCCTCGGCCTCGAGCTTGTCGGCGAGCTCGGCGCCGCCGGACTCGGCGATGCGGCCGTTCGCGAAGACGTGCACGAAGTCGGGCTTGATGTAGCGCAGGATGCGCGTGTAGTGCGTGATCAGCAGGGTGCCGACCTCGCCGGTCTCACGGACGCGGTTGACGCCGTCCGAGACCTGGCGCAGGGCGTCGACGTCCAGGCCGGAGTCCGTCTCGTCGAGGATCGCGATCTTCGGCTTGAGGAGCTCCATCTGGAGGATCTCGTGGCGCTTCTTCTCACCGCCGGAGAAGCCCTCGTTGACGTTGCGCTCGGCGAAGGCCGGGTCCATCTGGAGCTGCTCCATCGCGGACTTGACCTCCTTCACCCAGGTGCGCAGCTTGGGGGCCTCGCCGCGGATCGCCGTCGCCGACGTACGCAGGAAGTTGGAGACCGAGACGCCGGGGACCTCGACCGGGTACTGCATGGCGAGGAACATGCCGGCGCGGGCGCGCTCGTCGACGGACATCTCCAGGACGTCCTCGCCGTCGAGGGTCACGCTGCCCTGGGTGATCGTGTACTTGGGGTGACCCGCGACGGAGTAGGCGAGCGTCGACTTGCCGGAGCCGTTCGGGCCCATGATGGCGTGGGTCTCGCCCTGCTTCACGGTCAGGTCGACACCCTTGAGGATTTCCTTGGTGCCGTTCTCGACCTCGACGGTGACGTGCAGGTCGCGGATTTCAAGCGTTGCCATGTGCCTCAGGACTCCTGGGTGACGGAGACGAGCACATCGTCCCCTTCGATCTTTACGGGGTATACGGGGACGGGGCGCGTCGCGGGCAGACCGGACGGCTTGCCGGTGCGGAGGTCGAAGGCGGAGCCGTGCAGCCAGCATTCGATCTGACAGTCCTCCACCTCTCCCTCGGAGAGGGAGACGTTCGCGTGCGAGCAGATGTCGTTGATCGCGAACACCTCGCCCTCGGTGTGGACGACCGAGACCGGCGTGCCGTCGATTTCCACCCGCTTCGGGGTGTCCTCCGACAGCTCGCTCAGGCCACAGGCGCGTACGAAGGTCATGCGGCCGACGCCTCCAGCTCCTCTTCGATCTTGGCGAGGAGGCGCTCTTCCACGTCGGGCAGGCCGATCTGCTGGATCAGCTCGGCGAAGAATCCGCGGACGACCAGGCGGCGCGCCTCGTCCTCCGGGATACCGCGCGACTGCAGGTAGAAGAGCTGCTCGTCGTCGAAGCGGCCGGTCGCCGAGGCGTGGCCCGCTCCGACGATCTCGCCGGTCTCGATCTCGAGGTTCGGCACGGAGTCGACGCGGGCGCCGTCGGTCAGAACCAGGTTGCGGTTCATCTCGTACGTGTCCGTGCCCTCGGCGGCGGCCTCGATGAGGACGTCGCCGATCCACACCGCGTGGGCGTCGTCGCCCTGGAGCGCGCCCTTGTAGACGACGTTCGACTTGCAGTGCGGCTGGTTGTGGTCGACGAGGAGGCGGTGCTCCTGGTGCTGGCCCGCGTCGGTGACGTACAGGCCGATGAGCTCGGCCTCGCCGCCCGGGCCCGCGTACTCGACGCGGGGGTGCAGGCGCACGAGGTCGCCGCCGAAGGTCACGACGACCGACTTGAAGGAGGCGTCCCGGCCGATCAGCGCGTTGTGCTGCGCGACGTGCACGGCCTTGTCGTCCCAGTCCTGGACGGAGACGACGGTGAGCTTGGCGCCGTCGCCGACGACGAAGTCGACGTTGGCGGCGAGCACGGCGTCACCGGTGTGGTCGATGACGACGAGGGCCTCGGCGAACGCGCCGAGCTCGATGACCTGGTGCGCGAAGGCGGTGCCGCCCTCGCCGTGCACGGCGATCCGGATGGGCTCGGTCAGGACCGTCTCCTTGGGGACGGACACGACCGAGGCCTTCTCGAAGGACGAGTACGCCTGGGCGGCGACGCGGTCGACGGGCTTGCCCGCCTTGCCCACGCGCGCGTCGTCACGGCCGACGGTCTCCTGGGTCACGCCCGCCGGGGCGCTCACCTCGACGCGGATGCCGCCGGTGGCGACCGCGGTGCCGTCGTGCAGCCCGCGCAGGCGCTCCAGCGGCGTGAACCGCCACTCCTCCTCGCGGCCGTGGGGGACCGGGAAGTCCGCCACGTCGAAGGACGGGGGCGCGCTCATGCGGGTGGCGACGGTGGACTCGGCGGCCACCGCGATGGATCCGGCGGTGGTGGACCCCACCGGGATATTCTGAGCCTCAGCCATGGCTGTCGTCGTGCTCTCTCTCTGCGTCACTGCGTAAGAAGTCAGTCGCTGCGGGGGACGGCGGCCGGTCTTAACCGACCGAGCCCTCCATCTGCAGCTCGATCAGCCGGTTCAGCTCCAGGGCGTACTCCATCGGGAGCTCCTTGGCGATCGGCTCGACGAAGCCGCGCACGATCATCGCCATGGCCTCGAACTCCGTCAGACCGCGGCTCATCAGGTAGAAGAGCTGGTCGTCGGAGACCTTGGAGACCGTGGCCTCGTGCCCCATCGACACGTCGTCCTCGCGGACGTCGACGTAGGGGTAGGTGTCCGAGCGGGAGATCGTGTCCACGAGCAGCGCGTCACAGAGCACGTTCGACTTCGATCCGTGAGCGCCCTCACCGATCTCGACCAGACCGCGGTACGAGGTGCGGCCGCCGCCGCGCGCCACCGACTTGGAGACGATGTTGGAGGACGTGTTCGGCGCCATGTGGACCATCTTGGAGCCGGCGTCCTGGTGCTGGCCCTCGCCCGCGAAGGCGATGGACAGGGTCTCGCCCTTGGCGTGCTCGCCCATGAGGTAGACGGCGGGGTACTTCATCGTCACCTTGGAGCCGATGTTGCCGTCGATCCACTCCATGGTCGCGCCCTCGTACGCCACGGCGCGCTTGGTGACCAGGTTGTAGACGTTGTTCGACCAGTTCTGGATCGTCGTGTAGCGGCAGCGGCCGCCCTTCTTGACGATGATCTCGACGACGGCGGAGTGCAGCGAGTCCGACTTGTAGATCGGCGCGGTGCAGCCCTCGACGTAGTGCACGTAGGCACCCTCGTCGACGATGATCAGGGTCCGCTCGAACTGGCCCATGTTCTCCGTGTTGATGCGGAAGTAGGCCTGGAGCGGGATCTCGACGTGCACGCCCTTCGGCACGTAGATGAACGAGCCGCCGGACCACACCGCGGAGTTCAGCGACGCGAACTTGTTGTCGCCGACCGGGATGACGGTGCCGAAGTACTCCTTGAAGAGCTCCGGGTGCTCCTTCAGCGCGGTGTCGGTGTCCATGAAGATGACACCCTGCGCCTCCAGCTCCTCGTTGATCTGGTGGTAGACGACCTCGGACTCGTACTGGGCCGCGACACCGGCGACGAGGCGCTGCTTCTCCGCCTCGGGGATGCCGAGCTTGTCGTACGTGCTCTTGATGTCCTCGGGCAGGTCCTCCCAGGACTGGGCCTGCTTCTCCGTGGACCGCACGAAGTACTTGATGTTGTCGAAGTCGATGCCCGACAGGTCCGAGCCCCAGTTGGGCATGGGCTTCTTGTCGAACAGCCGCAGGCCCTTGAGGCGCAGCTTCGTCATCCACTCGGGCTCGGACTTCTTCTGCGAGATGTCCTTGACGACGTCCTCGTTGATGCCGCGCTTGGCGGATGCCCCGGCCGCGTCGGAGTCGGCCCAGCCGTATTCGTATGTGCCCAGACCATCGAGTTCGGGGTGGGCAGTCTCCGTGGGGAGCGTCATGCGGGGTTCCTCCCGGCCGTGCGTGCTGATGCTGAATTGGTGGTCTGTGCTGTCTGGGGGGTGCTGCCGCCGCTGCGCGGGATGAACGTCGTACAGACGCCGTCTCCGTGCGCGATGGTGGCGAGGCGCTGCACATGCGTGCCCAGGAGCTCGGAGAACATCTCCGTCTCCGCCTCGCACAGCTGCGGGAACTGCTCGGCGACGTGGGCGACCGGGCAGTGGTGCTGGCAGAGCTGCTCTCCGACCGGCGCGGTGCGCGCCGTAGCAGCGTACCCGTCGGTGGTCAACGCCTTCGCCAGAGCCTCGGTACGCCGTTCGGGTGGCGCCGCGTCGATCGTCTGCCGGTACGCCTCGGCCTGGGCGGCGATCCGCGCCTTCGCGAACGCGACCACCGCTCCCTCGCCGTGGTGCTCGCTGATCCACCGCAGGGCGTCCGCGGCCAGCTTGTCGTACGACTGGTCGAAGGCGTCGCGGCCGCAGTCGGTCAGGGCGAACACCTTCGCGGGCCTGCCACGGGTCCGCGCGCCGTATACCCGCTGCTCGCGGGGCTCGACGACGTTCTCATGGGCGAGTGTGTCGAGGTGCCTGCGGACGGCCGCCTGGGTGAGGCCGAGGCGCTTCGCGAGGTCGGCGACGGTGGAGGGGCCGTGGTCCAGGATGGAGCGCGCGACCCGGTTGCGCGTGGAGCGCTCCCCGGTCGCGAGTTCCTCCTGCGGAGCCTCGCCAACGTTTTTCACAACGCCATTGTTGCGTAATTCCTCAGACCCTGACAACCCACGTCGCGATCACCTCCCGGTGCGCTGCGTCACTTAGGTTCACCTAAGCTGACCTGCGGAAACGATCACGCCGGGCGCTCCGGGCCAGGCGGGAGCAGGGGTCGCGCCCGCCGGACGCGGCCATCCGCTTCCGCCCCGCGCGCCCGGGAGGCCTTTGGCGTCCCTAGACTGGCTCACCATGCGAAACGAGCCCGTCGTCCAGATCCAGGGTCTGGTCAAGCGGTACGGAACCAAGACCGCGGTCGACGGTCTCGACCTCACGGCCGGGGCGGGCATCACCGCCGTCCTCGGCCCCAACGGCGCCGGCAAGACCACCACGATCGAGACCTGCGAGGGCTACCGGAGACCGGATTCCGGCACCGTCCGCGTGCTCGGCCTCGACCCGGTCCGCGACGCCGACGCGCTGCGGCCCCGCATCGGCGTGATGCTCCAGTCCGGCGGCGTCTACTCCGGCGCCCGCGCGGACGAGATGCTGCGCCATGTCGCCAAGCTTCACGCCGAACCACTGGACGTGGCCGACCTCATCGAGCGCCTCGGCCTCGGGAGCTGCGGCCGCACCACCTACCGGCGGCTCTCCGGCGGCCAGCAGCAGCGCCTCGCGCTCGCGATGGCCGTGGTCGGCAGGCCCGACCTGGTCTTCCTCGACGAGCCGACCGCGGGCCTCGACCCGCAGGCCCGCCGGGCCACCTGGGACCTCGTACGCGATCTGCGCCGCGACGGCGTCGGCGTCATCCTCACCACGCACCACATGGACGAGGCCGAGGAGCTCGCCGACGACGTCGCCGTCATCGACGCGGGCAAGGTCATCGCCCAGGGCAGCCCCGACGAGCTGTGCCGCGGCGGTGCCGAGAACACCCTGCGCTTCACCGGCCGCCCAGGACTCGACGTCGCCTCGCTGCTCAAGGCGCTGCCACCGGACTCGGCGGCGGCCGAGCTCACGCCGGGCGCCTACCGCGTCAGCGGCACGGTCGACCCGCAGCTCCTGGCCACGGTCACGTCGTGGTGCGCCCAGCACGGGGTCATGCCGGACCGGATCGCGGTCGAACGCCACACTCTGGAAGACGTCTTCCTGGAGCTCACGGGTAAGGAGCTGCGCGGATGAGCGCCGCCGGTACGTATACGCCGAAGGCGGGCGCCGCCCCGCTCCCCCGCATGATCGCCGCCCAGGCCGTGCTTGAGACGAAGATGCTGCTCCGCAACGGCGAGCAGCTCCTCCTCACGGTCGTCATCCCCACGCTCCTGCTCGTGCTCTTCTCCGCGGTCGACATCGTCGACACCGGAGAGGGCGAGGCCGTGGACTTCCTCGCGCCCGGCATCCTCGCGCTCGCCGTGCTGTCCACCGCCTTCACCGGGCAGGCCATCGCGACGGGCTTCGAGCGCCGCTACGGCGTGCTCAAGCGGCTCGGCGCATCCCCGCTGCCCCGCTGGGGCCTGATGGCGGCGAAGACCCTGTCGGTGCTGGTCACCGAGGTCCTTCAGATCGTGCTGCTCACGGCCATCGCCTTCGCGCTCGGCTGGTCGCCGCACGGCAACCCCCTCTCCGTACTGCTCCTCCTGGTGCTCGGCACGGCGGCGTTCTCCGGGCTCGGCCTGCTGATGGCGGGCACCCTCAAGGCCGAGGCGACGCTGGCCGCGGCGAACCTCGTCTTCCTGCTCCTGCTCGTCGGCGGCGGCGTCATCGTGCCGCTGGACAAGTTCCCCGACACGGCGCAGACGCTGCTCGGCCTGCTGCCCGTCTCGGCGCTCTCGGACGGGCTGCGCGACGTGCTCCAGCACGGCGCGGGCCTGCCGTGGGGCGACCTCGGCATCCTCGCGGTGTGGGCGGTGCTCGGGCTCGGCGCGGCGGCGAAGTTCTTCCGCTGGGAGTAGGCGGGCTCATGGCCGGGCGTCACGGTCCGGCGTCACCGGTCCGGCGTAACCGGCGTCACAGAAGCACCGCATACGTCCCCCTCGTGAAGCCGTGCACAAGCGGCCCCCTACGATGGGACGCGTGCCAAACGTGACCCGAGCCGACGTCGCTCAAGCCGCGCGGAATCCGCTCGCCTACATCGCCGAGCGCTGGACTCCCACTCAGCGGACCGTCCAGCGGGCGGCCTTCCTCTCGCTCGCCATGACGGTCGTGATCGTCGTGACCGGCGGCGCCGTCCGCCTGACCGGCTCGGGGCTCGGCTGCCCCACCTGGCCCAAGTGCACGGACGACTCCCTGACGGCGACCCACGAGATGGGCGTCCACGGGGTCATCGAGTTCGGCAACCGCATGCTGACGTACGTGCTGTGCGCGGCCGTCGGCTGGGCGATCATCGCGGCCCGCTCCCAGAAGCCGCTGCGGCGCAGCCTCACCCTCCTCGGCTGGGCTCAGTTCTGGCTGGTCATGGGCAATGCCGTGCTCGGCGGCATCGTGGTCCTCGTCGGCCTGAACCCCTACACCGTCGCCGCGCACTTCCTGCTCTCCAGCGCCCTGATCGCGGTCGCCGTCACCATGTGGCAGCGCACCCGTGAGGGCGACGGCGAGCCGCGCCCGCTGGTCGGCAAGGCCGTGGCACAGCTCGTGTGGTTCCTGGTCACGGCCTCGGCGCTGCTGATCGCGGTGGGCACGGTCGTGACCGGCGCGGGACCGCACGCCGGCGACTCCAGCGACGTGCCGCGGATGAACCTGGCCCCGGTCGGGCTCGACTGGGAGGGCGTCACCAAGCTGCACGCGGTCCTGGCCTGGATCGTGGTGACGCTGGCGTTCGCCCTCTGGTTCGTCCTCAAGGCGGTCGACGCGCCGCCCGGCCCGCTGGCCCGCACCCGCGACCTCTTCCTGATCCTCCTCGCGCAGGGCGCCATCGGCTACGTCCAGTACTTCACGGACCTGCCGGAGGTCCTGGTCGGCCTGCACATGTTCGGCTCGTGCCTGGTGTGGATCGCCGTGATGCGCGTGCTCCTCTCCCTGCGGGAGCGCCCGGCCACCACGGCCGACGTACCCGCCCGGACGGACGACGCGCAGCTCTCGGCGGTCTAGAGACGGTCTAGACGGTCCAGGCGGCCTGGGCGGCCTCCGGCAGGCCGTAGACGCGGCGGGCGTTGCCCGCCGCGAGGAGGCCCGCGACGCGCTGGGCGTCCGTGGACGACCAGGCCCCCTCCGCGACCCAGGCCCCGAGAACCCTGCCGAGCGCCTCCCGGAAGAGGTGCGCCCCCACGACGTGCAGCTCGGGCAGGCCGTGCGCGCCGCTGGAGAACAGCAGCTTGCCGAAGGGGGCGAGTTCGAGGATCTCCGCCAGTACGGCCGCCGCCCGCGCCCCGGTGCGTACGAGCGCGGGGCCGAGGTCGGCGTAGACGTGCGGGAAGACCGCCGCGAGGTGTGCGGCGCTGCGGTGGTACGGATAGCCGTGCAGCAGTACGAGGTCGGTGCCGAGCCCCGCGGTGGCCCGCGCGAATTCCCCGAAGTACGTCCGCGGGTCCCCCGCCCCCGCGTGCAACTGGAGCGGCAGCCCCGAATCCACCGCGATCCAGAGCAGATGCCGCAGCAGGACGGGATCGGCGAGCTCCCCGCCCACCTGCCGCCTCCCCAGCCAGCGCTCCGCCGCGCCCCGCACCTCGCCCCGACCCGGCGGCTGTGCCGTCAGGGCGAGCGGGTGGCGCACCCCCGCGACCGAGGTGAAGGCGACGGCGCCCCCGGCCGCGGCGTGCACGGACTGGACGAGGTTGGCGAGGAAGGAGTCGGCGGTGCCCGAGGTGTCCGCGACCTGCTCGGCGAGGAGCTCCAGGCGGACGATCTCGTGGGCCTCGGCGTCACCGGCGGCGGCCATCTCGCCGGGCCCCGTGAGATCCCCCGGCAGCCCGGTGTCGACGAGGTACGTGGTGATGCCGCTGCCCTGCAGCAGGCGCCGCCCCGACTCCAGGACGCCCAGATCGCGGCGCCTGGCCAGATAGCGGACCGGCGGGCAGTGCGGATCGAGGCCGAGCAGCGGCGGGCACAGGCGGCGCACCGCGAAGCCGGTCTGGGTGTCGAAGAAGGTGGTGCCGGGGGCGGGCGGCCCCCCGCCCCGGCCGAGGTGGGTCTCGAACGTGCCGAGGCCCAGCTCCGTACGGAGGACGCCATGGCAGTACTGGTCCACCAGGGACGGCGTTTCGATCATGCGGACTCCCGCTGAATGGACCTGGCTCGTACCGGTCCTAACGGGTGACCCCGGCGTCTGGTGTTGCCTTGATCCGGCCACGGCGTGCCGAACAGAGACGCGAAACAGTCCCCCGGGGGGCGACCTCGGCCGTTCCCGCGCTGCTCAGCCGCCCGGGGGCCGTCCGTTCGGGGCCCTTCGCCCGATCGGGGCAGAGCTCACTTGTTCTTCGGCCCGCCGACCTGGATGCCGGCCATACGCGTCCATTCGTAGGGGCCGGTCTCCACCTTCGCGGCGAAGTCCCCGTCGAAGTCCTCGTGGACGGTGATCCCGGCCTTCCGCACGGCGCTCTGCGCCACGGCGTAGGTCGGCGCCACCAGGTCGCCCCAGCCGCCGTCCTCGCCGACCAGGACGATGCGGGTGCCCTCGTGCCCGATGTAGGCGAGCTGCCCCTCGGCCCCGCCGTGCGCCTGCGCGAAGGCGCCGATCTCCTTGGCGAGCTTGGCCGCCCGGCGCTCGGCCCTGGCCGCCTTCTTGCTGTCCTCAACCTGCTCGGTCTCTGCCATGAGCAGGATGCTACCGACGGGTAGATCAACGCGCGACGGGCGGGGCGCGTGGTGTACGACACCACACGCCCCGCCCGTCGAAAACAGCGGGGGACTCAGGCTCTCAGCGCAGGAAGGGGTCCACGGCCACCGCGACGAAGAGCAGCGACACATAGGTGATGGACCAGTGGAAGAGCCGCATCTCCTTGAGCTTGCCGCCCGTGGCCTCCGACTTGGCGCGGTTCTGGAGCCCGTGCGCCTCCCACAGCCACCAGCCGCCGGTCACCAGCGCCACCACGGTGTAGAACCACCCGGTGTAGCCGAGGGGCTGGAGGAGCAGGGAGACCGCGACCATGACCCAGCTGTAGAGCACGATCTGGCGGGCGACCACCTTGTTGGAGGCGATGACCGGCAGCATCGGCACGCCGACGCGCGCGTAGTCCTCCTTCACCTTCATGGACAGCGGCCAGTAGTGCGGCGGCGTCCAGAAGAACATGACCAGGAAGAGGACGATCGGCGCCCACGACATGGAGTTGGTGACCGAGGACCAGCCGATGAGGACCGGCAGACAGCCCGCGATGCCGCCCCAGACGATGTTCTGCGAGGTGCGCCGCTTGAGGATCATCGTGTAGACGATCACGTAGAAGAGGAGCGCGCCGAGCGAGAGCCACGCGGAGAGCCAGTTCACGGCGAGGCCGAAGAGCAGCGTCGAGACGACCCCGAGGCCGATGCCGAAGACCAGGCACTCGCGCGGGCTCACCATGCCGGTGACCAGTGGCCGCTGCGACGTCCGGTCCATCAGGGCGTCGATGTCGCGGTCGATGTACATGTTGAGCGCGTTCGCGCCCCCGGCGGAGAGATACCCGCCCACGCAGGTCACGAGGACGAGCCACAGGTCGGGCACGCCCTGCTCGGCGAGGAACATCACCGGAACGGTGGTGATGAGGAGGAGTTCGATGATCCGCGGCTTGGTAAGAGCCACGAACGCCTTGACACGGGCCCCGAACGGCCGATGGCTCGGGCTAAGTTCCGTCCCGGAAACCCCCGCTGGACGGGATTCAACGGCCGTCACGCACACCCCTGACAGAGACATCCCAGCGGGCTCACCAGCACTTCTGACATGAAGATCCGGTAAAGACCCGCGCGTACCACGCCACTGTAGACGTTGCCCATAGTCCGCTCTTCGTGGGGGTGGGGTCGTGTTGACCGCCATGCCCGGGGGTACGGGAGGTCCGCCGGGCGGCCACGTGAGCGGTATCCGGTGTCCTTTGAGCGGACACATGAGCGATACGGAGAGCCCTTTGAGCGGTCACATGAGCGCTTGTGTATTCACATGGCGAATCGGCGCTTATTCCTTTCAGGAGGCGGATACCCGGTTGTCCCGGCAGTCTGGAATGAGTCGAAAAAATGCACGCCTTAGCAGCGGTAGGCTCGACTACGGCCGGTGAGATCGACATCGCCGGCATTCGACATGTGGAGAGGAGCCCTGACTCAGGGTGAGCACCAAGCCGACCACCACAGACCTCGAGTGGACCGAACTGGACGAGCGAGCCGTTGACACCGCTCGCGTCCTGGCCATGGATTCCGTACAAAAGGTCGGCAACGGCCATCCCGGTACGGCCATGAGCCTCGCGCCCGCCGCGTACACGCTTTTCCAAAAGGTGATGCGGCACGACCCGGCGGACGCCGACTGGACCGGCCGCGACCGGTTCGTCCTCTCCGCCGGCCACTCGTCACTGACCCTTTACACCCAGCTCTACCTGGCCGGTTTCGGCCTGGAGCTGGACGACCTCAAGGCGTTCCGCACCTGGGGCTCGAAGACCCCGGGCCACCCGGAGTACGGGCACACGACGGGCGTGGAGACGACGACGGGCCCGCTGGGCCAGGGCGTGGCCAACGCCGTGGGCATGGCGATGGCCGCCCGCTACGAGCGCGGCCTGTTCGACCCGGAGGCGGCCCCCGGCACCTCCCCGTTCGACCACTTCATCTACGCCATCGCCGGTGACGGCTGCCTCCAGGAGGGCATCTCCGCGGAGGCGTCCTCGATGGCCGGGCACCAGAAGCTCGGCAATCTGGTCCTGCTGTGGGACGACAACCACATCTCGATCGAGGGCGACACGGAGACCGCGGTCTCCGAGGACACCGTCAAGCGCTACGAGGCCTACGGCTGGCACGTCCAGCGCGTGGAGCCCAAGGAGAACGGCGACCTCGACCCGGCCGCCCTCTACGCCGCGGTCCAGGCCGCCAAGGCCGAGACCGAGCGTCCCTCCTTCATCGCGATGCGCTCGATCATCGCCTGGCCGGCCCCGAACGCGCAGAACACCGAGGCCGCCCACGGCTCGGCGCTCGGCGACGACGAGGTGGCCGCCACCAAGCGCGTCCTCGGCTTCGACCCGGAGCAGACCTTCGAGGTCTCCGACGAGGTCATCGCGCACACCCGCAAGGCCCTGGACCGCGGCACCGAGGCCAAGGCCCGGTGGGAGAAGGACTTCGCCGCCTGGCGCTCCGCCAACGCCGAGCGCGCCGCCGAGTTCGACCGCATCGCCAAGGGCGAGCTGCCCGACGGCTGGGAGCAGGAGCTCCCGGAGTTCGAGACCGGCAAGGCCGTCGCCACCCGCGCCGCCTCCGGCAAGATCCTCCAGGCGCTCGGCGGAGTCATTCCCGAGCTGTGGGGCGGCTCCGCCGACCTCGCGGGCTCGAACAACACGACGATCGACAAGACGTCGTCGTTCCTGCCCACGGGCAACCCGCTGCCCGGCGCGGACCCGTACGGCCGTACGGTCCACTTCGGCATCCGCGAGCACTCCATGGCCGCGGAGATGAACGGCATCGCGCTGCACGGCAACACCCGCATCTACGGCGGCACCTTCCTGGTGTTCTCCGACTACATGCGCAACGCCGTCCGCCTGTCCGCGCTGATGCACCTCCCGGTGACGTACGTGTGGACGCACGACTCCATCGGTCTGGGCGAGGACGGCCCGACGCACCAGCCGGTCGAGCACCTGGCCTCGCTGCGCGCCATCCCGGGCCTGAACGTGGTCCGTCCTGCCGACGCCAACGAGACCGTCATCGCCTGGCGCGAGATCCTCCGGCGCTACACCAAGGAATTCGGCGTGGGCGCCCCGCACGGCCTCGCGCTGACCCGCCAGGGCGTGCCGACGTACGCATACAACGAGGACGCCGCCAAGGGTGGCTACGTCCTGTTCGACGCCGAGGGCGGCGAGCCGGAGGTCGTCCTCATCGGCACCGGCTCCGAGGTGCAGCTCGCCGTCGAGGCGCGTGAGCAGCTCCAGGCCGCGGGCGTCCCGACGCGGGTCGTCTCGATGCCGTCGGTCGAGTGGTTCGACGAGCAGGACCAGGGATACCGCGACAGCGTGCTGCCGCCCTCGGTGAAGGCGCGCGTGGCGGTCGAGGCGGGCATCGGCCTGACCTGGCACCGCTTCGTCGGCGACGCCGGCCGCATCGTCTCCCTGGAGCACTTCGGCGCCTCCGCGGACGCGAAGGTACTGTTCCGTGAGTTCGGGTTCACCGCCGACAAGGTGGCCGAGGCGGCGCGGGAATCGATCGCCGCCGCTCAGCGCTGACGCCCATATACGACCAAGTAGGAGATGTAATTTCCATGACAGACGCACTCAAGCGCCTCTCCGAAGAAGGCGTCGCGATCTGGCTGGACGACCTGTCGCGCAAGCGGATCACGTCCGGCAACCTCGCCGAGCTGATCGACCAGCAGCACGTCGTGGGCGTCACGACCAACCCCTCGATCTTCCAGAAGGCCATCTCGCAGGGCGACGGTTACGACCAGCAGCTCTCCGACCTCGCGGCCCGTGAGGTCACCGTCGAGGAAGCCATCCGGATGATCACGACGGCGGACGTCCGTGACGCCGCCGACATCCTGCGCCCCGTCTTCGACGCGACGGGCGGCCAGGACGGCCGCGTGTCCATCGAGGTCGACCCGCGCCTGGCGCACAACACCAAGGCGACGACCGCCGAGGCCAAGCAGCTCGCCTGGCTGGTGGACCGGCCGAACGCGCTCATCAAGATCCCGGCCACCGAGGCGGGCATCCCGGCGATCACCGAGGTCATCGGCCTCGGTATCAGCGTCAACGTCACGCTGATCTTCTCGCTCGAGCGCTACCGCATGGTCATGGACGCGTACCTCGCGGGCCTGGAGAAGGCCAAGGAGCGCGGCCTGGACCTCTCGAAGATCCACTCGGTGGCGTCCTTCTTCGTGTCCCGCGTGGACACCGAGATCGACAAGCGCCTGGACGGCATCGGCACGGACGAGGCCAAGTCCCTCAAGGGCAAGGCCGCGCTCGCCAACGCCCGTCTGGCCTACGAGGCGTACGAGGAGGTCTTCTCCTCCGACCGCTTCGCCGCGCTCGACAAGGCGCAGGCCAACAAGCAGCGTCCGCTGTGGGCCTCGACCGGCGTCAAGGACCCGTCGTACAAGGACACCCTGTACGTCGACGACCTGGTCGCGCCCAACACGGTGAACACCATGCCGGAGGCCACTCTGGAGGCCACCGCCGACCACGGTTCGATCACCGGCAACACCATCGCGGGCACCTACGACCAGGCTCGGTCGGAGATCGCCGCGGTGGAGAAGCTCGGCATCTCGTACGACGAGGTCGTGCAGCTGCTCGAGGACGAGGGCGTCGAGAAGTTCGAGGCCTCCTGGACCGACCTGCTCAAGTCGACCGAGGCCGAGCTCAAGCGCCTCGCTCCTTCGAAGGGCTGACCCACTTTGTCAAGCAGCAATCCGCTGCGTGACGCCGCAGACCGACGGCTCCCGCGTATCGCGGGGCCGTCGGGCCTGGTCATTTTTGGCGTCACGGGCGATTTGTCCCGTAAAAAGTTGATGCCCGCCGTCTACGACCTCGCCAACCGGGGTCTCCTGCCACCGGGCTTCTCGCTCATCGGCTTCGCCCGCCGCGACTGGGAGGACGAGGACTTCGCCCAGGTCGTCCACGACGCGGTCAAGCAGCACTCGCGTACGCCGTTCCGCGAAGAGGTCTGGCAGCAGCTCATCCAGGGGATGCGCTTCGTCCAGGGCAACTTCGACGACGACGAGGCGTTCGAGCAGCTCAAGGCCACCATCCAGGAGCTGGACAAGGCGCAGGGAACGGGCGGCAACTTCGCCTTCTACCTCTCGGTGCCCCCGAAGTTCTTCCCGCAGGTCGTCCAGCAGCTCAAGAAGCACGACCTCGCCGACGCGCCCCAGGGCGCCTGGCGCCGCGCCGTCATCGAGAAGCCGTTCGGCCACGACCTGACCTCGGCCCGCGAGCTGAACGCGATCGTGCACGAGGTGTTCGACCCGGACCAGGTGTTCCGGATCGACCACTACCTCGGCAAGGAGACCGTCCAGAACATCCTGGCGCTGCGCTTCGCCAACCAGATGTTCGAGCCGATCTGGAACCGGTCGTACGTGGACCACGTCCAGATCACGATGGCCGAGGACATCGGCATCGGCGGCCGCGCCGGCTACTACGACGGCATCGGCGCCGCCCGTGACGTCATCCAGAACCACCTGCTCCAGCTCATGGCGCTGACCGCGATGGAGGAGCCCGCCTCCTTCGAGGCGGATGCCCTGGTCGCCGAGAAGGCGAAGGTCCTCGGCGCCGTGCGGCTGCCCAAGAACCTGGGCGAGAGCACGGTCCGCGGGCAGTACGCCGCCGGGTGGCAGGGCGGCGAGAAGGCCGTCGGCTACCTCCAGGAAGAGGGCATCGACCCCAAGTCGAAGACCGACACCTACGCGGCCGTCAAGCTGGAGGTGGACAACCGCCGTTGGGCGGGCGTGCCCTTCTACCTGCGTACGGGCAAGCGCCTCGGCCGCCGCGTCACCGAGATCGCGGTCGTCTTCCAGCGCGCGCCCCACTCCCCCTTCGACCACACCGCGACCGAGGAGCTCGGGCACAACGCGATCGTCATCCGCGTCCAGCCCGACGAGGGCATCACGGTCCGCTTCGGCTCCAAGGTGCCCGGCACCTCCATGGAGATCCGGGACGTCTCGATGGACTTCGCGTACGGCGAGTCCTTCACCGAGTCGAGCCCCGAGGCGTACGAGCGCCTGATCCTCGACGTCCTGCTCGGCGACGCCAACCTCTTCCCGCGCACGGAGGAGGTCGAGCTGTCCTGGAACATCCTCGACCCCATCGAGCAGTACTGGGACAAGCACGGCAAGCCCGCGCAGTACCCGGCAGGCACCTGGGGCCCGACCGAGGCGGACGAAATGCTCGCACGAGACGGACGGAGCTGGCGTCGGCCATGAAGATCGACCTTACGGACACCACGTCCAGCAAGATCAACAAGGCGCTCGTGCAGGGCCGCAGGGCGATCGGCACGCCCGCCGTCGGCATGGTCCTCACCCTCGTCATCGTCACCGACGAGGAGAACGCCTACGACTCCCTGAAGGCGGCCAACGACGCGTCCCGCGAGCACCCCTCGCGGACCCTCGTGGTCATCAAGCGCGCCGCGCGCTCGCCCCGGGACCGCACCACATCGCGCCTGGACGCCGAGGTCCGCGTCGGCGTCGAGGCGGGCACCGGCGAGACGGTGGTCCTCCGGCTGTACGGCGAGGTCATCGACCACGCCCAGTCGGTGGTGCTCCCGCTGCTGCTGCCCGACGCCCCCGTGGTCGTCTGGTGGCCGGTGAACGCCCCGCTGGACCCCGCCAAGGACCCGCTCGGCGCCCTGGCCCAGCGGCGCGTCACGGACACGTACGCGGCCGAGGACCCGATCGGCGAGCTGACCTCGCGCGCCGCGGCCTACCACCCCGGCGACACGGACCTGTCCTGGACCCGCATCACGCCGTGGCGCTCGATGCTGGCCGCCGCCCTGGACCAGATCGCCTGCAAGGTGCAGTCGGTGCAGGTGGACGGCGAGGAGTTCAACCCGAGCTGCGAGCTGCTCGCCATGTGGCTGGCGGACCGCCTCGACGTACCCGTGAAGCGCGCGCTCTCGCCGGGCCCCGGCCTGACCGGGGTGCGGATGGAGACCGACTGCGGTGCCATCGTGCTCGACCGGGCCGACGGCTCCCTCGCCACGCTCCACATCGAGGGCCAGCCCAACCGCGCGGTGGCGCTCAAGCGCCGCGAGACGGCGGAGCTGATCGCCGAGGAGCTGCGCCGGCTGGACCCGGACGACACGTACGCGTCGGCGCTGAAGTACGGCGTCGAGCGCCTCGGCAAGCCGTCGGAACCGGTCACGGAGACCGCGCCGGACAGGGGCACGGAGACGGGCGGCGGCGCCGACGAGGCGTCCGGGGCCAAGAAGGCGCCGGCCAAGAAGGCACCCGCGAAGAAGGCGGCCGCCAAGTGACCGCGGCGCCCCGACTGGTCGTCCACCGCGACAAGGAACTGATGGCGCAGGCCGCCGCGGCCCGCCTCATCACGACGATCGTCGACGCGCAGTCCGCCAAGGGCCACGCGTCGGTGGTCCTCACCGGCGGCCGCAACGGCAACGGCCTGCTCGCGGCCCTCGGTACCTCCCCCGCGCGGGACGCGGTCGACTGGTCGCGGCTCGACCTGTGGTGGGGCGACGAGCGGTTCCTGCCGGACGGCGACCCGGAGCGCAACTACACCCAGGCGCGCGAGGCCCTGCTCGACGCGGTGCCGCTCAACCCGGCCTGGGTCCACCCGATGCCGGCGTCGGACGGTCCCTACGAGGCGGACGCCGCGGCCGAGGTCTACGCCGCGGAGCTCGCCGCCGCGGCGGGCCCTGACGACCACGGCTCGGTGCCGGCCTTCGACGTCCTGATGCTCGGCGTCGGCCCCGACACGCACGTCGCCTCGCTCTTCCCGGAGCTCCCGGCGGTGCGTGAGACGGAACGCATGGTCGTCGGCGTGCACGACGCGCCGAAGCCGCCGCCCACCCGCATCTCGCTCACGCTCCCGGCGATCCGGGCCGCGCGCGAGGTGTGGCTGCTCGCCGCGGGCGAGGACAAGGCCGAGGCCGCGGCCATCGCCCTGTCGGGGGCCGACGAGGTGCGGGCCCCCGCGGCCGGCGCCCGCGGCAGCTCCCGCACCCTGTGGCTGCTCGACGAGGCGGCTGCCTCGAAGCTCCCCGCCGGGCTGTACTAGCCGCTACGCGAAGAGGGCCCCGCACCGTCCGGTGCGGGGCCCTCAGGCGTGGGCGAAGGCGGCACGGCGGTAGCTGCTGCCGTCCTGTTCGCGTACGAGGAGACCGTCGATGACGCAGTACCGCCGGAGCGCGGCGGTGTCGTCGTGCACCGTACGGAAGGCGTCGTTGACCTCGCCCTCGCTGTAGGCGCGGTCGGTGTCGAAGAGGGTGTCCGTGAGGTGGACCAGGAGCTCGTGGCGCACCACGGGGCGCACGGGGATGGCGGTCAGGCGGCCGTGCGAGAAGAAGCCGGTCAGCCGGCGCGGCACGGCGGGGTGGGCGTCCACGGGTCCGGGTACCCGCCGGAAGACGGCGGGGTCGGCCCGCAGCGACCCGTCGGGCCGCCGCTCCACGAGCCCGGCGGCGAGGAGCCGTCCCAGATGTTTGCGGGCGGTGGCGGAGTCCGCCGCGCCCGGCGGCAGGTCGCCCAGGACGATGCGCGCGTACAGCCTCAGTCTCTCGGGGTCGGCGAGCGCGGCGTGCAGCTGGTCCATGCGGGGTCCCTCCCGGCGGGTGACAGAGCTGAAGCAGTGTCACCCGCCGGGCCGGACGCCCGCATCCCATTAACACCTGGTGAGACTCAACGGCCTCGCAGCGTGCGGTACTTGGCGACCAGTGCCGTGGTCGAACCGTCCAGGTCCGGCACCTCGGCGCCCTCGGTCAGCGCGGGCTCGACGCGCTTGGCGAGGACCTTGCCGAGCTCGACGCCCCACTGGTCGAAGGAGTCGATGTCCCACACGGCGCCCTGGACGAAGACCTTGTGTTCGTAGAGCGCGATGAGCTGGCCGAGGACCGAGGGGGTCAGCTCCTTGGCGAGGATCGTCGTGGTCGGGTGGTTGCCCTTGAACGTCTTGTGCGGGACCAGTTCATCGGCCACGCCCTCGGCGCGCACCTCCTCGGGCGTCTTGCCGAACGCCAGCGCCTGGGTCTGCGCGAAGAAGTTGGCCATCAGCAGGTCGTGCTGGGCGGCCAGGCCGGGGGGCAGGTCCGCGACCGGCTCGGCGAAGCCGATGAAGTCCGCGGGGATCAGCTTCGTGCCCTGGTGGATGAGCTGGTAGTAGGCGTGCTGTCCGTTGGTGCCCGGGGTGCCCCAGACGACCGGGCCCGTCTGCCAGTCGACCTCCTTGCCGTCCCGCCCGACGTACTTGCCGTTCGACTCCATGTCGAGCTGCTGGAGGTACGCGGTGAACTTGGAGAGGTAGTGCGAGTACGGCAGGACCGCGTGCGACTGCGCGTCGTGGAAGTTGCCGTACCAGATGCCCAACAGGCCCAGCAGGAGCGGCACGTTGGACTCGGGGGGCGCCGCGCGGAAGTGCTTGTCGACGAGGTGGAAACCGTCGAGCATCTCCCGGAAGCGGTCGGGGCCGATGGCGATCATCAGCGAGAGACCGATGGCCGAGTCGAAGGAGTAGCGCCCGCCGACCCAGTCCCAGAACTCGAACATGTTGTCCGTGTCGATGCCGAAGTCGGAGACCTTGTCGGCGTTGGTCGACAGGGCCACGAAGTGCTTGGCGACGGCTTCCGACGAGGCCTTCAGCTCGCTGAGCAGCCAGTCGCGCGCGGAGGTGGCGTTGGTGATCGTCTCGATGGTGGTGAACGTCTTCGAGGCGATGATGAAGAGCGTCTCGGCGGCGTCCAGGTCCCGCACGGCCTCGTGCAGGTCGGCGCCGTCCACGTTCGAGACGAAGCGGACGGTGAGGCCGCGGTCGGTGAAGGAGCGCAGCGCCTCGTAGGCCATCGCGGGGCCGAGGTCGGAGCCGCCGATGCCGACGTTGACGATGTTCTTGATGCGCTTGCCGGTGTGACCGGTCCACTCCCCGGAGCGGATCTTCTCCGAGAAGGCGCTCATCCGGTCGAGGACGGCGTGCACCTCGGGCACCACGTTGTCGCCGTCGACCCGGACGACCGTGTCGCTCGGGGAGCGCAGCGCGGTGTGCAGGACGGCGCGGTCCTCGGTGTTGTTGATCTTCTCGCCTCGGAACATGGCGTCCCGCAGCCCGAAGACGTCCGTCGCGGCGGCGAGCTCGCGCAGCAGGCGCAGCGTCTCGTCGGTGACGAGGTGCTTGGAGTAGTCGATGTGCAGGTCGCCGACCTGAAGCGTGTACGACGTGCCGCGCGCCGGATCGGCGGCGAACAGCTCACGCAGCTGCACCTCCCCGAGCTGCTCGCGGTGGGCGGCGAGCGCCGTCCACTCGGGCGTCTGATTGAGCCTGGCGCGGCTTTCTGCGTTCATCTCGGACTTCAGCCTTCTCTCGTACCCACGTACGTACCTTGCCCCGCTGCGCTTCCCAACTTAATCGATCAGCGGTCGGTATGAGATATCTGAAGCCGTCTGTCCGCACACGTACCGAAACAGGAAACCGGCCGGACACCTTTTCGGTGTCCGGCCGGCCGCCAAGTCTCAGATCTCGCCCCGCAGTTTGGCGAGTGCCTCCGCGAGGATCGCCTCGCCGTCCGCGTCGCTGCGCCGCTCCCGCACATACGCCAGATGCGTCTTGTACGGCTCGGTGCGCGGCGGGTCCGGCGGGTTGTCCCGGTCCTGGCCCGCCGGGAAGCCGCAGCGGGGGCAGTCCCACGTGTCGGGGACCTGCGCGTCGCTCGCGAAGCTGGGCTGTGTCTCGTGTCCGTTGGAGCACCAGAAGGAGATGCGCAGTCGCGGCGCGGACTCACCGCGCTCGGCCTCGCCCATCGGCCCCGCCCCGACCCGACTTCCACGGATCGCGTTGCCACTTGCCACGGTCGTAACTCCCTGCGTGATGGTGCTGCTGCGGGCGCCTCAGTTTACGTAAGGCCCAACGCGCGTCCAGTGTGCGGAGTTACACCCCCACCCCGGACGCAAGCCCCATGATAAGCCGCGCAGGCGGGCGTGCACCGGACAAGCAGCCAGTGGCTGGCGTCAGTTGTTCGCCTTCATCAGCAGACCCAGCGCGACAATGCACGCGAACCACAGCAGACCGACCACGACCGTGATGCGGTCGAGGTTGCGCTCGGCGACGGAGGAGCCGCCGACGGAGGACTGCATGCCGCCACCGAACATGTCGGAGAGACCGCCGCCCTTGCCCTTGTGCATCAGCACCAGCAGCATCATCAGAGCGCTGAAGACGATGAGGGCGATCGAGAACCCCATAACCACGGCTGGACCAACTTCCTCGGATCTGGATCGACTCTGTATCGACGACGGGGGCCGGAGCCTCGTATGCACGAGGCGGCCCGGCCCCCGCAAGGGTACGACGTATTGCCGCTACCGCATACTCACTGCTCGCCGAAGCGGACGATCTTGACGAACTCCTCGGGGTCCAGCGCGGCGCCGCCCACCAGGGCACCGTCGACGTCGGCCTGCGCCATGATCTCCGCGACGTTCTTCGCCTTGACGGAGCCGCCGTACTGGATGCGCACCTTGTCGGCGAGCTCCTGCGAGTACATCTCGGCGAGACGGCCGCGGATCGCGCCGCAGACCTCCTGCGCGTCCTCGGGGGTGGCGACCTCGCCGGTGCCGATCGCCCAGACGGGCTCGTAGGCGATGACGATGTTCTCGGCCTGCTCGGCGGGGACGTCCTTCAGGCCGCCGTCGAGCTGGGTCAGCGTGTACTGGACCTGCTGGCCGGCCTTGCGGATGTCCAGGCCCTCGCCGACGCAGAGGATCGGGGTCAGGCCGTGCTTGAACGCGGCCTTCACCTTGGCGTTGCAGATCTGGTCGGTCTCGTCGTGGTACTGGCGGCGCTCGGAGTGGCCCACGGCGACGTAGGTGCACTTCAGCTTGGCCAGCATCGGGCCCGAGATCTCGCCGGTGTAGGCGCCGGAGTCCTGCGCCGAGATGTCCTGGGCACCGTACTTGATCTTGAGCTTGTCGCCGTCGACCAGCGTCTGCACGGAGCGCAGGTCGGTGAAGGGCGGCAGGACGGCGACCTCGCAGGCCTCGTAGTCCTTGTCCGCCAGGGCGAAGGCGAGCTTCTGCACGTGGGCGATGGCCTCAAGGTGGTTGAGGTTCATCTTCCAGTTGCCCGCCATCAGCGGAGTGCGCGTAGTCATCAGGTGTCAGTTCTCCAGTGCCGCGAGGCCGGGGAGCGTCTTGCCCTCGAGGTACTCGAGGGAGGCGCCGCCGCCGGTGGAAATGTGGCCGAATGCGTTCTCGTCGAAGCCCAGCGTCCGCACGGCCGCGGCGCTGTCGCCGCCGCCGACGACCGTGAAGGCCGAGGAGTCGAGGAGCGCCTGGGCGACCGCCTTGGTGCCCTCGGCGTAGTCGGGGTGCTCGAAGACGCCCATCGGGCCGTTCCAGAAGACGGTGGCCGTGTCGGCGAGCTTCGAGGCGTAGAGCTTACGGGTCTCGGGGCCGATGTCGAGACCCTCCTGGTCGGCCGGGATGGCGTCCGCGGCGACCGTCGTGGGGTGGGCCGGGACCTTGGTCTTCAGGTCCGGGAACTCCGGCGCGACCAGGACGTCGACGGGGAGGACGAACTCGACGCCCTTGTCCTCGGCGCGCTTCAGGTACTCCTTCACCGCCGGGATCTGATCCTCCTGGAGGAGGGAGATGCCGACCTCGTGGCCCTGGGCCTTGAGGAAGGTGTACGCCATGCCGCCGCCGATGAGGATGCGGTCGGCCTTCTCCAGGAGGTGGTCGATCACGCCGAGCTTGTCGGAGACCTTGGCGCCGCCGAGGGCCACGGCGTAGGGCCGCTTGACGTCGTCGGTGAGCTTCTTCAGGACGCCGACCTCGGTGGCGATGAGGTAGCCGGCATAGTGCGGCAGGCGGGCCGGCAGGTCGAAGACGGAGGCGTGCTTGCGGTGCACCGCGCCGAAGCCGTCGCCCACGTAGACATCGGCGAGGGCGGCGAGCCTGTCGGCGAACTCGCCGCGCTCCGCGTCGTCCTTGCTGGTCTCGCCCGCGTTGAAGCGGAGGTTCTCGATGACGGCGACCTGGCCGGGCTCAAGACCGTCCACCGCGTCGTGCGCGGCGGGGCCGACGGTGTCCTGCGCGAAGGCGACCGGCGCGCCGAGGAGTTCACCGAGCCGCTCGGCGGCGGGCAGCAGCGAGAAGTCGGGGTCCGGGGCGCCCTTGGGACGGCCCAGGTGAGAGGCCACGACGACCTTGGCGCCCGCGTCGGCGAGGGCCTTGACCGTCGGCAGGACGGCGCGGATGCGGCCGTCGTCGGTGATGGTGCCGTCGGCGAGCGGCACGTTGAGGTCGGCGCGGACGAAGACCCGCTTGCCTTCGACCCCTTCGGCGAGAAGTGCGTCGATCGTCTTCACTACTGGACTCCTTGGGAGGGCTGACACGCGACAGGGCCCGTCCGGCGCATCATCGCGCGGGACGAACCCTGTGCTCACATCGGGGTGCCTGCTCTGGCTGTTAGAGCTGACCGCCGACGAAGACCGTGAGGTCGACCAGACGGTTGGAGTAGCCCCACTCGTTGTCGTACCAGCCGAGGATCTTCACCGACGTACCCTCCTGGACCATGGTCATCAGGGAGTCGAAGGTGCAGGAGGCCGGGTCGCTGACGATGTCCGAGGACACGATCGGGTCCTCGGTGTAGGTCAGGTAACCCTTGAGGTCGCCGTCCTCGGCGGCCTTCTTGAACGCGGCGTTGACCTCGTCCTTGGTGACCTCGCGGGAGACCTCGACGACCAGGTCGGTGGCCGAACCGGTCGGGACCGGGACGCGCATCGAGACGCCGTCGAGCTTGCCCTTGAGCTGCGGCAGGACCAGGGCGGTGGCCTTCGCGGCACCCGTCGTGGTCGGGATGATGTTCTCGGCGGCGGCACGCGCGCGACGCAGGTCCTTGTGCGGGAAGTCAAGGATGCGCTGGTCGTTGGTGTACGCGTGGATCGTCGTCATCAGGCCCTTGACGACGCCGAAGTTCTCGTCGAGAACCTTCGCCATCGGCGCCACACAGTTGGTGGTGCAGGACGCGTTGGAGATGACGTGGTGGTTCGCCGGGTCGTACTTGTCCTGGTTGACGCCCATCACGATGGTGATGTCCTCGTCCTTGGCCGGAGCCGAGATGAGGACCTTCTTGGCACCGCCGGCGATGTGCTTCTCGGCGTCGGCCTTCTTCGTGAAGATGCCCGTGGACTCGATCACGATGTCGACGCCGAGGTCGCCCCACGGGATGTCGGCGGGGTTGCGCTCGGACAGCACCTTGATGGTGTGGCCGTCGACGGTGATGGTGTCCTCGGTGTGCGACACCTCGGCCTTGAGGCGGCCCAGGATGGTGTCGTACTTCAGAAGGTGCGCGGTGGTCGCGGTGTCACCCAGGTCGTTGACAGCCACGACTTCGATGTCCGCACCCTGCTCGAGCAGCGCGCGGAAGTAGTTGCGACCGATGCGGCCAAAGCCGTTGATGCCTACGCGGATCGTCACGAAACCGATCTCCTCGTTGGTACGCCGGTTTTAGACGCCGGCGAGTTGTATGGGATGTCCCCGACCGCCTCCGACCCTACCTCTCCGAGGCCTCTGAGGTGACATTGAGAGAGGCCGTAAGCGGCACAAAGGCCCATACCCCCGAGTAGGGGCATGGGCCTCCGGGACCTTGGTCCCGATTACGGAGCGTCAGCCGCGCAGATGTGCCAGGGCAGCGCCCATAAGAGCGGCCCTTTCGGCGTTTCCGGGTACGTGCTCGAACCCGAAGCCGAGCAGCACGCTGTCACGCGCTGTGACGGCCGCGTGGGGCCGGTAGAGCTCCCCGGTGCGCGCCCAGTCGCCTGTGATATTGGGGCTCCCGGCCGGGGTCGGCGAGGTGGCCCAGGAGCCGAGCGAGGTCTCGAAGCCCTCGGTCTCCGTGGCGGTGCCGCCGACGACCAGCCGGGCGTTGTCGGCGAAGAGTCCGCGACCGCCGCTGGAGGGGTCGGTGACGGCGCTCAGGGAGACCTCGACCTTCTTGCCCGCGTAGGCGCTCAGGTCGAAGGCGACGGGCTTGAAGCCGCTGGAGGACCCGGTGAAGCTGTTCCACCGGCCGCTCGTCCCTGAGGCCGTGCAGGCGTCGGCGCCCACGGTCAGGTAGTGGCGCAGGAACGGGTGGAGGTTGGCGAGGAACCCGGCCGCGCACTCGGCGGGCACGGTCGCGGAGGAGTTGCCGTTCTTGTCCGGCAGCGTGGTCCAGTCGTCGCCGCCCACGGTGTGCGCTTCGAGCACCCCGTGGTCGTACCCGGCCTCCAGGTTCCAGTTGAGGGCGAACCGCAGCTCCGGCGCGTCGGCGGCCGTGACGCCGGTCAGGTCGAGGGTGCGGGTGAGCCGCTTGTAGTCCTGGTCGGCGTGGGTGGCGGAGGCCATGCCCTGGCCCTCGAAGGGCGCGTACGGGTTGGTGAGACCGGGGTAGGAGCCGGCCGCGGCGCTCGTGAACCGCGGGAACTCCTTGGCGGGCAGGTTGTCGGAGGTGACGGTGAAGCGCCCTGCCTTGTCGAGCGGGTTGCCCTCGGCGGCGCCGAGCGGGGTCTTCGCCTTCGCGAGGGCACCGGCGCCCTCGAAGCCGGTCACGCCGGGCGCGGAGAGCCGCTCGTAGGCGCCCAGGTAGTACTGCGCGAAGTCGTCGGAGCGTGCCTCGCCCAGGTCGACCGCGGCGCCGGTCCGCTCACCGGCCTCGACGAGCTTGCCGCCCTCGTTGAGGTAGGAGCGCAGGGCGAGCTGGGTGGGGGCTCCGGGGACGGGGTCGCCTGTGTAGTGGACGACCGCGGAGAAGTGCGACAGGACGCCGAGCGGGTGCGGGACCCCCTGCTTCGCGACGTCCCAGACGGCGGCGGTGCGGCCGTTGGCCTTCACCGCGTCGACGTAACCGCGCGTCTGGGCGGCCGGCGCGCCCTCCTCGGCGACGACGAGGACGCTCGCCTTCGGGCGTTCGGCGACGGTGTACGTGAAGTGCTCGCTGTGGGTGCGGCCCTTCTTGGCGCGGCCGGTGAACCACACCTCCACCTTGTCGCCCACGCGCGCGTCCTCGACCTCGGCGCGGTACTGGTCGAAGTAGAGGTTGTCCTCGCCGCCGTACGTCTCGCCGCCCTTCCAGGCCTTGAGGTCCTCGTCGTGCGTTCGGCCACCGTTGATCCGGTAGTTCAGTTCCTTGTCGCGCACCGACTTGCGGGCGGTGACGGAGACCTCCTGGTCGCCCCCGCGCGCGTACGAGGTGGAGAAGGAGTCGGCGGTGAAGTCCGGGGCCTCGATGTCGGTGACGGAGACCGGCTCGTCGGGGTGGAGCGCCGTCTCGGCGACGGCGAGCGCGAACGGGACGTTCTTGGCGAACTCCTGCTGGATCAGCTTCTCGTCGTCCGGGAAGGTGAAGATGGACGCGCAGTCCTGGGGCTTCCAGGCGTCGTCGGGGTCGACGTTCGAGACGGTCTGGCAGGTGGACATCTCCGGCGTGAACATCGCCATGCCGTTGATGTTGCCCGCGTGGCCGTCGGCCTCGCCGTTGGTGGTGTAGAGCTCGGAGGAGACCTGGGGGTGGTAGCCGGGGACCGCGGGCTTCTCCGGGGTGCCGTTCAGCGCCCGGTAGAGCACGTCGTCCGGGGTCGGCGTGGCGACCTGCCAGCCCACTCCGTAGAGGAGCAGTTCGGCCGCGGAGTGGTAGTTGATCCCGTACGTGAAGCCGATGCGCTTCTGGAAGCGGTCGATCGCCTTGGTCTCGGGCTCGGACATCGGGCCCGTGCCGCGGTAGGTCTCGGACGAGGGCTCGGGGGACGAGCCCTCGTTGTCGTAGCCCCACTTGTAGGCGAAGTTCCGGTTGAGGTCGACGCCGTCGCCCGGCGCGGTTTTGCCGTCGCCGTCGATGTCGCGCAGGTTCTTGCGCCACTGGCGCTCGCCGTCGGCGGCGTGCGTGTAGTCGTAGCCGTCGGGGTTGGCGGAGAGCACGAACCACAGCTCGGTGGAGTTCACGAGCTTGGTGATGCGCTTGTCCTTGCCGTAGTTGTCCACGTAGTGGTGCAGCAGGCGGCGCGTCATCTCGGGGGTGATCCACTCGCGCGCGTGCTGGTTGGACATGTACAGCGTGGACGGCTTGGAGCCGTCCTTGGACTTCTTGGCGTTCTTGGAGAGCTTCAGGGCGAGGATGTCCTTGCCCTGGACCGTCTTGCCGATGGAGACGACCTTGGTGATGCCGGGGTTCTCCTGGCCGGTCCTGACGATCTCCTCCTTGAGGCCGCCCTTTCCGCTGTACGGGCGGTAGACACCGTCCCCCGCGGCCTCGACGCGCTTCTCGGCGGCCGCCGACATCTTGTGCTCGCTGAGCTCGACGCCCTGGCGCTCGACCGCCTTCGCCTGCCCCTCGGTCAGATAGACCTCGACGCGCTTCGTGCCCTTGTCGGAAGCCTGGCCCGCGAGCTCGTGGGCGTCCTGCCCCGCCTCCACGAGAATCGGTATCTGCTTCTCGGTGACCTCGGCCTGGTAGACCTTCACGGCCGCCGGGTCGTCGGCGGCCGGGTTCTTGCCGGCTCCGCTCGCCTGGGCCTGTGGTGCGACGGCGAGACCGCCTATGAGCAGTGCGCTCGCTGCGAGGATCGATCTCGCGCTCGCTCTTCGTCCCATGAGCCCCCCTTGCGGTTGTCAGGCACTGGCGTGCCGGATGCCAGGCTCGTGACAGTGCATGATCATGTCAATACGGCGGGTGAAGGTGGGTGCCACGGGAAACGGAAGCCGCCGGTGCCCTATGAGGCACCAGCGGCTCGTGTGACGTACGAGGCGGCTGTTCGGACCGCCGTGTCGTCGGCTCAGACCGCCATGTTGTCGGCGAGATCGTCGGCCAGGTTGGACTCCGTGCCCGGGATACCCAGGTCCTGGGCCCGCTTGTCGGCCATCGCGAGCAGACGGCGGATACGGCCCGCCACGGCGTCCTTGGTCAGCGGCGGCTCGGCGAGCGCGCCCAGCTCCTCCAGGGAGGCCTGCTTGTGCTCCATGCGCAGCCGGCCCGCGGCGGCCAGGTGCTCCGGCACCTCGTCGGCGAGGATCTCCAGGGCGCGCTGCACCCGGGCGCCCGCGGCGACGGCCGCGCGGGCCGAGCGGCGCAGGTTCGCGTCGTCGAAGTTGGCCAGGCGGTTGGCGGTGGCGCGCACCTCGCGCCGCATCCGCCGCTCCTCCCAGGCGAGGACCGACTCGTGCGCCCCGAGGCGGGTCAGCAGCGCGCCGATCGCGTCCCCGTCACGCACGACGACCCGGTCCACGCCCCGCACCTCGCGCGCCTTGCTGGAGATCTGGAGTCTGCGGGCGGCGCCGACCAGGGCGAGTGCGGCCTCCGGACCCGGGCAGGTCACCTCCAGGGAGGAGGAGCGCCCCGGCTCGGTGAGCGAGCCGTGCGCGAGGAACGCCCCGCGCCAGGCCGCCTCCGCGTCGCAGGTGGCCCCCGAGACCACCTGCGGCGGCAGGCCCCGGATCGGACGGCCGCGGCCGTCCACGAGGCCCGTCTGGCGGGCGAGCTGATCGCCGCCCGCGACCACCCGGACGACGTAACGCGAACCGCGCCGCAGACCGCCGGGAGCCATCACGATCAGTTCCGAGCTGTGCCCGAAGATCTCCAGGATGTCCCGCTTCAGGCGTCTTGCCGCCATCGCGGTGTCCAGCTCCGCCTCGATCACGATGCGGCCGCTCACCAGGTGAAGGCCGCCCGCGAACCGCAGGATCGCCGAGACCTCCGCCTTCCTGCAGCAGGTCCGGGTGACGGGGAGCCGGGAGATCTCGTCCTTCACCGCTGCCGTCATCGCCATGGGCCGATCCTTCCATGCATCCGAAAAATACGGTCGTACGCGGTTGCCAGGAGCTCCGGATCGTGCCTCGGAGTTCCGTCGGGCCGGGCCACCGGCGCCAGCTCGACCGTGGCGCCGAACCGTTTCGCGGCATCGGTGAGTGACTCACGGTCGGGCACGGCGGCCTCGTCGGCCAGCACCACGTCCAGGGCGAGTTTAGGGGCGTGTCGGGCCAAAACCTCCAAATGACGCTGCGGAGAGAACCCATCGGTTTCTCCCGGTTGCGGCGCGAGGTTGAGCGAGAGGACCCTGCGGGCCTTCGTCTCGGTGAGCGCGTCGAGCAGTTCCGGCACCAGGAGGTGCGGGATCACCGAGGAGAACCAGGAGCCGGGGCCGAGCACCACCCAGTCCGCGTCGAGGACGGCGGCGACCGCCTCGGGGACGGCCGGCGGGTCGCTCGGCACCACGTGCACGGACTGGACCTCGCCCGGGGTGAGCGCCACCGTGGCCTGGCCGCGGACGGTGTCCATGTCCTCCGGGCGCGCCGGATCGTGCCCCTTGACCAGAGCCTGGAGCTCCAGCGGCACGGCCGACATGGGCAGGACGCGGCCCTGCGCGCCGAGCAGGCGTCCCACCAGGTCCAGGGCCTGTACGTGGTCGCCGAGCTGCTCCCACAGGGCGACGATCAGGAGATTCCCGACCGCGTGCTCGTGCAGGTCGCCCTTGGACTGGAAGCGGTGCTGGATGACGCGGGCCCAGGTCTGGCCCCAGTCGTCGTCACCGCAGAGCGCCGCGAGCGCCTTGCGCAGGTCGCCGGGGGGCAGCACGCCCAGCTCGTCGCGGAGGCGGCCGCTGGAGCCGCCGTCGTCGGCGACCGTGACGACGGCGGTGAGGTCTCCGGCCCCGGTGATGCGGCGCAGCGCGGCGAGCGAGGCGGACAGGCCCATGCCCCCGCCGAGCGCGACCACCTTCGGCTGGGTGCCCCGCTTGCGGCCCAGACGGCTCAGGCGGACGGTCCGGCGGGTCGGCTTCACTCGCGCCCCATGTCCCGGTGGACCATGACGGTCTCCACGCCCTCGGACGCCAGGCGTGCCGCGAGCTTCTCCGACATGGCGACGGAGCGGTGCTTGCCGCCCGTGCAGCCGACGGCGATCGTCACGTACCGCTTGCCCTCGCGGCGGTAGCCCGCGGCGATGAGCTGGAGCATCTCCGCGTACCTGTCGAGGAACTCCTTGGCGCCCGGCTGGTTGAAGACGTACGCCGCCACCTCCTCGTTCAGTCCGGTGTACTGGCGCAGCTCCGGCACCCAGTGGGGGTTGGGCAGGAAGCGCATGTCCACGACCAGGTCCGCGTCGACCGGCAGGCCGTACTTGTAGCCGAAGGACATGACGGTGGCCCGCAGCTCGGGCTCCTCGTCGCCCGCGAACGAGGCGTCCATCTTCGCGCGCAGCTCGTGCACGTTCAGACTGGAGGTGTCGATGACCAGGTCGGCGTCGCCGCGCAGCTCGCGCAGCAGGTCGCGCTCGGCCGCGATGCCGTCCACGATGCGGCCGTCGCCCTGGAGGGGGTGCGGGCGGCGGACCGACTCGAAGCGGCGGACCAGGGCGTCGTCGGAGGACTCCAGGAAGACGATGCGCCGCGTGACGTTCTTGGACTCCAGCTCGGCCAGGGACTCGCGCAGGTTGTCGAAGAAGCGCCTGCCGCGTACGTCGACGACCACCGCGATGCGTGCCACGTTGCCCTGCGAGCGGGCGCCGAGCTCCACCATCGTGGGGATCAGGGCGGGCGGCAGGTTGTCGACGACGAACCAGCCGAGGTCCTCCAGGCACTTGGCGGCCGTGCTGCGTCCGGCACCCGACATACCGGAGATGATCACCAGCTCGGGGATCGCCGCTTCGGGGACTCCGGGCGTCTCGATGGGCGCTCCCGCACTCACTTGCTCTCCACCTTCGTCGTGCTCGCTCATGTCTGTTGCCCCCGTCGTTCCTCGGTGAAGCCCGTGGTCACGGGCTCCCCACTCTCTTCAACGCTCTCCTCACCGCGGGAAGTGCCCGCGGCGGGGAGATCCTGATTCTCGGTCACCGGAGCGGCTTCCGCGGGGAGCTCCGCGGTTTCCTCGTCCTCCAGGATCTCGCCGGTCGTCATGTTGACCGCGGGGGCGGGGGGTGCCGCCTGGGCGAGGGCCACCGCGATGGCCTCGGCGGTCTTGCGGCCCACCCCGGGGACCTCGCAGATCTGGTCGATCGTCGCCGCGCGGAGCCGCTTCACGGAACCGAAGTGCTTGATCAGGGTCCGCTTGCGGGCGTCGCCCAGGCCCCGCACCTCGTCCAGCGGCCCCGCCTTGAAGCGCTTGGCCCGCTTGGTCCGCTGGTAGGTGATGGCGAAGCGGTGCGCCTCGTCACGTACGCGTTGCAGCAGATAGAGCCCCTCGCTGGTGCGCGGCAGGATCACCGGGTCGTCCTCGTCCGGGACCCAGACCTCCTCCAGGCGCTTGGCCAGGCCGCAGACCGCGATGTCGTCGATGCCGAGCTCGTCGAGGGCCCGCTTGGCGGCGGCCACCTGCGGCTGGCCGCCGTCGACCACGACGAGCTGCGGCGGATACGCGAACCGCTTGGGCCGCCCGTCCTCCTCGGTCAGGCCCGGGATGTCGGCGTCCTCGGGGGACCACTCCCCCGTCCGCTCCTTGTCGTAGAGGTAGCGCTTGAAACGGCGGGTGATCACCTCGTGCATGGAGCGGACGTCGTCCTGCCCCTCGAAGCCCTTGATCTGGAAACGGCGGTACTCGCTCTTCCTGGCGAGACCGTCCTCGAAGACCACCATCGAGGCCACGACGTCGTCACCTTGCAGATGCGAGATGTCGTAGCACTCGATGCGCAGCGGGGCGCTGTCCAGCTCCAGGGCGGCGGCGATCTCCTCCAGGGCGCGGGAGCGCGTGGTGAGGTCGGAGGCGCGCTTGGTCTTGTGCAGGACGAGGGACTGTTGCGCGTTCCGCGCGACGGTCTCCATGAGTGACTTCTTGTCGCCGCGCTGCGGGATGCGCAGCGAGACGTTGGCCCCGCGGCGCTCCGTCAGCCACTCCTGCACCGGCTCCAGGGGGTCGGGCAGCGCGGGGACGAGCACCTCCTTGGGCACGGCGTCCCCGGTCTCCTCGCCGTAGAGCTGCTGGAGGGCGTGTTCGACGAGGTCACCGCTGGTGACCGCCTCCACCTTGTCGGTGACCCAGCCGCGCTGACCGCGCACCCGGCCGCCGCGGACGTGGAAGATCTGGACGGCCGCCTCCAGCTCATCCTCGGCGAGGGCGATGAGGTCGGCGTCGGTGGCGTCGGCGAGGACGACGGCGCTCTTCTCCATCGCCTTCTTGAGCGCTTCTATGTCGTCGCGCAGCCGCGCCGCCTTCTCGTACTCCATGTCCTCGGCGGCGTCCGCCATCTGCCGCTCCAGGCGGCGGATGTAGGTGCCCGTGCGGCCCGCCATGAAGTCGCAGAAGTCCTCGGCCAGCTCCCGGTGGGCCTCGGGGGTGACGCGCTCCACACAGGGCGCCGAGCACTTGCCGATGTAGCCGAGCAGGCAGGGGCGGCCGGTGCGGGCGGCGTTCTTGAACACGCCGGCGGAGCACGTGCGGACCGGGAAGGCGCGCAGGAGCAGGTCCACGGTGTCGCGGATCGCCCAGGCGTGGCCGTAGGGACCGAAGTACCGCACGCCCTTCTTCTTGTGGCCCCGCATCACCTGGACCCGCGGGAACTGTTCGTTCATCGTCACCGCGAGGTAGGGGTAGCTCTTGTCGTCGCGGTACTTGACGTTGAACCGGGGGTCGAACTCCTTGATCCAGGAGTACTCCAGCTGGAGCGCCTCGACCTCGTTGTTGACCACGGTCCACTCGACGGAGGCCGCGGTCGTGACCATGGAGCGCGTACGCGGATGGAGGCCCGCCAGGTCCTGGAAGTAGCTCGCCAGGCGCTGGCGCAGGCTCTTGGCCTTCCCGACATAGATCACCCGGCGGTGCTCGTCGCGGAATTTGTAGACCCCCGGGGCGTCGGGGATCTGTCCCGGCTTGGGGCGGTAGCTGGAAGGGTCGGCCATGACGGACAGCCTACTGGCGGCCACCGACAGACCGGCCGCCCCGGGCCATGGGCCGGGGCGGCCGCGCACCCCTCAGCCGCGCCTGCGCCCCCGGCGCCGCAGGGCCGCCACCGAGAGGCCGAGCGCGAGCAGCGCGCCGGCTCCGGCAGCCGAGGAAGCCACCGTCATGGGCGCCCCGGAGGATGCCCCGGAGTGTTCGGAGGCCTGCTCCTGGCCGCCCGTCCTGCCGTTCTTCTCCTCGTAGCCGCCCGCCTTGCCGGACTTCGCGTACGCCGAGCCCGGGAGCTTGTCGCCGTACGCCTTGTGGACGCGCTTGCGGTAGGCGGTGAGCGAGGTGCCTTCGGCGCCCACGGCACGTACCGCGTCCTTGTCGAGCGGCAGCACGCGCGCGTGGCCCCGCACCTCACCCTGGACGTACCACGCGTTGATCTGCGGCTCGTGGAAGACGGTGCCTCCGGGGAGCTTGTCGGCGCCCACGCGCGCGTAGCGCGTCTCGTCGTCCCCGGTGGCGATGTTCACCACCTGCCACGAGCGGCCTCGCTCGACGGTCCAGAGGGAGGCCTCCTGGCCGTCGGAGGAGACGGCCTTGCTGGCGAGGAACTCCAGGCGGGCGACCGGTGCCCCCTTCTCACCCGCGACGAACTCCGGGGAGAGGTAGTACACGGGCACGGCCTTGCCCTCGACCCGCGGGTCGGCCGCGGCCCTGGTCACCGCCCCTTCGCGGGCGAAGAACCGGGAGAGCGTGTCCAGGGTCCCCGGCGCCTGGGCGGCCTGGTGCGCGGCGGCACGGGAGGCCGCGGAGGGGGCGGCGGGACCGGAGTCCGCGGAGGCCGCGGGGGCCGTGAGGCCGAGCAGCAGCGTGGCGGCCGAACCGGCGAGCGCGGTCTTGGCCAGGCGGCGGGGAAGGTGGCGGGGAAGGTGCCGGGTCATCGCGGTCACGCCCCTATCCGGTAGAGCGAGTGGGTCCAGGAGAAGGTGTCGTTGTCGACGTACCAGGCGTGCGACGCCCAGTTGTAGCGGTCGCTGGAGGGCCAGGGGTCGCCCCAGTAGACCCAGCTGTTGGCGTCGTCGTAGCCGTAGAGGACGTGCATGTGGCCGCCGCCGTTGGACCACTGGATGCGGGTCTCCATCGGGCGGCCCGCGTTGATCTCGGCCTGCACGGTGGGGTAGCGGAGCCAGCCGGTGACGTACGAGCCGGGGCTGATGCCCGCCCAGCGCAGGCCGGTCTGCACGTTGCCGAGGGTGGCCTGGTTGTTGGGGCACTCGGTGTTCTGGCCGCGCCCGAAGGCGGCGTTGCAGAACTGGTTCTGGCTGTAGCCGCGGCCCATGTAGGTCGCGATGGTGTTGCCGCCCGCGGCCCAGCACCAGTTGGTCTTCTGCTGCGCCTGCATGGTGATGTTCAGGCGCTTGGTGGCCAGGGCGGAGGAGTCGGCGGCCGTCGTGCCGCGTGCCTGGTCGGCGGCGGGCGCGACGGAGCTGACGGAGGTGACGGGAGCGGGGGCCGCCGTGGCGGTCGCCGTGGGAGCGGTGAACAGGGCCGCCGCGACGACGGCGAGGGCGCTGAGGCCCCTGCGTCTGCCGCTGCTGCTCCTGCTGTGGGGTGGGCGCATCGCGTTCCTCCCGGGTGGGATGTGAGGTGTGGAGGAGCGCGTCCGGACGCTGCGATTGAGCATCGAGTGTTGTCCGATACAGGTCAACACGCTTCAATGCGAAATCACCTGGGCCGTGAACGGCGGGCGTACGGGTGTGAACAGAAGCCTTGCGCCGACCTGCTGGTCCGCTCCGACCGGCGCGAACGCCCGGCCGGCAGGTGTGAACGTTCACAGAAGGAGCACGACTTTGCGGCACGGAACACAGCTCGCGAAGAGCGCGCCCGCGGCGGACACGGCACGGCCGCCGGAGGACGATCCGGCGGACCTCACGGCCGCCCTGCGCACCGGCCCCTTCCACGCCGCGCTGCGTGCCGCGATCACCGCGCGCGGGCTGCCCTTGCAGCGCGTACGGCACCATCTGGCGCAGCAGGGCATCAACGTCGGCGTGACCAGCCTCAGCTACTGGCAGCAGGGCGTACGCCACCCCCGGCGTGCCGAGTCGCTGCGCGCCGTACGCGCCCTGGAGGAGATCCTTCAGCTCCCCGGGGAGTCACTGGTCCGGCTGCTCGCCCGGCCGGCCGAGCACACCGACGGAGAACGGCCCGCCGCCCGTTCGTACCGTTCCCTGGTGGAGGCTTCGGACGTGCTGCGCACGCTCCTCGCCGAACTCGGCCTCCCCTCCGACGGCGGCCTGCACACCATCGGCCACCATGAGCGGGTGCGGATCGGCGCGCACCGCGAGATGACGGGACGCGAGTCGCAGCACATCGTGCGCGCCCACCGGGACGGCGTCGACCGCTACGTGGCCATCTACCACGGCGACCGCGGTTGCGCCCCCGACCAGGTGCGCGTGCGCGCCCTGGAGAACTGCCGCACGGGCCGGGTGCGCTGGCACCGGAGCACGGGGGTCCTTGTCGCGGAGCTGCTCTTCGACGCGCGGCTGCGGGCGGGCGACACGCATCTGTTCGGCTACGGGTTCGAGGACGGCACGGCGGGCGCGGCCACCGAGTATCTGCGCGGCTTCCCCTTCGCGGGCGGCCAGTACGCGCTCCAGGTCCGCTTCGACGACCAGGCCCTGCCCGTACGCTGCCACCGCTTCACCCAGCACTCGGCCGGCGCGCCGCGCGGCGGCCGGCAGGAACTGACGCTGAGCGGCAGCCACCGGTCGGTGCATCTGGTGGAGCCACAGGTGCGGGCGGGGCTGCTGGGGATCGCCTGGGACTGGGAGTGATCTGAGGCTAGGCCTCCGGGGCCGCGACGAGCTTGCCGTTCTCGACCTTCACCGACAGCTCGGACAGCGGTGTGACGGCGGGCTCGTGCAGCACCTTGCCGTTGGTGGCGTCGAACTGGCTTCCGTGGCACTGACAGATGAGCTTGTGCCCCTCCAGCTTGTTGATCGGACACCGCGCGTGCGTGCAGATCGAGCTGTACGCCGTGTACTCGTCCTCGGAGATCCGGCTGACGACCACGTTCTTGTCCGTGTACAGCTTCGAGGCGCCGACCTTCACGTCGTCGGCCGCGCCCAGGTCCACCGGTGCGGTCGGCGCCGAGCGGTTCGACCCGCCCTCGCCCGACGAGCAGGCGGTGAGCCCGAGCCCGACGGCCGGGGCGAGAGCGGCGGCCCGCAGCACGGTGCGGCGGGCGGGGGGCATGCCGGACATGGCGTCTCCACAGGTCAGGGGCATCGGTGACGGATCAGACCATACCGGTGCCGGACGCCGCGACCGGGTCGGGCGCGAGCGTGCCCGAGTGCTGCCCGCCTGCCGCCGCGGGGTCGCGCACGGCCTAGCCTGTGCGGGACGCCGGGCCGGCGTGCCGCGCGGCCCGAGCCCAGCCAAGGCAGCGCCCGGAAGGAACCGCCCGTGATCGTCGTCGCCGGAGAGGCCCTGATCGACCTCGTACCGCAGGAGGCGGGCCGCGCCCCCGACGGCCGCGCGGCCCTGCCCGACCTCGCGCCGCGCCTCGGCGGCGGCCCGTACAACACCGCGGTGGCGCTCGGCCGCCTCGGCTCCCCCGTCGCGTTCTGCTCGCGCCTGTCGCGGGACGCCTTCGGCGAGGCGCTGCTCGACGGGCTGCGGGCGGCCGGGGTCGGCCTCTCGTACGTGCAGCGCGGCCCGGAGCCGACGACGCTCGCCGTGGCCTCGATCGGCGAGGACGGCTCCGCCGGGTACTCCTTCTACGTCGAGGGCACGGCCGACCGGCTGTTCACCGCCCCGGGGCGGCTTCCCGACGGCGTACGGGCCATGTCGTTCGGTACCTGTTCGCTGGTCCTTGAGCCGGGCGCGAGCGCGTACGAGGAGCTGCTGCGGCGCGCGGCGGCGAGCGGGGTGTTCACGGCGCTCGACCCCAACGTGCGGGCCGCGCTCATCCCCGACGCCGACGCCTACCGCGCGCGGTTCACGAGCTGGCTGCCCTCGGTCACGCTGCTCAAGCTGTCGCAGGAGGACGCCGACTGGCTGGGCGGCACCCCGCGGGAGTGGCTGGCCCACGGGCCCGCGGCCGTGGTGGTCACGCGCGGCGGCGACGGCCTCTCCCTGTACACGCGGGACGGCGCGGAGCTGGACGTGCCCGGCGAGCGGGTCGACGTGGTGGACACGATCGGCGCGGGCGACACGGTCAACGCGGCGCTCCTGCACGGCCTCGCCGAACGGGACGCGCTCTCGGCGGACGCCGTGCGCGGCCTGGCCGCCGAGGACTGGGAGGCGGTCCTGCGCTTCGCGGCCCGCGCGGCGGCGATCACCTGCTCCCGGGCCGGCGCGGAGCCGCCGTACGCGAGGGAACTGGGCCGGTCCCTCAGCCGTTGACGGCGTGCAGACCGCCGGGTCTGCGGCCGTTGAGCCGGTCGAGGGCGGCCGACGTGGCGTCGTCGGCGGGGACGTAGACGGTCAGGCGCTGCGGATCGACGTCGGGCAGCGAGAGCGTCTCGTACGACAGCCGCAGCCCGCCCGCCTCGGGGTGGGTGAACCGTTCGACGCCCGTGCGCCGGGGCAGCACGGGCACGCCCGCGAGGCGGTCGCTGAAGGGGGCGCCCGCCACGACCGTCAGCTCGTCGGTGAACCCGCCGACGTGCGGGTCGTCGAGCATGGACTCCGTCTTGAGGTGGCCGACCAGGCCGTCGGCGACGCGGTCCCACTCGGGATAGGCGGCGCGGGCCCGCTCGTCGGTGAAGACGAACCGGGCGAGGTTCGGACGCTCACCGTCCAGCACACCGAGGGGTTCGGCGATGCGCCGGTAGCCCGTGGTGCACGCGAGGATGTCGGCGAGGCGGTTGAGCAGCACGGCCGGCGCGGGCTCCAGGCTGTCCAGGATGGCGCGCACGGTGGGGCGGACCGAGTCCGCGGGTGGCACGGCCGCCGGGCAGCACGGGTCGCCGTCGCCCAGCTGTTTCTGTAGGCGGCGCAGGTGGAAGCGTTCCTCGACGGTCAGCCGCAGCGTGTCGGCGAGCGCGCCGAGCACCTGCGAGGAGGGGTGGCGGTCCCTGCCCTGTTCGAGCCGGGTGAGGTATTCGACGCTGATTCCGGCGAGGGTCGCGACCTCGGAGCGGCGCAGGCCCGGTGTGCGGCGGCGGACGCCGGAGGGCAGCCCGACCTCGACGGGGGTCACGGCTTCCCTGCGCGCGCGGAGGAAGGCGCCGAGGTCGTTGTCGCTCACGGTCCGAACGTAGCAGCGGTCGCGGTGTTCCAGCGTGGCCCTGTCACTACCAGTCTCGGCTCGGCCTTCCTCGCGTCCCCGGCCCGACGCAAGGTGGGCGCATGACTCCTGAGACGACCGACACGACCGCTGCCGCCACCTCCGCGCCCGCTCTGCCGCTGGCCGCCGGGGTCTGGGACATCGAACCGTTCCACTCCGCCGTGAACTTCTCCATCCGTCACCTCGGCATTTCCAAGGTGCGGGGCCGCTTCACCGACGTACAGGCCGAGTTGGTGGTGGGCGAGCGCGCCGAGGACTCCTCGGTGACCGCCACCATCGCCATCGCCTCGATCGACACGGGCAACAAGGACCGGGACGCGCATGTGCTCGCCTCGGACCTGCTCGACGTCGGGAAGCGGCCGACCCTGGTCTTCCGCTCGACGCGCATCCACGGCTCGGACGAGGAGTGGACGATGGAGGGCGAGCTGACGATCGGCGACGTGACCAGGCCGGTCACGCTGGCCGTGGAGTTCGGCGGGGTCGAGGCCTTCCCCGGCAGCGAGCGCAGGCACGCCGGGTTCGAGGCCTCCGGCGAGATCCGGCGCGGCGAGTTCGGGCTCGACTTCGCGCCGGGTCTGCTCGGCGAGGTGGTGAAGATCCAGCTCGACATGCAGTTCCTGGAGCCGGTCGCGGGGCAGGACGGCTGACCCGCGGCTCAGGCGGGTTCCGTGAACGTCCCGTGCCGTCCCTCTCCCGCGGCGAACCGTGCCGCGCCCCGCGCCGCCTCGGCCAGGGAGCGCAGGCCGTGCCGCAGCTCCCCCGCCATGGCGTCGGGTTCGGACAGGCCGCCCTGTTCCAGGGCCGAGAGCCGGTCGTGCCGCAGGCAGGTCTGCGGGAAGGCGGCGATCTCGGCGGCGAGCCGCTCCGCCGCGGCGCGCGCGGTGCCGGGCGGGACGGTGCGGTTGACCAGGCCCATGCCGAGCGCCTCCGCCGCGCCGACGGGGCGGCCCGTGAGGATCAGGTCCATGGCGCGGCTCTCGCCGATGAGGCGGGGCAGCCGTACCGTCCCGCCGTCGACGAGGGGAACGCCCCAGCGGCGGCAGAACACCCCGAGTACGGCGTCCTCCTCGGCGACCCGCAGGTCGCACCAGAGAGCGAGTTCGAGGCCGCCCGCGACCGCGTGTCCCGAGACCGCGGCGATCACCGGCTTGGACAGGCGCATCCGGGTGGGGCCCATGGGGCCGTCGCCGTCCTCCGTCACTCCGTTGCCTTCGGGTGTGCCGATGGCCTTGAGGTCCGCGCCCGCGCAGAAGGTGCCGCCCTCGCCCCAGAGCACGGCGACCGAGGCCCCGGGGTCGGCGTCGAAGGCGCGGAAGGCGTCGGCGAGGGCGCGGGCGGTGGGCCCGTCGACGGCGTTCCGCACGGCGGGACGGGAGAGCACCACGGTGGTGACGGGGCCTTCGCGTTCGATGCGTACCGGCATGCGGGCCAGCGGACCACGCCCGGAAGCCGCCGGACAAGGGGGACGCGGGCCGCGTCCCGTCCACGAGGCGTCGTACGCGTGAGAAGGCGTCACACGCATACGAAGAAAGCGCCCCGCCCCTGGTGGGGGCGGGGCGCTTGGCCCGGCGCGTGCGTGTGTGCTGGCGTCGGCGCGTGTGTACGTGCCGACGCCCCGCCTGCGTGTGTGCCGGCGCCTGCGCACGTACTGGCGTTGGCGTCGGCGCCTAAGCCTAAGCCTGCGCTGAACCTCGGCGTCAGGCCTTGCGGGCCCGCGTCGCCTTCTTCGGGGCGGCGGCGGTCTTCTTGCCGGTCGCCGCCGTCTTCTTCGGGGCCGCGGTCTTCGCCGGGGCCGCGGTCTTCGCCGGGGCCGCGGTCTTCTTGGCGGCGCCCGTCCTGGCCGTGGCCGTCTTCTTGGCCGGGGCCGTCGCGGCGGCCGCCACCTTCTTGGTGGTGGCCTTCTTCGCCTTTGCGGCAGGCTTGCGGCCCTGCGAAGGCGCCGCGTCGCTGATGCGGTCCGCCGAGATGATCTCCCGCAGGAACTTGCCGGTGTGGCTGGCCGGCACCCCCGCGACCTCCTCCGGCGTGCCCTCGGCGACGACCAGACCGCCGCCCCTGCCGCCCTCGGGGCCCATGTCGACGACCCAGTCCGCGGTCTTGATGACGTCGAGGTTGTGCTCGATGACGATGACCGTGTTGCCCTTGTCGACCAGGCCGGAGAGGACCTTGATCAGCTTGCTGATGTCCTCGAAGTGCAGACCGGTGGTCGGCTCGTCCAAGACGTACACCGTCCGGCCCGTCGAGCGCTTCTGCAGCTCGGAGGCGAGCTTCACGCGCTGGGCCTCGCCTCCGGAGAGGGTGGGCGCCGACTGGCCGAGGCGGACGTACCCGAGGCCGACGTCGTGGAGCGTCCTCAGGTGCCGGGCGATGGCGGGCACGGCCTCGAAGAAGCCGAGGGCCTCCTCGATCGGCATGTCGAGGACCTCGGCGATGGACTTGCCCTTGTAGTGCACGTCCAGCGTCTCGCGGTTGTAGCGCGCGCCGTGGCAGACCTCGCACGGGACGTAGACGTCCGGCAGGAAGTTCATCTCGATCTTGATCGTGCCGTCGCCGGAGCAGTTCTCGCAGCGTCCGCCCTTGACGTTGAAGGAGAAGCGGCCGGGGAGATAGCCCCGCACCTTCGCCTCCGTGGTCTCCGCGAAGAGCCTGCGGACGTGGTCGAAGACTCCCGTGTACGTCGCCGGGTTCGACCGCGGGGTGCGGCCGATGGGCGACTGGTCGACGTGCACGACCTTGTCGACGAGGTCGTCGCCCGCCACGCGCGTGTGGCGGCCGGGGACGGACTTCGCGCCGTTCAGCTCGCGGGCCAGGTGTGTGTAGAGGATGTCGTTGACCAGCGTGGACTTGCCGGAGCCCGAGACGCCCGTGACGGCCGTGAGGACGCCGAGCGGGAAGGAGACGTCGATGTCCTGGAGGTTGTTCTCCCGGGCGCCGTGCACCGTGAGCTGCCGGCCGGGGACGGTCGGGCGGCGCAGGTCCGGCACCGGGATGGCCCTCTTGCCCGAGAGGTACTGCCCGGTGATCGACTTGTCGTTGGCCAGCAGCTCCTTCATGGAGCCGCTGTGCACGACCTTTCCGCCGTGCTCGCCCGCGCCGGGGCCGATGTCGACGATCCAGTCGGCGACCTTGATCGTGTCCTCGTCGTGCTCGACGACGATGAGCGTGTTGCCCATGTCGCGCAGGCGTACGAGCGTCTCGATCAGCCGGTGGTTGTCGCGCTGGTGGAGGCCGATGGACGGCTCGTCGAGGACGTAGAGCACGCCGACGAGGCCGGAGCCGATCTGTGTGGCCAGGCGGATGCGCTGGGCCTCGCCTCCGGAGAGGGTGCCCGCGGCGCGGTTCAGCGAGAGGTAGTCGAGGCCGACGTCGACCAGGAAGCGCAGCCGCTCATTGACCTCCTTGAGGACGCGCTCGGCGATCTTCTTGTCGCGGGCGCCCAGCTTCAGCTCGGCGAGGAAGTCCGCGCAGTCGCTGATGGACATCGCGGCGACCTCGGCGATGGACTTCCCCATGACCGAGACGGCGAGCACGATCGGCTTGAGGCGCGTGCCCTCACAGGTGGGGCAGGGCACCTCGCGCATGTAGCCCTCGAAGCGCTCGCGGCTGGAGTCGCTCTCGGCCTCGCTGTGGCGCCGCTTGACGAAGGGGACGGCCCCTTCGAAGGCGGTGGTGTAGGCCCGCTCGCGGCCGTACCTGTTGCGGTACCGCACCTCGATCTGGGTCTTGTGGCCGTAGAGCAGGGCCTTCTTGGCGCGCTGCGGGAGTCCGGCCCAGGGCATGTCGGTGGCGAAGCCGAGGGCGTCGGAGAGCGCGTTCACCAGCCGGGCGAAGTAGTCCTTGGTGTGCCCGTGCGACCAGGGGTGGATGGCGCCCTCGTCGAGCGACTTGTCCTCGTCGGGGACGATCAGCTCCGGGTCGACCTCCATGCGCGTGCCGATGCCGGTGCAGTCGGGGCAGGCGCCGAAGGGCGAGTTGAAGGAGAAGGAGCGGGGCTCCAGCTCCTCGAAGGAGAGGTCGTCGTACGTGCAGTAGAGGTGCTCGGAGTACATGCGCTCGCGCTCGGGGTCGTCCTCCGGGAGGTCGACGAAGTCGAGCACGACCATGCCCGAGGAGAGGCCGAGGGCGGTCTCCACGGAGTCGGTCAGGCGGCGCTTGGCGGAGTCCTTCACCGTGAGGCGGTCGACGACGACCTCGATGGTGTGCTTCTCCTGCTTCTTCAGCGTGGGCGGCTCGGAGAGCTGGATCGTCTCGCCGTCCACCCGCGCGCGGGAGTACCCCTTCGTCTGGAGGTCGGCGAAGAGGTCGACGAACTCGCCCTTGCGCTCGCGCACCAGCGGCGAGAGGACCTGGAAGCGGCTCCCCTCGGGCAGTTCGAGGACCTTGTCCACGATGGCCTGCGGCGACTGCCGGGCGATCGGCCGGCCGCATTCGGGGCAGTGCGGCTTGCCGATGCGCGCGAAGAGCAGGCGCAGGTAGTCATAGACCTCGGTGATGGTGCCGACCGTCGAGCGCGGGTTGCGCGAGGTCGACTTCTGGTCGATGGAGACCGCCGGGGAGAGGCCCTCGATGAAGTCGACGTCGGGCTTGTCCATCTGGCCGAGGAACTGCCGGGCGTACGAGGACAGCGACTCGACGTACCGCCGCTGGCCCTCGGCGAAGATCGTGTCGAACGCGAGCGAGGACTTGCCCGACCCGGAGAGTCCGGTGAACACGATGAGGGAGTCACGCGGGAGGTCGAGCGAGACGTTCTTGAGATTGTGCTCGCGCGCGCCACGGACGATGAGACGGTCGGCCACGCCGGTCCGCACCTTTCTTGAGAGAAGTGACAGGGGCAGAACCCCCGTCTTTCACAGAGTAGGGCGAGCCACTGACAACGCCGGGCCGCTTCCCTGGTTCCACGTACACAACAAACCGGGACCCACAAGAATGCCCGATGCCGACTTCGACCATATCGCACGCACATTCGATTAGCGCTGTATCCAGGAACCTTCACCCGGACGTGTGACCCAGCTATCGTCAGGGACATGATTGATCATGTGCGCGACCTGGCGTCTGTACGTGACGCGACCGACCGACTGCTCAGCGCAGCGTCGAAACTGAACAACGATTCGACCGCCGAGCCGTCACGGCTCCCGGGCTGGACCCGCGGCCACGTCCTCGCCCACCTCGCACGGAACGCGGACGCCCTGGTCAACGTCCTCGCGGGACGCCCCATGTACGAGAGCGCGCAGCAGCGTGACACCGACATCGAGCGCGACGCCCCGCGGCCGCTGTCGGAGCAGCTCGACGACGTCCGCGAGTCCATGGCCCGCTTCGAGGCGCAGGCCGGGCTCCCCGCCGACTGGTCCCGCACCATCACCATGCGCAACGGAGTCACCGACTCCGCGTCCCGGGTCCCGTTCCGCCGCTGGGGCGAGGTGGAGCTGCACCACGTGGACCTCGGCATCGGCTACGAGCTGGAGGACCTGCCGGCGGAGTTCGTACGGCGCGAGACCGCCTTCCTCGCCGCGCGCTTCGCGGGGAACCCCAGCGTCCCGCCCACCCGCGTCACGGACGGCACGCACGCGTGGAACACGGGCAGGGAGGGCGAAACCGAAGTCACCGTCTCCGGGGCAGCGCCTGACGTGGTCGGCTGGCTCGCCGGCCGCCGTGACGGCTCCGCCCTGACGGCCGAAGGGGGCCTCCTGCCCTCTCTGCCGCCGCTATAGGGTGACGCACATGACGTACAGCGGAGCGGTGAAGGTCGGCGGACCCGCGGATGTGCACGAACTGCCGGACCTGATGATCTCGAAGGTCGCGGTCGGGCCGATGGACAACAACGCCTATCTGCTGCGTTGCCGGGCCACCGGCGAGCAGCTCCTGATCGACGCGGCGAACGACGCCGGGACGTTGCTGACCCTGATCGGTGACGACGGCATCGCGTCCGTCGTCACCACCCACCAGCACGGCGACCACTGGCAGGCGCTGGCCGCCGTCGTCGCGGCGACCGGCGCGCGGACGTACGCGGGCCGCGCGGACGCCGCGGGCATCCCGGTGCCGACGGACGTCCCCGTCGACGACGGCGACACGATCCGCGTGGGCCGGGTCGAGCTCACCGCCCGCCACCTGGTGGGCCACACGCCGGGCTCGATCGCGCTGGTCTACGACGACCCGCACGGCCACGCGCACGTCTTCACCGGCGACTGCCTCTTCCCCGGCGGTGTCGGCAACACCCGGAACGACCCGGCGGCCTTCGCGAGCCTCCTCGGCGACGTCGAGGCGAAGATCTTCGGGACGCTGTCCGACGAGACCTGGGTCTACCCCGGCCACGGCAGCGACACGACGCTGGGCGCCGAGCGACCGCATCTCGGCGAGTGGCGCGCCCGCGGCTGGTGAGCCGGGGCGGCGCGCGGCCCGCGGGACGATGCGGCGCCGGTCTACGTGAGGGTGAGCGCCGGTCTCCGTGGAGGTGAGCGTCACGCCTTCGCGGAGACCAGCGTCGCCACCCGCTGCACCGCGAACGCGTACCCCTGGACACCGCACCCGGCGATGACGCCGTCGGCGCGCTGCGACACGTAGCTGTGGTGCCGGAAGGGCTCCCGCTGGTGGATGTTGGAGATGTGCACCTCCACCACGGGCAGGCCGTCGCAGGTGTTGAGCGCGTCCAGGATGGCCACCGAGGTGTGGGAGTAGGCCGCGGGGTTGATGACGATCCCCGCGTGGTGCTCGCGCGCCTCGTGGATCCAGTCGACCAGCTCGCCCTCGTGGTTGCTCTGCCGCAGGTCCACGGTGCCGCCGTGCGCCGCCGCCGCCTCGGCGCACAGGGCCTCGACGTCCGCGAGGGTGTCGGTGCCGTAGATCTCGGGCTGCCGGCGTCCGAGGAGGTTCAGGTTCGGACCGTTCAGGATCATGATCGGCGCGGTGGCGAGGCTGAGGGTACTGAGGGTCATGCAGGAGGTCTATCACGCCTCTCGCGCGCGGTAACCCGGGTGCCCCTGACACCTGTACGGCTCTATGGTGCTCGCCATGATCGCCGAACCCGCCGAACCCGTCATACCCGCCGATGCCACCGATGCCACCGAACTGTCGTACCCGCCCAAGCCCTCCCCCGGTGATCGCGTCGCCGTGATCTCCCCGTCCAGCGGCCTCCCGGGTCTCTTCCCGCTCCCCTTCGAGCTGGGTCTGCGACGCCTCAGGGACGACTTCGGGCTCGACCCTGTCGAGTACCCCGCCACGCGGAAGATGGGCTCGACGCCCCGTGAGCGGGCCGACGACATCCACGCGGCGTTCGCCGATCCGACCATCAAGGCCGTCATCGCGAGCATCGGCGGCGACGACCAGATCACCGTCCTTCCCCACCTGGACCGGGGGTTGTTCCGCGCCAACCCGAAGCCGTTCTTCGGGTTCAGCGACAACACCAACCTGCTCGCCTTCCTCTGGCAGTGCGGCATCGTCGGGTACCACGGCTCGTCCGTCATGTGCGAGCTCGGCCGCCCCGGCGCGATGGCGCCCCTGACCGCCGAGTCGCTGCGCGCCGCCCTCTTCACCTCCGGGCCCCACGAGCTGCGCCCCGCCGAGCGCTTCCGCGACGTGGACGTGCCGTGGGACGACGCCGCGGCGCTCGCCGTGGAGCCCCCGACCGAGCCCGGCGGCGGCTGGTACTGGCACCGGCCCGAGCGCGTCGTCGAAGGACGGTCCTGGGGCGGTGAGCTGGAGATCCTCTCCTGGCTCCTGATGACGGACCGGGAGATCGCCGGGGACCCGTCGGCGTACGACGGCTGCGTGCTGTTCCTTGAGACCTCCGAGGAACTCATCGGCGCCGAACAGGTGTTCCGCATCCTGCGCAACATGGGCGAGCGCGGGCTGCTGCGCCGCTTCCCCGCCCTGCTCATGGGGCGTCCCAAGACCTGGTCCTTCGCCCGCCCGCTGGACGCGGACGCGAAGGCGGCACACGCGCGTGAGCAACGCGCGGCCGTGCTGCGGGCGCTCGACACGTACGCGCCGGAGACCATGGCGGTCTTCGACGTGGACCTCGGGCACACCGATCCCCAGCTGGTGATCCCTTACGGGGGCACCGTACGGGTGGACGGTCCGCGGCGGCGGGTCACGGTCACGTACTGACCCACGCCTACGGACGTGTCTCTACGGGGTGGCCCTGATGTGCGCCCGGGCGCGACCCCTACGGGGTGATCGCCAGCTCCAGGTACGCCGCGAACAGCACCAGGTGGACGCCGCCCTGCAACGGTGTGGCGCGCCCCGGCACGACGGTGAGCGTGCCGACGATCACGGTGAGGACGAGCAGGATCATGTGGGTCGCGCTCAGGCCGAGCACCAGCGGCCCGGAGAGCCACAGGGAGGCGACCGCGACGGCGGGGATGGTCAGCCCGATGCTGGCCATCGCCGAGCCGAGGGCGAGGTTCAGGCTGGTCTGCACGCGGTCCCTGCGGGTGGCGCGCACGGCCGCGATCGTCTCGGGGAGCAGGACGAGCAGGGCGATGATCACGCCGACGACGGCATGCGGCATGCCGGCGTTGGCCACCCCCGACTCGATCGTCGGCGACACGCCTTTGGCGAGGCCCACCACGCCGATCAGGGCCAGCCCGAGCAGCCCGAGGCTGGTCAGGGCCTGCCGTGAGGAGGGGACCTCGGCGTGGGTGTCGGCGTCGATGACCTCACCCCGCTTCGTGAGGGGCAGGAAGTAGTCGCGGTGCCGCACGGTCTGGGTGGAGACGAACAGTCCGTACAGGATGAGTGAGGCGACCGCGGCGAAGGTGAGCTGGCTGGTCGAGAACTCCGGGCCCTGCTTGGTGGTGGTGAACGCCGGCAGGACCAGGCAGAGGGTGGCCAGGGTGGCGACGGTAGCGAGGGCCGCGCCGGTGCCCTCGGGGTTGAAGACGGCGACGCGGTGGCGGAGCGCTCCGACCAGGAGGCAGAGCCCGACGATGCCGTTGCAGGTGATCATCACCGCGGCGAAGACGGTGTCGCGGGCCAGGGTGGAACTCTTGTCGCCGCCGTCAGCCATGAGGGTGACGATCAGCGCCACCTCGATGATGGTCACCGCGATGGCGAGGACCAGCGAGCCGAAGGGTTCGCCGACGCGGTGGGCGATCACCTCGGCGTGGTGGACGGCGGAGAGCACCGCTCCCGCGAGGACCAGCGTCACCACGGCGACGACGATGCCGGGCAGATCGCGGCCCCAGGTGAGGACAAGGAGGACGACGGCGAGGAAGGGGACCACCGTCGTCCACTGCATGCCGAGCGCCCGGAGCCGAGTGACCATGACTCGATGCTGCCCCGGGCGCTTGGGTGGCGCTACTCGGTCCTGCTACTTGCTGCCGGCGGTCGTGGTCTCGGTCGACTCCTCCGCCGACTCCTCGGCCGCCTGCTTCTCCGCCTGCTTCTTGGAGGCGATGAGGCTGGTGATCGTGGTGATCACCAGGACACCGCAGATCACCGAGAGCGAGACCGGGATGGAGATCTCGGGAACGTGCACCCCGGACTCGTGCAGGGCGTGCAGCACGAGCTTCACGCCGATGAAGCCGAGGATCACCGAGAGGCCGTAGCTCAGGTGGACCAGCTTCCTGAGCAGTCCGCCGATGAGGAAGTAGAGCTGCCGCAGACCCATGAGGGCGAAGGCGTTGGCCGTGAAGACGATGTACGGGTCCTGGGTGAGGCCGAAGATCGCGGGGATGGAGTCCATCGCGAAGAGCACGTCGGTGGTGCCGATGGCGAGCATGACGACCATGAGAGGCGTCATGATCTTCTTGCCGTTCTTCTTGATGAACAGCTTCGTGCCCTCGTACCGGTCCGAGACGCCGAACCTCTTCTCGACGGACTTCAGGAGGCGGTTCTCCTCCCAGTCCTCTTCTTCCTCGTCGGCACGGGCCTCCTGGATGAGCTTCCACGCGGTGTAGATCAAGAACGCGCCGAAGATGTAGAAGACCCAGGAGAAGTTGGCGATGACCGCGGCGCCGGCGGCGATGAATATCGCGCGCAGGACCAGGGCTATCAGCACTCCGAACAGCAGCACCCGCTGCTGGAGGTGGGACGGCACCGAGAACTTCGCCATGATCAGGATGAAGACGAAGAGGTTGTCCACGGACAGGGACTTCTCGGTGATGAAGCCCGCGAAGAACTCACCGGACGCCTGGCTCTCGCCCGCGACCAGCAGGCCGAGGCCGAAGAGCGCCGCGAGAACGATCCAGACGATCGTCCAGGTTCCGGCTTCCTTGATCGACACGTCATGGGGCTTGCGCCCGATGAAGAAGTCGACCGCGATCAGGGCACACAGACCAAGAATGGTCAGCGTCCACACGGTCATTGAAACGTCCACTGCGCCTCCGGCGTCGTACGGCTACTGATCAGCGTCGTCGCTGCCGGAGGTCTCCTCCACCCGATCGGCCTGTGCCGTGAGTCGGGCCGACGCCCCGGGACCGATGGCGGTCCGTATTGACGGGTACGTCGCAGCCGGGAGTACTCCCCTCCGCGGCCTCCAGAGTACGGGAAACACCAAGGGTTGGTAAAGGTGATGGCAAACGAGAACCAAAAGACCTGTTCAGCGGGTGGGTAAAGTCGCTTTGCCGCCATGGCGCGAGGGGGCGCCGACGGGCCGCCGATGGGGCTCCCGGTCGGCTACGGAAGCCGTGGTTCAGCGGCCGCCGTCGCGCCGGGCCGCCGCGATCCGGTCGAGGAGCTGCCGCAGGACGTCGCTGCCCGGCGGGAAGGACGGCGGGTCGTACGTCCACGTGTGACCGACCCACGGGTCCGCGAGGTGGTCGTCCGGGACCGGGGTCAGCCGCAGCAGTGCCCGCCAGAGGGGGTCGAGCAGCGGGCCGTACTCGGCGGCGTCCTCGCGGTCCGCGACCATCATGAGGTGCACGCCGACGGCCGGACCCTCGTCGGCGAGGTAGCGGAGCCGGGTCACCGCGCGGTCGTCGAAGCCGTGCGGGAAGTCGTTGACGATCAGGAGCTGCTCGGCGACGTCGAGGTCGGGGGGCAGCGCGTCGGCGGCTCCGCCGCGCACCGCCATCTGCACCAGGTCCACGCGCTGGGTGAGCCCGGCGAGCACCTCCGAGACCCCGGCGGCCCCCGAGGCCGGTGGCCCGGCCAGGACGCCCGCCGACACCAGCGGGGCGAACGCGTCGGCCGCCGAACCCGCCGCGTCGATCACATGCACGGAGAACTCACCCGCCGGATAGACCGCGAGCAGCCGCACGGCGTGCGCCACCGCGGTGTCCACGGCGAGCCGGCGCAGCTCGGCCGAGTCCGTGAAGGTGTTGGTCAGGGCCTTGCCGCTGTCGATCCACAGGCCGCGCTCCAGGGGCAGCCTGACCAGCATCGGGATGCGCAGGTCGACGCGCTCGGGGAGGTGGAGGTCGCCGAGGCGGAGTGCCATCGGGATCTCCATGGGCGCGCGATAGGCGTGCCAGACGGGGTTGCTCCAGGCCGCGAACGCCAGGGGCAGGGCCGGTTCGACGACGTCGGCCTCGGCGGCGAGCTGGGCGAGGTCGCGGTCGAGGGCGGCTCTGGCCTGTCCGGTGAGGTCGGCGTGGTTGGCCCGAGCGGTGTCGCGGGCCGCGTCGCCGGTGCCGCCGATGCGGCTGCGCGGGTCGGAGAGCACCTTGTCGAGCTCCTGCTCCATGCGGGAGTCGGCGAAGTCGACGGCGCTGCGGTACGCCGCCGTGGTGCGCGCCAGGTCTTCGAACATGCCCCACACCTGGTTGTAGAGCCGCTCCTCCATCGACCACCCGGTGGCGTCCCCCGCGACGGGCCGCGGGGCCTGGCCGGGCTGGGCCGCGGGCGCCGCGGGTGGCGGGGGCGGAGGCGCGGGCGCCGCGGGTGGCGGCGGAGGAGGCGCGGGCGCCGCGGGTGGCGGCGGAGGAGGCGCGGAGTTCCGGCGTCCGGGGTGGGTGTAGTCGACGGGGCCGCCGCCCGGCTGCCGTGGGCCGGGGGTGGGCTGCCCCTGCGGGCCCGCGGTCGGCGCGGCGGCGTCTTCCGGCGGCGTGGGAACGGGCGAGGCGGGCGGGGCCGTGCGCACCCGCGTGCCGTCGGCCGGGCGCGGCGGCGGTACGGCGACGGAACGGGCCAGGCCCCGGGCCACCGCGTCCTCGATGGCTCCGGCCAGCTCGTGGGCCTCGGGCAGGCCCTGGTCGGTGAGCATGTCGGCGAGCCCGCCCGCGTACCCCTGGCCGACGGCCCTGACCTTCCAGGCGCCCCGGCGGCGGTAGAGCTCAAGCGCGACGACGGCGGACTCGGCGTCCAGGTCGGTGATGGTGTAGCTGGCGGCCTCCGCGCCGTCGAGTCCGGTGACCGCGACGAAGGGGGCGGCGAGGCCGCGGAAGCTGACCGGGCCCCCGACACCGACGGGCAGCGCGAGCAGGACGTTGACCCGGTGGACGGTGTCCGGCAGGGCGCCGAGGTCCACGGCGAGGCGGTGGTCGGCCGCCGCCTGCTGGGACACCTCGAGCCCCGGCAGGGTGGGCGAGCCCGGATGCGCCACCCATTCCACGCCGCGGACCTTGCCCTGGTCGTCGCCGAGCGTGGCCCCCGCCACGATCGGCTCGCCGGCCGAGACGCGGATCTCCAGACGGGTCCAGGGAAGCGGGTGGTTCTGCCCCCGCACCAGCTCGGCCGTCATCGCTTCGTTCCCCCTAGAAGGGCCCCCGTCGAGCCCTCGTGCTCATGCGTACCGACGTACCGACGTACTGGCGTACTGGCGTGGCGACGTGTGTGACGGACGTGCTGCCGTACTGCCCTACTGTGCCGTGCTGCCGTGCCTACAGATGCGGCAGGATCGACGGCATCAGGTCCTGGAAGGTGCGGCCGTTGGCCGGGGTGCCGATGGCCGTCATCTGCCAGCCCGGGCCCGCCCGGTGGACCTTCGCCATGATCTGGGCGGTGTACTGGCCGCCGCCGTCGAGGGTGTAGCGCGCGAGCTCCTGGCCGTTGGTCTCGTCGACCAGGCGGCAGAACGCGTTCTGCACCTCCTGGAAGGTCTGGCCGGTGAAGGAGTTCACCGTGAAGACGATCTGGTCGATGTGGACGGGAACCCGCTGCAGGTCGACGAGGACCGCCTCGTCGTCGCCGCCCTGGCCCACGCCGCCGACGAGGTTGTCCCCGGTGTGCCGCACCGAGCCGTCGTCGCTGACAAGGTGACGGAAGAAGACGACGTCCACCGGCTGCTTGTCCGCGAAGAGAACCGCCGAGGCATCCAGGTCGACCTCGCGGGTACGGGAGCCGAACAGCCCCCGGCGCGGAGCCGCCTGCCACCCGAGTCCCATGCGCACCGCGGTCAGGGCGCCCCCGTCGTCCTTCTGCAGGTTGATGGCCTGCCCCTTGGTCATGTTGACCGTCACGCGCTGTCCCCTCTCGAACTGCCTGGGCAACCGCCTTCCGCGGCTGCCCAGCACCCTATGCAGCGCCACCTGCGGAGCAGCAGCGCGGGCCGTACTTTGTGGCGGTCTTGCAACAGACCGGCCAGTACGCCGGTTCCCCTTCCCCGGCTCCCCCGAGGGGGCTTCTATGCCTGGCCCGCCTCCCTCATCTGCCGCAGCTCCTTCTTCATCTCCGACACCTCGTCGCGCAGCCGCGCGGCGATCTCGAACTGGAGGTCGGCGGCGGCCGCGCGCATGCGTGCGGTCATCTCCTCGATCTGCTCGGCCAGTTCGGCCGCGGGCCGGTCGGTCGGGACGGCCTGGCCCTTCTTGGCCTTGCCGGACGCGGCGGCCTTGCCCGCCGTGGCCGCCTCACCGCCGAGCGCGGGCACCGGGGCCTTGGCGCCCTTGCCCGCCTTCGGCTTGCGGTACTCCGAGCCGAGGAGCTGCTCGGTGTCGACCTCCTCGCGGGCGATCTGCGACACGATGTCGTTGATCTTCTTGCGGAGGGGCTGCGGGTCGATGCCCCTCTCCTTGTTGTACGCGACCTGCTTCTCCCGGCGGCGGTTGGTCTCGTCGATGGCCTTCTCCATCGCCGGGGTGATCTTGTCGGCGTACATGTGGACCTGGCCCGAGACGTTGCGCGCCGCGCGGCCGATGGTCTGGATCAGGGAGGTCCCTGAGCGCAGGAAGCCCTCCTTGTCGGCGTCGAGGATCGCCACCAGGGAGACCTCCGGCAGGTCGAGGCCCTCGCGCAGGAGGTTGATGCCGACCAGGACGTCGTACTCACCGGCCCGCAGCTCGCGCAGGAGCTCCACGCGGCGCAGCGTGTCGACGTCGCTGTGCAGATAGCGGACCTGGATGCCGAGCTCCAGGAAGTAGTCGGTGAGGTCCTCGGCCATCTTCTTGGTCAGGGTGGTGACCAGGACGCGCTCGTCCTTCTCGGTGCGCATGCGGATCTCGTGCACGAGATCGTCGATCTGGCCCTCGGTCGGCTTGACGACGACCTCGGGGTCGACGAGGCCGGTGGGGCGGATGATCTGCTCGACGTATCCGTCGCCGCGCGAGAGCTCGTACTTGCCAGGGGTCGCCGAGAGGTAGACCGTCTGACCGACGCGGCCGAGGAATTCCTCCCACTTCAGGGGGCGGTTGTCCAGGGCGGAGGGCAGCCGGAAGCCGTGGTCCACGAGGGTGCGCTTGCGGGAGGCGTCACCCTCGTACATCGCGCCGATCTGCGGGACCGTGACGTGCGACTCGTCCAGGACGAGGAGGAAGTCCTCCGGGAAGTAGTCCAGGAGCGTGTTGGGGGCGGTGCCGGGCTCGCGGTCGTCGAAGTGCATGGAGTAGTTCTCGACGCCGGAGCAGGAGCCGATCTGGCGGAGCATCTCCAGGTCGTACGTGGTGCGCATGCGCAGGCGCTGGGCCTCCAGCATCTTGCCCTGCTTCTCCAGCTCGGCGAGGCGCTCGGTGAGCTCCTTCTCGATGCCGGTGACGGCCTTCTCCAGGCGCTCCGGGCCCGCCACGTAGTGCGAGGCGGGGAAGATGTAGAGGTGGTCGTCGTCGCTGATGACCTCGCCGGTGAGCGGGTGGAGGGTGGAGAGCGCCTCGATCTCGTCACCGAACATCTCGATGCGGACCGCGAGCTCCTCGTACACCGGGAAGATCTCGATGGTGTCGCCGCGGACGCGGAAGGTGCCACGGGTGAACGCCATGTCGTTGCGCGTGTACTGGATGTCGACGAAGCGGCGCAGGAGCTGGTCGCGGTCGAACTCGTCGCCGACCTTCAGCGGCACCATGCGGTCCACGTACTCCTGCGGGGTGCCGAGGCCGTAGATGCAAGAGACGGAGGCGACGACGACCACGTCCCGGCGGGTCAGCAGGGAGTTCGTCGCGGAGTGGCGCAGCCGCTCGACCTCCTCGTTGATCGAGGAGTCCTTCTCGATGTAGGTGTCCGACTGCGGGACATACGCCTCGGGTTGGTAGTAGTCGTAGTACGAGACGAAGTACTCGACGGCGTTGTTCGGCAGGAGCTCGCGGAATTCGTTCGCCAGCTGGGCGGCCAGTGTCTTGTTCGGCGCCATCACGAGGGTGGGGCGCTGGAGCTTCTCGATCATCCACGCGGTGGTGGCCGACTTGCCGGTGCCGGTCGCGCCGAGGAGGACCACGTCCTTCTCACCCGCTCGGATACGGCGGTCGAGTTCGGCGATGGCCGTCGGCTGGTCGCCACTGGGCTGGTACGGACTGACGACCTCGAAAGGTGCCACCGTGCGTTCGATCTTGGATACGGGCCGCATGGAATCCACCGTACGACCCCGCACTGACAACCGGGCCGGATCAGCCGGTCGGCGGTGGCCCGCTCGCCGGTTTCACGGTGGCGCTCCTCACCTGTTCTGCGGCCTCACCTGTTCTGCGGGGAGCGGGAGCCGGGCCGCCGGCGGGGACCGCGGCGGGGTCCGGGCACGTGCCGGTCGCCCGAGCGCGGGACCGGGTAGGGCCGGCGGGCTCCGCCGACGCCGAGGGCCCGGGCCTCCTGCTGACCGCCCATGACCATCAGCGGGTCGAACATCACGATCACACCCGCGAGGAGCAGGAAGGCGAGCGGCCCGATCATCATCGGCGCGAGGATCTCGGCGGACGAGTCACCGGGCGGCAGGGCGTCCGAGCCGTGGAGGTGGACGCTGAGGGCCGCCATCCCGGTGTAGTGCATTCCGGTGACGGCGAGGCCCATGACCAGGCTCGCGCCCAGACTCCACAGGAAACCTTTGACCTGCGCGGCCGCCCAGAGCGCCGCGGTGGCGGCGGCCATGGCGATCACCACGGACGCGGCGACGGTGAGGGTGTTGTACTCCAGCGTCCCGCGTAGACGCATACCGGCCATTCCCAGGTAGTGCATCGAAGCGACCCCGAGGCCCGTGATCGTCCCGCCGGTGAAGAGCGCCGTGCCGGTCGCGCCCCGATAGCCGACAATGAAGATGCCGACGCCGACCATGACGATGGCGACGGCCAGGCTGGCGAAGGTCAGCGCCTGGTCGTAGCGGATCGGTGCCTCCTCGACGGAGAAACCCATCATCGCCACGAAGTGCATGGTCCAGATGCCGGAACCGATGGCGGCCGATCCGAGCGCGAGCCAGCCGGGGCGCCAGGAGTGCGCCATGAGGAGCGATCTGGTCGTACAGCGCAGCCCGAGTGCTCCTCCGAGGCAGGCCATGACATAGGCCACCACCGGTGTGACGACTCCGTAGCTGAACCCGTCGACCGTGCCCTGCATGCGAGGTAGCCCTTCCGCCTGTTGCGTCCAAATGACCCGTCACGTGCCGTAAGCCCCCGCCCGCGGCCGCCTGAAAGGCCGTCGGCTGAGGCAGAGAGTAAGGCTCCCGCCGGAACGCACGAACGATTTTCCGGCAAAGAATTCCGCCACTCGCGCGCGGGGGCCCTTGCTCCGGATGCTCCGTTCAGCCTGTGGCCATCCTGCACCTGTCTCCCGTTGGCCCTTGACTGTCACTCTCGACCGGTCCGCGATCTCACGACGCGAGGAGTACTTGTGTACACACGCGCTGCTGCCACCACTGTCGCCGCTCTCATGGGAGCCGGTGCGCTGGTCCTTCCCGCCACCACCGCGGCTGCCGACACCCCGTCGGCTCCGAGTGCCGTCAAGACCCCGTCGGCGTCGAGTGCCGCCAAGCCCGGCAAGCCGCTGGTGGTCGCCCACCGCGGCGCCTCGGCCTACGCCCCCGAGAACACCTTCGCCGCGATAGACAAGGCGCGGGACATGGGGTTCACCTGGGTCGAGAACGACGTCCAGCGGACCAAGGACGGCGAGCTCGTGATCATGCACGACGACACCCTGAAGCGGACGACCGACGTGGAGCAGCTGTTCCCCGGCCGGGCGCCCTGGAAGGTCGCGGACTTCACGGCGGCGGAGATCGCCAAGCTGGACGCCGGGAGCTGGTTCAGCCCGAAGTTCGCGGGCCAGCGGGTGCCGACGCTGGAGCAGTACATGAAGCGGGTCTCGCGCAACCAGCAGAGCCTCGTCTTCGAGTTCAAGAAGCCCGAGCTCTACCCGGGCATCGAGAAGCAGGGCCTGCGCGTACTGCGCGAGACGGGCTGGCTCGACAAGCAGCACGTCAAGAAGAAGCTGGTCATCCAGAGCTTCAGCGCCGACAGCGTGAAGACCGTGCACAAGCTGCGGCCCGACGTGAAGACCGGCTTCCTCGGCAAGCCCGCCGTCGCGGACCTGCCCGAGTACGCCAGGTTCTCCGACCAGATCAACGCCACCCACACCTCGATCTCGGCGGATTACGTCCAGGCGATCCACGCGCTCAAGGGGCCGCACAAGAAGCGCCTCGAAATCTTCACGTGGACGGTCAACGACGGCCCGAACGCGGTGCGTGCCGCGAGCTTCGGCGTGGACGGCATCATCACGAACACGCCCGACGTCGTCCACAAGGCGGTGCGCAAGGCAGCGCGCAAGGGCTGACGCCCGCTCGTTGTCAGTGGCCGGTCGTACGGTGGTCGCATGGACGCCAATGTGCAGGGACGGGGCCCGCTCGTGTGGGCCGTCGTCGGCAGCGACATCGGGCCGCTGCTGCTGGCCGCGACCGCCGAGGGGCTGGTCACCGTGGCCTTCCACGCCACCGACGCGGTGCGTGACAGGACCCTGGACCGGCTCGGCTCCCGCCTGGGCGCCGAGCCGGTCCACGCGCCGGACTCCCCCCTGCTCGCCGAGTCGATACGGCAGTTCGCGGCGTATTTCTCGGGCGAGCGGCACGCCTTCGAGCTGCCGCTGGACTGGTCGCTGAGCTCCGGCTTCAACCGCCAGGTGCTGCGCGAACTCGCCACCGGCGTGCCGTACGGCTCGGTCGTGGGCTATGGCGACCTCGCCGGCCGGGTGGGCAGCCCCGGAGCCGCCCAGGCCGTCGGCATCGCGATGGGCTCCAATCCGCTGCCGGTCGTGGTGCCGTGCCACCGCGTGGTGGAGAGCGACGGCGGCATAGGCGGCTTCGGCGGCGGCCTGGAGACCAAGCGGCGGCTCCTCGCACTGGAGGGGGTGCTCCCGCAGCCTCTGTTCTGAGCCCGCGGAGACCGTCGCCCTGCGGTGTCGGAGCCGGGCAGCCGCCGATTCCGTCTCCGGCGTACGAGCCTCCTGGCACACTGCGTCAGTGACTACGTCCGTCGACGCTCCTGACATACCCGCGCCAGAGGCGCTGCCCGCGCTGCGCCGCCGTACGACGGCCGTGCTGATCGCCAGCCAGATACTGGGCGGGCTCGGGGTGCCGATCGGCATCGCGCTGGCCCCGGTGCTCGCCACCGAGGTGAGCGGCTCGGAGGCGTTCTCGGGGCTCGCGCCCACCGCTTCGGTGGCCGGCACGGCCCTGCTCTCGCTGCCGCTCGCCGCGCTGATGACGGCACGGGGACGGCGTCCGGGCCTGGTCCTCGCCTATGTGATCGGCGCGGTCGGAGCCGGGCTCGTGGTGCTCGCCTCGGTCGTCGGGAGCTTCCCGCTGCTGCTGGTCGGCATGGCGGCCTTCGGCGCGGGGTCATCGGCCAACCTGCAGGCCCGTTTCGCCGCGGCCGACCTCGCCGAGCCGGACCGGCGTGGCCGCGCCATCTCGCACGTCATCTGGGCCACCACCATCGGCTCGGTGCTCGGCCCCAACATCGCCGCGCCGACGAGCAGGCTCTTCGCCGGGACAGCCGTTCCCGAGCAGGCCGGGCCCTTTCTCTTCGCCGCGGGCATCTTCGCGATCGCCGCGCTGGTGGTGGCGGTGCTGCTGCGGCCCGATCCGCTGCTCACCGCCCGCGCCCTGGCCCCGCGGGAGGACGAGAGCCCGCGGAGCCGGTCGCTGCGGGCCGGCGTGGCCGCGGTGGCCGCGTCGCCCATGGCCCGCCTCGCGCTGGTGACCGTCGCCGCGTCGCACACCGTGATGGTCTCGATCATGGTGATGACGCCGGTCGACCTCGGGCACCACGGGGCGAGCCTGCAACTGGTCGGCCTGGTCATCAGCGGTCACATCGCGGGCATGTACGCATTCGCGCCGGTGCTCGGCTGGCTCGCCGACCGGTTCGGCCGCCTCTCCGTCATCGGCCTGGCGGTCGGGCTCCTGGCCTTCGCCGCGCTGCTCGCCGGTACGGCGGGGCCGAGCCACGGCCAGACCGCCGCCGGGCTCTTCGTGCTCGGCCTCGGCTGGTCCGCGGGCCTCGTCGCCGGCTCCGCGCTGCTCACCGACTCGGTGCCCCAGCCCGCGAGGGCCGCCGTGCAGGGCCTCTCGGACCTGACGATGAACACGGCGGCGGGCATCGGCGGGGCCGTGGCGGGCCTGATCGTCGCGCAGGCCGGCTACGGCTGGCTCAACCTCGCCGGCGTCCTCGTCCTGCTGCCGCTCGCCGCGCTCGCCGTCCGCAGGGCGGTCAAGAAGGCCTGAGGCGCCTTCGAGTGGCCTGCGGAGGGCCGGAGGGGCCTTCGCAGCGGTCAAGGGAGCGTGATGTGGCACGCGCGAACGGAACGGAATATTCCGTTCCCACAGGCTCAGCGGGAAGCCGGAGTGGGCTGGCAGACTGGCACATCTCGTCGTCAGCGCTAGGAGCCCCACATGTCGATGGCCGGCAACCTCCGGAAAGTCGGAGGCCTGGGCAAGGTCGGCAGCCTGCGGAAGGTCCGCGGTCTGCGGAGAGTGGCACGCCTCGGCCGCCGTGACGCACGCGTCGACCTGAGCCACCCCGCCCGGTCCCCGCTGGGTTCCTCGGTGGTCAACTGCGTGACGTACAGAGAAGGGGTGCGCCAGTCCCCCGCACGCGATCTGGTCGAGTCGGTGGAGCGGATCCGCAAGTCCGACGACGGCTTCGTCTGGCTGGGGCTGCACGAACCCACGGAGGAAGAGTTCGCCGGCATCGCCGATCTCTTCGACCTCCACCCGCTCGCCGTGGAGGACGCCGTCCACGCGCACCAGCGCCCGAAGGTGGAGCGGTACGACCACACGCTCTTCGCCGTCTTCAAGACCGTCTGCTACGTGGAGCACTCCGAACTGACCGCCACCAGCGAGGTGGTCGACACCGGCGAGATCATGCTCTTCGTGGGCCGCGACTTCGTCATCACGGTCCGGCACGGCAGGCACGGCTCGCTCGGTCCGCTCCGTGAGGCCCTGGAGGCGGCTCCCGAGCAGCTCGCCCAGGGGCCCGCCGCCGTCCTGCACGCGATCGCGGACCAGGTCGTGGACGACTACCTCGCGGTCACGAACGCCGCGCAGGCGGACATCGACCAGGTGGAGTCGGACGTGTTCGCCCCGGACGGGGCGCGGGTCGACCCCGGGCGGATATACCAGCTCAAGCGCGAACTGCTCGAACTGAAGCGCGCCGTGGTGCCGCTCGGCCGCCCGCTCCAGATACTCGCCACGCAGCCCATGCGGGTCATCGCCCCGGACATACAGGCGTACTTCCGGGACGTCGACGACCACCTGAAGCGGGTCACCGAGCAGATCGCCGCCTTCGACGAGCTGCTGAACTCCATCCTCCAGGCCCACTTGGCGCAGGTCACCGTCGCGCAGAACGAGGACATGCGGAAGATCACCGCCTGGGCGGCAGTCGTCGCGGTGCCCACGATGGTCTGCGGCATGTACGGGATGAACTTCGACCATATGCCGGAGCTGCACTGGCAGTTCGGGTATCCGCTGGTGATGGGCCTGATAGCGGCGGCGTGCACCGCGCTCCACCGCGGCTTCCGGCGCAACGGCTGGCTGTAGGAGGAGAGGCGGCCGCCGGGGGCACGTGCCGGCTCAGCCCTTGGCGTACACGCTCTCGACCCAGGCCGCGAGCTGTTCATCGCTGAGGTGCTTGGCCAGGTCGGCCTCGCTGATCATGCCGACGAGCCGCTTGTCCTCGATCACCGGCAGGCGACGGATCTGGTGACCCCGCATCTCGTGCAGGACCTCATCGACGTCGGCGCCCGAGTCGATCCAGCGCGGCGTGCCCTTGGCGAGGTCGCCCGCGGTGATCCGTGACGGGTCGTGGCCCAGGGCCACGCAGCCCACCACGATGTCGCGGTCGGTGAGGATGCCACAGAGCCGTTCGTTCTCGTCGGCGATGGGCAGCGCGCCCACATCGAGTTGGCGCATCAACTGGGCGGCACGGTCCAGTGTCTCGTGCCGGGGGATCCACTGGGCTCCCCGGTGCATCATGTCCGCTGCGGTTGTCATCGCTACCTCCCGTTGCCGGGCAGTGTCCGGAGCGGTGCGAGCGCACCACTGGTCCCGGTGCCTCTCATTCTCGTGGCCGCTTCCACGGCACGCATCCGGGCGGGGCGTGGCACGAACCGCCGGGTCAGCCGGCCCACGCCGGATGCCGTGGGTCGTCCGCCCGTACCACCACGTCGGCCGTGGCCGCGGGGTCCGTCTCCGTCTCGTACCGCTCGAAGGCCGGAAGCGTCCAGCGCTCTGCCTCCGGTGTGCGCCGTCGCAGGGCGCCCGGGGAGAGGCGTACGTGCACACTCAGATCGAAGGGGAACCAGTGGCCGAGCAGCAGCGGGCCGTGCAGCAGGAGCAGGCCGCCCGGCGGCAGTCGCACATACGGGCTGCGCGTCGCGCGGTCGGTCGCCGGGTCCCAGAGGTCGGGCAGCACCAGGCCCGTCCCGCCCGGGTCGAGCGGCCCGAAGACCTCGCGCCACAGCGCGCCGGTGTCGAACCAGCCGCTGTGGTAGGCGTCCACGTCCTCGTGGCCGTACTCGAAGCGCAGCGAGGCCGGCCGCAGGAATCCCTCCGTGCCGACGACGAGCGCGGTCCTGCCGCGCAGCCGCAGGGCGTCGCCCACCCGCCGCGCCAGCTCGCCGGTCCCGGCCGCGGGCGCCCCGTCCACGGCGACGCGCGGCCAGCGGCCGCCGTCGGCGGTCTCCAGGTCGAGCAGACGGTCGGCGAGGGTGTCGGCAAGCCGCTCCCAGGTGATCGGTTCGAGGCGCACGGGCCCATGATGCCGCCCGGCGCGGGGGAGCGACGGCGGGGGCGTGTGCGTGGTTCGGGGAAGGGGAGGGGTATGGCGAGCCCACCTGCCGGCCTCGTGGCCTTCCAGCCCCTGACACGACGGTACTGCGCGGAGTGCCGCTCGGGGCCGCTGGCCCTGCTCACCCTCGAAGGCGGCGAGCCGCGCTGCCTGGACTGCGCCGACCTCGGACACCTCGTCTACCTGCCGCGCGGCGACACGGCTCTCACGCGGCGGGCCCGCGAGGGCAGTGGCCTCTCCGCGGTGGTCGTCCGCTTCCATCGCCGCCGCGCGCGTTATGAACGGCAGGGCACCCTCGTCGAGGAGGCCGCGCTCGTCCGCGCGGAGGAGCGCTGCCTCGCCGACGCGGAGGCGCGGGCACGGCGCAGGGCGAGGGACGCGGTGCGGCGGGCCGCGGAGGACGTGCGGTTCACCGCGGCCTTCGCCGAGGAGATACGGCGGCTCTTCCCCGGCTGTCCGGCGGACCGCGCCCGGGAGATAGCCGCCCACGCCTCGTTGCGGGGCAGCGGCAGGGTGGGGCGCAGCGCGGCGGGGCGAGCGCTGTCGCGGGCCGCGGTGACGGCGGCGGTCATCGCGGCGGTGCGGCACACGGCCACGCCGTACGACCGGCTGCTGATGAGCGGCGTCCCCCGCGGTGAGGCCCGTCGCCGCATAGCCCCCACGGTGGAGACGACGCTACGGAGCTGGCGGACCGCCCCTGACGGAACCATGGGCTGAGCCACGGGCCGAGCCAGGGCCGAGCCACGGGCCGAGCAAGAGCTGACGCGAGCCCTTCGGCCGGGCCCCCGTTCAGGGCGCCCCCGCCGGAAGACGTCCGCGTATGCCCCCGCGAGGCCCACGTATGGCGAACGCGCGCGCCGCGCAATTGACTTGTCGTGACGCGGCCCACCGTGCAGGATCACTCGCGGCCCGTCTCTCCACGTAACGGCCCTCATCACTCCGGGAGTTGCCATGATTGACGGACCGTACTTCGTCCTCGCCGTACTCGGGGCGCTGGCCTGCGGTCTCGTCGCCGGAGCCTTCGCCGCGTTCTCGACCTTCGTGATGAAGGGCCTGGCCGCGCTGCCCCCGGCCCAGGGCATCGCCGCGATGAACGCCATCAACGTCACCGCGGTCAACCCCTGGTTCATGGCCGTGTTCCTCGGGGCCGCGGGGCTCTGCCTGGTGCTCGCCGTCGTGACGTTCGTGCTCTGGCCCGACGAGGGCACCGCCGAGCTGCTGATCGGCTGCGTGCTGTTCCTGGTGGGCTGTTTCGGGGTGACCGTCGCGGCGAACGTCCCGCGCAACGACGCCCTCGCCGAGGTCGACCCGGAGAGCGAGGAGGGCGCCGCGTACTGGCGTACGTACGTCCGTGAGTGGACCGCGTGGAACCACGTCCGCACCGTGGCCGCGCTGGCCGCGACGGCGTCCATCATCCTGGCGCTGACCTGAGCCACGCCGCGCCCTCCTGGGCTCAGAGCTGCTCAGGGCTGCTCAGGGCTTGCGGGCCACCGCGCCATACCCCGGGACCGGCCCGTCCGCCGGGTCCGTCACGCGCTCGCCGAGCTCCGGCTTCCACTGGTCGATGACCGCGACCCCGGGGTCCACCAGCTCGTACCCCTCGAAGAACCGGGCCACGTCCGCGCGCGAACGCAGCGCGAGCGTCATGCCGCGCGCCTTGTACAGCTCGCCGGCCTGCTCCGCCGTGTCCGGCGTGAAGTCGCCCGTGCCGTGCGACAGCATGAGGTGGCTGCCCGAGGGCAGGACGCCCATCATGCGGTCCACGAGTTCGTACGCGCCGTCCTCGTCCGAGATGAAGTGCAGCAGCGCGACGAGCGACAGGGCGACGGGCTTGTCGAAGTCCAGTACCCGGGAGGCCTCTTCGATGATCTTCTCCGGCCGGCGGAAGTCCGCCTGGAGGTACTCCGTGACGCCCTGCGGCGTCGAGCGCAGCAGGGCCTCGGCGTGGGCGAGGACGATCGGGTCGTTGTCGCAGTAGACGACGCGCGCCTCGGGGGCGATCCCCTGGGCGATCTGGTGGAGGTTCGGCTCCGTCGGTATGCCGGTGCCGATGTCGAGGAACTGCCGCACCCCCTGGCCCGCGAGCCAGCGCGTGGCGCGCTGCATGAACGCGCGGTTGTTGCGCGCCATGGTCAGCACGCGCCCGTCCATGGCGACGAGCTGCCGGCCCATCTCCTCGTCCACCGGGTAGTTGTCCTTCCCGCCCAGGAACCAGTCGTACATCCGTGCGGGGTGCGGCTTGCTGGTGTCGATGTACGGCGCGTCGGTCATGACAGCTCCACAGGGTCAGGGCAGGAAGGCCAGAAGTCAGGAGAGCGGGAAGCCGGGAGAGCGGGATGTCAGGAGAGCAGGAAGTCGGCCTCGCCCGCCTTGGCTCCCTGGATGAACGCGTTGATCTCGCCGTACGTGTAGATGAGCGCGGGACCGTCCGGGTCGGCGGACTGGCGCACCGCGACCCTGCCGTCGGCCAGCTTCATGGCCTCCAGGCAGTTGCCGCCGTTGCCGCCGCTCCACGGCTTGTGCCAGCCGTCGTTGCCGAGGTCGCGCGCGGGCATGCCGTTGTAGATGCGGGACTCGGTGCGCGAGTCGTCGCGGCCGCCGGGTGAACGCGGACCGGCGGGGCGCGTTCCGGCTCGATGTCGGTCCATTTCACAGCTCCTTGCGGACGTCCAGGAGGAAGTCCTTCGTGCGTTGTGCCGTGGCGGCCTGCGCCGCCATGCGGTCCATGACCTCCAGGTGGGTGGCCACCTCGGTGCGCGCGTCCAGGTAGACGGCGCCGGTCAGGTACTCGCTGTAGACCATGTCGGGGAGCTCCGCCATGGCGAAGCGGAAGATCACGAATGGTCCGTACGTTCCGGGGTGCGGGCCCGCCGAGAACGGCGCGACCTGCAGCGTGACATGGGGCAGTTCGGTGGCTTCGAGCAGCCGGTCGAGCTGATCGCGCATCACCTCGGGTTCGCCCACGGGCCTGCGCAGCGCGGTCTCGTCCATGACCACCCAGAGCCGGGGCGCGTCCTCGCGGGTCAGCAGCGACTGGCGCTCCATGCGCAGCGCCACGTACCGCTCGATGTCCGTCGGCCGGGTCTGCCCGATGGCCCCGGACCGCATCACTCCGCGGGCGTACTCCTCGGTCTGGAGCAGGCCGGGCACGAAGTGCGGTTCGTAGGACCTGATGAGGCTGGCCGCGCCCTCCAGGCTGACGTACATGCTGAACCAGCCCGGCAGGATGTCGTGGAACCGCTGCCACCAGCCGGGCTTGTTGGCCTCCTCGGCGAGCGTCACGAAGGCCTCGGCCTCGTCGTCGGCGACGCCGTACGCCTTGAGGAGGAGCTGGAGATACGGGATCTTCAGCGCGACCTCGGCCGTCTCCATGCGGCGGACGGTGGCGGGGGCGACGCGCAGGATCTTCGCGGCCTCCTCGCGCTTCAGGCCCGCGCCCTCGCGCAGGTCCTGAAGGCGACGACCGAGAACGACCTGCCCGACGGTCGGCGCGGACCGCGGTTCGCTCACGTCTTCTACCTCCACCTGACTCGGCGCTGTGCCAACGCACACCGCACCGCGAGCTGTTGCGAGCAGTGTGCCATGCGCCCTCTCAGGCGAGCACGCCACTGTGCACTTTTCAGAGTGGGTCTTGCCAAGGTGTTCTGGACGGGGCGATAGTGGATGGCGTGACTCCGCCCGCGCCGTTAGGAACCGAAGCCGTCGAAGGCCGTCTCGGCGTTCTCGCCGAGGCCCGGCCCAAGGACGCCGCCGAGGTCTGCGTCAGTTTCGTGCTCGCCCCGCATCCGGGCTCCGTCGCGCAGGCCAGAAGGCTGATGCGCGCGCAGTTCGGTGTCTGGGCCGTGCGTGACGAGGACGCCTGCGAAGCGGCGGCTCTCATCCTCTCCGAGTTGGTCACCAATGCCGTGGTGCACACCGCGAGCCGGCGGATCATCTGCGAGCTGTGCGCGCAGTCGGAGAAGCTGCGAATAACCGTGCGTGACGAAGGGTGCGGTTCAGGCATGCCGCGCCCCGTGCACAGGGGGATGGACGAGGAGCACGGGAGGGGACTGCTTCTCGTCGATGCGGTGAGCAGCGCGTGGGGTGTCCACGACGCGGGGCCCGGCAGCGGGCGGACGGTGTGGGCGGAGTTGCGACGGGTGACGGAAGCGACGGGGTGGACGTAGGCCGGTCGCGGGGGCGCCGACGGGGACCGACAGCGGCGGCCGGCACGGAGAACGGGTGAGTCGAGCGTGGCAGTGACGCGGACGGGAGGCGTGTGAGCGCGGGTACGGTGCGGCCGTTGGACCTGAACACGCTGGTCGGGCTCTCCCGACAGAGGACGCTGGCCGGGGCCGCGGCGCCGACGCCCCTCCGGCTCGACCTGCCGGAGGGAATGAACCAACCGCTCGGCTGCGACGCCGTGGCGGTGCCCGCGGGGATCGGCCCCCGGCTGATGGACCGCCTGCCGCGCGTGGGATGCGTGTACGAGGACGGGCCGCGCTGGTGGTGGATCGTGCCCGCGGACTCCGACGTCGCCATGGAGTGGCCCGCGGCGGTCGCCTATTCGGCGGGTGCGGTGGTCAGGGACGCGGGATACCGCCGTCCGGTTCTGATCAACCGCCCGAAGGACGACGTGCCCTACACCCCGCCGATCCCCCTGTACCTGGCCCTGTGCGGCGAGACGGGGACGACCCCGGGATGGTCACGGGCCTGGCTGTAGACGAATCCCGTGGTCCGGGACCACGGGAGTTCCAGGTCCGTCCGAGCCAGGGGTCACAGCCAGAAGTCACGCCGCCACCGCGACCTCCGGCTCGCACACGAGTTCGCGCACGACCACCAGGAAGGCGTCCGACGCCAGGTCCATCACGACCTCCGCGCACTGCCCTTCGTCCCGGCGGGCCCGCGCGAACTCCTCCGCGGGCCACGATCCACGCGGTCCGCCTGCCGGAAACCGCTCCAACACCGTACGTCCGTTCATCATGGTTCCTGTCCCCCCGTGCCGTTCCGTGCGCGGACCGAAGGTCTCGGTGCCGCCTCTCCTAACGGGGAGAACGCGCGCGGCACCCCGTAGGGCTCGCGATGTGACCGAACCGCAACGGAGTTGGGCCATATCCCAGGGTTCTCCCCGGGGACTCAGTCCTCGTACTCGTCGTGGTACCGCACCCGCGCGCTGCCCGCGGGCGCCCCGAACACCGACGCTCGGCCGCCGGGCCGCTCCCACTCCTCCTGACGGCCGAGCGCCGTGAGGTCGAGGAGGCTGCTGGTGGAGCCGATGCCGTCGAGTCCCCTGGCGAACGTGGCATACGTGTGGAAGACGCGGTCGCCGTTGCGCAGGAAGCAGTTGATCGCGGGCACGTCGCGGGGCTCCTCGTCGGAGGATGCCTTGAAGTCGTGGTTGAAGTCGCCGCCGTTGGTCGAGAACCAGGGCACCGTCCAGCCCATGCGGGCCTTGAAGGCGAGCAGCCTGGTGAACGGCGCGCGGGAGACGGCGACGAAGTTGGTGGAACGGGCCCGCAGATGCGCGAGGTGCCCGATCTGGTCGAGGAAGGCGGAGCAGCTCCGGCAGCCCGCCTCCCACTCGGGCGCGAACATGAAGTGGTAGACGATGAGCTGGTCCCTGCCGTCGAACAGGTCGAGCAGCGTGGCCTTGCCGTCGGAGCCGTCGAAGTAATACTCCTTGTCGACCTCCACCATCGGCAGCCCGCGCCGCTCGGCGTTGAGCGCGTCGCGCGCACGGGTGGCCGCCTTCTCCTTGGCCAGTAGCTCCTCCCGCGCGGCGAGCCACTCCTCACGCGTGACGATGTCCGGAAGTCCCATGGTGTGTCTCCTCCACCCTTCGGGCGCGTACCTCAGCGAAGGGTGGACCGGCCCCGCCCACGGAACTCATCGCTCGCGCCCGGAGAAATTCCGGAAGAGCCTCAGAACGGTACGTGCCGACCGCCCTGCCGCCGCCTCACCCCTCGTACTCCTGGATACGTCTCCCATGGCTCCGGTCGACGAGTTCGGGCAGCAGCGCGCTCAACTCCCCCACGACGTTCGGCACGTCGACGGTGAGCAGTTCCCCGTCGCGCATCAGCACGCGGCCGTCCACGATCGTGTCGCGCACGTCGGCGGAGCGCGCGCTGTGCACGAGGGTGGCGGCGAGATCATGGACGGGCTGCGTGTGCGGACCGGACAGGTTTACGAGGATGATGTCGGCCCGCAGCCCCTCGGCGAGGCTCCCCACCTCCCGCCCGAGGCCGACAGCACGCGCGCTCTGCAGCGTGGCGTGGTCGAGGGCCTGGCGGGCGGTGAGCCAGGCGGGGTCCCGCTCCGTGTGCTTCTGGATGAGGGCGGTGAGCGCCATGGACTCCCACACGTCGAGGGTGTTGTTGGACGCGGCACCGTCCGTGGCCAGGCCGACCGGGACACCGGCTTCGCGCAGCGCCCGTACGGGCGTGGTGTCCCAGCCGAACTTCATGTAGCCGCGGGGCGCGGACGCCACGGCCGCACGTCCGCCGGCGCGGCGCAGCACGGGCAGGTCGCGGGCGGTGTCGAGGCCGGTGGCGTGGGCGATGAGGAGGTCCACGTCCTCGCCCAGGAGCCCGGCACGCTCCAGTGCCTCGGTGGGGGTGTGGCCGTGCCGGGCCAGGCTGTTGTCGGTCTGCTCGCGGTTCTCGGCGGCGTGGATGTGGACCGGCAGGCCGTGCTGCCGGGCAAGTTCGGCGGTGGCCGCGAGGTCGGCGTCGTCGACGGTGTAAGGGGCGTGCGGGGCGAGGCAGGTGGTGACGCGCCCGCCGGCCGTCCCGCGCCGCCGCAGCGCGAAGTCGAGGGACGCGGCCCTTCCCTCCGGGCCCTGCGAGGTGAAGAAGGCCTGGCCGAGGAGGGCGCGCAGACCGCTCTCCTCGGTGACGGCGGCCACCGTGTCCATGGCGAAATAGTGGTCGGCGAAGGTGGTGACACCGCCGCGGATCATCTCGACGCAGGCGAGGCGGGCCCCGAGCTCGATCACGCGCTCGGTCAGGTTGCTCTCGACGGGCCAGATCCAGTCGTTGAACCACGCGTGGGCCGGCAGGTCCTCGGCGAGGCCGCGCAGGGCGACCATCGGCGTGTGCGTATGGCAGTTGATGAGCCCCGGCATGGCCACGCAGCCACGCCCGTCGATGTGGTCGGCCGCCGCGAGGCCCGCCACGGCCTCGGCTCCGCCCGCGGCTCTCTCGGAGGTGACGGAGGCGATCCGTCCCTCTCGTACGACGATGACGGCGTCCTCGACGAAGACGACGTCCCCGCGGGAGCCGTGGGTCAGGGCCGTGCAGCCGGTGATGAGCAGGTCGGCGGCCTGCGTGCGGTCCGACGTGGTCGTTTCGGGAGGGCCCGGCGCGGGCGGCGGCGTCATCTCTTCACGGTAGTGCGAGTGCGCCCCCGCCGGCGGCCCCCCGGCGGCCTCCCGGCGGCCTCCCGTCAGCCGCGCGGGAGGACGGTCGAGAGAACGCCCGGCAGCGGATACCAGTCCGCCGACACGATGCTGGCGTGCCGCCGCGCGAGCAGCGCGACCCGCTCGGCGGCCTGGGCCTCGGTCGGCCGGGTGCCGTCGATGGCGGGGGCGACGTTGTGCGCGTCGGTCATGACGACCAGGTAGCGGCGGTCGGCGTACCACTTGGTGTCGATGGTGCCGCCCGCGTACTTCGACGCGTCCCCGTCGAAGAGCACGAACCACGGCCGGATCGACGCGTCCGCGTACCGCCCGCGCGGGTCGCCCGCCTCGGCGCCGAGCACGGCGGGGAAGGCGGCGGCGTCGCCGAGGCGGCCGGCCGCGGCGAGGTCGCGCAGATGGATCGCGTACTCGCGGTCGGTCCACAGAGTGTCGACGGGGTTGCCCTGTTCGACGGTGCCGGGTATCAGTTCGACGACGAACTTCCCCGCCAGGTCGGCACGGTCCGGCCAGCCCTTGGCCCGTACGGCGTCGTCCAGCGTGGCGTGTCCGGCCGCCAGTTGGCCCGGCCGGTACACGGCGTCACCGAGCGCGCTCGTGAGCAAGGCGTCGAGATCGGCGGGCCCGCGTCCGCGGTTGCCGAGGAACCCGTCCTTCAGCTCCATCTTGAGCACGACGGGCCGGTGCCCCGGGTGGGCGTCGTGCCAGCTGCGGATGTCCCGCAGACAGCCCGCGAGGCTCTGGTTGCGGGACTTGGTGCGCAGCTCGGCCGCGCTCCGCGCGTTCTCGCAGTTGTTGTCGTTGCCCAGCGGATTGCTGTGGGAGACGCGCCAGCCGCTGCCGAACGCGTTGGTCCACACGTCCAGCTCCAGCATGGCGGCGCCGGAGACAAGGGCGTCGGCGAAGTAGGGGTACTTCGCCTTCTCGTACGCGTTGTGCACGCCGACGCCGGTGGTCGCGGAGTAGGCGGCCGCGGCGGAGCGGGCGGCTGCGCCTCGCGGTGCGGGGTCGTTGTCGACGGCGGCCGAGGCCCCGCCCCCACTCCACGCTCCCCACGCCAGCACGGCCCCCGCCACCAGTCCCACGGCTCCCCTGCGCACCATCCCGTACACCGTCCCCTCACGTCTCCGCTCCGGCCAAGTCAGGGGAAACGTAGGGGAGTCGAGTGACACAGGGAAGACGGCGGGGTGGACGGTGGGGTGGATGGGGTGGTGGATGGGGTGTGGCTTCTGGGGCCGGGCCGGCGGGGTGTCCGTGACAGGATGGTTTGGGGAGAGCCGGACTTGCGGCTCCTTGGAGCCGAGGCGTGAGGGGCTGTGGGGCTGTGAGCACGACGGTGGCCTCGACGGCGGGGGGCTCGACGGCGCTACGGGTGGTGGGCGCCGCACCGGTCGTACACGGCTCCGCACCCGCCGGGCCGAGGCCGGACACGGTCCCTGAACCTGAGCCGGCGGTCGACGAACAGCCTGACCCCGGCTGGCCCGACCTCCCCGGCGACACGGTCCTGACGATCCGCGTCCCCGAGGCGGACGCCTTGATGAGGGCCGGTTTCCCGGCGCACGTCACGGTGCTCTACCCGTTCCTGAACGAGTCGCGCTTCGCGGTGCCGGGGCCGAGGCGGGCGCGGCCGGAGTCGCCGGAGCCGTCGGTGCCCCCGGAGCCGAGGTCCAGGTCGGTCCACGCGGAGTTGGCGGAAATCTTCGCGGCGCACGCCCCCTTCACCCTCACGTTCACGCGGTTCCGCCGCTATCCGGGGGTTCTCTACCTCCCCCCGGCCCCCGAAGCCCCCCTCCGCGCGCTCACCGAGGCCCTCACTACCCGCTGGCCCGAGGCCGTCCCCTACCGCGGGATCTTCGACCCGCCCCTGGCGCCCCATCTGACCCTCGCGAACCACGAGGGCCCGGAGACGTACGAGGCGGCCTACGACACCCTGGAGCGTGAACTCGCCCCTCACCTGCCGCTGGTCAGCCACGTGGAATCTGTCGATCTTCTCGTGACGGACGGCCCGGGCAAGGGCTGGCGGAAGCTCAGGACTTACCGGCTGGGTGAGGCGGGCAGGAATCCGGCCTGATGCCGGAACCAGGACGGGCGCGGGCAGTGGCGCGACTCCCACGGCAGGATCGAGCGGGAGCACTCGTACGAACTGATCCTGCTGTATCCGGTCGGTGAGACACGCAAGCGGGACGACCGCGGCGCCCCCGCCTCAACCGATGTTGCGCAGGTAGTCCCCGGGCCGGAGGGCCGGCGCTGGTCGTACGCCGGCGTCAGCCCCGGCAATTCGGTGGCGCGGCGGGCGCCGCCACCCGCACGCTGGCCCCATGACGAGCCACCAGATCCGCGCCCTGCACACCGAGTCGACGATCACGGTCTACCAGGCGTACGCCCCTGAAATCGGCGTCCCCGCGGCCCGCGACGGTCGTTTCCCCGCGGCCTGGAAACGGGACCGCATGACGTGGATCAAGCCGTCGTTCCTCTGGATGATGTACCGCTGCGGCTGGGCCACGAAGGAGGGGCAGCAGACCGTGCTGGCCGTCGAGATCACCCGCGAGGGTTTCGACTGGGCGCTGCGCCACGCATGCCTGTCCCACTACGTGCGCGGCCCGCATCCCGACGAAGCCGCTTGGAAGCGTGCCCTGCGCCAGTCCCCCGCCCGGGTCCAGTGGGACCCCGAGCGGGACCTCCACCTCAACGCCCTGCCCCACCGCTCGCTCCAGCTCGGCCTGGCGGGCGACGCGTCCCGCCGCTACGCGGACGAGTGGACCGTCTCGATCACGGACGTCACCGGACTGGCGCGGGACGTCCACGCCCTCGTACGCGCCGGAGACCTCTCGGCGGCCGCGGGACTGCTCCCCGCCGAGCGGCCGTATCCGGCGGGCGATGCCGAACTCGCCCATCTGCGGGCGTGACCGGGCGTGCCCCGGGGCGTGACCCGGGGCGTGACCCGGGGCGTGACCGGGCGGCGGGCCACGGCCAGGCCGTCATCCGCTGAGAACCGCCGTCAACGCGCCCACCACGTCCTCGTCCGCCTCTCCGTCCGGCCACCAGTCGTCCGCTCCCGGCTCGCTCTGGTACGGATACCAGCGGCCGTCCCTGCCGAAGCGGATCTGGAGGGTGCCCTCCGCGTTCGTGAGGCGGTTCCGGTGGATCGTCATGCGGGGGAGGTCCGCCGCCGTGAGGGCGCCACGGGCTCGGTCGAAGGGGCCCGCCGGGGGGTCCCAGGGGGATTCGAGGACCGCGAGGCCCTCCTCGCCGCCCTGTCGCCAGGCCGCCGCCGCTCGGGAGAGGTCGGCGGGGGTGCGGCCCACCGAACGGGCCAGCTCCGCGAACTGGCGGCTGAAGGTCCTGCGGCCCGTCAGCCCCGGGTGCGAGGCCGCCAGGCGGACCGCGTCGTGCCAGGGGGACGCTGCCGTGAACGGGTCCACGCCCGCGGTGAGGAACGCGTGGGCCCGGGCCGCCGCGTCCGTGATCAGGAACTCCAGGGACGCCGGATCCGGGGCGCCCGGCAGGGACGGCAGGACCGGGGGCTCACCCGGGTGCGCCGGAGGAGCCAACGGGGGTGGCAGGGCGCGCCGGACGTCCTTGGCGAGGGCGTCCCGAGCCGACGTTCCGGGCAGTCGCGGTGCCGGTCCGACGGAGGAGCCCGGCGGCTCTGGCCGGGCGGGCTCGGGCTCAGCCGGCTCGGGCTCGGTCGGCCGGGCAGGGGTGAGCCTCTCGACCGGGGGCGCCACCGGCTCCGCAGGCACGGGCCCCACCGGCTCCGCAGGCACGGGCCCCACCGGCTCCACGGGCGCGGGCTCCACCGGCTCCACGGGCGCGGGCTCCACCGGGGCGGGCTCCATAGCGTCCGCAGGGGTGGTCATCGAAGGGCCGCCAGGGGCGAAGTCCGGCTGTCCGACGGGGGCCGCCCCCGCCGGTACGGCGCCGCCCGTGGGCAGCCGCACGTCCTGCTGCTCCACCGCTGAGGCCCTCGCGTTGCGGTGGGCCAGTTCGTCCAGGACGTCGGACTCCTCGCCGCCGCGCAGGAGCAGCAGGACGAAGGGGTCGGCGTCCAGGAGGCGGGCCGTCTGGTAGGCCAGGGCCGCCGCGTGTTTGCAGGGGTGGCCGCGGTCCGGGCAGGTGCAGGAAGGGGACAGCTCGCGGGCGCCCGGGAGGAGGGGGACGTCCGCGTGGTCCGCCGCGTCCGCCAGGGCGTGCGGCATGTCCTTGTCCAGGAGGGCCGCGATGTGCGCGGGGTCGGCCGTCACCGCGTCCAGGAAGCGGTCCCAGTGTTCGGGCAGCATCGTGCGCAGGCGGATCTCCGCACGGTAGGGGCGGGGGCGGCTGCCGTGGACGTAGGCGACGATGCGGCCCGGCGCGACGGTGATGGTGTCGACCGCGCCGTCACGGGCATACGTCCGGCCGCGCGTCAGGCGGCCCTGGTCGAGGGCGCTCGCCTCCAGCGCGTCGATCCAGGCGTTGCCCCACCAGGTCGCGGCGAACGGAGCCTGGGGGTCGGGGTGCGGCGGCAGTGCGGGGAAGACGCGGCCGCTGCCCATGCGGCTCGTCTCGCTCATCCCGCTGGCCCAGCCCAGGCCGCCCCGGCGCTTCACGCCGCCCTCCGCAGCGCGACCAGGTCCGCCAGCTCCGTATCGGACAGTTCCGTGAGGGCGGATTCGCCGCCGTCGCCGAGCACCGCGTCCGCCAACGCCTGCTTCGCCGCGAGCAGTTCGGCGATGCGGTCCTCCACCGTGCCCTCCGTGATGAGGCGGTGCACCTGGACGGGCTGGGTCTGGCCGATGCGGTAGGCGCGGTCGGTGGCCTGCTCCTCGACCGCCGGGTTCCACCAGCGGTCGTAGTGGATGACGTGGCCCGCCCGCGTGAGGTTCAGGCCCGTGCCCGCCGCCTTCAGGGACAGGAGGAAGACCGGGACCTCGCCCGACTGGAAGCGGTCCACCATCTCCTCCCGCCGCGCGACCGGCGTGCCGCCGTGCAGGAGTTGGGTGCCGACGCCTCTGGCGGAGAGGTGGGCCTCCAGGAGGCGCGCCATCTCCACGTACTGCGTGAAGATCAGGACGGCGCCCGCGCTCTCCGATTCCGTGAGGATCGTGTCCAGGAGTTCGTCGAGGAGCTCCAGCTTGCCCGACCTCGGTCTGCCGGTGCGGGTGGTCAGCGCGCCGTCCTTCAGGTACTGCGCCGGGTGGTTGCAGATCTGCTTCAGCGCCATCAGCAGCTTCATCACGAGGCCGCGCCGCGCGATGCCCTTCGACGCCTCGATGCGGGCCAGCGTCTCGCGGACCACCGCCTCGTAGAGCGAGACCTGTTCGCGGGTGAGCGTGACCGGGTGGTCCGTCTCCGTCTTCGGGGGGAGCTCGGGGGCGATGCCCGGGTCGGACTTCTTGCGGCGGAGGAGGAAGGGGCGGACCAGGCGGGCCAGGCGGACCATCGCCTCGTCGTTCTCGGCGTTCTCCCCGCCCTCCACCAGACGCGCGTGCCGGGCGCGGAACGCCTTGAGGGGGCCGAGCAGCCCGGGTGTCGTCCAGTCGAGGAGGGCCCAGAGCTCGGAGAGGTTGTTCTCCACGGGGGTGCCGGTGAGGGCGACGCGGGCCGGGGAGGGGATGGTGCGCAGCGCCTTCGCCGTGGCCGCGTGCGGGTTCTTGACGTGCTGCGCCTCGTCGGCGACCACCAGGCCCCACGGCTGGGCGGCGAGGTCCGCGGCGCTCGTACGCATCGTGGCGTACGTGGTGAGGACGAAGCCGCCGGTCAGGTCCGCGAGGGTGCGGCCCTGGCCGTGGAAGCGGCGCACCGGCACGCCCGGCGCGAAGCGTTCGATCTCCCGCTGCCAGTTGCCGAGCAGCGAGGCGGGGCAGACCACCAGCGTCGGCGCGGGGTGCGCACGGTGGAGGTGCAGGGCGATCAGCGTGATCGTCTTGCCGAGGCCCATGTCGTCGGCGAGGCAGCCGCCGAGGCCCAGCGAGGTCATGCGGTCGAGCCAGGCGAGGCCCCGCAGTTGATAGTCGCGGAGCGTCGCGCGCAGGGCGGGTGGCTGGGCGACGGTGCCGAGGTCACCCGTCACTCGCTCGCGCAGCCCGGCCAGCGCGCCGACGGGCACGGCGGGCACCCGCTCGCCGTCGACCTCGGCCGTGCCGGTGAGCGCCACGGAGAGGACGTCCACCGGGTCAAGCAGTCCGAGGTCCCGCTTGCGTGCCTTGCGGACGATCTCGGGGTCGACCACCACCCACTGGTCGCGGAGGCGGACGACCGGGCGGTGCGCCTCGGCGAGGACGTCGAGCTCCGCCTCGGTCAGCGGGTCGTCGGCCTGGTCGCCGAGCGCGAGCTGCCAGCGGAACTCCAGGAGCTCCTCGGTCTTGAAGAAGTCGAAGTTGTCCGCGGCGGTGCCGGGTGCGGGGCGGACGACCGCCGTGGCGGTGAGGCCGCGCGTCAGCTCGCGCGGCCAGTGGACGGTCACGCCCGCCGCGCCGAGCCGGCCGGCCGTCGCGCCCAGAAGGTCGTACAGCTCCTCCTCGCTCAGGGGCAGCACGTCGGGCACGGGCCGTTCGAGCAGGCGGCCGAGCGGTGGCCATACGCGGGCCGCGCGCCGCACGGCGAGCAGGGTGTCCACCTTGGCGCGGGGGCCGAAGGGGTCCGCGCCTGCCCAGAGCTGGGAGGCGTCGGTGACGAGCGTGGGGTCGGCGAGGCTGTGCACCTGCACGACGGCCGCGGCGGGGCCGGCCACGGCCGCGCGGGAGACTTCGTCGGCCGCCGGGCCCGCCCCGCTCTCCCGAGCCACCGCCCCGCGCCCTTCATCGGCCCCGTCGAACACCTCGTGGGCCCGCAGGTCGAGCCGCAGCGACACCCGTACCCCGGCGTCGACCCCGGCCGCGACCTCCGCCGCCCAGTCCCGCACGCCCCTCAGCCGCTGCGGCTCGCGCGCGGCGAAGGGGGCGCCCACGGCGTGCACGGCGGCGGGCGTGCGCGGCAGGGCGTCGACCACCGCGTCCACGAAGGCCCTGACCAGGGCGGAAGGGTCGGGCAGCAGCAGCGGTCCGGCACCCGGCAGTGGCACGGCGTGCGCCTCGGCGGGCAGGGCCGCGGCGATGGCGCGGAGCTGGGCGACGTCGGTCTCGTCCAGTGGCCCCGCCCGCCAGGCGTCGAAGTCGCCCGCGGTGATCCCGGGCAGCAGCCTGCCGCGCGCGGCCAGGTGCAGGGCGTGCCGGGCGGCGGCACCCCAGCAGGCCGCGGCGGGATGCGGATGCGTGGCGCGCAGCAGCAGCGGCACGGCCTCGGCCACGGTCAGGAACAGCGCGGGGACGGTACGCGCGCGGGCCCCCTTGCCGTGCTGACGCGCGACAACGATCTCCCCCCGGACTCCCCCGCCCCAGCCCTCCCCCGGCCCCCCAGAGCCACCGGCCGACGCGCGATCACCGGATCCCCCAAAGCCCCCGGCCGCCTCACGACCACCGGACCCCCCGAAGCCACCCCCCGGCAGCTCTTCGCCATCCGCACGCCAGAACGCGAGGCGGCCCTGCCGCGGTACCTCCGCCGGGAGGAAGACGGCCGCGCAGGAGCGCACGAGCGCGGCATGGTCGGCCTCCGCCGCCTCTGCCGCCTTCGCCGTCACCGCCACCATCCCGCTCACTCTCCCGAAGCCCCTCGGCCCAGCTCAGGGCACCGGTTCCACACACCTGCCCCCACCGTTCGCCACCCTAGGCCAGACCACTGACAACGCCGCTCCGGCGCCGGAGCGGCGCCCGGCCCAGGGAGAAAAACCAGATGCGGCGGCGGCCCGGAGCACCGCATCATCCCTCCATGGTCCATCCCACACGCACCGTCGTCCCCACCCTCTTCCCGCCGCCCGGCTACGCGCACGCCGCCGTGGTCGAGGCCGGCACCCGCCTGGCCTTCATGGCAGGCTCCGTGCCCCTCGACCCGGCGGGGAATCTCGTCGGAGAGGGAGACATCACCCGCCAGACGGAGCAGGTCATCGCCAATCTCGACGAGGCCCTGCGCGCGGTGGGCAGCGACCTGTCGCAGGTGGTGGCCAGCACGGTGTACGTGGTGAGTGATCAGACCCCGGCGCTCAGCGAGGCCTGGGCGGTCGTCAGCGAATCCGCCCTGCACGCCGGGCCGCACACCTCGACGCTGCTCGGCACCACCTGCCTCGGCTATGCCGGTCAGCTCGTCGAGATAACGGCCACCGCCGTCATCCCCGACGACCCGGGGTCCGGTACCGGTACCACGCCCGGTACCGGGGAAGGCGCATGACCGTCCCGGTCGAGCTGCGCCCGGCCACCGGGTCCGACGGTGCCGCCGTCGCCGACGTCTACCTGCGCTCCTACGACGCCGCGCTGCCGACCGTGCGGCGCGCCCACGCCGACGACGAGGTGCGGGACTTCTTCGCGTACGTCGTGGTGCCGCGCGGCGGGACCTGGATCGCGGAGGCCGCGGGCGAGCCCGTCGGCATGATGGTGATCGAGGGCGACGAGCTGAGCCAGCTCTATCTCGCCCCCGAGTGGCGCGGGCACGGCATCGGCGACCGGTTCGTCGCCCTGGCGAAGGAGCGCAGCCCCGAGGGGCTCTCGCTCCGGACGTTCCAGGTCAACGCCCCGGCCCACCGTTTCTACGTACGCCATGGCTTCACCGAGGCGGAGCGGACGGACGGCTCCGGCAACGAGGAGCGCGAGCCGGACGTCCGCTTCGTCTGGCGGCCGGGATCTCAGGTGGCGTCCGGCTGAGCCTTGGCCCGTCGCGCCAGGCCGAGGGCGTACTCGGGCCACCACTGCCCGGCCTTCGGCCCGCCCCGGCACGTTCCGTCGGACTCGCCGGGCCGCTTGATCCACAGGTAGGCGTCGAGCGCGGGGTCGCCGGTCCTCGTGGTGGGCGGAGTGCCGAGCGCGCGGCCCGGCGGGTTGCACCAGGCTTCCGCACCCGTGTAGGGGCCGTTGCCGGCGCGGCTGCTGTCGATGACGAAGTGCACGCCACCGCCGAGCGCCCGGGAGAGCCGGTGGCCGTACGCGGTGCTCACCGCGTCCGTGTAGTAGTTGGCGACGTTCAGCGCGAAGCCGTCCGCCGCGGCGATCCCCGCGGCACGCAGCGGGGTGACCAGGCGGTGCACGTCGGGGATCCAGCCCGCGTTGCCGGCGTCGAGGTACACCTTGGTGTTCGGCACGCGCTTCAGGGTCCGCACCGCGTGGGCGAGCAGCTCGTACCGTTCGAAGGCGGCGGCTCCCGCGCAGCCCGCCACCATGTGCGCGACGGCGTCCGGCTCCACGATCACGTACGCGCCGGTGGTGCCGAGCCCGGCGGCGAACGCCTCGACATACCTGCGGTACTGGGCGGCGTCGCGGGCGCCGCCCGCGGAGTACGCCCCGCAGTCGCGGTGCGGGATGAAGTAGGCGACGAGGACGGCGGTACGGCCCTGCTTCGACGCCGCCGCCACCTGGGCCCGCACGGCGGCGCCGGGCTCCTCCTCGTTCAGCCAGACGGCCTGCGGGCGCTCGGCGATGCGCTCGATGACGCGGGCGTCGTCCAGCTTGCCCTGCCGTCGCCACTCGGCGGCCTGCCGGGCGGCGGCGCTGTCCGGCTCGACCCAGAAGGCACCGGCGCCCGCGCCCTCCCGTGCCGCGGGCCCGTCAGCCGCTCCCCCGCGTACCGCGCGCCCGGCGTCGGTGTCCGCGTATCCGGTGGCCGCCGCGCCAAGCAGGAGAACGGCGGCGAGCAGGGCGCGCGCGAGGAGACGCGGCCGGCTGCGGCCAAGAAGGGAACGGGCGCGGCTGGCGGGCTGTTCTGGCACCGGGTGCTCCACTTGCTCGGCGCCGGTCCTGCCCGGCGCGTTCCCCGGAGTCTGGGGCCGCCACGCCCCGGCGGTGGCGCCTCCCCCGCCGGGGCGGCGGCAGTTCGCCCCGGAGAATCACTCCGACGGCGGCGGCGCTCGCACGGCGTTCAGCGCCCCAAGTGCGCGCTCCCGGGCGGGGCTTGACACCTCTCCGTCACGCGGAGCCGGTCCGTCACTCCCGGAACCGGTCCGTCGCCGCCACCAGTTGGTCCGCGATCCCGAGCGCCCCCGCGTTGTGCCCCGCCTCGCCCACGAGGATAAGCTCGCTGTCGGGCCAGGCCTCGCGCAGCCGCCAGGGGATGCCCAGGAGGTTGCCGAAGTCCAGGCTGCCCTGGACGATCACGCCCCTGATACCGGCCAGCGAGGGCGCGTCCCGCAGGACGACCTCGTCGCCGCCCAGCCAGTGGTCGTTGGCGAAGTAGTGCGTGACGGTCCGCGCGAAACCGGCCCGGAAGGCCGCGTCCTCGTAGCGTGGGACGGACCTCGGCGGCGCCGGTGCGAACGCCGTCTCCCAGTCGGTCCAGGCCCGCGCGGCGGCGGCCCGTACCCCGGCGTCCGGCGATTCGAGCAGCCGGTTGTAGGCGGCGGCGAGATCCCCGTCCCGCTCGTCGGGCGGCACGCCGTCCCGGAACGCCCGCCACGGCTCGGGGAAGATCCGCCCGAGCCCGCGCGTGAGGAGCTCGACCTCGGCGCGGCTGCCCGTGGCGAGCCCCGTGAGGACCAGCTCCGCGACCCGGTCGGGGTGCGTCTGCGCGTACCTCAGTGCGAGGACGGAACCGAAGGAGACGCCCCACACCAGCCACTTCTCGATCCGCAGCTCGCGCCGGAGCAGCTCCAGATCGGCGAGCAGGTGCTTCATGGTGTTGACGCCCATGTCGGTCGCCGGGTCGCTCGCGTGCGGGGTCGAGCGGCCGCTGCCCCGCTGGTCGAGCAGGACGATCCGGTAGACGTCGGGGTCGAAGTAGCGGCGGAAGGAGGGCGTGCAGCCGGAGCCGGGGCCGCCGTGCAGCACCACGGCGGGTTTGCCGTGCGGGTTGCCGCAGACCTCCCAGTGGACGCGGTTGCCGTCGCCTACGTCGAGCATGCCGTGGTCGTGAGGTTCGATGTCCGGATAGAGGCCCATCGGGGCAGCCTAGACGCGGCCCCCGTCACTCCGCCTTGGCGATGCGCATGCGCCCGTAGGCATACACGCAGCCCGCGAGCGCCAGGTCGGAGAGGAGCATGAAGCCGATGGAGTACGAGTCCTTGGCGCTGTAGATGGCGCCCATGACCAGCGGCGGCAGGAACCCGCCGAGTCCGCCGACCGCGCCCACGATGCCGGTCACGGAGCCGACCTTGGGCTGGGGGGTGACCTGGGAGACGAGCGCGAAGACGCTGCCGCTCGCGGTGCCGAGGCCGGCCGCCATGAGCAGGAAGCAGATGGTGCCCAACGGGTTCAGCTTCGGGTCGAAGGCCTGTACGACGGCGAAGAGCGCGACCAGCGCGAGGGCGCCCGTGGTGACCGTGGCCGGGTGGAGACGGTCGGAGAGCCAGCCGCCGATGGGCCGGAAGATGACGGTGACCAGCGCGAACCCGGCCGCTTTGGTGCCCGCGTCGGTGGGCGAGAGGTCGTACCAGGTCTTCAGGTACGTGGGCAGGTACACGCCGAAGGCGACGATGCCGCCGAAGCCGATCGCGTAGAGCGCGGAGAGCTCCCAGGTGACCCGCAGCCGCCCCGCCTGCCCGAGGCGGGTGCCGAGGGAGTCGGTGGGCACGGGCCGGTCGGGGCGGTCGGTGAGGAGCAGCGCGCCGAGCACCGCGAAGGCCGCGAGCGCGATGGCCACGATGATGTACGGCAGGTTGTCGCCGTGCTCGGCGATGCGGGGCGTGAAGTAGCCGGAGAGCGCCACGCCGCCCATGCCCATGCCGAAGACGCCGAGCGCGAAGCCCCTGCGGGCCGGCGGGAACCAGGAGTTGACCAGCGGGATGCCGATGGCGAACGTGGTCCCGCCGAGGCCGAGCAGGAAGCCGACCACGAGCATCGCGCCGAAGCTGTTCCTGGCCGGGATGATCAGCAGCACCGGGATGATCGTGAGCGCCGAGACGAGCGGGAACATCAGCCGGGCGCCGTAGCGGTCGGTCAGGGCGCCGACCGGTACGCGCCCCAGCGAGCCGACGATCACCGGCACGGCGACCAGGAGCGACTGCTCGAAGGAGCTCAGGTTCAGCCGGTCCTTGAAGTCGCTGCCGAGCGGCGCCACCAGGTCCCACGCCCAGAAGGTGAGCGTGAAGCCGATGGTCGCCACGGCAAGGTTGCGGTACGCGGCTCCGGAGGGCTTCTGAGCGTGAGGGCCCGGGGCCGCGGCACCATCGCCCGGGGCCGCGGCACCGGAGGGCTTGGCTGCGCGCGTCTCGTCCACGATCTCAACGTAGGAAGCACCGCCCGGCGCGGCTCACTCTGCTGGGCCGTTCGGGTGCAGGCCCGCCTCGAAGGCCGCCGAACGCAGCACCTCCCGCAGCATCGCGGGCGTGAGGCGTCCCGTGAACGTGTTGCGCTGGCTGACGTGGAAGCAGCCGAAGACGTCGAGCGGCTCCTGCCCCTGGCCGCCCGCGAGCCGTACGTGCGCCCCGTGCCCGAAGACGGGGCGCGGCTTCGGCACCTGCCAGCCCGCCGCCGCGAAGGCGGGCAGCGCCGCCTGCCAGCCGAAGCCGCCGAGGACGACCACCGCCCTGAGGGTGGGGGTGAGCAGCTTCAGCTCGCTCACCAGCCAGGAGCGGCAGGTGTCGCGCTCCTCCGTGGTGGGTTTGTTGGCGGGCGGCGCGCAGTGCACGGGCGAGGTGATGCGGGTGCCGTACAGCGTCAGGCCGTCGTCGACGCTCTCGGCGGTGGGGCGGGAGGCGAGGCCGACGTCGTACAGCGCCGGGTAGAGGAACTCGCCCGAGCGGTCGCCCGTGAACATCCGTCCGGTGCGGTTCGCGCCGTGCGCGGCGGGCGCGAGGCCGACGATCAGGAGCGAGGCGTCGTGCGGGCCGAAGCCGGGCACCGGACGCCCCCAGTACGTCCAGTCCTCGAAGGCGGCCCGCTTGGTCCGCGCGACCTCCTCGCGCCACTCGACGAGGCGTGGGCAGGCGCGGCACCCGCTGATCCGCTGGTCAAGTTCGCTCAGGCCGTCCATGTACTCCACCGTACGTACCCGGGCGGACGGAGCGGATCACCGGCGGCCCGGCCCGCGGATATCGGACGGCTCACCGGAGGTGGGGTCCACCGCGCCGGGCCCGGTCTAAGGTCGGTGCATGGCTTCGGAGACTTCAGGCGGCGGCCAGGTCCGCACGCCGGACAGTGCGCGGACCGACGGGGGCACGGTGCGCGTGGACAGCTGGATATGGTCGGTCCGCCTCGTCAAGACGCGCTCCTCGGGCGGCGCCGCCTGCAAGGGCGGCCATGTGCGGGTCAACGGGGAGCGCGTCAAGCCCGCGTACGGCTTGCGCGTGGGCGACGAGGTGCGGCTGCGGCAGGCGGGCACCCGGGAGCGGATCGTCGTCGTCAAGCGCCTCATCCGCAAGCGCGTCGGCGCCCCGGTCGCCGTGGAGTGCTACGTCGACCAGTCCCCGCCGCCCCCGCCCCGCGAGGCCGTCGCCCCCGCGGGCATCCGCGACCGCGGCACCGGACGCCCCACGAAGCGCGACCGCCGCGAACTGGAACGGCTGCGCGGCGCCGAGGGGGGCTGAGGCCGCGGGGCGCGTCGGCGTCAGGGGCGCGGGGGGCTGAGGCGGGTCAGGAGCTTTGTCGTTTCCTCGCGGCGGGACCATGCGATCCAGGCCAGCGGGAGGATGAGGATCAGCGGGGTGGCCGCGTTCTCCCCGCCCATCGCCGTGAGCGTCACGATGAACGCGCCGACCATCAGCCCGACCAGTGCCGTCGCCGCGACGGAGGAGAGCAGCGGGAGCAGCAGCGCGATGCCGCCGAGCACTTCCAGCGCCCCGATCGTGTACATCCCGGGCGCGCCCCAGCCGAGCTTGTCGAAGGCCTCCACGGCGGTCGGGTGCGCGATCACCTTCGGCGCGCCGCTCGCGGCGGCGAAGAAGACGCCGAGCAGCACTTGAGCGGTGCGCAGGGCGACGCGGGCGCCGCGGCCGCGCGGGGCGGTGGACGCCGGGTCGACGGCGGTGGCAGTGGCGGATGCGGTGGCGGGTGCGGGGGCAGTGGAGGGTGCGGTGGTGGCGGTCATCGTGGTCTCCCTGGTGAGCGGCCGGCCGGCGTACCGCCGCCCTCCCGGGCTGCCGGTCTGCCGTGCTGTTCTGCTGTCACCTGGGTAGACGGAGCCGCCCCGCCGAACTCATCGCTCCCGCGGGTGCTTTCTCGCGGCAGCTTTCCCGCGGGACTCGGCCGGCTTCCCCCGCACGCCCGTCAAACCATCGGCACCGCCGCCACCCACGTGCGGTCGTCCGTCAGGTACGTGTCGACCTTCAGCCCCGCCTCCAGGAGTGCCTGCTCGAACTGCTCATCGGTGAGCGGGCGGGAGCGGAATGTCTGGGTCCAGACGGCGTCCGGGAAGACGTACTCCGCCGTGACCTCGTTCACGCCGTCGCCGACGGGCTTCGCCGACACGATACGGATGGTGCAGCCCCCCGCCTCGACACGCTCCCTCGGCAGGTCGGTGTGGTAGTCCGCCCCCTCACGCTGGATCAGGACCCGCCCGCCGTCCGTGACATGGGTGCGGCAGGCGCGCAGTATCCCCCGCCGCACGCTCTCGTCACCGGAGTGCACGAGGAACGACGCGAGCAGCACCACGGGGAACTTCTCGTCCAGGTCGAGCCGCTCGATGGCGCTCCGCACCGTCCGCACGGCACCGCCCAGCGCGGCGACCTTCTCCAGCATTTCGGCGGACTCGTCCACCGCCGTCACCCGGAAGCCCCGCTCCAGGAGTGGCCGTGTCACCCGGCCCGCCCCGCTGCCCAGCTCCAGGATGTGCGCACCGGGCGGCGCCACCCCGGCGACGACCTCGGGCTCGGCCCCGGCGGCCAGGCGCGCGTACAGCTCGACCGCGCAGCCGTCCGGCGTGAACGCGCCGGGGCCCGTCCCCTCATATCCCTCACGCATCTCGACGCTCATGACCCGCCAACGAAGCGCGCGGCGGGCCCGTTCCCCGTCGCCTCGGCCGCCGCACCGCTACAGCGGAAACCAGCCATGCCCTCCGTACCAGTGACCGCCCGCCCGCAGATGGTCGCCCACGGCCCGCTCCACGCGGGTACGCCTGGGCAGTTCGGCCACGGGGAGGTCCCGGTCGCCGAAGACGAAGGCGATGGGGTCGCCGTCCTGCGGCTCCCGCCCGTAGCCGCCCGCGAGGCGGAAACGCTCCTGGAAGCGGACGATGTTCGAATCCGCGGGCAGGTACTCCTTCAGCTGTGGGTCGAGCAGCCAGGAGTGGCAGACAGCTGTCTCATACTGTTCCTCGGGGAAGTGGCGCGCGAAGAACTGCCGTGCCATGTCCAGTGACCGGTCGCAGGCGTCCGGGGACAGCGCCCCTCGGAAGTCGGTGATGTGCAGGTCGAGGCAGGGGTCGCCGGGGCCCGCCCCGTGCCCGGCGGCGGCCGTCGCGCCGCCCGTCCGCTCGCCGAGGACCGCGCGCTGGAACTGCAGCCTGCCGAGCTGGTACAGCTCTCCGCGGAAGTGCAGGCCGGGCCAGCCCGGCACGAGGAGGCCGCGCCCGCCGCGCGCCCTGCGGTGCACCGCGAGGTGTCGCCCCAGGTCGGCGAGGGTGCGGCGCGAGACGTCGTCGGGGATGCCGCGGGCACGGTGGTAGGCCCTCACGTGCGGCAGCGCCGCCACGTACACGAACACGAAGTAGCAGCGGCCCAGCTCTCCCCAGGCCGCGGGCAGCTCCGGGGCCCTGCCGCCCCTGCCGACCGTGCCCATGCCGCGTACGAGGGCGTCCACGCAGCGGTCGAGCAGCCACCGCGCCTCCGGGTCTGCCATCAGCCGGCCGCGCAGTGCCACGAGGGCGTTGATGTCCTCGTGCGGTACGGCGAGGTCGAGCAGCACCTCGGGGAGCTCGTCGGCGTCGGGAAGCCGGGCCTCCGCTCGCGGCGGCCCGGCGCCCTCCAGCTCGTCGAGCCAGGCGGCCAGCCCTGCGTCCGACCTGAGCGCTTCCAGCATGTTCCCACCCGCTTTACCCTGGAATGGAGGAGACGACCGCTTATGACGCATACGAACCGCCACCCTCACCCGCATCCGCCCCGTACCGGCAGTGAACCGCTGACCGCGCGGAGCCCGCTCCGCATGCGCCTGTGGTTCAGCGTATGGGGTCTGATCTGGACCGCCTTCGGAACCGTGGCCTTCGCGCTCACCGGACGCACGGGCTGGGCGGTGGCGTGCGGGGTGCTGCTGCTCATCGTCCTGGCCGACCTGGCGTGGGTGGTGCACCGGATGCGCCAGGGCCCGCACTTCCAGCCGGGCCGCGACATCCCGCCGTACCGGCCACCGGACCCGCGTTAGCCCTCCTCGTCAGCCCGCGTCAGCCTTCGTCGTCAGCCCTCGTCGTCGAAGCGGGCCGCCGCCACGTACTCCGGCTGGGGGTCGAGCGCCGCCGCGAGGCGGAAGTGGCGCCGGGCGCGGTCGGGCTGCGCGCCGCGCTCGTAGGTCCGGGCGAGCGCGAAGTGCGCAAAGGCGTTGTCCGGCTCGCGCTCCAGGACGGTGTTGAACTCCAGCTCGGCGGCGCGCAATTGCGCGGAGGCGAAGAAGGCGCGCGCCCTCAGCAGCCTGGCCGCGGTGTTCTCGGGGTGGGCGGCGACGACCGTGTCGAGGAGCTTCACCGCACCGCGCGGATCTCGCGCGGCAAGGAGCTGCTCCGCCGCGCGGTAGTCGATGACATACGTTTCCGGGGTGATGTCGGGCACGCCGGACTCCTTCCCTCGCTCCCCCGCGCCAACGCCCGCCACAGCGGCATCTATTCCACGGGCACCGTACGCGACGTCATGGACGCCGCGACGTCATGGACGCGCCCTGCGTACGAGCTCCGCCCACACCTCGGCCACCCGCTCGGCGAGGCCCACCAGCGGCCCATCGTTGTCGATCACGATGTCCGCGGTCTCCAGGCGCTTCTCGCGCGTGGCCTGCGCGGCCATCCGCGCGCGGGCGTCCTCCTCGCTCATGCCGCGCAGCCGCACCAGACGGTCGAGCTGGGTTTCCGGGCGCGCGTCGACGACGACCACCAGGTCGTAGAGGGGCGCGAGGCCGTTCTCGGTGAGCAGCGGCACGTCGTGGACGACCACCGCGTCCTCGCCAGCGGAGCGTTCGAGTTCGGCGGAGCGGGCGCCGACGAGCGGGTGCACGATCGAGTTGAGCAAAGCGAGTTTCCCGGCGTCGGCGAAGACGACAGAGCCGAGCCTCGGCCGGTCCAGGGAGCCGTCGGGGGCGAGGATCTCCTCCCCGAAGGCTTCGACGACGGCCGCCAGCCCCGGAGTTCCCGGCTCCACCACCTCGCGCGCGATCTTGTCGGCGTCGATCAGGACGGCTCCGGACGCGACGAACAGCCGCGAGACTTCACTCTTGCCGGCGCCGATCCCGCCGGTCAGGCCCACCTTCAGCATGACCGGCAGCTTAGGCCCTGGGTCCGACACCGGCTCCGGGGCCCCGGGTCCGGCACCGGCCCCGGTGCCCTGATGTCACGCCTCGCCCTCCCGCTCGGCGAGGAAGCGTTCGAATTCGCGGCCGATCTCGTCGGCGGAGGGGATGTCGGCCGGTTCGGCCAGCATGTTGCCCCGGTCCTGGGCTCCCGCGGCGGCGTCGTACTGGTGCTCAAGGCCCTGGATCAGCGCGACCAGTTCCTCGTCGCCCTCCTGGATCTGCCGGTCGATCTCGGTCTGGGTGCGGTGCGCCTCGGTGCGCAGTCCGTGCGCGGCGCCGGGCAGCACCAGGCCGGTCGCGGCGGTGATCGTCTCGAGGACGGTGAGGGCCGCGTCCGGGTAGGCGGAGCGGGCGATGTAGTGCGGGACGTGGGCGGCGAGGCCGAGCACGTCGTGCCCCGCCTCCAGGAGGCGGTACTCCACCAGGGAGGCCGCGCTCCCCGGCACCTGCGCCTCCTCGAACGGGCTCCGGTGGCCGGGCACCAGGTCGGTGCGGTTGCCGTGCGGGGTGAGGCCCACGGGGCGGGTGTGCGGCACGCCCATGGGGATGCCGTGGAAGTTCACCGCGAGGCGCACGCCGAGCCGCTCCACGACCTCCTTGACGGCCGCCGCGAACCTCTCCCACTCGATGTCGGGCTCGGGCCCGGCCAGGAGCAGGAAGGGCGCACCGGTGGCGTCCTGCAACAGGCGGACCTCCAGCGTCGGGACCTCGTAGTCGGTCCAGCGGTCGCGCCGGAAGGTGAGCAGTGGACGGCGGGCGCGGTAGTCGACGAGCCGGTCGTGGTCGAACCGCGCCACCACCTGCCCGGGAAGGCTGTCGGTCAGGCGCTCGACGATCTGGTCGCCGGTTTCGCCCGCATCGATGTAGCCGTCGAAGTGGTAGAGCATGACAAGACCGGCCGACTCCTGTGCCAGCGCCATGTCGACGACGGCCAGGCCCTTCGGCTCCCATGCGTACAAACCCTGCGGATCAAGCACTGTGACCGCTCCTCCTCGTGTTCGTGGAGAAGAACACGCGGAACGGCACGGGCATTCCCGACGGCCGCCCGATTCGTCTGTGCGAATGCCCTTACAGGGGTGCGCAGTTCAGCCACGGACCGCTGACAGACACCTCTGGTCCATACCTTGACGCGGACATGCCGCACCTTTACGTTCATGTGCACACTCGGTGTTCACGTACAAGAACCGTACGGGAGCGCCCTCACCGGACGGGAAGGCCACCCCCATGCGCACCCGACGAACACTGCTCACCACCCTGTTGACCACGACGGCCGTCACCGCGGGCCTGGCCGCGAGCGCGAGCGCCGCACCCGGCGCGGTGCCCGCGCGGACCATCGAGGTGTCCACCGCCGCCCAGCTCAAGGCGGCCCTCGCCGGCGCCTCGCCCGGCGACACGGTCCACCTGGCCGACGGAAGCTACTCCGGGAACTTCAAGACCTCGGTGGCGGCGAGCGCCGGCTCGCGCATCACGCTGACCGGTTCCTCGAAGGCGGTGCTGAAGGCGGGCGGCGGCTACGGACTGCACCTGAACGGAGCCGCCTACTGGACGGTGAAGGGCATCACCGTCACCGGCGGCCAGAAGGGCATCATGATCGACTCGGCCCGCGGCGTCGTCGTGGACACCGTCACGGTGCACGGCCTGGACATGGAGGGCCTCCACTTCCGCAAGTCGAGCCGCGACGGAGTGATCAGGAACTCGCGCGTCCACGACACCGGCAACGACGGCCGCGGCATGGGAGAGGGCATCTACGTAGGCACCGCCAACACGCTCTCCGACAAGAGCGACAACGTCCAGATCCTCGGCAACACGATCGGCCCGGACGTCGGCGGCGAGGCGGTCGACATCAAGGAGGGCACCACGGGCGGCAAGGTCTCGGGCAACACCTTCGACGGCAAGGGCCTGACGGGGGCCCACTACGACGACTCGTGGATCGACGTGAAGGGCAATGACTACGTCATCGAGAACAACACCGGCAAGAACACCACGAACAACGGCTACGAGACCCACTCCCAGCAGCCCGGCTGGGGCTGCGGCACGGTCTTCCGCGGCAACAGGTCCACGCTGACGGGCGCGACGGGCGACAAGCGGCTCGCCATCAACGTGACGAACCAGAGCGGCGACTGCCGGACGACGGTCTACGCGAGCAACACGGTGACCGGCGGCAGGGGCCTGACGAACATAGCGGTCACGCCGTAGCCCGACCGGCAGACACGAAGCGGGCCCGCACCTCCCGGAAGGGAGGTACGGGCCCGCGACGTTGTTCAGCTACCGCCTAGGGGCGAGCCTCAGCTCTGGCCACCCGCGAGCTTCTCGCGAAGCGCGGCAAGCGCCTCGTCCGAAGCCAGGGCGCCGGAGTTGTCGTCCGACTCCGAGGAGTACGAACCGCCACCGCCGCCACCGCCACCGCTGGTGCCGGCGGCCGGAGCCGCGCCACCGGGAGCCGTGACACCCTCGGCCTCGGCCTGAGCGTCGGCCTCGCGGGACTTGATGACCTGAGCCTGGTGCTGCTCGAAGCGCGACTGCGCCTCGGCGTACTGGGTCTCCCAGGCCTCGCGCTGGGTCTCGTAGCCCTCGAGCCAGTCGTTGGTCTCGGGGTCGAAGCCCTCGGGGTAGATGTAGTTGCCCTGGTCGTCGTAGGACGCGGCCATGCCGTACAGGGTCGGGTCGAACTCGACGGCCGACGGGTCGGCGCCGAAGGACTCGTTGGCCTGCTTCAGCGACAGCGAGATCCGGCGACGCTCGAGGTCGATGTCGATGACCTTGACGAAGATCTCGTCGTTGACCTGGACGACCTGCTCCGGGATCTCCACGTGGCGCTCGGCCAGCTCGGAGATGTGGACCAGGCCCTCGATGCCCTCGTCGACGCGCACGAACGCACCGAACGGAACGAGCTTGGTGACCTTACCGGGAACAACCTGCCCGATCTGGTGCGTGCGGGCGAACTGCTGCCACGGGTCTTCCTGCGTCGCCTTGAGCGACAGGGAGACACGCTCGCGGTCCATGTCCACGTCGAGAACCTCGACGGTGACTTCCTGGCCGACCTCGACAACCTCGGAGGGGTGGTCGATGTGCTTCCAGGAGAGCTCGGAGACGTGCACGAGACCGTCGACGCCGCCGAGGTCCACGAACGCACCGAAGTTGACGATCGAGGAAACGACGCCGGAGCGGACCTGACCCTTCTGCAGGGTCGTGAGGAAGGTCTGACGGACCTCGCTCTGAGTCTGCTCGAGCCAGGCACGGCGGGACAGGACCACGTTGTTGCGGTTCTTGTCCAGCTCGATGATCTTGGCCTCGAGCTCCTTGCCCACGTAGGGCTGGAGGTCGCGGACGCGGCGCATCTCGACGAGGGAAGCCGGCAGGAAGCCACGGAGGCCGATGTCGAGGATGAGACCACCCTTGACGACCTCGATGACCGTACCGGTGACGATGCCGTCTTCTTCCTTGATCTTCTCGATCGTGCCCCAGGCGCGCTCGTACTGCGCACGCTTCTTGGACAGGATCAGACGGCCTTCCTTGTCCTCCTTCTGGAGAACCAGGGCCTCGATCTCGTCGCCGACCTTGACGACCTCGTTCGGGTCGACGTCGTGCTTGATCGAGAGCTCGCGGCTCGGGATGACGCCTTCGGTCTTGTAACCGATGTCGAGCAGGACCTCGTCCCGGTCGACCTTCACGATGACGCCGTCGACGATGTCGCCGTCGTTGAAGTACTTGATCGTCTCGTCGATCGCGGCGAGGAAGGCTTCCTCGTTACCGATGTCGTTGACCGCTACCTGCGGGGTGGTGGAAGCGGTGGTCTCGGTGCTGCTCGTCATGTGGGTAAGGGCTCCGGTACGGACAGTGAGTCGTAGGTACTGCTAGCGCCGGAGCCGATTTCGCTCTGAAGAAGCCGGACAGCCTGGAAGCACCGATTCCTGAGTTTCCGAAGAAACGGAAGGCACCTCGACAACCGAGGGGACATGCAACAGATGCGAGCGCATCCTGCTATGTCTGAGGACAGCAGGCTCGCAGCGCAACTTGTAGCATACGGGGGCAGCCGGACAGGGTCAATGCGCGAAGGCGCACACCCGGGGCGGATCGCCGCATACCCGGCACAAAACCTGTCACCTGAGGCCACACGGGCCGCACCGCGCCCCCTTCGCGCCCCGGGCTCGACGGAAGAAACGAAAGATTACGACGATGGAGCCGATCATCCAAGAGTCCGAACCACTCGAACCGGAAGCCACCCGCCGCCACGCCGACATCACCGAGAGCAGCCGCGCCAACCGCGGCTGGTGGGACCGGAACGCCGACGACTACCAGGTCGAGCACGGCACGTTCCTCGGCGACGACCGCTTCGTGTGGGGCCCCGAAGGGCTCGACGAGGTAGAGGCGGAGCTTCTCGGCCCGCCGGAGGAGCTGAAGGACAAGGACATCCTGGAGATCGGCGCCGGCGCCGCCCAGTGCTCGCGCTGGCTGCTCTCCCAGGGTGCCAGGCCCGTCGCCCTCGACCTCTCGCACCGCCAGCTCCAGCACGCGCTGCGGATCGGCGGCTCCGTGCCGCTGGTCCAGGCCGACGCGGGGGTGCTGCCCTTCCAGGACGGCTCCTTCGACCTGGCCTGTTCCGCCTACGGCGCGCTGCCCTTCGTCGCCGACCCGGTCCTCGTCCTCAAGGACGTGCACCGTGTGCTGCGGCCCGGCGGCCGGTTCGTCTTCTCCGCCACCCACCCCATGCGCTGGGCCTTCCCCGACGAGCCGGGCCCCGAGGGCCTCTCCGTAGGAGCCTCCTACTTCGACCGCACTCCTTACGTGGAGCAGGACGAGGAGGGGAACGCCGTCTATGTGGAGCACCACAGGACCATCGGCGACCGGGTCCGGGACATCGTGGCGGGCGGCTTCCGCCTCGTCGACATCGTGGAGCCTGAGTGGCCGGCCTGGAACACGCAGGAGTGGGGCGGCTGGTCCCCGCTGCGCGGCAACCTGATCCCGGGTACGGCCATCTACGTATGCGTACGAGACTGACCGGGTGATCCCTGACGCCGCCGCCCTGAACCTGCCCGTACGCGAAGCGCTGCCCGCCCTCCGTGCCGCTCTGGAGGGTCCCGGCAGCGCGGTGCTCTGCGCACCGCCCGGCACCGGCAAGACGACGCTGGTGCCCCTCGCGCTCGCGGGCCTGCTCGACCTGCCGGGCGCCTTCACCGGTGTACGCCGTGTCGTCGTCGCCGAGCCCCGGCGGATCGCCGCACGGGCCGCCGCGCGGCGGATGGCGTGGCTGCTGGGCGAGAAGGTGGGCGACCGCGTCGGCTACACCGTGCGCGGTGAGCGCGTGGTGGGCCCCTCCACGCGCGTGGAGGTCGTCACGACGGGCGTCCTGCTCCAGCGGCTCCAACGGGACCAGGAGCTGACCGGCGTCGACGTCGTGATCATCGACGAGTGCCATGAGCGGCATCTGGACGCCGACACCGTGGCGGCCTTCCTCGTCGACGTACGGGCGGCGCTCCGGCCCGAGCTGCGCCTGGTGGCCGCCTCCGCGACGACCGACGCGGCGGGCTGGGCGCGGGTCCTCGGGGACGCGCCCGTGGTGGAGGCGCGGGGAATCACCCATCCCGTAGAGGTGGTCTGGGCGCCGCCCGCGGCTCCCGTACGGCCGCCGCACGGCATGCGTGTCGACCCCGCGCTGCTCACGCATGTGGCGTCGGTGGTGCGGCGGGCCCTCGCCGAGCGGGACGGGGACGTCCTGTGCTTCCTGCCGGGGGTCGGCGAGATCGCGCGGGTGGCCGGGCAACTGGGCGGCCTCGCGGACGTGGAGGTGCTCCAGGTGCACGGGCGGGCTCCCGCCGCCGTGCAGGACGCGGTCCTGGCCGGGGCGGCGGGCCGCAGGGTCGTGCTCGCCACGTCCGTGGCCGAGTCGTCGTTGACGGTGCCCGGGGTGCGGGTGGTCGTGGACTCCGGCCTCGCGCGCGAGCCGCGCGTCGACCACGCGCGCGGGCTGAGCGCGCTCGCGACGGTGCGCGCCTCGCAGGCGGCCGGGCGGCAGCGCGCGGGCCGGGCGGGCCGTGAGGCGCCGGGAGCCGTGTACCGCTGCTGGGCGGAGGCCGAGGACGGGCGTCTGCCGCGCTTTCCCGCGCCGGAGATCAAGGTGGCCGACCTCGCCGCGTTCGCCCTCCAGACGGCGTGCTGGGGCGATCCTGACGCCTCCGGGCTCGCCCTGCTCGACCCCCCGCCCGGGGGTGCGATGGCTGCGGCGCGGGGCGTGCTCGCCGCGGTCGGCGCGGTGGACGCGGGGACGGGACGGGTCACGGAGCGGGGCGGCCGGCTGGCCCGGGTGGGCCTGCACCCCCGCCTGGCCCGCGCCCTCCTCGACGCGGCGCCCCTCGTGGGCACGCGCAGGGCCGCGGAGGTCGTCGCCCTGCTGAGCGAGGAACCACCGCGGGAGTACGGGGACGACCTCGGCGCGGCGTGGCGGGCGGCCCGGCGGGGCGGGGACGGGTACGCGGGGCGCTGGCGCAGGGAGACGGGACGGCTGGCCTCGGCGGCAGCCTCCGGCTCGGGGCGCTCGGGGGACTCGGGGGGCTCGGCGGTCTCGGGGGACTCGGGGGACTCGGGGGGTGAGGCCGGGGCCGGTGGTGTCGTGGCCGCGTTGGCCTTTCCGGAGCGGGTGGCTCGGCACGTCGGCGGCGGGGCCTATCTCATGGTCAACGGAACCCGCGCCGAGCTGCGGCCCGGCTCGGCGCTGACCGGCGCCCCCTGGCTGGCCGTGGCCGCGGCGGACCGCCCCGTCGGCGCCGGCCACGCGCGCGTGCTTCTGGGCGCGGCCATCGACGAGGGGGTTGCCCGGAGCGCCGCGGCGGCGCTGTGCCGTGCGGGGGACGAGGTGGCCTGGGCCGGTGGCGATCTGGTGGCGCGGCATGTCGAGTACCTCGGGGCGGTGGAGCTGAGCGCCCGCCCGATCCGTGACCCGGACCCCCATCTCGTACGAGAAGGTCTGTTGAGCGGCCTGCGGGACGAAGGCACCGGGCTGCTGAAGTGGTCCCGCGGCGCGCGCGAGCTGCGGGAGCGGCTGGCTTTCCTGCACCGGCACCTCGGCGCGCCCTGGCCCGACGTGTCGGAGGACGCCCTCCACGCGCGCGTGGACGAGTGGCTGGAGCCCGAGCTGTCGCGGGCGCGGCGCCGTTCCGACCTCGGCCGGATCGACGCGGGGCAGGGCCTCGCCCGGCTGCTTCCGTGGGCCGGCGGCCAGGCCGCGCGCCTGGACGAGCTGGCCCCCGAGCGGCTGGAGGTGCCGAGCGGGTCGCGGGTACGGCTCGACTACGCCGATCCCGAGCGGCCCGTCCTCGCGGTGAAGCTCCAGGAGATGTTCGGCCTCGCGACGACCCCGCGGATCGCGGACGGAACCGTTCCCGTCCAGGTCCACCTGCTCTCCCCCGCGGGGCGCCCCGCCGCCGTCACGGCCGACCTCGCCTCGTTCTGGCGCGAGGGCTACCGCGCGGTCCGCGCCGAGCTGCGCGGCCGGTATCCGAAGCATCCCTGGCCCGAGGACCCCGCCGCCGCCGAGCCGACCCGCTACACCAAGGCCCGCCAGGCGCGCCGTGACGCCGGGGAGAGCCGGCAGGAGTCCCCTAGGCGTTGACCGGTGCCGGCTCGGGGTCGCTGGAAGCCGTCGGCTCGGGGCCGCCGCGCCTGCGGCCGCGCGCCTCCAGCCAGAGCGAGAGCGCGAACAGGAGCAGCCCGAGTCCGAGGAAGCCCCAGGGCAGGTACGAGGTCAGCAGGAGCACCAGGACGCGCTGGGACGTGACCAGGTCGACCGTGTGCTCGATGTAGTCCTCGCGCATCTTGACGTGCCCCTCGAAGACCGTGAGCTTGTCGCGGTCGCCCAGGAGCGTGCCGCCGCGCAGCTCGTTCTTCTGGATCTCCTCGCCGTAGACGGGCGCTCCGGTGGTCGGCTCGACCCAGAACTTGCGGACGGTGGTGTACCAGCGCGTGGTGCCGGTCTTGGAGAGCGATTCCGGGGTGATGCCCTTGACCGGCATCGTCTTGGGGAAGGGGACCTTCGTCCAGGGGATCGTCTGCTCGAAGTAGTAGACCTCCACGCCCCGGAAATTCCGCGTCCCCTGGTAGTGGATGGGCTTGGTGACGCGGGCCTGCGCGTCGAAGTACTCGTAGTCCCGCTTCTCGGTCAGGAACGGCCACTTGAACTCGATGCCCTGGCGCTTGACCGGGTCCCCGTCGACGGACTCCCCGGTGGCGTGCACGGGCTCCTGGCTGTGCGCGTCGAAGATGTAGCGCTCGGGGATCTTGGAGACCATCTTGCCGTCGCCGTCCTCGATGTAGCTGAGGGTGTCCCAGACGACGACATCGCGGTCGGTGCTCTTCTCGATCTTCTCCGAGGCCTCCACGTTGCCCTTGAGGGTCTGCACGATGGTGACCTTGTCGACTTTCTCGGCCGTCATCGAGCCGTAGTCGATCAGGGTCGGGTTCTTCGCCTCCAGGACCGCGTCCTGGTACTGGCCCGGCGGGATCTTCGCGAGGCGCGGGAAGGCGTACCAGCGCATGAGCGGGGACATGGCCGTGAAGAACACGGCGAAGGCGAGCAGAACGAGTCCGGCCTTGCGGCGCATCGCGGCGACCCTCCCTACGTCTACGGGGTTCGGGGCTGTGGCTACGGGTGCTCGGGCACCGTCGTGAGCAGCGGCTCGGGTGACGTCTCGCCCGGCGGGGCGCCGAGCGCCGTGACCGTCAGGACCAGGGCGAACGCGGCCGCGAGACCGATGGCGGCGGCGATGAGGGCACGCATACGGGACCTGGACCTCCCTGGCCGGTGTCCGGCCGAAACTGATAGGGCGTCAGGTCGGGCACCGTAGCAACGCGGCGGCGAGATGAGAACACGTCGTACGCGTACGGGGCCGCACAGGGAACCCCTACGGGGCCACCTATGGGCCCACCTACGGGACCGCCCCCGCGCCGTGGTCGACGCGGGGGCGGTCCTTCGGGGACTTCGGGGGCTTCGGGGACTTCGTGGGCTTCGTGGGCTTCGTGGGCTTCGCGGGAGCCCTGCGGCTCCTGGAAGGGGGGTGGGTCAGGCCGCGGGTGTCAGGCCGCGGGTTCGGTCGTGGCGTCCGGGGTGGGCGTGGCGTCGGGGGCGGGCGTGGCGTCGGGGGCGGCCGGGGCGGCCACCTTCAGTTCGACGGTGAGCGTGGCGCCGCCCTCGGTGACGATGCGGAGCACGTACGTCCCCTCCGCGTCGTCCGCGTACAGCTTCGGCAGCTTCAAGAGGCCGTTGCCATCGGTCTTCAGGCCCTTCAGGCCGCGCACCGGCTTGCCGTCCGCGCCCTTGAAGTAGGGGCCCTTGTCGTTGACGGACGCGTCCGTCCTGGACTTGACGAGCGTGGCGGTGGCCGCGACGCCGTCGGCGGCCTTGCCCTTGTACGTGGCCTTGACCTCGACCCGCTCCGCGAACTCCTTGCCCGGCTCGCAGGTCAGGGCCTTGTCGCTGGTCCTCGCGACGGCGTCCGCCCGGCGCGCGGTGACCTCACCGGCGAAGTCGAGGCCCGGCAGCTTCCGGCCCACGACCGTGGCGCGCACGGTGAACTCGCCCGCCCGCTCCCCCGCCCTCAGCGCGGGAGCGGTGGCCTTGCCCGCGGCGTTGGTGGTGACGTAGACGCTGCGCGCGCCGCCCTCGAAGCGGGTGTCCGTGTCGCCGACGACCCGGAACTTCACCTTCACCTTGCCCACGGACGCGCCCGACTTGGCCTCCGCGCGCACTTGGACGCGCCCGGCGAACGCGTCGCCCGCCGTCGCGGCGAGCTTGCCGGTGCCCGCGTTCTCCAGGCGGGCGACCCGCTCGGTGGGCGAGGGGGTGGGGTCGGGGGTCCCGGAACCGCCGCCGGTCGGGGGCGTGGTGGGACCGGTGCTGCCGCCGGTGCCCGGCCCGGTCGGGGGCTGCGGCTTGTCGGGCTTGTCCGGGTCCTTGGGCTTGCCGGGGTCCTTCGGCTCGTGCGTCCCGCCCGGCCGCGGAGAGATGGACGGGCCCGGCGTCGGGCTCGCGCCGGGGATGGTCTCGTCGCTGCGGTCGCCCGGCAGGACGCCCTTGCCGTCCGGGACCGCGTGGGTGCCCTTGCGGTAGTACTCCAGCCACGACAGGACGGTGTTGAGGTACTCCGTGGAACGGTTGTAGCTCAGGATCGCCTGGTGCAGGTCGTCCTCGACGGCCAGGTCACGGTCGTTGGCGCACAGGTAGTGGCCCGCCGCGAGCGCCGCGTCGTAGATGTTGTTGGGGTCCTTCTTGCCGTCGTTGTTGCCGTCGCGGCCCGCGAACGCCCACGTCGAGGGGATGAACTGCATGGGGCCGACCGCGCGGTCGTGCGTCGTGTCCCCGTCGTACGCGCCGTTGTCGGTGTCGGTGATCTTCGCGAAGCCGTTGCCGTTGAGGGGCGGCCCGAGGATCTGCTTGAGCGTCGTGCCATTGGCGTCGACGCGGCCACCCCTGGCCTGGCCCGACTCGACCTTGCCTATGGCGGCGAGCAACTGCCAGGGCAGGTTGCAGCCGGGCTTGGACGCGGCGAGGGCCGACTCGGCCTTCTTGTACGCGTCGAGGACCGTGGCCGGCAGGCCCGCCTCCGTCTCCTTGTCGCCGCCGTTCGGCGGGGCACCGGTCGACGGCACGGGGCTGTGCAAGGGCGGCAGATCGGTGTAGTAGGGCGAGTCGCCGGTCGCGGAGTCTCCCGAAGGCGAGGGGGAATCCGCCGCTCCCGCCGCCGTCCCGTCACGCGGGACGTCCGTCACGCCCGGGGCCTGCGACGCGGCGAGTGCCGCCACCGCTGCCGCGGCGACCGCGCTGGTCACCGCTCCCCTCCGCAGCCGCCTGCCGAATACCGGCGCCATGACAGAGCCACCCCTCCCCTATACCGACCGTTGCGCGCCGACCCCGCCTCCGTACACGCTTGCCTTCGTACGCGTGCTCCCCGGTGGGGTGACTCTGGCGACACTACGACAACTTCCCGCCCCCAGGCACCCGTTCGTGCCCGGTTTTCACCGGTTGGCCTGGTGGGCGCGACGGGGCTGTTACGCGGCGGGGTCCTCGCTCTGCCTCTCCGCCGGAGCGGAGCCGTCCGGAACCTCGCTGATCTCGCTCTCCGGGGTGAAGTCCTGGCCGATGGCGCGGCCCTTGTTGAGGTTGCGGTGCACCGCCTGCGCGACGCGTTCCACGGTACGCACTCCGTAGGCCATCGAGGGGTTGTCGTGGGTGAGGATCGCCATGCGGTACGAGCGGCCGTCGCCGGCGAACGTGCCGATGCTGTGCACGCGCCAGCCGTGCGTGGCCCGGGGCAGCCAGCCGTTCTTGAGGTGGGCACGGACGCCGCGCGGCATGCCCGCGGGGACGCCCCAGCGCTGGTCGCGCCGGACGGCCGCCATCTGCCGCAGCCCGTAGGCCCGCGAGCGTGGCCCGAGGACCCCCCGCCGGTCGTCGGCGAGCGCGCCGAGCAGGCGCAACTGGTCGGCGGCCGTCGTGGCGGTCAGCCCCCAGTAGCCGCGTGAGCCCGGGGTGGTGCGGGTCGTTCCCGCGCGGCGCAGGAACCGGTTGAGGCGGGCGAGGCCGAGGTCGGCCCAGAGCCGCCGGGCGGCCTCGTTGTCCGAGCGGGTGATCATGGGGCGGATCTTCGCCCGCTCCCAGGCGGTGAGGCCGCGCCGCCAGCTCTGCGCCCGGCGCAGCGCGGCCTCCATCATCAGGACCTTGGCGACGCTGGCCGCGTCGTAGCGGCGGTGGTTCGCCAGCCGGCAGACGACGCCCGTGCGGGTGTCGTACATGGCGATCGAGACGGTGCCCGCCCTGTTGGCCAGTGCCGCTCTGATGTCCTGGCTCATACGGGCGGCGAGGGTGCGGTCCCGGTCGGCGGAGCACAGGGCTCTGCCTGTGCGCGCGCCCGTGCTCGTGCCCTGCAGGCGGCCGGCGTCGGCGGCGACCGCCGGTACCGGCGCCAGGAGGGCCGTGGCGAGTGCCGCGGCGAGCACGGAGCGGCGGCGCTTGGGCCTGCGAGGGGTCATGCGGTCATCCTGGGGGCAACGGGTTCCGGGGGCCCGGGGGCAGCGTCCACGCGAGTGAGGTTCGCTGCGCGGGGCTTGAACGCTTCCGGCCCCGCGGGGCTTCGGCTACCGCCGGGAATCGCAGCCCCCGGTAGGGGCGCGGGGAACTGCGCGCCCGGCCCGGACGCGCCCGCGGCCGACCGCAGACGCCGGCCCCCGCGGGGGCCACCGCCGGGGGGCTCCCGTGTATCGCCCCCGCGGCAACGCCGTGGCTGATCGCGCAGTTCCCCGCGCCCCTACCGGGGCGCTGACGTCCCGTGGTACCGCTCGGCCCCTACCGGGGCGCTGACGTCCCGTGGTGCCGCTCGGCCCCTACCGGGGCGCTGACGCCGTGGTGCCGCTCGGCCCCTCTGAGCGCGGGCGCCCCCGGCCCCGCCCCCCGGCTGCGGCCACGCCGTGGCTGATCGCGCAGTTCCCCGCGCCCCTACCGGGGCGCTGACCCGCCCCGGAGGGGTTCGCGGGGCAGGGCCGTTTTCCGGCCCGGGAGGGCTAGTGCGCTGCTGATTCCCAGTCCGGGCCCACGCCCACCGAGACGTCCAGTGGGGCCCGCAGGGTCACCGCTCCCGCCATCTCCCTGCGGACGATGTCCTCCACCTGGGGGCGCTCGCCCGGGGCGATCTCCAGGACGATTTCGTCGTGGACCTGAAGCAGCATGCGGGAAGCGAGCTTCGCCTCCGTGAGGGCGCGGTGGACGTTCAGCATGGCGATCTTGACGATGTCCGCGGCCGTGCCCTGGATGGGGGCGTTCAGGGCCATCCGCTCGGCCATCTCGCGCCGCTGGCGGTTGTCGCTGTTGAGGTCGGGGAGATAGCGGCGGCGGCCGAGCATCGTCTCCGTATACCCCGTGGCGCGGGCTTCGTCGACCGCGCGGCGCAGATAGTCCCGCACCCCGCCGAACCGCTCGAAGTAGGTGTCCATCAGGCCCCGCGCCTCGCCCGCGTCGATGTTCAGCTGCTGGGAGAGGCCGAACGCGGAGAGACCGTACGCCAAGCCGTACGACATGGCCTTGATCTTGCGCCGCATCTCGGCGTCGACGGCGTCGCGCTCCACGGAGAAGACCTGCGAGGCCACCGTGGTGTGCAGGTCCTCGCCGGAGGTGAACGCCTCCAGGAGGCCCGCGTCCTCGGAGAGGTGCGCCATCACGCGCAGCTCGATCTGGCTGTAGTCCGCGGTCATCAGCGACTCGAAGCCCTCGCCGACCACGAAGCCGCGGCGGATCGCCCGGCCCTCGTCCGTGCGGACCGGGATGTTCTGGAGGTTCGGTTCCGTGGAGGAGAGGCGGCCCGTCGCGGCCACCGTCTGGTTGAACGTGGTGTGGATGCGGCCGTCCGCGGCGATCGACTTGATCAGGCCCTCGACGGTGACCCGCAGCTTCGCCTGCTCGCGGTGGCGGAGCATGACGACCGGCAGCTCATTCTCCGTCTGGGCGGCCAGCCAGGCCAGCGCGTCGGCGTCCGTGGTGTACCCGGTCTTGGTCTTCTTCGTCTTCGGCAGGTTCAGCTCGCCGAAGAGGACTTCCTGGAGCTGCTTGGGCGAGCCGAGGTTGAACTCGTGGCCCGCCGCGGCGTGCGCCTCCTTCACCGCCTGCTGCACGGCCCCGGCGAACTGCTGCTCCATCGACTCCAGGTGCGCGCGGTCGGCCGCGATGCCGTGCCGCTCCAGGCGGGCCAGGAGCGCGGACGTCGGCAGCTCGATGTCGGCGAGCAGCTCGCTCGCGCGGACCTCCCGCAGCTTCTCGCCGAAGGCGGTGCCCAGGTCCAGAACGGTGCGGGCCTGCGACATCAGCGAGTCGGCCTCGGCCCGGTCGTCCTCCTCCGTACCGAAGGCGAGCTGCCCGTCGGCGGCGGAGGCCGGGGCGAGCTCACGGCCCAGGTACTCCAGGGAGAGCGCGTCCAGGGCGAAGGAGCGGCGGCCCGGCTTGACCAGATACGCGGCGAGGGCGGTGTCCATGGTGACGCCGTCCACGGTCCAGCCCTGCTCGGGGAAGACCCGCATCACCGACTTGGCGTTGTGCATGACCTTGGGCTTGGCGGGGTCGGAGATCCACGCCGCGAAGGCGTTCTCGTCCGCCTCGTCCAGGACCGCCGGGTCGAACCAGGCGGCCGCTCCCCCGGCGGCGGCGAGCGCCACCTCGGTGACCGTGCCCGAGCCGAGCTGCCAGGTGTCGACCGTGGCGATGCCGAGGACCGCGTTGCCGTGCTCGGTGAGCCACGGGGCGAGCTCGCCCGCGCCGAGCACCGCGCCGTCCAGCTCGACGCCGGGCTCCGCCGGGGTCTGCTCGGCCTCCTCGGCGCCCGGGTCCACGGCCAGGAGCCGCTCGCGCAGCGAGGGGTTACGGATCTCCAGGGTGTCCAGGACCATGGCGAGCGCCGTCCTGTCGTACGCCACGCGCTCCAAGTCGCCGACCGTCCTGGGCAGTTCGACGTCGCGCACCATCTCGGTCAGGCGGCGGTTGAGCTTGACCGCCTCCAGGTGGTCGCGGAAGTTCTGTCCGGCCTTGCCCTTGACCTCTTCGGCGCGCTCGACCAGGTCCGCGAAGGAACCGAACTGGTTGATCCACTTCGCGGCGGTCTTCTCGCCGACGCCGGGGATGCCGGGGAGGTTGTCCGAGGGGTCGCCGCGCAGCGCCGCGAAGTCGGGGTACTGGCTGGGGGTGAGTCCGTACTTCTCCTGGACCTTCTCGGGGGTGAAGCGGGTCAGCTCCGAGACGCCCTTGGTGGGATACAGCACCGTGACGTGGTCGGTGATGAGCTGGAAGGAGTCGCGGTCGCCCGTGACGATCAGCACCTCGAAACCGGCCGCCTCCGCCTGGGTGGCGAGCGTGGCGATGACGTCGTCCGCCTCGAAGCCGTCGACGGCGAACCGCACCGCGTGCATCGCGTCGAGCATCTCGCCGATCAGCTCGACCTGGCCCTTGAACTCGTCCGGGGTCTTGGAGCGGTTCGCCTTGTACTCGGGGAACTCCGAGGAGCGCCACGTCTTGCGCGAGACGTCGAACGCCACCGCGAAGTGCGTGGGCGCCTCGTCGCGCAGCGTGTTCGCCAGCATCGACGCGAAGCCGTAGATCGCGTTCGTCGGCTGGCCCGTCGCGGTCGTGAAATTCTCCGCGGGCAGCGCGAAGAACGCCCGGTAGGCCAGGGAGTGCCCGTCCATGAGGAGCAGGCGCGGGCGCTGCCCGGCGCCCGCCTTCTCAGCCTTCGTCGCCGCGGTCTCGGACGTCTTCTTCGCCGCGGTCTCGGACTTCTTCTGCGCTGCTGTTTCTGCCACGTCCCCGATCCTGCCACGCCCCACTGACAGTCCCGTCCTCCGCGGCACCCGGGCCCCCGCGTCGTCGGCGTCGCGTGGGAGGATCGGAGACGTAGCTCACGCAGGTGCTCGAAGGGGAGCCGACCATGGCAAGCAAGCCGCCCAAGGGTGATCCGGTCCAGGACGCGCCGCAGGTCGCCCCGGCGCAGCACGCGGCGGCGGGCCTTCCCGCCATCGGCCACACCCTGAAGATCGCGCAGCAGCAGATGGGCGTGCGCCGCACCGCGCTGACCCTGCTCCGCGTCAACCAGAAGGACGGCTTCGACTGCCCCGGCTGCGCCTGGCCCGAGCCGGACCACCGCCACAAGGCGGAGTTCTGCGAGAACGGCGCGAAGGCGGTCGCGGAAGAGGCCACGCTGCGGCGCGTCACCCCCGACTTCTTCGCCGCGCACCCGGTGGCGGACCTGGCGACCCGCAGTGGTTACTGGCTGGGCCAGCAGGGCCGGCTCACCCACCCGATGTACCTGGCGGAGGGCGCCGAGAGCTACGAACCGGTGTCCTGGGAACGGGCCTTCGACATCGTCGCCGAGGAGCTCACCGCACTGGACAGCCCCGACGAGTCCGTCTTCTACACCTCGGGCCGCACCAGCAACGAAGCCGCGTTCCTCTACCAGCTCTTCGCCCGCGAGCTCGGCACGAACAACCTCCCCGACTGTTCGAACATGTGCCACGAGTCGTCCGGCTCCGCGCTGACCGAGACGCTCGGCGTCGGCAAGGGCAGCGTCCTCCTCGATGACCTCTACGAATCGGACCTGATCATCGTCGCCGGGCAGAACCCCGGCACGAACCACCCGCGCATGCTCTCCGCCCTGGAGAAGGCGAAGAACAACGGCGCGAAGATCATCACGGTCAATCCGCTGCCCGAGGCGGGCCTGGAGCGCTTCAAGAACCCCCAGACCCCGCAGGGCATGCTCAAGGGCACCGCCCTGACCGACCTCTTCCTCCAGGTCCGCCTCGGCGGCGACCAGGCCCTCTTCCGCCTCCTCAACAAGCTCATCCTCCAGACGGAGGGCGCGGTCGACCAGGAGTTCATCGACGCCCACACCCACGGGTACGAGGATTTCGCCGCCGCCGCGCGCGACGCCGACTGGGACGACACCCTCAAGGCCACCGGCCTGGAGCGCGCCCGCATCGAGGAAGCCCTGCGCATGATCCTCGCCTCCGAGCGCACCGTCGTGTGCTGGGCGATGGGCCTGACCCAGCACAAGCACTCCGTGCCCACGATCCGCGAAGTCGTCAACTTCCTCCTGCTGCGCGGCAACATCGGCCGCCCCGGCGCCGGCGTCTGCCCCGTCCGCGGCCACTCGAACGTGCAGGGCGACCGCACCATGGGCATCTTCGAGCGGCCCGCGCCCGCCTTCCTGGACGCCCTGGAGAAGGAGTTCGGCTTCGCGCCGCCCCGCCACCACGGCCTCGACGTCGTCCGCGCCATCCGCGCGCTCCGCGACGGCGAGGCGAAGGTCTTCTTCGCCATGGGCGGCAACTTCGTGGCGGCCTCCCCCGACACCGAGGTCACCGAGGCCGCCATGCGCAAGGCCCGCCTGACCGTCCACGTCTCCACGAAGCTGAACCGCTCCCACACCGTCACCGGCGCCCGCGCCCTGATCCTGCCCACCCTGGGCCGCACCGAGCGCGACGTCCAGGCCGGCGGCGAGCAGTTCGTGACCGTCGAGGACTCCATGGGCATGGTGCACGCCTCCCGCGGCCGCCTGGAGCCCGCGAGCGCCCAGCTCCTCTCCGAGCCCGCCATCGTGTGCCGCCTGGCCCGCCGCGTCCTCGGCAGCGGCTCCCGCACCCCCTGGGAGGAGTTCGAGAAGGACTACGCCACCGTGCGCGACCGCATCGCGCGCGTGGTCCCCGGCTTCGAGGACTTCAACACGAAGGTCGCGGCCCCCGGCGGCTTCACCCTGCCGCACGCCCCGCGCGACGAGCGCCGCTTCCCCACCGCCACCGGCAAGGCCAACTTCACGGCCGCCCCCGTCGAGTACCCGGCCGTGCCCGAAGGGCGGCTGCTGCTTCAGACCCTGCGCTCGCACGACCAGTACAACACCACCATCTACGGCCTCGACGACCGCTACCGCGGCATCAAGAACGGCCGCCGCGTGGTCCTCGTCAACCCCGAGGACGCCCGCGACCTCGGCTTCGCCGACGGGGCCTACGCCGACCTGGTCAGCGAGTGGCGGGACGGCGTGGAGCGCCGCGCCCCCGGCTTCCGGATCGTGCACTACCCGACGGCCAGGGGCTGCGCCGCCGCGTACTACCCCGAGACCAACGTCCTGGTGCCGCTGGACGCCACCGCGGACACCAGCAACACCCCTGCCAGCAAGTCCGTCGTCGTACGCCTGGAACAATCGGCGGTCGACTGAGCGTTCGCTCAGTGATGGCTGAGCGCTTGCTCGGCGACAGTGCGACGACGAACGGACGGAGCCGGGCCCATGGGCGAGCAGCACAACGTGAAGTTCCCGCAGCAGGTCATCGACGAGTACGCCGCGCTCGGCGTGGACCTGCCCTCCCTGTTCTCGGCGGGCCACCTCGGCACCCGCATGGGCGTCCAGGTCCTGGAGGCCTCCGCCGAGCGCGTCGTGGGCACCATGCCCGTCGAGGGCAACACCCAGCCCTACGGCCTGCTGCACGGCGGCGCCTCCGCGGTCCTCGCCGAGACCCTCGGCTCGGTCGGCGCCATGCTGCACGGCGGCATCACGAAGCTCGCCGTGGGCGTCGACCTGAACTGCACGCACCACCGCGGCGCCCGCTCCGGCCTCGTCACGGGCGTGGCCACCCCCGTGCACCGGGGCCGCTCCACGGCGACGTACGAGATCGTGATCACCGACGAGCAGGACAAGCGGGTCTGTAGCGCCCGCCTGACCTGCCTGCTCCGTGACGCCCCCGCCGAGGGCGCGCTCAACTAGCCTTCTGGGGCCGGGCGGCGCCCGTGCGGCGGCCCCGCCCTGCCCCCGCAAGCCCCGCCCCGTCTCTGGCGGAGTGCTCGGCTCCGGTCTAGCGTCGGTGCATGACGCAGCGGACACGGCTCTGTGCGCTCGCCCTCACCGTCACGTTCACCCTCACCGCGGCCGCCTGCGCCGACCCCGGCTCCGGCTCCGGCCGCGAGGACGCCACCGGCTCCACGGCCGCCCCCGCACCCTCCGCCCGCACCACCTCCCCCGCCGAGCTGTGCACCGCGATCATCACCAAGTGGGCCCGGCAGCTCTACGACGCACGCGACTCGACCTACGGCGACTACCAGTCGATGGGCCTGTCGAACGGGCAGTACATGATCCTGCGCGAGATCCTGGACGCCGCCCGCGCCGAGCGCGGACGCGGATCGGACGAGTCGGGCCGCGCGTTGATCACCCGGCAGGCGCGCGAACGCTGCGCCGAGCGCTACCGCGGCGGCGGGCCGAGCGGCGGGCCGTGGGTGTGAACGCCATCGGCCCCGTGGAGCCGGGCGAGGACACCTACGACCACGAGAGCTCCCCCGCGGCCCCGGCGCGACGGCTCCCCCCGCGCCCGGCCCGCCACCGCCGCGGCGCCCTCGCCGCGGCCACCGTCCTGGCTCTCGGCGCCGCCGGGCTGACCCTGTACCTGACGCGGCCGGAGCCGCCGCCCGGGCCGCCACCGCCCTGGCCGTCGCAGAGCGTGTCGGTGGCGTACACCGGCGAGATGTCACGGCCGCGCGCCGGGGACCGGAACTTCACCTTCGCCGTCACCTTCACCCAGGAGTCGGGACCCCCCACGACCGTCCGCCGCCTCACCCAGCCCTCGGCAGCCCTCTCGGTGGGCGCATCACCGCCCACCCCATTCGCGGTGAAAACAGGAGAACCCCGGAAGTTGATCATCACGATGCACATTCGCGAATGCGGAGAAGTGCCACGGAATGCCGGACTCCCTTTCCTGGAAGTAACACTGCGTAATGTGCGCGCAATCGAGAAGCACAGTTACATCCTCGGTCCGAAATACGCGAATGATCTTTCCGGAGCGTTGGCCGCCGCATGCCCACGAACACGGGTGTCATGAGTCAACGCCCCCGACACTCCTGCCAGTTGTCCTGGGAGTTCTCAGCATGCGGATACGTTGAGAACGGCCTAACCAGGCCTTATTCGGCCTCAATCACCCCTCGCGTTCCAGCCCGGAATACTCCGTGGCATAACAAGAGCGTCACAGCCTTGGTCCGACCACTCCACCTGGCACAAAGCCGCCCTTAGAGTCACGGCCAGTCACCGCGCCCACCGGATTCCTGTCAGTTCGGTTCCGCGCTCGACTCGGCTTCCCAACAAGGGACAGCCGTGCCAGGGGAAAGGACTGATCGTGCGTCAACGTTCGCTCATAGCCATTACCGCCGCACTCACCGCGGGGGCTCTCAGCCTCACCGCCTGTGGCTCACGCGACGACAGCAAGGACAAGGACGACGCCGGGGGCGGCGGCACCACAGTCGTCATCGGCGTCGACGCGCCACTGACCGGTGACCTCTCCGCTCTCGGCCTCGGCATCCGCAACTCCGTCGACCTCGCCGTCAAACAAGCCAACAAGAAGAACTACGTAGACGGCATCACCTTCAAGATGGAGTCCGCCGACGACCAGGGCCAGCCCTCCTCCGGCCAGACGAACGCCACCAAGTTCGTCGCCAACAAGGACATCCTCGGCGCCGTCGGCCCGCTGAACTCCTCCGTCGGCGAGTCCATGCAGAAGGTCTTCGACGACGCCAAACTCGTCCAGGTCTCCCCCGCCAACACCAACCCGGCCATGACCCAGGGCCAGGACTGGAACGGCGGCAAGAAGGTCCGCCCCTACAAGGCCTACTTCCGCACGGCCACCACGGACGCCATCCAGGGCCCGTTCGCCGCGCAGTACCTGTACAACGAAGCCAAGAAGAAGAAGGTCTTCGTCATCGACGACAAGAAGACCTACGGCGCCGGACTGGCCGCCACCTTCAGGGAAGAGTTCACCAAGCTCGGCGGCAAGGTCGCCGGCACCGAACACGTCAACCCCGACACCAAGGACTTCGGCGCCGTCGCGACCAAGATCCGCAACTCCGAAGCCGACGTCGTCTACTACGGCGGCGAATACCCCGCGGCCGGCCCCCTCAGCAAGCAGATGAAGAAAGCCGGAGCCAAGATCCCGCTCGTCGGCGGCGACGGCATCTACAGCGCCGACTACATCAAGCTCTCCGGCAAGGACGGCAAGGGCGACTACGCCACCTCCGTCGGCCAGCCCGTCGAAGAGCTGCCCTCGGCCAAGGAGTTCATCGCGAACTACGAGAAGGCCGGCTACAAGGAAGCCTACGAAGCCTACGGCGGCTACTCCTACGACTCCGCCTGGGCCATCATCGAGGCCGTCAAGAAGGTCGTCGACGACAACGACGGCAAACTGCCCTCCGACGCCCGCGCCAAGATCGTCGACGCCATGCAGGACGTCTCCTTCGACGGCGTGACCGGCAAGGTCGCCTTCGACGAATACGGCGACGCCACCAACAAGCAACTCACCGTGTACCAGGTCAAGGACACCACCGACCCGACCAAGGGCTGGAAGCCCGTCAAGTCGGGCACCTTCACCGGCTGACCCACCACCCGCAGTCACGACACACCGCGCGGGGCGCTGCCCGACAGCGCCCCGCGCGGCGTCACATCCGGCGCGTGTCGACATCCGTCGCATTCGAAAGACTCGGAGGACCTGCGGTGCACGAACTGCCGCAACAGCTGGTCAATGGCCTGCTACTGGGATCCATGTACGGCCTGATCGCCATCGGCTACACAATGGTCTACGGCATCGTCCAGCTCATCAACTTCGCCCACGGCGAGATCTTCATGGTCGGCGGCTTCGGCGCCCTCACCATCTGGCTCTGGCTCCCCGGCGGCACCACCATGTGGGTGGCCATACCCCTCATGCTCATAGGCGCCGTCATCGTCTCCACCACCGTCGCCGTCGGAGCCGAACGCTTCGCCTACCGGCCCCTGCGAGGCGCCCCCCGACTGGCCCCCCTCATCACCGCCATCGGCCTCTCCCTCGCCCTCCAGCAAGCCGTCTGGGCCTGGTACCCCAACGCCAAGTCATCCCGCACCTTCCCCGAGATCCCCGGCGACTCCATCCACATCGGCAGCGTCACCATCCAGCCCGGCGACCTCTTCCTCGTCGCCGCCGCACCGATCTGCATGTTCGCCCTCGGCTGGTTCGTCATGAAGACCCGCGTCGGCCGCGGCATGCAAGCCACCGCACAAGACCCCGACACCGCCAAACTCATGGGCGTCAACACCGACCGCGTCATCGTCGTCGCCTTCGCCCTCGGCGCCGCCTTCGCCGGCATCGCAGCCGTCGCCTACGGCTTCCGCTACGGCGAAATCAACTTCCGCATGGGCTTCCTCTGGGGCCTCAAAGCCTTCACCGCCGCCGTCCTCGGCGGCATCGGCAACATCTACGGCGCCATGATCGGAGGACTCGTCCTCGGCGTCGCCGAAGCCCTCGCCACCGCCTACATGAACAACATCCCCGGCATGGACAAGCTCGGCGGCCAGTCCTGGGCCGACGTCTGGGCGTTCGTACTCCTCATCGTCGTCCTCCTCGTCAGGCCCCAAGGCCTGCTCGGCGAGCGCGTCGCGGACAGGGCGTGACAACCATGAACACACACACCACCACGGCCGAAAACGCCCACCCCCACGACGAAGCCCCACCCACCGGCCTCATCCCCATCCCCACCCCCACCGCAAGAGCCCTGACCACCGGCGGCGGCGCACTCACCGTCATCTCCGCCTTCCTCGCCTGGACCTGGACCGCCGCATTCCCCGGCGACCTCACCGTCTACGGCTACCCCGGCGGCCTCCAATGGCTCGTCCTCATCACCGGCGCCCTCACCACCCTCCTCGGACTCGCCTCCTACGACATCAAGGGCATCCGAGCCATCGCACCCGGCAACGCCGACGCCGCCCTCAAATACGCGGCCCTCGCAGCCTTCGCCACCGCCTGGTACACGATCCTCGCCATCAGCACCCAACTCGGCGGACTCGCCAACCTCGAACCCGGCGGCTGGATCACCGCCATCGCCACCCTCGGCGCCCTCACCGGCGCCCTCGCCCTGCCCTTCCGGCGACCCGACACCTACCCCGTCGACCCCGAAGACACCAGCTGGGAACAGGTCAAACACCGCCTGCGCAACGGCATGATCGTCTTCAAGGGCGCCTTCGCCGCCGACACACCCCCCACACCCCGCAAACTCAACTCATACCTCGAAATACTCGTCATCATCACCGCCCTCGCCACCGGCCTCCTCGTCTTCACCTACGGCATCGGCACCGAATACGACGAACTCTTCATCGGCTTCCTCATCTCCGTCGGCCTCGGCTTCGCCGCCCTCTCCAAAGCCGGCCTCGTCGCCCAGATCTCCGTCTACACCGCACGCCACCGCAACATCACCCTCACCGGCGCATTCCTCGCCGCAGCCGCATTCCCCTTCACCCAGAGCGACGACCAATACGCCACCATCGGCGTCTACATCCTCATCTTCGCCACCGTCGCCCTCGGCCTGAACATCGTCGTCGGACTCGCCGGCCTCCTCGACCTCGGATACGTCGCCTTCCTCGGCGTCGGCGCCTACGCCGCCTCCATGGTCTCCGGATCCCCCAGCTCCCCCTTCGACATCCACCTCCCCTTCTGGGGCGCCATCCTCGTCGGCGCCGCCGCCTCCCTCATCTTCGGCGTCCTCATCGGAGCCCCCACCCTCCGCCTACGCGGCGACTACCTCGCCATCGTCACCCTCGGCTTCGGCGAAATCTTCCGCATCGTCGCCATGAACTCCGACGGCGCCTCCGGACCCGACATCACCAACGGATCCAACGGCATCTCCTCCATCCCCAACCTCAAAATCCTCGGCTTCGACTTCGGCATCGAGCACACCATCGCCGGCTTCACCATCGGCCGGTTCGCGAACTACTTCTTCCTGATGCTGCTCATCACCCTCGTCGTCGTCCTCGTATTCCGCCGCAGCGGAGACTCCCGCATAGGACGCGCCTGGGTAGCCATCCGCGAAGACGAAACCGCCGCACTCGCCATGGGCATCAACGGCTTCCGAGTCAAACTCATCGCCTTCGCCCTCGGCGCCTCACTCGCCGGACTCGCCGGCACCGTCCAAGCCCACGTGACCTACACCGTCACCCCCGAGCAATACCAATTCGCCAACACCGTCCCCCCCAACTCCGCATTCCTCCTCGCCGCAGTCGTCCTCGGCGGCATGGGAACCATCAGCGGACCCCTCGTCGGCGCCGCACTCCTCTACCTCATCCCCAACAAACTCGCCTTCCTCGGCGACTACCAGCTCTTCGCCTTCGGACTCGCCCTCGTACTCCTCATGCGCTTCCGCCCCGAAGGCCTCATCCCCAACCGGCGCCGCCAACTCGAATTCCACGAAGCCGAACTCGCCCCCGGCGAAACACCACCACCCGCAGTCCTCAGCAAGACAGGGGCCTGACCCATGACCACAGACACCACCAAACAGGGCCACGCCCCCACCACCCCCGCCGGAGAACCCGTCCTCGACGCCCGCGGCGTCACCATGCGCTTCGGCGGCCTCACCGCCGTACGCTCCGTCGACCTCACCGTCAACAGCGGCGAAATCGTCGGACTCATCGGACCCAACGGCGCCGGAAAAACCACCTTCTTCAACTGCCTCACCGGGCTCTACACCCCCACCGAAGGCGAAGTCCGCTACAAAGGCGCCATCCTCCCCGCGAAATCCTTCAAAGTCACCGCGGCCGGAATCGCCCGAACCTTCCAGAACATCCGGCTCTTCGCCAACATGACCGTCCTGGAGAACGTCCTCGTCGGCCGCCATACGCGTACGAAGGAAGGCCTCTGGTCGGCCCTCCTCCGCGGCCCCGGCTTCCACAGGGCAGAAGCGGCATCCAAGGCACGCGCCATGGAACTCCTGGAATTCGTGGGACTCGCCGAAAAGGCCGAACACCTCTCACGCAACCTCCCCTACGGAGAACAGCGCAAGCTCGAAATCGCCCGAGCCCTCGCCAGCGAACCAGGACTCCTCCTCCTGGACGAACCCACCGCCGGCATGAACCCCCAAGAAACCCGCACCACCGAAGAACTCGTCTTCGCCATCCGCGACATGGGCATCGCCGTCCTCGTCATCGAGCACGACATGCGCTTCATCTTCAACCTCTGCGACCGCGTGACCGTCCTCATCCAAGGCGAAAAACTCGTCGAAGGAACCAGCGAGACAGTCCAGCAGGACGACCGCGTCATCGCCGCCTACCTCGGCGAGCCCTTCGAGGAGAACAACTCATGACCGCACTCCTCGAGGTCGAGGACCTCCGCGTCGCCTACGGCAAGATCGAAGCCGTCAAAGGCATCTCCTTCACCGTCGACGCCGGCCAGGTCGTCACCCTCATCGGCACCAACGGCGCGGGAAAGACCACGACACTGCGCACCCTGTCGGGCCTCCTCAAGCCCGTCGGCGGATCGATCAAATTCAACGGGAAGACTCTCCGCAAATACCGCGCGGACCAAATAGTCTCCCTCGGCCTCGCCCACTCCCCCGAAGGCCGCCACATCTTCCCCCGCATGACCATCGAGAACAATCTCCGCCTCGGCGCCTACCTCCGCTCCGACAAAGGCGGCATCGAGAAAGACATCCAGCGCGCCTACGACCTCTTCCCCATCCTCGGGGAACGCCGAAAGCAAGCAGCGGGCACCCTCTCCGGCGGCGAACAGCAAATGCTCGCCATGGGCCGCGCCCTCATGTCCCAGCCCAAACTCCTCATGCTCGACGAACCCTCCATGGGCCTCTCGCCGATCATGATGCAGAAGATCATGGCCACCATCGCCGAGCTCAAGGCCAACGGCACCACGATCCTGCTCGTCGAACAGAACGCCCAGGCCGCGCTCTCCCTCGCCGACCACGGCCACGTCATGGAAGTCGGCAAGATCGTCCTCTCCGGCACCGGAGGCGACCTCCTGCACGACGAATCCGTACGGAAGGCCTACCTGGGCGAGGACTGACCACGCCTTGCGCCCACGCATACGAAGAGGCCCGCATCCCCTGGCCTGGGGACGCGGGCCTCCACGTACGTACTGCTGATCTCCGGGCTAGCCCTTGGCCGCCTTCTTCTCCTCGGCGTCCTCGATGACCGCCTCCGCGACCTGCTGCATCGAGAGCCGCCGGTCCATCGACGTCTTCTGGATCCACCGGAACGCGGCCGGCTCGGTCAGCCCGTACTCCGTCTGGAGAATCGACTTCGCCCGGTCCACCAGCTTCCGCGTCTCCAGCCGCTGCGAGAGGTCCGCGACCTCCTTCTCCAGCGTCTTCAGCTCCGTGAACCGCGAGACGGCCATCTCGATCGCCGGAACGACGTCACTCTTGCTGAACGGCTTCACGAGGTACGCCATCGCGCCGGCGTCCCTCGCCCGCTCGACGAGGTCGCGCTGCGAGAACGCGGTCAGCATCAGTACCGGGGCGATGGACTCCTCGGCGATCTTCTCCGCCGCGGAGATGCCGTCCATCACGGGCATCTTCACGTCCAGGATCACGAGGTCCGGCTTGTGCTCGCGGGCCAGCTCGACGGCCTTCTCGCCGTCACCGGCCTCGCCTACGACGGTGTAGCCCTCTTCCTCGAGCATCTCTTTGAGGTCGAGCCGGATCAGGGCCTCGTCCTCGGCGATGACGACGCGGGTCGTCAGCGGCGGCACGTGCGACTGGTCGTCGTCGGACACGTCGTCTGCGGGCTGGGGCGACTCGGGGGCGGTCACGGGGGCTCCTTGATGCGGGCAGATACTGCTTCCCAAGAGCCTACCTAGCTGCGGTATGGTGGTGGCACAGCGGGTGACCGCTGACCTTCGTTTCGAAGGGGCCCCGGTAGCCCAGCGGTAGAGGCCATGGATTCAAAACCCATACAGCGTCGGTTCGAATCCGACTCGGGGCACTTTTCCTTCCTTTCTAAGGCCGCAAAGGAATCGTGCGGCTTCACGTAAACGTGTGAACGCTCCACGTTACGCACAATCCGCGGCGACGCCGCGAGCGAAACTCCCCCACATGGAGCAGCACAAACCTTCGGTGCGCGCAGAAGCGCTCGAACTGCTACGCGTCGGCGTGCCGAACCGAACCGTTGCCGAACGACTCAATGTGCCGCGCGGCACAATCGGCTGGTGGCTTTCCGAGGAACGCCGGAAACAGGGCGTCAAGTACGAGCGCGTCACGGACTGCCCCGTGTGCACGGACCGGAATCTTGACCACCGAGCCTATGCCTACCTGCTTGGCCTCTACCTCGGGGATGGCCACATCACCTCGAAAGCCAAGCAGCATCACCTGTCCATTTTCTGCAACGCATCGCAAGTAGGACTGATCGCAGCCGCTGCGTCAGCGATGAAAGCGGTCATGCCGCTGCCAAGCGTCAAGCTCCGTCACAGAGCAGGGTGCACCGAGGTGAAGTCGTTCACGAAACACTGGCCCTGCCTCTTCCCCCAGCACGGCCCCGGCAAGAAGCACGACCGCAGGATCGCCCTGGAGCCCTGGCAGCAGGAGATCGTGGACGCTCACCCGTGGGACTTCGTCCGGGGACTCATCCACTCCGACGGGTGCCGCATCACGAACTGGACGACCCGCCTCGTCCGCGGCGAGCGCAAGCGCTACGAGTACCCCCGGTACTTCTTCACGAATGTCTCCGACGACATCCGGGAGCTGTACACGGACACCCTGGACAAGCTCGGCATCGCCTGGACGCACTGCACCCGCCACGGCAACCCGTACAACATCTCCGTCGCCCGCAAGGCCGACGTGGCCGCCATGGACCTCCACATCGGCCCCAAGTACTAAAAGGTACTAAAAGCTACTGGGGGCTGTCGTCCTCGCCGATGTGGTGGATGCGGACCAGGTTCGTGGAGCCCGCGACGCCCGGCGGGGAGCCGGCCGTGATGACGACGACGTCACCCCGCTCGCAGCGGCCGATCTTGAGGAGCAGCTCGTCGACCTGGTCGACCATCGCGTCGGTGGAGTCGACGTGCGGGCCGAGGAAGGTCTCGACGCCCCACGTGAGGGTGAGCTGGGCGCGGGTCGCCGTGTCGGGGGTGAAGGCGAGGAGCGGGATGGGTGAGCGGTAGCGGCTGAGGCGGCGGACGGTGTCGCCGGACTGGGTGAAGGCGACGAGGAACTTGGCGCCGAGGAAGTCGCCCATTTCGGCGGCTGCGCGGGCGACGGCGCCGCCCTGGGTGCGGGGTTTGCTGCGTTCGGTGAGGGGCGGGAGGCCCTTGGCGAGGATGTCTTCCTCTGCCGCTTCGACGATGCGGGCCATGGTGCGGACCGTCTCGATGGGGTATTTGCCGACGCTGGTCTCGCCGGAGAGCATGACGGCGTCGGTGCCGTCGATGACGGCGTTGGCGACGTCGGAGGCTTCGGCGCGGGTGGGCCGGGAGTTGTCGATCATCGAGTCGAGCATTTGGGTGGCGACGATGACCGGTTTGGCGTTGCGCTTGGCGAGTTTGATGGCGCGTTTTTGGACGATGGGGACTTGTTCGAGGGGCATTTCGACGCCGAGGTCGCCGCGGGCGACCATGATGCCGTCGAAGGCGGCGACGATGTCTTCGATGTTGTCGACTGCCTGGGGTTTTTCGACTTTGGCGATGACGGGGAGGCGGCGGCCTTCTTCGTCCATGATGCGGTGGACGTCTTCGATGTCGCGGCCGCTGCGGACGAAGGAGAGGGCGATGATGTCGCAGCCGATGCGCAGGGCCCAGCGGAGGTCTTCTTCGTCCTTGTCGGAGAGTGCGGGGACGGAGACGGCGACGCCGGGGAGGTTGAGGCCCTTGTGGTCGGAGACCATGCCGCCTTCGATGACGGTGGTGGTGACGCGGGGGCCGTTGACGGCGGTGACTTCGAGGGTGACTTTGCCGTCGTCGACGAGGATGCGTTCGCCGGTGGTGACGTCGTCGGCGAGGCCGTGGTAGGTGGTTCCGCACTGTTGGCGGTCGCCTTGGGTGTCGGGTTCGACGGTGATGGTGAATTCGTCGCCGCGTTCAAGGAGTACGGGGCCTTCGCGGAAGCGTCCGAGGCGGATCTTCGGGCCTTGAAGGTCGGCGAGGATGCCGACGCTGCGGCCGCCTTCTTCCGAGGCCTTGCGCACGCGCTGGTAGCGCTCCTCGTGTTCGGCGTGGGTGCCGTGGCTGAGGTTGAATCGGGCTACGTCCATTCCGGCTGTGACCAGTGCCTTGATCTGGTCGTACGAGTCGGTGGCGGGTCCCAGGGTGCTGACGATTTTTGCTCGGCGCATGGTTCGAGCCTAGGGCTTACCGACTGGTAGGGAATTGGTTGGACATGACTCCTCAACAACCTTTGTGTGAAGGGTTATTGACAAGTGTTGAAGTGTGCGGGGTGTTGCTCTGATGAGCATTCCTCAGAGGTCGGGCGGGGTCATGGTGAAGCGGGCGTTGACGGTGGCGTAGACGTGCTGGCGTTGCGGTTCGAGGTCGAGGGGTGCGGCTTCGGTGGTGTGGTCGGCTGCTCCGGCGTAGGCGGCGCGCATGCTGCCGGCGGGGCTTGCGTAGGCGTCGTAGGCGGGGGTGTTCTCGGCGCCGATGTCGGCGAGTTCGGTGAGGGCGGCGAGTGTGGTGCCGAGGGCGTCGGCGTATTCGCGGGCGCGTTGGACGGCTTCGCGTACGGCTTGTTGCCGTGCGTGGCGGTGGGTGGGTGAGTCGGGGCGCAGGGCCCACCAGGGGCCTTCGACGTGGGTGAGGTCGAGGTCGGCGAGGCGGGTGGTGAGTTCGCCGAGTGCGGTGAAGTCGGTGAGTTCGGCGGTGGTGTGGACGCGGCCGTGGTAGGCGCGGACGCGTTCGCCGCGGCCGTGTTTGGTGAGTTCGGGGCTGATGGAGAAGGTGCCGGTCTCGATTTTCTCGACGGCGTCGCCGTAGGTCTTGATGAGGTCGAGGATGTCTGTGTTGCGGCGGGTGAGGTCGTCGAGGGCGTCGCGGCGGTCGGTGCCGCGGGCGTGGACGGTGACGCTGATGCGGGCGATTTCGGGGTCGACTTCGAGGTGGGCTTCGCCGCGGACGGCGAGGCGTGGGGCGTCGGGGGTGCCGTAGGGGGCGGTGGCGGGGGCGGGTTCGGTGTCCATGGGGTCACTGTCGCATCGCTTGGCCGGGTTGCGGCTCATCTGACAGTCACCGGATCGAAACCTGTTGGGTCTGTTGCGGGTGGGTGGGTGCGGGCCAGAATCTACGCGCGTTATCTACGCGCGTTACCGAGGTCTGATCGAGGAGTACTGAGATGCCGCTGAACCGCAGGAAGTTCCTGGGCACGTCTGCCGCGTCCGGCGTGGGTCTGGCTGTCGCGGGGGCGGCGGTGGCGCCGTCCGTGGCGGAGGCGCGGGGTGGGCACGGCCGGCGGGAGAAGCGGTACTCGTTCACCGTTCTCGGCACGACGGATCTGCATGGCAATGTCTTCAACTGGGACTATTTCACCGACAAGGAGTTCGATGACAAGGACCACAATGATGTGGGCCTTGCGAAGATCTCGACGCTGGTGAACGAGGTCCGTGAGGAGAAGGGGCGCCGCAACACTCTTCTCATCGATGCGGGTGACACGATTCAGGGCACGCAGCTCTCGTATTACTACGCGAAGGTCGACCCGATCACGGCGAAGCACGGTCCGGTGCATCCGATGGCGCAGGCGATGAACGCGATCGGTTATGACGCGGCGGCGCTGGGGAATCACGAGTTCAATTATGGGATTCCGGTGCTGCGCAAGTTCGAGGAGCAGTGTGACTTTCCGCTGCTCGGGGCCAACGCGTTGGACGCGAAGACGCAGCGGCCGGCTTTCCCGCCGTACTTCATGAAGCGGTTGCGCACTCCGCACGGTCGGGATGTGCGGGTGGCGGTCCTGGGTCTCACCAATCCGGGTATCGCGATCTGGGACAAGGCGAATGTGCAGGGCAAGATGACGTTCCCGGGTCTTGAGGAGCAGGCGGCGAAGTGGGTGCCGAGGCTGCGGTCGATGGGTGCGGACGTGGTGATCGTGTCGGCGCATTCCGGGTCGAGCGGTACGTCGTCGTACGGGGATCAGTTGCCGTATGTGGAGAACGCGGCGGGTCTGGTGGCCGAGCAGGTGCCGGGTATCGACGCGATTCTGGTCGGTCACGCGCACACGGAGATTCCCGAGTATTTCGTGGAGAACAAGGCGACGGGCAAGAAGGTGGTTCTGTCGGAGCCGTTGAAGTGGGGGCAGCGGTTGACGTTGTTCGACTTCGATCTGGTGTGGGAGAAGGGGTGCTGGTCGGTGGAGAAGGTCGGGGCGCGGGTCCTGAACTCCAACGCCGCGGCGGAGGACCGGAAGATCACGCGGTTGCTCGCCGATGAGCACGAGAAGGTCGTGGCGTACGTCAATCAGGTCATCGGTACGTCGGTGGCGGCGATGAGCACGGCGGAGGGTCCGTACAAGGATGTCCCGATCATTGATCTGATCAATGAGGTGCAGCGGGAGACGGTGGCGGAGGCGCTGAAGGGTGGGGCGTACGCGGCGTTGCCGGTGCTTTCGCAGGCGTCGTGTTTCTCGCGTACGGCGCAGATTCCGGCGGGTGATGTGACGATCAGGGATGCTGCGGGCCTCTATCCCTTCGAGAACACTCTGGAGGCGCGGCTCGTGACGGGTGCGCAGCTCAGGGAGTATCTGGAGTTCTCGGCGCGGTATTACGTGCGGACGGCTGCGGGTGTTCCGGTGGATCCGGCGAAGTTGACCAATGCGGAGGGTATCCCGGATTACAACTATGACGCGGTGTCCGGTGTGACGTACGAGATTGATGTCGCGAAGCCGGTGGGTTCGCGGATCGTGAAGCTGGCCTTCGATGGTGAGGCGATCGATCCGAAGGCGGAGTTCGTGCTCGCGGTGAACAATTATCGGGCGAGTGGTGGCGGCAATTTCCCGCACATCGCGGGTGCCAAGCAGGTGTGGGCGAATTCGGAGGAGATCCGGAACACGATCATCGGGTGGGTGAAGGCGAAGGGGACGGTCGACCCGGGTCAGTTCGCGTCGGTGGGCTGGAGGCTGACCCGGGACGGTGTGCCGGTGTTCTAGGTGCCGCGTCGCGCGGCGGTTTCCGCGCCGCTCAGTTCTTGAGGGTGGCGAGGTCGACGGCGTCGGCGAGTGCTTGGGCGCCGGCGTCGTTGACGTGGAGGCCGTCGCCGCTGTCGTAGTCGTCGTGGATGCGGTCGGGGTCGGCGGGGTCCGCGACGGCGGCGGCGAAGTCGGCGTAGGCGTCGAAGGGGCTGTCGGTGCCGCGTATCCAGGTGTTGACGTCGCGGGCGACGGCGATGCCTTCGGGGGTGGAGTAGCCCTCGTAGATGGTGTCTTTGTAGGGGCCGACGGTGGTGGCGATGGCGGTGAGGCCTGCCGCGTGGATGCGTTCGGCGAGGGTGGTCAGGCCGGTGATGAGGTCGGCGGCGGTGGGGATGGGGGCGGGGTCGGGGTAGGCCCCCTGGCCGGGGATGCCGAGGTCGTTGAGGCCGAAGTGGATCAGTACGTGGGTGGCGCCGGGGATGTCGAGGGCGTCGCGCTGGAGGCGGGCGAGGGCGTGTTCGCCGATTTCGTCGGTGAGCAGGCGGTTGGCGGACAGGCCGGTGTTGACGGCCCAGCCGGTGTGTCCGGCTGCGCGGAGGCGGTTGTTGAGCAGGTCGGGGAAGCGGTTGTCGGTGTCGCTGGTGGTGCCGGTGCCTTCGAACCAGGAGTCGCCGAAGGCCACGGTGACGGGGGTGCCCGCGGGGGCGAGGACGTCGGCGCCGCTGATGAAGTGGCGGGTGGCGAGTTCTTCGAGGCCTTGGGTGCCGTCGAGGGTGGGGGCGGTGAGGGCGTTGCCGGGTACGGCGTAGCCGGTGCGCAGGGGGACGGCGGAGTAGGTGGCGGGTCCGGTGTCCTGGGGGAGCCAGAGGGTGAGGGCCCATTCGTCGCCGGCGGTGACGGTGTGGTGGAGGGTGTCGGTGGTGACTTCCTCGCCTGCGGGGATGGTGAATTGTTGCGCGCCGTCGACGTGGAGGGTCGTGTCGCTGTGGGGGTCGGTGCTGCTGCCTTCGGTGCGTTTGGCGAGGTGGGCGCCGCCGATGTGGAGGGGTTGTCTGCCGTAGCGGTTGCTGAGGTGGATGCGCAGGGCGCTGCCGGCGCCGTCGAGGCGGATGACCTGGCGGAGGGTCTGGTCGGAGAAGCGGCGGATCTCGAACAGCTCGATGGTTTCGTACGGGCTGACGACGGCGGATCGGAAGGCCGCGGTCCAGGTGGTGGTCGGGGTCGTGGCCGGGGTGGTGGTGCCGGTGGTGTGGGTGGTCATGCTGGGCTGAACAGGCGTGCTGGGCGGGGTATTTCGTGCCGGGGTGGTTTCTGGCCGGGATTGTTCGGCGGTGTGGGGGCGCTGGGGCGGGGTCTCAGCTCCTGAGCCGTACGAGTTTGCCCTGTTGTTCCCCCGTGTGCCCGGCGGTGCGGGTGCCGGGTGCTTCGTGGGGTTGGAGGCCGAAGGTGGTGAAGGCGGTGCGGGTGGGCAGGGGGTAGGGGTTTCGGCCGGTGAGGGCGTTGAGGATGGTGGCGCTGCGCCAGGCGGCGAGGCCGAGGTCGGGGGCGCCGACGCCGTGGGTGTGGCGTTCGGCGTTCTGGACGTAGATGTTGCTGCCGGTGCGGGTGATGGTGGGGTCGAGGTCGAGGCGGTACTGCTCGTCGACGCGGGGGCGGTCGGAGGAGTCCTTGCGGATGTGGGGGTCGAGGCCGGCGAGGAGCTGGTCGAGGGGCCGTTCGCGGTAGCCGGTGGCGAGGACGACGGCGTCGGTGGTGAGGCGGGAGCGGGTGCCTTGCTGGAGGTGTTCCAGGTGGAGTTCGACGCGGGTGGCGCCGACGCGTCCCGCGGTGCGTACGCGGACGCCGGGGGTGAGGACGGCGTCGGGCCAGCCGCCGTGGAGGGTGCGTTGGTAGAGCTGGTCGTGGATGGCGGCGATGGTGTCGGCGTCGATGCCTTTGTGGAGTTGCCACTGGTGGGGGACGAGGCCGTCGCGCACGGCTTCGGGGAGGGCGTGGAAGTAGCGGGTGTAGTCGGGGGTGAAGTGTTCGAGGCCGAGTTTTGAGTACTCCATGGGTGCGAACGCTTCGGTGCGGGCGAGCCAGTGGAGTTTCTCGTGTCCCTCGGGGCGGGCGCGGAGCAGGTCGAGGAAGATTTCGGCGCCCGACTGGCCGGAGCCGATGACGGTGATGTGTTCGGCTTCGAGGAGGGTTTCGCGGTGGTGGAGGTAGTCCGCGGAGTGGATGACGGGGGTGCCGGGGGCTGCGGCGAGGGGTTTGAGGGGTTCGGGGATGTGGGGGGCGGTGCCGACGCCCAGGGCGATGTTCTTGGTGTGGGTGCGGCAGAGGGCTTCGGCTTCTCCGTCGGCGTCGAGTTGGGTGTAGTCGACTTCGAAGAGGGCGCGTTCGGGGTTCCAGCGGACGGCGTCGACGTGGTGGCCGAAGTGGAGTCCGGTGAGGTTCTCGCTGACCCAGCGGCAGTAGGCGTCGTATTCGGCGCGCTGGATGTGGAAGCGCTCGGCGAAGTAGAAGGGGAACAGGCGCTCGCGGGTCTTGAGGTAGTTGAGGAAGGACCAGGGGCTTGCGGGGTCGGCGAGGGTCACGAGGTCGGCGAGGAAGGGGACTTGGAGGGTGGCGCCTTCGATGAGGAGTCCGGGGTGCCAGTGGAAGGCGGGCCGCTGGTCGTAGAAGGCGGTGTCGAGTTCGCCGAGGGGGTGGGCGAGTGCGGCGAGGGAGAGGTTGAACGGGCCGATGCCGATGCCGACCAGGTCGCGGGGGGTTTCGCGGGTGGTGGGCGGCTCGGGTCCTGGCTGGTCGGGCGTGCCGGTCATCGGGGGGTGGTTCCTTCCGTGGGGTGGGGGGTGGTGCGGGCCGGGTGGTGGTGTTCGACCAGTGCGAGGAGCCGGTTGAGGTCTTCGGGCCGGGTGTGGGGGTTGAGCAGTGTCGCTTTGAGCCAGCGGCGTCCTGCGAGGTCGGCGCGGCCGAGGACGGCGGTGCCTTCGGTGAGGAGTTGTCTGCGTACGTGGGCGATGTGGTGGTCGTCGGTGTCGGTGGGCCTGAAGAGGACGGTGCTGATGGTGGGGGTGTCGTGGAGTTCGAAGCGGGGGTGTTTGTCGATGAGGGCGGCGAACTCCTGGGCCTGGTCGCAGACGTGGTCGACGAGGGCGCCGAGTCCTTGGCGGCCGAGGGCTTTGAGGGTGACGGCGATCTTGAGGATGTCGGGGCGGCGGGTGGTGCGCAGGGAGCGGCCGAGGAGGTCGGGCAGTCCCGCGTGGGTGTCGTCGTCGGCGTTGAGGTAGTCGGCGCTGTGGGTGAGCGCGGTGAGGTCGGTGGGGTCGCGTACGGCGAGGAGTCCGGCGGCCGCGGGCTGCCAGCCGAGTTTGTGGAGGTCGAGGGTGACGGTGTCGGCGCGGTGGATGCCGTGCAGGAGGTGTCGGCGTGCGTCGCTGAAGACGAGGCCCGCGCCGTAGGCGGCGTCGATGTGGAGGCGGGCGGAGTGGGCGGCGCACAGGTCGGCGATGTCGTCGAGGGGGTCGATGAGTCCGGCGTCGGTGGTGCCCGCGGTGGCGGCGACGATGAGGGTGCCGGGTGGGCCCGCGGTCGCGGTGAGGGCCTGGTCGAGTGTGGTGGGGTCGAGGGTGCCCGTGGGGGTGGGGACGACGGTGGGGGCGGGCAGGCCGAGGAGCCAGGCGGCGCGGGCGAGGCTGTGGTGGGCGTTGGCTCCGACGAACAGGCGTAGGGGCCCTTGGGTGGCGGGGTTCTCGCGGGCGAGGAGGAGGGCGAGCTGGTTGGCCTCGGTGCCGCCGGTGGTGACGAGGGCGTCGCCTGCCTCATCGCTGAGGGCGTCGCCCGACCTGCCGTTGAGGGGGTCGCCGCTCGCGTGGATCTGGGCGGTGAGGGTGCGCGTGACGAGCGCTTCGAGCGTGGAGGCGGCGGGCGCCTGGTCCCAGGAGTCCATGGAGGGGTTGAGCGCGGACGCGGCGAGGTCGGCGGCGGCGGCCACGGCGAGCGGGGGGCAGTGCAGATGTGCGGCGCAGAGCGGGTCCGCGGGGTCGGCGGCGCCTTCGGTGAGGGCGTGGACGAGGCTGCGCAGGGCCGCTTCGGGGCCTTCGCCCTGTTCGGGCAGGAGGGGCAGGGCGGCGGCGCGTACGCGGTCGGCGACGGCTTCGGGGCCCCCTGCGGGCAGGGGGCCCCGGCGGGCTGCGGCGCCTTCGCGGAGGGCGCGGAGTGTGGTGGCGAGCAGCGGCTGGAGGGCTTCGGGGCCGTGGGCGCCTCCGGCGAGGGGCGGCGGGGTGCTCATGGGCTTGTCCTCCGGGTGCGCGCGTGCGGGAGGACCAGCCTGTACAACGCATGCACCGGTTGCCCGAGTACTTCGGGGAACCGAACCCGAAAGTGGTACTTGCGTACTGGTGACGGGTGGTGGTGCGCGGCGGGGTGCTAGGCGCGGGGGCCCGGTGATGCCCTGTGGGGTCTAGGAGGTGCGGAAGTCGGCCTTGTGGTCGTGGGCCCACTGGTCGAAGGTGCGGGCCGGTTGTCCGGTGACGGCTTCGACGGTGGTGGTGATCTCGGGTTCGGTGCCGACGGTCTCGGCGAAGGAGGCGAGGAGGGCGGGCAGCATCTGCGGCGGCACGTGCGGGAACATCTCGGGGCCGACGTCCTCGGCGGGTACGTCGATGAAGCGCAGGGTTCGGCCGAGTGCGGCGCCGATGGCGTGGATCTGCTGTTCGGTGGTGACGGCGTGGGGTCCGGTGAGGCGGTGGACGGCGCCTTGGTGGCCGTCGTCGAGGAGGGTGCGGGCGGCGACGTCCGCGATGTCGGCCTCGTGGATGGGGGCGGTGGCGGCTGCGGCGAAGGGGCCGCGGACGGTGTCGCCGAGGCGTATCTGGGGTGCCCATTGCAGGGAGTTGGTGGCGAAGGCGTTGGGCCGCAGAAAGGTGTGGCCGAGGCCGCTCTCCCGTACGTGTGCTTCGAGTTCGGCGTGCATGACGTGGATGGGGTGGCTGGTGTCGGCGCCTTCTTCGATGATGCCGGACGAGAGGACGGTGACGTGCTGCACGCCGGCCGCGGCGGCTGCTGCGAGGAGTGCGGCGGTGTGCGCGCCGGCGGCCCGCAGGTGGAGGAAGAGCCGGGTGGCGTCCTTGAACACGGCGGTGAGGTCGACGAGCGGGGGGTGCTCGCCGGAGAGATCGAGCCGTGCGACCTCGGTGGCCGCGGGGAGCCGGGCGCCCTCGGGGTCGCGGGTCAGGGCGCGTACGGGGGCGCCTTCCGAGCCGAGTCGGTCGACGAGGGCGCGGCCTACGTTTCCGGTGGCTCCGGTCACGACGATCACGTGGGGGCTCCTTCGGCTGGGGGGCCGGGTGGCGGGTCCGGCCCGGCTCTTGATCGAGCCTAGGCCGGGCCCGCCGTGCGCGGGATCGTCGGTTGGGACCAGGGGGTGTAGGCCGTGGGTCCTACGTCCGGGGGCCCAGGAGTCCGGGGGTGCGGGTCAGGCTGTGCCGTTTCCTTCCCGTACGCGCAGGGCCCGTGCCAGGTCGTCGAGTTGGTCGGTGAATTTGCGGCGCAGGGCGGGGATGGGGTCGGCGTCGCGCAGGCACCGCTCGCCGAGGTGGAGCGTCTCGGCGTCGACGAAGGGTGCGGGGAAGGCCCAGGCGCCCACGACCTCGGCGATGGCGGGGCCGCGCCGGGCCGCCACGGTGACGGCGTCCTCGTAGTAGCGGGGGACGTATTCCCGTACGAGGTCGGCCTGTTCGGGCTGCCAGAAGCCCTGGGCGGTGGCCTTGAGGAGGTAGTTGGACAGCTCGTCGGTGGCGAACATGGCCTCCCACGCGGCTCGTTTGGCGGCGGCGTCGGGCAGCGCGGCGCGGCAGCGTGCCGCGCCTTCCTGGCCGGTGGCGCTGGGGTCGCGTGCCAGTTCGGCGGCGATGGCGGCTTCGTCGGTCGCGTCGAGGACGGCGAGGCGGGCGAGGACGCGCCAGCGCAGTTCGGGGTCGAGTTCGGGGCCGCCGGGCACGGTGCCCTCGGTGAGCCAGGCCTCCAGGGGTGCCGGCTGGGTGGCGACGTCGATGGCGCTGCGGACGGCGGTGAGGCGCAGGCCGGGGTTGGAGCCGTCCTCGGTGCGGCGGATCAGGTCGCGGCAGAGTTCGCCGAGGGTGGCGAGGGCGGCGGGCCGCTCGTCGGGGCCGGTGTAGCGGCCCGCGATGTGGTCGGTGGCGAAGGTGAGGACGCCTTGGACGATGGCGAGGTCGCTCTCCTCGGGGAGGTGGGTGAGGGCGGCGCGCAGGTAGACGGCCGGGGGGAGTTCGCCGTCGCGGACCATGTCGCGCAGGCTGTTCCACAGGACGGCGCGGGTGAGCGGGTCGGGGACCTGGGAGAGGCTCGTGAGGGCGGTCTCCTGGGAGGCCGTGTCCAGGCGGATCTTGGCGTAGGTGAGGTCCTGGTCGTTGGGGACGACGAGGGCGGGGCGGCCGCCGTCGCGTTCGACGGTGGTGGTGGCGGAGATGTCGGTCTCGAAGCGTTCGCGCAGGACGAGCGCGGGGCCACCGGCGAGGTCACGGTCGTACACGCCGACGGTGACGCGGTGCGGGCGTCCGCTCTCACGGCCCGCCTCGCCGCCTCCGTCGCGGTCGATGCCGAGGGTCCACTGGCGTCCCGCGTGGTTGACCTTCGAGGTCAGGGTGTCGACGCCGGTGGTGCGCAGCCAGGCCTCGGCCCAGGAGTGGACGTCGCGGTCGGTGGCGTGGGCGAGGGAGTCGATGAAGTCGGCGAGGGTGGCGTTGCCGAACTTGTGCCGGGTGAAGTGCGTGTTGATGCCGGCGAGGAAGTCCTTCTCGCCGAGCCAGGCGACGAGCTGGCGCAGGGCGCTTGCGCCCTTGGCGTAGGAGATGCCGTCGAAGTTGAGCATCGCGGAGGCGGTGTCGGGCACGGCGGCGGGGTCGGGGGCGACGGGGTGGGTGGAGGGGCGCTGGTCGGCGTCGTAGCCCCAGGATTTGCGGGCGATGCCGAAGTCGGTCCACGGGTCGGTGAAGCCAGTGGCTTCGGCGGTGGTCTGGAAGCCCATGTACTCGGCGAAGGACTCGTTGAGCCAGATGTCGTCCCACCAGCGCAGGGTGACGAGGTCGCCGAACCACATGTGGGCCATCTCGTGGGCGATGACCATGGCGCGGGTCTGGCGTTCGGTGTCGGTGACGGCGGAGCGGTAGATGAACTCGTCGCGGAAGGTGACGAGGCCGGGGTTCTCCATGGCGCCGGCGTTGAATTCGGGGACGAACGCCTGGTCGTAGGAGTCGAAGGGGTAGGGCTCCTCGAACTTCTCGTGGTAGCGGTCGTAGAGGGCGCGGGTGAGGCCGAGGATCTCGTCGGCGTCGGTGTCCATGTGGGGTGCGAGGGAGCGGCGGCAGTGGATGCCGAAGGGCAGGCCGCGGTGTTCGGTGCGCACCGAGTGCCAGGGTCCGGCGGCGACGGCGACGAGGTAGGTGGAGATGAGGGGGGTGGGTGCGGCCTGCCAGGTGCCGTCGCCGAGGTGGCGGGTGACGCCGTTGGCGAGGACGGTCCAGTTCTCGGGGGCGGTGACGGTCAGCTCGAAGACGGCCTTCAGGTCGGGCTGGTCGAAGGCGGCGAAGACGCGCTGCACGTCTTCCATGAAGAGCTGGGTGTAGAGGTAGGTCTCGCCGTCGGTGGGGTCGGTGAAGCGGTGCATGCCCTCGCCGGTGTGCGAGTAGCGCATGGTGGCGTGTACGCGCAGTTCGTGTTCGCCGGCGGTGAGGCCGTGCAGGGTGAGGCGGTTGTCGTCGAGGCCTGCGGGGTCGACGGGCTGTCCGTCGAGGGTGACGGAGTGCAGTGCGGCGGGCTTGAGCTCGACGAAGGTGGCGCTGTCCGCGCGGGCGCTGAAGCGGATGGTGGTGCGGGACTCGAAGGTGTCGCCGGTGGCGTCGGCCGCCTGGGTCAGATCGAGTTCGACCGTGTACCGGTGGACATCGATGAGCTGGGCACGGGTCTGCGCTTCGTCGCGCGTCAGTACGGGCATGGCCCCATGCTGCCCGATGTCACCGGTATCGGTGTAGGCGTCGGATCCCGGCGCCCGCGTGCGGGGTGGGCGCTAGGGTCTGTCGTTTGGATCAGGTCGGCTGTAAGGGGCGGTGCCTTCGAGCCCTGCCCGAGCGGGGTCTGGTGCGTGCAGCTGCAAGGCGGAGGAGGGCGACAACGCGGAGCGTTGGCAACCGACGACAACGCCGCAGATGTGCGTGCCAGGGCCCGCGACGCCGAGATGATCCAAACGACAGGCCCTACGAGGATTTGGCGATCGTCTCGTGGTGGCGGATCACCTCGGCGATGATGAAGTTGAGGAGTTTCTCGGCGAACGCGGGGTCGAGTTTGGCGTTCTCGGCGAGTTCGCGCAGGCGGGCGATCTGGCGGCCCTCGCGGGCGGGGTCGGCGGGCGGCAGGTGGTGGTTGGCCTTGAGGTGGCCGACCTGCTGGGTGCACTTGAAGCGTTCGGCGAGCATGTGGACGACGGCGGCGTCGATGTTGTCGATGCTGTCGCGCAGTCGCGTCAGCTCGGCGTGGACGGCCTCGTCGTCGGGGATGCCGGCGCCGTTGTTCCCGGGGGCGTCCGCGCTGTTCGCGTCACTGGTGTGGCTGGTGGTCATGGGTCACGAGCCTACGTTGCCGGGGTGGGTCCGCCCGCGGCACAGGAGCGCAGAATCGGCGGGTGGTCGGGGTCGGGTACCTGCTGGGACCAGCCGCCGGGTACGGCCCTTCCCTGCTGTTCCCGGAAGCGGACGGGGGCGGTGCCGACCCGGCGGGTGAAAAGGCGTGAAAAGTACGCCGGGTCGTCGTAGCCGACGCGGCGGGCCACCGCGGCGACGGGCAGCTCGGTGGCGGCGAGGAGTTCCTTGGCGCGGCCGAGGCGGATGCCGAGGAGGTAGTCCTTGGGGCTGCATCCGGCGCCGCGGCGTACGGCGGTGCGCAGTTCTGCGGGGGTCATGCCGTGCCGTGCGGCGTGTTCGGCGACGGACAAGGGCTGGAAGGCGTCGCGGGCGAGGGCCTGGAGCACGGGGTCGCCGTCGGGGGCGATGTCGGCGCGGGCGCGGCGCAGGGCGACGAGGAGTTCGTGGACGGCGGCTCCGGTCTCGACTTCCAGGAGCGGGTTGCCGCGGCGGGCGGCGCGGGCGATGCGGCCGACGGCTGCGCGGGCGCCGGCCGCGTCGGAGAGGGGGACGACGGCTCGGGTGGGTTCGATGTAGCCGAGTTCGGTGTAGGTGGCGGTGGCGGGTCCGGTGAAGTCGACGAAGCACTCGTCCCAGCCGGTGTCGGGGTCGGGCCCGTAGTGGTGGCGCACGCCGGGGGTGAGCCAGATCAGGGCGGGCGCGGTCACTGTCGTACGGCGTCCGTCGGGGCCGCGGAACCAGCCGCCGCCCGCGCTGATGACGACGGCGACGTGGTGGTCGAGGGTGCGGGGGCCCACGGTCGGCAGGAGGCCGTGCTGGAGGCCGACGCCGAGGCAGGCCAGGCCGAGCCGGTGGTGGGCCGGGCTGGGAGTGAAATACCGCATCCATGTGTGGTACATCCGCGTGCCCCTTCCGGTGCGGGTCAGGCATCTGTCCCGCTCGCTGCGTCCAACCGGAACCGATCTTTGTCCATGGACCCTGCCGCCCGCCAGAGGTGATCGTGGGTGAGCGTGCTGTGAGCGAAGGGACATGATGGACGGTTTCCAGGTCGGCGAGGATGGTTTCAGGGTCGGCGAGAGTGATTTCGAGCTGGACGGGCGGCCGGTGCGGCTGCTCTCCGGCGCGCTGCACTACTTCCGGGTGCACGAGGGGCAGTGGGGGCACCGTCTGGCGATGCTGCGGGCGCTGGGCCTGAACTGTGTGGAGACGTATGTCCCGTGGAACCTGCACGAGCCGTTCCCGGGCACCTACCGGGATGTCGAGGCGCTCGGCCGTTTCCTGGACGCGGCGCGGGAGGCGGGCCTGTGGGCGATCGTGCGGCCGGGCCCGTACATCTGCGCGGAGTGGGAGAACGGTGGCCTTCCGCACTGGCTGACGGGGGTGGTGGGGGTACGCGCGCGGACGCGTGACGAGGAGTATCTGGGGCATGTGGGGCGCTGGTTCCGGCGGCTGCTGCGGGAGGTCGTGCCGCGGCAGTACGGCGGGCCTGACGGCGGGCCGGTGATCATGGTGCAGGTCGAGAACGAGTACGGCAGTTACGGCTCGGACCAGGTGTATCTGGCTCATCTCGCGGACTTGCTGCGGGCGCGGGGTGTGCGGGTGCCGCTGTTCACCTCGGACGGCCCCGAGGATCACATGCTGACCGGTGGTTCGATTCCGGGTGTCCTCGCCACGGCCAACTTCGGTTCGGGGGCGCGGGCGGCGTTCGCGGTGCTGCGCGGGCACCGTCCTTCGGGGCCGCTGATGTGCATGGAGTTCTGGTGCGGCTGGTTCGACCACTGGGGCGCGGAGCACGTCGTGCGGGACGCGGACGACGCGGCGGCGGCGCTGGCCGAGATCCTGGAGTGCGGGGCGTCGGTGAACCTGTACATGGCGCACGGCGGCACGAACTTCGCGGGCTGGGCGGGCGCCAACCGCGGGGGTGGCGCGCTGCACGACGGGGCGTTGGAGCCCGACGTCACCTCGTACGACTATGACGCGCCGATCGACGAGTACGGCCGTCCCACGGCGAAGTTCCGGGCGTTCAGGGAGGTCCTCGCGCGGTACGCGCCGGGGCCCCTGCCGGAGGTTCCGGAGCCGCTGCCGGTGCTGGGCGCCCCGGTGTCGGCGGCGCTGACGGACTGGGCGGCCCTGGGCACGGTCCTGGACCGTCTCGGTACGCCGGAGGCGGAGCACGCCGTCCCGCCCACCTTCGAGGAGCTCGACGTGGACCGCGGTGTGGTGCGGTACGCGCTGACGGTGCCGGGTCCGCGCGGTCCCCACCCGCTGTCCGTGCGGGGGCTGCGCGACCGGGCGGTCGTGTACGTGGACGGGGAGCGGGCCGGGGTCCTGACCGAGGACGAGCCGGTTCTGGCGGAGCCGGTCGCGGGGTACGCGCGCGTGGAGCTGTGGGTGGAGTCCCTGGGGCGGGTCAACTACGGGCCGCGCATGGGTGAGCCGAAGGGCATCGAGGGGGGTGTCCTGCACGAGCGGCAGTATCTGCACGGGGTTCGGGCGGCGGGGCTGCGGCTCGACGCGTTCGACGTGGCGGCGGCGGTGCGGGAGGTCCCCGCGGGCGGTCCGGCGCGGGGGCGGCCCGGCCTCTACCGGGGTTCGCTGTCCGTGCGTGGCGCGGGCGATGCCGCGCTGGAGCTGCCGGGCTTCACGCGTGGCTTCGTGTGGGTGAACGGCTTCAATCTGGGGCGTTACTGGTCGGTGGGCCCGCAGAGGTCTCTCTATGTGCCGGGTCCTGTGCTGCGGGAGGGCGAGAACGAGGTGTGGGTGCTTGAGCTGGAGGGGGGCGGGGAGCGGGTCGCGCTGCGGTGAGGGTGAGGGTGGTGCCGGGCCGCGCGCACCGGGCGGGTGCGCGCGGCCCGGGCGGCGGTCAGACCTCGCTGACCTGGAAGGCGTCGAGCACGAACTCCGCCGTGCCGTCGTCGCCGGTCTTGCGCAGGCCCACCCAGGCCTCGCCCTCGGCGGGGGCGGTGAACTCGTAGGTGAGGGTGGTGGGCGTCGTGGCGACGGGGAGGTCCTTGCGGTCGAGTTCGCGGGCGGCGGGGGCGTCGACGGCGGTGATCCACGCGTACTGGCCGGCCTTCTCGTTCTCGTACGGGAAGGAGACGCGGTAGCGCTTGCCGGGCGTGAAGCGGACGGTGTGCGGGACGGTGCGGTAGACGAGTCCGGTGTTCTCGCCGCGTGACTTCAGGGAGTTGGTGCCGTCGATGACGTCGTCGATCTCCTTGCCGTTCCAGCCGCGCTGGGTGTACGGGGCGTGGCGCTGGGCGATGTGGGTGCGCGGGTCGGTGGCGCCGCCTGCGTCGCCCTTGACGAAGGGGCCCCAGCCCTGCGGGACGTGCTCGAAGTCCTCGTGGACGAGGGTGCCGCGGGGCGGCTTCGCGTGGTGGGCGGCGACGACGCGTACGTTGTCGAAGCGCACGCGCGCGTGGCCGGCCTCGGCCCGCAGTGTCAGCTCGGCGGTGCCGCCGCCCTGGGGGACGGTGAAGCGGGTGAACATGCGCTGGAACCGGGTGCCGTGCTTGCGGTCGGCGGCGACGTGGTTGCCGGCGGTGGACGTCTCGGTGAAGTTGGCCGCGGTGACCCCGTCGGCGGTGCGCACCTCCAGGGACGCCTTGCGCCGCTCCCCCGCCTTCTCGCCGACCTCGACCTGCACGGAGGCGACGTACGTACCGGCTTCGAGGCGGGTGAGCCTCTGTCCTACGGACGCGGCGCCGCCCGCGCCGATGACCAGCTCGTGGTCGCCGAGCGCGCTGAGCTCCACGGCGGCGGGCCCGGCGGCCTTCCACTCCTTGAGGGAGCCGGAGTGGAAGCCGGGGTCGCGCAGCGGAGTGCCCTGTCCCCACTTCGGGTCGGGCAGGGCGGCGGCACGCTCGCGGTAGAGGACGTAGGGCTGCTTCGCCTCCGCCTTCAGGGTGACCTTGCCGTCCACTACGGAGACGTACGACTCGAAGGCCCTGCCCTGGTCGGTGAGCCGGTACAGGGCCACGCGGGAACGCCTGGCCCACGCGCGCGGGAGGTGCCAGTCGCTGCTGCCGCCGGTGGGGTTGTAGTGGTACAGCTTGGCGGGAGCGGTGGCCTTGCGGGGCTCCCAGGGCAGCAGGTAGCGGCCGTCTTCGTAGACGACGTTTCCGTCGGTGGTGATGCGGCGCTTGCCCGAGGCGTCGGAGACCGTCGTCCCGCTCGCCCCGGGGCCCGCCGCTCCGAAGAAGGTGATCTCGTGCTCGTCCCACGTCTTGATGGGGTACGCCTGGAGGTACTTGGCGGGCAGTGAGTGGGTCCAGATCAGCTCGTAGAAGGCGTGCCAGTCGGTCTTGCCGATCCAGCCCTCGAAGTTGCCCATGCGGGCGATGCCGAGGAGGGTGGGCCACTTGTCGGCGAAGACGTCCTTCTGGTGGTTGCGGACGAAGCGGATCAGGCGGGAGTTGATGCCGCGCGAGGTGTCGCCGCCGTAGTCGGTCTCGGTGGCCCAGTGCGACCAGACCGCGGAGCGTTCGAGGCCGTGGCCCCACTCCGTGGTGATCGTCCAGCCCTGTTCGCGCAGGGCGCGCTGGAGGCGGTCGGAGGTCCAGCCGGATTCGCGGAACACATCGATGTACAGGGCGTTCAGGCCATCGTCGGCTTGGGCGCGCAGGTCGGCGAAGCGGCGCACGATGTCGCCGGAGACGAGGTCGCGGCGCTGGTCGATGCGGTAGCTCTGGTCGAGCCAGTCCCACTGCTCGTCGCGTCTGTCGACGAGCTTCTCGGAGAAGGCGTGGGCGACGGGGTAGGACTCGGTGGCGTTGACGTGCACGCTGAAGGTGCTGTTCCACTTCTTGCCCTCGTGGACCAGGGTGTTGAGGTCCTTGAGGCCGCCCGCACGCTCGTTGTAGTTGTCGGCGTAGTCGGGGTGGGCGGAGTCGTGCCCCTCGGACTGGTAGCCCTTCAGGAGCGTGTACTGGCCGAGGCCGTCGGTCGCCAGGTGGATGCGCTTGACGTCGTCGAGGGTGGCCAGGAAGGGGTTGGTGGCCTGTGAGGCGAAGTTGAACGGGATGTGCGGGACGACGCGCAGATGCTGTTCGTCGGCGCCGAGCGGCGTCACCATGATGTCGCGGAAGGCGATCGCGGCGTCCTGCCAGTCGACCTTGCCGTCGCCGTTGCGGTCGCCGGTGATCACGACGGTGGCGTACGGGAGGGGTTCGGTGGCGTCGAGGGGCGCGGTCGCGGCACGGTGCGTCCACTGGCCGGGGCTCAACCGGGTCTCCACATGGTCGCCCGTTCGCACCGTCTCGCGCCACAGGCGGCCGTTCTCCCAGGTGGTGCCCGCCTCGCCGGTGGGTTTGTCGTAGCCGGTGTTCGTCTCGACCGCCCCGCCGAGCCCGTCGTGCGCGACGACGGCGTACGCGCATCCGACGGCGGCCTCGGCGGGCGTGTCCTTGCGCGGCCGGACGAGCGTGTCGCCGCTCTTGGCCTTGTCGAGCTGCACCTTGGCGGCGAGCAGGGCGGCGCCGGGCTGGTCGCTGCGTACGGAGAGCAGGGAGAGCCCGGGTATTTGGAGGGTGCCGACCCGCAGCGCGTCCGTGTCCGCGATCCTGGTGACCCGCCAGTGGACCTGCCGCCCCTCGACCGCGATCTCCACGTCGATCCGGGTGCCGCCGTCGAAGACCATGTCGTACGAGATGCGGTCCCCGCCCGGCGAAGCGGTGACCTCGGGCGTCCGCTCGACCCCGTCGACGAGCACCGCGCTCAGCGGCTCCGCGCGGCCGTGCAGTACGGCACCGCTCGCGCGGTCGGTGTACGAGATGACGCGGGGGAAGTCGCCCGCGACGCGGACGTCCAGGCCGGCCGAGCGCAGGACCACCTCGCCCGCGGGGCGTTTCCCCGCGCCGGGCGCGCCGAACGCGCTCCCGGCCGCCCCCAGGGCGGCCCCCACCCCGGCTATCGCGCCCGTGGCGACCACGGCTCGGCGGCTCGGCCCGGACCTGTCTGACGGCAGCATGCGGCACCCCTCGGTGGACGGAACTCGTGCGGTTCACGATGCGCGGGTCCGGCCGGGGGCGCCCATGGACAAAGGAGGGGCAGGTGTTGGACTAACGGGGCTCCGGGGCGGGGCTGGCCGAGCCGGGCCGGGCAGCGCGACGGGGCGCCCGCGGGTGCGGGCGCCCCGTGCGTGGAGCGTCGGGCGGTGCCGGGACTCAGAGCCCCGCGGCCGCCTTCTCTATGTCGGCCGCGAAGGTCGACACCTCGGTGTAGACGCCGGGGAACTTCGGCCGCGCGCAGCCGTTGCCCCAGCTCACGATGCCGACCTGGATGTACTCGCCGGCCTCGTCCTTGCGGAACATCGGGCCGCCCGAGTCGCCCTGGCAGGTGTCCGTGCCGCCCTCGGCGAGCTTGCCCGCGCAGAGCTCCTCGCCGGGCGTCAGGTCCTCGCCGTAGGCGGCCTCGCAGTCGGCGTCGCTGACGAACGGGACGGTCGCCTTGAGGAGGTTCCGCTGCTGCTGGCCGCCCTCCTTGTCGGCGCCCCAGCCCGCGACGGTGAAGTCACCCTCGTTGTACGTGGTGTCCTTGGCGATCTTCAGCGTGGGCTGGTCGATCGGCTTGGCGAGCTTGATGAGCGCCCAGTCCTTGCCCTTGCCGTCGTAGCCGGGGGCCTGTAGGACCTTGGTGGACTTGACGCTGATCGCGTCGGGGCTCTCCAGGTCCACGACGCCACCGGTGGCGGTGATGCTCGTGTTGTCGCCGGAGCCGTCCACGCAGTGAGCGGCGGTCAGGACGACGTCCTGGGCGTACAGCGCGCCGCCACAGCCCATCGACAGACGGACCATGAACGGGAACTCGCCCTGCTCGGCGGGGGTGCCGCCGACTATGCGCTCACCCGGCTGGGGGCCCGGGTCCGGCGCCGCCTGGGCGGCAAGGGGCTGAAGGCTGACGGTGGCCAGAGCGATCGCGCCGAGGGTGGCGGCTCTCTTCACTCCACGCAGCTTGGTCTTCAATTGTCTTCCCTTCGTGGGGGGTTCGTGGGGGGTACACGCCTGAGCGGGCCCCTGCCGACCCGCACGGGAGTGCGTGTGGATGGCATGTGCCCGCCAAAGCGTTGCTGCGGATTATGGAGATCAATGTCCGCTCAGGACAAGGGGTTGTTTCCAGCCACGGCTTGTCGTGCGCACCCGGCCCGGGGCCGGTGGCCGGCCGTACAGTGGCCTCGGACGCGTTGGCCGGTGGTGGCGTCAGGGGGTGGGGACGTGGCGGACGGCGGTGGGCCTGTCGTGCACGGCTATCCCCATCTGGAGACCGTCCGTGCCGCCATCACCGCGCTCTACAGACGCCTCTCGTACGACACCGTCCGCACCTTCGACACCAGCGTGGCCCCCGTCGACGTGGCCTTCGGCGACCAGGACGACCTGCATCTGGGCGCGCAGCGGGTGGCCCGCGAGATGGTGCGGCACCTGCGCCTGCCCGACGCCCGCGTGATCGTCGGCTTCCGGGAGATGCGGCACGCGGCGTCCGTCGAACTCGCCGCGGGGCCCGAGTACTTCGTCGAGCTCAACGACCGTTTCCGCACCCACCGGCGGGACATCGGCGCGGCCCTCGCCCACGAGGTCATGCACGTGTATCTGCACCGCCTCGACCTGACGTTCCCCGGCACCCGCGACAACGAGATCCTGACCGACACCGCCGCCGTGTACCTGGGCGCCGGCTGGCTGCTCCTCGACGCCTACCGCGAGGACGGCGTCTCCTCGCAGAAGCTGGGCTATCTGACGCCGGAGGAGTACGGATACGTCCTGGCCAAGCGGGCGTTGGCGTTCGGCGAGGCCCCGGAGACGTGGTTCACCAGCGCGCAGGCCTACACGGCGTACACCAAAGGCCTCGCCCGGGCCCGCCGCGACGAACAGCAGCCTCCGCTGACGGCCGCCGGGTGGATGGGCAAGCGGCGGTACGCGAAGGACCGGCGGTACGCGGTGGATCACGGGGCCGCGAGGGCCGCCGGGGCGGCGGGAGCCACCGGAACCGACGGAGCCGCCGAGGGATACGGGTTCTCCGTGGACGGGCGCGGCGCGCTGCGGGTGGCCTTCGCCTGCCCGGTCTGCCGGCAGCGGATACGGGTGCCGGTTCAGGGGCGGGTGCGGGCGCGGTGCGGGTTGTGCCGGGCGGTGCTGGAGTGCGACACGTAACTTGGAGCGCGACACGCAGGCGGGGCTCTAGGCCTCGGCCGGTGTCCAGTGGCCCGGGCGGTGCAAGGTGCTCGGCAGCTTCGTGCCGGCGTCGCCCTTGGCCGCGTTCACCTGCGACTGGGTGAGGAACAGCGCGCCGGTGAGGTCCGCGCCGCGCAGGTCCGCGTCGCGGAAGTCCACGCCGATCAGGTCGGCCTCCCGCAGGTCCGCGTCGCGGAGGTCGGCGCCGATCAGATAGGCGCCGCGGAGGTCGGCACCCTTGAGGTCGGCGGCCTTGAGCCGTGCGCCGATGAGGTCGGCGCCCCGGCGCTGCTTCTTCTTGCCGGTGGTGCCCTTGCGGACGAGTTCGCTGGTGCGCAGGAGCAGGGCGTTGACGTCCTGGCGGTGGGCGGCCACGTCGACGTCCGCCACGGCCTGGGGGGCGCCGGCGGCCAGTCGCTCCGTCTCCGCGAGGGCCTTCTTCAGCTCCGCGGTGATCGGGGCGGTCCGGGGGCGGCTCAGCGCGTCCGTCAGGTACCAGAGGAGCTCGTGGAGCTGCCGCACGACCGGGAAGACCTCGAACATGCGGCGGGCGGTGGCCTTGTCCTCGCGCCAGTCCGTGCCGTCGAAGGTGTGCTGCGAGACGTGCTGGCCCGCGCCGAAGCAGTCGTAGACCGTGCAGCCCTGGAAGCCCTTCTTCCGCAGGTCGCGGTGGATGCCGCAGCGGAAGTCCTCGCCGAGGTTGGTGCAGGGCTGTCCCGCGGCCTTGTTCACGGCGAAGTCCGCGGACCTGGTGAGGGTGAGCGCGACGCAGCAGAGCCCGAAGCAGTTGGCGCAGTCGGCGCGGAGCGCCGCGCGGTCGTCTCCGACGAGAGGCAGCGCGACGGTCTCGCGGCGGCGGTCCGGTGCCATGGGGGCTCCTCGTGGACGTCGTGCGGTGGGACGGGGCGCTCCACCCTACGGAGAGGCCCCCGCCACGGGGCAAACAGGGGGGCAAACAGGGGGTTCGCGTGGAAAACCCCGCCGCGGAGCGGCGAAAAGCCACCCGCGGCGGGGAAGGGTAAGCGTCAGGCCGCGCTGCGACGCCCGCCCTGCGCTCCCCCGGCCGGACGGCCCCTGCGGGGGCTGGCACCGGCCGAACCACGGGCCTGTCCCCCGCCCTGGCGGGGAACCCGGCGCTGCCCCTGCCCGGAGGGCGCCGCGGAGGCGCCACCGCGCGGCCGGCGCCGCCGCGTCCCCTGCCCGGAGGGCTGCGCGGGCTGCGGGACCTCGATGACCACCGGCACCCCCGAGGGCTCGCGCGCCCCGGTGATCCGTACGAGCTCCTCGTCGGAGGACGAGACCCGAGCCGTCCGGGGACGGATGTCCGCGTCGGACATCAGCCGCGTCATGTCCCGCTTCTCCTCGGGGAGGACGAGCGTGACGACACTGCCGGACTCCCCCGCGCGGGCGGTGCGCCCACCCCGGTGGAGGTAGTCCTTGTGGTCGGCGGGCGGATCGATGTTCACGACGAGGTCGAGGTCGTCGACGTGGATGCCGCGCGCCGCCACGTTCGTGGCGACCAGCGCCGTGACCTGCCCGGTCTTGAACTGGTCGAGCGTCCGGTTCCGCTGCGGCTGCGAGCGCCCGCCGTGCAGGCCGGAGGCCCGTACGCCGTTGGCGAGCAGCCGCTTGGTGAAGCGGTCCACGGCCCGCTTGGTGTCCAGGAACATGATCACGCGCCCCTCACGGGCGGCGATCCGCATGGCGACGGCCTTCTTGTCCGTCTCGTCGGCGACGTAGAGCACGTGGTGCTCCATCGTCGTGACGGCGCCCGCGGACGGGTCGACGGAGTGCACGACGGGGTCGGTGAGGAACATCCGGACGAGCCGGTCGATGTTCTTGTCGAGCGTCGCCGAGAACAGCATCGTCTGGCCGCCCTGCTCGACCTGCTTGAGCAGCGCCGTGACCTGCGGCATGAAGCCCATGTCGGCCATCTGGTCGGCTTCGTCGAGGACGGTCGTGCGCACCCGTGACAGGTCGCAGTCGCCGCGTTCGATCAGGTCCTTGAGGCGGCCGGGCGTGGCCACGAGGACCTCCGCGCCGCGACGCAGCGTGTTCGACTGCTTGCTGATCGACATGCCGCCGACGACCGTGGCGAGGCGCAGGTTGACCGAGGTCGCGTACGGGGTGAGCGCGTCCGTCACCTGCTGGGCCAGCTCACGCGTGGGGACCAGGACCATGGCGAGCGGGGACTTCGGCTCGGCGCGCTGTCCTGCCGTACGGGCCAGGAGGGCGAGGCCGAAGGCCAGGGTCTTGCCGGATCCGGTGCGCCCGCGGCCGAGGATGTCGCGGCCCGCGAGCGAGTTCGGAAGAGTGGCGGCCTGGATCGGGAAGGGGTCGGTGACACCCTGGGCGGCCAGCGTCTTCAGGAGGGCTTCGGGCATGTCGAGGTCGGCGAAGGCCTCGACGGCCGGCAGTGCGGGCGTGAGGCTCTCGGGCAGCGCGAATTCGCCGCCCTGGGCGGGCTTGGGCTTACGTCCCGCGGGCTTCCTCGCGGAACCCGCGGCGCCCTTCGCCTGGCCGGTCGGCCGCCCCCTGCCGCCTGCGTTCGTGGGGCGCTTGCGTGCGGGTCGTGCCGGGCCTTCGGAGCGGTTCATGCAGTAGTGCCTTCCTGATGCTGGACTTTCCGGACCTCTGAGCCGGTGCGGCTCTGGGCCCGTCGGGCCCGATGACAGCGCAAGCCGAGGCCCGCACCCGAAGGTGCGGGCCTCGGCTGTGAGGTTCGCGCGCTGCGACGATCAGGCAGGAACGATGTTCTCGGCCTGCAGGCCCTTCTGGCCCTGGGTCACGTCGAAGGAAACCTTCTGGCCCTCGAGGAGCTCACGGAAGCCCGAGGACGCGATGTTGGAGTAGTGGGCGAAGACGTCGGGGCCGCCGCCGTCCTGCTCGATGAAGCCGAAGCCCTTTTCCGAGTTGAACCACTTTACGGTGCCGGTTGCCATGTCAAATCTCCTCAACAGGGGCAGAGTATGAAGAATCACCGAATTGTGAGCCTTCAGCGCTGCAATGACCCCATCCGGAGAGAACCGGAAAAACAAATATGCGCCCTCGGAGCATTCCCGTCAGGCGCACATAAAGTTCATGGGTACCAAAACTGCAACACATAACTTTAACACGCCTCGGCGGCCGGTTGTTCCCGGCCTAGCGGACGACGTCGAAGACGTTCTTCTGCAGGCCGTTGGCGTACGCCTCGTGCTCGACGAGCCGCAGCTTCTGGGTGTCCTTGTCCGTCGCGCTGAAGAGCCGCTTGCCCGCGCCGAGCAGGAGCGGGAAGACGAGCAGGTGGTAGCGGTCGATCAGGCCGGCGTCGGAGAGGCCCTGGTTCAGGGTGGCGCTGCCGTGGACGATGATCGGGCCGCCCTCGGTCTCCTTCAGGGCGGCGACCTCGTCGAGCGTACGCAGGATCGTGGTCTCGCCCCAGTTCGTCACCAGGTCGCCCTCGGTGAGCGTGCCGGAGACGACGTACTTCGGCAGCGTCTTGTAGTCGGCGAAGTCCGCCATGTCGGGCCATGCGGCGCTGAACGCCTCGTAGCTGACCCGGCCGAGCAGCATCGCGGCGGCTTCCTTCTGCTCCCTGCCCTTGATCTCGAACGCCTCCGGCAGGAACTCCATGTCCTTGAACGTCCACCCGGAGTTACGGTAGCCGGGCTCGCCGCCCGGGGCCTCGACGACGCCGTCGAGGGAGATGAACGCGGTGCTGATCAGGGTACGCATCAGGGGTTCCTCGGGGTTGGGTTCCGGTTCTGCGGTGCTTGCCGTGCATGGTGTCTGACCGCGGGCACCGCGAAAACTCATCGGAGGTGGTCGAACTGCTTGCTCTCCGGGTCGCCGCCGCGGTGTCAGCCCTTGACCGCGCCCGCCGCCAGGCCCGAGCCCAGCTTGCGGTGCACGATCACGAAGAAGATCATCACCGGCACGGTGACCAGCGTGGAGCTGGCCATGACCGGGCCCCAGGACGTCGAGTTCTCCCCGAAGAACTGGTAGATGCCGACGGCGGCGGTGTACTTGTCGCTGCCCTTCATGAACGTGTACGCGAAGACGAACTCGTTCCACGCCGTGATGAAGGCGAAGATCGACGTGGCGACGAGCCCCGGCGCGACCAGCGGCAGCAGCACCGACCAGAACATCCGGAACCAGGAGGCCCCGTCGATGTAGGCGGCCTCCTCGATCTCCTTGGGGATGGTGGCGACGAAGCCGCGCAGCGTCCAGATCGCGAAGGGGAGCGAGAGCGCGATGTAGACGATGCTCAGGCCCAGCAGGGAGTTGAGCATTTCGTAGTCCCGCATCTGGATGAAGAGCGGGATGACGAGCGCTTCGAGCGGCACCATCTGCACGATCAGGATCATGATCAGTACGGAGGTGCGGAAGCGGAACTTGAACCGTGCCACCGCGATGGCCGCGAAGAGCGAGAGCAGTGCCGCCGCGGCGATCGTGGCGAGGCCGACGAGGGCGGAGTTCAGCAGGTAGGTGCCGAAGTTGCCCTTCTCGAAGACGAACGTGAAGTGTTCGAGGCTCAGGCCGCTCGGCAAGACGTCGGAGCCCCGGCTGATCGCCTTGGGGTCGAGTGCCGTGGAGATCATCCAGTACACGGGGAAGAGCGTGAAGACGAGCAGCGCGGTGACCGCGACCGGCAGTCCGATCCGCGAGCCGAGCGAGGTGCGGCGGCGGGGCTTGCCGGTGGCCGGCGGCCGGGCCGAGAGCTTGGCGGTGGTCACAGGTCCTCCTCCCCCTGTCGGAACAGCGTGCGGATGTAGACGATCGTGATGAGCAGGAGCAGCACGGTCAGCAGGACGGCGGCCGCGGCGCCCGCGCCGTAGTCGTTCTTGGCGAAGGCCTGGATGTAGGAGAAGACGCCGAGGTTGTAGACCTCTTCGTTGGAGCCGTCGCCGCCGGGCTGGAGATAGATCTGCGTGAAGACCTTGAAGTCCCAGATGGTGGAGAGGATGGTCACCACGAGGAAGACCGGCTTGATCGTCGGCACGGTGATGTTCCAGAACCGCTGCCAGGCGTTGGCGCCGTCCAGCTCCCCGGCCTCGTACAGCTCCTTGGGGATCGTCATCAGGCCCGCGAGGACGGTGATGGCGACGAACGGGAAGCCGTGGTGGATGACGTTCAGGGTGGCGATGGCGTAGAAGGGGCCGCGCTCGGTGAACCAGTTGGTGGTCTCCGGGTCGATCAGGCCGATGGAGCCCGCGATCTGGCTGACCATGCCGTCCTGCGGCTGGAAGAGCCAGATCCAGACGTACGTGCCCGTCACCGCGGGCATGGCCCAGGCGGCGAGGATCGCGATGGAGCAGATCAGCCGCCAGGTGACCCCGAGGCGGTTGAGCAGCAGCGCCACGAGCGTGCCGAGCCCCACGGTGAGGCCGACGCAGGCGACGGCGAAGAAGACGGTGTTGGGCAGGACGGTCTTCCACAGCAGGCTGCTGGAGAGCAGGTCGCTGTAGTGGTCGAACCCGGTGTAGGTGCCGACGCCGCCGCCGAACTTGACGGCGTAGTCCTGGAGGGAGAGCTTGCCGACCTGGATCAGCGGCCAGAGCAGCAGGCCGGCGAGGACCACCAGGGAGGGGGCGAGCAGGAGCCAGGGGCGGGTGATGTTGATCAGGTTCTTGCGGCGGCGGGCCGCTTCGGCTCCGCCCGTGTCCCGCTGGAGGGGGCCACGGCGGGCCGGAGTCTCCTCCGGCCCGTCGCCGACGAGCACGTCTGTCATGATGTCGCGTCCTTCACAGTGCCGAACTCGGCCTCGCTCACTTGTCCTTGGCGAAGATCGCGTCCATGTCCTCGGCGGCCTTGTCGGCGGCTTCCTGGACGGAGGCCTTGCCGGTCAGGATCGACTGGACCATACGGGGGATGACCTTGGAGGCCTGGATCTCACCGTAGGCCTTGGTCTTGGGGACCGTCGCGCCCGCTTCGAGCATCTGCTTGGCGAACGGCTCGACCAGCGGGTCCTTCTTCGCCGCGATCTTCTTCAGCTCGGAGTTCTGGCCGGGGAAGTAGTTGGTCTGGCCGGCCCACTTGGCGGCGAACTCGCCGGTGGTCAGCATCTTCACGAACTCCCAGGCGAGGGCCTTCTTGTCCGTGTCGAACGTGGACAGGTAGGAGCCGCCGAGGAAGGACTTGCTCATGCCGCCGTTCTCGCCCGGGATCGGCACCGCGCCGAGCTTGCCCTTGAGGTCGGGGTTGGCGTCGGTGATGGCCTTCGGGGTCCAGTTGCCGCCGATGGCCATGGCGATCTCGCTCTTGTTCCAGGCGTCGCCGACCTCCTTCTCGGTCCAGGTGTTGACCTTGGCCGGGGAGACCTTGTCCTTGGTGGCGAGGTCCGTGTAGAACTCGATGCCCTTGACCGCCTCGGGCGAGTTGATGCCCGACTTCCACTTGCCGCCGGACTCGGTGGCCAGCTCGCCGCCGGCGCCCCAGACGAAGGGGGCCGCGAACATCTCGGCGCCGCCCGCGACGGGGAAGGAGACCAGCTTCGGCTCCTTCTTCTTCAGCGTCGTGGCGACCGACCTGAGCTCCTTCCAGGTGGTCGGGGGCTTCAGGTCGTGCTTCTCGAAGATGTCCTTGCGGTAGACGATGGAGCGCACGCCCGCGTACCACGGCATGCCGTACTGCTTGCCGTCGAGCGTGCCCGCGTCCTTGAGGCCCTCGACGAGGTCGTCACCGAGGCCGGACTTCTTCACGTCGTCGGTGACGTCGACGAGGGCGTCCATCTCGGCGAACTGCGGCACCCAGGTGGTGCCGACCTCCGCCACGTCGGGCACCTGCTCGGCGCCGCCCTCGATGGCGGTGGTGAACTTCTTCTGGGCCGTGGCCCACTGCTGGTACTCGACCTTGATCTTGGCGCCGGTCTTCTTCTCGAAGGCTTCTCCGGCCTCCTTGAAGAACGGGCGGGCGTCGGGGTTGGTCCCCTCCATGATCCACACGGTCAGCGTCTTGCCCTTGCCGTCCGTGGCGCTGCCGCCCGTGTCGCCGTCATCGCCGCCGCACGCCGTGGCGGTCAGTCCGAGACTCATGGCGATACAACCAGCCGCGATGACACGTCGCTTCATGCCGGCCCCCTAGTGAGTAGTGCTGTTTCCTGCGCTGTCCGTCGTGGAGTGATTGTTGCCACACGGACTCCAGGCGGTCTAGACCCATCGGGGGCTGCTGCCGAACCGTAATGCGCATTGCGGCCAGCGCAATGCGCAACGAGTGTTGCGCCCCCCGCAACCGCACACGTCGGGCTCGCGGTCACGTACTCACTGAACTGCGGCATCGCGGAAAAGTCCCGCGAAATACGGCGTGTCGGCGGGATTTTCGCGCAATCAGCGGGATATCGCCGTCCGCACACGCCACGGCGCCCGCCCAGGTCCGGTCGGGGACGAGGCGGGCGCCGCTTCAGTTCCGTACTCCGTTGTACGGGACGTACTGGGGGAATCAGGCGGAACGGGTGGGGTCAGACCGTCAGGGCCCGGTCCGTCGGGCGGATCGGGGCGGGCAGGTCGCTCGCGCCGGTGAGGAAGCGGTCGACTCCGCGTGCCGCCGAACGGCCCTCGGCGATCGCCCAGACGATGAGCGACTGGCCGCGGCCCGCGTCGCCCGCGACGAAGACGCCGGGGACGTTCGTCTGGAACTCGGCGTCGCGTGCGACGTTGCCGCGCTCGTCGAGCTCCAGGGCGAACTGGTCCACCAGGCCGTTCTCCCGGTCCGTGCCGGTGAAGCCCATCGCGAGGGTGACGAGCTGGGCGGGGATCTTGCGCTCGGTGCCCGGCTTCGGGGTCAGCTTGCCCTCGATGAACTCGACCTCGACCATGTGCAGGAACTGGACGTTGCCGTCCTCGTCGCCCTCGAAGTGGGTCGTGTTGACGGCGTAGACCCGCTCGCCGCCCTCCTCGTGCGCGGAGGTGACCTTGTACAGCATCGGGAAGGTCGGCCACGGCTGGTGCGCGGCACGCTCCTCGCCCGGCTTCGGCATGATCTCCAACTGGGTCACGGAGGCCGCGCCCTGGCGGTGGGCCGTGCCCACGCAGTCCGCGCCGGTGTCGCCGCCGCCGATGACCACGACGTGCTTGCCCTCGGCGGTGATGGGGGGCGCCACGAAGTCGCCCTCCTGGACCTTGTTGGCGAGCGGCAGGTACTCCATGGCGAAGTGGATGCCGTTCAGGTCGCGGCCCGGCACGGGGAGGTCGCGGGAAATGGTGGATCCCGCGGCGATGACCACGGCGTCGTAGCGCTTGCGCAGCTTCGCCGCGTCGATGTCACGGCCGATCTCCACGCCGGTGCGGAACTTGGTGCCCTCCGCCCGCATCTGCTCGATGCGGCGGTTGATGTGCCGCTTCTCCATCTTGAACTCGGGGATGCCGTAGCGCAGCAGGCCGCCGATGCGGTCGGCGCGCTCGTAGACGGCGACGGTGTGGCCGGCCCGGGTGAGCTGCTGGGCGGCGGCGAGGCCCGCGGGGCCCGAGCCGATGACCGCGACGGTCTTGCCGGAGAGCCGCTCCGGGGCCTGGGGCGCGACGTCGCCGCGGTCCCACGCCTGGTCGATGATCGAGACCTCGACGTTCTTGATGGTCACGGGCGGCTGGTTGATGCCGAGCACGCACGCCGACTCGCACGGGGCCGGGCAGAGGCGGCCCGTGAACTCCGGGAAGTTGTTGGTGGCGTGCAGGCGCTCCTGCGCGGCCGACCAGTCCTCGCGGTAGGCGTAGTCGTTCCACTCCGGGATGAGGTTCCCGAGCGGACAGCCGTTGTGGCAGAACGGGATGCCGCAGTCCATGCAGCGCGAGGCCTGCTTGGAGATGATCGGGAGGAGCGAACCGGGAACGTAGACCTCGTTCCAGTCCTGGACACGCTCGCCGACCGGGCGGGTCTGCGCGACCTCGCGGCCGTGGTTGAGGAATCCCTTGGGATCAGCCATTGGTCGCCGCCTCCATCATCTTCTCGGTGATCTCGGTCTCGGAGAGACCGGCTCGCTCGGCGGCGTCCTTGGCGGCGAGCACTGCCTTGTACGTACTGGGGATGATCCTGCTGAAGCGGTCCACGGAGACGGACCACTCGGCGAGGAGCTTCTCGGCCACCGTCGAACCGGTCTCCTCGGCATGGCGGCGCACGACGTCGTGCAGCCACTGCTTGTCGGCCTCGTCAAGGGGTTCGACGGCCGCGAGGTTGCCGGCGTTGACGTTGTCGCGGTCGAGGTCGATGACGTACGCGATGCCGCCGGACATGCCGGCCGCGAAGTTGCGTCCGGTCTCGCCGAGGACGACCGCGTGGCCGCCGGTCATGTACTCGCAGCCGTGGTCGCCCACGCCCTCCGAGACGACCGTGGCACCGGAGTTGCGGACGCAGAAGCGCTCGCCGGTGCGGCCCCGCAGGAAGAGCTCGCCGCCGGTCGCGCCGTACGCGATGGTGTTGCCGGCGATCGTGGAGTACTCGGCGAGGTGGTCGGCGCCGCGGTCCGGGCGGACGATGATGCGGCCGCCGGACAGGCCCTTGCCGACGTAGTCGTTGGCGTCGCCCTCCAGGCGCAGCGTGACGCCGCGCGGGACGAAGGCGCCGAAGGACTGGCCCGCCGAGCCGGTGAACGTGATGTCGATGGTGTCGTCGGGCAGGCCCGCGCCGCCGAACTTCTTCGTCACCTCGTGGCCGAGCATGGTGCCGACCGTGCGGTTGATGTTGCGGATGGCGACCTGGGCGCGGACGGGCTGCGCGTCGGTGGCGCCGGCGGCCGAGAGCGCGTCGGCGGAGAGCTTGATCAGCTCGTTGTCGAGCGCCTTCTCCAGGCCGTGGTCCTGGGCGGCGATCTGGTGGCGCACGGCACCGGCGGGCAGGGCCGGCACGTGGAAGAGCGGTGCCAGGTCCAGGCCCTGCGCCTTCCAGTGCGTGACGGCCTTCTCGGTGTCGAGGAACTCGGCGTGGCCGACGGCCTCCTCGATGGAGCGGAAGCCCAGCTCGGCGAGGAGCTCGCGGACCTCTTCGGCGATGAACTCGAAGAAGTTGACGATGTACTCGGCCTTGCCGGTGAAGCGCTCGCGCAGCGCCGGGTTCTGCGTGGCGATGCCGACCGGGCAGGTGTCCAGGTGGCAGACGCGCATCATGACGCAGCCGGAGACGACGAGCGGCGCGGTCGCGAAACCGAACTCCTCGGCGCCGAGCAGCGCGGCGATGATGACGTCGCGGCCGGTCTTGAGCTGCCCGTCGGTCTGTACGACGATGCGGTCGCGCAGGCCGTTGAGCAGCAGGGTCTGCTGGGTCTCGGCGAGGCCGAGCTCCCAGGGGCCGCCCGCGTGCTTGAGCGAGGTCAGCGGGGACGCGCCCGTACCGCCGTCGTGGCCGGAGATGAGGACGACGTCCGCGTGGGCCTTGGAGACGCCCGCGGCGACCGTGCCGACGCCGACCTCGGAGACCAGCTTGACGTGAATCCGCGCCTGCGGGTTCGCGTTCTTCAGGTCGTGGATCAGCTGGGCGAGGTCCTCGATGGAGTAGATGTCGTGGTGGGGCGGCGGCGAGATGAGGCCGACGCCGGGCGTCGAGTGACGCGTCTTGGCGACCCACGGGTAGACCTTGTGTCCCGGTAGCTGGCCGCCCTCGCCGGGCTTGGCGCCCTGCGCCATCTTGATCTGGATGTCGTCGGCGTTGACGAGGTACTCGCTGGTCACGCCGAAGCGGCCGGAGGCGACCTGCTTGATGGACGAGCGGCGCGCCGGGTCGTACAGGCGGTCCGCGTCCTCGCCGCCCTCGCCGGTGTTGGACTTGCCGCCGAGCTGGTTCATGGCGATGGCGAGCGTCTCGTGCGCCTCGCTGGAGATCGAGCCGTACGACATGGCGCCGGTGGAGAACCGCTTGACGATCTCGGAGGCGGGCTCGACCTCGTCGAGGGGGACCGACGGGCGGTCCGACGTGAAGTTGAACAGGCCGCGCAGCGTCATCAGGCGCTCGGACTGCTCGTTCACGCGGTCCGTGTACTGCTTGAAGACGTCGTAGCGGCGGTTGCGCGTGGAGTGCTGGAGGCGGAAGACCGTCTCGGGGTCGAACAGGTGCGGTTCGCCCTCGCGGCGCCACTGGTACTCGCCGCCGATGTCGAGGGCGCGGTGTGCCGAGGGGACGCCGGAGGCCGGGTAGGCCTTGGCGTGCCGGGCGGCGACCTCCTGGGCGATGACGTCGAGACCGGCGCCGCCGATCTTCGTCGTCGTACCGCTGAAGTACCGCTCGACGAAGGACCGCTCAAGGCCGACGGCCTCGAAGACCTGGGCGCCGCGGTAGGAGGCGACGGTGGAGATGCCCATCTTGGACATGACCTTCAGGACGCCCTTGCCGAGCGCGTAGATCAGGTTGCGGATGGCCTGCTCGGCCTCGATGCCGGGCAGGAACGTGCCCGCGCGGACGAGGTCCTCGACGGACTCCATCGCCAGGTACGGGTTGACGGCCGCGGCGCCGTAGCCGATGAGGAGGGCCACGTGGTGGACCTCGCGCACGTCGCCCGCCTCCACGAGCAGCCCCACCTGGGTGCGCTGCTTGGTGCGGATGAGGTGGTGGTGGACGGCGGAGGTGAGCAGCAGCGAGGGGATCGGCGCGTGCTCGGCGTCGGAGTGCCGGTCGGAGAGCACGATCAGGCGGGCGCCGGCCTCGATGGCGGCGTCGGCCTCGGAGCAGATCTCGTCGATGCGGGCGGCGAGTGCCTGGCCGCCGTCGCCGACGCGGTAGAGGCCGGAGAGGGTGACGGCCGTCATGCCGGGCATGTCGCCGTCGGCGTTGATGTGTATGAGCTTGGCCAGCTCGTCGTTGTCGATGACCGGGAAGGGCAGCGTGACGCTGCGGCACGACGCGGCCGTCGGTTCGAGCAGGTTGCCCTGCGGGCCGAGCGAGCTGTGCAGGGAGGTGACGAGCTCTTCACGGATGGCGTCGAGCGGCGGGTTGGTGACCTGCGCGAAGAGCTGCGTGAAGTAGTCGAAGATCAGCCGCGGGCGCTCGGAGAGGGCCGCGATGGGGGTGTCCGTGCCCATGGAGCCGAGCGGCTCGCCGCCGGTCTTGGCCATCGGGGCGATGATGATGCGCAGCTCTTCCTCGGTGTAGCCGAAGGTCTGCTGGCGGCGCGTGACGGAGGCGTGCGTGTGCACGATGTGCTCGCGCTCGGGCAGGTCGGAGAGCTCGATCTCGCCGGCCTCCAGCCACTCCTGGTACGGCTTCTCGGCGGCGAGGCCCGCCTTGATCTCGTCGTCCTCGACGATGCGGTGCTCGGCGGTGTCGACGAGGAACATGCGGCCGGGCTGGAGGCGGCCCTTGCGGACGACCTTGGCCGGGTCGATGTCGAGGACGCCGACCTCGGAGCCGAGGACGACGAGGCCGTCGTCGGTGACCCAGTAGCGGCCGGGGCGCAGACCGTTGCGGTCGAGCACGGCGCCGACCTGGACGCCGTCGGTGAAGGTGACGCAGGCGGGGCCGTCCCAGGGCTCCATCATCGTGGAGTGGAACTGGTAGAAGGCGCGCCGTGCCGGTTCCATCGAGGCGTGGTTCTCCCAGGCCTCGGGGATCATCATCAGGACGGAGTGCGGGAGGGAGCGTCCGCCGAGGTGCAGGAGTTCGAGCACCTCGTCGAAGGACGCCGAGTCGGAGGCGTCGGGCGTACAGATCGGGAAGACGCGCGCGAGGTCCTTGTCGTCGCGGTCGCCGCCGAACAGGTCGGAGGCGAGCTGGGACTCGCGGGCCCGCATCCAGTTGCGGTTGCCCTTGACGGTGTTGATCTCGCCGTTGTGCGCGACGAAGCGGTACGGGTGCGCGAGCGGCCAGCTCGGGAACGTGTTCGTCGAGAAGCGGGAGTGGACGAGCGCGACGGCGGTGGCGAAGCGGCGGTCCGACAGGTCGGGGAAGAACGGCTCCAGCTGGCCGGTGGTCAGCATGCCCTTGTAGACGATCGTGCGGGCGGAGAGCGAGGGGAAGTAGGTCCCGGCCTCGCGCTCGGCGCGCTTGCGCAGCATGAACGCCTTGCGGTCCAGGGCCAGGCCGCTGTTCTCGCCGTCGGCCACGAAGATCTGCCGGAAGACGGGCATCGTCGAGCGGGCGGTGGCGCCGAGCAGCTCGGGGGCGACGGGAACGTCGCGCCAGCCGAGGACGGTGAGGCCCTCTTCCGAGGCGATCGTCTCGATCTGTGAGACGGCGGCGTCAGTGGTGCCCGCGGTGTCGACGGGCAGGAAGGCGATGCCTACCGCATAGGCACCGGCCGCGGGCAGTTCGAATCCGGCCACTTCCCGCAGGAACGCGTCCGGGACCTGGAGCAGGATGCCCGCGCCGTCACCGGAGTCGGGCTCGGAGCCGGTGGCGCCGCGGTGTTCGAGGTTGCGCAGTACCGTCAGCGCCTGTTCGACCAGCTCATGGCTGGCAACACCGGTGAGGGTGGCCACGAACCCGACACCGCAGGCGTCGTGTTCGTTACGGGGGTCGTACATGCCCTGGGGGGCGGGGCGACCATCCATGGGCGACCAGGCGTGGGTACGCATCGGCACTCCCGTCGTCGTCGAGGCTGGGGGACCTCCCAGGCCTAGCGGGCTCTGGGGGTACGTGAGGCGAGGGACGACTTTGGCCCTGGCGAAATTTCGTGCAGGTTACATGATGGAACGCTTCTCGAAAAGCGGATACTTCATTCCACCATGTGGACACCGGCCGCGCAGGTGGGGCGGAACGGAGGGGGCGCGGCGGACAGATCGATGGCCGGCGGCCCAAAGCGACACAGGCCTCATTGCCCGCAGCGCTTACGGCTCATGCCCGCTGGTCACAGAGTCGAAACCGCCGATTAACGGTTACTTATGCAACAACCTGTATAGCCCTGCGAGCGCTCATCCTACGGCCGTACCGAACAGAGTGCCCAGGACGTACGTCACACCGGCCGCCGCGCCGCCGAGCGCGAGCTGCCGCAGACCGCTGAACCACCAGGACCGCGCGGTCACCTTGGCGACCACGGCACCGCAGGCGAAGAGCCCGATCAGGGCGAGCAGCAGGGCGGGCCAGAGCGCGGTGGCACCGAGCAGATACGGCAGTACGGGGAGCAGCGCGCCGAGCGCGAAGGCGCCGAAGGAGGACACCGCGGCCACGGCCGGCGACGGCAGGTCCCCGGGGTCGATGCCGAGCTCTTCGCGGGCGTGTATCTCCAGGGCCTGCTCGGGGTCCGCGGAGAGCTGCCGGGCGACCTCGCGGGCCAGCTCCGGCTCGACGCCGCGCGACGCGTACAGCGCGGCGAGCTCCTTCTCCTCGTCCTTGGGGTGCTTGCGCAGCTCCATCCGCTCGATGTCCAGCTCGGCCTCGACCAGCTCGCGCTGGGAGGCGACGGAGGTGTACTCGCCCGCCGCCATGGAGAAGGCACCGGCCGCGAGACCGGCGAGGCCGGTGATGACGATGGTCTGATGGGCGACGGACCCGCCCGCGACACCGGTCATCAGCGCCAGGTTGGACACGAGTCCGTCCATCGCCCCGAAGACGGCGGGGCGCAGCCAGCCGCCGTTCACGTCACGGTGTGTGTGGTTGTCGCGGTGCGCCTCGTGCAGCGTCGCTTCGGTCTCGATGATGGCCATGGTGTGTGGACCCCCTCAATGTTTGGACGACGTCGAAAGTACGCTCCAAAAAAGCCCCCCGCCAGCAAGGAAGGCCGTACTTACCTGCGAAAACGCGCTTCGGCGGGGTGGTCGGAGCGCGGCCCCTGTGCGCGGTTCGGCGCACGGTTCGGAGCGCGGCGAAGGGGTGATCCGAGCCCCGTCATGCTCCTGTGAGCGGCTCACGTGGCAGGGATGCAGGAACACGCGGTCCAGTTGTCCGCGTGACAGGGAGGCACGGCATGGCATCCACCGCATGCGTTACGTCGGTCCCGGCGCCCGGCGGCGCCGAAGAGCTCCGCGAGCGGGCGCGGGGCGCGCTCCTCGGCCTGGCGGTCGGTGACGCGCTGGGCGCGCCCGCGGAGAACATGAAACCGTCCGAGATCCGCGCCCGCTGGGGCCGCATCACCGGTTACGTCGCGGAGCACCCGGCGGGCACCGACGACACGGAGTACGCGATCTTCTCCGGGCTGCTGCTCGCCCGGCACGGGTCTGCGCTGACCGTCGCCCACGTCGAGACCGCCTGGCACCAGTGGATCGCCGACCTCGACGTCCCCTTCCGGGGTGCGGGCTTCTCCGAGCGCGGCACGCTGGAGAACCTGCGGCGGGGACTCGCCGCGCCCATCTCCGCCCAGCACCGGCACGCCTGGAGCGACGGTCTCGCGATGCGGGCCGCCCCCTTCGGGGTCTTCGCCGCGGGGCGCCCCGCGGAGGCGGCGCGGCTCATCGCCATCGACGGCTCGGTCAGCCATGACGGTGAGGGGATCTACGGGGGCCAGGCGGTCGCCGCGGGTGTCGCGGCGGCCATGGCCGGGGCCCGCGTCGACGCCGTCGTGGCGGCGGCGCTCTCCGCCATCCCTTCGGACAGCTGGACCTCGCGGTCGCTGCGTCGGGCGGTGGCCGTGGCCGACCGGGGGGAGCGGGCGGTGCGCTCCGCGGTGGTCATCGGGGGGTATCCCTGGACCGACCTCGCCCCTGAGGCGGTGGGGCTCGCCTTCGGCGCGTACGCGGCGGGGCGCGGGGACTTCCGGTGCGCGGTGCTCGCCGCGGTGAACATGGGGCGGGACGCGGACACCACCGGGGCCGTGGCGGGGGCGCTGGCCGGGGCCACGTGCGGGGTCTCGTCCATCCCCGCCGCCTGGGCCGCGGGGGTCGGCGCGGCCCGGGGGAGCTGTCTGCCCTCCATGCGGGGGCATCACGTGTTGGACGTGGCCGATCTGCTCGTGCCCGAGGGGGAGGCGGCATGACCCCCGACAACCCCGCCGCGCCCCGGCGGATCTCTCCCGGCCGTCCGCCCGTTCACCCCGCGGCCGGGGTGGGCAGGCAGCTTGCGGCGACGGGGGCGGTGGCGGGGCCGAGCGGCACGGGTCGAGGCGGGGCCGCCGGCGCCCGTACCGAAGGGCTGCTCCTCGGCCTTGCCGCGGGGGACGCCGCCGGGTGGCCCGCCGCCCGGCACCGGGCCAGCCGGATGCCGGAGTGGACCCGGCGGCTCACCCGCGAGCTGGACACCTTCGCCGAGCAGAACGCCACGACCACCCTGCCCGTACCGATCGCCCTGAACCAGCCCCCCGAGCCGCTCCGCCTCGGCCCCTCGGACGACGCCGAATGGGCGGCGTTCACCGCGGAGTCACTGCTCCGCGCCGCGGACGGCACGCTGGATCCCGCGCTGCCCCTGGACCGCCGGGTCCGCGCGGCGCTGGACCTCGCGTGGTCGGCCCTGGCCGCCGAGGTCGCCGCCGCCGCGGCCCGCGCCCCGGAGGTGGAGTCCGCGGTGCTGCCCCTGCGCGCCCGTATCTCCGTGCGCGCGGGCCTCGGCAACCTCGCCACCGGCCTGCGCCCGCCCGCCACCGGCCACGACAACCCGCACTTCTTCGACGACGCCGCCTGCGTACGGGCCTGCGTGCTCGCCCTGGTCCACCCCGGCGACCCCGAACAGGCCGCCGCCCTGGCGGAGTTCGACGCCCGCTACACCCAGGACGGCGACGGCACCCACGGCGCCCGCGCGATGGCCGCGGCGATCGCGGCCGCCCTCGGCGGCGCCGACGTCGACACCTCCGTGGACGCCGCGCTCGACCGGCTCCCCGAGCACACGGAGATCGGCCGCAACGCCCGGCACGCGGTGAAGCTCGCCCGCGACGCCGAGTGCGCCTTCGACCTCGTACCGCTGCTTGAACATCAGATCGTCGACCACGTGTACAGCTACGGGATCGCCGCCGCCGAGACGGTCCCGGTGGCCCTCGCCCTGGCCAGCGCCGCCCGTGGCCGCATCCGCGAGGCGGTGCCCGCCGCCGCGTGCCTGTCCCGCGTCGCCGACTCGGCGCCCGCCCTGGCCGGGGCGCTGACCGGTGCGCTCGGCACGGCGGCCGCGGTCCCCGAGGCGTGGCGCGACGCCTGCCGGACCCTCTCCGGCTGTGCGCTGCCCCGCCTCGCGGGGACGGACCTGGTGGAACTCGCCGGGCACCTGGCAGCCACGGAACTGGCCGCTCCAGGTGGACAATCCCGACATGACGCCCAGATCTAGCCAGCTCACGGCCGACGCCCCGCCCTCCGACTCCCCCGACCTCGACCCCGCCTCCGCACCCGCACCCGCACCCGCACCCGCACCCGCACCCGGCACTCTCGGTGACCGCATCACCGGCAGCCTTCTCGGCGCGGCGGTCGGCGACGCGCTCGGCGGGCCCGTCGAGGGGTACTCACCCGAGCAGATCACCGAGCGGCACGGCGGTCGCGTCGAAGGCGTCGTCGGCCCCTGGGACGGCCGCCGATGGCGCACGGCCCGGCCCATCGCGCCGTACCACAAGGGCGACGGGCACATCACCGACGACACCTTGATGACGCACGCGCTCATCCGGGTCTACGGCACCGTCCGGGACCACCTCGACGCGTACGCGGTCGCCGACCACCTGGTGCCCGACCTGATGACGACCCCGCGCTGGATCCCGGAACTGGAGGCCGACGCCCTCCCCCTGCACCGGATCTTCCTCGCCGAGAAGTGGCTCGTCGCCCGCCTCCACTACGGGCACGTCGACCCGCGCGAGGCCGGTTCCGGCAACATCGTCAACTGCGGGGCCGCGATGTACATGGCGCCGGTCGGCCTGGTCAACGCGGCCGATCCCGAACGCGCCTACGCCGAGGCCCTGGACATCGCGGGCGCCCACCAGTCCTCGTACGGCCGCGAGGCGGCGGGCGTCTTCGCGGCGGCGGTCGCGGCGGCCTGCGCGCCGGGCGCCACGGTGACCTCGGTGGTCGAGGCGTGCCTGACCCTGGCCAGGGACGGCACGCGCGCCGCGATCGAGGCGGTCGTGGACGTGGCGGGGCGCCACCATGACGTGGAGGCGGCCATCGGGCCTCTGCGCGCCGCCGTCGCCCCCTTCGACACCGTCGGCCCCGACTACCGCGCCCCGTCCCTCGGCGCCCGCCGGCCCTCCCGGCTGCACTCCGTCGAGGAGCTGCCCATCGCCCTCGGCATGCTCGTGACCGGCGGGGCCGACTACCGCCGCACGGTCCTCGGCTCGGTCAACTACGGCCGCGACTGCGACTCCATCGCGACGATGAGCGGCGCGCTCGTGGGCGCCCTGCACGGCGAGGCCGCCGTCCCCGCGGAGTGGGCCGCGACGGTGTCCGCGGCGAGCCGCGTCGACCTGCGCTCCCCCTCCGCGGCCCTCACGGAGGTCGCCCGGGAGATCTTCGCCCGTGACGTACGTCGTCGCCGCGCCCACGAGGCAGCGTTCTCCGCCCTGGCGACCCCGACTCCGCCGGCCGCTCCCCCGTCGGCGGTCGCCCCGTGAGTCGCGTGACCTGGGTTCAGCCCGAGGACCTGGTCGGCCATGAGCTGCGGCAGGCGGACGAGGACGGGCGGGACGCCTCCTCCGTACGCTCCCGCTGGCTCGCGGCGGGCGGCCATCCGGCGCCGGCCCGAGCGGGCGCCTCCCCGCTCCCGGCCCCGCCGCACCTGCGGGCCCTGGCCGAGCGGCTCCTCGACGAGCTGGCACGGCTCCCCTACCCGGCCGGGGAACAGCCGGCAGGACCGCCGGACACCGGACCGGCAACAGCCGTCGCCCCCGGCCTGCGGGACCGCCTGCACGCCGCCTGGCTGGGCAGGGCCGCGGGCTGCGTGCTCGGCAAGCCGGTCGAGAAGCTGCCCCTCGACGGCATCCGCAGGATCGCGGCGGCGACCGGCAACTGGCCGCTGACCGGCTGGTTCACCGAGAGGGGCCTGCCGCCCGCGCTCAAGGCCGCGTACCCCTGGAACAGGCGTTCGGCGGCCAACTCCCTCGCCGAGAACATCGACGGAACGCCCGAGGACGACGACCTCAACTACCCCCTTCTCCACCTCCTCCTGATCCAGCGCCACGGCAGGGACTTCACCACCGCGGACGTGGCGCGGCTCTGGCTGGACGAACTTCCCGCGGGCCGCACCTTCACCGCCGAGCGCGTCGCGTACCGCAACCTCCTCCAGGGCTTCGAACCGCCGCACACCGCCGTCCACCACAATCCGTTCCGCGAGTGGATCGGCGCCCTGATCCGCGCCGACGTACACGGCTGGACGAACCCCGGCGACCCCGGAGCCGCCGCCGAACAGGCCCGGCGGGACGCGGAGTTGAGCCATACGGCGAACGGCGTGCACGGCGCGGAGTTCGCCGCGGCCACGATCGCCGCGGCGGCCGGCGGACACGCGGACGTCCACCAGTGCCTACGGGCGGGCCTCGCCGCCGTACCGCCGCGCTCACGCCTGGCCCGCGCCGTGCGCGACGCCGTCCAACTGGCCTCCGCCACACGGCACTTCGACGACGTGGTGGACCGCCTGCACGCCACCCACGGCCACTATCACTGGGTCCACGTGGTCCCCAACGCCGCGCTCGTCGCCGCCGCCCTCACCCACGCCGACGGGGACTTCGGCGGCTCCATCACCCGCGCGGTCTCCGGCGGCTGGGACACCGACTCCAACGGCGCGACCGCGGGCTCGGTCGCGGGCCTGCTCGCCGGGCACCCGGACGCGCTCCCCGAGCACTGGACGGCGCCCCTGAAGAACCGGCTCGCCACCTCCGTCGGCGACTTCGACGGCATCGGCTTCGACACTCTCGCGGACCTCACCGCCGCGCTCACCGCACCCACCGCCCCGGAGGCACCCCGCCCATGACGCCCACCCCCCACATCGCCGTCCTCGGCAGCGCCAACATGGACCTCGTCACCTACGTCGCCAGGGCCCCGCGGCGCGGCGAGACCGTGACGGGCCGTGAGTTCCGTACGATCCCCGGCGGCAAGGGCGCCAACCAGGCCGTCGCGGCGGCCCGCGCGGGCGCCACCGTCTCGATGATCGGCGCGGTCGGCACCGACTCCTACGGCACCCAGCTCCGGTGCGCCCTCGCGCAGTCCGGCGTCGACACGGACCTGTTGCGCACCGTCGACACCCAGTCGGGCACCGCGCACATCGTCGTCGACGACGAGGGCGGCAACGCCATCGTCGTCATCCCCGGCGCCAACGGCACCGTCGACGCCCTCTCCGCGAGCGACGAGGCCCTGATCGCCGCCGCCGACGCCCTGCTGCTCCAGCTCGAAGTCCCGGTCGACAGCGTGCTCGCCGCCGCGCGGACCGCCCGCGGCCACGGGGTGCGCACGATCCTCACCCCGGCCCCCGCCCAGCCGCTGCCGGACGCGCTCCTCGCGGCGACCGACCTGCTGCTGCCCAACGAGCACGAGGCCCGCACGCTCACCGGCATCCGCGACGACCCGCGGGCCGCCGCGCTCTCGCTGCTCTCGCACGTCCCCGAGGTCGTCGTCACGCTCGGCTCGCGCGGCAGCCTGTACGCAACCCGGGGCGCCGAACCGGTCACGGTCCCCGCCCGGCGGACCACGGCGGTCGACACCACCGGCGCGGGCGACACCTTCGCGGGGGCCCTGGCCGTGGCGCTCGCCGAAGGGCGGCCCATGGTGGACGCGCTCGGCTGGGCGTCGGCGGCCGCGGCGCTCTCGGTGAAGCGGCCGGGGGCTTCGGCGTCCATGCCGTACCGCAAAGAGATCGACGCCCAGACGGACACCGCGGACACCGCGGACACCGCGGACACCGCGCCGAACGGCATTCCCTCATGACGCCGCCGCTCACCGGGCTGCGCGTCCTCGACCTGGCGACCCTCTTCGCGGGGCCCCTCGCCGCGACGATGCTCGGCGACTTCGGCGCGGAGGTCATCAAGGTCGAGCACCCCACGCGCCCCGACCCCTCCCGAGGCCACGGCCCGTCGAAGGACGGCGTCGGCCTCTGGTGGAAGCTGCTCGGCCGCAACAAGCGGACGATGACGCTCGACCTGTCGACGCCCGGGGGCCGCGGGACGCTCCTGCGCCTGGCCGCCACCGCCGATGTGATCGTCGAGAACTTCCGCCCCGGCACCCTGGAGAAGTGGGACCTGGGCTGGGCGGAGCTGAGCGCCGCCAACCCCCGGCTCGTCCTCGCCCGCGTCACCGGCTTCGGCCAGTTCGGCCCCTACGCCCGCCGCCCCGGCTTCGGCACCCTCGCCGAGGCGATGAGCGGCTTCGCCGCGATCACCGGCGACCCGCAGGGCCCGCCCACGCTGCCGCCCTTCGGCCTCGCCGACTCCATCGCGGGGCTCGCGACCGCGTACGCGGTGATGACGGCGCTCGCCGCCCGCGACCGCACGGGGCGCGGCCAGGTGGTGGACATGGCGATCATCGAGCCGATCCTCACGGTCCTCGGCCCGCAGCCGCTCTGGTACGACCAGCTCGGACACGTACAGCCCCGCACGGGCAACCGCTCCACGAACAACGCGCCGCGCAACACCTACCGCACCGCCGACGGCGGCTGGGTCGCCGTCTCCACCTCCGCGCAGTCCATCGCCGAACGCGTGATGCGCCTGGTCGGCCGCCCCGAACTGATCGACGAGCCGTGGTTCGGCACGGGCGCGGACCGGGCCCGCCACGCGGACGTCCTCGACGGGGCGGTCGGCGCCTGGATCGCCCGGCACACCCGCGCCGAGGTGATCGACGCCTTCGAGAAGGCGGAGGCGGCGGTCGCGCCCGTTCAGGACGTGCGCGACGTCATGGCCGACCCGCAGTACGCGGCCCTGTCCACGATCACCACCGTCGACGACCCGGAGCTGGGGCCGCTGCGCATGCAGAACGTCCTCTTCCGGCTCTCCGAGACCCCCGGCGGCATCGGCTGGGCGGGCCGGCCGCACGGCGCGGACACCGACGCCGTCCTCACCGAACTCGGCCTGTCGCCCGAGGAGATCTCCACCCTGCGCAAGGAGGGCGCCCTGTGACCGCACCATCCCCGCTGACCTGGCTGTACGTCCCCGGAGACCGGCCCGATGTGGTGGTCAAGGCCCTGCACGCGGGCGCCGACGTGGTGATCGTCGACCTGGAGGACGCGGTCGCCCCCGACCGCAAGGAGTACGCGCGAGCGGCGACCGCCGAGCTCCTCTCGGAACCCCGGCCGCACGCCGTGCCCGTCCATGTCCGGGTGAACGCCCTGGACGGCCCCTTCGCCGAGACCGATCTCCGCACGATCGCCCCGCTCCCCGGCCTCGCGGGGCTGCGGCTGCCCAAGGTCACCTCCCGTGCCGAGGTCGTCCGGGTCGCGGACCGTGCCGTGCCGTCCGACGGCGGCGCGCCGATCCTGCACGCCCTGCTCGAATCGGCGCTCGGCCTGGAACACGCCTTCGCCATCGCCTCCGCGCACCCGGCCCTGCACGGGATCTCCCTCGGCGAGGCCGACCTCCACGCGGACCTGGGCGTACGTGAGGACGCGGGCCTGGACTGGGCTCGCTCCCGCGTGGTGGTGGCGGCGCGTGCGGCGGGTCTCGCGCCGCCCGCCCAGTCGGTCCACCCCGACATCCGCGACCTGGCGGGCCTGGCCGCGTCCTGCGCGCGGGGCCGCAACCTCGGTTTCCTCGGCCGCGCGGCGATCCATCCCCGCCAGCTCCCGGTGATCGAGCGGGCCTATCTGCCGACTCCCGCGGAGGTCGAACAGGCGGAACAGATCATCGAAGCGGCGGCGACGAACGGGGGCGCCCAGGCCCTGCCGGGCGGCCGTTTCGTGGACAGGGCGGTGGTGGAGGGCGCCCAGCGGGTCCTGGCCCTGGCCGACCGCGCATGAGCCCGCACGCGGAGACGGAACGGGGCCGCCGGATCACACGATCCGGCGGCCCCGTCGACGTACGACCAGCGCGTGTCAGCTCTTCTCGGCCGACTCGGACTTCGACTCCGGCTTTGTCTCCGGCTTCGACTCCGGCTTTGTCTCCGGCTTTGTCTTCAGCCCCGACTTCGGCTCCGACTTCGCGGCCGAGGCCGACTCCGCCTCGGGCTCCTTGCCCTTGGCCGGCTTCGCGGCACCCGCGGCGACCTCGGACTTCGCGGGCTTCGAGTCCCCCGTGGAGACCCCGTCGCCCTCGCCGTCGGAGGCGGCGACAGGCTCGACGATCTCCTCGCGTCCCGGGCGCGTCCGCGCCGAAAGGACCAGGTAGACCACCGCGAGCAGGAAGACCACGATCGCGGTCCACACGTTCAGACGCAGGCCGAGGACGTGGTGGGCGTCGTCCACCCGCATGTACTCGATCCAGCCGCGCCCGGCACAGTACGAGGCCACGTACAGCGCGAACGCCCGCCCGTGCCCGAGCTTGAAGCGCCGGTCGGCCCAGATGACGAGCAGGGCGACGCCGATGCACCACAGCGACTCGTACAGGAACGTCGGGTGGTAGGTGCCCGGGACCCGGCCGTCCTCCGAGGACGTGATCTTCAGCGCCCAGGGCACATCCGTGGCCTTGCCGTACAGCTCCTGGTTGAACCAGTTGCCCCAGCGGCCGATCGCCTGGGCGAGGGCGATGCCCGGGGCCAGCGCGTCGGCCCAGGCCGGCAGCGGGATGCCCCGCCTGCGACAGCCGATCCACGCGCCGACCGCGCCGAGCGCGATCGCGCCCCAGATACCGAGGCCGCCCTCCCAGATCTTGAAGGCGTCCACCCAGTCACGGCCCTCGCTGAAGTACAGCTGGTAATCCGTGATCACGTGGTAGAGACGCCCGCCGACGAGGCCGAACGGCACGGCCCACACGGCGATGTCGGCCACGGTGCCGGGCTGGCCTCCGCGTGCGACCCACCGCTTGTTGCCGAGCCAGACGGCCACGAAGACGCCGATGATGATGCAGAACGCGTAGCCACGCAGCGGAATGGGGCCGAGTTCGACCACACCGCGCGAGGGACTGGGGATAAAGGCAAGGTCCATGGCAGGACCGACGCTACCGTGCCCGGCGGCCCAGACGGGAACCAGCCCGGCTACGGGTCCATAACAGGCGCCCGCCCGGGGGCCCTGGCGCCCGCCCGGGGGCCCTAACTCCCGTTCGCCTCCTGCACCAGTTGCCGCAGCTTCGCCGGGGTGAGCGGATTCCGCTGGTCGCCGAAGATGTTCTTGCCGTCGAGCTTCACGGTCGGGGTGCCCTGAAGCTTCGCGTCCTGGAAGGCCTTGTGGGACTTGGCGACCCACTTGTCGTGCTTGCCGTCCTTGACGCACTTCTTGAACGTGTCGATGTCGAGGCCTTCGACGTCACCGGCCAGCTCGATCAGTTTGTCGTTGTTCCCGAAGGCGTCGTCCTGCTCGGCGGGCTGGTTCTTGAACAGCACGTCGTGGTACTCGGGGAACTTCCCGGCGTCCTGGGCGCAGCCCGCGGCATTGGCCGCGCGGAGCGAGCCGCTGCCGCCCATGTTCCCGTCGATGAGCGTCGCCAGGTGATACTCGACCTTGAGCTGCCCCTTGTCGGCGAGCTCGTGGATCGTCGAGCGGTAGGTGTCCTCGAAGCCCTTGCAGGCCGGGCAGCGGAAGTCCTCCCAGATGGTGAGCGTCGACTTCGCGTTCTTGTCGCCCAGCGGGAGCGTCAGCGAATCCTTGCCCGTCGCGCCCTTGGGGACGCTCACCGGACCCGATGTGTCGCTCTTGTCGTCGTCGGAGCCGGCGGCGAGCAGGCCCACCACGGCGGCGAGACCGAGCACGCCGACCACCGCGGCGCCCACGATCAGCGCCCGGCGCTGCTTGTCGCGCGCCCGCTGCCGCCGCCGCTCCTCGGCCACCCGCTCGCGGGCCGTTCGCTTTCCCTCACGGTTCTTCTCACTCACACCCCGCCAACGAACCGGGGAGGCACGAGCGTGCCTCCCCGGTCCAGGTCCACCCGTACGAGTGAGGCCCGCGGAGGGGCCTCCCGCACGGGCGGCTACGCCTTGCCGCGGACCCCGGCGGCGAGTTCACCGGCGAGCGCCCGCACGGCGGCGAGCCCCGCGGCCTCGTCCTTCGCGTCCAGCATCCGCTGCACGAAGGCGGAGCCGACGATCACTCCGTCGGCGAAGCCCGCGACCTGGGCGGCCTGGCGCGCGTTGGAGACGCCGAGGCCGACGCAGACGGGCAGTTCGGTGGTGGCCTTGGTGCGCCGCACCAGCTCCTGCGCCTGCTCACCGACGGACTCGCGGGTGCCCGTGACGCCCATCAGCGACGCCGCGTACACGAAGCCGGAGCCCGCCGCCGTGATCGTGGCGAGCCGCTCGTCCCTGCTGCTGGGCGCGACGACGAAGACGGTCGCGAGGCCGTGCTTCTCGGCGTGCTCCCGCCACAGCGCGGACTCCTGGACCGGCAGGTCGGGCAGGATGCACCCGGCGCCGCCCGCCTCGGCCAGCTCGGCGGTGAAGCGCTCCACGCCGTAGCGGTCGATGGGGTTCCAGTACGTCATGATCAGCACCGGCTTGCCGGTCGCCTCGTACGCCTCGCGGACGGTGCGCATCACGTCGCGGATCTTGAGGCCGCCGCGCAGGGCGATGTCGTCGGCGGTCTGGATGACCGGGCCGTCGAGCACCGGGTCGCTGTGCGGCAGGCCGACCTCGACGACGTCGGCGCCGCCCTCGAAGGCCGCCTTGACCGCCGCGATGCCGCCGTCGACCGTCGGGAACCCCGCGGGCAGATAGGCGATGAGCGCGGAGCGTCCCTCGGCCCCGGCGGCCGCGAGGGTGTCGTCCAACAGCTGCTTGTTGCCGCTCACTTGGCGTCCCCCTCGATCTCCGCACCGGTGGCGGGCGTGCCGTCCGCCGCTACGGCGGCGTCCGTGTCGTACAGGCCGAAGTACCGCGCGGCCGTGTCCATGTCCTTGTCGCCGCGCCCGGACAGGTTGATGACGATCAGCCCGTCCTTGCCGAGCTCCTTGCCGACCTCGATGGCGCCGGCGAGCGCGTGGGCGCTCTCGATGGCCGGGATGATGCCCTCGGTCCTGGAGAGCAGCCGCAGCGCCTGCATGGCGGCGTCGTCGGTGACCGCCCGGTACTCGCCGCGCCCGCTGTCCTTGAGGTAGGCGTGCTCGGGGCCGATGCCGGGGTAGTCGAGGCCGGCCGAGATCGAGTAGGGCTCGGTGATCTGGCCCTCCTCGTCCTGGAGTACGTACGAACGGGAGCCGTGCAGGATGCCCGGCTCGCCCGCGGTCAGCGTGGCCGCGTGCTCGCCCGTCTCGACGCCGTGCCCCGCGGGCTCGCAGCCGACGAGGCGGACGTCCGCGTCCGGGATGAACGCGTGGAAGAGGCCGATGGCGTTGGAGCCGCCGCCCACACAGGCGATGGCGGCGTCGGGCAGCCGCCCGGCGCGCTCCAGGATCTGCCGCCTGGCCTCCACGCCGATCACGCGGTGGAAGTCGCGCACCATGGCGGGGAAGGGGTGCGGTCCCGCCACGGTCCCGAAGAGGTAGTGGGTGCGGTCCACGTTGGCGACCCAGTCGCGGAACGCCTCGTTGATGGCGTCCTTGAGGGTGCGGCTGCCGGACTTCACGGCGACGACCTCGGCGCCGAGCATGCGCATCCGGGCGACGTTCAGGGCCTGGCGCTCGGTGTCGATCTCGCCCATGTAGATGGTGCATTCGAGGCCGAAGAGCGCGCAGGCGGTCGCGGTGGCGACGCCGTGCTGACCGGCGCCGGTCTCGGCGATGACGCGGGTCTTGCCCATGCGCTTGGTGAGCAGGGCCTGGCCGAGCACATTGTTGATCTTGTGCGAGCCGGTGTGGTTGAGGTCCTCGCGCTTGAGGAAGACGCGGGCGCCGCCCGCGTGTTCGGCGAAGCGGGGCACTTCGGTGAGGCTGCTGGGGCGGCCGGTGTAGTTGACCATGAGGTCGTCGAGCTCGCGGGCGAACTCGGGGTCGCTCTTGGCCTTGTCGTACTCGACGGCGACCTCGTCCACGGCGGCCACGAGGGCCTCCGGGATGAACTTGCCGCCGAACGCGCCGAAGTAGCCTTCGGCGGTGGGGATGTGACCCTCGGGGTCCGGGATGAAATACTCGCTGGGCATGGCGGAATCCTCGCTAGGACTGGCGTTGACGTATTTCACGCGTGCGCCCTGGCGCCGTTGCTGGTCAGGATTGATGGCGACTGCGGCCCGTCGTGGGCTTGTCGCGCGGTTCCCCGCGCCCCTTGCAGGGGCGCTTCAGCTCGCGGCGGCATTCGGGGCGCCGCGTCGCCATCGCATCCCGGGGATCTGGCCCGGTTCCGAACCGATGTGATACCGCACTCGCCTGCCCCGCACGCGGCGCGCCGGGGCCCGGCAGCCGCGAGGGCGGCAGCCGGGGGCCAGGCGGGCGGCGATCGGCATCGGGTGGGTCAGCTCCGTCCGTGGCGCAGCGCCGGGTGGGCGCCCGCGGCGACGAGGTCGGAGACCGCGGCCCTCGGGTCGCGCCCGGTGACCAGGGACTCGCCCACGAGCACCGCGTCGGCGCCCGCGTTGGCGAAGGCGATCAGGTCGTGCGGTCCGCGGACACCGGACTCGGCGATCTTGACGACGCTGTCCGGCAGCTCGGGCGCGATGCGCTCGAAGGTGGAGCGGTCGACCTTGAGGGTCTTGAGGTCGCGGTTGTTGACGCCGATGACCCGGGCGCCCGCGTCCACGGCGCGCTCGGCCTCCTCCTCGTCGTGCACCTCGACGATCGGCGTGAGGCCGATCGACTCGGCGCGCTCGATGAGGGACTCCAGGGCGGGCTGGTCCAGGGCGGCCACGATGAGCAACGCGACGTCGGCGCCGTACGCCCTTGCCTCCCACAGCTGGTAGGAGGTGACGATGAAGTCCTTGCGCAGGACGGGGATGTCGACCTTGGCGCGGACGGCCTCCAGGTCGGCGAGCGAGCCGCCGAAGCGGCGCTCCTCGGTGAGCACGGAGATGACGGCGGCGCCGCCCGCTTCGTAGTCCGCGGCGAGCCCTGCGGGGTCGGCGATCGCGGCGAGCGCTCCCTTGGAGGGGCTGGAGCGCTTCACCTCGCAGATGACCTTGACGCCGTCGCCGCGCAGGGCGGCCGCGCCGTCCTTGGCCGCGGGAGCCTTGGCCGCGCGCTCCTTCAGCTCGTCGAGGCTGACGCGCGCCTGCCGCTCGGCGAGGTCGGCACGGACTCCGTCGATGATCTCGTCGAGCACACTCACGCGAGCGGTCCCCTTCCCTGACGGTTGAAGCTGGTCACTGCGATGGTATCCGCAGGAGGGCGAAGCCTTCGCATCCGGTTGACGCCCATCCCACGACCTGGACATACGTCACTCGCGCGGCCTGCGCGTCCAGGGATGCGGCCGTTCAGGGATGCAGCCACGATCCGAACGGCAGATTGCGTACGAGGGTGAAGAGCGCGATCAGCGCGCCGAGGCCCCAGAGCCCGGCCGTGCCCAGCTCGATCCGCAGGGGTCGCCCGCGCACCGTACGAATCACCCATACGGTCCAGATCGCGGCGAGGACGACGTAGCCGACGACGGCGAGGGCGTTGGCGCCGAGGGCCGTGGTGAGGTCGCCGTGGACGAAGGCGTGGGCGCTGCGCAGGCCGCCGCAGCCGGGGCAGTAGACGCCGGTGAGGCGCAGGAGCGGGCAGGCGGGGTAGTGGCCGGGCTCGTTCGGGTCGACGGCGCCGACGTAGGCGAAGGCCCCGGCGGCCGAGGCGAGCAGGGCGCCGGGGACAAGCAGACGGGCCAGGACACCGGCCCTGCGCCCGCGCCCGCCGACCCCGCTTCCCGGCATGGGCTCGACTCCGGCGCGGTCGGTTCCTGCGCGGTCGGCTTCGGCGTGGTCGGTTTCTGCGGTCACCCGGGCATTCTGCCTCGCGGACGGGCCCGGCGCCCGGTGCCGGACACACGAAGAGGCGGCCCCCGGCGACCGCCGGACCGCCTCTGGACGCGTGCGGAAGCTCAGGCCTTGGCCTTGGCCTTGGCCTTGGAGCCCGTGGCCTGACGAGGCGGGCGCCGCTTCTCCTGGCCCATGCCCGCGGCGCGCATGGCCATGCCCACGAGGCCGCCGAGCACGACGATGGCCATGCCGGCCCAGAACCCGGGCACGTTGGCCATCACCATGAAGGCACCCGCGACGCAGAAACCGACGAAGGCGATGATGACACCGGTCCAGGCGGCCGGGGTGTGTCCGTGGCTGCTGCCCGCCATGACTTACTCCTATGTGCTGTATGCGTGGTGGTGGGTGGGAGGCCCACCGCGAGTCGGACGCTCGCCGACATTGTCCCGTACCCGTGCGTATCCCGTGAGCGCGGGGTCACGCTTCGCGCGTCGGGTCCTCGCCGCGGTCCAGGGCCTTCCACAGTTCCTCGGGCCGCTCCGGATCCGGGGCCGGACGCGCCTTGCGGGGGCTCGGCGAGCCGTCGCGTTCGTAACGCCCCGACATCGCGGGCCACGAACGGCCGTAGGTGAGCGCGAGGAGCCCGGCGAGCAGGATCAGGACGCCCGCCCCTACGGCGGCGTACGGCCATCCGGTGTGGGAGAGGCCGTGGATGGTGGCGGCGGCGTCGCCGGAGGCGGTGGCGGCCTTCTCGTCGAGCGCGGCGTCGTCGTCGGCGCCGAGCAGGGCCGCGGCCACGATCCCCGCACCGCTCAGCGTGAGCAGCAGGGAGACCAGGACACGTCCGGTGCGGCGGACCGCGAAGATCGCGACCAGGGCGGCGAGGCCCACTATCGCGAGGGCCGCGGGGACGCCCGTGACGTCGCTGCCCCTGGCGGACAGCGGCAGGGCGCCGCCCGCCACCGAGGCGGTCCCGTGGGCCCAGTCCTGGCGGGAGGCGAGGAGCGCGAGGGCCGCGCCGACGGAGCCGAGCAGCAGCGCGGCGCCGATGCTGCGCCTGCTGCCGCGCTGGGCCGGGGTCTCGGCGGTCGGCGCGTCGGTTCGGGGCGATGGCACTGCGGAAGTCACCTGTCCACTATCCCTCACCGCTCCCCGTGGCGCGCAGGCGGTTCGCCGTGTGGATGGCGCGCAGCACCGCGGCGGCCTTGTTGCGGCACTCGTTGTCCTCGGCGACGGGGTCCGAGTCGGCGACGACTCCGGCTCCGGCCTGCACGTACGCCGTGCCGTCGCGGAGCAGGGCGGTGCGGATGGCGATGGCGGTGTCGGAGTCTCCCGCGAAGTCGAGGTAGCCGACGCAGCCGCCGTAGAGCCCGCGGCGGGACGGCTCCAGCTCGTCGATGATCTGCATGGCGCGGGGCTTGGGGGCACCGGAGAGGGTGCCCGCGGGGAAGCAGGCGGTGAGCACGTCGAAGGCGGTGCGGCCCTGGGCGACCTGGCCGGTGACCGTCGAGACGATGTGCATGACGTGGGAGTACTTCTCGACGGACATGAAGTCGACGACCTCGACGGAGCCCGGCTCGCAGACCCGGCCGAGGTCGTTGCGGCCGAGGTCGACGAGCATCAGGTGCTCGGCGCGCTCCTTGGGGTCGGCGAGCAGTTCGTCGGCGAGCGCCTGGTCCTCGCGCGGGGTGGCGCCGCGGTGGCGGGTCCCGGCGATGGGGTGCACCATGGCCCGCCCGTCCTCGACCTTGACGAGGGCCTCGGGGCTCGAACCGACGACGTCGAAGCCGTCGAGGCGGAAGAGGTACATGTACGGCGACGGGTTGGTGGCCCGCAGCACGCGGTAGACGTCGAGCGCGCTCGCCGTGCAGGGGGTCTCGAAGCGCTGCGAGGGGACGACCTGGAAGGCCTCGCCGGCGCGGATGCGCTCCTTGATGTCCTCGACGGCCTCCTGGTACTGCTCGCCGCCCCACAGCGCGGTGTACTCGGGCAGCTCGGAGGGCGGCAGCGCGGCCGGGGGCTGGGCGACGGGCCGGGAGAGGTCGGCCTCCATGGCGTCGAGGCGGGCGATGGCGTCGGCGTATGCCTCGTCGACACCGGAGTCGAGGTCGTTGTGGTTGATCGCGTTGGCGATCAGCAGGACCGAGCCGTCCCAGTGGTCGAGTACGGCGAGGTCGCTGGTGAGCAGCATGGTCAGCTCGGGGAGCCGGAGGTCGTCCCGCTCGCCGGGGCCGATCTTCTCCAGGCGGCGCACGATGTCGTAGCCGAGGTAGCCGACCATGCCGCCGGTGAAGGGCGGGAGGTCGTCGGCGCTGACCACGTCACGCGGGGTGTGCAGCAGGGCGATGGTGGCGCGCAGCGCTTCGAGCGGGTCGCCGCCGGTGGGGACGCCGACGGGCGGGGTGCCGACCCAGTGGGCCTCGCCGTCGCGGACGGTGAGGGTGGCGGCGCTGCGGACGCCGACGAAGGAGTACCGGGACCAGGACCTTCCGTTCTCGGCGGATTCGAGAAGAAATGTTCCGGGGCGTTCGGCGGCGAGCTTGCGGTAGAGGCCGACGGGGGTGTCGCCGTCCGCGAGGAGCTTGCGGCTGACGGGGATCACTCGGCGGTCGGACGCCAGCTTGCGGAAGGTCTCGAGGTCCATGGCAGCAGACCCTACTGACCGGCGGCCGTGCCGCCGGACGCGTCCGGCGCGGAGATGCCGGACAACGGCAGCACGTCGGAGTCGAAGCAGGTGCGCGTGCCGGTGTGGCAGGCGGCGCCGACCTGGTCGACCTGGACGAGGACGGTGTCCGCGTCGCAGTCCAGGGCGACCTCCTTGACGTACTGGAAGTGTCCGGAGGTGTCGCCCTTGACCCAGTACTCCTGGCGGCTGCGGGACCAGTAGGTGCACCGTCCCGTGGTCAGGGTGCGGTGCAGCGCCTCGTCGTCCATCCAGCCGAGCATCAGCACCTCGCCGGTGTCGTACTGCTGGGCGATGGCGGGGAGGAGCCCGTCGGCGCTGCGCTTGAGTCGCGCGGCGATCCGCGGGTCGAGGCCGCTGCTGGGCGGGGGCACGCTGGTCATGCGCCCATTGTGCCGCGCGTGGGGCGGGGGCCGGGCACCCGTCCACTGTCCGGACCGGGTGGGCGGTCGTAGGCTTGGGCGTATGTCGACCCATGCGAAGCGTGAACGACTTCTCCTCGCCGACCTGTTGGAGGCGGAGGGGCCGGACGCCCCCACTCTGTGCGAGGGCTGGAAGACCCGGGACCTCGCGGCCCACGTGGTGGTGCGCGAGCGCCGTGCGGACGCCGCGGGCGGGCTTTTGATCAAGCAGCTCGCCGGGCGCCTGGAACGGGTGCAGGCCGAGTTCGCCGCGAAGCCGTACGAGGAACTGATCCAGCTGATCAGGACCGGCCCGCCGCGGTTCTCCCCCTTCTCCCTCAAGCAGATCGACGAGGCCTCGAACGCCGTCGAGTTCTACATCCACACCGAGGACGTGCGCCGCGCGAGTCCCGACTGGGTCCGGCGCGAACTGGACCCGGTCTTCGCGGACGCCCTCTGGTCCAGCCTGGAGCGCACGGCCCGCCTGATCGGCCGCAAGGCCCCGGTGGGCCTGGTCCTGCGCCGCACCGACGGCCAGACGGCGGTGGCCCACCGCGGCACCCCGGTGGTCACGGCCACGGGCGAGCCCTCCGAACTCCTCCTGTTCGCGTACGGCAGGCAGAGCGCCGCCGAGGTGGACCTGGACGGCGAAAAATCAGCCATCGCCACCCTCCAGGAGACGAAGCGGCTGGGGCTGTAGGGACCATCAGCGACGGGGCAGTTCGGCGCGGCGCAGGGCGCGGGAGCAGAGGCCGATGACACCGGCCGACGCGGTCAGCGCCGCGCACGCCACGAAAACCGGCGCGATGCCCCACACCCCGATCGCGGCGCCGACCACGGGGTAGCTGAGCGGCGAGAGGCCCAGCGTGAAGAGGCTGGACACCGAGGTGACGCGGCCGAGATAGGCCGGGTCGGTGACGGTCTGGAGCAGCGCACCGCACAGGGCGCCGCAGAGCCCGAGCAGCAGCCCGAGGAAGACGGCGGCCACGACCGCCCCCGCCACCGAGGGCACGAGGCCGAGCGCGGCGGTGGCGGCGGCCCCGGGGAAGACCACCCAGCACAGCACTGCCCCGGCATGCGGCATCCGTCCGCGCACGGCGAGCAGCATCGAGGCCAGCCCGGCGCCCACACCGAACCCGGCGATGACCCACCCCTGGCCGGCCGCGCCCCAGCCGCGCTCCTGCACGAGCAGGACGAGACCGATGTTGGCGGGCCCGGCGAAGCCCAGCTCGCCCACGGCGATCACGGCCATCAGCGGGGCGAGCACCCGGTGGCCGCGGATGTACCGCAGCCCGTCGGCGAGTTCACGCCAGGGTGACGCGGGCTCCCCCGCCGCCTCGGTGGGCAGTTCTCGTACGCGTACGGCGAGCAGCAGCGCCAGGGACGCGGCGAAGAGGACTCCGGCCGCCCCGAAGGCCGCCGCCGAGCCGCCCGCCACGACCGCGATGCCGCCCAGGGGGCCGCCGACGACGGTGGCGATACGGGCGGCGACCCCGCGCATCCCCTGCACCCGGCCGAGCTGGCCCGGCGTGGTGATGCGCGGCGGCAGGGCTCCGACGCTCGGCAGGAACAGCGCGTCCACGGCTCCGAAGAACAGGGCGACCGCGGCGAGGGCCCAGATGCCGGGCGCGGAGAGGAGGAGCAGCGCGGCCACCCCCAGGATCACCAGGCACCGCACGGCGTCGCTGCCGATGACCACGCGGCGCGGCCCGAACCGGTCGGCGATCACGCCGCCGCCGAGCATGAGCGCGGCCCTCGGTACGGCCCCGACGGCGAGGACGAGCCCGGCCTGGGCGGGGCTGCCGCTGCGGGCCGCGGCCCAGGAGAGCGCCACGAAGTAGACGCTGTCGCCGATCATCGACGCGGTGTAGGCGCCGAGCCAGCGCAGGACGTTGCCGTCGCGGTGGGCGGGCGGTGCCGCGACGGCGGCCGCGGGTAAGCCGGTGGTGGACATCTCCGCGTGGCTCACAGTGACCGGAACGGGAACGACTGGAGGTACATGAGCACCTTCTCGCGCCCCTCGGTCTCCCCCGCCTCCTCGGCCGCCTCGGCCCGCCGCTCGTGCGCGCGGATCACGGCGTGCAGTTCCTGGGTGAGCGCGGTGAGTTCGGCCGGGGTGAAGCGGGCGAGGAAGTCGGAGTCGTCGGCGGCCGAACGCCACTCGGGGGTCCATGCCGCGCGCTGGTCGAGCCAGATGCCGTAGAGGTCGGCGCGCTGGGCGTGGAGGGTGCGGTTCACCGCCGCGAGAGCGGCGGCCTTCTCCGGGGTGTCCTGGAAGTCCTCCGTGTGGAACGCCAGTACCTCCTGGGCAAGCACCCACCACCGCTCCCGCCCGTCCCCGCGCTGTGCCTGCGGCGCCTCCTCGATGAGTCCGTGCTCTGCGAGCTTGCGCAGGTGGTAGCTGACGAGCGAGACGGCCTCGTCGACTTCTTCGGCGAGCTGCGAGGCGGTGGCGGTGCGGGCCACCTTCAAGGCTCCGTAGAGCCTCAGGCGCAGGGGGTGCCCGAACGCCTTCAGAGTCCCGAGGTCGGTCACGCGGCGGCGCTGCTGCTTGGTCATGCCCCGACCGTAGATACGCAAGAAAAGTTGCACAATATAAATTGCACAACTTTTCTTGCGTAATCTCTCCCGCCGACGGCGCCTAGCGCACCGGGTGGCCCGCCTCTCGTAGCGTTGTTTTTACCTCGCCGATCCGTAGGTCGCCGAAGTGGAAGACCGAGGCGGCCAGGACCGCGTCCGCGCCCGCTTCGATGGCCGGGGGGAAGTGGGGCAGGGCGCCCGCTCCGCCGGAGGCGATGACCGGGACCGTGACGTGTCGGCGTACGGCGGAGATCATCTCGATGTCGTAGCCGTCCTTGGTGCCGTCGGCGTCCATCGAGTTCAGGAGGATCTCGCCCGCCCCGAGCTCCGCCGCCTGGTGCGCCCACTCGACCGCGTCGATGCCCGCCGACCTGCGGCCGCCGTGGGTCGTGACCTCGAAGGCGCCCGAAGCCGTGCGGCGGGCGTCGACCGAGAGGACCAGGACCTGGCGGCCGAAGCGCTCCGCGATCTCGCGGATCAGGTCGGGGCGCGCGATGGCCGCGGTGTTCACGCCCACCTTGTCCGCGCCCGCCCGGAGCAGCTTGTCGACGTCCTCGGCGGTGCGCACGCCGCCGCCGACCGTGAGCGGGATGAAGACCTGCTCGGCGGTGCGGCGGACCACGTCGTACGTCGTCCCGCGGTTGCCGGAGGACGCGGTGATGTCCAGGAAGGTCAGCTCGTCGGCGCCCTCGGCGTCGTAGACCTTGGCCATCTCGACGGGGTCGCCCGCGTCCCGCAGGTTCTGGAAGTTGACGCCCTTGACGACGCGGCCGTTGTCCACGTCCAGGCAGGGGATGACCCGTACGGAGAGAGTCATGCCGCACCCGCCTCCGGGCCGTACGCCTCCACCTCGACCTCGACGACCAGGCTGGAGTCGATGAAGCCGGAGACGATGAGCAGCGACGCGGCCGGGCGGATCTCGTCGAAGAGCTCCTTGTGGGCGCGGCCCACGTCGTCGACGTCCCGCGCGTGGGTGAGGTACATGCGGGTGCGGACCACGTGCTCGCGGCCGAGGCCGAACTCCCGCAGGGCCTCGACGGCCGCGTTGAAGGCGTTGATGGTCTGTTCGTAGGGGGTGCCGGCCTCGATGACGCCGTTCACCACGGACGTGCAGCCGGAGACCAGGACCAGGCCGTTCGGCAGCGCGACGGCGCGGGAGTAGCCGATGGTCTCCTCCCAGGGGCCGCCCGAGCTCACCCGGCGTACGGCGTCGCTCATGAGGAGGCCACCGCGGCGAGCGCCTCTTCCAGCGTGAACGCCTCGGCGTACAGCGCCTTGCCGACGATGGCGCCCTCGACGCCGAGCGGGACAAGCTCGGCGATGGCGCGCAGGTCGTCCAGGGACGAGACGCCGCCGGAGGCGACCACGGGCCGGTCCGTCGCCGCGCAGACGTTGCGCAGGAGCTCCAGGTTCGGGCCCTGGAGCGTGCCGTCCTTGGCGATGTCGGTGACCACGTAGCGCGCGCAGCCCTCGGCGTTCAGGCGCTCCAGCGTTTCGTAGAGGTCGCCGCCGTCGCGGGTCCAGCCGCGGCCGCGCAGCGTCGTGCCGCGCACGTCGAGACCGACGGCGATCTTGTCGCCGTGCGACGCGATGACCTTGGCGACCCAGTCCGGGGTCTCCAGGGCCGCCGTGCCGAGGTTCACGCGCGTGCAGCCGGTGGCGAGCGCGGCTTCCAGGGACGCGTCGTCGCGGATGCCGCCGGAGAGTTCCACCTTGATGTCCATGGCGCCCGCGACCTCGGCGATCAGGGCACGGTTGTCGCCGGTGCCGAACGCCGCGTCCAGGTCGACCAGGTGCAGCCACTCGGCGCCCGACCGCTGCCAGGAGAGGGCCGCCTCCAGCGGGGAGCCGTAGGAGGTCTCCGAGCCGGACTCGCCGTGGACGAGGCGTACGGCCTGGCCGTCGCGGACGTCGACGGCGGGAAGGAGTTCGAGGGAGCTCACAGTGTTCCGATCCAGTTGGTGAGGAGCTGGGCACCGGCGTCGCCGGACTTCTCGGGGTGGAACTGGGTGGCGCACAGGGCGCCGTTCTCGACGGCCGCCACGAAGGGCTCGCCGTGCGTGGACCAGGTGACGTGCGGCGCGCGCATCGCCGGGTTCGCGACTTCGAGGGACCAGTCGTGCACGGCGTAGGAGTGCACGAAGTAGAAGCGGGCGTCGTCGTCCAGGCCCTTGAAGAGGGTCGATCCGGCGGATGCCTCGACCGTGTTCCAGCCCATGTGCGGGACGATGTCGGCCTTCAGCGGCTCGACCGTGCCGGGCCACTCGTCGAGGCCCTCGGTCTGGACGCCGTGCTCGATGCCCCGGGAGAAGAGGATCTGCATGCCCACGCAGATGCCCATGACCGGGCGTCCGCCGGCCAGGCGGCGCCCGACGATCCAGTCGCCGCGCGCCTCCTTCAGGCCGCGCATGCAGGCGGCGAAGGCGCCGACGCCGGGCACGAGGAGGCCGTCGGCGGCCATGGCCGTGTCGTAGTCACGCGTGATCTCGACGTCCGCGCCCGCGCGCGCGAGGGCGCGCTCGGCGGAGCGGATGTTGCCGAAGCCGTAGTCGAAGACGACGACCTTCTTGGGAGTGCTCATGTCGCTGTACGCCCCCGTCAGTTCCAGTAGTCGAGCCGCAGGATGCCCGCAGCCAGGCACATCACGGCGCCGATGGACAGGAGCGTGATCAGGCTCTTGGGCATCCCCTGCTTGACGAAGGAGATGATGCCGCCGATCAGGAAGAGTCCGACGACGATGAGGATGGTGTTGAGGCCGGTCATGGCTTTACAGCGCGCCCTTCGTGGAGGGGAGGATCCCGGCGGCGCGCGGGTCGTGCTCGGACGCGTAACGCAGCGCGCGGGCCAGGGCCTTGAACTGGCACTCCACGATGTGGTGGGCGTTGCGGCCGTAGGGCACGTGGACGTGCAGGGCGATCTGCGCCTGCGCGACGAAGGACTCCAGGATGTGCCGGGTCATCGTCGTGTCGTACGCGCCGATCATCGGCGCCATGTTCTCCGGCTCGGTGTGCACGAGGTACGGACGGCCCGAGAGGTCGACGGTCACCTGGGCGAGCGACTCGTCGAGCGGGACCGTGCAGTTGCCGAAGCGGTAGATGCCCACCTTGTCGCCGAGGGCCTGCTTGAAGGCGGCGCCGATGGCGAGCGCGGTGTCCTCGATCGTGTGGTGGGAGTCGATGTGCAGGTCGCCCTCGGTCTTGACCGTGAGGTCGAACAGGCCGTGGCGGCCGAGCTGGTCGAGCATGTGGTCGTAGAAGCCGACGCCGGTCGACACGTCGACCTTTCCGGTGCCGTCGAGGTTGATCTCGACGACGACCGACGTCTCCTTCGTGGTGCGTTCGACCCGTCCTACGCGGCTCATGCGTCTCGCTCCTTCTTGAGTTCGCGTACCGCATCGAGGAACGCGTCGTTTTCTTCGGGGGTTCCCGCGGTGACCCGCAGCCACCCCGGTACCCCGTTGTCCCGGACCAGGACGCCCCGGTCGAGGATCTGCTGCCAGACGGCGTGGGCGTCTTCGAACCGCCCGAACTGCACGAAGTTGGCGTCGGACTCGGTCACCTCGTACCCCGCCGCGCGCAGCTCGGTGACGAGGCGGTCCCGCTCGGCCTTGAGCTGCTCCACGTACTTCAGGAGCGTGCCGGTGTGCTCCAGGGCGGCGAGGGCGGTGGCCTGGGTGACGGCCGACAGGTGGTACGGCAGCCGCACGAGCTGCACCGCGTCGACGACCGCCGGGTCGGCGGCGAGATAGCCGAGGCGCAGCCCGGCGGCGCCGAAGGCCTTGGACATGGTCCGCGAGACGACGAGGTTCGGCCGCCCCTCGATCAGCGGGAGCAGCGAGGCGCCGTGGCTGAACTCCACGTAGGCCTCGTCGACCACGACCAGGGACGGCTTCGCGGCCTGCGCGGCGTCGTGGAGCGCCAGGACCGTCTCGGCGGGGACCGCGGTGCCCGTGGGGTTGTTGGGTGTGGTGATGAAGACGACGTCGGGCCGGTGCCGGGCGAGGGCGCGCTCGGCCGCCGCCACGTCGATGGTGAAGTCGTCGTTGCGCGGTCCTGAGATCCAGCCGGTGCCGGTGCCGCGGGCGATGAGGCCGTGCATCGAGTACGAGGGCTCGAAACCGATGGCCGTCCTGCCGGGCCCGCCGAAGGTCTGGAGGAGCTGCTGGATGACCTCGTTCGAGCCGTTGGCCGCCCAGACGCCCTCGGGGGCGATCTCGTGGCCCCCCGTGTCGCTGAGGTAGCGCGCGAGGGCGGTGCGCAGCTCGACCGCGTCCCGGTCGGGGTAGCGGTTGAGGTCGCGGGCGGCCTCGCGGACCCGCTCGGCGATGCGCTCGACGAGCGGCTCGGGCAGCGGGTAGGGGTTCTCGTTGGTGTTCAGGCGTACGGGTACGTCGAGCTGGGGCGCGCCGTAGGGGGACTTGCCGCGCAGCTCGTCGCGTACGGGAAGGTCGTCGATCCTGGTCACTGGGGCTCCGGCACCTTCCATCCGAACCTCGCCTTGATCGCCGCGCCGTGCGCCGGGAGGTCCTCGGCCTCGGCGAGCGTCACGACGTGGTGGGCGACGTCGGCGAGGGCCTCGCGGGTGTAGTCGACGATGTGGATGCCGCGCAGGAAGGACTGCACGGACAGGCCGGAGGAGTGGCAGGCGCAGCCGCCGGTGGGCAGGACGTGGTTGGAGCCCGCGCAGTAGTCGCCGAGGGAGACCGGCGACCAGGGGCCCACGAAGATCGCGCCCGCGTTCTTCACGCGCTCCGCGACGGCGGCGGCGTCGGCGGTCTGGATCTCCAGGTGCTCGGCGCCGTACGCGTCGACGACCCGCAGGCCCTCGTCCAGGCCGTCGACCAGGACGATCGCGGACTGGCGGCCCCGGAGCGCGGGCATGACGCGGTCCTCGACGTGCTTGGTCGCGGCGACCTGCGGCGTCAGCTCCTTCTCGACCGCGTCGGCGAGGGCGACGGAGTCGGTGACGAGCACGGCGGCGGCGAGCGGGTCGTGCTCGGCCTGGCTGATCAGGTCGGAGGCGACGTGCGCCGCGTCGGCGGTGTCGTCGGCGAGGACGGCGATCTCGGTCGGCCCGGCCTCGGCGTCGATGCCGATGCGGCCGGTGAAGTAGCGCTTGGCGGCGGCGACCCAGATGTTGCCGGGTCCTGTGACCATGTTGGCGGGGGCGCAGCTCTCGGTGCCGTACGCGAACATCGCGACGGCCTGGGCGCCGCCGACCGCGTACACCTCGTCGATGCCGAGGAGGGCGCAGGCGGCGAGGATCGTGGGGTGCGGGAGGCCGCCGAAGTCGGCCTGCGGCGGTGAGGCGAGCGCCATCGACTCGACGCCGGCCTCCTGCGCGGGCACCGCGTTCATGATCACGGAGGAGGGGTAGACGGACCGGCCGCCGGGCGCGTAGAGCCCGACGCGCTCGACGGGCACCCACTTCTCGGTGACCGAGCCGCCGGACACGACCCGCGTGGTGTGCGGGGCGCGGCGCTGCTCGCGGTGGACGACGCGGGCGCGGCGGATCGACTCCTCCAGGGCCGCGCGCACGGCCGGGTCGAGGCCGGTGAGGGCCTCGGTGATTGCGGCGGCGGGGACGCGGACCTGCTCCAGGCCCACCCCGTCGAACTTCTCCGCGAACTCGATCAGCGCCGCGTCGCCACGATGGTGCACGGCCTCGCAGATGGGCCGCACCTTCTCCAGGGCGGCCGCGACGTCGAAGTCGGCACGGGGCAGCAGGGCGCGAAGGGCGGACCCCGACGGGAATTCCGTGAGGGCGTCGCCGCGCAGATCGATTCGAGAGATCACATGACCAATTCTCTCAGACCTTCTTTCGGTACCTGACGCCTGTATCACTGGCTGATATGGGCCCCGGAAGACAGCGTTCACCACTAGCGTTCAGCCGGTCACACAGCGGGCATGAAACAGGTGTACGAAGAAGCGGAGAAACGGTCCTCGCGGGACGGGGACCGGTGCGCCGCGGGAACGGGGAGGAACACAGCAGTGGTCGACGACGCCGGTAGCGGGGACCCGCCCGACGGGCTGACCGCCGCGGAGATCGGCATGTGGCAGGCCTTCCGCAACGGCACCGTCTACGACCTCAGGTCCGGGGACGCCGCGGCGGACGACCCGCACGGCGGTCACCCGTGGGGGCCCGAGCGCAGCGTGCGGGCGCGCATAGTGTGCTGGCTGCTGCTCGACGGGCCGCCGGCCCTCGCGGGGCGGGTCTCCTCGCTGAAGCTGGCGGGCATACAGATCACCGACGTCCTCGACCTGGCGGGCGGCACCATCGCCCCGTACACCGAGCTGAAGCACTGCCGCTTCGAGAAGGAGGTGCTCCTTCCGGAGTCCCGCTTCGCCACCCTGCGGCTCGTCGACTGCTCGATCCCGCGCATCGAGGCCGCCAGGCTGCACACCGAGGGCGATCTGCACCTGCCGCGCTGCCGGGTGCACAACGGCATCCGCCTCACGGACGCCCAGATCGGCACCGACCTGCTGCTCAACCAGGCGGTGGTCTACCGCGACCGGCGCAGCCGCTCGATCACCGGCGACGGCCTCACCGTCGGCCAGGACCTCCAGGCCGAGATGATGGAGTCGCACGGCGAGCTGAGCATGCGCGGCGCGAAGATCGGCGTCTCGCTGAGCCTGCGCGGCAGCCGGCTGATCAACCAGTACGGCCGGTACGCGCTCAACGCCCCGCAGCTCACCGTCGAGCGCACCCTGTACCTGACCCCGGCCGCCGTCGGCAATCCCCCGCAGACCAGCGGCACCACCCCGGCGCGCGGCACGCGCGTGCAGCGCTTCGAGTGCGAGGGCGGCGTCCGGCTCGACGACGGCCGCTTCGGCGACGCCATCGACTTCGCGCAGGCCCGCTTCACCCTCCAGAACGACCAGGAGATCTCGCTGCGCCGCGTCCAGACGCCCGAGCTGCGCTTCCTCGGCGAGGCGCCGCAGCGCGGCAAGGTCGTGCTGTCCGGCGTCAAGGTCGTCAACCTCATCGACAGGGCGACGAGCTGGCCGGGCCCCGGCGGCCTCCAGATGGGCGGCTTCAGCTACGAGAACCTCGTGCCGCAGGGCAGCTTCACGCTGGAGCGGCGCCTGGCGTGGGTGGCGGCGGCGACCGCCGAGTACAACCCCGAGCCGTACGAGAAGCTGGCCGCCGTGCTGCGCAACGGGGGCGAGGACGCCGACGCCCGCGAGGTGCTCCTCGCCAAGCAGCGCAGGCGCCGCGAGACGCTGCCGCTGGCGGCGAAGCTGTGGGGTTACGCACAGGACTGGACGGTCGCGTACGGCTACCGGCCCGGCCGGGCCGCGGTCTGGATGGCCGTGCTGTGGGCGGTCAGCGCGGTGGCGTTCTCGCGCGCCGACCACCCGCCCCTCAAGGAGGGCGAGCACCCGAACTGGAATCCGGCGCTCTTCGCCCTGGACCTGCTGCTGCCCGTCATCAACCTCGGCCAGGACAGCTACTGGCAGCTCCGCGGCGGCTGGCAGTGGTTCTCGACCGCCCTGATCCTGCTCGGCTGGGTCCTGGCCACGACCGTGGCGGCGGGCGCGACCCGGCTGCTGCGCCGAAACTGACGCCGGGCGGGCGCGACCGGGGGTGGCCGGGACGCCTGGGGCGGCCAGGGGCGGCTGTGGCCTGATGGGTTGACCTGCGGCTGAACCGTTATGCGCCCGCGGGCAACCATCCCCCGCCGTCGGCCGTCATCCCAGCGGCAACCAACAATTGAGCAACCACGAAGGTGACCGGCGGGCCGTGCGAGCGGGTGCCGGTTGAGGCGCAAAGGAGGGCACGGTGCTGCGTGCCTTCATCCGTACCGCCCGCATGGTCCGGCACACCCCGGGCCTCGCCGCCGGCCTCCCGCCGGACGACGAGGTACTCCTCGACGTACCCGACGAGCGGCTCGCCCCGGCCCTCGTCGCCGCGGGCCGCGGCGACCACGGCCCGGCGGCCAAGCTCCTGGCCATGACCCGCGAGGCCGCCGAGTGGGAGAACCGCGACCGCTACACCACCCGCCTCGCCGCCTTCGCCCGCTCCCGCCCCGAGTGGTTCGACGACTGGCTCGGTGCCTCCCCGCACGACCCCGACCTGCTGCTCGTCAAGGCCGAGCTCGCCGTCGTCCGCGGCTGGGAGTCACCGGCGCGGGCCGAGCTGCTCCGCGAGGTGAGCCCGCTGCTCACCGCCGCCGCGGAGGCCGACCCGCGCGATCCCGTGCCCTGGCGTATCGCCCTGGACCACGCCCGCGGCACCCACGCCCCGCACACCGTCTTCGAGCAGCTCTGGGAACAGGCGGTGCGCCGCTCCTCGTACCACTACGGCTGCCACGCCTCGGCCCTTCAGTACCTCTCGGCCGCCTGGTACGGCTCGCACAGCGAGTGCTTCGACTTCGCCGAGCGCGCCGCCGCCGACGCGCTGCCGGGCTCCCTGATACAGGTCCTGCCGGCCCGCGCCGCCTTCGCGTACCTCACCAGCCCCACGGGCCGGGTGCCGCGCGAGCGCCTGGAAGCGGCGGCCGACCTCGCGATCGCCCTGTCCCGCGACTACGACGCCGGTGACCCCTGGCCCGCCGAGGTCCGCAACCTCCTCACCTACGTCCTGGTCCGCCTGGAGCGCTGGGACGACGCCCTGGAGCAGCTACGCCTGATCGGCCCGTACGCGACGTCCTTCCCCTGGGACCGGCTCTCGGACGATCCGCTCGGCCAGTTCCTGGAACTGCGCGACGGCATACGCCTCGAAGTGGCGTCGATGACACCGCTGCGCCCTCCGCGCGGCCGAGTACGCTCCGACGACCATTAGGCTTGCCGGTCGTGACCACCCGGCTTCCGCTCTTCCCGCTCAACTCGGTGCTGTTCCCCGGCCTCGTCCTGCCGCTGAACGTCTTCGAGGAGCGATATCGCGCCATGATGCGCGAGCTGCTCAAGACCCCCGAGGAGGAGCAGCGCCAGTTCGCCGTCGTCGCCATCCGCGACGGCTCCGAGGTGGCGCCGAGCGCTCCAGGCCTCCCCGACCCGACGGCGGTGCCCGAGCACGGCCCCGCCGCGGGCTTCGGCGCGGACCCCCTCAAGGCCTTCCACACCATGGGCTGCGTCGCGGACGCGGCGACGATCAGGGAGCGTGACGACGGCGGCTTCGAGGTGCTCGCCACGGGCACGTCCCGCGTCCGGATCCACTCGGTCGACGCCTCCGGCGCCTTCCTGACCGCCGAGGTCGAAGAGGTGCCCGAGGAGCTCGGCGAGGAGGCGGGCACCCTCGCCGAGGGCGTCCTGCGCGCCTTCAGGTCGTACCAGAAACGCCTGGCCGGGGCGCGGGAGCGCTCGCTGTCCACGGGGGCCGAGCTGCCGGACGAGCCGTCCGTGGTGTCGTACCTGGTCGCCGCGGCGGCCGTCCTCGACACCCCCACCAAGCAGCGGCTCCTGGAGGCGGCGGACACCGCGGCACGGCTGCGGGACGAGCTGACCCTGCTGCGTTCGGAGACGGCGATCATCCGCAACCTGCCGTCCCTGCCCGCGACGGACCTGACCCGCGGAACCACCAGCCTGAACTGACGTACGCGAGACGCGAGAGGCGCGAGAGGGCGCGAGACTGTGGCGAAGAAGCAGAAGAAGCAGCCGGGCGGCACCGGCGGCACCCCGGCGACGGTGGCCCTCACCGCGGCCGGCGCCGCCTTCACCGTGCACTCCTACGCGCACGACCCGGCCCACCCCTCGTATGGCGAGGAGGCCGCGGAGGCCATGGGCGTGTCCCCGGAGCGGGTCTTCAAGACGCTGGTCGCCGAGGTCGACGGCGAGCTGACCGTGGCCGTGGTGCCCGTCGCGGGCTCCCTCGATCTGAAGGCGCTGGCCACCGCGGTCTCGGGCAAGCGCGCCGTGATGGCCGACCCGGCGGCGGCCGAGCGCACCACGGGCTATGTGCGCGGCGGCATATCGCCGCTCGGCCAGCGCAAGAAGCTGCGCACGGTCCTCGACGAATCCGCCTCGCGGCACCCCACGATCTGCGTCTCGGCGGGCCGCAGGGGCCTGGAGGTCGAGCTTTCACCGGATGACCTGGCGGAACTCACCGCCGCGGTCCTCGCACCGATCGGCCGCGCCTGACGGTTTCCGGCCGCTCGCGCGGACGACGTGAAAGCGCCCTCGACAGGGCTTCGGGGCGCGACTAGTACCGGGAGCATGTCGAAGAAGACGCGCATGCGGAAGTGGCGGGCGAAGAAGCGCAAGGCCAATCACGGCAGGCGCCCCGCCTAGGATCAAGCCTGCGGGCCCTCGGGGCGGGGCTCGTCGCGGGGCTCTCCGTAGTCGTAGAAGGACCTCGGATACGGCTCCGGGTCACGCGGCCCGAAGAGCCCGGTGAGGCCGAGGTGCACGGCCAGCGCGGCCACCGGCCAGGCGAGGAGCGCGCCCTTGGCCTTGAGTTCGAGCGGGGCGTCGAAGACGACGCCCTTGCCCGCGGACCTGGCGTGCGCCACGACGTCCGTCTCGGGGCCGAACCATATCCCGGTCCGCCACGCGACCAGGGCGCCCAGGAGGCTGCCGAGCGCGAGACCGGCGACCAGCGGGATGCCCCCGCGCTTGCGCAGCAGGAAGACGACGGCACCGCTGAGGACACCGAAGCCGAGCGCGAGCAGAGTGAACGTTCCGTCGACACCGATGGCCTGCTCGCCCTCGGTGTCCTTCAGGTAGACCGCCTCGCCGTCCGAGATGAGCGGCACGCGCGGCGCCAGCCACATCCACACGAGGCCGAGGACCACTCCGCTGACGGCCACCACGACCGCGGTCACCGCGGCCTGCCGCACTTCCGTCCTCATGCCGGGCCCGTCCTCCTCGTATCCGTGAGGAGCTGCGGCTCCCGACGGCTGCGCGGGGGCCTGCCAGGGGTTGTGCGGTGTGTCGTCGTGCGGCGGTTGGGGTGTCTGCGGTGCGGTCACCCACACATCGTGCCAGTAGTACCCGAGCGGCGCGTCACCGGACAGCCGCCCGGCGGTACGCCCAGGTGGCGACGGCGAGCGAGGCCACACCGACGCCCGCGCAGACCGCCAGATCCAGGGCGACGAGGGCCCAGTCGGGGTCAGGACCGAAGGTGTTGGCGAACGCCTCCACGCCGTACGTCGAGGGCAGCAGGTCACGCGCGTACTGGAGCAGCGTCGGCATCCGTTCCGCCGGGAGCACGCCGAGCAGCAGCGCCGCGGACATGCCCATCTGCCCGAGCAGCGTGGCCAGTTCGGGGCGCGGCGCGAGCAGGCCGAGTGCGGCGCCGAGCCCCGCGAGGGCGGCTCCGGCGAGCGGGATCACGGCGATGAGCACCCAGAGGTGGGTGAGCGGCAGCCCGAAGAGCCCGCAGCCCACGATCGCCGTGACGAAGGTGCCGGGCACGGTGAACGAGGCGTACGCGGCGGCGGCGCCGAGGACCACGGCGGCGGGCGGCACGGGGAGCGTGGCGTAGTGGTCGAGGCCGCCGTCGGCGCGGAGCCTGCCGAAGTACTGGGCGAGCAGGTTGAGCGCGACGAACGCGACGACGAGCACGGAGGAGCCCGCGACCACGGCCCGCGCCTCACCGCCCCCGTCCACGACGCCCCGCATCAGGATCATGATCCCGACGGACTGGAAGGTCGCCACGAACAGCAGCGGGATCCGCGCGACCCGGGCCCGGGAGAGCTGGGCCCGGTAGACGGCCGCGAGCGCGGGGAACAGCCGGGCGGGCGGGCCGAGGGCCCCGACGCCTCCGAAGCCGTCCTCGGTACGCGTTTCCTCCCGCACCACGGCATCAAGCGGAACGGCACTCACCGCAGAACCCTTCTGTAGCTGTCCCTACCCCACGCGAAAGCTGTCCCTGCCGCACGCGAACCGGTGGCCAAAGAACTCACCCCTTGACCAGGCCTCGCCCGCTGCCGCCCAGGGCGAGGTACACGTCCTCCAGGCTGGGCGTGGCCAGGGTGAAGTCGTCGAGGGCGGCGAAGGCGGCGCCGCCGGTGACCGCGGCGACGGCGGCCCGGGCCTCGTCCGGCGCCAGCCGGAGCACCCACCGCCGCCCCGACTCGACCGCGGAGGATCGCAGCGCGGCGACCTCCGGGACGTCCAGCGGCGCCCGCTCCCGCCACACCAGCTCCACCCGCACCTCGTCCGCGACCTTCTCCTTGAGCCCGGCCGGGGTGTCGCAGGCGATGACCTTGCCCTCGTCGAGCACGGCGACCCGGTCGAGGACGGTCTCGGCCTCGATGACGTTGTGGGTGACGAGCAGCACGGTCGTCCCGCGCTCGGCCCGGCGCCGGTCGATCGCCGCCCAGACGGCCCGCCGGGCGACGGGGTCCATCCCGGTGGTGGGTTCGTCAAGGACGAGCAGCGACCGCTCCCCCACCAGCGCGGTGGCGAAGCAGGCGAGCCGCCGCTGCCCTCCGGAGAGCTGCTTGAGGGGCCGCGACGCCAGCGGCGTGAGCCCCAGCTCGTCGAGGACCCCGTCCCGCTCGGCACGGGCCCGGCGCACGTCGAGCCCGCGCAGCCGCCCGGTCGTCTCGACGGCGAGGGACACGGTCAGCTCGTCGAGGGCGGTGGACTCCTGCCCGAGGTAGGCGAGGAGCCGCGCGGCCCGCTCGGGGTGGCGCACGATGTCGTGGCCGAGGAGTTCGACCGCGCCGCTGTCGGGCCGCATCAGGCCGGTCAGCTGGCGTACGAGGGTGGACTTGCCGGCGCCGTTGGGTCCGAGCAGCCCGAAGATCTCCCCGCGCCGGACCGTCAGGCAGATGCCGTCGGTGGCGCGGACCTCGGGCGTCGCCGGCCTGCCGCGTCGGCCACGTGCGGCCGGGTAGGTCTTGACCAGGTCGCGCACGGCGCAGACGGCGTCGATGCCGTGTTCCTTGCGGCGTTCCTGTCGGACTGCCGGTGCCGGGCGCGTACTCACGAAGGACGAGACTACGGGGTGCGCGGGCGCGGACGACGCCCGGGGCGCCCCGTACGCCCCGAATCAGTCACCTGCCCGGTCCCCCGCGGTCGCGTGCTCGGCGGCCGTCCGCGCGTCGACCTCCCGCCAGAATCCCGCCCGGATCGCGTACCGGTCGTGCTCGTCGATCTGGTCGTCCTTGTGGGCGAGCAGGCCGAAGCGCGCGGCGTAGCGGAGCAGCTCGCCGTCGACGCGGTGCGGGATGCGGGGGTACATCGCCGACAGCTTCTGGAGGTTGTGCTGCTCGGGCAGGCGCGTCATCCAGCGCCGCGCGAACACCTGCCCGACTTCGTAGGGGTCGCCGCCGACCGTGGTGATGTCCTCCTCGCGGTCGGCCCAGCGCTGCTCGGCCGTCGTGAGCTGGGCGAGGGTCGGCAGGGCCGCCGCCTCGGGTCCCTCGGGCGCACCGCCCGGCCGCTCGACCCAGCCCTTGTCGGAGGACCAGCGCAGCGTCGCGTTGGCCGGGTGGTGGGCCGCGGCCTGGGCGCCGGGGGCGGGGGCGCGCAGGGCGGCCAGGTCCTTGGGGGTGGGCACGCCCTTGCCGGTGGGGCCGCGGTGCTCGGCGGTCTCCTGCCCGTTGGCCCCGGCGTCGGGGGTGCGCCCGGCGGGGGTCTCCTCCTCGGTGCGCTGCGCGGCGGCGGCGAGGGCGGACTCCGGGAGCGGTGCGGAGAGGATGGCGGCGATCTCGGGGCGCGGCACGGGCGGCGGCGCGCAGATGCCGGTGAGCTCCTTGGGGCGTACGGCCTTGGTGATCCAGGCCCGGTCGAGCACCCGCCGCTCGTCGGCCTCGGCGACGAGGTCCTCGGACTGGTTGTAGTCGCCGTCGGCGGCCTGCACGGCCCAGAGGTGGACGGCGACGCCGTGCTCCTTGGCGGCCATCATCCCGGGCAGCAGATCGCCGTCGCCGGTGACGAGCACGACGTCGGAGCAGGCGCGGTTGCGGGCCAGTTCGGTCAGCTCGGCGTGCATGGCGGCGTCCACGCCCTTCTGCGCCCACCGTCCGTCGCTGCGGGTCAGGGCGCCGAGGCGGACCGTCACGCGCGGCATGACGCGCAGCCGCCGGTGTTCGGGCTGGGGTACGCGGTCGGGGGCTCCGTCGAACCAGTAGATGCGCAGCAGCGGGCGTTCGGTGTCGGATTCCGCGCGCTCGCGCAGGCCCTGGACGAGGGCGGTGTGATCGACGGTGATCCGGGATCTGGACGGTTCTCCCGCGAGGAGACTCGCGGCCGCGCCCAGCAGATACCCGGCGTCCACCAGGACGATGCAGCGGTCCACGCGATCCACCCTCTTTCCCTGGAGATTCCCTGGCGTTCCTGGAAGTTCCTGAAAAGTGCCCGGAGGTTCCTGGACGTTCCCTCGCAGGCCCACGAACACACCCCGTGACGACAACGAATCAGGGGTGCGGGTCGGCGCCGGGTTCCCTTCGAGTCTGCCCGACCCGGCGGAGGTTAACGGGCGGAACTCGATCTTCGGCGTGGCGTATCCACGGTTCTGTCACCGATGCCCCCTTATCACGCAGGGTAATTCTCCGAAATGCGCGCTTTGTCCGGCTATGTGAATCTGAACGCGTCATGGCCCCCAGATCCCCTTCAGGAGGAAGATCACCATGGCCAAGAACAAGAATCGCAAGCAGGGCAGCCAGCAGGACCGCGCATCGGCGTCCGAGCGGGCCAAGGAGCAGGCCCAGACGTCCGCCGTCGAAGCCGAATCGCGCATCCAGACGCAGGCCCAGGGCAGCCCCGCTGATGTTGCCCGTAAGCACCAGCGCCGCTTCGGCCACAACTGACGGCCGCATAGGTACGCGTGAGGGGCGCACCCGTTCTGGGTGCGCCCCTCACTGCGGTCACGCGCGGTGCCTCGCGGCGGTGTTGGTCAGCCCGCCAGGCAGGACGGACCGAGCAGCACCTTCAGGTCGCCGAAGAGCGCGGGGTCGGGCTTCACGCGGTGCCGGTCCAGCCGGAGCACCGTCGTCTTCTGGGCGCCCTGGAGCTTGATGCGCACCTCGCTGTTGCCCCGGTGGTGGCTGAGGACCTCGCCGAGGCGGGTGACCATCGGCGGGCTGACCTTCACCGTCGGAATGGTGATCACCACGGGCGCGTTGGTGCCCGCGTTCGACAGGTCGGGGACCTGGAGCTCCATCGCGACGAGGCGGGGCACGTCCTCGCGCTTGTCGAGGCGGCCCTTGACGAACACCACGGCGTCCTCGACCAGTTGCGTCGACACCAGTTGGTAGGTGGCCGGGAAGAACATGCACTCGATGGAGCCCGCGAGGTCCTCGACGGTGGCGATGGCCCAGGCGTTGCCCTGCTTGGTCATCTTGCGCTGGAGGCCGGAGATGATGCCGCCGATGGTGACGACCGAGCCGTCGGAGAAGTCACCGCCGGTGAGCTGGCCGATGCCCGCGTCGGCCTTGTCGGAGAGCACGTGCTCCAGGCCGAAGAGCGGGTGGTCGGAGACGTACAGACCGAGCATCTCGCGCTCCTGGGCGAGCAGGTAGGTCTTCTCCCACTCGTCCTCGGAGAACTCCACGTCGAGCCCGAAGCCCGGCTCGTCGCCGCCGGTCTCCTCGCCCATGCCGCCGAAGAGGTCGAACTGTCCCTCGGCCTCCTTGCGCTTGACCGCCACCACGTTGTCGATCATCGGCTCGTACTGGGCGGTCAGGCCCTTGCGGGTGTGCCCCATGGTGTCGAAGGCGCCCGCCTTGATCAGCGACTCCGTGGTGCGCTTGTTGCAGGCGGTCGCCTCGACCTTGTCGAGGTAGTCGGGGAAGGAGGTGAACTTCCCCTTCGCCTTGCGCGAGCGGATGATCGACTCCACCACGTTCGTGCCGACGTTCCGCACGGCCTCCAGGCCGAAGAGGATCACGTCGTCGCCCTGGGCGGCGAAGTTGTGCACCGACTCGTTGACGTTCGGCGGGAGCACCTTGATGCCCATGCGGCGGCACTCGTTCAGATAGACGGCCGACTTGTCCTTGTCGTCCTTGACCGAGGTCAGCAGGGCGGCCATGTACTCGGCCGGGTAGTTCGCCTTCAGGTAGGCGGTCCAGTAGGTGACCAGGCCGTACGCGGAGGAGTGCGCCTTGTTGAACGCGTATCCGGCGAAGGGGACCAGGACGTCCCACAGGGCCTGGATGGCCTCGTCGGAGTAGCCGTTCTTCCGGGCGCCGGCCTGGAAGAGGACGAAGTTCTTCTCCAGCTCCTCGGGCTTCTTCTTGCCCATCACGCGGCGCAGGATGTCGGCCTCGCCGAGGGAGTACCCGGCGACGATCTGGGCGGCCTTCTGCACCTGCTCCTGGTACACGATGAGGCCGTAGGTGAGGCCGAGCGTCTCCTTCAGGGGCTCTTCGAGCTCCGGGTGGATCGGCGTGATCTCCTGGCGGCCGTTCTTGCGCTCGGCGTAGTTGATGTGCGAGTTCATGCCCATCGGGCCCGGCCGGTACAGGGCCGAGACGGCGGAGATGTCCTCGAAGTTGTCGGGCTGCATCTGGCGGAGCAGCGAGCGCATCGGGCCGCCGTCGAACTGGAAGACGCCGAGCGTCTCACCGCGGCAGAGCAGTTCGAAGGTCTTCGGGTCGTCGAGCGGGAGCGAGAGCATCTCCAGGTCGATGCCCTTGTCGTTCCGCACCATCTTGACGGCGTCGTCCATGATGGTGAGGTTTCGCAGGCCCAGGAAGTCCATCTTGAGCAGGCCGAGCGACTCGCACTGGGGGTAGTCCCACTGCGTGATCGTCACGCCGTCGGTGTGCCGCGTCCAGAGCGGGGCGTGGTCGACGATCGGCTCGCTGGACATGATCACGCCGGCCGCGTGCACGCCCATCTGCCGGACGAGGCCCTCGACGCCCTTGGCGGTGTCGATGACCTTCTTCACGTCCGGTTCGTTCTCGTACATCCCCCGGATCTCGCCCGCCTCTCCGTAGCGCGGGTGCTTGGGGTCGGTGATGCCGGAGAGGTCGATGCCCTTGCCGAGGACGTCGGCGGGCATGGCCTTGGTGAGGCGGTCGCCCATCGCGTACGGATATCCGAGCACGCGCGCGGAGTCCTTGATCGCGTTCTTCGCCTTGATCTTTCCGTACGTGCCGATCATGGCGACCTTGTCGGCGCCGTACTTCTCCGTCACGTACCTGATCACCTCGACGCGCCTGCGCTCGTCGAAGTCGATGTCGACATCGGGCATGGAGACGCGCTCGGGGTTGAGGAACCGCTCGAAGATCAGTCCGTGCGTGATCGGGTCGAGGTCGGTGATGCCCATGGCGTACGCGACGATCGATCCGGCCGCGGAGCCACGGCCGGGGCCGACCGCGATGCCGTTGTTCTTGGCCCACATGATGAAGTCGGCGACGACCAGGAAGTACCCCGGGAACCCCATCTGGATGATGATGTCCATCTCGTACTCGGCCTGCTTCTGCCGGTCCTCGGGGACACCTCCCGGGTAGCGGCGCTCCATGCCGACCCGGACCTCCTCCTGGAACCAGGTGACCTCGGTGTAGCCCTCCGGGATGTCGAACTTCGGCATGAGGTCGCGCTTCTCGAACATGCCGGTGGTGTCGATCTGCTCGGCCACCAGGAGCGTGTTCCGGCAGCCCTCCTGCCAGGCGTCGGAGGAGTCGATGGCGTACATCTCGTCCGTCGACTTCAGGTAATACCCGGTGCCGTCGAAGCGGAAGCGGTCCGGGTCGGAGAGGTTCTTGCCGGTCTGGATGCAGAGCAGGGCGTCGTGCGCGACGGACTCGTGCGCGTACGTGTAGTGCGAGTCGTTCGTCACCAGCGGCGGGATGCCCAGCTTCTTGCCGACCCGCAGCAGGTCGTCGCGGACCCGGCGCTCGATGTCGATGCCGTGGTCCATCAGCTCCAGGAAATACCGGTCCTTGCCGAAGATGTCCTGGTACTCCGCCGCCGCCTTCACGGCCTCGTCGAACTGGCCGAGGCGGAGCCTGGTCTGCAGCTCGCCCGAGGGGCAGCCGGTGGAGGCGATGAGCCCCTCCGACCACTGGGAGATGGTCTCCTTGTCCATGCGGGGCCACTTCTGCAGCCAGCCCTCGGCATAGGCGTCCGACGACAGCTTGAAGAGGTTGTGCAGACCCGTGCTGTTCGCCGCCCAGATCGTCTTGTGGGTGTAGCCGCCCGAGCCCGACACGTCGTCGCGCTTCTGGTGCGGCTGGCCCCACTGGATCTTCCGCTTGTTCCTGCGCGACTCCGGCGCCACATACGCCTCGATGCCGATGATCGGCGTCACGCCCGCCTTCTGCGCGGAGTGGAAGAAGTCGTACGCCCCGTGGAGGTTGCCGTGGTCGGACATGGCGATGTGCGTCATGCCCATTTCATTGGCCGCATTGAACATGTCCTTGAGCCGCGCGGCACCGTCAAGCAGCGAGTACTGGGTGTGCACGTGCAGGTGCGTGAAGGGCGGCTTGGTCACGGCGGAAGGCCTCCGGGAAAACGGCGGGGAACAGGCTGCGGGCAGTCTGGGGGGACAGCGACGAAGTCTAATCCGGGGTGCCGACAGCGGACGGGCACTCGGGAGTACGGTCGTGCGTTGAAGGGGCGGAAAGGCTGTCCCGCCAGGGCGGAAAAAATTTCCCCGTCCCTCATGTCCCGCACCATCCTGTACCAGGAGGCACCCAGCGATGTCGGTCCCGCAGCCCACGGCTGAGCAGCGCGGCGAGGAGATCCTCGCCGTCTTCGGCACGGCGTTCGGCGAGCTGCTTGCCGCGGACCCCGCGGCCTTCCGGGTCAAGTTCCGGAAGATGGCGTCCTCCGCCTTCGCGTTCTACCGCGGCACGGCCTCTCTGTTCTACGCCGACCTGGAGCGCGAGCAGCACGGCGGGCCCTATCTCGACGACCGCACGGGCCGGGTGTGGATCCACGGCGACCTCCACGCCGAGAACTTCGGCACGTACATGGACGCCCAGGGCCGCCTGATCTTCAACGTGAACGACTTCGACGAGGCCTACGTCGGCCCCTTCACCTGGGACCTGAAGCGCTTCGCCGCCTCGGTGGCCCTCATCGGGTACACGAAGGCGCTCAGCGACGAGCAGATCACCGACCTGGTGCGGATCTACGCCGCGGCCTACCGCGAGCGGATCCACGACCTCGCGACGGGCGCCAAGAGCGACGAGGTGCCGCCCTTCACGCTGGACACCGCCCAGGGGCCCCTCCTGGACGCCCTGCGCGACGCCCGCGCCCTGACCCGCTTCGGGCTGCTCGACTCGATGACGGAGATCCGTGACTTCGAGCGCCGCTTCGCGTCGGGCGGCGGCTCCATCGAGCTCGACGCCGCCACGCGGTACAAGGTCCTCGCCGCCTTCGACGGCTATCTGGAGACCCTCCCGGAGTCCTCCCTGACCCGCCCGGACTCCTACCGCGTCAAGGACGTCGTGGGCCGGCGCGGCATCGGCATCGGCTCCGCGGGCCTGCCCTCGTACAACATCCTCCTGGAGGGCAACAGCGACGCCCTGGAGAACGACGTCGTGATCTACCTCAAGCAGGCGCAGACCCCGGCGGTCTCCCGCCACATCACCGACCCGGCCGTCCGCGGGTACTTCCAGCACGAGGGCCACCGCACGGTCATCTCGCAGCGCGCCCTCCAGGCGCACGCCGACCCCTGGCTGGGCTGGACCGAGCTGGGCGGCGTGGGCCAGCTCGTCGCCGAGGTGTCGCCGTACGCGGTGGACCTGGACTGGTCGGACATCGACGACCTGGACGAGATCGCCTCGGTCGTCGCCGACCTGGGCCGCGCCACCGCCACGATGCACTCCGCCGCGGACGACGAGAGCGGCCACTCCGATCTGGTGCCGTTCTCCACGGAGCGCGCCATCGACGCCGCCATCGCGGGCGACGAGGCGAGCTTCGGGGACCTGCTCGTGGACTTCGCGCACTCCTACGGCGCGCGGGCGCGGGCCGACCACCAGATCTTCGTCGACCTCTTCCGCAACGGCCGCATTCCGGGGCTGTGAGCCGCCCCCTTTGAGGACCCCCCACAGGAACACGTGACACACTCCTCCGCGATGGACATATCCGGGCCCCAGCTACGAGCCGTGCGCGCCGCGCTCTTCACGGCGCTCGTCGTGACGCTCTCCGCCGCGTCCCACGTGCTGCTCTCCCGGGTCCCCCTGCCGTCGGCCACGGTCATGGCGGTCGCCGCCGCCGTCTTCGTCCTCGCGTACGCGCTGGCGGGCCGCGAGCGGGGCTTCGGGCGGATCGCCGCCCTGCTGATCCCGCTGGAGCTGGCCGCGGACACGGTGTTCACCGCCGGCCAGCACGTCTGTTACGGCCAGGCGGGCGGTCCCGTGGCGGGTCCGCTGCGCTCCGTCGGCTTCGACGTGCTGTGCGGCGGGACGCCCGTCGGTACGCCGCTGGCGCGGATGACGGCCGAGGGGCACGGCGGCGCCTCGGTCCTGCTCGCCGAGGCCGACCCGGGCGCCGCCTGGCTGCTCCTCGGGGCGCACGTCGGCGTGGGCCTGCTCGCGGCGGCCTGGCTGCGGCGCGGCGAGCGGGCGCTCGCCCAGCTGCTGTGCGCCGTCGCGGCGGCCACGTTCCGGCCGCTGCTGCTCGCGGTCGCCCGGGTGACCGTCGCCCGGCCGCCCGTACGCCGGCTGCCGCGCCCGCGGCGCCGGGCGCGGGCCACCCGTACGCGGCTGCTCGTGCACTTCGTGGGGCGGCGTGGACCGCCGTGCTCGGCCCTCACCGCCTGAGCACGCACACCCCACGCAGTCACCCACACGGAGAAACGAACATGAGCAAGCGCAACAGCCAGGCCGCCAAGTCCGCCGCCCGCGAGCGGATCCGCGCCCAGCAGGAAGCCGAGCGCAAGCGCGAGAAGCGCAAGCAGGCGGCCATCGTCGGCGTCTCGATCGTCGCCGTCCTCGCGATAGCCGGCGGCGTCGGCTATGCCGTGATGAAGTCCGACGAGCCCTCGACGTGGGAGTCGGCCGCCGACGCGAAGGTGGTCACCCCGGACAACACCTCGGGCAAGGACGGCACCACGGTCACGATCGGCAAGTCCACCACCAAGAACACGGTGCACCTGTACGAGGACCCGCGCTGCCCCGGTTGCGCGGCCATGGAGCAGTCCATCGGCTCCGCGGTCGACAAGGGCATGAAGGACGGCGACTACAAGCTGTCCTTCACCATCGGGACGTTCCTCGACAACAACCTCTCGGGCGAAGGGTCCAAGAACGCCCTCAGTGCGCTCGGCGCCGCCCTGGACGTCAGCCCCGACGCGTTCCTCGAGTTCAAGACCGCCCTGTTCTCGGCGAAGTACCACCCCTCGGAGTCCACCGACGACTTCGCGAAGGACGACTACCTGATCAAGGTGGCGAACACCGTGGACTCCCTCAAGGGGAACAAGGAGTTCAAGAGCGCCGTCGAGAAGGGGAAGTTCGACCCCTGGGCCCTCAAGATGAGCGACTCCTTCCAGTCGGCCGAGGGCGTGGAGTCCACCCCCACCATCAAGATCAACGGCAAGGTGGTCGAGACGCCGAAGACCGCCGACGCCTGGCAGGCCACCTTGAAGAAGGCGGGCGTCACCAAGTAGCGGACCGCGCATCCTGACAGGGGGGCGAACTTATCGGGTTCGCCCCCCTGTGCGATTACCGATCAGTATCGTGATCGCCCGTGACCAGTCGAAACGATCTTCTTCAGTCGCTCAGCTCCCCGGCTCCCCACGGCCCGGACCGTCGTACCGTCGTCAAGGCGGCCGCCGCGGCCACCGCCGCGCTGGGCGTCCCGCTCGCCGCGGCTCCCGCGTACGCCGCGCAGGGGCCCGCCTTTCACCACGGGGTCGCCTCCGGGGACCCGCTGCCCGACGGGGTCCTGCTGTGGACCCGCGTGACGCCCACCGCCGACGCCGTGCCCGGCTCGGGCAAGGGCCCCGACATCACGGTGCGTTGGGAGATAGCCGAGGACAAGGGGTTCACCCGGGTCGTCGGCCACGGCAGCACCATCGCGCGGGCGGCCTCGGATCACACGGTCAAGGCCGACGTAAGGGGCCTGCGCCAGGCGGCCACCTATTACTTCCGCTTCTCGGTCGACGGCGACGCGGGGGACGTCCGCTCCCCCGTCGGCCGCACCCGCACCACCCCGGCGCACGACGCCGCCGCGCCGGGCGTCCGCTTCGGCGTGGTGTCCTGCGCCAACTGGGAGGCGGGCTACTTCTCCGCCTACCGCCACCTCGCGGCCCGCACCGAACTCGACGCGGTCCTGCACCTCGGGGACTACATCTACGAGTACAAGAGCGGCGAGTACCCGTCCGCCGAGGACGTCGTGCGGCAGCACGAGCCGAAGCACGAGATCATCACGCTCGCCGACTACCGCGCCCGGCACGGCGTCCACAAGACCGACCCCGACGCGCGGGCCATGCACGCCACGCACCCGGTCATCGCGATGTGGGACGACCACGAGTTCGCCGACAACGCCTGGTCGGGCGGTGGCGTGAACCACTCACCCCAGACCGAGGGGCCCTGGGCGCAGCGCATGGCCGCGGCCAAGCAGGCGTACTTCGAGTGGATGCCCGTGCGCCCCTCCACCGAGGGCACCGTCTACCGCCGCGTGCGCTACGGCAAGCTCGCCGATCTGCACCTGCTCGACCTGCGGTCCTTCCGCTCCGAGCAGGCGGGCACCGGCAGCGGCGAGGTCGACGACCCGGACCGCACGCTCACGGGCCGCGCCCAGCTCGACTGGCTGAAGGCGGGCCTCGCCTCGTCGGACGCGGCCTGGAAGCTGGTCGGCACCTCGGTGATGATCTCGCCGGTCGCCTTCGGTTCCCTGCCTGCCCATCTCCTGGAACCCCTCGCGGAACTGCTCGGCCTGCCCAAGGAGGGCATCGCGGTTAACGCCGACCAGTGGGACGGCTACACCGACGACCGCAAGGAGCTCATCTCCCACCTGCGCGACAACGACATCCGCAACACGGTCTTCCTGACCGGTGACATCCACATGGCGTGGGCGAACAACGTGCCGGTGAGGGCCGCCACGTACCCCTTGTCGCCCTCGGCCGCCACGGAGTTCGTGGTCACCTCGGTGAGCTCCGACAACGTCGACGACATGCTGGGCGTCGCCCCGCACACCGTCTCCCTGGTGGCCGCGGCCGCCGTCAAGGCCGCCAACCGCCATGTGAAGTGGCTGGACATGGACTCGCACGGCTACGGCGTCCTCGACGTCACCGCCGAGCGCTCGCAGATGGACTACTACGCCCTCTCCGACCGCACCGACCCCGACGCGACCTCCTCGTGGCTGCGCTCCTACCGCACGCTCAGCGGCACGCAGAAGGTCGAGCGGGCGGGCGCCCCGGTGCGCTGAGGCCCCCGGGGTCGGTCAGAGCGTCTCCAGGAAGCCGAGCGCCGTGCGCCACGTCGCCTCCGCGGCCAGGGCATCGTAGTCGTCCAGGTCGGGGTCGGTGTAGAGGTGCCCGGCGCCGGCGTAGCGGTAGACCTCCACGTCGGCTCCGGCCCGGCCCATCCGCAAGTACCAGGCGCTCAGCCAGTCGTCCGTCTCGAACGGGTCGGGCTCCGCCACGTGCAGCTGCACCGGCAGCTCGTCCACGGACGCGTTCTCCGCGATGTCGGAGGTGCCGTGCAGGAGGAGCAGACCGCGCGCCTTGGCGTCGCCCAGGGCGAGGGTCTGCGCGGTCGCGGCGCCGAGGGAGAAGCCCGCGTACACCAGGCCGCGCTCGGAGTAGGGCGCGGCGGCGAGGATCGCCCTCTTCAGGAGCTCGTCCTTGCCGACCTCCTCGTTGAAGGCCCTTCCCGACTCGACGTCGTCGAACGTGCGGCCCTCGAAGAGGTCGGGGGTCCACACCTCGTGTCCCGCGGCGCGCAGCCGGTCGGCGGCGGCGTGCACCGCGGGCCGCAGCCCGTACGTCGAGTGGAAAAGCATGATGTTCATGAGGCCATCGTGCCATCCGAGGCGGTACCCCTCCCCGAGGAGGCTTCACGGCGGTGCCCCTACCCTCGAAGGCATGGAGAACGTACTGCGTCCGTTGATCGTGATCGGCGGCTCGGTCGTGCTCACGGTGATCGTCGGCTGGCTGGCCGACGTGCTGTTGCGCCGAGCCGACGAACAGCACCACGACACCCCGCTCTGGGGGCTGCTGCGCCGCTGCCGCATCCCCCTCCACCTCACCCTGTGCACCGCCCTGCTGCGCAGCTCGTACGACCAGGCCGATCTCACCGACGAGAACTCATCGACCGTGGGCCAGATCCTCAACCTGGTCCTCATCGGCTCCGCGGCCTGGCTGGTGACCCGTATCTCCGCCGCGGTCGTCGAGTCCTCGTACGCCCGTTACGCGGCGGCCCACCGCGACCCCGCCCGGGTCCGCCGGGTGCGTACGCAGGTCACGCTCATCCAGCGCGTCGTCTCGGCCATCGTCGGGACCGTGGCCGTCGGCGCGATGCTGCTGACCTTCCCCGCGATGAAGGCCGCGGGCACCTCGCTCCTTGCCTCGGCGGGCATCATCGGCATCGTCGCCGGTGTCGCCGCCCAGTCCACCCTCGGCAACCTCTTCGCCGGCCTGCAGATCGCCTTCGGCGACATGGTGCGCATCGGGGACACCGTCGTCGTGGACGGCGAGTGGGGCACCGTCGAGGAGATCACGCTGACCTTCCTCGCCGTGCGCACCTGGGACGAGCGCCGGATCACGATGCCCGTGTCGTACTTCACGTCGAAGCCGTTCGAGAACTGGTCGCGCGGCGGGGCCCAGATGACCGGCACGGTCTTCTTCCACCTGGACCACTCGGCGCCGGTCCACCAGATGCGCGAGAAGCTCAGGGACGTCCTGCGGGACTGCGCGGCCTGGGACGGCCGTGACTGGGGTCTCGCCGTGACGGACACCACGCCGACCACGATGCAGGTCCGCGCCGTGGTCACCGCGAAGGACGCCGACGACATCTGGACGGTGCGGGTCACGGTGCGCGAGCAGCTCATCCAGTGGCTGACCGCGCACCACCCCTACGCGCTGCCGCGGGTCACCACGGCCTGGGCGGAGCCGTCGCCCGACGCGAGGCCGCCGTCGTCGAACGGCCACGTCCCGCGGCCCCTCCACAAGGAAATGCCGCGCACGGGCCGCGGCTGACCGCCCGCACCCCACGGGCCCCGGCTCAGCGCAGACTGCGTACGTCCAGCTGGTGCAGCACCCGGTCGACGACCTCCGGGTCTGCGCCGGGCTCGCTGCGCGCCGCGAGGACCTCGTGGCGGGCGGCCGACATCATCTCCCGCTGGATGCGCTGCACGGCCTTCACACGGTCCACGCGCTTGGCGTACCGCTCGCGCCGCTCCGCGTCGACCATGTCGGGGCTGATCCTCACCCCGATGTCGAAGGCGCCGCGCAGCAGCCGCTCGGAGACCTCCTCCGGCAGCTCCTCGACCTCCTCGATCTCCTTGAGGCGGCGCTTGGCGGCCTTGGCGGCCCGGATCGCGAGATCGCGCTCGATCTCCCGCTCCACCTGCCCGTCGGCGCGTACGCCGAGCTTCCTGACCAGCAGGGGCAAGGTGAGCCCCTGCACGACGAGGGTCGCCATGATGACGCAGAACGCGATGAAGATGATCTCGTCGCGGGCCGGGAACGGGGAGCCGTCGTCCGTCTTGAGCGGGATGGCGAGCGCCAGGGCCACGGACGCCACGCCGCGCATGCCGGCCCACCACATCACGACCGTCTCGCGCCAGGTCGTCGGGATCTCCTCCTCGACGTCCCTGCGCCGGTGCAGCCGCTTGGCGAGCCAGGTCGCGGGCAGCAGCCACAGCAGCCGTACGCCGACGACGGTCACGACGATCGCCGCGCCCCAGCCGGCCATCTCCCACTCGCGGCCGCTCGCGACGCCGAAGACGTTGTGCAGCTCCAGGCCGATGAGTCCGAAGGCGGCGCCGGTCACCAGGGTGTCGACGATCTGCCAGAAGGTCTGGCCGGTGATCCGGCCGAGGACGTCGTCGGCGTCGACCGCGTTCTCCGCGAGGTAGAGCGCGGTGGTGAGGACGGCGAGCACACCGGAGCCGAGCAGCTCCTCGGCGAGCACATAGCTGACGAACGGCACGAGCAGCGTCAGGCCGGTCTGCAACGTGGCGTCGCCGAGCAGCCCCATGACCTTGTTGGTGATCCAGCCGAGGACGAGCCCGACGGCCACGGCCACCACGGCGGACAGCACGAGCCGGCCCACGGCGGACGGCCAGGAGAAGGTGCCGCTCACCGCCGCCGCGATCGCCACGTGGTAGAGGACGATCGCCGTGACGTCGTTGAACAGCCCCTCGCCCTCCAGGATCGACACGAGCCTGCGGGGCAGTCCGAGCGAGCCCGCCACGGCGGTCGCGGCGACCGGGTCGGGCGGCGCGACGAGCGCCCCGAGCGCGACGGCCGCGGCGATCGGCAGGCCGGGCACGACGGTACTGGCCACCGCGGCGACCACCGCGGTCGTCACGAACACCAGCGCCACGGCGAGCAGGAAGATGGGCCGTCTGTTGGCCGCGAACTGCCGCCACGAGGTGCGCTGCACGGCGGCGTAGAGCAGCGGGGGCAGGACCAGCGGAAGGATGTAGTCCGGCGGGATCTCCACATTGGGCACGAACGGCAGCAGGGCCATGCCGATCCCGGCCAGCGTCATCAGGACCGGTGCGGGCAGCCCGAGCCGGTCCCCGAGGGGCACGCTGACCACGGCACCCAGCAGCAAGATGAGCAGCAGCGCCAGTTGGTCCACGGTGCGCCCTCCGAGGTCGAGAAAGGGACGATCAAGACCTCAACCCTGCCACGCGTCACCCACGAACCGGATCAATGCCCCCCGGTCACCCGCTCGCGGCGACGGCCTCCGACGGCTCTTGCCCGGTCCGGAGGGGGTGCCGGGTGACACAGGCTTTGAGGGACTTCCGCATCGCGCGGTGCGGGATGTCCGCGTCAGGGAAGACCGGGCCGTACGCCTCGTACCCCAGGCGTTCGTAGAAACCCAGGGCGTGGGTCTGCGCGTGCAGGTCGACCGCCGTCAGGCCACGCGCGCGTGCCTCGTCCTCGATGGCCGCGACCAGCTTCGCCCCCACGCCGAGCCCGCGCGCGCTCTGGAGCACCGCGAGGCGTCCGAGCGCGCCGATCCCGGTCTCCCCGCCGTTCTTCGCGGCGGCGGCGGCGCCGGTCAGGAGGCGGCCCGTGCCGAGCGGGGTGCCGTCCTCGCGCACGGCCAGGACGTGGACCGCCCCGGCGTCGTACGCGTCGTACTCAAGGTCGTGGGGCACCTGCTGCTCGACCACGAAGACCTCTTTGCGGACCGCGAAGCAGGCCTCCAGGTCGTCCGGGGCGTGGGTGACCCGGACCGTGACCTCGCTCACGAGCTCTCCGCCCGCACCCGGTCGAGGGCCTGCTGGAGGTCCTCGGGGTACTGGCTCTCGAACTCGACCCACCGGCCGTCGCCCGGGTGCTCGAAACCGAGCCGGACGGCGTGCAGCCACTGGCGGGTGAGACCGAGCCGCTTGGCGAGCGTGGGGTCCGCGCCGTACGTCAGGTCGCCGACGCAGGGGTGGCGGTGTGCCGCCATGTGGACGCGGATCTGGTGCGTGCGGCCGGTCTCCAGCTTGATGTCGAGCAGGGAGGCGGCGCGGAAGGCCTCTATGAGGTCGTAGTGCGTGACGGAGGGCTTGCCCTCGGCCGTGACCGCCCACTTGTAGTCGTGGTTGGGGTGGCGGCCGATGGGGGCGTCGATGGTGCCGCTCATCGGGTCGGGGTGGCCCTGCACCAGCGCGTTGTACCGCTTGTCGACCGTGCGCTCCTTGAACTGGCGCTTCAGCGACGTGTACGCCCGCTCGGACTTGGCGACCACCATGAGGCCGGAGGTGCCCACGTCCAGGCGGTGCACGATGCCCTGGCGCTCGGCGGCGCCGGACGTCGAGATGCGGTACCCCGCGGCGGCGAGGCCGCCGATCACGGTCGTGCCGGTCCAGCCGGGGCTCGGGTGCGCGGCCACGCCGACCGGCTTGGCGATCACGACGATGTCGTCGTCGTCATGGACGATCTCCATGCCTTCGACGGGCTCGGCCACGATCTGCACCGGCGCGGCCGCCTGCGGCATCTCCACTTCCAGCCAGGCGCCGCCGTGCACCCGCTCCGACTTCCCGACCACCGAGCCGTCGACCGAGACCTTCCCCGCCGCGGCGAGCTCGGCGGCCTTCGTACGGGAGAAACCGAACATGCGCGAGATGGCGGCGTCGACGCGCTCGCCCTCCAGGCCGTCCGGCACGGGCAGGGTGCGGATCTCGGGAATCGTACTCACCCATTGAGTATGCAGGAGCCCACCGACACTCCCGCACCACGCGGTGCCGTCAGTCCTTGTGGACGGTGCCGTCCGGGTCGAGTCCGCGGAAGGACAGCAGCACGATCAGGATGCCGCCGCAGACGATCGCCGAGTCCGCGAGGTTGAAGACCGCGAAGCCCTTGGGGGCGATGAAGTCGACCACCGCGCCCTCGAAGACGCCGGGCGCGCGGAAGATCCGGTCGGTGAGGTTGCCGAGCGCCCCGCCGAGCAGCAGGCCGAGCGCGATCGCCCAGGGCAGGCTGTAGAGCTTGCGGGCGAGCCGGGCGATCACCACGATGACACCCGCCGCGATGCAGGTGAAGATGATCGTGAAGGCCTCGCCGAAGCCGAAGGCGGCGCCCGCGTTGCGGATGGCGTTGAAGCGCAGCCACTCGCCGAGGATGTCGATCGGCTCGTGGTGCTCCAGCTTCGCGACCACGATCATCTTGCTGATCAGGTCGAGGGCGTACGCGACGGTGGCCACGGCGAAGAGCACGGCGATCCTGCGCCTGCCCCTGGACTTCGTCCCGTCCTGGCCGGCGTCCTCGTCCGGCTTCTCCGCCGCGGGGTCGCCGGATGTGCCGGCCGCCGTCTCATCCGCGTCCGAGCCGGACCGCTCCGGCTCGGACCCGGCCGTCCCGGGGATGTCCGGCGTACCGATGATGCGCTCCGCCTCTGCCACGTGAGTCCCTCAACCTTAGGTACCTGACTGGGGACGAGGGTACGGCACACACGTACGGGCACAGGCGCTCAGGTCCACAGGGCGCTCAGGGGGCGCGGCTCCCGCTTCCGCGCCCCCTGTGGGCTCAGTGGCGTCGCTCCCGCTCCTGCGCGCCCTGCTCCCCCTGTGTGTTCATCAGCGCCGTTCCTGCTTCTGCTTGCACTCCACGCACAGGGTCGCGCGCGGGAAGGCCTGCATGCGCGCCTTGCCGATGGGGTTGCCGCAGTTCTCGCAGAGTCCGTACGTCCCCGCGTCGAGCCGCTCAAGGGCGCGCTCGGTCTGCTCCAGCATCTCGCGCGCGTTGGCGGCCAGCGCCATCTCGTGCTCCCGCGTGATGTTCTTCGTACCGGTGTCCGCCTCGTCGTCGCCCGCCCCGTCGCCGGAGTCCCGCATCAGGCCCGCGAGGGCCGTCTCCGAGGACGCGATCTCGCTGCTCAGCCGCAGTGCCTCGCTCTGTAGCTCGGCGCGCGCCTCGTCGACCTCGTCCGGGGTCCATGGGTCCTCGCCGGGACGGACCGCGAGCTCGCCGGGCTCCGCCGCGGCGGCACGCGCCTTGGGGACCGCCGACGGATTCTTCGCCGCGGTCGCCGTGCCCGGAGTCTTCTTCGCAACCACTGTCGTGGCTCCCGTCGTCTCCGCGGCCTCAGCCGCACCTTCGGCCGCGGACGCGACCGATTCTTCCGAGCTCCGCCCGGCCCCACGCACCTTCCGAGCACCTTGCTCAGCCGCGCCTTGCTCAGCCGTTCCTTGCCCGGCCATGTCGCGCCCGGCCGTGTCCTGCTCGGTCGCGCCTTGCCCGACCGTGTCCTGCCCGACCGTGTCCTGCCCGGCCGCGTCCTGCCCGGCCGTGTCCTGCTCGGTCGCGCCTTGCCCGACCGCGTCCTGCCCGGCCGCGTCCTGCCCGGCCGCGTCTTCCCCAGCCGTGCCCTCCTCGGCCGTGCCTTGCCCGGCCGCCGTGCCCCGCCCGGGCGTCTCCGGTTCCGGGGCGCTCCTCTCGACGGCCGCCTTCTTCACGGGGCCCGGCTTCGGGGCGGCGCTCTCGGTGTCCGTGCCGTTCCCCGCCTCCCTGGCCACGGCTTTCTTGGCCGGGGCCTTTTTCGCCGGGGCCTTCTTCGCCGCCGCCTTCTTGGCCACCGCCTTCTTGGCCACCGCCTTCTTCGCCGCCGCCTTCTTGGCCACCGCCTTCTTCGCCGCCGCCTTCTTGGCCACCGCCTTCTTCGCCGGGGCCTTGGTGGCCGTCTTCTTCGCGGGGGGCTCCTCGGCCGCCGCCTTCTTGCCCGCGGTCTTCTTGGCCGCCGCCTTCGCCACCGCGGGCTTCGGCGCGGGCCCGGTCTGTGCCTCGTCGCCCGCGGTGGATCTGCCGGACACCGAATGCTGTACGGCGGTCTTCTTCGCCACCATGGCCGCGGCCCCTTCACATATTGTGATCTTGCACGCGAATCGTGCTGGGACGATAAATCGACTCCAGGCCCGCGGCAACGGGGCACGCCGCCCGATCCGCCCGCCACGCGGGTCCCGCGCGGCGAGCCTGCAAGCGTTGTGCCCAGCTCCCCGGCGGGTAATCCGCCGCCACGCGCCCGCGGCGATCACCTCGCCCCGCATGTCGCCATTCGGGTCACCCGACGGCCCCGGCCCGGCACCCCGCGCGGCTCCCGGAAAACCGGTCGGCCGCGCCGCCCCGGGCGCCGTACACTGGGCGCCAGCGAGAAGCGTGGATGGGGACGAGTAGCGGCGTACGCAGCCATGAGCGACCCGGGGACGGTGCGAGCCCGGGGGCCGGCGCGACGTGAAGATCACCCCGGAGCCGCCGGAAGAACGCCGAGGCGTGACAGCCCAGGCCAGTAGACCCGGTTTCGCGACCCCAATGAGGGGGCTCACCGGCACGGACCTCGTACCGGAGAGCCAAGGAGGGTGGTACCGCGGGAGCGCGCCGCACCAGGCGCACACGGCTCTCGTCCCTCCGACGGAAGGCAGCACATCCGCCGGAGGACTCGTTGAACACGTCGCCGCAGTACCGTCAGGTGCCCGCCCAGGTCGACCTGCCCGCCCTCGAGCACGCCGTGCTCGACTTCTGGCGCGAGCAGAAGATCTTCGCCAGGAGCCTCGAACAGTCCGAGGGGCGCCCCGAGTGGGTGTTCTACGAGGGCCCGCCCACCGCCAACGGCATGCCGGGCGCCCACCACATCGAGGCCCGCGTCTTCAAGGACGTCTTCCCGCGCTTTCGCACCATGCGGGGCTATCACGTGGCCCGCAAGGCCGGCTGGGACTGCCACGGCCTCCCCGTGGAGCTCGCGGTCGAGAAGGAGCTCGGCTTCAACGGCAAGAAGGACATCGAGGCGTACGGCATCGCCGCGTTCAACGCCAAGTGCCGTGAGTCCGTGACCCGGCACACCGACGCCTTCGCCGAGCTGACGACCCGCATGGGCTACTGGGTCGACCTCGACGACGCGTACCGCACGATGAACCCCGAGTACGTGGACTCCGTCTGGTGGTCCCTGAAGGAGATCTTCAACAAGGACCTGCTCGTCCAGGACCACCGCGTCGCCCCCTGGTGCCCGCGCTGCGGCACGGGCCTGTCCGACCACGAACTGGCGCAGGGCTACGAGACGGTCGTCGACCCCTCCGTCTACGTCCGTTTCCCGCTCACCTCCGGTCCGCTCGCGGGCGAGGCCGCCCTCCTGGTCTGGACGACGACCCCCTGGACCCTGGTCTCCAACACCGCCGTCGCCGCGCACCCCGACGTCACCTACGTCGTCGCGACGAACGGCGAGGAGAAGCTGGTCGTCGCCCAGCCGCTCGTCGAGAAGGCCCTCGGCGAGGAGTGGGAGACCACCGGCGAGACCTTCACCGGCACCGAGATGGAGCGCTGGAACTACCAACGTCCGTTCGACCTCGTCGAGTTCCCGGCTCCGGCGCACTACGTCGTGAACGCCGAATACGTGACGACGGAGGACGGCACCGGTCTGGTCCACCAGTCCCCCGCCTTCGGTGAGGACGACCTCAAGGTCTGCCGCGCGTACGGCCTGCCGGTCGTCAACCCGGTGCGCCCCGACGGCACCTTCGAGGAGGACGTCCCGCTCGTGGGCGGTGTCTTCTTCAAGAAGGCCGACGAAACCCTCACCAAGGACCTGGACGACCGCGGCCTGCTCTTCCGGCACATCGCGTACGAGCACAGCTACCCGCACTGCTGGCGCTGCCACACGGCCCTGCTCTACTACGCGCAGCCGTCCTGGTACATCCGCACCACCGCCATCAAGGACCGTCTCCTCCAGGAGAACGAGAAGACCAACTGGTTCCCCGACTCGGTCAAGCACGGCCGCTTCGGCGACTGGCTGACCAACAACGTCGACTGGGCCCTGTCCCGCAACCGCTACTGGGGCACCCCTCTGCCCATCTGGCGCTGCGAGGAGTCCCACCTGACCTGCGTCGGCTCGCGCGCGGAGCTCTCCGACCTGACGGGCACCGACCAGTCGGACCTCGACCCGCACCGCCCGTTCATCGACGAGATCACCTTCGCCTGCCCGCACGAGGGCTGCGGATCGACGGCCACGCGCGTGCCCGAGGTCATCGACGCCTGGTACGACTCGGGCTCGATGCCGTTCGCGCAGTGGGGCTACCCGTACAAGAACAAGGAACTCTTCGAGAGCCGCTACCCCGCGCAGTTCATCTCGGAGGCCATCGACCAGACGCGCGGCTGGTTCTACACGATGATGGCCGTCGGCACCCTGGTCTTCGACAAGTCGTCCTACGAGAACGTGGTCTGCCTCGGCCACATCCTCGCCGAGGACGGCCGCAAGATGTCCAAGCACCTGGGCAACATCCTTCAGCCCATCCCGCTCATGGACCAGCACGGCGCCGACGCCGTCCGCTGGTTCATGGCGGCCGGCGGCTCCCCGTGGGCGGCCCGGCGCGTGGGCCACGGCACCATCCAGGAGGTCGTCCGCAAGACGCTCCTCACGTACTGGAACACGGTCGCCTTCCAGGCGCTGTACGCCCGTACGTCGAAGTGGGCCCCCAGCGGAGCCGACCCGGCGCCCGCCGACCGCCCCCTCCTGGACCGCTGGCTGCTCAGCGAGCTGCACGCGCTCACCGACCAGGTCACCCAGGCCCTTGAGGGCTACGACACCCAGCGTGCCGGCAAGCTCCTGTCCGTCTTCGTCGACAACCTCTCCAACTGGTACGTACGCCGCTCCCGTCGCCGCTTCTGGCAGGGCGACAAGGCGGCCCTGCGCACCCTGCACGAGGTCCTCGAGACGGTCACGCGCCTGATGGCCCCCCTGACACCGTTCATCACCGAGCGTGTCTGGCAGGACCTGATCGTGCCGGTCACCCCGGACGCGCCGGAGTCGGTCCACCTGTCCACCTGGCCCGAGGCCGACCTGTCGGCGATCGACCCGGAGCTCTCGAAGCAGATGGTCCTCGTGCGCCGCCTCGTGGAGCTCGGCCGTGCCACGCGCGCGGAGTCGGGCGTCAAGACCCGTCAGCCGCTGTCCCGCGCGCTGGTGGCCGCCTCCGGCTTCGACTCGCTGGGCCCCGAACTGCACGCCCAGATCACCGAGGAGCTGAACGTCTCCTCCCTGGCGTCACTCTCCGAGGTCGGCGGGTCCCTGGTCGACACCACGGCGAAGGCCAACTTCCGGGCCCTCGGCAAGCGCTTCGGCAAGGGCGTCCAGGCGGTCGCCAAGGCCGTGGCCGACGCCGACGCCGCCGCGCTCTCCCTGGCGCTGCGCGAGGGCACGGCCTCGGTCGAGGTCGACGGCGAAACCGTGACGCTCGCCCCGGACGAGGTGATCATCACGGAGACCCCGCGCGAGGGCTGGTCCGTGGCCTCCGACTCCGGAGCCACGGTCGCGCTCGACCTGGAGATCACCGAGGAGCTGCGCCGCGCGGGCCTGGCCCGTGACGCGATCCGGCTGATCCAGGAGGCCCGCAAGAACAGCGGCCTGGACGTCGCGGACCGTATCGCCCTGCGCTGGACGTCCACGGACCCGGTGGTGCTCACCGCCCTGTCCGACCACGCCGGACTCATCGCGGACGAGGTCCTCGCGACGGACTTCGCCCAGGGTGAGGCGGATGACACATTCGGTCAGACGTTCACCGATGAGCCCCTGAAGCTGACCTTCCGCCTCCGCAAGGCGTAGGTGCTCCGACGAAGGCCCGGTCCCGCCGGCATCTGCCGGCGGGACCGGGCCTTCGTGCTGTTCGCACACCCACAGCGCACACAAGGCCGCAGCGTACAAAAGGGCCGGGCCCCCAGAGAATCTGGGGGCCCGGCCCTGAACGCTGCCGACGCCTCTACGGCGTGGGATCGCCCGTCAGTTGTCGTCCTCGTCGATGAGGAAGCCACGCATCGGCGACGGAGCCTGCTGCATCGGCTGCTGGCCCTGCGGCCGCACCGGCGCCATCGGCTGGGTCATCGCCGGGGACATCTGCTGCTGACCGCCGTAGGACGGGCCGCCGCCGGGCTGGTTGTTGCCCATCGACTGGTTGCCGCCGTAGGACGGGGCACCCGCACCGGCCGGAGCCATCGACGGCGCCGGGGACGGCGGCAGCGAGGCGGTGGCCGGAGTGCGCGGCGGGGCCAGCGAGTCGTCGGCCTGGGTCTCCAGCTGACGGAGCTGCGACTCCAGGTACGACTTCAGACGCGTGCGGTACTCGCGCTCGAAGCCGCGCAGGTCCTCGACCTTGCGCTCCAGCGTGGCGCGGGCGGACTCCAGGGAGCCCATCGCGACGCGGTGCTTCTCCTGCGCGTCCCGCTCCAGGGCGTCGGCCTTGGCACGGGCGTCACGCTCAAGACCCTCGGCGCGCGAACGGGCCTCGCCGACGATCTTGTTGGCCTCGGAGCGGGCCTCCGCGATCGCCTGGTCGGCGGTCTGCTGCGCCAGGGAGAGCACCCGGGCGGCGCTGTCGCCACCGGGGCCCTGACCGGGCTGCTGCATCTGCGGGGGACCACCGTGGCCGCCCATGGGACCACCCATGGGGCCACCCATCGGACCCTGGCCCATCGGGCCGGGACCCTGCGGACCGCCCTGCGGGCCGTGGCCGCTCGGACCTGCGGGCAGCTGCGGTGCGCCGCCGGGCAGCTGAGGCGGGCCGCCCATGGGGCCACCCATCTGCTGCTGCTGCTGCGGCGGGACCGGCTGCGGGCCCGATATGGCGGCGGGCACCGGGGCACCGGGACCTCGCTGGTCCTGCGGCGGCCCGTCGGGGCCCTTGCGCATCCCGCCCTGCTGCTGGTTCTGAGCAGCGGCACGAGTGGCGGCGGCCAGCTTGGCGCGCAGGTCCTCGTTCTCGCGGAGCAGGCGGGTCAGTTCGGCTTCGACCTCATCGAGGAAGGCATCGACCTCGTCCTCGTCATAGCCTTCTCGGAGGCGGACGGTCGTGAACTGCTTGTTCCGCACGTCCTCGGGGGTCAACGGCATCTCTTCACCTCAACGTAGTCGTCGGCATTCGGCAAGACCGTATCGTTCACAAGCCGCTCACGACGGTGATCAGGATGTAGACGATGATCATCAGTACGAAGAAGGACAGGTCGAGCGCCACGCCCCCGAGACGCAGCGGCGGAATGAACCGCCGCAGAAGCTTGAGCGGTGGATCAGTGACAGTGTAGGTGGCCTCCAGAACGACCACCATCGCCTTACCGGGTTGCCATGAGCGGGCGAACTGGAAGACGTAGTCCATGACCAACCGGAAGATCAGCACGATGAGGAAGCACATCAGCGCGATGTAGAGCACCTGCAAGAACACGCTCATGTCCGCGTTTCCCTCTCCCCTGCCAACTCGTGTTTCGTCGTTCCGGTACTGCGTCTACGGCCACTACCGCAGCTACTGTGCCTCAGCTCTGGTTGAAGAACCCGCCCTCTGCGATGCGAGCCTTGTCCTCCGCCGTTACATCGACGTTAGCAGGCGACAACAGGAACACCTTCTGCGTCACGCGTTCAATGCTGCCATGGAGACCGAAGACGAGACCGGCGGCAAAGTCGACAAGTCGCTTCGCGTCGGTGTCGTCCATCTCGGTCAGATTCATGATCACCGGAGTGCCCTCGCGGAAGTGTTCCCCGATGGTACGGGCCTCGTTGTACGTCCGCGGGTGCAGCGTGGTGATGCGGTAGGGCTCCCGCTCGGACACGACCTTGGGCATGATCACCGGTGCGTTCTTCTCCAGGCTCTGGCGTTCAGGTGTGATGGACGCCACGGGGGCGATTCGTGCCGGACGTCCGGATTCCGCGGCTAGCGAAGCGGAATGGGCCGCCGGTTCGCGCGGGGCGGGGGGCTGCACCACTCGTACCGATTCGTCCCGTTGGGACTGGTGCGACTGACGCGGCGGATCGTGCCGCCTGCGCTCCCGCTCGGGCTCCGGCTCGGGCTCGAACTCGTCATCGGGGTCGAACCCCGGACCGTCGTACCCATCGTCCTCCACGAGGCCGAGGTAGACCGCCATCTTGCGCATCGCGCCGGCCATGCTCTGAGTCCTCCGCTCTGTGGTGGATCGGCTGTCGTCACCAACTGCCCGCGATCCACGAGGTATCCCCGCCGGATCAGCGGGAATGACCATATTTTCTGCTGTGGTCCGACTTCTTGGCGACGTTACCCGAGCCCGGGTCGGACTCCGAGTACCGCCGTACCGACGCGTACATGTGTCGCTCCTGCCGCTACGGCCTGCTCAAGGTCCGCGCTCATCCCTGCCGACACCATGTTCGCAGCCGGATGGGTCGCGCGCATGAGGGTTGAGAATTCCATCACCCGCTCGAACGCCGCCTGTCGCCGCCCCGCGTAGGGCCCGGTGAGCGGCGCGACGGTCATCAGACCGTCCAGACGCAGCCCCGGTGCCCCGGCCACGAGTGCGGCCAACTCCTCGACGCCGCCCGCCCCGACGCCCCCGCGCTCACCGCGCCCGTGCTCCTCGGCGTCGAGCGCGACCTGGAGCAGACAGCCGATCTCCCGCTCCGCTCGCACGGCGGCCGACGAGAGCGCCGTGACCAGCTTGGGGCGGTCCACGGACTGCACCAAATCGGCATAACCGACCACGGAACGGACCTTGTTGGTCTGCAATTGACCGACGAAGTGCCAGACGAGGGGAAGATCCGCGCACTGGGCGGCCTTGGGCGCCGCGTCCTGGTCGCGGTTCTCCGCGACATGGCGCACGCCGAGTTCCGAGAGGATGCGCACATCGCTCGCGGGGTAGGTCTTCGTGACCACGATGAGGGTCACTTCCTCGCGCTTGCGGCCGGCCGCCGCGCACGCCGCGGCGATGCGCTCCTCGACCTGCGCCAGATTTGCCGCGAGTTCGCTCTTACGGTCAGTCATGCCCTATCAGTCCAGCCAGACATAGCCCGCCAGGCGACCGGTCGTGCGGTCGCGGCGGTACGAGAAGTGGTCACCGGATTCGCGCGTGCACGCCGGGGAACGCTCCCGGTCGTGCACCCCGAGCCGTTCCAGTTGGGCGTGCACCCCCGCGGTCACGTCGACCGCCGGCGTGCCCCAACTCGTCTCGGCGTGCGCCGCGGGCTCGACGGCGGCGACTTCGGCGCGCATCGCTCCCGGGACTTCGTAGCAACGCCCGCAGACTGCGGGTCCGGTGCGCGCCACGACGCGGGCCGGGTCGGCCCCGAGCTTCACCATCGCCTCGACGGCGGCGGGGACGACCCCCGCCACCATGCCGGGGCGCCCGGCGTGCGCCGCCGCCACCACCCCGGCCACCGGGTCGGCGAGCAGGACGGGCGTGCAGTCGGCGGTCAGCACGGCGAGGGCGAGACCCCTGCGGGCGGTGACCACCGCGTCGACGGCCGGGATGTCGGCGTCGCGCCCCCAGGGCCCGTCGACCACCGCGACGTCACGGCCGTGCACCTGGTTCATCCAGACCACGTGGTCCGGTTCGATGCCGAGGGACCTGGCGGCCAGCGCGCGGTTGGCGCGCACCGCCCCGGGGTCGTCGCCGACGGCACCGCCGAGATTGAGCTCCTCGTACGGAACGGCGCTCACCCCGCCCCACCGGTCGGTGAAGGCGAAGTGCGCGCCGCTCGTGGTGCTGTGCTCGCTTATCACTTCGAGAAGTCCGCCATCACTTCAGGAAGTCCGGGACGTCCAGCTCTTCGGCCTGGCTGTCCTGGTACGGACGGGCCGGCGGCACCTGCGGCGGTGCCACGGGCGCGGACGGGGTCTCACCGGCCGTCGGTGCCGCCTCCGCCGGCTCCGGGATGGACGGCTCGTCGCGCGGGGTGACGCTGCCGAGACCGCCGAAGGCGGGGCGGGACGATTCGGCGGGCCGGGCGGGCGCGGCAGCCGGCGGCGCCGACTCGTCGCGCTTCGCGGATCCGGATGCCGAGCCGAGGACGGTGTCCCGCTTGGACGGCGGCTGCCCGCCGTCGAACCCGGCCGCGATGACGGTGACCCTGACCTCGTCGCCGAGCGCGTCGTCGATGACCGCGCCGAAGATGATGTTGGCCTCGGGGTGCGCCGCCTCGCTGACGAGCTGGGCCGCTTCGTTGATCTCGAAGAGGCCGAGGTCGGAGCCGCCGGAGATGGAGAGCAGCACGCCGCGCGCGCCGTCGATGGATGCCTCGAGGAGCGGCGAGGAGATCGCCATCTCGGCGGCGGCCACCGCTCGGTCGTCGCCGCGGGCCGACCCGATGCCCATGAGTGCCGAACCGGCCTCGGACATGACCGACTTGACGTCGGCGAAGTCGAGGTTGATCAGGCCGGGCGTGGTGATGAGGTCGGTGATGCCCTGGACACCGGAGAGCAGGACCTGGTCCGCCGACTTGAAGGCGTCGAGGACGGAGACCTGCCGGTCCGAGATGGAGAGCAGCCGGTCGTTGGGGATGACGATGAGGGTGTCGACCTCTTCGCGCAGCTCCGCGATGCCGTCCTCGGCCTGGTTGGCGCGGCGACGGCCCTCGAAGGTGAACGGCCGGGTGACCACGCCGATGGTCAGTGCGCCGAGCGAGCGCGCGATGTTGGCGACGACGGGTGCGCCGCCCGTGCCGGTGCCGCCGCCTTCGCCGGCGGTGACGAAGACCATGTCGGCCCCCTTGAGGACCTCCTCGATCTCCTCGCGGTGGTCTTCCGCCGCCTTCCGGCCGACGGCCGGGTTGGCGCCGGCGCCGAGGCCGCGCGTGAGTTCACGGCCGACGTCGAGCTTGACGTCGGCGTCGCTCATCAACAGGGCTTGCGCGTCGGTGTTGATGGCGATGAACTCGACGCCCTTGAGACCGACCTCGATCATCCGGTTGATGGCATTGACACCACCGCCGCCGACACCGATGACTTTGATGACTGCGAGGTAGTTCTGCGGTGCTGCCACGTCGAAGGCCTCTCGCCTCGAGTTACGTGTCGCCGTTTCGCGCTGACGCGATGCGGCGACTGATGCCGAATGGGACGGTCCGAACGCCGACCCGAACCCTAACGCTGAAGTTTAGGGTTACCAGTGTGTCTGTTCCATGGACTCTTCCGAACAGGACACTAAGTCGACAAGTGGCGCACGTTCAACGAACACGCCGAACCTCCCGTTTTTCTTTTCACCCTATGTGATCAGCCGTAGCGCTGCCGAATCAGGGTGCTGGCCTGCGGTGACGGCCGTCAACTCGCCGCCGAGGCCGGTGCGGTGGGGACACTCACATCGAAGTGCCGGGCCTTCGGGGTCGCTTTCATCAGCGCCGAGAGCGTGGTGGCTTTCGTACGCCCCTTCTCGCCACTGCCCCACTCGACGGTGCGGTCACCGCTCAACTCCAGCGAGATGGAGTCGTACGAACGGACCTTGACGCTCCGTGTATCGCGCGCGACGGTTTCCGGCAGGTCACCGGCGACCCGGACCGCCTCGCGCAGCAGCCGGTCGGTGCCGAACCTGCGCAGGCTCGCCGCACCGCTCTTGCGGTCCAGCGCCCATTCGAGACGCGGAACGCCCTTGGGCGCGCGCTCGACCGTGGCGAATCGCACTCCCTTGGCGTCCACTTCGATGAACTTTCCGCCCTTTTCGACGAGGAGAGCCGGCTTGCGTTCCGTCACTTTGAGGCGGATTCCGTCCGGCCATGACCGGGTGACCTCAACCGAGTCAATTCGGGGCAATTTTGAGCGGAGCCGGTCTTCAAGAGCGTCCGTATCGACCGAAATCAGCGGGGCGTCGACGGGGGCGCCCGCCGCTTCGACCACCTTCCGGTCCTTCAGGACGTCGGTGCCCGAGGTCTCCACCCGCTCCAGACGCAGCCACGGAGACCCGTAGAACACCCAGGCGCCCCCGGCCGCGACGAGGACGACGAGGGCCAGGAGCGCGATCGGCTTGCGCGAGCGCGGCGGCAGCTTCAGACGCCGGACACGCTGCGGGCGGGGCGGGCCGGACTTCTTCTGCTGCCGTTCGGCGGTGGTCGGTCCGGCCACGGTCCCCTGCCTTCTCACGCGTTGCGGCGTGACGCAATCGCCTCGTACACCATGCCGACGAGCAGCTCGTCGGCGTCCCTGCGGCCGAACTCCGAGGCGGCGCGGGACATCTCGTACAGCCGGTGCGGGTCGGCCAGTACGGGCAGGACGTTGCCCTGCACCCACTCGGGCGTCAGTTCCGCGTCGTCGACCAGCAGTCCGCCGCCCGCCTTGACCACCGGCTGGGCGTTGAGCCGCTGTTCGCCGTTGCCGATCGGCAGCGGGACGTACGCGGCGGGGAGCCCTACGGCGGAGAGTTCGGCGACGGTCATCGCGCCCGCGCGGCAGAGCATCATGTCGGCCGCGGCGTACGCGAGGTCCATCCGGTCCACGTACGGTACCGGGATGTAGGGGGGCATCCCCGGCATCTGCTGCACCTGCGGCAATTCGTTCTTCGGGCCGACCGCGTGCAGGATCTGGATGCCCGCCCGCTGGAGCACCGGCGCGGCCTGCTGGACGACCTCGTTGAGCCGCCGGGCGCCCTGGGAGCCGCCCGACACGAGCAGCGTCGGCAGGTTGGGGTCGAGGCCGAAGGCGGCGCGCGCCTCCGGGCGGACCCGGGCCCTGTCGAGCGTGGCGATGGTGTGGCGCAGCGGGATGCCGATGTACCGGGAGTTGCGCAGCTTGCTGTCGGGCGTCGCGACGGCCACCCCGTGGGCGTACCGCGAACCGATCTTGTTGGCGAGACCGGGCCGCGCGTTGGCCTCGTGCACCACGATCGGCACCCCGGCCCGCTTGGCCGCGAGATAGCCGGGCAGGGCCACGTAGCCGCCGAAGCCGACGACGCAGTCCGCCTTGGTGCGCTCCAGGATCTGCTCGGCCGCCTTGATGGTGCCGCGCAGCCGTCCCGGGACGGTGATCAGCTCAGGGGTGGGCTTGCGCGGCAGGGGTACGGCCGGGATCAGCGCCAGTTCGTAGCCCCGCTCGGGTACGAGTCGGGTCTCGAGTCCACGCTCCGTGCCCAGGGCCGTGATGCCCACGGTGGGGTCCTGCCTCCGCAGGGCGTCCGCGAGGGCGAGCGCGGGCTCGATGTGGCCGGCGGTCCCCCCGCCGGCGAGTACGACATGCACCGAAATTCACCGCTCTCCGGACGAACGCGCCTTGGCGCGCCGTCGCATCGTGTTCCACTTCACCCGAGGTTGCCGCATGGCCAGGGCCGCCTTCGCAGCGGGGTCCGATCGCGCGAAGGCGATGAGGAGCCCGATGGCGAACATGGTCGGCAGCAGGGCCGACCCCCCGTAGGAGAACAGCGGGAGCGGGACACCGGCGATCGGCAGCAGACCGAGCACCGCACCGACATTGATCACGGCCTGCGCCGTGATCCAGGTGGTCACGCCTCCCGCGGCATACCTCACGAAGGGGTCCTCCGTGCGTCCGGCCACGCGGATACCCGCATAGCCTAGAGCCGCGAAGAGGGCGAGCACCGACAGTGTCCCTGCCAGGCCGAGTTCCTCTCCCGTGATGGCGAAGATGAAGTCGGTGTGCGGTTCCGGCAGTTGACCCCATTTTTCCACACTCGCGCCGAGGCCGGAACCGAAGAATCCGCCGGAGGCCAGGGCGTAGATGCCGTGCACGGCCTGCCAGCACTGGTCCGAGGGGCCGGGCTCCGTGGCGCCGATGCAGGCGAGCCTGGCCATGCGGTTGGGGCTCGTTTTGATGAGGATCACACCGAGGAGGGCCGCGACGCCGAGCACCCCGGCGAAGAGCCGGGTGGGCGCACCCGCCAGCCAGAGCAGGCCGAAGAGGACCGCGGTGAGAATGATCGCGGTCCCCATGTCGCCGCCGAGCATGATGAGGCCGAGCAGCATGAAGGCGACGGGGACGAGCGGCACCAGCATGTGTTTCCACTGGATCAGGAGCCGCTTGTCGTGTTTGCGCGCCAGCAGGTCAGCGCCCCACAGGACCAGGGCGAGCTTGCCGAACTCACTGGGCTGGAGCTGGAAGGGGCCGCCCAGGTAGATCCAGTTCTGGTTGCCGTTGACGCTGCGCCCTATCCCCGGGATCTGGACGAGGACCATCAGGAAGACGGTCACCGCGAGCATCGGATAGGCCAGCGCCCGGTGCAGCTTGACGGGCATCCGCATCGCGACGAGCAGCAGCCCGGTGCCGATCACGGCGGCCACGAACTGCTTGCGGAAGAAGTACGACGCGGGCAGGTCGAGCTGGAGCGCCTGGATCATCGAGGCCGAGTAGACCATCACCAGGCCGAGTACGGTGATCAGAAGGCTGCTGCCGAAGATCAGGTAATACGCCGTCAACGGCCGGTCCCACGCGCGGCGGACCCTGGTGACGAGCCGCCGCGGCCCGCTCTCGCCCGGCGGGTGGGAGGCGCCTCTGGCGCGTACGGGAGCCGGTCGTTTGGCGACCCGCACGGAAGACCTGGCCACGTTCCCTCCCAAGGATGTGTCCGGCGCCGGCCGGACCTTCAGACCCGGTCAGGCGCGCGTGGGGCCGAGTTCGCGGACGGCCTCCGCGAACGCTTCACCACGCTTGTTGTAGTTGGTGAACATGTCCATCGACGCGCAGGCCGGGGCCATCAGGACGGTGTCTCCGGGCCCGGCAAGCTCCGCCGCCCGCCGTACCGCCTCGGACATCGCCCCAGTGTCGGTCCGGTCGAGGTCGACGACCGGGACCTCGGGGGCGTGTCGCGCGAGGGCTTCGCGGATGAGCGCCCGGTCCGCGCCGATCAGCACGACCCCGCGCAGCCGCTTCGCCGACCCGGCGACGAGCTCGTCGAAGGTGGCGCCCTTGGCGAGGCCGCCGGCGATCCAGACGATCGACTCGTACGCCGCCAACGAGGCCTGGGCCGCGTGGGTGTTGGTGGCCTTGGAGTCGTCCACGTAGGCGACGCCGGCCACGTCGGTGACGTGCTCGATGCGGTGGGCGTCGGGGCGGAAGGCGCGCAGCCCGTCGCGGACGGCCGTGGCGCGCACGCCGAAGGCGCGCGCGAGGGCCGCGGCGGCCAGCGCGTTGGCGATGTTGTGGGGCGCGGGCGGGCGCACGTCGGAGACCTCGGCGAGCTCCTGGGCCTGCTTCTGGCGGTCCGGCACGAAGGCACGGTCGACGAGGATGCCCTCGACGACGCCGAGTTGCGAGGGCGCGGGCGCGTTCAGCGTGAAACCGATGGCGCGGCAGCCCTCTTCGACGTCGGCCCCGCGGACCAGGTCCTCCGTCGCCTCGTCGGCGACGTTGTAGACGCAGGCCACGTGGTTGCCCTCGTAGACGCGCCCCTTGTCGGCCGCGTAGGCCTCCATGGAGCCGTGCCAGTCGAGGTGGTCGGGCGCCAGGTTCAGGACGGCCGCGGAGTGGGCGCGCAGGGAGGGCGCCCAGTGGAGCTGGTAGGAGGACAGCTCGACGGCGAGCACGTCGTACGCGTCGTCGCCCTCCAGGACCACGTCGACGATCGGGGTGCCGATGTTGCCGACGGCGGCCGTGCGCAGGCCCTCTGCGGCGAGGATCGAGGCGAGCATCTGCGTGGTCGTCGTCTTGCCGTTGGTGCCCGTGACGGCCAGCCAGGGCGCCGCGTCGGGGCCGCGCAGCAGCCAGGCGATCTCGACGTCGCCGACGACGGACACGCCCGCCCGCGCGGCCGCCGCGAAGAGCGGCGCCGACGGCGGCCAGCCGGGAGAGGTCACCACCAGGTCGGTGCCGGGCGGCAGGGTCGCCGCGTCCCCCAGGCGTACCAAGACGCCGTCGGCCCGCAGGGCGGCGGCGCGCTCCTCGTGCCCCGCCGACGAGCCGCCGTCCACGACGGTCACCGACGCGCCGAGGCCGGCCAGGGCGCGGGCGGCGCTGACGCCGCTCACGCCGAGACCGGCGACGGTGATGTTCATGCCCTGCCAGTCGGGCGCAGTGGTCACTTTTCGGCTGCCCATCCCGCGTAGAAGAGTCCGAGGCCGACGATCACGCACATGCCCTGGATGATCCAGAAGCGGACCACGACAAGGACTTCGGACCACCCCTTGAGTTCGAAGTGGTGCTGGAGTGGCGCCATCCGGAAGACCCGCTTGCCGGTCATCTTGAACGAGCCGACCTGGATGACCACCGACATGGTGATCATCACGAAGAGGCCGCCGAGCAGCGCGAGCAGCAGCTCCGTGCGGGAGCAGATCGCGAGGCCGGCGAGCGCGCCGCCGAGGGCGAGCGAGCCGGTGTCGCCCATGAAGATCTTGGCGGGCGAGGTGTTCCACCACAGGAAGCCGAAGCAGGCGCCCATCAGCGCGGAGGCCACGACCGCCAGGTCGAGCGGGTCTCTGACCTCGAAGCACGCCTGCGGGTTGGTCAGCGTCGTGGCGTTGGCGCAGGACTCCTGGTACTGCCAGACACCGATGAAGGTGTACGCGCCGAAGACCATCACCGAGGCGCCGGTGGCGAGGCCGTCCAGGCCGTCGGTGAGGTTCACGCCGTTCGACATCGCGAGGATCATGAACAGCGCCCAGACCACGAACAGGACCGGGCCGATCGACCAGCCGAAGTCCGTGACGAACGACAGCTTGGTGGAGGCCGGGGTCTGGTTGCGGTTGTCCGGCCAGTTGAGCGCGAGCACCGCGAAGCCGATGCCGACGATGAGCTGACCGGCCATCTTCGCCTTGGCGCGCAGACCGAGCGACCGCTGCTTGACGATCTTGATGTAGTCGTCGAGGAAGCCGACGAGGCCCATGCCCGCCATCAGGAAGAGCACCAGGAGGCCGGAGAGCGTGGTCTCCGTGCCGGTGATGATCTTCGTGAGGAAGTACGCGATGAGCGTGGCCAGGATGAAGGCGATGCCACCCATGGTCGGCGTACCGCGCTTGCTGTGGTGCTCGCGCGGGCCGTCGTCCCGGATGAACTGGCCGTAGCCCTTGCGGGCGAGCAGTTTGATCAGCAGCGGAGTGCCGACCAGGGTCAGGAAGAGCCCGATCACACCCGCGAAGAGGATCTGCCTCATCGGCCGGAGACCTGCCCCTCAGAAGACGCCGCGGCGTCGTCGAGCAGCGCCGTGGCGACCCGCTCGAGCCCGACCGATCTGGAAGCCTTCACCAGCACGACGTCTCCTGGGCGCAGCTCGCTGCGCAGCAGGTCGATCGCCGCCTGTGCGTCGGACACGTGCACCGACTCCTCACCCCACGAACCCTCGTTGTATGCGCCCAGTTGGAGCCAGGACGCTTCCCTGCCCCCGACTGCCACGAGCTTGCTCACGTTGAGCCGGACGGCAAGGCGTCCGACCGCGTCGTGCTCGACGAGACCTTCGTCCCCGAGCTCGGCCATGTGACCGAGCACCGCCCACGTACGACGTCCCTTGCCCATGGCCGCGAGCGCGCGCAGGGCCGCTCGCATGGACTCGGGGTTCGCGTTGTAGGCGTCGTTGACGACCGTCACACCGTCCGGGCGCTCGGTGACCTCCATCCGCCAGCGGGACAGCGTGCCCGCCTCGGAGAGCGCGAGGGCGATCTCTTCCACGGACATGCCCAGCTCATGGGCGACGGCGGCCGCGGCAAGCGCGTTCGACACGTGGTGCTCACCGTACAGCCGCAAGGTCACGTCGCTGCACCCGGAGGGTGTGTGCAGCGTAAAAGCGGGCTGTCCGTTCTCTGTGAGCCGGACATTCTCGGCACGTACGTCGGCGTCGTCGGCCTCTCCGAAGAGGAGCACGCGGGCCTTCGTGCGCGAAGCCATGGCGCGCACCAGCGGGTCGTCGGCGTTGAGGACGGCGGCGCCGTCCTCGGGCAGCGACTCGACCAGTTCACCCTTCGCTTGCGCGATCTGCTCGCGGCCGCCGAACTCGCCGATGTGGGCGGTGCCGACGTTCAGGACGAGGCCGATCTTCGGCGGCGTCAGTTCCGTGAGGTAGCGAATATGGCCGATTCCGCGCGCCCCCATCTCCAGGACGAGGAAGCGCGTCTCGTCGGTGGCGCTCAGCGCGGTCAGCGGCAGGCCGATCTCGTTGTTGAGCGAGCCCGGCGTGAAGACCGTGGGTGCCTTGCGCCGGAGCACCTGCGCGAGCAGGTCCTTGGAACTGGTCTTGCCGACGGAGCCCGTCAGCGCCACGAGGGTCGCGCCGAGCCGCTCCACGACATGGCGGGCGAGGGCGCCGAGCGCGGCCTGCACGTCGTCCACGACGATGGCGGGCACGCCGACCGGCCGCGAGGCGAGCACGGCGACCGCACCCGCGGCGATCACGTCGGCCGCGTAGTCGTGGCCGTCGACGCGCTCGCCGACGAAGGCGACGAAGAGGCTGCCGGGCGCCACTTCACGGGAGTCACGGACGACCGGTCCGGTCACCGAGGTGGCCGGATCCGGTATGTCGTACGTCTGCCCGCCGACGACAGTGGCGATCTCGGCGAGGGAGAGGGCGATCACAACTTCATCCCTGGGTTTGCTGGATAGCTTCGCGAAGCACGAGGCGGTCGTCGAAGGGACGCACCACCCCGGCGATGTCCTGTCCCTGCTCATGGCCCTTGCCCGCGACGAGCACGGTGTCACCGGGCCTGGCACGGACCACGGCCGCGCGGATCGCCTCGGCCCGGTCCTCGAAGACGGCGACGTCGCCGCGCTCGTGGGCCGGCACGTCGGCGGCGCCGGCGAGCATCGTGGCGAGAATCGCGAGGGGGTCCTCACCACGGGGGTTGTCGGAGGTCAGTACGGCGGTGTCGGCGAGGCGGGCCGCGGCCGCGCCCATCGGCATCCGCTTGGTCTTGTCGCGGTCGCCGCCGCAGCCGAGCACGATGTGCAGCTTGCCCTCGGTGACCTTGCGCAGCGCGCGCAGGACCGATTCGACGGCGTCCGTCTTGTGGGCGTAGTCGACGACGGCGAGGTAGGGCTGGCCCGCGTCGACGCGCTCCAGGCGGCCCGGCACGCCGGGCACCGCGCCGATGCCGTCGGCGGCCTGCTGCGGGTCGATGCCCGCGACGGCCAGCGAGACGATCGCGGCGAGGGTGTTGGCGACGTTGAAGGGGCCCGCGAGCGGCGACTTGGCGTTGATCCGCTCGCCCTTGGGTCCGACGGCGACGAACGTCGAGTCGAGCGGTCCGACGTGGACGTCCTCGGCGCGCCAGTCGGCGTCGGGGTGGCCCTCGGCGGAGAAGGTGGTGACGGGCACCTCCGACTCGGTGATGAGCCGGCGCCCGTACTCGTCGTCGAAGTTGACCACGCCGAGGCGGGAGCGGCGCTCGGTGAAGAGCTGCGCCTTGGCCTGGAAGTAGTCCTCCATGCCGGAGTGGAACTCCATGTGCTCCGGGCTGAGGTTGTTGAAGACGGCGACGTCGAAGACGCAGCCGTCCACCCGGCCGAGCACCAGGGCGTGGCTGGAGACCTCCATCGCGACGGCCTCGACGCCACGCTCGCGCATCACCGCGAACATCGCCTGGAGGTCGGTGGCTTCGGGGGTCGTCCGCTCGGACTTGATGCGCTCGTCGCCGATGCGTGTCTCGACGGTGCCGATCAGCCCGGTCGAGCGCAGTCCCTTGAGGCCGCCCTCGATGAGGTACGCGGTCGTGGTCTTGCCGGACGTGCCGGTGATGCCGATCTGGAGCAGGCCGCGGCCCGGCCGGCCGTAGACCGTGGCCGCCAGCTCGCCCATGACGGCGCGGGGGCTGTCGACGACCAGGACCGGCAGACCGCTCACGGCCGCGCGTTCGGCGCCCGTCGGGTCGGTGAGGATGGCCGCGGCCCCGAGGTCGGCGGCCTGCGCGACGAAGTCGGCGCCGTGCATGCGGGCGCCGGGCAGCGCGGCGTAGATGTCACCGGGGCGCACCGCGCGGGAATCGTGCGTGATGCCCGTGATCTCCGCGTCGCCCTGGACATCGACGCCGAGACCGCCTGCGAGCTCCGTCAGTGAAGCCGCGGAGACCTGCTCAGGCCGCGGCGGTCCCGGGTATGTCACGGGAGCGCCCTTCTGGGTGGTTTGGGACTGATCAGCGTGTGGCACGGCGGTGAGCGTACCGGGCTCACCCCCCGCGGGGCGAAGCGGGCGGTGTGGCGAGGGGTGGTTCCCCGGGCCGGGAGTGATCGTTGTCACGGGCGGTTCCTGGTCGGTCTGGGGAGTCGGTCTGGGAAGTCGGTCCGGGCAGTCGGCCCGGGGAGTCGGTCCGAGGGCTAGAAGGTCACCGGAAGGCGGGCCGGGCCCTTGCCGGTGGGCGGGACTTGGAGCGTCTTGAGGGCGAACTCCATGACTTTCTTGTGGATGGGGCCACAGATCTGGCCACCGAAGTAGCTGCCCCGGGTGGCGTTCTGGATCGCGCAGTAGACGGTGACGCGCGGCTTGTCGGCCGGCGCGAAACCGGCGAACGACGAGGTGTAGCCCTGGTAGCGGCCGGTCACGGGGTCGACCCGGTTGGCCGTACCGGTCTTGCCCGCGACGCGGTAGCCGGGGATGCGGGCCTTGTTGCCGGTGCCCTCTTCGTCGTCGACCACCGACTCCAGCATCCGCGCCAGGGTCTTGGCCGTCTTGTCGCTCACCACCCGGGTCTTCTTCGGCCTGGGGGCGGGCGTGAAGCGGCCGTCGGGGCCCTTGGTGCCGCGCACGAGCGTGGGCTCCACGCGTACGCCGTTGTTGGCGATGGTCGAGTAGACCGAGGTGGCCTGCATGGCGTTGATCGAGAAGCCCTGGCCGAACGGGATCGTGTACTGCTGCGAGGTCGACCACTTGTCGGCGGAGGCGAAGATGCCGGGCGTCTCGCCGGGGAAGCCGAGCCCGGTCTCCCTGCCGATGCCGAACTTGCGCAGGTAGGAGTGGAGGACCTCGTTGGCCTCCTTCTGCGTCTTGCCCAGCTCGCCGGTGGCCAGGATGGTGCCGATGTTGGAGGACTTGGCGAGCACGCCGTTGAGCGTCAGGGACCAGGTGGGGTGGTCGATGTCGTCCTGGAAGAGGCGGTCGCCGCGGTGCAGCCGGTTGGGCACGGTGACATGGGTGTCGGGCGTGGCCGCGTTCTCCTCGAGGACCGCGGCCATCGACATGACCTTGGCGGTGGAGCCGGGCTCGAAGGCGTCCTGGAGCGCGGCGTTGCCGAGCGCCCTGCCGTTGGCCTGCGAGAGGTCATTGGGGTCGAAGCCGGGCGCGTTGGCCATCGCGAGGACCTCACCGGTCCGCGTGTCCTGCACCAGCACGTAGCCGCGGTCGGCCCCGGACTTCTCGACCTGCTCGCTGATGGCGTTCTGCGCGGCCCACTGGATGTCACGGTCGATGGTGAGCTCGACGTCGGAGCCGGGCACGGCGGGCGTCTCCATGGAGCCCGCGGTCGGCACCTGCCGGCCACCGGACTGGGCATAGCGGATCTTGCCCTCCTCGCCCGCCAGCTTCTTGTTGAGCTTCTGTTCGAGGCCGCCCGCGCCCTTGCCCTCGGCGTTGACCCAGCCCAGTATCCCGGCGGCGAGGTCGTCGTTGGGGTAGACCCGCTTGCTGCTGGGGTCCGCGAGGACGCCGGCCAGCACGTTCGGCGAGTCCGGGTCGGCGGTCGCCTTCTCCGCGAGGGCTCCGCGCAGGTCCTTGATCTGCTTCCACACCTGGGGGGTCTGGCGGCGGGCCAGCAGGACGTACCGGGTGTCCGGGGTCTTGAGCTTCGCGGTGATCTTCGCCGCGTCCTGGCCGAGGATGGGGGCAAGGAGCGCGGCGGCCTGCTCCGGCGCGTCCTTGATCTCCATCTCCTTCGGCGTGAACAGCGAGGGGTCGGCCGTGATGTCGTACGCGTCCTCACTGGCCGCCAGCTCGACGCCGCCGCGGTCGGTGATGCGCCCGCGCTCGGGCGTCAGGGTGTGGGTGAAATAGCGGTTCTCCTCGGCCTTGGCCGCGTACGCGCCGGCGTCGACGGCCTGCACCTGGAGCAGCCGTACGACGAAGGCGAGCATCACCAGGGTCAGGCCGAGGCTGACCATGCGCAGCCGGGGCCGGGGGCTGCCGAGGCGGATGGTGCGGGCCCTGCCCTTGGCCGCGGGGCGGCGGGCGGCGGGGCGCTTGCCGGACGCGGGCCGCTTGCCGGACGCCGGGCGGCGGGCGGCGGCGGGGCGCACGGGCTTCGCCGGCCCTGGCACGCGGCGCCGCGGGGGTTCCCTGTCGGACACTTGTCATCACCTGCCGGGGTTCGTGGGGGCGGGCGGCGCCGGGGCCTGCGGCCGCGGCGCGGGGGGCGCGGCCGGGGCCTGCGGGATGACGACCGGGGCGGGCGCCCCCTGCGGGCGGGGCGCGGGCTGCCCGGTGGCGGTGCGGGGCACGCCGCGCACGCTTCCGTCGGGGTTCAGGAAGGCGGGGTCGCCGCCGGGGACCATGCCGAGCTCGTCGGCGCGGCGCTGGAGGGCGTCGGGGGCCGCGTAGCCGTCCACCTCGCGCTGGAGCTGCTGTTCCTCCTCGGTGAGGTCCTTGGTCCGCTTCTTCAGCTCGCTGAGCTGGAAGGAGCCTTCGTTGAGCGAGGAGTTCAGGATGAGCAGCATGATCAGGCCGCCGCCGAGGAGCAGCACGACGAGGAGGACGAAGGGGGCCCGTGCGGCCTGGGCCGGGCCCTGCGGCAGCAGTCGCGCGAGGCGGGCGGCCCTCCCCCGCAGCTCGGGTTTCCTGCTCATGGAGCCTCCTCGCGGACTCTGCTCATGGGGCCTGGCGGCCTGATCCGCCCTCTGCGGGCCTACCGGCTCAACCGACGTCTTCGCGTACGCGCTGGGCGCCGCGCAGCCGGGCGGGCGCCGCCCTGCGGTTCTCGGCGACCTCTTCCTCGGTGGGCAGTTCGGCACCGCGGGTCAGCAGCTTGAGCCGCGGCTGGTAACGCTCCGGGACCACGGGCAGACCGGCGGGCGCGCTGTTCGTCGCACCGGCCGCGAAGACCTGTTTCACCAGCCGGTCTTCGAGCGAGTGGTACGAGAGGACGGCGATACGGCCGCCGACGGCGAGCGTCTTGACGGCCGCGGGGATGGCCCGCTCCAGGACGCTCAACTCGCCGTTGACCTCGATGCGCAGGGCCTGGAAGGTGCGCTTGGCGGGGTTGCCGCCGGTGCGCTTGGCGGCCTGCGGCAGGGAGTCGCGGATCAGCTCGACGAGGCGGGCGCTGTTGGTGAACGGCTCCTTCTCGCGCTCGCGCACGACGGCGCCCACGATCCGCTTGGCCTGCTTCTCCTCGCCGTACTGGCGCAGGATCCGCACCAGTTCGCCGGGCGCGTACGTGTTGAGGACCTCGGCGGCGCTCATGCCGGTCGTCTGGTCCATGCGCATGTCCAGGGGCGCGTCCTGGGCGTACGCGAACCCCCGGTCGGCCTCGTCGAGTTGCATGGAGGAGACGCCGAGGTCGAAGAGGACGCCCTGCACGCGCCGGACGCCGAGGCGGTCGAGCACCTCGGGCAGTTCGTCGTAGACGGCGTGGACGAGGGTGGCCCGGTCGCCGAAGGGGGCGAGCCGCTCACCGGAGAGGCGCAGGGCCTCCTTGTCCCGGTCCAGGGCGATGAGGCGGGCGGCGGGGAAGGTGGAGAGCAGGGCCTCGCTGTGGCCGCCGAGGCCGAGGGTGCAGTCCACGACGACCGCGCCCGGCTCGGCGAGCGAGGGGGCCAACATGTCCAGGCACCGCTGGAGCATCACCGGGACGTGTCGGCTGTTGTCGGTCAAGGGGCCCTCTCAGGTCCGGCGCGGCGTCCGTACGCACTGCCGGGTCCCCGCCCGCTCCGTGAAGGGGAATGGCCCGCCGGCGCCGGGAAATGGCGTCAGCCGACCGGAGCGGGAGGAGGCCGAGCCGTACGTACGCGCCGCGCACGTGGGGGTTCCGGGGAACCCCCGGGATGTGCGGTCCAGCGGGGAGCAGGTCGCGGCTCCCGCTTCGCGTCACTTTAGTCCACCGCGTCTCCCGGTCAATCAACCGGCCTGCGCGTCGCCGACCAAACCGATAAAGGCGACGAAAAGGGAGAAGTCACTCGAACAGTGCCCCTTACGACACTCGTGTGGGTTACCTCACAACAAGAGTCTTTGACGTTCTTTGTCCCTTCCCACGACGCGCCGCGGCGATCAGTGCGCACTAACGTCGTCCCCATGTCGACTTCCGCATCTCCCTCGGGCCCCACTCCCGCAGAGCCGCTCGGCGACATAGCCGTCGGCTCGGTCACCGACCGCCTGGTCGAAGCCAACGCGAGGTACGCCGCCGGCTTCGCCGATCCCGGCATGGACGCCCGCCCCGTCCTGCGCGTCGCCGTCGTCGCCTGCATGGACGCGCGCCTGGACCTGCACGAGGCGCTCGGCCTCGAACTGGGCGACTGCCACACCATCCGCAACGCGGGCGGTGTCGTCACCGACGACGTCATCCGCTCGCTGACCATCAGCCAGCGCGCCCTCGGCACCCGCAGCGTCGCCCTCATCCACCACACCACCTGCGGCCTCGAATCCCTCACCGAGGAGTTCCGGCACGACCTGGAGATGGAGGTCGGACAGCGTCCGGCGTGGGCGGTGGAGTCGTTCCGCGACGTCGACCAGGACGTCCGGCAGTCCATCCGCCGCGTGCGGACCTCCCCCTTCCTCCTCCACACCGACGACGTACGCGGATTCGTGTTCGACGTGAAGACGGGTCTCCTGCGCGAGATCGATCCCGCGTGACACCGATCCCACGTGACACCGTGCATGACTGACAAAGAGTCGTAAGACCCGACAAATCGGCGCCAGTTATCCACAGGCGAGTGACACAACCCCTTATGCCCAACAACAATGCGGGGGTGGCACCACGCGGAACCATCACGCGTGGTGCCGGTGAATTCGGGGTGGGCCGGGCCGCGCGCAATGAGCGGCCCGGAAATGGGGAATCCCTGCTCCTTGAGAGCTTGGGGAAGGGCCGAGGAGGGCCGGGTGACGACCTATGACGATCGAGCGAGCCTCACTGATCTGACCACCACCGCGGAGCGCGTCCGCGGATCGGTGGAAGGCGTGATCGAGGGCAAGCCGGAGGTCGTACGGCTTTCGCTGACCGTGCTGCTCGCCGAGGGGCACCTGCTCATCGAGGATGTGCCGGGCGTCGGCAAGACCATGCTGGCCAAGGCGCTCGCGCGCTCCATCGACTGTTCCGTGCGGCGGATCCAGTTCACGCCGGACCTGCTGCCTTCGGACATCACGGGTGTGTCCATCTTCGACCAGCAGCGCCGGGACTTCGAGTTCAAGCCGGGCGCGATCTTCGCGCAGATCGTGATCGGCGACGAGATCAACCGCGCGTCGCCGAAGACGCAGTCCGCGCTCCTGGAGTCCATGGAGGAGCGCCAGGTCACGATCGACGGGCAGACCTATGAACTGCCGAGCCCATTCATGGTGATCGCCACCCAGAACCCGGTGGAGATGGAGGGCACGTACCCCCTGCCCGAGGCGCAGCGCGACCGCTTCATGGCACGCGTCTCCATCGGCTATCCGGGCCCGGAGGCCGAGCTTCAGATGCTCGACATCCACGGCGGCGCCTCCCCTCTGGACGACCTCCAGCCGGTGGCGCACGCCCACGAGATCGTCAAGCTCATCGACGCCGTCCGCACCGTCCACGTCGCCGACACCGTGCGCAGGTACGCGGTGGACCTGGTCGCGGCGACCCGCAACCACCCGGACCTGAGACTCGGGGCGTCCCCGCGCGCGACGCTGCACCTGCTGCGCGCCGCCAAGGCGTCCGCGGCTCTCAGCGGCCGGGAGTTCGCCCTCCCTGACGACGTGCAGGCCCTGGCCGTCGCGGTCCTCGCGCACCGCCTGCTGCCCACGGCACAGGCCCAGTTGAACCGGCGCACGGCCGAGCAGGTCGTCCTGGAGATCCTCCAGCACACCCCGGTCCCCGCCGCCGCCCAGCCCGCCCCCGGCGGGTTCTTCAACCAGCAGCCGCCCGGCGCCCGGAGGCTGTGATGGCTGCCGGGGGGCAGCCGAGCGGTCCCGCCGACGACGACAAGGGCGGGCTGCGCACGGCCCTCGCGGGTCTGACCACCCGCGGGCGCTCCTTCCTCGCGGCCGGCGTCGCCGCCGCCATCTGTGCCTATGTCCTCGGCCAGAGCGATCTGCTGCGGGTGGGGCTGCTGCTCGCCGTGCTGCCGCTGGTCTGCGCCGTCGTCCTCTTCCGCACCCGGTACCGCGTCGCGGGCAGCCGCAGGCTCTCCCCCGCGCGCGTGCCCGCGGGTTCCGAGGCCCGCGTCCACCTGCGCATGGACAACGTCTCCCGGCTGCCCACCGGTCTCCTGATGCTCCAGGACCGGGTGCCCTACGTCCTCGGACCCCGGCCCCGGTTCGTGCTCGACCGCGTCGAGGCGGGCGGCCGCCGCGAGGTGTCCTACCGCGTCCGCTCCGACCTGCGCGGGCGCTATCCGCTCGGCCCGCTGCAACTGCGCCTCTCGGACCCGTTCGGCATGTGCGAGCTGACGCGTTCCTTCTCGACGTACGACACCCTCACCGTCATCCCGCGCGTGGAGGCGCTGCCCCCGGTGCGGCTCACCGGCGAGGCCAAGGGGTACGGCGACGGGCGCAACCGCTCGCTGGCCCTCGCCGGCGAGGACGACGTCATCCCGCGCGGGTACCGCCACGGCGACGACCTGCGCCGGGTGCACTGGCGCTCCACCGCGCGCTACGGCGAGCTGATGGTCCGCCGCGAGGAGCAGCCGCAGCGCGCCCGCTGCACGGTGCTCCTGGACACCCGGGGCGTCGGCTTCCGGGGCGCGGGCCCCGACTCGGCCTTCGAATGGGCGGTCTCGGGCACGGCCTCCACCCTGGTGCACATGCTGGAGCGCGGCTTCTCGGTCCGGCTCCTCACCGACACCGGGACATCGTTGCCCGGCGAGGGCTCGGACGGCTTCGCGGGTGCCGGCCAGGAGTCGGCGGACGCGGCCGGGCTGATGATGGACACCCTCGCGGTGATCGACCACTCCGACGGCGCCGGACTCTCCCGCGCCTACGACGTCCTGCGCGGGGGCAACGAAGGCCTCCTCGTCGCCTTCGTCGGCGACCTCGACGAGGAGCAGGCGGCCGTGGTCGGCAAGATGCGCCAGCGCAGCGGCTCCGCGGTCGCCTTCGTCCTGGACAGCACGGCCTGGGCCCAGGGCCCGGGCAACGCTCCCCCCGATAACGGTGACGCGCGCGTGCGGATGCTGCGCGAGGCCGGCTGGACGGCCCTGCCCGTGCCGCCGGGCGCGAGCCTGACGGACCTGTGGCGCCAGGCGGACCTCGCCCGCACCAGCGCGGGCCCCGCACCCGCCACCGGGACGACGACCGGGGGCTGGGCATGAGAGGCCGTCCCGGACGGCGAGTACGTACGACAGTGGGTACGACAGTAGGGGGACCGTCATGAGCGGACGCGCGCGGCTGTCGCTCTGCGCCACCGCGGCCACGCTGATGGCGTCGAGCGCGATGCTGCCGCTCGTCGACCCCGCGACGTGGTTCCTGCAAGCGGTGATCCTGCTCGCGCTGCAGAGCGGCGTGGGCGCGCTGGCCCGCCGGGCGCCGCTGGCCAGGCCGCTCACCGTGGCGGTGCAGGCGCTGGTGACGCTGCTGCTGCTCACCCTGGTCTTCGCCCGCCGGCAGGCCGTCGCCGGGTTCCTGCCGGGCCCCGACGTGTTCCGCCGCTTCGGGCTGCTCCTGGAGGCGGGCGCCGACGACGTCGGGCGGTACGCGATCCCGGCGCCGCTCAGCGACGGCATCCGGCTGATGCTGGTCGGCGGCGTCCTGGTGATAGGCCTCGCGGTGGACGCCCTCGCGGTGACCTTCCGTACGGCGGCCCCCGCCGGGCTCCCGCTGCTCGCGCTGTACTCGGTCGCGGCGGGCCTCTCCGGTGACGGCGCCGGATGGCTGTGGTTCCTGCTGGCCGCCGCCGGGTATCTGCTGCTCCTGCTCGCGGAGGGCCGCGACAGGCTCTCGCAGTGGGGCCGGGTGTTCGGCGGCGCGGCGCGCGCGCCGGGGCGGGTCTCGGGCGGCCTGGAGAGCAGCACCGGGGTGATCGCCCCGGTCCGCACCGGACGGCGTATCGGCGCCCTGGCCCTGGGCATCGCCCTGGTGGTGCCGCTCGCGCTGCCCGCCCTCGACGGCGGGCTGCTGGGCGGCGACGGCGGCCCCGGGGGCGACGGCTCGGGCGGCGGCGGGACGATCTCCGCCGTGAACCCGCTGGTCGCCCTCCAGGACAGCCTGAACCAGCCGGAGGACCGCGAGGTCATCTCGTACCGCACGAACGCCGAGCGGACCGCGGAGCAGTATCTGCGCATCGTCTCGCTCGACCAGTTCGACGGTACGACCTGGAAGACGACCGTGCGGCGCATCGAGGACGTGCCCTCACCGCTGCCGACCCCCCGGGGGCTCGCCGCCGACGTGCGCAGGAGCGAGGTCCGGACGACCCTCTCGGCCTCCGAGAGCTATGCGCAGAACTGGCTGCCCATGCCCTTCCCCGCCAGCAACGTGCAGATCGGCGGCCGCTGGCGGTACGAGCCGGTGGGCCGCGCTCTCGTCGGCGACCGGGGACAGACCACGCGGGGCGCGAAGTACCAGGTCACGAGCCTGGTGGTGGAGCCCACGGCCGAGCAGCTCGCGAACGCCTCCGCGCCGCCCAGCGATCTGCGGGAGGAGTTCACCGAGGTCCCGGAGTCCCTGCCGGGGATGGTCGCGGACCGGGCCCGCCAGGTCACCAAGGGCGCCGCGAACCCGTACGAGCAGGCGGTCAAGCTCCAGGACTACTTCGCCTCCGACGGCGGCTTCACGTACAACACCCAGGTCAAGGCGGGCAGTGGTCCTTCCGCGATCCGGAGGTTCCTGGAGCAGAAGGAGGGCTTCTGCGTCCACTTCTCCTTCGCGATGGCCTCCATGGCGCGGACGCTCGGCATCCCGGCCCGCGTCGCCGTGGGCTTCACGCCGGGCTCCGCGCAGGCGGACGGCACCATGTCGGTGGGGCTGCGGGACGCGCACGCCTGGCCCGAGCTGTACTTCGAGGGCGTGGGCTGGACCCGCTTCGAGCCGACGCCCAACCGCGGCTCGGTGCCGGAGTACACCCGCTCCGACGTCGTCCCCGGCGACGCCGGTGACCCCGACATGCCGGAGCCCTCGGCCGCCGCCGAGCCCTCCACGGCGCCTTCGGCCGCCGAGAGCTGCCCGCCCGACCTGGCGAAGCAGGGCGGCTGCACCAGCGCGGCTCCGGAGATCGCGGCCGGGTCGGGCAGCGGCGGGCCGCCCGTCGGGAAGATCGTGGCCCTCTCGGTGGCCGCGCTGCTCCTGCTGTTCGCGCTCTTGTCGCCGCTGCTGTGGCGGACCCGGGTGCAGTCGGTGCGGCTGGCGACGGGGCCGCACGGACAGGCCCCGGTCGGCGGCTGGGCGCGTGGGGCCGGCGGTCCCACACCGGAAGCCGCGGCGGCGCGGACACTCGCCGCCTGGCTCGAAGCGACCGACACCGCGTGGGACCACGGCATCCTGCCCGACGAGTCGCTGACGCCGCGCAAGGCCGCCGCCCGGATCGTCCGCATCGGCAAGCTGTCGACGGAGCCCGCGGCGGCCGCGCACCGGCTGGCGACCGCGGTGGAACAGGTGCTGTACGCCCCGTCCCCGCAGCCCGTGTCGGGGCTCTCCGACGACGTACGACGGATACGCCAGGGGCTGCGCGCCTCGGCGACCCGCTCCATCCGGTTGCGGGCGACGCTCGCCCCGCGTTCCACCGCTCGGGTGGTGTGGGCGGCCTCGGAACGCTGGTCGGCGCTGAGCGAACGGTGGAGCGAGCGGGTCACCGAGCGGTGGACGGCCCTGACGAGGAAGCTGCCGCGCCGGGCGCGGCAGGAGGGCTGAGGGGTCGGGGCCACGGGAGGCTGCCCTGGGGGCTGGGGGCCTGTCCTACCCGTGGCGCGCACGCGCGTGAGGGGTGACCGCCCGGTGGCGGTCACCCCTCACGTACAGCACAATGCCTTCCGGCTCAGCCCGGCAGGGCCTCGCTCACTGGCCGCCCTGCTCGTCGCGGCGGCGCTGCCACCGCTGTTCGATACGGTCCATGACGGAGCGGCGCTGCCTTGTCTGCCGTCGAGCCTGCGGCCCACCCTGCGCGGCGGCGGCTCCAGAGCCCTGTTCACCGGGCTTCGGGGCCTTGCGCCAACCGGTGACGGCGAGCACCGCACAGCCCAGCATGACGAGAAAACCCACCACGCTGATCCAGATCTGCTGGGCGACCATTCCGGCCATGAGAAGGGCGATGCCCACCAGGAAGCCCGCGACCGCTTGGTAGACCCGCTTCCGGGTGTACGTACGCAGCCCGCTTCCCTCAAGCGCTGTCGCGAACTTGGGATCTTCGGCGTACAGCGCTCGCTCCATTTGCTCGAGCATGCGCTGCTCGTGCTCCGAGAGCGGCACGGAGTCCTCCTCATCGTGCAGTCGCCGGGGCGACCGGGGGTCCCCTTCAGGATAGGCAGGGAATCGCCCCCGTGAAACCCGCCCCTCTGCGCCAACTTCGCCAAACCGGCCTTCATGCCCCTCCGGCCCGCTGAAGCGTGCATTCCCCAGCGGCCGGACTGTCATGCAGGACGGTGTCCCTCGATCATACGGCGCCAGTAGCCCGTTCGGGGGGCCTGTGGCGTACTCCATGTGCGGCTGCGCCCCTGATCAGCGGGGCAGCCACCGGCGCACCTCAGGCTCCGGCCGTCTCCTGGACCTCGCCGAGCACATGGAGCTGGGTGGCCACGGCGTGGAAGGCGGGCAGCTCGGCGGCCGCGGCCTCCAGCTTGAGCAGGGCCTCCATGGCGCCGGGCTCGGTGTCCACGAGGACGCCCGGGACCAGGTCGGCGAAGACCCGGACACCGTGCACCGCGTCGACGCGGACGCCCGCGGCCTCGACGAGCGCGGTGAGCTGCTCGGCGGTGAAGCGGCGCGGCACGGGGTCGCCCTCGCCCCAGCGGCCCGCCGGGTCGGCGAGGGCCGTCCGCGCCTCCGTGAAGTGGCCCGCGAGGGCCCGCGCGAGCACGGCACCGCCGAGTCCGGCGCCGAGCAGGCTGAGGATGCCGCCGGGGCGCAGCGCGTCGACGGCGAGGCGCACGCCCTCGGCCGGGTCGTCCACGTACTCCAGGACGCCGTGGCACAGGACGGCGTCGAAGCCGCCGCGCCCGACCACGTCGAAGAGGCCGAGCACATCGCCCTGGACACCGCGCACCCGGTCGGCGACTCCGGCCTCGGCGGCCCGGCGCTCCAGCGCGAACAGCGCGTTGGGGCTGGGGTCGACGACCGTGACGCGGTGCCCGAGGCGGGCGACGGGCACCGCGAAGTTGCCGCTGCCGCCCCCGGTGTCGAGCACGTCGAGCTCGGCGCGCGACTCCCGGCCCGTGACCTTGACGCGGCGGTCGAGGGCTTCCTTCAGGACGTCCCAGACCACGGCGGTACGGAGAGAGGCGCGGGGACGGGAGGGGTCGGAGCGCAGCGATGCCGTTTGAGCGTGGTGGTGGGAGACGGGCGGGCGCATCGGGTCCGACACGGCAGTTGACTCCTCGGCGCGTGGGGTGCGAACAGCTCCCACCCTAATGGGAAGTGAAGGGCGGCCCCTCTCCGGCCGCGGGCGGCTCCTGCCTCGGCTGGGGCAGTACGGGCTGGAGCACCAGCATCCGCTCGACCAGACGCAGGAACATCGCCACGTCCCGCAACAGGTCGTCGGCGTCGCGGGCGGTGGCGGCGTCCCGGATGCCCGCCTCGGCGCGGGCCCTGCGGGCGGCGCCGGAGGCGAAGAGGGCGCTCCACTCGGTCAGTTCGGGTGCTATCTCGGGGAGGACTTCCCAGGCGCTTCGGATGCGCTGCCTGCGGCGCGGGGTCGTCTCGGGCCGGCCGCGCGCGGCGAGGACGGCGGCCGCGGTGCGCAGGGCGGCGAGGTGGGCGGTGGCATAGCGCTCGTTCGGGGCGTCGAGGCGGGCCGCCTCTTCGATTCCGGCGCGGGCCTGGCCGAGCAGTTCGAGGGCGGCGGGCGGGGCGGTCGCGCGGCGCAGGACGGGGTGGACATCGCTCGCCGGGCCGGTCAGTGAGGGAGCGGCGCCGACGGCGCGGTGCCGGCGTGCGGCTGCTGCGGAAGAGCTGGCCATGACGAACCTCCTGTCGTCGTGTGACGGCACAGTGGCCGTATGTGCCCATGGTGAAGTACCCCACTGACAATCGGCCTTGACCTGGCCTTTCGCCCATATCGCCGGTGTGCGGGAAGGCGTGGCCCGGGGCCGGGTCCGCCCGGAGCCCGCGCTGGGGGCGCGGCGGGACCTGTGAGAATCAGGGCCATGGACAGCAGTGCGGCCGGCAGTCGGCGAGAGGCCACCCGGCAGAAGCTCTACGAAGCCGCCGTCACCCTCATCGCGGAACAGGGCTTCTCCGCGACGACGGTCGACGAGATCGCCGAGCGTGCGGGGGTCGCGAAGGGCACCGTCTACTACAACTTCGCGAGCAAGTCCGTCCTCTTCGAAGAGCTGCTGCGGCACGGTGTCGGCCTGCTGGCCGCCTCGCTGAAGGAGGCGGCAGAGGAGACGGACCGGGCCGGCGGCAGCAAGGTCGACGCGCTCGACGCGATGATCAGGGCCGGCCTGGTCTTCATCAACCGCTACCCCGCCTTCACGCAGCTCTACGTGGCCGAGCTCTGGCGGACCAACCGGGCCTGGCAGTCCACGCTCCTGGTGGTCAGACAGCAGGCGGTCGCGGTGGTCGAGGACGTGCTGCGCGCGGGCGTCGGCAACGGCGAGCTGAGCGAGGAGATCGACATCCCGCTGACGGCCGCCGCGCTCGTCGGCATGGTGCTGGTCGCCGCCCTCGACTGGCAGGCCTTCCAGCCCCAGCGCTCGCTCGACGACGTGCACGCGGCGCTGTCCCGGCTGCTCCAGGGCCGTGTGAGCGGCACGCGCGCGTAGCGGCGCTCGCCCGTCCGCTCAAGGGCCGCGCGCGACAGCGCCGGTCCGTCGGCCCCCCGTCTCCGGGCGGCACCGGACCGGCGCCTCTCACGTCCCCCGTGACCCCCGTGCGACCCCCGTGTGGTCGTCCCCCGAGTCACCCCCGTACCTCGCCCCCGCCTGGTGGCGGGAGGAGCGGGCAAGGGTGTGGCGCCTGTTCCGCCGCCCCGTGTCGGCGGTACCGGCGCCACGCCCTTCTCCGTGGCCCTCACTCTTCCGTCTTTGCAGGTGAGGGCCCATCCGCGCGCGTACTCATCTCTTCTCCTAGGTACGCGTACTCAGGCATGCGCGCGCGACCTCAGGCCGGTCCGCTCCGGCAGTGGTTACGATCGCGTCCGTGTCCGTACTCCCCCTGGTGTTCACCAGCGGCTGGGCCAGCGGGATCAACGCGTACGCCGTTGTCCTGCTGCTCGGCGTCTTCGGCGCGACCGGCGTCAGCGACGAGGTCCCTGAGGCGCTCCAGCGGCCGGACGTCCTGATCGCCGCCGGAGCGCTCTTCGCCTGCGAGGCCGTCGCCGACAAGATCCCCTACGTCGACTCGGTGTGGGACTCCGTGCACACCGTGATCCGGCCGGTCTCCGGAGCCGTGGTCGGGGCGCTGCTCGCGGGGCAGAGCGGTTCGCTCCCCGATCTGGCGGCGGGGGCCGTCGGCGGCTCGACCGCGCTGGCCAGCCACGCGGTGAAGGCCGGGACGCGGATGGCGGTCAACACCTCGCCGGAGCCGTTCAGCAACGTCGTGCTGAGCATCGCGGAGGACCTCGGGGTCGGCGGGATCATCTCCTTCGCCATGTTCCATCCGGAGGCCGCCGCGATCATCGCGGGTGTACTCCTGGTGCTCGGCCTGTTCCTCCTCGTCCTCCTCGTCTCCCGCATCCGCCGGTTCCTGCGGCGCAGGGCGCAGCGGCGCGAGGAGAGGCGGCTCGCGGGCCGCGCGGGGCCGCCGCCCGGCTGAGCGCGAGGGGCTCCGGTGTCACTGTCAGTGGCGGCCGATAAAGTCCCTGGCATGGCACGGATTGTGGTGATCGGCGCCGGGATGGGCGCGATGACGGCCGCCGCCCGGCTCGCCGTCGCGGGCCACCGGGTGGTGGTGTACGAACGCGGGGAGACGTACGGCGGCGCGCTCGGCCGCTTCGAGCGGGACGGCTTCGCCTTCGACACGGGACCGGGACTGCTCCAGCTCCCCGCGGTCTACCGCGACGTGTTCGTCAAGACCGGCAAGGAGCCCCTGGAGAAGTGCGTCGAGCTCACCCAGGTGGAGCCCGCCGTGCGGCACGTCTTCGCGGACGGCACCGTCACCGACCTGCCGAACGCCTCGCGCGCGGGCATCGGCGAGGCCCTGGACAAGGCGCTCGGCGACGGCTCGGGGGCCCGCTGGGCGGCGTTCATGAACCGTGCGAGGGAGACGTGGGACCGCACCCGCCGCCCCCTCCTGGAGGAGCCGCTCTTCGACGACTGGACGGTGCTCGGCGCCCGCGAGCCGTATCCCGCCGTGGTCCACAAGCGGCTGCTGCGCCGCGACCGCCGCGCGGCCACGGTCAGCGAGATCGGCGAGCTGGAGCTGGGCGGCGACCCCCGCCTCGTGGCGCTCCTCGAACACTTCGCCCTGGCGCACGGCCTCGACCCACGGACGACCCCGGCGAGCGCGGCCGTCCTGCCGTACATGGAACAGACCTTCGGTGTCTGGGCGGTGCGGGGCGGCATGCGTGAGCTGGCCCGGGCGCTGTACGAGCGGTGCCTGGCCCGGCGGGTCGAGTTCGTGTTCGGCGCCGCGGTGACGCGGATCGTGGAGAAGGACGGCCGCGCCGCGGGCGTGGAGCTCGCGGACGGCACGGCGGAGGAAGCCGACTTCGTGGTCGCGGGCGTCGCGCCCACCGCGCTTGCCGGGCTGCTGCCGGGCGGCGTGGACGTGCGGGCGGCGGGTGACGTGCCCGGACGCTCCGGGACACCGAGCCGCCTGACGGTTCTGCTGGCCCTGTCCGGCGGCCGCCCCGAGTCCGCACCGCACCGCACGGTGGTGCACGCGGCGGACCGCGGGGCCGAGCTCGACCACCTCTTCGGGGAGCGGCCGGGCCTCGCCGCCGCCCCCTCCCTCACGGTGCTGCGCCCCGAAGGACCCGGCCTCGCTCCGGACGACGCGCACGAGGCGGTGACGCTCACGGTGACGGTGCCCGCGCGTCTGGAGGTCACCCCGGCCGACGTGGAGCGGCTGATCGACCGCGCCGAGGCCGCCGTCCCCGGCCTGCGGAGCCGCCTGCTGTGGCACGAGGTGCGTACGCCGGCCGACGTGGCCGAGGCCACGGGCGCCGACGGCGGCTCGGTGCCCGCCCCCGCTCTCGCCGCGGCGGACGGCGGGCTCCTGCATCCGGCCAACGGCACCCGGCTGCCGGGGCTCTTCGCCGTCGGCGGCTGGTCGCATCCGGGTGGCGGACTGCCCCACGCGGGTATGTCGGGGGCGCTGGTCGCCGGGCTGATCGTCGAAGGGCCGGAGTTCCGCGGCTCGCAGTGAGCGGGCGGAGGGTCAGTAGCGGTACTGCTGCTCGTTCTGGTCCGGGTGGTGGCCCGGGCCCGAGCCTGAGCCCGAGTTCGGGCCCTGGTCCGGGCCGTCGTAGCCGTCGCCGTGCCCGTACGGATACGGCTGCTCCTGCGGGAGCTCCCCGCCGTACTGCGCCTCGGTGGAGCGCTGCTGGGGCACCCAGACGCCGCCGGGCGGGGTCTCGTTGTAGACCTCGTCGAGCCCGCCGTAGGTGTCGCCGCCGTACGGGGCGTACTGCTGCTGCCCGCCGTAGGCGTCGTAGCCCTGCCCTGCGCCGTAGCCCTGCCCGCCGATGTACGGGTCGGAGTACGGGGCGTACTGCTGCTGCCCGCTCTCGCCGTACGCGTAGCCCTGCTGGTCGTAACCCGGCTGGTCGTAGCCCGCGAAGGCCGCGGTGTCGTAGCCGTGGTCGGCGCCCTGGTGGGCGTCACCGGTGGCGGGCGGGGCGTGCGCCGCGTCGTCGTAGACGCCGTACTGGCCGGTGTCGTCGGGCATCGGCTCCGGTGCGTAGACCCCCGGGTCGTGCGCGGGCGGCGGCGGGACCGGCTCGAACTGCTGGTCGGGAGCCTGCTCGTACTCCAGGTCGGAGACCTGGAGCGTCGGCTCCTGCACGGCCGCTGACCTGCCGGACGCCTTGCGGCGCCTGCTCAGCCCCGGCTTGCCGCCGAGCGCCCAGCCGGTGGAGAAGCCCTGGCGGAACGAGAGCGTCACGTACGTCTGGCCGGTGGCGAAGGCGATGGCGCCGAGCCCGATGACCCACACCGACGGCATGAGCACGCCGACGACCACGCAGAGGAAGCCCACGAACGCCAGGAGCCGCCAGCGCAGCCTGGCCTTGTACTGCAGCAGCACCTCGCCGAGCAGCCACAGCGCGACGCATCCGAACGCGATGTAGAGGACCGTCCAGCCCATTACGCCCCTCTCCCCTACGGCCGCCGCCCGTGGGCACGGGGGTAGGGCCGTTCAGGCCCGGCGGTGCAGGCCCAGATTCTCGTAGATTTCCAGCGTCGCCGTGGAGTTGTTGAGCGTGATGAAGTGCAGCCCAGGGACACCTTCGGCCAGCAACCGCGCGCAGAACTCCGTCGCGAACTCGATGCCAATGGAGCGTACAGCGGCAGGATCGTCTTTGACCGAGAGGATCCTCTCTTTCAGCTCGGCCGGGAAAACGGCGTTGCTGAGCTGGGGCAGCCGGTCGAGCTGGCGGACGTTGGTGACCGGCATCATCTCGGGGATGATCGGCGTGTCGCAGCCCGCCGCCTCGACGCGGTCGCGCAGCCGCAGGTACTCCTCGGGGTCGAAGAACATCTGCGTGATCGCGTAGTCCGCGCCGGCGCGGCACTTGTCGATGAAGTGCCGGGTGTCGCTCTCCCAGTCGGGCGAGCGCGGGTGCATCGCGGGGAACGCCGCGACGCCCACGCAGAAGTCACCCGACTCCTTGATGAGCTCGACCAGTTCGGCGGCGTACGTGAGGCCCTCGGGGTGCGCGACCCAGTCGCCGAGCGGGTCGCCCGGCGGGTCGCCGCGGACCGCGAGCATGTTGCGGATCCCGGCGTCCGCGTACTGCCCGATGATGTTGCGCAGCTCGGCCACGGAGTGGTCGACGGCGGTCAGGTGGGCGACGGGCGTCAGCGTGGTGTCGGCGACGATCTGCTGCGTCTCCTTGACCGTGCCGGTGCGCGTGGAGCCGCCCGCTCCATAGGTGACGGAGACGAAGTCGGGGGCGACCGCCTCCACCCGGCGCAGCGCGTTCCACAGATTCCGCTCGCCCTTCGGGGTCTTCGGCGCGGAGAACTCGAACGAGTACGTCGCCTTGCCGGTCGCGAGCATGTCGCGCACGGTGCGTGCGCGGTCAGTCCTGGTGGAAGCAGTGCCTAGGGCCATACCGGCAGGTTAGCCAGGCCTCGGCGGTCACCCAACTGGGCCTGGCGAAATGGCCTGTTTTGCCGCTTTCTTGTCCACGGACCGGACGGCCGGAACGGACCGGACACCGACCGGACACGGACCGGACACGGGCCGGGCCTCGGCCCGACATGAGCCGTGGACCGCCGGCAGCGCGGCTCAGACGGCCGTACGCAGCCGCTTCGCGAATTCCGCGGCGGCGGCTCCCGGGTCGTCGGCCTCGGTGATCGCCCGTACGACGACCACGCGGCGGGCGCCCGCTTCGAGCACCTCGTCGAGGTTGGCCGCGTCGATGCCGCCGATGGCGAACCAGGGGCGGTCCGTGCCGAGCGAGGCCGTGTACCTGACCAGGTCGAGGCCCGGGGCGTGGCGGCCCGGCTTGGTGGGGGTGGGCCAGCAGGGTCCTGTGCAGAAGTAGTCGACGCCCTCCTGGACCGCGGCCGCGGCGGCCTCGGACTCGGCGTGCGTGGAGCGGCCGATCAGCACGTCGTCGCTGCCGCCGAGGATGGCGCGGGCGGCGGGGACGGGCAGGTCGCCCTGGCCCAGGTGCAGCACGTCGGCGCCGATGGCGTGCGCGATGTCCGCGCGGTCGTTGACGGCGAGGAGCTTGCCGTGCCGCCGGGCGGCGTCGGCGAAGACCTGGAGGTGTTCGAGCTCCTCGGCGGCCTCCATGCCTTTGTCGCGGAGCTGCACGATGTCGACGCCGCCCGCGAGGACGGCGTCGAGGAACTCCTGGAGGTCTCCCTGGCGCCTGCGGGCGTCCACACACAGGTACAGCCGGGCGTCGGCGAGCTGGGCACGCTTGTCTGCGGCCATCTTGTCTGCGGCCATGGAGAGGTCCCCCCGGGGTTCGGTTCGGCGCGCGGGCCGCGCGGAGTGCGGCCGGCGCGCCGGACGGCATGTTCGTGCGGGCGGCTCGGCGCCCGCCTGTCACTCGGGCGGCCACCCGCTGCGGCCGCCGCGTTCGCCCAGAGCCTGTGTCATGACCCCGGTCGGATCAGCGTGCGGCGTCTGGTGCGTGCGATCGCAAGGCGCCGGAGCGTCCTCGTAGCGGAGCTACTAGGGCGTTTTGGCAACGCTGCGAGCGTGCGTGCCAGGCGTCGCACGCCCGGCCGGGGTTATGACACAGGCTCTCAGACGGCGAGCGCCTGGGCGCGGCGCTTCACCTCCGTGCCACGATTCTCGCTGAGAGCCTGCGCGGGGGTGCCGGGCAGGGACGGGTCGGGGGTGAAAAGCCACTCCAGCATCTCTTCGTCGGAGAAACCGTCGTCCCTCAGCAGCGTCAGCGTGCCGACCAGGCCCTTGACGACCTTGTCGTCGTCGATGAAGGCGGCCGGCACCTGGAGAGCCCTGTTCTCACCGCGGCGTACGGCGATCAGCTGGCCCTCCTTGACCAGCTGGCGCACGCGGGTCACCTCGACGTCGAGCATCTCCGCGATGTCGGGGAGGTGGAGCCAGGCGGGGACGAGTGCGTCGGTCTTTGCGTCAATCTCGGTCACGTGACCAAGCGTAGCGCCGGGCGGGAGCCCGTACCGCGCGGCCTCGGCGCGCCCTCCGCGGCGGCGCCCTCTACAGCGCCGCCTTCTTGAGCGGGATCGACGGGTCCGCCGCCAGGGCCGGGTCCAGCGGGATCGCCGACTCGATCAGTCTGCGGCCCTGGGCCAGATCCCTCGGGCGGCCCACCGCGAGGACCGCCGCCAGGGCGCCGCCCCTGAGCCAGCAGACGGACCAGGCCACACCGGTGGGGTCGCCGCGCCAGACGAGTTCGTCGGCCGCCGTGTGGTGGCCCGCGTACTGGACGAAGCGGCCGAATTGCTCCGACCAGAAATACGGCACCGGGTCGTACGCCACCGGGGTGTCCCCGACGATGTTGGAGGCCACCGTGCGAGGGCCCTGCAAGGCGTTGTCCCAGTGGTGGACCAGGAGGCGCTCGCCGTATCTGCCCGAGGGGAACGAGGAGCAGTCGCCGACCGCGTAGACGTCGGGCGCCGACGCGCGCAGGTGGTCGTCGGCGACGACCTCGCCGTGGGCGCCGAGCTCGATGCCCGAGCCGGCGAGCCAGCCGGTGGCGGGCCGCGCCCCGATGCCGACGACGACGGCGCCGGCGGGCAGCCGGGTGCCGTCGTCGAGGAGCACGGCGCCCGGCTCGACGCGCTCCACGCGCGCGTGGGTGCGCAGCTCGGCCCCGGAGTGCGCGTACCAGGCGGCCATGGGCGCCGCGACCTCCGCGGGCAGCGCCCCGGCGAGCGGTCGGCCCGCGGCCTCCACCACGGTGACGGAACAGCCCGCCTCACGCGCGGCGGTGGCGAACTCGGCGCCGATCCAGCCCGCCCCCACGACCACGATGTCGTGCTGCTCGGCGAGGACGGGCCGCAGCCGCTCGGCGTCGTCCAGCGTGCGCAGGAAATGCACCCCGGGGACGCCTTCCGTGCCGGGCAGCCGGATCGGTTCGGCGCCGGAGGCGAGGACCAGCACGTCGTACGGGACGGGGCCCGCCGCGGTGTCCAGCTCGTGGTCGGCAAGGCGCACCCCGGTGACCTCAAGGCCCAGGCGCAGCCCGATGCCGAGGGCCTCGAAGTCGATGTCGAAGGCGGAGCCCTCCGCCTTGCCGAGCAGCACCGCCTTGGACAGCGGCGGCCTGTCGTACGGCTGGTGGATCTCGGCCCCCACGAGGGTGACCGGGCCCGCGTGCCCCTGTTCCCGCAGGGCCACGGCGGTCTGCACGCCGGCCATCCCCGCACCGACGATGACGACGTGCCGCTCTGCCTGCCTCCGCTGCTCACTCACCCGATCACTCTAGGGCGGCGGACGAGGTCGCCCTCAGGGGCGGGCGAGGAGATCTCTGACACACCGTCACCGCCCATATCCGGACAGCTCCCCTACTGTCGCGCCGGGTGACGGGCTAGGGTGGTCCGTGCAGAGCACTCGCGGGAGCCCGGACGGACCGGGCTGAGAGGGAGGCTGGGCGGCCTCCGACCGTACGAACCTGATCCGGGTCATGCCGGCGAAGGGAGGGGCTGGACGCCCATGCATCCACGTACATCATCTGAGGCAGAACCTGAGTCGGCGCCTGAGCCAGCGCCTGAGTCGGCACCCGAGGAATCGACGCGCCCGGCGGACGTTCTCGTCGTGGGCGGCGGCATCATCGGCCTGGTCACGGCCTGGCGGGCCGCCCAGCGCGGGCTCTCCGTCACGGTCGTCGACCCCGAGCCCGGCGGCGGCGCCGCGCAGGTCGCCGCGGGCATGCTGGCCGCCGTCACCGAGCTGCACCACGGCGAGCAGGCGCTGCTCGGCCTCAACCTCGCCTCCGCCCGCCGCTACCCCGCCTTCGCCGCCGAGCTGACCGAGGCGAGCGGCCGGGACCTCGGCTACCGCACCTGCGGCACGCTGGCCGTCGCCCTGGACTCCGACGACCGCGCCCACCTCCGGGAGCTGCACGCGTTGCAGAGCCGGTCGGGCCTGGAGTCGGAGTGGCTGAGCGGCCGTGAGTGCCGGCGCCTTGAGCCGATGCTGGCACCGGGGGTGCGCGGCGGGCTGCGGGTCGACGGCGACCACCAGATCGACCCGAGAAGGCTCACCGCGGCGCTCGTGATCGCCTGCGAGCGGGCGGGCGTGGTCTTCCGCCGCGCGTGGGCCGAGCGCCTCGACGTGGCGGGCGACCGGGCCCGCGGGGTGGTCCTCGCGGACGGCGCCGCGCTGCACGCCGGCCAGACCGTGCTCGCGGCGGGCAGCCTCAGCGGGCGCCTCGCGGGCGTGCCCGATGCCGTGCTGCCGCCCGTGCGGCCGGTGAAGGGGCAGGTCTGCCGCCTGACGGTGCCGAAGGCGTACGCGCCGTTCCTGAGCCGCACGGTCCGCGCGGTGGTCCGCGGCAGCCACGTCTATCTCGTACCGCGCGAGAACGGCGAGCTCGTCGTCGGCGCCACCAGCGAGGAGCTCGGCTGGGACACCACGGTCACCGCGGGCGGCGTGTACGAGCTGCTCCGGGACGCCCATGAGCTGGTGCCCGGCATCACCGAGCTGCCGCTCACCGAGACCCGCGCGGGTCTGCGCCCCGGCTCGCCCGACAACGCGCCGCTGCTCGGCCCGACGCGCCTGCCCGGGCTTCACCTCGCCACCGGGCACTACCGCAACGGCGTCCTCCTGACCCCGGTCACGGGTGACGTCATGGCGCAGGCGCTGACCAGCGGTGAGCTGCCCGACGAGGCGCGGCCCTTCACCCCGTGCCGCTTCGCCGAGCCCTCCCCCGCCTTCCCCACGCAGTCGTTCACGGAGCAGCCCGCATGAGTACGCCCTTCACCGTTTCCCTCAATGGAGAGGTGCGCGACGTGGCGTCGGGCACCACCCTCGACGCGCTCGTCGCCACCCTCACGACCGCCCACTCCGGTGTCGCGGCGGCCCTCAACGAAACCGTCGTCCCGCGCGCGCGGTGGTCCACCACGGCGCTCGCCGCCGGTGACCGCGTCGAAGTACTCACCGCCGTCCAGGGAGGCTGACCATGGCGGACGACCCCTTCGTCATCGGCGGGCTCACCCTCTCCTCGCGCCTGATCATGGGCACGGGCGGGGCGCCGAGCCTCGATGTCCTCGAACGCTCCCTCGTCGCCTCCGGCACGGAGCTGACCACCGTCGCGATGCGCCGCCTGGACCCGGGCGTGCGGGGCTCGGTGCTCTCCGTGCTCGACCGGCTCGGCATCCGCGTCCTGCCGAACACGGCGGGCTGCTTCACCGCCGGGGAGGCCGTGCTGACCGCCCGGCTGGCCCGTGAGGCGCTCGGCACGGATCTGGTGAAGCTGGAGGTGATCGCGGACGAGCGGACGCTGCTGCCCGACCCCATCGAGCTCCTGGACGCCGCCGAGACGCTGGTCGACGACGGCTTCACGGTCCTGCCGTACACGAACGACGACCCGGTGCTCGCGCGAAAGCTCCAGGACGTGGGGTGCGCGGCGATCATGCCGCTCGGCTCCCCGATCGGCTCCGGGCTCGGCATCCGCAATCCGCACAACTTCCAGCTCATCGTCGAGCACGCGCGCGTGCCGGTGATCCTCGACGCGGGCGCGGGCACCGCCTCCGACGCGACGCTCGCCATGGAGCTGGGGTGCGCGGGTGTGATGCTCGCCTCCGCGGTGACGCGGGCGCAGGAGCCGGTCCTGATGGCGGAGGCCATGCGGCACGGGGTCGAGGCGGGGCGCCTCGCGCACCGGGCCGGGCGGATTCCGCGGCGGCACTTCGCGGAGGCGTCGTCGCCGGTGGAGGGCATGGCCCGGCTGGACCCGGAGCGGCCCGCGTTCTGAGAGCGCCTGTTACAGCTCGGCTGCAGTCCAGCGGTGAATACGCCCGCCCGGGACGGGGTGTCGGCGGTGGCTCGTAGACTCCCCTGCGTGGACACGACCCTTCAGGACCCGCTCGTCGGGCAGCTGCTCGACAGCCGTTACCGCATCGACGGCCGTATCGCGGTCGGCGGGATGGCCACGGTCTACCGGGCCGTGGACACCCGCCTCGACCGTGTGCTCGCGCTCAAGGTGATGCACCCCACGCTGGCGGCCGACGCCTCCTTCGTGGAGCGCTTCATCCGTGAGGCCAAGTCGGTCGCCCGCCTCTCGCATCCGAACGTGGTGGGCGTCTTCGACCAGGGCACCGACGGTTCGTATGTCTATCTGGCGATGGAGTACGTCGCGGGCTGCACCCTGCGTGACGTCCTGCGCGAGCGCGGAGCGCTCCAGCCGCGGGCCGCGCTGGACATCCTGGAGCCGGTGCTCGCCGCGCTCGGCTCCGCGCACCGGGCCGGCTTCGTGCACCGCGACATGAAGCCCGAGAACGTGCTCATAGGGGACGACGGCCGGGTCAAGGTCGCCGACTTCGGTCTCGTGCGCGCGGTGGACACCGTCACGAACACCACCGGCACCGTCCTCGGCACCGTCTCCTACATGGCGCCCGAGCAGATCGAGCACGGCACGTCGGACACGCGCGTGGACGTGTACGCGTGCGGGGTCCTGCTCTACGAAATGCTCACCGGGGCCAAGCCGCACTCCGGGGACTCCCCCGCCCAGGTGCTCTACCAGCACCTCAACGAGGACGTGCCGCCCCCGTCGGCGGCCGTGCCGGGTCTCGCCGCCGGGCTGGACGATCTCGTCGCCGCCGCGACCGCCCGCACGCCAGACGTGCGCCCGTACGACGCGGTGGCGCTCCTGGCCCGGCTCAGGGAGGCGCGGGCCGCCCTCAGCGAGCGGCAGCTCGACGCGGTGCCGCCGCAGGCCCACGCGACCGAGCACGACAACGCCGATGACCGCACCAGCGTGATCCCGCGCGCGGCGCGCTCCGTACAGCTTCCGCTGCCCTCCGAGGCCGAGGCCGAGGCGGCGGACCCGCAGGCTCCGCTGAACCGCACCAGCATCCTGTCGACGTCGCCGCCCGAGCCGCCCGCGCCCGCGCGGGCCTCGCGCCGGCGGCTCGACCCCCGGCGCCGCATGGTCGCGGTGGTGACCGCCGTCCTGCTGGTCCTCGGCCTCGGGGCGGGGGTCTGGTACATCAACTCCGGGCAGTTCACGGAGGTCCCGCCGCTGCTCACGAAGACCGAGGCGCAGGCGAAGCAGCGGCTGGAAGCGGCCGGTCTCGACGTGAAGGGCGTCGAGCGCGAGTTCAGCGACACGGACAAGCGCGGCACGGTCATGGCCACCGACCCCGGGGCGGGCGAGCGCATCCGGCAGAACGGCAAGGTGACGCTGACCGTCTCGCGTGGCCCGGAGACGGTGAAGGTGCCGAACGTCAAGGATCTCCCGCTGGCCAAGGCCAGGCAGGAGCTGAAGAACGCCGGTCTCGCGCCGGGCATGGTCAAGAAGGTGTTCAGCGACGAGATCGAGAAGGGCTCCGTGGTGAGCACGGACCCGCGGGCCGGCTTCACCCGCAAGGCGGACTCCGCCGTCGCCCTGGTCGTCAGCAAGGGCGAGGAGATCAAGGTCCCGGACGTGCGGGGCGACGCCCTGGACGACGCCAGGGAGGACCTCGAGGAGGACGGGCTCAAGGTGCGGATCGCCCCGGCCCGGGTGTACTCCACGGACGTGGACAAGGGCGGGGTCGTCCGGCAGTCACCCGCCCCGGACACGTCGCTCGCCGAGGGCGACGCGGTCACGCTGACCCTCTCCAAGGGCCCCGAGATGATCGAGGTCCCCGACGTGACCGGCATGGAGGTCGGCGAGGCCACGGACGAGCTGGAGCGGGCGGGCTTCGAGGCGGACGAGGACCGGGGTCTGCTCGGCTTCTTCGGCGACACCGTGAAGGAACAGTCGGTGGACGGCGGCGACAAGGCCCCCAAGGGTTCGTCGATCACCATCAAGATCCGCTGAGCTTCGCCTTCGGCTGGGCGGTGTTTTCGGCTGCGCGGTATTTTCGCCCGCGGCGGGCTTCCGGAGTGTCCGGGCAGCGTCCGGGGACCGACCGCGCATCCCCGTCCCCGGGTCGCCTCGGGCTGGGCGCGCAGTTCCCCGCGCCCCTATGGGGCCCGCGGGGCCCGATGTGACCGGCGTCGCCCGCCCCCCGGGTGCGGTCATAGCAGGCCGCCGGGCATGCCACCCTTGACGGCGTGAGCAGCGACAACCTCCCCCTTGCAGCGTCCCGCAACCCCGTCGGCGGTCACGTCCCCGTGGCCGGCGGTCTGTCCTCCGTGGGTCTCTCGTACGCCCGTGAGATCGGCGCGGAGGCCGTCCAGGTCTTCGTCGCCAACCCGCGCGGCTGGGCGACGCCCGTGGGCAACCCGAAGCAGGACGAGGCGTTCCGCGAGGCCTGCGCCGCCGGGAACATCCCCGCGTACGTCCACGCGCCCTATCTGATCAACTTCGGTTCGCACACCGAGGCGACCGCGGAGAAGTCCGTGGACTCCCTGCGCCACTCGCTGCGCAGGGCCCGCGACATAGGCGCGCTCGGCGTCGTCGTGCACACCGGCTCGGCGACCGGCGGCCGGGACCGCGCGGTCGCCCTCCAGCAGGTGCGCGAGCGCATGCTGCCGCTGCTCGACGAGCTGACGCACGACGACGACCCGTTCCTGCTCCTGGAGTCGACCGCGGGCCAGGGCGCCTCGCTCTGCTCCCGCACGTGGGACTTCGGCCCCTACTTCGAGGCGCTCGACTCGCACCCGAAGCTCGGCGTCTGCCTGGACACGTGTCACATCTTCGCCGCGGGCCACGACCTGACGGGGCCGAGCGGCATGAAGCAGACCCTCGACCTCCTGGTGGACACGGTCGGCGAGGGCCGCCTCAAGCTCGTGCACGCCAACGACTCCAAGGACGTCGCGGGCGCCCACAAGGACCGCCACGAGAACATCGGCACCGGCCACATCGGCGAGGAGCCCTTCCGCGAGCTGATGCTGCACCCCGCCACGGAGGGCGTGCCCCTGGTCATCGAGACGCCCGGCGGCAAGGAGGGGCACGCGGCGGACGTGGCACGGCTCCAGGCCCTCAGGAGCATCTAGACACCGTCAGAGCTCGGGGCCCTCCCCGGGCTCCTCCTGGTAGGAGTAGCGCTGCTCGCGCCAGGGGTCGCCGAGGTTGTGGTAGCCGCGCTCCTCCCAGAAGCCGCGGCGGTCGGCGGTCATGTACTCGATGCCGCGGACCCACTTCGGGCCCTTCCAGGCGTACAACTGGGGCACGACGAGCCGCAGCGGGAACCCGTGCTCCGCGGTGAGCAGCTCGCCGCCCTTGTGCGTGGCGAAGATTGTGCGGTCGGAGGCGAAGTCCGCCATCCGGAGGTTGGAGCTGAAGCCGTACTCGGCCCAGACCATGACATGGGTGGCGTCGGCCGCGGGCGGCGCGAGTTCGAGGAGCGTACGGGCCGGTACGCCGCCCCACTCTGCGCTCAGCATGCTGAACTTCGTGACGCAGTGCAGATCGCCGATCACCGTCTCGTACGGCAGGGCGGAGAACTCCTCGTGCGTCCAGCAGTGTTTCTCGCCGTCGGCGGTGGCCCCGAAGACCCGGAACTCCCAGCGCTCGGGGCGGAACTTCGGCACCGGGCCGTAGTGCGTGACCGGCCAGCCACGCTGCAACCGCTGACCCGGCGGAAGCTCCGGCTCCGCCGCCTCTCCAGATGCGCGTTCCGCCGGCTGACCCATGCCTCCATCCTGACAGACCGGAAGCACTGGACATGACCAGGCGAAGCCCGACACATACGGATTCGGGCAACTCCTACTAAGCCTGCACTTACTGGACGGCTTCTGAAGGCCGGTGCAAAGATGCCCGCTACCTGCCCAGTTACCTGCATGGAAGGAGCCTCTGCGATGCAGGGCGACCCCGAGGTCCTCGAATTTCTCAACGAGCAGCTGACCGCCGAACTCACGGCGATCAACCAGTACTTTCTCCACGCCAAGATGCAGGAGAACTTCGGCTGGACGAAGCTCGCCAAATACACCCGGTCCGAGTCGTTCGACGAGATGAAGCACGCGGAGGTGCTGACCGACCGGATCCTGTTCCTCGACGGTCTGCCCAACTACCAGCGGCTCTTCCACGTACGCGTGGGCCAGACGGTCACCGAGATGTTCCAGGCGGACCGGCAGGTCGAGGTGGAGGCGATCGACCGCCTCAAGCGCGGGATCGAGGTGATGCGCGCCAAGGGCGACATCACGTCCGCGAACATCTTCGAGTCGATCCTCGCCGACGAGGAGCACCACATCGACTATCTGGACACGCAGCTCGAACTGGTGGAGAAGCTGGGCGAGGCGCTCTACATCGCGCAGCTCATCGAGCAGCCGGAGAGCTGAACCCCGTGCGCCGATGGGGCTAGGCGGCCTCGTCCAGGCTGGTGAGGACGGGCTCGCCCTGGTCGGCCAGCTCCCTGCGGGGGCACGTGCCCCGGCCGAGGAGCGCCTGGATGCTGCGTACGCACGAGCCGCAGTCCGTGCCCGCCTTGCTGGCGGAGGCTATCTGGCGGGGTGTGCAGGCACCGTCCGCCGCGTGCTGTTTCACCTGCGCCTCGGTGACCCCGAAGCAGTTGCAGACGTACACGCGGTTCACCTCCCGGACAGGATTCATCGGCGGCGCCGTCCCGATTAATCGGTGAGGCTAACCTAACCTTACCCATGTCCCCGGGTCCACAAAAGCCCCGATACGCCGGTGGGGCACGGATCACATGGATCCGTGCCCCACCGGCGCGCACAACGGGAATACCTACTGGTCGCGGTACATCTCCGCGACCAGGAACGCCAGGTCGAGCGACTGGCTGCGGTTGAGCCGCGGGTCGCAGGCCGTCTCGTAGCGCTGGTGCAGGTCGTCGACGAAGATCTCGTCGCCGCCGCCCACGCACTCGGTGACGTCGTCGCCCGTGAGCTCGACGTGGATGCCGCCCGGGTGGGTGCCGAGGGCCTTGTGGACCTCGAAGAAGCCCTTGACCTCGTCGAGCACGTCGTCGAAGCGGCGCGTCTTGTGGCCGGAGGCGGCCTCGTAGGTGTTGCCGTGCATCGGGTCGGTGATCCAGGCGACGGTCGCGCCGGACGCCGTGACCTTCTCGACGAGATCGGGCAGCTTGTCGCGGACCTTGTCGGCGCCCATGCGGACGATGAAGGTCAGCCGGCCGGGCTCGCGGTCGGGGTCGAGGCGCTCGATGTACGCCAGCGCCTCTTCGGGCGTCGTCGTCGGGCCGAGCTTGATGCCGATGGGGTTGCGCACCTGGGAGGCGAACTCGATGTGCGCGCCGTCCAGTTGACGGGTGCGCTCACCGATCCAGACCATGTGGCCCGAGGTGTCGTACAGCCGGCCGGTGCGGGAGTCGACGCGGGTGAGCGCGCCTTCGTAGTCGAGCAGCAGCGCCTCGTGGGAGGCGTAGAACTCGACGGTCTTGAACTCCTCCGGGTCGGTGCCGCAGGCCCGCATGAAGTGCAGCGCGTTGTCGATCTCGCGGGCGAGCTGTTCGTAGCGCTGGCCGGAGGGGGACGACTTCACGAAGTCCTGGTTCCAGGCGTGGACCTGGCGCAGGTCGGCGTAGCCGCCGGTGGTGAAGGCGCGCACCAGGTTCAGTGTGGAGGCGGAGGCGTGGTACATCCGCTTCAGCCGCTCGGGGTCCGGGATCCGGGCCTTCTCGGTGAAGTCGAAGCCGTTGACGGAGTCGCCGCGGTAGGTCGGCAGCGTCACGCCGTCGCGGGTCTCGGTCGGCTTGGAGCGCGGCTTGGAGTACTGCCCCGCGATGCGGCCGATCTTCACGACGGGCACGGAGGCCGCGTACGTGAGGACGGCGCCCATCTGGAGCAGCGTCTTCAGCTTGTTGCGGATGTGGTCGGCCGACACGGCGTCGAAGGCCTCGGCGCAGTCGCCGCCCTGGAGCAGGAAGGCCTCCCCCTTGGCGACGGAGGCCAGGCGGGCGCGCAGCTGGTCGCACTCGCCCGCGAAGACGAGCGGCGGATACGACTCGAGGTCCGCGATCACATCGCGCAGAGCCTCGGCATCGGGGTACTCGGGCTGCTGCGCCGCGGGCAGGTTTCGCCAGGTGTTGCCACCGGTTGCGGTGGTCTTAGCCGTTACGGTCACCCCCACAACATTACGGGGTGGCGTCCTCCATCCATTCACCCGCTCACCAAGTGAGACGGACCCGACACAGCCGAGCGTCGGCGCTCCAGCTCCCGCTCACCCGCGGCCGGCGTCGCCAGGGCGAGCTGCCGGTGCGTGCGGCGCAACATGGTGCGCGCCATGAACGGGTGGAAGCGCCTGACCACCGCCCAGTAGATCCTGCCGCGCGGGGTGTCGGTCCGCACGGTGGAGCTCAGCGTGACGTGGCGTCCGTCCACCAGGATCGAGGCGCGCGCCGTAAGCCCACGGGCCTGGACCTCCAGGAGCAGCTCGTCGCCCTCGCGGGCGATCACGGGGAAGGCGTCGCGCAGGATGCCGGTCCAGGCCTCCGGGTCGCGCGGCTGCCCCGGGAGCAGCTCCATGCGGTACGCGTCCTCGTAGCCGGGGCGGTCGACGGCGGTGCGGAGCAGGCGGGCGGCCTCCGGCACCGCGACCGTCTCCGGGCGGCTCCACAGGAGCCGGTGGTACAGCCGCACCCTGGGCGACCACCGGACGGGGCGGGCGCAGCGGCCCGTCGCCGCCCGCTCGATGTTGTCGAAGACCTCTTCGACGATCGTTTCGTGCAGGGGCCGGACGACGGCGGGCCACAGCAGGCGGTTCCGGCCGCGGAGTCCGGTCTGAAGGACGTGGCGGACGCGGCAGCGGCCCTCCCCCGCCGGTTCGACGGACATCTCGTGGAAGCCGTCGTCCGGCGGGGTGAAGGCGAACCGGACGCGGCTCCCCGGCTCGTACTCCACGACGCTGTAGCGGACGGGACCGTGGCCGCCGGTCGCGCCCACGCCGAGCGGACGATCGAAGATCATCGCGTCCCAGGCCGGCGTCGGGAAGAGCGGATCGTCCTCGGTGGAGAGGCGGTCGAGCAGGGCGCCGACCACTTCCGCCGGAGCCTCGATCACGCGCTCGTGCTCGTTGAGTACCGTGCCCATCACGAACCTCCATACGCTGGCGTATGGTCGACCATACGGTACCGTATGGCCATGGTGCAACGGCAGCAGAAGAAGCCCGCGGCGAAGCCCCGACTGACCGCCGAGGACTGGGCGGACGCCGCCCTCACCGCGATCGGCGAGGGCGGTCTCGCGGCCGTCGCGGTGGAACCCCTGGCCGTCCGGCTCTCCGCCACCAAGGGCAGCTTCTACTGGCACTTCGCCAACCGTGACGCGCTCATCGAGGCCGCGCTCAACCGCTGGGCGGAGATCAGCACCGAGGAGGCCATCCAGGAGGTCGAGGCCGAGCCCGACCCCCGCAAGCGCGTCCGTCTGCTCTTCGCCGGGGCCATCGAGTCGGCCACCTCCGACCCCCTGGAGGTCGCCCTCCTCGCGACCGCCTCGCACCCCCAGGTCACCGAGGCCCTGCGGCGCGTGACCGAGCGCCGGGTGGCGTACGTCGGCGAGCTCTTCGCCGGGCTCGGCTTCCCCGCGCCGGTGGCCCGCAGGCGGGGGCTGCTCGCGTACAGCGTCTATCTCGGGCACGTCCAGCTCGGCCACGCGGTGCCGTCCGTGGTGCCGGACGCGGAGGAGCTCGGCGTCTACCTGGACGAAGCCCTGGACGCGCTGATGGTGCGGTGACGATGCGCTAGGGTGCGGGACATGCACGCGCAGACGACTCGAAACTGGTGGTGGCCCGCTCATCCGGCGGCCCACTGACTGCGCGCGTATCCACTGAACCCGCGAAGGCCGCCCGAGGGGCGGCCTTCAGTGTTCTCCGGACCTCTCCGGACCCGGGCCGTTCCTCTCCGAGTGAGAAGGAACAGAACCGATGCAGCTCACCGACCTGCTGACCGACGACCGCCCGTTCGCCCTGCTCCGCCGCCGCACGCCCGGCCGCGACCACGACACGGTCGAGGTCCTGATCGGCCCCACGCGCACGTACGAGCGGCTCGCGGAGATCCCCGAGGGCCTCGCGCTCGTGCCCTTCCGGCAGATCAGGGAGCGCGGCTTCGACGTCCGCGACGACGGCACGCCGCTGACCGTGCTCATCCCCGAGGAGACCCGCGAACTCCCCCTCGCCGAGGCCCTCGCCGCACTGCCCGCGCATGAGGTGCGGGTCGACGGCGGCGCCTTCGACGTGGACGACGCCGCGTACGCCGACATCGTGGGCCGCGTCCTGCGTGAGGAGATCGGCCGGGGCGAGGGCGCCAACTTCGTCATCCGCCGTACGTACGAGGGGGAGATCCCCGGCTTCGGCAGGGCGGACGCCCTCGCGCTCTTCCGGCGGCTCCTGGTGGGCGAGCGGGGCGCCTACTGGACGTACGTCGTGCACAGCGGGGAGCGCACGCTCGTCGGGGCGAGCCCGGAGGTGCATGTGCGGATGTCCGGCGGGACGGTCGTCATGAACCCCATCAGCGGCACCTACCGCTACCCGGCCGAAGGGCCCACGGCGGACGATCTGCTCGCCTTCCTCGCCGACGGCAAGGAGATCGAGGAGCTGTCGATGGTCGTCGACGAGGAGCTCAAGATGATGTGCACCGTCGGCGACATGGGCGGTGTCGTGGTCGGGCCGCGCCTGAAGGAGATGGCGCACCTCGCGCACACCGAGTACGAGCTGCGCGGCAAGTCCTCGCTCGACGTGCGCGAGGTCCTCAAGGAGACGATGTTCGCGGCGACGGTCACCGGCTCGCCCGTGCAGAACGCCTGCCGGGTCATCGAGCGCCACGAGGCGGGCGGGCGCGGCTACTACGCGGGCGCCCTCGCCCTCATCGGCCGCGACGCGGGCGGCGCCCAGACCCTGGACTCGCCCATCCTGATCCGCACCGCCGACATCTCCCCCGCGGGCCGGCTGCGGGTGCCGGTCGGCGCGACGCTGGTGCGCGGCTCCGACCCGGCGGGCGAGGTCGCCGAGACGCACGCCAAGGCCGCGGGCGTCCTCGCCGCGCTCGGGGTGCGGCCGGGGCGGCCCCGCGACGAGGCGGTGCGCCCCGCCCTCGCCGACGATCCGCGCGTACGGGCGGCGCTGGACGGGCGGCGGGCGCACCTGGCGCCGTTCTGGCTGCGGATGCGGGAGCGCGGCGGCGCGCCGGCCGGGCACGCGCTCGTGGTCGACGGCGAGGACACCTTCACGGCGATGCTCGCGCACCTGCTGCGCGCGTCCGGTCTGACGGTCACCGTGCGGCGTTACGACGAGCCGGGGCTGCGCGAGACGGTCCGCGCGCACGAGGGGCCCGTCGTCCTCGGCCCGGGGCCCGGTGACCCCTCGGACGCCGCCGATCCCAAGATGCGGTTCCTGCGCGCGCTGACCACCGAGGTCGTGCGCGGTCACCGGCACGGCGTTCTCGGCGTCTGCCTGGGCCATGAGCTGCTGGCCGCCGAGCTCGGCCTGGACATCGTCCGCAAGGAGGTGCCGTACCAGGGCGCGCAGGTCCCGGTCGGCCTCTTCGGGCGGACCGAGACCGTCGGCTTCTACAACAGCTACGTGGCGCGCTGCGACGACGAGGCGGCCGTGGAGCTCGCGGCCCACGGCGTGGAGGTCAGCAGGGACACGGCGACGGGCGAGGTGCACGCCCTGCGCGGTCCGGGCTTCGCCGGGGTGCAGTTCCACCCGGAGTCGGTCCTGACGCTGCGCGGGACGGCCATCGTGCGGGAGCTGCTGGCCGGGGTGCTCGTCTAGGCGGTGGGCTCGTCCGTGGGGGCCGCCGGGACCAGGACGTTCTCGTTGCGGCGGCCCGCCACATGGTCAAGGACGTTGCGCAGGGTGGTCTCGACGATCTGGCCGACCGCGTCCTCGGTGTAGTACGCCTGGTGCGAGGTGACCACCACGTTCGGGAAGGTCACCAGGCGGGCCAGGGTGTCGTCCGCGACCGCCTCCAGGGACTTGTCGAGGAAGAACAGGCCCGCCTCCGCCTCGTAGACGTCGAGGCCCACCCCCGTGAAGCGCCCGTTCCGCAACTCCGCGACCAAGGCCTCCGTGTCGACAAGACCGCCGCGGCTGGAGTTCACGAGGATCGCGTCGTCCTTCATCGTCCGCAGCGCCCGCGCGCCGACGATGTGCTGCGTGGAGGGGAGCAGCGGGACGTGCAGGCTGATCAGGTCGGCCTCGGCGAAGAGCCGCTCCCGCTCGACGTACTCCATGCCGAGCTCCAGGCAGGCGGGGCTCTCCCGGGCGTCCCAGCCGAGCAGCCGCATGCCGAAGCCGTGCGCGATCCGGGTGAACGCCTCGCCGATCTTGCCGGTGCCGAGCACGCCGACCGTGCGGCCGCGCAGGTCGCGGCCCATCAGGCCGTCCAGGCGGAAGTCGAAGTCGCGGGTGCGGTTGCTCGCGCGGACGATGTGGCGGTTGACGGCCATCGCGAGCGTCCAGGCGAACTCGGCCACGGAGTACGGCGAGTAGTACGAGACACGGGCGACGGTCAGACCGAGGCGCTCGGCGGCCCGGAGGTCGATGTTGTTGAACCCGGTGGAGCGCTGGGCGATCATCCGCGTCCCGCCGTCGGCGAGGATGTGCAGCACACGGCTGTCCAGGGTCGCGTTGACGCTGGAGGAGATGATCTCGTGGCCCGCGGCGATGGGGGCGGTGTCCTCGTTCAGGAACACGTCGAGGCAGCGGATGTCGTGGTGCCCCTGGAAGGCCTTCTCGATCAGCGGCCGCTCGTCGGACTGCACACCGAACGCGAGGATCTCCATGGGCGCGAGTCTAGGTACCGCTGCCCGGGACGGCACCCGGAGCGGGGACCGTCCCGGGGCAGTCGTCAGCCGAAGAAGACGCCGACCTCCGCGTAGAGCGCCGGGTCCACCGTCTTCAGGCGGGCCGTCGCCTCCGCGATCGGGACGCGCACGATGTCCGTGCCCCGGAGGGCGACCATCTTGCCGAAGTCGCCGTCCCGCACGGCCTCGATCGCGTGCAGCCCGAAGCGGGTGGCGAGCCAGCGGTCGAAGGCGCTGGGCGTGCCGCCGCGCTGCACGTGCCCGAGGACGGTCGTCCGGGCTTCCTTCCCCGTCCGCCCTTCGATCTCCTTGGCCAGCCACTCGCCGACGCCCGAGAGCCGCACGTGCCCGAAGGAGTCCTGCGTGCCGTCCTTGAGGACCATCTCGCCGTCCTTGGGCATCGCCCCTTCGGCGACGACGACGATGGGGGCGTACGAGGCCTTGAAGCGCGACGTCACCCAGGTGCAGACCTGCTCCACGTCGAAGCGCTGCTCGGGGATGAGGATGACGTTCGCGCCGCCCGCGAGGCCCGAGTGCAGGGCGATCCAGCCCGCGTGCCGGCCCATGACCTCGACGACGAGGACGCGCATGTGCGACTCGGCGGTGGTGTGCAGACGGTCGATCGCCTCGGTGGCGATGCCGACCGCCGTGTCGAAGCCGAAGGTGTAGTCGGTGGCGGAGAGGTCGTTGTCGATGGTCTTGGGGACGCCGACGACCGGGATGCCGTACTCGTCGGTGAGGCGCGCGGCCACGCCGAGCGTGTCCTCGCCGCCGATCGCGATGAGCGAGTCGACCTCCTCCTTGGCGAGGTTCTCCTTGATGCGGCGCACCCCGTGCTCCTCCTTGAGGGGGTTGGTGCGCGAGGAGCCGAGGATGGTGCCGCCGCGCGGCAGGATGCCGCGGACCGCGGGGATGTCGAGCCGGACGGTGTCGCCCTCCAGGGGGCCGCGCCAGCCGTCCCGGAAGCCGACGAAGTCGAAGCCGTACTCCTGCACGCCCTTGCGGACGACGCCCCGGATGACGGCATTGAGCCCGGGGCAGTCGCCGCCTCCGGTCAGTACCCCGATTTTCTTGACCCCCATGGAGCTGTCCCTTCGCCGCAGTGACCTGACGCGGGTCACGCTAATGGTGATCCAGGTCACTCCGGGACAGTGCGGACGGTCAATTCCTGTCCGGGACAAAGGAGTTGATCACGGGCATTCACTCGTACGAGGGTCATGCGTACGAGGGGCAGGCGTCGTCGGCCTCGGTTCAGGCATCGTCGGCCTTGTCGATGCCCCGCTCGATCGCGTACCGCACGAGTTCCACCCTGTTGTGGAGCTGGAGCTTGCCCAGGGTGTTCTGGACGTGGTTCTGCACGGTGCGGTGCGAGATGACGAGGCGCTCGGCGATCTGCTTGTAGCTCAGGCCCTTGGCGACCAGCCGCAGGACCTCCGTCTCGCGGTCGGTGAGCCGCGGGGCCCCCGGGTCGTCCGGGGTGCCCTGGGCGGGCTCGGTGGCCAGGCGGCGGTACTCGCCGAGGACGAGGCCCGCGAGGCCGGGGGTGAAGACCGCGTCGCCGACGGCCGTGCGGCGCACGGCGTCGATCAGCTCCTCCGTGGACGCCGACTTCAGCAGATAGCCGGTGGCGCCGGACTTGACCGCCTCCAGGACGTCGGCGTGCTCGCCGCTCGCGGAGAGCACCAGGACGCGCAGCGCGGGGTTGGCCGCGACGAGCTCCTTGCAGACCTGGACGCCCGGCTTGAGCGGCAGGTTCAGGTCGAGGACCAGGACGTCGGGGGCGGCGGCCCCCGCCCGGCGCACCGCCTGCTCCCCGTCGCCCGCCGTGGCGACCACGTCGAGGCCGGCCTCCACCAGGTCGCGCGCGACCGCGTCCCGCCACATCGGATGGTCGTCGACGACCATGACCCTGACCACGGCCGCCCCGTCGCCGCCGGTGTCCCGCGGGCCGCCGGTGTCCCGCGTGCCGTCCGTGGCGTCCGTGACCGTGGCCGGTTCCCGCGGCCCCTGCTGTCGCTGTCGCTGTCGCTGTTCGCTCATGGTGCTTCCGCCCTCCCCCGTGTTCCGTGCCGTCCCGCGCCGCTCAGCGCGGGACCTTCAGTTCGACTTCTGTGCCCTGGCCCGGCACCGAGATCAGCTCGGCCGTGCCGCCGATGTCCCGCAGCCGCCCGCGGATCGACTGGGCGACGCCGAGGCGGCCCTCGCCCTCGGCCTCCGCGAGGCGGCCCTCGGGGATGCCGGGGCCGTCGTCCCGTACGGTGACGATCACCCCGTCCGGCTCGTCCTCGACCAGGATCCAGGCGTTCGCGTCGGGCCCCGCGTGACGGCGCACATTGTCCAGCGCGGCGCCGACGGCGGCGGCGAGCTCCCGTGCCGCGTGCGGTGACAGGCGCACCGGCGCCCCCGGCTCGGAGAGCGTCACCCGCGATCCCACGTGCACGGCGAGGAGCGGGCGCAGATCGCGGGGCGCCGCGTCGGCGGCCCGCGCACCGTCCGCCGATTCCTCGACCGCGCGGACCACGGCACCCTGCGAGGCGTCCTCCGACGCGTGCGAGGCGGGCACCAGGCCGCCCGCGACCAGGGTGCGCAGCGCCACTTCCTGCTCACCGGCGAGCCGGCCGAGCTCCGCGGCCTCGCCGCCGATGGCGGTACCGCGCCGCTGCACCATGGCGAGGACCTGCAAGACGCTGTCGTGGATGTCGCGGGCGAGCCGTTCGCGCTCGCGGGTCGCCGCCTCGATCTCCAGCGCGCGGGCGAGGGTGCGCTCGGAGGCGCGGGCCACCTCCACCACGTAGCCGATGGCGATGGAGGCGATGCAGACCAGCAGGACGTTGTGGATCGTGTCGCGGCTGAACGCCCCGCGCTGCACCACGTTGGCGACGCCCACGAGCAGCGACGCGAACGCCGCCCATCGCCAGCCGCCCTTGATCGCGTACGCGAGGACGGCGCCGGCGGTCCATATGGAGGGCAGCGTCGGGCCGCCGTTGACGATCCGCTCGTGCGAGTCGGCGAGCGGCGTCAGCAGGATGCCGACGAGAGCGACGGTCAGGTCGCAGACGAGGAAGCCCCTGGTGCAGCTCGCGGCGTTCGCGACGCGGGGCAGCGTGCCGAGGGTCCAGACGGCGAGCACCGTGAAGTAGGAGACGGCCACCCAGGGGTGGTCGGGCTTCTGGTGCGCCGACCAGAAGAGACCGATCGCGTACAGCATGGTCAGGATGCGGTAGCCGGTGAGCGCGCGCCACAGAGGCTGCTCGACCGACATCCTCATGACCTTCTCGCGACGTGCCATGTCCCCCACCCGCCGTACCCGCCCGCCGTGCCCGCCCGCCTACTGTGCCCCCACCTCGAACGGACGCGGCTAGGAGCCGGCCCGTTCCTTTTCGGCCGCCTTCTCGCTCGCCTTGGCCGCCTTCGCGGCATCGGCGATCTGGCGCTTGGCGGCCGTCGCGTACATGTCGACGTACTCCTGGCCGGAGAGCTTCATGATTTCGTACATGACCTCGTCGGTCAGCGCCCGCAGCACGAAGCGGTCGTGCTCCATGCCCTGGTAGCGCCGGAAGTCCAGCGGCTTGCCGATGCGGATACCGGGCCGCATCAGCTTCGGCATCACCTTGCCGGGCGGCTGGATCTTCTCGGTGTCGATCATCGCGACGGGGAGCACGGGCGCCCCGGTGGCGAGCGCCACGCGCGCGAGGCCGCCGGGCTTGCCGCGGTAGAGGCGCCCGTCCGGCGAGCGCGTGCCCTCGGGGTAGATGCCGAAGAGCTCGCCGCGCTCCAGTACCTCGATGCCGCTCTTGATGGCCGCCTCGCCCGCGCCGCGCCCCCCGGAGCGGTCCACGGGGAGCTGGCCGACGCCCTTGAAGAAGGCGGCCGTGAGTCTGCCCTTCACTCCGGGCGAGGTGAAGTACTCCGCCTTGGCGATGAAAGTGACCTTGCGGTCGAGGACCGCGGGAAGGAAGAAGGAGTCCGAGAACGAGAGGTGGTTGCTCGCCAGAATGGCGGGACCCTCGGCGGGGACGTTCTCAAGGCCCTCCACCCAGGGCCTGAAGCCGAGCTTCAGCGGCCCTCCGATGGCAACCTTCATTGCGCCGTAGATCAAACCGAGTGCCTCCTGTTTCTGTGGATCAGACCTTAACCCGCTGTGCGGCCAATGGGCCCGACGACCCTGGCCGGTGTCAGTCCGGTCGCGTACGGTGAAGTACTCCCCCATCTCACGCTCATGAAGGAGACCGAAGGTGCCGGTCCTCCCCGGAGCCGAGCCGTACCGCCACGAAGGCGGCGAGGTCGGCGTCCTGCTCTGCCACGGTTTCACCGGATCCCCGCAGTCGCTTCGCCCCTGGGCCGAGTATCTGGCGGAGCGCGGCCTGACCGTCTCGCTGCCGCTCCTGCCCGGGCACGGCACCCGCTGGGAGGACATGCAGGTCACCGGCTGGCAGGACTGGTATGCCGAGGTCGACCGCGAGCTGCGCGGCCTCCTTGAGCGGTGCACGCGGGTCTTCGTGTTCGGCCTCTCCATGGGCGGCGCCCTGTCGCTGCGCCTGGCCGCGAAGCACGGCGACGCGGTCGCGGGCCTGGTCCTGGTCAACCCGGCGAACAAACTGCACGGCCTGGCGCCGTACGCGCTGCCCGTCGTCCGGCACGTCGTACGGACCACGAAGGGCATCGCCAGTGACATCGCCAAGGAGGGCTCGGTCGAGATCGGCTATGACCGGGTCCCCCTGCACGCCGCGCACTCCATGCGCACGTTCTTCCGCCTGGTCGACGGGGAACTGCCGCAGGTGACCCAGCCCTTGCTGCTGCTCCACAGCCCCAGGGACCACGTGGTGCCCGCCGCCGACTCCGCCCGCGTCCTCGGCCGCGTCTCGTCCACGGACGTCACGGAGATCCTGCTGGAACAGAGCTACCACGTGGCGACGTTGGACCATGACGCGGACCGGATCTTCGAGGAGAGTTACGCGTTCATCGGCCGGCTCGCCCCCAGCGTTGGTAAGGAAGGGACGGCCACCGGTGGCTGAGCACGAGGCTGACCGCGACGAGAGCCGCGAGGAGCCGGAAGAGACCAAGGTGCCCCGCGACGGGGTGCCCCTGGACGGCGCGGTGCCGCTGGACGGTGCTGCGCCCCTGGACGGAGGCATTCCGCTGGACGAGGACGCCGCCTGGCAGGCGATCGTCGCCGGGTACGGCGAGGAGCCCGCGGACCCGCCGGGCGCCAAGCCCTTCAAGTCCGTGGAGGACCTGGCCCTCCTGGAACCGGAGACCAACGGGCCCGCTTCCGTGCGCCCCGGCCTCGGCAAGGACCCCGCCGAGCCGGGCACGAAGCCGGACCCCGGCGCCGAGCCGGACTCCGGGACGGAGCCGGACCCCAAGGCGAAGCCGGGCGCCGACAAGCCGCTCGGCAGCTCCGTCTCCTTCGCCCCCGGCATCGGCGGCCCCCGGGACTACACGACCCCCGAGTCCTCCGAGGACGACTTCGACGCGAGCGACGAGGGCCACTTCGTGCCGCCGGAGCCGCCGCCCCTGCCCGCCGCCGACGTGACGGCGAAGTTCGCCTGGCTCGCGGTGCTCGGCGGCCCGCTGCTGATCCTGCTCGCCATCCTCCTCGGCTGGCAGATGACGTGGTGGCTGACCACGCTGGGCATCGGCGGCTTCCTCGGCGGCTTCGCCACGCTCGTCGTGCGGATGAACGCCGGGGACGACGAGGAGGACGACGACCCGGGGCGCGGCGCGGTCGTCTGAACCCCCGAGCTCCCCGAGGCCCGTCCGGAACTTCTCCGGACGGGCCTCACTCATGTCCCGTACGCCGATGGAACCCGATCCCGCCGAGCGGCGAAGAAGAGGTGAATCAACCGAACGAGCCCAAGCCTTCGAGGCGTTCACACGAACGAAAGGAGCCCCGATGACCGTCGAACCCGGCGTCCCGCCGTCCCTGGGGCAGCGCGAACAGAGCGACGCCTGGTCCATCGAGCGGTCCCGGGACGAGCCCGAGCAGTTCGCCGCCCTCTTCGACCGGCATGCCGACTCCGTGTACCGGTACGCGGCCCGCCGGCTCGGTCCCGAGGCGGCGGAGGATCTGATGGCGGACACCTTCACCACCGCCTTCAAGGAGCGCCACCGCTACGACCTGGCGCGGGCCGACGCCCGCCCCTGGCTGTTCGGCATCGCGACCAACCTCATCGGCAGGCACCGCAGGGCGGAGGCGCGCCGGTTCAAGGCCCTCGCCCGGGTGCCCGCCCCGGTGCCGCACGAGGAGCCGGTCGCCGATCTCGCGATCGCCCGCGCGGGTGCCCGGGGGGTGCGTGGTGAGCTGGCGGACGCCCTGGCCGGGCTCTCCGCCCGCCACCGCGACGTGGTGCTCCTGGTGGCGTGGGCCGGCCTCGACTACGAGGAGACGGCCCAGGCGTTGGGGGTGCCTGTCGGCACCGTCAGATCACGGCTGCACCGGGCCCGCAGGTCGTTGCGCGAAGCACTGGGCGGATCCGATCCGACAGCTTTCCGGGAGGCACACGCTCATGAATGAACTCGATGAACTGCGCGGCTGGGAGGCGGGGGCTCCCCCGCTGGACGACGAGACGCGCCACCGGGCGCGTATCCGTCTGTTCGCCGCGATGAACGAACAGCCCGCAGCGGTACGGCCGTTGGGACGTCGGCCGGTGCTGCGTATCGCCCTCGCCGGCCTCGTGACGGCCGCGGTGGCCGCGACCGTCCTGGTCGCCGTCGACGGCACTCAGGAAGGTGAGCAGGCCAGGCCGCCCGCCGCCGGCTCCCCGACCGTGGCCAACGTCGCCGCGGCGAAGGTGCTCAGCGGCGCGGCCGCCTGGGAGCGGGAGCACAAGAAGCAGACCGTGGTGCCCCGCGACGACCAGTTCCTCTACTCCAAGCGGATCATCAGGGAGACGGAGCGGAAGACCGGCGAGGTCAGGACCTACACCGACGAGATGTGGGACTCGGTGGACGGCTCCCGGCGCTCCTTGTCCATGGAGCTCGGCAAGAGCATGTGGGAGGAGCCCCTGGAGAAGGGCGAGGAGGTGTGGCCGCCCCGCAGGTGGGACGAGCTGAAGAAGCTGCCCACCGACCCCGGGAAGCTCGTCCCGGCCATCGTTGCCGATGGCACCTCCGACAAGCCGGTCAGCGAACTCACCAAGGACGAACGGTGGCAGGCCTACTTCCTGCTCGGCGAGCTCCTGAAGGCGCCGGCACTACCCGAAGGGCTGCGCGCCGCGGCCTACGAAGGGCTGGCGCTCGTGCCCGGCGTCAAGACGGTCGAAGGGGTCAAGGACTCCGCCGGGCGTACCGGTGTGGGGATCGCCTACCCGGGCCACTTCAAGGGCAGGTACCTGATCTTCGACGCGACGTCCTACGAATTCCTGGGCTTCCGTGACGAGCGGATCTCGCGGGACGGCAAGAGGACGTACATCCAGCTTTCGCACACGGTCGAGTGGGCGGTCGTCGACAAGGTGCGGCAGCGCCCGTAGGTCTCACCGAGCGCTCGCCTCGTGGGCCCTATCGGGACGGGGGAACCCTGAGGGCGGCCAGGACCGGGAGGTGGTCCGTGGCCGCCCTCAGGTCTGTCTCCGTCACGCCCGGCAGCCCCGCCGGCACCCCGCAGCCGAGCACCTCGATGCCCGGCGTGGCGAGGATGGCGTCGATGCGCTGGTGGGGGTCGGCGGGCGTGGAGGTGTGCTCGCCGCCCCAGGGCTTCGTGGCCCAGCAGTCCTGGAGCGCCGAGGCGAGTCTGCGGAAGGTCCGGCCCCGGGGCCGCTCGTTGAGGTCACCGCCCGCGACCGCGTGCTCCACGCCCATCCCGGCGAGCCGGTCGAGCAGCAGCCCGCCCTGCGCGTACCGCTCGTCGGTCTGGAGGCTCAGGTGGCAGCTCAGTACGCCGAGCCGGGCGCCGCCGAAGCGGACCACGGCGGTCGCGAAGCCGCGCCGGTGCAGGCCCGGGGTGAGCGGGAGCAGGACGTCCTCGGTCCGCTCGACGGTGGCCCGCAGCGAGCAGAGCAGCGCGGGCCCGGCCGCACTGCCGCCGCCCGAGAGGATCACCAGGTCGGCGGCGCGCGCGAGGCGGGCCAGCTTCTTGCGCCAGCGGAAGAACCGGGGCGCCTCCTGGACCAGGACGAGGTCGGGCGCGCAGGCGGCGATGACACGGGCGAGCGCGGCGGTGTCGTCCCGCATCGAGCGGATGTTGTAGCTGAGCACCCGGACGACGGCCGAACCGTCCTCTTCGGTGCGGGAGTTGGGGAGGGAGGCCAGCGGACTCGTCGACATGGCGATCAAGATACGACAGTGCCCGCCGCTTCCCCTGCGGGGCACGGCGGGCACGGTCGGACGAACCGCGGCTCACATGACGGGGTCGGGCTCCCGCGCCAGGTCGGCGGCGCCCACCAGACCCGCCTTGTTGCCGAGCTGGGCGGCGATGACCTCGGCCTGCGGGCGCCAGGCCGCACCGACGAGCCAGCGCTTGAAGGACTTGCGGATCGGGTCGAGGACCAGATCCCCCTCGTCCGAGAGGCCGCCGCCGACGATGAACGCGGACGGGTCGAAGAGCGACGCCAGGTCGGCGAGGCCCGCACCGGCCCAGCGGGCCAGCTCGCGGTAGGAGTCGATGGCGACCGCGTCGCCCTGCCGCGCGGCCATCGAGATGTGCTTGCCCTCGATGCCCTCGGGGCTGCCGTCGCCGAGGGACAGGAGGTACTCGGCGCGCTCGGGCGTGGCGTTGGCACGCTGGCGGGCGTACCGCACGAGGGCGCGGCCCGACGCGTACTGCTCCCAGCAGCCCTGGCTGCCGCAGCCGCAGAGCAGGCCGTCCGGGACCATCCGGATGTGGCCGAACTCGGCGGCCACGCCGAAGTGGCCGCGGCGCAGCTTGTTGCCGATGATGATGCCGCCGCCGAGGCCGGTGCCGAGCGTGATGCAGATGACGTTGCGGTGGCCCTTGCCGCCGCCGAACTTGTACTCGCCCCAGGCCGCGGCGTTGGCGTCGTTCTCCACGACGACCGGGAGGCCCACGCGCTTCTCGACCTCGTCCTTGAGCGGCTCCTGCCGCCAGTCGATGTTCGGCGCGAAGTAGACCGTGGAGCGCTGGCGGTTGACGTAGCCCGCGGCGCCGATGCCGACGCCGACGATCGCGTGGCCGGCCCGCGCGCCCTCCACGGCGGAGGCGATCGCGTCGACGATTGCCTCGGAAGTACCCGGGGTCGGCACCTTGAACGTCGAGAGGATGTTGCCTTCCTCGTCGACCACTCCGGCCGCGATCTTGGTGCCGCCGATGTCGACGCCGATGGTGAGTCCCATGAATCCCTCAGTTCGATCGAGCCCCGCTACGGCCCACCGTACCCGAGGGGGGTCAGTCCAGATCGATGTGTTCACCCGCCGAGAAGCCCTCGTCACCGCGGCCTTGGCCTGCCGCGGGGCCGTCGGCCGCCCCGCCCGTGTCACCGCGGGTCCAGCGGCCCTCCTGGCCCCGGGCCGCCGAGCGGTAGGCGGCGAGCAGCTCGGAGCCGGCCGCCGCGAGGTGGTCGAAGACGTCGGGGTTGCGCTCGATGACCGGTTCGACCACGGCCTTCGCCTCCCTGACGACCTGCTTCAGGGTCTGCTCGACGGCGCCCTGGGCGACCGCGCCGAGCAGCGGCGTCTGAAGCCCGGAGAGCTTCTCCGAGACGGCGTCGACGAGCTTGCGCAGCTCCTCGGCCGCCGAGCCGGGCGGCTGCCCGTACTGCTCGCGGCGGCGGGCCTTCTCCTCCGCCAGATCCTCGGCGCACGCCTTCTCCCAGGCGTCGGCGTCGGCTTCGGGGGCTTCGCGCTCCGTGGCATCGCTCATACCACTCGACGTTACCCGAATGGCGGCATCCCGTTCACTGTGCGCGCGGCCACAGGGCCGGGTCCGGCGTGAAGCGCACCCGCAGCTCGCCCTCGCGAAGAGCGGCGCCCGCGACGGTGCAGCGGCGCAGCGCCGACGGGAGGGTCAGGACGCGGCGGAAGGGGCCCGCGGTGACGACGAGGCTGTCGCCGTGCCGGACCAGGCCCAGTTCCTCGCGCCGGGCGCCGGGGAGCGGGATGTGCCATACGTAGCTGTCGCCGCCGCCGTCGTCGTCGCCGGCACGGGTGACGGGCCACTCGGCGGGGGCGGGCGCGTCGGCCGGGGCGGGCACGCCGAGGGCGGCGAGGTCGTCGGCGCCGCGCGGGTCGTGCCCGAGGTGGCGGACCCGGTGGACGTGGTCGTACGTGGTCTCCCACTCGGCCAGTGCCTTGTCCTGCTGGGCGCGGAGCGCGGCGAGCCAGGTGTCGGCGGAGGCGTCGGGAAGGACCCGGTTGGCGATCACGAGGTCGGTGCGCAGCCCGTACAGGGCGAGCCCGGTGGCGCTCCTGCCGACGGCGTCGGTGCCCGCGGGGCCCGGCTCCGCGACCAGGCGGACGGTGGTGGCGGGGTCCTCGATCACGGCTTGGGCGGCGGCGAGTTCCCCCTCCCAGCGGGCGGCGGTCTCGTACAGCCAGGCGGCCGGCATGGGGACGCCCGCGAGACGGCCAAGCATGGGGCGCAGCGCGCGGGCCGCCTGCCGCTCGGGCGGCAGCAGCCTGCGCAGATAGCGGCGGAGCTGTTCCGGCAGGGCGAGGACGGCGAGGGCCTTGGGGGTGGCCGGCAGGTCGACGACGACGGTGTCGTACGCGGTCGCCCGCCCGGCGTCGCGCAGCGCGCGCAGCAGGGCCAGCTCATCGGCTCCGGGCAGCGGGGTCAGCTCGTCGCCGTCGATCCGCTCGGCACCGAGCAGGTCGAAGGCGGAGGCGGCGCGTTCCTGGAGCGCGAGCAGGTCGTCCCGGAAGCGGTCGTCGGGGGCGAGGCACCGTGCGGTGACCCCGGGGTGCGCGTCGGCCCCGCCGAGGACCGTCCCGAGGGTGTCACCACGGTCGGCGGAGATCACGAGAACCCGCCGCCCGGCCCGCGCCGAGGCGAGCGCGGCGGCAGCGGCGACGGTGGTCCGCCCGGAGCCGCCGGGACCGGTGACGAGGAGGGTGCGCATAGGAGTGAACGGTACGTCAGGCGCCCCGGCCCCCGGCCGCCGAAGGAGCGGGCCCCGAGGAGCCCGGCCGGTCACCCGGAGGACTCCACGCGCTTCTTCAGGCCCGCGAGGGCACGGTCGATGATGACCTTCTCGGCCTTGCGCTTGATCATGCCGAGCATGGGGATCTTGACGTCGACGGTCAGCCGGTAGGTGACCTGCGTGCCGGAACCGGCGGGCTTCAGGAGGTACGAGCCGTCCAGCGAGCGCAGCATCTGCGACTTGACGAGGGTCCAGCTCACCTCGTTGTCGCCGGTCCAGGTGTAGCCGAGCGTCTGGTCGTCCTTGATCGCGCCCGCGTCCATGACGAGGCGGACCTCTTTGGCGCGGCCCTGCTCGTCGGTGGCCAGGACCTCGGCCTCCTTCACCTCGCCCGTCCAGTCCGGGTACCGCCCGAAATCGGCGATCACCGCCATGACCTCGGCCGGTGCCGCCTCGATCGTGATGCTCGAGCTGGTGTGTTCGGCCATGGCCGTGGCTCCTCCAGATGCGGTCCGGTACAAGGGGATGTCCGAGGTGGTGTCCACCGCGTGAAGGCTACCGCGCGGCCCCGTGCTCACCACTCCAGGGCCCAGGGCCTGCCGGACCCGGCGAAGTGCCCGACGTTCACGCACTCCGTGGCGCCGACGCGCATGCGCCGGACCAGCGGCTGGTGGACGTGGCCGAAGAGCGCGTACCTCGGCCGGGTCCTGCGGATCGCGTCGAGCAGCGCCCGGCTGCCGCGCTCGAAGCGGCGGGCCACGGTGTCGTACAGAAGTTCGGGCATATCCGGCGGGATGTGCGTGCACAGGACGTCGACCTCACCGACCGCCTCGATCTTGGCGGCGTACTCCTCGTCGCTGATCTCGTAGGGGGTCCGCATCGGGGTGCGCAGGCCGCCGCCGACGAAGCCGAAGACACGCCCGCCGATCTCGATCCGCTCGCCGTCCAGGACGGTGGTGCCGGGACGGGCGTACGCGGGCCACAGGGCCGGTATGTCGACGTTCCCGTACGTGGCGTACGTCGGCGTGGGGAACGCGGCGAACAGTTCCGCGTACTGCTTGCGGACGGCCGCCTCGATCGCGGGCCCGCGATCGACGCCCGCCCAGAGCCGCCTGCCCAGCTCCCTGGCCTCCTCGAAGCGGCGGGCGGTGCGCAGCTCCACCAGCAGGGAGGCGTTCTCCGTGCCGAAGAGGTCGGGGAAGATGCCGCGCGAGTGGTCGGCGTAGTCGAGGAAGAGCACGAGGTCACCGAGGCAGACCAACGCGTCGGCGCCCTCCCCCGCGCGAGCGAGGGCCTCCGCGTTGCCGTGCACGTCACTGACCACATTGACCCGGAAAGCTGGCATGCCGATCACCCTAGATCGGCCGCCGCGCGGCGGGTAGGGGCTCCGGTCGCCCGGCCGGACCTGCGGTTACTTCCAAGTCGGGAAGCCGGTGGCGTACTGTGCCACGCAGACCACGACGACGTGTGACGCACCGAACATCTGAGCCCGCCCCCCTACCGAACAAGCCATACCCATGGGTAACGTCCGGGCAGTCCAGTAGTGCTCGGCCCCCCACTTCGACCCACTTCGACTGAGCACCTGCCCGATCTTGGACCGCACCGTCGCAGCACACGACGTCGTGGCGCCGGTGCCCTATGTAGGAGCAGCAGTCTTGCGCGAGTTCAGCCTTCCGGCCCTGTACGAGGTCCCCGCGGACGGCAATCTGACCGACATCGTCCGCAGAAATGCCTCGCAGCATCCGGATGTCGCCGTCATCGGCCGCAAGGTCGATGGACGCTGGCAGGACGTCGACGCCAAGACCTTCCTCGCCGAGGTCCGTGCCACCGCCAAGGGCCTCATCGCCTCCGGAGTGCGTCCGGGCGACCGCGTCGGCCTGATGTCCCGCACCCGTTACGAGTGGACCCTCCTCGACTTCGCCATCTGGAGCGCGGGCGCGGTGACCGTGCCGGTGTACGAGACGAGCTCGGCCGAGCAGATCCAGTGGATCCTCGGCGACTCGGGTGCCGTGGCCTGCGTCGTCGAACTGGACGCGCACGCCGCCACCGTCGAGTCCGTGCGCGCGGGGCTGCCCGCCCTCGACCACGTCTGGCAGATCGACTCGGGCGGCATCGAGGAGCTGTGGCGCGCCGGCGCCGAGGTGACGGACGTGACCGTCGACGAGCGCTGTGCCGCCGCCGGCGCCGACGACCCGGCCACCATCGTCTACACCTCCGGCACCACGGGCCGCCCCAAGGGCTGCGTCCTCACCCACCGCAGCTTCTTCGCGGAGTGCGGCAACGTGGTGGAGCGCCTCAAGCCCCTGTTCCGCACGGGCGAGTGCTCGGTCCTGCTCTTCCTGCCCGTCGCGCACGTCTTCGGGCGTCTCGTCGAGGTCGCCGCGCTGATGGCGCCGATCAAGCTGGGCCACGCGCCGGACGTCAAGAACCTCACGGACGAGCTCGCCTCCTTCCGGCCGACCATGATCCTCGGCGTCCCGCGCGTCTTCGAGAAGGTCTACAACTCGGCGCGCGCCAAGGCGCAGGCCGACGGCAAGGGCAAGATCTTCGACAAGGCCGCGGACACGGCGATCGCGTACAGCCGCGCGCTGGACACCGCCGCGGGGCCGTCCATCGGCCTGAAGATCAAGCACATGGTCTTCGACAGGCTGGTCTTCAGCAAGCTGCGGGCCGTCCTGGGCGGACGCGGCGAGTACGCGATCTCCGGCGGCGCCCCGCTCGGCGAGCGCCTCGGCCACTTCTTCCGCGGCATCGGCTTCACGGTCCTCGAGGGCTACGGCCTGACCGAGTCCTGCGCGGCCACCGCCTTCAACCCGTGGGACCGGCAGAAGATCGGCACGGTGGGGCAGCCGCTGCCGGGCTCGGTCGTACGGATAGCGGACGACGGCGAGGTCCTCCTCCACGGGGAGCACCTCTTCTCCCGCTACTGGAACAACGAGGGCGCCACGGAAGAGGCCCTCGCGGACGGCTGGTTCCACACGGGTGACATCGGCACGCTCGACGAGGACGGGTATCTGCGGATCACCGGCCGCAAGAAGGAGATCATCGTGACGGCGGGCGGCAAGAACGTCGCGCCCGCGGTGATCGAGGACCGTATCCGCGCGCACGCGCTCGTCGCCGAGTGCATGGTCGTCGGGGACGGCCGGCCCTTCGTGGGGGCGCTCGTCACGGTCGACGACGAGTTCCTCGGGCGGTGGGCCGCGGAGCACGGGAAGCCCGCGGGGTCCTCCGCGGCCTCCCTCCGTGACGACGCGGATCTCCTGGCGGCGATCCAGGGTGCCGTGGACGACGGCAACGCGGCGGTCTCCAAGGCGGAGTCCGTCCGGAAGTTCCGGGTCCTCGCGTCGCAGTTCACGGAGGAGTCGGGACATCTGACTCCGTCGCTGAAGCTGAAGCGGAACGTGGTGGCGAAGGACTATGCGGACGAGATCGAGGCGATTTACCGCGGGTAGCGTGAGCGGTCCCGCGCCCACTCGCCGTGGGGGGGGGCCTTGCCTCTTTGCGGCTCTCGGTCTCGTCGTGGTCGCTCGCGCAGTTCCCCGCGCCCCTGAAAGCCGGGGCTTCGCCCCGCTTTCCCTTCCGCCGTGCCCCTTGACGGACGCCGATCGAGGCCCTGCCAAGGGGCGCGGGGAACTGCGCGACAAGCCCCCGCGGCGGGTCAGTCGCCTACGAACCGCAAGCGGCAGCGGCAGCTCGCCCGTACCTGCTACAGGAGTTCCTTGAGGCGTTCTGCCAGGAGGTCCCAGCGCCAGCGGTCCTCCACCCAGGCGCGGCCCCGCGCGCCCATGCGGGAGCGGAGCTCCGGGTCCGCCAGGAGCGTGGAGATGCGGTCCGCCACCTCCGAGGGGGCGCCCCCTCGGACGACCCAGCCCGTTTCGCCGTCCAGGACGGCGTCAGGGGCGCCGCCGGAGTCGCCGGCGACCACCGGCAGGCCCGTCGCCGAAGCCTCCAGGTAGACGATGCCCAGGCCCTCCACGTCCAGGCCGCCCCGCCGCGTCCTGCACGGCATGGCGAAGACGTCGCCCGCTCCGTAGTGCGCGGGGAGCTCCGACCACGGCACCGCCCCGGTGAAGCGGACGGAGGCAGCCACCCCCGTCTCGGCGGCCAGCTTGCGGAGGTCCGCCTCGTAGGGGCCGCCCCCGACGATCAGCAGGACCGCCTCCGGCGACCGCGCCAGGATCGCCGGCATGGCCAGGATCAGCGTGTCCTGCCCCTTGCGGGGGACGAGCCGTGAGACGCAGACGACCACCGGCCGGTCCGTCAGGCCGAGCCGCGCCCGCACCGCGTCGCCCCCCGAACCGGGGTGGAAGGTCTTCTCGTCGACGCCGGGCGGCAGTTGCACCATCCGCCCCGCCGCGGCGGGCGTCAGCGCGGCGGCGACGCGCGACCGGGTGTACTCACCGAGGTAGGTGATCGTGTCCGTCGACTCGCCGATGCGCCGGAGCAGTTGCCGCGAGGCGGGAAGCTGCGCCCAGCCGGCCTCGTGGCCATGGGTGGTGGCGACCAGCCGCGTGGCGCCCGCCTTCCGCAGCGCGGAGCCCATGAGCCCCAGCGGCGCCGCCGCCCCGAACCACACCGACGTACACCCGTGTTCCCGCAGGAGCGAGACCGCGCGCCGGGTGACCCGCGGGGTCGGGAGCAGCATCGTCGTGGGGTCGCGTACGACCCGGAAGGGCTGCTCGGCGTCGAAGGCGGCGGTGGCCTCGGCTCCCTCGCGGCCGCGCTTCCAGGTGGAGGCGTAGACGACGAGCTGCTCGGGGTCCAGGCGCAGCGCCATGTTGTGCAGGAACGCCTGGATGCCACCGGGCCTGGGCGGGAAGTCGTTCGTGACGATCAGGGTCTTGTGCATCGCGCCCGACAGTACCGAAGCGGCACTCGGCCCCGCCTCTTCGCCCTCCCCCGGCCCGCCCGGCATCATGACCACGGCGGACAGATGGGCGAGCAGGCGCGGACAGACCGGCAAGCAGGCTGAAGGGGCGAGGCGCACGTATGGCGCGCATCCTGATCTTCTGGGTCCTCACCAGGGCCGTGCTGCTGCTCTGCGTCTTCCATGTGCTCACCGCCCCCGGGCCCGACGTGACCAGCGACGTCTCCGTCATCTACCAGGGCTGGTACGAGATCCTGCGCACCGGCACCTTCCCCCTGGACGACGTCACCTGGCAGTACCCGCCCGGCGCCGCCCTCGCGGTGCTCTCCCCCGCCCTGCTGTCCTTCCTCGACTACTCCTCGGCCTTCTACCTCCTGGCCTTCCTCGCCGACGCCGTGGTGTCCGCGCTGCTCCTGTACGCGGGGCGGCGGGACGGCAGGTCGCCGCGCGGCCTCGTCGTGTGGGCCGTGGGGGTGCCGCTGCTCGGGCCGACCGTGTACGCCCGCTACGACATCCTCGTCACCGCCGTCGCGGTCGCCGCGCTGCTCGCCGGGGCCCGGCACCCGCGCACGCTGGGGGCGCTGGCGGGGTTCGGCGCGCTGCTGAAGGTCTGGCCGGTGCTGCTGCTCGTCGGCACCCCGCGCGGCCGGGCCACCGGCCGCTCCTGGACGGCGGCCGCGGTCACGTCCCTCGGCGTCACGCTGGCGTTCCTGGTGTCGATGCCGGGGGCGCTCGCGTTCCTCACGTTCCAGCGCGACCGCGGCACGGAGGTGGAGTCGCTCGGCGCCCTCGCCTTCCACGTCGGGCGCCACCTCGGCTGGCGGGGCGAGGTCCGGCTCAACTACGGCTCGGTGGAATTCCTCGGCCCGCACGTCCCGCTGGTCAGCACGGCGGCGCAGGCGCTGACCCTGGCCGCCCTCGGCTGGCTCCTGGTCTGGCGGCTGCGCGCCCGGGCCTGGTCGGCGGCCACGCTCGCGGACGCGGCCTTCGTGGCCGTGCTGCTCTTCACCACGACGAGCCGGGTGATCAGCCCGCAGTACATGCTGTGGCTGGTCGGCGTCGGCGCCGTCTGCCTGGCGTTCCGCACGAGCCGCATGGAGCTCCCCGTCCGGCTCGTCCTCCTCGCCACGTTCGTGACGTTCCTGGAGTTCCCCGTCTGGTTCTCGCACGTGGTGGCCAGTGATCCGCTGGGCGTGGCCCTGCTCCTCGTACGCAACGGCCTGCTGGTCGCGGCGGCCCTGCTCGCCTGCCGGAACCTGTGGCGCCGATGCGTCTGCGAGCCGCGTGACCCGCTGCGGCGGCCGGCGCGAGGGGCGGTCAGCGGAGCTCGGAGCGCAGATACGTGCGCCAGCGCGCCGTGAACTCCTCCTGGGTGGTGTCCAGTACGTCCCGCAGCGCGTCCTCGACCGCGCCCGGCCGCTTCTCGTGGGCGCCCACGGCCCGGTAGAACTCCACCAGCCTCTTCTCGCCCCACCGCTCCGCGATCATCCGGCAGGCCAGCCATGAGCCCTCGTAGGCCCCGGCGAGCCGCTCGGCCCCGCCGCCGAAGCCGAAGTCCGCGTCGGCCGGGAGCGTGGCCGGCAGCCGCTCGCGCTGAGCCGCGCGCCGCAGCTCGGGCGCGGCCTGCGCGGCGGTGCGTCCCGTGCCGCGGTAGGCCACCCAGTCAGCGAAGCCTTCGGAGAGCCAGAGCGGGGTGGCCCGCGAGGTATGGGCGCGGGTCGCCACATGGACCGTCTCGTGGGTCAGGACGGCCTGCTTGCCGAAGCCGCTGAGGACGCCGTACGCCTCGGGGTTGACGATGACGCGGTCGGCGGGGGCCCGCCCGGAGCCGCCGACCTCGCCGGTGGTGACCGCCGCGATCCCCCGGTACCCGGCGGCGGGCGCCCCCAGCAGGCCCGCCATGCCGTCCAGCGTGCGGGGGACGAGGACGACGACCTTGCCGGGCCACTTCTCCCGCCACGCCTCGTTCACGGCGGGCACCGCCCGGTCGGCGAGGTCGCGGTAGGCGCGCCGTTCCTCCGCGCTCCGCCCGACCCCGAGGACGAGGCTGTGCCTGCCCCGCTCGGCCCGCACCCGCCCCTGGTCCCAGAGCTGCTGGCCCGCCTTCCGTGCGGGCCGCTCCGAGGTGACGTACCACCGTCCGTCGTGCCGCTCCAGGGCGAGCGTGCGCTCGGCGGTGCGCGGGGCGCTGTCGTAGCCCTTGACGCGGTAGCTGAGTTCGGCGCGCGCGGTGGCCTTCGCGCCCGAGCGGTCCAGGCCGGTCAGGCGGTACTCCCACGCGTCGAGCGGCACGTCGCGGACGTTGGCGAAGAGGTCCGCGGGAGCGCGCTCCCCGGCCGCGCTCCGCTCGGTGCGTTCGTACGCCTCCTCGTCCCGTTCCCGTACGGCGTGTGCCCTGCGCTCCAGGAGCCTGCGCACGTCGCCCGCGGCGGGGTCGGGGACCGGGTCGCCGCCGCATCCGGCGAGCACGGCGAGGCAGAGCGCGACGCACAGCGCCACCCTCCCCGACCCACGCCCGTGACCAGCCACCTTCCCGATCGTACGGGGCGTGCCGGGCGGGCGGCCGGTCAGATCCGGGTCACGGAGGAGACCGGCATCATGCCGACCGGGTCGTAGCGGACCGGCGCCCCGGGGTAGGGGGCGTGCACCACTTGGCCGTCGCCGACGTACATCCCGATGTGGCTCGCGTCGTCGCGGTAGGCGACGAGGTCGCCGGGCTTCGCCTCGGCGAGGGAGACCTGCCGTCCGGCGTACCGCTGCGCCTGCGAGGTGCGCGGCAGCCCGACCCCGGCCTGGGCGTACGACCACTGCGTGAGGCCCGAACAGTCGAAGCCGGACGGCCCGTTGGCCCCCCACACGTACGGGCGGCCCACCGCGGACCTGGCGGCGGCCAGGGCGGCCGCGGCGCGCGACGACGCGGCGCCCCCCGGCTCCACCAGACCGGCGCGGCCGCCGGAGCGCGATGACCTGTCGTACGCGTCGCGCTCCTTGCCGGTGAGCGAGTTGACCAGCCGTCTCGCCCGGGCGAGCTTGTGCTCGACGGTGCGCTTGTGGCGGGCGACGACGGCGCGGCTCCTCTCCAGCGCGGCGAGCTTGCGGCCGGCCTCGGCGCGCTCCCTGGCGAGGCCGCGCTGGGCCTTCTGGAGATCGGTGAGTTCACCGGTGTGCCGGAGGGTGACGCGGTCGAGGACCGAGGCCCGGTCGAGGTAGCCGTCGGGGTCGGAGGAGAGCATGAGCTGAAGGGCGGGGCCGATGCCGCCCTCGCGGTACTGCTCCTCGGCGAGCGCGCCGAGCGCGCCGCGCATCAGGTTGATGCGCTCCTGGCCGCGGGCGACGCTGTCCTTGGCCCGCTTCACCTGTGTCCGCAGCTTGTCCGTGCGCTCGTCGGCGTCGTTGTACGCCTCGGTGGCCCGCTCGGCCTCCTCGTAGAGCCGGTCGACCTTGGCCCGGGTGTCGGAGGGCCTGTCCTGCGGGGCGGCGCCCGCGGGGGCGGCGGCCAGGGCGGCGGCGGCCGTGGCCGCCGCCGCCGAGATGACGGTGACGCGCGTGCTCCGGTCGGTGCCGGGCTCTGCGGGACGGCGGTGTGAGCCCACTTGGCGCCGCTCTCCCTTCCGCTGGACGACCCCCGGCTCTGCGGGGGAATGCGCGCCGACAGTAGCCGTGCGACCAGAGGAGGGCCAACGACCCGGATGGGTGCGGACAGCCCTGCGCCCCGCCTCAGACGCAGGTCATCAACGGGGCGCGGGGTCAGCGGGAGTTGCCGGAATTCGCCCGTTCGGACGGTTCCGGGGGGCCGGTGACGTCGGGCGGAGCGGGGCTCCGTGGGTCAGACGCGGACGCCGAACTGGAAGGTGCCGAGGTAGGACATCGACTCGTAGCGGACGTTGGCGCCCGGCTTCGGGGCGTGCAGGACCTGGCCGTTGCCGGCGTAGAAGCCGACGTGCGCGAGGTTGTTGAAGAAGACCAGGTCGCCGGGCTTCAGCTCGCCGCGGCCGATCCTCGTGCCGTCGTTCTGCTGGGTGTACGTGGTCCGGGTGATGGAGACACCGGCCTGCGCGAACGCCCACTGGGTGAGCCCGGAGCAGTCGTAGGAGTTGGGGCCGGTGCCGCCGGAGACGTACGGCTTGCCGATCTGCGTCGCCGCGGCGCTCAGGGCCGCGGCACCACGGTTGGAGGCGGGGGCCTCGTCGCCGAGGTCGGCGCGCTGGTCGGCGGCGCGGCTCGCGCGCTTCTGCTCCTTGGCCGCCAGGTCCGCCTTCTCGTCGGCGGTCAGCGTGTTGAGGAGCTTCTGCGCCTCGCCGAGCTTGCCCTGGACTTCCTTCTTCTTCTTGCCGAGCTCCTCGCGGGTGTCCGCGAGGTCGTCGAGCTTGCCCGCGGCCTCCTTGCGCTTCTGCGCGAGGTCCCGCTGCTTCTTCTGGATCTTCTGGAGCGCGTCGACCTGCTGGCTGCTGAGCTGGTCGAGCGTGGACGCCTTGTCGAGGTAGTTGTCCGGGTCGGAGGAGAGGAAGAGCTGGAGGGAGGGGTCGATGCCGCCGGAGCGGTACTGCGCGCTGGCCATCGAACCGAGGCCGTCCCGCAGCTCGTTGAGCTCCTCCTGGCCGTCGGCGACCTTGTCCTGGAGAGCGTCGATCTGCTTCTCCAGCTTCTCCTGCTTCTCCTTGGCCCCGTTGTACTTGTCGGTGGCCCGCCCCGCGTCCTCGTAGAGCTTGTCGACCTTGGACTTGACCTCGTCCTTGCTCGGCTTCGGCGCGGCCTGGGCGGCGCCCTGCGAGGTGAGGGCCACGGCAGCGGCGGCGGTCGCGGTGAGCACGGTCACGCGGGTGCGGCTCGGCTGCTTGGGACGACGGTGGGACGCCACGCGGGCGGCTCCTTCTTCCTCCAGCCGCCTACCGAAGACCCGGTGGGCGGGTACCACCGCCGTCACCCCGAGTGGGTGATCAACTAAGCGAGGGTTCGAGGCGAGACCCTAGTGACCTTCTTGTGATCAGTTCAAATTACCGGGGCAGAAAATCGGTTGCGAGACGCATATTTTACCGAGGACGCACAGCCCGTGACGGCCCTCTGACCTTCCGTCACGCTCCGGAGCTGCCAATTCGGGCATAGGGCCCAGGAGTTGCGGGAAGCCCCTTTAGCCCCGCGAAAGCCGCTTCAGGAGCACCACCGAAGCCACCGGCCGCGCACCGGCCTTGGCGATTCCGTCGGCCACCTCGCGGTCGGTCGAGACGACGACCACGGGCCTGCCCGGCGGCTCCGCGCGCACGAGCTGACGGATCAGCTCATCGGCGGTCACGCCCGGCTTGGAGAAGAGCACCCGGACCCCGCGCGGCGGCGCGAGCAGCACCGGAGCGGCCAGCTCGGCCCCGTCGAAGACGCAAGTCACCTCGGCGCCCGACTGGAGGGCGAGCTGCGAGAGCGAGCCGAGGAGACGCAGCCGCTGCTTCTCCAGGGGCATGGTCGGATAACCGGTCTTGGTGACGTTGTAGCCGTCGACGACCAGGTGTGCCTGCGGCAGGGCGAGGAGCTGGTCCAGGATCGCCGGGTCGTTCTCGGAGAGGGCGCGGGCCGCGATGTCCTTGGGCGACATCCGCCCCGGCTCGACGGCGTCCACGGTCTCCGCCGGGCGTACGGAGACGGGCGGCAGCGCCAGTTCGCGCCGCAGCCCCTGGGCCGCTTCGAGGACCGTGTCGAGCAGCAGGCGCACCCGCATGTCCTCGACGCTGCGCCCCTCGCGCGCCGCCCTGCGGCTGGCCTCCAGGGCGGCCTCGGTCTCGCCGAGCCGTGCCTTGAGCCGCCGGGTCTCGCTCTCGGCGGCGGACACCTGGGCCTGGCCCTCGGCGCGGATGGCCTCGGTCTGCGCGAGGGCCTTGCGCAGCGCGGCCTCGCCGCGCTTGACGTCGCTGAGCGCCCCGCGCAGCTTGCGGTGCGTGGACTCGGCTTCCCTGCGCACCGCTTCCAGCTCGGCGCGCAGCCGCTCGGTCTCCGCCTTGGTCTGGCCGCGGGCCTCGGCGAGCTCCGCGCGCAGCCGGTCGAGCTCGGCCCTGGTCTCGTCGTCCACGCGCTCGGCGTCGGCCCGCTGGGCCTCCTCGCCCGCGGCGGTCACCAGCTTGACCCAGCCGGCGGGGCGCAGCACATAGGCCGCCGCCGCCACGTCCAGGGGGTCGGCGGCGGGGGGCGGGGTGCCCGCGTCCAGGGCGGCGGCCAGCTCGGCCTGGGCCTCCCTGAGCCGTTCGCCGATGCGCTGCCGGAAGAGGGTGTCGCTCTCCAGGGCGGCCGCCATGGCGTTGCCCGCGAACTTCGCGCGCCTGCTGGGCGTGAAGCGGGCGTACTGTCTGAGCTGTGCGGGGAGCTCGGCCATGGTCAGGCCGCCGAAGCCGTCGGAGACGAGTCGCACGACACGTCGCCGCACGCCGTCCGGCAGCGGACGGTCGAGCACCTCAGCGGTGCCGTCGTCCGGCTCCCCGCCTGCGCTCTCCACCATCCGTCACCCCACTTGCCGTGCGGGCCCCGCTCCCTCAGGAGTCGGTGCCCGGCCTGTCCACCAGTTCCACCTGATCCACAGCGTTGCACCAGCGGCAGCGGACCGACTCGATGGTCTCACTGACCACCTCGCGTTCTTCGACGTTCGACTCACCGGCGAGGTCGAGGTGCACATACTCGACGACCTTCGAGCTGCGGGTCACATCGAAGCGCGTGAGGTTGCCGCACAGCTTGCAGCGCCACCGGGTGGTGGCGGTCGGGAGGGGAACCGTCATCGTGGCTGATCGCTTTCCTCGGTGGCGTGGCACTCGTCCGGGTTTCCGTGGTGCGTATTGCCCGCAACCTTAAGGCCTGTAAGGGGCACCATGCGGCGGCGTCCGCCCCGGCATGGCGGTCTGTGCGGGTAGCGCCCGTTACGTCATGCTCTGTCCATGATCCACGCATGGAGTACGAGGGCGAGCCGGCTGTCCGGCGACCGGTCCGCCCCGGTGACGTACGGACTGATCGCCGTCTGCTGCCTGGTCTTCGCGGTCTCCCCGGTCTCGGGGCTCAACGACGGCTACGGCCGCGGCAACGAACTGCTCGGCGCGCAGCAGGCCTATTTCGAGCGCTGGGGGGTGGTGCCCGCCGAACTCCTCAGCGGCGTGCCGAGCGCCGCGCTCGGCCCGTTCACGGCTCTGTTCGTGCACGGGAGCTGGGTCCATCTGCTCGGCAACATGCTCTTCCTGTTCGTCTTCGGGGCGATGGTGGAGGAACGCATGGGGCGCCTGCGGTACGCGCTCTTCTACGTCGGCTGCGGCTACCTCGCGCTGCTCTCGTACGCGGTGGCGCACGCGGACTCCCAGCAGACCCTCGTCGGGGCCTCGGGGGCGATCTCCGCCGTCCTCGGCGCCTTCCTCTACCTCTTCCCGAAAGCGCGCGTCACCAGCATCTATCCGTTCCTGTTCTTCCTGCCGCTGCGCTTCCCCGCCTGGCTGGTGCTGCCGTTCTGGGTGGCCCTTCAGTGGCTGGCGGCGGGGCGGGACGGCCAGGGCACCGGGGTGGCGTACCTGGCACATCTGGTGGGCTTCTCGCTGGGGTTCCTCCACGCGTGGGTGTGGTGCCTGCGGAGGGCTAAGGTGAAAGGCACCGCACCGGCCATCGAGGGAGACAGTCAGCCGTGATCACCGCGATCGTGCTCATCAGGACCAGCGTGGACCGGATCCCGGAGATCGCCGAGTCGATCGCCGCGCTCGACTCGGTCAGCGAGGTCTTCTCCGTCACCGGCACCTACGACCTGATCGCGATGGTGCGGGTGCCGCGCCACGACGACCTCGCGGACGTCATCCCCGGCCGGATCAGCAAGATCCCCGGCGTCGAGGGGACGGACACGCACGTCGCGTTCCGCACGTACTCCCAGCACGACCTGGAAGCGGCGTTCGCGATCGGCCTCGACTCCTAGGCCGGCCCGGGCTCCCGGCCACGCACCCGGCCCGGGCCTTCATGAAGGTTTCCTCATCCGTGGCTCATCCGGACCCGGCGGTACGCCGTCCATCATCACCGGCATGGTCTTCTCCCAGCGCATGGCGGCCCTGGCAGCCGTCGTGGCGATACCGCTCGGTATCGCCGTGACCAGCTACCTGCTGACGGACAGCCCCGCACCCCCCAAGGCTCCGCCCAAGGTCGAGCTCCCGAGCGGCTCCCCCTCCGCCACTCCCACCACCGCCCGGCCCACCCCGAGCGACGAGAAGGTGCCCCCGCCGCCGGTCGGCGAGAACGGATCGGACGACGACGGACCCAGCGGCGACGACGGACCCACCGGCGATGACAACGACGACGCGGACGACGACGCGGGCCGGGGCGACAACGACGACGACGGCCCCGGTGACGACGGCTGACCCCCCGCGCCGCCGGGTATCCGCCCGGGTCCGCATCCTGCTGTGGCTGCTCGTGGTGATGGCCGTCGCGCTGACCGCGGTGGCCGCCACCACGCGCTCGGTCCTGCTCCGCGAGGTCGACCACCGCGTCGACCGGCTCCTGGCCCAGGAGACCCGGGAGTTCACCAACTTCGTACACGAAGGGGTCGATCCGCACACGGGCGAGCCGTTCACCGACCCCGATCCGCTGCTGCGGCTCTTCCTGTCACGGCAGTACGCCGACCCCGACGAGGAACTGCTCGGCCTCATCGGCCGGCAGGGCCGGGGGCCCGCCAAGAAGGAACAGTCCCGGGAGCCGCGGATCGACCACCCGCTCGCCGACGACCCCGCCTCGCTGAAGGCCGTCTTCGACTCCCCCGACGCCACCGGCACCCTGGACAGGCCGGGCGGCGAGGTCCGCTGGGCGAAGGCGGTGATCGAGTCGGGCCCCGCGCACCCGGAGGCGGCCTTCGTGGTCGCCTTCCACCCGGCGGGGGAACGGGCCAAGGCCAACGGCGTGTTCACCATGCTGCTCGCCACCTCCGGGGTCGCGCTCCTGATGACGACGGGCATCGGCTGGGTCGTCGCCGGGCGCATCCTCAAACCGGTCAGGCTCGTGCGGGCCACCGCCGCGCAACTCACCGAGCAGGACCTCACCCAGCGCATCCCCGTGCAGGGCCATGACGACGTGGCGGCCCTCGCGGAGACCTTCAACGGCATGCTGGACCGCCTTGAGCGGGCCTTCGCCGCCCAGCGGGAGTTCGTCGACGACGCGGGCCACGAGCTGCGCACCCCCATCACCATCGTCCGCGGCCACCTGGAGCTGATGGACACCGCCACCGAGAACGCCGCCGAGCGCGAGGAGACGGTCCGCATCGTCACGGAGGAGCTGGACCGGATGAGCCGCATGGTGGAGGACCTGCTCCTGCTCACCAAGGCCGAGCGGCCCGACTTCGTCACCCCGGGGCCCGTACAGCTCGCCGAGCTGACCGCGGACGTCTTCGTCAAGGCCAGGGCGCTGGGCGAGCGGGACTGGCACCTCGCCGAGGTCGCCGACGCCGAGGCCCGGCTCGACGCCCAGCGCATCACCCAGGCCATGGTCCAGCTCGCCCAGAACGCCGTCCAGCACACCGTGCCCGGACAGCGCGTCGGCATCGGCTCGCGGCTGCGCGACGGGCACATCGAGCTGTACGTCGCGGACAGCGGACCCGGGGTGCAGCCGCAGGACGCGGCCGTGATCTTCGAGCGGTTCCGCCGCGGCACCGCACGGCGCGGCTCGCGCTCCACCGGGGCGGGGCTCGGCCTCGCCATCGTGAAGGCCATCGCCGAAGGCCACGGCGGGCGCGTCGAACTACGCCCCACGGACGGCGGCGGCGCCACCTTCGTCCTCGTACAGCCACCACAGGAAGGGGCGGCCCGCCCGTGAACCGTGTACTGATCGTCGAGGACGAGGAGCGCATCGCCTCCTTCGTCGAGAAGGGCCTGCGCGCCAACGGCTTCACCACCACCGTGGTCGGCGACGGCGACAGCGCCCACGACTACGCCCTGACCGGCGGCTTCGACCTGGTCCTCCTGGACATCGGGCTGCCCGGCAAGGACGGATTCACCGTCCTGCGGCAGCTCCGCGAGGCCCGGGTGAGCACGCCCGTCATCGTGCTGACCGCCCGTGACTCGGTACGCGACACCGTCGCGGGCCTGGAGGGCGGCGCCGACGACTGGATGACCAAGCCGTTCCGCTTCGAGGAGCTGCTCGCCCGGGTGCGGCTGCGCCTGCGTACGGCGGCGTGGGCGCCGGAGGTGACGGTGCTGCGCAGCGGTGAGCTGACCCTGGACCTGCGTACCCGCAGGGCGCGTTCGGGAGAGCGCACGGTGGACCTGACGGCCCGTGAGTTCGTCCTGCTCGAACTGTTCCTGCGCCACCCCGGGCAGGTGCTCTCGCGCGAGCAGATCCTCTCCCACGTGTGGGGGTACGACTTCGACCCCGGCTCCAACATCGTGGACGTGTACGTGCGCGCACTGCGCAAGAAGCTGGGCGCCGAGCGGGTGGAGACGGTGCGCGGGATGGGGTACCGGCTGCCGGACGCGGGGTGAGGCCGGCGCGTACCGCCGGACCGGTGAAGTTCCCGGTGAAGTTCCTTTCATCTGCGGCTCATTGAGGGCTCACGGCACAGCGGCACGCTGAACACCGTGACCCTGACCCCCCGTCGAGCCCTCACCCTGTGCGTCGCCCTCAGCGTCTGCGCGCTGCTCGTGGTCCCCGGCAACTTCCCGGGACTCGGCGGCGACGCCCGCATCACGCTCGCCGTCTTCACCTTCGCGACCTGCGCCTGGGTCGGCACGCCGATCGACGACACCTACATCGCCCTCGGCGCGGGACTCGCCCTCACCGCGACCGGCGTGATCAGCAGCGACACCCTCTTCGGCACCCTCGGGGACGAGACGGTGTGGCTGCTGATCTGCGCCTTCGTGCTCGCCGCCGCCGTGGCGCGCAGCGGGCTCGCGGGGCGGGCGGCGGCCTTCCTGGTCAGCGGGGCCCGCAGCGTACGGCAGTTGACGCACCTGACGACCGCCGCGCTGGTCGTGACGGCGTTCGCGGTGCCCGCCACCTCGGGGCGCGCCGCGCTCGCCCTGCCCGTCTTCCTCGCGCTCGCCAAGGTCCTCGCCGACCGAAAGCGCCTGGTCGTGATGCTCGCGCTGCTCTTCCCCACCGTCATCCTGCTCTCGGCGGTCGCGACGCTGATCGGCGCGGGCGCCCATCTGATCACCGTGTCGGTGCTCTGGGAGGCCACCGGTGAGCGCATCGGCTTCACCCAGTGGCTGCTGCTCGGCCTTCCGCTCGCCGTCGCCTCGTCCCACCTGGCCGCCGAGGCCGTCCTGCTGACGACCACGCGGCGCGCGGACCGCTCGGGCCCGGTGCGCATCACCGTCGAACAGCTCCAGGCCCACAGCGAGCAGCCGGTCTCAGGACCCTGGGAGCCCGCCGAGACGCGCTGCGCCCTGCTGCTCGCCACCGTCGTCGCGCTCTGGTGCAGCGAGCCGCTGCACCAGGTGCCGCCCGCCGTCGTCGCGCTGATCGGCGCCGTCGTGGCCGCCTCGCCCGCCCTGGGCACCGTACGCCTCAAGGACGCCCTGAAGACGGTGCCCTGGGCGCTGCTCCTCTTCATGGCCGCGACGATGGCGATGGGCGTCGCGCTGGCCGACTCCGGAGCGGCGAAGTGGCTGGTCGGCGGCCTGCCCCTGGATGTGCCCCCGTGGCTGTTCCTGACCGTGGTCGTCCTCCTGAGCACGGCCGCGCACCTGGTCCTCCAGTCCCGCTCGGCCCGGTCGTCCGTCCTGGTCCCGCTGGTCGTCGCCGCGGCGGCCGGCGCGGGCGTCAATCCGGTCGCCGCGGCCCTGGCCTCCACGGCGGCGGCGGGGTTCTGTCACACGCTGCCCGCCTCGGCCAAGCCGGTCACCCTCTTCGCCGACATCCCGGGCACCCCGACCTACACCCCGCGCGACCTGCTGCGCCTGTCCGCGGTACTGGCCCCGCTGACCGCCGCGCTGGTCCTGCTCTTCGCCGTCACGCTCTGGCCGCTGCTCGGTGTCCCCGTCCGCTGAATCCGCCCGCACTGCGCTCGCACTGGAGACCTCATGCTGACCCGTTTCGCCATCGCCCCCAGCGGCTTCAAGGAGTCCCTGTCCGCGGGCTCCGCGGCCGAAGCCATCGCCGCGGGGGTACGCCGTGTCGTCCCGCACGCCGAGACCGATCTGATCCCGCTGGTGGACGGCGGCGAGGGCACCGCCCGCGCCCTGGCGTCCGCGGACGGCGGCCGGCTCGTCGCGCTGCCCGCCACCGGTCCCGTGGGCCAGCGGATCGGCACGCACTTCGCGCTGCTCCGCGACGGCACGGCGGTCGTCGAGATGGCGGCCGTCGCCGGGCTCGCCCTGGTCCCCCGCGATCTGCGCGACCCGGGCGCCACCACGACGTACGGCGTCGGCGAGCTGATCCGCGCCGCCCTGGACGCGGGCGCCCGCCGCATCCTGGTCGGCTGCGGCGACTCGGGCACCTCCGACGGCGGCGCGGGCGCGCTCCAGGCCCTGGGCGCCCGCCTCCTGGACGCCGACGGCTGGGAACTGCCGCACGGCGGCCGGGAGCTGGCCCGGCTGAGCCGGATCGACGCGAGCGGCCTCGACGCGCGCCTCGCGGACACCGACATCCGCGTGGCGTGCAACCCCTTCAACGTGCTCTGCGGCGAGCGCGGCGTCGCCCGCGTCTTCGGCCCCCAGAAGGGCGCGACGCCCGCCCAGGTCGAGCAGCTCGCCGCGGGCCTCGAACACTGGGCGCACGTCCTCACGCGTGACCTCCGCGTCACGACCGACCTCTTCGAGGGCCCTGGCACCGGCGCGTCCGGCGGCCTCGGGGCGGGCCTGGCCGCCCTGGGCGCGCGGCTGCTCCCCCGCTTCGACGTGCTGCTCGGCCGGCTCGACCTGGACGCCCGCCTGGCCCGCGCCGACCTGGTCGTCACGGCGGAGGGCGCCCTCGACCACCAGACGCCGCGCGGCAAGATCCCGGCCGAGGTGGCCCGCCGCGCCAAGCGCTCGGGCCGCCCGGTCCTGGTGCTCGCGGGCACGATCGGGCAGGGCGCCCACCATGTGCGGGCGGTGGGCGTCGACGCCTACAGCGCGATCCTGCCGGCCCCGGTCTCCCTGACGGAGGCCCTCGGCAGGGGCGGCGAGTTCCTCACCGACGCGACCGAGCGGGCCCTGCGGATGATCATGCTCGGGTCACGCCTGGGGAGCGGCCGGACGGGTCACGCGCTCACGCCGGTGTCCGGCACGCAACGGCCGTCCTCGGTGCGGTAGTTCCACCGGGCGCCGTCCGCCACCAGCTCCTTGACGGCCCGTACGAAACGCTCGACGTGCTCGTCGGGGGTGCCCGCGCCGAAGCTCACGCGGATCGCGTTCAGCGACTTCTCGCCGGGCGCGGCCTCGGGGGCGCCGCACTCGCCGGGCTCGTCGGCCTCGCCGCCGAGCAGGGTGCGCACCAGCGGGTGGGCGCAGAACAGGCCGTCCCTTACGCCGATCCCGTACTCGGCGGAGAGCGCGGCGGCGAAGTGCGAGCTGTTCCAGCCGTCCACGACGAAGGAGATGACGCCCACGCGCGGCGCGTCGTCACCGAAGAGCGAGAGCACCCGGACGGCCGGCACCTCGGCGAGCCCCTCGCGCACCTTCGCGATCAGGTGCCGCTCCCGGGCCACCAGGTCGTCGAAGCCCGCCTCGGTGAGCGCCTTGCAGGCGGAGGCGATGGAGTAGACGCCGATGACGTTGGGCGACCCGGCCTCGTGGCGGGCGGCGGTGTCGTGCCACTCCACGTCCACGCCGCCGCCTGCCTCCTTGGGGCGCCGCGCCACCTTCCGCGAGGCGCCGCCGCCCGCGAGGTAGGGCTCGGCGGCGCGCAGCCAGTCGGAGCGGCCCGCGAGGACGCCGGAGCCGAAGGGCGCGTACAGCTTGTGCCCGGAGAACGCGACCCAGTCGACGTCCAACTCGCATACGGAGACGGGGTGGTGGGGCGCGAGCTGCGCGGCGTCCAGGACGATCCGGGCCCCGTGCGCGTGGGCGGCGGCGGCCAGTTCCCTGACCGGCCACAGCTCGCCGGTGACGTTGGAGGCACCGGTCACGCAGACCAGGGCGGGTCCGTAGGGTTCGCGGTCGGCTAGGGCGCGCTCCAGGGTGTGCACGGCCGCGTCGGGGGTGCGCGGGGCGTCGAGGTAGGTGACGCGGGCGTCCCGCCACGGCAGGAGCGAGGCGTGGTGCTCGGTCTCGAAGACGAAGACCTCGCAGTCGGCGGGCAGGGCGGCGGCGAGCAGGTTCAGCGAGTCGGTGGTGGACCGGGTGAAGACGACCTGGTCGCCCTCGCGGCAGTCGAGGAACTCGGCGACGGTGGCCCGGGAGTTCTCGAAGAGGTCGGTGGAGAGCTGGGAGAGGTACCCGGCGCCGCGGTGCACGCTGCCGTAGTAGGGGGCGTACGCGGCCACGTCGTCCCAGACCCGCTGGAGCGCCGGGGCGCTCGCCGCGTAGTCCAGCGCGGCGTAGGTGACCTCCCCTCCGGTGACGAGCGGCACGGTGACGTCCCTGCCGAGCACCGGCAGCGGGGCACAGACGGAGGCGTCGACGGCACCGGCGGAGACAGACATGGCGAACTCCCGTAAGAGGCAAGTGAGTTCACTGCGTCGACGCCCGTACGGCAGAGGCAGGGCGGTGCAGTGATGAAGAGAAAAAGGGTGCGTGGAAAGGGGCCGGAAGGCCCTAGCACATTCGCTTGCTCACGAGACTGCTCCCTTGAGGACCAGGACCCCAGGGCTGTGACATACGACGATGTCCAGGGGTCCGCGCTTGCCATACGCCTTGCTGCGTACGACCTGGTCTTCACCCGGGGCACCCCGCCACGGACGGAGGGTTGCCGGACAGCGGGCCGGGGCCGTAGTCGCTGTCACTCATGACCTGTGCAGCATCCTGCCACACGATCTTCGGTGCGCAAGGCGCGGTCCAGAATTCGGACTGCGCCCCGCGTCACACGTCTCGCCCGCTTCAGCGGTTGCTGGCGGCCACCCACCGTTCCAGGGCCCGCTTCGCCGCCCCGGAGTCGATCGACTCCGCCGCCCGCGCCATCGCGGCACGGATCTGCTCCTCCAGGCTGCCCGTGCCCCGCGCGAGGGCCACCAGGGCCGCCGCGGAGTTGAGGAGCACCGCGTCGCGCACCGGGCCGCTCTCGCCGTCGAGCAGCCGCCGGGCGACCTCCGCGTTGTACGAGGCGTCGGCGCCGCGCAGCGCCTCGACGGGCACCAGGCCGATGCCGACGTCACGGGGGTCGAAGGCCTCCTCGCGGACGGCTCCGTCGCGCACCACCCAGACGCGGGAGGTGGACGTCGTCGTCAGCTCGTCGAGACCGTCGTCGCCCCGGAAGACGAGCGAGGAGTGCCCGCGCCCGGCGAAGACCCCGGCGACCACGGGCGCCATCCGCGCGTCGGCGACACCGACGGCCTGGGCCCGCACCCTGGCCGGATTGGTGAGCGGACCGAGGAGGTTGAAGACGGTCCTGATGCCCAGCTGGCTGCGCGCGGCACCGGCGTGTCGCAGCGCCGGGTGGAACTTCACCGCGAAGCAGAAGGTGATCCCCGCCTCCTCCGCGACCTCGACGACCCGTTCGGGGGTGAGCTGGAGGTTGACGCCCAGCTTCTCCAGGACGTCGGACGCCCCGCTGGCCGAGGACGCGGCGCGGTTGCCGTGCTTGACGACCTTCGCGCCGGTGCCCGCGATGACGATCGCCGACATCGTGGAGATGTTCACCGTCTTGGCGCCGTCGCCGCCCGTGCCGACGATGTCGACCGTCTCGCCCGGCACCTCGATCACGTTGGCGTGCTCGTACATCGCGCGGACGAGGCCGGAGATCTCCTCCACGGTCTCGCCCTTGGCCCGCAGCGCCACGACGAAGCCGGCGATCTGCGCGTCGGTGGCCTCGCCCCGCATGATGCGGTCCATGGCCCAGGCCGTGTCGTCGGCGCTCTGGTCGCGCCCGTCGAGCAGTCCGTTCAGTACGTCGGGCCAGGAACGGCCCGCCGCGGTGGTGCCTCCTGCGGGGGTCACAGCGCTCATAGCCGCTCCTGGTTTTTCGTCCGGTACGTAGGGGGGCGGGACCACCCTATCCAGCCCTGGGGACGGCAAAGAGCCCCGTCCATGCAATGGACGGGGCTCCTGCCGTGGCGACCTTGTGGTCTACAGCTCGTCGAGCTTCAGTCGATCAGTGGTGACCGTGGCCGCTCGTGATCTCCTTGTACTCCTCGGCGGTGGGCTTGGGGATCTGGTTGTCCTCCCCGTAGTAGCCCTTGGAGAGCTTGGCGCGCAGCTTCTGCGCGCCGGTGACCTTGCGCTCGACACCGTTCTCGTCGACCGTCGGGCCGATCTCGACCGGCTTGTACTGCTCGTGCGCGGTCAGGGTGTGGAGCTGGTCCTTGCCGAGCGGCTCGTGGATCTCGATGAACTCGCCGTGCGGCAGGCGCTTGATGATGCCCGACTCGCGGCCGTGCAGCACCTTGTCCCTGTCACGCCGCTGCAGACCCAGGCAGATCCGCTTGGTGACGATGAACGCGATGACCGGGGCGACGAAGAAGGCGATGCGCACGAACCAGGTGATCGCGTTGATCGACAGGTGGAAGTGCGTGGCCCAGAGGTCGTTTCCACCACCGATCAGCATGACCATGTACCAGGTGATCCAGGCGACGCCGAACGCGGTCCGGGTGGGGGCGTTGCGCGGGCGGTCCAGGATGTGGTGCTCGCGCTTGTCGCCGGTGACCCAGGCCTCCAGGAACGGGTAGACCGCGATCACGACGAGGACCATCGGGAAGATGATCATCAGCGGGATGAACACGCCCAGGACGAGCGTGTGACCCCAGAGGTTGATCTCCCAGCCCGGCATGACACGGATCAGGCCCTCGGAGAAGCCCATGTACCAGTCGGGCTGCGCACCGGTGGACACCTGGTCCGGACGGTACGGGCCGATGGCCCAGATCGGGTTGATCGAGGCGATCGCCGAGATGACCGCGATGACACCGAAGACCAGGAAGAAGAAGCCTCCGGCCTTGGCCATGTAGACGGGCAGCAGCGGCATGCCGACGACGTTCTTGTTGGACTTGCCGGGGCCCGCGAACTGCGTGTGCTTGTGGTAGAAGACCAGGATCAGGTGCGCCACCATCAGGCCCAGCATGATGCCCGGCAGCAGCAGGATGTGCACCGAGTAGAAGCGCGCCACGAAGTCGCCGCCGGGGAACTCACCGCCGAACAGGAACATCGACAGGTACGTGCCGACGACCGGGACGGACAGGATCGCGCCCTGCATGAAGCGGACACCGGTGCCGGAGAGCAGGTCGTCAGGGAGCGAGTAACCGGTGAAACCGGTGAACATGCCGAGGACGAACAGCAGGAAGCCGAACAGCCAGTTGACCTCACGCGGCTTGCGGAAGGCGCCCGTGAAGAACACGCGCATCATGTGCACGAACATGCCGGCGAGGAAGATCAGCGCCGCCCAGTGGTGGATCTGCCGGATCAGCAGACCACCGCGCACATCGAAGGAGATGTGCATGGTCGAGTTGAACGCCTCGGACATCAGCTGTCCCTGCAGCGGGACGTAGCTGCCGGTGTACTCCACCTCGTTCATCGACGGGTGGAAGAACAGCGTCAGATACACACCCGTGAGGATGATGATGATGAAGCTGTACATGCAGATCTCGCCGAGCATGAAGGACCAGTGGTCCGGGAAGATCTTGCGCATGTTGGCCTTGGCCAGGGAGTAGATCCCAAGACGGCCGTCGGCCCAGTCGGCCACCCGCTCGCCGGCGGGTGCCTTCTTCTTGTTGTCGCTGCTCATGAGGTCAGCCCCTCTCGAAGAAGGCAGGACCGACGGGCTCGTCGAAGTCGCCGAGCGCCTCGAGGTAGCCCTCCTCGTTCACACCGATGCGCAGCTGCGGCAGGGCGTGACCAGCGGGGCCGAAGATCACTCGGGCACCGTCGGAGAGGTCGAAGGTGGACTGGTGGCACGGGCAGAGGACGTGGTGCGTCTGCTGCTCGTACAGGGAGATCGGGCAGCCCACGTGGGTGCAGATCTTGGAGTAGGCGACGACGCCGTCGTGCGACCACTCCAGCTCGCGCTTGTCCTTGATGTTCTCCGGCTGGATACGGACGATCATCAGGGCGGCCTTGGCGATCTGGACCTGGAAGTCGTGGTCGTGCTCCGACATGCCCTCGGGCATGGCGAACGTCAGCGAACCGACCTGCACGTCCGAGGGACGCAGCGGCTCGTGCGTGTTCATGTTGACGAGCTTCTTGCCCTTGGCCCACTTGGTGTGCCGGAGCTTGTCCTCGGGCAGCGGACCGAGGTCGCGCAGGAGGACGACACCGGAGAGCGGGACCAGGGCGAGCGCGCCGAACATCGTGTTGCGGATCAGCTTGCGCCGTCCGAACTGCGACTCCTCGGCACCGGCCTTGAAGTCGGCCATGACCTTGGCCCTGACCTCGGGCTCGGCCTCGATGGGGTGCCGGTCGTCGGCGACCTCCACGTCGGACATCAGGGTGCGGGCCCAGTGGACCGCGCCCGCGCCGATGCAGAACAGCGCCACACCCAGGGTCAGACCCAGGGCGAAGTTGAGACCGCTGATGTGCCCGATCGGCCAGACGTAGATGCTCTTGTTCGCCGGGATGGCCACGAACGAGGCGATGAAGCCCACGGTGGCCAGCATGGACAGCGTGAACATGAACGCGATCGCGCGCTCGGAGCGCCTCGCGGCCCGCTCGTCGATGTCCTGGACACGGTGCTCGTGCGGCGGGAGGCCCGGGTCGGCGAACGGGTTCTCGTCCGCCACCGCTACCGAGCCGTGCTCGGTGTCCTGCTCAGCCGGCAGGTTCTTCTCTTCTGGAATCTCTTGGCTACTCATGACTTCTTGGCCTTTGCGGTCCGAGCTGCGACCCACACGGCGACCGCGATCAGCGAACCGAGGCCGAAGATCCAGCCGAAGAGGCCTTCACTGACCGGACCCAGACCGCCCAGCGACAGACCGCCAGGGCTCTCGGTCTTCTCGCCGTTGACCGCGTCGAGGTACGCGATGATGTCCTTCTTCTCCTTCTCCGGCATCGTGGTGTCGGGGAAGGACGGCATGTTCTGCGGGCCGGTCTGCATGGCCTCGTAGATGTGCTTCGGGGAGACATCCTCGAGCGACGGCGCGTACTTGCCGTGCGTGAGCGCGCCACCCTTACCGGTGAAGTTGTGGCACTGGGCACAGTTGGTGCGGAACAGCTCGCCACCCTTGGCGATGTCTGCCCCGTCCGGGCTGTACTGCTTCTCGGTCGGAACCGAAGGACCGGCGCCCAGCGACGAGACGTACGCCGCGAGCTGGTCGATCTGGGCCTGGTTGTAGATGACCTTCTTCTTGGGCGCCTGGGCACCCTGCTGCTGGAGCGGCATGCGCCCGGTGCCGACCTGGAAGTCGACCGCCGCGGCGCCCACGCCGACCAGGCTCGGACCGTCGGAGGAGCCCTGACCGCCGGTTCCGTGGCAGCTGGAGCAGCCCACGGCGTAGAGCTTCTTGCCCTCGTCGATGGCGAGGGACTGGGCGGTGTCGTCGGCCTGCGCCTTGTCCGCCGGCGCGAACGCGGCGTACAGCCCCCCGGTGGCCGCCAGCGCGAGGAGTAGGACGACGACCGCCGCCAGCGGATGGCGTCGTCGTGCGGAGAGCTTTTTCACGGATTACCCCGGTGTCAGGATCTTCTGCGTCGATGCTTCTGGAAAGTTTCGGTACGTCGCGTGAGCGACCCCCGCCGATTACTTGATCATGTAGATCGTGGCGAAGAGTCCGATCCAGACCACATCGACGAAGTGCCAGTAATAGGACACGACGATGGCTGCGGTCGCCTGTTCATGGGTGAACTTCCTGGCCGCGTACGTGCGGCCGAGGACCAGCAGGAAGGCGATCAGGCCGCCTGTCACATGCAGTCCGTGGAAGCCGGTGGTCAGGTAGAAGACCGAGCCGTACGGGTCGGACGAGAGCGAGAGGCCCTCGTGCTTGACCAGCTCGGTGTACTCGTACACCTGACCGCCGATGAAGACCGAACCCATGATGAAGGTGACGATGAACCACATCCGGAGCTTCTTCACATCGCCACGTTCAGCGGCGAACACGCCTAGCTGACACGTGAGGGAGGAGAGCACCAGGATGGTGGTGTTCGTCGCCGAGAACGGGAAGTTAAGGGCCGAGGCCATTTCCTTCCAGTGATCAGGACCTGTCACCGATCGCAGGGTGAAGTACATCGCGAAGAGGGCCGCGAAGAACATCAGCTCGGAACTCAACCAGATGATGGTTCCGACGCTGGTGAGGTTCGGTCGATTGACCGGCGGGTGCGCGTGCCCGGTATCTACTGTCGTTGCTGTCGCCACGACCGACATTATGTCGGTCGCTTATCCCGCCCTCACCCCGGGGGGTGCCGTTCGGAGTGTCTGCGGGGTGTGTCCTGCCCGTATGGCCCATCGCGAGGCCCTGCGAACCGCTGTTGACGGGGTGTCGGGAGGAGTAGCATCCGCGCATCGGTTCCCGATCCCACGACGGCACAGCTCAGCTCAGGACTGCTCGACGTACTGGAGGAACAATGCAGCCGACCGCCACGGTGCTGGTCTACAGCGACAACGCGAGCACCCGCGAGCAAGTCCGGTTGGCCACCGGGCGCAGGCCTGCGACGGACGTTCCCGAGGTCGAGTTCATCGAGTGCGCGACGCTGCCCGCGGTCCTCAAGGAGCTGGACGCCGGCGGTGTGGACGTCTGCGTGTTCGACGGCGAGGCGACGCCCGCGGGCGGCATGGGCGTGTCCCGCCAGATCAAGGACGAGGTCTTCAGGGCGCCGCCGGTGCTGCTGCTCATCGGGCGCCCGCAGGACGCCTGGCTGGCCACCTGGAGCAGGGCTGAGGCCGCGGTGACCCTTCCGGTCGATCCGGTGGAGTTCGCGGACGCGCTGGCCGCCCTGCTGCGCAAGCGCCTGGCCGTGGGGGCCTGACCCGCCCCAGCGCGTACGACGGAGGGCCCCGCGGCTTCGCGGGGCCCTCCGTGCCGTTCTGCGGGGCCGTCAGACCGCCGGCCGCAGTCGGGCCGCTTCGACGGCCGCGGGGCCGTCCTTGGCGCCGCCGAGCACCGCGCTGCCCTCGCGCCACTTCTTCCAGCCCATGTTCCAGTCGCCCAGGCCGTTGCCGAACGTCGGCATGTCCTCGCCGGAGCTGTTGATCGTCCGGGTGATGTCGCCCTGCCGCACCGTCTTGAAGAACCAGGCGGCGTTGCTCGTGCTCATCCCCACGCAGCCGTGGCTGACGTTGGCGGAGCCCTGCGAGCCCACGGACCAGGGCGCGGCGTGCACGTATTCACCCGTGTCGGTGAGCCGGGTGGCGTAGTACACCGGCAGGTTGTACGAATCGGCGGTGCCGTCGGGGATGCCGATGCTGGTGCCGCGCATGCGTACGAAGTACTCCTTGCCGAGCACGACCTTGACGCCGTTGCGCGTGGAGTAGCCGGGCTTTCCGGTGGTCACCGGTATGGAGTTGATCTCCTCGCCGTTGCGGTAGACCGTCATCGTGTGGGAGGCGGCGTCCGTCACGGCCTCGACCCGGTCCCCCGTGGTGAACCTGAGCGGCTTGGTCTCGGCCCCCCACAGCCTGTCGCCGACCTTGATGCCCCCGAGGCCGCTGGAGACGCTGACGGTGGCGTGGGCGGGCCAGTAGTCCTTGGGCCGGTAGTGCAGCGTCTCGCTGTCCACCCAGTACCAGGAGCCCTCGGTCGCGGGCGTGGACCTGACCTTCAGGGCCCGCTCCACGACCGCGCGGGCCTCCTTGCCCTTCACCGGGGCGCTGAGCGAGGCCGTGACGGGCTGTCCGACGCCGTACAGGCCCGCCTCGGGGGCGAAGGTGACCTTCAGGAGCTTCTTCCCCGGGGCCGCGTGGGTGTCGAACGTCAGGACCTTGCGGCCGGGCGCGCCGTCCTCGTCCTCGGTGCTCACCCGCACCGTGTAGTGGGCGCCGGCCGCGAGCGGCGCGGTGCTGTGCCACCGGGCGCCGTCGGCGGTGAGTTCGCCGGCCAGGTGCCGGCCCGCGGCGTCGGTGGCGGTCACATCGGTGATGCGCGCGTCCTCGCCCCGGGCGGTGACTTCGAGGGGCTTGTCCGGGTCGGCCTTCTGGGTGCCCATGGGGGCGTTGAAGGTGACCTGGCCGGCCGCGTCGTACGGCTGCGCCGAGAGCGGGTGGCCGTCGGAGCTGCCGCATGCCGTGGCGCCCGTGCCGAGGGCTGCCACCAGGAGCGTATAGCTCGATATCGTACGAATACGCGGTGACTGGCTCATAAGCACACGATATGGATATTCACCGTGTACGGCGCGCCGAAGTAACCCGTACGGGGGGCAAGATGGCCGCGGCACGCCGAAGGGCCCGGACCTCCAGAAGGAGGGTCCGGGCCCTTCGGGCGCGTCGGGAACTACAGACTCACTGGGTCTGGTTCTCGCCGCGGTAGTACTCGAACACCCAGCCCCAGAGACCGATCAGCAGGAGCGGGGCGGAGAAGTACATCAGCCACCAGCCGATGGCGATGCTCATGAAGGCGAGCGCGCCACCGACGGCCAGCGAGAGCGGCTGCCAGCTGTGCGGGCTGAAGAAGCCCACCTCGCCGGCCTCGTCCGCGACGTCGGCCTCCTTGTTGTCCTGTGCGGAGGCGTCGACCCGCCGGGCCGTGAAGGCCAGGTAGTAGCCGATCATGATGCACAGGCCGAAGGCCAGGAAGAGCGCCGTGGTACCGGCCGGCTCCTTCGACCACACGCCATAGACGATCGCCATGGCGAGGACGAAGACGCTCAGCCAGATGAACATCTTGCCCTGGATCTTCACTTCGCGGCCTCCTTGTCGCCGCCGAACAGCGCGGTGTCCTTCTGCCCGGCGTTCTCGATCTGACCGAGGGCCGCGATGTCCGGGTGGTGCAGGTCGAAGGCCGGCGATTCACTGCGGATGCGCGGCAGGGTGACGAAGTTGTGCCGCGGCGGCGGGCAGGACGTCGCCCATTCGAGCGAACGGCCGTAGCCCCACGGGTCGTCGACCTCGATCTTCTTGCCGTACTTGGCGGTCTTCCAGACGTTGTAGAAGAACGGCAGTATCGACAGACCGAGCAGGAACGAGGCGATCGTCGAGATCGTGTTCAGGGCGGTGAAGCCGTCGGCCGCGAGGTAGTCCGCGTACCGGCGCGGCATGCCCTCGGCGCCCAGCCAGTGCTGCACCAGGAACGTGCCGTGGAAGCCGATGAACAGCGTCCAGAAGGTGATCTTGCCGAGCCGCTCGTCCAGCATCTTGCCGGTGAACTTCGGCCACCAGAAGTGGAAGCCGGAGAACATGGCGAAGACGACGGTGCCGAACACCACGTAGTGGAAGTGCGCCACCACGAAGTACGAGTCCGAGACGTGGAAGTCCATCGGGGGCGAGGCGAGGATGACGCCCGTCAGGCCACCGAAGGTGAAGGTGATCAGGAAGCCGACCGCCCACAGCATCGGGGTCTCGAAACTCAGCGACCCCTTCCACATCGTTCCGATCCAGTTGAAGAACTTCACGCCTGTTGGTACGGCGATCAGGAACGTCATGAAGGAGAAGAACGGCAGTAGCACGCCGCCTGTGACGTACATGTGGTGCGCCCACACCGTCACGGAGAGACCCGCGATGGCGATGGTCGCGCCGATCAGGCCCATGTAGCCGAACATCGGCTTGCGGGAGAAGACCGGAATGACCTCGGAAATGATGCCGAAGAACGGCAACGCGATGATGTACACCTCTGGATGGCCGAAGAACCAGAAGAGGTGTTGCCACAACAGTGCGCCGCCATTTGCCGCGTCAAAGATATGGGCACCGAATTTACGGTCCGCCTCCAGGGCGAACAGCGCGGCGGCCAGGACCGGGAAGGCGAGCAGCACGAGGACGGCCGTCAGCAGCACGTTCCACACGAAGATCGGCATGCGGAACATGGTCATGCCGGGCGCGCGCATGCAGATGATCGTGGTGATGAAGTTGACTGAGCCGAGGATCGTGCCGAAGCCGGAGAAGGCCAGACCCATGATCCACATGTCGGCGCCGATACCCGGCGAACGGACCGCGTCCGAGAGCGGGCTGTAGGCGAACCAGCCGAAGTCGGCCGCACCGTTCGGCGTGAGGAAGCCGCCGACCGCGATGAGCGAGCCGAAGAGGTACAGCCAGTAGGCGAACATGTTCAGCCGCGGGAAGGCGACGTCGGGCGCGCCGATCTGGAGCGGCATGATCCAGTTCGCGAAACCGGCGAACAGCGGCGTCGCGAACATCAGCAGCATGATCGTGCCGTGCATCGTGAACGCCTGGTTGAACTGCTCGTTCGACATGATCTGCGTACCCGGGCGGGCGAGTTCGGCGCGCATGAAGAGCGCCATCACTCCGCCGATGCAGAAGAACGCGAACGAGGTGACCAGGTACATCGTGCCGATCGTCTTGTGGTCAGTGGTGGTCAGCCACTTGATGACGACGTTTCCCGGCTGCTTGCGCCTGACGGGCAGCTCGTTCTCGTACGAGTCCGTTGCTGCTGCCGCGGCACCCTGGGGTTCGTTGAGGATGCTCACAGGTTGTTCGTCTCCCGGTTCTTCTCGTGGCCCGTCTGCTCGATGCCGGCCGGGATGTAACCGGTCTGGTTCTTCTCGGCGAGCTCTTCCAGATGCTTCTGGTAGCGCTCGGGAGAGACGACCTTGACGTTGAAGAGCATCCGGGAGTGGTCGACGCCGCAGAGCTCGGCGCACTTGCCCATGAAGGTGCCCTCCTTGTTGGGAGTCACCTCGAAGGCGTTGGTGTGGCCCGGGATGACGTCCTGCTTCATGAGGAACGGAACCACCCAGAAGGAGTGGATGACGTCACGTGAAGTCAGGACGAAGCGGACCTTCTCGCCCTTGGGGAGCCACAGGGTGGGGCCGGGGTTGCCGTTCTGGGGGTTCCGCTCGCCGGGCGTGCCGACGTCGTAGACACCACCGGCACCGGCCGGGAAGTCGTCACGGAAACGCTTCGGAATGGCGTCCAGGTCCTTGGAGGTCTTCGCGTCCTCCTTGTTGGAACCCTTGACGTCCTCGACGTAGTTGAAGCCCCAGCTCCACTGGAAGCCGACCACGTTGATGGTGTGGGCCGGCTTGTCCTCCAGCTTGAGGAGCTTCGACTCGTCCCGTGCCGTGAAGTAGAAGAGCACGGAGACGATGATGAGGGGGACGACCGTGTACAGCGCCTCGATGGGCATGTTGTACCGGGTCTGCAGAGGTACTTCCACCTTCGTGCGGCTACGCCGGTGGAAGATGACGCTCCACAGGATCAGACCCCAGACCAGCACGCCCGTGGCGAGCGCTGCCGCCCACGAGCCCTGCCAGAGGGAGAGAATCCGCGGAGCTTCCTCCGTCACCGGAGTGGGCATTCCAAGGCGGGGGAAATCCTTGTATGTGCAACCTGTGGCGGTCGCCAGGATCAGGCCCGCAGTCAGCACCTGCGGCAGCTTCCGCCGCATCGGGCGCCGCGACGAGCGGTCGGAGCCGTTGGGACTCACGTAGCGCCTTCCCGAGAGTCTCGCCCGCGCTGTTGGCTGCGGCCTTCTCGCTGGTCGGTCGCCGCCCTGCGGCGGGCAGGGGTTTGGATGTTTATGCGGACCAAACCCTACTGGACGCTATTTGGGGTCGCGCGGGGAGGGTGCCTAACGCGCCGCGGGTCACTCCGAAGGGTGGGGGCTTGGCCTACGGCCGGTATCTGACGGAGGGTCGGGCGCCCACCGGGGTGGTGGAACCTGACCGTCCGCGACTGCGGGGTCTTCTCGGCTGAGCGCGCAGTTCCCCGCGCCCCTATGGGGCGCATTCGTGGGCGCACCTTCTAGCGTTGCCCCGTGTCCTACTTCGATGCCGCCTCTTCCGCTCCCCTCCACCCCGTCGCCCGGCAGGCTCTCCAGGCCTCGCTCGACGAGGGGTGGGCCGATCCCGCCCGGCTGTACCGCGAGGGGCGGCGGGCCAGGATGCTGCTCGACGCCGCGCGCGAGGCGGCCGCCGACGCCGTGGGGTGCAGGCCCGACGAGCTGGTCTTCACCTCGTCCGGCACCCGGGCCGTGCACTCCGGGATCGCGGGTGCGCTCGCCGGGCGCCGCCGCACCGGGAGTCACCTGATCGTGTCGGCGGTCGAACACTCGTCGGTACTCCATTCGGCCGAGGTCCACGCGAGCGGCGGCGGGTCGGTCACCGAGGTGGGCGTGGACCGGGGCGGCTCCGTCTCCCCCCAGGGGTACGCCGAAGCGCTGCGCGAGGACACCGCGCTCGCGTGCCTTCAGTCCGCCAACCACGAGGTCGGCACCGAGCAGCCGGTGGCCGAGGTGGCCGAGGTCTGCCGCGCGGCCGGGGTGCCCCTTCTGGTGGACGCGGCGCAGTCGCTGGCCTGGGGTCAGGTGGACGGCGGCTGGTCGCTGCTCACGGGCAGCGCCCACAAGTGGGGCGGGCCCGCGGGGGTCGGACTGCTCGCCGTGCGCAAGGGAGTGCGCTTCGCGGTCCAGGGCCCTGCCGACGAGCGGGAGTCCGGGCGCGCCGCCGGGTTCCAGAACATCCCCGCGATCGTCGCGGCCGCCGCCTCGCTGCGGGCGGTGCGGGCCAAGGCGGAGGCGGAGCGGGTGCGCCTGCGGGAACTGACGGAGCGGATCAGGGAGCGGGTGCCCGCCCTGGTGCCGGACGTGGAGGTGGTGGGCGATCCGGAGCGGCGGCTGCCGCACGTCGTCACCTTCTCCTGTCTCTATGTCGACGGGGAGACGCTGCTTCACGAGCTGGACCGGGCGGGTTTCTCCGTGTCGTCCGGCTCGTCGTGCACCAGCTCGACGCTGACCCCGAGCCATGTGCTCAAGGCGATGGGCGTGCTGAGCGAGGGCAACGTACGCGTCTCGCTGCCGCCGGGCACGGAGGCGGCGGAGGTGGAGCGCTTCCTCGGCGTACTGCCCGGTGCCGTGTCCGGGGTGCGCGAGAAGCTGGGGGCGCCGGCCGCCGCGGAGGTCCGCGGGGAGGCCGCTTCGCTCGTCGTGGACGCGCTCGGCAAGCGGTGCCCCCTGCCCGTCATCGAGCTCGCGAAGGTGATCGGGGACGTCCCGGTCGGCGGCACCGTGACCGTGCTCGCGGACGACGAGGCGGCGCGGCTCGACATCCCGGCGTGGTGCGAGATGCGCGGCCAGGAGTACGTGGGCGAGCGGCCGGCGGACCACGGCCGTGCCTATGTGGTCCGCCGGAGCTCGTGACCGGGTGAGCCGGTCAGCCGGGTGAGCCGGGTGAAGCGGTCAGCCGGTCGGGCCGGTCAGGCGAGGCGGTCGCGGAGCTCGGATGCGGCCTCGTCGCCGTACGCCTTGGTGAAGCGGTCCATGAAGTCGCTGCGCCGCAGCTCGTACTCCTGGGTGCCGACGGTCTCGATCACCAGGGTGGCCAGCATGCAGCCCACCTGCGCGGCGCGCTCGTGGGAGACGCCCCAGGCGAGGCCGGAGAGGAAGCCCGCGCGGAACGCGTCCCCCACGCCGGTCGGCTCGACCTTCGCCTTCTCCTCGGGGACGCCGACCTCGATCGGGTCCTGGCCCACGGACTCGATGCGCACGCCGTTCGCGCCGAGGGTCGTCACGCGGTGGCCGACCCGCGAGAGGATCTCCGCGTCGCTCCAGCCGGTCTTGGACTCGATGAGCCCCTTCTCGTACTCGTTGGAGAAGAGGTACGTGGCGCCGTCGAGGAGGGTGCGGATCTCCTCGCCCTCCATGCGGGCGATCTGCTGCGAGAAGTCGGCGGCGAAGGGGATCTCGCGGGCGCGGCACTCCTCGGTGTGCCGGAGCATCGCCTCGGGGTCGTCGGCGCCGATCGAGACGAGGTCGAGGCCGCCGACGCGGTCGGCCACGGTCTTCAGCTCGATCAGCCGGGCCTCGCTCATCGCTCCCGTGTAGAAGGAGCCGATCTGGTTGTGGTCGGCGTCCGTGGTGCAGACGAAGCGGGCGGTGTGCAGGGTCTCGGAGATCCGGACCGACGCGGTGTCCACGCCGTGCCGGTCGAGCCAGGCACGGTACTCGTCGAAGTCGGAGCCCGCGGCGCCGACCAGGATCGGCCGGGTGCCGAGCTGTCCCATGCCGAAGCTGATGTTGGCGGCGACGCCTCCCCTGCGGACGTCGAGGGCGTCGACCAGGAACGAGAGGGAGACCGTGTGCAGCTGATCGGCGACCAGCTGGTCGGCGAAGCGGCCGGGGAAGGTCATCAGGTGGTCGGTGGCGATGGAGCCGGTGACTGCGATACGCACGGCTGAATGCTCCTGTGGAGGAGAGACAAGGGGTTGACGGTTCACGCTATCGGGTTCAGCCACCGTCGCTGAAGTGGCAAAACTACCCGATAGTAGGCCTTTTTTCCTGAGTGACGGGATGCATACGGTTCCGTTATGCCCGTTGTCACGAAGGATTCCCTCATGAAGCGCCACGCCTCGCCCTCCATGGAGCGGCTGGAGCGCCCGGAGCGGCCGGAACGCCCGGAGAACATGGAGACGCTGCGCGGGGACTGCGCCCGTATGGCCCCCCACTGGGCGGTGCCCGCCGCGGCCACGAGCGCGCCCGTGCCGCCCTCCCTGATCCACGGCGTCGACGTCCCGCCCGCGTCCGCCCGGCTGATCGACGCCATGTCGGTGTACGGCGACTGACACGCCGGTGAGGCGCGACCGGCATGTCGGTCGGCGGAGACTGGGAGAGACTGGTTGCGGGCCCGGGCGCGCGACCCATGGAACCGTGCGCTCCCCCTCTGCGTCCCATCGCCGTCCCCCGTGAAGGGGAACTGGGATACGACGAAGCCCGCCCGTGGGTTTCCAGGGACAGCAGTGCAGTCGAAGGAGCGATGCGGTGAGCACCGAGCCATCCGTTCATGAGACGGCCGAACCGGGACGGCGGCGGTCCCGCCTCGCCGTCGCCTCGGTCGCGGCCACCGTGCTGCTGATCGGCGGCGGTGGCGCCTACTTCGCGGCGACCGCGTCCGACGGCGGCGGCGCCGGCGGCGACGCGGCGCCCGCGGGCGACGACGGCACCCCCCCGCCGCTCGCCCTCGACGGCCACACCGACAGCGACCGGAAGAGCGACGGCGGGCCCGGCATCGCGCCGGGCGAGCCGGACCCGAACGGCGCCACGTACAAGGCGACCGGTGAGCTGCCCAAGGGCCCCGCGTCGGCCGCCGTCCACCACGCGCGCGGCGAGGTCACCCGCGCCGAGGTGGTCGCCCTGGCGAAGGTGCTCGGCGTGAGCGGTACGCCGGCGCTGCGGGACGGCGCCTGGAAGGTGACGCAGGACAAGGACGGCTCGGGCCCCTCCTTGCAGGTGAACAAGCAGGCGCCGGGGACCTGGACGTACGCCCGGCACGGCGTGGGCGGCACCGACAACTGCCCGAAGGGCAAGCCCTGTTCGGCCGCCTCCACCGCACCCGACGGCGAGCTGGGCGACGCGGTGAGCGAGCGCGCCGCCAAGGAAGCCGCCGCGCCGGTCCTGAAGGCGCTCGGCCAGGACGACGCGAAGCTGGACGCCCGCCAGCTCATGGGCGCCGTACGCGTGGTGAACGCCGACCCGAAGGTGGGCGGCCTGCCGACGTACGGCTGGTCGACCGGCATTCAGGTCGGCTCGGGCGGCGAAGTGGTGGGCGGCAGCGGCCTGTTGAAGGCGCCGGTCAAGGGCGCCGAGTACCCGGTGGTCGGCGCCCGGGAGACGCTGGACCGGCTGAACTCCAAGGGCGGCGGCGGTGGCGGCCGGATCGGTATCGGCGGCTGCGCGACCCCGGTGCCGCACGCCGACGACAGCACGAAGACGGAGGGCGGCTCCACGAAGCAGGCGCCCTGCGAGCCCTCGCCGACGCCCCCGAAGCCGCAGCCGATCGAGGTCAGCGGCGCGACGTTCGGCCTCGCCACGCACTTCGTGGGCGGCAGGCAGACCCTCGTACCGTCCTGGCTGTTCGAGGTGAAGCCGCGGGGCGCCGAGGACACCTTCACGGTGACGCACCCCGCGGTCGCCCCGAAGTACCTGACCTCGCCCGGAGCGGGCACCTCCGAGCCCAGCGGGAAGCCGGAGCGCGCGGACGGCGACGGGCCGGCGCACATCGAGTCCTACACCGCCGACGGCACGAAGCTGACCGTGCACTTCTGGGGCGGCGCGTGCAGCGAGTACTCCGCCTCCGCGACCGAGGACGGCGACCGCGTGCGGGTCACGGTGGACGAGCGGCGGCAGAAGGGCAAGGTCTGCGTGATGATGGCCAAGGAGATCAAGGAGACGGTCACGCTCGACAAGCCGCTGGGCGACCGCGAGGTCGTGGACGCGGCGGGCGAGACGGTGCGGCGCAAGTAGCGGCGAGCAGCCGAGGACGAGCACACGCGAAGGCGGCGGCCCCCTGAGATTCTCAGGGGGCCGCCGCCTTCGTGTGTCTCTGCCTTCGGGCGGTCCTAGCTGAAGGAGTCACCGCAGGCGCAGGAGCCGGTGGCGTTCGGGTTGTCGATCGTGAAGCCCTGCTTCTCGATGGTGTCCACGAAGTCGATGGAGGCGCCGCCCAGGTAGGGAGCGCTCATCCGGTCGGTGACGACCTTGACGCCGTCGAAGTCCTTGATGACGTCACCGTCGAGCGAGCGCTCGTCGAAGAACAGCTGGTAGCGCAGGCCCGAGCAGCCGCCGGGCTGCACGGCGACGCGCAGCGCCAGGTCGTCACGGCCCTCCTGCTCAAGGAGGCCCTTCACCTTGGCCGCGGCGGCGTCCGACAGGAGGATGCCGTCGCTCACGGTGGTGGTCTCGTCCGATACGGACATCTGCTTCTCTCCCGGGTTGTACGGAGACTGCTTGCCGACGGTTGCAACCGACGGGGCCGCGGATTCATTCCGGGCCGAGCGCTTACGTCTTACCCCTTCATGCTCGCACACGGCGCCCCATCGGGCCCCGGGCCCGCCGGGACCGGCGAATGCGTCACATCGACACTATGGCCGTCGTCAAACTGACGTAAAGCAGCTATGATAGATAACGTCAATTAGACGAAAAGGTCCGGTGCGCGCACCGGCTCCACTGGAGCGGCTGCCGCCGCGCTTTTGATCTCGAAGAAAGGGTGCGTGTCGTGACCACCGCCCAGTCCCCCGTGGACCTCGATGTCCAGCCCACGCCGCTCGCGCTGCTGCTGCTCGGCCGCGAGGCCGACCCCAAGAGCGAGCGCGGCGTGGATTGCCCGGGTGACCTGCCGTCCCCGTCCGACCCCGGCCTGGTGGAGCGTGCCCGCGCCGCCAAGGAGAAGCTCGGCGAGAAGGTCTTCGTCCTCGGCCACCACTACCAGCGCGACGAGGTCATCCAGTTCGCCGACGTGACCGGCGACTCCTTCAAGCTGGCGCGGGACGCCGCCGCACGGCCCGATGCCGAGTACATCGTCTTCTGCGGTGTGCACTTCATGGCCGAGTCCGCGGACATCCTGACCACGGACGACCAGAAGGTCGTGCTCCCCGACCTGGCCGCCGGCTGCTCGATGGCCGACATGGCCACCGCCGAGCAGGTCGCCGAGTGCTGGGACGTGCTGACCGAGGCCGGGATCGCCGAGCAGGTCGTGCCCGTCTCGTACATGAACTCCTCCGCGGACATCAAGGCGTTCACGGGCAAGCACGGCGGCACCATATGCACGTCGTCGAACGCCAAGCGCGCGCTGGAGTGGGCCTTCGAGCAGGGCGAGAAGGTGCTGTTCCTGCCCGACCAGCACCTGGGCCGGAACACCGCCGTGCGCGACATGGGCTTCTCGCTCGACGACTGCGTGGTCTACAACCCGCACAAGCCGAACGGCGGTCTCACCGTCGAGCAGCTCCGCGCGGCGAAGATGATCCTGTGGCGCGGGCACTGCTCGGTGCACGGCCGCTTCTCCGTGGAGAGCGTGGAGGACGTGCGCGCGCGCATCCCCGGCGTGAACGTGCTGGTGCACCCGGAGTGCAAGCACGAGGTCGTCGCCGCCGCGGACCACGTGGGCTCCACCGAGCACATCATCAAGACCCTGGAGGCGGCGCCGGCCGGCTCCAAGTGGGCCATCGGCACCGAGCTGAACCTCGTACGGCGCCTGGCGAACCGTTTCGCCGCGGAGGACAAGGAGATCGTCTTCCTCGACAAGACGGTCTGCTTCTGCTCGACCATGAACCGCATCGACCTGCCGCACCTGGTCTGGACGCTGGAGTCCCTCGCCGAGGGCACCCTCGTCAACCAGATCGAGGTCGACCGGGAGACGGAGCAGTTCGCGAAGCTGGCTCTGGAGCGGATGCTGGCGCTGGCCTGACCGGTACCGAAGGCAAAGGGGCGCCCCTCGGAGTGAGGGGCGCCCTTCGTCATGCCCGGTGGGTCGGACCGGGCCGACTGTGGGTCAGACCTGGGCCGGCTGCGGGTCGGAGGCGTCCGCGTCCTGGGACTCGGCGCCCGCCTTCCGCTCCCGCTTCGCCGCGCGCTTGTCGCGCCTGCGCTCCTTGCGGAGTTCCACCATCGCGTACAGCGTCGGGACGAGGAGGAGCGTCAGGAGCGTCGACGTGATCAGGCCGCCGATCACCACGACCGCCAGCGGCTGGGCGATGAAGCCGCCCTCGCCGGTGATGCCGAGGGCCATCGGGAGCAGGGCGAAGATCGTCGCGAGGGCCGTCATGAGGATCGGGCGGAGCCGGTGACGGCCGCCCTCGACGACCGCCTCGACGATGCCGTGGCCCCCCGCGCGGTACTGGTTGATCAGGTCGATCAGCACGATCGCGTTGGTGACCACGATGCCGATGAGCATCAGCATGCCGATCATCGCGGGCACGCCCATCGGGGTGCCGGTGGCGATCAGCAGGCCGATCGCGCCCGTGGCCGCGAACGGGATGGAGACCAGCAGGATCAGCGGCTGGACCAGCGAGCGGAACGTCGCGACCAGGAGCATGAAGACGATCGCGATCGCCGCGAGCATCGCGAGACCGAGCTTGGAGAACGCCTCGTCCTGGTCCTCGGAGACGCCGCCGATCGTGGCCGTGACCCCGTCCGGGAGCTCCAGCGCGTCGAGCTTCTTGGTGAGGTCCGCGCTGACCGCGCCGGTGTTGTCGCCGGTCGGCTTCGCCGTGATCGTGGCGGCCCGCGCGCCGTCGATGCGGGTCATCGAGACGGGACCGTCGACCAGCTCGACCGCGGCGATGTCCCCGAGCCGGACGCCGGGGCCCATCGGCAGCTGCTTCAGCTCGGCGAGGGTCTTCGCGGGCTTCGCCGACTTGATGACGACGTCGCGCTCGGTGTCGTCGAGGATCGCCTTGCCGCTGGTGGTGCCGCGCACCGCCTGGGCGACGGCCTGGCCGAGGGTCGTCTCGTCGAAGCCGGCAGCGGCGGCCTTGGCGTTGCCCTTGACCGAGATCCGCGGGACGCTCTGCGACAGGTCGCTCTGCACGTCGGTGACGTCGTCGAGGGTGGCGACCTCGTCGCGCACCTGGTCGGACGCCTTGCGCAGCACATCGCCGTCGGCGGCCTTCACCACGACGCTCAGGTCCTGGCTGCCGAAGCCGTCACCGGCCGAGATGGACGTGCGGCCGATGCCGGAGAGCTTGCCGAGCTCCTCCTCCACCAGGTCCTGCGTCGTGTCGTACGACGCCTTGTCCTTGAGCCTCAGGGTGTACGAGGCCTGGTTGGTGTCGGTGCCTCCGCCGAAGGCGGCCATGAAGCCGGAGGAGCCGACCGTGACCTGGTAGTCCTTGATCTCGCCGATGCCGGAGAGCGTCTTCTCGACCTTCTTCGCCGCCGCGTCGGACGCCGCGAGGCTGGTGCCGGGCTTCAGCTCCTGCTTGACGGTCAGGACTTCCTGCTCGCCCTGGTCGAAGAAGTTCGTCTTCAGCAGGGGAACCATGGCGAACGTGCCGATCAGGACGACGACCGCGATGACCAGGCTGGTGAACCGGCGCCGGGTCGCGAAGCGCAGGACCGGCACGTACATCCGCTGGAGCCTGCTGCGGTTCTCCTTCTCCTCGGCCTTGCGGCGGGCCTCCTCCGGGTCGACCCCGCGGATCGCCTTGGGGGGACGCAGGAACCAGTACGAGAGGACCGGCACGACCGTCAGCGAGACCAGCAGCGAGGCCAGGAGCGCCGCCGTGACCGTGAGCGAGAAGGAGCCGAACAGCTCGCCGACCATGCCGCCGACCAGGCCGATGGGCAGGAACACCGCGACCGTGGTGAGCGTCGACGACGTGACGGCGCCCGCGACCTCGCGCACGGCCTTGAGGATCGCCTCCTGGCGCTCCTCGCCGTAGCCGAGGTGGCGCTTGATGTTCTCCAGGACCACGATCGAGTCGTCCACGACACGGCCGATGGCGATGGTCAGCGCGCCGAGCGTGAGCATGTTCAGGGAGAGGTCGCGGGTCCACAGGACGATCAGGGCGAGGACCACCGAGAGCGGGATGGAGACCGCGGTGACCAGCGTCGAGCGGATCGACGCCAGGAAGACCAGGATGACGATGACGGCGAAGACCAGGCCGAGGGCGCCCTCGGTGGTCAGGCCCTCGATGGACTTCGAGACGGCCGGGCCCTGGTCGCTCGTGACGGTCAGCTCGGCACCGGAGCCGAGGTCCTCGCGCAGCTCGGGCAGCTTGTCCTTGACCCCGTCCGAGATGGCGACGGCGCTGCCGTCCTGGTCCATGGTGACCGAGACGGCGAGGCTGGGTTCGCCGTTGGTGCGCGTGATGGACGTCGCGGTGGCCGGCTTCTGCTCGACCGTGGCGACGTCGCCGAGGCGCACCGGCTCGCCGGCCCGCTCGCCGGGAGCGGCCTCGGGCGTGACGCGCAGGTCGCGGATCTGCTTCAGCGAGGTGAAGCCGCCGCCGACCTGGACGGTGCGGTTCTTGCCCGCCTCGTCGAAGGAGCCCGCGGGCAGTGTGGCGCCGCCCGCCTGGAGGGCCTTGCCGAGGGCGGCCGGGCTGAGGCCCGCCTTCGTCAGCTTCTTGTCGTCGGGGGTGACGTCGACCTGGAGGTCGCGCACGCCGTCGACGGTGACCTGGCCGACGCCGTCGATGTCCTTCAGGGCCGGTACGACGGTCCGGTCGAGCTGGTCGGCGAGGGCCTGCTGGTCCTTGTCGGAGGTGACGGAGAGGACGACGGTCGGGATGTCGTCGGTGGAGCCCGCGACGACCTGCGGGTCGACGTCGTCGGGGAGCTGGGCCCTGGTCCGGTTCACGGCCTGCTGGACATCGGCGACGAGCTGCTTGGAATCGCTGCCGTAGTCGAACTGGGCCATGATCACGGCGTTGCCCTCGCTCGCCGTGGAGGTGATGCCGGTGATGCCGTCGACCGTGTCGAGGTTGTCCTCCAGCGGTTCGACGACCTGCTTCTCGACCACATCGGGGGCCGCGCCCTGGTAGGGGGCCAGCACGGACACCATCGGCAGTTCGATGGACGGCAGCAGTTGCTGCTTGAGCTGCGGTATCGCTATCGCACCGAAGACGATGGCGATGATGGACATCAGTCCGATCAGGGCCCGTTGGGCCAGGCTGAACCTGGACAGCCAGGACATGGTGATCTCTCTCTGTGGCATGAGCGGCAGGGGCGGGCGGGCACCGGGGACCTGGCACCGGCCCGGCCGGAGATGGGTGCCTCCGGCCGGCGTTTATGCGCCTCTCACACCATCAGTCATGGGCGTGTCGCGATGCCTCACCCCCAGGACCGTTCTTTGCGGCGCGTGTACTGCGGGTGCAGTACACGTACCCCGGGAGTCACTCCATCCTTGGACGTACCAGCCCGGATTCGTACGCGATGACGACGAGTTGGGCCCGGTCGCGGGCGCCCAGTTTGGCCATCGCCCGGTTCACATGGGTCTTCACCGTGAGCGGGCTGACCTCCAGGCGCTCGGCGATCTCGTCGTTCGAGTGGCCGCCCGCGACCTGTACGAGGACCTCGCGCTCACGGGTGGTGAGCGCGTCGAGCCGCCCGCCGCGCGCCGGATCGTCGCCGTCCGGGCCCTCGCCCTGCGCGAGGAACTTGGCGATGAGCCCCTTGGTGGCGACCGGCGAGAGCAGCGCCTCGCCCGCCGCCGCGATACGGATGGCGCCGAGGAGTTCGTCGGGCTCCGCGCCCTTGCCGAGGAACCCGGAGGCACCGGCGCGCAGCGACTGCACCACGTACTCGTCGACCTCGAAGGTCGTCAGCATCACCACGCGTACGTGGGTCAGGGCGGGGTCGGCGCTGATCTCCCGGGTGGCGGCGAGACCGTCGGTGCCGGGCATGCGGATGTCCATGAGGACCACGTCGGCCCGCTCCGACCTGGCGAGCCGCACCGCCTCCGCGCCGTCGGACGCCTCGCCGACCACCTCCATGTCGGGCTCGGAGTCGACGAGCACCCTGAACGCGCTGCGCAGCAGCGCCTGGTCGTCGGCGAGCAGTACGCGGATCGTCACGCGGTCCCTCCCTTTGCCGTGATGACCGGCAGGATCGCATGGACGCGGTAACCGCCGCCGTACCGGGTGCCCGCGGTGCAGCTTCCGCCGAGCGCGGTGACGCGCTCGCGCATGCCGAGCAGACCGTGGCCGCCGCCGTCGGTGTTCGGCTCCGCGCCGCCCGGGGTGCCCCTGCCGCCGTCGTCGATGACGGTGACCTCCACGTTCGGGCCCACGCGGACGACGCTGACCTCGGCCTTGGCGCCGGGTCCCGCGTGCTTGCGCACGTTGGTCAGCGCCTCCTGGATGATGCGGAACGCGGCGAGGTCGACGGCCGCGGGCAGGTCGAGGCCGACCTGGCCGAGCGCGACCTCCACGGGGAGGCCCGCGTGGCGGAAGGTGTCCACGAGTTCGTCGAGTCTGCTGAGGCCGGGGGCCGGTTCGGTGGGCGCCTCGGGGTCACCGGTCTGCCGCAACAGGCCCACCGTCGCCCTGAGTTCGTTCAGCGCCGAGCGGCTGGCGTCGCGTACGTGCGAGAGGGCTTCCTTCGCCTGGTCGGGGCGCTTGTCCATGACGTGCGCGGCGACCCCGGCCTGGACGTTGACCAGGGCTATGTGGTGGGCGACGACGTCGTGCAGGTCCCGGGCGATGCGCAGCCGCTCCTCGGCGACGCGGCGCCTGGCCTCCTCCTCCCGCGTGCGTTCCGCCCGCTCGGCCCGCTCCTGTATGGCGTCGATGAAGGCCCGGCGGCTGCGCACCGCGTCGCCCGCGGCGGCGGCCATGCCGGTCCAGGCGAAGATGCCGAGGTTTTCCTGCGCGTACCAGGGCAGGGAGCCCGAGAGCATGGCGACGCCGGTGAGGCCCGCCATCGTGACCAGGCCGATCCGCCAGGTCGTGGAGCGGTCGGTGGTGGCGGCGACGGTGAACAGCGCGATGACCGCGCACATCACGACGGGGGCCCGGGGCTCGCCGGTGAGCAGCTCCGTGATGGAGGCGGCGCAGGTCGCGGCGAGCACGGTCCAGGGGGCGCGGCGCCGGAAGCACAGGGCGAGGGCGCCGAGCGCCATCAGCAGGAGGCTCAGGGGCGCGGGGCTGCGGGTGCCCCAGGTCCAGTGGGGACCGCCCTGTTCGCCGTAGGGCTCGACGAAACTGCCGACGATCATGCAGATCAGGACGGTGGAGGCCAGCGTCGCGTCCACCGCGAGCGGGTGGGCCCTTGCCCAGCAGCGGCCTTTTCCTAGGGTGGTCACTTCCCGCTCTTCTGTTCGTTCCCGTCTGCGGGCCCTCCGGCCTCAGCCCGGCATCAGCCTGGGATCAGCCCGGGATCAGCCCGTCGTCCGAGAGCATCTCCCGCACCTCGACCAGCGTGGCGTCCGGCGCCGGGAGGATCAGTTCCGAGGGTTCGAGCGCGTCGTCAGGGAGGGGCGTGCCGAGCTCCCGGACCTTGTCCAGGAGCGCGTGCAGCGTCGTGCGGAAGCCGGGGCCGTCGCCGCTCTCGATCTCTTCGAGCAGCTCGTCGTCCAGCTTGTTCAGTTCGGCGAAGTGGCTGTCGGCCAGCTTCACCTGCCCCTCCCCCATGATCCGTACGATCATGTCGTCCTCCTCGGACGTGAGCGATGCCTGCCGTACTGTGTGCCGGGGCTACTGCTTGTCGAAGCGGTGGGGGGTGTCCTGCGGCTGCTGCTGGGCACCCGCCTGGCCGGCGCCGCCCTCGATCGCCTGCTGGGAGGTGCCCCCGGCCAGCTCCGCCTTCATGCGCTGCAGTTCCAGCTCTACATCAGTACCACCGGAGAGGCGATCCAGCTCGGACTGGATGTCGTCCTTGGCGAGCCCGGAGGAGTCGTCGAGCGCACCCGAGGCGAGCAGTTCGTCGATCGCGCCGGCCCGCGCCTGGAGCTGCGCGGTCTTGTCCTCGGCACGCTGGATCGCCATGCCGACGTCGCCCATCTCCTCGGAGATGCCGGAGAAGGCCTCGCCGATCCGGGTCTGCGCCTGGGCGGCGGTGTACGTGGCCTTGATCGTCTCCTTCTTCGTACGGAAGGCGTCGACCTTGGCCTGGAGGCGCTGGGCCGCGAGGGTGAGCTTCTCCTCCTCGCCCTGGAGCGTCTGGTGCTGCGTCTCCAGGTCGGTGACCTGCTGCTGGAGCGCGGCCCTGCGCGAGAGCGCCTCGCGGGCCAGGTCCTCGCGGCCGAGGGCGAGGGCCTTGCGGCCCTGGTCCTCAAGGGTGGAGGACTGCTTGTTGAGCTGGGCGAGCTGCAGTTCGAGGCGCTTGCGGGACGTCGCCACGTCGGCGACTCCGCGGCGCACCTTCTGCAGCAGTTCCAACTGCTTCTGATAGGAGTAATCGAGGGTTTCGCGCGGGTCCTCGGCCCGGTCAAGGGCCTTGTTCGCCTTCGCGCGGAAGATCATCCCCATACGCTTCATGACACCGCTCATGGGCTTCGCGCGCCCCCTTCTGACGGACTTACCAGCTCCAGGTACTGCTCAGAACCCACAGTACGGGCCCTGCATCCATTACCGCACTGTTCGCGTGCGGATGCGCTCATCCCCAAGGACGACTGCGTGCGGTGCCGCTCCGGCGTAAGGAGTAGGTGCACCCCTGTGAGCCGGCTCCGAAGCGGCTGGTACCGCCTGCTACGTCCCATTAGCCACGTAATTCAGGACGCACGGCGTTGCCGGATCGTTCCCCGTCCGGCTGCGGTCCATGCCGCCGCACCCCGTACCCTTGGATTTTGTGTTCCGTAGCCGATCCAAGGAAGAGAAGGCCCCGGCCGCCCAGGCGCCGGTGACCGACTCCAAGTTGCCCCGTGACCCGCAGGCCCCCAAGGGCCGCCCCACCCCCAAGCGCGCCCTGGCCCAGTCACAGCGCCGCAGCGTGACCAATACGCCGACGACGCGCAAGGAGGCGGCGAAGCGGCAGCGCGACGAGCGCCGCGCGCAGATGGCGAAGCAGCGCGAGGCGCTGGCCAGCGGTGACGAGCGGTTCCTGCCCGCCCGTGACAAGGGCCCCGTGCGCAAGTTCGCGCGTGACTTCGTCGACTCGCGCTTCTGCGTCGCCGAGTTCTTCCTGCCGCTCGCAGTGATCATCCTCGTCCTGAGCATGGTCCGCGTGCCCCAGTTGCAGAACGTCGCGCTGCTGCTCTGGCTCGTCGTCATCGTGCTGATCGTGCTCGACTCGGTCGCCACCGTGTTCCGCCTGAAGAAGCGCCTGAACGAGCGCTTCCCGAGCGAGAACAAGAAGGGCGCGGTCGCCTACGCCCTGATGCGCACCCTCCAGATGCGGCGTCTGCGACTGCCGAAGCCGCAGGTCAAGCGCGGAGAGCGGCCCTGAGCGGATTCACCGGCAAAGCCGCCGCCTGGCTCCAGAGGCTGGGCGGGCCGCGCAATGCCGTACGCCAGGAGCTGGTGGCCCGGCAGCTCGACGAGCAGATAGCCGCGCGCTTCCCCGTGGGGCAGCGGCTGCGGGTGCTCGACGTCGGCATGGGCCAGGGGACACAGGCCCTGCGCCTCGCCCGTGCCGGGCACAAGGTCACGGGCGTCGAGCAGGACACCGAGATGATCGCCGCCGCGCGCGCGGCGCTCGCCGAGGAGCCCGAGGGCATCCAGGGACGGGTGCGGATCGTCGAGGGCGACGGGCACCAGACCGGTGTGCACTTCCTGCCGGGCAGCTTCGACGTGGTGCTCTGCCACGGCGTCCTGATGTACGTCGAGGAGCCCGACGCGCTGCTCGCCGGGCTCGCCAGGATGCTGGCCCCCGGCGGGCTGCTCTCCCTGCTCGTGCGGAACGCGGAGGCGCTGGCCATGCGGCCGGGGCTCAGCGGGGACTGGCAGGGCGCCATCGACGCCTTCGACTCCGACACGTACCGCAACCGCATCGGCGTCGACGCGCGGGCCGACCGGCTCGACGCGCTCTCCGCGACGCTGGCGGGGATCGCCGCGCCCCTCCAGGCCTGGTACGGCGTGCGGGTCTTCACGGACACCCTGCGGGACGGCGAGGAGCTGCCCGCGGGGTGGGACTACGAAGCGCTGCTCACCGCCGAGGAGCGCGCGGGGCGCACCGACCCCTACCGCCGGGTCGCCGCGCTGCTGCATCTGTGCGGGGTACGGGACTGACGTCCCCGCGGAACAGCGCGAGGGGCGGCGGCCGTGGTCACGGCCGCCGCCCCTCGTGTGTTCCCGCCGTCTACGCCTGCGCCTCCTCGGAGGCTTCCGCCGCGTCCGCGTGCAGGCTCATCGGGCCGTAGATCTTGTTGGCGTCCTCGAAGAGCGTCACCTGGTCGGCGCCGCCGTCGGCGAGCGCCTTCCAGCACTCACCGATCCAGGACTCGGCGTCGCCCTGCGTGGTGAACTCCTCGGGCTGAACCGCGGGCTGGACCTCCGTCCCGTCCGCCTTCTCGAACCGCCACGTCCATGCCGCCATGTCAGCCTCCCGAAGGTTCCTCGGCGGCCTGAGGACCGCCCGAATCCGCCTGAAGCCTAGCCGGGCGCGCGGCGCCGGACCCGACGCGGGAGGATCTTCGTGTGGAACTGACTCTGCTCGGCACCGGCGCCCCCGAAGGCCTGCCCTCCCCCGGCTGCCCCTGTGCGGTCTGCGCGACCGCGCTCGGCGGCGCGGCGCGGGCCGCCACCGCGCTGCTCGTGGACGGCGTCCTGCTGCTCGACCTCACCCCCGGCGCGGCCTTCGCCGCCGCCCGCGCGGGGCGCACGCTCGGCGGGGTCCGCCAGGTCCTGCTCTCCCATCCGCACGACGGGCCCGCCGTCGACGTCCCGGTGGGCCTCCCCCAGCCGGGGCGCGTCGCCGACGGCCGGGAGCTCGCGCTGCTCACCGGCCACCGGGTGCGCGCGGTGGCGATGGACGCGCCCGGCTCGGGCTACGAGGTGACGGGGCCCGACGGGCAGCGGCTGCTGTACCTGCCGCCGGGCGGCGCGCCCGCCGGGATCGGCGAGGGGAACGGCGGGCGCGCCCCGTACGACCTGGTCGTGGCCGACGTCGTCGGGCGGCCCGACGGGATCGCCCGGCTGCGCGCGGCGGGGGCCTTCGGTCCTGCCACCGATGTGCTCGCCGTGCACATCGGCCACGAGGTGCCGCAGGGCCGGGAGCTGGCGCGCCGTCTCGCGGCGGCGGGCGCGCGGGCCGTGCCGGACGGGACGACGCTCGCCGTCGGCGCCTACGAGGAGGTGCCGGACGTGCCGCGCCGCACCCTCGTGCTCGGCGGTGCCCGCTCCGGCAAGTCGGTGGAGGCCGAGCGGCGCCTGGAGAGCTTCCCCGACGTGCTGTACGTGGCGACGGGCGGGCCCAGGAAGGGCGACGCCGAGTGGGACGAACGGGTCACCCTGCACCGTGAGCGGCGCCCCTCGTCCTGGCGGACGGAGGAGACCTGCGATCTTGAGCCGCTGCTCGCGCGGGAGGGGCCGCCGCTGCTCATCGACTGCCTGTCGCTCTGGCTGACCCACGCCATGGACGAGGTCGGCGCGTGGGACGACGCCGAGTGGTCCTGCGGTGGCGAGCGCGAGCTGCGGCGGCGGGTCGCCGCCCTGGCGCGGGCGGTGCGCGAGACCCGGCGCACGGTGGTCGCCGTGTCGAACGAGGTCGGCTCCGGCATCGTCCCCGCGACCGCGTCGGGCCGCCGCTACCGCGATGAACTGGGCCGTCTGAACGCCGCGTTCGCCGCCGAGTGCGAGCACGTGCTGCTGGTCGTCGCCGGGCTGCCGATGCCGCTGCGCGGTTGATCCGGCCGGGGTGATGACGCGGGCTCTCGGTCGCGGCGCGCGATGACCCGGTAGGTGTTGGCGAAGCCGGTGCGGGTGAGCAGGGGCGGCAGGAGCCGGTCGAGGGCGCCGGCGAGGGCCAGCGGCGGTACGCACGCCCACCACCCGGCCCGCCTCAGCAGGCGCCGGAGCAGGGGCGCGGGCCTGGCGCGCCAGGGGACGTCGCCCTGGGGCAGGCGGCGGTTGAGGACGAGCGCGAGGGCGCCCGCCAGGTCGGTCGGCACGTGGGCCGCGCGGCGGTCGACGGCGACGACGGTGAAGCCGAGCCCTACGAGCTCGGCGCGGAGGTTGGCGAGCGGCATGAGGTGCAGATGCCGGGGCTGGGCGTACGAGGGCCACCAGGCGCCCAGGAGGCCGGCGTAGCGGCACTCGGGGTCGGTGGTCTCGATCATCAGGTGGCCGCCGGGGCGCAGGGCGAGCCGCGCCGCCCGGAGCTCCTCGCGCGGGTCGGGGCTGGTCTCCAGGTGGTGGAACATGCTCACCGCGTCGTAGCGGCCGGCCAGGCGGTGCACGAGTCCGGTGAGGTGGCCCCGGTGGCCCTCCTCGACGCGGCCGAGGCGTACGGCCTCCTCGACGCCGCGCCCCGGGTCGAGCCCGTCGAAGGACGTGTACGGCAGGATCCGCCGGGCGAGGACCGGGAAGCGGGCGGTGCCCGTGCCGACGTCGAGCCAGCACTCGGGCTCGTCGAAGGCCCGCAGGGCGGCGGCCCTGGCGAGGCGGCGCCGGTCGCTCGGACCCGCCCGGAGCAGCCGGTCGGCGAGCGAGGCACCGAGGCCCTCGCGGGGGCCGTACAGGTGGGCGTCCTGGCGGTAGAAGGCCCGGCCCTCGGCGGTCAGGCGGGGGTTGAGGAACCGGTGTGCGCAGGCGGCGCACTGGTCGAGCGTGAAGGTGCCCGGCTTGCGCTGGGCCAGGTCGGTGGAGCGCAGCAGGACCCGCGGCCGCGGGGAGCCGCACCAGGGGCAGTCGGGGCGGCGCGGCTCCTGGAACCGCCCGGGGCCCTGGGCGAGCGCGGCGAGGCAGGCGGAGCGCCGGTCGGCGACGGCCGTGCCCAGGGGACCTGACGTGGCCGGGGCACCTGACGTGACCGTGGCACCTGACGTGGTCGTCGCTCTCGGCATGGTCGTGGCTCCCGGGACAGCGGCATCGGACTTACGACAATCCGGTACATACATGAACGTAAGGGATCGGCGGCGGCCGGGCAATGACGTCACGCGCCCGTGGCGCCACATGTCGTGACCTGGCGTCAGGACCCGGGCCGTCCGGGCACCGCCACCGCCGCTGCCGGTACTGTTCGGCGAATGAGCTCGCTGAATCTCGACGACTTCACCGACCTGATCGAGCGCCCCGACGGCGGGGTGCGCCGCGACGCCGAGGAGCGCAGGGAGCGGCAGACCGTGCCGCCCGGCGGTCTCGGCCGCCTCGACGAACTGGGCGAGTGGCTTGCGGCGGCCCAGTCCGCGGTGCCGGTCAGGACCGTCGAGCGGCCCCGCGTGGTCCTCTTCGCCGGTGACCACGGGGTCGCGGAGCTCGGCGTGTCGGCCCGGCCCGCGGGCAGCGCCGCCGCCCTGGTGCGCGCGGTACTCGCGGGCGAGAGCCCGGCAGCCGTGCTCGCGCGCCGCCAGGAGGTGCCGGTCCGCGTCGTCGACATGGCGCTGGACTGCGATCCCGCCGAGCTGCCCGCGGAGGTCGCGGGGTACCGGGTGCGGCGCGGCTCCGGACGTATCGACATCGAGGACGCGCTGACCGCCGAGGAGGCCGAGCAGGCCCTGCGCGCAGGCATGGCCGTGGCCGACGAGGAGGCCGACTCCGGCACCGACCTGATCGTCCTCGGCGACATCAGCGTGGGCGGCACGACGCCCGCGGCCACGCTGATCGCCGCGCTCTGCGGCACCGACGCGTCCGTGGTGACCGGGCGGGGCGGCGAGGCCATCGACGACCTGGCGTGGATGCGCAAGTGCGCGGCGGTGCGCGACGCCCTGCGGCGGGCCCGGCCCGTCCTCGGCGACCAGCTCGAACTGCTCGCCGCGGTGGGCGGCGCCGACCTGGCCGCGATGACCGGGTTCCTGCTCCAGTGCGCGGTGCGGCGCACGCCGGTGATCCTCGACGGCGTCGTGGCCTCCGCGGCGGCGCTGGTCGCCCAGCGGGTCGCCTTCCGGTCGCCGGACTGGTGGCTCGCGGGGCACGACAGCGGGGAGCCCGCCCAGGCCAAGGCGCTGGACCGCATGGCCCTCGAACCGCTCCTGGCCCACGGGGTGAAGGTCGGCGAGGGTGCCGGCGCCCTGCTCGCGCTGCCCCTGGTGCGGGCCGCGGCGGCCCTGTCGGCTGAGCTGCCCGAGCGCGAGCCGAAAGCGGTATAAACAGGATCAGGAACGCCGAGAAGGGCGTGAACGGGCACAAGGCACCCTGCCGTCGACCCATATGATCCCTTTTCATGGGAGATGAGCAGGCAGCCACCGGGCGACAGCGGCCACGCACCGTCACACAGCGCCGCGCCGCCGGTTTCACCGTCTGGTACCTCCGCGCCGTCACGTTCCTCAACTTCCTGAGCGCGGTCTGGGTCTCCCTCGGACAGGACCTGCGGCAGCACAACACGGAGAACTACTTCACCCCGTACCTGCTGACCGCGGGCTTCGCCTCCGGGGCGTTCACGCTGTTCCTGGCGATCACCATGCGGCGCCGCAAACGCGCCGCGTGGATCCTCAACCTCGTCCTCGGCGGCCTCTTCCTGCTGCTCCTCGCCTTCGCGATGCTCTTCCCCGAGATCCGCGGGTACGCGCAGAACTGGATCTCGCTCGTCCTGACCGCCGCCTTCGTGGCGGCGCTGCTCGTCGGGCGCCGCGAGTTCTACGCGAAGGGCGACCGCGCCAACCCCAAGCTGGCCTCGGTCGTCGCGGCCGGCGGGCTCCTGGTGGCCTCGCTGCTCGCGACGCTGCTGGTCACCGCCACCAACCGCGCCGACGACGACTACCGCTCGTCCTTCCTGGACCGCTGGCGCTACGGCACCATGCGCCTGGTCTCGCTCGCCGCCGACGACGAGCGCTTCGAGGGCATCACCACGCCCGGCTGGGCCAACGTCTGCGTCAACATCCTGAGCACGCTGCTGCTCTGCGCCGTCCTGTACGCGGCGTTCCGCTCCCGCAGGGCCGTCGACCCGCTCTCCGCGGAGGACGAGGAGCGGCTGCGCGCCCTGCTCGCCCGGCACGGCGAGCGCGACTCCCTCGGCTACTTCTCGCTGCGCCGCGAGAAGAGCGTCGTGTGGTCGCCGACCGGCAAGGCCGCCGTCGTCTACCGCGTCGTCGGTGGCGTCTCGCTGGCCTCGGGCGACCCCATCGGCGACCCGGAGGCCTGGCCCGGCGCGATCGGGCCGTGGCTCGCCGAGGCCCGCGAGCACGGCTGGCTCCCCGCCGTGATGGGCGCGAGCGAGGAAGCGGGCACGGTCTACGCACGGCACGGCCTCGACGCCCTGGAGCTGGGCGACGAGGCGATCGTCGTCACGGCCGCCAGGGGCGGAGCCCCTCAGGAGCACTTCACCCTGGAGGGGCGGGCCATGCGCACCGTCCGGCAGGCGTACAACCGCGTGAAGCGCGCGGGCTACCGGGTGCGCGTCCGGCGGCACGAGGACATCCCGGACGACGAGATGGCGTACCTCCTGAAGCGTGCCGACGACTGGCGCGACGGCGCCACCGAGCGCGGCTTCTCCATGGCGCTCGGGCGGCTCGGCGATCCGGCGGACGGGCGGTGCGTGATGCTCGAATGCACGGACGCCGACGGCGCGTTGCGGGCGATGCTGTCCTTCGTGCCCTGGGGCCCGCACGGGCTCTCCCTCGACCTGATGCGGCGTGACAGGGACTCCGGGAACGGCCTGATGGAGTTCATGGTCATCGAACTCCTCCAGCACGCCCCGGAGATGAAGATCACTCAGGTCTCGCTCAACTTCGCGATGTTCAGGTCGGTCTTCGAACGTGGCTCCCGGCTCGGTGCGGGCCCGGTCCTGCGCCTGTGGCGGTCGCTGCTCGGCTTCTTCTCACGGTGGTGGCAGATCGAGTCCCTGTACCGCGCCAACGCCAAGTACCGGCCCATCTGGGAACCCCGCTTCCTCCTCTTCGAGAAGAGCGGCGATCTGCCGCGCATCGGCATCGCCGCCGCCCGCGCGGAGGGCTTCCTGGAGGCGCCGGGCCCGGCGAAGGGGGCCCGCCCTGTCGGAGCGCGGCCGAGGACCCGGGGACGGCCGCACCGCGAGCAACTGGAGTCGAGACGATGAACCCCCTGGCCCGCGGCGCCCGCGCCGAGTGGGGACCGCTTCTCTCCACCGTGCGGGACGCCCTCGTCACCCGGCGCCTACGGGCCGTGCCCATGACGCTCGCGGCGGTCTGCCTCACCGCGGCCTTCCAGTACGTGCAGAACCAGCCCTGGGGCTACGGGTTCGTCCAGAACGTCGGCTCGGTGCGCGCCGACGACCCGCTCTGGCTCGCCCTCGTCCGCACCCCGCTCTCCCTCTTCGTGCCCGCGCTCGACCTGCCGGTGTGGGGCGCACTCGTACAGATCCTGCTCGTCCTCGGCATCGCCGAGATCTGCCTGGGCCGGTGGCGCGCGCTCCTGATCGGGTACGTGGCCACCCTCGCCGGCACGCTCTACGCGCGCGTGGGCGTCGCCGTCGGCCCCGACCACCCGGCCGGGCTCCCCGGCTCCGACGCGCGGGTCGTGGACACCGGCCCCTCGGCCGCCGTGGTCGGCCTCGCCGTGTACGTGTGCCTGCGGTACGGGGCGTACTTCACGGCGGCACTCGTGGCCGCCCTGATGGTCTGCGAGCTGGTCGTCAAGAACAACCTCGCGGGCAAGGAGCACCTGGCGGCGATCGCGGCCGTGCTCGTCCTCCGCGCGCTCACGCCGCCGCGTCACCGGTGCCGCGGCGACGGGTGTTCCGCGTCCGCCGACGACCTCGCGTCGGGCGAGAAACCCCCGCTTCAGCCCTGAAGCCGCCGACCAGCGTCAGGCCCCCCGGCGGGCGGGCCGAGGGCCGGGCGGTCCCACCGGGGTAGCCTTCGCCGGTGCCAAGAACCTCCGCCGCCGATGGCCTGCGCTTCGCCTTCGGCACCCTCACCGCGCTCCCCGTCAGGGTCACCCGCTGGGACCGCGCCGCCGCGCGCGGCGGCATGCAGTGCGCGCCCCTCGCGGGCCTGGTGGTCGGCCTCTGCGCGGCGGGCGTCGGCGGCGCCCTGACGGCGCTCGGCGCGGGCCCGCTCCTGGCCGCCGTCGCGACCGTCGCCACCCCCGCCGCCCTCACCAGGGGCCTGCACCTCGACGGGCTCGCGGACACCGCCGACGGCCTCGGCAGCGCGAAGCCCGCCGAGGACGCGCTGCGGATCATGAAGCAGTCCGACGTCGGCCCCTTCGGCGTCATCACCCTGCTCTTCGTCCTGCTCGCCCAGGTCGCCGTCCTCTTCCAGCTCTACGACGCGTCCTGGGCCCACGGCGCCGTCGCCGCCGTCGTCTCGGCCGCCGCGGCCCGCCTGGCCCTCACCCTGGCCGCCCGCGCGGGCGTCCCCCCGGCCCGCCCCGAGGGGCTCGGCGCCGCCGTCGCCGGGGTCGTGCCGCGCGGCGGGGCGCTGCTCGTGACCGCGGCCGTCGTGTGTGGGGCGGCGGCCTCGGGCGCGCTGCTCGGCCCGTACGGCGTCGTGCGTGCCGCGGCGGCCGTGGTCATCGCCGTCGTGGCCGCCGAGCTGCTGCTCAGGCACTGCGTACGACGCTTCGGCGGTGTCACGGGAGACGTCTTCGGCGGCCTCGCGGAGACGGCCGCGACGGCCGCCCTCGTGGTGCTCGCTCTCGGCTGACACCAGGCCGGCCCGTGCCTCCGCGCACCCGACAGCGTGCCGAATACACACAGTGAGGCGCACCGCAGCGTTCACGGGCGTAGGCTCGCGACGGGCTCACCACCCCACAGCCCGCCCAGAACTCACTGAAAGAGGACCTCACCACCGTGACTGCTCTGACTCTCAGCACCGCCGTCGCGTCCGGCCTGCGTGCCGACGCGATCGTCGTCGGTGTCGCCAAGGGCTCCGGCTCCAAGGGGGCCCTGGTCGTCGCGACCGGCGCCGAGTCCGTGGACAAGGCGTACGACGGCAAGCTCGCGTCCGTCCTGGAGACCCTCGGCGCCACGGGCGGCGAGGGCGAGGTGACGAAGCTGCCCGCGCCCTCCGGCTTCAAGGCGCCGGTCGTCGTCGCGGTCGGCCTCGGCGAGGTCCCGGAGAAGGACGAGACGTACGGCACGGACGCCCTGCGCCGCGCCGCCGGTGTCGCCGCGCGCGCCCTGACCGGTTCGAAGAAGGCCGGGTTCGCGCTGCCCGTCGAGGACGCCGGGGACATCGGTGCCCTCGCCGAGGGCGCGCTGCTCGGCGCGTACTCCTTCACCGCGTACAAGGACTCGGGCGACGCCAAGGGCAAGAAGAACGGCAAGGACGCCAAGGCGCCGCTGGCCGAGGTCGCCCTGCTCGGCGGCAAGCCGCGCGACAAGGCGTACAAGGCCGAGCTGGAGCGCGCCGTGGCGGTCGCCGAGGAGCTCAACCGCGCCCGCGACCTCGTCAACACCCCGCCGAACGACCTCGACCCCGAGGCCTTCGCCGCCGTCGCCACCGCGGCCGCCAAGGAGCACGGCATCAAGGTGCAGGTGCTCGACGAGAAGGCCCTCACCAAGGGCGGCTTCGGCGGCATCCTCGGCGTCGGCGCCGGCTCGGACGCCCCGCCGCGCCTGGTGAAGCTCTCGTACACGCACCCCAAGGCCGAGAAGCACCTCGCCTTCGTCGGCAAGGGCATCACGTACGACTCGGGCGGCATCTCGCTGAAGCCCGCCGGTCACAACGAGACCATGAAGTGCGACATGGCCGGTGCCGCGGCCGTCTTCGCCGCCGTGGTCGCCGCCGCGCGCCTCGGCCTCCAGGTGAACGTCACCGGCTGGCTGGCGCTCGCCGAGAACATGCCGTCCGGCTCCGCGACCCGCCCCGGCGACGTCCTGCGGATGTACAGCGGCAAGACCGTCGAGGTCCTGAACACCGACGCCGAGGGCCGTCTCGTCCTGGCCGACGCCATCGCCAAGGCCTCCGAGGAGCAGCCCGACGCGATCGTCGACGTGGCGACCCTGACCGGCGCCATGATGGTGGCGCTCGGCAACCGCACCTACGGCATCATGGCCAACGACGACGCCTTCCGTACGTCGGTCCACGAGATCGCCGAGGAGGTCGGCGAGCCCGCGTGGCCGATGCCGCTCCCCGCCGACCTGCGCAAGGGCATGGACTCCCCGACCGCCGACATCGCCAACATCGGCGACCGGATGGGCGGCGGCCTGGTCGCCGGCCTCTTCCTCCAGGAGTTCGTGGGCGAGGGCATCACCTGGGCCCACCTCGACGTCGCGGGCCCGGCCTTCCACGAGGGCGCGCCGTTCGGCTACACCCCCAAGGGCGGCACCGGCACCGCGGTCCGCACCCTGGTCCGCCTCGCCGAGCGCACCGCCGCGGGCGACCTGGGCTGACCCGGACACCCGGCGCGGGGCCCCGGACGTGCCGACGTCCGGGGCCCCGCGCGATTTCGCCCTCGACGAAATCCGCATGTCCGTACGCGCGGACAGGCGCCCGGACGGGCGTAGGGCGTCTCACGGCCCGGCCCGGCGTCCCGTCTCGCGCCGACAAGTGCGAAGATGGGTTCTCGGCAGGACAGGGCCCCCACCACAGGGCCGAAACAAGAGCGGCCGATACCAGCCGCCGCCCGGTCATCGCCGACCGGCGTACGGCGCACATGCATGGAGGACGTGACGTGGCGAACGACGCCAGCACCGTTTTCGACCTAGTGATTCTCGGCGGCGGTAGCGGCGGTTACGCCGCGGCGCTGCGCGGAGCGCAGCTGGGCCTGGACGTCGCCCTGATCGAGAAGAACAAGCTCGGCGGCACCTGCCTGCACAACGGATGCATCCCGACGAAGGCGCTGCTGCACGCCGGCGAGATCGCCGACCAGGCGCGCGAGGCCGACCAGTTCGGCGTGAAGGCCACCTTCGAGGGCATCGACATGGCGGCCGTCCACAAGTACAAGGACGACGTGATCTCGGGCCTGTACAAGGGCCTCCAGGGTCTCGTCGCCTCCCGCAAGGTGACGTACATCGAGGGCGAGGGCCGGCTCTCCTCGCCGACCTCCGTCGACGTGAACGGCCGGCGCGTCCAGGGCCGCCACGTCCTTCTCGCGACCGGCTCCGTGCCGAAGTCGCTGCCGGGCCTGGAGATCGACGGCAACCGCATCATCTCCTCGGACCACGGCCTGACCCTGGACCGCGTGCCGAAGTCCGCGATCGTCCTGGGCGGCGGCGTCATCGGCGTCGAGTTCGCCTCGGCGTGGAAGTCCTTCGGGACCGACGTCACGGTCATCGAGGGCCTCAAGCACCTCGTGCCCGTCGAGGACGAGAACAGCTCCAAGCTTCTTGAGCGCGCGTTCCGCAAGCGCGGCATCAAGTTCAACCTCGGCACGTTCTTCGAGAAGGCCGAGTACACGCAGGACGGCGTCCGCGTGACCCTCGCCGACGGCAAGACCTTCGAGGCCGAGGTCCTCCTGGTCGCCATCGGCCGCGGCCCGGTCTCCCAGGGCCTCGGGTACGAGGAGCAGGGCGTCGCCATGGACCGCGGCTACGTCCTGGTCGACGAGTACATGCAGACCAATGTCCCGACCATCTCGGCCGTGGGCGACCTGGTGCCGACCCTCCAGCTCGCGCACGTCGGCTTCGCCGAGGGCATGCTGGTGGCGGAGCGCCTGGCCGGTCTCAAGACCGTCCCGGTCGACTACGACGGCGTGCCCCGGGTGACGTACTGCCACCCCGAGGTCGCCTCCGTGGGCATCACCGAGGCCAAGGCCAAGGAGATCTACGGCGCGGACAAGGTCGTCGCCCTCAAGTACAACCTCGCGGGCAACGGCAAGAGCAAGATCCTCAAGACCGCGGGCGAGATCAAGCTCGTCCAGGTCAAGGACGGTGCCGTGGTCGGCGTCCACATGGTCGGCGACCGCATGGGCGAGCAGGTCGGCGAAGCCCAGCTGATCTACAACTGGGAGGCGCTGCCGGCCGAGGTCGCCCAGCTCATCCACGCCCACCCCACGCAGAACGAGGCGATGGGCGAGGCCCACCTGGCCCTGGCCGGCAAGCCGCTGCACTCCCACGACTGATCCTTCAGTCATCGGGCGCGACGACCAGACTTCCGCAATTCGTTAAGGAGCAACCGAAACCATGGCGGTTTCCGTATCCCTTCCGGCGCTCGGCGAGAGCGTCACCGAGGGCACTGTCACCCGTTGGCTGAAGGCCGAGGGCGAGCGCGTCGAGGCCGACGAGCCGTTGCTCGAGGTCTCGACCGACAAGGTCGACACCGAGATCCCCTCGCCGGCCGCCGGCATCCTGGCCTCCATCAAGGTCGCCGAGGACGAGACCGTCGAGGTCGGCGCCGAGCTGGCCGTCATCGACGACGGCTCCGGCGACGCGGGCGGCTCGGCCGCCCCCGCCCAGGCCGAGGCCCCGGCCGCCCCCGCCCCCGAGGCCCCGAAGCAGGAGGAGGCCCCGGCCGCCCCCGCGCAGCAGGAGGCCGCTCCGGCCCCGTCCGGCGGCGCCGCCGAGGGCACCGCGGTCACCCTGCCGGCGCTCGGCGAGTCCGTCACCGAGGGCACCGTCACGCGCTGGCTGAAGGAGGTCGGCGAGGAGGTCGCGGCCGACGAGCCCCTCCTGGAGGTCTCGACGGACAAGGTCGACACCGAGATCCCCTCGCCGGTCGCGGGCGTGCTGCTCGAGATCGTCGTGGCCGAGGACGAGTCCGCCGAGGTCGGCGCCAAGCTCGCCGTCATCGGTGCGCCCGGTGCCGCTGCGGCCCCGGCCAAGGAGGAGGCCCCGGCCGCCCCCGCCGCCGAGACCCCCGCCCCGGCTCCGGCTGCTCCGGCCGCCCCCGCGGCCCCGGCTGCCGCCCCCGCCGCTCCGGCCGCGCCCGCCGCTGCCGCCCCGGCCCCGGCTCAGCCCGCCGCTCCGGCCGCCGCCCCCGCGGCTCCGGCCCAGCCGGCTCCCGCCGCTGCCGCTCCGGCAGCTCCGGCCGCCCCGGCGCAGGCCACCCCGGCCGACGACGGCGCCTACGTCACCCCGCTGGTGCGCAAGCTCGCCTCCGAGAACGGCGTGAACCTCTCCGAGGTCACCGGTTCCGGCGTCGGCGGCCGCATCCGCAAGCAGGACGTCATCGCCGCCGCCGAGGCCAAGAAGGCCGCCCCGGCCCCGGCCCCGGCCGCACCGGCCGCCGCCTCGAAGGCCCCGGCCCTGGAGGCCTCCCCGCTGCGCGGCCAGACCGTCAAGATGACCCGCATGCGCAAGGTCATCGGCGACAACATGATGAAGGCCCTGCACTCGCAGGCCCAGCTCACCTCGGTCGTCGAGGTCGACATCACCAAGCTGATGAAGCTGCGCGCCAAGGCCAAGGACGCCTTCGCCGCCCGCGAGGGCGTCAAGCTCTCCCCGATGCCGTTCTTCGTCAAGGCCGCCGCCCAGGCACTGAAGGCCCACCCGGTCGTCAACGCCCGGATCAACGACGACGAAGGCACCATCACCTACTTCGACGCGGAGAACATCGGCATCGCCGTCGACGCCGAGAAGGGCCTGATGACCCCGGTCATCAAGGGCGCGGGCGACCTGAACATCGCCGGCATCTCCAAGAAGACCGCCGAGCTGGCCGGCAAGGCCCGTGGCGGTGGCCTCACCCCCGACGACATGTCGGGCGCCACCTTCACGATCTCCAACACCGGCTCCCGCGGCGCCCTGTTCGACACGGTCATCGTGCCGCCGAACCAGGCCGCCATCCTGGGCATCGGCGCCACCGTCAAGCGCCCGGTGGTCATCAACCACCCCGACCTCGGCGAGACCATCGCCGTACGGGACATGACCTACCTCTCGCTCTCCTACGACCACCGCCTGGTCGACGGAGCCGACGCCGCCCGCTACCTGACCGCCGTCAAGGCGATCCTGGAAGCCGGCGAGTTCGAGGTCGAGCTCGGCCTGTAACACCGCGGCGCGAGACGTTGTAAGACTCGTCTCATCAGCGCGTACGCCCCCGTCCGGAGTCCTCCGGGCGGGGGCGCAGCCGTATTGTCTAGGGGTCACACGCCCTTGGGGCCCCGATGCCCCCGCCGGAGGAGCCCTCATGACCGCGCCCGTTGTCCACTCGCTCCGCGACCAGATCCGCGAGCACATCGTGGAGGGGATCGTCAGCGGGCGCTGGAAGCCGGGCGAGCGGATCGTGGAGCGTCGCATCGCCGTGGAGCTGGAGGTCTCGCAGACCCCGGTGCGCGAGGCCCTGCGGGAGCTGGAGACGCTGCGGCTCATCGAGTCCGCGCCCAACAAGGGCGTACGGGTGCGGAATCTGACCGCGGCCGACCTGGAGGAGAGCTACCCGGTCCGCGCGGGCCTGGAGGCGATCGCCGCCGAGCTCGCGGCCGAGCGTCTCGCCGAGGACTGCTCGGCCCTCGAACCCCACGTGGCGGCCCTCTACGAAGCCGACCGCGCCGCCGACGGCACCGGGCAGGTGCGGCACACGGTCGCCTTCCACCGCGAGATGGTGCGGGCGGCGGGCAACTCCGTCCTGCTGCACACCTGGGAGGGGCTCGGCATCGAGGTCTTCACCGCGCTCTCCATCCGCTGGCTCGGGACGGTCCAGCAGTCGTACGCGGAGGAGCACGAGGCGCTGGTCTCGGCCTTCAGGGAGCGCGATCCCGCCATCGCGGAGCTGGTGAAGTCCCACGTCCTCGGCTGCGCTCCGCGCGCCTGACCTCTCCGGCCGCGCGCATAGGTCCCCCTGGGGCGCTCATAGTCCCCGTGGGGCGCTCATACGCGCTCTCATATGTGCGCTCAGACGCACTCCCACCTGCACCGATCCTTCAAATCGAAGGCACGCGGTGCCCACTTTCATGGCACCGGATGCCGACTTTCTTCATCTGAAGAGATTTTTCCCTTCAAGCTTTGATCGATCATCGATCACGGGATTACAGTCGACGACGGGCTCTGACCCGAGCCTCACGCCCTGTCCTGCCAGACAACGGGCACCCCCACCCCTTACCGAACAGGGGACCCCCTCCGACTCAGGAAGGCGGCGCAATGACCGACCCCTCCGCAATCCAGCCGAGCGAGCTCGACCAGCTCCCGGACCGCGACCCCGAGGAGACCGCCGAATGGCAGGCCTCCCTGGACGCCGTTACCCAGGCGGCCGGGCCGCACCGTGCCGCGTACCTGATGCGCCGCACGCTGGAGCGCGCCGAGGGCGCGGGCCTGGCGCTGCCCAAGCTCCTGGAGACCGACTACGTCAACACCATCCCCACCTCCGCCGAGCCGTCCGTCGACGGTGACGAGGAGATGGAGCGGAAGATCACCGCGTGGAACCGCTGGAACGCGGCCGCGATGGTCACCCGCGGCGCCAAGCACGGCGTCGGTGGCCACATCGCCACCTTCGCCTCCGCCGCCTGGCTGTACGAGACCGGCTTCAACCACTTCTTCAAGGGCAAGGAGGGGGACGGCTCCGGCGACCAGCTCTACATCCAGGGCCACGCCTCCCCCGGCATCTACGCCCGCGCCTTCCTCGACGGCCGTCTGAACGAGACGCACCTCGACAACTTCCGGCAGGAGGCGGGCGGCAACGGTCTCCCGTCCTACCCGCACCCGCGCCGTCTCCCCTGGCTGTGGGAGTTCCCGACGGTGTCGATGGGCCTCGGCCCGCTGTCGGCGATCTACCAGGCGCGCTTCAACCGCTACCTCACCAACCGCGGCATCAAGGACGTCTCCGCCTCGCACGTGTGGGCGTTCCTCGGTGACGGCGAGATGGACGAGCCCGAGTCGACGGCGGCCCTCGCACTGGCCGCGCGCGAGGGTCTCGACAACCTCACCTACGTCATCAACTGCAACCTCCAGCGCCTCGACGGCCCGGTCCGCGCCAACTTCCGCGTGGTGCAGGAGCTGGAGGCCCAGTTCCGCGGCGCCGGCTGGAACGTCATCAAGGTCCTGTGGGGCAACGCCTGGGACGAGCTGTTCCAGCTCGACACCACGGGCGCCCTGGTCCGCCGCCTGCGTGAGGTGCCGGACGCGCAGTTCCAGACGTACGCGACGCGTGACGCCGCCTACATCCGCGAGCACTTCTTCGGCTCCGAGCCCGCCCTCGTCGAGCTGGGCAAGCTGCTCAGCGACGACAAGATCAGCGAGTGCTTCCACCTCTCGCGCGGCGGCCACGAGGCCCGCAAGGTCTACGCGGCCTACCGTGCGGCGCTCACCCACACGGGCGCGCCGACCGTGATCCTCGCGCAGACGGTCAAGGGCTTCACCCTCGGCAAGGGCTTCGCGTCCAAGAACGCCAACCACCAGATGAAGAAGCTGTCGGTGGACGAGTTCAAGGACATGCGCGATCTCCTGGAGCTGCCGATCCCGGACAGCGCGTTCGTCGACGGCCAGGTGCCCTACGGCCACCCCGGCGCCGACTCCCCCGAGGTCCGCTACCTCCAGGAGCGCCGTGCGGCCCTCGGCGGCCCGGCCCCGGCCCGCCGCACGCAGCCGCTCGCCCCGCTGCCCGCCCCGGCGGACAAGGCGTTCGCCGCGTTCGACAAGGGCTCAGGCAGCCAGTCGATGGCCACCACCATGGCGTTCGTACGCCTGGTCAAGGACCTCGTACGCGACAAGGAGACCGGCAAGCGCTGGGTGCCGATCGTCCCCGACGAGGCGCGCACCTTCGGCATGGAGTCGCTCTTCCCGTCCCTCGGCATCTACTCGCCGAAGGGCCAGACGTACGAGCCGGTCGACCGCGACCAGCTCATGTACTACAAGGAGGCCACGGACGGCCAGATCCTCAACGAGGGGATCACCGAGGCCGGTTCCATGGCGGACTTCATCGCCGCGTCGTCGTCGTACGCGACGCACGGCGAAGCGATGATCCCCTTCTACATCTTCTACTCGATGTTCGGCTGGCAGCGCACGGCCGACCAGATGTGGCAGCTCGGCGACCAGCTCGGCCGCGGCTTCCTCGTCGGCGCCACCGCCGGCCGTACGACGCTGACGGGCGAGGGCCTCCAGCACGCCGACGGCCACTCGCCGGTGATCGCCGCGACGAACCCGGCCGCCATGTCGTACGACCCGGCGTTCGCCTACGAGATCGCGGCGATCGTCAAGGACGGTCTGCGCCGGATGTACGGCGACGCGGCCCCCGGTGAGGACCGGGACGTCTTCTACTACCTCACCGTCTACAACGAGCCGATGCCGCAGCCCGCGAAGCCCGCGGGGGTGGACGAGGGCATCATCAAGGGCCTCTACCGCTTCAACACGGCCGAGTCCGCGGGGCTCTCCCCCGCTGCCAACGCCTCGCGCATCCAGCTGATCGGCTCGGGAACGGCCATCCACTGGACGCTGGCCGCGCAGAAGATGCTCGCCGAGGAGTGGGGCGTGGCCGCCGACGTGTGGTCCGCGACCTCCTGGACCGAGCTGCGCCGCGACGCCCTCGATGCGGACGAGGCGATCCTGCGCGGCGAGGAGCGCACGCCGTACGTGCGTACGGCGCTGGAAGGTGCCCAGGGCCCGGTCCTGGCCGTCTCCGACTACATGCGCCAGGTCCCGGACCAGATCGCCCAGTGGATCGAGCAGGACTACTCCTCGCTCGGCGCGGACGGCTTCGGCCTCTCCGACACGCGCGACGCGGCCCGTCGCCACTTCGGCGTCGACGCGGAGTCCATCGTGGTGGCGGCGCTGGCCCAGCTCGCCCGCCGCGGCGAGGTGCCCGCTTCCGCGGTGAAGGAGGCCCGGGCGAAGTACGGGCTGTGATCCTGCCCCCGTACCGGTCCGCGTACCGGCCCGCCCCTTAGCGGCGGATGTCGTTCCACCCACCCGTTCACCCCCGTACCGGGGGCGGACGGGTGGGTGGTTCCGTCCGCGGCGGCACAATGGCGGCATGCGTGCTGCCCGCCTCATCAAGATGGTGCTGCTGCTCCAGGCGAGGCCCTCCATGACCGCCGCCGAGCTGGCCGCCGAGCTGGACGTGTCCGAACGGACCATCACCCGTGACGCCCAGGCCCTGTCCGAGGCCGGCGTGCCCGTCTACGCGGACCGCGGCAGGACCGGCGGCTACCGCCTCATCGGCGGTTACCGCACCCGCCTCACCGGCCTCGGCCGCAGCGAGGCCGAGGCGCTGTTCCTGTCCGGAGTGCCGGGCGCGCTGCGCGAGATGGGCCTGGAGGACGCCGCCTCCGCGGCCCGCCTCAAGGTCTCGGCGGCGCTCATGCCCTCCCTCAGGGACGCCTCGCAGAACGCCGCGCAGCGGTTCCATCTGGACGCCCCCGGCTGGTTCCAGGAGACCCCCGCCCCCGAACTGCTGCCCGCCGTCGCGGACGCCGTCTGGGACGACCGTCCGATCAGCGCCCGCTACGTGCGCCAAGGGGCCGCCAGAGAGCGCGACCTGGAGCCTTACGGCCTGGTCCTCAAGGCGGGCGTCTGGTACCTGTGCGCCCGCGTGCCCGACCACGACACATACCGCGTCTACCGCGTCGACCGGTTCACGGAGATCACCCCCGGCGCCGAACGCTTCGTGCGCGACGAGGAGTTCGACCTGCCGGCCTTCTGGGAGGAGCGCGCGGCCGAGTTCGCGCGGGCGATCCTGCGCTCCGAGGTCGTCGTGCGGCTCACGGAGGCGGGCGTGCGACAGCTCCCGTACGCCACCGACCGCGCGGTCGCGCGTGAGGTGATGGAGTCGGCGGGCGCCCCGGACGCGACGGGCCGGGTGACGGTCACCCTGCCCGTCGAGAACGACGACGTGGCGTACGCCCAGCTCATGGCGCTGGGCCCGGAGGCGGAGGTGGTGGAACCCGCCGCCCTGCGCGAGCGGTTCGCGGACGCGGCGGCCCGCTCGGCGAAGCTGTACGAGAAGCCGCGGGGCGCTACCGGTAGCCGGTGACGTCCGCCGTCGGGCTCTCCTGGTCGACCTCCGTGATGTACCGCCACGCGTCGGGCGCCGAGCCGTCGACGTCCGTGAACCCGTACTCCTTGGCGAGCCCGCCGCTGGAGAGCGAGGCACCGTTCCAGCGCGCCACGTCCGGGTCGGCGGCGAGCGCTGCCAGGGCGCGCCCGACGAACGTCGGCGTCTCGGAGATCGCGAAGTGCGGATTCTGCTCGCACCCCGCGAGCCAGTCCTCCTCGGTCACCTTGAAGTGGGTGTCGAGCATGGCCTCGGAGCGCAGCCAGCCGGGTGTCAGGCAGACGGCCGTGCAGCCGTACTCCGTCAGCTCCTCGGCGAGTCCGCGCGCCATCCGCAGCGGGGCGGCCTTGGCGAGGTCGTAGTAGACGGGCTGGCGGTAGCGGCGGTTGTACTCCTCGGTGCCGTCGGTGACCTCGACGACCAGACCACCGCGGTTCCTGATCAGCAGCGGCAGCGCGTACCGGCTGGTGACGAGGTGGGACTCGACGCCGAGGCGCAGGACACGCAGTCCGTCGCCGAGGTCGTGCTCCCACATCTTCTTGTCCCACCCGACGAAGGCGTCGCCGCCCCAGAGGTCGTTGACCAGGATGTCCAGGCGGCCCCGCTCGCGGTCGATCCGCGCCACGAGCGCCTCGACCCGCTCCGGCTCCAGGTGGTCGGTCGGTACGGCGATCCCCTCGCCGCCCGCCGCGTCCACCAGCTCCGCGGTCCCCTCGATGGTCTCGGTGTCCCGCCCGACCTCGCTGACGTGCTCGCGCGTGGTCCTTCCCGTGACGTACACGGTCGCTCCGGCGCGGCCGAGTTCCACGGCCATGGCGCGCCCCGCGCCGCGGGTGGCGCCCGCCACCAGGGCGACCTTCCCGGTCAGCGGCCGTGCGGTCCCGGTGCCTTCGACGCCCTGTCCCCTGTCCTTGTCCCTGTCTTTGCCCATGCCTTTGTCCATGCCTTGAGGCTTCCACCAAAAGCCGACATCTCCTGTCGGTTTTTCCAAGGGCATGTGCACGCATAACGAGACAGCCGCATTCCGGCGCACTCCGCGTGCGCCCGCACTTGTGAGGACCGATGCTGGACCCGTGATGGACGAGACGGAGTTCTGGGAGATCGTGGACAGCACCCGCGAGGCCGCCGGCGGCGACCCGGAGGACCACGCCGAGCTGCTCGTGGAGCGTCTGGTGGGTTCCGACCCGGACGCGGTGCTCGACTTCGCCCGTCACTTCGAGGCCCGCTACAACCGCGCCTACCGCTGGGACCTGTGGGGAGCGGCCTGGGTGCTGCTCGGCGGCGCGAGCGACGACGCCTTCGACTACTTCCGCTGCTGGCTGATCGGCCAGGGCCGGGCGGTCTACGAGGGCGCGGTGCACGACCCCGACGCCCTCGCCGACCTCCTGGACGACTTCGACGAGGAGCTTGACGGCGACGGCGAGGACCTCGGCTACGCCGCCGACGAGGCGTACGAGCAGCTCACCGGCGTCGTCGCCCCCGACCTCGGCATCCTGCCCGCCCCGCCGGAGCCGACGGGCACCCCCATCGACTTCGAGGACGACGCGGCGATGGCGCGGCTGTACCCGAAGCTGTGGGACCGCTTCATGTCCGAGTGAGGCTCAGTCACGCCGCGGTCCACAAGCCGCTCAGAAGTGTGTGCCACCGTCGACGCGGACCTCGGTGCCCGTGATGAAGCGGCCGTCGTCCGAGGCGAGCATGGCGACGACGGACGCGACCGTCTCGGGGCCCGCGAAGCCCTGCCCGAGGGCGGGCGCCAGCTTCACGAAGAGGCTCATGTCGGCGTCCGCGGGCAGCCCGGGGCCGACGCTGCGCCTGCTCTCGCCCGAGCCGTCGGTCATCCCGGAGGAGATGGAGCCGGGCTGCACGGCGGTGAACCGTATGCCCTGCTTGCCGTACTCGCTCGCCAGGGCGTGCGTCATGGACTGGATGCCGCCCTTGCTCGCCGCGTACGCCGCCATGTACGGGTGGGCGAACGTCGCCGAGGTGGAGCTGAAGTTGACGACGGCGGGGCCGTTGCCTTCGAGGAGCGCCGGTATCGCCTCACGGATCATCAGGAACGTGCCGGTGAGGTTGACGCCGATGACCTGGTTGAAGGCGGCGAGGCTGGTCTCGTGGGTGTGCGAGGAGCGCAGGACGCCGGCCGCGTTCACCAGGACGTCCAGGCCGCCGAGCGCGGTCACGGCGGCGGCGACGCCCGCGCGCACGGAGTCCTCGTCGGCGATGTCCACCACGGCGGTGGTCAGCCGCTCCGCGTCCGCGCCCGCCTTGGCGACGGTGTCCTTCAGGCCGTCCTCGCTGACGTCGGCGGCAACGACCCTGCCCCCTTCGGCCAGCATCCGCAGGACGGTGGCCTGCCCGATGCCGGACCCGCCACCGGTCACCAGGGCGCGGCGGCCCTCGTAGCGGTTCAGGGTGTACGCGGCGGTCGTCTCCATGGCGTTTCTCCACTCACTGCTTGCTGCTCACTACCTACTGACACTTCATGCCTATGTGGCACATTATGCCAGCTATCGCTGTTCCGGGGCGAACACCATCATCGTCACGTCGTCCCGTACGACCCCCGCGTGCCGCAGGACGTCCGCCCAGACCTGTTCCGTCAGCGCCGCCGGGTCGTCGATGACCGCCGGGTCGGCCTCGATCATGGCGGAGAGCCGTTCGAGGACGGGGTAGAAGGCGCCGGACACGTCCCTCGCCTCGCAGACGCCGTCGGTCAGGGCGAGCAGCCGGTCGCCGGCGAACAGCGGCACCGTCAGCCGTTCGGGCGGGACGGCCCCCGCGATGCCGAGGCCGAGCGGCGCCCCCGGCGCCACCGACAGCTCGGTGACCTCAGGGCCGCGCAGGAGCAGCGGGGCCGGGTGGCCGCAGGAGACGATGCGGACGACGTCGGAGCCGTCGGAGCCCTCGGAACCGTCGGAGCCCTTGGAACCCTTGGAACCGTCGGGGAACTCCAGGAGCACGGCCGTGGCGAACAGCTCGGTGTGCTCCTCGTCCGCCGAGTCGACGAGGAGCCTGCGGTCGAGGCGGGCCGCGACGCCCTCCAGGTCGGGCTGGTCGAGGACCGCCTCGCGGAAGGCGCCGAGCAGCGAGGCGACCGTGCCGACGGCGGCGAGCCCGTGGCCCTGCACGTCGCCGACCAGGGCGCGGACGCCGTACGGCGAGCCGCGTACGTCGAAGAAGTCGCCGCCGACCAGGGACTCGCGCTGCGCCGCCTGGTACAGGCCCGCGCACCGCACCCTGCCGACCCGGTCCGGCAGCGGCGGCAGCACCGCGAGCTGGGCCGCCTCCGCGACCGTGCTGACCGTCACGAGCTGCCGTTCGCGGCGGCCGCGTACCCAGGCGATGAGCACGCTGAGCAGCGCGATGAAGATGATCGTCAGCCAGTCGCTGTTGCCGGGGTGGCCAAGGCTCAGACCGGGCAGGGAGACCAGCAGGAGGACGAGGGCGCCGAACAGGGCGGTGGCGGCGGGCCCGTAGGACAGGGCGGCGAGCGGCGAGACGGCGGCGACCAGGAAGCTCAGGTCCAGCGTCTTCGGCGTCAGCAGCTGGATGGCCACGACCGCGGCGAGGACCAGCGGCGGCGGCCACCGCACCCAGGGCGGGGGCGGCGTCCCGCGCAGCAGCCAGTCGCGCTGCTCCGCGTCACGCCGTCTGGCCGCCGCCCTGATCACCCCTTCACGCTCCTACGCGCGCGGGAACACCGCACGCCGGGCCGGTCCGTCGGGTGCCCGGTGCGTCGGGTGCCCGGTGCGTCGGATGCCCGGTGCGTCGGATGCCCGGCCCGGCCGGTCAGAGGGGGCGGCCGGTCAGAGGGGGCGGCCCATGAGTACGTCGTCGACGTACTCGCCCTCCAGCAGGAACTCGCCGGGCAGCACCCCTTCGACCACGAAGCCCTCCGCCTCGTAGAGCTTGCGGGCCGGTGTGTTGTGCCCGAGGACCCGCAGGGTGACGCGCCGCGCACCCTGCCCGCGTGCCCGGTCCAGGGCGGCGCGCATCATCCGGCGGCCGACGCCACGGCCGCGCGCCTCCTCCGCGACCAGGAAGCCCTGGATCTGACGCACGTGCGCGTTCGAGTACAGCGGGGTGGGGAAGCCGAGCTTTACATAGCCGACGAGCCGCCCGTCCAGTTCGGCCACGAGGTGGTCGTGCGGGCCGAAGCGGTCGTTGAAGAAGGGTTCGTAGGGCGGCTCGGGGCGGGGCAGGACCGCGTGCAGCGGGGACCATGCGGCGCGGTCGAGGCGGGCGAGCGCGTCGTCGTCCTCGACCAGGGCGGTGCGTATGTGCAACTCCGGCATGGCGTCACTTTACGGCGGTCACGCCGCGGCCCACCCGACGTTTCCCGCGCCGGCTCCGGAACGCACGCCCCGACGCCCTTTCCGGACCAGCACGGGCCAGGACGGGCTAGGACGGACCAGGACGGGGCGCGGTGCGGGCCAGGACGGGGCGCGGCGGGCCGCGGCGGGCCGCGATGGGGCGCGACGGGCCACGGCGGGCCGCGATGGGGCGCGACGGGCCACGGCGGGCCGCGATGGGGCGCGACGGGGCCGGACGGGCCAGGATGGGAGCCATGGAAACCACACGGTCCCGCGTCGCCGTCTCCGGCGCCTCCGGGCTCATCGGCACGGCGCTCACCCGCTCCCTCACCGCGGACGGGCACGACGTGGTCCGCCTGGTGCGCAGAGCGCCCCGTAGAGCCGACGAGGTGCGCTGGGACCCCGCGAGCGGCCGCGTCGACACGGCGGGCCTCGCGGGCTGCACGGCCGTCGTCAACCTCGCGGGCGCCGGGATCGGCGACCACCGCTGGACGGCCGCCTACAAGCGGGAGCTCCGCGACAGCCGGGTCCTCGGCACCTCCGCGCTCGCCGCGGCGGCGGCCTCCCTCGACGAACCGCCCCGCGTGTTCCTCAACGCCGGGGCGATCGGCTACTACGGCGACACCGGCACCCGGGCGGTCGACGAGAGCGCCCCCGCCGGTACGGGGTTCCTGCCGGCCCTCTGCGTGGAGTGGGAGGCGGCGACCGCCGCCGCGCGGGAGGCGGGCATCCGTACCGTCATCGCCCGCAACGGCCTCGTCGTGGCCCGCGAGGGCGGCGCCTGGGCACGGCTCTTCCCGCTCTTCAGAGCGGGCCTCGGCGGGCGCCTCGGCAACGGCAGGCAGTACTGGAGCTACATCTCCCTGCACGACGTAGTGGCCGCCCTGCGGTACCTCCTCGCCACCGAGACCCTGTCGGGCCCGGTCAACCTCACCGCCCCCGATCCGCTCACCAACGGCGAGATCACGGCCGCGATGGGCCGCGTGCTGCGCCGCCCCACGCTGTTCCCCGCCCCGGCCCCGGCGCTGCGCGTGGCGCTGGGCGAGATGGCGGGCGACGTACTGGCCAGCCAACGAGTGCTCCCCACCCGCCTCCTGGAGTCAGGCTTCGAGTTCACCCACCCGGGCATCGAGGACACGCTGCGGGCGGCGCTGATATAGCCATGGACGGCGTGTCGCAGGAAAGTCCCAGCGACACGCCGAGTTTCTCGGCGTGTCGCTGGGACTTTCCTGCAACGCACCGGACCACACCCGCGTGCGACCCGCGTGCGACCGTGCTCGGTTCGTGCGCGACTGCCCCGGTGTTCGAGCGCTCCTACCCTCGGTTCGAATCCCTGCATTCGAGACCTCTGTTGCGGGCATCTGGTCCCCAACAAGCCCGCGCGACCTCTGGGAGGGGCACGTGCTAGAGCCTGCGCACCATGCGGACGTCGTCATCGTGGGGGCCGGGGCCGCGGGGCTCTCGGCCGCGCATCGGCTGACCAGCGCCGGAGTAACGACCGTCGTCCTGGAAGCCGCCCCTTACGTCGGCGGCAGGATGGCGACCGAGAAGGTCGACGGCTTCCGGCTCGACAGGATCGGGCAGTTGCTCACCACCTCGTACCCGGAGCTGCGCCGCACACCGGGGCTCGACGCGCTGGTCCTGCGCCCGTTCGCGCCCGGCGTCCTGGTGCACAGCGACGGCCGTCACCACCGGGTGGCGGAGCCCGTGCCCGGGCGGAGCGCGAGAGGCGCACTCACGGCGGCGCGCGCCCTTGCGAGCGCCCCCCTCGTGCCGCGCGCCGTGAGGCCCGCGCCGGGGTCCGCGTCGCGCCCCGCGCCCCTCGGCCGCCCGCTCGACCAGGCACGGCTCGGCGCCGCGCTCGTCCGCATCGGGGCGACCCCCGTCGAGCGGCTGCTCGACCGCCCCGAACTCCCCGCCCGCACAGCCCTCGCCGCGCGCGGACTGCCCCCGCGCACCATCGACGGCTTCCTGCGCCCGCTGCTCTCCACACTGCTCTGCGACGCCGGCCTGACCACGTCAAGCCGGTGCGCGGACCTCGCCCTGCACGCCTACGCGCGCGGCAAGCTCTGTCTGCCCGAGGGCGGCGCCGAGGTACTGCCCGAACTGCTCGCCGCGGCGCTGCCGCCCGGCACGGTGCGCCACGGTGTCCGGGTCACCTCGGTCTCCACGACCTCCGTCACCACCGCCGAGCACGGTGAGATAAGCTGCCGGGCCGTGCTGCTCGCCACCGACGCCCGCGCCGCCGCGGAGCTGCTTCCCGGGCTGCGGGTGCCGCCCTTCCACGAGGTGACGGTCTTCCACCACACCGCGCCCGAGCCGCCGCTGGAGGGCTCCGGGCTGCTGCTGGACGCCGACCGCGCGGGCCCTGTCGCCCACACGGCGGTCGTCAGTCACGTCGACCCGTCCCGCGCGCCCGCCGACCGCGTCCTGATCTCGTCCACGGTGCTCGGTCCGCCGCCGGACGAGCGGGCCGTGCGCGCGCACCTCGCCGTGCTCTACGGGGCCCCGACCGACCGCTGGGAACTCCTCGCCCTCCACCACACCCCGGAGGCCGTCCCCGCGATGCCGCCCCCGCACGACCCGCGCCGCCCGGTGCGTCTGCTCGGGGGGCTCTACGTCTGCGGGGACCACCGGGACACCAGTACGGTCCAGGGCGCGCTGCACTCGGGGCGGCGCGCGGCCCACGCGGCGCTCAGGGACTTCGGCATCACCCCGGCGGACGACGGCGACGGTGACCCCCTGGAGGCCCTGCCCGTCGCCGCCTGACCGTCCCGGCCGAAGGCCGCGGCCTGACCGTCCTTGCCGAAGGCCGCGGCCTATCCGAAGGCCGCGGCGACCTTGTCGCGGTAGCCCCGCACCGGCGCCGCGTCGCGGTACGGCTCAAGGCGGCGCTCGAATTCGCGTACGTACTCGTGCGCCCGTGCGGACCGCATCTCCGCGGCGGCCTGCGCGGCCTCCGCGCCCAGTTGGCAAGCCTGTTCGAGGTCGCCGAGGCCGAGCCGTGACGTGGCCAGCACCACCCGGCAGAACAGACGGCTGCGCGCGAAGGCGGGGGCGCGCAGTTGCAGGGACCGCTCGGCGTACTGGACGGCGACGCGGTACTGCTGGAGGTCCCGGTGGCAGTGTCCGAAGTCGTCGGCGAGCTGGGCCTCGTCGAAGAAGCGGGCCCAGTGCGGCACCTCGTCGCCGGGCCTGGCCGCCTCCAGGGACCGCTCGGCCCGCTGGAGCGATGCCGTGCAGGGCCGCACCTCGCCGAGCACCCCGTGGCCGCGCGCCTCCGCGGCGTACAGCAGGGCCTGCACGACGGGCGGCGCGGACGAGCCGACGCCCTGCTGGGCGACGCGCGCGAGCTGCACGGCCTCGCGTCCGTGCCCGAGGTAGACGGCCTGGCGGCTCATGGTCACCAGGACGTAGGAGCCGAAGGCCCGGTCGCCGGCCGCCTGCGCCAGCCGCAGCGCCTGGACGTAGTACCGCTGGGCCAGGCCGTGCGCCACGATGTCGTACGAGGTCCAGCCCGCGAGGCGGGTCAGATCGGCGGCCGCCGCGAAGAGCCGCCGGCCGGCCTGCTCGCCGTAGGTGCCGCGCAGCATCGGTTCGGCCTCGTGCTCCAGGTAGCGGACGAGGGCCTGCCGGGCGTGCCCGCCGCCGTACGCGTTGTCGAGCGCGCGGAAGAGTTCGCCGACGGAGCGGAGCGCCGCGATGTCGCCGCTGGTCACCCGCTGTCCGGGCGTGCGGTCGGACTCCCTGCGCTGGCGGGGCACGGCGGGGCGCCCCTGCGGGGGCACGCGTGTCGGGCCGGGGTCGATGTCGCCGCGGCCCACGCGCTCGTCGGCCCTGCCGATCAGCCAGTCGCGGCTCGGCACGACGAGCCCGGCCGGGGTGAAGGCGATCTTCCGGAGTTCGGCGTGGCTCCCGGAGTCCTTTCGCCAGAGACCGCCGACGATGTCGACGGCCTCCTCGGGGGTGGCGGCGAACTCCAGGCCCGCGTAGACCGGGGCGCACGCGTCGAGGCCGAGGTCCTGCGCGCTCAGGCGGCGGCCGAGCCGCCGGGTGAAGACCTCGGCGATCAACGCGGGCGTGGTGCCTCTGGGCTGCTGGCCGCGCAGCCACCGGGTCACGGACGTCTTGTCGTACCGCAGGTCGAGGCCGTGTTCGAGGCCGAGCTGGTCGACGCGGCGCGCGAGGCCCGCATTGGAGAACCCGGCTTCCGCGATGAGTGCGGAGAGCTGGCGGTTTGGGGTGCGCTGCGGGGGTCGTTCCGTCATCGGCTGTGCGGTCTCCTGCCTTTCGGCCTGCCTTGAGCAGCCGTTATGGCTCCGTGAACGGCGCGAATGTAACGGCCATCACAGCCTCTATCGTCACCTTCACCCCGCATTCATCCGATCGTGTGAGGAACCCGGGCCGGAGTTGCCGAACCAGGGGGCCCGTACAGTGGCAGGTGGCGCGATATGTGCACGGTGAACGTTCAGGGAGGCACCTGCCGTGAGTGAGTTTCGGTTCGTCCGACTGGGTTTCGGCCCGGACGCCGTGGAGTACCGCGAGGCCTGGGACGAGCAGCGCCGCGTACACGCCGCCCGCTTCGCCGACGAGGCCCCCGACACCTGCCTGCTTCTTGAGCACCCGCCGGTCTACACCGCGGGCCGCCGCACCGCGGACAGCGAGCGTCCGCTGGACGGGACCCCGGTCGTCGACGTGGACCGCGGCGGCAAGATCACCTGGCACGGCCCCGGCCAGCTCGTGGGCTACCCGATCCAGAAGCTGCCGCGACCGGTCGACGTCGTAGCACATGTACGCCGTCTGGAAGAGGCTCTTATCCGTACGTGTGCGGAGTTCGGCCTGGAGACCAGCCGCGTCGAGGGACGCAGCGGCGTCTGGGTCCTCGGCGATCCCGTGGAGCAGCGCCCGGCGCTCGGCGGCCTCTCCCTGGACTTCGACCCGCGGCTCCAGGACGAGGAGTTCGACGCCCGGTTCAACGGGCCGGAGTACGCGCCGTCCAACGCGGGTCAGCGCCGCGAGGACCGCAAGATCGCCGCCATCGGCATCCGCGTCGCCAAGGGCGTCACGATGCACGGCTTCGCGCTCAACGTGAACCCGGACAACACCTGGTTCGACCGGATCATCCCGTGCGGCATCCGCGACGCGGGCGTCACGTCCCTCTCGTACGAGTTGGGCCGCGAGATCACGATCGCCGATGTGCTGCCCGTGGCCGAGCGGCATCTGCGCGACGTGCTGGAGAACGCGGAGCTCAAGCCGCGGCTGGTCGAGAAGCAGGCGGAGCCCGCGGTGAAGTCCGAGGCGAAGTCCGAGGCGGAGTCCGCGCCTGGGTACGCGCCGGAGAAGGCCTCCGCCTAGCGGATACGGCATCGGGGGAATGGACCCCCTTGGCCAGAGGTTGGCCGGAAGTAAGCCCAACGACATCACGGGCGTACCCTGGTGTGCGCCGAAGAATCGAAGCTACAGGGAGCCGATGTGTCCGCAGTCGCACCCGACGGACGCAAGATGCTGCGCCTGGAGGTCCGGAACAGCCAGACCCCCATCGAGCGCAAGCCCGAGTGGATCAAGACCCGGGCGAAGATGGGCCCCGAGTACAACGCCCTGCAGAAGCTCGTGAAGAGCGAGGGACTGCACACGGTCTGCCAGGAGGCGGGCTGTCCGAACATCTACGAGTGCTGGGAAGACCGCGAGGCCACGTTCCTCATCGGCGGCGACCAGTGCACCCGGCGCTGCGACTTCTGCCAGATCGACACCGGCAAGCCGCAGGCCCTCGACCGCGACGAGCCGCGCCGCGTCGGCGAGTCCGTCGTCACGATGGACCTGAACTACGCCACGATCACCGGCGTCGCCCGCGACGACCTGGAGGACGGCGGCGCCTGGCTGTACGCGGAGACCGTGCGCCAGATCCACGGCCTGACGGCGGAGCGCGAGGCCGGCCAGACCAAGGTCGAGCTCCTCATCCCCGACTTCAACGCCGAGCCCGAGCAGCTCGCCGAGGTCTTCTCCTCGCGCCCCGAGGTGCTCGCGCACAACGTCGAGACGGTGCCGCGCATCTTCAAGCGCATCCGCCCCGGCTTCCGCTTCGAGCGCTCGCTGGAGGTCATCACGCGGGCGCGTGAGGCGGGCCTCATCACGAAGTCCAACCTCATCCTCGGCATGGGCGAGGAGCGCGAGGAGATCAGCGACGCGCTGCACCGGCTGCACGAGGCGGGCTGCGAGCTCATCACGATCACGCAGTACCTGCGCCCGTCGGTGCGCCACCACCCCGTGGAGCGCTGGGCCAAGCCGCAGGAGTTCGTGGAGCTGAAGGAGGAGGCCGAGGAGATCGGCTTCTCGGGCGTCATGTCCGGCCCGCTGGTCCGCTCCTCGTACCGCGCCGGCCGCCTGTACAAGATGGCGATGGAGCAGCGCGGCGCGGTCACCCCGGCGTGACGCGGGCACGTGCCGGGCGCGTGGGCGCTGTCCGCTGCATGCTGTGTGAATCGCCGCACAAGTAACTACTGACCGGTACAAGCCGCAACGACGCGGTCCGTACGATTCCGCAGGTCGCGGACGCGTAGGGACCGCGTCGTGGTTTTGGGGCAGGCATCAACGTTTCATCGGCGTTTGACCGGCCGGTCACGCCCTGGTAACACCAGTCAGTGACCCTGTTATCACCGCACGTGCATCCCTACCCATAGCCGCTCCTCATCCGAGCCGTCCCCCAGGAGGGCCCCACCATGCAGGCCGCGCCCGTACGCGCCACCGCCATCCCGTCCGTCTCCGTCGCCCTGCGCGCCGTCGAGTCGCTCCTCATGAGCGGCGGCCAGCGCACCGCGCGCCGCAACGCCTGGACTTCCGTGCTCGAGGACCGCCGCCGCGCCAAGGACCGGGTCGAGGCGCTGCGCGTGTTCGAGGAGACCGTGGCAACCCGCACGTCGTAGTCGCCTCCGGGGACACGTAGACTCAGCAGCATGGCGAGGAAGGAATCCACCGCGGCGGATGCGGCCGCGGAGCCAGGGCGACTCAAGCAGATCGCTCTGACCTACAAGATGACCCGTCGGGCCGACTCGAAAATCGGTCTGATCATCGCGGCTGTGGGAATCGTCACCTTTGGTGTCTTCCTCGCGATCGGCTTCTTGATCGGTCACCCCGTCTATCTGGGCATTCTCGGCTTCCTGCTCGCCTTCCTCGCGATGGCGATCGTCTTCGGACGCAGGGCCGAGCGTGCCGCCTTCGGGCAGATGGAGGGCCAGCCCGGAGCGGCGGCCGCGGTGCTCGACAAGATCGGTCGCGGCTGGACGACGACCCCAGCGGTCGCGATGAACCGCAGCCAGGACGTGGTGCACCGCACCGTCGGCAAGGCCGGCATCGTCCTGGTGGCCGAGGGCAACCCGAACCGGGTGAAGGGCCTGCTGGCCGCCGAGAAGAAGAAGATGGCCCGCATCGTGGCGGACGTGCCGGTGCACGACGTCATCGTCGGTACCGCCGAGGACACGGTCTCCCTCAAGAAGCTGCGCACGACGCTCCTGAAGCTGCCGCGCGTGCTCACGGGCCCGCAGGTCACGGCCACCAACGACCGGCTGCGCGCCATGGGCGACCTGATGTCGAACATGCCGCTCCCGAAGGGCCCCATGCCGAAGGGCATGCGGATGCCTCGCGGCGGCCCGAAAATGAAGTAGCGTCCCGCTTCTCACGAGAGCCCTTACGGCGAAGGCCCCGGAACCGCATAGGTTCCGGGGCCTTCGCCGTAAGGAGTACTCGCGGCAGAGGTACTCGCCGTACCGCTACGGCGTACTGCTCAGATCCGGATCTGGACGGCGCGGGCGAGGCGGTCGTGCAGGCCGCGGCCGTCACGGTCCCAGATGAGGGCGGGGATCGCGACGCAGAGCAGGACGCTGCGGACGAACACGCGTCCGATGCCGAGCCGCCCGCCGCCCTCGGCGACCAGGCGCAGCCGGAAGAGGGCCTTGCCCGGCGTGCAGCCGACCGTGCCGACGGTGAGCACGCTCAGGACGAAGAAGATGCCGAGCGCCCAGTTGCCCATGGCCTGCTGGTCACCGCGGGCGAACAGACCGTATGCGATCAGCATGCACAGGCCCCAGTCCACGGCGATGGCGCCGATGCGGCGGCCGGGCCGCGAGATCGATCCCGGCCCCTCCTCCGGCAGCCCGAGCTGCTGGCCCCGGTACCCGAAGTCGACTCCGGCGTCCTCCGCGGCCGCGCGCGGGCCCGACAGCCACGATCCGATTGCTTGCCTGTTGTCCACCCGTCCACGGTACTGCGCGCAGGTGCGTACGGGACCGGGCGGGGTAGGCGATGAGGGAAACCCGGCGGCCGGTGCCCCCGGGCCGGTTAACTTCGGCGAAACAAATGGGTCACGCTTGAGAAATCCCCCGTCCTTATGGTCGGGTCCCAGCGTGTGCCACCGCACTGGCCGCACAACGAGCTGCAACCCCGTCCCGCCCCGGGCGGGAGTAGGAGGAGTTGGATGTTGTTCCAGAACGCCGACGACGCGAAGAAGTACATCGCGGACGAGGACGTCAAGTTCGTCGACGTCCGCTTCTGCGACCTGCCCGGTGTCATGCAGCACTTCACGATCCCGGCGGCGGCGTTCGACCCGGACGAGGAGCTGGCCTTCGACGGTTCGTCGATCCGAGGCTTCCAGGCCATCCACGAGTCCGACATGGCGCTGCGCGCGGACCTGTCGACCGCCCGGGTCGACCCGTTCCGCCGCGACAAGACCATCAACATCAACTTCTTCATCCACGACCCGATCACGGGCGAGCAGTACAGCCGTGACCCGCGGAACGTGGCGAAGAAGGCCGAGGCGTACCTGGCCTCCACCGGCATCGCCGACACCGCGTTCTTCGGTCCCGAGGCGGAGTTCTACGTCTTCGACAACGTCCGCTTCCAGACGTCGGCGAACGAGAGCTTCTACCACATCGACTCCGAGGCCGGCGCCTGGAACACCGGTGCGGTCGAGAACAACCGCGGCTACAAGGTCCGCTACAAGGGCGGCTACTTCCCGGCCCCGCCGGTCGACCACTTCGCCGACCTGCGCGCCGAGATCTCCCTGGAGCTGGACAAGAACGGCCTCCAGGTGGAGCGCCAGCACCACGAGGTCGGCACGGCCGGCCAGGCGGAGATCAACTACAAGTTCAACACGCTGCTCGCCGCGGCCGACGACCTGATGCTCTTCAAGTACATCGTGAAGAACGTCGCCTGGCGCAACCAGAAGACCGCGACCTTCATGCCGAAGCCGATCTTCGGTGACAACGGCTCGGGCATGCACGTCCACCAGTCCCTCTGGGCCGGCGGCGACCCGCTCTTCTACGACGAGCAGGGCTACGCGGGCCTCTCGGACATGGCGCGCTACTACATCGGCGGCATCCTCAAGCACGCCCCGTCGCTGCTTGCCTTCACGAACCCGACGGTGAACTCGTACCACCGCCTGGTCCCCGGCTTCGAGGCCCCGGTCAACATGGTCTACTCGCAGCGCAACCGCTCCGCGGCCATGCGTATCCCGATCACGGGCTCGAACCCGAAGGCCAAGCGCGTCGAGTTCCGCGCGCCCGACCCGTCCTCGAACCCGTACCTGGCGTTCTCGGCGCTGCTGATGGCCGGCCTGGACGGCGTGAAGAACAAGATCGAGCCGCCGGAGCCGATCGACAAGGACCTCTACGAGCTGGCCCCCGAGGAGCACGCCGGCGTCGCCCAGGTCCCGACGTCCCTCCCGGCCGTCCTCGACGCCCTTGAGGCGGACCACGAGTACCTGCTGGCCGGCGGCGTCTTCACCCCCGACCTGATCGAGACGTGGATCGACTACAAGCGCACGAACGAGATCGCCCCGATCCAGCTGCGCCCGCACCCGCACGAGTTCGAGCTGTACTTCGACATCTAGAGATCAGCTCCGGGTGACCTGGGCGATCGCGAGAATCTGCTTCTGAACCGAGGAAACGCTTCTCGGCGTTTCCCATCGGTTCCCCCGGCAGGCACCGAAGAGACCCCCTCCTGAACAAGGCGGGGGTCTCTTCGTCGTCATCCGACTCGTGTGGGCGCACTGGTAGGTGATCACCCTCGCCGTGATCGGGGACCGGTCCGCCGCGCCGCCCGGTCCAAGGGATTCGCCCCTCGATATAGAGGGCGCGGCCGTTCGAGCCTTCAGGGTGCTCCGACAGCGGCATGAGCCCGAGCACGAGAGCGCCAGACCTTACGCAGGAAGACGACGCGGCCCGCGGTGCTTCCCGCGTGCTCGATGGCTGCGGCAGTCGCGGATCATGGCGTCCGCTCGCGCACCGTGGTGGGCACGCACAGGATCTCGTCGGGCCGCGCCGGACGGACGTCCTTGGGCAGGGCATCCCACTCCAGCCCGCCCGCCGGGGGACGGCACATGACGTACGCCCCGTAGTTCCCCACGACGCGTCCGAGCCGCTGCCTGTTCTCGTCGATGACCAGCGCGCCGACGCCCAGTTCGTCGACCACAGTCTTCGCGGCACGGGCCGCGGGCGTCATTCCGGCCGTGCCTGCCGTGCGGCTATCGTCCATGGCGTCGGCTCCTTAGTAGTCGGCCGCGCCCCGGGGCCTCATCCGCTCCGCCGGGGTCTGTCGTGACCGATCGTCGCCCTTCTTCAGGGACGTATCTCCGCCACAGGCAAGGACACTTGAGCCGCTTCGGCGTTAGCTTGGGAAAGGCCCAAACGTCCCGGGGGATACCTTGAACACGAACCTGCGATCGGCTATGGATTCCGCCGGACAGTCACCGCGGCGACTGGCGGCGCGCATCGGGGTAACCCCTAAGTCCGTCGAGAGATGGTTGTCAGACGAGCGCCTGATTCCGCACGCCAGGAACAGGCAGGACGCCGCAGAGGCACTGGGAGTCAACGAAGAGATGCTGTGGCCCAAAGTCGTGAAGGACCGGATCAAGACAGGCGGGGACCTGGAGATCGTCCACTCGTACCCGTACCGGTCCGCGTGTCCGTCGACCGTCTGGGCCGATCTGGTCGGCGGCGCCTCACAGGACATCATCTTCGGGGGCTACACGAACTATTTCGTGTGGACACAGATCCCGGCCTTCTCCGAGACGCTGCGGCGCAAGGCCGCTTCCGGCTGCCGCGTCCGTTTTTTGGTCGGCGACCCCGAGGGCGAGGTGACCCGGCAGCGCGAGGCGATCGAGAACGTCACGCTGACGGTCGGCACGCGGGTGCGTATGACCCTGGAAGAGCTTGGCCGGCTGGGCTCCCTGGACGGCCTGGAGGTCCGCTACAGCGCCCCCGAGGACGCGATGAACCACGTCAGCCTGAGCGTCTTCCGCTTCGACCAGGACGCCCTGGTGACGCCGCACCTGGCCCGCCTGGTCGGCCATGACTCACCGCTCTTGCACCTGCACCACCGCAGCGAGGGCGGCATGTTCGACCGCTTCGCGGAGCACGCCGAAGAGCTGTGGAGCCGGGGTGTGCCGGTGTCCCGGTAACGGGCCACCGTGGCTGCCACGGCGCCCCGGGCGACCTCGGGCCATTCGGACCGCCGGAAGCCGGTGGTATGCGATGCTGTCGTGATCTTAGATGGGACGTCCTCTGGGGGGCTCTTGAACATTCTCGTACGCTGCTCGTCCGAGGACTCCGAGCAGGAGCTTCGATCGCTCGCCGCCTGGCTCGGGGCCGACAGGACGGTACGCCGTTCCGTCGACGTCGAGTTGCGGAGTGACGTCCCCTCCGCGCCCGGTCACCAAGGCAATGGCATCGACCTCTTGGCTCTGGTCATCGGCAGCGGTTTCAACGCGGCTTCCTTGGCGGTCTCCATCCTGGCATGGCGCTCCACCCGCCCGGAGCGTCCGACGCTGACGGTCGAGCGGCCCGACGGCTCCGTCGTGCGCATCAGCGGCCACTCACAGGAGGAAGCCGAGCGTCTGCTCCGACGTGTCCTGGGGGAATGAGGTGAACTCGCCGGAAGCAGGGCAGTTGCCCGATCCGGACAGGACCCGTGTCGTTCTGATCGGTGCGAGTACCTTCTCAGCGTTGGATGCCTTGCCGGCGGTGCAAGGAAATCTCGCGGTCCTCCGGAATCTGCTGCGGGAGAAGTGGAAGCTGCCCTCCGAGCACTGCACGGTCCTCGCCGATCCGTCCCTCCCGCGAGACGTTTCCCGGGCCGTCGGGAAAGCTGCGGAGGAAGCGACCGAGACGCTACTGATCTATTACGCGGGACATGGTCTCATCGAACCGAGGACGGGCCGTCTGCATCTTGCCATCGAGAGCAGCGATCCTCGGTCGGTGCATGACTCAGCCGTTCCCTACGACTGGGTCCGGATGGATGTGGAGGGAAGCCGGGCCCTGCGACGCATCGTCGTCCTTGACTGCTGCTACAGCGCCCGCGCATTCGGTGTCCAGTCGAACGCGCCTGCTCTGGAACTGGACGGCACCTACCTCTTGGCCGCCGCGGCGGAAACGGCCGTTGCGCTCGCGCCGCCCGGTGAACCGGTCACGGCGTTCACCGGCGAATGGGCTTCCATCCTGCAAGAGGGAATCCCGGGCGAGACATCACTCCTCACCTTGGATGCGATTTTCACTCGCCTCCGTACCCGACTCATCATGAGAGAGCGTCCGGAGCCTCAGCGCCTGTGCCGCAACCAACTGGGCCAGGCTCCGTTCATCAGGAACGCCGCCTACACCTCGCAGCGCGACCCGGCCGCTGACAGCGCCGACTCCCTCATGGCGGACCAAGCCATCGCCGACCTCTACACCAGCCGCAGCCTGGCCGACACACTGCAGACTGTCGCCGACGGAATCGTGACCCACCTCGGATACCGGCTGGCCGCCGTCAATCTGGTCAGGCCCGACGGTGATCTGGTGGTCGCCGCGGTTGCCGGTGACCCAGGGGCCGAGGCCATGCTGACGGGCCGTGTCGGCTCCCGTGAGTCCTGGGAGCGGCGCCTGTCCATGGGTGAGGACTGGGACTTGCTGCGCTTCATACCGCACACCGAAGGCTGGGTTCTGGCCGACGACGACGTCCCCCAGTGGCAGACCGAAGGCCCTCTGCCCCAGTTGGACTACGAGTGGCATCCGCAGGATCGTCTCTACGCGCCCATGTATACGGCCGGTTTCCGGAATGAATTCATCGGTGTCATATCCGTTGACATGCCGAGAAACGGGCTCCGCCCCACCCCCCATGCACGCGGCCACCTACGCAGATACGCCTATCACTCCGGTACAGCTGTCAGCGGTGCCCGGCTGCGCGCCAATATGCAACGCGCACTGGTTCGCCTCGAACGTGAACAGCAAGCCTTGCGCGCGAGCGAGGAATCTTTCCGCCAAGCCTTTGAATACGCTCCTTCGGGTATCGCCATCGCCGAGCTGGGCGGCGATCGCCACGGCAGGGTCCTGCGGACGAATGACGCGTTGTGCCGCATGCTCGGTCGCCCCGCCTCATCCATGCGACGGTATTCCCTGCTCGACCTCACGCACCCGGACGACATCGGAACTATGTTGGGGACCCCGCCACAAGGCGGCCATGCGGAAGTACGGCTGGCCCGCCGCGACGGTACGTACATCCGAGTGCGGCTACGCACCTCTGTGGTGGCCGACGTCTCCGACGGACCTCGCTTCCAGTTGTCTCACGTCGACGAAGTCCGCCCGACCCTCACCGCGAGATCCGAGGCTTCGACCCGCATCGACACAGTACGGACGGAAGAGCCGCCGGCCTCACCTGTGACTTCGTGGGCTGTTCCGCCGCTTTCCGAACGAGTCCGGTGGCACCGCCTCCGACGTCTGTGGTCGGCACTCGCACGACACCGCTTCGCCGCCGCCGTGCGGCGAAGCGGCCGTCAGGTCGACGACACCGTGCGGTAGTGCGTCGTCAGGCGGCCGTCCGGGTCCAGGACGTGGAAGGCCACTGCCGGGGGCAGGTCCTTGTGTACGTGGTGGGTCGCGTGGGTCTGGTGTTCCCAGGGGAGGCGGATGGTCGAGACCACGCCTGGGGCCACCAGGAGGGGTTTGCCCGCGAACGTCGTGGCCGCGGCGGTGTGCGCGTGGCCCGCCAGGAACGCCGTCACGTTCGGGTGCCGGGCGGTCAGGGCGGCCAGGCGTGCCTCGTCGAACTGGCGGATCTCGTCCACGTACGGCGTGTGCAGCGGGACCGGTGGGTGGTGGAAGGCGATCAGCGCGGGGACGTCGGGGGCCTCTGCCAGTGTGTCCGACAGCCACCGCAGGGTCTCGTCCTCCAGTCTCCCGTGGTGCTTGCCGGGGACTGACGTGTCGCACAGGGCCAGGACGAAGCGGTCCGTCACGTAGGACTGGTTGACCGGCGCCTGGCTCGGGGGCTCCCCCAGCAGGTGTTCGCGGTGGGCGGGGCGCACGTCGTGGTTGCCGGGGCAGGTCAGCAGGGGGTGGCGGGTGGTGAGGAGCTTGCGGGCCTCCTCGTACTCGGACGGAGTCCCGTGGTCCGTGACGTCGCCGGTGACTATCACCGCGTCCAGGTCGTAGGGGAGGTCGTTGAGGTAGTCCATCACCGCGCGGATGCGGGCCTCGCTGCGGCCGCCGTCCTCGGGGCGTGTGTCCAGGTGCGTGTCGCTCAGGTGGGCGATCACCGACACCGCCGACGGCGACTCAGACTCAGACGGCGACGCCGGCTTCGTTCGTGGTTCCGGCCTTGCTCCCTGCCCTGCTTCTGGCATCGCTTCTGGCATCGCTTCTGGTCTCTTCCGTTCGGATTCTCGTGCGGCCTTCGGGGAACTACGGGGAATTTACGGGCGTCAACCAACTTGCCGTAAGAGCCAGTTCCGCGCGTCTGGCCTGGTTGTGGGCGGTCCGGATCGGCTCAGCCGCGTAGGAAGCGGACCGATGGGGCACCGCCGGTCTCCCCCGACGTCACCACCGCCCGTACCCCGTACACGTCCGCGATCAGCTTCTCCGTGATCACCTCGGCCGGAGTGCCCGTCGCGTACGCCCTGCCGTCCTTCAGGATCAGCAGGTGGTCGCAGAACATCGCCGCCAGGTTGAGGTCGTGCAGGGCGATCACGCTGGTGACGGGGAGTTCGGCGACCAGCGTGAGCAGGTCCAGTTGGTGCTGGATGTCCAGGTGGTTCGTCGGCTCATCCAGGAGGAGTTCGCGGGGTTCCTGGGCCAGGGCCCGTGCAATCTGGACGCGCTGGCGTTCGCCGCCGGAGAGCGTGTGCCAGGACTGGGTCGCCCGGTCCGCGAGGCCGGTGCGGGTCAGGGCCTCCGTCACCGCCCGTTCGTCCTCGGGTGACGGGGCCGACCATGCGCGGCGGTGCGGGATGCGGCCCAGGCGGACCACATCCCGTACGGTCAACTCGACCTGGGTCGTGGCGTGTTGCTCCACCACCGCTATGCGTTGCGCCACCGTGCGGCGCGGGGTGTCCGGCAGGGGCCGGCCGTCCAGAGTGACGATCCCGGAGGCCGGGGCAAGGACTCCGGCGAGGACGCGCAGCAGCGTCGACTTGCCCGAGCCGTTCGGGCCGAGGAGGCCGACCGTGGCGCCGGGCGGCGGGGCCAGGCTGACGCCGTCGACGACCAGGCGGCCGCCCGCCTCGCGGGCCACGCGTTCGGCACGCAGGCCCTCCCCGGTCACAGCGGACGTCACGACACCCTCCGCGTCCGGTAGAGCACCGCCACGAACGCCGGTACTCCGATGAGTGACGTCACCACGCCCACCGGTACCTCCTGGGGATCGAGGGCCGTACGGGCCAGAGTGTCCACCCAGACCAGGAAGACCGCCCCGGCGAGCGCCGTGACGGGGAGCAGCCGGGCGTGGCCCGAGCCGACGAGCGCGCGGGCGGCGTGCGGCAGGACCAGGCCGACGAAGCCGATGGCGCCCGCCGAGCTGACGAGGGCCGCGGTCAGCAGCGCCGTCACGCAGAGGAGGACGAGGCGGGTGCGGGCCACCCGTACGCCCAGGGTCGCCGCCGCCTCCTGGCCGAACGCGAAGGCGTCGAGCGTACGGGCGTGGCCCAGGCAGATCAGCAGACCGAGGGCCAGCACCGCCGCGCACATCCACACGTCCGTCCAGCCGGCCCCGCTGAGCGAGCCGAGGAGCCAGAACAGCACGCCACGGGTGGTCTCGGCGTCGCCCGCGGTGAGGATGAGGAACGACGTCAGCGCGGAGAAGAGCTGCATGGCGGCCACGCCGGACAGTACGACCCGGTCCGTGGAACCGCCGAGGGTGTGGCTCAGGAGCAGCACCAGGGCGAACGAGCACAGCGCCCCGGCGAAGGCGCCCGTCGAAATCGACAGCGCTCCCCCGCCGACGCCGAGGACCACCACCGCGACCGCGCCCGTGGACGCGCCCGAGGACACCCCGAGGACGAACGGGTCGGCGAGCGGGTTGCGGAGCAGGGACTGCATGACCGCTCCGCAGACCGCGAGGCCCGCGCCGCAGACCGCGGCGAGCAGGGTGCGCGGCATCCGCAGGTTCCAGACGATGCCGTCCCTGATCGGGGTGAGCCGCGTCTCTCCCCAGCCGAGGTGCGCGGCCACCGCCGACCACACGTCGGCCACGGAGATGTCGGCGGGGCCGATGGTGACGGCCACCGCCACGGAGAGCACGAGTACGGCGACTCCGGCCGGCCACAGCAGGCTGCGGCACAGCGGATTCCGGCGCAGCAGGCCCCGGCGCGGCAGGTCCTGCGTCACGGGGGCGGCGGACGTCACTTGACGAGCCCGAACTTCCGCAGCCCGGCGGCCACTTGTTCGACGCCGTCGACGGTACGGATCGTGGGGTTCATCGCCTGGCCGCTCAGCAGCACGTACCGCTTCTTCTTGACGGCGGTCAGGTTCTTGGTCGCCGGGTTGGACTCAAGGAACCTGATCTTCGCCGCGGCGGACTCCGCCGACTGCGACTTGCGGGTCAGGTCGCCGATGACGAGGACGTCGGGGTCGCGGTCGGCGACGGTCTCCCAGTTGATCTGGGGCCATTCCTCGTGGGTGTCGTCGAAGACGTTCTCGGCGCCGAGCTCGCGCGTGATGATCCCGGGTGCGCCGCAGCAGCCCGCCATGTACGGGGCGTCGGAGTTGGCGAACCAGTAGAGGAGGGAGGTGTCGGAGGCGTCGATGTCCTCGGTGGCCCTGGCCACGCGGCCCTTCAGCTCCGCCACCAGTTTCTCGCCGCGCTTCTCGACGCCGAAGACCTTCGCCAGGTCCCGTACCTCGCCGTAGACGGTGTCCATGGTGAGGGTCTTCACGCGCTTGCCGTCGCCGCCGCCGTCGTTGTCCTTGCCCGCGCAGTCGCTGGGCGAGACGTAGACGGGGACGCCGAGGTCGGTGAACTTGGCGCGGTCGGCGACGCCGCCCTTGCCGACGGTGTAGAGGAAGGAGGCGCTGACGAAGTCGGGTTCCTTGGAGAGGACCTTCTCCAAGGCGGGGTAGCGGTCGGCGAGCCGCTCCACCCCCGCGTTGTCCTTCTCCAGGTTCTTCAGGACCGGGTCGGTCCAGGTGCCGGTGCCCGCCATGCGGTCGGCGAGGCCGAGGGAGAGCAGGATCTCCGTGGAGCCCTGGTCGAGCGAGACGGCTCGCTGGGGCGGGGCCTTGACCTCGGTCTTCTCGCCGCAGGAGGCGACCGTCACGGGGTAGCCGTCCCGCGCGGCCCCTGCCGTCCCGCCCTCGCCGGCGGAACCGCCGCCGCAGGCGGTCAGCGTCGCGAGCACTCCCGCGCAGCACAGGGTCAACAGGGTCGACTGAAGTATTCGGGCTTTCGAGGACACGTGATCCCTTGAGTCTCACGGCTCATACGCGGAGCCTGGCCTGCGTCACGGCCTCTGCCGCCCGGTGTGCGGGCAGAGGCGCCAGCAGGTCTTCGGACTCGGGATCGACCGGGCGGAACGCCTTCCCGGGCGTCCGTGGACGCCCAGTGGCCGTGTGCTCCGCCCGTCCCCCTCACCGCTGCGCGTCAGTTCCGGATTCGCACCGGATTCCCTGGCCCAAGTGTGGGTTTGACTGGCTTGCGCAAGTTATCACGCGGGCTCAGAGGGTCTGGCCGGGCCTCGGCTCCCCGCGGTAGGTGCCGAAGAACCAGCGGTTGCCCTCGGGATCGGCGATGCCGAACTCACGACTGCCGTACGGTTTGTCCCCGATCTCCGCGGTGATCTTCACGCCGGCCTCGGTCAGGCGGGCGTACAGGGCGTCCACCTGGTCGGTGACGACGTAGGCGCCGGAGGTACCGGGCTTGCCGCACGTGCCGTCGGCCGCGGCCGGGTCGTACGAGCCGAGCATGATCCCGCCGCCCTCCGGCCAGTCGAGCTGGGCGTGGGCGACGCGGTCGCCGTCCTCGTACACGGCGGTGCGCAGGAAGCCGACGGTGCCGACGAGGAAGTCGATCAGCGCGTGGGCGTCCTCGGCCTGGAAGGTGGGCCAGATGGTGGGGGCGGGTGGGGGGTTCTGGGTGGGGTTCTGTGTGGTGTCCATGCCTTTTACTCTCCGTCCGGGCTGTGTGCCCCGGCTTGGATATTCCGGCACTCTTCGGCCAGCCAGCCGGTGGGGCTGGCTCCCGTGTACTGCCGGAAGTCCCGTACGAGGTGGGAGTGGTCGTAGTAGCCGCAGTCGGCCGCGATCCGGGCCAGGTCCTGCGGGGTGCCCGTCCCGGCGGCGCGGACCACGGCGGTCTTGGCGTGCTGGAATCGCATCAGGCGCGCCACCTGCTTCGGGGCGAGGCCCGTCTCGGCGCGGAAGAGCGAGGTCAGGCGGCGTTCGCTGAGCGCCACGTGCCGGGACAGGCCGCCGAGGGTGCCCGCGCCGCGGTGCCTTGCCAGCCAGGCCCAGGCCTCGGCTACCTCCGGGCGTACGGAACCGGCCGCCCGGTCGTCGGCGGCGCGGCGGCGCAGGTAGGCGGAGAGGGCGGCGAAGCGGTCCTCCCAGTCGTCGAGCTCGCAGAGTCGCTCACGGAGCTCGGCGGCGCGCTCGCCGAACACGTCCGTGCCGTGGACGACGAGCTCACCGGTCAGCGCGGCCGCGGGCAGGCCGAGGAGCGCGCGGGCCGCGAGGGGGTGGACGGCGAGCTGGATGCCGGCCTCGTGCTCGGGCTGGACGACATGGGCGGGGCGCTGGTGGAGGCCGCCCACGATGATGTCGGTGCGGATGGCGTCCGCGCCGGTGGCCTGGGCGGGTGTGTGGCCGGTGGCGATGGGGCCGTCGAGGGAGAAGATCACCGTCAGGTACGGGGAGGGGAGGCCTCGGTGCAGGGCCGGCCGCTGGCCTGTGGTGCGGTAGCCGGTCGCCGAGATGACCATGCCGGCCAGCGGGGGCACGGTGCGTATGAACTCCCTGGAGGCCATGGGTTCAGTATGCGGGGCTCTCCCCTGCGGGGCCTGGCGGCGGCCTTGGCTTGGCGGGGCCTTGGCGTGGCGGGGCCTTGGCCTGGCGGGGCCTGGCCGGTTCGTTCCCTGCGGGTGGTGGGGGTTGTTCGCGCCGTTCCCCGCGCCCCTTTCCCGGGCTGGCCGGTCCATGGTCGCTGCGGGTCGTGGGGGGGTACTCGCGCAGTTCCCCGCGCCCCTTTCCCGGGCTGGCCGGTCCATGGCCCCCGCGGGTCGTGGGGGGTCTCGCGCCGTTCCCCGCGCCCCTTTCCCGGGCCGGCCGGTCCATGGTCGCTGCGGGTCGTGGGGGGTCTCGCGCCGTTCGCCGCGCCCCTTGGCGGGGGCGTTCGCCGGAGCTGGCGCCGGCGGCAGCGCGCTCTGGGCGGTCTCCGAGGCGGAGGCCGCGGGTACCTCTGCCAGAACCGCCGCAGGCGACCACGTACCGCAACGACCTCGAGGAGTCACTGCTGCCCTTCCTGGAGATGAAGGGCGTGCTGACCTGCGAGACCATGGACCCGTCCCTCGAAGTCATCCCCTTCAAGGACACCGCCGGGCACAAGGGGTACGTCGACGAGGTCCTCGCCCGCAAGACACGCGGTGGCTGACCGTCACCCCGGAGCAGATCCGCTGGGGCCCGCGGCCGGGGGGCTCAGGGGTGGTCCTCGGTCGTCGCCCACGCCGCGACCTGCTTGGCGAGCTCGCCGCCCGCCCTGGTCCAGGCGAAGTGGTCGAGGCGGGCGCCCGCCTCCCGCGCGGTGTAGTGGCGCCGGGTGAGCCGTACCCCGGGGACTTTGCCGAGCAGGTGGTCGAGGGCGGTGGCGGGGGCGAGGGTGTCGTGCTCCACGGAGACGGCGAGTACCGGCAGTTCGAGGGCGGCGAGGGCCGCTTCGTAGTCGAGCGTGGAGCCCTTGGGGGCGTACCGACCGGTGCGGCCCTGCCGCGCCCAGTCACGCATGACGCCCTTGGGCTGGTCGCCGCCGAAGCCGAGCCGGGACCCCGGCCAGCGGCCGAGCAGCGTCGACACCCCGGCGATCGTCAGCTCGCCGAGGAGGAGCCCGGGGCCGCGCAGTGGTCCGTACGCGCGGAAATAGACGGAACCCGAGGCCACGAGCGCCACGCCGGCCACCCGGGGCCCGCGGCCCGAAGCGGCGTACAGCAGAGCGAGTTGCCCGCCCAGGCTGTGGCCGAGGAGGTACAGGGGCGGCTCGGGGCCCAGCTCGGCGCGGACCGCGGCGAGGACGGCGGGCAGGTCCTCCTCGACGAGGTCGCGGTAGCCGTGGCCGAGCGCGTCGGGGTCGGTGACGAGCGGCGTCGCCTCGCCCTGACCGCGCAGGTCGGCGGTGAGCACCGTCAGGCCCTCGTCGTGCAGTTGGCGCGCGAAGCGGCGGTAGTAGCGGGCGGGGGTGCCCATGGCGGGCAGGATCAGCACCGCGGGGGCCGGGGGCGGTCCCGGAGCCGGTGCGGAGCCGGAGGGCAGGAAGCGGTCCGGCTCGGAGGTGCGCAGGGCTCGCACCGGGACGCGGGCGCCGTCCGGCAGCTCGGCGGTCGTCAGGAGCGGCGGTTCGCCGGCGGCTTCCCCGTGGGTCATGGCGAACAGCATGGCCCATCGCGCACCCGCCCACCCAGCTCCACGCGACAAACCCCGCCCACACCCACGAGAACGTCCGGAACACGCGGGTTCACGTGCAATTCGCAGGGGGTTGCGGTTGGTTGGGGGCACACAGCGGTCCGTGTGCGCTGCACGGCGGGGCCCGCACGCGCTTCGCGCACGGCCGCCCCGCACCCCCGGCCCGCCACACCTCCCGTCTCGTATACGGCCCACCCGCGGGCGGGAAACGTGAGGCTCGGGGGGAACCCCCCGAGCCCGACACGCTTGCTCAGCGGACGCGGTCAGCGGACGCGGTCAGCGCACGCGCTCAGCGGCTGTACCGCATCAGCGCCCGCACCATGTGGCACGTGATGTCGGACGGCGGGTGGATGCCGATGTCCTCCGCCATGCGACGGATCGTGCTGTTCTTCGCCTGGTTCGGCAGATAGACGCCCGAGTCGAGCAGCGCTATCGCGAGGCGCATGGCCTTGAGGCGGCGGTTGTGGTTGACGTACCACTCGCGCGGGCGTCCCGGGGGCAGCGCCCTCTTCCGGAGTGGTGCGTACGGCAGGTCGATGAGGACGGGTTGGGATACGGACTTCCTCGTCAGTGCGGCAGCGGGCACGGGCATCCTCCTGTCGCGATCAGGGCCCCCCGTCGGCGCCCTCGAACACTACTGTGATTCTACCGCCGAGCACTGACAATCATCCCTGGCCAGGCGGGTTTTGAGGTATTCGAACAGGGTGGCGTCCGAGGCCCTGGGGCGGGTGGTTCGCGGGTAGCGTGTGCGGCATGGAAATCTGGATCAACCCCGCCTGTTCGAAGTGCCGCGGCGCCCTGAGCGTCCTGGACGCGGAGGGTGCCGACTACACCGTGCGCCGCTACCTCGACGACGTGCCGAACGAGGACGAGATCCGTGCCGTCCTCGGCCGGCTCGGGCTCGAACCCTGGGACATCACGCGGACGCAGGAGCAGGCCGCCAAGGACCTCGGCCTCGCGGACCGTGCGGCCTGGCCGCGTGACGCCTCGGCCCGCGACCGCTGGATCACCGCGCTCGCCACGCACCCGAAGCTGATCCAGCGCCCCATCATCACGGCGGACGACGGCACTGCGGTCGTGGCCCGCAGCGAGGAGGCGGTGCGGGACGCGCTGTCCCGCCGAGAGCCTGTGTCATAACCCCGGCAGGGGGACGCGGCCCGGCGGCGCGGCGTGAGCCCGGCCACACTTCCCCCAGGTAACACGGGGTTCACATGAGGGCAACGGTCGGGAAATCGCCGGTTGCCACTCTGCTGGGCATCACCACGGCACCGCGGCACCCGCACGTTCTGCGCCGTACCGAGCGTTATGAGGATGAGGCCCCCGTGACCTTCAAGGCTGAGTACATCTGGATCGACGGCACCGCGCCGACCGCCAAGCTCCGTTCCAAGACGAAGATCATGGCGGACGAGGCGAAGGGCGCCGAGCTGCCGCTCTGGGGCTTCGACGGTTCCAGCACGAACCAGGCCAAGGGCCACGCCTCGGACCGCGTGCTCAAGCCGGTCTTCACCTGCCCGGACCCGATCCGCGACGGCGCCGACGACGTCCTCGTCCTGTGCGAGGTCCTCAACACGGACATGACGCCGCACGAGTCCAACACCCGCGCCGAGCTCGCCGAGGTCGCGGCCCGCTTCACCGCGCAGGAGCCGATCTTCGGCATCGAGCAGGAGTACACCTTCTTCGAGGGCGACCGCCCGCTCGGCTTCCCCGTCGGCGGCTTCCCCGCCGCGCAGGGCGGCTACTACTGCGGCGTCGGCTCCGACGAGATCTTCGGCCGTGACATCGTCGAGGCGCACCTGGAGAACTGCCTGAAGGCCGGCCTCGGCATCTCCGGCATCAACGCCGAGGTCATGCCGGGCCAGTGGGAGTTCCAGGTCGGCCCGCTCGCCCCGCTGGAGGTCTCCGACCAGCTGTGGATCGCCCGCTGGCTGCTCTACCGCACCGCCGAGGACTTCAAGGTCTCCGCGACGCTCGACCCGAAGCCGGTGAAGGGCGACTGGAACGGCGCGGGCGCGCACACCAACTTCTCCACCAAGGCGATGCGCGAGGGCTACGCGCCGATCATCACCGCCTGCGAGTCCCTCGGTGAGGGCTCCAAGCCGCTGGACCACGTCAAGAACTACGGCGCGGGCATCGACGACCGGCTGACCGGCCTGCACGAGACCGCGCCCTGGGACGAGTACAAGTACGGCGTCTCCGACCGCGGCGCCTCCGTCCGCATCCCGTGGCAGGTCGAGGTGGAGCAGAAGGGCTACATCGAGGACCGCCGCCCGAACGCGAACGTCGACCCGTACGTCGTGACGCGCCTGCTCGTCGACACCTGCTGCACCGCCCTGGAGAAGGCCGGCCAGGTCTGATCCGGGCTCTCGTGCCCATGCGTTGACAGGGGCGCCCGCCGGTCCGACCGGCGGGCGCTCCGTCGTTCCCAGCCGTCCGGAGGGGATCCGAAAGGGAGGTGCCCAGTGGTCCGCGAGGGGCCGTTTTCGGACAGGGCGCGTCCGGCGGCCGTTCCGGTGGGTGAGAGGGCGCTACCGCTGCCCCTCCCATCTGCTTCAATGGACGGCATGGGCAGCCACCAGAACACCGCGACGGGTCGTCACGACCTGGAGCCTTTCTGGCCCTCCCGGCAGCACCACGACTTCGACCGGGTGTGTTGCCGCGCGATGAACGCGCGGGCCCTCTAAAGCCGTTGCTGCACTGATTCCACTGCACTCGGCCTTCGCCTGACGCGCACGACGACGTACGTCTCGTTCTCGACGACTCCCTCTTCGCGCGAAAGAGCTGACCTCACCATGGCGAACTCCCGTTCCTTCCCCGCAACCGCCTCCGCACCTGCCGCCGCCCCCGTCGGCGCTCCCCTGCCGACCGGCCGGGCCCGGCTGCGGGCCGTCGACCCCGACGAGCCCCGCGCGGGCGTCCGCATCCCCGACCTGCTGCCGCCGGGCGCCACCTGGCTGCCCGCGCCGCAGCACGCCCTGCCGACGCTGCCGGGTCAGCCGCCGATGGTCGGCTATCTGCTCCTCGTACCCGCCGGGCAGGAGCAGGCCCAGGAGTCCGGCGCCCCGGAGGCCGTACTGGCCGGGCCCGGGGCGGCGCCCTCGTCGGGGCCCGTCACGGTCGACGCCGTGCGGCGTGCCGCCGAGGTGGACGGGCGGCCGCTCGACCTCACGTATCTGGAGTTCGAGCTCCTCTCCCACCTCGTGGCGCACCCCCACCGGGTGCACACCCGCGACCAGTTGGTGACCACGGTGTGGGGGTACGGCCACGTGGGCGACGGCCGTACCGTGGACGTCCACGTGGCGCGGCTGCGGCGCAAGCTCGGCGCCGAGCACCGCAGGACGATCCAGACGGTACGGCGGGTCGGCTACAAGTACGTGCCACCGGCGCCCCGCTGACCTGCGGCGTCACCGGAGCCCGTGATCTGCTGCGAGCAGAACCTGTTCCGCCGGCGCGGGGTGTCGGGGCAGAGTCGCCCCATGAGACTTCTGATGCTTGGCGGTACGGAGTTCGTGGGGCGCGCGGTCACCGAGGCGGCGCTCGCCCGGGGCTGGGAGGTGACCGTCTTCCACCGCGGCCACCACGCCGCGCCCGAGGGAGTGCGGGTCGTCCACGGTGACCGCACGGCCGAGGACGGCCTCGCGGGGCTTGCCGAGGGCGAGTGGGACGTGGTGGTCGACACCTGGTCGGCGGCGCCCCGCGTGGTGCGGGCCTCGGCCCGGCTGCTCGCGGGGCGGGCCAAGCGCTACGTCTACGTGTCCAGCGGCTCCGTGTACCGCTACCCGGGCGCGGCAGGCTCCGACGAGGACTACCCCGTGGTGGACGGCGACCCCGACGCGGAGGCCACCGCCTACGCGGAGGACAAGCGCGGCGGTGAGCTGGCAGCTATCGCGGAGTTCGGCGCCGAGCGGACGGTGCTCGCCAGGGCCGGCCTGATCCTCGGCCCGTACGAGAACGTCGGGCGGCTGCCGTGGTGGCTGAACCGGGTCGAGCGCGGCGGCCCCGTGCTGGCCCCCGGGCCCCGGGACTCCCACATCCAGTACGTCGATGTGCGGGACCTCGCCGAGTGGGTCCTCGACGCGGGCGCGGCCGGGCTGAGCGGGCCGTACAACCTGATCAGTCCCCTGGGCCGGTTCACCATGGGCGAGCTGCTCGAAGCGTGCGTCGCGGTGGCGGGCCCGGAGGCCTCGCTGCGCTGGACGGCACCCGACGTGGTGCTCGACGCGGGCATCGAGCAGTGGACGGAGCTGCCGGTGTGGCTGGCCCCCGGTGAACTGCACGACACGATGCACCAGACGTCGTCCCAGAAGGCGATCCTCGCGGGGCTGCGGGCCCGTCCCGTCGAGGAGACGGTGCGGGACACCTGGGAGTGGCTGCGGTCCATCGGCGGCACCCCGCCGCAGCGGCCCGACCGGCCGGTCCTCGGGCTCGCCCCGGAGAAGGAGGCGAAGGTCCTCGGGCTGTAGGCACGGGAGAACGCCGTCCCCCCGACGCGACGCGCGTCGGGGGGACGGTCCGTGTGCGGCGTCAGCGCGAGGCGTACGCGTCCGCCGTGGGGCGCGGGGGCTCCGCGGCCGGGATCTCCTCGCTGTGCGAGATCCGCGGCAGCCAGGAGAGCCAGCGCGGGGTGTGCCAGTTGCGCTCGCCGAGGAGCGTCATCACGGACGGCAGCAGGATCATGCGGACCACCGTGGCGTCGAGCAGGACCGCGACGCCGAGGCCCACACCCATCTGCTGCATGTCCTGCATGGACAGCGTGCCGAAGACCGCGAAGACCGCCACCATGATCACGGCCGCGCCCGTCACCGCGCCCGCGGTGCGCGTGATGCCCTCGCGGATCGCCGCCCGGTTGTCCAGGCCCTGGTCGCGGGACTCGCGGATGCGGGAGACCACGAACACGTGGTAGTCCATCGACAGGCCGAAGAGGACGACGAGGACGAAGAGCGGCATCCAGTTCTCGATCGCGCCGACCTTCTCCGAGCCGATCAGCTCCGCGCCCCAGCCGTGCTGGAAGACGGCGGTCATGACGCCGTAGGCGGCGCCCACGGACAGCAGGTTGAGGACGATCGACGTCACGGCGATGACCACCGAGCGGAAGCTGAAGAGCATCAGCAGGAACGTCACCGCCGCGATGAAGGCGAAGACGGGCACGATGCCCTTGCTGAGCTGGTCGCTGAAGTCCTCGGAGGAGGCCAGGTCACCGCCGACGTACGCCTCGACGCCCTGTCCCTTGAGGCCGTCGAAGACCGCGGGGACCGTGTCGTCGCGCAGCTCCTCCAGGGCCTTCTTGGCCTCGGCGTCCGTACCGTCGCCGGGCAGCGGCACCGCGATCTCGGCGACGTCCGCCGCCTTGTGGACGGTGAGTTCGGCGCGGTCGCCCGCCTTCCCTGTCAGGGTGGCCAGGGCGGCACGCACCGGCGCCGCCGTGATGTCGTCCGCCTCGACGATCACGCGGGCGGGGGCGGGACCGCCGGGGAACTCGGCGGTGATCTTCTTGTACGCGACGGAGAGCGGGGCGTCCGAGCCGAACTGCTTCTCCAGGCCGAGCTGTTCGGTCTTCATGCCGAGCGCGGGCGCCGCCAGGGCAAGGAGCAGCACGGCCGAGCCGGCCGCGAAGAGCTTCGGCCGGGCCAGGACGGGCCCGAGGGCCTTGCCCGCGAGGGCGCCTCCGGCGTGCGCGCCCTTCTTGGAGCGGCGGTTGAGGAACGGGATGCGGCCCGCGTCGATCCGGTCGCCGAGCCACGCGAGGAGCGCGGGCAGGACCGTCACGGAGCCGATCATCGCCACGCACACCACCAGGATCGTGGCGACGGCGAAGCCCTTGAAGAGCAGCAGACCGGAGAGGAACATGCCGGCCATCGCGACCATCACCGTCAGGCCCGAGACCAGGACGGCGCGCCCGCTGGTGGCGGCGGCGATCCGCAGCGCGGTCTCCGCGTCACGCCCGGCGGCCCGCTCGTCCCGCTCGCGGCGCAGGTAGAACAGGCAGTAGTCGACGCCGACCGCCAGACCCATCAGGAACATCACGGAGTACGTGGTCTCGAAGAGGTGGAGCTGGTGGCTGGCGAGGGAGAGCAGTCCGAACGCCCCCACGCACGCCGTGAGCGCGAGGCCCACGGGCAGGAGGGCCGCGACCACCGCGCCGAAGGCGACGAGCAGGATGCCGAGGGCGAGCGGCACCGCGGTGAACTCGGCCTTCGTCAGGTCGTCCGCGAGCAGGTCGGAGAGGTGCTTCTCGGAGCTGGCGTCGCCGAACTGGTACACCGAGATGCCGTCCGCGGCCTTCTCCCGCGCGTCGTCGACCGTGTCGAGCACCGGCTGGACGCGGTCGCCCGCCTCGTCCGACGGGCCCTTGATCTCGAAGCGGAGCAGCGCTTCCCTGCCGTCCTTCGAGGGCAGCGGTGCCTGGACGCCGCTGACCTCGCCGGTGGCGGTCAGCGCCTTCGACAGGTCGGCCGCGGCGTCGCGCCAGCCGCCGGCCGTGCGGGCGCCGACCATGACGAGTTCACCGGCGGGCTCGTCGATGCCGGCGTCCTTGAGGATCTTCTCGGCCCGGCCGGAGTCGCCGACCCCCATCTCGTCGTCGGTGGCGGTCACCATGCCGGAGGCCCCGCCGATGACCGTGGCAAGCACCACGAAGACCAGCCAGCCGATGACGGCCGTCTTGCGGTGGTGTGCGCTCCACACCCCGAGTCGTGCCGCGAAGTTCCGCCTCATGGCATCCCGCCCCCATCGTTCGACCTGCGCGAGCAGGCGTTTGATCACGCGAATAAGCGTTGGATAAGACGTGTCCCACGCTAGGAACCGGGGCCTTCGCGACCCAGCCGCCGAGGCCCCCACTCCCCGAGGCACAGGGCGACTTCGGGGGGTGTCGTCAGGTACACCCCCGCTCGGGTGGAGGGGCCAATGACCCGTCTGTGCCGTACGGGTGAGACTGTCTCCGTGCCCGGCGCACGACGCGGCGGGCAGCACGGTGTTCACGAGGGGGACGACGACCATGACACGGATCAAGGACGCGGTGATCGCGGGGGCCCAGGGGCTCTATCTGGCGATCGTCGCGTGGGTGGGCGCGATCGTCCTCTTCGTGTTCTCGGTCGTCTCGATCGCGCTCATCGTCATCGGGATCGGCCTCTTCACCACGCCGGTCGTCCTCGCGGGCCTGCGCGCGTACGCCAACGCGCAGCGGACCCGGTCCGCCGCCTGGGCGGGGGTGACCATCCCGAGCCCGTACCGCGTCCACCCCACGCCCCCGCGCCCCGGTATCGCCGGGCAGGTGGAGCGCTGCACGCGCCTGCTGAAGGACCCGGCGACCTGGCGGGACCTGGAGTGGCTGCTCGTGCACATGACCGCGGCCCCGACCCTCGCGATCATCGCCCCGGCCCTGCTGCTCTACATGGTCTACGGCTGGGTCCTCGCCCTCGGCGTGTGGAAGCCGATCCACTCCGCGGGCGGCGGCGAGTGGTTCGCCTTCATCCACGTCACCTCGCAGTCCACCGCCAACCAGGCGGCCGTGCTCGGCATGGGCTTCTTCCTCCTCGGCGTCTTCGTGAACCGCCGCCTCATCCGCGCCCACTTCCTCCTGTCCCGCGCGTTCCTCGCGCCCACCCCGGCCATGCGGGAGCGTCTGCTCGCCATGCGGGTCGACCGGCTGACCGAGACCCGGCACGACGCCGTGGACAACTCCGCGGCCGAGCTGCGCCGCATCGAGCGCGATCTGCACGACGGGGCGCAGGCCCGCCTGGTCGCCATGGGCATGGACCTCGGCACCATCGAGGCGCTGATCGAGACGGACCCCGCGAAGGCCAAGCAACTGCTCGCCAAGGCCCGGCAGAACTCCGGCGAGGCGCTGACGGAGCTGCGTGACCTGGTCCGCGGCATCCACCCGCCGGTCCTCGCCGAGCGTGGCCTCGGGGACGCCGTGAAGGCCCTCGCGCTGCGGCTTCCGCTGACCACGGAGGTCACGGTGGAGCTGGCGAGGCGGGTCGAGGCCCCGGTGGAGTCGGCCGCGTACTTCGCGGTGAGCGAGGCACTGACGAACGTGATCAAGCACGCGGGCGCCGACCGCGTCTGGGTCGACATGCACTACGGCGACGGCATGCTGCGCATCGCGGTCACCGACGACGGCAAGGGCGGCGCCCGCCTCGGGGCGGGCTCCGGGCTTGCCGGGATCGAACGGCGGCTCGGTACATTCGACGGCGTACTGGCCGTCAGCAGTCCCGCGGGCGGCCCGACCATGGTGACCATGGAGATCCCTTGCGAGTTGTCCTAGCCGAAGACCTCTTCCTGCTGCGCGACGGCCTGGTGCGGATGCTGGAGGCGTTCGACTTCGAGGTCGTGGCGGCCGTGGAGAGCGGGCCCGAACTGTCCAGGGCCCTGGCGGAGTTGCGGCCGGACGTCGCCGTCGTCGACGTCCGGCTTCCGCCGTCCCACACGGACGAGGGCCTGCAATGCGCGCTCGCCGCCCGCAGGGCGAGGCCGGGCCTGCCGGTCCTCGTCCTCTCCCAGCACGTGGAGCAGCTCTACGCCCGCGAACTCCTCGCCGACGGCACCGGCGGCGTCGGCTACCTCCTGAAGGACCGGGTGTTCGACGCCGCCCAGTTCATCGACGCCGTACGCAGGGTCGCGGCGGGCGGCACCGCGATGGACCCGCAGGTGATCCAGCAGCTCCTCTCCCGCCGCGCCAGCGACCAGCCGCTGGGCGCGCTCACCCCGCGCGAGCGCGAGGTGCTCGAACTGATGGCGCAGGGGCGGTCGAACGCGGCGATCGCGTCGCAGCTCGTCGTCACGGAGCGGGCGATCGCCAAGCACACGTCGAACATCTTCGGGAAGCTGGGCCTGCCGGTCTCCGACGACGACAACCGGCGGGTGCTCGCCGTCATCGCGTATCTGGACCAGGGCCGCTGAGCCCCTTGTGGCAGGGGCGCTGAACACGTCGGGCCGCTGATGCGTATGTAGCCCCATGGGACGCACCTCACGAAAACGATCGAAGCTGGCGCGGCGCATGGTCGCCGCGTCCGCGGCTCTGGTCATGGGCGGTGGCGGCCTGATCGCCGTCAACGTCTACGCGAACGCCGAAGACGGCGTCGATCAGCCTCCCGGGCAGAGCGCCGACGCCGGTGCCGGGCAGCGGATGTCGACCATCGACTGTCCGGACGTGGGCAATGAACTGCGGGAGGTTCCTCAAGAAGCGCGGGGCGAGGTCGACGGCAGGCTCGCCGAGCTCGACAGCCAGATCACCCGGGCCTACGAGCGGTTCACCGGGGCCGAGGACAAGGAGTCCGTGCTGCCTCCGCTGGAGGAGCAGCGGCGCGGCACGATCGGCGAGATCGAGGACGCCGTGGACCAGGCGGGCTCCGCCCGGCCCGACGGCCTCGGCGGCATGGCCCCCTGCACCCTGCGCGCCGCCGACCAGGAGCCCGGACAGGGACAGGGACAGGGACAGGACGGCAACGGCAACGGTCCCGTCGCCGCCGACTTCGTGGACATCACGTCCGTCAGGCCCAACGTCCAGCGCCCCCGCAACCAGCGCGACGCCTCCCGCGGGACCTTCACCACGGACTGCGGCCGCAACGAGAACGGCAAGTTCAACCCCGACAACGTCATCGCGGCGCCCGGCGTGAGCAACGGCGCCCACCACATGCACGACTACGTGGGTAACCAGGCCACGGACGCCTTCTCCGGCGACGACGAGCTGGCGGGCGGCGAGACCACATGCCGCAACCAGGGCGACAAGTCGACGTACTACTGGCCCGTCCTGCGGCTCCAGAACGGCCGGGACGAGGACGACGCCCAGGCGGACGGCGGCGGCAAGGACCAGAACGTGGGCGAGATCCAGACACCGTCCGCCGTCACGCTGAAGTTCGCCGGGAATCCGCGGGGCAAGGTCGTCGCGATGCCGCGCTTCCTGCGGATCATCACCGGTGACGCCAAGGCGTTCACCAACGGCGACGCCAACGCCAACGCGTCCTGGAGCTGCACCGGCTTCGAGAACCGCCGGCTCAGGGACAAGTATCCGATCTGCCCCGAGGGCAGCAAGGTCGTGCGGACGTTCACCTTCCAGAGCTGCTGGGACGGGCGGAACACCGACAGCGCCAACCACCGCACCCACGTGGCCTTCGCCGACCGGCGGACCGGCGCCTGCCCGCAGGGCTTCCGCGCCATCCCGCAGCTCGTGCAGCGGATCGTGTACGACGTGCCGCCGGGGCCCGGCTTCGCCGTCGACTCCTTCCCCGAGCAGCTGCACAAGCCCGTCACCGACCACGGCGACTTCATCAACGTCTTCGACGAACGCCTGATGAAACGCGTCGCGCAGTGCGTCAACTCCGGCAAGCGCTGCACCTGACCCCCGAACCGGCCCTCACCCCGTGCCGTGACCGTGGTGGTCCCCGCCGTGCTCCCCGGCGGCGTCCACCACGGTCCCGCCGAGCCGGTCGCGGAGCGCCGAGATGTCCTGGGCGCCGCCGACCGCGACCCAGCTCCCGCCGACGAGGTACGTACCCCCGTAGTCGTTCGCCTCGTCGAGCCATTCGGCCTGGCCACGGGCGTTTGTAAAGGTTACGAGGACGTAGCGCCGGGCACCGTTCTCACAGGTGGCCTGGCGCAGCTCGGCCGCGTCCGTCTGGATGTCGGGCCGGCATTTCGCCCTGGCCGCCAGCTGCTCAAGGCTGCCGCTCGCCGTGCTCGGTGTGCCGTCACCCCCCGAGCCGCATCCAGCCACTCCCAGCAGCACTCCCGCCGCCAGGCCCGAGAGCGCGCTCCGCGCTGCCCTCATCGTCCCCACCCGCCCCTTCCGGCGAGCCGAACCCGCCATGTTCCGACGCACCGTTGAGCACGGGGCGCCTCCCGGATACCGTGCGCCGCAGCCTTCACCCCAGGGGGTACACATGTCCGAACCGTCCCGTCGTTCCGTGCTCGGCACCGCCGGTGCCCTCGGCCTCGGCGCCGCCGTCGGCGCACTGCCGCCGGCCCACGCCGCCCAGGGGCCCGCGAGGGCCTCCGCCTTCGATACGGATTCCGCGCGCTCGGCGCTCAACAGACTCCTGCCGCGGCACGCGGAGCAGTTCCGGCTCGGACTGCTGCCCGCGCACGGCCGTGAGGACCGCTTCCGGGTCACCGGGTCCACCGGACGGATCGAGGTCTCGGGCACGACGCCCGCGGTGCTGCTGACCGGCGTCCACTGGTACCTGAAGTACGTGTGCGGGGCTCACATCAGCTGGAACGGCAGCCAGTTGGACCTGCCGCGAAGACTTCCCGCCCCGGGCAGACCGCTGGAGAGATCCACCTCCCTGCCCCACCGGTTCGCCCTGAACGACACCAACGACGGGTACACCGCGCCGTACGCCGACTGGGCGTACTGGGAGCGGATGATCGACGTACTCGCCCTGCACGGCTGCAACGAAGTCCTGGTGATCGCGGGCGCGGAGGCCGTCTACCACCGGGTCCTCAAGGAATTCGGCTACTCCGACGCCGAGGCCAGGGCCTGGCTGCCCGCACCCTCGCACCAGCCGTGGTGGCTGCTCCAGAACCTCTCCGGTTACGGCGGGCCGCTGTCGGAGCGGCTCATCGCGGACCGCGCCGAGCTGGGGCGGCGCATCACCCGCAGGCTCCGGGAGCTGGGCATCGCGCCCGTGCTCCCCGGCTACTACGGGCACGTGCCGGACGGCTTCGTCGCACGCAACGGCGGGGACGCGCGGGTCGTGCCGCAGGGCACCTGGCACGGCTTCGCACGGCCCGACTGGCTCGACCCGCGCACCTCGGCCTTCGCCGAGGTCGCCGCCTCCTTCTACGCTCACCAGGAGCGTCTTCTCGGCCCCGCCGACCTCTTCAAGATGGACCTGCTGCACGAGGGCGGCACCGCCGGTGACGTGCCGGTGCCCGCCGCCGCCAAGGGCGTGGAGAAGGCCCTGCGCGCGGCACGTCCCGGCGCGACCTGGGTGATCCTCGGGTGGGAGGCCAACCCGCTGCCCGAGCTGCTGAACGCCGTCGACAAGAAGCGCATGCTGATCGTGGACGGCGTCTGTGACCGGTACGCGAAGGTCACCGACCGGGAGAAGGACTGGGGCGGCACGCCGTACGCGTTCGGCACCATCCCCAACTTCGGCGGGCGCACCACCATCGGCGCCCGCGCGCACATCTGGGACGAGAAGTTCTTCGCCTGGCGCGACAAGCAGGGCAGCGCCCTCGTGGGCACCGCGTTCATGCCCGAGGCCACCGACCGCGACCCCGCCGCCTTCGAGCTCTTCTCCGAGCTGGCCTGGGTCGAGGGGCCGCCGGACCGCGCCGCGTGGTTCTCCTCGTACGCCGACTTCCGGTACGGCGGGCGCGACCGGGACGCGCGGGCCGCCTGGCGTGTCCTTGAGGAGACCGCCTACCGGCACACCGCCGTGGAGCGCAGCGACCCGCACGACTCCCTCTTCGCCGCCCGCCCCGACCTGGCGGCGGCCCGCGCCGCCGAGTACGCGCCGCGCGCCCTGACCTACGACCCGGCCCGCTTCGACGCCGCGCTCACCGGGCTGCTCGGCGTGGCGGGCGGGCTGCGGGGCAGCGGCGCCTACCGGAACGACCTGGTGGACGTGGCCCGCCAGGCCCTCGCGCACCGCAGCCGCCAGCTCCTGCCGCAGCTCCGGGCCGCGTACGCGCGCGAGGACCAGGAGACGTTCCGTGCGCTGTCGACGCTGTGGCTGCGGCTGATGCGGCTCTCGGACGAGGTCACGGGGACCGCCCAGGCCTTCCTGCTCGGTCCCTGGGTGGCGGCGGCCCGGCGGATGGGGACCAGCGGGGCCGAGCGGGCGGAGTTCGAGCGGACCGCGAAGGTGCTGATCACCACCTGGGGCGACCGCGCCACGGCCGACGGCGGGAGGCTGCACGAGTACGGCAACCGCGACTGGCACGGCCTGATCGGCGACTTCTACGTGCCCCGCTGGCAGCGGTGGCTCGACGAGCTGGGCGACGCCCTCGCGGCCGGACGTGAGCCGAAGCCCGTGGACTGGTACGCCGTGGAGGAGCCCTGGACGCGGGAGCGCAAGGACTACCCCCTGCGGCCCGTCGGCGACCCGCACCGCACCGCGGCCCGGGTGCGCGACGTCCTCGCCCGCGCGCCCTACCAGGGGTCCGTGGAGGTCACCGCCGAGCCCCCGGCCTTCCCGCCGGGCGGCCACGCGCGCGTGCGGGCCACTTTCCGCAACGTCAACGGCCTGCGGGCGACCGGCCGCGTCGACTTCGCGTTGACCGGCATCGAGGCGGAGCCCACGGGGCCCGTGTCGCTGCCACGGGTCGAGCCCGCGGGGACGGGACGGGTCGAGTGGCGGGCGAGCACACCGGACACGCCCCTGGACCGTCCGCTGCGGCCCCTGCCCTACGAGATCGCGGTGCGGTACGGGCCGCAAGGCGAGCGCCGGGTGCGCTCGGTCCACGAGGGGACGCTGTACGAGGCCGGTCCGGTGAGCGACGCGTGGGCCAGGTACAGCAACAACGCGGCCGTCTTCGGCGAGTGGGAGGGGCGGTACGGGATCAACGGCGGCGGCGCCGACCTCTGGAAGGGGACGACGGAGTTCGGCACGCTGTACCGCGAGGGGGTCCTGAAGGACGGGGTCTCGGTGGTGGTGCGCGTCGACTCCCAGGACGCCACCGGGCCCTGGGCGCGGGCGGGCCTCATCGCCCGCAACGCCCTGTCCTCGCCCGGCTCCCGGGGCTTCGTCGACCTCGCCGTGACCCCGGCGAACGGTGTCGTGCTCTCGTACGACACCAACGGCGACGGCACGGTGGACACGTACAAGCGCCTCACCGGGATCAAGGCGCCGGTGCTGCTCCGCCTGACGCGGAACGGGGGGTCGGTCACCGGGGCGTGCTCCACGGACGGCGGGCAGACGTGGCGTGACGTGGCGACGGTGGCCTTGACGGGGGCGGAGGCCGCGCTGGACGCGGGGTTCTTCATGAGCGCCACGAACGGCGGCGACGGCGAACGCGGCACGGTGGAGTTCAGCGACTGGCGCCTGGCCTAGCGGACGGCCACTCTCCGCGGGGCGGCCCGGCCGCCCCGCGGCACGGCCACTCCCCCCGAAAACCCACGGCGCCCACGGGCACGCGTGTGCGAGGGTACGGCCGTGGACAACGACTGGGAGAAACGGCTCGCCGAGGCCTGGGCCTCGATCGACGCCTATGGCGAGGAGGGCGCGGCACGGTTCCGCGCACGGATCGACGAACTGGCCGCGGAGCTGCCGGACGGCGACCCCGTCGGCGCCTTCGAGCGGGCCTGCGCCTGGGACTCCACCGGCCGCTCCGACCGTGCCGTGCCGCTCTACGAGGAGGCCCTCGCGGGCGGCCTCGACGGCTACCGCAGGCGCCGCACCCTCATCCAGCTCTCCAGCTCCCTGCGGAACACCGGCAGGGCCGAAGAGGGCGTAGCGCTCCTGACGCCGGAATTGGACGCTGCGTCCGACGAGTTGGACGACGCCGTGCGCGCCGTCCTTGCCCTGTGCCTGTCGAGTCTCGGCCGCGACCGCGAGGGCCTCTCCCTCGTCCTCGGCGCCCTCGCACCCCACCTGCCGCGCTACCAGCGGTCGATGGCGAACTACGCGCGCCTCCTCGTGGAGGGGCCGGAGCGGCCGGAGCAGTCGGAGTAGCCGGAGCAGCAGGAGCGCGGCCCTGGGAGGTCGCGTCGAGGTGACCAACCGGCGATTCGCTCGTTCTGCTGAACGTGTCGTCTGATGTGCAGCCCCAGAAGCCGAAGTCCCCGTCCGCCGGCGCCGGCGACCCCGCTCCCGTCGTCGACATGGAGCAGGCCGAGGCGGCCCTCGTCGAGCACTACCCACGGCTCGTCCGGCTCGCCTATCTGTTGCTGCCGCCCGGCCTCGGCCGCAACCGCCGGGTCCTGACCGCCCACGCCCTCACCCAGCGCGCCCTGCCGCGCGGCCGCGGGACGGGCCAGGCGGTCGTCATCCCGTCCCAGCAGGGCGGAGCGCGCCGCCCTGACGCGGGGTACGCGTACGTCCGCCTCCAGGTGCTGCGCGGCGCGCTCGACGCCGCTCTCCCCCTGAAGCGCCTGGCGTGGCCGAAGCGGGCGCAGCTCCCCCCGCTGCTTCCGCAGGTGTGGGGCCTCCAGTTGTTCCCGCGCTCCGGGGGCGCCGACGAACTCGCCCTGGACCAGCGGCTCGCCGCGCTCTCGGCCGGCGCCCGCGCCGCCTACGTCCTGCGGGGCCTGGAGTCGCTCGACGACGCCGGGGTGCGCGCGACGCTCGCCGCCGCCGGGTGCGAGCGGCCCGATGAGGCCATCGAGGAGGCCGACGAGGTCGAGGGGCGCCACGCCCTGCTCGCCTCCCCCGAGTTCGACCCCTGCTCCCTGCAAGCGCGGCCGACCGACCTGATGCGGCGCAGGCAGCACATGAAGGCGGCGGGCGTCGCCGTCGCCGCCGCCCTGGTCTGCGGTGCGCTGCTCGGCATGCCGGGCGGCGGCTGGGGCCCCGACGGCGCCGCCGCTCCCCCGTACGCGCGCAATCCGGCGGGGCAGGCGGCGCTCGACCCGGCCCGGCTCACGATGGCCGCCGCGGGGGCGTGGAAACGTTCCGCCCGCCAGGACTTCTCCGCGTGGCCCGCGCGCGGCGGCCTCACCGGGGACAAGGCGCTGCTGCGCCGCGCGCTCGCCGTGTGGGCGCGGCCCGGCGAGTCCGTGCAGGTGTCCGCCACCCCGGGCACCGCGAGCGGGGCACCCCCCGGCCCCGCCCAGCTCCTCTACGCCGGTGAGATCGACGCGGCGCGCGTCGTGCTGCTCTACGACGGTCTGCGCATCGTGCGGTACGCCGAGCCGAAGGAGGGCACGGGCGGCGCCGCCCTCGACTTCGCGCGCGTGGACGGCGCGACCGGGGCCGAGGCGAACGCCGTCGTCGTCAACCGCACCGACGGCAACATCCGCTACCTGACGGCCCCCTGGGTCACCTCCGCCTCGGTCAGCGACCTGCTGAAGCCGGACGGGCGGCCCCTCCCCCTGAAGCGCGGCAAGGACGGCGTCACCGCCACCTTCACGGGGCCCCCGTCGAGCGGCCGGTGCACCTCGTGGAACGCACTGCGGCTGCGCGAGGCATCCGGCACCGTACGCACGTCCACCGACCTCGGCGAGCTGACCCCCGCCCGGCTGACGGCGGGCCGCCCCGGGGCGCCGCGCGAGGCCGCGCCCGCCGACTGGGCCAAGTCCGCGTGCTCCCTGGCCTCGGTCCGCTCCAACGGCGTGCGGACGGTGAACTCCTGGCAGTACGCCCGCCAGGCGCTCCCCGAGGCCAACGGCGTCGCCCAGTGGGTCTGCACCCGCGCGGACACCTGGCGGGGCGCGGGCAGCAGGACGCTCGCCCAGTTCGAGACGGCCGCGGCCGTCGGCGCGGTGGCCGCCAAGGCCGAGGACTCGCCGGCCTGCGGCGCCAGGGACGCGAAGGTCCTCGCGGGCGTCCTGTGGAAGTCACGGGCGGGGAACTGGTACATCCTCGGCGCGGGCAGCAAGAACGTCACCTCTGTCGCCGCGACCGGCGGCAGCCGTGCGCAGGGCAACCTCCTTGCGGCCAGGACCGAGCGCGACGCGCAGGCGCGCCTGACCGGCACCCTGGCGGACGGCACGAAGGTGACGACGCTTCGGTAGGCCGCCGCTGCCCGCCCCGGAGGAACCCGGCCCCTGCTTGACCGGCCCGCGGAAAGGCCGGTTTCGCTCGGTAGGGTGTTCGTATGACTACCGGGGTGCGCCGCAGGATGGGTGTCGAGGAGCGGCGGCAGCAGTTGATCGGGGTCGCGCTCGACCTCTTCAGCCACCGCTCGCCCGACGACGTCTCCATCGACGAGATAGCGTCGGCCGCGGGCATCTCGCGGCCGCTGGTCTACCACTACTTCCCCGGCAAGCTCAGCCTCTACGAAGCGGCCTTGCGCCGGGCGGCCGACGATCTGGCCGACCGGTTCGTGGAGCCGCACGAGGGGCCGCTCGGGGCGCGGCTGCGGCGGGTGACGGGCCGCTTCCTGTCCTTCGTCGACGAGCACGGGCCCGGCTTCTCCGCGCTGATGCGGGGCGGCCCGGCCGTCGGCTCCTCGACGACGAACGCCCTGATCGACTCGGTGCGGCAGGCCGCGTACGTCCAGATCCTCACGCATCTGGAGGTCACCGACCCGCCCGCCAGGCTCGAACTCGTCGTGCGGTCCTGGATCTCGCTCGCCGAGTCCACGGCGCTGATCTGGCTGGAGGGGCGCCGCATCCCGCGCGCGGAGCTGGAGCTCCAGCTCGTGCACGACTTCGCCGCCCTCGCCGCGGTGAGCGCCGCGTACGACGAGGAGATGGCGGGGCTGCTCCGCACCCTCCTGGCCAAGGAGCCCGGCGACGGCCCGTTCGCCGAACTGATCGGCCGCCTGGCCGCGCTGGCGCCGTAGGCCCTACTTCCGGTAGGAGGCGTCCAGGTCGCGGATCTCCGCCGAGGCGTGCAGGGTGCGGCCTTCGGCGGGCTTCACGTACTGGCGTACGAGTTCCACCGCCCCCTCGGTGACCCGCGCCTTCGTCTCGTCCGAACGGCCCGCCAGCAGCGCCACCATGACGTGGACGATGCCGTCGTCCCCCTCGCCGTGGCCGACCACGCCGTCCTCGGTCCGCACGAAGCGGGTCTTGCAGGCTTCCGCCTTGGCACCCGCCACGTCGACGAGCAGCGGGTGCAGGGCGAGCGCGAAGCCCCTGCGGTCGAAGTCGTCGCCGAGCCGGCCGGAGTAGTCGACGGTGATCTGCGGCATGGCCATCCCTCATCGTTCCGATGTTTCGCACACCTTTACGGTGATGACCATGACGGCGCAACTGACGTTCCGCAGTGCGGACGAGAGCGACACGGCGACCCTCACCGGTCTCTACGACGGCGCGGCCCGCTGGATGCTGGAGCGCGGCATCGACCAGTGGAAGCCGGGCGACAAGGACGAGCGGCACTTCCGGCGGCTGATCTCCTCCGGCACCGAGGAGGTATGGCTGGCCCTCGAAGGCGGCGAAACCAGTGGCGCGTACGAGGTGTGGTGGGACGACGAGGCGGCGTGGGGGCCCCAGCCGCCCGTGGCGGGCTATGTGCACCGGCTGATGGTGCGGCGCGGGGCACGCCCGGGGACGGGCCGGACGATGCTGGCCGCTGCCGAGCGGCGGATCGCCGAGGCGGGGCGCACGCTGTGCCGCCTCGACTGCGTCACCTCCAACCCCCGCCTGCGGACGTACTACGAGGGGGCCGGGTACACGGTCGTCGGGGAACTGCCGGGCAAGGTCGCCGCCGACGGCAGCACGTACGGCGTGCTGCTGCTGGAGAAGCCGCTCGGTCAGGGGGAAACCCCCTAGGAGGTGCCGCCCGTCAGGCGCAGGGCGAGCAGGGCGATGTCGTCGTCGCTGTCGTGGGCGAAGCAGGCGAGCAGGGTGTCGCAGAGCGCGGCGACGCCGAGGGGCGCGTCGGCGGCGACGGCGCGCAGGTGCTCCATGGACACGGCGAGGTCGGTGCCGCGGGTCTCGATGAGGCCGTCGGTGACCATGAGGAGCCGGTCGGTGGGGCGCAGGATCGTCTCGGTGGGCGGCGGCCTGTCCAGGCCGAGGCCGAGCAGCGGGCCGCTGGCCTTGAGAAACGCGGCGGTGCCCGCGTCGTCGACGACGAGCGGCGGGATGTGCCCGGCGTTGGCGACGTGGGTGCGTCCGGTGGCGGGGTCGACGAGCGCCAGGCAGAGGGTGGTCGTGGCGTCGGGGTGGTAGCGCTGGAGCATTTTGTCGAGGCGGTACGCGAGGGCCCGCGGATCGGACTCGTCGACGCAGTAGGCGCGCAGCGCGTGCCGTATCTCCACCATGACGGTGGCCGCCTCCAGGGAGTGGCCGACCACGTCGCCGATGGCGGTGAGCACACCCGCGGAGGTGGGCAGCGCGGCGTAGAAGTCGCCGCCGATCTCGGTGTCGCTGGACGCCGGTTCGTACCGCACGACGACTTCCGTGCCGGGGGCCTGCGGCACGTGCGTGGGCAGGAAGCTGCGCTGGAGGGTGAGGGCGATGTGCCGTTCCATCTCGTACATCAGCAGCCGTTCGGCGGCGAGGGCGGTGGCGTGGGCGAGCCGCCCCACGAGCCGGACGGCCCCCGGGTCGCCGGCCGGCCCGGACGAATCGCCCGCAGGGGCGCACGAATCGCCGGCAGGCGCGTACGAGGGGACGGCGAGGCACACGGGCGCGCAGCCCTCACGGCTGCGGGCCACGGTGAGCCGGGCGCCGTCGGCACGGTCGGGGCCGTCGGGGCTGTCGGGCGTCGGAGCCGGGAAGAAGCCGGCCGGCCAGAGCGGGGCGGGCACGACGGTGTCGCGGACGCCCACGCGGCCCGACATGGTGCTCAGGACGAGGCGTGCCACGGCGTCGTGCGCACCGTCGTCGGGCAGTGAGGCGGCTGCCCTGCGGCGGGAGAGGCCTCGGTGGACGGCACCGTCGTCGGCGACGATGAACGCCACGGCGGGGCTGCCGGTCAGCCGTCCGGTGCCGACGGCCGCCGCGTGGGCGAGCTCGCTCGGGGAGCGGGCCGACTGCACGTCGAGGATGGTCTCGGCGAGGAGCGTCAGGTGCCCCGCCTCGGCCTCGGCGTCACTGCGGTGCCGGGCCCCGCGGGCGACGGCCCGGACCACGGCCTGGATCTCCTCCGGTTCGGCGGGCACCGTCAGATAGGCCTCGCCGCCCGCGTCGAGGCCGCGGCACCGGTCGGCGGGGGCGACCCTGGCGGCCGAGAAGTGCACGACGGGCAGGGCGGCGGTCGGCGGGGACTCCTTCAGGCGCCGGCAGAGGTCGAAGCCGCTCATGTCGGGCAGGCCCACGTCGACGAGCGCCACATCCGGCAGGGCGCCGGCGCGCCGGCGCACGTCGAGTTCGACGAGCGCCTCGCCCGCGCTGGCGACGAGCACGACGTCGTGGCCGTCCCTGCGCAGGACCGCGCCCAGCGCGTATCGACTGGCGGCGACGTCGTCGACCACCAGGACAGTGGTGTCTGCCTTGCCGTTGGCGTTCACAAGGCCCCTTTGGGGCAGGTCAAGACAGGCTCCCGGCGAGCCTGCCCGACCACGCTAGCGCGACCGTGGCGGCTCCCGGGGCCAGACGGCCCTGGTCCGACCGGGAACGGTGAAGATCCCGCAACTCGTCCCCCTCCGCGCGACCCCGGCGATAGAATCTCCACCCCCTTCTTGTGCCTGCCGCTACCCGTGCCTTGCGCCTGCCGCAACCCCTCGTGACCTTCGCGTGACGCCGGGCGTTCACTGGAGTGTCCGGACCGCCGGCCGGCGGCACCACCGCACCCCGAGGGGCTCCATGACCCAGCACGTCACCGCCGCGCACCGCTTCACCGACTCCGCGCCCACCCGGGAGTGGTGGCGGGATGCGGTCATCTACCAGGTCTATCCGCGCAGCTTCGCCGACGGTGACGGTGACGGCATGGGCGATCTGCCCGGCGTCACGGCCCGCCTGCACCACCTGAGCGACCTGGGCGTGGACGCCGTCTGGCTCTCCCCCTTCTACGCCTCGCCGCAGGCCGACGCCGGATACGACGTGGCGGACTACCGTGCCGTCGACCCCGTGTTCGGCACGCTCGCCGACACCGAGGCCCTCCTGCGCGAGGCGCACTCCCTGGGTCTGCGCGTCATCGTCGACCTGGTGCCCAACCACTGCTCCGACCAGCACGAATGGTTCAAGCAGGCGCTGCGCGAAGGCCCCGGGTCGCCACTGCGGGACCGCTTCCACTTCCGGCCGGGCAAGGGCACGGACGGCGAACTGCCGCCCAACGACTGGGAGTCCGTCTTCGGCGGGCCCGCCTGGACCCGCGTGGAGGACGGCGCGTGGTACCTCCACCTCTTCGCCCCCGAGCAGCCCGACTTCAACTGGGACCACCCGGCCGTCCACGACGAGTTCCGCTCCATCCTGCGGTTCTGGCTGGACAAGGGCGTCGACGGCTTCCGCATCGACGTGGCGCACGGCCTGGTGAAGGCGGCGGGGCTGCCCGACATCGGCCACGCGGAACAGGTCAAGCTGCTCGGCTCCCAGTCCGTGCCGTACTTCGACCAGGACGGCGTGCACGCCGTCTACCGCGACTGGCGCCGCATCCTCGACGAGTACACGGGCGAGGAGGGCTCCGAGCGCATCGCCGTGGCCGAGGCGTGGACACCCACGGTCGAGCGCAGCGCCCTGTACCTGCGCCCCGACGAGCTGCACCAGGCCTTCAACTTCGCGTACCTGACCACCGGTTGGGACGCGGCGGCCCTGCGCGCCGTCGTCGACCGCTCCCTCGCCGCGATGAACGCCGTGGGCGCGCCCGCCACCTGGGTGCTCTCCAACCACGACGTCGTACGTCACTCGACGCGCTTCGGGGGCGGCGACGCGGCCCGCGGTCTGCGCCGGGCCAGGGCCGCCACGATGCTGATGCTGGCGCTGCCCGGCTCCGCGTACATCTACCAGGGCGAGGAGCTGGGGCTGCCCGAGGTGACCGAGCTGCCCGACGAGGTGCGCCAGGACCCGGCGTTCTTCCGTACCGCCGGGCAGGGCGGCACGCGGGACGGCTGCCGGGTGCCGCTGCCCTGGTCCGGCGAGCGCCCGCCGTTCGGCTTCGGTCCGGCCGACGGCGGCCCGAGCTGGCTGCCGCAGCCGGAGTCCTGGCGGGACCTGTCGGTGGCCGCGCAGACCGGCGACCCGACGTCGACGCTGGAGTTCTACCGCGCGGCGCTGGCCGCCCGCCGTGCGCACCCGGCGCTCGGCGCGGGCCGCGGCATCGAGTGGCTGCCCTCTCCCGAGGGCGTGCTCGCCTTCCGCCGCACCTCCGCGGCCGGTTCGTTCGTCTGCACGGTGAACCTGACCTCGTCCCCCGTCGCGCTGCCCACCCCTGGCACGGTGCTGCTCGCCGGCACGGACTTCGGACCGGGCGCGGCTCTCGAACCGGGCGCGGCTCTCGAACCGGGCGCGGATGAGACCGTTCTTCCGGCGGATTCCGCCGTCTGGTGGGCGATCTGAGGCGCGACCGGTACAGTCCAATCCCGTGACCGCACGGCTAGCCGACATCGCAGCCCAGGCGGGGGTCAGCGAAGCGACAGTAAGCCGCGTGCTCAACGGCAAGCCGGGCGTCGCGGCGGCCACCCGTCAGTCAGTGCTCGCCGCCCTCGACGTGCTCGGGTACGAACGCCCGGTGCGGCTCCGGCAGCGGAGCGCGGGCCTGGTCGGGCTGATCACGCCCGAGCTGGAGAACCCGATCTTCCCCGCCCTCGCCCAGGTCATCGGGCAGGCCCTCACCCGGCAGGGGTATACGCCGGTGCTCGCCACCCAGACCCCGGGCGGCTCCACCGAGGACGAGCTGACCGAGATGCTGGTGGACCGTGGCGTCTCCGGGATCATCTTCGTCTCGGGCCTGCACGCGGACACCACCGCCGACACGCAGCGCTACGAACAGCTCCGTGCGCAGGGCGTGCCCTTCGTGCTCATGGACGGCTTCTCTCCCCATGTGCGGGCGCCGTTCATCTCGCCGGACGACCGCGCGGCGATGCGCCTCGCCGTCACGCACCTGGTCTCCCTCGGCCACGAGCGCGTCGGACTCGCCCTGGGCCCGAAGCGGTTCGTGCCCGTACAGCGGAAGATCGAGGGCTTCGTACGTACGATGCAGGACCGCCTCGGGCTCTCCCCCGATGAGATCGAGACCGACTTCGTGCAGCACTCCCTCTACACCCTGGAGGGCGGTCAGGCCGCCGCCGACGCGCTGTTGGACCGCGGCTGCACGGCGATCGTCTGCGCCAGCGACATGATGGCGCTCGGCGCGATACGGACGGCGCGCCAGCGTGGCCTGGAGGTCCCCGACGACGTCTCGGTGGTCGGCTTCGACGACTCCCCCCTGATCGCGTTCACGGACCCGCCCCTGACCACGGTGCGCAAGCCGGTTCCGGCCATGGGCCAGGCGGCGGTGCGCACGCTCCTGGAGGAGATCGCCGGCACTCCCGCCCCGCACAGCGAATTCGTCTTCATGCCGGAGCTGGTGGTTCGCGGTTCAACCGCCTCGGCGCCCAAGCGCCCCTAGGGTTTGTCAGGGGTGCCGGCTCGTTCTCGGGGTGTAGAGAATGCGGGCCGAACCCGACCAGGGGATGATCGGTCGAGGAGCGGGGATCTGGCAGACTCTGTGCCTATGGGTGAGACGACCGTGACGACGCTTGAGGGCCGACAGAGCCCCACTTCCTCACTCGTCGCGGGCCAGGAGAGGGACCGCGACGGGGGGAGTCCGTCGCGGCGTCTCCACCGGCTCCGGACCCCTCGTCGTCCCCGGCTCTGGTTCGAGATCCTGCTGATCGCGGTGAGTTACTGGACGTACTCACTGATCCGCAACGCCGTGCCCGAGCAGAAGTCGCAGGCGCTGCGGAACGCGGACTGGCTGTGGAGCGTCGAGCAGCACATGGGGATCGCCGTCGAGCGCGGCGTCAACCACGCCGTGGACTCGGTGACATGGCTGATCGTCGGCATGAACTACTACTACGCGACGCTGCACTTCGTCGTCACGCTCGGTGTCCTCGTGTGGCTTTTCCGCAAGCATCCCGGGCGGTACGCGGCCACGCGCCTGGTCCTCTTCGCGACGACGGCGGTGGCCCTGCTCGGTTACTACCTGTATCCGCTGGCGCCGCCCCGCCTCATGAACGGCTCCACGTTCATCGACACCGTCCTGGTCCACCACACCTGGGGCTCGATGGCCTCGGGCGACCTGAAGAACATGTCGAACCAGTACGCGGCGATGCCGTCCATGCACATCGGCTGGTCCCTGTGGTGCGGACTGACCATCTTCGCGCTCGCCTCGGTGCCGTGGGTCAAGGTCCTCGGCCTGCTCTACCCCGTGACGACACTCGTCGTCATCGTGGCGACGGCCAACCACTTCTGGCTCGACGCCGTGGGCGGCATGATCTGCCTGGCCTTCGGCTTCGCCGTGGCGCGGCTCTGGTCCGGCGCGATGCCGTACGCGCTGCCGCGCGAGGTGGCGGTACGGGAGGCTTCCGGCAGCCCGCGGCTGCCGGTCAGCCCCTGACGCCACCGATGCCGGACGAGACGCGGTCGGCGCTGCGGGGGCTGCGGTTCCTGTGAGGGCGCCCCCGTGCCCTACCCCCCGTAGAACCGCTCCTCCATCACTCCCCGTGCCCGTCGCGTGATGCGGCGGTAGTCGTCCAGCATGTCGCCCACGTGGCCCGCGTCGTAGCCCAAGTAGCGGGCCACTGCCGCCAGTTCGCGGCCGTCGGAGGGGAACGTGTCGCCCGCTCTGCCGCGTACGAGCATCACCGCGTTGCGGACGCGGGAGGCGAGGACCCAGGCCTCGTCGAGGATCGCCGCGTCCTGGGCGGGGATCAGGTCCGCCGCGAGGGCCGCGGCGAGGGCGTCGCGGGTGCGGGTCGTGCGCAGGGACGGCACGGCGTGGCCGTGTTCGAGCTGCGTCAGCTGGACCGTCCACTCGATGTCGGAGAGGCCGCCCCGGCCCAGCTTGGCGTTGAGCGTGGGGTCGGTGCCGCGCGGCATCCGCTCGGCCTCCATGCGGGCCTTCAGACGGCGGATCTCGCGGACCGCGTCCTCGGTGAGGCCCTGCTCGGGGTAGCGCAGCGGGTCGGCGAGGGCGATGAAGGCGCGGCCCAGCTCCTCGTCGCCCGCGACCGGCTCGGCCCGCAGCAGCGCCTGCGCCTCCCAGCCGAGCGACCAGCGGCGGTAGTAGGCCTCGTAGGACTTCAGGCTGCGCACCAGCGGGCCGCTGCGGCCTTCGGGGCGCAGGTCCGCGTCGATGAGGAGCGGGGGGTCGGCGGAGGGGATCTGGAGCAGCCGGCGCATCTCCGCGACCACCTTCGCGGCGGCCTTGGCGGCCTCCTGCTCGTCGGCGCCCTCGCACGGCTCGTGGACGTACATGACGTCCGCGTCCGAGCCGTAGCCCATCTCGTGGCCGCCGAAGCGGCCCATGCCGATGACGGCGAAGCGGGTCGGCATCGCGTCGCCCCAGCCCTCCCGGACGATCGCGCGCAGCGTGCCGGCGAGCGTGGCGGCGGTCAGGTCGGAGATCGCGTCGCCCACGCGGTCGACCAGCGTGCCCGGGTCCTCCTCGACGGGGCGGTCCTCCGTCCCGTACGACCCGATGAGGTCGACCGCGGCGGTACGGAACAGCTCGCGGCGGCGCACGCCGCGCGCCGCCGCGACCGCCTGCTCGGCGCCGTCGGCGCGGCGCACCGCGGCGAGGATCTCCTGTTCGAGTGCGGCGCGGCCACGCGGTTCGGGGCCCTGCCGGTCGCCGAGGAGGGCGACCGCCTCGGGGGCGCGCAGGAGCAGGTCGGGGGCGAGGCGTCCGGCGGAGAGCACCCGGGCGAGGTTCTCCGCCGCGGCCCCCTCGTCCCTGAGCAGCCGCAGGTACCACGGGGTCTTGCCGAGGGCGTCGGAGACCTTGCGGAAGTTCAGCAGGCCCGCGTCCGGGTCGGCGGAGTCCGCGAACCAGCCGAGCAGGACCGGCAGCAGCGTGCGCTGGATGGCCGCCTTGCGGGAGACGCCGGAGGCGAGCGCCTCCAGGTGGCGCAGGGCCCCGCTGGGGTCCGCGTAGCCGAGCGCGACGAGGCGCTCGCGGGCCGCCACCGTGCTCAGCCTGGTCTCGCCGGGGGCGAGCTGGGCGACGGCGTCGAGCAGCGGACGGTAGAACAGCTTCTCGTGCAGGCGGCGCACCATGGAGGTGTGCCGGCGCCACGCCCGGTGCAGCTCGGTGATCGGCTCGGTGCGCATGCCGAGGGAGCGGCCGATGCGCCGCAGGTCGGCGTCGTCCTCGGGCACCAGGTGGGTGCGGCGCAGCTTGTAGAGCTGGATGCGGTGTTCGAGCGAGCGCAGGAAGCGGTACGCGTCGTCGAGCTGCGCCGCGTCCACCCGCCCCACATAGCCGCCCGCGCCGAGCGCCTGGAGTGCCGCCAGCGTCGACCCGCCGCGGATCGAGGCGTCGCCGCGGCCGTGCACGAGCTGGAGCATCTGTACGGCGAACTCGACGTCCCGCAGCCCGCCGGGACCGAGCTTCAGCTCCCGGTCGACCTCCCCCGCCGGGATGTTCTCGACGACCCTGCGGCGCATCTTCTGCACGTCGGCCACGAAGTTCTCGCGCTCGGCGGCATGCCAGACCAGCGGGGCGAGCGTCTCCACGTACTCCTCGCCGAGCGCCAGGTCGCCCGCGACGGGGCGGGCCTTGAGCAGCGCCTGGAACTCCCAGGTCTTCGCCCAGCGCTGGTAGTACGCGAGGTGGCTGCTGAGGGTCCGCACCAGGGGGCCGTTCCTGCCCTCGGGGCGGAGGTTGGCGTCGACGGGCCAGATGGTGCCCTCGACGTTGGTCTCGGAGCAGATCCGCATCATGTGCGAGGCCAGGCGCGTCGCGGCGCGCAGGGCCTTGTCCTCGTCGGTGTCGCCGACCGCCTCGCCGACGAAGATGACGTCGACGTCGGACACGTAGTTGAGCTCGTGACCTCCGCATTTGCCCATCGCGATGACCGCGAGCCGGCACTGCGCGGCGTCGTCGGGGGCCGCCTCGCGGGCCATGGCGAGCGCCGCGCGCAGGGTCGCCGTGGCGAGGTCGGCGAGCTCGGCCGCGGCCTCGGCGACGTCCGTGGTGCCGCAGACGTCACGGGCCGCGATGGCGAGGAGGCAGCGCCGGTAGGCGACGCGCAGCGACTCCGGGTCGGTGGCTTCGGCGAGGCCCCGCTCGAACTCCGCCACCCCCGGGTGGAGGTCGGCGAACTCGTACATGGCGAGGGCCCGCCAGTCGCGGGGGTGGCGCGCCAGGTGGTCGGCGAGGGCCTCGGAGGCGCCGAGGACGCCGAGCAGCCGGTCCCGCAGCGGCTTGGCCGTGACGAGGGTGTCGAGCAGTTCGCGCCTGCCCTGCTCGTCCTCCTGCGCCTCCACGAGGCGTACGAGCCCGAGCAGCGCCAGGTCGGGGTCGGCGGTGGCGCCCAGGGCGTCCAGGAGCAGCGGATCCGAGCGGACGGCGCTCAGGCCGGGCGCTTCGAGGAACCGCTCCGCCGCGGAGGGGTCGGTGAAGCCGTGGCGCAGCAGCCGCGTGAACGTGCTGCTCCGGCGCCCACCGGTCCCCCGCCATCCTCCTTGCAACGGGCGCTTCGCGCCCTCCCCTTCCCGCGGCAGCGACATGCCGAGCCTCCGTTCGATCACTCCGGCTCCGAGCCTACGGCCTCCCCACCGGATCCCGCCCGAGTGCGGGCCGCTCGCCGCTGGGCGGGGGCCGCTCACCGCCGGGCGCGGGGAGGGAGCGGGGGGCCCGGGTGGACCCCCGGCAGGGCCCCGAGAGGGCCCGGCTCCGCACCCCGAGAGGGCCCGGCTCCGCTTCGACGCGCCCAAAACCCGCCCAAAACACGGCCGCGCGGACACTGACAGACCCCCAACTGCCTGATGTACTCCGCCTCATGGAATACACACTCGAAGTGATCCCCCTGCCGGTGAGCGACGTCGACCGGTCCATGGAGTTCTACCGCGACAAGCTGGGCTTCCACGTCGACATCGACACGGAGGTCATGCCCGGCATGCGCATCGTCCAGCTCACCCCGCCGGGGTCGGGCTGTTCCATCGCGCTGGCCGGCGACGCGCTCTGGGACACCATGAGCAGCGGACCGAAGCCGCCCGCCGGCTCCTACCAGGGCCTCCAGCTCTGCGTCGCCGACGCCAAGGCGGCCCACGCCGAGCTCACCGCACGCGGCCTGGACATCTCGGAACCGGTCCAGCACGCCCCGCAGGACGGTGGCACCTTCATGTACTTCAACGACCCGGACGGCAACGGCTGGGCGATCCAGGAGTACACGGTCCGCGCGAAGACACCACTGCGGGACGCGATCGTGCCGCACATCTGACGTCACGGGGGTGGTCACCCCCGATGTCGCACCGCGTCGGCGGCCACGCCGGGCCCGGCGGTTTCACAGGCCCGGCAGTGGCCCGGATGCGGGGCGCGGAAGGCTCGGTCGCAGTGGTCGCAGTTCTGGAGTGGGTCGGGGCGGGACGGCTCGACGAGGGGCGAGGCCGGGAGCGGTGGCGGCAGGAGCGCGGTGAGCCGGTGCGCGACGAGCGCGGCCGGGCGGTGGATCGGCCCGTCCGGCAGCGCCGCGGTGAGGGTTCGGCGTACGGCCTCCGGAGTGACATCGCGCTCCAGCCAGGCGGCGACGGCCGGGGCGAGGCGGCGGATGTCGCCCTCGGCGAGCAGGAGGCGGGCATCGTGGCGGCGCAGGCCGGTGAGGAGGGCGGTCGCGGTTCGGTGGTGGTCGAGATCGGGGGTGTCGGGTGCGGGAAGCGGGAGGGCCGGGGCGACGGCGGCCGACGCGACGGTGGCCGACGTGCCCTCACCGGGCGCGGGCGGCTTCGCCCTCTTCGGTTGCCGGGCCGGGAGCTCGTCGCCCTCCGCGTCACTGCTCAACGCTGCCGGGTTGTTGTACGAGACCGTACGGGTGATGACGCGGCCGGACGGCAGGCGCTCGCGGGTACGGGTGAGGTAGCCGTGCCTTTCGAGTTCGCGCAGGGCGGCCGCGATACGGACTTCGCCCTCGGGGAAGCGGTCCGTGAGGCACCTGATGGTCACTCTGGCGCCGACGGGGAGCGACTGGATGTGCGTCGCCAGGCCGATGGCGGTCAGGGAGAGTTCGCGGTGCTGCGCCAGGTGGTTTCCGACCACGGTGAAGCGGTCGGGGTGGCGACGGTTGATGTGCCGGATGCCGCTGGTGGGAACCTGATGTGACGTGCGCGGGGACGCGTTAAGCTGCTGTTCAGCCATCGGGAAGTTGCCTCTTCCTCGGTGGTCAGGCCCTCGCTCTGGGATTGCAGTCCCTGCGGGGGCCGACGCATGTGTGGGTTGTGTCGCTGTCAGGCCGAGCCTCCAACGCCGACTGGCATATGCGCCAGCGAGTTGGGGCAGACCACCCGTACGGGTGACCGGGCCCTGCCGGAACACCGTGGAGGCCGGAAGCGGCCGGTGGGGTTGGGTGGGTTCTTTCCCCGAGGGCTTTGGTTCTGATGCCGGGTGCCGCCGGGTGCCGGGCGACCGGGTCGCGGAAACCTCGATGCGGCAATCCGGGGCCCCGCCCTGTCCGGCCGTCGTCCCGGGTTGTCCCGGCTGTCCTGCGTGACGACCGGGTACCGGTGCGCGTTGGGCAGGCACGGTACGTCGGAGGTGGGCGCGCATGAACGCGGACAGCGGAAACGGCAACGGCAACGGCCGTACGGAAGCCGTGGACCCGGTGGACCCGGTGGACGAACCCGGCTGGGACGTCGACCCGGAGGACGAGATCGCCTCGGTGGTCGAGGCGCTCGGGCGTCAACAGAAGCGGTGGCGGGAGGCCGCCGGATTGACCGTGGTCGAATTCGCCGACGCGATCGGGTACGGCGAGGACCTGGTACGCAAGGTGGAGCGCGGGGCGCGGATTCCCCGGCCGGAGTACTTGGACAAGGCGGACGAGGCGCTGGGGGCGCGGGGGTTCATCTCCGCGATGAGGTCGGAGATGGCCAAGGCCCGCTACCCCAAGAAGGTGCGGGAGCTGGCGAAACTGGAGGAGCGGGCGGTCGAGGTCCTGCTCTACAGCAACCACAACATTCATGGGCTCTTGCAGACGGAGGAGTACATGCGGGCGCTGTTCGACATGCAGCAACCCACGTACACACCCGACGTACTGGAACGGGGCATCGCCGCACGCCTGGCCCGGCAGTCCATCTTCGAGCGGACACCCGCCCCCGCGCTCTGCTTCGTCATGGAAGAGGTGACTCTACGGCGCCCGCTCGGAGGCAGAATGGTGTGGCGCCGCCAGCTCGAACGCCTGCTGGAGGTGGGCAAGTTGCGGAACGTCACCCTCCAGGCGATGCCCACCGACCGTACAGAGCACGCCGGAATGGACGGCCTGATCGAGGTGTTGAAGTTCGGGGACGGTACGGCGGTAGGGCGCTCCGACGGGGCATTCACCGGGCGCCCGGTCTCCGAACCGAAACAGCTCCGCATCCTGGAGTTGCGGTATGGCATGATCCGGGCCCAGGCTCTCCCGCCAGGGGAGTCCCTGGCCTTCATCGAGCAAGTGCTGGGAGAGACTGAGACATGAAGCGCAAGGCCTCCGCCGGGGACGCGTCCGAACTTGAGTGGTTCAAGAGCAGCTACAGCAGCAGCAGTGATGTGAACGATTGCGTCGAGGTCGCCACCACCCCCGGCACGGTCCACGTCCGCGACTCCAAAGACACCCGGGGGCCCCGGCTCGCGTTCCCCCCGGCCGCATGGAACGACTTCGTCACGTACGCCTCCCTGGGCTGACCTTCATCGACCCGCGCCCACACCCGAGCGTCGACCGTCACCATCACCTTCGGAACCGCCGTCGTCGAGATGCCGATTCAGGGCTGCCGTGAGTCCCGCCATGACCACGGCGGCCACGGCGAAACAGCCACAGGCGAAGCTCACGGTCTCGGCCCACGCGGCGGGCCTGCCGTACAGCGCGACGGAGAACCGGAACCCCGCGCCGAACGCACCCGCCCCCGCGGCGAGCAGCCACGTGCCAGGGGTGAACGCCGCCCAGGCGTCACCCGCAGCCGCGGACCGCGCGACGCGCAGGACGACTCGCCAGGCAAGCACCGCGCAGGCGATCGGCGCGACGGCGGCCACCCCCAGCAAGAACACCACGGGCAGAAGCCAGATACCGGGATCTTCGGACGCGAGGGTCATGAGTACATGATCGTCCGAACAGCGGCGAGCCTGTGCAGCCGGGTCGGCTGCACAGGCTGTCCGCATGGGGAACCTTGCGCTTACAGCACCGGCAGGTTCTTCCGCAGCTCGAAGGCCGTGACCTCGCTGCGGTACTCCTCCCACTCCTGCTTCTTGTTCCGCAGGAAGAAGTCGTAGACGTGCTCGCCGAGCGTCTCTGCGACCAGTTCCGACTTCTCCATGAGGGCGATCGCCTCGCCCAGGTTCTGCGGCAGCGGCTCGATGCCCATCGCGCGGCGCTCGGCGTCGGAGAGTGCCCAGACGTCGTCGTCGGCGCCCGGCGGCAGCTCGTACCCCTCCTCGATGCCCTTGAGCCCGGCGGCGAGCAGCACCGCGTAGGTGAGGTAGGGGTTGGCGCCCGAGTCGATCGAGCGGACCTCGACCCGCGCCGAGCCCGTCTTGCCCGGCTTGTACATCGGCACGCGGATCAGCGCCGAGCGGTTGTTGTGGCCCCAGCAGATGTACGAGGGGGCCTCGCCCCCGGCGCCCGCCGTGCGCTCGGAGCCGCCCCAGATGCGCTTGTAGGAGTTCACCCACTGGTTGGTGACCGCCGAGATCTCCGCCGCGTGCCGCAGCAGGCCCGCGATGAAGGAGCGGCCCACCTTGGAGAGCTGGTACTCGGCGCCCGACTCGTAGAACGCGTTGCGGTCGCCCTCGAAGAGCGACAGGTGCGTGTGCATGCCCGAGCCCGGATACTCCGAGAACGGCTTCGGCATGAAGGTGGCCTGCACGCCCTGCTCCAGCGCGACCTGCTTCATGACCAGACGGAACGTCATGATGTTGTCGGCCGTGGACAGCGCGTCGGCATAGCGGAGATCGATCTCCTGCTGGCCGGGGGCGCCCTCGTGGTGGCTGAACTCGACCGAGATGCCCATCGATTCGAGCATCGTGATGGCCTGGCGGCGGAAGTCCATGCCCACGTTCTGCGGGGTGTGGTCGAAGTAGCCGGAGTTGTCGGCGGGCGTGGGCCGCGAGCCGTCCAGCGGCTTGTCCTTGAGCAGGAAGAACTCGATCTCGGGGTGGGTGTAGAAGGTGAAGCCGAGGTCGGAGGTCTTCGCCAGCGCGCGCTTGAGCACGTAGCGCGGGTCCGCGAAGGACGGGGAGCCGTCCGGCATCAGGATGTCGCAGAACATACGGGCGGTGCCGGGGGCCTCCGCACGCCAGGGCAGCACCTGGAACGTCGACGGGTCCGGCTTGGCGATCATGTCCGACTCGTACACCCGGGCGAAGCCCTCGATCGCCGAGCCGTCGAAGCCGATGCCCTCGTCGAAGGCCTGCTCCAGCTCGGCCGGGGCCACGGCCACCGACTTCAGGAAGCCGAGGACGTCCGTGAACCACAGGCGTACGAACCGGATGTCGCGCTCCTCCAACGTACGGAGCACGAATTCCTGCTGCTTGTCCATCTTCCGCTTCCACCCATCCTTGCTGGTCAGGCCGCCTGTCCATGCGCCTCGGGACACACCCGGCACACGAGCATCCCACTCCTCGGTTTCGCGCGCGTTGCGGACCCGTACCGCGGTGTCCCGAGCCGTGTCGCTTGCCGCTGCTGTGCCCATAGTGCCTGCTGGACGGCGCGGCTGTAACGGCGGCGGACCCGACCCCGGCCGGCCACCCCGCCCGCTATAACTTGCATCCTGGATGCTAATTTGAGAGCCGGAACAGACAAGGGGGGCGCAAACCTCCCTTATCCGACCTGCCAGATCTGGCCTGTCTCACCCGACCTGCCTTACCTCTCCGGCTTGAGGAGCCCACGTTGCTGTCAGAGCAGTCCGCCGCGACCGTCCGCGCCACCCTTCCCGTCGTCGGAGGGGCCATCGGCGAGATCACCGAGCGTTTCTACGACCGGCTCTTCACGGCACATCCGGAGCTGCTCAAGGACCTCTTCAACCGGGGCAACCAGGCCGCGGGGACGCAGCGGCAGGCCCTCGCGGGCTCCATCGCCGCCTTCGCCACGCACCTGGTGGAGCACCCCGACGAGCGGCCCGACGTGATGCTGAACCGCATCGCGCACAAGCACGCCTCGCTCGGCGTGGCCCCCGAGCAGTACGAGACCGTGCGCCTGCACCTCTTCGCCGCCATCGCCGAGATACTCGGGGACGCGGTCACCGCCGAGGTCGCCGCCGCCTGGGACGAGGTCTACTGGCTCATGGCCAACGCCCTCATCGCCATCGAGGCCCGGCTCTACGCCGAGCACGGCGCCACGGCGGCCGGCGGGACCTGGCGCGACTGGGAGGTCGTCGACCGCGTCGAGGAGACGCCGGACGTCGCCACCTTCCGGCTGCGCCCCGCCGACGGGGAGCCCGCACCCGCCTTCCGCGCCGGGCAGTACGTCTCCGTGCAGGTCGAACTGGGCGACGGGGCGCGGCAGATACGGCAGTACAGCCTGTCGGGGGCGCCGGGTGATTCCGTGCGGGAGATCTGCGTGAAGCGGGTGCGGGGTGAGGCGGGGCCCGAGGGCGAAGTCTCCAACCATCTGCACGCGCGCGTGCGGGCCGGTTCCGTGGTGCGGGTCTCCGCTCCCTACGGAGACCTCGTTCTCGACGCGGTCGACGCCGACGCGCCGCTCCTGCTGGCCTCCGCCGGCATCGGCGTCACCCCGATGATCGCCATGCTGGAGCAGCTCTCCGCCGCCGGGCACCGCGGGCCCGTCACCGCCCTGCACGCCGACCGCTCCCCCGCCGAGCACGCCCTGCGCGACTCGCACGAGGCGTACACCGCGAAGCTTCCGGCTGGTGCGGCGTACTTCTTCTACGAGCGGCCCGACGCCGGGCACCCCGCGGAGCTCACGGGCCTCGCCGACCTGGCGGCACTCCCGACGATCCCGGCGGGCACGCGCGCGTACCTGTGCGGGCCGCTGCCGTTCATGCGGGCGGTGCGTACGCAGCTCATCGAGCGGGGCGTCGCCGCGGCCGACATCCACTACGAGGTCTTCGGCCCCGACCTGTGGCTGGCACGGGGCTGAGGGCTAAGGTCCCGCCCGGGGAGGGGCCGGTCCTCGGGCCGCCCGGCGGCCGGCCCTACTCGGGGCGGTCGTCGGGGCGTGTGGTGAGGTTCAGCAGCAGCGGGCCCGTGGGCGAGGCCACGATGTCCGCCATCGTCAGCGGGTCCAGCGAGGCGTAGAAGGCCTCCTGGGCGTCGCGGAGCGCGCCGCGCAGGCGGCAGGCGCCCGCCAACGGGCAGGGCGCCGAGCCCTCGCATTCCACCATGTCGCCCTCGCCCTCGAAGGACCGCACCAGCGCGCCCACCGACGCCGTACGGCCCGCCTCCGTCAGCGAGAGCCCGCCGCCCCTGCCCCGGCGGGCCTCCAGCATGCCCATCTTCTGGAGCTCGGCGACGACCTTCGCCGCGTGCGTGTACGGCACCGCCACGTCCGCGGCCACCTCGCGCGTCGTGGGCGCCGTACCGTCCGCCACGGCCAGGCGCATGAGCGTGCGCAGCGCCAGGTCGGTGGATCGCATGAGCCGCATGGCTTGAGAGTAGGTAATTGGCATCCATGGCTCAAAATTTGTGGCTGGGGTTGTGGCTGGGGTTGTGGCTGGGGTTTGTGGCTGGGGTTTGTGGCTGGGTGGGCGCGCTGGGGGCCGGGGTGGGGTGCCGGGGCGCTCGGGTGGGCGAGTGGCGCGAGCGGGTCGAGTGGTGGGCGTGGCGGATGTTCGGCGGTTGGCCTGTTGTCCGTCTTCTCGTCGCTCTACGATCAGCGGACTCGTACGCCCGTTCCCGACTCGTTCCTGACTCGTTCCTGACTCGTTCCCGACTCGTTCCTGACCCACTCCCGGCCCCTTCGCTGCCCGCCTCGCAGTTTCTCGGTTCCTCAGTTGCCCGGTTTCCTCAGTTGCTCGGTTTCTTGAATTCCCGAAGGACACACACCATGGGTTCCGCCGACAAGTCACGCAACGCTTCCCGCAAGGCCCGGATAGAGGAGATGCGCCAGGCCGAGCGCGCACGGGAGCGGCGGGGCCGTGCCGTGACCATCACGGTCAGCGCGATCGTCGTCGCCGCGCTCGGCGCCGGCGGCTTCGTCCTCTTCTCCCAGGCCTCCGACGACTCCTCGGACGCGAAGGGCGGCTCCAAGGACTGGCCCAAGTACAAGGTGACCGGGGACGGCGAGAAGGTCTGGGGCAAGCTCGGGCGCACGCACGTCCCCGAGAAGGTCGACTACCCCATGAGCCCGCCGGTCGGCGGTGACCACAGCCAGGTCTGGATGAACTGCAACGGCGACGTCTACGACCATGAGCTTCCCGAGGTGAACGCCGTGCACTCCCTGGAGCACGGCGCCGTCTGGGTCACGTACAACGACAAGGCGGCGCCTGCCGACCTGAAGAAGCTGAAGGCCAAGGTCAAGGCCACCCCGTACTCCCTCATGAGCCCCGTCGAGGACCAGAAGGACCCCATCATGCTCACCGCGTGGGCGCATCAGCGGACCGTGACCGGCGCGGATGACCCGAAGGTCGCGAAGTTCTTCTCCACGTACGTCCAGGGCAAGCAGACGCCCGAGCCCGGGGCCGCGTGCACCAACGGGCTGGCCAAGTGACGGACGCGGACCGGCGGCGGCGCCGTACCGCCTGGGCGGTCGGTGCGGTGGCCGCGGCGGTCGTCGCCGCGTGCGGCATCACGGCGGCCGTGGCCTCCACGTCCTCCGGGGGCGGGGGCACGCCTGCTTCCTCGTCGGCCGACGCCGGGTTCGCGCGCGACATGGCCGTGCATCACCAGCAGGCCGTGGAGATGTCGTACATCGTGCGGGACCGCACCTCCGACGAGGAGGTACGGCGCCTCGCCTACGACATCGCCCAGACCCAGGCCAACCAGCGCGGCATGCTGCTCGGCTGGCTGGACCTCTGGGAGCTGCCGAAGGTGCCGGAAGGGGCGCCGATGGAGTGGATGGGCATGGGGGACGCGCCGCCGGGTGCCGACGGGGCGCTGATGCCGGGCATGGCGACGAACACGGAGCTCGCACGGCTGGGGCGCCTCAAGGGCAAGGACGCCGAGATCCTCTACCTGCGGCTCATGACCCGGCACCACCGGGGCGGGGTGCACATGGCTTCGGGGTGCGCGAAGCGGTGCGAGGTCTCCGCGGAACGGCGGCTGGCCAGGGGGATGGTGGAGTCGCAGGAGTCGGAGATCGATCTGATGAGAACGCTGCTGCGGGCCAGGGGGGCCAAGGCGTAGGGGCGGGCGTCTCTGCGGGGCGGGGCGGGGCGGGGCGGGACGGCGCGCCGCCGGGGGCGCGGGTGCGCCTTGGGCGGGGCACCTACCGGCCGGGGCCACGGGCCACGGGCCACGGGCCACGGGCCACGGGCCACTACGACCATGGACGAGACCCGCACCGCTGAGTTCGCACCGGACGGTCGCCGGAGGTCAGGCCTACCGCAGCGCGGCAAGGCCCTTCTGGAGGTCTTCGGCGTTCATCACGGGCTGGATCTCGATCTTCGCGCCGAATTCCTCGAAGAGCGGCTCGGCAATGGCCGGCAGCCGTGAACTGTCCTCCATGTCGAAGATGAAGGTGCAGGACCGCCCGCCCTCGCTGGGGCCGAAGTAGGCTGCCTCAGGCTTGAGCTGTTCCATCATCGACTGCACGGTCTTTTGCATTGCGCCACTCTTGATCGCTTTATTGGAGACCTGGGTGTCCAAGTGCGCTCTCAACATGACCCTCATCGCACTCACTCCTTCCGCCCACCACGACCGGCGTGGTTCCGCCCACGCTCACTGAGACCGGGTGACGTCCCGCTCAGCGTCTCCGTGAGGGTTCGGCGCGGCAACATCTCACCCTCCATCCGTGCTGCCCCGGACATGAGTGATGCTCGGCACCGCGACGCGCGCCCGGGGTACATCCTGGGGTGCATAGGGACAAGGGGAGTTCACACTGCCATGGAGTGACAGGTCCCCCCCACGCCTCAAGCGAGCCGAGGCATGTCCTCCCGGCGGCAGCGCCCCCGTAGGGGCGTCCCGGCCACGAAGCGTTCGACCTCTGCCACGGCGAACCGGCCCAGGCGGGCCACCTCGCTGCCCTGGGCCCCTGCGATGTGCGGGGTCACCAGGACGTTGGGCAGGCGGAGCAGGACATGTCCCGGCGGCAGCGGCTCGGGCTCCGTGACGTCCAGGAAGGCGTCGAGGCGCCCCGAGGCGCACTCCCGCGCCAGCGCCTCCGTGTCGACCAGTGAGCCCCGCGCCGTGTTGATGACGGCCCCGCCGCTCGGCATCATCCGGAGCATCGCCGCGCTCAGCAGCCCCCGCGTCTCGGGAAGCTCCGGCGCGTGCACCGTGACGATGCCGCTCCGCCGGCAAAGGTCGGGGAGCGGCACCGGTTCCACACCGAGCGCGGCCGCCTCCCGCGAGGTCACGTAGGGGTCCGTGAGCAGCACGCGGTAGCCCGCGTCGGAGGCCAGCAGCCCCGCGATGACCCGCCGGCCGATCCGGGACGCCCCGATGACGCCGACGGTACGCGCGTCGGCCCCCACCCGCTCGGTGAACGCCGGCCACCCCGCCGCATACCTCGCGGCGGTCGACAGCGCCCCCTTCGCCGTGAAGGTGACCGCCGCCAGCGTGAACGCCACCACCGGGTCCGCGTTGGCGTCCGCCGCCGACGAGACGACGATGCCGCGGTCCCACACCGCCTCCGTCACCATCGGCTTGACCGAACCCGCCGCATGGACGACCGCTCGCAGCAGCGGGGCCCCCGAGAGGACCTCCGGCGTGAGCGGCGGGCACTCCCACCCCGTGATCAGGACCTCCGTTCGGGCCAGCACGTCGAGCGAGCGCTCCGCGGTGAGCGGTCCTGACAGCACGCCGGGTTCCAGCGCCACGCAGGCGGCCAGCCGTTCGCGCAGATCCGGTGTGAGGATCCGGTCCGCGACGTCGGCCCCCATCGCCAGAGCGGCCCTGACCGGCGGGCCACCGGCCCGCTTCGCCTGCTGTGCCTGATCTGCCACGCGTGACCGTCCCTCGTAGTAAACCGTCCCTCGTAGTAACCGGTTACCCGCCAGCGCCTGGAGGCGACAGTAACGGCCGCGGGAGACATCCGCCGCGAAGCGGCGGTTCAGGGCGCCCCGCAGCCGAGGATCGCGGCCGCGACGTCTCGGGGGCGGTCCCGCATCACCAGGTGCCCCGAGGGCCGAAGCACCCGCAGGGTCCCCCCGAGGCCGGCGGCCAGCCCCCGCTGCCGAGCGACCCACCCCCGGTCCCCCCGCCCCGCGGCAGCGGCCAGCACCGCCACGGGCAGCCCCGCGCCCAGCGGGAACCGCCGCCGCAGGCCGGCCAACTCGGCGGCCACGTCGCCGTACGCCGCGTACTCCATCAGCGAGGCCCGCCACACCCGCCGGCTCCCGTACACCCAGGCCCACGGAGTGGGCGCCACGAGCCGCCGCAGCGAGGGCCCGACCGCCCGCGGCACGCCCGCCGCTCCCAGCAAGGCCCCGCACAGCCCCGCGCCCCCGGCCTTCACTCCCCGGGGAACAATCACCCGCGCCCGCTCCTCCACACTGGAGTCGACCAGGACGAGCCCGGCCGTCCGCCCCGGATACAGCCGCGCGAACGCCTCCGCGTGGAACCCCGCGAGCGAGTGTCCGACGACCGTCACCCGCGGCGCCCCGCCGAGCACGGCGTCGACGACCTCCGCCATCCGCTGCGCCTCCGCCCGCAGGTCAGGCACCTCGCGCGCGTGCCCGCTGAGCCCGAGCCCCGGCCGGTCGAAGCGGACGACGGTACGACGCGACGCGAGCAGCGGCACCACCGGATCCCAGTCGAACCAGCCGAGCCCGAGCCCCGCGCTCAGCACACACACCGGCCCGCTCCCCGTCACCTGGACATGGTGCGGGACTCCCCCGATCCGTACGAAGGTCATGCCCGCCCCCGCGACGAGCGCCTCGCCGCCGCGAGGGACCACGCGATGACCGCGACCCACACCGCGATGACCAGCACCTGAAGCCGCTGCCCCGCCCCGAGCGCCCACGTCCCGCGCCCCGCGGAGAAGGCGGCCACGGACGCCAGCGTCCACGCGGTGGCCGCCGCCTCGACGGCGAGCAGGACAGGACCGGCCGGAGCGAGGACCGGCCACCGTCCGGCGCTCCGCCGCGCGGCGAGCGTGAAGGCCACCATGCCGAGCAGCGCCCCCGCGACCGCGAGGCCACTGCTGACCGCGTGGGCGGCGTGCGTCCAGGGCACGTCACCGGCGGCCTCCCGCACCGCGCACCCGGCGGACGCGGTCGGCGTGCAGCTCAGCGGCAGCCGCGAGTCGGCCGCGGTGGCCGCCCCGAACAGAGCCAGCCCGGCCCAGCCCACCACGGCCCACCCTCGCCCCCGCACCCGCGGGCACAGCAGCGTCACCACCGCGCCCGCGAGCACGAGCAGCCCCGCGAGGAGGTCCGCCGTGCGGAAGAACGTCCCGTACGGCGCCCCCTCGGCGGCGAGTTCACTGACGTACGAGTGGAGGGGCGAGAGCCCGGTCGGCAGGACCGCCTCGACCGCCCAGGTGCTGTAGAGGAGCGCGCCGAGCAGGAGCAGGACCGTGGTCGTCATGCGTCCATGATCGAGGGCGGGCCGGGGCCCCGCATACCGCTGGATACCCGGCGGGGGTAGGGTTTCGCGCATGGCGAGGACGACGCGGAACCGCACGGGCACCGGGCAGTTGCTGCTGCTCGCCGCGCTGCTCCTCGGCATCGTCACCATGCATACGTTGGGGCATCCCCCGGAGCACACGAGCGATACGGCCACCGCTTCGGCCCCGGCCGCCGCCTCGGTTCCCGCCACGGCCTCCGTCGTGACCGCCGCCTCCGTCACATCTCACGGTGCCGACTTCGGTGCCGACTACCGTGCCGATCACGGCGCCGACCCCCGTGGCGGTCACGACGTCCGCGTGGCCTCGCCCGCCGCCGACTCCCCGCACGGCATGACGCACGACGGCCACGGCGCCATGTCCATGGACCCGCTGTCCGTGTGCCTGGCGGTACTCGGGGCCTTCACGCTCGTGGCCCTGGTCCGGGTCCTGGTGCGGGCCGGTCTCTGGCGGCCCGGCAGGGCGCCGGCGCGCGCCCCGGCGGCCGGGCGCCTCCTCCACGGGCCCCGGCCGGAGCCGCCGCCCGTCACGCTGTCCCGCCTGTCGGTGCTGCGCCTTTAGGCCGGCGCACCGGCTGCTTCACCCTGCCCGGAGACCCCCGTACCCCGTTCCGACGGAGGCCCACGGGTGTCGACCGGTGCGACCGGTGCCACCGATGCGACCGGAAGCAGCAGACGCGCCCCGCCACACACACCACACCACGAGGTGTCACTCAGCCATGCGCACAGCCATGCACACAACCACAACCCCCTCGCGCCGCGCCCTCCTCGGGGCGGCGGCCGCCGTCGCCGGGACGGGAATCCTGACGGCCTGTACAGACTCGGGCTCCGGAGCGGCCGGACCGGCGGGCTATGTCGACCCGGCGGGCCCCGAGGTCGCCGCCGCCGAGCGGAAGCGGGCCCGCGGCGGCCGGGTCCGCGAGGTGAAGCTGACGGCCACGGAGGCCAGGCTCGACCTCGGCGGCCCCACGGTCAGGACCTGGGCGTACGGGGACACGCTGCCCGGCAAGGAGGTCCGCGTCACCGCGGGCGACACCCTGGCCCTCACTCTCGCCAACCACCTCCCCCGGGCCACGTCCCTGCACTGGCACGGCGTCGCCCTGCGCAACGACATGGACGGCGTCCCCGGCCTCACCCAGCAGGACGTCAGGCCCGGGGCGGACTTCACGTACCGCTTCGCGGTCCCGGACCCGGGGACGTACTGGTTCCATCCGCACTCCGGCACCCAGCAGGACCGCGGGCTGTACGCGCCGCTGATCGTCGAGGACCCGAAGGAGCCGCTCCGTTACGACAAGGAGTGGGTGGTCGTCCTGGACGACTGGGTCGACGGGGTGGCCGGCTCCACCCCGGACGGCGTGCTCGCCGAGCTGCGCGAGGGCATGTCCGGCCATGACATGGGCGGCGACGGGGACGGCGGCGGGAACGGCGAGGACGGCGGCTCGGGCGGCATGGACCACGGCGGCCACGGCATGGCGGGCATGTCGCACGCGGCGGCCGGGACCACGCCCGCCCCGGAGCCGTCCGGCCCCGAGCCGTCCACCCCTGGACCGTCGGGCCCCGAGCCGTCCGGCCCCTCCCGGATGATGATGGGCGCCAGGAGCGACCTGCTCGGGGGCGACGCGGGCGACGTCGCGTACCCGTACTACCTGATCAACGGGCGTACGCCGAAGGCCCCGGTCCAGTTCCGCGCCCGCCCCGGCGACCGTGTCCGGCTGCGGATCATCAACGCCGGCGGGGACACGGCCTTCCGCGTGGCGCTCGGCGGGCACGAGATGACCGTGACGCACACCGACGGCTTCCCCGTGGAGCACACGAGGACGGACGCGCTGCTGCTCGGCATGGGCGAGCGGTACGACGTCCTGGTCACCGCGGGGGACGGCGCCTTCCCGCTGACCGCGGTGGCCGAGGGCAAGAAGGCGTCGGCGCTCGCCGTGCTGCGCACGGGCGGCGGGGCGGCGCCGACCGCTTCGGCCCGCCCGAAGGAGCTGGAGGGCCGCCTCCTCACGGCGGACAAGCTCAGGGCGGCCGAGTCCGTCGCCCTGCCCTCACGGAAGCCGGACCGCACGGTCAGGCTCCGGCTCACGGGCGGTATGGCGAAGTACGACTGGGCCTTCGACAAGAAGCCCTACTCGCCCGGCAGGCGCCATCCGCTGCGCGCGGGCGAGCGGGTCCGCCTGGTCTTCGCGAACTCCACCTCGATGTGGCACCCCGTGCATCTGCACGGCCACACCTTCGCCCTGGCGAACGTGGCGGGCGGCCCGCGCAAGGACACGGCGATCGTGCTGCCCAACGGCACCCTGACGGTGGACTTCGACGCGGACAACCCGGGCCTGTGGATGGTCCACTGCCACAACGTCTACCACGCGGAGGCAGGCATGATGACGGTACTGGGCTACCGCCGGTAGTTCCGTCAGGGGCAGGAGCGACCTCGGGCCCCGAAGGGGCGCGGGGAACTGCGCGCTCAGCGCGCGACAAGCCGCGGACGGGTCTGCGCGGACGGGTCTGCGGGGACTCCGGCAGACGCGTCCGCGGCTTCTTCGGTGGTTGTTCGCGCAGTTCCCCGCGCCCCTGACGGGGCGCCCGGCCCGGCTGTCCAAGGCGCCCCCGCCAGGTATCGCGTCGCTCTGACGATTACACTGGAGCGCGTGCCTCAACTACGCCTCGCCCTGAATCAGATCGACTCGACCGTCGGCGATCTCGCCGGGAACGCCGAGGCGATCGTCCGCTGGACCCGGCACTCCGCCGAGCAGGGAGCGCACCTCGTCGCGTTCCCCGAGATGGCGCTGACCGGGTATCCCGTCGAGGACCTCGCGCTGCGGTCGTCCTTCGTCCAGGCCTCGCGGAAGGCGCTGCACGCGCTCGCCGCCAGGCTGCGGGACGAGGGCTTCGGCGAGCTGCCGGTCGTCGTCGGCTATCTCGACCGCACCGAGGAGGCCAAGCCCCGCTACGGCCAGCCCGCGGGCGCGCCGCGCAACGCCGCGGCCGTGCTGCACCGCGGCGAGGTCGTACTGACGTTCTCCAAGCACCACCTGCCCAACTACGGCGTCTTCGACGAGTTCCGCTACTTCGTGCCGGGCGAGACCCTACCGATCGTGCGGGTGCACGGCATCGACGTCGCCCTCGCCATCTGCGAGGACCTCTGGCAGGACGGCGGCCGCGTCCCCGCGACCCGTACGGCCGGGGCCGGTCTGCTGCTCTCCATCAACGCCTCGCCGTACGAGCAGGACAAGGACGACCAGCGGCTCGACCTCGTCCGCAAGCGCGCCCAGGAGGCCGGCTGCGTCACCGCGTATCTCGCGATGATCGGCGGGCAGGACGAGCTGGTCTTCGACGGCGACTCGATCGTCGTCGACCGGCACGGCGAAGTCATCGCGCGGGCCCCGCAGTTCGCCGAGGGCTGTGTCGTCCTGGACCTGGAGCTGCCCGCCGCCGCCCCGACGCCGCCGTCCGGTGTCGTGGACGACGGGCTGCGCATCGAGCACGTCACCCTCTCCGAGGAGCCCCTGCCCCGTTACGAGGCCGAGCTGACCGGCGGGTACGCCGAGCGGCTCGACGACGACGAGGAGGTGTACTCGGCGCTGGTCGTGGGCCTGCGGGCGTATGCCGCGAAGAACGGTTTCAGCAGCGTCCTGATCGGCCTCTCCGGCGGCATCGACTCGGCGCTCACGGCGGCCCTCGCCTGTGACGCGCTCGGCGCGCAGAACGTGTACGGGGTCGCCATGCCGTCGCGCTACTCCTCCGAGCACTCCATCAGTGACGCGGAGGAGCTGGCGCGCCGCACCGGCTGCAACTTCCGCACGGTCTCGATCGCCCCGATGTTCGACGCGTACATGGGTGCGCTCGGTCTGACCGGGCTCGCCGAGGAGAACCTCCAGTCGCGGCTGCGCGGCACGATGCTGATGGCGCTCTCCAACCAGGAGGGCCACATCGTGCTCGCGCCGGGCAACAAGTCCGAGCTGGCGGTGGGGTACTCGACGCTGTACGGCGACTCCGTGGGCGCGTACGGCCCGATCAAGGACGTCTACAAGACGGCGATCTTCCGGCTCGCGCGGTGGCGCAACCGGGCGGCCGAGGAGCGCGGGCAGACGCCGCCGATCCCGGAGAACTCCATCAGCAAGCCGCCGAGCGCGGAGCTCCGTCCCGACCAGGTCGACACGGACTCGCTGCCGGACTATCCGGTGCTCGACGGCATCCTGGAGCTCTACGTCGACAAGGACCAGGGCGCCGACGCGATCGTGGCCGCCGGTTACGACCGTGAGCTGGTCACGAAGACGCTGCGGATGGTGGACACCGCCGAGTACAAGCGGCGCCAGTACCCGCCGGGCACGAAGATCTCCGCGAAGGGCTTCGGCAAGGACCGGCGGCTGCCGATCACCAGCCGCTGGCGGGAGACCGCCGCGGGCTGAACCGCGGGGCGACCACAGAGCGACCTTGGGGCCTGCCCCGCTTCGACGCGGCAGGCCCCGCGGGCTCGCAGCAGCTCAGCGACTCAGTGACTCAGCGACTCAGTGACTGGACGACTCGTACACGCGGGACGGGCCCGAGGCCACCAGGCGCTCGGTGCCGTGCGCCGGGGCCCTGCGGTCCACCAGGTAGGCCACCGCGGCCACCGCCAGGCCGAGGACCGCGAGGACGGCGCCCGTGACCGCGGGCGAGGTCACGCCGAATCCGGCCGCCAGGGCGAGCCCGCCGATCCAGGCACCGCCCGCGTTGGCGAGGTTGAACGCCGCCTGGTTGGCGGACGAGGCCAGGGACGGGGCCGCCGACGCCTTCTCCATGACCATGAGCTGGAGCGGCGAGCCCGTGGTGAACGCCGCCATGCCGAGCAGCGCCACCGCGAGGGCCGCGCTCCAGCCGGTGCTCATGAGGAGCGGGAAGAGGGCCAGTACGACGGCCAGCGCGATGAGGCCGCCGAAGAGCGTGCCGCGCAGGGAGTGGTCGGCGAGCCGCCCGCCGAGCAGGTTGCCCGCGGTGGCGCCCACGCCGAACAGCGCGAGGAGCACGGTGACGCTGGACTCCGTGTAACCGGCGGCGTCGGTGAGCATCGGCGTGATGTAGCTGTACGCGGAGAAGAGCGCGCCGAAGCCCGCGACGGTCGTGCCGAGGGCCAGCCACACCGGGCCGCTCGCGAGCGCCCGCAGCTCACCGCGGATGCCGACGGCGTCGCCGTGGCCGTGGTCGGCCGGGACGAGCAGGGCGAGCGCGGCGATGGCGGCGAGACCGATGGCGCTGACCGCGAGGAACGTGGCGCGCCAGCCGAGCTGCTGCCCCATCGCGGTGGCCACGGGCACGCCGACGATGTTGGCGACGGTCAGGCCGAGGAACATCAGCGAGACCGAGCGGGCCTTGCGCTCCGGGCCGACGAGTCCGGTGGCGACGACCGCGCCGACGCCGAAGAAGGCGCCGTGCGGCAGACCGCTGACGAAGCGGGCGGCCAGCAGTGAGGTGTTGTCGGGGGCAACGGCGGAGAGCGCGTTGCCGATGACGAAGAGCACCATCAGGCCGATCAGGACCCGGCGGCGCGGCAGCTTCGCGGTGACGGCGGCGAGCAGCGGGGCGCCGATGACGACGCCCAGCGCGTACGCGGACACGAGGTGACCGGCGGTGGGGATGGATATGTGCAGGTCGTCGGCGACGTTGGGCAGCAGGCCCATCATCACGAACTCGGTCGTACCGATGCCGAAGGCGCCCACGGCGAGGGCGAGCAGGGCCAGGGGCATGAAGAAGTACCTTCCACGGAGCAGAGGGGGACGGAATCCGTAAGTTTACGTACGGAACAAACTCTCGCGTACCCAGTATTCCGTGAGGTCAAAATCAGACGACAACGGCGTTAATACGGGCGAGCCGGGCTACGACGAGAGGTCGACGCGCGCCGCGATCGGGAGGTGGTCGCTGCTCGTCTCCGGCAGCGTCCAGGAGGAGACCGGCTCCACGCCCTTGACCATGATCTGGTCGATGCGCGCCATCGGGAACGACGCGGGCCAGCTGAAGCCGAAGCCGTTGCCCGCCGCGCCCTGCGTGGAGCGCATCTGGGAGGTGACCGCGTTCAGGGCGCGGTCGTTCATCGTGCCGTTCAGATCGCCGAGCAGGACGACCTTGCCGATCTTCTCGTCGGCGATGGCCTCGCCGAGCGCGTCGGCGCTGTTGTCACGCTGGTTGGCGGTGAAGCCCGCGTCGAGCTTCACGCGCACCGAGGGCAGGTGGGCGACGTACACGGCGACCTCGCCCTTGGGCGTGGCGACCGTCGTACGCATCGCGCGGACCCAGCCCAGCTTGATGTCCACGGGCCTGCTGTCGGTCAGCGGATACTTGCTCCACAGGCCGACCGTGCCCTGCACCGAGTGGTACTTGTACTGCCCCGCGAGGGCCTTCTCGTACGTGGGGACGGCGTCCGCGGTGAGCTCCTCCAGCGCGACCACGTCCGCGCCGGACTCGGCGACGTCCTGGGCGGTGCCCGTCGGGTCGGGGTTGTCCGCGTTCACGTTGTGCGTGGCCACCGTGAGGTCGCCGCCGGTGCCCGACTTGTCGCTGATCAGGCCGCCGAAGGAGTTGCACCAGATGATGGTCGGCAGCAGCAGGGTGATCAGCGCGGTCGCCGACTTGCGGACCACGGCGATCACGAGCAGCACCGGGACGAAGACGCCGAGCCAGGGCAGGAACGTCTCGGTCAGGCTGCCGAGGTTGCCCACGCTGTTGGGGATCTGCGCGTGGAACAGCATCACCAGGGCGATCAGGCCCGCGGCACCCGCCGTGACCAGGCCGCGCCGCCAGATGCCGCGGTCACCGCGCCAGCCGTCGAGCAGGTGCCGGAACCGCGAACCCGGGCGCTCGGGCGCCGGGCCGCCGCTGTCCGTCTCCGTCACATAAGCCTGCTGCGCCATGCCTTCGTCGCCTCACTGACTGCCGTGCACACCGTCATTCCGCCCCTGGAACCCTAGGCGATGATCGGTGTCGTTCCTGCCGTTCGCGACGGCCGTACTCGCACGAGGACGAGCGGAACCGCGCGCGGGGTTCCTGAACGACGGGTGGGAGCGCCCGCTGTGACGAAACGCGCATATTCGCCCCGACTCTCCGGCTCTCTAGCCCCGGGGCGGCCTCTGGTGCCACCATGGAGGTGGTCCGGGGACGCCGTCAGGGCGCCTCGAGATGACAGAAGGAGCCGTTGCGATGACGCAACTTTCGGCTGCCCAGACGAGCGCCGACGCCCGGCGGAGCCCCGACAGCAGCAAGGCGCTGTACGGCGGCAAGGGCACCCGGCGCATCACTGTGCGCGACATCACCGCCGCCAAGGAGCGCGGCGAGAAGTGGCCCATGCTGACCGCCTACGACGCGATGACCGCGTCCGTCTTCGACGAGGCGGGCATCCCGGTCATGCTCGTCGGCGACTCGGCGGGCAACTGCCACCTCGGGTACGAGACGACCGTGCCCGTCACCCTCGACGAGATGACCATGCTCTCGGCGGCCGTCGTACGGGGCACGAGCCGTGCCCTGATCGTCGGCGACCTGCCGTTCGGCTCGTACCAGGAGGGCGCGGTCCAGGCACTGCGCTCGGCGACCCGGCTGGTGAAGGAGGCGGGCGTCGGCGCGGTGAAGCTGGAGGGCGGCGAACGCTCCCTGCCCCAGACCGAGCTCCTCGTCCAGTCCGGCATCCCCGTCATGTCACACCTCGGCCTGACCCCGCAGTCCGTGAACACCATGGGCTACCGGGTACAGGGCCGCGGCGACGAGGCGGCGCACCGGCTGCTGCGGGACGCCAAGGCCGCGCAGGACGCGGGCGCGTTCGCCGTCGTACTCGAACTGGTCCCCGCCGAGCTGGCCGAGGAGGTCACGCGGTCCCTCCAGATCCCGACCGTCGGAATCGGCGCGGGCGCCTCGTGCGACGCGCAGGTCCTGGTCTGGACGGACATGATGGGCCTCACGTCCGGCAAGATGCCGCGCTTCGTGAAGCAGTACGCGGACCTGCGGGGCGTCATGACGCAGGCGGCGCGGGCGTTCGCGGAGGACGTGGTGGACGGGGCGTTCCCGACCCCGGAACACGCGGTCCACTAGGCCTTCGCGGCCGCGTGAGAGGTGTCGGCAGGGCCCCGCGGCCACGCGGGCGGGGCCTTCGCGGCTATGTCAGCCGTGCCGGCGGGGGCCTCGCGGTCGTCCGAACCAACGCGGCACCATGGCAGCCCGTCGATTTCCCCCGTCGACGGGCTGTCCCCTTCCCCCCTCGCTGAAGGCGGGACGCCGGGGCTGTCGGTGGGATGTCGGCCGATTGTCGGTGCCGCCTGACATCTTGTTCCGCATGACACGAATCGACAAGAACCCCGGCAGCGCAGGGAGCGCGGTCACCGTAAGGGGACTGGTCAAGCACTACGGCGCGACCAAGGCACTGGACGGCGTGGACGTCGACGTACGCGAGGGCACCGTCCTCGGCGTGCTCGGCCCCAACGGCGCCGGCAAGACCACCCTCGTACGCTGCCTCTCCACCCTCGTCGTCCCGGACTCGGGCACCGCCTTCGTGGCCGGTTACGACGTGGTCAAGCAGCCCCGCCAGCTCCGCCGGGTCATAGGCCTCACCGGCCAGTACGCCTCCGTGGACGAGAAGCTCTCCGGGCGCGAGAACCTGTACATGATCGGGCGCCTGCTCGACCTCTCCCGCAAGGAGGCCAGGTCGAAGGCGGACGCCCTCCTGGAGCGGTTCTCCCTCAGCGAGGCGGCGACCCGCCCCGCCAAGACGTACTCCGGCGGCATGCGCCGACGCCTCGACCTCGCCGCGTCGATGATCGGCAGCCCCTCCGTGCTCTACCTGGACGAGCCGACCACCGGCCTCGACCCCCGCACCCGCAACGAGGTGTGGGCCGAGGTCAAGCGCATGGTCACCGACGGCGTCACCGTGCTGCTCACCACGCAGTACATGGAGGAGGCCGAGCAGCTCGCCTCCCAGCTGACGGTCATCGACCGCGGCAAGGTCATCGCCAGCGGCGGCATCGACGAGCTGAAGGCGAAGGTCGGCGGACGCACCCTGCGCATCCGCCCGGCCGACCCGCTGGAGCTGCGTCCGCTGGCCGGCGCGCTCGACGACATGGGCCTGACCGGCCTCGCCAACCTGACCGTGGACGCCGAGTCCGGCACCGTCCTGGTGCCGATCCTCAGCGACGAGCAGCTCACCGCCGTGCTCGGCGCGGTCACCGCGCGCGGCATCGCGATCGGCTCCATCGCCACCGAACTGCCCAGCCTGGACGAGGTGTTCCTCTCCATCACCGGCGAGAAGGCCAGCGCCCCCCAGGACGTCCGTCCCGAACTAGAGGAGGTTGCCGTATGAGCAGCACCACTCTCGCACCGCCCCTCCACCAGGGAGAGGCCGACGCCCGCATAGGCCTTCGCGACCACGTGCGCCACACCAGTGCACTGGTCCGCCGCAATCTGCTGTGGATCCGCCAGGACCCGCAGTCGATGCTGGACGCGATCCTGATGCCGATCATCTTCACGCTCCTGTTCGTGTACGTCTTCGGCGGCTCCATCGGCCAGGCGCTCGGCGGCGGCCAGGACGCGTACGTGCAGTACGTGGTGCCGGGCATGATGGCGATGATGAGCATGAACATCGCCATGGCCGTCGGCACCGGCTTCAACCAGGACTTCCAGAACGGCATCATGGACCGCTTCCGCACCCTGCCGATCGGCCAGGGCTCGGTGCTCTTCGCCAAGATCGTGGTGGAGCTGATGCGCATGCTCGTCGCCACGGGGGTCATGTTGATCGTCGGTGTCATGGTGGGCTTCGACATCCACAACTGGGGCGGCATGATCGTCGCCGTGGCCCTGTCCGCCCTCTTCGGCTCGGCCATCATGTGGATCTTCCTGGTCCTCGGCGTCACGCTGAAGAGCGCCCAGTCCGTGCAGGCGATGGGCTTCCTGGTCCTGATGCCGCTTCAGTTCGGTTCGTCGATCTTCGCGCCGACGCAGTCGATGCCGGGCTGGCTCCAGGCCTTCACCGACTACAACCCGCTCTCCTCGCTCGCGGACTCCGCCCGCGGCCTGATGATCGGCGGTCCCGTCGCGGACGACGTGTGGGTGACGGTCGGCTGGTCGGTGGTCCTCACGCTGGTGATGGCCCCGATCGCGATCCACAAGTTCCGCACCAAGAGCTGACCCACCGGCGCGGCGCCGGCGGGCCGGACGACGCGGCCGGGCCGTACGGCCGCGTCACACGGCGCAGAGCGCGATGGCCTCCTCCACGGACAGGCCGCCGCCCTTCGCGTACGCGGCCTCATACCGCGCGGTGCCCAGCGCCGCGCGGGCGAGGCGTTCGGCGGTGTCGCGGATGTCCCGCTCGGTGGCGTTCGGCGAGTGGCCGGTCGGCAGCTCCCGCTCGGCGGCCGCCAGGAGGCGTGCGGCGTCCTCGGCCCGGCCGCCGTCGTCCAGGGTGGCCATGGCGAGGGCCGCGATCCACAGGTGGACGGACTCGCCCTGCGGGGCGACGACCCGGGCCAGCGCGTCGCGGCTGCCCGCAAGGGCCTCGCCCGCCATGGCGAGCCCCTGCGCGGGCCGGCCGTCGAGAGTGGCGATCCAGGCCTCGATGCCGAGCACGAAGCTGTCGAAGACCGCGTACCCGATCAGGCTGAACTCGTTGTGGAGCAGGCTGAGCTGCTCGCGCGCCTCGGCGACCCTGCGGGCCCGCCCGAGGCCGCTGACGAGGAAGAGCCGGGCCGCGGGGACCGCCTCGCCGAAGGTGGCACGGCCGCTGCTCTCCAGGATCTCCCGCAGCAGCGCCTCGCCCCGCTCGAAGTCGCCCGCTTCGAGCAGGGCCGAGCCGAGGCGGGCCTTGAGGACGGCGACCTGGGCCTGGGCACCGAGCCGGGCGGAGTACTCGGCGGCGGCCTCGAAGTCCGCGGCGGCCAGGGCGAACTCCCCCCGCTGCTCGTGGGACTCCCCGCGCGCCGAGAGGGCCTCGGCGATGCCCCACACGTCCCCGAGCTCCTCGAAGGCCCGTAGCGCCTCGTCCGCGTCGCGTCGGGCGTCGCCCGCCCAGTCGACGTGGTTGGCGAGGATGTTGGCACGCGTCTGGAGGGCGGTGGCCAGCTCCCACCGGTAGCCGAGGGCACGGCAGGCGGCGACGGTCTCGTCGAGGGTGGCGCGCAGCAGTTCCACGTCGCCGCCGAGGAGCACCGCGAAGAACCAGAGGTTGCCCGGCGTGCGGCAGGTCTGCGGCAGGCCGGGGCGGTACACGGTCCTGATGCCGCACAGCTTCTCCTCGGCCTCCGGCGTCTGCCACTCCTCCATGTCCATGTCCATGCGGGAGAGACGGAGCAGATGGGCCCCGCGGCGGGCCTCCTGGAGGACCTCGGGGCGCATCGGCGGCGGTGCGGCCGTGCACGGTTCGTACAGGGGCGGCGCGCTGACGTAGGGCGGGGCGAAGGGGTCGGGGCCGAGGGCGGTGACGTCGCGGGACCAGTTGCGCGCCTCCATGCGCAGGCCGCGTATCTGCCAGTACCAGGAGAGCGAGAGCACGAGGCAGAGCGCCTCCTGTTCGTCCCCGGCGGCCACGGCGTGCCGCAGGGCGGTGCGCACGTTCTCGTACTCGGTCTCCAGGCGCTCGACGGCGGCGCGCTGCCGGTGTCCGCGCAGTTCCGGGTCGGTGGTCCTCGCCACCTCGCGGTAGTGCGTGAGGTGCGCGCGCTCGGCCCCGGCGCGGTCCCCTGCCTCGTCGAGCCGCTCGCCCGCGTACTCGGCGACGGTCTCCAGGAGGCGGTAGCGCATGCCGTCGCCCGATATGGGCGAAGGGGCGGCGACGACGAGGGACTTGTCGACGAGGGAGCCGAGCAGGTCGGCGACGTCGTACGCGCCGTCGGCCGTGGCGCAGACCTCTTCGGCGGCCGGCAGGTCGCAGCCGCCGGCGAAGACGGAGAGGCGGCGCAGCACGGCCCGCTCGGCGTCGTCGAGCAGCTCCCAGGACCAGTCGACGACGGCCCGCAGGGTCTGCTGGCGGGGCAGGACCGTGCGGGCGCCGCTGGTGAGGAGCCGGAAGCGGTCGTCGAGGCGGTCGGCGATCTGGCGCGGGGTGAGCATCCGCAGCCGGGCGGCGGCCAGTTCGATGGCGAGCGGAAGGCCGTCGAGGCGCCGGCAGATCTCGGCGGCGGCGTCCGGGTCGTCGTCGACGGTGAACCCGGGTCTCGCGGCGGCGCCGCGCTCGGCGAGCAGGCGCAGCGCGACCGGCTCGGGCAGCGGTTCGACGGGGCGCAGCGATTCGCCGGGGACGCCGAGGGGTTCCCGGCTGGTGGCGAGGATCCGCAGGTCGGGGCAGCGGGTGAGGAGCTCGTCGGCGAGGTGGGCGGCGGCCTCCACGACGTGCTCGCAGTTGTCCAGGATGATCAGCATGCGGCGCCCCGCGCAGTGTTCGACGAGGCGGACCACGGGGTCCTCGCCGTGCCGTTCGGAGAGGGCCCGCATCTCCTCGGCTCCGGCGCCGCGCAGCACGGTCTCGCGGGCGCCGAGCGCGGTGAGGATCGCCTCGGGCACGTCCGCGGGGTCCTCGACGGGGGCCAGCTCGGCCAGCCACACGCCGTCCGGCAGGTGCCCGGCGACGGCTTCGGCCGCCTCCTGCGAGAGGCGTGTCTTGCCTGCCCCGCCGGGGCCGAGCAGCGTGACGAGCCGGGCCCGCGTGAGGTCGTCCCGCAGCGCGTCGATGTCGGCCTCGCGTCCGACGAAGGAGGTGAGGCGGGCGCGGAGGTTGCCGGGCCGCTGCGGTCGAGCACCGGTGCCGGGACGTCCGGGTGCGCGGTCGGGCGACGGCTCGGGGGCGCGGAGCAACTCCTCGTGGAGCGCGCGCAGTTCGGGGCCCGGGTCGATGCCGAGCCGGTCCGCGAGGACGCGCCGCACGCCGTCGTACGCGGCCAGCGCCTCCGCCGCGCGTCCGGCGTCCCTGAGCGCGCGCAGCCGCAGGACCTGCAACGGCTCGTCGAGCGGGCGGGTGTCGCACAGCGCGCCCAGCTCGGGCAGGATCTGCTCGGCCTGCCCGAGGGCGAGGGCGGCGGACATCCTGGCGCGGCGGGCGTCGAGGCGGCGCGCCTGCCAGCGGGCGGCTTCGGTCGCGCGGCCGGGGAGGTCGATGAGGGGTTCGCCGCCCCACATCGCGAGCGCGTCGTCCAGGAGCCCGGCCGCCTTCGCCGCGTCCCCGTCGGCCAGCGCGCCGCCGCCTTCGCCCACCAGCCGGTCGAAGCGGAACACGTCCACGTCGTCGGTGCTCGCGCGGAGCCGGTAGCCGCCGTCGACGGAGGCGATGGCGTCGGCTCCCAGCGCCCTGCGGAGCCTGCCGACCAGCGCTTGCAGGGCGCCCGGCGCGTCCGCGGGGGGCTCGGCGGCCCAGACCTCGTCGACCAGGGCCTGGGCGGGCACCGCGCGGCCCGGGCGCAGGGCGAGCACCGTCAGGAGGGCGCGCAGGCGGGGGCCGCCGACCGCGACGGGGGTGCCGTCGGGGCGGATGGCCTGAGTCGAGCCGAGGAGGCGGTAGCGCACGGCCCCATTGTCGCCTCCACATACCCCACCCCCACCACACACCCACCCCACCGCCCGAGCCGCCTCCCACCGCACTCGACGGCCCCTCGCGCGGGAACCGCCCCGCGCACCGCTTCGGGCCTCCTCGAAACGGGGCTGCACTTCAGGTCACGGCAGTCTTGCTGTACTCCACGAACTGAGCCCAGGAGGCCGGCAGCACGGCCAGGGCCGCGCGTTCTCGCGCCTTCGTGTCCCGGACGAGGACCTTTGTGGGGTCGTTGTCAGCTACCTCAACACAGTCATTCGATATCGTGTAGCTGCTGGTGCGCCAGTTCGGAGTTTCAGCCATGGGTTTTTCTTCCCGTCCGTTCGAAATGATCGACAGCAGTCAGTATGAGTTCTCTAGCGGCTTGCCCATAAAGGGCACGCTGCCGATGAAGCTCGAACGCCTTGCGGTAAAGCTCAATTTCCCTGGGCTGAGTCACGGAAATCTCGGCGGAGTACGTTTCGATCATGACGAGCTTGTCGTCGAACATCGAAAAGGCGTGACCGCCCCAAAGGTCGAGGGGTGCGTCCCGTGGAACGATGCCCAGACTGAGCCGCGGGAGCGCTATCACGGACATCAGGCGGTCGAGTTGGGCCCTCATGATTTCCGAGCCGCCGTGGTTCGAATAGAGAGCCTGCTCACCAAGGAGAACGTTGAAGATCCGGTTTCCCTCGTATAGGTACTGCTGCCGTTCGAGGCGTCTCGCCACGGCCGCTTCGGTGTCGGCCGGCGTCTCATGGAAGGCTGATACTTGCCGGAAGATGTTCTCGGCGTACGCGGAGGTCTGAATGGTGCCCCACACCATGTTCGGGTCCCAGATTCGGAACACCTTGGTTTTCTGGTACAAGGGCAGAGACTTCTTCTGGCGTTTCGCTGCCCCGGTCTCAAGCATCCGGCGCCATTCCATCCACAGCTCATCGATGTGGCGGAGTATCGCGATCAGGTCCTCAGTCTCGGTCTCGCGCCCTGCCAGTCGGCACCAGACGCGGATGTCGTCCTCAGATGCGTTCTGTTTGCCGTTCTCGATTCGAGAGACCTTGGACTCCTGCCAGCCAGTGGCAGCGGCGAAGGCCCGGCCACTGGCGTATCCCGCATCCTTCCGGAACCCACGCAGCCGGGCCCCCAGCGCCTCTCGCGTCTCTTGTGCTTGGTTGTTCACGGAACGATCAGAGCTTGTACTCGCGGTGGGGAATGGCCAAACTCCAGAGCAGGTCCCGTACGCGTACACACTCGGCGACGGTATCGGGGGCGTCGATCAGTTCAGAGCCCATAACCCGGCCGTGCTCATCGAAGTGACCCACAGCCAGGAGCCGGTCATCGAACAGCCACCAGTCATTCCCGTCCACGGGAAGGGTGACTTCGCTGGGCAGCTTGTGCCGTGGCAGCCACCTGATGGACTCGCCGGCCTCCAGGTTGGTGCCGGTGGTGGCGTACTCGTACTGGATGTAGGAGCTGTGCGGTTCAGTGACGACCCGCACCCGGCGGACGGTTCTCCCCGAGCCGGTGACGCGCTTCATGAGCTGAGTCCACGGTGACATGAACGAGTCGTCCGCGCTTCCCGTCCGGAGCCAGCGCTTGTACGGGCCGGCCTCGGCAGGGACTGAGTAGTCATCCCTCAGCTCAAGGTGGAAAGCATCGTGCGCGAAGCTCTCAAAGAGCCGGTTGCGCTCGGCGCTGGAGATCAACTCCACGCGGTTCCTCCAGTAGCACGGCGATCGCGGCCTTGGAGACCTCGACCACGGTTTCGTAGTCCGGGATCCTCATCTGTGCCAGGGCCTCGGCGTCAGTCATCTCCCGCCCCTGCACAACGTACGTACCTCCGGGAGTGAGGACCATAAGAGGGTCCTCCAGGCGCCTGAACTCCCCGGCGGGAAGCCCGTCCTTCTCCAGGTGCTCGAACAGCTCGGTGGGCACCTCCACGGCCGTCTCGCCCTCGCGAAGGGTGAGCTGCATCAGCAGGTCGTTCGCGTAGATCCTCCACCCCTGAACGAGATACGTGTCCCGGTCGGTTGCGTACAGAGTGGGGCAGTCCCCCTCTTTCGAGTTCGTACCAAGGAACCGTAGCTTCATGGTCACTCCCCTGTCCCCTTGCTTGCGCCGATTTGCGCTTCCCCATGGTCGGGCAGGCACTCGATCCCCCGCAAAGACCGTGCTGCAAACTCGCGCAATCTGCTTGGAGGTTGCTTCCGGAAGCCTCTACGTTCGTGACCTCACCGCTGCCGGTCCACGGACGGGCCACGGTGATTGGCGGAGAACGTCCCCGCCTCGCTCCCCTGTCGGGACGGACGTTCAACATTCCGGAGGGATGCCCCGTGACCATGGCCATGACCAAACCGAACGCGACTGGTGCCCCTGGCTACAGCGAAACACTGCCTTGCATAAAGCAGTCCGCCGGCGCCGCGCGTCGATTGGTCCGTAGGGCGTTGGAGACGTGGAACCTCGGGAGCCTCATCGAGGACAGCGAACTCGTTGTCTCGGAACTGGTCAGCAACAGCATCACGCACAGTGGCAGCCGCTTCATGCGGGTTGTTGTCGATCGGACCGGCGAGAACAGTGTGCGCATCTCTGTCAGCGACAGGTCGCGCCAGGCACCGGTTACTGGTCGCGCGGGTGACGAAGACGATTCCGGCCGCGGACTGTTCCTCGTTGAAGCGTATGCAGAGCGCTGGAGCACGGACTACCGCCCGTGGGGGAAGATTGTCCGGGCTGAACTGGTTACCGTGCCTGCCCCACAACGTGGGGGAAGTAATGGGTGAATCCCAAGCCAGGCCGTCAATCGTCCCCTTCGTCGCTGCGTGGAACAGTGAGTTGCCTGGCCTGGAAACGGACCTGACGATCGAGCCGACGCCCGAGCCGCGTCTTGCCTACAGAGGCACCCCCCGCAAAACCGACCGCGATGGCGCTGGGGTCCTGTGGGCTCGTATGTCCCACTCTCCGTACGCCGGAAGGCCGATCTTCGACAGCATGCACCCGGCCCGGCAGTACATCTGCATGTACGGGATGAACTGCCAGGTCTGCGGATACCCGGCAAGCCGCAACAAGGCAGGCTGGTTGTTCTTCGACTGGCGGAAGCCCTGGGATCCGCCTACGTGGCCAGAGGGCTCCCGGACCGCTCAACCGCCGCTGTGCGACGCACACGCGCCCAAGGCTGTGGAACAGTGCCCGTTCAGCCCCGATTTCATCGCTCTCAGGGTCAAGAAGCCGAGACTTTGGGGTGTGTCCGGGACCCCCTACCAACGCACCACGGCCGGATGGCGGACCGGAGACGCGGATGCGATGTTGCCGTACGGCGATCCGGGTCTGAGGGCGGTCCTGGCTACCAAACTGGTCCGCGAACTGCGGAACATCACCGTTGTTGATCTCCCGCAGAGGGGCTGACGTTGCCTACCAGGAAGCATCGCCCGAAGGCGCCACTCACCATCCGGGAACGCAACACTCAGCGGATTCTCAACCCTCCGCGTCCGACGCTGTTCGAGCGGCTGCGCTCGGCGGCTTGGCGCGTTGAGGAGTGGTGGTGTCGACACGTCAGCCAACGGAAGCTGTTTCGGCAACTGGATGCCATGCGAGCGGCGATCAAGGCTTCCCAGGAAGATCCCGCCCCGGAGGACCCCGCAGCATGACGCGCCGACCACTCGTCACGGGCTGGTGCTTCCTGTGCCGACGCGACGGACTTCAGGTGGTGTGGATCGGCCCCGTCGAAAGTGATGGGCGGGAGGCACCAGCCTTCGCCTGCGCAGCATGCTGCGCATTCGCCCGCGAGTACATACGCGGCTACCAGCAGGAACGGGACACGCGTCCCGCCTCATAGCTCCCATCCCGGCGTCGCGCCCCCCTCGGGACCGGGATGGGTTTGCCAGGTCCCCGCCCCCTGGTCATGGACGTCACGAGTCGGACCAGGGGACGGGTCGCAAGTGCAGTACGGCCGAGGGATGTCGCCCTCTGCCCCCGAGAGAAAGGCAGCAGCCATGTCACTCAAGGAAGCACTCAGCAGGAAGGCTACCGTCCGCGGCGACGAGGACACCGACAACACCGACATCGAGGAAGGCGACGGCGGCGGCGGCTCGGGCTCCCCCGGCCACCCCTCCTGACTCACTCCCCGAACGGAGTCCCCTGGCCGTCAGCGGCCGGGGGACTCCTCCCTTCCGTAAGGTCGTGCATGAATCTCCTAGTGGTCGACTGGGACTTCTTCTTTCCGACTCCCACGGCCGGCGCCCCGCTCGGCGAGCACCCAGAGCTGTACGCGTGGCCCGTCGCTGAAGACGCCGTGCACGTCGAAGCGATCTGGCTTCGGCGGATTCGCTCCTTCATCAAGGCAGGGGTTGCGCTGCCCCACTGTCAGGGCTTCTTGGGCTTCTGGAGCCGTTTCGACATCGACCCCGGCGCCACCCTCTTCTACGCGGACTCGAACGCATGGGCAGGCCACCTCTTCCCGTCCAACCTGGGGGGTCAAGGCCCCTGGCAGGCGGTACATCTGTACGACGCCCACCATGATTGCGGCTACCCCCAGAACCACCGGACGTTCGAGGAGTGGCAGAGCAAGGGGCAGATCAACGCCGAGAACTGGTTGCTCGCCCACTACTGGAACGGCTCTCAGGTCTTCGTGCACTTCCCGCCGTGGCGTGAGTCCATGAGGCGGCCGAGTGAGCACCCCCTGATCCCCGTAAGCATGGTCATCGACGACGGGCAGGCGCGCGACGTAGTTTTCAGCGCAGTGTTCCTCTGCCGGTCCGGGGCATGGGTTCCCCCCTGGTGTGATCACCAGTTCGGCGACTTCATGGCCGCCTGCCCGGTCGCACGACGAGTCGAGATTCCACAGAACCAGTGGCACCAACCGCGCCCGGATGTCCGCCGCATGGCCGAGCTGGAGGCCTGGATCAAGGCGATCACGAGCCCTCGTCCGATGAGCTCAGACGGGATCAGCTGAGGGGGCCGGATACACGCTGCCCGGGTATCAGTGCGCGGGGTGGACCGTCGCGGGCGCTTCGCGCCCCCTTTAAGCTCGCCCCATGACCACCGCACCCGCCCGCAGCAGCGACCGGCGGATCAGCCCCGTCTTTCTGGGGATCGCCGCCGTCACGGCGGTCTCGGGCTGGGCCGCCTGGACCGGTTTCGCCGACAATCCCGGGCTCGCCGTGTTCCTCTTCGTGACGGCGGCCTGGATCGTCTCGCTCTGCCTGCACGAGTACGCGCACGCCCGCACGGCCCTGCACAGCGGCGACATCTCGATCGGCGCGAAGGGCTATCTGACCCTCAATCCGCTGAAGTACACGCACGCGCTGCTCAGCATCGTGCTGCCCGTGCTGTTCGTGATCATGGGCGGCATCGGCCTGCCCGGCGGCGCGGTCTTCATCGAGCGGGGCCGGATCCGGGGCCGCTGGCGGCACAGCCTGATCTCGGCGGCGGGCCCGCTGACGAACGTGGCGTTCGCCGTGATCTGCACGGCACCGTTCTGGCTCGACGCCCTGGACGGCGTCCCCGACGCGTTCCGCTACGCCCTCGCGTTCCTCGCGCTGCTCCAGGTGACGGCCGCGATCCTGAACTTCCTGCCCATCCCGGGCCTGGACGGCTACGGCGTGATCGAGCCCTGGCTCTCGTACAAGATCCGCCGTCAGGTGGAGCCGATCGCGCCGTTCGGGCTCATCGCGGTCTTCGTGATCCTGTTCATCCCGTCGGTCAACGCCGCCTTCTTCGACGCGATCGACGCGGTCCTGGGTGCCCTCGGCGTCGAGGAGTGGGACACGTACTGGGGCCGGGAGCTGTACCGGTTCTGGGAGGGTTCGCAGGAGGTACCGCCGAGGCCGGCCTTCTAGGCCGTGACGCCCGCGGCTCGCCGTGCGTCGCGCTCGGCCTTGGCGCGGCGCAGGTAGAACCACGCCATGTTCGAGGAGAGGCCCGCGAGCAGCACCCAGACGACGCCGAGCCAGCTGCCCCGCGCGAAGGAGATCACGGCCGCGACGACGGCGAGCGCACAGACCACGAGGGCGTAGAGGGCGAGGCGGGGCATGGGGGTCGGCTCCTGTCGGGTGCGGCGCGGGCGCCTGGGCGTATTGCGGACGTACCCGTCCAGTGTCCCCCATGTGTTCCCCATGCCCGCCCGCGCCCCGCACCCTGCACCAGAAGGCCCGAGGCCCCGTGGCTACACGTCGGTGACCCGCAGGCCCGCGTGCGCCTTGTAGCGGCGGTTGACGGAGATCAGGTTGGCGACCAGGGACTCGACCTGGTGGGCGTTGCGCAGCCGTCCGGCGAAGACGCCGCGCATGCCGGGGATGCGGGCGGCGAGCGCCTGCACCACGTCGGTGTCGGCGCGCTTCTCGCCGAGCACCATGACGTCGGTGTCGATCTCCTTGACGTCGGGGTTCTGGAGCAGCACCGCCGACAGGTGGTGGAAGGCGGCCGTGACGCGGGAGTCCGGCAGCAGGGCGGCGGCCTGCTCGGCGGCGCTGCCCTCCTCGGGCTTGAGCGCGAAGGCGCCCTTCTTGTCGAAGCCGAGCGGGTTCACGCAGTCGATGACGAGCTTGCCGCTCAGCTCCTCGCGCAGCGCTTCGAGGGTCTTGCCGTGGCCCTCCCACGGCACGGCGACGATCACGACGTCGCTGCGCCGCGCGCACTCCGCGTTCTCGGCGCCCTCGACACCGAGGCCGAGCTCCTCGGCGGCCGTCCGCGCCCGGTCCGCGGCCCGGGAGCCGATGATCACTTTCTGTCCGGCGCGGGCGAACCGGTAGGCGAGGCCGCGCCCCTGGTCACCGGTGCCGCCGAGGACGCCGACGGTCAGCCCGGAGACGTCGGGCAGCTCCCAGGGGTCCTTGGCCGGGGCCTTCGCGGGGGCGTTCTGCGCACTGTCTGTAGAGGTCATGGGGTGACCTTACTTACCGGTCACGGCTGGTTACGCGGTTACACCAGTTCCCCCAGCGGAATCCGCCGGAACGTGATCGTCTCGTACGCGGAGAAGTCCCCCGTCTCGTAGAGCAGCCCGACGGTGTCCTCGTCGAGGCGTACGAGGTCGGAGTACGCGGCGGGCAGCCCGTCGACGGTGTGGGCGGTCTGCCACGTGGTGCCGGAGTCGGTGCTGCGGCGCACGGTCATCAGGGCCCGGAACCCGGGGTCGGCGGGTCCGGAGAAGAGCAGCGCGTCGGGGTCGCGGAGCCGCAGGACGCTGCCCTCGACGACGGGTCCGGTGAGGCAGGCCTGCGGGCGGAACGGCTTGACGAGGGTCTGGCCGCCGTCGCGCGAGTGGGCGTCGGCACGGTTGCCGGGGGCCGGTGAGTCGTTGCGGGTGTTGAGGTAGAGGCGGCCGTCGGGGAGTTCGGCGGCGGTGGTCTCGTTCACGTTGACGTAGCCGTTGGTGTTGTCGTCGACGTAGCCGATGCGCCAGGTCCGGCCCGCGTCGTCGCTGAGCAGGCAGTGGCCGCCGTTGTACTTGCCCTCGGTGCCGTTGTCCCGGCCGGCCGGCGGGAGCGAGTGGTTGGCGGGGACGACGACGCGGCCGGGGTGCCCGGAGTCGCCGGTGAGCTGGATGGCGTGGCCGGGCGTGGTGGCGTACCAGCGCCAGTTCGGTCTCTTCACCTGGCCGGTGATCTCGCGCGGGGCGGACCAGGTGCGGCCGTCGTCGTCGCTGTGCTGCACCCAGACGCGCCGCCCCGCGGCGGCGGAGACCGTGCCGCGGCGGATGGCGTCCTCGGTGGCCGCGGCGGCGTTGCGTACCTGTACGAGCAGGACGCGGCCGGTGTCGAGGACGACGGGGGCGGGGTTGCCCGCGAGGTCGTCGCCGTTCTTGCCGACGGCCTGGAGCGGGCCCCAGGTGCGGCCGCCGTCCGTGGAGCGCTTGAGGACGACGTCGATGTTGCCGAAGTCCTCCTGCGAGCCGACGCGGCCCTCGCAGAAGGCGAGGACGGTGCCGGACGCGGTGGTGACGACGGCGGGGATGCGGAAGCTCGCGTAGCCCTCACGGCCGGCCCGGAAGGGAACAGATGTCTCAACAGTCATCCTCCGGCTTTCCCCACCACGAGGGAATTCCGGGTGAACTCCGGATCAACACTGAACCGTTGGGGCAGGATGCGACGCCATGGACGCCGTACGGGTCGCGCTGCTGCGCGAAGTGCTCGCGGGGACCGAGTGGCTCGGCGCCACCCGCCGCTTCGCGGGCACGCTGCGCGCCGGCGTGGTGCCGCACGGCGGCGGGCTGCTCCTCGTGGGCACGGAGGCGTACGAGCCCTGGCACCTCGCCGCGCATCTGGTGGACGAGGCGGCCTGGTCGGGTACGCCGGAACTGACCCCCACGCTGGTGCGCCACCGGGTCCTCGCCTCCGACCCGGCGCATCTGTCGACCGGGCTCGGCAGGATCGAGGCGGCGCGGCGCGGCGAGACGCTGCTCGTCGTGGCGCCGGACGCGCCGGACGGGGAGCTGCTGACGCGCGTGCACGACGCGCGGCGGGCCGGCGCCACGGTCCTCGCCCTCGGCTCCGGGGACCGCGACCTGGCCGCCCTTTCGCACGAGTCCCTTGCCGTGCCGGAGGACCCCGACCTGGACCTGGACACGGTGCAGCACCTGGTGAGCGCGGCGGCGGGGGAGAACGCGCTGCCCGAGGCGCGGGGGCGCCGGCGGCTGCGGGACCGGCTCTCACGCCTCGCGGACCAGCTGACGTCACCGCCGCCGACGCGGTGGTAGACCGCGGTCCACGGGCGGGATGACCGGCGGAAATTCGGTTGCCCGGGGTGCCCGGCGGCGCCGAGCATGAGCTTTCGTGCCTCTCTCCACGATCCTGCCCGACCTCTCCCCCTGGCGTTCCACCCGGGACTTCCGGCTGCTGTGGGTGCAGGGGCTCGTCACCTACTTCGGCAGCTTCATGGCGATGGTCGCGCTGCCGCTACAGATCAAGGAGCTGACGGACTCGCCGCTCGCGGTGGGTGCGATGGGCGCGGTCGAGCTGGTGCCGCTGATCGTCTTCGGGCTCTACGGAGGCGCGCTCGCCGACGCCGCCGACCGCCGCAAGGTGATCCTCCTGAGCGAGGCGGCGCTCGACCTGCTGGCCATGCTCCTGCTGGTCAACGCGTTGCTCCCGGAGCCGATGCTCTGGCCGCTCTACGTCGTCGCGGCCGGTGTCGCCGCGCTCTCCGGGCTCCAGCGGCCCGCCCTCGACTCGCTGATGGCGCGGATCGTGCCGCACGACCAGCTGACGGCGGCCGCCGCGCTGAACTCGCTGCGCTGGAACGTGGGTGCCATCGCGGGGCCCTCGCTCGCCGGCCTGGTCGTCGCGTACGCCGGGCACGCCTGCGCGTACGCCGTGACGGTCGCCGGTTTCGCGGCCTCGGTCCTGCTGTGCACCCGGCTCTCGCCCGCGCCCGCCGCGCACCACGCGGAGAAGCCGTCGCTGCGCGGCATAGCGGAGGGCGCGCGGTACGCGTGGTCGCGGCCGGTCCTGCTCGGCACGTACGCGATCGACATGGCGGCGATGTTCTTCGCCTTCCCGAACACGATCTTCCCGTTCCTCGCGGACGAACTCGACGCGGAGTGGGCGCTGGGGCTGATGTACGCGGCCGGGGCGGTCGGCTCGCTGCTGCTCAGCCTGACCAGCGGCTGGACGTCGCGGATACGCAGGCACGGGCTGCTCGTGGTGTTCGGCGCGGCGGGGTGGGGCCTGGCGATCACGGCGGCGGGCTGGACCGGCGACGTGTGGCTGGTGCTGGGGTGCCTGGTGCTCGCGGGCGCGGGCGACATGCTGAGCGGGCTCGGCCGCTCCACGATCTGGAACCAGACCATCCCGGACGAGCTGCGGGGCCGGCTGGCCGGCATCGAGGTGCTCTCGTACAGCGTGGGCCCGCAGCTCGGCCAGATGCGCGCGGGCGCGGCGGCGGGCTGGACCGGCACGCGCCCCGCCATCTGGACGGGCGGCCTGGCCTGCGTGGCCTCGGTGGCCGTGCTGGCGGCGGCCCTGCCCCGCCTCATCTCCTACGACGCGACGACGGACCCCGACGCGAGGCTCCGCCGGGAGCGGGCGGAAGCCTCGGGGCGAGCCCCCACGGCGTAGCCACGGCGGGCAGGCGCAGCCGTGGGGCGGCCCGGCGGTGGGGTTACTCCTCGTCGCCCCGCCCGGCCGTGTCGTGCCACCGCGGGTCGTTCTCCCACTCCAGGTTCCGTTCCGCGGCGGTCCGCATCGCCTGTTCCGCGTCCGCCCGCGACGCGTAGGGGCCCATGCGGTCCTTGCCGGGGCAGTCCGGGCCCTCCTCGACCTTCTTGTGCTCCAGGCAGTAGAACCACTCGCCCGGCTTGCCGGCCGTCCGCTTCTTGAACAGTGCCATGACTCACGTCCTCTCGTACCCGCCCGCGTCCTCCGGGGCCATGCTGCCCCACCGGGGCTGGCTAGACTCGCTGGCATGTCTGGCCAGTCACTGCTCGTACCCGGGGAGCTTTCCCCCATCCGTTCCGTACCCGGCAACATCAGGCGCCCGGAGTACGTGGGGAAACCCGCCCCCACCCCGTACACGGGGCCCGAGGTGCAGACCCCCGAGACCATTGAACTCATGCGCACCGCGGGCCGCATCGCCGCCCGCGCCATGGCGGAGGCGGCGAAGCACATCGCGCCCGGCGTCACCACCGATGAGCTGGACCGGGTGGCGCACGAGTACATGTGCGACCACGGTGCCTACCCCTCCACGCTGGGCTACCGCGGCTTCCAGAAGTCGCTGTGCAGCTCGATCAACGAGGTCATCTGCCACGGCATCCCCGACTCCACCGTCCTGCGCGACGGCGACATCATCAACCTCGACGTGACGGCGTACATCGGCGGCGTGCACGGCGACAACAACGCCACCTACCTCGTCGGCGACGTCGACGAGGAGTCCCGGCTGCTCGTCGAGCGGACCCGTGAGTCCCTCGCCCGCGCCATCAAGGCCGTCAAGCCCGGCCGCCAGATCAACATCATCGGCCGGGTCATCGAGTCGTACGCCAAGCGCTTCGGCTACGGCGTGGTGCGCGACTTCACCGGCCACGGCATCAACACGTCCTTCCACTCCGGCCTGATCGTCCCGCACTACGACAGTCCGCACGCCACGACCACCATCCGGCCCGGCATGACGTTCACGATCGAGCCGATGCTGACGCTCGGCACCCACGAGTACGACACGTGGGAGGACGGCTGGACCGTCGTCACCAAGGACCGCAAGCGGACGGCGCAGTTCGAGCACACGCTGGTCGTGACGGACACCGGGGCGGAGATCCTCACGCTGCCCTGACGCCGTCCGGGCGCGGGTATCAGGTCAGGCGCACCCGTCCTCCCACCTCGATCAGCCCCTCCGGGCCCGGCGCCGTCAGGATCTGTGAGCCGCGGCCCTGCGTGATGTTGAGGGCGCGGCCCAGTTCGTGGGTGAGGAGGAGGGCCGCCGCGCCTGTCGCCTCGTCCTCGGTGATGCCGTCGTCGCGGCCGGGGAACGCTCTCGCGCGTACCCGCCCCGCGGCCTCGTCCTCCCAGGCCCAGGCGTAGATCCACTCCCCCGGCGGCGGCACGTCCAGGGCGTCGACCTCCGCCGCGCTCGCGTACCGGCACAGCGTCCTCGGCGGGGCCCACCGCGCGTGGGCCGAGATCCAGGTGAACTCGCCGTCCTGGCGGGCCTCCACCACTCCTGCCGGGGTCACGAGCTCGGGCACGTCCAGGAGCCAGGCCGTGCCGACGCAGGGGTGGCCGGCGAAGGGCAGCCGCAGGGTGGGGGTGTAGATGTCGATGACGCCCCGCTCGGGGTCGTCGACGAACACCGTCTCGCTGAAGCCGAGTTTCGCCGCGAACGCCTGGCGGTCGGCCCGGGCGCCCAGGCGGTCCCCGTCGCGCACGACACCGAGTTCGTTGCCGTGCCGGCCGTCGGGCCCGTAGAAGACACGCAGGACGTCGAAGCCGCCGGACGCGTCGATTCGTTCAGTCACCCGGGCATTGAAGCACCAGACCCGCCGGGCGTCCGCGCCGAGCACGCGACCCGCCGCCGGTGCCCGCGCGGGCCCCGATAGGGTTCGGGCCCGGGTAGGGCGAAGGTGAAGGGATTCCATGAGTAAGGTGCGCGGGCCGCACGGCCTCACTTTTCCGGTCGCTACGGTGGCGGCGACCGCCCTGGTGATGACGGCGACCGGTTGCGTGACGGTGCACGGCGAGCGGGAGATAGTCCCGGCGGCGACGAAGGCCGAGGCGCGGGGCGCGCTGAAGGACTTCCTCGCCGCGTACAACAAGGCGGACAAGGAGCTGGACCCCGCGCTGGACGCGGGCCGGATCACCGGTCCGCTGGGCGCCATCAACCAGGCGGGCCTGAAGGCGCGGAGCGTGCAGAACCCGGACGGCAACAAGAACCACGTGCCGCTGGAGCTGACGGACGTGAAGTACGCGATCCCGAAGAAGGCCGGCTGGCCCCGCTGGTTCGTCGCCGACACGCGCGCCAACCGCCGCGAGGACATGCGCTGGCTCCTGGTCTTCACCAAGGGCGGTCCCGACCAGCTCTGGGAGGCGTCCTACCTGAACCTCGTGGCACCCGACGACGTGCCCGAGCTGAAGAAGGACAAGGACGGCTGGGCCGTGCCGGTGGCGGCGGGCGACGCGGCTCTCGCGGTGGCACCGAAGGACCTCGGCAAGGAGTACACGGCGTTCCTGAAGTCGGGCGGCTCCGTCTTCGAGCCGGGGCCGCACACGACGAAGTGGAAGACGCTCCGCGACCGCAACACCAAGCGTCTCGGGGTGGGCGTGCAGTACCTCGACTACCCGATGAACGGCGGAACGTTCGCTCCCGTGGGGCTGCGGACCGAGGACGGTGACGCGATGGTCTTCTTCTCCACGCACCACTACGAGAAGCAGACGCCGGCCAAGGGGATCGACCTCAAGCTCGACCCGGACGTGAAGGCCCTCCTGAAGGGCGACGCCAAGCAGGCGGTGACCCTGGAGCGCGTCTCGAACCAGGTCGTCGTCGACCCCGCGAAGTCCGGCGGTGACAAGGTCGCCTTCATCGGCCGGATCCAGGGCCTCACCGGAGCCAAGGGGGAGTAGCCCCCCTTGCGGCCCGCCCGCGGGGGTCAGCCCCGCAGCGGCCAGGCGGCGGTGTCGTGCTGCGGCTCGCCCGCGACCCTGGCGCATTCGTCGGTGAGCGTCTCCAGGAGCGTCAGCGGGTCCGGCAGCGGGTGCTCGGGGCCGCGCACCCAGCGCATCCCCTGGTCGCCGGGGAGCGTGGCGGGCGGTACGAGGACGTAGGAGCCGCGGCAGTGCCAGCGCAGGCCGGGGTGCTCGTCCATCGTCTCGGGGTGGCAGTCGAGCTCACACGGCCACCACTCGTCCTCGTCCTCGGGGGTGCCGCGGGTCGCGGTGTAGAAGAGCACGCGGCCGTCGTCCGACTCGGCGACCGGGCCGACGTCGATGCCCGCGGCGAGCAGCCGCCGCAGGGCCTGACGGCCGGCGTCGAGGGGCACGTCGAGGACGTCGTGGACCATGCCGGTCGCGGTGATGAAGTTGGCCTGCGGCTGATGGCGGGCCCAGCGCTCGATCTGCCCGGAGTCGGTCGTGGACTGCGTCTGCCAGGCGAAGGAGACCGGGTGCCGGGCGGGCGTGGGACAGCCGACGCGGTCGCACGAACATCGGTACCCCGAGGGATACGCGGCCGGGGCGAGCGGGAAACCGGCCGCCGCGGAGGCGAGCAGCAGGTCCTCGCGGGCCCGGTCATCCGCCGCCGTGTCCTTGGGAGGCCGGCGCAACCACTGGGAAAACCTGCTCCGCCCGCCGGACCGGCTGCCGAACTCCGCGCCCATCTAGCCCCTCACCTCGCCGTTGTGCCGAAAGCATGACCCATGGTCCCACCATCCTGCGCTTCAGGGGGCCGGAGCTCACAACCGGGGTGACCGGGACGACAGGAACCTCGGGCGACATTCCGCATGATTACGTACGGGAAGGGGTGATGCCGTACAGCGCGTACTCGACGAGCTTGTCCACGTAGGCGTGGGTGAGGGGGCCCGAGCGCATCATCCAGCGCTGGGCCAGCGGGCTCGTCCACAGCTCCAGGGCGATGCGGGGGTCGACGTCGGGCAGGACGTGCCCCGCCTCCTGGGCCTTGCGGATCCGCCTGACGAAGAGCTGGAGCTGCGGTTCGAGGAGCTTCTCCACGAACTCGGCGCCGACCTCGGGGTTGAGGAGCCCCTCGGCGGCGAGCGCGCGGTAGGGCGCGTCGTACTTGGGGTCGTTGAACTCGTCGACGGTGGCGCGCATCACGTGCTTGAGGTCCGCCTCCAGGTCCCCGGAGTCGGTGATCTCGGTCTGGACCACCTCGTGGCCCGCCTTGGCGCTCGCCTCGGCGCCGGCCTGGTCGGCGAGGTCGAGGAAGGCGTCGAGCAGGACCGCGCCCTTCGACGGCCACCAGCGGTAGATCGTCTGCTTGCCGACGCCCGCGCGGGCCGCGATGGCCTCGATCGTCAGCTTGGCGTATCCGGTCTCGTGGACGAGGGCGAGGGCGGCGTCGTAGATCGCGCGGCGCGAGCGTTCGCTGCGGCGCGTGGAGTCAGGAGCGGTCTTCTGGGCCATGTCTCCGAATGTAGCAGCGCCGAACCGAGACGTACCGTCTTGGCGAAACGTCGCGTCTCGCCAAGGGTCTGAACGGAGGCACGCGGGCAGCACCATGACGGCAACTGCCCCCCAACGAGGCGGCTTCTGCCTCACCATGGGCAGAGCTGGCCCAACCCGGGCAGCAACTGACCCTGCGGTCGTGAGGAGCCCTCTTTGTCCCGTAGTCCTCGCTCTCCTCGGCGCGCCACACCCCGGCGCTATCTGATGTGCCCACCGGCACACTTCAAGGTCACCTACTCCATCAACCCCTGGATGGATCCCGCCAAGCCCGTCGACGTACCGCTGGCCGTCACCCAGTGGGAAGACCTGCGCGACCGCTACCGCTCGCTCGGCCACACCGTCGAGGAGCTCACCCCCCACCCCGGGCTGCCGGACATGGTCTACGCGGCGAACGGCGCGACCGTCGTCGACGGGCGGGTGCTCGGCGCGCGCTTCGCCCACCGCGAGCGCGAGGACGAGGCCGCGGCCCACCTGGAGTGGTTCCGCGCGCACGGCTTCACCGAGGTGCACGAACCCGTCCACATCAACGAGGGCGAGGGCGATTTCGCCGTCACCTCCTCCTACGTCCTGGCCGGGCGCGGCTTCCGGGCCAGCCCGCTCTCGCACGGCGAGGCCCAGGAGTTCTTCGGCCGCCCGGTCATCGGCCTCGACCTGGTCAACCCCCGCTACTACCACCTGGACACCGCGCTCGCCGTCCTGGACGACGCGGCGGACGACGTCATGTACTACCCGGCCGCCTTCTCGCCGGGCAGCCAGGCGGTCCTGCGGCGGCTCTTCCCCGACGCGCTGATCGCCGAGGAGCCGGACGCCGAGGCGCTCGGGCTCAACGCCGTCTCCGACGGTCACCACGTGCTGCTGCCCCAGGCCGCGGTGGGGCTCTACGAACCGCTGCGGGCCCGCGGCTTCGAGCCCATCGGGATGGATCTGGGCGAGCTGCTCAAGGGCGGCGGCAGCGTGAAGTGCTGCACCCAGGAGCTACGGGACTAGCCGGGAGCCGGCTCCCCCGGCGGTCCCTCACGAAAAGTTCACGAATTCGTCCCGACTCCTCGGCTCACCCTCCCCACACGCAACCCCGCGTGATACCAATACGGGCGCACGGCCACACGAGACCCATTTGTGCAGCCGTGTCACGACAACCAAACAGTCGGGCCCGGCATCTCCCGGGCCCAGGGGGAAGAGGTATCAGCGCAGTGAACCGTATGCGCACATCTGCCGCGATTCTGGCGACCGCGGGGGCCCTGACCGCCGCACAACTCGGCGTGGCGGGGGCCGCGTCCGCGTCGGAGAAGCCGACCGCGCGGACCGCTTCGGCCGCTCCGAGCGCCGCGGCGCAGAGCTCGGGCTGCCCGATCGACATCATCTACACCTCCCGCTTCCAGGTCGACCGGAACGGGTGGGTGACCAACGGGGGCCTGTACTTCGGGCTGAAGAGCAAGAGCACCAAGACCTTCAAGAAGGTCAGTTTCACCGTCACCAACGTCAAGAACATCCGTTTCGGCAAGGCGACGCCGACCGGCGGCAAGATCACCCGCAGGACGTCGCAGACCGCCAAGGTCTACGACAAGAGCCTCGCGCCCAAGGCCAAGCTGGGCTTCAAGGTGCGCACGCACCTGCTGAGCACCCGTAACTACCGGGTGAAGTTCACCGTGCGCGGCAACGGCTGGAGCTGCGCGGTCAACCAGGGCACGTGGGGCGCCGGCTCCTAAGAGCCTGTGTCACTCCGCGGACCGGGGCGGCCACGCGTCGCCCCAGTCCGTGTCGCGCGCCGCGCGGTAGAGGGGGCCGTGGCGCTTGGTCACGGTCTCCCTGCGCAACTGCTCCTCGGCCACGCACAGGTCGAGGAGCACCTGGCCCTTGCGGATCTGCGGTCGGCGCACCACCCTCGCCGTCGGCGGTACGGGGTCGAAGCGGGTCGCCGCCACGTAGCTGAACTTCTCGTCCTCGTACGCGAGTGAGCCGCCCTTGACCTGGCGGTGCAGGGACGATCTGCTGACCCGCGCCGAGAAGTGGCACCAGTCGGTGCCGGGCTCGATGGGGCAGGCCGCGCTGTGCGGGCAGGGCGCGGCGACGCGGAATCCGGCGGCGATCAGACGGTCCCTGGCCTCGATGATCCGGGCGTAGCCGTCGGGGGTGCCGGGCTCCACGATGACGACGGCCTGTGTGGCGGCCCCGGCCGCCGCGTCGACGACGGAGCGCCGGTCGGCCTCCGTCAGCTCCTTCAGGACGTACGACACGGTGACGAGATCGGCGTCCTCGATCACGAGCGAGCCCCCGATCCGCGCGCGCTCCCACCGTACGGACGCCAACTGCTCCACGCCCTGCGCGAGTTCGCGTCCCAGGGCGAGCGCGGGCTCGGCCCAGTCGAGAACGGTGACGGGCCGCTCGCCCCGCCAGGTCTCGGCGACCGCCCACGTGGCGGCCCCGGTGCCACCGCCGACGTCCACATGGCTGCCGGGCGCCCACCCCTCGGACGCCGCTCCGGCGAGTCCCTCCAGGGCGGAGCACACCGCCTCGAAGGTCGCGGGCATCCGGTACGCGGCGTACGCGGCGACATCCGCCCGGTCCCGGAGGATCGGCGCGTCGGTGGGCGTCAGCCCCCGGTAACTGGCGATGAGCCGGTCGACGGCCCGCGCGGCCTGCGTCGGCGGCAGCCCGTCGAGCAGCCCCCCGAGCGCGGCACGCAGGGCGTCAGCAGGACTGATGGAGAGGGGCACGTTCACCCCGAAAGTCTACGGGTCCTACAGGGCGGCGGCCCTGGCCAGCCGAGTGGCCGCCCGCGCCCGCGGAGAACTGTCCAAGGCCCCGCGCCGCGGATGCACCGCATTGCCGAGCAGCACGAGAAACGTGTCGCTGGCAGGGTCGAGAACGAGGGACGTCCCGGTGAAGCCGGTGTGCCCGGCGGCGCCACGCCCGGCGAGCTCCCCCATGAACCAGGGCTGGTCGATCCCGAACCCGAGCCCACTCCCCATCAGCATCAGCTCGACGAAGTCGGGCCCAAGGATCCGGGCCCTGCCGTAAGACCCCCCGCAGAGGATCGTCCGGCAGAAGACCGCGAGGTCACGCCCGGTGGAGAAGAGCCCGGCGTGCCCGGCGACACCTCCCAGCGCCCAGGCGTTCTCGTCGTGGACGACCCCCCGCAGCATCCCCCGGTCGGCCTTGGCCCACGGTCTGCGCTGGTCCTCCGTGGCGGCGGCGTCCGGGCGCGGCCCGAAGCCGGTGTCGGCCATGCCGAGCGGCCGGGTGATGCCCTCGCGCACGAGGTGGCCGAGGGAGCGCCGGGTGAGGCGTTCCAGGATGTGCTGGAGCAGGAGCATGTTCAGGTCGGAGTAGACGTAGTCGCCGGGCTCCCCGACCGGTTCCTCCGCCCGCAGCGCCGCGAGCCGCGAGACATTGTCGGGACAGTCGTACAGCGGCAGCTCGGGCCGGAACCCGGACGTGTGGGTGAGGAGCTGGCGGACGGTGACGCCGTGCGCGGCGGCGCCCCGGAAGTCGGGGATGTACGCGCCCACGCGCGCGTCGATGCCGAGCGTGCCGCGCTCGAGCTGCTGCACGGCGGCGACGGTCGTGAAGAGTTTGGTGAGCGAGGCCAGGTCGAAGGGCGTGTCCACCCGCATGGGGACACGCCACTCCCGGGGCAGCTCGACGCCCCGGCCGGTCTTCGGGTCGTACGAGGCGTAGCGCACCGCCCACCCGGCCGCCTCCTCGGCGGCGATGACGGGGCCGCGGCCCGCGACGACGACGGCGCCCGCGCACCAGGGGTGTGGCCCGCGCGTCAGGTCGCGCACCTCGGTGACCAGACGGCCGATCTCGTCCGGGTCGAGGCCCGCGCGCTCGGGGGTGCCGGCGCGCAGGAGTCGTGGTGAGCTCAGTGGTCCGCCTCCTCCGTGGGCTTGTGCTGCCAGGGGCGGCACAGTCCCACGAAGCATGCGATGGCCGCCAGCGCGCAGACCAGTTGGACGACGGCCATGGGGACGGCGGTGTCCTCCCCCGCGATGCCGACGAGCGGCGAGGCGATGGCGCCGACGAGGAAGGAGGAGGTGCCGAGGAGCGCGGAGGCGGACCCGGCGGCGTGCGGGGTGCGGATGAGGGCGAGGGACTGGGTGTTGGGCATGGCGAGGCCCATCGCCGACATCAGGACGAAGAGCCCGGCGGCGACGGGGAACAGGCCGACGTCACCGAAGACACCGGTCGTCATGAGGAGCAGGGCGGTGGCGGCGACGGCGATGGTGGCGAGGCCGTAGGCGAGCGCCTTGTTCAGGCTGACGCGGCCGACGAGGACCTTGCCGTTGATCTGGCCGACGGCGATCAGGCCGATGGAGTTGACGCCGAAGAGGAGGCTGAAGGTCTGCGGCGAGGCGCCGTAGATCTCCTGGATCACGAAGGGCGAGGCCGAGATGTAGGCGAAGAGGGCGGCGAACGCGAAGCCGCCCGCGACCATGTAGCCGGTGAAGACGCGGTCGGCCAGGAGCGAGCGCATGGTGCGCAGCGCCTCGGCGGTGCCGCCGCTGTGCCGCTTTTCCGGGGCGAGGGTCTCGGGCAGGATCCGCCACACCAGGAAGGTCAGGGCGATGCCGACGACGGTGAGGACGACGAAGATGCCGCGCCAGTCGGTGATGCGCAGGACCTGGCCGCCGATGACGGGTGCGATGACCGGGGCCACCCCGGATATCAGCATCAGGGTGGAGAAGAAGCGGGCCATCTCCACGCCGTCGTACAGGTCACGGACGATGGCGCGGGCGATGACGATGCCGGCCGCCCCCGCGAGCCCCTGGAGCAGGCGGAAGCCGATGAGGAGCTCGGCGGTGGGCGCGAAGGCGCAGATCGCGGTGGCGACGATGTAGACGAGCAGGCCGACGAGGAGCGGTCTGCGGCGTCCCCACTTGTCGCTCATCGGGCCCACGACGAGCTGGCCGAGGGCCATGCCCATGAGGCAGGCGGTGAGGGTGAGCTGGACGGTCGCGGCCGGGGAGTGCAGGGCGTCGGTGACCTCCGGCAGTGCCGGGAGGTACATGTCCATGGACAACGGCGGGACGGCGGTGAGACCGCCGAGCACCAGGGTCACCAGGGCTCCGGTGCGGCGGAGGGCGACGGGGCTCGTCGGCTCCGCCGCCTTCCGTATCCGGTCCTGTTCCGTTGTCTGCCCGCGCTCAGGCATCTCGCCCCTCCCAGTGGCTTCGTGTTCCTCCCCCATGTTCGCAGCTCCGGAGGGGCTGTGGTTTCAGCCCCTCCGGCGTTTGAGGAGCGGGGTCCGGGGCGGAGCCCCCGGGGCGGTTACGCCGGCCGAAGCCCGGGGTCGCCCGCCTCGGTGACGAAGGACGCCGCTGTCTTCAGCGGCGCCCCCGGCTTCGTGACGGCGTCGAGCGTCTTGAAGTCGGCCCGCGCCGAATCCCGGCCGAGGTCGACCGTCACGTAACCGCGCCGCCCGTTGTAGAACTTCAGGTGCGGGTTGGCCTGGGTGTAGGTGTCCCAGTTGGCCGGCTTGTCGGCGCCGTCCTTGCCGCTGGCGATGGACGTGGCGACGATCTCCGTGCCGAGGGTCTTGGAGGAGGGGTCGTCGAAGTCGGCCTTGATGTCGAAGGCGTAGCCGACGTGCACGTCACCGGTGAGCACCATCAGGTTCTCCAGGCCCGCGGCCTTCGCGCCCGCGAGGACCCGCTGCCGGGAGGCGCGGTAGCCGTCCCAGGCGTCCATGGAGAGCTTGGCCTGCGCGGTGAGGTCCAGCTTGCGCTGGGAGAAGGTGACCTGCTGGGGGACGACGTTCCACAGGGCGCGCGAGCGGCGCCAGCCGTCGAGGAGCCAGCGCTCCTGCGTGGCGCCGGTGATGGTGCGCGCCGGGTCGTCCGTCTCGGGGCCTGCGGCGTGGGCCTTGTCGCCGTACGCCTGGTCGGAGCGGTACTGGCGGGTGTCGAGGATGTCGAACTGGGCGAGGCGGCCCCACACCAGGCGGCGGTAGAGCTGCGCGTCGGGGCCCTTGGGGAGCTGGGGGCGGCGCAGCGGCAGGTTCTCCCAGTACGCACGGTAGGCGGAGGCGCGGCGGAGCAGGAACTCCGCGGCCGGGTCGCCGTTCTCGGAGATGTCGTCGGCGTAGTTGTTCTCGGTCTCGTGGTCGTCCCAGGTGACGACGAAGGGGTGCGCGGCGTGCGCGGCCCGCAGGTCGGGGTCGGACTTGTAGAGGCCGTACCGCAGGCGGTAGTCCTCCAGGGTCTTGGTCTCCTTGTTGTAGTGGGCGGGCAGGGTGCGGTCGGTGTAGTTGCGGGCGCCGCCCACCGCGTTCACGGCGTACTCGTAGAGGTAGTCGCCGAGGTGGAAGACGACGTCGACGTCGTCCTGCGCGAGGTGCTTGTGGGCGGTGAAGTAACCGTCGTGGTAGGCCTGGCAGGAGACGGCGGCGAGGGTCAGCGAGCCGGGGTTGCTGCCCGCCGCGGGCGCGGTGCGGGTGCGGCCGGTCTCGCTGGTCCACTGGCCCACGCGGAAGCGGAAGTAGTAGCGGCGGCCCGGGTCCAGGTGGTCCGCCTCGACGTGTACGGAGTGGCCGAACTCGGGGTGCGCGGTGGCCGTGCCGCGTCTGGCGACCCGGCGGAAGCGGGCGTCGTGGGCGAGCTCCCAGCGGACGGAGACGCGCTCCTTCGGCAGGCCGCCGCCCGGCTCGTAGGGGGCGGGCGCGAGGCGGGTCCAGAGCAGGACGGAGGTGGGCTGCGGGTCGCCGGAGGCGATGCCGAGCGTGAAGGGGTCGTCCTTGATGCGGCGGGCGTCCAGTTCCGCGGCGGCGGCGACGCCCGCGGTCGGCAGGTTGGTGGCGAAGGCGAGCGCGGCGGCCGCTCCGGTGACGGTGAGGAAACGGCGGCGCCCGAGGTGCTGGGCAGCGGCGCGGAGCTCGGGTGCGTGATGCGTGCCTGCGGGTGTCATTGGACCCTTCCCTGACGATTGGTGTCAGGGGCATCGAAGTCGCGCGGGACGACGGCGGCCTGTCGCGTACACAACAGCCGGATGGCGGGCGGATGATGTCCGCGTGGACGCCCCTCCCGTACGCTGCGGGGCCATGAACGCTGAGCCAACTCCCGCGCCGGACCCGTCCCGCACCGCCGTCCCGTCGACCGAAGGGAAGGCCGCCGCGAAGGACGCCGTGAAGGGTGCCGCGAAGACCGCCGTGGTGACCGGAGCCGGTTCCGGAATCGGCCGCTCCGTCGCCCTCGAACTGCTCGCCGCGGGCTGGTCGGTGGCGCTCGCCGGCCGCCGGGCGGAGGCCCTGGAGGAGACGGCCTCCCTCGCCCGCGCCGGGAGCGGCGTGCGGGACGACGCCGTCCTGCGCGTACCGACCGACGTGTCGCGGCCCCAGGACGTGGCGGCGCTCTTCGCCGCCGTGCGCGAGCGGTTCGGGCACCTGGACCTGCTCTTCAACAACGCCGGCACGTTCGGCCCCGGCGGCGTCGCGGTCGAGGACCTCCCCTACGAGGCCTGGCGGCACGTCGTCGACACCAACCTCAACGGCGCCTTCCTCTGCGCGCAGGCGGCCTTCCGGCAGATGAAGGAGCAGGAGCCGCAGGGCGGCCGGATCATCAACAACGGCTCCATCTCGGCGCACACCCCGCGGCCCCGGTCGGTGGCGTACACGGCGACCAAGCACGCCCTGACCGGCCTGACGAAGTCACTCTCCCTGGACGGGCGGCCGTACCGGATCGCCGTCGGGCAGATCGACATCGGCAACGCCGCGACCGACATGACCGAGCGCATGCGGTCCGGGATCCTCCAGGCCAACGGCGAACTGGCGGGCGAGCCGGTGATGGACGTGGCCGACGTGGCGCGCACCGTACGGCACATGGCGGAGCTGCCCCTCGACGCGAACGTCCAGTTCGCGACGGTCCTGGCCACCAACATGCCCTACGTCGGGCGGGGTTGACGCGACGCGGCGGGGCGAGACCCCGGGGCGGCAGCCGGGCGGCTCGCAAGGGGCGGCCGCGCGGCCGATATCCACACAAGTGGAATCGGACCTACCGCCCTAATCAGGGGCACCACACACCGTATGCTCAGCGTCTCTCCACGAGACCTTCACACTTGGAGCATCTGTTGCGCATACGCACCGCCGTCCCCGCCGTCCTCGCCGCCACCGCTCTGTCGGCGGCCCTGCTCGCCGTGTCGCCCGCGTCGGCCGCGAGCCACCAGGGCGGGCTGCACCTCGGCTCCATCCAGTACGACAGCCCCGGCCGCGACACCCGCTCGAACTCGTCGCTGAACGCCGAGTGGGTCAACGTCCACAACAACACCCGGTCCCCGATCCAGCTCAAGGGCTACAAGCTCAAGGACAAGACCGGGTACACCTACACCTTCGGCAGCTACAAGATCGGCGCCGGGAAGACCGTCAAGGTCCGCACGGGCAAGGGCACCAACGTCTCCGGCGTGCGCTACTGGGGCCGCGGCAGCTACGTCTGGAACAACACCGGCGACAAGGCCCGCCTCATCAAGCCGAGCGGCTCGCTCCAGGACTCCTGCTCCTGGTCCCGCACCGGCTCCGGGAACGTCAGCTGCCACTGACCCTCAGGCCTGGCCCGTCTCGAAGTGGGAGATCCGGCCCGCGCCGTCCAGGGTGAAGCGCCACTTGGTGCGCATCTCGCCCCACGTGTCGTTGCGGTAGGTGACGAGCAGCACGCGGCCCCCGTCCGACTCCGACTCGACGTCCATGTGGCCGCGCGAGGAGAAGATCTCCCGCTCGGTCCACTCGGCGACGTCACGGTCGGAGCCGTCGTCGGACATGGTCGCGCCGGGCGCGAGGAGTGCCTCGAAGGCGTGCTTGTCGTGGGCGTTCACCGCGGCCACGAAGGCCCGGACCGAGGGGTCGCCGAGCCGGTTCACCTGGATGCTCATGGGCTCACGCTCACACCGGGCGGGCCGCCGCGCCACCGGGGCACCGGCGCCCCTCACCCGTACGGCCGCCTGGGCCGGGTGCCGGGGCCCGGTCCGTCGGACGGTGGGAGAGGACAGTCCCCGTTTCCCGCCCACTGCCTTGGGAGCCCCCGATGACCTGTACGTGCCTGGACCGCCGCGATCTCGGACTGCTGCTCCTGCGTGCGGGAACCGGAGGGGTGCTCGTCGCACACGGCGCCCAGAAGCTGTTCGGCTGGTTCGGCGGCCACGGCCTCGAAGGCACGGGCGCCTTCATGGAGTCCATCGGCTACAAGCCCGGCAAGCGCAACGCCCTGGTCGCCGGGCTCGCCGAGGCCGGCGGCGGCGCACTCCTCGCCCTGGGCCTCGCCACCCCGGCGGCGGGCTCCGCCGCGGCCGGCGCGATGGCCGGCGCCTCGGCCGTGCACGCGCCGAACGGCTTCTTCAGCCAGGGCGGCGGCTACGAATACCCGGCGTTCCTCGGCATGACCGCCGCGGCCATCGCCGTGACCGGCCCCGGCCGCTACTCCCTCGACCACGCGATCGGCCACTCCCTCAACCGCGCGTGGATGGTCCCGGCGGCGCTCGCGGGCACCGCGGTCGGGGTGCTCGTGACCCTGGGGGCGCGCAAGAAGAACGTACGCGAGAGCGCCTCGCCCGAGGAGTAGCCCGCGTGGCAGGCTGCGGGCCATGAACGACCGACCGGGCCCGCCGCAGGCCGCCCCGCACACGCCCGCGACTCCCCCGGACCCGTGGGACACCATCGGCCGCCTCCACGACTGGCTGGAGTCCCACAACCAGCGGGCCCCGCAGGAGGCGCTGCTCCTGCGCATGCTGAAGCTCTCCGAGGAGGTCGGCGAGGTCTCCGAGGCGGTCATCGGCGCCATGGGCCAGAACCCGCGCAAGGGCACGAGCCACACCTGGGACGACGTCCGCGCCGAGCTCTGCGACGTCATCGTCACGGCCATGGTGGCGCTGCGCACCCTGACCCCGGACGCGGAGGCCGTGCTCGCCGCCCATCTGCGCCGCGTCGCCGAACGGTCCGAAACGGAGTGATCAGCGGTGTCCGAACCAGGTCTCGGCGAGCGCGTCGAGTGTCGGCTCGGGCGGGGCGGGCAGCTCGCGCAGGTACCAGGGCAGGTTGCTGTAGACGTGCAGCAGCGTGTACGCGAGGAGCAGGCGGGGCGGGAACGTCTCGCCGTACGCCTTCATGAAGCGGGCCAGGAGCCCCGGCTCGCCGCGGGTGACGAAGAGGCCCACGCCCACGAAGTCATACGCCCTGTCGCCGATCATGGCGGGCTCGAAGTCGAGCAGCCCGGTGAGCCGCCATCCGTCGTCGGGGTCCACCAGCAGATGCTGGCGCATGAACTCGGTGTGCAGCAGGGCGCGCCGGCTCGGCGACCCGGCGCCGTCGAACGTGACGGAGCCGAGGAAGCCGGGGATCTGCGCCAGCCAGTTCTCCGGCAGGCCGCACGTGCGCTGCCGCTCGACCGCCCCCGCCCGCTGACGCCGCACGAACGCGTCCCAGTCGCCGGGGCCCAGGACATCGGCCAGCGGCCGGTGGTCCAGGGCGTGCAGCGCGGCGAGCGCCTCGGCCGCTTCGGTGACGATCCGCTCCCGGTCGGCGGGCGGGACGCGCGGCCAGGCGACGGCGAGGTCCTCGCCGGGCAGCCGGTCCATCAGGACGTAACGCCAGCCGATGTCGTACGAACCGACACCGTGGACGCGCGGCGTGGCGACGGGCAGCCGGTCCTGGATGTGGCTCAGGACGCGGCCCTCGGCGACGCCGTCCTCGGCCGCCGCCTTGGGGAAGAGCTTCAGTACGTGCGCGTCGCCCACCGCGTAGACGGGCTGTGATCCTTCCGCGTAGCGGACCAGGGGCGCTCCGGCGAGGCCGAGCCGGGCGCAGAGGTCCTCGGCTCCGGGCCGCATCACCGCCTCGTCGGGGATGACGCGGTCCCACTCCTCTTCGGTGTTCACCTCGGGCAGCATGATCGGCACCGTAACGGCTGCCGAGTCCGGCGCGCGACCGAGTTTCGGCCGCCGCGGGCGGCCCCGCCGGCTCCTGGCGTGGCGACGGTCAGGCGTCACCGCCCAGCGCCTCGGCGACACCCTCGGCCAACAGGTCGACGTACGCGGTCGTCCAGGCCTCGACCGTGGCGCGGTCCCACAGGTCGGTCGAGAACTCCAGATAGCCGGAGAGCACGTCGCCCGTGGGGATGAGACCGAAGTTGAACTCCGAGCGCGCGCCCGGCACGGCCAGATCCTCGACCGCCGTGGTCAGGCCCGGCAGTTCGATGTCCGTCTCCAGCGAGTTCTGGTACTGGAAGCCGATCGGCAGCTTGTCGGGCACCTCGGTGCCCAGCGCCGCCGTCAGGTCGGCCGCCACCGCACGGAGCGGCGTCGCGTGGTCGATCGCCTCGACCGCGCTCCGCGCCACCTGGTCCACCAGCGCGGCGAACGACCCGGCCGCCCGGTCACCGCGGACGCGCAGCGTGAAGGACGAGACCGTGCAGGCCGCGAGGGCCTCGAACTCCCGCCGGTCGCGGTTGGCGTAGGAGATGGCGAGCAGGACGTCCCGCTCGCCCGTCACCTCGCCGATCAGGCGGGCCATGGCCGCCGCCGTCACCGCGAAGGGCGTCGTGCGGTGCCGGCGGGCAAGCCTCTCCACGCCCGAGCGCACCTCACGCCCCACCCCGAACAGCACCACGTCACCCGCGCCGCTCAGCTCCGCCGGACGCGGCCGGTCGAGCGGCAGCGACGCCGAGAAGGGAGCGCCTTCGAGCTGCCGCGCCCAGTAGTCGACCAGGCGGCCCTTGTCCCGCGTACGGCCGTGCTCCTGCTGCCAGCGCGCGTACGCGCCGGGCTGCGGCGGGTCCGCGGCCAGGCCGTGCGGCTCCCCGGTGGCCGCCGCCCGGTACAGCGCGGCGAGTTCACGGAGCAGGATGGTGACCGACCAGCCGTCGCAGGCCGCGTGGTGCAGCACGAAGAGCAGGACCCACCGGTCGCTGTCGGTGCGCAACAGCCGCAGGACCGGGGCGAGTTCGGCCCGGATGTCGAAGGGTGCCGCGGCCGTCTCCGCCGCCAGGCGCTCGGCCTCCGCCTCGGCGTCGGCCACCGAGCCGAGGCTCGCGACCAGGTCCTCCTCGGGCAGCTCGACCGGCCTGGGCCGCAGCGCCTCCTGCTGCCACTCCCCCGTCGCCGTGTCCTCCACGAGGCGAGTGCGCAGCGCCTCGTGCCGCGCGACCAGGCGCGTCAGGGCCGTGCGCAGGGCCGGTACGTCGAGCCGTCCCGTGAGGGTCAGGCGCATCGCCACGTTGTAGATCTGCGGGCGGGGGTGGGACAGGTGCCGTGTGATGAAGGCGCTCTGCTGGGCGGTGACGGGGGCGCGGCCTTCGGGCACGGCCCCGACGGCCGCCTCCGTGACGCCCGGCCCGGCCTCGGTCCCTGCCCGGCCCAGGTACGCGGCCATCGCGCGGAGCGTGGGCTCCTCGTAGAAGCGGGCCACGGGGTACTCGGTGCCGAACTCCTCCCGCACGCTGTTGGCCAGGCGGATCGCCGTGATGGAGTGGCCGCCGAGTTCGAAGAAGGAGGCCTCGGGGCCGATCGTGCCGGCGGCGACACCGAACTCCTCGGCCCACAGCGTCCGCAGCCGGGCCTCGACCTCTCGGGGGGCGGGCCCGGAAGCGGCGGGCTCGGAAGCCTGGGCCGCGCGCGTCGGCCCCTCCGTGGCGGTGACCAGCGACGGCTCCGGCAGCGCGGCCCGGTCCAGCTTTCCGTTGCCGGAGAGCGGGAGCGCGGGGAGCAGCGCCCAGGCGCGCGGCACCAGGTGGTCGGGGAGCCGTGCGGCCAGCTCCCGTGTGAGGCGGTCGGCGGTCGCCTGCTCCCCGGCCGTCGCCGTGGCGGGCACGGCGTAGGCGGCGAGCCGGGCCTCGCCCCGCCGGTCGCGGCGGGCGAGGACGACCGCTTCGGCGACGTCCGGCAGCGCGTTGAGCGCCCGCGTGACCTCTTCGGGCTCGACGCGGTAGCCCCGTATCTTCACCTGGTCGTCGGAGCGGCCGCGGAACTCCAGGGCGCCCGTGGCGGTCCAGCACACCAGGTCGCCCGTCCGGTAGAGCGGGCCCGCGCCGCCGAGCGGGTCGAGCGGGTCGGGGACGAAGCGCTCCGCCGTGAGGTCCGGGCGGCCGAGGTAGCCGGTGGCCACTCCCGGCCCGCCCACATACAGCTCGCCCACCTCGCCGGCGGGCACCTCGCGGCCATGGGCGTCGAGCACGCGCAGCGTGACGTTGTCGACAGGGCGGCCGATCGGGATCGGGTCCGCCGCCGTTCCTCCGGCGCCGAGCGGCGCCACCGGCTGGGTCGTGCAGAGCACGGTCACCTCGGTGGGCCCGTAGACGTTCACCGTCTCGTACGGGGCGCTCGCGCGCGGCCGGGTGCGGAGCACGTCGCCGCCGAGCAGCAGGTGCCGCAGCGGGGGCTGTGCGTCGTCCGGCAGCGCGAGGACCGCCTCGCCGAGTGCCGTGGGCAAGATGGAGAAGGTGACGCGGCGGTCCGCGTACCAGCGGGCGAGGGCGGCGGGGTCCTTGCGGACCGTCTCGTCGGCGACGACGACCGTGGCGCCGGCGGTCAGCGCGGGCCAGATCTCCAGGGCGGCGGCGTCGAAGCCCTGGCTGCATACGGCGGCGGCGCGGTCGTCCGCGGTGAACCCGAAGCGCTCGTGGTGCCACTGGCACAGGTCCACCACGGCCCGGTGCGGCACGGCCACGCCCTTGGGCGTACCGGTGCTGCCGGAGGTGTAGATCGCGAAGCAGAGCGCGTCGGGGCCGGGGGGCACCGGGGGTGCGGCGTCCGTGCCGGTGGGGCCGGTGTCCGTGTCGGTGAGGCCGGTGTCCGTGTCGGCGGGTGCGGCCGTGGCGTCGACCACCGCCACGCCCCGCGGCACCTCGGGCGGCTCCTCGGCTCCGTCCACCACGAGGACTCCGGCGCCGCTCTCCGCGAGGACGGCCTCGGCCCTGGCGCGCCCCTGCCCGGGGTCCAGCGGCACATAGCCGTGGCCGGACTTGAGCGCCGCGAGCATGGCGACGATCAGCCGCGCGCCGCGCGGCAGCCACAGGGCGACCGGCGCCCCTTCGCGGCCACGCTCGCGCAGGACGGCCGCGAGGCGCTCGGCCCGCTCGTCGAGGTCCCGGTAGGTCAGCGTCGCGTCGCCGCTGATCACGGCGGTGCGGTCGGGTGCCGCCTCGGCCCAGCGCGACGCCAGGGCGTGGACGGTGCTGCGGGTGCGCTGCCGGGTGCGTCCGCGCCGCCACGCGTCCGGTACGGCGGCCGGGGTGCCGGTGACCTCGGCGAGCACGTCCCTGAACGTCCCGAAGAGCGCCTCGATCGTCGCCTCGTCGAACAGGTCGGTGTTGTACTCCAGGTGGCAGCGGACGCCGTCCGGCTGGTCGGTGAAGTACACGCTGAGGTCGGTCAGCGCCTTGTCGGGGCCCGAGTCGAGCGGGGTCGCGCGCACCCCGGGCAGCTCGAAGCGGAACGGATCGCCGGTCTCGAACTCGGCGAGCGTCTGGAAGACGGGCGTCCGGTCGAGCGCCCGCGTGGGGTCCAGCTCCCGGACGACCGCCTCGAAGGGCACGTCGGCGTGGTCGTAGGCGTCAAGGGCGACCGAGCGCACCCGGTCCAGGAGCGTGCCGAAGTCCGGGTCGCCCGAGACGTCGAGGCGCAGGGCCAGGGTGTTCACGAAGAAGCCGACGACGTTCTCGTACGCGGGGGCGCGGTCGGACATCGGGGTGCCGATGACGAGGTCGTCCTGGCCGGTGACCCGGTGCAGGGCCGCGGCGTACCCGGCGAGCAGCGTCATGAACAGGGTGCTGCGCCGCTCCCTGCTCAACTTCCGCACGGCAGCCGAGAGTTCGGGGTCGAGTGTGCGGAAGAGGGCGCGGCCGTTCGACGTCATCCTGGCGGGGCGGGGCCGGTCCGTCGGCAGGGCGAGGACGGGCAGGTCGCCGTCGAGCGCCTTCTTCCAGTACGCCAGGTCCTCGGCCGCCTTCGCGCCGCCGAGCGAGTCGCGCTGGGCGCGGGCGTGGTCGGCGTAGGTGTGCGGCAGGTCGGGAAGACCGACGGGCGGGGCGCCCGTGACCTCCGCCCGGTAGTGGGCGGACACGTCCCGCGCGAGCACCGCGGCCGACGCCGCGTCCATCACGATGTGGTGCAGGGAGAGGACGAGCACGTGCCGCCGCTCGCCGAGCCGGACCAGGCGCGTGACGAACAGCGGCCCGTCCGCCAGGTCGAAGCGGCGCTCGCTCTCGGCCCTGAGGGTGGCGGCGACCGCGTCGCCTCCGGGCCGCGTGCCGTCGACGACCGCGAAGTCCACTTCCCCTTCGCCCGCCGCCCGCGCGAACTGCCGCGGTTCGCCGCCGACCTCACGGAAGACGGTGCGGAGCTGCTCGTGCCGGGCGGTGAGGGCGGACAGCGCCGAGCGCAGCGCGGGCACGTCGAGGGGGCCTTCGAGCTCGATGGCCTTGACCTCGTTGTACGCGGTGCGGCCCGGCAGCATCCGCTCCAGGAACCACACCCGCTGCTGGCCCGGCGACAGGGGCGCCCCCGGGTCGGCGGGCACGGTCGTGGTCGTGGTGGCGGTCGTCTTGCCGGTCGCCGTCGTGGTCGCCGTCGTGGTCGCCGTGGCGGTCGTGCACGTACGTCGCAGCGCGTCCAGGTGTACGAGGCCTTCGCGCATCGCACCGGGTGCCACGCCGAAGTCGACCAGCGCGACGACCTCGTCGGCGCCCGCCGCGCGCACCTCCTCGACGACCGGGCGCACGCTCTGCGGGCTGCCGATGAGGGCGCGCTGGTCGCAGTAGCGGTCGTAGGCGCGGCGGAAGACGACGTCCAGGTCGTCGTCGGTCATCCCCGACAGGTCGACCTTCTGGCCGAGGCTGCCCGCGACGTTGCCGAAGAGCGACAGGGACGCCCGCATGTACCGGGACAGCGGCTCCCGGGCCTCGGCGCGCGCCGCCGCGTGGTCCTCGGCGAGGTAGGTGTGCAGGAGCACGGAGACGTGCCCCGCGTCGGGGTCCAGGCCGTGGGCGGCGCGGGTGCGCCGGTAGAGCGCGATGTTCTCGCCGAGCTGCTCGACGCTCTGGGTCATGAGGTTGGTGACGATGCCCAGGTCGTGGCGTGCGGCCAGCTCGTACGACGCCGGGTTGCCGACGACCGCCGTGTACATCGGCGGGGCGTCCTGGACGGGACGCGGGAAGAGCCGCAGGTCCGCCTCGCCGGCGCCCGTGGTGCGGCGCAGCGGCTCGCCGCGCCACAACTGACGTACCTGCTCGACCTGTTCGTACATCAGCTCCTTGTGGGAGCCGAAGCGGTCGGGGAAGAAGGCGAAGTCGTTGGCGTGCCAGCCGCTCGCGCAGCCGATGCCGACGCGGCCCCCGGAGAGGTTGTCGACCATCGACCACTCTTCGGCGACGCGGATCGGGTCGTGCAGCGGGAGCACGACGGAGCCCGCGTTGATGCGGATGCGGTCCGTCTCGCGGGCGAGCGCGGCGGCGAGCACGACGGGGTTGGGGAAGAGCCCGCCGAAGGAGTGGAAGTGCCGCTCGGGGATCCACAGGGAGTGGAAGCCGTTGCGGTCGGCGAAGCGGGCGGTCTCCAGGAGGTGGTCGTACTTGCCGTGCTTCGGGGCGGTGTCGTCCTGGGGGTAGTCGCCGAAGAAGTAGACGCCGAAGTCGAGGGGGCGGGTGGCGGCGGGCTTTTCGGCGGGCGCGGCTTCGGGGACCGTCTCGGGGGCCGTGTCGGGGGCGCGGCGCGCCGTGGCGGCGGTGTTCCAGGCCACGGCCTGCACCTTCGCCCCGGGGGCGGCGACCGTGGCCGCCGTGGCCGCCGCGCGCGGCTTCGCCTTCGCCTTCGTACGGAAGAACCCGGCGTCCCGCAGCTCCCGCAGCGAGCCCTTCACGGCGTCGGCGACGAACTCGATGTCGCCGTCGGAGTGCTCGGTGGAGAGGAAGAAGTTGCGCCACTCCCACACGTGCACGCCGCGCAGCATGAGGTGGTGGTAGAGCAGCTCCATGTCCGCGCGGTGCTCGAAGCGGAACTGCGAGCCGAAGTGGCTCAGGCTCAGCGCGAACTCCTCCGCCTCGAAGAAGGCGTTGAGCGTGGCGGCCAGCTCGTCGGTGCGGGCGTTCAGCCGCTCCTGGAGCCGCGGGCTGTGCTCCTTGAGGTGGCCGAGGACGGCGCGGGCGGCGACCATCGACACCGGGTGCTGGATGTAGGTGCCGCCGAAGAACGTGGTGTCGGCCTGCGGGTAACTGTCGTCCCCGTAGCTCCAGTGGCCGCCGTCGATGCCGTCCATGATGTCGGCGCGCCCGGCGATGGCCCCGATGGGGAAGCCGCCGCCGAGCAGTTTGCCGTAGGTGGCGAGGTCCGGGGTGACTCCGTACAGCTCCTGGGCGCCACGGGGCGCGGGGCGGAAGCCGGTCAGCATCTCGTCGAAGAGCAGCACGATGCCGTGGCGCCTGGTCAGTTCGCGCAGGCGGCGCACGAAGCCCGTCGGCCGGAGCGAGGGGTGGCGGCTCTGCACCGGCTCGACGACGACCGCGGCGATGTCGCCCGCCTGCCGCTCGATGACGGACAGGCTCTCCTCGCTGCCGTACGGCAGGACGAGCAGGTCGGCGACGGCGTTCTGCGGGATGCCCGCGGACATCGGGACGGTGGTCGGGCCCTCGCCGCCGGTGCGCGGGGAGCGGCCGAGGACGTTGTCGTTGTGGCCGTGGTAGGCGCCCTCGAAGGTGATGACGCGGTTGCGCCCGGTGGCGGCGCGGGCCAGACGGATCGCGGCCGAGTTCGCCTCCGTGCCGGAGTTGGCGAAGGCGACGCGCTCCATGCCGGTCAGCTCGGCGAGCAGTTCGGCGGCCTCGCCGGTCTCCACGTTGCGCGGGCCGAGCTGGATGCCGCGCGAGAGGTGCTCGCGGACGGCCTCGGTGACGAAGTCGGGCTCGTGGCCGAAGAGCAGCACGCCGAAGCCCATGGTGATGTCGACGTAACGGTTCCCGTCGATGTCCTCGATCCAGGAGCCCTTGGCCCGCCGCCCCGCGATCGGGTACAGCATCTCCTTCGTACTGCTGCGGAACCCGACCGCCGCCCGGCTGTCGGCGAGCACCCGGCGGTACTTCTGGGCGATCCGCTTCGAGGTGGGCGTCTTGGCGGTGTAGCGGCGCACCAGGTCGTCGAGGTGCGCCCGCTGGGTCTCGGGGGCGCCGCCGCGGACCATGCCGGAGGCGCGGGCCACCTCCGGGCGGGGGCCGTGCTGGGCGGGGCGTGGCGACTCCGGCGCGGCTTCGGGCGTCCCCAGTTGGCTCGCGATGCGGCGCGAGAGCTGCTCCATGGCGGCCAGGTCCGCGTCGACCGCCGCGGAGACCGGGCTCTGGTTCGCGGTCATCGGCCCACCTGCGTCTGCGTCTGCGCCTGCGCCTGCGTCTGCGCCTGGGCCTGGGCGGTGAGCAGCTGGGAGAGCTGGCCCATGAGCTGCAACTGCATCTGCGTGAGCTGGTGGATCTGCCGCTGGAGGTCCTCGACCTCCTGGCGGGTGGCATACGCGGCGGGGGCCGGCGCCGGTTCGGGGGCGGGCGGCGCCACGGGCACGGCGACCGACGGCGCGGGGAGCGGCTGCGCGGCGACCGGCGGTGCGGGGAGCGGCAGTGCGGGGAGCGGCTGCTCCGGAAGCGGCTCGGAGCGTCCCGGCGAGGCGGCGGTGACCCCCATCTTCGCCACGATGACCGAGGCGAGGCCCTTCGCCGTCCCCGCCTCCTCGAAGAGCTCCCGCATCGACACCTTGACCCGGTGCTCCCCCTCCAGCTCGCGCAGCACGCCGATCATCTGCAGCGAGTCCGCCCCGAGGTCGAAGAAGGAGGCGTCCTCGGCTATCTCACTGGTGTCGTAGCTGAGGTGCTTCGCGGTGACCTTGATGATGTGCTGGAGCACACGCTCGACCGCTGCTTCGTCCTGTGCCACTTCGGTTACATCCCTCGCAGGTCGTACGGGCCGTGGAAGGTGGTTCTCCGGCCCTGTCCAGTAGTACTTGTGCTGGAAGCGGTAGCCGGGCAGGGGAATCCTGCGCCCCGCCCCGCGCGTGGAACCGCCCGTAGAGCTGCCCGTGGAACTGCCCGTGGAACCGCCCATGAAGATCCGCCAGTCGAGCGGGGCGCCGCCCCGGTGGAGGCCCGCCGCCGCGTCCCAGAGCGGTTCGAGCCCGGCCCCGCGCCGCAGCGTCGGATACGCCGTCCGGTCCGGCAGCTCCCGCCGTACGAGCCCGCTGAGTGTGGTGTGCGGGCCGAGCTCCAGGAGCGTGGCGGTGGCCGCGTGCGACGTGCCGAGGTTCCGCAGGGCGTCGGCGAATCTCACCGGGTGACGCGACTGTCGTACGAGATATTCCGTGTCCGGGAGCCAGCCCGCGGGGCGGGTGCGCCCGTCCAGGGTGCTGACGAACGGCACGGCGCACGGGGCGAGTCGGGCCCCGGCGCACAGGTCGCGGAGCCCTGGCAGTACGGGGTCCATCAGGGCCGTGTGGAAGGCGTGCCGCACCGGGAGCGGGCGGGCGGGGACGCCGCGCTCGGCCAGGAGTTCCGCGAGGCGGTCCATCGCGGCGGCCGGGCCCGCGAGGACCTGGCCGCGGGCGCTGTTGACCACGGCGAGCTCCACTTCGGGCACCTCGGCGGCGAGGTCCCGCGCCGCGTGCTCCTCCAGCGACACGGCGACCATCGCCCCGGGCTCGCAGAGGTCGCGCATCAGCCTGCCCCGCCCGGCCGTCAGGCGCAGCCCGTCCTCGACGCTCAGCGCCCCGGCCGCGTGCAGCGCCGCGTACTCGCCCACGCTGTGCCCGGCCACCACGCTCGGCGTGATCCCGGCCTCGCGCCACAGCCGCACCAGCGCGCACTGGAGGGCGAAGAGCGCGGGCTGCGCCAGTTCGGTGGGCCAGGGCGGCTCGGCCTCCGGGTCGTGCTGCGGGTCGTGCTGCGGGTCGTGCTCAGCCGCGAGGAGGGGGGTGAGGAGGCTGTCGCCGCCGGTGAGTTCCGCGTACTGCCGCTCACAGGCGTCGAGGACCTCGCGTACGACGGGGAAGCGGTCGTACAGCCCGCTTGCCGCGCCCCGGTACAGGCTGCCCTGCCCGGTGAAGAGGAACCCGGTGCCGGCCCCGTCCCCGCCTCCCCCGCCCGGCTTCGGGTCCGCGAGCCAGGCGTCGAGTGCGCCGGTGAGCGCGGCGACGGTCTTGCCGCGCAGCGCGAGGCGGTGCCTGCGGTGGGCGCGGCCGAGCGCCAGCGTCGTCACGAGGTCCGCGTGGCGCGTGCCGGGGTGGGCCCGCAGGTGGTCGCGGAGCGCCGAGGCGTTGTCGGCGAGCGCGGCCTCCGTGTGCCCCGCGAGCACCAGGACACCCGGCGGCTCGGGCGCCTCGGCCGGGCGGGGCAGGGGATCCGGGGCCTCTTCGAGTACGAGATGGACATTGGTGCCGCCCACCCCGAACGAGCTGACGCACGCCCTGCGCGGCCCGTCCCCCCGGGGCCACGGGCGCGCCGCGTCCGGGATGTAGAAGGGGCTGGCGGCGAGGTCAAGGGTGGGGTTGGGGCGCCGGAAGTTGGCCATCGGCGGGATGACGCCGTGCTGGAGCACCAGCAGCGCCTTGATCATGCCGGCCAGGCCCGAGCAGACGTCGAGGTGCCCGATGTTGGCCTTGACCGCGCCGAGGGCGCAGTAGCCGGTGCGGTCGGTGTCGGCGCGGAACGCGGCGGTGGCGCCCTCGAACTCGATCGGGTCACCCTTGAACGTGCCCGTCCCGTGCGTCTCCAGGTAGCCGATGCTGCCCGCGTCGACGCCTGCCCTCTCCAGGGCCCGCCGGATGGCGCCGCGCTGCCCGTCGGCGCTGGGCGCGGTGAACGCCCGCTTGTCCGCCCCGTCGTTGTTGGCCCCCCAGCCACGGATGACGCCGTGGATGTGGTCGCCGTCCGCGAGGGCACGGTCGAGCCGCTTGAGCACGACGGCCGCGACGCCCGTACCCCCGACGGTGCCGTCCGCGTCGGCGTCGAAGGGCCGCAGGTAGCCGCTCTTGGAGAGGATGGAGCCCTTGACGTACTGGTAGCCGAGGACCTGCGGCACATGCACGGCGGTGGCGCCCGCGACAGCGATGTCACAGTCGCCGTAGGCGACGGACTGCGCGGCCTGGTGGACGGCGGTCAGCGAACTGGAGCACGCCGTCTGGACGTTGACGGCGGGCCCGGTCAGGTTGAGCCGGTAGGCGGCCCGGTTGGCGGTGAAGTCGCTGAAGTTGCCGATGGTGACCTGGAGCCCCGCCACCCAGTCGGCGATGCCCTCCTTGAGGACGTTGTGCTGGAGGTAGCTCTGGAGGGAGTAGAGGTGGTAGCCGGTGCTGGCGTAGATGCCGACATCGTTGCCTTCGCGCCGCGTGGCGTCCCCCGCGTAACCGGCGTTCTCCAGGGCGTGGTGCACGCACTCCAGGAACAGCCGGTGCTGGGGGTCGGTGATGCGGGCCTCGTGGGCGCTCATCCCGAAGAAGCTCGCATCGAACCCGGCGATGTCGTCGAGGACGCCGCTCGCGCCCACGAAGTCATCGGCCAAGTACTGCTCCTCGGTGATCCCGGCGGCGGTCAGCTCGGCGTCGGTGAAGCGGCGGATGCGGTCGGCGCCCTCACGGATGGTCCGCCAGAACTCCTCCGGGGTCTCGCCACCGGGCAGCCGGAAGTCCATGCCGACGACGGCCACGGGGGCCACGGGGTCCGGGGCTGGTGTTGTCGTACGGGGGCTTCTCGTATGGGGGCCACTGCGCACTGCGGTCATCGGACCTCGGCCTCGCTTTCCACGGACGGCGAGTCTTGTCGTACGGGGGCCTTGGCCCCTGTTTTGGACTCTCGACGCGCCTGCCGTACGAGGACGACGAACATCCCCGCGCAGAGCACGATGGCGAGGCCGTGCAGCAGACCGACCACGGTCAGCGGCGAGTACCGGTCGAGCAGGGCGCCGCTGACCAGCATGCCCAGCCCGAAGCCGGTGTTCTCGACCGAGGCGGAGAGACCGAAGAGCCGCCCGCGCTGCTCGTCGGGGGCCGTCTGGAGCCGCGTGACGTAGGCGATCTCGGTGAGGCCGTCGGCCATGCCCGCGACGAGGGCCGCGGCGACGGCCACGCCGGTGGGAAGCCCCGCGAAGACCACGATGAACGCGACCGACATCACGCAGGCCCCGATGGCGAAGGCCCGCTCCCCCGGCCCCTGCCGCCCGCCGCGCCCGGCCCACCGCCCGACGACCTGCTGCATGACGATGTTGCCGATGGCCCAGGTGGCCCAGAACTGGCTGACGAAGGTGGCTGGATGCGACGGATCGAGGGAGCTGGAGTAGACGGGCAGGGCGACGTTGTGGGAGGAGGACCCAAGTCCGTCGGCGGCCCGGACCACGATCATGACGGCGAGGACGGGGGCGGCTCGCAGGAGGAGCATGGCTCCCAGGCGCCTGGGCTTCTCCTCGCCCTCCGGGGCGCCACTTCCATCGGCGTCCTTGCCCTCCTCCCGCGTACGGATCGGGAGGGAGAGCAGCACACTTGCCGACACGGCGAAGGAGGCGGCGTCGAGGGAGATGGCGGCGACGTAGCCGAGCTGGGAGACCACGACGCCGGCCGAGGCGAACCCGGCGATCATCGCGAGGGAACGCCCGGTGGCGAGCAGCGAGTTGGCGCGGAGCCGCAGTTCGGGGCCGACGATCTCGGGGATGGCGCTGCGGAGGGAGACACCGGAGAGGGTGGAGCAGAACCCGGTGACGACGGCGAGGACGTACAGAAGCCCGGCGCGGCCGGCATCGGGGGCGATCAACAGCGCTACCATGGCGACGCACTGTGTGAGATCGGCGCCGACCATCAACCGCTTACGGTCGTACGCCGAGACCAGCCGTCCGCTCACAAAGCCGGATACGACGCTGGTCAGCAGCCGCACGGCCATGAAGATGCCGGCGGCCAGCGCGCTGTCGGTGACCTCGTAGATGAAGACGTTGAGCGCGACCATGTTCAGGTAACTGCCGTACGCCGAAACGCCGTTGCCCACTACGAGCAGGCGAAAGTGCCTCAAGCGTGCCCCCTGGTCGATCCTGGCCCGTCACTCACCGTCCGGTGCCGCCGCGCCGCGCCGCTACGGCCTTCACACTCACGCGCCCCGAAGCGCACCCACAGTCCCCCGAACTGGTGACTTGACAACTCCAACTGGCCATTGCGCCCCAGGGTTTACCCTGGGATTCGCCCAGGTCAGCCCTGTCGCCCCTTGGATTCCTTTCTGTTTCCGCAGGACCGTGGTTAGATCAAGTTGTGGTCACGCCTTCGTAGAAGTTGACAGTCCCTCCCGGAGGGAAAATGCCAGTAACCAGCCGCTCCCAGAACGCACCGGCCCTGTCCCACAGAGAGCGCCAGGTGCTGGCCCACATCGCGGCAGGCCTCTCCCACAAGCAGATCGCCAGACGCCTCGGCATCAGCGTGCACACGGTCAGCACCTACCTGCGCCGCATCCGCAGCAAGCGCACCGCACCGACGGTGGCACACCTGATCCGGCTGAGCATGGCGGAGGACGTGACGGCCCCGAGCGGCACGAGCTGACCCCGACCGCCGAGCGACCCGACCGAGCTCGGGGAGGCGACTTGAGTCTCCCCCTCGGGGAGACCCGAGACTGACGCCCATGAACGCATCGGCATCGTCTTCGGCATGGACATCGGCATGGGCTTCGACATCGACATCGGCATCGACATCGCTCCGGCCCCGCACACCCCTCAAGTCCACCGTGCTGCGAGCGGCGGCAACCGCCACGGCCCCGGCTCTCCTTCTCCGCGCCTGGTGCGAGGAGGATGTCTCCGCGTTCGTCGAAAGCCACCGGAACGACCCCACGGAAGCCCCGCCGGGCGCCCCCGTCATACGGAACGAGACGGACGGCCTGCGCTGGGTCCACCAGCACCAGCAGGCATGGACCGACGGAACCCGCTACGCCTTCGCCGTACTGGAGACCCACCTCGACGGCTCCGAAGCCGCGCTACGGGCCCACGTAGTCCTCAAGGACGCCACACCCGGCAGCGCCTCGGCGGAGGTCGGCTACTGGACAGCACCCCGCGCCCGAGGCCGCGGCATCGCCCCCCGGGCCCTGGAAACCCTGACCACCTGGGCCTTCACCACGTTCGCCCCCACGGGCCTGACCCACCTGAACCTCCTCCACCAGGTCACGAACGAGGCCTCATGCCGAGTAGCCCAGAAAACGAACTACCCCTACTCCCACACGCTCCCGCCATACCCCCCGATGTATCCCCAGGAGGGCCACGTACATGTCGCCCGCATGCCGGCCGCCGAGAAGGGAATGGCCCGGTGACGAGACGAGCACATATTCGACTGAAGCCATGCTGGATCGCCTGAGTGCCATCGATTGGACCGATTACGACTCCGCAGACGAACACGCCGAGTGCCGTGCAGCCCTGTTGCGCGAGTATCTCCGACGAGCCGCCCTATGGGCCAGAAGGCTCGGCGGTACAGATGAGTGGCCACTTTTCGATATCGCCGAACGCGTGGACAGCTCAGCCAGGGCCCCGGGGGAGTCGGTAACCCAACTGGTTGCATACATGTCGGAAAACATACCCACCCCGCGTACACGAAGCACCTGCATGGCAGCTCTTCATTGGGCCACCCTCAACGAAAGGTCCCCTCAACTCCTGAGGAACGTCCCAGACCCTTTCGAGCCCTTGCTCGCAATTTACGAGCGCGGCGGTGGCTTCACCATCGAAAATGGGGTGGCCGATTTCATGCTCCTTCGCGTCCGAATCCAGCGCTGGCAGGATCACGTATCCGACCCGCCCGCCACCTCACTCGATTCCGCAAGCAAGAGGACCGCTGGGAACTCAACCGGCACCACACCCCATTAAGTCACCCTAGGAGTAGCGAATGGCAGTCCATACGGAGGTGCGAAAAATGCGCGCATGGTGATGACGTCCTGAGCGCCCGTCCCGGCAGTGCCCCAAGGCGCCCATCCCGCTCGCCGCAGGCGCCGTCAGAGCGCCGCGAACCCGACGAACGCGGTCCACGCGGTCACTCCTACGGTCAGTGCGGTGCGGGCCGCGTTCTTCGAATCACGGACGTGGACCTCGCAAGGGCGAGCGGCGACCTCGACGCATTCGCCGCCTTCCTCGCTGCTATAGCTACTCCTGCGCCATACCAACTGATCTATGTACGACTGAGGCGCGTTCACATTCATGACTCCCCCAGCAACTTCTGTACGTACGCCAACGATTCGCGAGGCGTCAGGACCTGCGTCCGAATGATCCCGTACTTGGCCCCCAACCCACGGACGCGTTCCCGCTCCGGCGCATCTTCCTCCCCGATGACCCAATAGAACAGGCCATTACATGCAAATTGCGGATCACTTCACGGAACTCTGGTCTCGAGGCTTTCGCAATCCGCGAGGTAGCATACGGGATTTCATCCTCTCAGAGGCGTACCCTGACCAGCGAAATATCGTCGACTACCTGCGAGCTGGGCATGAAATTCTAGCCGTTATGGGAACGTCAGAGGACAAGCTGGGGTCTGGCCGACAGTTCCTCGGCGGCGATTCCCTATACACCGACGGAAAGTGGCTGTGGAGAGGTGACCTTTACTCCTATGTAGAGAATCATCACGTGGCACTACCCGACGAATTCGTCACCTATGTCCGGAGCCACACATATTCGATCCCGCACGTGGAACGTGCACAGCTCCTCGAGGTCTCGAACTATGTAGATGCGAGGTGGTGAGATTCCCTAAGCGATCAGCGCTTCGATAGAGCTGAGGATACGGTCAGAGCCGATGCATACTTTCGGAACGAGATCTCCCATACGGCACACCCCAGACGAGGCACCAATCGATGATGTGCTGGGCATTGAGGGACACAACCACTTCAGCTGCTTGTACCGGAGCCCGGCAGATCGCACATGTCGCCGCATGCCGGCCCGACAATGCCCCCGAGGTGAGGCAGAGCCAAGTCATCCCGGAAGGTCCGTGGTACTGGCAGAGGCGCCCAGATCCTCTGCCGTGGACGCCCGCGTGCACAACGGACATCAGCAAGGGAACCCTTCCCTGACCATGCCAGTCGAGCGTCACGATCTGCCCTCAGGGCCTGAAGCCGACCAGTTCGCAGAAACAGCTTCAGGAGTACTTCTTGGGAGGGGTCGACGAGCTCGAGAGGTCGGCCTCCGCCATTGACCCGATCTTCAACACATCGGTCTTGAACCTGCGAGGCCGGTGTGTCGTCGCCCCAGGGGCCTCAACGGCGGAGACCACCGGCGGAGAGAGCCCTGGGAGACGGACACGGAGGGGAAGGTTCAACCGCTCTGCCGTCCGCGCCATCGACTCAAGGCCGTCCCGTGCCCGGTTCCGACCAGACCCCATGCGAGTGTGGAAGGGGTGCGATGTGGGCGCGCACGCACGCTGCTCACTGGTGAGCCCACCATGCGGCTCCTGTGCCGGTGGCAGTGGTTATGAGTGTGATCAGCCACACAGGTACGCGCTGGATGGTCACGTGGAGTCCGCCACACCGGAGTTCGAGTGCCGGAATCGGCGTGATGGGTTCCGTGCTGCGGCTCATCTTGTCGTCCTCTCTCTGGGCATTGCCCTGTTTGGCTCGCATGTCCTCTGGCTCCTGTCGCGCGCCATTGCGCGTCGCCAGTGGAGGAAGGGACGCAGCGTCGCTGCGGCGTGGCGTGGGGAGTCCGGTCCCATCGACGTTATGCCGCTGGGGGAGATGCGCCGTGTCGATATCAGACAACCCGGCGTTGACAACCACGAGTTAGGGGCGGCGCGACCAGCAAGGTTGCAGGCATCAAGACTTTTCAAGCGCAGGTCCTATCGCGCTGATCTCGGGTAGGAAGCTATCTCGCTCCACCTCCCGACCGCTCGGTGTGTATGTGTACAAATAGGGGGGGTGAAACTTCGACCCACTGGCCCCCGACCCGACGGGGTGGACTCTTGGCGCTTTCCGGCCCATGCGGTACAGCCGCGTCTGACGTGCAGTTGAAGGGCCATGGCCCCCGGAGTTTGAGCAGGGCCAAGGGGACGTACACAGGCGAGGCAGCACGCTTTCAGAGGAGGCAAAGCAACTGCACTCCAGCGTCACTGACGGCGCAGTGAAGCCCTGGCGGTGTGCAAGTGGTAGCGCTGGAGGTATCCCGCTTGGCACCGACCTACCACGGTGCGCACTTGGCGTGAGGTGGTCGAAGGCGGCGTCGCGGCGGGTGTGTCCGGTGAATAAGGGGCTTCGGTACCCCTCCGGAATAACACGTTGATTGCCGCCCTGGCCCGAGCGGTCGCCAGGGCCGAAGCCGGTAGCTGACCGGTTGTGCCTGCAGGGCATCCTGTATGTCCTGCACCAGGACATTGCCTGGCAACTTCTGCCACTCAAGCTGGGGTTCGGCTCCGGCCAGACCTGCTGGCGGCGCCTGGACCGGTGGCAGCAGGCCGGAACTTTCCAGGAGCTGCACGGCATCCTGCTTGCGAAGCGCTGAATGCGGCCGGCGAACTCGAGTGGTCTCGTGCGTGTGGACGGCTCCCACGTCCGCGCGAAAAAAGGGGGAGCCGCGACCGGCCCGTCGCCGGTCGACCGCCGGAAAACGGGCAGCAAGCACCATACGTTGACTCTGTTCGCAATGAGCTCGCGAAAATAATCCGCACACGGGGCCTTTCAGTCGCCGACTACGAACAACTTACGGATATCCATTTCGCAAGTGAAGAGGATCTGTACGACTACCTCGGCAAGCTCGACAAGGTCGCTGAAAAATCCTGGCCGGAGGACGGCGTCAACAACGTGCTGTACCAGGCTGTGGCGCGGAAGGTAGCCGTTACTTGGCTACGGGAAGGGGAAGCTCCGGAACGGCTGCTGGCGGCATCCTGAATCGACCACTGGAAAACACCACGGCGGCACACCAGCGAACCCTTTCTATGCTTTGCCGATATGTCTTATGACATAGGAATCGAATGAGTTACCGACACGAGGCCGGATCCACGGCCCTCGGTGCATAGGACTGCTGCATGGCAGCCCAGGACAACGACAGCCAGTTGCTGGAGTCCGTCTCCGTTCGGCGGCGGCGGCTTCGGGACGCGTTGCTCTTCGGGGCGCAGCGGCAGCGGCGGAGTGTGGATGAGCGGCTCGGGAAAGTGTTTGCCGGGGTCGTGATCGCGGCCGCACCCGATGTCCGACAGCACATCCAAACCTCGCCGATACCCTTGTAGTTCAGGCCTGACACATGGCCAGGTGAGTCCGCGGCACGCTACAGTCAAGTCCTGACTGATCGAGGGGGTGCCAGAATATGGCCAGGCCGTGGGAAGCAGATCCGGACACGACTTTCAAGCAGCGTCTGGGAAAAACACCGCAGGAACTCGGAAATACAACGGGAACTCCCGACTGCCCGGACATCTGGGAACTCGCCAATGGGGACATCGCCGTCATCGGGCGTGACCTCACCCAGGAACTCGCCAAGAACCTTCCCGACGACGTCTCGATCGGCGCGGACGAACGCCTCGTGGTCATCCCCAGGAACATGCTCATCGCGGCGAAGCCGGACATTCCCAGTGTTTGACGCGTTCCCGTCCGGCGTCCCTCAGCGCATGGATCGACCCACGTACTAACCCACGTACTAAGCGAACCTTGGCCGGGTCTACACCAGCTGTATCGGCTTCCTGAACAAGCTGGAGCACTGTCAGCACTTCGCGGGGCGTGGCTTCGCGAGCTGGGAGTCCCGCACCGTCGCCTGCGCGTGCTGGAATCCCGGTTCCGGAAAAGCGGGAGATCAAACCGCTTCTCCAGACTTGGCGGCTTCTACGGCTTCTACGGCCTCTTCGTTTACGACTCGACGTGTCGGCTTCGTCAGTTCCAAGCTGGAGAGGTGCTTCTTCAGCCTCTTGGCCATGGGCAGGTAAGTCGCGAAGGTAAGCCCGCCAGAGACGACAGCCCCCACGACAGGAATGGCCTTCGAGACGCTCTTCGCGAAGGACTGCTTCGTCATCTGGACACCTAGGTAGCCGGCGACTTTCTTCACTATGGGGTAGATGACGCCCTGCGTGAGTGCCTTCTGAGGCAGCTTCTTGGCGACCTGCTCCGACATCATCGTCGCGACCTTCCCGACAGCGGCGTTCGCCGACTGGGTACCGAACATCACGCCGAAGAACAGCGTGAGCACCCCCATGGTCGCGTCGTCGACGTCGTCACCGTCGTCGGAGAACAGATCGGGCCAGCTATAGAGGTACGCGAGCTTCTGCGCGATACGGAGCATGTGGCCGAAGTACTGGGCGATGTCGGCCGGCACAGTGGCGGGAAGAGCGAGGATGCCGGGTATCCCTGCGGCGGCGGACAGAGCGCTGACTTTGCCGGTTTCGTAACGGATGGAGTCGTTGGCCAATTTGTCGAGGACTTCGACAGTGATGCCCGCCGCCGCGGGGGTCTCTTCGATCGCTCTTCGGATCTCGTCCTCGGAACAGTGGCGCGCCAGCGCTCTTCGGAGGTACGCCGCTCTGTCGATACGCACGCCCGGAAGCCTCGCCGCACCCACCAGCACCGCGGAGAAGCGCGACTCGGGGTTCTCTGCCACTTTGCCCTGTTTCATAGCAGGAACCTACAGTAACTACGTGCGCAGTCAGGGCAGTTGGTTCTGTCCAGCTGACAGCTCTGAGCCAGGCGACCGGTTTGCAGAGTGCCGCGCAAGACGATGCGCGCAAGGCCCTCGGCCCGTGTACTTGCCGAGGGTCTGTACGCGTCAGAGCGCCGCGAACTCGACGAACGTGGTCCATGCCTTGGGGTGTACGGCAAGGGGGGCGCGGGCCGTGTCCTTTGAGTCGCGGACGTGAACCGAGGTGGTGGATGCCGCCACCTCGACGCATTCGCCACCAGCACCACTGCTGTAACTGCTCTTGCGCCAGGCTGTCTCAAGTACGGGCTGTTCAACGTTCATCTCTCTCCAAGCAACTTCTCGACGAAGGCCAGCGACTCGCGCGGAGTCAGCGCTTGAGCCCGGAGGAGGCCGTACTGCTCCTCGATCTCCCGGACGGGCTTCCGTTCCTCCCCTCGCATAGCGATCCACCCACCCAGTGGCCGCCGAAGTACCGACTCTTCGATGACGAAGCCGAGGGTGCGCAACTGTGCGCGACAGAAGATCTCTTGTCGGGCCAATCGCGCTGCCACCCTCTGCTCGACCACATCCTCATGCAGCAACGGCCGCCAGGTGGTGAACACCGCCCGGGCGTACTCTTCAGCCTGCAAAAGCCCAGGTACCGCCTGGTTGGCGTACACGTGCAACTCAATCGCCTCGCCCTCCAGCTTGGCTGCATCGCGGAAGAACGCCGGGTACTGAGCCCGAGCCACCTCCTCCTTGCCCGCGCTCAGCACTCCGCCCGCGTCCAGCACCTCATCAGACCGGTCGATGAACTTCGGCGGTGGAATGCGCCGTCCCTGCTCAAACGACGCGACCGTCGAGGCCGAGTAGCCGGGCAGAGCCCCGAGCCTCGCGCGGTCCATGCCCGCCCGCTCACGGAACAGCTTCAATTGCCGCCCGAACACAGACAGCGCGCCCGTCCCGCGGTGCCCGGCAGGGACTCCCATTTGCGGCTCACCGAGGTCGACGGTGTCTGCCGCATCGAGGTGAGCGACACGCATACCGAGAAGCAGCCGCCGTCCGCCCCCCCCCCCCGTTACGGACCCCGTTTCCGAGTCCGGTCGCGGGCTGCTCCTCGTCGCCGCCCTCTCGGACGCGTGGGGCGTCGCGGTTCGCCGGGCGGCACCTGGCAAGACCGTATGGGCGGAGCTGCGCGTACAGGCCAGGTCATGATCTGGCTCGGGGCTGCGCAGGCGCGCGGCGCGCGTCCTCACGGAGCGGCAGACGAGTCGGGCTGTACGCCGGATTTTGTCGCCCGGTCGCCTCGCGGCGGCCGGGGAGACGGCCATCCATCTAGGGCCGGCATTGCTGTCGGCCTCGTGCGGTCTACCCGCGGACTCGGGCGGGCAGCCCTCGAACGTCCGCGCAGAGCGCGTCTTACCGCGCTCCTTTTGACCTTGCTCCAGGTGGGGTTTACCTAGCCGCCTGAGTCACCTCAGGCGCTGGTGGTCTCTTACACCACCGTTTCACCCTTACCGGGGGCCGGAGCCCTCGGCGGTCTGTTTTCTGTGGCACTGTCCCGCGGGTCACCCCGGGTGGCCGTTAGCCACCACCTTGCCCTGTGGAGTCCGGACGTTCCTCGGGAAGCACCCCCGAAGGGGTCTTCACGCGGCCGCCCGCCCGGCTCGTCTGCCGTGCCGACCATGTTACCCGCCGGGTGCGCGGGCTCGGTGCCGTGGCCGCCGTCGCCAGGAACGAGCCGGCCAGGATCAGGGCGAAGGCCGCCACCATGCCCATCGACAGCGGCTCGTCCAGGAACGTGACGCCCGCCGCCACCGCCACCGCCGGATTGACGTACGTGAAGACGACCGCCCTCGTGGGGCCCGCCTCCCGGATCAGTTCCAGGAAGACGACGAACGCCAGCGCCGTGCAGATGACTCCCAGGCCCGCCAGGGAGAGGAGGGTGGGGGTGTTCGGGAGCGAGTCCGGCCAGGACACCGCCGCCGCCGGGGCGTAGACCAGGGCCGCCAGCGTCAGGCACGGCGCGATCAGTTGCAGCGTCGGGACCTCGCGGAGGTGGCGGGCCGCGATCAGCGGGGCGATGGCGTAGCCGAGCGCGGTGAGCATGACCTCCGTCAAGGACCAGGCGTCGCCGCCCGTGAGGTGCGGGACCGTGAGGACCGCGACGCCCCCGAGGCCCAGGCCGAGGCCCGTCAGGCGGCGGGCGCCCAGGCGTTCCGTGTCGCCGAAGAAGCGGGCCAGGAGCGCGCCGATGATCGGTACCGCGGCGATGAGGAGCCCGGCCGTGGAGCTGGAGATGTGCCGCTCCGCGTCGGTCAGGGTCCACCACGGGCCGAGGATCTCGATGCACGCGAAGGCCAGCATCGGCCGCCAGTGGCTGCGGACCGTCCGGGTCAGGCCGCCTTGCCGTACCGCGAAGGGGAGCAGGAGTACCGCGCCCAGCGCGCAGCGCGTGAAGACCACCATCGACGGTGACAGGTCACTGTCCACCGCCACCTTGATCATGAAATACGGGATGCCCCACAGGACCCCCATGAGCGAGAAGAGGAACCAGCCGCGTGCCGTCATGCCGGGAGTCTCCACCGCGGCGGCGTCCCGCGTCTTGAACGCTGTTGCGGTACGCCGCCGGGGTCACCCCGAGCACCCGGCGGAACCAGCGCGTGAGGTGCGCCTGGTCGGCGAAGCCCACCAGGGAGGCCGCTTCGGCGGGGCGCAGGCCGGCCTCCAGGTGGGCGCGGGCGCGCGTCACGCGGTACTGGGCGAGCCAGGCGTAGGGCGGCAGCCCCGTCGACGTACGGAAGGCGCGCAGGAGCTGGTAGCGGGAGAGGCCGAGGGGGGCGGCGAGTTCGGTGAGGGAGGGCGGGGCGAGGAGCTCGTCGGCGAGGCGTTCGCGGACGGTGCGGGCGATGTGGTCGGCGCCCGGGACGCGGTCGGCGACGGGGCGGGCGGTGCCGTGTCTGCGGGCGAGGGCGGTGAGCAGCCAGGGCAGGCGGGACTCGGCCTCCAGGGGGTCCACGGGGCCCCCGGCCCCGCTCAGCTCGGTGTGTGCCGCGCGCAGGGCCGCGGCCAGTTCCGGGTCGTCCACCACCGCTTCGCGGAAGTGCGGCGGGGCCGTGGTGCCCTCGGCGAGGAGGGACGGCAGCGGGTACATGGCGCGGTAGGCGTAGCCGCCCATGGCCGCCGGTCTGCCCGTGTGCACCTCGCCCGCGGCGAGGATGATGATGGAGCCGGGGCCTGCGTCCACGCGTCCGCCCCGGTAGTCGATGACCTCGGAGCCGCCGACGCCGACGCCCACGGTGAACTCCTCGTGGTAGTGCGGCGCGTAGCGGTGCCGGTCGAAGCGGGCGGTCAGCAGATCGAGGCTGTCACCGCGGGTGCCGAGGGGGGCTCTGGCCCAGAGGGCGTGCTCACGGGGCCGCTTGGCCGCGGCGGTCGAAGCGGTGCTGGGGGGCGGGGGGTGCGGTGCCTCGCCCTGCGGCGTCGAGGCGTGGGGCGCCGGGCCGCGGGGTGCCTCCTCGTGCGGCGCCTGGCCGTGCGGCGCCGGGCCGTGGGGTGCCTCCTCGTGCGGCGCCTGGCCGTGCGGCGCCGGGCCGCGGGGTGCCTCCTCGTGCGGCGCCTGGCCATGCGGCGCCGGGCCGCGGGGTGCCTCCTCGTGCGGCGCCTGGCCATGCGGCGCCGGGTCGAACGCTCTCACCCGATCAACGCCCGCGTGCCCTTTTTCCATGCCGCGCCGAGGTCGGCTCCCTCGGGGAACCGTCCGTGGATCTCCAGGATCACCATCCCGTGCGCGAACGCCCAGGCGGCGCGGGCCAGCTCCCCGTCCCCGGCGCAGGCGCGGACCAGCGGGGCGGCGGCCCTGTCCTCCAGGCCTTCGGGCAGGGCGTGGCGGGGCAGCGGGCGTTCGGTGGCCAGGCGGTAGAGGTGGGGGTGGCGCAGGGCGTACGCGCGGTAGGCGTCGGTGAGGGCTTCGATGGGGCTCGGCACCGCCGCATCGCCCCGCGAACCCGGGACCCCCGGCTCACCCCGTGCCCCCGGAGCCCCCGGCTCACCCCGTGGCCCCGGAGCCCCCGGCTCACCCCGTGGGCCAGGAGCCCCCGCATCGCCCAATGTGCCCGCCGTCGCCCCATCGACCGCCGAGCCAGGAGCCGCCGCCCCCGCCCCCGCCCCCGCCGGTGAATCCCGCGCCGTCACCCCGGCCGGTGTACCCGGAGCCGACACCCCGGCCGGTGTACCCGGAGCCGACACCCCGCCCCGCGAACCCTGCACCGCCGCCTCGCACACCGCGGCGATCTCGTCGAGCATCTGCGCGATCAGCTCCACCTCCACCGCCGACTTGTCGGGGAAGTGCTTGTACAGCGAGGGCGCCTTGATGCCGAGTCGGTCGGCCAGTGATCGCATGGTGAGCTTCTCGGCGCCGGACTCCTCCAGGAGCTCGCGGGCCGCGCGGACGATGTCCCTGGCCCGGGGGGTGAGGTGTTCGCCCCAGGTGGGGAGCGCCTCTGCCGCGCCGGGCGCCTGCCGCTGGTCAGCCACGCTGAAAGCCTTCCTTCGTACGCAGTCCATAGCCGAAGGCGCGATCGTACGAGATGTGGGCGAGCCAGCCGCACAGGGCCGCGAAGGCCGGGGCCCAGACGACCGGCGCGGCGGTGTAGAGGGCGACGAGCGCGAGCGGGACCGATGCGCGGTGGGCGGCGTTGTAGTACGGCACCGCGCGCGGCGGGAGCTGACCGCGCGCCATGCGTGGCGCATCGCGCGCAGCCACCAGGAACGTCAGGTCCGGGGCGATGAAGAAGACCCCGGCCAGCAGCCCGGCGAGCCACCCGTGGTTGACCCCTTCGAGTACGGCGAAGGCCGACCAGAAGAGCGCGCCGGCCAGCCAGGCCGTACGGCGGGCGACGACGGCGAGGGGCCGCTTCACCGCCGCGGGACGGATGCGGGTGGGGGTGGGGGTGGCGGTGCCCGTCTGTGTCGGGGTCAGGGTGCTCATCGGTTCCGATCCTCCTCGTAGCCGGGGCGATGACGCGTTCTCGTAGCCGGGGCAATGCCGCGTGGCTAACGTCGTTAGCCATTAACGTATGGCTAACGCCGTTAGCTGTCAACCTACCCTCCGCCGTGTGCCGCCCGGCGGCCGAGCCGCAGAACCGTCGAAGGCCCCCGGCCAGCGCTCCAGCACCCTTGACCTTGACCTTGACCTTGACGCAGCGGCAACCTCTCTACTGAACCCATGCGGATCGGAGAACTCGCCGGCATCGTCGGCGTCACCACGCGCGCCATCAGGCACTACCACCACCTGGGCCTCCTGCCCGAGCCCGAGCGGCGGTCCAACGGCTACCGCGAGTACGGGCTGCGGCACACCGTCGCGCTGGCCCGCGTCCGGCGCCTCACCGAGCTGGGCCTTGGCCTCCCCGAGGTGCGGGACGTCCTCGCCGACGACGCCGGGCGTGAGCTCGCCGAGGTCCTCGCCGAACTGGACGCCGACCTCGCCCGGCAGGAGGCCGACATCAAGGAGCGCAGGTCCCGGCTGCGCGCCCTCCTCGCCGATGCCGAGCGGGGGCGGCTGCCCGCCGAAGGCCCCGTCTCGCCCGAGCTGGCCCGCTTCTTCGGCGAGATGAGCCGCGGCGCGGCGGACAGCGAAAGGCCCGCCTCCGCGATGGCCGAGAAGGACCGCGAGATGCTCGCCCTCATCGACACCACGGCCTCGCCCGAGGACCGGCGGCGCTTCATCGCCGCGATGGGCCCCGCGCTCGCGCCGGACGCGGTCGAGCGGGCGCACGACGTGTACGCCCGGCTCGACGCGCTGGCCGAGTTCACCGACCTCACCGCGCCGGACGTGGAACGGGCGGTGGACGGAGCGGCGCGCGCGCTCGCCGACGCGCTGCCGAACTCGCTGCTCGACGAGCTGGGGGCCGACGGGGCGGAGGCTCTGGCCGCCGGCCGCGGCCCGGGCGCCTCCGCCGAGGCCGCCACCTTCCTGGGCGCCTTCTTCGCCGACTTCCCGCCGGCCCAGGCGGAGGCCGTCCGCCGCGCGATGCGGCTGCTCGCCCGACGGGACCGAGGGGGCACCGAATGACGGCTCGGACTCCGCGGCGAATGACGGCTCGGACTCCGCGGCGGGCCCTGCGCGTCATCGCGTACACCGCCATGCCCGCCGAGGCCGTGATCGTCTGCTGTGTAATGGCGGGCGTCACCCTGCCCACACCCGTACTGATCGCCGCCGAGACCGCGATCGCGGCGCTCCTGCTGTGCGAGGCCGCGGGACTCGCCGTCGTGTACCGGCGGGGCGGCTCCGCCGCCGTCAAGGCCTCCCTCGACGGCCTCGTCCCCGAGCCCGTACGGCGGATCCTCGGGCACGAGTTCCGCGTTCTGGCGAGCCTCGTCCTGTGGGCCGCGCGGCGCAGGCCGGGGTGCGGGACGGTGTGGACCAAGAGGCGTTCGGGCACGCCAGGGGCAATGCGGCGACCTTGTTGGGCCTCGCCTTCGTGTGCGTCGTCGAGACGTACGGGATGTCGGTGCTGCTCCGCCCCTGGCCGACCGCGCACGCCGTGGTGCTGGTCGTCGACGTCTACACCGTGCTGCTGTTCATCGGCCTCCACGCGGCGTCCGTGACCCGGCCGCACGTGCTCTCCCCCGATGAGCTGCGGGTGCGCCACGGCGCCCACCACGACCTGCGGATACCGCTCGCGCGGATCGCCGCCGTACGGGCCGACCGGCGCTACACCCACGAACCCGCCGACGGCGTACTGGACATCCCCGTCGCCTCGCAGACCTCGCTCACCCTGGAGCTGACGGAGCCCGTGGCCGCCGTCGGCCTCCTCGGCGCGCGTCGCGAGGTGACGACGGTCAGGCTGCACGCCGACGAGCCGGCGCAGTTCCTCGCGGCCCTGACCCGGCGGCTCACACCGGTTCGAACCGCACCTTCGTCGTGCCCGGGTCCGCCGCGGTCAGTCTGACGCGCAGGCGCTCCCCCAGCGGCAGCTTCGCCGTGCCGCCCTCGACGCGGGCCACGATGGCCGGGTCGGTCAGCTGGACGGTGCCCACGACCGGTGCGTTGTCCTTCACGTCCACCACCACCGCGTCGAACATCTCGCCGACCCGGTCCTTGAGCAGCGCGGCCTCGACGATGTCCACGCACTCGCGCTCCACGGTGTTGCCGCGCCGGGTGCCCTCGGCCATCTCCGCGGGCAGCTCCTCCAGCGCGGCGAGCACCCACTGCGGGACCCCCGCGCCCGCGCAGGCGGCGAGGCAGAGCTCGGAGGCGTAGCGGTCGACGAGGCGGCGCAGCGGGGCCGTGCAGTGGGTGTAGGGGGCGGCGACGGCGGCGTGCACGGCCGGGTCGGGCAGGCGGCCGCCGCTGAACGCCGTGTAGCCCGCGCCCCGCAGCAGCGTCGTGCACTCCTGGAGGAAGGCGGCCTGGCGCGGCTGCCCGGGGTCGAGGGACCGCACGAGCCGGGCGTACGGGACGTGGTGCGGCCAGTCGATCCGCAGCGCCTCGGCGGTGCGGCGCAGGCGGCCGACCGCGCCGTCCGGGGCGGTGGGCAGCGTCCGCAGGATGCCCGTGCCCGCGCTCAGCATCAGCTCGGCGGCGGCCATCCCCGTGAGGAGCGAGATCTGGGCGTTCCAGCCGTCGGCGGGCAGGGGCGCGCGGAAGGCGAGCTCGTACCGTCCGTCGCGCTCGACGATCTCCTGCTCGGGCACGTCGAGCGAGATGCCGCCGCGGGCCACCTCCAGCGCCTCGCGCAGCCTGCCGATGTCCCGCAGGAGCGCGACGGGCTCCTCGGCGGTGCCGTCGTCGATGGCCCGCTGCACGCCCTCGTAGTCGAGCTTGGCCCGGCTGCGTACGAGGGCGCGGTGCACGTCGGTGCGTTCGGTGCGGCCGTCCGCGTCGAGGTCGAGGGTCCACAGGACGGCGGGGCAGGTCTGTCCCGGCAGCAGGCTGGCGGCGCCCTCGCTCAGGGCCGTGGGGTGCAGCGGGACCCTCTCGTCGGGGAAGTAGAGGGTCGTGACACGCCGGTGGGCCTCGGCGTCGAGCGGCCCGTCGGGCGTGACGTAGGCGGCGACGTCGGCGATCGCGTACGTCACCCGGTAGCCGCCGCCCTCGCGCCGGGCGAGGTGCATGGCCTGGTCGAGGTCGACGGAGTCGGGCGGGTCGACGGTGAACAGGGGGATGTCCGTGGCGTCGCGCTCCGGCAGCCGCGGGGCCTTCGCGGCACGCTCCGCTTCCGCGAGGACCTCGGCGGGGAAGTCCAGGGGCACGTCCAGTTCCGTGCGCAGCTCACGCAGCGCGGCCCGCAACGGAGCCTCCGCTGCGCCGGTCACGTGAAGGTTCCGGCGAGGCATGGACCGAGCGTATGGCGGCCGACACGGCTCGGCACCCTGTACCCGACTCCCTGTACCGGACTCCCTGTGCCGACTCCCGGGGACGACTCCCGGGGCCCGACTCCCGGGGGCCGACTCCCAGGGCCCGGCCGACGGCGTCCCACCCCGTACCCTTTCGCGGGGGCCGCACCCCTCCCCTCGTACCGCTCAAGGAGTCCGATCGTGCTCGTCCTGCTGCCGCCGTCCGAAGGCAAGGCCTCGTCGGGGCGGGGCGCCCCGCTCAAGTTGGAGTCGCTGTCGCTGCCGGGGCTCGCCGAGGCGCGGCGGGCGGTGCTCGACGAGCTGGTCGAGCTGTGCGCCGCCGACGAGGAGAAGGCGCGGGCCGTGCTGGGGCTGAGCGAGGGCCTGCGGGGCGAGGTGGCGAAGAACGCCGGACTGCGCACGGCGGGCGCGCGCCCGGCCGGGGAGATCTACACGGGGGTCCTGTACGACGCCCTGGACCTGGCCTCGCTCGACGCCGCCGCCAAGCGCCGCGCGGGGCGTTCGCTGCTGGTCTTCTCCGGGCTCTGGGGTGCCGTCGGGGTGGGCGACAAGATCCCCTCCTACCGCTGCTCGATGGGCGTGAAACTGCCGGGCCTCGGCGCGCTCGGCGCGTACTGGCGGGCGCCGATGGCCTCCGTCATGCCGGAGGCCGCGGGCGACGGGCTCGTGCTCGACCTGCGGTCGTCGGCGTACGCGGCGGCGTGGAAGCCCAGGGGCGAGGTGGCCGACCGCACGGCGACCGTGCGGGTGCTGCACGCGCACATCGTCGACGGGGTCGAGAAACGCTCCGTGGTCTCCCACTTCAACAAGGCGACGAAGGGCCGCATCGTCCGCTCCCTGCTGACCACGGGGACGCGGCCGAAGAACCCGGCCGAGCTGGTCGAGGCGCTGCGGGATCTGGGGCACGTGGTGGAGGCCCAGCCTCCGACGAAGCCGGGCAGGCCGTGGGCGCTGGACGTGGTGGTACGCGAGATCCACTAGTGGGCGGGTACGGGCGCCGGTGCCGCCACGTTGGGCCATGTGGTTGCAGCATGCGCAACACCCTTTGCGCATGCTGCGCGCACCGGGGCAGGATGCGGTCATGACCTCCTCCTCCGCGCCCACGCCCACGCCCACGCCCACGCCCTCTGTGCTCGATCTCGCCCCCGTCGTCCCCGTAGTCGTCGTGGAGGAACTCGGCGACGCCGTGCCGATGGCCCGCGCGCTGGTGGCCGGGGGGCTGCCCGCGATCGAGGTGACCCTGCGGACGCCCGTCGCGCTCGACGCGATCCGGGCCATCGCTGCCGAGGTGCCGGACGCGGTGGTCGGCGCGGGGACCGTGATCTCGGCGCGCAACGTCGCCGACTCCGTGGACGCGGGGGCCCGTTTCCTCGTCAGCCCCGGCTGGACGGACACGCTCCTCGCGGCGATGCGGGGGTCCGGCGTGCCGTTCCTGCCGGGGGTCTCGACGACCTCCGAGGTGGTGGCGCTGCTGGAGCGCGGCGTGACCGAGATGAAGTTCTTCCCCGCGGAGGCCGCCGGCGGCACCGCGTACCTGAAGTCGCTCGGCGCACCCCTGCCGCAGGCCCGCTTCTGCCCGACGGGCGGGATCACCGCCGGTACGGCGCCCACGTACCTCGCGCTGAAGAACGTCGGCTGCGTGGGCGGGAGCTGGATGCTCCCCGCCGACGCCGTGGCGGCCAAGGACTGGGCCCGCGTCGAGTCCCTGGCCCGCGAGGCCGCCGCGCTAGCGCAGGTGTGACGTGTCGTTCAGGAGGCGCAGCGAGGCGTTGCCGTCGGCGTAGTACGCCACCGCGGAGACCGAGGCCGCCGAGAGTTCCATGCGGAACATGGACTCCGGCGGGGCGCCGAGCGCGAGGCGCACCAGCGTCTTGATGGGCGTGACGTGGGTGACGAGCAGGACCGTGCGGCGCGCGTACGCGGCGGTCAGCCGGTCGCGTGCCGCCTCGATCCGGCGCGCGACCACGGCGAAGGACTCGCCGCCGGGCGGTGCCACGTCCGCCGAGGCCAGCCAGGCGTCCAGCTCCTCGGGGTGACGGGCGCGCGCCTCGGCGAAGGTGAGCCCCTCGAAGACCCCGAAGTCGGCCTCGCGCAGGTCGTCTTCGAGGTGGACGTCGAGACCGAGGCGGGCGGCGACGGTGTCCGCGGTCTCCTGGCAGCGCTTGAGCGGCGAGGAGACGACCGCCTGGATCGTGCCGCGCGCGGCGAACGCGGCGGCGGCCCGCTCGGCCTGCTCGCGCCCCGCGTCCGACAGTGACGGGTCGGAACCGCCGCTGCCGGAGAACCGCTTCTCGGGCGTCAGCGGGGTCTCGCCGTGCCGCAGCAGCACGAAGGTCGCGGGCGCGCCGAGGTCCGGCGCGGCCCAGCCGACCGGCGGAGCGGACAGGTTGCGCGCGGCGTGGGCGTCGGGGCCCGTCACCACCGGGGGCGCCACGGCAGGGGCCTCGTCACGCGGGGCGGTGAGGGCCGCCCGCGCCCTGGCCGCACCCGCCACCGCGTCCCCCGGCGGGCCCGAGGGCACGGGGGCGGCGGCCGCTCGCGCGGCTCTCGCGTCCAGGTCGGCGGTCGACGCCGAGGCCGACCACCGCTCGCCGCGCTTGCCCGCGTCCATCGCCTCGTTCGCGAGGCGGTCCGCGTGTGTGTTCTCCGCGCGCGGGATCCACTCGTACGTGACCTGCGCCGCGGGGAAGACGCGCGCGGCCTCGGCCGCGAGCGGCTTCATGTCGGGGTGCTTGATCTTCCAGCGGCCCGACATCTGCTCGACGACGAGCTTGGAGTCCATGCGTACGTGCACCGAGGCGCCCGGGTCCAGCTCGTGCGCCGCCTTCAACCCCGCGACCAGGCCCTTGTACTCCGCGACGTTGTTCGTCGCGACGCCGATGTACTCCGCGGCCTCCCTCAGCGTCTCCCCCGAGACCGCGTCGATGACCACGGAGCCGTAGCCCGCGGGCCCCGGGTTGCCCCGGGAGCCGCCGTCGGCCTCGACGATGAACTCACGCACGGACTCTCCCACGGACGCACCCACGGACTGACGCGATGGACTGGCACACGAACTGGCACACGAACTGACGCACGGACGGACCCACGGGCGGACGCACGGGCGGACGCACGGGCGGAGGTCCTACAGGCCGGACTCGGACGTACGGACCAGGATGCGGCGGCAGTTCTCGCACCGCAGGACCGTGTCCGCCGAAGCCGCCTTCACTTCGTTGACCTCGGTGATGTTGAGCTCCAGGCGGCAGCCCTCGCAGCGCCGCTGGTAGAGCTTGGCCGCGCCGACGCCACCCTGCTGCGCGCGGAGCTTGTCGTAGAGCTTGAGCAGGTCGGCGGGGACGGAACCGGCGACGACCTCGCGCTCCTTGGTGGCCGTGGCGGTCTCCCCGTCCAGCTCCCGGAAGGCGGCGTCACGGCGGGCCGTGGCGTCGTCGATCTTCGACTGGACCGAGGAGACCCGCTCGGTGAGCTCGCCGACCCGCTCCTGCGCGGACTCGCGGCGCTCCATGACCTCAAGGACGACGTCCTCCAGGTCACCCTGGCGCTTGGCGAGCGAGGTGATCTCGCGCTGGAGGTTCTCCAGGTCCTTGGGGGAGGTCACGGCGCCCGAGTCCAGGCGCTGCTGGTCACGGTTGGAGCGCTGGCGGACCTGGTCGACGTCCTGCTCCGCCTTGGTCTGCTCGCGGGCGCAGTCGCTCTCCTCGGTCGTCGCGGCGACGAGCAGGTCGCGCAGCTGCGCGAGGTCCTTGTTCAGCGACTCGATCTCGGCGTGCTCGGGCAGCGAGTTCTTCTTGTGCGCGAGCTGTTGCAGGCGTACGTCCAGGGCCTGGACGTCGAGCAGTCGGATCTGGTCGGCGGGCGCGGCGTTCAGTTGGGGGCTCCTGGGAAAGATGAGGCGCGCGAAGCGCTCGCTGGAAGGGTGGTGGCGTGCGACGGGCGGGCGGGGGTCGAGGCCGCGTGGGCGGTCCAGGGGTCGGTGACCGTCTGGGAGACGTGGACGCGAAGACCCCATCCGTTCCGGTCGGAGATCTCGTCGAGCTGGGCTGCGGCCAGCTCGCACCAGGGCCACTCGGTGGCCCAGTGGGCGGCGTCGAGCAGCGCGAGCGGCGTGCGCTCGCGGGCCTCGGACGCCGGGTGGTGGCGCAGGTCGGCGGTGAGGAAGGCGTCCACACCGGCGGCTCGCACGTCGTCGAAGAGGCTGTCGCCGGAGCCGCCGCTGACCGCGACGGTCCTGATCAGCGCCTCGGGGTCACCCGCGACCCGGATGCCCTGCGCGGTGGCGGGCAGCCGCTCCGCCGCGCGCGCGGCGAGCTCGGCGAGGGTCAGGGGGTGGTCCAGTTCGCAGATCCGGCCGAGGCCGCGGCGGCCCCGCTGGTCGGCGGGGTCGGGCACGAGGGGACGCACGACCCGGAGGTCGAGCGCGCCCGCGAGCGCGTCGGAGACGCCCGGGTCGGCCCGGTCGGCGTTGGTGTGCGCGACGTGCAGCGCGACGTCGTGCCGGATCAGGTCGTGCACGACGCGGCCCTTGAAGGTGGACGCCGCGACGGTCGTCGTACCGCGCAGGTAGAGCGGGTGGTGGGTGACCAGGAGCTGGGCTCCGAGCCGCACCGCCTCGTCGGCGATCTCCTGGACCGGGTCGACGGCGAAGAGGACGCGCGAGACCTCCGCATCGGGGTCTCCGCAGACCGTGCCGACCGCGTCCCAGCTCTCGGCCAGACCGGCGGGCCACAGGGCGTCGAGGGCGGCGATGACTTCAGACAGACGGGGCACGGGGAAAGGCTACCTTCCCGGCACACCCCGCAGGTCGTGCGTTACGTACCGCTGTCGGACGGCTACTTGGCGGCAGACACGCCGGCGGCCGGTCGGCGGCGGCCCCGCGCGGCACCACCACACCGCACCCGCAGCACAACCACACCCGCCCCCTCAGGAGAACCGTTGCTTCGCCATCCTTCCGTGTGAAGCGAACGGCCACTCACGCCACGTCAGCGCGTACGAAACTAGCTTCGGGCCCGGAGGTGGCGCCGACGATGACAGCGGCAACGATCACGGTGGACGGCGGCTACGCGGCCAGGCTGGCGCGCAGGGGCGAGTCCTGGTTCCCCGAGCGCTGGACGCTCGACTCCCCCGAGCCCTACGCGGTGCCGCTCGCCGGCCGCCAGCCCGAGGAGCCGGGCACCGAGGTGCTGCCGATGAGCGACGGCCGCGTCCTCATCCACCGCCTGGTGGACGGACGGCACACGTTCGCGCTGCTCTACCCGAGCGGCCCGGCGACCGGCGAGATCCCGCTGGGCTTTGTGGAGTGCGCGGGCGACCTCGGGCTGCTGCCGCCCGCGCCGGACGGCGAGCGTGCCTACGCCATCGCCGTCGGCACCCACACCACCGACGTCTGGCTGGTGGCGGGCGGCTCCTTCGGCCCCGAGCACGTCGCCGAGGTGCCGGGACGCTGCTCGGGCGGCGCCTGGCTCGACCACACGGGGCGGCTGCTGGCCCTCGACCGGGAGACGGGCGGCTGCGTCAAGACGGTCGCGGTCGACCTGGCGCGGAACGGCGAGGTCTCGCCGCTCCTCCAGATCGCCGAGGAGAGCGACGACCGGCTGCTGCTCGCCGACGCGGACAGCGGCCTGCTGCTCATCCGCTCCAACGCCCCGGGCCACGACCGCCTCGGCTGGGGCGTGCTCGGCTCCGCCCTGCCCGTCCGCTTCCCCGAGTCGCTGCGGCTCGCCGACTGCGCCGTCACGCCGTTCGCGATCCAGCCGGGGCAGACGCTGCTCCCCGAGGCCTGCGGGGTGGCGCTGCGGATCGACGGCGCGGCGGGCACCTGGCTCGGCCTGTGGCGCCCGGCGGAGCGCGGCATGCGGCAGATGCCCGCGCCCGAGGGCTGGTTGGCCGGTTCGGGCCGCTGGACGAGCGAGGGCGTACTGCTCCTTCCGTACGCGACGAGCGCCGTGCCCTGCGGTGTCGCGCGCTTCCCCGCGCCCGCCCGTGAGCCGTCACGGCCGCCTGGCGCCGGGTCGGCGCCACCGGACCCCGCACGGCCCGTTCCGCTCCAGCAGGCACCCCTGACCGGCCGGGTGGCGGCCGGTTAGCCGCGTAGCGGATTGCAGGGAATGCAGAAAAGTCCCGCACAAATGCCATCAAAAGCGGCGCATGGGCGGGATTTTTCTGCAACCGCCCCCGACCCCACCCCCCCCTCGCGTCAGTCGCGCTTCAGGGTGAGGACCTCCTGGGCCGCGAAGGTCTCCTCCTTCGGGCGGTCCTTGTAGTACGGGGTGAGCAGGGCGTCCAGTTCGGTGAAGGTGAACGTCTCCTTGGCCGCGTCGAACTTCGCCGCCACCTTCGGCCGCTCCACGATCGCGACCATGCCGCCGTGCACGACGAGGAGCTGCCCGTTCACTTCGGCGGCCGCGGGCGAGGCGAGGTAGCCGACCAGCGGGGCGACGTGCTCGGGGGCCAGCGGGTCGAGCTGCCCCTCGGACGGCTCCTGGTAGCCCTGGAAGACGTCCTCGGTCATGCGCGTCCGCGCGCGGGGGCAGATGGCGTTGGCCGTCACGCCGTATTTGGCCAGCGCCAACGCGGTCGACGTCGTCAGGCCGACGATGCCGCCCTTGGCCGCCGCGTAGTTGGGCTGTCCCGCCGAGCCCGCGAGGTAGGCCTCCGACGAGGTGTTGACGATCCGCCCGTACAGCGGGCCGCCCGCCGCCTTGGAGCGCTCGCGCCAGTGGGCCGACGCGAAGTGCGTGGTGTTGAAGTGGCCCTTGAGGTGGACGTGGATGACCGCGTCCCATTCGGACTCCGTCATCGAGAAGATCATCCGGTCGCGCAGGATGCCCGCGTTGTTGACGAGGATGTCCAGCTTGCCGTAGGCGTCGACGGCCGTCGCGACCAAACCGCGGGCCTGCTCGTGGTCCGCGACGTCCCCGGTGTGCGCGACGGCCCGGCCGCCCGCGTCGCGGATCTCGGCGGCGACCTCCTCGGCGGGCGCCGCCGACGCCTCGCCGGAGCCGTCGCGCCCCGGCTGCCCGAAGTCGTTGACGACGACGCTCGCGCCGAGCGCGGCCAGTTCCAGGGCCTCGGCGCGGCCGAGCCCGCGGCCCGCGCCGGTGACGATCGCGCAGAGGCCCTCAAGTGGCAGTGACATCAATGTCCCTCCGGGTCAGATCTCTATGCAGGTGCGCAAGGGGTCAGATCTCTATGCAGGTGCGCAGGGCGGCGCCGGTCCGCATCTGTTCGACCGCCTCGTTGATCTCGGTGAGCCGCACGCGGTGGGTGATCATGCTCTTCAGGTCGATGCGGCCCGCTCGCCAGAGCGCGATGGCCCGCTCGTACGACTGGAGGACGTCGCCGCCGCCGTACAGGGAGGGCAGGATGCGCTTCTCGTCGAAGAACAGCTCGAACATGTTGAGCTGGAGGTGGTCGTCCATGGCTCCGGCGCCGACGACGACGAGCGTGCCGCCGCGGCGGGTCGTCTCGTACGCCGTGCGGGCGGTGGCCGACTTGCCGACGACCTCGAAGACGTAGTCGAAGCCCTCGCCCTCGGTGATCCGCTGCTTGGCGTCGACCAGTTCCTCGGGGGCGACCGCCTCCGTGGCGCCGAACCGCAGCGCCGCCTCCCTGCGCGAGGCCACCGGGTCGACCGCGACGATCTGCGCCGCCCCCTTGAGGCGGGCGCCCTGGATCGCCGAGATGCCGACGCCGCCACAGCCGATGACGGCGACCGACGAACCGGCCCGCACGTCGGCGGTGTTGATGGCCGCGCCGAGCCCCGTCGTCACACCGCAGCCGATGAGCGCCGCGATGTCGAGGGGCACGTCGTCCGGGACCGGCACCGCGCACCCGGCGTCGACGACGACCTCCTCGGCGAAGGTGCCGGTGCCCGCGAAGCCGAAGACGTCACCGCTGGGGCGCCTGAAGTTGGGGGTGCCCGCGTTCATGAAACCGGCGAGACAGAGCTGGGTCTGGCCGCGCTTGCAGGCGGGGCAGGTACGGCAGGCGGGGAGCCAGCAGAGCAGGACCCGGTCGCCCGGGGCCAGGCCGCTCACGCCGTCGCCGACGTCGGTGATCTCGCCCGCGCCCTCGTGGCCCGGGACGAAGGGGGCGGGCTGCGGCAGCACCCCGTTCATCGCGGAGACGTCGGAGTGGCACAGGCCGGTGGCCCTGACCCGTACCTTCACCTTCCCCGGGCCGAAGCCCACCGCCTCGACGTCGTCGAGGACCTCCAGCTTGGTCTGGCCTGTCTCGTGCAGTACGGCTGCGCGCATGGTGCGGCTCCTCTCGTACGGAGATCCGGACGGGCCCCGGCTTCACGGGCGGGCTCCGGCTGAATTCAGGCGTGCTCGACATTCGGGCGTGCTCGACATTCGGGCGTGCTCGACATTCGGGCGTGCTCGGCATTCAGGCGTGCTCGACGACGGTGTCGGCGAGGACCGGCGCGTCGTCCCGCTCGACCGCGGTGACCTCGGCCCTGACCCGGCCCTCGCCGTGCCACGTGCGGATGCGCAGCGTCTCGCCGGGGAAGACGACGCCGGTGAAGCGGGTGCTGTAGCCGCGCACCCGGGTCACGTCGCCGCCGAACCGGGTGTCCACGACGGCCTTGAGGGTCATCCCGTAGGTGCACAGGCCGTGCAGGATCGGCCGGTCGAAGCCGGCGAGCGCGGCGAACTCGGGGTCGGCGTGCAGCGGGTTCCAGTCGCCGGAGAGGCGGTAGAGGAGCGCCTGGTCCTCGCGGACGGGGCGCAGGACGGTCAGGTCGGGTTCGCCCTCGGGCGCGGGGAGCCGGGTGGACGGGCCGCGGTCGCCGCCGAAGCCGCCTTCGCCGCGTACGTAGATCTGGGCGTCGCTCGTCCACAGCGGGCCCTCGTCGTCGGCGGCCTCGGAGCGCAGGACGAGGACCGCGGCCTTGCCCTTGTCGTACACCGCGGCCACCCTCGACGTGGTCATGGCCTTGCCGCTGACCGGGATCGGGCGGTGCGGTGTGATGCTCTGGCCGCCGTGCAGCACCGCGGCGAGGTCCACCTCGATGCCGGGGGCCGAGAGCCCGCCGACGACGCCCATGCCTGCGCCGGCGACGGTGGCGAAGCTGGGCAGGACGTGCAGAGCGGACTCCAAGGTGTAGCGCAGCTCTTCGGGGGCGGTGGCGGGCACTCCCGCGCCGATGCCGAGGTGGTAGAGCTGGACGTCCTTGTGGTCCCAGGTGATCTCGGCGGACCGGGGCTCGGCGGCGACGGCCTTCGCGGCGTCAATGGGCATGGGGTGAGAGCTCCTTGGACGGCAGGAGACCTCGGCGCGGACGTCCGCACCGTCGACCGCACCGAGGTCGCGACTGGGCCGGAGGGCCGGCCCGCGGACCGGCCGGTTCTAGAACGCGTTCCACTCCGGCGATCCATGTATAGCCGAGGCCCGGATACTTGTGAAGGCTCCTGACGTCACGTCAGATACCTGCCCGCCGCGACATGTCGGATGCCCGCCCGGCGGAGCTCCCGTGACATTTGTACCGGCCCGGTCCGTACAGACGCCTCTGCCGCGATTCCCCCCGGACTCCGTAGCGTCGTGGGCATGAAGAAGACATCGCGGACGACGGCACGGAAGCGCGAGCGGCAGGGATGCGAGGGCGGGGAGCACATCGGGCATCTCGGTCCTCCCCCCTCCGGCTTCGCGCTCCTGCCCTGGCTCCTGATGGGCCTGGGCGCCCTCTCCCACCTCCTCCAGGGCGAGACCCCCAACCCCTGGATCGGCGGCATCGGGCTGCTCCTCTTCAACTCCCTCTACGTCTACATCGCCTTCCGCGCGTTCAACGCGTACTCGCGCGAGGCCCCTTCCACGCGCGTCGCCGTGGTCCTGCTCGGGCTGCTGACCGTCGGCCTCGCCGCCGGGTACGGCGGCAACTGGCTCCTCTTCTTCCCCCTCCTCGGCCTCGCCACGGGCGCCGTCGTGCGCGGGCGCGGCCTGGGCCCCGCCGGGCTCGGCCTGAGCGCGCTCGCCGGTGTCATCGGCGGGTTCCAGGACGGCTGGGGGGCGATCAACATCGCGTACGGCACGTTCCTCTCCACGATGGTGACCGCCGCGATCCTCTCCCTCGCCGAGGCCGTCAGGGAACTGCGCGAGACCCGCGAGGAGCTGGCCCGCGCCGCCGTCGAGAAGGAACGCCTCCGCTTCTCCCGCGACCTGCACGACCTGCTCGGCCACACCCTGTCCGTCATCGTCGTCAAGGCGGAGGCCACACGCCGCCTCGCCCCTCGTGACCTGGACGCGGCACTCGGCCAGGTCTCCGACATCGAGTCCGTCGGCCGGCAGGCGCTCACCGAGATCCGCGAGGCCGTCACCGGCTACCGCGAGGGCAGCCTCGCCACCGAACTCGACCGCGCCCGCGACCTGCTGTCCGCCGCCGGGATCGACGCCGTCGTCCGTCAGTCGGGCCCGCCGCTCGCCCCGCAGACCGCCGCCCTGCTGGGCTGGGTGGTCCGCGAGTCCGCCACCAACGTCGTACGTCACTCAGGGGCGACCCGCTGCGAGATCGAGGTCACCGGCACCGCCGAACAGACCCGTCTGGTGATCACCGACGACGGGCTCGGCGTAGGCTCACAAACGCCCGGCAGCGGGCTGAAGGGCCTCGCCGAACGCCTCGCGGCGGCGGGCGGCTCCCTCACCCCGGGTCCGGCGCCCCGCTCCGGATTCCGCGTCACCGCCGTGCTGCCGGTCACCGAGATCCACCCGGTCGCCGTGAGCGGCCCCGCCACGGCGGGCGTCCAGGAGGAGCGCACCAGATGATCAGAGTCCTGCTCGCCGAGGACCAGGGCATGATGCGGGGCGCGCTCGCCCTGCTGCTCGGCATGGAGCACGACATCGAGGTCGTCGCGCAGGTCGGCGCGGGTGACGAGATCGTGGACGCGGCGCTGACCTCACGGCCCGACGTGGCCCTGCTCGACATCGAGCTTCCCGGCCGCAGCGGTCTGGACGCCGCCGCCGACCTGCGCGAGGAGTGCCCCGACTGCCGGGTCCTCATCCTCACCACCTTCGGGCGGCCCGGCTATCTGCGCCGCGCCATGGAGGCGGGCGCCGCCGGCTTCCTCGTCAAGGACGGGCCCGTCGAGGAACTGGCCGAGGCGATCCGCCGGGCGCTGCGGGGCGAGACGGTCATCGACCCGGCCCTCGCCGCCGCCGCTCTCAGCGCGGGGCCCAGCCCGTTGACCGGCCGCGAGGCGGATGTCCTCAAGGCCTCGGTGGACGGTGCGACGGTCGCCGACATCGCCGGCAGGCTCCATCTGTCGGAGTCGACCGTACGGAACTACCTCTCCGCGGCCATCGGCAAGACGGGGACGCGGAACCGCATGGAAGCGGTGCGGGAGGCTCGGCAGCGTGGGTGGCTTTGACTGGCCCCTGGCCCCTGGGCCTTGGACCCTGGGCCTTGGACCCTGGGTGCTGTTCATCACCGGCTTCGCCGGGTTCGTCCTCAATCGCCGGACGGGCTCTTTAATTTTCCGCCGGACGGGCCCTATTTGCCGCCGGACGGGCTCTTTGCCCTCGTTCCCGGCATCCACAGCAGCAGGACCACCACGCCCGCCAGGAGGATGCAGCCGCTGGTGCGGAACGCCATCGCGTAGCCGTCGGTCAGCGCCTGCGGTGACACCGATCCGTCCATCCGCGCCGCCGCCACGGTGGAGAGCACCGCGAGGCCGAGCGCGCCGCCCATCGTGCGGGAGGTGTTGATCAGGCCGGAGACGAGGCCCGCGTCGCCCGGCTCCGCGCCCGACGTGGCGAGCGAGGCGAGCGGCGTCGTGGCGAGGCCCGCGCCGAACATCATCACGATGCCGGGCAGCATGATGGAGGTGACGTACGCGCCGTCGACCGTCATCGTCGACTGCCAGCCGAAGCCCGCGGCGGCCACGAGTATGCCGAGCACGGAGACGTTCTTCGGGCCGAGCACCGGCATCACGCGCGGCGCCAGCATCGAGCCGAGGACGATGGTCAGGGACGACGGGATGAGGGCCAGGCCCGCCTTCATCGGGGAGTAGCCGAGGACGTTCTGGGCGTACAGCGTCATGAACATCCACATGGCGAACATGCCGCCGCCGCAGACGAACATCGCGGCGTTCGCCGCCGACACCGACCGCACCTTGAACAGCTTCAGCGGCATCAGCGGCATCCGGGTGCGCGCCTCCACCAGGAGGAACCCGCCGAGCAGCGCGAGGCCGACCGCCAGCGGCACCAGGGTCGCCGCCGCCATCCAGCCCTTCTCCTCGGTCTGCACGATCCCGTACGCGAGGGTGGCGAGCCCGGCGGTGACGAGGACCGCGCCGGGCACATCCAGGCGCCGGGCCTGCCCGGCCTTGCTCTCGGTGAGCCAGGCCATGCCCGCGACGATCACCAGGGCGCCGATCGGCACGTTGATGAGCAGCACCCAGCGCCAGGAGAGCAGGTCGGTGAGGACACCGCCGACCAGGCCGCCCGCCGCGCCGCCGCCCGCGCCCACCGCCGACCAGACGCCGATGGCCCGTATCCGCGCGGGGCCCTCGGGCACCGCCGAGGTGAGGATCGTCAGGGTCGAGGGCGCCAGGATCGCGGCGCCGAGCCCCTGCACGGCCCGCGCAAGCAGGAGCTGCCACTCGGCCTGGGCGAGGCCGCCGCCGAGCGAGGCGACGGTGAAGAGGCCGAGCCCGAGGAGGAACATCCGCTTGCGCCCGAAGAGGTCGCCGGCCCGGCCGCCGAGCAGCATGAAGCCCGCGAAGGCGATGGAGTAGGCGTTGACCACCCATTGCAGCCCGATGGCGCTCATGCCGAGGTCGGACCGCATCGACGGCAGCGCGGTGTTGACCACGGAGACGTCGAGGACGACCAGGAACTGGCCCGCGCAGGCGGCGAGCAGCACCGCCCAGACCGGGACGGACTTCTTCGGCGGGGCGGCGGAATCGGTGCGGTAAGTGGTGGAGGGCGTCTGGACCATGACAGCCATCCTCTCAACCGCCCGCCGGTCCGTGCATCGGGAATTCGCGCCACGGCCCTGGGCCGCTGGTCCTAGGACTCACGGGGACCTAGGACCCAGCGGCGACAGCCGCGACGGGAGCGGCAGTCACAGCGACAGCGGCAGCCGCGCCACCGCCGCCATCATCGGCGCAGCATCGTCACCACCGCCGCCCCGCCGAGGCCGATGTTGTGCGCGAGGCCGATCCGGGCGCCCGCCACCTGCCGGGCCCCCGCCCTGCCGCGGAGCTGGCCGACCAGTTCGGTGATCTGCGCCAGGCCGGTGGCGCCGAGCGGATGGCCCTTGGAGATGAGCCCGCCGGAGGGGTTCACGACCCAGCGTCCGCCGTACGTCGTGGCGCCGCTCTCGACGAGCTTGCCCGACTCCCCCGCCGCGCACATGCCGAGTGCCTCGTACGTGAGGAGCTCGTTGATCGAGAAGCAGTCGTGCAGCTCGACGACGTCCACGTCCTCGATGCCGAGGCCCGACCTCTCGTACACCTGGCGGGCCGCCTCCCGTGACATCGGCTGTCCGACGACGTCGACGCACGATCCCGAGGCGAAGGAGTCGCCGGTGTCGGTGGTCATGGCCTGCGCGACGATCTCCACGGCCCGGTCCGCCAGGCCGTGCCGCTCCACGAACCGTTCGGAGACGACGACGGCCGCGGCCGAGCCGTCCGACGTCGGCGAGCACTGGAGCTTGGTGAGCGGCCGGTGGACGGTCCTGGCGGCGAGGATCTCGTCGACGGTGTACTCGTCCTGGAACTGCGCGTACGGGTTGGCCGCCGAGTGCCGGTGGTTCTTGGCGCCGACGGCCGCGAGCTGCGCCTCGGTCGTGCCGTACCTCTCCATGTGCTCGCGGGCCGCGTTCCCGAAGATCTGCGCGGTCGGCGGGGTCGCCACGAAGCCGTGCCGGGCGGCCATGACGCCGTAGTGGCGGGCGACGGGTGACGTCGCGAAGTCGCCTCCGTCGCTGCCGCCGCCCAGGGCGCCGCGCGTCATCTTCTCGAAGCCGAGCGCGAGCACGCAGTCGCTAAGACCGCCCTCGACGAACTGTCGCGCCATCATCAGCGCGGTCGATCCCGTCGCGCAGTTGTTGTTGACGTTGTAGACGGGGACACCGGTCAGGCCCAGCTCGTAGGCGGCGCGCTGCCCGGCGGTCGAGGGCTGGAAGCAGTAGCCCACGGGGACCTGCTCGACCTGGTCGTACGAGACGCCGGCGTCCTCCAGGGCCTTGGTCCCGGCCTCCTTCGCCATGTCCCAGTACTGCCAGTCGCGCGTCTCGGGCTTCTCGAACCTGGTCATGCCGACACCGACGACGTAGCTCTTCATCAGGCACGCACTCCTTCAGTCACGTAGCAACTGCCGGGACGGCGACAGAGTAGAACGCGTTCCAATATGACGGAAGGTCAGATGCGGGATGCGGGGGGGGCGTGGGGGATGCGGGGGGATGCGAGGGGATGCGGGGCGGCGGTGAACAAAGGGCCGCCACTTTGATGTCCCGGTTAACAAAGGGTCAAGAGTTCCCCTCGTACGACGCCCGTCGGAATAGTCGCCCCGGGTGACAGGTTCGAGCTACACGTAACCAGCTACGGGTAACCCGTGCCCAGCTCCACCACGCGCCCCTCGGAGGCCCCACGCAATGTCGATGACGACGACCCAACCACGCGGCACACGCGGAGTCGTCCCCGTACTCGCCTTCTCCGGCATCGTCGTCGCGGTGATGCAGACCCTGCTCGTGCCGGTGATCAAGGACCTGCCGGCCCTGCTCGACACCGCGCCCTCGAACGCCACCTGGGTCATGACCTCGACCTTGCTCGCGGGCGCCGTCGCCACGCCGATCATGGGACGTCTCGGAGATCTCTTCGGCAAGCGGAAGATGCTGCTCTCCAGCCTCGCCGTGATGGTCGTCGGCTCGCTGATCTGCGCTTTCACCGATGACTTGCTGATCATGATCGTGGGCCGCGCGCTCCAGGGCTTCGCCATGGGCGCCATTCCGCTCGGCATCGGCCTGATGCGGGACGAGCTGCCCCGCGAGAAGCTCGGCTCGGCGATGGCCCTGATGAGCTCCTCCATCGGCGTCGGCGGCGGTCTCGCGCTGCCGCTCGCCGCGCTCACCGCGCAGCACGCCGACTGGCACGCGCTGTTCTTCGGCGCCGCGGGCCTCGGCGTCCTCGCGATGCTGCTGACCCTGGCCTTCGTGCCGGAGAGCCCCATGCGCGCCCAGGGCACCTTCGACGTGCTCGGCGCGCTCGGCCTCTCCGCGGGGCTCGTGCTGTTCCTGCTGCCGATCACCAAGGGCAGTGACTGGGGCTGGTCCTCGGGCACCACGCTCGGCCTGTTCGCCGCCGCCGCCGTCGTGCTCGTCCTGTGGGGCGTGATGGAGCTGCGCATGAAGGCGCCGCTGGTGGACCTGCGCACCACGGCCCGCCGTTCGGTGCTCTTCACCAACCTGGCCTCGATCATGGTCGGCGTCGCCTTCTACGCCGTCTCGCTCGTCCTGCCCCAACTGCTCCAGCTACCCTCCTCGACCGGCTACGGCCTCGGCCAGTCGATGGTCGTCGCGGGGCTGTGCGTGATGCCGCTCGGCCTGACGATGATGTTCACGGCCCCCGTCTACGCCCGCCTGTCGGCGAAGTACGGCCCGAAGACCACCCTCATCCTCGGCATGCTGATCATCGCGATCGGCTACGGCGCCGGCCTCGGCCTGATGAGCGCCGCCTGGCAGACGATCATCATCGCGGTGATCCTCGGCGCGGGCATCGGCCTCGCCTACTCCTCGCTGCCCGCGCTCATCATCGGCTCGGTCGACGCCTCGGAGACGGGCGCGGCCAACGGCCTGAACACCCTGATGCGCTCGATCGGCACCTCCGTCTCCAGCGCCGTGATCGGCATGGTCCTCGCCAACACCGCGAACCACGTCGGCGGCGTCGCCGTCCCCACCATGCACGGCTTCCGGGTCTCCTTCCTGATCGCCACGGGCGCGGTCGTCATCGGCCTGGTCTTCGCCCTGCTGCTGCCCTCCGCGCGCCGCCCCGCCACGACGCAGCTTCGCGCGAGCAGTGAAGAGGACGCCAACCTGGAGCGCGCGACCAAGGCCCTGGCCGGCTTCCACGGCCGGGTGCACGGCCCGGACGGCGCGCCGCTGGCCCGCGCCAAGGTGACGCTGATCGACCGCCGCGGCAGGCAGGCGGGCGCCGCCCTCACCGACACCGAGGGCCGCTACGCCCTGGACGTGCCCGGCGACGGCTCCTACGTCCTCGCCGCCACCGCGTCGGGACACGCGCCGCGCGCCTCGGCCGCCGCGCACCGGGGCGACGAGCGTCCCGTGCGGGTCGACCTGGCGCTGGCGGGCTCGTCCGACGACAGCGACGTACCGGCCTGACCTCCGCTCTCTCCACGGCACAGCACCCCGGCACACCCGGCACCCCCGTTCACCCGCGTGACGGGGGTGCCGTGCATCATGGGGCGCCCACACCCCCGTACGACCTGGAGGAAGCCCCCATGGCCGACTTGCCCGACATGGCCGGGACGGCCGCCGTGCCCGAGCCGGAGATCCTCGCCGCCTTCGAGGCCGCCAAGGGCTTCATGCCGCGCGACGAGGGGCTCGCGCTGTACGCGGCCGCGACGGAGGCGGCCGGGCTCGGCCTGCCGCTCCTTGAGGTCGGCACCTACTGCGGGCGCTCCACGATCCTGCTCGCCGACGCCGCCCGCCGGGCCGGGGTGAGCGCGATCACCGTGGACCACCACCGCGGCAGCGAGGAGCAGCAGCCCGGCTGGGAGTACCACGACCCGGAGACGGTGGACCCCGAGGTCGGCCTGATGGACACGCTGCCCGCCTTCCGCCGCACGCTGCACAAGGCGGGCCTGGAGGAGCACGTGATCGCCGTGGTGGGCCGGTCCCCGCAGGTGGCCAAAGTCTGGGGCGGCGCGCTCGGCCTGGTCTTCATCGACGGGGGCCACACGGACGAGCACGCCACGGCCGACTACGAGGGCTGGGCCCCGCACGTGGCCGAGGGCGGGCTGCTCGTCATCCACGACGTCTTCCCCGACCCTGTCGACATCATGACCGGGCAGGCCCCCTACCGCGTGTATCTCAGGGCCCTGGAGTCCGGGGCGTTCACCGAGGTCGCGGGGGTCGACTCGTTGCGCGTGCTGCGGCGAACGGGAGCGGGGACCTGACCTCGCCGATAGGCTCACCTCGTGTCGTACGTAGGTCCGGAATTCGATCCCTCCCCGCCCCCCAAGCGCGGCATCGGCCGCCCGTTGACCGTGGCGGTGGCCGCGCTTGTGCCCACCTGCCTGGCCGGGTGGCTCGTCCTCCAGGCCACGAGCGGCCCCGACGGCGACGGTCCCGCGCGGTCGCTGCCTGCCTCGCCGAGCGCCACCGCCGGGCAGAACACCCCCGTCGAGCCCGCCTCTCCCACGCCTTCGAAGTCCGACAAGGACGGCAAAGGCGACAAGAAGGATGAGGATGGCAAGGGCGACGGCAAGGGTGACGGCAACGATTCGAGTACGAAGCCGCCCGCCGGCCGTCCCGCCGCGAACGGCCCCCTCAAGGGGAAGACGGTCGTCATCGACCCCGGCCACAACGCGGGCAACTTCCGTCACCCGACGGAGATCAACCGCAAGGTGGACATCGGGACGAACAGCAAGGAGTGCGACACCACCGGCACCTCGACCAACGACGGTTACACGGAGGCCGAGTTCACCCTGGACCTCGCCCACCGGTTGCGCGCCCTGCTCCAGAAGCAGGGCGCCACGGTGAAGTTGACCCAGGACGGTGACCGGCCCTGGGGCCCCTGCGTCGACGAGCGGGCCCGGATCGGCAACAAGGCCGGGGCCGACGCCGTGGTCTCCCTCCATGCCGACGGCTCCGGTGCGGGCAACCGCGGCTACCACGTGATCATGCCGGGCAAGGTGAGGTCGGGCTCGGCCGACACCTCTGCGATCGTCGCCCCCTCCAAGGAGCTGGGCGAGCGCATCGCCGGGAAGTTCGTCGAGATCACCGGCAGCGCCCCCTCCAACTACATCGGCGGCGGCACCGGACTCGACACCCGCACGGACCTCGGCGGCCTCAATCTCTCCACCGTCCCCAAGGTGTTCGTCGAGTGCGGCAACATGCGGGACGCGAAGGACTCGGCGCTCCTGAAGAGCGGCGCGTGGCGGCAGAAGGCGGCGCGGGGGATCTCGGAGGGGATCGAGGGGTTCCTGCGGGAGTGAGGCGTGAACGTCTTCCTTCCGTAATGTGGACGTCTTTATCCCGAGCAGACACCCCGCACGTCCGGACGATATTGTCCTTCCTACGATGAGGGGCCACCCCCGCGCTTCGCGCCCCGCGACACGACCGCGACCACGGCGACAGCGACGCCTCCACTGACGAGACGACTGACGAAGGACCTGAAGTGAATTTCCGCTCCCTCACTCGAGGCGACGGCGTGGTGATCGGAGCAGCGGTGTTGCTCTTCATCGCCTCGTTCCTCGACACTTTCGACGGCGATGGCGACACCGTTCCCACCGCCTGGGACAACGGCAACCTCCTGCTGAGCGTGTACCTGCTCGGCATCATCGGTGCGGCGCTCATCGTCCTCGGCCGCGCCCTGCAGCCGCAGCGCAAGGTCGTGGGCCTCGACCTGGGACAGCTCGGCGTCGGCTTCACGCTGGCCGCTGCCTGGTCCTCGCTCGGCGCGATCTTCGACACCGACCAGTCCTTTGGCGTCGTCTTTGAGCGGCTCGGCAGCTTCGGCCAAGGCAGCAGCGAGTCGCCCGACGCCGGCGTCGGCCTCATCCTCGGTCTGATCGGCGCGCTGGTCCTGGCCGCCGGTGCGATCGCCGGCCTGATCGTCCCCGCCCTCAAGGCCCCCCTCATGGGCGCCCCCCGTCCGGCCGCCCCCGGCCCCTACGGCGGTCAGCCGCAGGGTGGCTACGGCTACCCGGGCGCCGGTGCGGGCCAGCCGCAGCCGGGCTCGCCCTACGGCGCCCAGCCGGGTCAGCCGCAGGGCGGCCAGTCCTTCGGCGGGCAGCCGCAGCCGCAGGCCGGGCAGACCCCGCCGCCCGCGCAGGCGCAGCCCGCCGGTGACTTCTCGCCGTTCTGGTTCGCCGTGCCGGTGCCGCGTCCGCTGTACGCGGAGGACGGCTCGCCCACGCCGATCGCCGAACTGGCCCCCGGCACCTGGTACTTGGCCGTCGAGCAGCGCGGTCCCGGCCTGGTGGCCCAGACGCAGGACGGCCGTCGTGGCGTCCTTCAGGACACCACGGGGATCCAGCGCGGCTGATCCGCCCCAGCGAACACCTCGCGGCCCCTCGCCCTTCCGGGCGGGGGGCCGTTGTCGTACAGTCGGCCCGGCCATGACCTGACGTACCGTCAGTTCAATCCGCCGACCGGGAGGGCGTATGCGGCTCGGGCTCGCACTCGGCTACTGGGGGCGCCGCCCCGACCCCGGCCACCTCGCCCTCGCCCAGGAGGCCGAGCGGCTCGGCTACGACTCGGTGTGGACCGCCGAGGCCTGGGGCTCGGACGCCTTCACGCCGCTGACCTGGATCGCCGCGCACACCTCACGGATCGGGCTCGGCACGGCCGTCGCCCAGATGGCGGCCCGCTCCCCCACCGCCACCGCCATGCACGCGCTCACCCTCGACCACCTCTCCGGCGGGCGGATGAGGCTCGGCCTCGGTCTGTCCGGGCCGCAGGTGGTGGAGGGCTGGTACGGGCGGCCCTTCCCGAAGTCGCCGCTGACCGCGACCCGGGAGTACGTCGAGGTCGTACGGCAGGTGCTCCGGCGCGAGGGTCCGGTGGAGCTGCGGGGCCGCTTCCACGCCCACCCCTACGCGGGCGACGACGGCACCGGCCTCGGCAAGCCCCTCAAGCCGATCACCCATCCGCTCCGGGCCGACCTGCCGGTCCTGCTCGGCGCGGAGGGGCCGAGGAACATCGAGCAGACGACACGGATCGCGGACGGCTGGCTGCCGCTGTACTGGTCGCCGCTGCGCCCGGACGTGTACGGGCCCTCCCTCGCCGGGCTGCGGGACGGCTTCACGATCGCCCCGATGGCCCGCGCGAAGGTGTGCGACGACGTCGCCGAAGGCCTGCTTCCCGTCAAGGCGATGCTGGGCTTCTACATCGGCGGCATGGGGCACGCCGCCCGCAACTTCCACGCCGACCTGATGGCCCGCATGGGCTACGAGAAAGAGGCGTGGCGGGTCCAGGAGCTGTTCCTCGCGGGCCGCAAGGAGGAGGCCGTCCTTGCCGTGCCGGACGCCTTCGCCGACGAGATCTCCCTGGTCGGGCCGCGCGCACGCATCGCCGAGCGCCTCGACGCGTGGCGCGGGGGCCCGGTCACCGACCTCCTGGTCCTCGCCCCCGACCCGCACACCCTGCGGGTCCTGGCCGAGCTGAACTCCTAGGGGCCGGCTTACGGGGACGGGTCAGCCGTTGCCGAGTTCACCGGCGGAGGGCACCTTGTCCTTGACCTCGGCGCCCGCCTCCTTGCCCGCGCCCTTCACGGAGTTGATCACGCCGTCGAAGTCCTTCACGATCGAGTCCGTCGAGTCGCCCTTGCGGAGCTTGGACGGCAGGTCCTTCAGCTTCTCGATGCTCTCGGACAGCGGCGCCACGGCCTTGGAGAGCGTCGGGTCGCCCTTCGCGTTCTTCGTCGCGGCCTTCAGCCTGTTGTACGTGAAGGCGCCCGCGACGCCCGCCTTGACGAGGGCGAACTTGCGGCCGTCCGCGCCCTTCTTGAACTTGCCCGCGCGCCACGGCTTCACGATCCACTGGTACGTGGCTCCCGCGGCGAGCCCCGCGTTGGCGACGAAGCGGGTCTTGGCGAACTTCTGCTTCTCGGCGCTGCTGCTGGACGACGGCGCCGACGCCTTGGTTTCCTTGTCGTCGCTGCCACAGGCCGTCGCGCCGACGAGCAGAGTGCAGCACAGAGTGAGTGAGACCCCGGCACGACGGACGGGTACGGAGCTGAGCACGGCAGCGGCCTCCAGAGGTGAGCGGTTCTCCGGGCAGCCTCACCCCGGCCGCCGGGCGCCGCCAGCCGGGCGGGCCCGTACGGGTTTCGACGGGCGCGCCGCAGGTACTCGATTGTCATGTCCCCAGTGCGACGCTCAAACGGCAGCACCGCAGCGAACATCATCATGGTCATCGCGGACGTCATGGCCCTCATCCTCGGGCTGTGGATCCTGATGTACCTCCTGGACGCCAACCGCGCGAACGAGCTCGTCCAGTTCATCCATGACGTGGCCCGTTTCCTCGCCGGCTGGTCCCATGACCTGTTCACCTTCGACGAGACCTGGGCCAGGGTCGTCTCGGGCTACGGCCTCGCGGCGGTCGTGTACCTGCTCATCGGACACGCACTCGCGGGCCGCCTGCGCCGCTACTGAACCGCCGGCGCTACGGAGTGCTCCCGCAGCACTCCGGGGCCAGGCCGCTCGGCAGCCGCTCCCCCGAGAAGACCGCGCAGGTCGGCTCGTCGCCGCCGAGCGCCGCCACCGCGAGGAGCAGGGAGCCCGCCGTCCAGGTGGTCAGTTCCTCGGGCCAGCGGGCCCGGTCGTCGAAGACGTAGCCCGTCCAGTACAGGCCGCTCTCCGGGTCGCGCAGGTGCTGGATGGACTGGAGGATCTCCAGGGCGCGGTCCGACTCGCCGAGCACCCACAGGGCGAGGGCGAGTTCGGCGCTCTCGCCGCCGGTCACCCAGGGGTTCGGCACCACGCAGCGCACGCCGAGTCCGGGCACCACGAAGCGGTCCCAGCCCTCCTCGATCCGCGCCTTGGCCTCCGCGCCGGTCAGCGCGCCGCCCAGGACCGGGTAGTACCAGTCCATGGAGTAGCGGTCCTTGTCGAGGAAGCGCTCGGGGTGGCTGCGGATCGCGTGGGCGAGGGCGCCGGCCGCGAGCTCCCAGTCGGGCTGCGGCTCCTCGCGCTGCTCGGCGATGGCGAGGGCGCAGCGCAGCGCGTGGTGGATGGAGGACGATCCGGTGAGCAGGGCGTCGGTGACGGGCGTGCCGTCCGGCTCCCGCTTCCAGCCGATCTGTCCGCCGGGCTGCTGGAGCGCGAGGACGAACTCGACGGCGGCGACCACCGCGGGCCACATGCGGTCGATGAACGCCTCGTCGCCGGTGGCGAGGTAGTGGTGCCAGACGCCGACCGCGAGGTAGGCGCAGAAGTTGGTCTCCCGGCCGTGGTCGGTGACGTCGTGCGGGTTCCCGTCGGCGTACGCCGCGTACCAGGAGCCGTCGGCGTTCTGGTGCCTGGCGAGCCAGTCGTAGGCGCGCTCGGCCGCCGCGTGTTCGCCCGCCGCGTCGAGCGCCATGGCGGCCTCGGTGTGGTCCCACGGGTCGAGGTGGTGGCCGCGGAACCAGGGGATGGCCCCGTCCTCGCGCTGGACGCCGAGGATGCCGCGTACCGTCGCCACCGCCTGTTCGGCCGTCAGGACGCCGGGCAGGATGAGGTGTTCGGTCCGCTCCGGGCTCGTCACTTGGTGTCCGCCGCGGCGTCGGCGGAGGCATCGGCGGAGGCGCCGGCGGAGGCCCTCGGGAGGTGCGGCTTGGTCGCGTACGCCACGAAGCTCTTGCCCACGACGGGGTTGAGGAGCTGCTCGGCGACGCGGGTGGCCAGCGGCTTCTTCATGATGTCCCAGACGAGCAGCTTGTGGTAGGCGCGCACGGGCAGCGCCTTGTCGTTGTCGACGCCGAACGCGCACTTCAGCCACCAGTACGGCGAGTGCAGCGCGTGGGCGTGGTGGGTGCCGTACGGCTTGAGGCCCGCCTCGCGCATCCTGCCGAGGAGTTCGTCCGCCTTGTAGATGCGGATGTGGCCGCCCTCGACCTCGTGGTAGGCGTCGCTGAGCGTCCAGCAGACCTTCTCGGGGCCGTAGCGCGGGACGGTGACGGCGATGCGGCCGCCGGGCTTGAGCACCCGCACCATCTCGGCGAGCACGCCCTTGTCGTCCGGAATGTGCTCCATGACCTCGGAGATGATCACGACGTCGAACGAGGCGTCGGGGAAGGGCAAGTTGAGCGCGTCGCCCTCCATCGCGGTGGCCGTGGCTCCCGCCGGGGCCTCGCCCTCCTCCTTCATCGCGGCGAACCACTTGGCGACCTCGCGGATCTCCTCGCCGTTCCGGTCGAGGGCCACCACCTGAGCCCCGCGCCGGTAGCACTCGAAGGCGTGCCGGCCCGCGCCGCAGCCCAGATCGAGCACGCGGTCGCCCGCAGCGAGCGGGAAGCGGGTGAAGTCGACGGTCAGCATCAGCGATGGCTCCCGGAGTACGTCGCGGTGGCCGCGGGGCGGCCGGGGTTCGTGGCGGCGGAACGCCGCATGGCCTCGCGGTAGCGTTCCGCCGTTCCCTTGGCGGCCTGCGCCCAGGTGAATTTCCGCAGCACCCGCTCGCGGCCCGCCCGGCCGAGGCGGGCCCGCAGCTCCGGGTCGCCGAGCAGCCGGTTCAGGCCGACGGCGAGGGCGTCCGCGTCGCCGGGCGGCACCGCGAGGCAGGTCTCGCCGTCGGGGCCCGCGACCTCGGGGATCGCGCCGCCGGTGGTCGCAAGGAGCGGTGTGCCGGTCGCCATCGCCTCCGCCGCGGGGAGGGAGAACCCCTCGTACAGCGAGGGCACGCAGGCGATCTGTGCCGAGCGGACGAGGTCCACGAGTTCGGCGTCGGTGATGCCCTTGACGAACTCGACGCGGTCCGCGAGGCCGTGGCGCTCGATGGCCTGGGCGACGGGGCCGTCCTCGGCGCGCCTGCCGACGACGACGAGGTGGGCGCCGGGGTGCTCGGTGCGCGTCTTGGCGAGCGCTTCGACGAGGTGGACCAGGCCCTTGAGCGGGACGTCGGCGCTGGAGGTCGTCACGATGCGGCCCGGCACCTCGGGCACGGCCGGGTCGGGCGAGAAGAGGCTGGTGTCGGCGCCGATGTGGACGACGTCGATGCGGTCCTCGCGGACGCCGAGGTGGTCGATGATCTCCTGGCGCGAGGTGCCGGAGACGGTCACGACGGAGGGCAGGCGCCGCGCCACGCGCTTCTGCATGCGGGTGAAGGCGTACCAGCGGCGGACGGAGAGGCGGCGCTTGAAGTCGGGCGCGGCGTCCAGTTCGAGCTGCCGGTCGACGGTGATGGGGTGGTGGATCGTGGTGACGAGCGGTGCGCCCAGGTCGCCCAGGAGGCCGTAGCCGAGGGTCTGGTTGTCGTGCACGACGTCGAAGTCGCCGCGCCGGGCGCGCAGGTGGCGCCGGGTCCGCAGGCTGAAGGTGGCGGGCTCGGGGAAGCCGCCGGTCCACATGGTCGCCACTTCGAGGGCGTCGATCCAGTCGCGGTACTCGTCGCGCTTCGGGGTGCGGAAGGGGTCGGGCGAGCGGTAGAGGTCCAGGCTCGGCAGTTCGGTGAGGCTCAGGTTCTCCAGGCCCGCGCCCTCGTCGAGGACCGCGTAGGGCTGGGCGCCGATCACCTCGACGCTGTGGCCGAGCCGCGCAAGCTCGCGCGAGAGGTGGCGTACGTAGACGCCCTGTCCCCCGCAGAACGGGTTCCCCTTGTAGGTGAGGAGAGCGATGCGCAGCGGTCGGTCGCCGTCGGCGTCGGAGCCCTTGCGGGGGCCCGCTTCCATGGCCTCAGCGGTCACTCTCGGCCCCCTTCTCCGTGCAGTTGTCCGCGAGATTACGCCGGGACGGTAATCTAGAACAAGTTACAGACTTGTTCGTCGGGCGATCGTTGGACGATCGTTGATCGCGCTCTGAATCTACCGGCAGGTAGGCAAGGGTGTAGGGCCCGGATCAGGTGATTCGCGCCACGACCTGCTCCCTGCCATGCTGTGCGATCTCGCGAGGCGTTTTCCGGAGGGGGGCACCCACATGACAGCGGAAGCCAGAGCGGCGGACCCCGCGGCGCCGCCCCTGACAGAGCGCCAGGAGGCGCGCCGCCGCCGCATCCTGCACGCCAGCGCCCAGTTGGCCGGCCGGGGCGGCTTCGACGCGGTGCAGATGCGCGAGGTCGCCGAGGCCGCGGGCGTCGCCCTCGGCACGCTGTACCGCTACTTCCCCTCCAAGGTCCATCTGCTGGTCGCCACCATGCAGGACCAGCTCCAGCACATGCACGGCACGCTCAGGAAGCGGCCGCCGGCCGGGGAGACGCCCGCCGAGCGCGTCGCCGAGACCCTGATGCGGGCCTTCAGGGCGCTCCAGCGCGAGCCGCACCTGGCGGACGCGATGGTGCGGGCCCTGACCTTCGCCGACCGGTCCGTCAGCCCGGAGGTCGACACGGTCTCCCGGCTCACCACGGCGATCATCCTGGACGCGATGGGCCTGCCGGAGCCGCCGAGCGCGCGGCAGCTCTCGGCCGTGCGGGTGATCGAGCACACCTGGCACTCCGCGCTGATCACCTGGCTCTCGGGACGCGCCTCGATCGCCCAGGTGAAGATCGACATCGAGACGGTCTGCCGTCTCATCGACCTGACGGCCGAGCCTCACGCGTAACAGGCGCAGGGGGCGCACAGCCGTACCGCAAATAAGCCCCCTTCCTTCCCCTTGGCCAGTTCTCTGCGTCACGATGGGGGTACTCACGGCTATGAATGGTCTGCGTCATTGAACTGCGCAACCGTAGCGGGGAGCTGGAGGAGCAAGCGTGATCCGGGTCCTTCTCGTGCACGACGCTTGTCTACTGCGATTGGCTCTGGCGGAGCAGTTGGCCCGTGAGCCGGATCTGGAGGTGTTCCATGCGCCGTGGTCCCAAGCACGCGGCCGATTACGCACCGTACGGCCCGAAGTGTGCGTCGTGGATCTCGACGACGAACCGGCGCACGCGCCGATATCGCTGGGCGAACTCACCGGGCCCTCGGCGCACGGCAGGGGCTGCCGCGTCCTGGTGCTCGCCACCGCCGACCGGCCGGGGCAACTGCGCCGGGCGACGGAGGCGGAGGCGCTCGGCTATGTGAACAAGGCGAGCGTTCCCGAGCGGCTGCTCGCCGGTATAAGAGAAGTGGCGGTGGGCCGGCGGTTCGTGGACGACTCCCTCGGCTTCGGCTTCCTCAAGGCCTCGCAGATGCCGCTCACCCGGCGCGAGCTGAGCGTCTTATCCCTCGCCGCCAGAGGCGCCTCGGTCGCCGAGATCGCGCGCAACCTCCATCTGTCCAACGGCACGGTGCGCAACTACATGGCCGCCATAACCCGCAAGACCGGGGCGCGGAACAGGATCGACGCGATACGGATATCGCAGGGGGAAGGGTGGGTCTGAGGTCTCACCAGGGGTAGCGGCGCCGTTGAGGTCCCGGTAGAGGGGGGAGAGACCGAGGAGTTCCTCGTGCCGCCCGCACAGGGCGTGCGCGCCGTCCATCACCAGAACACGTCCGGCCCTGCGGGCCGAGCTGACGCGGTGGGCGATCACCAGGAGAGTGCCGCCCGGGCGGGCCGCGAAGGCCCGCTCGGCGCGGGCCTCCGCCACCGGATCGAGGTGGCAGGTGGCCTCGTCGAGGACCACCAGCGGGGCATACGAGAGAAAAGCGCGGGTCAGCGCGATCAACTGTCGCTCCCCGGCGGAGAGTTCGCCGGGGGCGACCGCGGCGTCGGGGCCGCCGAGCCGCTCGACCAGGGCGGCCGAGCCGATGGCGTCGGCGGCGGCGAGCAGCTCCGGGTCGGGCACCGGGTCCGGCCGGAGCTGGCTGAGGTTGTCACGGAGCGTCCCGGAGAACACGTACGCCTCCTGCGGGATCAGAACCCGCCGCCGCACCGCCTCCTTGCCGGACACCGAAAGCCCCTCGACGCGCACCTCCCCCGAGTCGGGGCGGAGCAGTCCGGCGATGATTCCGGCCAGCGTGGATTTGCCGATTCCGCTGGGTCCGACGACGGCGAGGTGCTCGCCGCGGGCGACTTCGAGGCACAGGTCGCGCAAGACGGGCTCGGCGTGGGGTCCGTAGGCGAAGGTGACGCGGGAGAGCTGGACGGCCGGCGCTTCCCTGTCCTCGGGGGCCGCCTCCCTGTCCTCGGGGGCCGCCTCCTGGGCCGCGGGTTCGGCCTCCTCTTCGGGCGGTGGGTCCCATGTCAGGCGGCGTAGCACGATCACCAGGCGCGCCCCGCTCGCGCCCAGGCCGTGGACCAGGTTGTGCAGGGCGGGCAGCAGGGCCTGGGTGACGTAGGCGAGGGCTCCGACCAGGGCGCCCGGGGTCACTCCGCGGTCCAGGAGCCAGGGGGCGGTGGCGAGGAGCAGCACCAGCGGGAGCTGGCCGCCGGTCGCGAGGGCGGCCGTGCGCAGGACTCCCCAGCGGGCGAGGGCGCGGGCCGACGCGTACTCCGTGGCGACGGCGCGCCCCAGGCTCTCCGCGACGTCCCGCTCGGCGCCCGCGGCGGCCACGTCCCGCAGCCCCGGGCACACCACCCCCAGTTCGGCGGCGATGGCCTCGTCGGCGATCAGGAACCGCTCCTGGCGGCGGGCCAGCGGGCGCAGCGAGGCCACGAACAGGCCGATGCCCGCGAGGAGCGGCGGCGCGACCACGAGGAGCAGGAGCGGGTCCAGGGAGAAGAGTCCGGCCAGGGCTCCGGCCGCGGTGAAGACGAAGGAGCGGGAGACCATGACCAGGCCCGCGAAGGTGTCCCTGGCGATCTCCACCTGCTGGGTGAGCCGGGAGACCGCGGCCTGGTCCGCCTCCCGCAGCCCCCGGCCGACGACCTGCCGCACCAGTGTGTCCCGCAATGGCTCCACGAGCCCGGCGATGGCGCGGAACACCCGGCCCGTCCCGTACGCGGCCACCAGCACGCCGAGCGCGGCCGCGCCGAGCCAGCCGAGGCCGGTCGCCCCGTCGCCCGCGAGGAACCCGTCGTCCAGGGCGCGGGCGAGGGCGTATCCGGTGAGGAAGGTCTGCCCGGTCTCAAGGACCGACCAGGCCATGAGCCGCAGGACCACCGGCCACCTGCGCCACAGGAAGCGGACTCCCCTGCGGTAGGGGCCGCGCGGCCCGCGGGGCGGCCTCACGCGCCGAACACCTCCCGGTACTCGGGCAGTTCCCACAGCTCGGCATGGGTGCCCTCCGCCCGGATCCGGCCGCCGTCCAGCCAGGCCACGCGGTCCGCGCGGGCCGCCGTCGCCGCGCGGTGCGCGATGATCAGGCGGCTGCGGCCGGGGGTGGGGCGGAGCAGGGCCTCGGCGATGTGGTGTTCGGTGACCGTGTCGAGGCTGGACATCGCGTCGTCCAGGATCAGCAGCCGCCCGCCGCGCGCGAACGCCCGTGCCAGGCCCAGGCGTTGCGTCTCGCCGCCGGAGAGCGGTGCCGCGGCGCAGGGCGTGGCGTAGCCGTCGGGCAGGCGGGTGATGAAGGTGTCGGCGCGGGCGGCGCGGGCGGCCTCGCGGACGCGGGGCGGGGCCGGGCGCGGGGCGCCGAAGCCGATGGTGTCCTCCAGGGTCACGCCGAGCAGCGCGGGCCGCTCGAAGGCGTGACCCACCTCGCGGCGCAGCTCCTGCCTGGTGAGGGAGCGAAGCGGTACGCCGTCGAGGAGCACGTCGCCCGCCTCGGGGTCGGCGAGCCGGCCCGCGAGCGCGGCGAGCAGGGACTTGCCGGCGCCGGAGCGGCCGACCACGGCGAGCGTGGTGCCGGCGGGCACCGTCAGGTCGACGCCGTCGAGCACGTCGCGTCCGCCTCGGGTCGCGTGGACGCCACGTAGCTCCAAATGGCCGCCGCCGGGCGGGAGTTCGGCGGTTCCGTACTCGGTTGGGGGCAGCGCCAGCACCTCGGCCAGGCGCCGGGCCGCCGCTCGGGCGCGCACGAGGCCGCCGAGCTGTCCGACGAGCATGCCGATGCCGGTGGCGAGCACCGCGTACCGGGACGCGGCGAGGAGGTCGCCGACCGTGATGCGCTCGGCGAGGAGCAGCCGTCCGGCCACCGCGACGACCGCGATCTGGAGCAGCGGCGCGACCGCGACGGCCTGCGCCTGGGAGCGGCCCTGGACGTGCCACATGCGGTGGCCGTGGCGGGAGAGTTCGGGCAACTGCGCGAGGACGCGTGCCGCCTCCTTGTCCTCGGTGTGCGCCGCCGCGATGGTGCGCGCGCCGCCGATCGCCTCGCCGAGGCGGCCGGCGATGTCGCCCTGGATCTGCTGGTAGCGGGTCACGCAGTCGGAGGAGACGCGGACGAACGACCGCAGGAGCAGGACCAGTACGGGCGCCCCGACGAGGAACACCGCGGCGAGCCAGCCGTCGATCAGGGCCAGCGCCACGACGGCGCCGACGGGGGTGACGAGGGCGGCGAGGACGGCGGCGGCCGTGGCGGGCGCGATGCCCGCGTGCGCCGCGTTGTCGATGAGGCGCGCCACCAGGTCGCCGTGGGCGAAGCGGGCGGTGGCGCGGGGGCCGACGGCGAGCACATGGCGTACGACACGGCCGCGCAGCCAGGCCGTGGCGCGGGCGTCGGTGGTTCCGGTGAGGACGCCGTCGAGGGCGTCGAGGAGGGCGATCGCGCCGATCAGCGCCGCGCACACCAGGACCCAGCGGGTGGCGTCGGCGGAACCGGGAGAGGTGGCGTGGCCGGTGAGGACGGCGTCCAGGGCGCGGCCGATCGCGAGCGGCAGGAGCAGGCCGGCGCCCGCGCCCGCCACGGCGCACAGCGCGAGGACGGCACAGCGGGCGGCGCTGTACCGGGTCGCCGCGCGCAGCAGGGCGGTGTCGGCGTGGGGTTGTCGGTGCGGACGGGGGATGGTCGTCGCCATGCGGTCCGGGTCCTCGTCGTCCTGGTCGTCCCGGCCGGCCTCGTGTCCCTCGGCGTCCGGGGCGTTCTCGGCGTCTGTACGGCCTGGGCCCCCGCGGCGGCGGTTGGGCCCGGGCGGGTCCCTCACGGGTGCCGCCCGGGCCTTCATCACCGTGCCACGTCAGGCGTGGGCACGTGCCACGTCAGGCGTGGGCAGGCGTCACAGACAGAGCGCGACGCTCGCGGTGCTCCAGCACAGGAGCAGGCTCAGCTGGCTGCCGCCGCCACCGCCGCCACCGGTCATCTCGTCGGACTCCATGCTCTGCAGGTCGAGAAGTGCCATGGTTTTTCCCTTTCTCTGGGGACGTGGTGCTCTGAAGGGTTGTGTCACGACCCCGCACGATGGCGGGACCGGCTCTGGGGCCGCGGTCGCGGCAGGAAGGGGACGTGCGCCCGGCCGTCGCCGAGCGCGGAGGCGAGCGCGAGGAGACAGCCCGCCGTCCCGGTGTTCAGGTCCATGGAGAGCCGCAGCATCTGGTTGCCGGGGAAGGCCAGCCGGCCCGCGTACGACATGGCGAACCAGCCCAGCGCCGAGACCTGCTCGGTGATCTCCTCGGGGGTGATGCCGGGCGTCGTGCTGCGCCGCAGGTGCAGGAGGAGTCCCGCGCGGCCCTGGTAGAGGCCCGGCTGTACGCAGAACCGTGAGCGCGCGGCGGCCAGGATGGCGGGCCGTGCCGCCTCGAAGGCGGCGTTGTCACGGTGGGCGAGGTAGTCGTCGAGGACCATGCCGATGCCTACGCTGCCGTCACCGAGGTAGGGCATGGTCCGCCAGCCCTCGTTGACGGCGAGGCTGCCGTCCTGCTGGGTCACGCACTGGGCGAGGTCCGCGGTCAGCGCCCGCTCGGCCAGGTCGAGGAAGCCGGGGTCGCCGTGCCGCTCGTACAGCCGCAGGAAGAGCAGCGCGGGCCCGGTGGAACCGCGCAGCAGCCCAGCCCTGCGCCGTCCCTTGACCGGGGCGTCGGCGGTGAGCCGCTCGCCGAGCAGTTCGGCGGCGCGCAGGGCGTGGCGGGCGAGGTCGCTCTCTCCGGTGCTCTCCGCGAGGGAGTCGAGGGCGAGGCCGAGCCCCGCGAGGCCGCCGTACAGGTCGGAGGGGAGCCGCTGCCAGTTCTCCTGGAGGACGAGTTCCGTGAGGTCCAGGGCGCGCGTGCGGTGGCCGAACCGGTCAAGTACGTGGGCGATGCCCGCGAGGCCGTCGTGGAGGCCGAGGGGTGTGCCCGACGGGACCGGTGCGGTGTGGGCGAGCAGCCACCGCTCGCCCTCCTCGTACCGCTCGGCGCCGCTCTCGGCGAGAGCGAGCAGCACCCCGGCCGCACCGTGCGCCAGCCCGAGCCCGCCGCCCTCACCGAACTGCGCGATGTCCCCGGGGAAGAGCCGGTCGTCCCGCTCGGGCGTGGCCGAGGCGAGGATGGCCCCGACCATGGAGTCACGGCTGTTCGGCCAGTCGGCGGGATCGACGAACGACGGCACGGCGGGCGTCGCGGCGGCCGCAGGCATGGTGGCGCCGGCCCTGCCCCCCCTGGCGGTGCCCCCCTCGCGGGCTCCCTGGGCTCCCGTTTTCAGGGCCGACGCCCGCTCGTGGGCGCTGTCCGCCACCGGTTCGTTCCGCTCGATCTCCGCCACCGCGTCGGCGAGGAACTCGGCCGGCACGTCGGGGAACTCGGCCGCGATGACCTGCGCGAGGTGCGCGGCCTTGGCCCGGTCGACGGCGAGCAGCGAGGTGATCGGCAGGAAGAGCGCGAGCCGCAGGCAGGCGAGGGCGTAGCGGTCGACGCCGGTGCCGGTGCGGTCCCTCGGCGCGACGAAGCCGGGGTGGGCGACGACCTGGCGGCCCGCCTCGCCCACGGTGGTCGCCGCCTCGAAGTCGAGGAGGGAGACGGACTTCTCGTCGGGCGCGACCATGATGTTGAACAGATGCAGGTCGTTGAAGACGACGCCCCTGCCGTGCACGGCGTCGACGGCCTCCTCGACGGCGCGGTACATCCGCAGCGCCCACTGCGTGTACTCGGCGACGGCGGCGGCGTCCGGTGCGCTGGTGCACAGCGGGTGCCGGTGCGCGAAGAAGGAGTTGAGGGTGGTGCCCTCAAGAAAGTCCATGACGAGGAACCGGTGGTCGCCGACGAGGAACCAGTCGCGGACCTCGGGGGCGACGCCGAGCCCGGAGAGCTTCTCCAGGGCGTCCCTCTCGCGTTCGAGGCGCGCCACGGCGTCGGCGCCGTCGGCGGCGAGACCCGCGTGCGGGCGGCCCTCCTTGAGGACGACCTTGCGGCCGTCGCGGGTGTCGGTGCCCGCGTAGACCCCGCCGCCGTTGGAGAAGTGCAGGGCCTTCTCGATGCGGTACGGGAGGTCGGTGACGGTCGTCGTGTTGCGCGCGTCGAGCTGCGGCTGGAGGAAGCCGGGCAGCGTCACCCACTCGGGGACCTTGAAGGCCGGGTCCCGCGGGTCCGGGACGAGCTGCCCCCGGTCGTCCTCGATGGCGGGCACGAGCGTGCCTGAGCCGTTGTCGCACACACGCCGCGTGAAGGCGCCGTACCTGACGTACAGCGGCCCTTGCTCCCAGCGCAGGTCGGTGAGTATGTACGGCCCCTCGAACCCTTCGAGCAGCTTGCCCAGGCCGTGCAGCAGCTCCTTGAGCTGCCGCTCGTCGGCCGGGTAGACCGTGGCGAACTTGCCGCTGCCGTCGCGGGCCGCGTACTTGCTGTTGCGCAGGTGCAGCAGCGTGGGGGCGGGCACGAACTTGAAGGGCACGCCCTGTTCCAGGCAGTGGTCCCGGACAATGGCGGCGATGTCGTCGGCGTTGGCGAGGGTCGCGGAGACGTGGATCTTCCAGCCCTGCGCGGGCATGGGCCGCGGCGTCCCGTCGGCGCCGAGCGGGGTCAGCGAGAGCCAGTCGCCGACGCGTCCGGCGCGCCAGCCGTCGGGGACGGGGCGCCGCGCGGTCTCGAACAGGGGGGCGGCGGTGCCGCCCTCGGACGGCAACCGGTCCGGGGTCTCGTAGAAGTTCCTGTCGGCCAGACAGTAGACCTCGTACCGCTTGTCCATTCCATCCCCTCCCTGCGCGTGTGCCAGAGACATTTCCAGGGGGGCGCTGGACGGAACAGTCACGACTGTCATCACATGGCCGTGCGGAACGCATGGGTAAAGTCACGTTCGCCCGCGTTCGAGTACCCACGGTAACGGCTGTCGTCGTCAGTCCTCCGGCGGGAACACGACCTCGCCGCCGTCGGCGAGGGTGATCGTGATCGCCTCGACCGGGCAGCCCTCCGCCGCCTGTAGGACCCTCTCGTCGGCGTCGCTCTCGGTCCCCGTGGGGTGCGACTGCCGGGCGGTGTCCAGGACGAAGCCGCCGGGCGCCGTCAGGACGCACATGCCCGAGCCGACGCAGAGGGAGCGGTCTACCTCGACGCGCCAGCGGTCGCCCATCAGGCGCCCGCCCCCTCGTACCCGGCCGGCAGGTGGATCATCTTGTGCTCGAAGTACTCGCCGTACCCCTCGGGCCCGAACTCCCGCCCCAGGCCGGAGTTCTTGTAGCCGCCGAACGGGCCGAGCATGTCGAGGCTGAAGGTGTTCACGGAGTACGTGCCGGTGCGCACCCGCCGGGCGACGTCGATGCCGCGCTCGACGTCCGCCGTCCAGACGCTGCCGCTGAGTCCGTAGTCGGAGTCGTCGGCGATCTTCACCGCCTCGGCCTCGTCGCCGTACGGCAGCAGGCAGATGACGGGCCCGAAGATCTCCTCGCGGGCGATGCGCATCGCGTTGTCGACGCCGCCGAAGAGGGTCGGCTCGACGTACCAGCCCTGGTCGAGACCGGGGGGACGGCCGCCGCCCGCGAGGATCTTCGCGCCCTCCTCCTGGCCGATGCGGATGTAGTCGAGGGAGCGCCGCTGCTGGCGCTCGGCGACCAGCGGGCCGAGCTCGGTCGCGGGGTCCATGGGGTCGCCGACCTTGAGCGCGGACGCGGCGGCGGCGAAGGCCTCGGCGAACTCGTCGTAGCGCGTGCGGGGCACCAGGATGCGGGTCTGGGCCACACACGCCTGGCCGTTGATCATCCAGGCGAAGGGGACGATGCCCGCGACGGCGCTCGCCGCGTCGGCGTCGGGCAGCACGATCGCGGCGGACTTGCCGCCGAGCTCCAGGGTGACGCGGGTGAGGTTCTGGGCCGCGACCTCCATGACGCGCTTGCCCGCGGCGACGGAGCCGGTGAAGGACACCTTGTCGACGCCCGGGTGCCCGACGAGGTACTCGCTGACCTCGCGGCCGGCGGAGATGACCGACAGCACGCCCGCGGGCAGGCCCGCGTCCACGGCTATCTCCGCGAGGATGTACGCGTCCAGGGGCGCTTCCGGCGACGTCTTGAGGATCACCGGGCAGCCGGCGAGCAGCGCGGGCGCGAGCTTGGCGGCGGCGGTGAACTGCGGGACGTTCCACGGCACGACGGCCGCCACGACACCCATGGGCTCACGGCGGACCAGGAGCTTGCCGAGCACTCCGTCGCGCGGCTCCTCGTAGGGGAAGTCGCGGGCGACGGTGAGCGCCGCGTCCCACACCATCATCGCGGCGAGGGCCTGCACCATCACGCTGGAGGTGTACGGGGTGCCGTTCTCGGAGCTGATGACGCGGGCGATCTCCTCGTGCCGCGCCGCGAAGCCGTCCTTGATCCTGGTGACGACCTCGATCCGCTCGTCCACGGTCATGCGCGGCCAGGGTCCCTCGTCGAACGCCTTGCGCGCGGTGGCGACGGCCCGGTCCACGTCGGCGGGGGCCGCGTGCGGGACGCGGGCGAAGACCTGGCCGGTGTGCGGCGACACGACGTCGATGACGCCCCTGCCGAGCGGGTCCACCAACTCCCCGCCGATGAACAGCTGTCCGTGTTCCACGAGCTCCGTCATGGCTGACTGCCTCCTGCGGGGCGATTGCGGGCGACTGCGGGGCGGCCACGGGAGCGGCCGACGGCGTTTTCTGACTGTGTATCAGGACTGATACCAGTTCTACTTGCAGGAGTCCACGGCGTGCGCGGGGTCACCAACGGCCGGGCGGGACAGTCGACTTGGGCGACCATTGGAACTAGTTCTAGTTATAGTGGCGGAGGCCGCATCGCGGACCGCGAGCGGCACAGAGCGAGCAGAGACGAGGGCGCCCATGACGCAGGTGAGCGCACGGCCGGGCGGCCCGCCGGTGATCGAGCACGGCGGAGGCGTCTGGAGCATCAAGGTCCCGATCCCCGACAACCCGCTCGGCTTCACCCTCGTGCACCTCCTGGACACCGACGGCGGCCCCGTCCTGATCGACACCGGCTGGGACGACCCCACGTCCTGGTCCGCCCTCGCCGCCGGGCTGCGCGCGTGCGGCGCCGCCGTCGAGGACGTGACCGGGGTCCTCATCACCCACCACCACCCCGACCACCACGGCCTCTCGGCCAAGGTCCGCGAGGCCTCCGGGGCCTGGATCGCCATGCACGAGGCCGACGCGGACGTGGTGCGCCGCACCCGCTCCCACGCCCCCGCGCGCTGGTACGCCTACATGGCCGCGAAGCTCACCGCGGCCGGCGCCCCCGCCGAGCACGTCGCCCCGCTGCTCCGCGCCGCCGCCGAGGGCCGCCCCCGCAAGCTGCCCGGCCTCGACCCCGCCCTGCCCGACCGGTCCATCACCCCGGGCGAGCTCCTCGACCTGCCGGGCCGCAGGCTGCGCGCGATCTGGACGCCGGGCCACACCCCGGGCCACGTCTGCCTGCACCTGGAGGAGGACCACCCGGCGGGGCTGCCGGGCAACGGCCGCCTCTTCTCCGGCGACCACCTGCTGCCCGGCATCACCCCGCACATCGGCCTCTACGAGGACCCGGCCGACGCCACGGTCACCGATCCCCTCGGCGACTACCTGGACTCCCTGGAGCGGGTCGGCCGCCTCGGTCCCGCCGAGGTGCTCCCGGCCCACCAGCGCGCCTTCACCGACGCCCCGGCCCGCGTCCGCGAGCTCCTCGACCACCACGAGGAGCGCCTGACGGGGCTGCTCGCCCTCCTCTCCGAGCCGCTCACCCCCTGGCGGCTCGCGGAGCGCATGGAGTGGAACCGCCCCTGGGCCGAGATCCCCTACGGCTCCCGCTCCATCGCCGTCTCGGAGGCCGAGGCGCACGTGCGGCGCCTGGTCGAGCTGGGGCGCGCGGAGGCGGTGGCGGGGAGCGACCCGGTGGCGTACGTGGCGACAGGCTCTTATGACCCAGCCTCTGACCGCAGGCGCCCCGGCCCCGGCCGGTAGAGTGGGCGGGTCGTCCTCACGTCCGCGCAGGGGGAAGCCGGTGGAAGCCCGGCGCTGACCCGCAGCCGTATACCACTGCCCATGGGCCCGTGGTGAGCCGGAATGCCCTGCGCGGCGCGTGACCGGCTCGCTGCACCGGAACCCCCGGTGAGCGGCACCGTCGAGGTATACGGAGCCGGAGCCGCCCGGAAGCCGTGCTCGCGCACGGGCCCGTGCCGCCCCGCTCCCCGCAGGGAGAGGCAACCCGCCGCATCATGAACGTTCGCCGCAGCGCAGCGGTCCTGGCCGCAGTGGCCGTGTTCGGCTCGGCCGCCGCACCGGCGGCCTTCGCGGACGGCCCGTCCCCGTCGCCCGCGCTCCCCTCGGGCCTCTACGGGAAGACCGATCCGAAGTTCGACGGTGTCTTCCGCCAGTCGTACGCCCTGCTCGCCCAGCACACCGTGGGCGTCGAGCCCGCACCGAAGGCCGTCGACTGGCTCACCGGGCAGCAGTGCGCGAGCGGCGGCTTCGCGGCGTACCGCCCGGACGCGGGCAAGCCGTGCGACGCGAAGACCGCCGTCGACAGCAACTCCACCGCCGCCGCCGTGCAGGCCCTCGCCGCGCTCGGGCAGAAGGACAAGAAGCTGGCGGCGACGGTCGACAGAAGCGTCGGCTGGCTGACATCGGTGCAGAACAAGGACGGCGGCTGGGGCTACAGCCCCGGGCTGCCCTCGGACGCCAACTCCACCGGCATCGCCGTCGGCGCGCTCGCCGCCGCGGGCCAGAACCCGGCGAGCGTCAAGAAGGCCGGCAAGTCCGCCTATGACGCGCTGCCGAAGCTCGCCATGGACTGCGGCAAGGACGGCGGCGCCTTCGGGCTCGCCGACGCCAAGTCCGGCAAGCTCTCGCCGAACGCCGACGCCACCGCGGCCGGCGTGCTCGGCAGCCTCGGCAAGGGCCTGGTCGTGGAGCCCGCCGAGAAGGCCGCGTCCGGGACCCCGGAGTGCGCGAAGCCGGACTCCGCGTCGCAGGCCGCGAGCAACGGCACCGCCTACCTCCTCAAGACCCTCGGCGACACCGACGACCACCTGATGTCCTCGATGCCGGGCGCCAAGGACCAGCCCGACCAGGGCAACACCGCGGACTCCGTGCTGGCGCTCGCCGCCGCCGGGCAGAAGGAGCAGGCCGAGAAGTCCGCCGAGTGGCTCGCCGGGAACTCCGCGGACTGGGCCAAGCAGTCGGGCCCCGCCGCCTATGCCCAGCTGATCCTCGCCGCGCACGCCGCGGGCATGGACCCGCGGGACTTCGGCGGCGCCGACCTGGTCGAGCGGCTCAACGCCCAGGGCCCCGCCCCCCGGACCGCCTCCACGTCGCCGTCCGAGGCCGCCCGGGACGAGAAGAAGGACGACGACGGCGGCGTCAGCATCTGGTGGATCATCGGCGTCGGCATGGTCGCCGGCATCGGCATCGGCTTCCTGTACAGCGGCAACCGCAAGAAGCGGCAGCCATGACGCGGGGCCGTGCGTGGCGCGGGCGCCTGGTGGTGGGGGCGCTCGCCGCCGCCCTCCTGAGCGTCCTCGCCGCCGCGCCCTCATCGGCCGCCGGCTACCGCTACTGGTCGTTCTGGGACCGGGACGGCGACGCGTGGACGTACGCGAACCAGGGTCCTGGCACCGCCCGGCCCGACGACGGTGACGTGCAGGGGTTCCGCTTCGCGGTCTCCGCGGACTCCGACAACGCCACCCGGCCGCGCGGCCCCGCCGACTTCGACGACATCTGCGAGGGCACGCCCGCCGAGGACGGCCGCAAGCGCGTCGCCCTGGTCATCGACTACGGCCGGGCCGCGGACGCCCCCGGCGGCGAACACCCGCCCGAGCGGCGGACCGCCTGCGCCCGGGTCGCCGAGGACGCCACCAGCGCCGAGGCCCTCGCCTCGGTCGCGAAGCCGCTGCGCTACGACAGCAAGGCCCTGCTCTGCGCCATCGACGGCTACCCGAAGGCGGGCTGCGGCGAGCAGGTCTCCGGCGACGGCGAGCCGCACGAGCGGTCCGCGGCGGCGAACTCCGGCCGGGACGCGGCGGACTCCGGCAGGAACGAGGACGACGGCGGGCCCTCCGTGGGCCTGATCGCCGGGGTCGCCGCCGTGGCGCTGCTCGGCGGCGCCGCGCTCTGGCAGACCCGTCGCCGCCGCGGCTGACGCGGCACCGGACACGGACGGCACCATGACGCACCACGGCAGCAGCGCGCCCGGCCGCCTCGGGCGCCGCCTCGCCCCCACGGCGCACCGGAGCAACGCGCTGCACCCGGGCGCCTGGTGGCTGTGGGCCCTCGGCCTCGGCACCGCCGCGTCCCGTACGACCAATCCGCTCCTCATCGGCCTGCTGATCGGCGTCGCGGGTTACGTCGTGGCGGCGCGCAGGACGTCCGCGCCCTGGGCGAAGTCGTACGGCGCGTTCGTGAAGCTGGGCCTGGTCGTGATCGGCATCCGCCTGGTCTTCGCGATCGTGCTCGGCTCGCCGATCCCCGGCACGCACACCGTCGTGACGCTCCCCGAGGTCCCGCTGCCCGACTGGGCCAGGGGCGTGCGGATCGGCGGCCGGGTGACGGCGGAGGGCCTCCTCTTCGCGCTCTACGACGGAATCAGACTGGCGGGCCTGCTGATCTGCGTGGGCGCCGCCAACGCACTCGCCGGTCCGGCCCGGCTGCTCAAGTCGCTGCCGGGCGCGCTGTACGAGGTGGGGGTCGCCGTCGTCGTGGCGATGACCTTCGCGCCGAACCTCATCGCCGACGTGCGGCGGCTCCGGGCCGCGCGCCGCCTGCGCGGACGCCCCGACCGGGGGATGCGCGGGCTGCTCCAGGTCGGGCTTCCGGTGCTCGAAGGCGCCCTGGAGCGGTCAGTCGCGCTGGCTGCCGCGATGGACGCGCGGGGGTTCGGGCGCAGCGCCCCCGTCCCGCGCCGGGTGCGCGTGGCGACGGCCGTGCTGACCCTCGGCGGCCTGATGGGCGTGTGCGTGGGTACGTACGGACTGCTCACCGCGCAGGGCGCCTCCTACGGGCTGCCCGTCCTGGCCGGCGGTCTGCTCGCGGCCCTCGCGGGGCTGCGGCTCGGCGGCCGCCGCTCGGTGCGCACCCGCTACCGGCCCGACCGCTGGGGTGTGCGCGCCTGGCTGGTCGCCGGGTCCGGGATCACCGTCGCGGGCCTGACGATCTGGGCGGCCGCCTTCGACGCGGCGGCCCTGCACCCCGGCGTCGTACCCCTGACCGCCCCGACGCTGCCGCTGTGGCCCGCCGCTGCCGCCCTGGCCGGCCTCCTGCCGGGCTTCGTGGCGCCGGTCCCCACGGGCGAGCAGGCCCCCGCGCCGCCCCGCGGGAAGCCACCGGTCCAGCTCCGCAAGCCCGCGCCCGCCGGGCCGTCACCCACCCCTTCCGAGGAGACCTCATGATCCGCTTCGAGGACGTCTCCGTGACGTACGAGGGAGCAGCGGGACCCACGGTCCAGGGGGTCGACCTCGCCGTGCCCGAGGGGGAGCTCGTGCTGCTCGTCGGCCCGTCCGGGGTCGGCAAGTCGACACTGCTGGGCACGGTGAGCGGCCTGGTGCCGCACTTCACCGGCGGCACGCTGCGCGGCCGGGTGACCGTGGCGGGCCGCGACACCCGTACCCACAAGCCCCGTGAACTCGCCGACGTCGTCGGCACCGTCGGCCAGGACCCCCTCGCGCACTTCGTGACGGACACGGTCGAGGACGAGCTGGCGTACGGCATGGAGTCGCTCGGCCTCGCCCCCGACGTGATGCGCAGGCGGGTCGAGGAGACCCTGGACCTCCTCGGCCTCGCCGACCTGCGCGACCGGCCCATCGCCACGCTCTCCGGCGGCCAGCGGCAGCGGGTCGCGATCGGCTCGGTCCTCACCCCTCACCCCCGGGTCCTCGTCCTCGACGAGCCGACCTCCGCGCTCGACCCGGCCGCCGCCGAGGAGGTCCTCGCGGTGCTCCAGCGGCTCGTGCACGACCTCGGCACGACGGTGCTGATGGCCGAGCACCGCCTTGAGCGGGTCGTGCAGTACGCGGACCAGGTCCTGCTCCTCGCGGCGCCCGGCGAGCCGCCGGTGCTCGGCGACCCCGCCGAGCTGATGGCCCGCTCCCCCGTCCAGCCCCCGGTGGTCGCGCTCGGCCGCCTCGCCGGCTGGTCGCCGCTGCCGCTGACCGTGCGGGACGCGCGGCGCAGGGCGGGCGCGCTGCGGGACCGGCTCGCGGACGTGGCACCGCGCCAGGAGACGACGGCCGCCCAGCGGCCCGGACGCGGGAGCCGCCGACCGCTCTCGCGCCGCGGACGCGCCCCGGAGTCCACAGCCGCGGCACCCGCGGCCTCGGTGGCGGGCCTCGCCGTGCGGCGCGGCCGGGTCGAGGCGCTGCGCCGCGTCGACCTGACCGTCACGCCCGGCGAGACCGTCGCCCTCATGGGCCGCAACGGCGCGGGGAAGTCGACCCTGCTCTCCACCCTGGTCGGTCTGCTCGAACCCACGTCGGGCTCGGCCCGCGTCGGCGGCGCGGTCCCCCACCGCACCGCGCCGCGCGACCTGATCAAGCACGTCGGCCTCGTCCCCCAGGAACCTCGCGACCTCCTCTACGCGGACACCGTGGCCGCCGAGTGCGCCGCCGCCGACCGGGACGCGGACGCGGCGGCCGGGTCCTGCCGGGCCTTGGTGACCGAGCTGCTGCCCGGCATCGCGGACGACACGCACCCCCGTGACCTCTCCGAGGGCCAGCGTCTCGCGCTCGCCCTGGCGATCGTCCTGACCGCGCGCCCGCCCCTGCTCCTCCTCGACGAGCCGACCCGCGGCCTCGACTACGCGGCCAAGGCCCGCCTGGTCGTGATCCTGCGCGGGCTCGCGGCCGAGGACCACGCGATCGTCCTCGCCACGCACGACGTGGAACTGGCCGCGGAGATCGCCCACCGGGTGGTGATCCTCGCGGACGGCGAGGTCGTCGCCGACGGGCCGACCCCGCAGATCGTGGTCTCCTCGCCCTCCTTCGCACCGCAGGTGACCAAGATCCTCGCGCCGAGGGAGTGGCTGACGGTGACGCAGGTGCGCGAGGCGCTGGACGCGGCGGAGGGGACGGCGCCATGAGCAAGGCCCCGGGGCCGGGCCGGTCCCGACCCGCCCCCATCCGTCTCGGCCGCCGCTCGATCGCCGCGCTGGTGCTGGTCAGCGCGGTCGGGGTGGCCGCCTTCGGCTGGCCGCTCCTCGCGGACGGCGATTCGGGCCTCGCCGACCACGCGCAGGACGCGCCGTGGCTGTTCGCCGCGCTGCTGCCGCTGCTGCTCGCCGTGGTCGTGGCGACCATCGCGGACGTCGGCCTGGACGCCAAGGCCATCGCCATGCTGGGCGTACTGGCCGCCGCGGGCGCCGCGCTGCGGCCGCTGGGCGCGGGCACGGCGGGCATCGAGCCGATGTTCTTCCTGATGGTGCTGAGCGGGCGGGTGCTCGGGCCGGGCTTCGGGTTCGTGCTGGGGGCGGTGTCGATGTCCGCGTCGGCGCTGCTCACCGGCGGGGTGGGGCCGTGGCTGCCGTTCCAGATGCTGTCGATGGGCTGGGTCTGCATGGGCGCGGGCCTGCTGCCGGGCCCCGAAAGGCTGCGGGGCCGCCGCGAGCTGTGGCTGCTCACGGCGTACGGGGCGGTGTCGTCGATCGCGTACGGCACGGTGATGAACCTCCAGGGCTGGCCCTACCTCGGCGGCCTCGCCACCGGCGTCTCCTTCGTCCCCGGCGACCCCCTCGCGGACAACCTCGGCCGCTTCGTCGCGTACTGCCTGGCCACGTCCATGGGCTGGGACCTGCCCCGAGCCGTCGTCACGGCCCTGCTGAGCCTGACGCTCGGCCCCGCGGTGCTCAAGGCCCTGCGGCGGGCCACCCGGCGCGCGGCCTTCGAGGCGCCGGTCACCTTCGAGGCTCCCGAGCGGTAGGCGCACCTGCGCGGACCGTCACCTCGCAGCGGCGCGTCCGTGAGGCGGCCCACAGGTCCTTGGTCCTCTACGAGGCGGGGCCGTAGCCGCAGATTTTGACGCGACCACCTCAAAACCCGCCCCGACCTGCCGAGAGAGAGCCGGCTCACCCACGGCAGAACGTCCCCAATTCCGGCATCGACTAGTAAAGGGGGGCATTGCGACAGGTCCGCGCCCCTGTTTCCCTGAATGAGTCGCAAGGCGCCGACGCCGCCAGGGTTCTCCACGGCACGCGCCGCGACCCCCGTCCCCCACCGGAAGGTTTTCCGTGTCCGCCTCGCTCATCCGCCGCGTCGCTTCCCCGAAGAAGGCCCTCACCGGCGGCCTCGTCGCCGCCGCCGCGTCCGGCATGGTCTTCGCCGCGGCCCCCGCCCAGGCAGCCGCCCCGACCAGCGCGAAGGCTCCCGCCTCGACCAGCGCGAAGGCGCCCGCCTCCACGTCCGCCAAGGCGATCGCGAAGCAGAAGATCAAGGACCCCGCGCAGTTCGCGGCGTTCGACGAGATCGTGTCGCACGAGAGCGGCTGGAACCCCGGCGCGACGAACCCCTCGGGCGCGTACGGCCTGGTCCAGGCCCTGCCCGGCTCGAAGATGGCCTCGGCGGGCAAGGACTGGAAGACCAACCCCGAGACCCAGATCGAATGGGGCCTCAAGTACATGAACGACCGCTACGGCAGCCCGACTGGCGCATGGGCCCACTGGCAGGCGAACGGCTGGTACTGACCCGCCACCTCTGCACTGAGCCTTGGCGGAGCCGGTGATGGCGGGGCGCGAAGCCAGGGCGGCGGGGAGCCCCCCGGGCACTACAGCCGCTGCAAGATCGTCCCAGTGGCCACCGCACCCCCCGCACACATCGTGACCAGCGCGAACTCCTTGTCCCGCCGCTCAAGCTCATGTAATGCCGTGGTGATGAGCCGCGCCCCGGTCGCCCCCACGGGGTGCCCGAGGGCGATCGCGCCGCCGTTGACGTTCACCTTCTCCAGGTCCTGCCCGAAGACCTGCGCCCAGCTCAGCACCACCGAGGCGAACGCCTCGTTGACCTCCACGAGGTCGATGTCCTTCAGGGACATCCCCGCCTTGCCGAGCACCGCCCGCGTCGCGTCGACCGGCCCGTCGAGATGGAAGTGCGGATCGGCGCCGACCAGCGCCTGGGCGACGATCCGCGCCCGCGGCTTCAGCTTGAGCGCCCGAGCCATCCGCTTGGACGCCCACATGATGGCCGCCGCCCCGTCGGAGATCTGCGAGGAGTTGCCCGCCGTGTGCACGGCGGTCGGCATGACCGGCTTCAGACCGCCGAGGCCCTCCATCGTCGTGTCGCGCGGCCCCTCGTCCTGGTCGACGAGCCGCCACATGCCCTGCCCGGCAGCCTGCTCCTCCTCGGTGGTGGGCACCTGGACGGCGAACGTCTCGCGTTTGAAGCGTCCCTCCGACCACGCCGCGGCCGCCCGCTCCTGCGAGATGAGCCCGAGGGAGTCCACGTTCTCCCGGGTGAGCCCCCGCTTGCGGGCGATGCGCTCGGCGGCCTCGAACTGGTTGGGCAGGTCCACGTTCCACTCGTCGGGGAACGGCTTCCCGGGGCCGTGCTTGGACCCGGACCCCAGCGGCACCCGCGACATCGCCTCCACGCCACAGCTGATCCCGACGTCGATGACCCCGGCCGCGACCATGTTGGCGACCATGTGGCTGGCCTGCTGCGACGAGCCGCACTGGCAGTCCACCGTCGTCGCCGCCGTCTCGTAGGGAAGTCCCATGGTGAGCCAGGCCGTGCGCGTCGGGTTCATGGACTGCTCGCCGGCGTGCGTCACCGTGCCGCCGACGATCTGCTCGACGCAGTCCGCGTGGATGCCGGTGCGGCCGAGGACCTCGCGGTAGGTCTCCCCGAGCAGGTAGGCGGGGTGGAGGTTGGCGAGCGCTCCCGCGCGCTTGCCGATGGGGGTGCGTACGGCTTCGACGATGACAGGTTCCGCGGCCATGGGGCTGGTCCTCTCCGTCCACGTCCCGCGAGCCGTCCCGGCGGCTCGCGGGTGTAACCAGTAGTAACTAGTACGCGTTCTAGTTCTCCCAGCAGTCTGCTGAGCCCGACCCCGGCGCCGCAAGGGTCTTGCACGCCCCGGCACCGCCCGAGCCACCCCACGCCGCCCCCCACCGCCCCGCAAGGACCCCGTCGCGGCCCTTGCGACTTGTAGAACCCGTTATTACCTTGCGAGCACATCTCCTGATGACCCGTCAGACCTGGAGTTGCCGATGCCCTGTCCAGCGCTGCCCGACGGGTTCGACCTCACCGACCCCGACCTGCTCCAAGACCGCGTACCGCTCCCGGAGTTCGCGACCCTGCGACAGACGGAACCGGTGCGCTGGATCGTCCAGCCGCCCCGCATATCCGGCTTCGACGACGCGGGGTACTGGGCCGTCACCCGGCACGAGGACGTCAAGTACGTCTCCACGCACCCGGAGCTGTTCTCCTCCTACCTCAACACCGCGATCATCCGCTTCAACGAGTCGATCAGCCGCGACGCGATCGACGCCCAGCGAATGATCATGCTCAACATGGACCCGCCCGAGCACACCCGCGTACGGCAGATCGTGCAGCGCGGCTTCACGCCCCGCGCCATCCGCTCGCTGGAGGACGCGCTGCGCGCCCGCGCCGGCTCGATCGTCGCGGCGGCGCTCGACAACGCGGGCCCCGACGGCGGTTTCGACTTCGTCACCGATGTCGCCGTCGAACTGCCGCTCCAGGCCATCGCCGAGCTGATCGGCGTACCCCAGGGCGACCGCTCCAAGATCTTCGACTGGTCGAACAAGATGGCGGCCTACGACGACCCCGAGTACGCCGTCACGGCGGAGGTCGGGGCCGAGGCCGCGATGGAGATCGTCTCCTACGCCATGAACCTCGCCGTCGCCCGCAAGGAGTGCCCCGCCAAGGACATCGTCAGCCAGTTGGTGGCGGCGGAGGACGAGGGCAACCTCTCCTCCGACGAGTTCGGCTTCTTCGTGATCCTGCTCGCGGTCGCCGGCAACGAGACCACCCGCAACGCCATCACCCACGGCATGCACGCCCTCCTTACCCACCCGGACCAGTGGGAACTCTTCAAACGCGAGCGCCCCGCGACCACCGCGGAGGAGATCGTGCGCTGGGCGACCCCCGTGGTCTCCTTCCAGCGCACGGCGACGCAGGACACGGAGCTCGGCGGCGCGAAGATCAAGGCGGGCGACCGGGTCGGCATCTTCTACTCCTCCGCCAACAACGACCCCGAGGTCTTCGACGACCCCGGCACCTTCGACATCACCCGCGACCCCAACCCCCACCTCGGCTTCGGCGGCGGCGGCCCGCACTTCTGCCTCGGCAAGTCCCTGGCCGTCCTGGAGATCAACCTCATCTTCGACGCGGTGGCCGACGCCATGCCGGGACTCCACCTGACGGGCGACCCGCGCCGACTCCGCTCGGCGTGGCTGAACGGCGTGAAGGAGCTCCGGGTCAGCACCGGCTGACCGCCGTTTTCGGCCGTCCCCGTTTACGGAACCAACGTTTCCGTTGCGTGCCGCGTCCTGGGAGGTGAACCTTGCCTTTCAGGACGCCGACACGTCAGGATGCCGAACGGAAACGGTGGCCGTGGTCTCTGCCGACTTCTCGATCGCCCCGTCCGGCAGCGCGCCCGACGAGCGGGATTCCCCGCTCCGCGGGTTCTGCCGCAGACACCGCGTACCCCTGCTCGCCACCGCCCCCACCCTGCCCCTGTACGCGGTGTGGGCGGCGTTCCTCGCCACCGGCGGCGGTGACCTGGCGGCACAGGAGGCGTGGGCGCGGTTCGCCTCGGAGCACGGCGCGGCCGCGTACAACCTCTTCTGGTACGGCGGCATGCACACCGCCAACTACAGCCTCATCTCGCCCTATCTGATGGCCGCGGTGGGCGTGAAGACCGTGACCGTGCTCTCCGGGGTCGCGGGCGCCTGGCTGGTCGCCCTGCTCATCGAGCGCACCGGCCTCCACCGGCCCCTGTGGCCCGCGGTGCTCGCCTCGCTCGGCATCTGGTGCAACGTCGCCTCGGGCCGCACGACGTTCGCGCTCGGCCTGGCCTTCGGCCTCGCGGCCTGCCTCGCGCTCGTACGGGAGCGGCGCGCGGCCGTGGCCGCCGGGTGCGCGGCGCTCGCCACCATGGGCTCCCCCGTGGCGGGGCTCTTCCTCCTGGTGGCGGGCGCGGGCTACTTCTTCGTACGGGACTGGGTGCGCGCGGCGGCCCTGATCGTGCCGCCCTTCCTGGTCGTGGCGACCACCACGCTGCTCTTCCCGTTCAACGGGGAACAGCCGATGCCCTTCGACCGGATCTACCCGCCGGTCCTCTTCGGCCTGGCCCTGGTGGTGGCGGCGCCCCGCGAGTGGCGGGTGCTGCGCCGGGGCGCGGGGGTCTACGCGGCCGGGACCGTCCTCACGTACCTCATCCCGTCCCCCATCGGCACGAACGTCGAGCGCCTCGCGGAGCTGGTCGGCCCCGCGGCGCTGCTCGCCGCCCTGCTCGCGCCCGGACTCGTCCGGTCGCGGCGGATCATCCTCACGGCGGCCCTGGTCCTCTCCTCGGCCTGGGTGGTCCAGAAGACCTGCGACGACCTGGCCGTCTCCACGAAGGTGCCCGCCTGGGCGGCCGACACCCGGGGCGTGGTGCGCGAGCTGGAGCGGCTCGGCGCCGACCGGGTCCGCGTCGAGGTGGTCCCGGCCCGCAACCACCGCGAGGCCAGCGCGCTCGCCCCGTACGTGAACATGGCGCGCGGCTGGAACCGTCAGCTCGACATCGAACGCGGGCGCCTCTTCTACGACGGCACGTTCTCCGCGGCCACCTACCGCGCCTGGCTGGACCGGTGGGCCGTGGGGTATGTCGTGCTGCCCTCGGGCAAGCCGGACGGGCCCGCCGAGGACGAGGCGGCGCTGGTGGCCAGCGGCCCGAAGTGGCTGGAACCGGTGTGGCAGGACGCGCACTGGCAGATCCTCCGGGTGAAGGACCCGGTGCCGCTGGTCTCACGCCCCGCGTCCGTCGTCCGCACCACGGGCTCCGACATGGTCGTACGCGTCCCCGAGCGCGGTTCGGTGACGGTCCGCCTCGTGTACTCGCCGTGGCTGCGGGCGCAGGGCGCCTGCCTCCGGCGCCAGGGCGAGTTCACCCGCCTCTCGGTGCCGGAGCCAGGCACCTACCGGATCAGCTCGGGGTACGGCCCTTCGCCGAGTCGTCCCGCGACCTGCCGCTGACGGTCCTGCCGCGGCTCACCCGGGGCCCCGACACGAGGTAGGTCAGGCCGAAGCCCGCGCCGACCACGGCCGCGCCGCCCACCGCGTCGAGCACCCAGTGGTTGCCGGTCGCCACGATCGAGGAGGCCGTGAGGAGCGGATGCAGCGTGCCGAGGGCCTTCATCCACCACTTCGGCGCGAGGACCGCGATGACCAGCCCGCACCACAGGGACCAGCCGAAGTGCAGCGAGGGCATCGCCGCGTACTGGTTGGTGAGATCGGTCAGCGTGCCGTAGTTCGGCTTGGTGAAGTCCTGCACGCCGTGCACCGTGTCGATGAAGCCGAGGCCGGGCATCAGGCGCGGCGGGGCGAGCGGATAGGCCCAGAAGCCGACGAGGGCGAGGACCGTGGCGCAGCCGAGCGCGGAGCGCGCCCAGCGGTAGTCGGCGGGACGCCGCACGTACAGGACGGCGAGGACGCTCAGCGGCACCACGAAGTGGAACGACGTGTAGTAGAAGTTGAAGAACTCCTCCAGGCGGCCGCCCTTGGCCACCGCGTGGTTGACCCAGTGCTCGATGTCGATGCGCAGGAACCGCTCGACCGCGTGGATCTGCTCGCCGTGGCGCTCGGCCCTCGCCCGGCCGCCGGTGATGGTCCCGCCGGTCGCGGCGAGCCTGACCTGCTGGTACGCGGCGTAGCCGACGCGGATAAGGAGCAGTTCGAGGAGCAGGTTCGGGCGGGTCAGGACGCGCCGGCAGAACGGCACGAGCGGCACCCGGGACCAGCGGGCGGGCCCGGTCTCGGCGTAGTCGGCCGGGATGGGGCCGCGGTACTGGGGGTGGGCGCGGGACAGGAACGGCACGACCGTGGCGGCGGCGAGCGCCGCGATCAGCACGAGGTTGTCGCGGACCGGCTCGGTGACCGGCATGTTCGGCAGCATCATCTTGGCGGGCAGCGTCGACACGAGGATGACGGCCACCGGCCACATGTACCGGTCGGAGCGGCGCTTGCCGACCCGGCCGACCACCGCGAAGAGCACCCACAGGAGCTGGTGCTGCCAGGTCGTGGGCGACACGGCGACGACGACGCAGCCGGTGATCGCGACGGCGAGGAGGAGCTGCCCGTCCTCGGCGAAGCGCACCGCGCGGCGCAGCCCGAGGAAGGCGACGGCCGCGCCCAGGGCCAGGAACAGCGCGATCTCCACCGGGCCGGCGAGGCCGAGGCGGAGCAGCATGCCGTGCAGCGACTGGTTGGCCTTGGCGTCCGGGCTCGCGCCGAGGCCCGCTCCGGCGAGGTGGTGGATCCAGTACGTCCATGAGTCGCGCGGCATGGCGGCCCAGGTGAGCGCCGTGCAGGCGGCGAAGCCGGCACCGGCGGACACGGCGGCCTTCCTGCGCCCCGTGCACCAGAGCAGGGCGGCGAAGAGCAGCATGGTCGGCTGGAGCGCCGCGCCGACGCCGATCAGTACGCCGCTGGTCCGCTCGCCGCGCACGGCGAAGAGACCGAGGAGCACGAGCAGCACGGGGAGGATGCTGGTCTGGCCGAGGTGGAGGGCGTTGCGGACCGGCAGCGACAGGATGAGCAGGCTGATCGCCACGGGGGCGGCGAGCAGCGAGGTGCGCCGGGAGACCGGCCGCGGCAGGGCACGGGCGGCGATCAGACCGAGCGAGATCACCAGGCCGAGCGTGCCGAAGGTCCACATCCAGCCGAGCGCCTGCTCCCCGGAGCGGGCGAGCGGCTTGAGGACGAGGCCGGCGAAGGGGGTCCCGGTGAACCTGTCCGCGTCGTAGAAGGAGCCCTCCACGCGAAGGACGCCCGCCGGCCCGATCCAGGTCTCCAGATCGGTGAGCCGTTCACCTCTGGGGGTGCTCAGGACGGCGGTCACCTGCCGGACCGCCAGAACCGCCGCGATCAGCCAGAGGGCCGCACGGGCCGCTCCGATCCGCGCCCCGGGTCCGTCGGCCCGCCCGGCTCCCAGAGCATCGCCCGGTCCCCTGTGCTCAACGTCCACCACGCCGCGTCGGCCCTCCCACCCGGATTCGTCCTGGCTTCGGTGCTGTCTTCGGTGCTGTTCTCGGTGCTGCCGTCGGTCCTGTCGTCGGTCCTGTCTCCTGAGACGCGCGCAACCACCGGTTCGCCTGGCGGCCACCCCCCGCTTTCTATCTGCTTTTGGGGCACATTGCCCGACCAAAACACGAAGGACCATCGCTTACGCGACAGCTGGTGCTGTTGATCTCAAAGGGAATATCCGGGCCGGGTGGGAGTGGTTCCAGGCCGGGCCCGCGACATAGATCACAGAGGCAGCTTGTCCGCACTGCCGAAAGAAAGGCCGTTTGACCTGCATAGGAGCGGTTTTACCGCACTATGCGGCCAAGTGATCACCGTACGTGATGATGGCTTATGCACCTATGGTCGATTTCGGGCCGCCCCGGTTTCCGCGGGCGGCCTCACTCTTTGTCGTCGACCGAAAGCAGGCGAGCGAACCCTTGGTGAGCGCCACCTCCGTCGCCCTCCGGAAGCCCGAGCCCGCACCGGGGACCGTCCCCGGGCCCGCGGACCCCGCAGCCCCGGACGCCGCAGCAGGCGTCACCGTCACCGACCCCGCGATGGTCAAGCGCGCGGTGAAGGCGGCCGCCCTCGGCAACGCGATGGAGTGGTTCGACTTCGGCGTCTACAGCTACATCGCCGTGACCCTGGGCAAGGTCTTCTTCCCCTCGGGCAACCCGACGGCCCAGCTCCTGTCCACCTTCGGCGCCTTCGCCGCGGCCTTCTTGATCCGGCCGCTCGGCGGCATGGTCTTCGGCCCGCTCGGCGACCGCGTGGGCCGCCAGAAGGTGCTGGCGGTGACCATGATCATGATGGCCGCGGGCACGTTCGCGATCGGCCTGATCCCGTCGTACGCGACGATCGGCGTGGGCGCCCCGGTCCTGCTGCTCCTGGCCCGCCTGGTGCAGGGCTTCTCCACGGGCGGCGAGTACGCGGGCGCCGCGACCTTCATCGCGGAGTACGCCCCCGACAAGAAGCGGGGCTTCCTCGGCAGCTGGCTGGAGTTCGGCACGCTGGCGGGCTACATCGGCGGCGCCGGCCTCGTCACCCTGATGACCGCGCTCCTGTCCACCGACGACCTGCTCTCCTGGGGCTGGCGCATCCCGTTCCTGATCGCGGGCCCGATGGGCCTGATCGGCCTGTACCTGCGGATGCGGCTCGAGGAGACCCCGGCGTTCGCCGCGGAGATGGAGAAGGCCCACAAGGACGAGCAGAGCCGCGCGAAGCCCCGGCTGCGTGACATGGTCACCGGCCAGTGGAAGGCGCTGCTCCTGTGCATGGGCCTGGTCCTGGTCTTCAACGTCACGGACTACATGCTGCTCTCGTACATGCCCAGCTACCTCACCGGCGAGCTGGAGTACGACGAGACGCACGGCCTCCTCGTCATCCTCGCCGTCATGGCCCTGATGATGTGCGTCCAGCCGTTCATGGGCGCGCTCACGGACCGGGTGGGCCGCCGTCCGGTGATCGCCGCGGGCTGCGTGGGCTTCCTGGCCCTGTCGATCCCCGCACTCCTCCTGATCCGCAACGGCTCCCTCTGGGCCATCGGCCTCGGCCTCGGGTCCCTCGGCCTGCTCCTGGTCTGCTTCACGGCCTCGATGCCGTCCACGCTCCCTGCCCTCTTCCCGACGAAGGTCCGCTACGGCTCGCTCTCGATCGGCTTCAACATCTCCGTCTCGATCTTCGGCGGCACGACTCCGCTGGTGGTGACGGCGCTGATCGGCGCGACGGGCGACAAGATGATGCCCGCGTACTACATGATGGCGGCGGCGGTCGTGGGCGGCATCGCGGTCTGGTACATGACGGAATCGGCACGCAAGCCGCTGCCGGGCTCGCCCCCGGCGGTGGAGAGGGAGCCCTCCTGACGGCGCGGTCCTCCCGCCAGGGCAGCCCAGTCCCCCTGATGGGGCAGTCCCCCTGACAGGGCGCCCTGGCTCGACTAGCCTCGTTAGCGAAACTAACTAGACAGTCGAAGGGACCGAAGACCCACATGAGCCAGCCGCAGTGGAACGCCGTCGACGACTACTTCACGGACCTGCTCGCCCCCGCCGACGAGGCGCTCGCCGCCGCCCTCCGTGACAGCGACGCGGCCGGCCTGCCGCACATCAGCGTGGCACCGAACCAGGGCAAGCTGCTCCAGCTCCTCGTCCAGATCCAGGGCGCCACCCGCATCCTGGAGATCGGCACCCTCGGCGGCTACAGCACGATCTGGCTGGCCCGCGCCCTGCCCGCGGACGGCCGCCTCGTCACCCTGGAGTACCAGGCGCACCACGCCGACGTGGCCCGCGCCAACATCGCCCGCGCCGGACTCGACAAGGTCGTCGACATCCGCGTCGGCCCGGCCCTGGACTCCCTCGCCGGGCTCGGCGCCGAGGACACGGCTCCGTTCGACTTCGTCTTCATCGACGCCGACAAGGTCAACAACCCGCACTACGTCGAGTGGGCCCTGAAGCTCACCCGCCCCGGCAGCCTCATCGTCCTCGACAACGTCGTGCGCGGCGGCGCGGTCACCGACGCCACGAGCACCGACCCGAGCGTGCGCGGCACCCGCGGCGCGCTCGAACTCATGGCGCGGCACCCGAGGTTGAGCGCCACCGCCGTGCAGACGGTGGGCAGCAAGGGGTACGACGGCTTCGCGGTGGCCCGCGTACTGGCCTGAGAGCGCAGGCTCCGAGGAACGCCCCTCTTCGAGGCTCAACCCTCGTGGTAGAAGCCGACGTTCACGGTCCGCGGCCCCGACCTGTCCTGGATGACCACCTCGCCCGAGCCGCCCCGGCCGAGCGGCGCCGCCTCTCCGTACGCGAGGGACCACGCCGCTCCCCCGGAGACGACCCGGACCTCCGACGCGGGGTCGGGGTTCGAACCGCGCACCCAGATCACCGACCAGGCCCCGTCGGGACCGCAGCGGAACTCCAGATGCGTACGGGACACGAACAGCCAGTCGTCGGGCGTCACCAGACGGCAGACGCTCCGGTCACGCCCCACGCGCAGCACCGCACCCGGCTCGCTCGGCGCGTCGGCCATGAGCATGCCCGCGGTCGCGCCCGCGTCCGCCCCGGAAACCGAGGCCATCGTCAGCTCCAGCACGTACGTACGCTCCTTCGACTCGGTGCGGCGAGAGCACGATTGTCGCTCACGTGCCGCCTTCCCGGGGTCCCGTTTGACGGGCGGCTTACGGGCAACTCGTCCGGGGGACAGTCGTCGAGGCGGCACGCTGGATCGCCTCGGCGCCTCAAGGCCCACCCCCCGGGAAGGCACCCATCCATGTCCACAGTCATGATCATCGTTCTGATCGCGGTCGTCGTCGTCATCGTCGCCGCCGTGTTCGCCGTACTGATCCGCGGGCGGCTGCGTGCGGGCGGCGGGCAGAGCCTCAAGCGCCGGTTCGGCCCCGAGTACGACCACGCGGTGGCCCGCCACGACGGCGACACCAAAGCGGCCGAGCGTGACCTCGCGGAGCGCGTGAAGCGCCACGGCCACCTCCAGGTACGGCCGTTGGAGCCCGCGGCCCGCGAGCAGTTCTCCGACCGCTGGAACCTCGCCCAGGAGCGCTTCGTCGACTCCCCGCGCCAGGCCGTCGCCGAGGCGGACCTGCTCATCGACGAGCTGGCAGGCGCCCGCGGCTTCCCCACCGGCGGCCACTACGAGGACCAGGTCGACGCGCTGTCCGTGCACCACGCCCACCACGTCGACGGCTACCGCAAGGTGCACCGCGCGGCGCTCGGCACGAAGGGCGCCGAGGGGAACGCGGCCGGCACGGCGCGCACAGCGAACTCCCAGGACGGCGTGGCAGGCGCCAGGGAGAGCGCGGCGGGCACCGAGGAGTTGCGCGCCGCCATGATCGAGGCCCGGGGGCTCTTCGAGGCCCTGATGGCCGAGGGCCACGACCACCGCTCCACCGCACGCTCCGGCAAGCATCTGACCGACAAGCGCTCGACCGGCATCACCCGAAGGGGAGTACAGCATGGCTGACACCGCTCTGTTCCCGTCCGATGAGCGCGACAAGCTGACCCTGCGTCTCCAGAACGCCGTCAACGGCTTCGTGGACGCCCCGCGCGGGGCGGTCGAGGAGGTCGACAGCGTCCTGGAGGACACGATCGCCCGCCTCACGGACACCCTGGCGAAGCGCCGCCGCACCCTGCGTACGTCCTGGCAGTCCACCCCGGCCCGCGGCGAGGAGACCCGGACCACCGGGGCCCCGGCGCCGGCCACCGCACCGGGCGAGGCCTCCGGCACGGGCGTCGCACCGGGCGGCACCCCGTCCGTCGGACTCGCCCCCGGCGAGGCCGCGGCCCCCGCGCACAGCCGGGCCGCGGGCGTCGCACCGGGCGCCGCGCTGCCCACCGAGGGCGCCCACGCCGAGGCGGCGACCACGGACACCGAGCAGCTCCGCCTGGCCCTGCGGGACTACCGCGAGACGGCCGAGCGCCTGCTGCGGCTCTGACGGTCTCCGGGGGACGGCGCGGATCGGAGCACCTCGCCGTCCCCCTTTACGGCAGGATGGACCGCATGAGCATCGTGAAGATCAACGCCCTGACCGTCCCAGAGGAACAGCGCGAGGTCCTGGAGAAGCGCTTCGCGTCCCGCGCGGGCACGGTGGAGAACTCCGACGGCTTCGAGTGGTTCGAGCTGCTCCGCCCGGTCGAAGGCACGGACCAGTACCTCGTCTACACCCGCTGGCGCGACGAGGCGTCCTTCCAGGCGTGGATGGAGGGGCCCATGAAGGCCGCGCACCAGGGCGGCGGCGAAGGCGGCGGGGACCGCCCGAAGCCGGCCTCGTCCGCCTCCTCGGTGTGGTCCTTCGAGGTCGTGCAGCAGGCTGCGCCAAAGGGCTGAGCTTCTGGCGGGCAACGGCGACTACGACGGCGGCGGCGCGCAGGCAAATCGCTTGCGTGGCGCCGCCGTCGTGGTCTGGGATCGTCGCCATGACCGCAGCCTCCGCCCGTGCCACCACCGCCCGTGCCACCACCGCCTGGACCGTCGCCCCCGAGCCGTACGACTCCGACGTCGCCGCCGCGCTCTGGCGCGCGTACTACACGGAGGTCAGCGACCGCTGGTACCTGCTGCACGACGGGCGGCCCACCGACCCCGCCGAGCTGGAGCGTGAGGTGGCCGCGGAGACCGGGGCCGATCTCGCTCCGCCGGGCGGGGTGCTGCTCGTCGCGCGGTACGGGGACGAGCCCGGCGGGACGGCGGGGGTGCGGTTGCTGGAGGCCGGGGTCGCCGAACTCAAGCGGGTCTTCGTGCGCGAGGATCTGCGCGGGCTCGGCGGTGCGCCCGCGCTGCTCGCCGCCGCGGAGGACGCGGCCCGCGCGCTGGGCGCCGAGCGGATCATCCTCGACACCCGCGACGACCTCGTGGAGGCCCGCGCGCTGTACTCCCGGCACGGGTACGAGGAGACCGAGCCGTACTGCGACCGCATGTACGCGGAGCACTGGTACGCCAAGAATCTCGCCTGAGGCCTCGCCTGAGACCGGCGTCGGCCTACGGCGAGGACCTCGGCCCCGCTCACGTCACGCCGCGCGGACCACCGTCGCCCCGTTGTACGGCCGCTCCGACTCCGAGCCGCACAGTTCCGCGCTCAGCAGCTCGACAAGCCGGGCCAGGTCGGTCGGGCGTTCCGGGCCCCACCAGTCGCCGAGCAGCTCGGCCAGGGAGTCCTGCCGGGCACTCGCCAGCTTACCCGCGGCTGCGCGGCCGCTGTCGGTCAGGTACATGTCCAGGCCACGTCGTTCGGCGAGGCGCCGCTCCTCGACCTGGCGGGCCGCCGCCGTGATCACGGACAGCGGGACCGAGGTCCGCTCGGCGAGTATGCCCGGTTCGACCGAGCCGTGCCGGGCGATGCGCAGGAGCAGCCAGCTCGCCGCGGGCAGCAGGTCGTAACCCGCGCGCTCGGTGATGCGCTCGTAGATCTTCCTGCGGCCCTCGCGCGTGCCGAGCACCGAGAGCGCCCGCGCCACCTCGTCGTACGACGAACGCTCGACGGGGTTGCTGGCCAGCGTCTGCGTGGGATCGGGCGCCGTGACCGAACCCCTCAGCTTGTCCTCGCGCAAGAACCAGGCGAGGACGAACGCGAGCAGCGCGACCGGCACCGCGTACAGGAAGACGTCCGTGATGGACGAGGCGTAGGCGTGCAGGGCGTCGGTGCGCAGCGCCGCGGGGAGCGTGGCGATGCCGCGCGGGTCGGCCTCCAGGCCGGCCACGCTCACGCCGGGCGGCAGCGGCCGGCCCGCGAGGGCGTCGGTCAGCTTGTCGCCGAGGCGGTTGGTGAAGATCGTGCCGAAGATGGCGACGCCGAAGGAGGCGCCGATCGAGCGGAAGAAGGTCGCGCCGGAGGTCGCCACGCCCAGGTCCTGGTAGTCCACGGCGTTCTGCACGATGAGCACGAGCACCTGCATGACCAGGCCGAGTCCCAGGCCGAAGACGAAGAAGAAGGCGCTCATCACGCCCGTGCCGCTGTGCTCGTCCAACTGGTGGAGGAGGAAGAGGCCCAGCGCCGTGATCGCCGTGCCCGCGACCGGGAAGACCTTCCAGCGGCCGGTGCGGCTGACGATCTGCCCGGAGATCGTCGTCGACAGGAGCATGCCGATCACCATCGGCAGCATGTGCACGCCCGACATGGTCGGCGAGACTCCCTGCACGACCTGGAGGAACGTCGGCAGGTAGGTCATCGCCCCGAACATCGCGAAGCCCACGATGAAGCTGATGACCGCGGAGAGGGTGAAGGTGCGGACACGGAAGAGTTTCAGCGGCAGCACCGGTTCCGCCGCCTTGCGCTCCACGGCCACGAAGACCGCGGCGAGCAGCACGCCCAGTACCGCGAGGCCGATGATCTGCGGGGACGCCCACGCCCACGTGGTGCCGCCGAGCGAGGCGACGAGGACCAGGCAGGTCGCGACGGACGCGATCAGGAAGGTGCCCAGGTAGTCGATGGTGTGCTTGGTGTCGCGGACCGGGATGTGCAGCGTGGTGGCGATGACGAGCAGGGCGATCGCGCCGATGGGCAGGTTGATGTAGAAGACCCAGCGCCAGCTCAGGTGCTCGGTGAAGAGACCGCCGAGCAGTGGTCCGAGCACGCTGGTCGCGCCGAAGACCGCGCCGAACAGGCCCTGGTACTTGCCGCGCTCACGCGGCGAGACCAGGTCGCCGACGATCGCCATGGAGAGCACCATGAGCCCGCCGCCGCCGAGGCCTTGCAGCGCGCGGAAACCGATGAGCTGCGGCATGTTCTGCGCCATGCCGCACAGCGCCGAGCCGACCAGGAAAATCACGATGGCGGTCTGAAACAGCTTCTTCCGGCCGTACTGGTCGCCGAGCTTGCCCCAGAGCGGCGTCGCGGCCGTCGCGGCCAGCATGTACGCGGTGACCACCCAGGACAGGTGGTCCATGCCGCCGAGTTCGCTGACGATCGTGGGCAGGGCCGTGGAGACGATGGTCTGGTCGAGGGCCGCGAGGAGCATGCCGAGAAGCAGCGCGCCGATGGAGACCAGTACGCCACGGGGAGGGTGCCCGTTGCTCTCCCGACCGGGCACGGCGTCGGGCGGCGGCCCTGCGGGCCGGGCGCTGACGTCCTCCGTCATGGACACCTCCTGGGGCTCCTGGGCCGCGGTGGGGCCTCTCTGTCCATCGTGGTCCGTGTGACCGGTTATGGCCTGTTGAACCCCGGTTCCGCATAATCTCCTGGACTCCCGGGGGCGGGACAGGACAGGCACGGTGGGGAGGGGAACGCCGATGACGGGTCGGGACCGAGCGGAGCGGCGGGACGAGCGGTGCCCCGAATGCGGGGTGACACGCCCGCCGAACGCGGCTCCGGCCTGCGGCTGCGCCAGGCGCGCGACGGAAGAGGCACGGCGCACACGATCCGCCGAGGCGGCAGCCGCGGAGGACTTCGACCCGATACGGATACGTCCGTACGTGTCGCTGACGGGCCCGGCGACGGAGAACCTCGCGCCGGGCGGCGACGCGGAGGGGCCGGCGAGGCCGGCGAGGCCGGCGAGGCCGAAGGGAGACCAGGGAGACCATGGCCCGGTGCCGCGGGCGGAAGGGCCTCCCGAGCTGCCGGGGGCGGTCGGTGAGGGTACGCAGGGCCACCACTCCCCGTTGCCCGCCCGGGCCACGCCCGGCCCAACGGCACCGCAGGGTGACCCCATCGACGCAGGAGAAGGGCCCGACGCACGAGAAGGGGCCGACATACGACAAGGGTCCGGCGTGCGAGAAGGGGCCGACATACGACGAGGGTCCGGCGTGCGAGAAGGGCCCGACCTGCGAGCAGGGCCGCCGCCCACAGCCATAGCCACAGCCGCAGCCGTCGCCACAGCCGTCGCCCCGCGGAAGCGGAACCGCCCTTACGCCCTGTTCGCCGGGGCCGGTGTCCTCGCCGCGGTCGTGGCTGCCGGTGTACTGGCGACCGGGCTGCTCTCCTCCGCCGCCGAACAGCCCGGCCGGGGCCACGCGCTGCCCCTCGCACCGACCCCGGCGCCCGCCGACCCGACGAAGCCCGTCCCGCCCTCGGCCAAGTCGCCCTCGCGGTCCTCGGCGGCGCCCTCCACGAAGCCGCGCGTCGCCATGCCCCCGCCGTCGCCCACGCGCTCCTCGGAGCCGCCGTCGTCCTCGCCCCCGCCCTCGACCCCGCCCCCGACGGCACGCGCCACCGGCTCGGTGCGCACCACGCCGCCCCCGCGGCGCGAGCCCACCGACCGCCCGCTCCTGGCCGAGGGCGACGAGGGCCCCGAGGTCGCGGAGTTGCAGAAACGCCTGGCCCAGCTCTCCCTGTACGCGGGTGAGCCGGACGGCGCGTACACCCGGCAGGTCAGTGACGCGGTGGCCCACTACCAGTGGGCCCGCGGCCTCACCGACGACCCCCGGGGCGAGTACGGCCGCGAGACACGGCGCAGCCTTGAGGCGGAGACGGAGGACCCGTGAGCGCGAGGGGAGGGGGTCGGTCGCGCAGCGAGGTGAGGGGGCGCTCAGCGAGGTGTGGGGGTCGCTCAGCCGATCGTCAGCCGGATCCGCCCGTCCCCCGCGTCGGAGACCCGTACCTGCGTCAGATCGTCGACATGCACGGTCGGGCCGAGGGACGCGGCCCTCGCGCCGACGCCCACCACCCGCATGCCGGCCGCCCGGCCCGCGCGGATGCCCGCCTCGGAGTCCTCGAAGACCACGCAGTCGGCGGGGTCGAAGCCGAGCGCCGCGGCGCCCTTGAGGAACCCCTCGGGGTCCGGCTTGCTCGCGCCCACGCTCTCCGCGGTGATCCGCACCTCCGGCAGACCGAGCCCAGCGGCAGCCATCCGCCCGGTGGACAGCGGTACGTCCGCGGAGGTCACGAGCGCGTGCGGCAGCCGCAGCCCGCTAAGCGCGGCCATGAACGCGGGGGCGCCCGGCACGGGCACGACGCCCTCCATGTCGGCGGTCTCGGCGGCGAGCATCTCGCGGTTCTCCGCGTGGTTCTCCGCCATGGGCCGCTCGGGAAGCAGCACCGCCATGGAGGCGTAGCCCTGCCGTCCGTGGACGACCTTGATGACCTCGTCGAAGTCGAGGCCGTGCCGCACGGCCCAGCGCCGCCAGCAGCGCTCGACGACAGCGTCGGAGTTGACGAGGGTGCCGTCCATGTCGAGAAGGACCGCCCCGGCGGTCAGTTCGAGGCCGGCGGGGGCGGCTGAGTCGGGGGACGTGGCCGTCATCGTGAGCTCCAGAGCGCAGAGGGGACGTCCGCGCGCTCCGGCGGGAGGCCCCGGACGCACGCGGAGCGAGAAAAGAATCCAAGGCAGCCCCGCCCGCCGGTCAGGGAATACGGGCGGAGCCACTTTGTTCTCGCACGGTACAAAAGATATGCACCAAAAGCCAACGCTGCAGGTCAAACCCCCTACGGAACCTCCGCTCACCCACTGCGCGCGCACCGCAGCCACCCCGCCACCGCAAGAGCCACCCGGCATCACGGGAGCCACCCGGCCGTCGCGGGAGCCACCGCATCGCAGAAAAGTGCCGCCGACACGCCGCCCCACACGGCGTGTCGCCGGTACTTTCCCGCAACAGCCCCCGCGCCCGCCCCGCAACCGCCCCGCAACCGCCCCGGAGCGCCCCGGTACGTGCCCGGCTCAGGCGATGGCCTCGTACAGGCTCCACACGCCGAGGCCCAGCATCAGCAGCGCCGCGATCTTCGTGATCAGCGCCAGCGGCACCCGCTTCATCAGGGCCTTTCCGCCGACGATGCCGAGGCCCGCGACCGCCCAGAGCGCGAGGACGGCGCCGAGGCCGACGGAGAGCGGGTCGTCGTAGCGGGCGGCCAGGTTCGCGGTCATGATTTGCGTCAGGTCACCGAACTCGGCGACCAGGATGAGCATGAAGCCCGCCCCCGAGACCTTCCAGAAGCTCTGGTCCTCGGGCTGCCTGACCTCCTCCTCGTCGCCGGCGCCCTTCAGGAGCAGCATCGCCGCGCCGGCCAGGAACAGGACGCCGGTCAGGGCGTGGACCAACTGCTGCGGAAGCAGGGTCAGGACGCTGCCCGCCGCGACCGCGAGCACCACGTGCACGGTAAAGGCGGCCGCCACTCCGGCGAAGACGTACGAGGCGCGGTAGCGCGTGCCGAGGACGAGCCCGGCGAGCGCCGTCTTGTCCGGTAGTTCGGCCAGGAAGACGACGCCGAAGACGAGCGCCGTCACGCTGATGCTGATCAAGGTTCCTCAATCGGTCGGGGGCCGCCCCACCGAGAGTGTTCCACCGCTTCGCGTACGACACCTCGGCACGGCAGCACACAGGAACGCACGCGGACGCGCACGTCATGGCACTGCTTGCCGAAGGTCTCGCTGGCCTGCCCCTACGGGGCCTGCCTCCGGGCGCCGGCTCAGACGAGCTGAGCAGTATGTCGACGGTCCGGCGAAGAGCTACTCCCCTTCTGCGCCATCCATCGTACGCGACCCCGCCCTCACCCCACAGGCGTGACGTGGGTCACCCACACGAGGGTGCACCGTTGGGCCATTCGGGCGACTTGCCGCAAAAGGGTCAGGCGAGGGCAGACGGTTCCGCCGCGCCCCTCCCGGGGGCCACAAAAGCGGTCCCACGAGGGCAAACGGCCACCCGCGACGCCGGAGCCGATGCCAACTCGGCGCCCACCGCCCGCATCTGACGCGACGCCAGCCCTTGAACTCGGCACCCGATTGACGCGACCCTGTCACCAGCCGCACACCCGTGGGCAACCCCAGCACGCAAGCATGACCGCCCACCGGTCAACTTCCCCCCACACAAAGGGAGTTCGCATGTCCGTTGTCTACGCGCGTCGACGCACGGAATCCAAGAGCCCGACGGCCCCCGCGGCCAAGCGCCGCGTCGCCGCGCTCGGCGGCGCCGCGCTCATGGCCTGCGCGGCCACCCTCCTCACCGGCACCCCCGCCCAGGCCGCTCCCCCGGCCCCGGTCAGCGCCGCCACCGCCCGCGCCTACCTCGGCGAGCTCACGGTCAAGGCGGAAGGTTCCTCCGACGGCTACAGCCGCGACAAGTTCCCGCACTGGAGCACCCAGTCCGGCACGTGCAACACCCGCGAAGTCGTCCTCAAGCGCGACGGCACCAACGTCCAGCAGGACGCGAACTGCGCCGCCGTCTCCGGAACCTGGAAGTCCCCCTACGACGGCGGCACCTGGACCGCCGCCTCCGACGTCGACATCGACCACGTCGTGCCGCTCTCCGAGGCCTGGAAGTCGGGCGCGAACAGCTGGACCACCACCCAGCGGCAAGGTTTCGCCAACGACCTGACCCAGCCCCAGCTCATCGCCGTCACCGACAACGTCAACCAGTCCAAGGGCGACCAGGACCCCGCGGAGTGGATGCCGCCGACCACCTCGTACCACTGCTACTACGCCCGCATGTGGGTGGACGTGAAGCACCACTACAAGCTCAACGTGAACGCCGAGGAAAAGACCGCCCTGGCGTCGGTGCTGAACGACTGCTGAGCCACGGCTGCTGAGCCATCGCTGCTGAGCCACCTGCTGAGCCGTCGCCGCACGGCACCTCGGCGGGAATGGAGGGAACCACCCCGCTGTCTTCCGTCGTTCCGTACCGTACGGGGCGACGGAGGAGAGTGATCATCTGTGGCACGGCTGCGCCTGGGTCCACTGCTGAGGTATGTCGACGGTTCCACGGCGACCGTCTGGGTCGAGACCGACCGGCCCTGCGCCGCCGAGGTGCGCTGCGCGGACGGCGCGCACGGCTCGGCGCGCACCTTCCAGGTCGCCGGACACCACTACGCGCTGATCCCGGTCACCGGTCTCACCCCGGGCACCGAGACGGCGTACGAGGTGCTGCTGGGCGACGGCACGGGCGAGGGCGAGGAACGGGGCCCGGCGGAGCCGCGGGAGCACGCGGCCCTCGTCTGGCCGCCGCCCGGTTCGCCGTTCCCCGCGAGCACCATCCGCACGCCCGCCGAGGGTGGCGACGCGGACTTCCGCGTGACGTTCGGCTCCTGCCGCTGGTCCTCGCCGCCCTCCGGCGAGGACGACCCCGTGGGGCCCGACGCGCTGGACACGCTCGCCGCCCATATCGCCGCCGACCCGGCCGCCGAGCGCCCGGACGTCCTGCTGCTCCTGGGCGATCAGGTGTACGCGGACCAGACCTCCAAGGCCACCCGGCGCTGGCTGGCGGCCCGCAGGGACACGACGGAGCCGCCGTGGCACCAGGTCGCGGACTATGAGGAGTACACGCACCTGTACTACGAGTCCTGGCTCGACCCCGAGGTCCGCTGGCTGCTCTCCACCGTGCCGAGCTGCATGATCTTCGACGACCACGACGTCATAGACGACTGGAACACCAGCGCGGCCTGGCTCGCCGAGATGCGGGCGACGCCCTGGTGGCGCGAGCGCGTCCTGAGCGGCCTCATGTCGTACTGGGTCTACCAGCACATCGGCAATCTCCGCCCCGATGAGCTGGAGAGCGACGCGGTCTACGCCTCCGTGCGCGCGGCGCCCGACGGCACGGACGCGTTGCGCGCCTTCGCAGCCACCTCCGACGCGGACGCCACGTCGGTGCGCTGGAGCTACCGGCGGGACTTCGGCCGCGTACGCCTGCTGATGGTCGACACCCGGGCCGGCCGCGTCCTCACCGAGGGCGAGCGGGCCATGGTCGACCCCAAGGAGGCGCGCTGGCTGCGGGAACAGGCTCTCGAAAACCCGGGCGGGTACGACCACCTCCTCATCGGCAGCTCCCTGCCCTGGCTGCTCCCCCACCTGATCCATGACGCCGAGGGGTGGAACGCGGCGCTGTGCCGGGGCGAGCGCGGCGACCGCTGGGCCCGGTTCGGCGAGAACCTGCGCAGGCGCTCGGACCTGGAGCACTGGTCGGCCTTCCCCGCGTCCTTCGAGGCGCTCACCGCCCTGATCTCGGAGGCGGGTACGGGTCCCGACGCCCCCGCCACGGTGTGCGTACTCTCCGGCGACGTCCACCACGCCTACATCGCCGAGCCGAGCTGGCCGGCGGGCGGCGGGCCCGACGCCAGGGTCCTCCAGCTCACCTGCTCACCCGTCCACAACTCGATACCGTCCGTGCTCAAGCTCGGTTTCCGCTTCGGCTGGAGCCGCGTGGGACGGGCCCTCGGACGCCGCTTCGCACGGCACGGCTCGGTGGCACAGGCGGGCATCGACTGGCGCAGGACGGGCGGCCCGTGGTTCGGCAACCAGCTCATGACGCTGACCCTGCGCGGCCGTTCGGCCCGGCTCCGCCTGGATCAGGCACGGGTGGCGCGGGGTGAAGAGGCCCGGCTGGAGACGGCGGAGGAGACGCGGCTTTCTTGAGACGCGACCTACTGGCCTGACCTACTGGCCTGCGGGCGTACCGGCCTGCCTGCCTACCTGCCTACATGGGCGAATATGCGCCACACCGAAGCCGAGCCGCTCACGCGCCTGATGGTGACGGTCCGCCGCCGTCCCCATGTGGTCGACGGCGCCCCGGGACGAGCGGAGTGGAAGCCCGCGGCGCGCCCCTACCACCTGATAGATCGTCAAGGTCCCTTCCATAAGGGCGCGGTCGGACGCAGACGCGACGGCGCGGGCCACGCCGTACCCGGTGGCCTCGGCTTCCGAGGCGCCGCCCCCTTGTCCGCCCGCTGCCGGGCCATCGCCAGGTCGCCACAAGGCCCCTGGCCGGCCCGCACCGGAAGCGGAAGCTTCGAAAGACCGAATGTTGAACTTGCAAGCACTAATTAGGTTCGCCTAATCTTGGGCCTCCACTCGGTTCCGTCCCCCTCGACCGAAGGAGTCCCACACCATGACTGGACGTCTCAACAGCGCCCAGCCCTACGCCATCGGCCTGTTCCGCATAGTGGTCGGCCTGCTTTTCGCCTGCCACGGCGCAGCGTCACTGTTCGGAGTCCTCGGCGGTGCGTCCGGCAGCGGCGGCACCATCGACGCCGGCACGTGGCCCGGCTGGTACGCGGCAGTCATTCAGCTCGTCGGCGGCACCCTGGTCCTCCTCGGCCTCGGCACCCGCGCCGCGGCGTTCATCTCGTCCGGTTCGATGGCCTACGCCTACTTCAAGGTCCACCAGCCGGAGGCCCTGTGGCCCATGGAGAACGGCGGCGAGGCCTCCGCGATGTTCTGCTGGGCGATGCTGCTGTTCGTCTTCACCGGGTCCGGCGCGTTGGGCCTTGACCGGCTCTTCGCGGGGCGCGGCGTGAGCGAGGACGACAAGGCCTCGGAGCGCACGCCGGTCGCGGCCTGACCGACTCGACGGCGCCCCTTCCTCCGTACGCCGGGGGAAGGGGCGCCGCCGTCTGCCGTCCGCTGCCTGCTGCCTGCCGCCCGCTGCCTCCCGTGAACGTGGGACGGCGGACATCCGGCCCCAGTGGATCGCCGGCGGCGTGTGCGGCGTACGCTGTACAGCTGTCATCAGGCCGCCCCTGCCGTTCCCCGGGACACAGCGGCAACCGCCGGCGTCCGGGGAGTCACGGGGAGTTGTGGTGCTTGAGGTTGTGGGGGCGCTGACCGGCAGTCCATGGATCTACGCGGTCGTGGCCCTGTCCGTCCTCTTCGACGTGTTCGTTCCCGTCCTGCCGAGTGGCGTCCTCGTCATCATGTCGGCGACGGCGGCGGCAGCGGCCGGCACGGGTGGGGTGCCGCACAACGTCCCCGACATCCTGTTGCTGACGCTCAGCGCGGCCACGGCATCGGTACTCGGTGACATGGCGGCGTTCCGCCTGGCGTGGCGCGGCGGCGAGCGGCTGGAGCGCGCCATCGCCCGCTCGCGGCGACTGACCTCGGCGCAGGCGAAGCTGGGGGCGGCGTTGTCCCGGGGCGGCGGCATCCTGTTCGTCATCGCCCGCTTCGCCCCCGCGGGCCGCTCGATCGTCTCCCTCGGCGCGGGCGCGGCCCACCGCAGACTCCGCGAGTTCCTCCCGTGGTCCGTGCTGGCGGGCGTGGCCTGGGCGGGCTACAGCGTGGCCCTCGGCTACTTCGGCGGCCAGTGGCTCGGCGCGACGTGGCTGGCCACGGGGGTATCGGTGCTCGCGCTGGTCGTGGCGGGGGCGGGAGCGGCCTTCCTGGTCCGACGCCCCACGACGACCCCCGAAACCTGAGCGGACGGCTGCCGCCGGAGCCGGACCCCGCGGCGATCGTCGAGGGCCGGCCCGGCGGCGACGGACGTACCCGCTAGGAGGCCCGTGCTCCGCGGACTTCGAGGCCGGCGAGCAGTTCCGCGGTCGCCTCGGCCACGGCGTCGACGGCCCGGTCGAAGACTTCGCGGTTGTGCGCGGCGGGGGCCCGGAACCCGGAGACCTTGCGCACGTACTGGAGCGCCGCGGCCCGGACCTCCTCCTCGGTGGCGTCATCGGGGATGGCGGGCGGGCGGAGCGTCTTGATGCTTCGGCACATGCCTCCAGCTTGCCACCGCGACCAGCCACGCACCCCCGCCCGGCCGCCGCCAAAAGCCGACCCTCGTATCACTCGCACACGTAATTCGAACAGGAGTACCATTACGTCGTGCCTCCATCCCCATCCCATGACTTCCCCGGCGACCTCCTCGCCGCCCAGGAGGAACTGCATCAGGTCCGCTCCGAACTCCTGGCGCTGCTCAAACGACTCCCCTGGTCGGTCGAGCCTCTCGACGGCTTCAGCGACACCGGGGGGTGGCGCAGCGTGGAGCGGCCCGCGTCGCCCGGCTGGACCGCGGACGAACAGGCCGAGGTCGAGAAACTGCGCGCGCGGGAGCTGGAGTTGGCGGTCTCCGTGACCTGCCACCGCTACTGGGAACAGGTCACGGGACCGGACGTGGTCACCGCCAGGGCTCGCCTCAAGCACGCCCACGAGACGCCGGACGGCTCCACGCCGCCAAGCCATTGACAGCCGGGAACGCCGGGCGTTGACTCCCCCTGACCGGTCGCATACGCCGTCGGCCACGGAGGTGCAGCCGTGAACGTCCTGATCCTCGTCGCCATCCTGGTCCTCGTCGGCCTGGGCTTCGACCAGCCCATCCTGTGGCTCTGCGCGGCGGCGCTCACCTTCTACCTGCTGATGTTCCACGAGGGCGCCGGCTCGGCCGGAAAGACCTCCAAGAACAAACCCACCGGCTCCGGCGGCCCCGGTGGCGGAGGGGGAGGCGGCGGAGGCTTTCCCGTGACCTACCGCGACTACCGCCTCCGCAAGGAACGCCAGGAACGCTGGGACCGCAGATACCGCAGAACGCATCGCGACAGCGGCCGCTGACACCAACACCAACGAGCCGCGGGCCGCGAACCGCGAGCCGCGAGCCGCGAGCATGAAAAATCCCCCCGGCCGATTACGGCTGGGGGGACAGCAACAGGCTCTCACCTGCTGCTCACTACCCGGTGGGCGCGGACGGTTTCGAACCGCCGACATCCTCCTTGTAAGGGAGGCGCTCTACCCCTGAGCTACGCGCCCGGGACGAGTGGACAGCCTACCTTGCCGCAGGCAGTGCCTCGCAAACCGCCCGTCCCTTGCGCGCACCGTGAACTGACCGGCCCGTGTGTTCGTCTCTGACCGGTGGGAGAATGTAACTCCGGGCAGGGCCGATGACAGCACGGGAGATGGATAGTGACGGCGACACCTTGGCAGCCGTACACACCAGACCAAGCGGGGACCGAGAGCGGGGCGACGGGGCGAGCGACTTCGGCCGGGACCGGATCAGAGGGGGACCACATCGGCCGGCGGCAGCGGGATGCGAGGCGTGGGCGCCTGACGGGGGCCCTGCGTGACGTCCTCACCCTCGTCCTGCTTCCCCTGCCCCTGCTCGCCGTCGCCGCCCCGGCCGCGTTCGCCGGCGGCGGCACCCGGCGGTGGTTCGGCGGGCGCGGCGAGAGCGTGCGCGCGGAGGCGCAGGCCGCCAAGGACGCCGCGGCCGCCGCCTTCTACGAGTTGGACACCGCCCAGCGCGATCTGCGGATCTCCATGGAGACGATCGCCGCCGTGGACTCCTCGCCCGCGGCCGGCCGCGCCCTCTCCGACTTCGAGGCGCTCGGGCGGCGCATCGACGAGGTCAGCCACCAGTACATTGGCGCGGTGGACGCCCACGACCTCGACCGCGACGACCTCGACTCGTCCGTCGCGGCCCACGCAAGGACCGAGCTGACCCGGGCCAAGGACGAGCTCACCAAGGTCAAGCAGGAGCTGGAGCGCTTCCGGCAGGGGCTCGGCCCGCTGCTCGACAAGGCGGAGACCCAGCTCGCCCGGCTCGCCCCCGCCGTGGAGCGGGCCCGCCAGACCCTGCTCGCCGCGAGCAACGCCCTGGACGCCGTACGCGCGGCGGGCCTGCGCGCCGACGACCTGGCGGCCCGGCTCGCCGCCCTCGCCCCCGAGCTGACCAAGCTCAACCAGGGCGCGGGACAGCACGGCGTACCGGAGACGCTCCAGCGCGCCGACCGCGTGCTGCGCGACGCCGAGGCCGTGCGCGCCGAGGCCGAGCGGCTGCCCGAGCGCGCCTCCGAGATCGACCGGCGGCTGGTGTCGCTGCGGACCCGCGCGCAGGCCCTGACCACCCGCAGCGGCCAGGTGGAACCGATCCTCAGCGAGCTGCGCCGCCGGTTCACCCTCGCGTGCTGGGAGGACCTGCAGCGCGTGCCCGACCATGCCGCGGAGAACGTGCGCCAGGCGGAGACGAAGCTGAAGGAGGCCCAGCAGGCCCGCGACGAGCAGCGCTGGCCGGACGCCACGGCGCTGCTCTCCACGGTCCGCGCCCTGCTGAACAACACCGACGAGGCGGTCTCGGCCGCCGGCGACCGGCTGCGGCGGCTCAACGCCGTTTCCAAGGACCCCCATCAGGAGATAGAGCGCACCCGCTTCGCGATCCGGGACGCGCAGCGCCTGGCGATGGCGGGCCGCCAGACCCCCGAGCCGCGGCACGCCCGCCCCCTCGACGAGTCGGTGGCCCGCCTGGACCGCGCGGTGGCCTCCCTGGAGGGCCGCCACCCCGACTACTGGCACTTCCTCACCGAGACCGAGGCGGTCCGCTCGGCGGTGGCACGCGTGGTGGCACAGATCCGGGAGGAGCGGGGGCAGGGAGCCTGAGGCGGAGCCCCCTGTGCGAGCCTGGGGCAATGTTCGATGTGCTCGATTTCCCCGCCGCTCTCCGGGCGGAACGCCTCGTCGCCATCGTGCGCGGCGGCGACCCGGACGCCTCCTTCCGTACGGTCATGACGCTCGCCGAAGCCGGCGTCCCGCTCGTCGAGGTGTCGCTCAGCGGCGCCGACGCGCTGGGCGTGCTGCGCCGGGCCCGCGCCGAGCTGGGCCCCGACGCGTGGCTCGGCGCGGGCACCGTGCTCACCGCGGGGGACGCCCGCCGGGCCGCCGAGGCGGGCGCCAACCTCATCGTGACGCCCGGCCTCGGCGCGGGCTCCGAGGAGGCGGCGCGGCTCGGCCTTCCGGTACTCGGCGGCGTCCTCACGCCCACCGACGTGATCGCGGCGGAGGCCGCGGGCGTCACCGCGCTGAAGATCTTCCCCGCGTCCGCGATGGGCGGCCCCGCCTATCTCAAGGCGCTGCGCGGCCCCTTCCCCCGTACGCCGTTCGTGCCGGTCGGCGGCGTGGACGCGGCGGTGGCCGAGGCGTACCTGGAGCTCGGGGCGGTCGCGGTGGGCGTGGGTTCCCCGCTGATCGGCGACGCGGCGGACGGCGGCGACCTGGCGGGGCTGCGCGGCCGCGCCGCGGAGTTCGTGAAGGTCACCGGCGCGGCGGGGGTCGGCCGATGAGCACACCGACCGAAGTCCTCACCTTCGGCGAGACGATGATGGCCCTGCGCGGCGGCGGCCCGCTCAAGCTCGGCGGCTCGATGGACGTGTCCGTCGCGGGCGCCGAGTCCAACGTGGCGATCGGCCTGGCCCGCCTCGGCCACGCCGTCCGCTGGGCGGGCGCGATCGGCGCCGACGAGGCCGGCGAGCTGGTCCTGCGGACACTGCGCGCCGAGGGCGTCGACGTCACCGCGGCCACCCGGGACGAGCGGGCGCCCACGGGACTGATCCTCTTCGAGCCTCGGCTGCCGGAGGTGACCCGCGTGCACTACTACCGCGCGGGGTCGGCGGGTTCCCGGCTCGGCCCCGCGTCGGTCGAGGCCGCGTTCGCGGCGGGCGCGCCGCGCGTACTGCACCTGACGGGCATCACCCCGGCGCTCGGCCCCTCGGCCGCGGAGGCCTGCCGCACCGCGCTGCGGCTGGCCAGGGAGCACGGCACCGAGGTCTGCCTCGACGTCAACCACCGCTCGCGCCTGTGGACTCCGGAAGAGGCCACCGCCGAGCTACGGGACTGGCTCCCGTACGTCGACGTGCTCATCGCCTCGGACGACGAACTCCCCCTGTGCCTGCCGGAGGCCACGCCGCGGCGTCTCCTGGCCGAGGGGGTACGCGAAGTCGTGGTCAAACTGGGTGCGTCCGGCGCGACGCTGCATACCTCGGAGGGCGAACTGCACTGCCCCGCGCGCGAGGTGCGCCCCGTGGACGCGGTGGGCGCGGGCGACGCGTTCGTGGCGGGTTACCTGTCCGCGCTGCTCGACGGGGCGGACACGCCGGCCCGCCTGGACCGGGCGGTCACCACGGGTGCCTTCGCGGTGGCGTCCCACGGCGACTGGGAGGGCGCACCGACGCGAACGGAACTGCCCTTGCTGGGCACGGCCCCGGGCACGGTGGTCCGCTGACCGCAGCCGCCCCCGTAAGGGGCGCGGGGAACTGCGCGACCAGCCACGACCGGCGCGCGGCCGACGGACGAGCCCCTACGCCCCGTCACCCACAGCAGCCCCCACCACAACAGCCGCCGCCCCCGCCGCCCTGCGGGCCCGCGGGGGCCGACGACGACTGGCCCCCCACCGCCACGGTGGAGAGCAGCCGCACCGTGTCCCCATGCCCGGCAGGGCACTCCGCGGGGTCGGCGGACCGCGCCATGGGTCGGCTGACTTCGAACGTGTCCCCACAGGACCGGCAACGGAATTCATAACGAGGCATGACCACAGGCTAGCCCGCGGGCCCCGCTCCCAGGAACGCCCGGAGAATCGCCTCCCCCGCGGCGACCCCCCGCTCCGGGAGCACCGTGAGCCCGGGAGCGGCGAAGCCCGTGTCGGCCAGCTCCCCGTGGCCGGGCCGCCAGGACCGGTCCCCGGCGAGGAGCAGGTCGGCGTCCAGCAGGGAATCCCCCGCGGTGAGGACCTCCGAGGCGTCGACCCGCCGCGCGACCTCCCGCACGGCGGCGCTCTTGGTGAGCGGCGCCGGCACGACGTACAGCTTGCGGCCCTGCAAGGAGACCGTCCAGCCGCGCTCCCCGGCCCACTCCCCGAGCTCCTTGACCCACGCGTCCGGCAGCAGCGCGCGCTCGACGACGAGATAGGCGAAGAGGTCCTCGGCCACCCGCTCCTTGAGCAGCCAGGCCGGATCGGCGCTCCGTACGAGATGCGCGCGCACCTCGTCGAGGGAGGCGCACTCGTCGGCGAGGCGACGCGTGACCCGCGCCTGCCAGTCCCGGTCGGAGACGCCGTCGACGAGGATGTGCCCGCCGTTGGCGCAGATGGCGAACCGCGGCGCGGGCCCGGGCAGGTGCACCCGCCGGTACTGCTCGCGCGTCCGCGTGGTGGTCGGCACGAAGACCGACGCCCCGCCCAGCTCCGCGAGGAGCCCGGCGGCGGTCTCGGTGACGTACGACAGGGGCTTGCCCTCGTACACCTCGACGCAGAGCAGCCGCGGCGCCTCGGCGTCGGGCATGGTCAGGCCGAGCGCGGCGGTGGAGTAGATGAGCGTGCGGTCGAGGTCGCTGGCGACGAGCTTCGTCACGGGGAGACCACCGCCTTGCCGTCCGCGCCCGTCGCGCCGCGCGTGTACCGGGGGTGGATCAACCCGACGCAGCTGTACGGGAGTTCGTCGATCTCCTCGACCGGCACACCGCGCTGCTCGGCGAGCAGCCGTACGTGGTCGAGGTCGGCGCCCGCGCCCGCGCGGGCCAGGATCTTCCAGGGGACGCGGCGGAGCAGCACCCGGGTCGTCTCGCCGACGCCCGGCTTGACGAGGTTCACGTCGTGGATGCCGTACTCCTCGCTGATCCGCTCGACGGCGGCCCAGCCCTCCCAGGTCGGCGCGCGGTCGGCGGCGAGGAGCTCCTTGACCCGTACGTCGACGGCGTCGGCGACCTCGTCGAAGCGGGCGGCGACGGCGTCGACGAAGTCGCCGGACATGTCGGCGTCGGCGAGCTCTCGGTAGAACTTCGCGCCGTGGAAGTCGTCGGGTCCGACCAGGTCCGCGCGGAGCACGGTGCGCGATATCAGCCCGGAGACCGTGGAATTGAGGCAGGCGGAGGGGATGAGGAAGTCCTCGCGGGTGCCGTAGGTGCGGACGCACGAGCCGGGGTCGGCGAGCACGGCGATCTCGGGGCTGAAGCCCGCGGCGCCGCCGGACGCCTCGTACGCCCGTATCGCGTCGGCCAGTTCCCGGGTGATCGCGCCCTTGCCCGTCCAGCCGTCGACGAAGACGACGTCGGCGGGGTCGTGGTGGGCGGCGAGCCAGCGCAGCGCGTTGGCGTCGATGCCCCGGCCGCGCACGATCGAGACCGCGTAGTGCGGCAGGTCGAGCCCGTGGCGGTGCGCGGCCCAGCGGCGCATCAGGACCCCGACGGGCGTGCCCGCGCGGGCCAGGGAGACCAGGACCGGGCGGGAGGCCCTCTCCGCGAGCACCGTCTCCGTGACCGTCCCGACGGCCTGGGCGATGCGCGCGGCGGAGGTGCCGAGCGCGGCGCGGAACAGCTCCTGGTAGCGCTCGCTCGGCTGGTACTCGACCGGCAGCGACTCGGCGTAGTGCGCGCCGCCGCTCTGGATCGCCTCCTCGCGCTCCTCGGTGGGCGCTTCGAGCGTCACGTCCGAGAGGTCCTGGAGCAGCCAGCCGACGTCGTCGGGCGCGTACGAGGAGAAGGCGGGGCCGCGGAGGGGTTCGGGCAGCAAAGGGGACCTTTCGGACGGGGAAGGCGCGGGGGCGTGCGGCGTGGGGGCGTACGAGGGGACGACGGCCAGGAGGACCCGCGGGACGTGCGCGGAGAGCTGCGCGAGGAGGCCGTCGGGCGCGTGCAGCCGCTCGGTGTCGGCCACGGAGTCCATGACCGCGACGACCGCGTCGAAGCCGCCGCCCGCGACGTTGTAGGCGAACCGTGGTCCAGGGCCGTCGGCGGGCTCGTCGTGCGCGGGGAAGACCAGGCGGGTGCGGATCGCGTACCCGGGGTCGTCGACCGCGAGCACGGGCGACCGGGTCGTGGTGGAGAACCGCACGTCGGCGCCGATGAGCCGCTCCAGCTCCACGCCGAGCGCGAGCGGTGCGTACATCAGCTCCTCGAAGCCGAGGACGAGGACGCGGCGCGCGTCGGCCGGCAGCTCCCGGGCGATCCGCCCGGCCATGCCGGGCAGGGCCCGCCGGAGCCCGGCCCGGTGGGCGGGGGTGAAGCCGTGCCGCCCGCCGTCGGGCACCCCCGCGGGCCAGCCGAGCTCGACGCGGCCGACCGGGCCCGGCTCCCCGCGGGGGCCGGGAACGGCGGCCGTCTCGTGCTCCGCGACCAGCGCCTGCCCCTTCTCCAGGACCCCGTCGGGCAGCCGTACGGTCCCCGCGGCCTGCGCGATCAGGTCGACGCGCGCGCCGATCTCACGGGCGAAGCCGGCGAGGCGCCCCCGGTCCTCGGGCGAGCGCATGTCGACCAGGGCCACGATCACGTACCGCTCGCGCGGGAAGCGCTCGTGCAGGGCGCGGACGGTGTTCAGGACCGTGTTGCCGGTGGAGAACTCGTCGTCGACGAGGACCAGCGGTCCCTTCCCTGCGAGCAGGTGGGGGTCCTCCGGGAGCAGCAGGTGCGACGTGGCGTGCGAGTGGGACTCCTCGAAGCCGCCGGCGCGCTCGACGCCCTCGACAGGCCGCCGGGTGGAGTGCAGGTAGGGCGCGAGGCCCACGCCGTCGGCGACCGCGTGGCCGAGGCCCGTCGCGGTCTCCGCGTAGCCGAGGACGACGGCGGTGCCCGCCTCGTCGTCGCCGAGCAGCTCCCGGACCCGGACGCCGAGGCCGTGCCCGGCCGCGTACACCACCGAGGGGCGCTGCGGCACGTGCTTGCCGAGCACGTTCGACACCAGGAGGTGGGCCCGCTTCGGGTTGCGCCGCAGGGCGAGGCCGAGTAGTCCGGGCAGCGCCTCGTCGCCGTCGAGCCCGACCCCGAGCCGCTCGGCGACCCAGCTCCCCGACCACACCGCGTCTTCAGTCACGTACGTCATGTTCCTTAGGTTCGGCCGGCCGCGAGGGCCGGTGATCGGGGGGTCAGGAGGCCGGGATGCCGGCCGTGAGCAGCTCCACGAAGCCGATGTCCTCCTTGGCGACGCCGAAGACCTCGGCCCGCCGCAGGGTCCGCTCGGCCCACGCGCGGTGCGGCTTCACCTCGTTCATCTTGTTCGTGTACGAGGAGCGCAGGACCCCGCCGCCGCCGCGCTCGGGGCGCAGGATGTCCTGCGCGTCGCTGAACTCCTCGTGGCTGACGACGGAGAGGGCGTGCACGGGCAGGACGTGGGAGGGGTGGATGCAGGTCTTGCCGAGCAGGCCGTTGGCGCGGTCGAGCTCGATCTCGCGGAGCAGACCGTCCATGTCGTGCTCGATGAGGGCCTGCCGCAGTTCGTCGGCGCGGCCCTCCAGGAAGGGGCTGCGGCGCAGCTGCGGCTTGAACATGCGCTCCTGGACCCGGAAGTACTCCCAGACGGGCCCGGTCACGATGTGGCCCGTGCCGTCGGCCCTGCCGAGCACGTTCACCACGTCGGCGATGACCGAGGCGACGATCTGCACGTCGTACGCGGTCATGTCCGGGGGCCTGCGCAGTCCGTACGCCGAGCAGAAGTCGGTGACGCCCAGGCGCAGCGCGAGCACCCGGTCGCGGTACTTGTCGACGGTGCGGGCTATCCCCGCGAGCGTCTCGGCGCGGCTCTCCAGGTGCAGCAGCTCGGGGGACTCCAGGACGGGCATGGCGAAGAGCCGACGGCCTGCGTCCTGCCCGGGGGCGGTCTCCGCCTCCGCGGCCGTCAGCGCCTCCAGGAACGGGACGCCCCGCTCCTCGGTGAATTTGGGCAGCACGAATCCGGACAGCAGCCGGACGTCCGGCCCGAGCCTGCGGACCAGGTCGGGTATCTGCTCGGCGGCGCGGACCCGGATGAAAAGCAGCGGGGGCTCCACACCCCGCTCAGCCAGCTCGGCGAACTGCCGGACCAGGTTCTCCTCGGCGCCCCCCACCTCGGCGTCGTCGATGGAGTCCTCCAGGCAGAGCACCATGGAGGTCACGCCGCGCCCGCCCTGCTTGAGGACGTCGTCGGCGAGGCGGGGGCGGGTGGCCGGGCTGTAGAGCGTGGCGCCGAGGGCGGACGCGAGCACATGGGGCGGGGAGTCCGCGGTGAAGGCACACGGCTCCCGATGGAAGAGACGCTCTCGCACCTCTGGGGCGATATGCCCGAAATGACGCATGGGATTCCCCTGTTATCGCCTGTTCCGTCGAACGTTGTCATCTGTTCCGTCGGCATGGACCGTTGTGATGTGGCCGGTAATAGTACGTAGGAACGGGTGCCGGGGGTTCCCATCGGGCATGAACTTCAGGTAACCCGGCCATGTCACACACGCACATCACACAACCGTCGCACGCTCGGACCGCTCGCAGGTCAGGCGCCTGCCGCCCGCGGCCGGGCCCGCGGCCCCGCGTTGTACCGCCCGTGCGGAAGAAGGCAGGATGACCGCATGACGCACGCGATGTTGAAGGGGTCGAACGTCCCTCTGGAGGCCTCGGCGGTCCGCGCGGTGCTGCGCTGGGCCCCCGGGCAAGGCGTCCCCGACGTCGACGCGTCGGCACTGCTCCTCGGCGGTGACGGCCGGGTCCGCTCGGACGAGGACTTCGTCTTCTACAACCAGCCCCGCCACCCCGGCGGCAAGGTCTGGCGGCTCGGCAAGAAGCGGGTCGCCGAGGGTCTGACCGACACGATCCAGACAGATCTCGCCGGCATGGACCCGGCGGTGAACCGCGTGCTCCTGGCCGCGTCCGCGGAGGGCGTCGCGTTCGAGAACGTACCGGCGCTGCGCATCCTGATCTACGACGCCATGGTCGCCGACGGCGAGCCGCTCGCCTATTTCGACATCACGCCGCAGACCGGCGAGGAGACGGCGTTGATCTGCGGCGAGCTGTACCGCCGCGGCGAGACCTGGAAGTTCCGCGCGCTCGGCGAGGGCTACTCCAACGGCCTCGAAGGGCTCGCCTCCGACTTCGGGATCTCCGTGGACGACACGGAGTCCGCCCCGCCCGAGCCCATGCCCCCCGTGCCGGGGCCCTCGACGTCCTTCCCGCTGCCGCCCGCGCAACCCATTCCGCAGCCGTCCGCGGTCCAGCTGCAGCCGTCGCTCGCCCAGCCCGCCCCGCAGTCGCCGCCCTCGTACGGCTATCCGCCCGAGCCGCCCCGGCACCCGGCGCCCCAGCCCTCGTACGGCTACCCTCCCGCCGCGCCCACGCAGCCCGCGCCGATCGTCCGCCCCGCCCCGGTCGCGCAGCCCTCGTACGGCTATCCGCAGCCGGTGGCCGCGATGCCGGACCCGAACTTCACGCTGCCGCCGCAGGGCCCGCAGTTCCTGCCCCGCTGAGAGCCTGGGCGCCGAGACTCAGCCGACCTTGGTCTTGTAGCCGCGGCCCCACTGGAGGCCCCAGCCGTAGAGCCGGTCGAGTTCGGCCTGGAAGCCGTAGACGAACTTCACCTCGCGGCGGACCATCAGCTCGTTCTTGACGTTCTCGATGGAGACCACCGCGCAGGAGCGGGCCTGCGGCTGTCGCTCGTCCAGGTCGATCTCGATCCGCGGCCCGTTGCTGGGATAGAGCGTCACCTTGGCGTGCGTGCGGTCGAAGGCGGGCGTCTGGTCGTAGATGTACGCGAAGACGAGGAGCCGCTTGATGGACTCGCGGTGGTCGAGGTTGACGTAGATCGTCTCGCCGGACGGTGAGCCGAACCGGTCGTCGCCGCTGAGCTTCACGTACGGCGGCCCGTTGAGGTCACCGAAGAAGCTGCCGAGCGGCTGCACGACCCCCTTGGTGCCGTCCATCAGCTCATACAGACAGCCGATGTCCAGGTCCACGTTGACCACGCCCTGGGTGTGGGCCTGCACCACGTCGGGCTGGAACATCTTGAACGGATGCCGCAGCAGGCTGCCGCCGGACCGCTGCTTGCCCATGAAGTCCGAGGGCCGCATCTGCCAGGACAGGTTGACGCGCAGATTTCCGGTGGCGGCGCCCTGCTTGCTGAGCGAGACCGTCGGGTGCCGTTTGGTCAGTTCGATGGAGTTGGTCGCGGAGCTGCCCGATTCATAATCCATCGAACGCCCGCGCCACAGTCCGTCCCAGAAGGACATGCCGCCCCCAATTGCCCTCGTGCCTCATACGGATACGGGGCGGCCGACGAGGACATGTCCTCGTCGGCCGCCCCGCTCAGAGCGTTCCTCACCCTGACTGTCGTCACACTCCGGAGCACGGAATCGGACAGCTCGGCGAGGGTTTCGGTCAGCGTCAGACGCCGGACGACACCTCGGTCTTCTCCCCTGCTCCGGCTGCCCCTTCGGCCGCCGCCAACCTGCGGTTGCGGAGAACGGAGGAGATGAAGGACCAGGCGATCAGGATGACACCGACGGAACCGGTGATGACCTCGTGGATCTCGTACTGGATGGTGATCAGCAGGATCACGGCCAGGGCGCCGATGGCGTAGTGCGCGCCGTGCTCCAGGTAGACGTAGTCGTCGAGGGTGCCCTGGCGGACCAGGTAGACCGTGAGCGACCGGACGTACATGGCGCCGATGCCGAGGCCGAGCGCCATCAGGACGATGTCGTTCGTGACCGCGAAGGCGCCGATGACGCCGTCGAAGGAGAAGGACGCGTCGAGGACCTCGAGGTAGAGGAACATGAAGAACGCGGCCTTGCCCGCCATCACGACGGCAGGAACCTTCTTGCCGGTCTTGGCGGCCTGTTCCTCGGCCTCGTGTTCCCGCTCCTCCTCCTCTTCGAGTTTGTTCTCGAAGTATCCGGAGAGGCCGCCGACGATCAGATACGTGATGAGGCCGGCGACCCCGGAGATGAGAACCGTCTGCGCCTTGTCCACATGGGCGCCGCCGTGCTGGTGGGCGTGGGTGGCGAAGGTCATCGCGGTGACCATGAGCACGATCAGCGCGATGCAGACCGACAGCATGTCGACCTTGCCGAGCTTGGCGAGCGGGCGCTCGATCCAGCCGAGCCACTTGATGTCCCGGTCCTCGAAGATGAAGTCGAGGAAGATCATCAACAGGAACATGCCACCGAAGGCCGCGATCGACGGGTGGGCGTCGGTGACCAGCTGCTGATACCGGTCCTTGTCGTTGAGAGCGAGGCGGACCGCCTCGATCGGGCCGGTCTTCGCGCTGATGGCGACGATCACGACCGGGAAGACCAGGCGCATGCCGAAGACCGCGATCAGCACGCCGATGGTGAGGAAGATCTTCTGCCAGAAGGCACTCATCTTCTTCAGGATTCCGGCGTTGACCACCGCGTTGTCGAAGGACAGCGAGATCTCGAGGATGGACAGGATTGCCACGATGCCGAAACCTGTCCACCCCCCATAAAGCACCGCGGCCACCAGGCCGAGCGCGGTGACCGCGAACGACCAGCCGAAGGTTTTCAGAAGCACTGGCTACCCAATCGTGTGTGTACGGGCTCCCGTATAGCGGTCTCCCCCGCGCCGGTCCCCTGCTTTACGAAACGTTGACCCCGAAGTCTAGAGCGATGCCTCGCAGACCCGACGCGTACCCCTGCCCGACTGCACGGAACTTCCACTCGCCGCCGTACCTGTACACCTCACCGAAAATCATCGCGGTCTCCGTCGAGGCGTCCTCACTCAGGTCGTACCGGGCCAGTTCCTGGCCGTCCGCCTGGTCCACCACCCGGATGAAAGCGTTGCTGACCTGGCCGAACGCCTGCCCGCGGTTGTCCGCCTCATGGATCGAGACAGGGAAGATGATCTTGTCGCAGTTCGCCGGCACCTTGGAGAGGTCGATCCGGAGCGACTCGTCGTCGCCGTCGCCCTCACCGGTGAGATTGTCGCCGGTGTGCTCGACGGAGCCGTCCGGACTCTTCAGGTTGTTGTAGAAGATGAACCACTCGTCACCGAGGACCCGGCCCGCGTCGCACAGCAGCGCGCTGGCGTCGAGGTCGAAGGGAGCGCCGGTGGTGGAGCGCGCGTCCCAGCCGAGGCCGACGAGGATTCGGGTGAGATTCGGTGCGGCCTTGGAGAGGGAGACATTGCCTCCCTTGGCGAGTGTGACGCCCATGCTGCTGGTCCTCCCCGGTTCGAACAGGAACGCGTGTCCTCATGGTGAATGGTGACGGGGCACGCGGTGGCGAGCACGTCCGGCGCCGCACTGGTCTGGGTGCGGCGCCGGACGACCTGGGTGAAGGGCGGGATCGGCTCAGACGTTGACGCCGAAGTCCTGCGCGATGCCGCGCAGACCCGAGGCGTAACCCTGGCCGACCGCGCGGAACTTCCACTCCGCGCCGTGGCGGTACAGCTCGCCGAAGACCATGGCGGTCTCCGTCGAGGCGTCCTCGGAGAGGTCGTACCGCGCGATCTCGGCGCCGCCCGCCTGGTTCACGACGCGGATGAACGCGTTGCGGACCTGGCCGAACGACTGCTGGCGGGTCTCGGCGTCGTAGATCGAGACCGGGAAGACGATCTTCTCGACGTCGGCGGGGACCGCCGCGAGGTCGACCTTGATCGCCTCGTCGTCGCCCTCGCCCTCACCGGTGGTGTTGTCACCGGTGTGCTCGACCGAGCCGTCGGGGCTCTTCAGGTTGTTGAAGAACACGAAGTTCTGGTCACTGCTGACCTTGCCCTCCGCGTTCGTCAGGATCGCGCTGGCGTCCAGGTCGAAGTCCGTACCGGTGGTGGTGCGGACGTCCCAGCCGAGGCCGACCAGAACCGCGGTCAGGCCGGGCGCCTCCTTGCTCAGCGATACGTTGCCGCCCTTGCTGAGGCTGACTCCCACGGGTCCTCCCAATTGGTGTCCAGGGGCGGGGAGCCCCAAGCGTTACGTGTCATCGGATCAACGTGTGGATCCTAGTGACCGGTTCCCGGCCGTGAGCGAAAACGAGGCTTGCTCAGAGCGTTTCGAGCGCCTTGACGTACTCGTTCAGGTCACGGGCGTCGGGCAGTCCGTTGACGACACTCCACCGCACGACGCCCTCCTTGTCGATGACAAAGGTGCCGCGGACCGCGCAGCCCTTCTCCTCGTCGAAGACGCCGTAGGCCCGGCTGACCTCGCCGTGCGGCCAGAAGTCGGAGACCAGCGGGTACTCCAGGCCCTCCTGCTCGGCGAAGACGCGCAGGGTGTGGATGGAGTCGTTGGAGACGGCGATGAGCTGGGTGTCGTCGTTGACGAACTTCGGCAGCTCGTCGCGGAGCGCGCAGAGCTCGCCGGTGCAGACGCCGGTGAACGCGAACGGGTAGAAGAGCAGCACCACGTTCTTCTCGCCGCGGAAGTCGGCGAGCCTCACGGTCCGGCCGTGGTTGTCCTTGAGCTCGAATTCCGGGGCCTTGGTGCCGACCTCGATCGCCATGAGTACGCATCCCTTCGATGGAGCCCCTCGGCCGGGGCTGTTCGGGTGATACCACCCTACGTCCGCCGATCTTCGCCCATGCGGTACGGCTGCGGTCCGGCCTCGGCGGCCGCGGCGCCCTCGGCGGCCGCCTCCGGGGCGGTGGGCCTGCCCGTGGCGGTGGACACGTGCCCCGTGGCGGGGGCGTGCCCCGTGGCGGGGGCCTGCGGGCCTTGTGCGGCGTCCACGCGCGCGTGAGGCCCTCACCGACGGAGTCATCGGTGAGGGCCTCACGGTGTCATCTGGTGGGATCGTCGCAGCTCGGCGCGATCCTGGAAGGCGCGCGGCTCGGCGCGAGCGTCGTCAGCGCTTCTTGGCCGCCGCCTTGGGCGTGACCAGGCGGGTACCGCTCCAGTCCTTGCCGGCGTTCGTGCTCTTCGTCTGGGACAGGCCCGCGGTGGTGGCGGCCTCACCGATGTCGCTCGGCTCGACGTAACCGTCGCGGCCGGTCTTCGGAGTCAGCAGCAGAATCTGGCCGCCCTCCTCCATGTACGCGATGGCATCCACCAGCGCATCAGTCAGGTCCCCGTCGTCCTTACGGAACCAGAGCACCACGGCGTCAGCCACGTCGTCGTAGTCCTCGTCGACGAGCTCTGTGCCCGTGGCCTGCTCGATGGCCTCGCGGAGCTCCTGGTCGACGTCGTCGTCGTAGCCGATCTCCTGGACCACCTGGTCGGGCTGGAAACCAAGCCTTACGGCAAGGTTCGTCTCCGCGTGGTCCGCGGTCGCGCTCACGGATTGCCTCCTGATCATGTTTTTCGAGAATGCCTTCAGCCACGCGCGTGCGCGGGGCGTTGGCCGTAGTCCACACGGGCGGGGCGGATCGCGCAAGTACCCGGCCGCCGAGACCGCCGAAACGGTGACGTTCCCCGTCGTGTCGCCGCAACTGCCGCCTCATCCGTACGAGACCGAACGGCTCAGCGAAGCGGCTAGGCAGGATGGGCGTATCGTTGCGATTTGGTCGAGCCTACCGCAGGGTCGCCGGTTCAACGTCTCGGTTACCTACTCGGTTACCTATCGGTAGAGATGACGTTCGCGTTCGTCGGGTACACGATGGACAGCGGTGCAAGGCCAGGCAGAACCCAGGCGAGAGCCCCAACAGCGAAGGAACAGCGTGGCTTCCGGATCCGATCGCAACCCGATCATCATTGGCGGCCTGCCCAGTCAGGTCCCGGACTTCGATCCCGAAGAGACCCAGGAGTGGCTTGACTCCCTCGATGCCGCGGTCGACGAACGCGGACGCGAGCGGGCCCGCTACCTGATGCTCCGGCTCATCGAACGCGCACGCGAGAAGCGTGTGGCGGTTCCCGAGATGCGCAGCACGGACTACGTCAACACGATCGCCACCAAGGACGAGCCCTTCTTCCCCGGCAACGAGGAGATCGAGCGCAAGGTCCTGAACGCGACCCGCTGGAACGCCGCGGTCATGGTGTCGCGGGCCCAGCGCCCCGGCATCGGCGTCGGCGGCCACATCGCGACGTTCGCCTCCTCCGCTTCTCTGTACGACGTGGGCTTCAACCACTTCTTCCGCGGCAAGGACGAGGGCGACGGCGGCGACCAGATCTTCTTCCAGGGGCACGCCTCCCCCGGCATCTACGCCCGCGCCTTCCTCCTCGACCGGCTCTCCGAACAGCAGCTCGACGCGTTCCGTCAGGAGAAGTCCAAGGCACCGCACGGCCTGTCGTCGTACCCGCACCCCCGCCTCATGCCGGACTTCTGGGAGTTCCCGACGGTCTCCATGGGCCTCGGCCCGCTCGGCGCGATCTTCCAGGCCCGGATGAACCGCTACATGGAGGCCCGCGGCATCGCCGACACCTCCAAGTCGCACGTCTGGGCCTACCTCGGCGACGGCGAGATGGACGAGCCCGAGTCCCTCGGCCAGCTCTCCATCGCCGCCCGCGAGGGCCTGGACAACCTCACCTTCGTCGTCAACTGCAACCTCCAGCGGCTCGACGGCCCGGTGCGCGGCAACGGAAAGATCATCCAGGAGCTGGAGTCGCAGTTCCGCGGCGCCGGCTGGAACGTCATCAAGCTCGTCTGGGACCGCAGCTGGGACCCGCTGCTCGCCCAGGACCGCGACGGCATCCTGGTCAACCGGCTGAACACCACCCCCGACGGACAGTTCCAGACGTACGCGACCGAGACCGGCGCCTACATCCGAGAGCACTTCTTCGGCGACGACCAGCGGCTGCGCGCCATGGTCGAGAACATGTCCGACGAGCAGATCCTGCACCTCGGCCGCGGCGGCCACGACCACAAGAAGGTCTACGCGGCCTACGCGGCGGCCAAGGCCCACAAGGGTCAGCCGACGGTGATCCTCGCCCAGACGGTCAAGGGCTGGACCCTCGGCCCGAACTTCGAGGGCCGCAACGCCACGCACCAGATGAAGAAGCTGACGGCCGACGACCTCAAGGGCTTCCGCGACCGTCTGCACATCCCGATCCCGGACAAGCAGCTGGAGGACGGCGCCCCTCCGTACTACCACCCCGGCCGGGACTCGGAAGAGATCCAGTACATGCACGACCGCCGCAAGAGCCTCGGCGGCTATGTCCCGACCCGCGTGGTGCGTGCCAAACCCCTGCGCCTCCCCGAGGACAAGACGTACGCGGTCGCGAAGAAGGGTTCGGGCCAGCAGTCGATCGCCACCACCATGGCGTTCGTCCGCATCCTGAAGGAACTCATGCGGGACAAGGAGATCGGCAAGCGTTTCGTGCTGATCGCCCCCGACGAGTACCGCACCTTCGGCATGGACGCCTTCTTCCCGAGCGCGAAGATCTACAACCCGCTCGGCCAGCAGTACGAAGCCGTGGACCGCGAACTGCTCCTCGCCTACAAGGAGTCCCCGACGGGCCAGATGCTGCACGACGGCATCTCCGAAGCCGGCTGCACCTCCTCTCTGATCGCCGCGGGTTCGGCCTATGCCACCCACGGCGAACCGCTCATTCCCGTGTACGTCTTCTACTCGATGTTCGGTTTCCAGCGCACCGGCGACCAGTTCTGGCAGATGGCCGACCAGCTCGCCCGCGGCTTCGTCCTCGGTGCGACGGCCGGACGCACCACCCTGACCGGCGAGGGCCTGCAGCACGCGGACGGCCACTCACAGCTACTCGCCTCCACCAACCCCGGCTGCGTCGCCTACGACCCGGCGTTCGGCTACGAGATCGCCCACATCGTCCAGGACGGTCTGCGCCGGATGTACGGCCCCGACAGCGAGGACGTCTTCTACTACCTCACCGTCTACAACGAGCCCATCCAGCACCCGGCCGAGCCGGCGGACGTGGACGTCGACGGCATCCTCAAGGGCGTCTACCGCTTCAAGTCCGGCGAGCAGGGCGCCATTCCCGCGCAGATCCTGGCGTCCGGCGTCGCCGTGCCGTGGGCGGTCGAGGCCCAGCAGATCCTGGCCTCGGAGTGGAACGTCAAGGCGGACGTCTGGTCGGCGACCTCCTGGAACGAGCTGCGCCGCGAGGCCGTGGAGGTGGAGCGCCACAATTTCCTGCACCCGGAGGAGGAGCAGCGCGTCCCGTACGTGACGCGGAAGCTCTCCGGTGCCGAGGGCCCGTTCGTGGCCGTCTCCGACTGGATGCGGAGCGTCCCCGACCAGATCGCCCGCTGGGTGCCCGGCACGTACCAGTCGCTCGGCGCGGACGGCTTCGGCTTCGCCGACACGCGCGGCGCTGCCCGCCGTTTCTTCCACATCGACGCCCAGTCGATCGTGGTGGGCGTGCTGACCGAACTGGCCCGTGACGGCAAGCTCGACCGCTCCGTACTGAAGCAGGCGATCGACCGCTACCAGCTCCTCGACGTCGCGGCGGCCGACCCGGGCGCGGCGGGCGGCGACGCGTAGTCGTTTCCTGGCCGGAGGGTGGCGGGCGTTGGGCCCGCCGCCCTCCGGCGTTCTCAGGACGGGCCGGTCGTGGTGGCCGCCCCGGCCGCCGTCCAGAGCGTCGCGCGGTCCGGCCCGCTCCGAGGCCACGTCCGGTCTCGTGAGCGAGGGTGCACGCGCGTTTTCTGTCCGAAGCCCGTCATCATCGTTCCTCGCGTCGGCCGACGTCGGCCGTTTCGGGCTCTGTGCGTCGAGTACCCGCATTCAGCTCTCCCAGACTTTGAAGGCGCGGACGCGGTAAGGCGAGTCGGGAACCCAGGTGCCGCCGCCCGGGTAGGTGTCGAACTCGCCCGTCTCCGCGCACTCCGTGGACTGGTAGGTGGTGACCGGTCGGCCGGTGCGGTTGGCCAGGGCCTGGGCACCGCTCCCCGCCGGCAGCGCGATGCAGCTCTCGATGTCGATGTCGGCCAACTCGTATGTCTTCCGGGTCCCTTCGAATCCCGCCTTCTCCCAGAGGCAGAGCTCGCCCGCTCCGCAGTCCCGGAGCGTGGGTGGGGCAGCGGCCGCGGCGGCGGTCGCGGTGCTCGCGGGCGTCAGGATCACCGCGGCGAGTACGGCGGCGGCGGTGAGAGTGGCAGTGGTGAGAGTGGCAGTGGTGAGAGTGGCGGTGACGGTGGCGGTGGCGGTGGCGGGAATGGTCGTACGCATCTTCTTCAACCCCCGTGTGGATGGGCTCGGTTGCCCACTGTTGGTGTGGACCGGTCTGCCACGTGGTGTGGCTCGGTCGTCCGCGGCGTGCGGATCGCCTGCCTGAACTGTGGACCGGCCGAGCGGGGCTTCGGAAGGGCTTTAAGGGGTGCGTCACCCTGATACATGAAAGCCCCCCAGGTTTTCCCTGAGGGGCTTTCCCTGACCTCCGCGGCCGGACGGCTGTGGAGGTCAGTCGAATGCTGTGGAGGTCTGCCGGATGGCGGTCGGGCTAGATGTGGCCCACGCCCGCGCCGGCCTCCGCGTTGGCGCCACGCTTGGTGAGGAACGCGACGAAGACCGCGACGACGGCGACGCCGGTGGCGACGAGACAGGCCAGACCCATGCCCGACATGAAGGTGTCGTGCGCGACCGAGGTGATCTGCTCGACGACCGACGGCGGCGCCTTCGGCGGCACCGGTGCCAGACCCACCTGGACGGCCTCGGCGGCCTTGTCGAGGTCGGCCTCACCGAGCGGCGGGAGCTTCGCATCGGCCCAGTTTCCGGCCAGGTCGCTGTCGACCTTGGAGGCCATGACGGCACCGAGGACGGCCGTGCCGAGGCTGCCGCCGATCTGCATCGCGGCCTGCTGGAGGCCGCCGGCCACGCCGGAGAGCTCCATCGGCGCGTTGCCCACGATGACCTCGGTCGCGCCGACCATGACCGGGGCGAGGCCGAGGCCGAGGAGGGCGAACCAGAGCGACATGAGACCGCTGCCGGTCCCTGCCTCCAGCGTGGACATGCCGAACATGGCGATGGCCGTGAGTGCCATGCCGCCGGCCAGCGGGATGCGCGGGCCCACCTTGGTGATCATGGCTCCGGCCAGCGGCGAGCCCACGATCATCATGCAGGTGAGCGGCAGCAGGTGCAGACCGCTGTCGACGGGGCTCATTCCATGCACGTTCTGCAAGTAGAAGGTGACGAAGAAGAGGCCGCCCATGAAGGCGATGGCCATGAGCACCATCAGGACCACACCGGCGGAGAGCGCCACCGAGCGGAACAGGGCGAGCGGGATGAGCGGTTCCTTGACCTTCGACTCCCACACCGCGAAGCACACGAAGCTCAGCACGGACACACCGATGAACGTCCAGGTCAGGCCGTCGCCCCAGCCCCACTCGGGCGCCTTGATGAGCGCCCAGACCAGGCAGAACATGGCAGCCGAGAGCAGCACGATGCCCAGGACGTCGAAGGACTTGGGGGCGTTCTCGGCCCGGTGGTCCTTGAGGATGACCAGGCCGAGCACCAGGGCGAGGACACCGACCGGCACGTTGATGAAGAAGACGGACTGCCAGCTGACGTGCTGGACCAGGAGACCGCCGAGGATCGGGCCGCCCGCCGTGGAGGCGCCGATCACCATGCCCCAGATGCCGATGGCCATGTTCAGCTTCTCGGCCGGGAAGGTGGCACGGAGCAGACCGAGCGCCGCGGGCATCAGCAGGGCGCCGAACAGACCCTGGAGCACGCGGAAGGTGACCACCAGGGCGATGCTGTCGGAGAGGCCGATGGCGGCTGATGCGGCGGCGAAGCCGACCACGCCGATCAGGAATGTCTGGCGGTGGCCGAAGCGGTCACCGAGCTTGCCCGCGGTGATCAGCGCGACGGCGAGCGCCAGGAAGTAGCCATTGGTGATCCACTGGACCTCCGCGAAGGTGGCGCCGAGGTCCTTCTGGATGGCCGGGTTGGCGATCGCCACGATGGTGCCGTCCAGGGCGACCATCATCACGCCGATGGCGACGGAGAAGAGCGTCAGCCAGGGGTGGCCGCGGAGCCCCTTGGCCGGGGCCGGAGCGGAAGCGGGCTCCGGCGCCTTGTCCGCCTGTTCGACGGTGGTCTGACTAGTCATACGGCGAGATTAGTGACAGCGACTGACAGTTGACAAACCAATTCACTAGTCGGTAACTGTCACGTGGCTCACAGGTAGGCTGAGCCGCGCAAAGAGGCGAAACGAGGACCAAGGTGTGAACTCCGGACCGGGACTGCGGGAGCGCAAGAAACAGCGCACCCGGAACGCGCTCCTGCGCGCAGCGCTCGAACTCTTCACCACCAAGGGGTACGAGGAGACCACCGTCGACGAGATCGCCGAGGCGGTCGACGTGTCCCAGCGCACGTTTTTCCGGTACTTCACGAACAAGCAGGAAGCCGTTTTCGCCGTCCAGGAGATGGTCGAGGCGCGATTCGTCGAGGCACTGCGTGAGCGCCCCGCCCACGAGGCCCCCCTTGTGGCGCTGCGCGAAGCCGTGCTGGGCGCCTGGGAGGCGATGGGGCAGTCGATCGAGGAGGTCGTCCCCGTCGAGCTGCACATGAGCACGTACCAGATGATCGAGTCGACACCCTCCCTGCTCGCCGTCCACATGCGCCGCTCCATCGAGACCGAGGACGAAGTCACCCGCGTCATCGCCGAGCGCGAGGGGCTGGACATGGAGACCGATCCGCGACCGCGGGTGGCGGTGGCGGCGTTCAGCGGAGTGATGCGCGCGACCGGCAGGCTGTGGGGCGCGGGCGAGGACACCAGCCTGGAGTCGATCCGCCGGCTCACGGGGGAGTATCTCGATCATCTGGGACCCGCGTTGGCGGAGAACTGGCACGCGCGGTAGCCGGCGGCGGCCGTCCGCACGGGCGCTCGAACCTCCAGCGCGGCAGCCTTCGAAGGCGCGTACGGAGCGTGAGCAAGCGGGGCCAAAGTGCGTCCACTATGCCTCGATTAGGCACCTGGAAACGTGATCTGCCTCACGCGATGCCCGGTATGCGTCACGATTCTCCTAGGGTGTTCGGCAGTGACTTCCTTCGACTCCTCACCCCAACTCAACGCCTGGCGCGCTCTCCTTGCGCTCGCGGTCGTGTTCGTCATGCTGGCGACGACGGGCTGGACCGCGGTGCGCAACAACAGAGGCAGCTCATCGCCTCTGGAAGCAGCGGTCACCGCGTGGGAACACGGGAAAATCGGCGGGCGCGCCCTGCCCGACGCCGATGCTCCCGTCTCCCGGCTCAGCCACTTCTTCGCCTCGCTCGACAAGCGGCAGCGGTACCAGCTCGCCGCGCGTTACCCCTTGGCGGTCGGCAACATGAACGGCGCGCCCGTCCAACTGCGATATCGCGCCAACCGCATCGCACTCGGGCAGGCCCGCGAGGTGGAGCGGGACCGCATGCACGACCAACGCCTTTCCCCGCTGGGGAAGCAGGAGGCCGAGCGCCGCATGAAGCGGTTCGGCGTCATGATGCACCCGGAGCGCCAGGTCTTCGCCTTCGACCCCATGGGCTCCGGCCGCATGGCGGAAGTCTTCGGAGACCTCGACAAGGCCCGCCGCGTCTCCGTTGTGGTGCCAGGCGTCGACACCAACGTGCTGACCTTCGAGCGGACCTTCCGCAAGTACTCGGCACCGGTGGGCATGGCCAAGGCGCTCTACCGCGCGGAGCACACGACGAGCCCACGCGCGCGTACCGCCGTGATCGCCTGGGCCGACTACACCGCGCCTGTCGGCATCGGCGTGGACGCGGCGACGGCCATGCGTGCCGAGAGCGGGGCCGCACGCCTGGACTCGATGGTGCGTGGCCTGCCCGGCCGCTCCCCGGTCGCGCTGTACTGCCACAGCTACGGCTCCGTGGTGTGCGGTGTGGCCGCGCGGACCCTGCCCGCGCGGGTGACGGACATCGCGGTCGCGGGCAGCCCGGGCATGCGGGCCGACAAGGTTTCGGAGCTGGGCACTGGGGCCCGGATCTGGGCCGCACGGGACAGCGACGACTGGATTCAGGATGTGCCGTACATGGAGGTCGGCGGGATCGGCCACGGCGCCGACCCGGTGTCGGGCGGTTTCGGCGCGCGGGTGCTGTCCGCCACCGGCGCGAAGGGTCACACCGGCTACTTCGAGCCGGGCACGGAAAGCCTGCGCAATTTCGCCGAGATCGGCACCGGAACATATGACAGTGTCCGGTGCGCGAGTCGGGACGACGCCTGCCGGGAAGGCATTCCCGGCGCGGCAGCGGCCTGACGCGCGTAGAAATCGATGGAACAGCGGGCCGCCACAGGAGGGACGGAGGCGCGCGTGCCGCCTACGATGAGCCGCATGGGTGACGTACTGGCCGGATTTCATGCCGCCTGGGAGTTCGGGTCCGACTCCATGCTCATCCGCTTCGAACGGGGAATCCGCACGCCGAAGCTCTTCCAGGCGCTCGGTGAACGGCGTATCCCGTATGAGGCGATCGCGGCGGTGACCCTCTCCCCCGGCAAACGCGGGACCGTGGTGCTGCACGCCGTGCCGAGACCGGGCGCCGATCCACTGATGGAAGCCGCGGCCGGCCAGCTCAAGGACGGCTGCGACCCCTACCGCCTCGTGCTGCCCGCCGAGCGGGAGACGCTGGCCGAGTACTACGCGGACGAGCTGCGGGCCCAGCTCCGACCCGACGACGGCGAGCCCGCCGACCGCTATCTGGTGGCCGCGCCCGAAGCGCCCCAACAGTTCAAGGCGTACGACGGGAAGGCGTCCTTCGACGGCAAGCAGGTCTCCTTCCGGTGGTTCTGGACGGGCGCCTCGTCGGCGAAGTGGAAGGCCGGCGACCAGAGCTTCGCCGTCTGCGACCTGACCGGCATCGAATGGCGCTCCCCCGAGCTCTTCGAGGGACACCTGCGGCTGCTGCCCCGGGACGCCTCGGCGGTGCGGCCCGGGCAGGCCGACCAGGACCCCGCGGCCGTCGTCTTCGGCCTCGGCTACGGCCCGGTCCATGAGTCGCTGCCGTTCGCCGCCTCGGTCCTCGCGGCGGTACGGACGTCCGGTCCCGCCCTGCCTCCCGACGGCGTCGGCGCCGCCACGGCGACCGTGACCCGGCGCGACCCGGCGGACATCGCGGACCGCATCCGCCACCTCGGCGAACTGCACCAGGCGGGCCTGCTCACGGACGAGGAGTTCACGGCGAAGAAGGCCGAGCTTCTGGCGGAGCTGTGATCCGCGCGGCCACGAGTGCCAGGTGCACAGCCGCGGTGATACCGGGGTATGAGGTGCGGTCCAGCACCCTGGTATGACGGCACGAGAAGGGCGGGACGCCTACGCTGATCGGGCCATGAACAGCGCATCCTCGACACCGCCTCACGACCAGAAGCCCCGCCGTCCCGTCCCGGAGCCGGACAGCCGCGAGGCCGGTGTCCGACGTGCGGCGGCCGCGGTCTTCGACGGTCTGCGGACCGCGGGAGTCTCGCTCTCGACACCGGCCGTATCGACCAAGCCGCTGCTCGCCGACGCCCCCAAGCGCTGGGTGCGGCTGCTGCCCCAGGTGATCGCGCTCGGCTTCGTCGTCGTCCTGATCCCGGTCACCGTACAAGTGCTGGCGAACGACTACGGCGTGGGCGGCGGTCTTGCGGGGGCCCTGGCCGTGGCGCAGTCCGCCCCGCTGCTCCTCGCGATGACCCGGCCGCTCCCGGCCTGGTGGATCGTGATCACGGCCGACATCATCGGTGCGATCGTCACGATGTCCGCCGACTCCGGCCGCCCGGCCCCCTGGACCCCCGCGATCATCGTGGGGTACGTGGTCCTGTGCTGCGCGCTGTCCCTGCGCGAGAGCCGCCGCACACTCCTGGGCATCTGGATGGTCACGGTCGTGTCCGGGCTGGTGCTCGGCGCGTTCAGCGGCGAGGGGAGCCAGGACACCAGCGTGCTGCTGATCGTGCTGAGCGGCTCCGTGCTGCTGCTCGGCACGCTGCTGCGCGAGCGCGGCGACGCCCGGCGCCGACTCGTCGAGCAGGAGACCATCAGCGAGGCGGAGCGCGCCCAGCGCACGCTTCTGGAGGAACGTGCGCGCATCGCCCGCGAGTTGCACGATGTCGTCGCCCACCACATGTCGGTGATCACGGTCCAGGCCGACTCCGCGCCCTACCGGCTGGACGGTCTCCCCCACGCGGCCCGCGAGGAGTTCGGCAGCATAGCGGCGAGCGCCCGGGAGTCCCTCACCGAGATGCGGCGGCTGCTCGCGGTGCTGCGCAGCGAGGGCGCGAACGGCGAGCGGTCGCCACAGCCCGGCCTCGACCGGTTGCCGCACCTGGTCGAGGCCACGGTGAGAGCCGGCATACCGATCGACATGTCACGCCCCGAACTCGCGATCCTGACGCATCTGGCCGACGTGTCCCCTGCCGTGGACCTGTCCGCCTACCGGATCGTGCAGGAAGCCCTGTCGAACGTGATGCGCCACGCGCCGGGCGCCCGCACCAAGATCACGGTCAGTTTGGACGACCAGTACCTTCTGATCCTCGTCGTCAACGGCCCCTCGGATGGGCCGCCCGCCCCACTGGAGGGCGGCGGTACGGGCCACGGGCTCGTCGGCATGCGCGAGCGCGTACGGTTGGTCGGCGGCACGGTCGACGCCGGGCCACTGCCCGACGGCGGCTTCCGCGTCGCCGCCCGGCTCCCCCTCCTCCCGAAGGGCTCCGGCACCGCATGACCATCCGCGTGATCATCGTCGACGACCAGAACATGGTGCGCGCGGGATTCGCCGCCCTGCTGGCCGCGCAGAGCGACATCGACGTCGTGGGCGAGGCGGCGAACGGCCAGAAGGGCATCGAGGTCAGCCGAAGCACCCACCCCGACGTGGTCCTGATGGACGTCCGCATGCCGGAGCTGGACGGACTGAGCGCCGCCCGCGCCCTGTTGGACCCGCCGCCGGGAGTGGTGCACGTGCCCAAGGTGCTCATGCTCACCACCTTCGACGTCGATGACTACGTGTACGAGGCGCTGCGCGCCGGGGCCTCCGGCTTCCTCCTCAAGGACGCGCCACCCGCCGACCTGATCTCTGCCGTACGCGTGGTGGCGTCCGGCGAGGCGCTGCTCGCCCCGTCGGTGACCCGGCGCCTGATCGCGGACTTCGCCAAGCAGCGGCCCGCTCCGCGCGAGGCGCTGCGGCTCAACGGCCTGACACCGCGTGAGACCGAGGTACTGGTGCTGATCGCACGCGGCCTCTCCAACCAGCAGATCGCCGAGCGCCTGGTGCTGGCCGAGCAGACGGTGAAGACACACATCGGCCGTGTCCTCAACAAGCTGGACCTGCGGGACCGCGCCCAGGCTGTGATCTTCGCCTATGAATCGGGCCTGGTCACGCCCGGCGAGCAGTAGCCCACCCCCTACTGAGGTAGCACTGCCGGGCGCCATCGAATACTCCGGTATCACCCGCGAGTTGGCTCCCCGGTGTGACGTGCCGCCGATCACCGTCTCCCTACCTTTCGCAGCGTCAGGCCACTGGCGCCACGAAATCGGGGAGGGAGACCGGCCATGCGGCTTCGGTCATGGAAAGCTCGGAGCAAGCGGGCACTGGTCGCCGTCGCGCTGACGACGACAGCGGTGACGGGCACGGCCGGCTGGGCCCTCGGAAACGAACAGCAGCCGCTCACGGGCCCGCCTCCGGGCACGAGTTCGTGGCGCGCGGACCATTCGTCTGGTTCCCGGCTCCCGGATCCCGCAAGCACTTCCCCCGCTCGGGTCGCCGCGTTCTTCGCGTCGTTGAGTGCCGGGCAGCGGGAGCGACTGGTGACACGGCACCCGTCGGTGGTGGGCAACCTGGACGGTGCCCCCATAGCCCTTCGGTACAAGGCCAATACCCTCTCGCTCCGCGCCGAGCGTGCGCGCGAGCGGTCCCGCTCCACTGACCCCGACCTCACCGCGCAGGACCACGAGCGCGCACGCGCATCGGTGGTCCGGTACGACGAGTTGCTCGCCCCGGGGCGGCAGATACTGGCCTTCGACCCCCGCGGGCGGGGCCAGGTCGCCGAGGTGTACGGGGACTTGGCGGGCGCACGGCATGTCTCCGTCGTGGTGCCGGGCTCCGACATCGACCTGAACACCTTCGACCGCGCCAAGGACACGTACGGCACGCCCGCGGGAATGGCCCGCTCACTACGCTCGGCGGCCGGTGACCGCACTGCCGTGGTGGCCTGGGTGGGGTACACCACCCCGGTCGGCGTCGGCCCCGACGCGGCCACGGGCCGGCTCGCCGAGGCGGGCGCACCCCGCCTGGCGCGCTTCGCCCAGGGCCTGACGGCGGCAGGCACCCCCCGGCCCGCCCTCTTCTGCCACAGCTATGGCTCGGTGGTCTGCGGCCTCGCCGCGCCCCGGCTGCCCGCGAGGGACCTGGTGGTGCTCGGCTCCCCCGGTATGCGAGCGGACAGCGTGGCCGATCTGCACACCGGGGCCCGCGTCTGGGCGGCCAAGGACGACAGCGACTGGATCGGCAAGGTGCCGAACGTCGAGCTGTTCGGGCTCGGCCACGGCGAGGACCCGACCGCCCCCGGCTTCGGCGCCCGGCGCGTCCCCGCCGAGCGAGCGAAGGGCCACACCGGCTACTTCGCCCCCGGCACCGACTCACTGCGGGCCTTCGCCCGCATCGCCGACGGAGGCGACTCCGCCGGTGAGACCCCTATCAGCACGCGAGGCATCGGAGCACGGACATGAGCCTTCCCGTTCTCAGCGAACAGCCCGGCCGGCGCGAACAGCGCGCACTGTCCGGCCTGCGTGACCTGCCGGGGCTGCGTGGTGTGCGCCAAGCCGCGGCCGCCATCGACGCCAAGACCCCCGCCCATCGCGACCGGGCCATCGACGGGCTGCGTGCCCTCGCCCTCCTCGCCGTGCCGACAGGGCACTGGCTCCTGGGTGGATTCACCCTCGACTCCGGGGGCGCTCTGCACAACGCGAGCCCACTGTCCTCATTCGGCTTCTTCGCACCGCTCAGCTGGGTGCTGCAGATGCTGGGCATCTTCTTCCTCGTGGGCGGCTACGCCTCCGCGATGTCCTACCGGCGGGCGGTCGCGCGCGGGGAGTCGACCGGTGGCTGGCTGCGGGGACGTGTGGCCCGGCTTGGCCGGCCGGTGCTCGGGGTGACGGCGGTCTGGGCCGCGCTGATCCCCGTACTGCACGCGGCAGGAGTGCCGGGCACGACCCTGCGCACCGCGTCCACGCTGGTCATTCAGCCCCTGTGGTTCGTGGGTGTCTACACAGTGATCACGGCTCTCACGCCTTGGTGCATACGCGCCACGAAGCGGCTGGGTGCCTGGGCCGCGCTGCCCCTTCTCGGCTCGGTCGCCCTCGTCGACTTCCTGCGCTACGGCCCGTTCGCGGACGCCATGCCCTCCTGGCTGAACCTGCTCAATCTGCTGCCGGGCTGGATGTTCGCCTACCAACTGGGCGTCTCCTGGGGCGAGAGGAGGCTGGGCAGGCGGGGCGCCTGGCTGCTGCTCCTCGGCGGCACCGCTCTCTTCGCCGCGCTGCTGCTCGCCTTCGGCTACCCGACGTCGATGGTCGGTGTCCCCGGAGAGGCCCGCACGAACTCACATCCCCCGTCGCTGCTGGTCCTCGCCCTGGCCGCCGCGCAGAGCGGCGCCGCGATCCTGCTGCGGGACCGCATCGGCGGGCTGCTGCGCCGGCCCGCCCTGTGGGCACCGGTCGTCGTGATCAACCTGTCGGCGATGACCATCCTGTGCTGGCACCAGACAGCGCTGCTCGCGGCGGCCGTGCCGGGCTCGTTCCTGGGGGCGATACCGGGGCTGACCACGGGCCCCGACTCCCTCGGCTGGATAGCGGCGCGGGTGGCCTGGCTGCCGGTGCTCGCGGCACTGCTTGTGCTGATAGGCCGGTACGCCCGCGGCTTCGAGGCCCCCTGGCAGCGGGCGTCCCACACCCGCCGCGCGCTGGCGGGCCTCCTGGCGGCCGGCTTCGCGGTCTTCGCGCTAGGGCTGACGTGAGCACCGGGCGTGACGTGAGCGGACGAAGCTGCAGGGCTCGGCAGCAGCCCGTTGAGGTCACTCCTGGCCCATGGCGGTCACACGGTGGGGATGGCGGTCACAGGCCCATGGCGGTCACTTATGGACCGTCGCGGTTACTCGCGGCCCGCCGAGGTGAAGCTCATGTCGGCGTAGCGGTTGCCCGAGACGCCGGCGGCGATCGGGGCCAGCAGGGCGAGTTCGTCGTCGGTGAGGGTGATGCGGGTGGCCGCCGTGTTCTCCTCGACGCGGGTGCGCTTGCGAGTGCCGGGGATCGGGATGACCGGCAGGCCGTGGACCGCGCTCTGCTGCTGGACCCAGGCAAGGGCGACCTGGCCGAGGCTCACGCCGTGGGCGTCGGCGACCGTGCGGACGGGGGCGAGCAGGGCCGCGTTGGCGGCGGCGTTGTCACCGGTGAAGCGGGGGTGCTGGCGGCGGAAGTCGTCCTTGCCCAGTTCCTTGTCGGCGTGGACGAAGGCACCGGTGAGGAAGCCGCGGCCGAGCGGGGAGTAGGGGACGAGGGCCACGCCGAGATCGGCGGCGGCGGGGACCACGCCCTTCTCGATGTCACGACTGAAGAGCGACCACTCCGACTGAACGGCGGCGATGGGATGGACGGCATGAGCGGCACGCAGTTCGGGCCCTGTGACCTCGCTGAGGCCGAGGTGCTTGACCTTCCCCGCGGTGACGAGCTCGGCCATCACGCCGACCGTCTCCTCGATGGGGGCCTGTGGGTCACGGCGGTGCATGTAATAGAGGTCGATGACGTCCGTGCCCAGGCGGCGCAGGCTGGCGTCGACGCTGGCGCGGATGTAGTCGGGGGAGTTGTCGATGCGCCGCTTGGTCGGTTCGGCCGGGTCGATGGCCAGGGCGAACTTGGTGGCGAGGACTATCTCGTCGCGGTGTGCCTTGAGGAAGGGGGCGAGGAATTTCTCGTTCTCACCCATGCCGTAGACGTCGGCGGTGTCGTAGAAGGTGATGCCCAGTTCGAGGGCGCGGTCAAGGGTGGCGCGGGCCTCGTCGGTGTCGGTGGGGCCGTAGGCGAAGCTCATGCCCATGCAGCCGAGGCCTTGGACGCCCACCTCGGGGCCGTCGTTGCCGAGCCGTGCTTTCGCGATGTTCTGCGTCATCAGTGTTCAGGGCCTCTCCGGCGCCTTGCGGGCGCCCGCGTAAGTATCGATCTTGTGGTCCAGGACGGCGAGGGTGTCCTGCAGCTCGGCAATGCGGGTGCGCACGTCGCGCCGGGTCTGTTCCAGGAGGTCATGGCGCTCGGCGAAGGTGTGCTGGCCTTCGCGGACGAGTTCGGCATAGCGGACCATGTCGGCGACGGGCATGCCGGTGAGACGGAGCTTGCCGACGAAGGCGAGCCAGTCCAGGTCGCGGTTGCGGTAGCGGCGCTGCCCCGTGTGGGAACGGTCGATGTGCGGCATCAGGCCGATCCGCTCGTACCAGCGCAGGGTGTACGCGGTCAGGCCGGTGAAGGCGGCGACCTCGCTGATCGTGTAGTGGTCCTGGCCGATCGGACGCGGGTGTCCGGGCTCCGCGGCACAGCTGTGGGCTTTGGCCCCGGTGGGGGGTGGTGCGGGCGTGGTCTCCATCACCGTCATGGCCCTCACGCTAGAACGTTGGAGTGCACTCCAAGCAAGCGGATTCGGAGGAAAAGGTGGGACGTCTCGTCCCTTGGTCGCCCGAGGACCGCCCGAGGACCGCCCGAGGGTCGTCGGATGGTTGCCCGGCGGCCGTCCAATCGCCGGCTGGCAGCACCCGGGAGCACCCGGAACCCGACGAGGAATTAGGCTCGGGCGCATGCAGAGCCTGGCGTTGATCGAGAACTGGCCGGTCCCCACCGCTGCCGCCGCCGTCGTACGCGCGGACGGGACGGTGGCCGGGGCGCACGGACCGACCGACCGGCGGTTCGCCCTCGCCTCGGTGACGAAGCCGCTCGCGGCCTATGCGGCGCTCGTGGCGTACGAGGAAGGCGCGGTGGAGCTGGACGAGCCTGCGGGGCCCGAGGGGTCGACGGTACGGCACCTGCTCGCGCACACCAGCGGCCTCGCCTTCGACGAGCACCGGGTGACGTCGGCGCCGGGAGTGCGGCGGCTGTATTCCAACGCCGGTTTCGAGGTCCTCGGTGATCACATCGCCAAGGCGACGGACATCCCCTTCGGGGAGTATCTGCGCCAGGCGGTGCTCGAACCGCTGGGGATGACGGCCACCTCGCTCGAAGGGGACGGCTCGCCGGCGAAGGACGGCGTCTCGACCGTGGACGACCTGGTGCGGTTCGCGGCCGAGGTGCAGGCGCCGCGGCTGCTCGACGCGCGGACGGTGGCGGCGGCGATGACGGTGACGTATCCGGGGCTGAAGGGTGTGCTGCCGGGGTACGGACACCAGAATCCCAACGACTGGGGGCTCGGGTTCGAGATCCGGGACTCCAAGTCGCCGCACTGGACGGGGAGTACGTCGTCGCCGCGGACGTTCGGGCACTTCGGGCAGGCCGGGACGTTCCTGTGGGTCGACCCCGATGCCGGGGCCGCCTGCGTGGCGCTGACCGATCGCCCCTTCGGGCCGTGGGCCACAGAGGTCTGGCCCCCGTTCACCGACGCGGTGCTCGCGGAACTCTGACGCGGGGGTCGTCCCCCTGGGTGACCGGCCCCCGGGACGACCGGACCGCCTGGGTGACCGGCCCCCGGGACGACCGGACCGCCAGGAGGGGCTGGACCGTGAGGAGGGGCCGGCGGCTGCGTCCGGCCGCGCGGGGCCGTGCTCAGCCGGTGGTCATTTCCCACACCAGCAGCTCCGCCGCCCCGCCGCCCGTGGCTGCCGCCGCGAGGTCCGGCTCCGACGTGACCCGGGCCGAGTCCCCCGGGGCCAGCAGTTCCTGGCCGAGGCCGGCCTCGCCGCGGAGCGCGTGGACGTAGAGGTGCGGTGCGTCGGGGAGGGCGGCTCGTTCGCCGGGGGCGAGTCTGCGTACGTGGAGCAGTGCGCCCGCGGCGGGTACCGCGTAGGGGGTCGAGTCGGCTATGCCGCGCACGACCTCGTAGGACGGGTCGCCGCCGGGAGTGAGGGGGGCCAGCCACATCTGGACGAAGACGAGAGGGGCGTCGCCGTCGTTGCGCTCCACGTGGCGGACGCCGCCCGCGGCGGAGAGGTGCTGGACGTCGCCGGGGCGGACCAGGGAGGTGTGGCCCGTCGAGTCCCGGTGGGTGAGCTCGCCCTCGACGACCCACGTCACGATCTCCGTGTGGCTGTGGGGGTGTTCGTCGAAGCCCGCGCCGGGCGCCAGACGCTCTTCGTTGCAGGCGAGGATGGCGCCGAAGCGGAGGTTGTCGGGGTCGTAGTGGGGCCCGAAGGAGAAGGCGTGCAGGGACTCGATTCCGGCCGCCGGCTCCCCGCCGCGGTACCGGTCGCCGGAGCGCCGTACTTCAATCACCTTCCCCACGTTAGCCGCGAAGTGGCCCACGGCTCCCCCGAAGCCGACCGCCGGGCCCGCTCACGGCTGCCCGGAATCCAACCGCCGGCACCGTCCACAGCTCCCCCGAAGCCGACCGCCCGGCCCGCCCACGGCTCCCCCCGAAGCCAACCGCCGGCACCGTCCACAGCTCCCCCGAAGCCGACCGCCCGGCCCGCCCACGGCTCCCCCGAAGCCGACCGCCGGCACCGTCCACAGCTCCCCCGAAGCCGACCGCCCGGCCCGCCCACGGCTGCCCCGAATTCAGCCGCCGAGCCCCGCCGGCCCAGCTCGCCCCAACCACACGCCCCACCCCAAGACAGGCGCCGTGACGACAGCCCCCGGCCCCGAAGCCGACCGCCGGCACCGCAACCCTCACCCCCAACCCCCAACCCAACCCCCGGCCAAACCCCCGCCCCCGCACGCCCCCGCCCCGATAAGGCAGTCTTGTCCCGTGCCCGAACCCTCAGCGAACGAAGCCAAGCCGGAGTCCCCGCGAGGGGTGCCGCAGGAGTCCCAGCCGGGGGCCGGCCAGGACGGCCGGACCCCGCATGCCCATACCGCGACGCATGCCCATACCGCGACCCTGAAGCGCCTGGAGAAGTCGTCCGGGAGTCTCGCGGCGCAGGCCATCGCACGCATGGACGAGACGCTGTCCTGGTACCGGGCGATGCCGCCGGAGAACCGCTCATGGATCGGCCTGGTGGCGCAGGCCGGTATCGCCGCGTTCACCGAGTGGTTCCGGCGTCCGGACGCCCCCCAGGCCATCTCCACCGACGTCTTCGGCACCGCCCCCCGCGAGCTGACCAGGGCGATCACCCTGCGCCAGACGGTGGAGATGGTGCGTACGACGATCGAGGTGATGGAGTCGGCGATCGATGAGGTCGCCGCCCCCGGGGACGAGTCCATCCTCCGCGAGGCCCTCCTCGTCTACGCCCGTGAGATCGCCTTCGCCACCGCTCAGGTGTACGCGCAGGCCGCCGAGGCGCGCGGTGCCTGGGACGCGCGCCTGGAGTCGCTCGTCGTCAACGCGGTGCTGTCCGGCGAGGCCGACGAGGGCGCGGTGAGCCGGGCCGCGGCGCTCGGCTGGAACTCCCCCGACCACGTCTGCGTGATCCTCGGCACCGCCCCCGACGGCGACAGCGAGCTGACCGTCGAGGCGATCCGCCGCGCCGCCCGGCACGCCAAGCTCCAGGTCCTCACCGGTGTCCTCGGCACGCGTCTCGTCGTCATCGCGGGCGGCAACGACAATCCGCTGGCCGTGGCCAAGGCGCTGATCGGCCCGTATGCGGCGGGCCCCGTCGTGGCGGGTCCGATCGTCCCCGACCTGCTCGCCGCCACGCGTTCCGCGCAGGCCGCCGCCGCCGGGCTCAAGGCGTCCGCCGCCTGGCAGGACGCCCCGCGGCCCGTTCTCGCGGACGATCTGCTGCCCGAGCGCGCCATGGCCGGTGATCCGGCGGCCCGTGACCAGTTGGTGGAGGAGATCTACAGACCGCTGGAGGAAGCGGGCTCCGCGCTCCTGGAGACGCTGAGTGTCTATCTGGAGCAGGCGAGCAGCCTCGAAGGCGCTGCCCGGATGCTTTTCGTCCACCCCAACACCGTGCGCTACCGGCTCCGACGTGTGACTGACGTCACCGGCTGGTCACCCTCGGACGTACGCTCCGCGTTCACGCTGCGGATCGCGCTGATCCTGGGGCGTCTGGCCGACAGGGATCACTAGTCCCAGCCTTTTGTTGGACTCCTACAATTCCGTCAGCCGTTCTTCGTCCCTGTCCCCACCGGCCAGTTACGCCGTCCACAAGAGAGAGTGTGAGAGTGCTCGTACTCGTCGCTCCCGGCCAAGGCGCTCAGACGCCCGGCTTCCTGACCCCCTGGCTCGACCTCCCAGGCGCCGCCGACCGTCTCGGCGCCTGGTCGGACGCCATCGGGCTCGACCTCGCCCACTACGGCACGCAGGGCGACGCGGACCAGATCCGCGACACCGCCGTGGCGCAGCCGCTGCTCGTGGCCGCGGGGCTGCTCTCCGCCTCGGCACTGGGTGACATCGCGCCCGGCGCCGTCGCGGGACACAGCATCGGCGAGATCACCGCCGCGGCGTACGCGGGTGTGCTCTCCGACGACGACGCCCTGCGGCTCGTGCGCAAGCGCGGTCTCGCCATGGCGGAGGCCGCCGCGGTCACCGAGACCGGCATGGCGGCGCTGCTCGGCGGTGACCCCGAGGTCACCACGGCGCACCTGGAGAAGCTCGGCCTGACGCCGGCGAACGTGAACGGCGCGGGCCAGATCGTGGCCGCGGGCACCAAGGAGCAGCTCGCCGCCCTGGAGGCCGACAAGCCCGAGGGCGTCCGCAAGGTCATCGCCCTCAAGGTCGCGGGCGCCTTCCACACGCACCACATGGCCCCCGCCGTCTCGCAGCTCGAAGAGGCCGCACAGGGCGTGACCGCCGCCGACCCGAAGATCGTCTACGTCTCCAACCGGGACGGGAAGACCGTCGCCTCCGGTGCCGAAGTGATCTCCCGCCTGGTCGGTCAGGTCGCCAACCCGGTCCGCTGGGACCTGTGCATGGAGACGTTCAAGGAGCTGGGCGTCACGGCCGTCGTCGAGGTGTGCCCCGGCGGCACCCTCACCGGCCTGGCCAAGCGCGCCCTGCCCGGCGTCAAGACGCTCGCGGTCAAGACCCCCGACGACCTCGAAGCGGCCCGCGCGCTCGTCGCCGAGCATTCCTGAGCCGACGACTGACAAGGAGCCGTAGCGCATGTCGAAGATCAAGCCCAGTCAGGGCGCCCCGTACGCGCGGATCATGGGCGTCGGCGGCTACCGGCCCACCCGTGTCGTGCCGAACGAGGTGATCCTGGAGACGATCGACTCGTCCGACGAGTGGATCCGTTCCCGCTCGGGCATCGCGACCCGGCACTGGGCCTCCGACGAGGAGACCGTGTCCGCGATGTCCGTCGAGGCCGCGGGCAAGGCGATCGCCGACGCGGGCATCACGCCCGAGCAGATCGGCGGCGTGATCGTCTCCACCGTCTCGCACTTCAAGCAGACCCCGGCGATCGCCACCGAGATCGCGGACAAGATCGGTGCGGGCAAGCCCGCCGCGTTCGACATCTCCGCGGGCTGCGCCGGGTTCGGCTATGGGCTGACGCTCGCCAGGGGCATGGTCACCGACGGTTCCGCCGAGCACGTGCTGGTCATCGGCGTGGAGCGGCTGAGCGACCTCACCGACCTGACCGACCGCGCGACGGCTTTCCTCTTCGGTGACGGCGCCGGTGCCGTGATCGTCGGCCCCTCCAAGGAGCCGAAGATCGGCCCGACGGTCTGGGGCTCGGAGGGCGACAAGTCCGAGACGATCAAGCAGACGATCTCCTGGGAGGAGTACCGCGAGGGCTCTCCCGAGAAGTTCCCCGCCATCACGCAGGAGGGCCAGGCGGTGTTCCGCTGGGCCGTGTTCGAGATGGCGAAGGTCGCTCAGCAGGCGCTGGACGCGGCCGGAATTACCCCGGACGATCTGGATGTCTTCATTCCGCACCAGGCCAACGAGCGGATCATCGACTCGATGGTGAAGACTCTGAAGCTGCCGGAGCACGTGACGGTCGCCCGTGACGTGCGCACCACCGGCAACACCTCGGCCGCCTCGATCCCGCTCGCGATGGAGCGGCTCCTGGCGACCGGCGAGGCGAAGAGCGGCGACACCGCGCTCGTCATCGGCTTCGGGGCGGGTCTCGTGTACGCCGCCACGGTCGTTACCCTCCCCTAGGCATCACGTCCGGATCATCCGATCCGTACGGCGTAACCAACCTGCCGCTGCCGCGGCGGGCGCCACACCCTCTGGATACACAAGAAGGAGCGCCAACATGGCCGCCACTCAGGAAGAGATCGTCGCCGGTCTCGCCGAGATCGTGAACGAGATCGCCGGCATCCCGGTCGAGGACGTCCAGCTGGACAAGTCCTTCACCGACGACCTGGACGTCGACTCGCTGTCCATGGTCGAGGTCGTCGTCGCCGCCGAAGAGCGCTTCGACGTCAAGATCCCGGACGACGACGTCAAGAACCTCAAGACGGTCGGCGACGCGACCAAGTACATCCTCGAGCACCAGAACTGACCGAGCTCGTGCTCAGTCGCCACCCGGCGGTGGCGCCGCTGATCCCCTCAACACCGTGGAGAATTTTCCTGTGAACTCGACCAATCGCACCGTGGTCGTCACCGGTATCGGCGCAACCACACCGCTGGGTGGCGACGCAGCGTCGACGTGGGAGGGCCTGCTCGCGGGCCGCTCCGGCGTCAGCGCTCTGGAGCAGGACTGGGCGGCCGAGCTGCCCGTCCGTATCGCCGGTCAGATCGCCGTGGAGCCGGGCGAGATCATTCCCCGGCCGCAGGCCCGCAAGCTGGACCGTTCGGCGCAGTTCGCGCTGATCGCGGCCAAGGAGGCCTGGGCGGACGCCGGCTACACCGCCAAGGCGGGCGAGGACGCCTCGGTGGACCCGCACCGTCTGGGCGCGGTCATCGCCTCCGGCATCGGCGGCGTGACCACTCTTCTGGACCAGTACGACGTGCTGAAGGAGAAGGGCGTACGCCGCGTCTCCCCGCACACCGTGCCGATGCTGATGCCCAACTCCCCGGCGGCCAACGTCGGCATCGAGCTGGGTGCCCACGCGGGCGTCCACACCCCGGTGTCGGCCTGCGCCTCGGGCGCCGAGGCCATCGGCTACGCGATCGAGATGATCCGCACCGGCCGTGCCGACGTCGTCGTCGCGGGCGGCACGGAGGCGGCGATCCACCCGCTGCCGATCGTCGCGTTCGGCAACATGATGGCGATGTCCAAGAACAACGACGACCCGCAGGGCGCCTCGCGCCCCTACGACGCGGACCGCAACGGCTTCGTGCTCGGCGAGGGCGCCGGTGTGATCGTCCTCGAGTCCGAGGAGCACGCCAAGGCCCGCGGCGCGAAGATCTACGCGGAGGCCGTCGGCCAGGGCATCTCGGCCGACGCGCACCACATCACGCAGCCCGAGCCGTCCGGCAACGGCATCGCCGCGGCCCTGCAGAACCTGGTCGACACCACCGACCTCAAGCCCGCCGAGGTCGTGCACGTGAACGCGCACGCCACCTCGACGCCGCAGGGTGACGTCGCGGAGATCAAGGCGCTGCGCAAGGCGTTCGGTGACGACGTGGACCACATGGCGATCGCCAGCACCAAGTCGATGACCGGTCATCTGCTCGGCGGCGCGGGCGGCGTGGAGACCGTGGCCACGGTCCTCGCGCTGAAGAACCGCATCGCCCCGCCGACGATCAACATCCAGAACCTCGACCCCGAGGTCGACGCGGACGTCATCCGCGACAAGGCCCGCGCGCTGCCCGAGGGCAGGATCGCGGCGCTGAACGACTCGTTCGGCTTCGGCGGTCACAACGTGGTCCTGGCGTTCAGGAGCGTGTGAGCCCACTGACGGGCCTGACAACCCTGACGACCCTGACGACCCACTGACGAGCAAGGCCCGCCCGGAGACTTCCGGGCGGGCCTTGCTCGTACGTACGCCGGCCTTCTTCGTACGTATGCGGTCTCACACGACCTGGTGCAGCCACCGCACGGGCGCGCCCTCGCCCGCGTAGCGGAACGGTTCGAGCTCGTCGTCCCAGGGCTTGCCGAGGAGCTTGGCGAGCTCGGCGGCCAGGTCGCTCTCGCCGCGCTGGGAGCGGGCCAGGGCGGCGCGCAGCCGGTCCTCGGGGATGAGGATGTCGCCGTGCAGCCCGGTGACGGCGTGGAAGATGCCGAGCTCGGGCGTGGCGCTGTACCGCTCGCCCTCGGCGCTCGGACAGGGCTCCGCCGTGACCTCGAAGCGCAGCATCTGCCAGCCGCGCAGGGCGGAGGCGAGCTTGGAGGCGGTGCCCACCGAGCCCTGCCAGGAGAATTCGGATCTCCAGGTGCCCGGCGCCGCGGGCTGCCTGATCCAGTCGAGGCTCACACGCGCGCCGAGCACGCCCGCGACGGCCCACTCGACGTGTGGGCACAGCGCGCGCGGAGCGGAGTGCACGTACAGAACTCCACGTGTCGTCACCGGGACCTCCAGTGTGGGTCGAGGTTCGCCTGTCCCGGCGGCCTCGCGCCCGTGCCGAGCAGTTTTCTCCAAATACTAGAGAAACCTGAAAAAAAGGGGACAGATGTGACGTGATGTAATTTAGCGGAACCAGAGCGGCGGGGCGTCACCGGGTGGATCACCCGCCTGTCGCCGCCGTGAGAGCAGTGGCCAGGCGGCTACGGGGCCGAGGCTACCGTGCGGCGGCGCAAGGAGTGTGACGTACCGTCGGTCCGTGGCCCGGGAAACTCCGACCTTTCACCCGGCGGGGCGCAACCCTGGGCACGCGCACGGCGTCACCCAGATCGACGAAGGGGACCAGGGATGCGGAACCGCAGGCACCGCTCACGTGCCGCCGTCGCTCTCGCGACGGCGGCTCTTCTCGGCACCGCGACGCTGACCGCGTGCGACGCGCAGGGCGGCAACTCCGGTGCCCCCGGCGGCCCGTCCGCACTCGACAAACCGTCCCCGAAACCGACGCCCTCCTGGGACACCACGCCCCGCTCGCTCGCGGCCGTCGGCGACTCCATCACCCGCGGCTTCGACGCCTGCTCGGTGCTCTCCGACTGCCCCGAGGCGTCCTGGGCGACCGGTACGGACGCGGAGGTGCGCAGCCTCGCCACGCGGCTCCTCGGGAAGGAGCGGGCCGCCTCGCACAGCTGGAACCTCGCCAAGACCGGCGCCCGAATGGCGGATCTGTCCGGCCAGGTCGAGGAGGCCGTCGCCGAGCGGCCCGAGCTGGTGACGGTGATGATCGGCGCCAACGACGCCTGCCGTCCGTCGGCCGCGTCGATGACGCCGGTCGGTGACTTCCGCGCCGACTTCACGGCCGCGATGCGCACCCTGCGCGCCTCGCTGCCGAAGGCGCAGGTGTACGTGGCGTCCGTGCCGAACCTCAAGCGGCTCTGGTCCCAGGGGCGCACCAACCCGCTGGGCAAGCAGGTGTGGAAGCTGGGCATCTGCTCCTCGATGCTGGCCGACCCCGACGACCTGGACGCCGCGGCGTCCCAGCGGCGGAACTCGGTGCGGGACCGCGTGGTGGCGTACAACGACGTACTCGAAGAGGTGTGCGAGAAGGACCGGCGCTGCCGGTACGACGGCGGGGCCGTCCACTCCTACCGCTTCGACGGCGACCAGTTGAGCCACTGGGACTGGTTCCACCCCAGCAAGGACGGCCAGTCCCGCCTCGCCGCGCTCGCCCACCGGCAGATCACCTCGCGCGAGCCCGTGGGCTAGCGAGAGGGTGCGGCGTAGGGTCGCGATCATGCGCAGCGAACTCTTCGGGACACTCCCCGACGGCACCCCTGTCCACCGCTGGACCCTGGAAAGGGGCGGAGTACGGGTGCGCGTCCTGACGTACGGCGGCATCCTTCAGACGGCGGAAGTTCCCGACCGGTCCGGGCGGGTGGCGCAGGTGGCGCTGGGGTTCGATGGGCTCGACGGGTACGTGAAGCACCCCAGCCCCTACTTCGGCGCACTGGTGGGGCGGTACGCGAACCGCATCGCGGGCGGCGCCTTCACCCTCGACGGGCACACCCACCGGCTGGCGCGGAACAACGGCTCCAACGCCCTGCACGGCGGTGAGCGCGGCTTCGACAAGCGCGTCTGGGACGCGGAACCGGACGGCGACCACGCGGTGCGGCTCGCGCGGGTGAGCCCGGACGGCGAGGAGGGCTACCCCGGGCGGCTCGCGGTCTCGGCGACGTACGCGCTGGACGCGGCGGGCGCGCTGAGCATCGCCTACGAGGCGACGACCGATGCCCCGACCGTGGTGAACCTCACCAACCACACGTACTGGAACCTCGCCGGGGCGGGCTCGGGCAGCGCGCACGGGCACGAGGTGCGGATCGCCGCCTCCCGGATCACCCCGGTCGACGGGGAGCTGATTCCGACCGGGGCGTACGAGGACGTGGCGGGGACGCGGTTCGACTTCCGTACGGCACGGGCCGCGGGGCCCGGCTTCGACCACAACTACGTCCTGGACAAGGGCGTCACCGCCGGGCCGGTCGAAGTGGCGGGGCTCCATGACCCCACCACCGGGCGGGACCTCACCATCTCGACGACCGAGCCGGGGCTTCAGCTCTACACCGCCGACCACTTCGACGCGGAGCTGCCGTTCGCCGCGGGGGACGGCGTCGCCCTGGAGACCCAGCACTTTCCCGACTCCCCGAATCGGGCGGGGTTCCCGTCCACAATCCTGCGGCCCGGCGAGACCTACGCGTCGCGGACGGTGTACGCCTTCTCCGTACGGTGACCTCGGTACGGTGACCTCGGTCTCGGCCATCAGTTCGTCGGCGTCACACCACGGGCCGATGTGGACCCGGCTCGTGGCCGCCCAGTTCCCCGCGTGGGCCGCGCTGCCCGTGGAGCGTCTTCCGATGGCTGGAGGGCGCAACGCCGGAACCGGGTGCTCCGCTCGCCGCTCCCGCGCTGTTCGCCCAGGACGTCGCGGAGTTCCTGACCGCCCTGCGGGAGGTCGGCCCGGCGGGGGCGCCGGCCGCCTACCGGAGCGAGCCGTTGGCGCGGCGCGACGCCCGTACGCGCGAGGTGATCGCCGGGCTGCGCGGCCCCGTGGACGAGCGGGCCGCGACCGCCGTCTGGGACGCCGCCCTGCGGGCCCCGGCGTAGCGGCGGGGCGCCGTCTGGACGCACGGAGATCTACAGCCGGGCAACGTCCTGGGCACTGGGCCCCGCCGCCGACGACGCCATGTGGGCGCGCGGGCCGGGCTGGGCCCTGTCGATCGCCCTGGACGAACTCGCGTACTACCACGCGACAAACCCAAGGATGGCCCACATAGCGCCCCACGTCCTCACCCAACTGACGCGCCCCGCCCAACGGTTGACGGAGCCGATCGGGGCGACGAGGGCGTAGGCGCCGTCGGCGGTCGCCGCGGCCGGCAGCCCCGCGACCAGGACCGTGCTCACGCGGGCACGGAGATCGGCGGGGAGGTCGGGACCTTGGACCCGTAGCGCTCGGCCCAGGCGTCCCGCGATACTTCCGCCACCTCACCGGTCACGGTGAACCGTTTACGGAAGGATCCGCGTGTCCCCTCGTCCTCGCGTGCTCTCTCGTCCCCCACTGCTCACCGGCTCCCGCTCCCGGATCGGTGGCGCGCTCGGCCTCGCCGTGCTGATGGCCGGGCTCGGTGTCTCGGCGCCCGCCTCCGCCGCCCCGGGGGATGCCGGTGGCCGCGCGGTCACCGTCGAGGAGGCACGGCTCGACCGGGCCGCGCCCCAGGAGATCCTGCGGCGCAGCGGCTTCGACTCCCGGGCGCCGGAGTTGGCGCGCGCGCTCGGCAAGGCGCGCTCCTACGAGCAGGCGCGGCGGCTCGTCGTACGGGAGGGCAGGTCGTTGTGGCGCGGGGCCGTCGACCGCGCGCAGGGGCGCGGGCCGGCCGGAGGCGATCTGAGCAGGGACGACGACCGGCCGCTCTACTGGGCGCGGCTCGGGATGACGCGGGAGCTGCGGCAGTGGGAGCCGAACCGGTTCTCCCTGAGCGACGAGCGGCGCGCGCGCCTCATGGACTCCCTGGAGACGACGTCACGCGGGCAGGACGACGTGCGGTTCGCGGAGCGCCGCCACGGCAAGGGCGGCAAGGAGGTCAAGCGTGTCTTCGTGACCGGCTTCGACCCCTTCACCCTCGACCGGGACGTCCGCATCAGCAACCCGTCGGGCGCGACCGCGCTGGCCCTCGACGGCACGACGATCCGGACCGCCGAAGGACCGGCCAGGATCGAGGCCGTCACCTTCCCCGTCCGCTGGCAGGACTTCACCGACGGCGCGGTGGAGCGGGCACTGCGGCCGGTGCTGCCCCGCGTCGATCTCTTCACCACCGTCAGCCAGGGCCGCGTGGGCCGCATCGACGTGGAGCGGACCAACGGGGCCTGGCGCGGCGGCTTCCCCGACAATGACAACGCCTCGCGCACCGAGCAGGTTCCGGTGACCGACCCCGCCTCGCAGCCCCAGTGGACGACGACGACCCTCCCGTACAAGGCGATCGCCGACGCGGAGACCGGCCGCTTCCCGGTGTACGACAACACGTCGGTGACCGAAATCCCGGCGGGCGGTACCCAGCCCGTGGTGCGGCCGGACGGGCCGACCGCGGGGTCGGCCGCGCGCGCGGGTGGCGGCGGTGACTATCTGTCCAACGAGATCGCCTACCGGGCCACGCTGCTGCGGGACCGGCTCGGGCTGCGCGGCCGGCTGCCCGGCGGGCATGTCCACACGCCCGTGCTGCAGTTCGGCGCGGGGAACACGGACCCGGCGACCGGCGCGGTGACCGACCCCGAGTTCGTACGGAACCGGCTCGACATCATCGCCCAGATGCGGAGCATCCTGCGGACGGCCGTCTCGGCGTCCTGACGGTCAGGCCTCAGGCAGGGCGGCCGGAACCGAAGCCGCCGCCCTGCCCGGGGGCGCCCTCTCCGTCGCCCTGACCGCCGTTGTCGCCGTTGTTCTCGCCCAGCAGGTCCCGCGCCATCAGCGTCGCGCCCGCGACCGCGCCCGGCATCAGGAAGACGGCGACGAACGGCACCAGGAAGGCGACGGCGAGCGGCGTCCCGAAGCCCCAGGCCAGTTGCTTGCGGGAGCGCAGCAGCGCCAGGCGCTCGCGGAGTTCGACGCCGCGGCGCTGGAGGGCGACCGCGGTGAGCTCCTCGACGAGGAAGAAGCCGGTCACGCAGAAGCCGATCACCGGGATCACGGTCTGGCCGATCACCGGGATGAAGCCGAGGGCGAAGAGCAGGACGCCCCAGAGCACCGCGCGGACGACGACACGGAGGCTGTCCCGCGCGGAGATCCACAGCTCCCGCCAGAGCGGAAGACCCGACTCGGGGGCGTGGCCCGACTCGGTGATGTCGACCGCCTCGGACAGCGACTCGTAGAAGGGCTGCCCGATCAGGAGCGTCACGGCGGTGAAGGTGAGGACGGAGAGCAGCAGCGCGAGGGCGAAGAGCAGGGCCGTCAGGAAGCCGCGGAAGAGGCCGAGCCAGGGCGATGACCAGTCGTCGGCGAACGGTGTGGCCCAGCCCACGAGGTCGGCGCCCCAGAGCGCGAGCGAGACGAGCGCCGCGGCATAGAGGAGGAGCGTGATGAGGCCGGGCAACAGCCCCATTCCGTACTGCTTGCCGTGCTGGGCGACCCAGCGCTGGCCCTTCATCAGGTAACCGAAACCCACACCAAGATCGCGCATGCGGCACACCCTAGCCGCCGCTGAACGGGGGTTCGATCGGCGCCGTGTGCCAGGACTGTCACAGCGGACGCCGCCCGGACTGTCACAGGAGAGGCCATCCGTGAGGGGAGGCCCTCTTGTTGCTTGCGAGTTGAACCGGTAAGACCACGTTATCGATCTACCGGAGGTACGCATGGGTATATCCCGGCCGACAAGACCTGTTCTGGTCACCACAGCCGCCACGGCCGGCGCACTGCTGTTCACCACGTTCGCCCCCGGTACCGCGACCGCGGACCCGACGCCGCGCCCCGTCGTCCGCGAAGGCTCGCCGCTGGGCGCCGACCGCGCGGCCAAGGCCCCGGCGCGGGCCGCCGAACGGGCCCTCGGTGACACGGGCGCCCCGGAGTCCGGCAGCGGCGAGGGCCGTGGATATCCGCGGGAGCGGAAGCTCACCGCACCTCCGGAGAATCCGGCCGACAAGTCGATAAAACTGGGGCTCACGCCGTACCACGGCATAGCCCCCGAGCTGAACGCCCTCCAGCGCGTCGGCGACCGCGTGAGCGTGGAGGTCGCGGGCCGTTCCGCCGGCGGGCACGAGCTCTACCTGGTGACCGTGACGGCCCCCGAGTCGGCGCGCGAGACGGCCCGGCAGGAGCGGATGCGCGAGCGCATCGAGAACGCGCCGTCGGCCGCCGCGAAGGACAAGGCGATCAAGGCCTCGTACAAGACGCCGGTGTTCATCAACAACAACATCCACGGCAACGAGTGGGAGGGCACCGACGCCGCCCTGAAGCTCATCGAGAAGCTGGCGAAGGCCAAGGACGGCAAGACCCGGGACCTGCTCGCGCACAACCGGCTCTACTTCAGCGTCACCACCAACCCCGACGGCCGCATCGCGGGGACCCGCTCCAATGCCAACGGCTTCGACCTCAACCGTGACTTCATCACCGCCTCGCAGCCCGAGGCCCGCGCGATCCGGCGGATCGCCGTCGACAAGCAGCCCGCGGTCATGATCGACCTGCACGGCTATGTGAACGGCACCCTGATCGAGCCGACCACTCCCCCGCACGGCGAGAACTACGAGTACGACCTCTTCCTGAAGAACTCCTACGCCAACGCCCTCGGCATGGAGGCCGCCGTCAACGGCCTCGGCTACACCGAGGAGAAGGACGGCGTACTGCCCGCGGTCATTCCCTTCCGCGACCAGGAGGAGGGCTGGGACGACTGGCCGCCGATCTTCACCCCGCAGTACATGCCGTTCCACGGCGCGGTCGCGACGCACACCATCGAGTTCCCGATGCAGGTGAACAACGCGGAGTACGACGCGCAGCCGGTCGCCGAGCTGCGCCGCAGGGCCGCCATCAACGTGGACATCGCGGGCGCGGCCATGCGCGCGACCCTCGACTACACCCAGAAGCACCGTACTTCGGTGATCGCCGACCAGATCGAGGTCTTCCGGCGCGGCGCGACGGGCGCCGAGCAGGTCCCGGTCTCCGAGGAGACGGTGCCCGGGGTGCCCGGGATCGGCCCGGAGGACGTGTACACCACCGAGTTCCCGCACGCGTACGTGATCCCCGCGGGGCGCGGCCAGCGCTCGGCGACGGCCGCGGCGCGGCTCGTCGACCACCTGGTGGCCAACGACGTACGGGTGGAGCGCGCGAGCCACGGCTTCCGGCTCGGCGGGCGGACGTACGCGAAGGGCTCGTACGTCGTCGACATGCACCAGCCCAAGCGTGGCCTGGCCAACGTGATGCTGGCCGACGGGCGTGACATCAGCGACAAGGTGTCGACGATGTACGACATCTCCGGATGGAGCCTCGGACGGCTCTGGGGCGCGAGCGTCGACACGGTCAAGGACGGCGGTCTTGAGGGCGGCTCTCTGAAGGGTGTCCACGCGCGCGTGGTGCGCTCCGCGTCCGAGGTCGGCCAGGTGGCGCCGCGCGGCGCCCTGCGGCTGCGGCTCGACGACCCGCGCGAGGTCGCGGCGCTCAACTCGCTCCTCGCGAAGGGCGTTCCCGCGCGGGACGACGGCAAGGGCGGTGCGATCCTGCCGTCGTCCGCGCGCGGGGCGGCGATGACCGCGGCGAAGAAGTACGGCGTCGCGTTCGACGCCACCAAGGCCGAGGGACGTGCCGCGCTGCACCGCACGCGGGTGGCGGCGGCCGTCACGCCGGGTGAACTGTTCGCGCTGCGGGAGATGGGCTTCGACGTGGTGCCCGTCTCCACGGCCGTGCTCAACGCCGGCTTCGACTGGAAGCGGGCGGACGCGCTCATGGTGTCGGCCGGGCTCGACCGCTCCAAGCTCAACGCGGCGGCGAAGTCCGCGCTCGACGCGTTCCTCGCCAAGGGCGGCGGCCTGGTCGGCCGTGGCGCGACCGGCGCCGCGCTGAACTCCGACGCCGGTCTGCTCGCCGCCGAACCGGTGGAGGGCAACGGCGACGCCAACGGCGTGGTGCGCGTGGCCAACGCGGGCGGCACGATCACCGGCGGTGCCCCCGGTCACAGCTTCGTCTACTCGCCGACGTGGTTCACCGACCTCGGCCCCGGCGTGCGCGCGGAGCAGAAGTACGGCACCGGCAACCCGTTGGTCTCCGGGCACTGGAGGCCCATGGAGGACGGCACCGGCGGACCCACGGACGCCGCGGGCCGCGCCTCGGTCGTCAGCGGGTCGGCGGGGCGCGCGGACGTGGTGCTCTTCGGTACCGAACCGCTCTTCCGCGATCACCCGAAGGGAATGTTCCCGCAGGTCGGGCGGGCGCTGCTGAGCGTCGGCAAGGCGTCGTCATGACCCGTGAGATCCGCGTGCGGGGAACGGTCGCCGAGGGGTACGAGGCGGTGCGCGAGGAGTTCGCCTCCGTACTGGCGGGCGAGCTGCCCGAGTACGAGGGGCAGCTCGCCGCGTTCGTACGGGGACGCAAGGTCGTCGACCTGTGGGCGGGCCCGGAGGTCACGGGCGAGAGCCTGTACGGCGTCTACTCCTCCACCAAGGGCGCCGCCCACCTCGTCGTGGCCCTGCTCGTGCAGGACGGGGTGCTGGACCTCGACCGGGCCGTCGCCCACTACTGGCCGGAGTTCGCCGCCGGGGGCAAGGGCGCGGTGACCCTGCGGGAGCTGCTCGCGCACCGGGCGGGCATCGTGGGAGCCGACTCCGGCTTCTCGCCCGCGGAGGTCGCCGACGACCGGGCCATCGCCGCACGCATGGTCGCGCAGCGCCCCTTCTGGCGCCCCGGGGCCGCCTTCGGCTACCACGCCCTGACCGTGGGGGCACTCTCCGGCGAGGTGGTCTTCCGGGCCACCGGACAAACCCTCCAGGAGGTGTACGAGGAGCGGGTGCGCGCCCCGTACGGGCTCGGCTTCTTCCTGGGGCTGCCCGAGGAGCACGAGGGGCGGTTCCGTTCCGTGCTGCCGATGGCGCCCACGCCCGAGGAGGCGGCGCGGCTCGCCTCGCTGCCGCCCCGGCCGCAGAGCCTCGGCTCCATCGCCTTCAACCGCCACGGCGCCGAGCCCACCGAACTGGAGGCGCTGCCCAACTCCCGTCCCGTGCGCGCCAAGGGGCCCGCGTCGGTCGGCGGGGTGGCGTCCGCGCGGGGCCTCGCCGGGATGTACGCGGCGGCGGTCACCGGCGTCGACGGCCGGGAGGCGCTGCTGAAGGCGGACACGGTCGCCGAGTTCGGGCAGGTGCAGTCGGTGGGGCACGACCTGTCGCTCAACGCCTTCAGGGCGTTCGCGGTCGGCTTCCAGGCGCAGGCGGTGGCCGTGTATCCGTTCCTGGGCGCGGGGACCATCGGGCACAGCGGCGTGGGCGGCTCGCAGGCGTTCGCCGATCCGCGCAGCGGACTCGCCTACGGCTACACGCGCCGCCGGTTCGCCTTCCCCGGCGGCCCGGCCGCGGAGAACGAGCGGCTGGTCCGCGCGGTCCACGAGGCGGCGCTGGCCACGGGCTGACCCACGCGCGCGTGAGGGCCGCGCCCCGGCTACGGGACGCGGCCCTCACGTACGTACGGCGTACGGTCCGCGGACCTCACCTACGTACGACCGACCTGCGATCAGGCGACCGCGAGCTCGACCTTGATGTTGCCGCGCGTGGCGTTCGAGTAGGGGCACACCTGGTGGGCCTTCTCGATCAGGGACTGCGCGGTGGCCGCGTCCACGTTCGGGATGGAGGCGGAGATCTCGACCTCCAGGCCGAAGCCGCCGGACTCGTTCTGGCCGATGCCGACCTTGGCGGTCACGGTGGAGCCGGAGATGTCGGCGTTCTCCTTGCGGGCGACCACGCCGAGGGCGCCCTGGAAGCAGGCGCTGTAGCCGGCCGCGAAGAGCTGCTCGGGGTTGGTGCCCGCGCCGCTGCCGCCCATCTCCTTCGGCGGGTTCACGACGACGTCGAGCTTGCCGTCGTCGCTGGCCACACGGCCGTCGCGGCCGTTCTCCGCGGTGGCCACGGCGGTGTACTTGACGTCGATCTTCTGGATGGACATAGCTGCTGGTTCCTCCTGAGATATGACGTGGCGCGCGCCCACAACCACGGATTGCGGAATTAGGTTATCGGATGCCGGAAGAGTCCCGGCGAGTCCGGCCCCGTCTCAGGCGAGGGAGACGATCATCTTTCCGGTGTTCTCGCCGCGGAGCATGCCGAGGAAGGCCTCCACGCCGTTCTCGACGCCCTCGACGACCGTCTCGCGGTACTTGAGCTCTCCGGAGCGGATCCAGCCGCCGACCTCGCGGACGAACTCCGGCTGGAGCGCGTTGTGGTCCTGCACGAGCATGCCCGTGAGGCGCAGGCGCTTGCCGATGACCAGGGCGAGGTTGCGGGGGGCCGGGGTCGGCTCGGTGTCGTTGTAGCCCGCGATCATGCCGCAGATGGTGACGCGGCCGTGCACGTTCAGGCGGCTGATGGCGGCCTCCAGGTGCTCGCCGCCGACGTTGTCGAAGTAGACGTCGATGCCGTCGGGGGCGGCCTCCTTGAGCTGCTCGGCGACCGGCTTGGGGTCCTTGTAGTTGAAGGCGGCGTCGAAGCCGTACTCCTCCATGAGCAGCTTGACCTTCTCGTCGGAGCCCGCCGAGCCGATGACGCGCGAGGCGCCCTTGAGCTTGGCGATCTGGCCGACCTGGCCGCCGACGGCACCGGCCGCGCCGGAGACGAAGACGGCGTCGCCCTCCTTGAAGGAGGCCACTTCGAGCAGCCCCGCGTACGCGGTCAGGCCCGTCATGCCGAGGACGCCGAGGTAGGCGGAGAGCGGCGCGGCCTCGGGGTCGACCTTGGTGGCGTGCTGCGCGGGCACGGAGGCGTACTCGCGCCAGCCGGCGAAGTGCAGGACATGGTCGCCCACCGCGAAGCCCTCGGCGTTCGAGGCCACGACCTCGCCGACCGCGCCGCCCTCCATGGGGCGGTCGAGCTGGAACGGCGGGACGTAGGACTTCACGTCGTTCATCCGGCCCCGCATGTACGGGTCCACGGAGAAGTAGCGGTTGCGGACCAGGACGCGGCCCTCGGCGGGCGCCTCGACGGGGACCTCGCGCAGCGCGAAGTCCTCGGGGACCGGCCAGCCCTCGGGGCGCCGCACGAGGTGCCACTCGCGGCTGACGGACGGAAGCTGCTGGTCAGGGGTGACGGACATGAGGGGGGTGTCCTCCTACGACTTCGATCTGCGACGGGGTTCACGGCGGTTCATGGCGGTGAACCAGATACTTCAGGTGGTGAAACAACCATGCTCCTGGATATTTCATGATGTCAAGTAACCGGGTAACCTGATGAGCATGTCGAGCAGCTCAGGTACCGGCCCGGGTACCCCGTCCCCCCGCACCGACCCGCTGACACTTGAGGTCGTCGAGCTGATCGGCACGGTCGTGGGGCGCTACCACGAGGAGTACGAGGAGGCCGCGGCCGGACACTCGCTGACCGGGGCGCAGGCGCGGGTCCTCGGGCTGCTCTCCCTGGAGCCCATGCCGATGCGCCGCATCGCCCAGAAGCTGAAGTGCGAGCCGTCGAACATCACGGGCATCGTCGACCGCCTTGAGGCGCGCGGCCTGGTGGAGCGGCGCCCCGACCCGGCCGACCGCCGCGTGAAGCTGGCGGCGCCCACGGCCGAGGGCAGGGTGGTGGCGCGCGGCCTGCGCGACTCCCTGAACTTCGCCCGCGAGCCACTGGGCCGCCTCTCCCACGAGGAGCGGGAGACCCTGCGGGGGCTGCTGCGGAGGATGCTGGGCGCGGAGGGCTGAGGCCTGGTGCGGCTGTTCAACTGAACGTGCACCGGTAGGTCTGCGGGCTGACGCCGGTGGTGCGTTTGAAGCGGTCACGGAAGGTGGTGGGTGAGCCGAAGCCGACCTGGTGGCCGATGCGCTCCACGGAGTGCTCCGTGGTTTCCAGCAAGTGCTGCGCCTGGCGGATGCGGGCCCGGTGGAGCCACTGGAGCGGCGTGGTGCCGGTCTGGTCGCGGAAGCGCCGGATCAGGGTTCGGGTGCTGGTTCCGGCCCGCTCGGCGATGTCGGCAAGGGCGAGGTCGCGGGCCAGGTTCTCCTGTAGCCAGGTGAGCAGCGTCTCGAGCTCGGAGCCCTGCGGTGTGGGTGCGTGATCGTAGACGATGAATTGGGCCTGTCCGCCCTCTCGTTCGAGAGGCATCACTGACAGGCGGGCGGCGTCGGCGGCGACGGCCGAGCCGTAGTCACGGCGGATCATGTGCAGACACAGGTCCATGCCCGCCGCGGCGCCGGCCGAGGTGAGCAACTGGCCGTTGTCGACGTAGAGGACGTCCGGGTCGACGTCGAGGCTCGGGTGGGCGGCGGCCAGCAGACCGGTCGCGCGCCAGTGGGTCGTGACGCGCAGTCCGTCGAGGAGTCCGGTGGCGGCCAGGGGGAAGGCGCCCACGCAGAGGGAGGCGATCCGGGTGCCGTCAGCGGCGGCCGACCGCAGCGCGTCGTGCACGGCGGGAGGGAGTGGGGCAGCGAGATCGGCGACGCCTGGCACGATGATCGTGTCCGCGCCCTGAAGACCCTCCAGGCCCCAAGGGGCACGCAAGGTGAAGGCCCCGGCGTCGACCTCGTCGCGCTCGGCGCATACCCGGACCTGGTAGCCGGGCCGTCCGTCGGGCAGGCGGGTCCGGGAGAAGACCTCGATCGGGGTGGACAGGTCGAACGGGATCACCTGGTCCAACGCGAGCACGGCAACCGTACGCATGGCCAGAACCTAGGTGTTGGCACTATCCCGTTGCAACCTGTCACTAGTGCCACTGGGCGAGCACCCGGGAAGCCGGTTGACTTCGGAACGTCCCGCTGGAAAGCGACGCCGAAGGAACACCACCCATGCGCATCCAGGTCGTCCTGTCGTCCTGTTCGATGGCTTCGACCCGCTCGACGCCATCGCCCCCTATGAGGTCCTGTACGCCGGCGGCTCCGCGACGGACGGCGCGGTGACCGTCGAGCCGGTCACCGCGGAGGGCCTTCGTGAGGTCGTCAGCGGCATCGGAGGACTGACGCTGCGAGCCGTCGGCGCCCTGGACCTGGAGCGCGCAGGGTCCAACGCCCACCGCTCTCTGAGCGCCCGGATGCTGCCCGCGACGGCCCTCCGGCGTACCGACGCCCCTGACCCTGCCTGACGCCCCTGATCCTGCCCGACGCTCCTGATCCTGCCCACCACCCGGGACCGCGCTCCGGCCGAGACGTCGGTGCTCGCGCCGCGACAGCTCGACCGCGGCGATCCGGCCCGCCCCAAGAGGAAGAAGTCATCCCCCTCATGAACCTCGTGTCACCAGTGATCGTCGGCATCATCTACTGCCTGCTGATGTCCCTGATCAAGGAACCGCACCGACGCCACTTCAACGCGATCATGGTGGGCGGAGCCGGCGCCGCCTATCTGAGCGGGGGCGGATTCGGCCCGTGGGAGCTGCCCTTCGTCGCTCTCATGGCCTACGTCGCCTACCGCGGCCTGGACTCCTGGGCCTTCATCGGCGTCGGCTGGCTGCTCCACACGGCCTGGGACATGGCCCACCACCTCAAGGGCAATCCGATCCTGCCGTTCCACCACGACGCGTCTCTGGCATGTGCCATCTGTGATCCGGTCATCGCCCTGTGGTGCTTCCGCGGAGGACCTTCACTGATCGCGCTCGTCCGCCGCCGGTTCCGGCCCGGCCCGCCGCCGACCGTGACGAGGCCGCCGTCACCGCATGGCGGGAGGTGACCCTGTAGCCGTCGCTCCTCACTGTCAGCACTGTCAGCACTGTCAGCCGTGGAATGTCGTGGTCTCCCTCAGCGCGGCACGCTCAGTGGTGATGTGGTTTACCGGTGCGGCGTCGTCGGCGTATCCGAACGAGATCCCGACGAGCAGTTTCCCTGTGGTGACGCCGAGTTCGGCGCGTACCTCGTCGGCGTAGAAGCTCAGCAGTCCCTGCGGGCAGCTGGCCACGCCATACGCGGTCATCGCCAGAAGCAGCGTCTGCATGTAGGCGCCGACGTCGGCAGCCAGCCGCGCGCTGTCCTGTTCGGCGACGAAGAGGAACGCGACATGCGGTGCGCCGTAGAACCCCAGGCTCTCGGCGTCATATGCCGCGCGCGCCGCATGGTCGTCAAAGCCGATGCCCAGTGTCCCGTAGAGCCGGCCGCCGAAGGCGACCCGCCGCTCCTGCTGCACCGGCGAGTAAAGGTCATCGTTGTACGGGAAGTCGACCGACACGCGCCGTGCGGCATGGGCCTCCCGAAGGGACGCCGCCAGACGGTCGCGCGACGCGCCACTGACGACCTCCACCCGCCACGGCTGCGCGTTGGAATTGGACGGCGCCGCACCAGCCAGCGAGAACATCGCGCGCATCGTCTCTTCGGGCACGGGCTCGGGCCGGAAAGCCCGCGTCGCACGTCGGGCACGGATCAGCTTCTCCGCGTGGCCGCTCAGCTCGGTGTGGTCGGACCAGCTCATGGGACTCCTCCTCATCGAGGTAAACGTGACCGTTTACTTGAGGGGGGATAGTAGCCCTCGCGCCCGAGCAAAGTAAACGCGGCCGTATGCTTTCTGCATGGGCACGATGGGTGACACGACACGGCGAGGAGGGCGAGGCGCGAGGGAACGCATCCTGGCAGCCGCCGCCCGACTGTTCGCGGATCAAGGGATCGCCGGGACCGGCATGGAGCAGGTCGCAGAGGCGGCACCGGTGTCCAAGCGGACGCTCTACGCCCACTTCCGTTCCAGGGAAGAACTGGCGATTGCCTACCTTCAGGCGCTGGTCTCGTCGGGGAACACCATGGAGGGTGTGCTGATCCGTGAGGACCTCAGCCCTCGCGAGCGGATTCTCCGCCTGTTCGATCAGCCCACCCCGGACACGTCCGCGGTGCGAGGGTGCCCCTTCATCGACGCAGCGGCAGAGTTCCCCGATCCGAAGAATCCGATCCACGCCTACGCCCGCGAACAGAAGCTCCGCATGGTGCAGTTGGTCACCGACCTGGTGGCGGAACTGGGCTGCGGTGAACCCACCGCACTCGCCGAGCAACTGGTGACCCTCGCGGACGGAGCAGCCAGCCGTGCCATGGTGCTGAACCAGGCGGACTACGGCCGACACGCGCGCGCGGCCGCGAAGACCCTGCTGGAACAGGCCCTCACGCCTCCTTCAGGACGCTGACTCGCGGCCGGCACCACCCGCTGGAACAACGCCCCCTCCGGGACAGCAGCCCTCAGCGGGCCCGGTGGGTGGGTGTGGCGTGACCGTTCTTGAGGGCGGTCAGGAGGGCGTGGAGTTGCGGTACGCCTGTGGTGAGGGCAGTGGTGGGGGCGTCGCTTTCGCGGAGGTGTATCGCTGTTGCCGTGACGGCGAGTTCGACGCAGTTGTCGCCGTCGCCTCCGCCGGAATAAGTCGACTTCTGCCAGTTGAAGGCGTTGGGCACGGTGGCACCTTTCACAGTTCGTGGATGATGCGGGTGATGAGGTCCCGCGAGGACTCGGGGGTGAGCGCGCCGTCCGCGACACGTGCGTAGCGGGCCCGATACTGAGCCAATCTCGCTTCGACCGCCAGGAATTGTGCGCCGTGCGTGGTGCGGCAGCGCTCGGGTCAGGTGCACCACCACAGGAAGCGGTCGCACTCCCTCGTCGGGGGCGGCTCCGGGGTCGGGGTGGGCCTCGGGGCCTCCGTGGCGGGCGGGGCCGCCGTCGGCCGTGGCGTGTCCGGGGTGTCCGCCGCCGGGGGCGCGGTCGTCGAGGGGCGCTCCGGCTGCGGGTCGATTCCCGCCTCGTCGCCCCCGGGCTCGTTATCGCCGGGCTCGTTGTCGCCGGGTCCGTTGTCGCCCGGGGCGTCCTCGGCGGGCTCGCGGTCCTTCTTCTCCGCGTCCTTCGCCTGTTCGCTCTCGGGCGCCGAGGCCGTCCCCGTGGCCACCGCGTCCGTCGCCGACGCGCTCTCCCTCGCGTCGTCGTCCGGGGCGGGCGCGGACGTGGGCTGCTCCGACGGGCCCTCCGTGCCCAGTTCGGCGAGGCTCAGGCCACCGACCGCGAGCGCGAGGCCCGCGGTGACGAGGAGGAGCTTGCGGCGCCTGCGCCGGTGTGCGGCGCGACCGCGGGCACGGCCTCCGGTCCGGCCCCCGTCGCGAGGCGCTCCGCACCCCGGGCAGGCGAGGGCTCCGTTGAGGTGCCTGCGGCACGGGTGGCAGTAGTCCATGAGGATTGGAGGCTAGGTGCCGCCGGGTGGCAGCGGTAGCCGCCACTGTGAAAGTTGTGTGCGGAAGAGACGACTCCGGCGTAGCGGAGTCGTCGGGTGGCCGGCGGGTGACCGCCGGGTGGTCGCCGGGTGATCGCCGACGGCGTTGTCAGTGGCAGGAGGCATGATTCAGGGCATGACGCAGAACTCCTCCGGCGAGCTGTACGCCCTCGCGCACGAGCACCTCCCCTCCGACGTGGCCGAGCGGTGGCTCGGGCTGCTGCGGCCCGGCATCCGGCTCGCCGCGGCGGGCGGGGACGAGGACGTGGTGGGGCAGTTGGGCGGTGAGCCCCGGCTTCCGGACGCCGTGGAGTGGCCGGAGTGGGAAGGGCATGGCCCGCTGTCGTTCATCGCCTCGGTGGACTGCGCGGCACTGCCCGCGGGCGCCCTCGACGTGCCGTTCCCCGCCTCCGGCACGCTCGCCTTCTTCTACTACGACGGCCAACTGGACGAGGACGACGAAGCCTTCGTGGAGGTGGACGATCCGGAGACATGGGCGGGCGCCCGGGTCATATACGTACCTGCGGGAGCGTCGACCACCCGCCTGGACACACCGCCCGAGCTGGAGGCCTACTCCCACGTGCCGCTCGCCGCGCGCGTGGAGCTGACGGTGGCGGAGCCCACGCATCCGCAGATCCAGGAGGTCCTCGCGCCGGACGCGGAGGCCTTCCAGGACTACGAACACCCGGTGTGCGACGAGAAGTTCGTCGACGCCCTGTGGAGCTACGACGACGAGACGGCCCACCAGCTCGGCGGCACGCCGCAGTCGGTGCAGGGCCCCGTCGAGCTGGAGGTCGCCCGCGCCGCCCTCGGCCCGGGGACGGACTGGCACGACCCCCGGCTCGTCGAGGAGATGCGGGAGTGGGTGCTCCTTGCCCAGTTCGACTCGGACGACACGGCGGACATGATGTGGGGCGACGGCGGCTGCCTCTACTGGCTCATACGCCGGGATGACCTGGCCGACCTCCGCTTCGACCGGGCCATGTTCACCTGGCAGTGCTGCTGACGGGCGGCGCCAGCAGCCGGGGGCCAGGGGGCCAGGAGGCCTAGGCCCGCCCCAGCTGCCCCCTCAGCCTGCGTGCCCGCAGCACCAGTTCGAGTTCGAAGCGGCGGTCCGGGTCGTCCACCTCGTCGCCCCAGAGTTCCCTTATCTGGCGCAGGCGGTAGCGGACCGTCTGGGGGTGGACGCCGAGCCTCGCCGCGACCTCCGGGGCGCCGCCGCGCGTCTCCAGCCAGGCGAGGAGGGTCTCGGCGAGGCGGCGGCCGTGGGCGGGCCCGCAGTGGTTCAGGGGCGCGAGGCAGCGGCGGGCCAGGTCCTCGATGAGCTCCTCGGGCTGGAGCAGCACCAGCGCTTCGGTGTGCTCCGTGCAGTGCAGGACCTCCCCGGCGGGCAGCAGCCCCCGCTCCATGAGCCGTACGGCGGCCTCGGCCCAGCGCAGCGACTTCGCGGCGTCGGCGAGCGGCACGGGCGGGCCGATGGCTCCCGCCCAGCCGGTCATGGCGCGGCGCAGCAGCTCGGGGCGGCCCGCGGCCTCGGGGTCGGGCACGACCATGCGGGGCTGTTCGGCCTCCATGTCGAGCAGGACACCCTCGCCGACCGCCGGGGCGACGGCCTCCCTGGCCGGGCGGAGCAGCACACCCACCGCGACGCGTTCGGGAAGCTGCCAGCCGATGCGGGCGGCCCGTTCGCCGAGGCCGTTGCCGAGCGTGGCGGCGCCCCGCCCGGAGGAGCGTCCCGAGCCGCGGTCGCCGTAGGGCGCGGAGCCGCCGGCCTCTGGGCGCCGCTCCGAGAGCAGCAGCTCCATGAGCTTGCGCTGGAGCCGGAGCCGTTCGCCCGCCTCGCGGGCCGCGGCCTCGGCGTAGCCGCGTACGGACTGGTCGACGAGGCCGTCGAGGTACTCGAAGCCGGACTCGGCGAGTTCATACATGGCGGGGGGCGGGATGTCTATCTGCTGGCCGATCTCGGCCAGGCGGCGCCAGGCGAGCCGCACGCCGAGGCGGTAGATCGCCTGGAGCGAGTCGAGGCTGCGGCCGTGCAGGCCCTCGCCGCGGCCGAATTCCTGGAAGACCTCCAGGTGATAGCGCGGTCTGCCCTCCTGCGACGCCAGTTGCTGGACGAAGCCCTCCAGGGCGCGGCGGATGCCCACCAGCGCCATCGGCTCGCCCGAGTCGTCGAGGACGACGGGGAGGCCGGGGTACTCGGCGCGGATCTCGCGCAGGATGTCCTGGGCGAGCGCGGGCACCTCCTCCAGGGCGAGGGCGGCGAACCTCCGCACCTGGCGGGGCGGCACGTCGCGCCAGGCGGAGCGCGACCCCGACGAGCCCTGGCCGCCGGGGGCGGGCGCGGGTCTGGAGGCCACGTCAGTGGGGTGGGTGTCGGTGGGGGCCACGGTGGCTCACTGACCCCGCTCAGGGGTTTCGTAGTGCACCAGCGGCGTATTGGGCTGGTCCGGGGTGGCGTCGAGGAGCGCGACGATGCCGAGGGCGGCGCCCACGGCGAGCAGCGCCCCGGCGGCGGCGGTGAGCGAAGCGGCGAGCAGTCGGTGCATTACGAGGGCCAGCCTCTCTGTCGGAGGTCGTCCCCACCCAGGTCACCCGGGACGGCCACGGCCGTGCATCTTCGGCCGTGAAGTCCCGGTCACACAGTCCCTGCCGGCCCCGCCCGGCAGGTGCTCAGTGTTTGGTACGCATTGACACCTAGTCAAGGGTGCGCTTACGTTCCCGGCCCATACGTACGGCTCGGTAACACTTCTCCCGCCCATAGCCCAGGAGTGCCCCATGCGCCGCCCCACCTCGCCCTTTTCACTGATCCTTCTCGGTATCGGCGCGTTTCTTCTGGTCCTGGCACCGTTGCTCGCCTGGTACGTGGAGCCACGCGCGAAGCGCACCCCCACCGACATCGATACGACCACCGTCTTCAAGGGCACCGGAAGCTATTTCGATACCAAGAAGGTCAAAACGGTCCGCGACAAGGGCCTCACCATCACCCGGCAGGTGCGCGGCGACGTCGCGGACAGCGAGAAGCACGGGCGCGCCATCTGGGACGTGGTGACCTCCGTCGACCCGGACAGTTCGCTGCCGGCCGCCGACCCGCACGACTCGCTCCAGTGGACGCAGGAGCGCTGGGTGACCGACCGGAAGACGAACCTGCCGGTGCACTGCTGCGGCGAGAAGCCGCACTTCGAGGGCGAGGCCTACCTGAAGTTCCCCTTCGACGTGGAGAAGCGGTCCTACCGCTGGTGGGACAACACGCTGGGGGCGACGGTTCCGCTCACCTACCGGGGCACGAAGAAGATCCAGGGCTACGAGGGCTACCGGTTCACGGCCACGGTGAAGGCCACCAAGACCGGCACGCGTCAGGTGCCCGGCGTGCTGGTCGGGCAGCCGAAGAAGGGCCAGGTGATCGCCGACGAGTACTACGCCAACCACGGCATCGAGCTCGTCGCCGACCAGCGGACCGGCCGGATCATCTACGCCGCCATCGGGCCGCGCAAGACGCTGCGGGCGCCGGGCTCGGACAAGGACGCGACGGTCCTGCTCGACAGCGACCGCGTCGCGTTCGACACGGCCACGCAGAAGGCGCAGGTCAAGCTCGCCAAGGACGACAGCGACCGGCTGAAGCTGGTCGGCGGGACGCTGCCGGTGGCCGCCGGGGCGCTCGGCGCGGTGCTCGCGGTGGCCGGGATCGTCCTGGTCGTCCGGGGGCGCAGGGACGACGGCGCGAACGGCTCCGGCGGCGGTGACGGATCGGCGGAGCCGGGGAGTCCGAATCCTGCTACGTCCCGAAGCCCCCTGCAGTCCACCACGATGTGATGAGACGTCAGCCCTGAATGGCCCCGAAATTGTCACTTCGGTGAGTAGCCGCGCGGTACCGGGCGGCGAAAACTGACCACCTCACCCGAACACAGTCCGCACCACCCGAACACAGTCCCCGCACCACCCGAGCACAGCCCTCGCACCACCCGAGCACAGGCCGGGCACGGCACGTCCGCGGGACGACCCCACCGCCCGCGGCCCGGCCGCCGCTCCACCCCGCAGCACCCCCGTAGAACCCCCGCAGTACCCAGCAGGACCGTTCCGCCGACCGGACCCCCCACAGTTCCCCACCCTGAGACGAGTTGGAGCACGCATGCCCCAGCACGTACCGTCCTCGCTCCGCGCGGCCGCCCCACGCCGCGCGGAGCGCCTTCCGACGCCTACCCCACAGCCGCGCCGGATCGTCTTCCTCGCCCACCGCGACCTCGGCAACCGGGCCGCGGGCGGCTCCGAACTGCTCGTCGACCGGCTGGCCGACGGGCTCAGCGGCCTGGGCCACCAGGTCACGCTGCTCTGCGGCGGCCCCGCCGCCCACCGCGACTACCGCGTGGTGTCCGCGGGCGGCGACCTCGGTCACTACCTGCGGGCGCGCTCGGCGTTCACCCGGCAGGTGGGCGACTGCGACCTGCTCGTCGAGGTCTGCAACGGCATGCCGTACCTGGCACCGCTGTGGCACAGGGGACCGACCCTGTGCCTGGTCAACCACGTCCACACCGACCTCTGGGGGATGCGCTTCCAGGGGGCGCTCGCCCCCGCGGCCCGGCTCGGCCGGAGACTGGAGCACTGGGCGCTCTCCGGCGCCCAGCGCGGCAATCTCCTGGTGGCCGTCTCCCCGTCGACGGCCACCGCGCTGCACGCCATCGGCGTGGAGCGCGACCGCATACGCATCGTGCACAACGGCGTCGAGGAGCCGGGGCCGCTGCACGCCCGCTCCGACGAACCGCTGTTCCTGGCGATGGGACGCCTCGTCGAGTACAAGCGGATCGGTCTGCTGCTCCGCCTGTGGGAGCGCGTCAGACCCGTCACGGGCGGCCGGCTCGTGATCGTGGGCGACGGTCCCGAACGCGCGCGCCTGGAGCGGATGGCCGGACCCGGCGTCGACTTCAGGGGGCACGTCTCCGAGGCGGAGAAGCACCGCCTGCTGTGCGAGGCCTGGATGCTGCTCCACCCCTCCGCCGTGGAGGGCTGGGGCCTGGTCATCACCGAGGCCGCGACCCGTTCGACCCCCTCGGTCGGCTTCGACGTCCCCGGGGTCCGCGACTCCATAGAGGACGGGGTGACCGGCCTCCTCGCCCGCGGCGAGAGCTCCTTCGCCGCCGCCTGGTGCACCCTCGCACTCAGCGCGGAGCGCCGCAGAGCCCTCGGCAAGGCCGCGGGCGAGCGGGCCACGCAGTTCCGCTGGGGCAACACGGTCCGCCAGTTCCAGGCGGTGGCGGCCGAGGCCGTCGCCGCGCATCTGGACCCGAGTCACCCCAGAGGCCCTGAGTGAAAGACCCCTCTCTGCGCCGTTCCGCCACGCTCTTCAGGGCCTTCCTGCGCGAGCAGCAGGAGCCCGAGCGCTGCTACACCCTCCTCGCCAGGGACGCCGCCGACCAGGTCGAGGCGTACGGCCCCGTGAAGGACCGCGTCGTCGTCGACATCGGCGGCGGGGGCGGCTACTTCACCGAGGAGTTCCGGCGGCGCGGCGCGCAGAGCCATCTCTTCGAGCCGGACCTCACGGAGATGACGGCAGCGGGCAGCAGGCCGCCCGAGGGCTCGGTCCTCGCCGACGGCTATCTGCTGCCGCTCGCGGACGGCGTCGCCGACGTGACGTTCTCCTCCAATGTGCTTGAGCACGTCGACGACCCGCAGACGTTCCTCAGCGAGATGGTCAGGGTCACCCGGCCCGGCGGTCTCATCTATGTCTCCTTCACCAACTGGCTCTCCCCCTGGGGCGGTCACGAGTGGGCGCCCTGGCACTACCTGGGCGCCGACCGGGCCCGCGCCCGCTATGAACGGCGTACGGGAAGAGCCGCGAAACACAAGCTCGGCGAGAACCTCTTCGCACACCACGTCGGCGCGACCCTGCGTCAGGTGCGGGCCCGCGACGACGTGGACGTGGTGACGGCGCGCTCGCGCTACTGGCCGTTCCTGGCCGGGGCGATCACCAAGGTGCCGGGTGTGCGCGAGGTCGCGACCTGGAATCTCCTTCTCATCCTCAGGCGGTGTCCATGACCACGGTCCAGGCCCCACCCCCGGCGGCTGTACGGCCCACGACCGATGCCCCTGAACCCTCGCGGGGGCCGCGCTCGCGGCACTGGCTGCTCGGGTTCTGGGCCGTGGCGTTCGTACTCCTGCTCGCGGTGAAACCCGGGCGCATGACGTTCGACACCAAGCTCGGTGTCACCGTCGACCCCTGGCAGTTCCTCTCCGACCTGGGCCAGCTCTGGCACGACCGGGCCGGCTTCGGCGGCATCCAGGACCAGTACGTCGGCTACGCGTTCCCGATGCTGCCGTTCTACGGGCTGGCCAAGCTGGTGCAGCTCCCGGTCTGGGTGGCGGAGCGGCTCTGGTTCTCGCTGATCCTCGCGGTCGCGTTCTGGGGCGCGCTGCGGCTCGCCGAGCGCCTGGGCATCGGCAGCCGCCCGAGCCGGCTGCTCGGCGCGGTGGTGTACGCCCTGTGGCCGACGTTCACCGTGGTCCTCGGCTCCACGTCGGCGGCGGCGCTGCCCGGCGCCTTCCTGCCGTGGGTGCTGCTCCCGCTGACGAACCCGCGGATCAGCGCACGTCTGGCCGCGTGCCGTTCGGTGCTGATCATCCCGTTCATGGGCGGGGTGAACGCGGCGGCGACGCTCGCGTCGCTGCTGCCCGTGGGCCTCTATCTGCTCTCCCGGCCGAACGGGCCGCGCAAGCGAAAGCTGATCACCTGGTGGGTGCCCGGCGTCGTCCTGGCCACCGCCTGGTGGGTCGTACCGCTGCTCATGCTCGGCATCCACGGCGAGAACTTCCTGCCCTACGTGGAGGACTCGGCCACCACCACCGGCACCATGTCGGCGACCGAGACCCTGCGCGGCGCCGGCAACTGGGTGGCCTACCTGCACTTCGGCGAGGCCTGGCTGCCCGCCGGATGGACGGTGGCGACCGCCGTCGTGGCCATCGTCTGCTCGGCGCTGGCCGCCGCCGTCGGCCTCGCGGGCCTCGCGCGGCGCGATCTGCCGGAGCGGCGCTGGCTGGTCCTGACGGTCCTCTCGGTCGTCCTGGTCACCCTCGCCGGGTACGGCGGCGCGTTCGGAGCCCCCTTCCACGGCACCGTCCAGTCCTGGCTCGACGGCGGGCTCGTCCCCTTCCGCAACATCTACAAGTTCCAGACGGGCCTCGCCCTCGCCCTGGCCCTCGGCCTGACGCACCTGGTGGGCGTTGCCGCGCAGGCGCGCGGTGCCCGGCGGGTGCGGGGCAGACGGTACGCGCCGCTGATCGCGGCCGTCCTCGTCCTGCCCGGCCTCGCCCTGCCCTACGTCAACGGCTCGATCCTCCAGCCCGGTTCGTTCCAGAAGCTGCCCACCTACTGGCAGGCGACGGCCGACTGGCTGGAGAAGTACTCGCCCGACTCGCGCGCCCTGGTCGTCCCCGCGACCGCGCACGGCATCTACACCTGGGGCTCACCCATCGACCAGCCCCTCGACGTACTCGCCGACTCGCGCTGGGCCCAGCGCGACTACGTGCCGTTCGGCACGCCGGGCAACCGGCGCGCGATGGACGCCGTCGAGCAGGCGCTGCGGACCGGCGCCGAGGTGCCGGGGCTGCGCGACTACGTGACGCGGGCAGGCCTGTACTACGTCGTCGTACGCAACGACCTCGACCCCGACCAGGTCGGCAACGTGCCGACCGCGACGGTCAAGCGCACCCTGGAGGAGTCCGGCTTCCGCCGCGTCACGGGCTTCGGCCCGCAGACCACCGGCGGCATCATCGCCAACGACACACCCATCCAGGTGGAGGGCCTCTACCCGCGCCAGCGCGCCGTGGAGGTCTACGCCCCCGACACCGGCGCCGAGCGGCCCGGCCAGGCGGGCCTGAAGCCGGTCTCCAACACCGCGGTGGTCAGTGGCGGCCCCGAGTCGCTGCTTCCGCTCTCCGCCGACCCCGGGATGCGGGACCGTCCCGCCGTGCTGACCGGCGACAACCACCCGGGCGTCGGGACGCCGGGCCTGCAAGCGGTCGGTGACGGCCTGCGCCGCGCCGACACCCGCTTCGGCCTGGTCAACTCCAACACCTCGTACACCTACGGCCGCGACGAGAAGAACGCGGAGGACGCCCACCAGAACCCCGGCGAGAAGCCGCACCAGATCCTGCCCAGTGACGGCGTCGAGCACCAGACGACGGCGGAGCTGCGCGGCGCCAGGTCGGTCACGGCGTCCAGCTACGGCAACTGGCTCTTCCACCTGCCGCAGTACGACCCGGTGAACGCCTTCGACGGGAACCCGGCCACCGCTTGGGCGGAGGGCAACGCCGGCACGGCGGACGGCGAGTGGATCAGGGCCGAGTTCAACGCGAAGATCGACGTACCGTCCTCCTTCCGTGTCACCCCGCTGCCGCAGGACGGCGTGCGGGCCGCGCCCACCCGCGTCCGGGTGGAGACGGAGCACGGCAGCGTCACCAGCCCGCTCAGGACCAACGGCGAGCCGCAGCGCGTCAAGGCCCCGGCGGGCGACTCGGACTTCATCAAGATCACGATCCTGGACACCCAGGTGGCGCGCCCCGGCCTGACGGGCGCGGGCTTCTCGGAGATCACGATCCCGGGGGTCCGGGTCACCCGTCTCCTCCAGCTCCCCACGGACGCGGAGAAGACCACCGACGCGAAGGCGACCACGTACTCCCTGCACCGCACCTCCGACCCCGGCGCCTTCTCGCAGGTGGACACCGAGTCGGGCCTGCACCGCCGGTTCACGACGACGGCCGACGGCACGTACGAGGTGAAGGCGAGCGCGGTGGCCGTGCCCGGCCGTGAGCTCGACGAGCTGCTCTACAAGGTGGCGCCCGAGCAGGAACAGCAGATCATCGCGACCGCCGACTCCACCGCGAAGCTCGGCAGCGGTCTCTCGCCGCGCAACCTCACCGACGGCGACCTGACCACGGCCTGGGTGGCGGGCGACGGGAACCGGCCCGTCATCCGCCTCAAGTGGCCGGACAAGCAGCCGGTGGGCGAGATCGTGCTGCCCGCGGCGGGCGGCCTGTCCACCCGGCCGCAGAAGATCGAGATCAGCTCGCCGGACGGCGCGGCGACCGCGGGCGTCGATGAGAACGGCAACGCCCGCTTCACCCCGATCACCACCGACCAGATGGACATCACCATCACGGAGACGGCGCCCCTGACCGTCCACAACCCGGTGGCCGACACCGACCTCCAGCTCCCCGTGGGGCTCACCGAGGTCTACGTCCCGGCGCTCGACAAGTACCGCACGAAGCAGCCCGACCCGACGGAGCGCTTCTCGCTCCCCTGCGGCCAGGGCCCGGTCATGTCGATCGACGGCGAGCTGTACGAGTCGAGCGCGAAGGGCACGGTCCGGGACCTCACCGACCGCCGCCCGATCGAGATCAGCCTCTGCCGGCTCGGCGAGAAGGACACCACGGTCGAGCTGGAAGCCGGTGCGCACAGCGTCGAGACCGGCGACGCCGGTCCCCTCGCCGTCATGGACGCGTCCCTCACCCGGGGCACGCCGGGCAGCGTCGACGAGGCCGAGCGTGAGCTGAAGGTCAAGGACTGGCTCGGCGACCGCCGTGAGCTGGCGGTCGGCGCGGGAGCGGCCTCGTACCTCACCACGTACGAGAACGTGAACGACGGCTGGAAGGCGACCCTGAACGGCAAGGAGCTCACCTCGCTGCGGCTCGACGGCTGGCAGCAGGGCTGGCTCGTGCCCGAGGGCGAGGGCGGCACGGTGAAGCTCACCTACGAGCCGTCGACGGTCTACGAGATCGGTCTCATCCTGGCCGGTGTCGGCGTCCTCCTCCTGATCGGGCTCGCCGTCCTCTGGCGCCGCGAGAGGGACTTGGACGCCGCGGCGCCCGCGCCGCCCGCCCCCGGCCTGATCCTCGGCACGGTGGCGCTCACCCTGGTGGCCGCGGTCATCGCGGGCCCGTTCGCCCTGCTCGTGCCCGCGCTGGCGCTCCTCTCGTGGTGGCGGCACGCGCTGCTCGTGCCGATCGCGTTCGTCGCGATGGCGGGAGCGGGCATCGTGGCGGCGACGGGCGCGGGCGGGGCGGGTGCCGCGTCGGACGAGGGCGCGTTCGGCCACACGGCCCAACTGCTCGCGCTGATCGCTCTGTTCGCGGCCCTGGTCTCCGTACGGGAGCGGGCGGCGCGTCAGCCGGACGTCGACGACACGCTGGTGTTCGGGCCCGACGCGGGTCCCGCGCCCCAGCCGCCCGGCCGGCCTACGGCGCCCCCGCTGCCGCACCGCAAGTCCGGTCCGGGCGATCCACAGGCTCCGGCGGGCCCGGCGGCGGGCCCCACGGTCTCGGCCCGCGGCCCCGCCGCGGGACCACCGGCCGAAGGCCCGCACACCCCGGGGGGAGGCACCCAGCGATGACCGCCCTCGAACACCCGGCCCGGCGCGCCGACGGGCCCGGACGACCGCCCGGACGGCCGCCCCGACGCGTGCCGTTCCCCGTCGTCGACGAGGTCTCCCGGCACTGCCTCCAGGAGGAGGAGCCGGAGACCGTGCACATCGAGGTGCACCTGCCGGGCACCCCGGATCCGGCCCGGCTGAGGGCCGCGTTCCACGAGGCCCTGCGCCGCCACCCCCGCATCCTGATGCGGGAGGCGCGCGGCCCCTGGTACCGCCGCCGCTACGAGTGGGAGCTGACGGCGGAGGCGGACATGGAGGTGGTGGCGTTCCCGCCGGGCGGACGGAACGCCCTGCGGGACGCCCGTGAGCGGGCCCTCGCCGAAGCTCCGCCGTTGACGGCCTCGCCGCCGATCCGCCTGGAGGTGCTGCCCTCGCGGGACTCGGCGGGGGGCGCCGCCGGAGCAGCGGACGCGGACAGCGGCTCGGTCCTCCTGCTCACCATCAACCACACCGCCCTCGACGGCCCCGCCTGCCTCCGCGTCCTCGCCACGGCCGCCGAGATCTACGGCGGCAGGGACAACTCCCCCGCCGCGCCCCCGGTCCGGCGGCCGGAGAGCGCGGGCCCGGCCGCCGCGCCGCCGCCGGACACCCCATCGGCCCTGGCGCCACCGGCCCGGGTCAGCAAGGGCACGCCCGAGCCGTCGCCGGGCAACGGCATGCTCATCGCCGAGCTGCCCGTGCCGCGCAGGCCCAAGGGCTCCGCGTTCACCGTGAACGACCAGCTCATGGTGGCGACCGCGCTGATGATCGCGCACTGGAACCGCGAGCACGGGGCCCGGCCGAAGCCCCTGCGCATCACCATGCCGGTGGACGACCGGCCGCGCGACGCGAGCATGCCGATCGGCAACGGCACCCGCCTGGTCGAGGTGCCCTTCGGCGCGGGCGAACTGGCCAAGCGGGACTGGACCCCGGAGGCCATCCGCGATCTGCTGTGCCGCACCTCCGAGCGCACCCGCGCGCTCAAGGCCATGGCGCGCCCGCAACTGGGCCACGGGGCCGCGCTGCTGACCGCGCCCGTGCTGCCGGTCACGTTCCGGGCGGCCCTCACGCGCGGGCTGCGCAGGGCCGCCGCGCCCTGGACGTCGACGACGCTCCTGAGCAACATCGGCCGCGTCCCGTACGCCCTGGACTTCGGTGACGCGGGCCGGGCGCACGCCGTGTGGTTCTCCGCGCCCGCCCGGCTGCCGCGCGGGCTCACGGTGACCACCGCGTCGACCGCGGGCCGGCTGCACCTCGCCCTGCGCTGGTCGAAGACGCTGCTCAGCCACGGCGACGGCGCGCATCTGCGGGACCTGTTCGAGCACTACCTCCATGCGACGGAGCACACGGAGGCCGACGGGAACGGGAGGCACTGGTGACCACCGCGACGACCAAACCCCCGGCCGGGCTGCGCGACTTCTACGAGGACCCGGCCGTCCCCGTGGCCTCCGGCGACGCCCGCAGCCTCCGCCAGGCCCGCATCCTCGCCGCCGCGCTCGGCCCCGCCACGGCCGGCGCCGCCACGGTCCTCGACGTCGGCTGCGGCGACGGCACGGCCGCGGCGACCGCCGCGCCGCTGCTCGCGGGTCACCGGGTGATCGGCGTCGACTGGTCCCAGGACGCCCTGAAGCGCGCCCACGCCCACCTGCCCGACGTCGTACGGGGCGAACTGACGGGCGGCGGCCTGCCGTTCGCGTCCGGGTCCGCCGACGCCGTCCTGTTCAGCGAGGTCATCGAGCACCTGGTGGACCCCGACAGCGCGCTCGACGAACTGCGCAGGGTCCTCAGGCCGGGCGGGCACCTGATGCTGTCCACCCCCAACCTCGCCGCCTGGTACAACCGCGGGCTGCTCCTCGCGGGCGTACAGCCGGTCTTCTCCGAGGTGAGCCTGCGCGGCATCCACGGCCGCCCCGGCACCGAGGTCGTGGGTCACCTGCGGCTCTACACCGCCCGCGCCCTGCGGGAGTTCGTCGCGGCGAGCGGCTTCGAGGTGGTCCGTCTCTCCGGCGCGCCCTTCCACGGCGTGCCGCGCCCGCTGCGCGCCCTGGACCGGCTGGCCTGCGCGGTGCCGAGCGCCTCGTCGATCCTGCTGCTGCACGCCCGAAGGACTTGAGTCCCATGTGGTGGGGTGTGGCCGCGGCGCTGCTCGCGAACGTGCTCTACAGCACCGGGTTCGTCCTGGAGAAACGGGCGCTGACGGCCATGCCGTCCGTCAGCGTCCGCAACCCTGCCCGACTGCTCAGGCAGGTGCTCGGCAGCCCGCTGTGGATCGGCGGCTCGCTGGCGCTCGCGGCGGGGTTCGGCGCCCAGCTCGCCGTGTACCGGACGCTGCCGATCGCCGCCGCGCAGGGCATCTTCGTCTCGGGCCTGGTCCTGCTGCTGCTCCTGTCCTCCGCCCTGCTCGGCGAGGAGACGTCGGGGCGCGAGCGGTACGCGGTCGGGGCGATCCTCCTGGCGCTGCTCATGGTCGTCCTGTCACTGAGCGAGGACAGCGACACGGTCGGCGACGGGGCACCCACGCCCCTGGTCCTCACCGTCTGCCTGCCGTCGCTCGCCGCGGGCCTGTGGCTCTACAGCTCGGCGGAGCGCCGGGCGAAGCACCGCCACCGCATGCCGACGACGGGCGTGGAGTACGGCGTCGCGGTGGGACTCCTATACGGCGTGAGCTCGCTGGCCATCAAGGGCGTCTCCAGCCATCTGACCACGCAGGGGCTCGGCGGCGCCGTCGTCGACCTGCTGCGCTCGCCGTACCCGTATCTGCTCATGTTCACCGGGGCGTTCGGCCTGATCATGTCGCAGGCCGCGCTTCAGCGCTGCCGGGCCTCGCTGATCGTCCCGGTCTGCACGACGGTGACGGCGCTGTTCACGGCGGTGCTCGGGACGCTCGCGTTCGGCGAGGCGCTGCCGGACGAGCCGGTGCGGCTCGGCCTGCGGATCGCGGGCACGGTGCTCGCGGTGGCCGTCCTGCTGGCCATGCCGAAGCACGACGGCACCCCCTCCCACCCCTCACCCCCCAAGGAGCTGACGAGCGGATGAACCCCGACGACCCACTGCTGAAGATCCTCGCCTGTCCGCTGGACAAGGGCCCGCTGCACCTGCTCGCCCGGGAGGAGCCGCTCGTGCCGCAGGAGGCGCTCTACAACCCGCGCCTGCGCCGCAGGTACCCGGTCATCGACGGCATACCGCAGCTCCTGCCCTCCTCCGGCGAACAGGTCACGGAGGACGAGCACGAGCAGCTCCTCAAGCGGACGTCCCTCTCATGACGCTGGCCGCCCGTCTGGCTCCCTTCGTGCCCGACCGGCTCATCGCCTGCCTGGCCCGGCTCGTCTACCCCCGCTTCGAGCCCGAACTGGCCCGGCTCGGCGACCTCTGCCCGCCGGACTGCGTCACGGCCGTGGACGTCGGCGGCTGGTACGGGCCCTGGTCGGGCCGCCTGGCCTCGCGGGCGCGGCAGGTGGTGACGGTGGAGCCGGTGCCGCGCCTTGCCCGGCTGCTCGCCGCGAGCACCCCGCGCAACGTCCGTGTCGTGCAGGGCGCGGCCACGGACCGACCCGGCACGGCACGGCTCTGGCTGCCGGCCGGTGACCGGGGCGAGCGGGGCGTGTCCTCCCTGATCCGCCGGGACATCCACGCCCGCGCCCTCGACGTGCCGTGCCTGACGCTCGACGGGCTCGGGCTGCGGGACGTGCACTTCGTCAAGATCGACGTGGACGGCAACGAGCTGCCGGTGCTGCGGGGCGCGCGCGAGCTGATCGCCAGGGACCGCCCGGCGCTCTTCATCGAGCTGGAGGCCCGCATCCAGCCGATCGGGCCGATCGTGGAGCTGCTCACCCGCGAGCACGGCTACCGGGGCTGGGTCCTGCCGCACGACACCTGGCTGCCGCTCGCCGCCTTCGACCTGGAGGCCCACCAGTCGGACACGTCGTACGTGGTGACGCAGGGCCTGCTGCGCCGGGTGCTCACCCCGCGCCGCCCCCGCTACGTCAACTCGGTCCTCTTCCTCCCCGAAGGCCGCCGCCCGGGATCCCGCGCGGTGCGCGACGATGGGGCACATGCCCGCTAGGTCCACGCCGCCGCCCGCCCCGTTCACGCCGCTGGACTTCCAGCTCGTCCTGCTGCGCCGCATGGCCGACCACAACCCGGACCTCGTGGAGCGCGCACGGCACGCTCTCGGCGTCTCCCTCGCGGAGATGCGCGAGGCCAACCGCCGCTGGCAGGCGATGTCCCGGGGGCGCGGCGGCGCGCGCGGTGCCCGCTCCCGCTACCGCTCGGTCCTCGGCGCCCCCGAGTCGACCGCCCGGCGCCGGATCGGCGACCTGGAGTGCGAGGCCCTGCTCTGGCCGGTGCCGCTCTGGCCGGACCTGCGCTTCGAGGTGCTGCTCGCGCCGAACGGGGCGGTGTGGAACGAGTGGCTGGTTCGTGCGCCGGGGGCCGCGGGCCCCGCACTCCGTACGCTCGCCGACCTCACGCCGTGGTCCTGCACGGTCGACGAGGCGGCCCGCGCCTTCGCCCCCGCCCGGCCCATGGAGGGGACGGCGCCGACGCGGTGGCGCCTGGCCTTCACCGCGCCGGAGACGCAGGGCACGGACGGGGCGCGGCGGCGCTGCGTGGCGGAGTTCACGTGGGGGCTGCTCCAGCGGGTGGAGTTCCCCGACGGGGGCCCGGAACTCACACCGCGGCCTTGAGGATGCCCTCCACGACGCGGTGCAGTGAACCGGGGTGCAGGCCGAGGAAGATGTTGGGCTCGACGAGCTCCAGCTCCATGACCCGCGGGCCGTCCTCGGGGCCGTCCCCGTCGACGATGTCCACGCGCGCGTAGAGCAGCTCGGGCAGGCCGGGCACGGCCGCGAGCGCCCGCGCGGCGACGTCCAGCTCGGCGGCCGACGGCTCCCAGGGGCGCAGGTCGGGGTGGGGCATCTTGTCGGCGTCGTAGGCCGTGCCGGGCGCGAGGACCGCGCCCTTGCGTATCGCGTGCAGGAACTCCCCGCCGATGAAGACGAGGGCGCGCTCCCCGGTGACGTCGATCCGCCGTACGAAGGGCTGCACCATGGCGGTGAAGCCCTCGTCGTGCATGCGGGCGATGTGGGCGAGGGCGGCCTCGCGCTCATCGGCGCGGTAACGGCCGACGTAGCGCGCCCCGGCCCCGGAGGCCGGCTTGACGACGAACTCGCCGTCGCCGGAGGGCAGTACCGCGTCCTCCCCCGGAGCGAAGTAGGCCGTCGGCACGGTGGGGACGCCCGCCGCCGCCAGGTCGCCCAGGTACCGCTTGTCGGTGTTCCACCGCACGACCTCGGCGGGGTTGGCGAGCCGCGTGAGCTTCGAGCACCGCTCGGCCCACGCCACGTACTCCTCGGTGCGCCAGCTGTAGTCCCACGTCGACCTGATCACCGCGAGGTCGAAGCCGGCCCAGTCGACGTCCGGGTCGTCCCACGCGACGACGCGGACATCGGCGTCGGCGTCCGCCTCGGCGAGGGCCCGCGCGAGGACCGGCAGGTCGTGGTCGTGGTCCGGCTGCGGGCGTCGGGTCACGAGCGCGATGCGGGGGCTTGCCACGGGGGACTCCTCTAGCTCTGACAGGTACACCCGTACGCTCATTCGTGCGTACGGGAGTTCGCCCCGCAGGCTAACAAGCGCCCCGCGCGCCCCCGCGCCTCACGTCACGCGCCCCCGCGCCTCACGTCAGCAGCACACCCGCGTACGAGACCCCCGCGATCACGCCCCACGACACGAGGCCCAGCGCGGCGACCCGGCCGCCCGTGCGGCTCAGGGAGGGCAGGTCGACCGCGCTGCCCAGGCCGAAGAGCGCGGCGGCGAGGACCAGCTCCTGCGCGGTCTGCGCGGCGTCGAGCGCGCCGCCCGGCAGCAGCCCCGTGGTGCGCAGCAGGACCATGGCGAGGAATCCGGCGACGAACAGCGGCACGAGGGGCGGGCGCTTGGCCGCCTTGCCCTCCCCGTCCGGCTTCGCCGCCGAGCGCGCCCGTGCCCGCACCGACAGGGCGAGGGCCGCGACGAGCGGCGCGAGCAGCGCCACCCGCATCAGCTTGACCAGGACCGCGTCACCGAGCGCCCCCGCGCCCGCGGTCTGCGCGGTCGCCACGACCTGCCCCACGTCGTGCACGCTCGCCCCGACCCAGCGCCCGAACTCCGCGTCGCTGAGGCCGAGGGGCTGCTGGAGCAGCGGCAGTACGGCTATGGCGAGCGTCCCGCAGAGCGTCACCAGGGCCACCGAGGTGGCGGTGTCCCGCTCGTCGCTCTCGGAGACCTCGCTGACGGCACCGATCGCCGAGGCGCCGCAGATCGAGTAGCCGGTGGCGATCAGCAGCGGCTGGTCGCCGCGCAGGCCCATGCGGCGCCCCAGCCACCAGGTGCCACAGAAGGTGACGGCGACCACGCACAGCACCATCGCGACCGAGGCCCAGCCGAGCCCCAGCACGTCGTCGAGGCTCAGCTTCAGGCCGAGCAGCACGACGCCGACCCGCATGAGCCGCTTCCCTGCGAACGTGAGCCCCGCCTTGCCGGGCCCGCGTACGTAGGAGTGCGCGGCGCCCGGCAGATGGGCGGCCACGATGCCGAGGACCACGGCGACGGTGAGCATCGGGACCCCGGGCACGAGCCGGTGCACGCCCCAGGCGACGGCCACGCCGAGGGCGGCGAGCCCGAGTCCCGGCAGCTTGCCGTGCGGGCGGCCGGGGGCCGCGGGAGCCACGGCACGGGCCTTGGCGGCGCGTTCGCCGAGCAGCGCCATTACCGGTCGGCCGGCAGTTCGTACACCCGGCGGACGCTGCTGCCCAGGCGGGCGATGTCGGCACCGTAGATGTGGATCGATATCGCGCGCGTGCCGCCGCCGTTCCACACCCGGTGGATGTCGCCGGGCGGTGCGAAGCCGCAGACGGAACCCAACGGGTTGACGACGTCCTCGGTGGCGACGAGCCGGGCCCCGCTGCCGTTCCCGGCGGCGGGCACGAGGCGGTAGCGCCGCTCCTGCTCCTCGCCCTCGTGCACGCCCGTGACGCACCACGACACGTGGTCGTGGACGGAGGTCCGCTGTCCCGGCAGCCAGACCAGGGCCACGACGGAGAAGCTGCCGTCGTGCTCGGCGTGCAGGACGTGCTGGCGGTAGCGCTCGGGGTCGCCCTCGCACTGCTCGCCGGTGAGCAGGTCGGCCGCCCCGAGGTGCGGGGCGAGCCGCTCACCGACCAGGTACGCGGTCAGGTCGGGAGGGAGGCCGCGCCCGACCGCCTCGCGCACGTCGGCGACGAGGGTGTCGAGGCGCTCTGTGGTCCGGGCGGCCCGGTACGCGGTCGGAGTGGTCATACGGGCAGCGTCGCGCCACCCGATCCATCACGTCCAACGACAGTTCTTTGGCATCCCTGCAACTTCCGCTTATGGCTGACGCGCCGGCGCGGAAGGGGACAGGTGGGCAGCGGGCCGCGGGCTTCAGCAGCCGACGCGGTTGGCGGCCACCGTCCTCAGTTCGTCGAGGACCAGGGCCGTGGCGGGGATGCGGAGGTGGTCCTTGAGGACGTACGCCGAGACCTGGCGCCGCGAGGCGGGATCGAGGGCGCGTCCGGTCACCTTGCGGTGGCAGAGGAAGTTCAGGACGAGCCCGGGCATCATCGCGACGCCGAGCCCCTCGGCGACCAGGCTCTGCACCACGAGGTTGTCGTCGGTGGTGAAGGCGATGTCGGGCGCGAAGCCCAGTTCGGCGCACTCGTGCAGGAAGTTGGCGCGGCAGCGCGGGCAGCCGGCTATCCACCGCTCCTCCGCCAGCTCGGCGAGCTTGACCGAACGCCGGCGCGCCATGGGGTGCCCCGTGGGCAGCAGCACCGTGAGCTGGTCCTCCATGAGCGGGATCTCCACCAGCTCGTCCGGCACTTCCTCGTGCAGCCCGGGATAGGTGAAGGCGAGGGTGATGTCGCACTCGCCGCGCACCACGCGCCGCAGCGACTCCGGCGGCTCGTCCTCAAGGAGCTCGACGCGCACCCCGGGGTGGCCGGAGGCGAGGCGGGCCAGGGCCTCCGGGATGAGGGTCGCGTTGGCGCTGGGGAAGGCGCAGACCCGCACCCGTCCCGAGCGCAGCCGCGTGATCGCGTTCATCTGCTGTTGGGCCGCGGAGATGTCGTCCAGGATGATCCCGGCATGCCTGGAGAGCGCCTCGCCCGCCTCCGTCAGCCGCATGCGGCGGCCGACCCGGGTGAACAGCGGCGTGCCGACGGAACGCTCCAGGGCCTTCATCTGCTGGGTGATCGCGGGCTGCGTGTAGCCGAGGGAGCGAGCGGCCGCCGAGTACGACCCGGCCCTGACCACTTCGTGGAACGTCTTGATGTGCCGCGAATCGAACACCGCTGAATCATAAGCAGATATTGGGATGACCCGACAAGGGCCGGACGGACCGAGGACTCCAGCCCGTCCGGCACCTGCCCGGGACCCTCCCGTGTCTGCCCGGACCGTCCCGTTACCGCACGCCCACCGCCCGTACGATCTCCTGCCGCACGCTCCCGCCCCGGTCGTCCCTGGCGGAAGCCCTCAGCGAGACGGACCCGGCATCGGCGGGGATCTTCAGCCTCGCCTCCCAGGACGCCTTCCCGCCGTCCCGGTCCAGTGCCACGTCCCGCCAGGTCCTGCCCTCGTCGTAGGAGACAGCCAGCTCGGCCCCGCCGATGGTGCCGGTCCCCGCCGCCCCCTTCACGTACTCGGCGAAGATCCCGACCGGAACACTCCGGCCGCCCCGCACCTCGCCCGCGAGGTCCGTGTCCACGTCGAACCCGAGGTTCAGCAGCGGCAGGTAGGTCTTCCGGTCGTCCGGGGTCTCCTTGGACCGGAAGGTCCACTCGGAGTGCCCCTTGGTCGCGAGCTCCCACCGCGCGGGATCGAGCGTCGTGTCCGTCACGACCTTGTACGTGCGCTCACCGGGGTCCGCGTCCCGCACGTACACCCCCGAACTCGTCCGCCGGTCGACGCTGGCCCCGTCCACGAACACCTCGCTGGTCTGCGTCATGGAGGGCTCGTTCCACACGTCGCCGAACCCGGTGTGGTCGGGCCCGGAGTCGCCCCAGCCGGGCACGTTGAACTCCAGGTCGTTGCCCCTGCGGGTCTGCCCCCAGCCGAGCCCGGTGCCGAGCCAGGGGTGCAGCACCGGCTTGAACCAGTCGAGCCCGACGCGCTCGCCGCCCCGGTAGGTGACGAGGCCGCTCCGCTGCTCCAGCGCCCCGGGCCCGGTGGACACCGACTCGTGCCAGAGCTGGCCCGCCCCGGTGGAGACGTACTCCGTGCGTTCGACCGGGTAGGAGATCCGCTCCTGGAAGCCGATGCCGACGGGGAAGGTGTCGGTGACGGAGTACCGGAACCCACCGCCCTCGGCGGGCTTCACCGCGTGATAGCGGGTGTCGAGGACCCCGATGTCCCGCTTCTTCGGCTCGTACACGAGATCCTTCGGGACGGCTCCCTCATGTCCCTCGGAGAGGTCGTAGACGTAGGGAGTGTGCACGGTGCCCGTGCTCGTGACGCTCCGGCCCGCCTCGGCGGCAGCCACGAGCCGCGCCCCGTCGGCGGCGTCGACCGAGGCGATCTGAAGCGGCCGGTCGGCGTTGTCGTCCGTGCCGAACCAGGCGTTGAGCCGCCCCGGCCGGTCGTCCGTCACGAACAGCGCCTTCGCGCCCGCGTCCTGCGCGGCCTGCCCCAACCGCTCCGGGGACACCGCGTCGCCGCGCCGGACGACGACGGCCTTGCCGCGCACGTCCTTGCCCTCGTACGCGGCCGGGGTCCCGTCGCCCGCGTCCACGAGACGCCACGCGTGCCGCCCCTCGGCGATGGTCCCGCCGGGCTGCGCCACGGCCTCGCGCAGGCCCTTCACGTCCACGGCGGGCTTCCCGAGCCGCCAGACGGTGCGGTACTCGAAGCTGCCCTCGGTGACCTTCTCGGTCGGCGCGGCGAAGACACTGTCGTACTTCACGGGCACCTGGACGGCGCCCATCAGGTCGGCGCCGCCGGCCTTCCTGGCGTACTCCATCAGCAACTGCCTGGTCTCGGTGCGCCGCCCGACGTCGGCCCTGATCTCGCGCAGCTTCCGCCCGTCCAGGGTGATCTCGCGGTCCCGGTCGAGGCTGATCTGCGGGTCGGCGAGGAAGCCGAGGCCGAGCGAGTCCTTGCCCGCGCCGCCGCGCACGTCGAGGAAGGACGTCACGGCGTACGTGCCCGGCTTCAGGCGCAGCTTCAGGGTGCCGGAGTCGCCGACGGCCGCCGGCACGGGGTCCGTGCCTTCGGTGAGCTGCTGCACCGCCAGGTCGGCGGCGGTCGCCGCACCGTCCCGGTCCTTCACATGGACGGTGAGCGTGTACCGCTCCTCCTCCTTGACCAGGCCGAACGCGGTACGCGCGACCTCCTTGCCGCCCGCGCTCGCGACGACCGCGCCGCTCGTGTCGCCGACCGGCGCCTTCGACCCGTCCCCCGTCGCGGTGGTCGACGCGGTGCCGTGCGCGGGGACCGTGAGGGTGGAGTCGGCGAGCGTGACGACACCGTCGGCGGCGCCGCGCGCGGCCAGCTCCAACTCCACGTCCCTGCCGGTGGAGTTGGTGTACGTGAGGGTCCGGCCGACCGGTTCGTCGCCGTCGTACGGCCACTCGTGGAACCCGAAGTCGACGCTGCCGGTCGCGGTGACCTCCGCCTCGACGGCGCCGGGCACGCTCAGGCGTCCGGCCCCCAGCGCGTACACGGAGGCGTCGAGCCGCTCGGAGCCCGACATCAGGGCGTCCTTGAGCCGGCCGCCCGTCCAGTCGGGGTGCCGCTCGGCCAGCAGGGCGGCGGCGCCCGCGACGTGCGGGGTCGCCATCGACGTACCGCTCATCTCGGTGTAGGAGCCCTCGCCGCCGGTGAGTCCGGAACGGGCCGCGAGGATGTCGACGCCGGGCGCGGAGAGGTCGGGCTTGAGGGCGTGGTCACCGGCCCGCGGCCCCTGGCTCGTGAAGTACGCGGCCTCGTCGGCGGAGTCGACGGCGCCGATGGTCAGCGCGGAGTCGGCGGCGCCGGGCGAGCCGATGGACGAGGGGGCCCCGGTGTTGCCCGCGGCGATGACGAAGAGGGCGCCGGTCTCCTTCGAGAGGGAGTTCACGGCGGCGGCCATGGGGTCGGTGCCGTCGCTGGGCTCGTCGGAGCCGAGGCTCATCGACACGATCTTGGCGCCGACGTCCTTCGCGGCCCACTCCATCCCCGCGACGATCTGCGACTCACTGCCGAAGCCCTCGTCGCTGAGCACCTTGCCGACGGCGAGGTCCGCGCCGGGCGCGACGCCCTTCTCCTTCTCCCCCTCCGACGCGGCGCCGCTGCCGCCGACGGTGGAGGCCACGTGGGTGCCGTGCCCGTTGCGGTCGGCGACGCCTTCGCCCGCGATGAAGCTCTTGCTCAGACCGACGCGCCCCTTGAGGTCGGGGTGGTCGGCGTCGTACCCGGTGTCGAGGACGGCGACCTTCACGCCCTTCCCCGTGAGGCCCGCCTCCCAGGCCTCGGGGGTGCCGATCTGTTCGTTGCTCTGCGCCATGTCGGCCTCGACGCGTCCGTCGAGCCAGACCTTGTCGACGCCGGACGCCTTGTCGGTCACGGACCGCCACAGGGCGGCGGGCCGCTCGGCCGTGACGGCGACCCCGGAGACGCTCGGCAGGGCCCGCACCTTCTCGGCGCCGCGCGGCAGCTCGTGGGCCCCGCGCGCCTTCTTCCCATAGGTCACGATGAGCGGAAGCGGCGGCCCCGCGGCGCCGCCCTTCCCCGCGTACCCCTGCCGGATCAGCCCGGTGACGTCGAACAGCCGCTCGTCCAGCGCTCCTGAGCGGAGGTACGGCCGCGCCTCGTCCGGTACGACGGTGACGTGGCCGCCGGATATCCGGCTCCGCACGGCTCCGCTCGCACCGGCGGGCCGCTCGACGGTGACGGTCTGTTTGCCGCCGGGCAGCGGGGTGACGGTGACCCGGTCGCCGGTGACGAGGGTGACGGTGTGGGCGGCGCGTGCCGTGCGCTGTGGCGGGGCGTCGGCCGCGGGACCTTCGGCGACGCTCTGCCCGGCGGGAAGCAGGGCGAACGCGAGACCGAGGACGGCCGCGCGCCCGGCTCTTCGCCGTGCGGGGGCTCTGGTCATGGGGCTGCCTCTCTTCGTCTGCCCGGGCGGGGGTGGTGCCCGAGTGCTGCGAAGAGTGTCAGGGAGCCTGCGTGACAGGGGAGTTGACGGTACGTGGCGGAAAGCCGCCAGGGCGACTACCCGCCAACGGCGGCAGGACGGCAAAGCCCGGCCCGCGGTTCGCCGCGGTCTCGCACGGCTGCCCTTCCGCCCTGTCCCGTACCCGCGGCTCCGGGCGGCCCCGGGGGCGCGATTCACCCGCCCGGCGGCACCCCGCCCGGCTCATCTTGACGCGCGCCCCTCCCACGGGCACCGCACGATGCGAGACAGGGCCCGTGTTCTGCGGCCCGTACGGTCCGCGCTCTCGGGAGGATCTGCCATGACCGTCAGTCTGGAGCAGTTGCGCCGCTGCCACGTCGCCGTCGACATGGGGGCCGCGAGGACCCGGGTGTACGTGAAGGGTGCCGGTCTCGTCGTCGACGAGCCGAGCGCCGCCGCGGTCAACACGCGGACGGGCGCGCTCATCGCGGTCGGCCGCTTCGCCGAGGAGATGACGGGCCGCACGCCCGATTACATCCGCGTGGTCCGCCCCGTGTCCGGCGGCACCGTCGTCGACATCGACATGGCCCAGCGGATGCTGCGCCACCTGATCGGCGAGAAGCTCCGCCGCGCCCTGCGCCGCAAGCCCCGGCTGCGCGCCGCCGTCTGCACCCCGCACGACGCGGACCCGCTGTCCCGGCGCGCGGCGGTCGAGACGATGGTCGGGCTCGGCGCCCGCCGGGTCGAACTGGTGGACACCCTCATCGCGGCGGCGGTCGGCTGCGGGCTGCCCGTGGAGCAGCCCGAGGCGACGATGATCCTCGTCTGCGGTGCCGCCTCGACGCAGGTCGCGGTCCTCTCCCTCGGCGCGATCGTTACCGCCGAGCGCGTGCCGGTCGGCGGCGAGGCCCTCGACAACGCGATCGTGCAGCACCTGCGCCAGCAGTACCAGCTCATGCTGCCCCAGCAGTCCGTACGCCCCCTCCACCTCGCCCTGCGCGGCAACGGCATCACCCAGGACGGCCCGGAGTCCACGGAGATCCACGGCAGGGACGTCGTGACCGGCCTGGCCCGCTCGGTCCACGTCGACACCGCCGCCGTCCGCGAGGCCCTGCACACCCCGCTCATCGCCGTGCTCGACGGCATCGGCCAGGTGCTGCGGGACTGCCCGCCGGAGCTGGTCGCCGACCTGGTGGACCGCGGGATGACGATGGTCGGCGGCAGCGCGCTGCTGCCGGGCCTTGACACGATGCTGCGGGAAGCGACGGGCATGCCCGTACGCATCGCGGAGCGGCCGGACACCTGCGCCGTGCTGGGTCTGGGTGCGATGCTGGAGGGCAAGATCCAGCCGCTGGTCCTGGACCCGCTGTCCGGCTGACCCGCGCGCAGCGGGCGCACTGGGCGCACCGACCGCACCGGGCGCACCTCTCGATGGAGTACGTGACGCGGATGCCCGAAGGAGCCGACACACCACTGTCCTCGATGCCGCTGCTCGACGCGGTCCTCGGCGTCGGCACGGACCTCGAACTGCGCACCACGCTCCAGCACGTCGTGGACAGCGCGGCCCGGCTGACCGGCGCGGCACACGCCACCCTCGGCCCCGTCGGCGCCACCCTCGGCCCTGTCGGCGCCACCCTCGGCGCCACCGGCCCGGCGGCGCACGAGAACCCGGCCGGGCTGTTCGTCGCGGGCGGGCCCGGCGGTGGCGTGCCGCCGGTGCGGGACGAGGCCGGGGGCGACGTCATCCGCGTACCGGTCCACGTGCACGACGAGCCGTTCGGCGACCTCGTGCTGTCCGGCAAGGCGGACGGTCCTTTCACCGAGGAGGACCGGCAGCTCCTCAGGATCCTGGCGAGCCAGGCGGGCATCGCGATCGGCAATGCCCGGCTGTTCGAGGCCGCCCGGCGGCGCGAACGCTGGATCGAGGGCGCGGCGGCGGTCACCACGGCGCTGCTCACGGGCGAGGCGGCGGCCGACGCGCTGATGACGGTCGCGGACCGGGCGAGGATCCTCGCGGACGCGGCGGCGGGCGTGATCCTCCAGCCCACGGAGGCGGGCGGCATGCGCATCGTCGCGGCCTCCACGGACGGCGCACCCCACGGCTGGGGCGCCTCGGCCCGCGAACGCCCCCCGGGACCCCCGGCCACCGGCCCCGCGCAGGGCCGCCCCCCGCACCACGACGCCGGCCACGACGATCTCATCGGCACCACCATCGAACCCGGCAGCGCGGTCCTGACCCAACTGCTCGGCGGCGAACCGGTGTTCATCGACGACTCCGCGACCGACCCCCGGATGACGACCCACGTACGCGTCCGCTTCGGACCCAGCATGATGCTGCCGCTCCAGGCGGGCGGGCGGCTCATCGGCACGCTCGCGCTCCCCCGCAGACGCGGCGCGCCCGCCTACACCGCCGCCGAGCGGCTGCTCGCCACCCAGTTCGCCTCGCAGGCCGCCCTCGCCCTCGTCCTCGCCGACGCCCAGCAGGGCCGGCAGCGCCTCGCCGTCTTCGAGGACCGCGACCGCATCGCTCGCGACCTGCACGACCTCGTCGTCCAGCGGCTCTTCGCCACCGGCATGATGCTGGAGTCGACCCGCCGCCGGGCCGCGTCGACCCCGGTGGAGTCCACGCTCGACCGCGCCGTGGACGAGCTGGAGTCGACCATCCAGGAGGTCCGCACGGCCATCTTCGCCCTCCAGCAGCCGCCCGCCGATGCGCCCACCACCTTCCGCGGCAAGGTCCTGCGCGAGACGGCGGGCGCCGCCGCGGTCCTCGGCGTCCAGCCGTCGGTGCACTTCGGCGGGGCCGTCGACGCCCGGGTCACCCGGCCCGCGGCCGGCCACCTCCTCGCCGCGCTGCGCCGCGCCCTGGCCGCCACGTCACGCCGGACCGGCGTCACGCGGGTCGACGTGACGGTCGACGCGCGGGCGACGCTGCCCGACGGGCGGGAGTGCGTACGCCTGACGGTGTACGACGACGGGGACGCGGACGGCGTGGCGGCGGGCACCACGGTGACCTGGCAGGCACCGCTCTGACCGGCGGGCACCGCTCCGAGGGGTGACCGCGGCCTCTTTGAGGGGTGCCGTGAGGAGGCCCCGGAGCGCCGTGGCAGGATCCGGCGGCATGAGCAACGAACCGTCAGATCGTCCTGTCGCCCTGGTCACCGGCTCCACGTCCGGCATCGGCGAGGCCGTCGCGCGCAGACTGGCGGCGGACGGCACCCGGGTCGTGGTGCACTCGCGGCGCAGCACGGACGCGGGCGAGGCGCTCGCGGCGGAGCTCGGCGGCACGTACGTACGGGCGGACCTGGCGGTGGAGGACGAGGCCCGCGGCCTGGTCGAGGCGGCGCTCGAACGGTACGGGCGCCTCGACGTCCTGGTGAACAACGCGGGCATCAGCTGGCCCATCCCCCACGACGACCTGGCCGCGGCGACGCCCGCCGACTGGCGCCGGCTCCTGGAGGTCAACCTGATCGCGCCCTGGGTGCTGTGCACGGCGGCCCTGCCCGCGCTGCGCCGGTCCCCCGCGGGCGGCGGCATCGTGAACGTCACCAGCCACGCCGGGGTGCGCCCCAAGGGATCGTCGGTGCCGTATGCGGCGAGCAAGGCCGCGCTGAACCACGTGACCCGGCTGCTCGCCGCCGCCCTCGGCCCCGAGGTGCGGGTCAACGCGGTGGCGCCGGGCCTCGTGGACACACCGATGACGAAGGACTGGGCACAGGCCCACGAGCTGTGGCGGGAGCGGGCCCCCATGCACCGCCCGGCCCAGCCCTCGGACGTGGCGGACCTGGTGGCCTCGGTACTGGCCAGCACCTACCTCACGGGCGAGGTCATCATGCTCGACGGCGGGCTGAACCTGACCTGACGGCGTGGCACCCCACACGTCGGACGCCCCGTCAGGAAACACCCGTCAGAGCGTCACCACCGACACCTCCGTCGCCTTCACGCTCGTCCACACCTCGGCCCCGTCCACGAGCCCCAGTTCCACCGCCGCCTGCGGGGTGATCTCGGCGACCAGGTCGGGGGCCTCGCCCGAAGCGACCAGGACGCGCAGGCGGCTCCCGGCGGTGGTGATCTCCCGTACGGTCCCGTGCCAGACGTTGCGCGGGCTGCCCTCGGGCCGCTCGCGGTGGACGGAGACCGCCTCGGGGGCGATGACGGCGAGCGCCCGCGTCCCCGCGGCCGGCGGATCGGCGACGACCAGGCGTCCCCGTCCCGCGAGGGCGAGCGTGCCGTCCTCGTCGGCGGTGCCCGGCCAGGCGTTGCGGCCGAGCATCCGCGCCACCCAGGGCGAGCGGGGATGCCGGGTGACCTCGGCCGGCGGTGCGTCCTGCAACGTACGCCCTTCGTCGAGTACGAGGACCCGGTCGGCCAGCGACACGGCCTCCACGGGGTCGTGCGTGACGATGAGGCAGACCCCGCCGAAGCCGTCGAGGTGGCGCCGCAGGGTGTGGCGCACATGGGCGCGGGTGGTCTGGTCGAGGGCGGCGAGCGGCTCGTCGAGGAGCAGCAGCCGGGGCCGGGCCGCCAGCGCGCGGGCCAGCGCGACGCGCTGGGCCTGGCCGCCGGAGAGCTGGGCGGGCCTGCGGTGCGCGAGGTCGCCGACGCCGAGCCGGTCGAGCCACCGCCGTGCGTCACGGCGGGCCTCGCCGCGCCGGACACCCTGGGCGCGCAGCCCGTACGCGGTGTTGCCCAGGGCGTTCAGGTGCGGGAAGAGCGCGCCTTCCTGCGGTACCCAGGCGACGCGGCGGCGGTGCGGTGGCAGCGCGCTGACATCGCGTTCGCCGAGCCGCAGCCGTGCGTGCGCGCGTGGCGTGAGGCCGAGCAGGGCGCGCAGGAGCGTGGTCTTGCCGGCGCCGTTGGGCCCGACGACGGCGATGGTGGTGCCGGGTTCCGCGTCGAGGGTCAGCTCGTTGTGGCCGGTGACGTCGGCGTGCAGGGACCACTTCTCGGCGGGCTCGGGCTCGGGTACGGGCACTGGCTCGGGCCCTTGCTCGGACTCGGGTACGGGTACGGGCTCCCGGTCCGCGGACAGCGCGGCTTCGTCGGCCGGAGCGTGGACCTCGTCGGCGCGCGGCGGCCGCACCCGTACCGCCGCCCCCGCCGACCACCGCCCCCGCAGCCCGATCAGCACGGTCATCGCGATGGCGAGCAGGAGCAGCGAGAGGGAGGTCGCGGCCTCCGGAGAGTCCTGGAGCAGCAGATACACCTGGAGCGGCAGCGTCTGCGTGGTGCCGGGGAGGTTGCCCGCGAAGGTGATCGTCGCGCCGAACTCGCCGAGGGCCCGCGCCCAGGTCAGCGCGGCCCCCGCGACGAGCCCGGGGGCGACCATCGGCATCGTGACGGTGCAGAACACCCGTACCGGCGAGGCCCCGAGCGACGCCGCCGTCTCCTCGAAGCCGGGCCGGAGGCCGCCGAGCGCCCCCTCCAGGCTGATGACCAGGAACGGCATCGCCACGAACGTCGCCGCGATCACCGCTCCCGAGGTGTGGAAGGGCAGCACGATCCCGAAGGTGTTCTCCAGCCAGGGGCCGAGCAGTCCGCGCCGCCCGAAGCCGAGGAGGAGCGCGACGCCGCCGACGGTCGGCGGCAGCACCATCGGGAGGAGTACGAGGGAGCGCACGACCGCCTTGCCGGGGAAGTCGACGCGGGCGAGCAGCCAGGCCAGCGGCACCCCGAGCAGCAGGGAGAGCCCGAGCGCCCAGAAGGAGACGAGCAGGGAGAGCTTCAGGGCCTGGATGACGCCGGGCCGGGACAGATGCGTGCCGAGGTCGCCCCACTCGGTACGGGCGAGGATGCCGACGAGCGGCATCAGCAGGAACGCGATGGCGAGCAGCGCGGGGAGCGCGAGGGCGAGCGGGGCCCGGGTGCGGCCCGGGGTGTGGGTGCGGCCCGGCGGACGAGTGCGTCCCGGCAGGCGAGTGCGTCCCGGAGGGCGGGTGCGGGTGCTCAGGCGACTCATCGGCGGTCCTGGTTCGGGAGGTGACGCGGTGTCGACCGGGCGCCCGTCGCGGGGAGGCATCGGGCGCCCGGAAGCTGATGGCCCGGTTACGGCTGCTGGAAACCGCCGTCCCGCAGGATCTTCTGCGCCTCGGGGCCGCTGAGCCACTTCACGAACGCGGCGGCGGCCTCCGCGTTCTCCGAGCCCTTGAGGGTGGCGGCGGGGTAGGAGGCCACGGCGTTCTGGGCGTCCGGGATCTCGACGGCGTCGACCTTGTCGGGCGCGGTGGCGGCGTCCGTCCTGTAGACGATGCCCGCGTCGGCCTCGCCGAGCTCGACCTTGCTGAGCACGGAGCGGACGTTCGCCTCCTTCGAGACGGGGTTCACGTCGATGTTCTGCCGGTCGAGGACCTGCTTGGCGTACCGCCCGACCGGCACGGTGTCATCGGCGAGAACGACCTTGAGCCCGCTGTCGGCGAGGTCCTTGAGCTCCTTGACCTTGTCCGGGTTGCCGCCGCGGGTGGCGATGACGAGCCGGTTCCTGGCGATGACCGTCGGCTCGCCGGTGTCCGACTTCAGCCCGTCCATCGTCCTGGTGTCGGCGGTGACGAGAACGTCGGCGGGCGCGCCCTGCTCGACCTGCGCGGCGAGCTCCTGGGAACCGGCCGCGGAGACGGTGATGTCGGTGCCGGGGTGCTCCTTCTCGTACGCCTTCTCGGCGGTGGCGAAGACGTCGGTGAGGGAGGAGGCGGCGAGGACGGTGAGCTTCACGCCCTTGTCGCCGCCGGCCGTGGCGCTCCCGCCGTCGTCACTGCCGCAGGCGGCGAGCGGCACGAGCAGCGCGGCGATGACGACCGCGGCGGCGGCACGGCGACGGGCGGGACCGGGGTACTTCGGGAACATCACGGGGCGGGGCTCCTGTTTCGAGTGGTGCTCAGGCGCGGTCGATGTGGACGCTGGTGGACTTGACCCGGGCGGTGGCCTGCACCCCGACCTCCAGGCCGAGTTCCTCCACCGCCTCGCGGGTCAGCAGCGAGACCAGGCGGTGCGGACCCGCCTGGATCTCCACCTGGGCGGCCACGTCACCGAGCTTCACGGCGGTGACGATGCCGGGAAAGGCGTTACGGGCGGAGGTGTACGAGACGTCGTCCTCGCCCGTGCCGCCGCTCTGCGCGACCTCGACGGAGAAGGCGGCCAGGTCCCGCCCGTCGATGAGCCGCCGCCCGCCCTCGTCGCGATGCGTGGCGACCCGTCCGGCGTCCGCCCAGCGGCGGGCGGTATCGGGACTGACCCCGAGCAGACGCGCGGCCTGCCCAATCGTGTAGGACTGCATGTGCGACAAGATAAGCCCATTTGCCTGGCACCTGAAATACCTGATGCGATTCTCCATGGCAGATACGACTTCCCTGGAGATCCGTACGGGAGATCCGTCTGGAGAATCGTCCGGCCCCTTGGCGAGGAGCCCTACGCGGAGACGTGGTCGAGCGCGGCGCCGACATCGGGGCAGTTCGCGCGGATGACGTCGAGGAAGGCGTCCAGCACAGGGGAACGGTCGCGGGCATCGAAGGAAAGGACCAGGTCGGGCAGAGGCGTGCGCGGCGTCACCTCGCAGAACCACGTGCCCCGGCGCGGGGCCGCCAGCATGCGGGAGGGCCCCAGGCCGACGCCCACACCGCAGGCGGCGAGGCCGATGATGGTGTGGATGTCCCTCGCGACGGTCGCGCCGGAGAGCGCCGGGGAGTCCTTGCCCAGCAGGTCCCGCAGCCCCGCGACGACGGCGGGCTCGTCCTCGCCCGGTGCCACGATCAGCGGCTGTCGCCGCAGCCGGTCCACGTCCACCGTGGCCTGCCCCGCGTACGGATGCGTGCTGCTGACGACCGCGACCAGGTGGTCGCGGCCGATCGGCACCGACACCAGCCGCTCGGCCCCGACGCCTCGTGGCCGGCCGAGGCCGATCGCCACGTCCAGGTCGCCTGCGACGAGCGCGGCCGTGCCGCGGCTGGTCGCCATCTCGTGCAGTTCCAGCCGTACGTCGGGCCGTTCGCGGCCGAACCGGCCGAGGACGCCCGGCAGGGGTTCGAGCAGCGCCGAGGCGATGAACCCCAGACGCAGCCGGCCCGTCTCGCCCCGTGCCGCCCTGCCCGCGTCGACCGAGGCCGCCGTGATCTCGTCGAGCGCCCTGCGCGCCCGGGAGAGGAAGGCCGCGCCCGCAGCCGTCGGGAACACCCCCTGGCGGGTGCGGTCGAACAGCCGGGCGCCCACCTCCCGTTCGAGGTCGGCGATCTGCTTGGACAGCGGAGGCTGCGCGATACCCAGGGCGCCGGCCGCCCGGCCGAAGTGTCCGTGCTCGGCGAGGGCCAGTGCGTACCGAAGGTGCCGCGCCTCCATGAGCAGCCTCCCGGCCATATCCCGTAAGTATCGTCACCCAGCTTGTCAGATCTCTCACTGGATGACCGGGGCCGAGGCCCGTGGAATACGGTCATGACCGATCCTTCCTCCGCGGCCGCGGTCGCGGCCGCGACCTCATCCGCGGACACCGTCTTCGTCCTCGTGCACGGGGCCTGGCACAGCTCCGGGCAGTGGGCGGCGACGCAGCGCGCACTCGCCGGGCACGGCGCCGCGAGCATGGCCGTCGACCTGCCGGGGCACGGCTTCGACGCACCGCTGCCCAGCGGATACCTCAAGGCGGGCCAGCCCGGCCTGGCCACCGAGAAGTCCGCGCTCGCCACCGTGACCATGGACGACAGCGCCGAGTCCGTGCTGGACACGCTGCGCCGGGCCCGCCGCCACCACCGTGTCGTCCTCGTCGCACACAGCGTGGGCGGCGGCCCCGCGTCGCTGGCCACCGAGCAGGCACCCGAACTCCTCGACGAGATCGTCTACCTCTCGGCCTTCGTGCCCGCCGGGCGGCCCCGGTTCTTCGACTACCTCGGCTCGCCCGCCAACGCCTCGGCACGGGGCGGGAGCCTCCATCTCGGCGACTCCGGGGACCTGGGCGCCGTGCGCATCAACCCGCTCTCCCAGGATCCCGCCTACGTCGAGGAGTTGCGGCAGACCTACTACCACGACATCCCCGCGGACCGCTTCGGCCGCTGGCGCTCGGCGCTGAGCCCCGATCTGCCGCTGGCCATCCCCACCACGCCGGTCACCGTGACCGCGGAACGGTGGGGGCGCGTCCCGCGGACCTTCCTGCGCTGCGCGGACGACCGGGCGCTTCCGGCAGCCGTGCAGGATCTGATGATCGCGGAAGCCGACCGGGCCGTGCCCGGCAACCCGTTCACCGTGCAAACCCTCCCCGGCAGCCACAGCCCGTTCGCCGCCCGACCCCATGACCTCGCCGCGGCCCTGCTGCGCCGCCGGTGAGTTCGGCGCGCGGGCGCCTGAGTTTGCACGACACCGGACTGAGATGCGTCAGTCAACCTGCCGCCAAGGCGAGCATCGCACTGCGGACGACGGCCCGGCGCGGCGGCGCGACGCTCGTGGACACCTACTTGAATCTGGCCGACTACACGCGGCAGGCTCATGTACGTCCTCGCGACCGCCTTCGGCCACGCGATGACCGGGGCATTCGGACCACTGGGATCACTCGGACGCGGACTACCCGCGCGGCGCTGGTGGGTTCACTCGTCCTCGGCGATGCTCTTCATCGCCTTCCAGCCGTGCGTGACGCCGCCGCCGGCGCGCAGGGCGGCTGCGACCATGACCGCTTCGGCCACATCGGCCTTGGATGCGCCGGCCTTCACGGCACGTTTGGCGTGGTCCTCGATGCAGAAGGGGCACTGCGTCGTCACCGCGACGCCGACCGCGATCAGTTCACGGGTGGCCAGGTCCAGGTTGCCGGTGTCCTTGCTGAACACGGCCTTGTCGAAGCCGAAGAACGCCGAGACCATCTCCGGCGCGGCCTCCTTGATGTCGGCCATGAACTTCACTTCCTCGTGGTGCGAATGCATTGAGTCACCCTTCCTCGTCGTTGTCGTGCTCTCCACCGAAACGGCCCGCGGCGGCCACGCCGGACGGCCGCAGCAGGGAAGGGCTGCGGCGCCGCATCGAGACGCCGTGCGCCACGGCGGCCGCGGCGAGCGGCACGAGGGCCACGGCGGACAGGGCCCGTGGGCCCACTGCCGGGAGCAGGCTCGCTCCGAGCAGGCCTCCCAGGCTCATGCCGAGGTAGACGCACGTGGTGTTGAGCGGGATGAGCAGGTCGCTCCGCTCGGCGAACAGGTCGATGATGCGCACCTGCTGGGGTGAGATGAAGACCGGGTTGAACAGCCCCCACAGGGCGAAGGTCGCGATGCCGGACGCGGGATGTGCGGGCAGGAGTGCGGCACACACGAAGGTGAGCGCCACGCCCGCGATGCCTCCCGCCAGGGTTCGGTCACCGCCGAACCGGTGGTACGCGGCGGCGCCGAGCGTATTGCCGCACAGTGCCACGGCACCGAAGGACAGCAGGATGACCAGCGACATCGTGTCCGAGGCGCCGAAGCGCCGGGGCAGGTAGAGGGCCACGCTGCCGTACACGACGTACTGGCCGATGAGGGCCAGGAAGGTCGTCCACAGGAGGGGCCGGGCCCCCGGAAAGCGCACCACCGATCCGAAGCCGCGCATCCGCAGGACCGTCTTCGGCGGCAGGGGCGGAAGCAGCGCCGTCAGCACGGGCAGACCGGCGAGGATCAGTACGGCGAGGGCGGCGAGGGTCCAGCGCCAGCCGATCAGGGCTCCCGCCGCGGAGGCCAGCGGTGCGCCGAGCACCATCGCCGCGATGGCGCCGCTCCCGACCAGTGACAGCATGCGGGCACGGCGTTCCGGCGGGACGATCATCGCCGCGACGACCGACGCCGTGGGGGCGAAGACGGCCGCGCCGACGCCCTGCACCGCACGGGCGGCGATCATCAGCGGAAGGCGCGGTGCCACGGCGCCGGCGAGGCCGCCCAGCACCATGAGGACCAGACCGACGAGCAGGACTTTCTTGCGGTCCACACGCCGCAGGATCACCGCCGCGACGGGGGCACCCAGGGCGAACACCACCGTGTACACGGTGCTCAGCGCCCCGGCCGCACCGGAACCGACGCCGAGACCGTCGGTGATCAGCGGACCGATCCCGACGATGGCGACCGCGGCGGCCACCATGGCGAAGTAGGCGACGGTCAGGGCGAGAAGGGCCGGCATCGGTGAACGGGGAGAAGGCATGAGGACCTTTTTTCAATACGGTACGGTGCGTATTGAATAGAGGATACGCACGGCACCGCGCGGGAACGACCCGGCCTCTGCTCCCCGGGGCGCTCCGTACGCCGCCGTGCCCACCATCCGAGATCGGAGTCAGCACCGTGACCGACACCGTGACCGACACGTACTACGACCTCGGCGACCACCGCCGCACCGTCACCACGTCCTCCCCGCAGGCGCAGGTGTGGTTCGACCGTGGCCTGCTGTGGGCGTACTGCTTCAACTTCGAGGAGGCCGTGAGCTGCTTCGAGAAGGCTGTCGTCGAGGACCCCGAGTGTGCGATGGCCCACTGGGGGATCGCCTTCGCCAAGGGCCCCAACTACAACAAGGCCTGGCGCTTCTTCGACGCCGCCGACCTCAAGACCTCCGTCGACCGGGCCAACGACGCCCTGGAGCGGGCGCGCGCCGCCTCCGCCTCGTGCACTCCCTTCGAGCGGGCCCTGATCGAGGCCATGGCGGCACGCTTCCCGCGCCACGGCCTCCCCGAGGGGCCGGACGGGTTCGCCGCCCTCGACCGCGCGTACGCCGACGCCATGCGCGAGGTCCACCGGGCTCACCCGGAGGACCTGGACGCCGCGGCGCTGTTCGCCGACGCGCTGCTGTGCGTGAGCCCCCGCGCCCTGTGGGACCTGGACACGGGGGAGCCGGTCGGCTACGGCACTCTGGAGGCCCGCGAGGTCGTCGAGCTCGCCTTCGCCCGGCCGGGCGGAGACCGGCATCCGGCTCTCAACCATCTCTACATCCACCTGATGGAGATGTCCCCGTTCCCGGAGACCGCTCTCCCCGCGGCCGACCGGCTGCGGAACCTGGCCCCCGACGGTGGGCACATGGCCCACATGTCCACGCACATCGACGCCGCCTGCGGCGACTGGCGCCGCGTGGTGGAGTCCAACGCCGTCGCGGTCGCGGCCGACGACCGCTTCTTCGCGCGCGAGGACGGCCGGCACTGGTACTCGCTCTACCGCGCGCACAACCTGTGCGTCCTGGCCTACGGCGCCATGATGTCCGGAAGGTCCCGCGAGGCGCTGGACGCCGCCCGCCGCATCGACGCACTCGTCACGCCGGAACTCCTGCGGATCGACAGCCCGCCCATGGCCGACCTGATGGAGAGCTACCGCACCACCCTGCCGCACGTCCTGATCCGCTTCGGCCGCTGGCAGGAGATCCTCGATCTCGAACTCCCGCCGGACCAGGAGCTGTTCTGCTCGACCACCGCGATGATCCACTACGCACGCGGCATCGCCTTCTCCGCGCTCGGCCGCATCGCCGAGGCCGAGGTGGCCCGAGAACAGTTCGCAGCAGCTCGTACCACGGTGCCCGGGACCCGGTGGAACGCCGTGCCCGCCAAGGAGGTCGACGTCCTCAAGGTCGCCGCCGGGATGCTGGAGGGCGAACTCGAGTACCGCAAGGGCAACTTCGAGGCAGCCTTCGCAGCCTTGGAGCGTGCCATCGAGGCGGAGGACGCGCTGCCCTACACCGATCCGCCCGCCTGGCTCCAGCCGGTGCGCCATGCCTACGGCGCGCTCTCCATGGAACAGGGCCGGATCGAAGAGGCCGCTGCGATCTACCGCGCGGACCTCTACCTGGACCGCGCTCTCGCCCGTCGCCGCACCCACCCCAACAACGTCTGGAGCCTGCACGGACTCCACGAGTGCCTCACCCTCCTGGGACGGCACGCGGAGGCCGGGCAGATCGCCCTGGCCCGCGACATCGCCGTCGCCTCGGCCGACGTCCCCGTCGCGGCCTCCTGTTTTTGCAGGCTGAGCGCCTTCGAGGACGGGGCGGCGTCCTGTTGCGCACAGTGACGTGAACCCCGCCCGGCCGGGCCGCCCCGAGGTGCTCCACACCACCGTGTGTGGAGCACCCCAGGCGTGTCCGGCACCGCTCCGGATTCCCCCACGCACCGTCACGGAACTCACGTAGGCTGATCGGCGTGCAAGGAAGACCACGGGATCCGGCTCGCGACGAGGCGATCCGCAAAGCGGCCCTGGAGATCGTCACGGAACGTGGCTACCGGGGCATGAGCATGGAAGGCGTCGCGGCCCGAAGCGGCGTGTCCAAGCAGGCCGTCTACCGCCGCTACGCCTCGAAGGGCGAGCTGCTGCTCGACGCCCTGGACTCGGTCGGACGTGAGGTGTTCCCGGTGCCGGACACCGGCAGCCTCAGGAGCGATCTGCTGCCGATGGTGCGGGCGGCGTTCGAACTGCATCGCTACAGCGACAAGGCCTTCAGCCAGGCCGTCGCCGCGGAGGCCGCACAGGGACCGGACTTCGCGCGGCTGGCCGTCGAGTCAGTCATCAACCCCCGCCGGGACCTCTTCCGCCGGGTCATCGCGCGCGCCCGCGAGCGTGGCGAGGTCACCTGCCCCGACGACGACGTCCTCATCGACCTGATCTATGGGCCCATGTGGTACGCGCTGCTCTTCGACTTCGACCGGCTCACCGACGAGTACGCCGAGTCGATCACGGACGCGGTGCTCGCGGCGGCCCGTCCCGCCTGAATCCCCCCGGGGTCCGCACGCCGTCCACCACATGCGGGCCCCACGACCGGGCAACCCCACCCCTCAACGCACTCCCCGCACGCGATCGACTGCGGCAAGGCGCTCGCGATGTTGAAGACGCCCAGGTCCTTCGCGGCGTTGCGCGGGTCGGGCAGGACATCGGCCACGAGGGCCAGGCCGATCGCGAAGTAGACGCCGATGCCGATCCCGGAGACGGCCATGGCCACCAGGAACGGGGTCATCTCCCCGGAGAACGCGACGAGCACAAGCCCCATCGAGTAGATGACGGCAGCGGCCAGGACGAAGGGCTTGCGCCGTCGCAGCACGTCGGAGAGGCGGCCGCCGGCGAGACTCGCCACGACCCAGAAGGTCGAGGCATTCGCCCCCGAACACCCGGCGCACGGCTACTTCCGCGAGCGGTACGCGGACATCCGCGACGGTACGGCCCGGACGCGAGCTCCCAGGTCCGCGCGGCCATCACGGAACTCCTCACCGCCGAGGGGATCGAGGCACTGGCGCGGGCCACGCCCGCGGAATGAGCGGACGGCGCGGTCGACGCGCGCGAGCGAGGGCGCACGCGACAGGTACCCGGGCTCCGCGACGGGAGCCGTTCGCCCCGCCGGTGCCGTTCTCGGCCGGTCCCGTCCGCTCGGTAGCCGTTCCTGCCCTCATTATCTCTCCGCCGCCTCACCCCGAGGAAATACCCCCCACCCGTATATGGTTATATACCGGCGGGGGGGTATCCGTCCGCGGTGGACGACCGCAACGGCGGTCAGGCCCCGTGAAGCAGTGCCGACGGCTGGAGATCCTGCGGGCACCGAGCGAAGGAGACGACGTGACAAAGGCGACGAGGCAGCGGGCCGGGATGATCCCGCTGCTGGTCATCGCGACCGCCCAGCTGATGCTGGTGCTCGACGATTCGATCGTGAACATCGCGCTGCCGAGCATCCAGCGGGACTTCGGTGTGACGGCGGAGCACCTGCCCTGGGTGGTCAACGCCTACATCCTCGCGTTCGGCGCGCTGCTCCTGCTCGGTGGCCGGATCGGCGACCTGTGGGGGCGCCGCCGCACCCTGCAGCTCGGTATCGCGGTCTTCGTGATCGCGTCGCTGGCGGGCGGGCTGGGGCAGAACGTCACCATGCTCATCGTCGCCCGTGCCGTGCAGGGCGTCGGAGCGGCGCTGACCGCCCCGAACGCGCTGGCCCTGATCACGACCACCTTCCCCGACCGCAAGCTGCGCGACCTCGCGCTGTCCCTCTACGGGGCGATGTCCGCGCTGGGGATCGTCGTCGGACTGCTCCTCGGCGGTGTCCTGACCGACCTCCTCGACTGGCGGTGGGTGTTCTTCATCAACGTCCCGTTCGGCCTGCTCGTTCTCCTCGGCAGCCGCAGCCTGGTCGCTGCCGCCCGTCACCCCGGCCGGGTCGGCACGGTGGGTGCGGTGCTGGGCACCGGTGGAATGGTCGCGCTCGTCTACGCGATCACGAGGTTCGGCGAGGACGGCTTCACCGACCCGGTCGCGCTGGTCCTCCTGGCGGCGGCCGCCGTACTGCTCGTCGCGTTCGTCCTCACCCAGGCCCGTAGTGCCCACCCCCTGGTGCCGCTGAGCCTGTTCAGGGACCGCAACCGCTCCGGCGCCTACCTGACCATGCTGCTGCTGGCCATCGGCCCGATGGGCACGTTCTACGTCGTCACCCTCTACCTCCAGCAGGTGCAGGAGTTCAGCCCCCTTCGCACGGGAGCGGCATGGCTGCCGTTCGCCGCCGGACTGGTGCTCGGCGCCGGAGCCGCCCCGAAGCTCCTGCTGAAGATCGCCCCCCGCTCCGTCGCCGCTCTCGGCGCGCTGCTGAGCGCCCTGGCCGCGTTCTGGTTCTCCGCGATCACCGTCGACACGGGCTACTGGCCGCACCTGGCGCCGGCGATGTTCGTCCTCGCGCTCGGTTTCGGTCTCGGCGTCCTCGCCCTGACCCAGGCAGCGGTCTACCGCGTCGACGCGGACAAGGCCGGGATCGCCTCGGCCCTGCTCAACTCCGCGCAGCAGATCGGTGTCGCTCTCGGCCTGGCCGTACTCGCCGGGGTCGCCGCCACCGTCACCGCGCAGCCGGAGAAGGCCGCGCTGGGCACCGGCGAGGCGCTGGTCGCCGGATACGGCGCGGCCCTGACCGTCGCCGTAGGCGTCCTCCTCGCCGCCGGGCTTCTCGCTCTCACCATCCTCAGCGCCCGCCCGGCCACAGAACAGGACATGCCTGAGTCTGTGGAGACGAACACCGGGGCGGGAAACTGACCGGGTGCCGGTCGGTGCCGGTCGGTGCCACCCGACAGGGCGGCGGGGGTGACGCCGTTCTCCGCGAGGCCCGCCGGTGTGAGAGCGCCACGGCGTCGTCCCGTGAGGTGCTCTCACACCGTGGAGGGCGGTGTACCCGTCAGTGAGCGGCGCCGCCCTGCAAGGCCGAGGTGACGAGGTCGCTCTTGGCGGGTCGGTCTGCGGCGGTGACGGCCGATGCCCAGGCGTCGGTGGTGGTGACCGCCGCCCAGTTCGAGTGCAGCAGCGTCATCAGGGTTCCGTGGACCTGCTGCGCGGAGGCGGTCCCGGCCTCGTTGGAGAGGTGGACGGCGCCGGTCGCGTCGGAGAGGACCTCGACCGTGAAACCGAGGGGCTCGGCGGCGGCGGAGGTGGACAGGACGCAGTTGTTCGTCATGTAGCCGACCAGAGTCAGCGTGTCGATCCCGTTCTCCCGGAACCAGTCGGCGAGGCCGGTGGAGGTGAAGATGTCGGAGAAGTTCTTGGTCACTCGCTTGACCGTGGAGCCGAGGCGGCGCTCCACCTCGGGGTGGAGCTCCCAGCCGGGCGAGCCGGCCGCGAAGACCGGGAACCCTTCGGGGGCCTCGTGCCGGACGGCGACCACAGGCATGTCCGCCCGCGTGGCGATGTCCAGGGCACGCAGGATGTTCGCCAGCGACGCGTCGCGGGGCGGGTACTGGATGCTCAGCGGTCCGTCGAAGTACTCCTGCTGCACGTCGATGAGGACAAGGGCGCGGCGTGGGGCGGTCAACGTTCTCTCCTGTTCCTGGGCGGATGCGGCGCGGAGGGCGCCGCGGACCCCATCCTCACCGGGCCGCGCGCACTACAGTGAGTGGCAGGAAAGCAGATAATCGATGAGATCAGGACAGGCATGCGCATCGCCATTCACGCCTTCGACGGGATCACCGCCTTCCATCTCGCCACGCCCCTGCTCGTGTTCGGCGAGGTGGCCCGGCAGGGTCTGGCGCAGGGCTGGACCACCACGGTGTGGAGCGCGGACGCGCGCCCGGTCCGCACCTCGGAGGGGATCCTGATCGGTGACCTCGCCGGGCCCGCCGCGGCGGAATCGGCCGACCTGCTCGTCTTCCCTTCCTGGCCGACCGACCTCCCGGAACCGGACGGCGAGTGCGTCGCCCTGATCCGGGACGCGCACGCTCGCGGGGCGGGGATCACCGGGCTCTGCCTCGGCGCGTTCCCCGTGGCGGGCAGCGGCGTGCTCGACGGCCGCACCGCGGCCACCCACTGGGCCCTGGCGGAACAACTGGCCGAACGCTACCCCGCCGTGGACGTGCACGCGGATGCCCTGTACTTGGACCACGGTGACGTGCTCACCTCGGCCGGCACGGCCTCCGGGCTCGACGCCTGCCTCCACCTCGTCCGCAACCGGCTGGGATCCGCGGCGGCCGCCACCGTCGCGCGTCATCTCGTCATCGCCCCCCACCGGGAGGGCGACCAGGCCCAGTACATCGACCGGCCCGTGCCCGACGACGCCGCGGGGCCCATCGGTGACACGATCACCTGGGCCCTGGCCAACCTCGACCAGTGCCTGTCCGTCACCGAACTCGCCGCCCACGCGCACATGAGCACCCGTAACTTCTCCCGCCGGTTCTACGAGACGACCGGCATGAGCCCGGCCAGGTGGGTCCTCACCCGCAGGCTCGACGAGGCCCGCAGACTGCTGGAGACGACCACCTGGAGCATCACCCGCATCTCGGCGGCATGCGGATTCGCCAGCGCCGTGACCTTCCGGCAGAACTTCACCGCGCACTACGCGACCACACCGACGTCATACCGCCACCGCTTCACCCACCACACGGGGGCGGCCGGCCCCGCGCCGGACCTCTTCGATCCCCGGGCGGAGGGAGCACCGGCATAGACACGTCCCGTCGCACCGGTCCCGCCCGCGTCCTGGCCGCGGTCGGAAGGGCTCACTTTCGGACCCGGCCCCATGGCTTGAAGACCGAGAGCGCTGTGGCGAAGCTCAGGAGAGCGAGGGCGGTGGCGGCGAGGAACGAGACGAACCAGATGTCCTGCAACGGTTGCTCGCCCGAGGCGAGTTCGGTGATGGGGCCCAGGAATGCCAGCATCATCGCGCAGGCGACGACGTTGAGGATCAGCTTCACAGCGACCCACCAGTAGCGTACGAGTGCCCATTTGGTGGCCGGCCCCAGCAGGATGCCGGTGACCAGGCAGACCGTCCCGGCCACGAGAGCCGCCAGGAGGAGAGGGACGACGAAGAAGTCGGCGAGTGCGCGGTCCACAGCGGTGCGGTCGTCGCCCGCGCGGAACCAGCCGATCGCTACCAGGACTACGGAGATGACGTTGATGCCGATCCAGGCTCCCGCCGACACGACATGCGTCACCAGAATGCTCTTGCGCAGCCGAGCCGGGATACGCCAGCGGACTCGGTTCACTCGCGCCGGTGGGGCAGGCCGAGGAGCGGTGAGGGTACTCATGGTTGTCCTTGTCTGCGAGTGCGCGATGTATGGGGAAGCTGCCTGAGCGGAAATGTGGGCTTCCGGAGCCAGGACACGAGCCCACCCCTGGGTGGGGGAATGCCCGCGATGCGGGGCATCCGGGCGAACGCATCCCCCACTACGTTCGCTACCTCCGGAGGGGTTTTCGCTCCTACGCGTGCCACTGCCAGTGAGTGCGGTCGTACATCGGCTCGAAACCGGCGCGCAGCATGTTGTGCAGGGACGGGTTGTGTTCGCCGGGGCCCTCAGCGCCGGTCTCCGCGACGATCCATCGGCAGCCCTCGGCCTCGGCCGCGCGGAGACGGGCGGCGAGCAGGGCTGACTGGGCCCCGCGGCCACGCGCGTCCGGGGCCGTGGCCCCGGCGAACATGTGGGCGCACTCGCCGTTGAAGAAGACGCTCCCGACCGCGACGATCCGCTCCCCGGCCCAGACCGCGTACTGCCGCCAGTTGGCCCTGCCCACGAAGGACGCGGCCATCTCGATCATGTCGGGTGCGGTGAACCCGAAGGTGGTCTGCATGACGGTGGCCCACTCGTGGGCCTGCTGGGCCTCGACGACTCCGACGCGCCGGCCGGGGGTCAGCGGGGGAAGACCGTCGAGGGCAGGCGTGACGTCGAGGTCGCGGCCCAGCTTGACGAATCGGCTGCCCTCAGTGAGACCCAGCTTCGCGGTGGTGGCGGCCCAGTCCGGCGGCAGCAGATGCGGGGCGATCATGATCGAGCCCTGTGTCACCCCCTGGGCCCGGTAGAAGTCGCCTATCCGAGCCAGGTCCTCGGCGGTGATCGGTCGCTCGGTGTCGAAGCCGCCGGCCCGGTTGAAGAAGTGGCTCGGGTCCTCGCGGATGGCCATGGCGTGTGGCGGGGCTGCGTTCAGGATGCCGAGGCCCAGGGCCTTCCGCACGGATGCGGGAGCGCTGTTCGCGAAGTCGACGTAGGCCTTGATCTCGGTGAGCTCGGCGACGTCTGTTGGCACTGTGGTGGTCATGTGCGGTTCCTTGTCCCCTGTGTGGTGGTGCTGGTGGTGCTGGTGGCGGCGAGGTTGCGGTATGGCCGGGGGCAGGGCTGAGGACATTCCGTAGGCCCGGCGCTGTCATGCCGGAGGCACCACTGCCCGCGGCTCGGGTCAGCGTGCGAGGGAGACGGCGAAGGGGGCGAAGCCGTTGCGGCGCAGGACGTGGGGGACGAGGAGGATCACGGCTTCGGTGGAGCGGGCGGTGGTGACGTCGCCCAGGTCCTCGATCCAGTCGGGCTTCCAGCCCAGGTCGTCGAGAAGGCCCGTGACGGTCTTCTTTGCCTGCTCGCTGTTGCCGGAGAGGTAGGCGGTGGGCGGCTGGGTCAGGGATCCGGGGGCGGTCATGACCGTGAACAGCATGGTGTTGAGGGTCTTGACGACGTGAGTGTCGGGCAGGGCGGCCTGGAGTCCTTCGGCGAGGCTGCCGCCGGGGTAACACAGGTCGCCGGGGAGCCCGTCGGCGGCGTCGTGAGTGGCGTTGGATACGTCGATGAGGATCTTGTCGGTGAGTTCGTCCTGCAAGGCGGTGAGCCGCACCAGGGTGCTGTCGCCGGGGGTGGCGTTGATCACGATGTCCGCAGTGCGGGCGGTGGTGGCGTGGTCGGCACAGCGGATGGCAAGTCCTTCCGCTGACGCGGGGCTTGTCTCTTCGCCGAGCCGGCGGTGGCCGAGGGTGACGTGGTGTCCCGCGGTGACGAGAGCGCGGGCGAGGGTGGTGCCGACGCGGCCGGTGCCCAGGATGCCGATGCTGGCCATGTTGAGGTGCTCCTTGTGAACTGGGGAGTTGGGGCGGTGGTGGGGTGGGTGGTCAGATCGAGGACAGGACGTCGAGCGCTGCGGTGTGGATGCGGGGGGCCGCGGCCAGGAAGTCGCGGCTGCCCGCCGTCCAGGGCTTGCCGTCCAGGTCGGTGACGGTGCCTCCGGCCTCGGTGACCAGCAGGGCGCCGGCGGCCAGGCCGGAGCGGACGTCGGAGAACTGCCAGAAGGCGTCCATGCGTCCGGCGGCCACATGGATGAGCTGAAGTGTGGCCGGGACGGAGACACGCACAACGAGGCCGGCGGTGAGCATGGCGGTGACCGACGTACCGATCCGGCGGAAGGTGTCGGTGCTCTCGCCGGGCCGGGCCTGTCCGGTGCCGATCAGCGCGGCACCCAGGTCATCCTTGGCCGACGCGGTCAGAGAACGGCCGTTGAGGTGGGCGCCGCCGCCGGCAGTGGCGGTGTAGGTGTCACCTGCCAGCGGGAGGTGCACGACCGTGAGCACCGGCTGGTTGTCGCGCACCAGGGTGGCGGTGACGGCCCAGTCGGGCATGCCGTGGACGTGGTTGATGTTTCCCTCGGCCGGGTCACAGACCCACCACTCGCCCGGCGGGAGCGCTCCTCCCGCCAACTCGTCCTCCACCCACCGCGACCCCGGCAGGGCCTTCAGCAGCGGCTCCCGCATCACGGCGAGGACCGCGTCGTCATTGGCGTGGATCTCGCCGACGACCTCCTCCAGGCTCATACCCCGGGCATGGGTCGTGCAGCGCCTGCGCAGGATGACTCCCGCGGCCTTCACCACGGCGGTCACCGCGGGCAGAAGCGTGGTGTCAGGGCTGGAAGGCATGGCTGTGCTCATCGCGTACTCCCTGGATTCGGTGGAAGCGGGGAGTGATGAGTTCTCGCGTCGGCCCCGCACCTCGAAGGTAGAAGCCCTCACCATTAACAACAAGTGCATGGTGAACACTCGTACAGTTACTGCCATGCAACTGGATTTGAATCTGCTCACCGCCCTGGACGCACTGCTGGAGGAAGGCAGCGTGACCGGGGCCGCGGCCCGCCTCCACGTCACCGCACCCGCGATGAGCCGGTCTCTGGGCCGTATCCGCAAGGTCACCGGCGATCCGATCTTGGTCCGCACGGGGCGCCATATGACCCCCACGACCCGCGCGCTGGCCATGCGCACCGAGGTTCACGCCCTGGTACAGCAAGCGCACCATCTGCTGTCCGCCCAGACGGAACTCGACCTGGCGAATCTGGAGCGGGTGTTCACCGTTCGCTGGCACGACGCCCTCACCACCACCTGCGGGACGGCCCTGATCGCCGCCGTGCACCGTCAAGCCCCGGGGGTGCAACTACGCCTCACCGCCGAGCCCGGTGACGACACCCCCGAGCTGCGCCGCGGCGAGGTCGACATCGCCTCCAGTAGCGGGCCGTCGCCCCTGCCCGACATACGCCACCGCCTCATCGGCCGCGACCGGCTCGTCCTCGCCGTCCGGCCGGGCCACCCGCTCACCGAACAGCCTGTGAGCACCGCGAGATACGCGGCGGCCGACCACCTCACCGTCTCCCGCCGTGGACGCCTGCGTGACCGGATCGACGACGCACTGGCCGCACTCGGCCACGAGCGCCGCGTCGTCGCCTCCGCCCCCACCACGGCCACCGCACTGCAACTCGCCTGCGACACCGACCTCGTGGTCACCCTGCCGGACGCGGTCACCCACTCCTCCCGCCACCAACTCGGCCTGACGACACTGCCACTGCCGCTCGAACTGCCCGCCGTACCCCTCCACCTGCTCTGGCACCAGCGCCACGACAATGACCCCGCCCACACCTGGCTGCGCGAAACAGCCACCCGAACCCTCCAGCCCCTGTTCACCCCGCCACAGGCGGTTGCACCCAGGGATCAGGGCTGCTGACGGCCCCCAGCCACCAACGAACACGCACAGGTGTGAGGGCCGTCACAGAGACGGTGGATGCCGGGCGGACAGGACTGGTTGTGGAACCTTCCCTACGTGATCAGATAAGGGCCGGTGACCCGGACGCCTTCGGTGAGTTGTTCGATGCGCATGCTCGGGCCGTGTACAGCCATGCCGCACGGCTGACAGGAGACCGGGGCGCGGCCGAGGACATAGTGTCCTTGACCTTCCTGGAGGCGTGGCGGCTGCGGGAGAAGCTGAGGCCCGATGCCGCAGCCCCCGGAGGAGACGCCGAGGGCGAGGGCGGGGACGGCCTGCGGCCCTGGCTCTACGGCATCGCCACCAATGTCATGCGCAACACCCGCCGAGCCGCCCGCCGGCACAGCGCCGCGCTTGCCCGACTCCCGAACCGCCCGGAGGGTCACGACACCGTACTGGACTTCGCGGACGAACTTGTCGGCCGCATGGAGGACTCCGAACGGCTCGCTGCCGCCCGCACGGCGCTCGGCCGGCTCCGCAGCTCCGAGCGCGAGGTGTTCGCCCTGTGCGTCTGGTCGGGCCTGAGTTACGCGGCCGCCGGCGAGGCCCTGGGCGTACCGGCCAGCACGGTGCGGTCCCGGCTCTCCCGGACCAGGAAACGCCTGCGGCACCTGTCGGAAGCGGAACTGGCCCGGCGTACGTCCGGCAAGCGGCCGCCGTCGAGCCCGGGAGCGCCAGGTGACCCCGGGCCAGTGGATATCGGACCAGTGGATACCCCACCCGGCCCAGAAAAGCCGAGACTCTCCCGTGGCCCCCTCCCTCGCCCCATCCCTCACCCCATCCCTCGCCCCGGACAGGTAACGGGTGGCCGCTCTGAAGCGGTCCGGCTGACGCAGGAGGAGCACCGATGAACCCCGAGAAGCGCGAAGAACTGGCCAGGCTGCTGCCGGCCCCGGGTGAACCGGTCCTGACGATCGACCGTCATGACGTGTTGAAGGACCACCTGATGCGAGAGCTCACCAAGAAGGCCCAGAGCACCCGGGAGACCGCGATGACGCCCAGGTCGCGAGAGTCTGCCCGCCGTCGTCGGTTTGCCATGATCGGTGTGCCCCTTGCCACAGCCGCCGCAGTCACCGCGGCAGTCGTCGCCGGCACCGTTGAACCGAGAACTCCCACGACCGATCAGGAAGCGGTCGAGCTCCTGAACCGCATCGCCACGGTCGCCGCCGCGAAGAAGTCCGTAACCGTCCGCGACGACCAGTACATCTACATCAACACCCAAGGCTCGCTGGAGATCACGGACGTAGAGGACAGCGGCACCCAGGTCCACCGACGCTCGAACTGGACCGCCGTCAATGGCAAGCGCCCCGGACTGGCCCGGATCACCGTGCTGTCGGGCCCGAACCTCCCCGGGCATCGGACCCCCAGAGGCGTCGCGGAGGACATGAGGCTGTCCGCCGACCCGAACATCACTACCTACCGCGAGCTGGAGGCGCTGCCCACCGACCCGGACGCCCTGCTCAAACAGGTCTACGACGACACGAAAGACAAGGGCTCGATCAACCGGGGCGCGGCGCTGGAAATGATCGGTGACATGCTCGACGACGCGACGCTCCTCCCCGAGCTGGACGCCGCGCTCTACCGCGCTGCGGCGAAGATCCCGGGCATCACGGTGGTTCAGAAGGCCAAGGACTTCGCCGGCCGTCCGGGGATCGGCCTGAGCTTCGAGAACGGCGACGACCGCGGTACATGGGTCTTCGACAAGAAGTCCCTCACCTACCTGGGCTCGGACGACGTGGCGCTGCTCGGCACCGGAATAGTGGACAAGGCAGGCGAGACACCGAGCAACTGAAATCGGCCAGTGGCCAGAGACGAGCGGGTCCAGCTCATCCAGGACCTCTTCGCGGCCGACCGCTCTCGGTCCAAGATTCGCAGAAGACGAGGCTGCCCGGAACACTCGGCGTTCCGGGCAGCATGCTGCCCGATGGCAGCGAAGCTCTGGGAGAGGCCCTGGCCGTCTCAGGCCGCGGTCGGCGGGTTCGCCGATTCGGCGGCGCGGCGGTGTTGAGCGTTGATGCGCTGTGCTTCCTCAAGCTGGTCCTCGAGGATGATGATGCGGCAGGCGGCCTCAATGGGAGTCCCGTTGTCGACGAGTTCCCGGGCGCGGGCGGCGATGCGCAGTTGGTAGCGGGAGTAGCGGCGGTGGCCGCCTGCGGAGCGCAAGGGGGTGATGAGGCGGGCTTCGCCGATGGCGCGGAGGAAGCCCTGGGTGGTGCCGAGCATCTCGGCGGCCCGGCCCATCGTGTAGGCGGGGTAGTCGTCGTCATCGAGACGGTCGAACGAGTCGTCTGCTGTCATTTGCACCTCTCTGTGGAACGCGTGGAGGGGCCCGGGTGCGATATGGCACCCGGGCCCCGAAGGAACTGCTACACCATCTGCCGACCCTGATGCTGCGTCGGCCTTCTGTTTCCGCTGACCCGACCTGAAAGGCGTCGGGTTTGCAGGGATCGCGGTTGCTTGACCGGAGACCACCTCACTATCGATGTCCTGCGGTACCCGGGCTCAAGACTTCCGCCCGGGCGATCCTGATGGTGTCTGGATCCTCCGTTCTTCCCTCTGAGATCACTTACCTACTGCTGGTGATGCGAACTGCTCGGTGACCTGAGTAAGCGCCACTCTTCGGCAGCCAGCCCCGTCGCCTGTCCTGCGTCTGCTCTGGCTTAGAACCCCACTGCCGAACTTCCCGGTGCGCGCGTCCGCAGCCGACGCCTTCGCCGAGGTGCTGCTCACTGACTACTTCGCTGCTGGGTAACGCGTCCTGCACTTACGGATACTGCGGTACTGCTCACGGCGGCCCCTGATCACTGCGGGCCACCCGGTCCGGTCGCCAGTCCCGTCGCCGTCCTGCAACAACCCTGGCTTCGAAACTCCGCCACCGCACCGTCCTGCCAACTGCAACTGCTGGTACTGCTGCCCGGCAGTTCATCTCTGCCGGGCCCTGCTGACTTCCTTGGCTACGAGAGAAACCATAAGCACATCGCACCCCAATGTCTACCCCAGTCAGTATAGATTTTCGTTCGTTCGGCGGTGAGGAAACCAACCTCGAACGGTGACGCCGCAGGGTCAACGGCGGCACCGGAGGCTTCGGCCGGCCCATGGTCAACCACCTCGCCCGCGCCACCGCGGTTACCCCGTCGGAACCACTGACAATTCCGCGTCGGCCGACACAGTCACCTCGGCCTCGTGGGGCCGGTCGGCAGAGGACCTGTGAACGGCGCTGGGGGTCTCCCCTGCCGGGATTCACCCCGTAGGGTGCCTGGACCGATCGAGGTACAGAACATGCAGGGTACGGGGGTACCAGGTGACGGATACGGCTGCTTCGACCGAGCCCAAGTGGCTTCGTCAGTGGACGTTGCCCGTTGAGCAGTGGGTACGCGGCCACTCGTCCACCTGGCAAGCCGCAGCCGGGACTCTGGTGGGGTTTCCGCTGCCGATCCTGGTCGTCGTGATGGTGATGCTCGACCGCCCGACGGGCGGGATGATCTCAACCTTGCTGTGTGGCCCCGCGGCACTGCTCGCCGGCTGGCTGCTGTTCCCCTACTTCCAGGAGCTTCCACGGAAGCCCCAAAGCCGGATCGTCCTTGCGCCTGTGCTGGGCTACATCGGCCTCGTCGTACTCTTCACCACTTGTTCCCTCTTGCTCGGGGCGGAAGATCGCGGCCAGGCGGCGATGCTGCTATTCCTCGTCTGGATCTATCACGCACTCACCGGGACCCGACTCGAACCCTCCCGCTTCCCTTACGAGCACCTTCGCTTCCGCCTGCTCCGTGCCGCCCCCATGAGGGTGTTCACCATGTGGTGCGCGCTCATTGGCCTGCTGTGGCTGATTCAGTACGCACGGGGTCAGGAGCTCTACAAGGTTGCCCTCTTCGGCGCCACGGTCACCCTCGGCGGGACGGGCGTCGCTGCCACGCATCGAATGTTGGCACGCGCTCGCCGGCTGCGGACAGACCTGGACAAGCAGGCGGCGGAGTTGATGACCGTGCTGGAGGAACTTCGCGTCTTGCCGGACGAGGACAAGACGAAGCAGAAGTTCGCGGTGCAACGGGCTTGGAAGACGCTCCGACAGACGCTCGCCAACCGGGTCGACACAGGGGTCAGCATCTCGGGAGTCTTCGTGCTGCCGAGCGCGGCGCTCGTGGAGCTGGAGAAACTGGTGCTGGAGCTCCAGCGGTCGCGGGGAGCCAATGATCAGGCATACCGGGCGGCCGTGGCTCGTCTCCGCATGATCTGTATGGCTTGCGCAGGCAAGACGGACACCTTGGCATAGAAGTGCTTGAGGGAGCGGCTTTCCTGCGCCTTGCCGCACGGCTTCGTCTGTTCCACACGTGGTGCAGACGAAGACCTCGCGGTCAGTGGTCAGGCGGGAACGCGCCGGCCGTTCACGCGATGGCCTGCCGCGCGAGGGCACGCGGAGCGTCGGCCGCTTCGACGCGAAGGTGAAGTCCCGGGGCTGTAGTGCCGTCACCTCACCCCACCGGAAGCCGGTCCCGACGAACCCCTCCCACTTGACCCACCCCGGCGGCCATTGCTGTCCGTGACCGTTGCCCAGGTCACGGAAGCGCTTCGCCGCCATGGAGAAATCGTACGGGGCTTCGGTGTGGCGTTTGTGTGGCGAACGCAGCGCCCGCGCTAGCGTGAAACCTACGTTCTCGCAGGTCACGACGTTTCTGCTGTGGTGGGGCGGGTGGGACTCGAACCCACGGCCGACGGATTATGAGTCCGCTGCTCTAACCGGCTGAGCTACCGCCCCTAACGGCGCGTCGCGCACATTTGTGCGCGCCGTCTGCCGCAGCATAGCCGCTCATACGATCTCCTGCTTCGGATGGTCGGCATAGCTCGACCATGAGGACCGCCGGGCCGCCCGCATGGTTCCACCAGGCACGAAAAAGACCCCTGAGGGGTATCTCAGAGGTCTTTCCGTACAGCTCTCCCGACTGGACTCGAACCAGTAACCTGCCGGTTAACAGCCGGCTGCTCTGCCAATTGAGCTACAGGAGACCGAGCTCCCCCGACTGGACTCGAACCAGTAACCTGCCGGTTAACAGCCGGCTGCTCTGCCAATTGAGCTACAGGGGATCGTCTCGTGTGCATCGAACGCACCGGCCTGGGAACTCTCCGGGCGGCGGACGTCCGCTGCGACACATACATTAGCGCAAGCAGGGGGGTGCTCCGCCAATCGGTATCCCTCGGCCCGTCAGCGGACGAGAGACGGACGGGCGACGGGCCAGCGACAGACGCGCGACAGACGTGCGACAGACATGCGACGCCGACGCAAGGAAAGGGTGGCTGCCATGCGATACCGGCTCACATTCGTGGTGGGACTGGCCCTCGGGTACGTGCTCGGAACCCGGGCCGGACGTGAGCGCTACGAGCAACTGAAGAAGTCGGCCCGCGAGATCTCGCAGAACCCGGCCGTGCGCAACACGGTCGAGTCGGCGACCCAGCAGGGCCGCGAGGTGGCGGGCAAGGCCTTCAGCACCGTCTCCGACCGGGTCGGGGACCGGATGCCCGACTCGATGGCCGAGCGGGTGCGGTCCCTGCGCGAGAAGAACCAGGGCGCCGAGGACGACTGGGGCACGAGCAACACCTAGCACCGGGCGGGACCGCCGGAACGCCCGGCGGGACCGCCGTAGCGCCCGGCGGGACCGCTGGGGTCGGGTCCCGTTCGGCGGTGCGGCAGAATTCCAGGCATGGGGATAGTCGCAGGGTTGGACAGTTCGCCGGATTCCACGCGCATCGTGGTCTGTGACACGGACACGGGCGCCGTACTCAAGCAGGGCTACGCCCGGCATCCGCAGGAGAGCCCCGAGGGCGGGGGGCGGCCGGTCGACATCGATCCGCAGGCCTGGCTGCTCTCCCTCGGCGAGGCCGCGGGCGGCGGGCTGCTCGAAGGCGTGCAGGCGATCGGCGTCTGCGCGCAGCAGAACGCGCTCGTGCCGCTCGACGGCCACGGCAACACCGTGCGCCCCGCGCTCGTCGGCAACGACCGGCGGGCGCAGGTGGCCGCCGTCGACCTGATCGACGGGCTCGGCGGCCGCGAGGCCTGGGCGCAGGCCGTCGGGTGCGTGCCGCAGGCCGCGCAGCCGGTGACGAAGCTGCGCTGGCTGGCGCGGACGGAGCCGGAGGCTGCGCGCCACGTGGCCGCCCTCATGCAGGCCCCCGACTGGCTGGTGTGGCAGCTCCTGGGCAGGCCGTCCCGGCGTACGACCGACCGCGGCGGGGCCTCCGGCACCGGCTACTGGTCGGCGGCGACCGGCTCGTACCGCCCCGACCTCGTCGAGCTGGCCCTCGGGCACCAGGCGATGCTGCCCGAGGTGATCGGCCCCGCCGAGCCCGCGGGGACGACGCCCGAGGGGCTGCTGATCTCGGCGGGGACCGGTGAGACCATGGCCGCCGCCTTCGGGCTCGGGGTGCGGCAGGGGGACGCCGTGGTGTCGCTCGGGGCCTCGGGGTCGGTGATGGCGGTGCACCACGAGGCGCTGGCCGACGCGAGCGGGATGATCACCGCCCTCGCGGACGCCACCGGGCTGCATCTGCCGGTGGTCCACACGATGAACGCCGTACGGGTGCTGCGCGGCACCGCCGAGATGCTCGGCGTGTCGGATCTGGACGAGCTGTCCTCGCTCGCCCTGAAGTCGACGCCGGGCGCCCACGGGCTCGTCCTCCTGCCGTATCTGGAGGGCGAGCGCACGCCCCAGTTGCCGCACGCCGCGGGGACGCTGACCGGGCTGCGGCGCGAGTCGATGAAGCCCGAGCACCTGGCGCGGGCCGCCTTCGAGGGCATGCTCTGCGGGCTCGGTGACGCGCTCGACGTGCTGCGGGGGCGCGGCGTGGAGGTCCGGCGGGTCTTCCTGCTCGGTGCCGCCGCCGAGCTGCCGGCCGTGCAGGCGGCGGCCCCGATGCTCTTCGGCACGCAGGTCGTCGTGCCGCAGCCCGCGGAGTACGCCGCGATCGGTGCCGCGCGCCAGGCCGCGTGGGCGCTCTCCGGGCAGCTCCCGCACTGGCAGGGCGCCGCGGCGCAGATCTTCGAGCCGGGCGAGGAGCTCGCCGTGGGACAGGCCGTGCGACAGCAGTACGCGACCGTACGGGAACAGACCCACCCCGGAGCGTTCTCCGCCTGACGGGTCGCGGGGGAACATCCTTCATTCGGCCCACTTCTTTACCCGGGCTGATTTTTGACCCGGTCATGGGTTAATCGGTTGCACGCCGACAGGTCGGGTGGCGCAGGATAGGGGCGACCTCGCCAACTTGCCGCCACCCGACCCGTCGAGAGACCGAGCGTGCTCATAAGACTCCTGCGGACATACCTGCGTCCGTACAAGAAACCGATCGCCTTGCTGGTGCTCCTGCAGTTCCTGCAGACCTGCGCCTCGCTCTACCTCCCCACCCTCAACGCCGACATCATCGACAACGGTGTCGTCCAGGGGGACACGGGTTACATCCTCGGCTTCGGCGGCGTCATGATCGCCGTCACCGTCGTGCAGATGATCTGCAACATCGGCGCCGTCTTCTACGGCGCGCGGACCGCCGCCGCCCTCGGGCGCGACGTGCGGGCCGCCGTGTTCGACCGCGTGCAGTCGTTCTCCGCGCGCGAGATGGGCACGTTCGGCGCCCCGACGCTGATCACCCGGACCACCAACGACGTCCAGCAGGTGCAGATGCTGGCCCTGATGTCGTTCACGCTGATGGTCTCCGCGCCCATCATGTGCGTCGGCGGCATCGTGATGGCGCTCGGCCAGGACGTGCCGCTCTCCGGCGTCCTCGTCGCCGTCGTACCCGTGCTCGGCATCAGCGTCAGCCTGATCGTGCGGCGCCTTCGTCCGCTGTTCCGCACCATGCAGGAGCGGCTCGACACGGTGAACCGCGTGCTGCGCGAGCAGATCACCGGCAACCGCGTCATCCGCGCCTTCGTCCGCGACGCCTACGAGAAGGACCGCTTCCGCGGGGCCAACGCCGACCTGACCGAGGTCTCGCTCGGCACCGGCAAGCTGCTCGCCCTGATGTTCCCGATCGTCATGACCGTCGTGAACATCTCCTCCATCGCGGTGGTGTGGTTCGGCGCCCACCGCATCGACGACGGCGGCATGCAGATCGGCGCGCTCACCGCGTTCCTCGCCTATCTCATGCAGATCGTGATGTCCGTGATGATGGCCACCTTCATGTTCATGATGGTGCCCCGCGCGGAGGTCTGTGCCGAGCGCATCGAGGAGGTCCTGGACACCGAGAGCAGCGTGGTGCCCCCGGCCGCCCCGGTGCGCGAACTGCGCAGCCACGGCCATCTGGAGCTCCGGTCCGCGGGCTTCCGCTACCCGGGCGCCGAGGAACCCGTGCTGAAGGCCGTCGACCTCGTGGCGCGGCCCGGCGAGACCACCGCCGTGATCGGCTCGACCGGCAGCGGCAAGTCGACGCTGCTCAGCCTCGTGCCGCGGCTCATCGACGCCACCGACGGGCAGGTCCTCGTCGGCGGCGTGGACGTGGGCACCGTCGAGCCCGCGCTGCTCGCGAAGACGGTCAGCCTCGTCCCGCAGAAGCCGTACCTCTTCGCGGGTACGGTCGCCACCAACCTCCGCTACGGCAACCCGGACGCCACGGACGACGAGCTCTGGCACGCCCTGGAGGTCGCGCAGGCCAAGGAGTTCGTGCAAGGCCTGGAGGAGGGGCTCGACGCGCCGATCTCGCAGGGCGGCACCAATGTCTCCGGGGGCCAGCGCCAGCGCCTGTCCATCGCGCGCACGCTGGTGCAGCGCCCGGAGATCTATCTCTTCGACGACTCGTTCTCTGCCCTCGACTACGCCACCGACGCGGCGCTGCGCGGCGCCCTGGCCGCGGAGACGGCCGAGGCGACCGTCGTCATCGTCGCCCAGCGCGTCTCCACCATCAGGGACGCCGACCGCATCGTGGTCCTCGACGAGGGCCGCGTCGTGGGCACGGGCCGCCACCACGAGCTGATGGAGAGCAACGAGACCTACCGGGAGATCGTGCTCTCCCAGCTGACGGAAGCGGAGGCCGCGTAATGCCCCCTGGCATAGGTGGACCGATGATGGGGCCGGACTCCCGGTCCATGGACTTCAAGAACTCCGGCAAGCGGCTGCTCACGCAGTTCAAGCCGGAGCGCACCACGATGTACGGGATGCTCGTGGCCGTGGTGCTGAGCGTCGCGCTCTCCGTGGTCGGCCCGAAGATCCTCGGCAAGGCGACCGACCTGCTCTTCGCGGGCATCGTCGGCCGTGACATGCCCGACGACCTGACGAAGGAACAGGCCATCGAGGGCATGCGCGACAAGGGTGACGGCGGCGTGGCCGACATGCTCACCGGCGTCGACTTCACGCCGGGCGAGGGCATCGACTTCGGCGCGGTCGGCGAGGTCCTGCTGCTCGCGCTCGGCACGTTCCTCGTGGCGGGCCTGCTGATGACCGTCGGCACGAGGCTCTCCAACCTCGCCATCAACAGGACCGTCTTCCGGATGCGCGGCGACGTTCAGGCGAAGCTGTCGCGGCTCCCGCTGTCGTACTTCGACAAGCGGCAGCGCGGCGAGGTCCTGAGCCGCGCCACGAACGACCTCGACAACATCAACCAGACGCTCCAGCAGACGATGGGCCAGCTCGTCAACTCGCTGCTGACCGTCATCGGCGTACTCGTGATGATGTTCTGGGTGTCGCCGCTGCTCGCGCTGGTGGCGCTGATCACCGTGCCGCTGTCGTTCTTCGTGGCGACGAAGGTCGGCAAGCGGTCGCAGCCGCAGTTCGTGCAGCAGTGGAAGACCACCGGCAAGCTGAACGCGCACATCGAGGAGATGTACACCGGGCACGCCCTGGTGAAGGTGTTCGGCCGGCAGGAGGAGTCCGCGAAGGCGTTCGCCGAGCAGAACGACGAGCTGTACGAGGCCGGGTTCAAGGCGCAGTTCAACAGCGGTGTCATGCAGCCGCTGATGTTCTTCGTCTCCAACCTGAACTACGTGATGGTCGCCGTGGTCGGCGGCCTCAGGGTCGCGTCCGGCTCGCTGTCCATCGGCGACGTGCAGGCGTTCATCCAGTACTCGCGGCAGTTCTCGATGCCGCTCACCCAGGTCGCCTCGATGGCGAACCTCGTGCAGTCCGGTGTCGCGTCGGCCGAGCGGGTCTTCGAGATCCTCGACGCCGAGGAGCAGGAGGCCGACCCGGTACCGGGCGAGCGCCCCGACCGACTGCGCGGCCGGGTCGGGATGGAGCACGTGTCCTTCCGCTACGACAAGGACAAGCCGCTCATCGAGGACCTGTCGCTGGCCGTGGAGCCCGGCCACACGGTCGCCATCGTCGGCCCGACGGGCGCGGGCAAGACCACGCTGGTCAACCTGCTCATGCGGTTCTACGAGGTCACCGGGGGGCGCATCACCCTGGACGGCGTCGACATCGCGAGGATGTCGCGCGACGAACTGCGCTCCGGGGTCGGCATGGTGCTCCAGGACACCTGGCTGTTCGGCGGCACCATCGCGGAGAACATCGCGTACGGCGCGGCGAAGGACGTCACGCGCGAGCAGATAGAGGAGGCGGCGCGCGCCGCCCACGCCGACCGTTTCGTGCGGACGCTGCCCGAGGGGTACGACACCGTCATCGACGACGACGGCACGGGGGTGAGCGCGGGCGAGAAGCAGCTCATCACCATCGCCAGGGCGTTCTTGTCCGATCCGGTGATCCTGGTGCTCGACGAGGCGACCAGCTCCGTCGACACCCGGACGGAGGTGCTGATCCAGAAGGCCATGGCCCGGCTCGCGCACGGACGCACGTCCTTCGTCATCGCGCACCGGCTCTCGACGATCCGTGACGCGGACACGATCCTGGTCATGGAGAACGGGGCCATCGTGGAGCAGGGCACGCACGACGTGCTCCTGGCCGCCGACGGGGCGTACGCCCGGCTGTACGCGGCGCAGTTCGCCCAGGCGGTGGCGGAGGTGGACTGAGGTCAGTCCAGGTAGCCCCGCAGCTGGTCCGCGAAGGCGTGGTCCCGCAGCTTGTTGAGGGTCTTCGACTCGATCTGGCGGATGCGTTCGCGTGTCACGCCGAAGATGCGGCCGATCTCCTCCAGGGTGCGGGGCCTGCCGTCCGCGAGGCCGTAGCGGAGCTGGACGACCTTGCGTTCGCGTTCGCCGAGGGTGGAGAGGACGGCCTCCAGGTGCTCCCTGAGCAGGAGGAACGCCGCCGACTCCACGGGGGACGTCGCGTCGCCGTCCTCGATGAGGTCACCGAGCGCGACGTCGTCCTCCTCCCCCACCGGGGCGTGCAGCGAGACCGGTTCCTGCGCGAGGCGGAGCACCTCGCTGACGCGCTCGGGCAGCAGGTCGAGCTGGGCGGCCACTTCCTCGGGCGTGGGTTCGTACCCGCGCTCCTGGAGCATCCGCCGCTGGACGCGCACGACGCGGTTGATGAGCTCCACCACGTGTACGGGCACCCGGATCGTGCGGGCCTGGTCCGCGAGCGCGCGGGACATGGCCTGACGGATCCACCAGGTGGCGTACGTGGAGAACTTGTACCCCCGGGCGTAGTCGAACTTCTCGACGGCCCTGATCAGGCCGAGGTTGCCCTCCTGGACGAGGTCGAGCATGGTCAGGCCGCGACCCACGTAGCGCTTGGCGACGGAGACGACCAGGCGCAGGTTCGCCTCGATGAGGCGGCGCTTGGCCATGCGGCCCATGACGACCAGCTTGTCGAGGTCCAGGGCGAGCTGCGAGTCCAGGTCGGGGGCGTTGATCAGCTTCTCCTCGGCGAAGAGGCCGGCCTCCACACCGCGGGCGAGCTCGACCTCCTCCGCCGCGGTGAGCAGCGGGATGCGTCCGATCTCGCGCAGGTACTGGCGGAACAGGTCTGACGAGGGACCGCCCGTGTCGGCGCGGCCACGGGGGACGGGCACGTCGACGGTCTCGGGTTCGAGGGCGTCGGGGGTGTCGGGGGCGTCCCGCGGGTCCGGTGCCTCGGCGGCCTCCGCCGCTTCGGGAGTCTCGGTCGTGTCGCGCGGCGGGGCGGATTCGGGGTGCCCGGCGGCCCGTTTCTGCGCGGGCACCGCCTCCAGGACGTCCGCGTCCGCGGCAGTGCGCGCGGCGGTGTCGGTCTGGGTGAGGGTCTGGGTCTGCACGGGGGCGACCTCCAGGGTGATCGCAGCTGAGGCGTGCGGCAACGGAAGAGGGACGGCGGCCTTGCCGCTGTCCGTCCCGGACACGATGTGTGGAACCGCGGGGGTGTCGGGCCCGCTGTGTGCGGGCCGGCCGCGCTCCGAGGACTCAGGCACCGGAACCCAGTGTGGGGCACGACACACGGCCGCCACGAGGGGCGTGCGGGGACTTTCTGAGTCCGGTCCGTGACCGCGTGGTTACCGGACGGGTAACCCGTGAGCCGGGGTCACACCTCTAAAGTGCGTCGGCTCCGCGGTCGCGCAGCGCCTGGGCGTACTGCTGGAGGACCCACAATTCGTTCTGCACGGCGATCAGTTGCTGGGGGTCGCCGCCCGCGCCGAGCCGGGCGAGGCTGCCCTGGACGTCCCGGATGCGGCGGTCGACGGCGCGCAGCCGCACCTGGACGAGCTGCACGCCCGCGTAGTTCTCGTCGACGGTCTTGCGCATGATGGCCTCGACGGCGAGCTCGGTGACCATGCGGCGCACCGTGTCGTCGGGGGCCGCGTCGAGCACCCGCGCGAGGTAGTCCTGCGGCTCGGCGATGCCCGCCTCGGCGCCGCCCGCCTCCTCGACGCACTGGCGCACCGCGGCGTAGGGCGGGGCGGTGAACTCGTCCACTCCGTACGCGTCGAAGGCCGGGGAGACCAGCTCCGGGCGCTGGAGCGCCAGCTTGAGCAGCTCACGCTCCGTGCGGTGGGCGGGGCTGCGCAGGGTGAGCGCGGGGCCGCTGGGCGCGGGCGGGCCCTGTGCGTACGTCTGCTGGGGCCTGCCCTGGGGCTGGGCGGGGCCCCTGCCGCCGCGGTCGCGGGCCCAACGGGCGAGCTGGGACACGCGCTTGACGACGAACTGGGTGTCGAGGATGCCGAGCATGCCGGCGAGCTGGACGGCCACCTCGTGCTGCGCGCCGCTGTTCTTGATGCGGGCCACGACGGGCCCCGCCTCGTCCAGGGCGGCGGCGCGGCCCGCCGGGGTCTCCAGGTCGTACCGCCCGACGATCTGGCGCAGGGCGAACTCGAAGAGCGGCGTGCGCGGCTCGACGAGGTCGGCGACCGCCTCGTCGCCCTTGGCCAGGCGCAGGTCGCAGGGGTCCATGCCGTCGGGCGCGATGGCGATGTAGGTCTCGGCGGCGAACTTCTGGTCGTCCTCGAAGGCGCGCAGGGCGGCCTTCTGGCCCGCCGCGTCACCGTCGAAGGTGAAGATCACCCGGGCGCTTCCGTTGTCCATCAGGAGGCGGCGGAGGATCTTGATGTGGTCGCCGCCGAAGGCCGTGCCGCAGGTCGCGATGGCGGTCGTGACGCCCGCGAGGTGGCAGGCCATGACGTCCGTGTACCCCTCGACGACGACCGCGCGGGACGTCTTCGCGATCTCCTTCTTGGCCAGGTCGACGCCGTACAGGACCTGGCCCTTCTTGTAGATCGGCGTCTCGGGCGTGTTGAGGTACTTCGGGCCGTTGTCGTCGTCGCGCAGCTTACGGGCGCCGAAGCCGACGACCTCGCCGCCGATGTCGCGGATCGGCCACATCAGACGGCCGCGGAAGCGGTCGATGGGGCCGCGGCGCCCTTCCTGGGAGATGCCGGAGAGGGTCAGCTCCTTGTCGGTGAAGCCCTTGCCGCGCAGGAAGCGGGTGAGGTGGTCCCAGCCCGCGGGGCTGTACCCCACGCCGAAGTGCGCCGCCGCGGCCTGGTCGAAGCCGCGCTCGGCGAGGAACTTCCGGCCGATCTCGGCCTCGGGGCTCTCCAGCTGTTCCACGTAGAACTGGGCGGCCACCTTGTGGGCCTCCACCAGGCGGATGCGCTCGCCGCGCTGGTGGCTGGGGTTGTACCCGCCCTCCTCGTACCGCAGGGTGATGCCCGCCTTGGCGGCGAGGCGCTCGACCGTCTCCGAGAACGTGAGGTGGTCGATCTTCATCACGAAGGCGATCGTGTCGCCGCCTTCCTGGCAGCCGAAGCAGTGGAAGAGACCCTTGCTCGGGCTGACCTGGAAGGACGGGGACTTCTCGTCGTGGAAGGGGCACAGGCCCTTGAGGTTTCCGCCGCCGGCGTTGCGCAGCTGGAGATAGTCGGAGACCACGGCGTCGATCGGGACCGCGTCCCGAACCGCCTTCACGTCCTCGTCATTGATCCTGCCTGCCACGTAGGAATACTACGGCCCGCCTGTGACACTCCCGCCCGGACCGTCACGCGGTCAGCGACGCCAGGGAGGTGCCGGGGTCCGCGAGGGCGTTCAGGTCGGGCCGTGCGCCGGAGTGGATCAGCTTCTGGATGGTCTCCGTGACGTCCCACACATTGACGTTCATCCCGGCGAGCACCCGGCCCTCGCGCAGCCAGAAGGCGATGAACTCCCGCTTGCCGGCGTCACCGCGCACCACCACCTGGTCGTACGAGCCCGGGGGCGCCCACCCCGAGTACTCCAGGCCCACGTCGTACTGGTCGGAGAAGAAGTAGGGCACCCGGTCGTACGCGACGTCCCTGCCGAGCATCGCGCGGGCCGCGGCGGGACCGCCGTTCAGGGCGTTCGCCCAGTGCTCCACGCGCAGCCTCGTGCCGAAGAGGGGGTGCTCGGCGGCCGCCACGTCACCGGCCGCGAAGATGTCGGGGTCGGAGGTGCGGAACGAGCCGTCGACCGCGATGCCGCCACCCTCCGCGCGCCCGGCCAGGGCGAGGCCAGCGGCCTCGGCGAGGGCCGTGCGCGGGGCCGCGCCGATCGCGGCGAGGACGTCGTGCGCGGGGTGCTCCTCGCCGTCGTCCGTACGGGCCGCGAGGACCATGCCGTCCTGGCCGACGATCTCGGTGAGGCTCGCGCCGAAGTGGAAGCGGACGCCGTGCTCGGCGTGCAGGTCCGCGAACATCTGGCCCACCTCGGGGCCGAGGACGGCGTGCAGCGGCGTGGCCTCGCGCTCGACGACGGTCACCTCGGCGCCGTACTCCCTGGCGGCCGCCGCGATCTCCAGGCCGATCCAGCCGGCCCCCGCGATCACCAGGTGGCCGTTGTCGCGGCCGAGGGCCGTGAGGACCTGCCGGAGGCGGTCGGCGTGGGCGAGGCGGCGCAGGTGGTGCACGCCCGCGAGGCCCGTGCCGGGGACGTCGAGGCGCCGCGGCTCGGCTCCGGTGGCGAGCAGCAGCTTGTCGTAGTGGATGACCGTGCCGTCGCCCAGGCGCACGCTCCTCGCCTCGCGGTCGACGGCGACCACGGGCTGCCCCAGGTGCAGCTCGACGTCGGCCTGCGCGTACCACCCCGGTTCGTGGACGAAGACGCTGTCGCGCTCCTCCTTGCCGAGGAGGTAGCCCTTGGACAGGGGCGGGCGCTCGTAGGGGTGGTCACGCTCGTCGCCGACGAGGATCACCCGGCCGGTGAAACCCTCGGAACGGAGAGTCTCGGCCGCCTTGGCGCCGGCCAGACCTCCTCCCACAATGACGAACGTCTGATGCGCGTCGACCACTTGATGCCTCCTCGCCGGGGGACCGGGGTGTACCCGGTGAAAACTAATCTGAACGCCGGAACGCTGTCTGACATGCCAGAGGAGCGTCCCGCACAGAGGGTGATGGGGGAAGGGGGCGCGAAGCCTGGTGGCCACATTCCGTCACACCCCGTGGTCACTCCTTGATCACTGAGCGTGGCCGCGCAGGTGTCTCGACGTCATCCGGACATGCAGCGCGCGGGCCGCCGCGTCGGTCAGGGACGCGATCTGGTCGACCACCACGCGCTGCGCCGCGCGGTCGTCGGACGCCGTCTCGTACAGCGCGCGGAACTGCGGGTCGAGCCCGTCGGGCGCGCGCGTCATCAGCGCGTCGGCCAGCTCGGCGACCACGATGCGCTGGTCCGCGCGGAGCCGCTCCTGCGCGGGGCGCTGCATCACGTAGCGGTCGGCGACGGCCTTGAGCACCGCGCACTCGTGCCGCGCCTCGCGGGGGACGACGAGCTCGGCGGCGTACCTCGTGAGGGCCCCCCGGCCGTACGCCGCGCGCGTGGCGGCCTCCGCGGCCAGGCAGAAGCGGCCGATGAGCTGGCTGGTGGCGTCCTTCAGGCGGCCCTGGGCGACGGCCGTCCCGTCGTACCCGTGCGGCCACCACTCCTGCTCCAGGAGGCGGTCGAGGGCGTGGGCGAGCTCTTCGGGGTCGGTGTCCTCGGGTACGTACCGCCCGATCGCCACGGCGTAGACGTCCTGCCGCTCGGGCTCGGCGTGCAGCGCGTTCGGGTCGATGTGCCCCGCGTGCAGGCCGTCCTCGAAGTCGTGGACCGAGTACGCCACGTCGTCCGACCAGTCCATGATCTGCGCCTCGAAGCAGACGCGCTGCCCCGGGGCCTCCTTGCGGACCCAGTCGAAGACCGGGCGGTCGTCCTCATAGACCCCGAACTTCGAGGAGTCCGGGTCACTGGGGTGGCCGCCGCGCGGCCAGGGGTACTTGGTGGCGGCGTCGAGGGAGGCCCGGGTGAGGTTCAGACCGACGCTGACGAGGTCGCCGGTGGTCCCGGAGCGGACGAAGCGCTTCGGCTCGATGCGGGTGAGGAGCCGCAGCGACTGGGCGTTGCCCTCGAAGCCGCCGCAGTCGGCCGCCACCTCGTTCAGCGCCTGCTCGCCGTTGTGCCCGAAGGGCGGGTGGCCGAGGTCGTGCGAGAGGCAGGCGGTCTCCACCAGGTCGGGGTCGCTGCCCAGGGCGGCGCCCAGCTCGCGGCCGACCTGCGCGCACTCCAGGGAGTGCGTCAGACGCGTACGGGCGCTGGCGTCCCAGGCCTGGTTGCGCGTGCCGGGGGTGACGACCTGGGTCTTGCCCGCGAGGCGGCGCAGCGCGGAGGAGTGCAGCACGCGCGCGCGGTCGCGCTGGAAGGCCGTGCGCCCGGGACGCTTGTCGGGCTCGGCGGCCCACCGCTCGACGGCGGCCTCGTCGTACGCCTCGTAGGCGGACTCGTCGCACGCCTCGTAGGCGTCGTCTCGCGCGTTCGGTGCTGTGCCTTCCATGCGTCGACAGTAGACGCAAGCAGTGACAAAGGGGGCTCTGGCCCGTCGTCAGACGGCGGTCAGGCGGCGCTGTTCGGCCACCGGCGGGGCGCCGCACGCCTGGTCGTAACGGTGCAGTACGAGGCGGGCGAGGGCCGGGTGGGCGCCGAGCGGAGCCGCCGCGATCCAGGGCGCCGCGCCCGCGCTCTGGGCGGCGAAACGGCCGGGGGCGGTGAAGTAGGCGGCCACGGCGGCCCGGGTCCTGCCCTGCGCGGCCAGGGCCGCGAGCGCCTCCGGCACGGTACGGGCGCAGGCCGCGGTGGGCGCGGCGTAGGCGGGGACCACGGGGACACGCAGCCGTTCGGCGAGCAGTCCGGCCGCGGCTTCGGTGTCCGCGCCCGACTCCGGGTCCCGGGAGCCCGCCGCGGCGAGGACGACGGCATGGCGGCGGCGCGCGGCCGCGCCGAGCGGTCGCGGGGGCCAGCCCGCCTCGACGAGCCGGGTGTGCAGGGCCTCGGCGAGCAGCGGGTGCGGGCCGAGCGGGGCGGCGGCGCGGGTGTCCACGTGGGGCGCGCCCGCGGCGGCCGCAGGGATGTCGCGTTTGATGTGCTGGCCGCGGCCGAGGAGCAGCGGCACGAGCACGGCCCGGCCGCTCGCGTGCGCGGCGAGGGTGTCGGTGAGCAGCGGCTCGTTCAGCTCGATGTGGCCCAGGCGCACGGCGAGACCGGGGCGCTGCTCGCGGACCCGCTCGGCGAGTTCCTTCACGGTGGCGAGGGCGCGGGGGTCGCGGCTGCCGTGGGCGACCAGGACGAGGGTGGGGGCGGGGTGGGGTGGAGTGTGGGGTGCGGTGCGCGATGCGGTGCGGTGCCTGCCGTCGAGGGTGACGAGGCGGAGGCGGCTGCCGAGCCGGCTGTTGATGCGGTCCATGAGTTGCGCCGTAGTGTCGAGGTGGACGTCGGGGCGGGTGTCCGGGTGTGTGCTGCCGGGGTCGTCGCGCGGAGGGTTCGACGGCGTCATGGACCGAGGATGGCCGGAGCAGATTGCGGACGCGTTGCGCGCCGATGACGGCTGTTTTCGCGGGACTCACGGGTGGGGCGGGGCGGGCGTCAGGGATGGGGCGGGCCGGGCGTCAGGGGTGGGTCAGGGTTGTTTCAGGGCGGCGTCCGGGACGCGGGGCGCTGATTCCGTCGGCGGGGTCGCCTACGGTTGTGGCAGTGATCGGATCGGGGGAGATCCGGCGGGCACAGGGGCGGATCGCATGAAACGGTCGAGGTGGGGGCGGCGGTTGAGGCCGCCGGGTGAGGACGAAGGACGGGGCGGTTCGGCGCCGGGGCGGCTCGCGTCGCTGCGGGCCGCGGTGTCGCGGGGGACGGCCGCCGCCCGGCCCCAGTGGCTGCGACGGCGACTGCGACTCCGGGTGCGGTTGCGGTCGCGGTTGCGGTTGCGGTTGCCGCGCACGAGACGGGGACAGCGCAGAGCCTTCCGGGCGGTGGTGGTGCTGTGCGTGCTCGCGCTGACGCCGATGACGTGGCTGTTCGTGACGACGGACGGCGAGATAGGGACGGTCGCGGACGCGCCGAAGGAACGGGTCGCGGTGGTCTTCGGCGCCGGGCTGTGGAAGGGCGAGCCCTCGCCCTATCTGGCCCACCGCCTGGACGCGGCGGCGGAGCTGTATCGCGCGGGCAGGATAGAGGTCGTCCTCGTCACGGGCGACAACAGCCGCGAGGAGTACGACGAGCCGGACGCGATGCGGGCCTATCTGAAGAAGCACGGAGTGCCGGGACGGCGGATCGTGAGTGACTACGCAGGCTTCGACACCTGGGACTCCTGCGTCCGCGCCAAGAAGATCTTTGGCGTGAACCGGGCGGTGCTGATCAGTCAGGGCTTCCACATACGCAGGGCGGTCGCGCTGTGCGACGCGGCGGGCGTCTCGTCGTACGGCGTCGGGGTGGACGCCGACCACGACGCGACCTGGTACTACGGCGGCTCCCGGGAGGTCTTCGCGGCGGGCAAGGCCGCGCTCGACGCGGTGTTCAGGCCCGACCCGCACTTCCTGGGCCCGCGGGAGCCGGGCGTGGAGCGCGCGTTGGCCTCGCGGCGCTGAGGGCACATGGTCCTCACAGTGGGGGGCCGGCACGGCTGAGGTCGGCTTACCGCGTGCGTAACGCGACCGCGCGGAGGCGCGTAACAAGGTCGGCGCAGGCTGGCGGCATGCACTCCACGGCGACACCCCCGGCAACCGCGACACCGACGCACTGCCCGTACTGCGCGTTGCAGTGCGGGATGGGCCTGGCGGTGGGGCCCGGCGGGGGCGTGGAGGTCAAGGAGCGTGCGGGCTTCCCGGTGAACAGGGGCGCCCTGTGCGGCAAGGGACGTACGGCACCGGCCGTGCTCTCCTCGCGGGTGCGCCTGACCGAGCCCCTGATACGGGACCGCGCCACGGGCGAGCTCGCGCCGGCCACCTGGGAGGAGGCTCTGGACCGGATCGCCGACGAGCTGTCCCGCACGCGTACGGAACACGGCGCGGACGCCTGCGGAGTGTTCGGCGGCGGTGGGCTGACCAACGAGAAGGCGTACGCGCTGGGCAAGTTCGCGCGGGTGGCGCTCGGGACGTCGCAGATCGACTACAACGGACGGTTCTGCATGTCGTCGGCCGCGGCGGCCGGGCAGCGGGCGTTCGGGCTCGACCGGGGGCTGCCGTTCCCGCTGGAGGACATCCCCCGCACCGGGTGCGTGATCCTCGTCGGGTCGAACCTCGCGGAGACGATGCCGCCCGCGTTGCGGTACCTGACGGAGCTGCGGGAGAACGGCGGCACCCTGATCGTCGTGGACCCCCGGCGGACACGGACCGCGGAACAGGCCGATCTGCACCTGGCGCCGCGCCCCGGCACGGACCTCGCGCTCGCGCTCGGTCTGCTGCACCTGATCGTGGCGGAGGGCCGGACGGACGAGGCGTTCATCGCGGAGCGCACCAGTGGATGGGAGGAGGCACGGGCGGCGGTGATGGCGCACTGGCCCGAGCACGTCGAGCGGATCACCGGCGTGCCCGTGCCGCAACTGCGGGACGCCGCACGGCTCTTCTGCGGCGCCGAGACCTCGATGGTGCTCACCGCACGCGGTCCCGAGCAGCATTCCAAGGGCACGGACACCGTCGGGGCGTGGATCAACCTGTGCCTGGCCACGGGGCGCGCCGGGCGGCCGTTCTCCGGGTACGGCTGCCTGACCGGGCAGGGAAACGGCCAGGGCGGGCGGGAGCACGGGCAGAAGGCGGACCAACTGCCCGGGTACCGCAAGCTGACCGACCCGGCGGCGCGGGCCCATGTGGCGGAGGTCTGGGGCGTGACACCCGAGTCGCTGCCGGGGCCCGGCAGGTCGGCGTACGAACTGCTCGACGCGCTCGGCGGGGACATCAAGTCGCTGCTCCTGATGGGCTCCAACCCGGTCGTGTCGGCGCCGCGGGCGGCGCATGTGGAGGAGCGGCTGCGTTCGCTCGACTTCCTCGCGGTGGCCGACGTGGTCCTGTCGGAGACGGCCGAGCTGGCGGACGTGGTGCTGCCGGTGACGCAGTGGGCCGAGGAGACCGGCACGGTGACGAACCTGGAGGGCCGGGTCCTGCTGCGGCGCCGCGCGGTGTCCGCGCCCGCCGGGGTCCGCAGTGACCTGGAGGTCCTGCACGGCCTCGCGGCACGGCTCGGGCACGGGGAGAAGTTCCCCGCCGAACCGGAGGAGGTCTTCGAGGAGTTGCGCCGGGCGAGCGCGGGCGGACCGGCGGACTACTCGGGCATCTCCTACGAGCGGCTGACGGAGGACGAGGGAGAGGGACTGTTCTGGCCGTGCCCCGCGCAGGGCGGGGAGGACGGGGGCGGGAGCGGGAGCGGGTCGCCGCATCCCGGGACGCGGCGGCTGTTCCTGGACCGGTTCGCCACCGAGGACGGGCGGGCGCGGTTCGTGCCGGTGGTGCACCGGCCCGCGGCCGAGGAGCCGGACGCGGAGTATCCCGTGCTGCTCACCACGGGGCGGGTGCTCTCGCAGTATCAGTCGGGGGCGCAGACCCGGCGGGTCGACGAGCTCAACTCCGCCGCACCGGGGCCCTTCGTCGAGCTGCACCCACGCCTCGCGGCACGCCTTCGGATCGAGGACGGCGAGCCGGTAGCCGTCGTGTCGCGGCGTGGCCGCGCGGTGGCCCCGGCGCGGGTCACGTCGTCGATCCGCTCCGACACGGTGTTCATGCCGTTCCACTGGCCGGGCGAGGGGCGGGCCAACTCCCTGACGCACCCGGCCCTGGACCCGGTGTCACGGATGCCGGAGTTCAAGGTGTGCGCGGTACGACTCGAACGGGCTGAGGCCCCTACGGATGAAGACGGATGAGGAAGGGCGGCCTGGGGGTCACCCGGCGGTCTCCCGCGCCACCCACTCCAGGTAGGCCGCGCTCCCCCGCTCCACGGGCGTGGCGATGATCTCCGGGGTGTCGTAGTCGTGGGCTTCGGTGAGCCAGGCCTCCAGGGCGTCGTAGCGCGCGGCGGTCGTCTTGAGCAGGACCTGCCACTCTTGGGCGGTCTCTACGGCGCCTTCCCACCGGTACACGGACGTGACGGGGCCGGTGATCTGCGCACAGGCCGCGACCCGCGCCCGTACCGCACCGCTCGCCAGGTCCCGGGCCTTGTCCTCCGCGTCCGTGGTGGTCAGCACGGTCAGCACCGTCGGCGGGGCCGGTACGGTCGGCGTGGCCGGTTCGGTCGGCGTGGCCGGTTCGGTCAGGTCGTCAGCGTCCATACCGAGATTGTGCACGGGGGGTTCCCTGGGCGGGAAACGGCGGCTCGGGGTGTCTCGTAGCGTGGCCTCATGACAACCGCCGCGCTGGTGCAGCGCATTGAGATCGACGGCCGGCCCGCCACTGCCGCCGGGCTGCTCTGGCCGGCCCTCGCCAACCCCGGGCACTTCACCGCGATGCAGGTCAGAGACGGCAAGGTGCGCGGCATGGACCGGCATCTGGCGCGGCTGGACGCGGCGACGCGCGAGCTGTTCGGCGAGGCTCTGGAGGGGGAGCTGGTGCGCGGGCACCTCCGGCACATCCTGCGTGACGACATCGAGGACGCCTCCGTACGCGTACACGTCCATGCCCCGGGCGGGAAGCCGTCCGTGATGATCACCGTGCGGCCGCCGACCGTACTCGCGCGGACCATGGAGGGCCGGGCGCAGTCCCTGCTTTCGGTGCCGTACCTGCGGCCCTTCGCCCACATCAAGCACCTGGGCGGCTTCGGCCAGGCGCACTACGCCGAGCTGGCCCGGCGGGCGGGGTACGACAGCGCGCTGCTCACCGGTCCCGACGGGGAGATCAGCGAGGGCGCCGTCACGAACATCGGCTTCTTCGACGGGGTGAGCGTCGTCTGGCCGGACGCGCCGCACCTGTCCGGCATCACGATGCAGCTCGTGGAGGCGGGCCTGCCGGCCGCCGGGGTCCCCACCCGGCACGCCCGCGTCACCCTCGCGGACCTGCCGTCGTACGCGGCGGCCTTCGTCACCAACGCGTGGGGGGTCAGTCCGGTGCGGCGGATCGACGACATGGCGTACGGGGTCGACGAGAAGCTGATGGCGACGGTGGCCGGGGTCTACGAGGAGGTCCCCTGGGACACGGTCTGACCACACGGCCGGCGCGTCCGCCGCACGAGGACAATCCGGTGCGGAGTGAGGCAGAAGGCCCGTGCGCCCGCCGCAAGAGGACAAACCCGGCGCGGAGCCAGGTAGATAGCCCGTCCGGCGCTTGAGGACGAGCGCGGCGCAGCCGGCGACGGGCCGAGCCAAGACGCCGAGCCGAGACGCCGGGTCAGCCGCAGCCCGCGACAGGCCGAGCCGAGAACGCCGGGTCGGGCTCAGAGCCAGGCCCGGCAACGCCCCCACGCCCGGCAGGGCCAGGCCCGGCAACGCCCCCACGCCCGGCAGGGCCAGGTCACCCATTCACAGCCGCCGCTCACGGTCTTCGAAGTCGGGCCACGGTAAAGCCCGTGACCTGCTGGAACGCTTCCGGTGAGGCGTCGGGAACCACCCCGGCCCAGGCTTTCCCGCAGCCCACCGGGAGGCGCGCGCCGCCGAGTGCCACTTACCTCGGAGGAGTAGGGCTCGTCCGACGCAGCGGCACTTGGGGTGTCGCGGGGCGCGCCCACGCGGAGGCCTCGGAGGAACGAGCATCATGCGCATCGCCCGTCTGCTGACCGGTACCGCCCTCGCCGCGGCAGCCGGCGCCCTGGCCGGGCCCGCCTCCGCGGCGGCCGGCGGAGACCTCGTGATCACCCCGGCGACCGTCACCCCGGGCTCCACCGTCACCGTGCACACCACCGCCTGCGGCTCCGGCGGCACCGCGGCGGGCGACGCCAGCGCGGTGGGCGCCGGCAGGTTCACCCTGGCGCCGGGCGGCGGCCCCGGAGAGGCGACCGGCCGCTTCGAGGTGCCGCCCTCCGCGCAGCCCGGCACCTACGAGATCGCCGCGAAGTGCTCCGGCGCGGGCGGCTCCGGGGTGAAGAACAGGCGGATCGCGGCAGATCTGGTGGTGACGATCACCTCCACCGCGGCCGCGGGCGAGCGGCACCAGCCGCAGCCGAGGGGGCACGTGAAGACGGGGGTCGGTGGCGCACTCGGCCCCGACCCCGTGCAGACCGCGGCGGGCGTGGCGGCACTGGCCGTCGCCGCCGCGGGCGGTACCTGGCTCCTGCATCGCCGGGCGAGAGGCGACAGGATCTGACGGACGCCCTCCGCTGTCCACCGGTACCGCCGCCTACGCCCCCTCCCCGCCCATGTCCCCCCGCGGGCGGGGAGGGGGACGAGGCCCCTCCCCCACACCCCGGCCTCACCCCCACCCCAGTCCTAGCCCGCCACCCCCCAAGGGGACGCCATATGCGCCGTATACGTCTCGCGTCAGGAACGCGTGGAAAGAGCGGCAACGCGCTCATAGCGACCGTCAGCGCCGTGGCGCTGTGCTCCGGCGCGTGGTTGCTGAGCAGCGGCGCCGAGCCGCGCCCCCCGCAGCCGTCCGCCGCGCAGGCGGCCTCGGACCTGCCGGGACACCACGACGCCGACGCCCGGCACGAACCCGGCTCCGCGGCCCTTCCCCCGTCCCCGCCGGACCGCCTGCGCATCCCCGCGATCGGCGTCGACACACCGCTGATGGGCCTCGGCCTGACGCGCCAGGGCAGCCTCGACGTGCCGCCGCCGGAGCGGAAGAACCTCGCCGGCTGGTACGAGGCGGGCACCACGCCCGGCGAGCGCGGCACCGCCGTCGTCGCGGGCCACGTCGACAACAAGGAGGGCCCGGCCGTCTTCTACGAGCTGGGCGCGCTGCGCCGGGGCACCACCATCGAGGTGGAGCGCAGGGACGGCAGCGTGGCCGTCTTCACGGTCGACGCGAACGAGGTGTACGACGCCGACGCCTTCCCCGACGACAAGGTGTACGGGGCCGCGTCCCGGCCCGAGCTACGGGTCATCACCTGCGGCGGCGGATACTCGAAGGAGACCGGCTACCAGGGCAACGTGGTGGTCTTCGCACACCTCACCGAGATCCGCTGAGCTCAGGCGACCCACTGCTCGTACGCCATCTTCACCACGAGGCCGAGGACGGTGGTCAGCAGCACGATCCGGACGAAGCCGCTGCCCTTCTTGAGTGCCGTGCGGGCGCCGAACATGCCGCCCGCGAGGTTGAAGGCGGCCATCAGCGCGGCGAGTTTCCACATGACCGCGCCCTGCCAGGCGAACATCGCGAGGGCGCCCGCGTTGGTGCAGCAGTTGACGATCTTGGCGGTGGCCGAGGCGGCGACCAGGTCGAGGTGGAGCACGGCGGTCAGGGCCAGGACGAGGAAGGTGCCGGTGCCGGGGCCGATCAGGCCGTCGTAGAAGCCGATGCCGAGCCCCGCGAAGCCGATTGCGGCGAGGATCCGCTTCGGCGAAGCGGGCTCCGCCGGGGGCGCGGTGCCGAAGGCGGGCCGCAGGATCACGAAGGCGCCCACGGCGACCAGCACCACCATGATGACGGGCTTCAGCACCTCGGTGCTCATCCCGGCCGCGAAGAAGGCGCCGCCCATCGATCCGGCGAGCGCGGCGAGGCCGATCCGTACGGCGGTCGGCACGTCGACGCGGGTCTTCCTGACGTACGTCACGGCGGCGCCCGCGGTGCCGACGATCGCCACGGCCTTGTTGGTGCCGAGGGCGTGCGCGGCCGGGGTCCCCGCGGGCAGCCCGAGCAGCAGGGCGGGGAGCAGCAGCAGTCCCCCGCCGCCGACCACGGCGTCGATCCAGCCCGCCGCGAGGGCGGCGACACAGAGGACGACGACGGTGGTCAGCGATATGTCAGGCATGATCGCGACCTTATGGACGGGATGGGTGCAGCGTCCACGGATACGGGTGTTAGTTGAGGTACTTCTGAGGTCACCGCAAGGCGGCAAGGAACCGCGACCGCCAGACCTCACACTCCCTCACACCCCCACGCTCCCTCGCACCCCTACGCTCCCTCACACCCCACACCCCCTCGCACCCCCACGCTCCCTCACACTCCCGCCACCCCCAAGCTGAGGACAGCGATCCCGCCGGGAAACACTCGGGCCCCGTCCGGGTAACACCCGCCGCGCACGCTGAATGCCATGACACCCAAGGCAGTGGTGATCGGCGCGGGTCTGGCCGGCACCCGCGTGGCGAGCCGCCTCGGTACCGACACGGTACTGATCGGCGACGAGGCCCACGCCCCGTACAACCGCGTCCTCCTGGCAGAGGTCCTGGCGGGCCGTTACGGCGCGGAGCTGACCACCCTGCCGAGCCCCGGCGCCACCCTGCTCCGCACCCGCGCCACCCGCATCGACCGCGCCGAGCGCCAGGTCCACTGCGAGGACGGCACCGTCGTCCCCTACGGCACGCTGGTCCTGGCGACCGGCTCCAACCCCGTACTGCCGCCGCTGCGCGGCCTGTTCGCCCCCGGCGCCGGTGAGCTGCCCGGCGGCGTCCACGCCTTCCGCACGATGGACGACTGCCTGGCGCTGTCCGCCGCCGTCGAGCCCGGTGTCCGCGTCGTCGTCATCGGCGGCGGCCTCCTCGGCGTATCGGCGGCGAGGGCGCTGGCCCACCGGGGCGCGCAGGTCGTCCTCACCCAGCAGGCCGAGCGGCTCATGGAGCGCCAGCTCGACCCGGCCTCCTCCGAGCTGGTGCGGGCGCACCTCACCGGCCTCGGCGTCGAGGTGCACACCGAGTGCCGGGTACGCGGGGTCGCCGTCACCGACGGGTCGGTGCGCCGGGTGGAGCTCGCCGACGGCTACGCGCTGGAGACCGACCTGACCGTCCTGGCCTGCGGCGTGCGCCCCCGCACCGGTCTGGCGCAGGCCGCGGGACTCGACGTACGCAAGGGGATCGTCGTGGACGACCTGCTGCGGACGTCCGATCCGCACATCAGGGCGGTCGGTGACTGCGCGGAGCACGCGGGCCGCGTCTACGGTCTGGCGAGCCCGGCGCTCGAACAGGCCGACGCGCTCGCCGACGCCCTCACCGGCCCCGCCGCGCGCCCCTACGCGGGCAGCCGCATGCTGACCCGGCTCACCCTCGCGGGTCCTGGCCCCCTTGACCTCGCCGCGTTCGGCGACCCCGAGCCGCGCCCCGACGACGACGTCATCCAGCTCGCCGACGCCACCCGCGGCACCTACCGCAAGGTCGTCGTCCGCGGCGACCGCCTGGTCGGCGGCGTCCTGCTCGGTGACCTCGCGTCGGTGGGCGCGCTCGCCCGTGCCTGGGAGGCCGACGACGCCCTGCCCGAGGACGAAAGCCCCCTGCTCCACCTACTCGCCCTTCCCCACCTTCCCCACCTTCCCTCAGCTCTCGATCCCGTTCGTGCGGGGCAGACCCCCATCGGAGGCCGCTGACATGCCGAAGCCCCAGCCGAACCCCGCCCGGTCCTCGCAAGGCCGTCCCGCCATCGTGCTCGTCGGCCACGGCATGGTCGGACAGCGCTTCCTGGAGGCCGCCGTCGAGCGCGGGCTCGCGGCGAGCCACCGGATCGTGGTGCTGTGCGAGGAGCCGCGCCCCGCCTACGACCGGGTGCAGCTCACCTCGTACTTCTCGGGCCGCACGCCCGACGAACTCTCGCTCACCGACCGGGAGTTCCTCGACGAGCACGGCATCGAGCTGTACGTCGACGAGCCCGCCGAGAGCTTCGACCGGCAGGCCAGGACCGTCACGGCACGCTCGGGCCGGGTCTTCCCGTACGACACGCTCGTGCTGGCCACGGGCTCCTACCCGTTCGTGCCGCCCGTGCCGGGCAAGGACGCGACGGGCTGCTTCGTGTACCGCACCATCGAGGACCTGCTCGCCATCGAGGAGTACGCGAAGCAGCGTGCCACGACCGGTGCGGTGGTCGGCGGCGGTCTGCTCGGCCTGGAGGCGGCGGGCGCGCTGCGCGGCCTCGGACTCGCCACGCACGTGGTGGAGTTCGCGCCGCGCCTCATGCCGGTACAGGTCGACGAGGGCGGCGGCCAGGCGCTGCTCCGCACCATCACCGGCATGGGCCTGAGTGTCCACACGGGCACCGGCACGCAGGAGATCGTGACGGACGGCGACGGCGCCGTGCGCGGCATGAAGCTGTCCGACGGGAGCGAACTCGCCACCGACCTGGTGGTGTTCTCCGCGGGGGTCCGGCCGCGCGACCAGCTCGCCCGCGAGCACGGCCTCACCGTCGGCGAGCGCGGCGGCATCACCGTCGACGAGCGGTGCCGCACCAGCGACCCCGACGTGTACGCGATCGGCGAGTGCGCGCAGGCGGCGGACGGGCGGGTGTACGGCCTGGTCGCGCCCGGTTACGAGATGGCGCAGACGGCCGCCGCCGCCATCGCGGCCGACCAGGGGGCGAGCTTCACGGGCGCCGATCTCTCCACCAAGCTCAAGCTCCTCGGCGTCGACGTCGCCTCCTTCGGCGACGCCCACGGCACGGCGGAGGGCTGCCTCGACGTCGTCTACGCCGACTCGCGCTCGGGCACGTACAAGAAGCTGGTGATGGGCGCGGGCGGCGAGCTGCTCGGCGGGGTGCTCGTCGGCGACGCCGAGGCGTACGGGCTGCTGCGCCCGCTCACCGGGACCGTGCCGCCGGTGCCCGCGGAACAACTGGTGCTGCCCGCGGGAACGGGCGCCCCCGCCGCGCTCGGCCCGGAGGCGCTGCCGGGCTCCGCGGTGGTCTGCAACTGCCACAACGTCACCAAGGACGAGATCCAGGCCTGCGCCACGCTGCCCGAGGTGAAGAAGTGCACCAAGGCGGGGACGGGCTGCGGGAGCTGCGTGAAGCTCATCGGTCAGCTCCTCCCCCAGACCGGCGACAAGGGCCTGTGCGGCTGCTTCGGCCAGACCCGCCAGGAGCTGTACGAGATCGTGCGCGCCCTGCGGCTGACCACGTTCCGCGAGCTGCTCGACGGGCACGGCCGCACCGGGGCGCGCGGCGGCGAGGGCTGCGAGGTCTGCAAGCCGACGGTCGGGTCGATCATCGCCTCACTGGCCCCGACGATCGGCGCGGAGGGCCACGTCCTGGACGGTGAGCAGGCCGCGCTCCAGGACACCAACGACCACTTCCTGGCCAACCTCCAGAAGAACGGCTCCTACTCGGTGGTGCCGCGCATCCCCGGCGGCGAGATCACCCCGGAGAAGCTCATCGTCATCGGCGAGGTGGCGCGCGACTTCGGTCTCTACACGAAGATCACCGGCGGGCAGCGCATCGACCTCTTCGGGGCCCGCGTCGAGCAGCTCCCGATGATCTGGACGCGCCTGGTGGACGCGGGCTTCGAGTCGGGCCACGCGTACGGCAAGGCGCTGCGGACCGTGAAGTCCTGCGTCGGGCAGACCTGGTGCCGCTACGGCGTGCAGGACTCCGTGCGCATGGCCATCGACCTGGAGCTGCGCTACCGCGGCCTGCGCGCCCCGCACAAGCTGAAGTCGGCGGTCTCCGGCTGCGCCCGCGAGTGCGCCGAGGCCCAGTCCAAGGACTTCGGCGTGATCGCCACGGCGAGCGGCTGGAACCTGTACGTGGGCGGCAACGGCGGCGCCACCCCGCGCCACGCCGACCTGCTCGCGCAGGACCTGGACGACGCGGAACTGGTCCGGCTCATCGACCGGTTCCTGATGTTCTACATCCGCACGGCCGACCGCCTGGAGCGCACCGCGGCCTGGCTGGAGCGGATCGACGGCGGCCTCGACCACGTGCGCGACGTCGTCGTCCACGACTCCCTCGGCATCTGCGCCGAGCTGGAGGCGCTCATGGCCGACCATGTCACGCACTACCGCGACGAGTGGGCCGACACCCTCGACGACCCGGAGCGGCTCGCCCGCTTCGTGTCCTTCGTCAACGCGCCGGGCGTGCCCGACCCGACGGTCGGCTTCGTCCCCGAGCGCGACCAGATCAAGCCGGACCTGCCGCTGCTGGCCATCGGCCGGCGCCCCCTGGAAGGAGCCTCCCGATGAACGTGCAACTCCAGCTCTCCGACGACTGGTACGAGGTCTGCGAGCGCGCGCGGCTCACGCCGGGGCGGGGCCTGGCGGCGCTGCTGCCCGACGGCCGCCAGGCCGCGCTGTTCCTGGACCGCGAGGGCCGCGCGTACGCGATCGACAACCGGGACCCGTTCACGGGCGCCGCGGTGCTCTCCCGGGGTCTGCTCGGCACCGCGGACGGCCGCCCGTTCGTCGCGTCGCCGCTCCTGAAGCAGCGGTTCGACCTGGAGACGGGGCGGTGCCTGGACGACGACGAGGTCACGGTGGAGACGCATCCGGTGCGCATCGCCTGACCGGAGCACCGGAGCCGCACGTCCCCCGACCGAACCGCCGCACATTACTTGACCGTTCGTTCCAGAAAAACGTACTGTTCCCTCGTGGCCAGGACCAAGGAATTCGATCCGGACGCCGCGCTCCAGTCGGCCCTAGAGCTGTTCTGGCGGCGCGGCTACGAGGCGACGTCCATGGCGGACCTCGTCGAGGCGCTCGGCATCGGCCGGGCCAGTGTCTACGCGACGTTCGGCAACAAGCACGACCTATACCTGAAGGCCCTGGAGCGGTACGCGCAGAACCAGGACCCGCACCTGCTCACCGACCTGTCACGGCCGGGCCCCGCCCTGCCCGCGGTGCGCGCGGTGGTGCGCCGCTTCGCCCGCGAGGCCGCCTCCGGCGAAGGCGGCCGCCTCGGCTGCTTCGTCACCAACACCGCGGCCGAGCTGGGCCCCCACGACGACGCGGCGGCGCGCCACGTCGAGCGGAGCTGGGAGCACCTGGAAACCCTCCTCCACTCCGCCCTGGTGCGCGCGCAGGCCCAGGGCGAGCTGCCGGAGGGCCGCGATCCGCTGGCGCTGGCCCGCATGCTGCTCGTCCTGATGCAGGGCCTGCGCGTGGTCGGCAAGGCGTCCTCGGACCCGGCCCGCGTACGCGACGCGGCGGAGCAGGCGCTCGCACTCCTGGACTGACCTCCCCCCATGCCGCACATACCGCCCTTCGCCATGCCCCGATAATTGACCGAACGGTCAAGAAAAGAGAGACGTCATGCTCGCAGCAACCACGCCCCGTACCCGCTTCGCAGGACGCACGGCCCTCGTCACCGGCGGCGGCTCCGGCCTCGGTCGCGCCATCGCGCTCGCCTTCGCCGCGGAGGGCGCGAACGTGGTCGTGGCCGGACGTACCGAGGCCCCCCTGAAGGAGACCGCGGGCCTGATAGAGGAAGCCGGCGCCGCCGCGCTCGCCGTCACCGCCGACGTGTCCCGCTCGGCCGACCTCGCCGCCCTGGTCACCGCCACCGTGGAGCGCTTCGGCTCGCTGGACGTGGCCGTCAACAACGCGGGCGTCCTGCGCGCCGGGCAGCCGGTCACCGAGCTGCCCGAGGCGGACTGGCGCACCATGCTCGACATCAACGTCACCGGCGTCCTCCTCGCCCTCCAGGCCGAGGTGGGACAGATGCGCACGCAGGCCGCGGGCGGCACCATCGTGAACATCGGCTCCACCATCGGCGCGCACACCACCGTGCCGGGCACGGCCGCCTACGGGGCGACCAAGGCGGCGGTCTCCGCGCTGAGCCGTGCGGCGGCCGTCGAGCACATCAGGGACGGGGTCCGCATCAACACCGTGAGCCCCGGCTCGTCCGACACCACCATGTCGTTCCTGCCCGGCGAGACCGAGGCGGGACGGGCCGCCCGGATGAAGGAGCGGTCGCCGCTCGGCCGCGTGTCCAGCACGGCCGAGGTCGCCGCCGCCGTGCTGTACCTGGCGTCCGACGAATCCACCTCCGTGGTCGGCGCGGACCTGCTGATCGACGGGGGCGCCGCCGCCTGACGTGGCCCGGCTCCCGGAGCGGCGGCCGTGGCCGACACTCGGCCGCAACACGCCTGTCGTAATCCCCGCGCATGGTTGATCGTTGGGCCGACGTGTTGTGAGGCCCCGACCGCACGCAGGGAGATGAACCAGCATGACCATCAGCCGAAGGACACTGCTCGGTACCGGCGCGGCTCTCGGACTGCTCACGGCCTGCGGGTCCAACCCCGGGCGTGGCGGCGGGGGTTCGGGCGGCAGCGGCCCGCGCCTCGCGCAGTGGTACCACCAGTACGGCGAGGCGGGCACCGAGCAGGCCGTGAAGCGGTACGCCGCCGCGTACGGGAAGGCGGACGTGCAGGTCCAGTGGCGGCCGGGGAACTACGACGAGCAGACCGCGGCGGCCCTGCTCACCGACTCCGGGCCCGACGTCTTCGAGGTCAACGGCCCGTCCCTGGACCAGATCCGCCAGGGGCAGGTCGTCGACCTCACGGACCTCTTCGAGGGCGTGAGGGACGACTTCAACCCGGCGGTGCTCGCCCCGAAGACGTACGACGGGAAGATCTGGGCGATCCCCCAGGTGGTCGACATGCACCTGCTCTACTACCGCAAGAGCCTCCTCGACGAGGCGGGCGTGCGCCCGCCGAAGAGCCTGGACGAGCTGGTCGACGCGGCGAAGGCGCTGACCACGAAGGACGTGAAGGGCCTCTTCCTCGGCAACGACGGCGGCGCGGGCGCCCTCGGCGTCACCCCCCTGCACGCGGCGGGCCTCTCCTCCGTCACGGAGGACGGCGAGGTCGGCTTCGACGATCCGGCCGCCGCCCGGGCCCTGGGCAAGCTCCACGCGCTGTACGCCGACGAGTCGCTGCTGCTCGGCGCGCCCGCCGACTGGTCGGACCCCTCGGCGTTCACCCAGGAGCTGACCGCCATGCAGTGGTGCGGCCTCTGGGCGCTGCCCGCGGTCGAGAAGGAGCTGGGCGACGACTTCGGGGTCCTGCCGTTCCCCGCCGACGGCGCCGGTGGCGGGCCCTCGCTGCCGGTCGGCGCGTACGGCGCGGCGGTGAGCGCCCGCAGCGAGCGCCGGAAGGAGGGCAAGGCCTTCCTGAAGTGGCTGTGGATCGACAAGACCGAGTACCAGGAGGACTTCGCGCTCTCCTACGGCTTCCACATCCCCGCCAGGGTCTCCCTCGCCGAGAAGGCCGGCAAGCTGAAGGACGGCCCCGCGGCCGACGCCGTGCGCTACTCCACCGAGTACGGCTACGCGGAGCCCCTGCTGTGGACGCCCGCGTCCCGTACCGCGTACCAGGACGCGCTGAGCCGCGTCATCAAGTCCGGCGCGGACCCGGCGAACGAGCTGAGGTCCGTCGTCCGCACGGTCCGGGCGGAACTGGCCCGCGCCAAGAAGAAGTCGTGAGGGCCGAAGCGAGCGTGTTCGGCAGCCAGAACCGGACCCTCTGGTTCTGGGTGTTCGTCGGCCCCTTCGCGCTCGGCCTGGTCCTCTTCACGTACGTACCGCTCGCCTGGAGCGTCTACCTCAGCTTCTTCGACGCCCACAACACGGTCTCGCCCGATGACTTCGTCGGCTTCGACAACTACGCGTCGTTGCTGCGGAACGACGCGTTCACCGACAGTCTCGTCACCTTCGCGGTCTTCTCCGCGTTCATCGTGCCGACGACCTTCGTGCTGTCGCTCGCGCTCGCGCTGATGGTCAACCGGCTCCGCCGGGCGCAGGCGTTCTTCCGCTCCGTCTTCTTCCTGCCCGCCGCGTGCAGCTACGTCGTCGCGGCCCTCGTCTGGAAGCTGTCGATCTTCAACGGGGTGCGGTTCGGGCTCGCCAACACCGTCCTCGGCTGGTTCGGCGCCGACCGGATCGCCTGGCTCTCGACCACGGACCCGCCCTGGTACTGGCTGGTCATCGTCACCGTACGGCTCTGGCTCCAGGCGGGCTTCTACATGATCCTCTTCCTCGCCGGGCTCCAGCGGATCTCGCCCACCCTCTACGAGGCGGCGGCGGTGGACGGAGCACGGCCCGGCTGGCAGGTCCTGCGCCACATCACGCTGCCGCAGCTCCGCGCGACGTCGGTCGCCGTCACGCTGCTGCTCGTCATCAACGCCTTCCAGGCCTTCGACGAGTTCTACAACCTGCTCTCGGACTCGGGCGGCTATCCGCCCTACGCCCGGCCGCCGCTCGTCTACCTCTACTACACCGCACTCGGCCAGGAGCAGAACCTCGGCCTCGGCAGCGCGGGCGCGGTGATCCTCGCCCTGATCATCGCGGTCGTGACGGTCGGCCAGGCCAAGTGGTTCGGCCTCGGCAGGAAGGAGGACTGACGGCCATGCCCCAGCCCAAGACCCCGGCCCCCCGCCGCCGTGTCGCGCCCGCTCCCGGCCACCGTGGCGCGCCCGCTGCCCGGCGGCCCCTGGACGACGCCATGGTCCGCGTCGGCCGCGCCCTGCGCGCCGCCCTGCTCATCGCCCTCGCGCTGCTCTTCCTCATCCCCTTCTACCTGCTCCTGCGCAACGGCCTCGCGTCCGAGGACGAGATCACCTCCCCCGACTGGACGTTCTTCCCCTCGACGCTGCGCTTCTCGAACCTGTCGGAGCTCTTCGACGACCCGACGGTGCCGATGGCGCACGCCCTGCTCAACTCGACGCTGATCGCGGTCGCGACGACCCTCGGCACCCTGCTCCTCGCCTCACTCGCCGGATACGGCCTCGCGCGCATCCCGTACCGCCACGCCGACAAGGTCTTCTACGCGATCCTCGGCACGATGATGGTCCCGGCCGCCGTCACGTTCGTGCCGAGCTTCGTCCTGGTCTCGTCGCTCGGCTGGGTGTCGACCCTGCGCGGCCTGATCGTGCCGACCCTGTTCTCGGCCTTCGCGTGCTTCATCTTCCGGCAGTACTTCCTGGGCTTCCCCCGGGAGCTGGAGGACGCGGCCCGGGTGGACGGGCTCGGCCACTGGCGCACGTACTGGCGGGTGGTCGTCCCCAACTCCCGCCCCGTCTTCGCGGCCGTCGGCACGATCGTCTTCATCGGCGCCTGGAACTCCTTCCTCTGGCCCCTGGTGATCGGCCAGGACCGCGAGGCGTGGACGGTCCAGGTGGCCCTGGCCACCTTCACCACCTCCCAGGTGATCCGCCTGCACGAACTGTTCATCGCGGCGGCGGTCTCGATCCTGCCGCTCCTCGTGGTGTTCCTCTTCTTCCAGCGGTGGATCGTGGCGGGGGTGGAGCGGTCGGGGATCGACGACTGAACGGCCCGGCCCGCTCGGGGGCGTCCGGATGCTGACATCCAGCCCCCTCAAGCGGCGTGATTCTCGCCACCTCTGATAAGGGTGGCGCTCAGACGAGCGGGGAACCGGCGGCTGCACTTCTCCAAGGGGTGGCACTCAGTGCCACTGTTCGATCATTCACGACGTGAACTCACATCTGAGAATCTCGCGCTCATGTGAGCGTTTTCCAGGGTCTACGGGGGTTGAGCCTTCAGGAGTTGAATGCACGCCGCCGGTATTCGCTACTCCTTGGTCACTTTCGATCTGGCGGCGGACGGGTGGTTACGGCCGCATGACGCACAAGTGGACGTACCCAGGTGCCTTCGATCTGGGTATGTTCCTCGCCGTCAGGGCAGCCACCGAGTCCTCGAGGAGCCGAGACCCGTGTCGGAAAACAAAGATCCCCACGTAGCTCACACGAGTGAGGGCGTTAAGTTCGTTTACGACTTCACCGAAGGCAACAAGGACCTCAAGGACCTCCTCGGCGGAAAAGGCGCGAACCTCGCCGAGATGACCAACCTCGGGCTGCCCGTCCCTCCGGGCTTCACCATCACCACCGAGGCGTGCAAGACGTACCTCGACAGCGGCGAGGAGCCGGCTCCGCTGCGCGACGAGGTGAGTGCGCACCTCGACGCCCTTGAGCAGAAGATGGGCAAGAAGCTGGGTCAGTCCGACGACCCGCTGCTCGTCTCCGTCCGCTCGGGCGCCAAGTTCTCGATGCCCGGCATGATGGACACCGTCCTGAACATCGGGCTCTCCGACAAGTCCGTCACCGGCCTCGCCAAGCAGTCCGGCGACGACCGCTTCGCGTGGGACTCCTACCGCCGGCTCATCCAGATGTTCGGCAAGACCGTCCTCGGCGTCGACGGCGACCTCTTCGAGGACGCGCTGGAGAAGGCCAAGGAGGCGAAGAAGGTCGCGGTCGACACCGACCTGGAGGCCGCCGACCTCAAGAAGCTCGTCACGAAGTTCAAGAAGATCGTCAAGACGGAGGCCGGGCGGGACTTCCCGCAGGACCCGCGCGAGCAGATGGACCTCGCGATCCGCTCGGTCTTCGAGTCGTGGAACACCGACCGCGCCAAGCTCTACCGCCGCCAGGAGCGCATCCCGGGCGACCTCGGCACCGCGGTCAACATCTGCTCGATGGTCTTCGGCAACCTCGGCCCCGACTCCGGCACGGGCGTCGCGTTCACCCGCGACCCGGCCAGCGGCCACCAGGGCGTGTACGGCGACTACCTCCAGAACGCGCAGGGCGAGGACGTCGTGGCGGGCATCCGCAACACCGTCCCGCTCGCCGATCTGGAGCAGCTCGACAAGAAGTCGTACGACCAGCTCATGCAGATCATGGAGACGCTCGAAACGCACTACAAGGACCTGTGCGACATCGAGTTCACCATCGAGCGCGGTCAGCTCTGGATGCTCCAGACCCGCGTCGGCAAACGCACCGCCGGTGCCGCCTTCCGCATCGCGACGCAGCTCGTGGACCAGGGGCTCATCGACGAGGCCGAGGCGCTCCAGCGCGTCAACGGCGCCCAGCTCGCACAGCTCATGTTCCCCCGTTTCGACGAGGGCGCGAAGGCCGAGCAGCTCGGCCGGGGCATCGCCGCGTCACCCGGTGCCGCGGTCGGCAAGGCGGTCTTCGACTCGTACACCGCGATCAAGTGGTCGCGTTCGGGCGAGAAGGTCATCCTGATCCGCCGCGAGACCAACCCCGACGACCTGGACGGCATGATCGCCGCCGAGGGCATCCTGACCTCGCGCGGCGGCAAGACCTCGCACGCGGCGGTCGTGGCGCGCGGCATGGGCAAGACCTGTGTCTGCGGCGCCGAGGAGCTGGAGGTCGACACCAAGCGGCGCTGCCTGACCGCGCCGGGCGGCGTGGTCGTCCAGGAGGGCGACACCGTCTCCATCGACGGCTCGACCGGCAAGGTGTACCTCGGTGAGGTGCCCGTCGTGCCCTCGCCCGTCGTCGAGTACTTCGAGGGCCGCATGCACGCGGGCGCCGACGACGCCGACGAGCTGGTCGCCGCCGTGCACCGGATCATGGCGTACGCGGACCGGGTGCGGCGCCTGCGGGTGCGCGCCAACGCGGACAACGCCGAGGACGCGCTGCGGGCCCGCCGCTTCGGGGCGCAGGGCATCGGCCTGTGCCGCACCGAGCACATGTTCCTCGGTGAGCGCCGCGAGATGGTCGAGCGCCTCATCCTCGCCGACGCGGACGACGAGCGCGAGGACGCGCTGAAGGAGCTTCTGCCGCTCCAGAAGCGGGACTTCGTGGAGCTGTTCGAGGCGATGGACGGCCTGCCCGTCACCGTCCGGCTCCTGGACCCGCCGCTGCACGAGTTCCTGCCCGACATCACCGAGCTCTCGGTGCGCGTGGCGCTCGCCGAGTCCCGCAAGGACCCCAACGAGAACGACCTGCGCCTGCTCCAGGCCGTGCACCGGCTGCACGAGCAGAACCCGATGCTGGGTCTGCGCGGCGTCCGGCTCGGGCTCGTCATCCCCGGTCTCTTCACCATGCAGGTGCGGGCCATCGCCGAGGCCGCCGCCGAGCGGAAGAACGCCAAGGGCGACCCGCGTGTGGAGATCATGATTCCGCTCGTCGGCACGGTCCAGGAGCTGGAGATCGTCCGCGAGGAGGCCGAGCAGGTCATCGCGGAGGTCCAGGAGACGACCGGCGTCGAGCTGAAGCTGTCGCTCGGCACGATGATCGAGCTGCCGCGGGCCGCGTTGACGGCCGACCAGATCGCGGAGGCCGCGGAGTTCTTCTCCTTCGGCACGAACGACCTCACGCAGACCGTCTGGGGCTTCTCCCGTGACGACGTGGAGGCGAGCTTCTTCACGGCCTACCTGGAGAAGGGCATCTTCGGTGTCTCCCCGTTCGAGACGATCGACAGGGACGGCGTCGGCCGGCTCGTGCGGGACGCGGTCAAGGCCGGCCGCGCGACCCGTCCTGACCTGAAGCTCGGCGTCTGCGGCGAGCACGGCGGCGACCCCGAGTCGGTGCACTTCTTCCACGAGGTGGGCCTGGACTACGTCTCCTGCTCGCCGTTCCGCATCCCGGTGGCCCGGCTCGAAGCGGGCCGCGCGGCCTCGCACTCCACGGGCAGCGACCACCGGTAGGCGCCTGCCCGAAGACCCCGGGACCGCCGCCGTGTCCCCGACCCTCAACCGATGCGGCGGCGGTTCCGGTCCACCATGAGGGGGCGGCACCCGTGCGGGGGTGCCGCCCCTTCCCTGTGCCCCGCGCGCGTGCCCGGGCCGGGTCAGACCACCGGCTCGGGCAGCGTCATGAGGGCGGCCCGGTGGCGGCCCGCCGCGGCGGCGGCCTCCGGGCCGCCGAGTGCGGCGACGCCGATGAGGCGCGGGCCGCGGTGGTAGCCGTAGAGCAGGTCGCCGTCGGCGGACTCCGGGTCGCCGGCGAGGAGCTCGCAGCGGTCGGCGAGGGCCGGCCGGCCGAAGGACTGGAGCCGCAGCGTGAACTGGTCGCTCCAGAAGGACGGCAGCGGTGCGCAGGGCGCCGGGTCGCGGACGGTGCCGGTGAGCCCGGCGACCAGGGTGCGGGCCGCGTGGCGCGCGGTGTCGCCGGGCACCGACCAGTGCTCGACGCGGTGCGGCTCGGGGCCGTAGCGCGCGTTGGGGAAGCGGGCGACGTCGCCGACGGCCACCGCGTGCGGGAGGCCGCCGATGCGCAGATGGGCGTCGCACAGGATGCCGTCGGTGAGATCGATCCCCTCGGTGGCGGCCAGCCACTCGGTGTTGGGCAGCGAGCCCACGGCCTCCACGAGCACGTCGGCGGCGACCTCCGTGCCGTCGTCGAGCACCGCCCCCGCCGGGGTCAGCGCGGTGACGAGGCGGCCCATGCGGAACCGCACGCCCCGCGCCTCGTGCCGCAGCCGCAGGGCCCGCGCGAGGTCCGTGCCGAGGGCGAGGAGCATGGGCTGCGCCTCCGGGGCGACGACGGTCACCGCGCAGCCCGCGGTGCGCGCGGTGGCCGCCACCTCGCAGCCGATGAAGCCGGAGCCGATGACCAGGACCCGGGCGCCCGCCGTCAGCCCGGCGCCCAGCGCCGCCGAGTCCTCCAGGGTGCGCACGACGTGCCGGGGCGGGCCCCCGGGCAGCGGGAGCCGCCGGGGCCGCACGCCCGTGGCGGCCACCAGGCCCTCGTAGGGACGGACCGTGCCGTCCGCCAGCGTCAGGGTGCGTGCCCCGAGGTCGGCGGCGGTGACCGCCGTGCCCAGGCGCCACTCGACGTCGGCGACGCTCGGCCGGCGGCGCAGCTCCGTGGCGCTCGGGTGCGCGCGGCCCGCGAGCACGTCCTTGGTCAGCGGGGGGCGGTTGTACGGGAGGTGGGGTTCGTCGCCGTAGAGCGTGATGCCGCCGCGCCACCCGGCGGCGCGGAGCTGCTCGGCGGCGCGCAGGCCGCCGAGCGACGCCCCCACGACGGCGATGCCCTGTGCTGCCACGGCTCAGCCCTCGACCCGGATGGCCTGCAACGGACAGACGTCGGCGGCGTCCTCGGCGTCCTCGCGCAGCGATCCGTCCGGTGACGCGACGTAGGAGAGGTGGCCGTCGTCGTCGAGCCGGAAGACGTCCGGCGCGGCGAAGACGCACTGGCCGTGGTTCTGGCAGACATCCATGTCGACGGTGACCTTGAGCACGTGAACTCCTCTGCTTCAGCGGGTACTCAGCGGCGCGGCGCGCGGATGCCCCGGAACTCCCAGTCGCCGCCGAGTGCCGTGGAGAGGACCTCCTCGGACGCGGTGGGCTGGGCGCCGACGTCGGCGCGTACGGCCGTCGGCCCGGTGACGATGTGGTTGGTGAGGCGTCCGAGCCCTTCGGCCTCGACCTCGACGACGTCGCCGGGCCGGACCGGGCGGGAGCCCGCGGGGGTGCCGGAGAGCAGGACGTCGCCGGGTTCCAGGGTGATCGTGCGGGCGATGTCGGCGACGAGGTAGTGCATGTCCCACTCCATCTCGTCGGTCGAACCGTCCTGCGCGAGCCGTCCGTTGACGTACGTCCGCAGGTACTTGCCGCGGAAGTCCCAGCCGGTGACGAGTCCGGGACCGAGCGGGCAGAGCGTGTCGGAGCCCTTGACGCGCAGCATCGAACCGGCGTCGGTGTCGCGGAAGTCGTGCAGGCCGTAGTCGTTGGCGACGGTGAAGCCGGCGATGTACGGACCGGCTTCCGCGGGGGCGATGTTGCGGCAGGTGCGGCCGATGACGATGCCGATCTCGCCCTCGTAGTTGAGGTAGCGGCAGCCCTCGGGCCGTACGACGGCGCCGCCGTGGCTGTTGAGCGCGGAGATGGGCTTGTGGAAGTAGGTGGGCGCGGGCGGCAGGCTCGCGCCGAACTCGGTGACCCTGCTGCGGTGGTTGAGGTGGACGGCGATCACCTTGGAGGGGCGGACGGGCGGCAGGTGGTGCGCCTCGGCGGCCTTCACGCGGCGCCCGTCGTGGGCGACCAGCTCGTCGCCGTCCCGCACGACCTGCACGGCCGCCCCGTCGAGCAGGATCCTGCGGTACTCGGTGATGGTCATGCGGCGCCCCCGCTCCGCTCACGGGTACTGCCGGTCCAGCCGTCGGCCGGGCGGTCGAACCACAGGTGCACCTGCCCGGTGCCGATGGAGTTCTCGTACGCGCTGTAGGCGCGCCCCGGGGCGGTGCACCGGTCCTCGCCCAGGGCGCCGATCATCATCAGGTAGTGGCTGAAGCGCGCCTCGGGCCGGTACGTGAGGAACTCCGGCATGGTGGCGAGGACCCGCGCGTGGTCGCCGGCCTCGAACCAGGCGATGCGGCGCTCGTCGGCGGCGCGCGCCTCGGGCGTGCGGATGTGGGCGGGGTCGCTCGCCTCGTGGGCGCGCAGCTCGCGCAGCGGCCAGAAGGTGTGGGACAGGGCTCCGGAGGCGATGAGGAGGACCCTGCGGCCGGGGAGGGACGCGATGCCGTCGGCGAGCGCGCGGCCGAGCCGCAGGTGGTCCTCCGCGTCACCGGTCTGACAGACCCCGATCGAGATCCACTTCTTGTCGGGGAGGCCGGCGCCCAGGTACGTCCACAGGTTGATCGTGGCGTAGTACACGGGCAGGAAGGGATCGTCGATCGGGGTGATCCAGGTGCCGTGCCGGTCGGCGAACCCGGCGACGGCGTGGGCGAGTCCGGGGTCGCCCGGATAGTCGTACGGCATGCGGCACATGCCGCGCGGCAGCTCCTCGGAGGTGAAGAGCCCGGCGCGGCGCGGGTGCGAGGTGACGACGAACTCGACGGTGGTCGCCCAGTGCGAGTCGAGGACGACCACGGTGTCGTAGTCGAGGGTCTCGAAGACGTCGTGGCGCAGTTCGCGCAGGCCGGGGACGAGGCTGATCTCGCGGCCCTCGTTGAGCTCCTTGCGGGTCTCCTCGGGCAGCACGATGGTCGGCACGTGGGCGAGGAGGCCCGCCCCGACGATCTCACCCATGGCGGGCCTCCTCCTCTGCCCCCGGCGCGGTCACGGTGTTCTTCAGGTCGCAGTAGAAGTCGAAGGACCAGTCGCCGCCCTCGCGCCCGACGCCGGACTGCCGGGAGCCGCCGAAGGGCGCGGAGAGGTCGCGCACGAAGAAGCAGTTGACCCAGACCGTGCCGGCGACGAGCCGCGCGGCGATCCGGCGGGCGCGCTCGCGGTCGCCGGTGGCCAGGGTGGCGGCGAGGCCGAAGCGGGTGCCGTTGGCGAGCCGCACGGCCTCGTCCTCGTCGCCGTCGGGAAAGGTCTGGAGGGTGAGGACGGGCCCGAAGACCTCTTCCTGCACGATCTCGGAGTCCTGCTCGACGCCGGTGAGGAGGGTGGGGAGGTAGTAGGTCCCGCCCAGGTCGGTGTTGCGGCCGCCGCCGATGACGGGCGTGGCGCCCGCCGCGAGGGCGCGGCGCACGAAGCCGTCGACGCGCTCCACGTGCCGGGGGTGGATGGAGGGCCCGATGTCGGTGGCCTCGTCGCGCGGATCTCCCTGGGTCAACTTCGTCACCCGGTCAAGAAAGTGACCGAGGAACGCTTCGCGTGCGGACTCCTCCACGAGGATCCGGGTGGCGGCGAGGCAGACCTGCCCCGCGTTGTCGTACTGCTCGACGGCGAGGTCCGCCGCCAGGTGAAGGTCCGCGTCGGCGAAGACCAGCAGCGGCGATTTCCCGCCGAGCTCGAAGCCGCACGGCGTGAGGTGCGCGGCGGCGGCCCGCGCGATGCGGCGCGCGGTGGGCACGGATCCGGTGAAGCTGACGCGGCGTACGTCGGGGTCGGCGACCAGGGGCGCCCCGACCTCCTCGCCGTACCCCTGTACGAGGTTGAAGACGCCGGGCGGCAGCCCCGCCTCGTGGGTGATGTCGGCGAAGAGGGAGGCGGTCAGCGGTGTCCACTCGGCGGGCTTGAGCACCACGGTGGAGCCCGCGGCGAGCGCGGGCGCGATCTTCCAGCTCGCCAGCATCAGCGGCGCGTTCCACGGCGTGATGAGCACGGCGGGGCCCGCCGGGTCCCAGGTCACGTGGTTGGTGTGGCCGCGGGTGTCGAAGTCGGGGTGGGCAAGCGCGAGGAGGCGGTCGGCGAAGTAGCGGAGGTTGTGGGCGACGCGGGGCATGACGCCGCGGCGGTGCGAGCGCAGCAGGGCGCCGTTGTCGGCGGTCTCCACGCGGGCGAGGTCCTCGGCCCGGGCCTCGACACCGTCGGCCACGGCGTGCAGCAGCCGGGCGCGTTCGGCGGGCGGCGTCGCGGCCCAGCCGGGGAACGCGTCGCGCGCGGCGGCCACGGCCGCGCGGGCCTCGGCGGCGCCGCCGCGGACGATCTGGGCGAGGGGGGCGCCGTCGATGGGCGAGCAGGTCGTGAAGCTGGGCGCCGCGGTGGCTTCGGGGTCGGCCGAGGCGAGGCGGGCGCCGCCTATCCAGTGGCGGGTGTCGACGGGGACGCCGGCGACGGTGGCCGTCGGCAGCGGAACCTCTGGAAGAGCCATCGCGACCTCCAGTTCGTTTGACCCCAAACAACATAGGAGGGGCGGGGGGACGGGGTCAACCCCCCGCCGCGGCCCCGCACTTGACCGCCCCCACCCCCAGCGTGACGGCCCCCAGCGTGACGCGGCTCAGGCCTCCGTACGCGCCCGGCGGCCGCTCCTGCGCGGGGCGGGCTCCGCGCCGTCCAGGAGTTCGAGCCTGCGCTCCTCGCCCTTGTCCTCGGTCCGTACGACGATCTTGCGGAGCAGATCGGCGAGCGTGCGGCACTCCGCGTCGGTCAGCCCCTCGGTGACGAAGGCCTCCTCGGCGTTGAACGCGGGGAAGACCTCGCCCATCAGCCGCTCCCCCTCGTCCGTGAGCCGCAGCAGCGCGAGCCGCCCGTCGTCGGGGTGGCCGCGGCGCTCCATGAGGCCCCGGCCCGCGAGCGTGCGGGCCACCCCGGTGAGCGTGCCCTTGGAGATGCCCGCCTCCTCGGCGACGTACCGCGTCTCCATCTCGCCCCAGATCCAGACGACGTAGAGCACGACGAACGACGTCCACGTCAGCTCGGCGCCGCGCAGCACGGAGTTCTCGAAGTGCTGCCGGACGGCCGACGCCGCGCGGTAGATGTTCGCCACGGCGGCCATCCGGTCGTGCTTGACGGGTGTCCCGCCGAGCTTGGCCCGGACCGCCTTCTCGGTCTCACGGATGGAGCGATGGCCCGTCACGTGCGCGTCTCCTCGTATCTCCGGTCAGGTTCGTACGGGCTCAAACGCTAGCGCGTCCCCACGCGTCCCCCACGCGTCCCCCGTCGGACAGCCCTGCGGGGGCGCCGGCCGAAACCGGCGCCCCCGCCCCCCGTTCGCCCCCGCTGGCCCTGAAGCCCCCGCTAGCCCTGAAGTCCCCGCTCCAGCACGGTCCCGCCGTTCCAGACGACGCCCACCTGCCGGTAGTACGCACCGATCGGCTCCTCCACCGCGAGGGCCGCCAGCTCCTCCGTGGGCGACGCGAAGAGGTGCAGCTCCGCCTCGCCCGACCACGCCTGGCCGCCCTCGAAGGCGGCGGCGCCGGACGCGATCAGCTCGTCGAGGGCGAGGCCCTTGCCGTTGATGGCGGGGAGTTGACGGTGGTGCGCCATGGGATGTCCGTTGACGAAGCCGTTGCTCGCGGACGGCTCGCGCAGGGTCACCACCGCCTGGGCGAGCCTGCGGTCGGCGGCGGCGAGCGTGGCGCCGAAGGCCGCGCCCGCCTCGACGCGCGGGGCGGGGCCGAAGGGGTGCGGCCGGGTCATCTGGATGGAGCCGAGCTTCTTGGGGTAGCCCTGGTGGATGCCGCGGGCGATGGCGAAGTCCTTGTCGACCCAGATGTAGACGCACCGCGAGTAGGTCCGCCCCCGGTAGGCGCACCGCACGACCGCGAAGCACTCCTTGTACTGGGCCCGTACGGGGTCGAGCAGTTCGGCCCCGCTCTCGCCGCAGGACTGCCAGTCGGCCCAGATCAGCGCGACCGCCCCGGGATCGCTCTCCGCGGGTTCCAGCGGCTCGGGCAGCAGCTCCCGCACCCGCGCGGGGTCGGTGCGGTACTCGACGGTGAGCAGGTCGCCCGAGTAGCGCCAGGGCGGCGCGGGCACCACGGAGGACCGCCCGGTCGCCGTCCTTGGCGGGAAGAATCCTCGGACCTCGGTCATCGCGCGGGCTCCTTCGGCTGCCGACCCACCGCTCGTCGCGTCGTCGTTTGAGCCCGTACGATATGCCCGCCCGGCCGATCTGTCACGGGGTGGGTCACGACTCGCTCCGCCAGACAACTCCATGCGCCAGCGGCCGAGTTCGCGCTCCGGCCCGGACCGCGCGATCGCCGCACACCCTCTTGCGCGCACCCCCGCACCTGCCTACCGTTTGAATTCAAACGACAACCCTCGGCACGCAGGCAGTGCCCCCGTCCCGATCCACCCCTCAGAAAGGCTGGGACACGGGTGAGTGAAGCGAGCGGACCACCACGAGGGCAGGGCGGACCGGCCGACCAGGGGGACGTCGGGCAGGTCGTGCGGGCGCTGCGCGAGCGCGGCACCGACGTCGTCCGCGTCGTCTACCCCGACCTCATCGGCGCCGACCGGGGCCGTGACGTCCTCGTCGGGCACCTGCCGAGCGCCTGCGGGCATGGCCTCGCCTTCTGCCGTGCCGTCTACCACACCACCCCCGGCGGCGACGTCGTCCCCGTCGCGGGCGGGCTCGACGCCGGGCTCCCCGACGTCTGCGTCTACCCCGACCTCAGCACCCTTCAGCCGCTGCCCTGGGAGCCCGGCGTCGCCTGGTGCCTGGGCGACACCCTCGACCCCCTCACCGGCGAACCGGCCCCGGAGTCGCCGCGCGCCCTGCTGCGCCGGGTGCTCGACGCCGTGGCACAGTGGGCCGGAGCGGCGGGCCTCACCGCGGTCGTCGGCCCCGAGCTGGAGTACTTCCTCTGCGAGGCCGACCCCGCCGCCGCGTCGGGCTGGGTCCCGTACGGCGGCGCCACCGGCAATGTCTACAGCGCGGGCAGGCGCGGCGACCCCGACGGGCACCTCCTGCGCACCCTGCGGCTCCTGGACGGCCTCGGCATCGGCGTGATCGCGGGGAACCACGAGTTCGACGGCGGGCAGTTCGAGATCAACCTCGACCACTCCGAGGCCCTGGACGCCGCCGACCGCGCCTTCCGCTTCAAGGCCGCCGTCAAGGAGACGGCCCGCCGCGAGGGGCGCCTCGCGACCTTCATGGCCAAGCCGTTCAGCACCGGCGGCGGCTCCGGCTTCCACCTGCACATCTCGCTGACCGACGCCGCCGGGCGCAACGTCTTCGACGATCCCGCCGACCCCGTGGGCCTCTCGGCCACCGCGCGGCACGCCATCGCCGGTGTCCTCGCGCACGCCCCCGCGCTCACCGCGCTGCTCAACCCCACCGTCAACTCCTACAAGCGCTTCGGCCCCGACACCCTCGCCCCCTGGCTGATCGACTGGGGGCTCGACAACCGCAGCGCGATGGTCCGCGTCCCGCCCGAGCGCGGCGCGGGCACCCGCCTGGAGCTGCGCCTCGGCGACGCGTCCGCCAACCCCTACCTCGCCGTCGCGGGAGCCCTGGCCGCCCTGCTCCTCGGCCTGCGCGAGGGACTCGACCCGCCCGCCCCGCTCCAGGGCTACGGCTACGACGAGACCACCGCGCCCCGCCTGCCCGCCACCCTCGCCGCGGCCCTCGACGCCCTGGAGGCCGACGAGGCGCTCACCGGGCTGCTCGGCGCGGGCTTCACCGGGGCCTTCCTCACGTACAAGCGCGACGAACTCGAACGCTTCCAACGGGCCGTCACCGACTGGGAGTTCACGGAGTACGCCTTCCTCAACTGACCGCACCCCGAGCGCCTGCGAAGGAGTACGTCCATGCGTACGGCCACGGGCTCCGCGCCCCTCACCCTCGACGACGTCGACCTCGCCGACAACGACCGCTTCACCGACGCCACGCTGCCCTGGCGGATGTTCGACGTGCTGCGCCGCGAGGACCCCGTCCACTGGCAGCCCGAACCCGCCCCGAACTCCGGCTTCTGGGCGGTCACCCGGCACGCGGACATCGTGCGCGTCGACCGCGACCCCGAGACGTTCACCTCGGAGCGGTTCACCAACCTCGAAGAGGTCGACGAGGACTACATCGCGCTGCGCCGCTCACTCCTGGAGACCGACGGCCTGCGGCACCGCGCGATGCGGCTGATCCTCCAGAAGCGGTTCACGCCGCGGGCCGTCGCGACGTACGAGACGTTCCTGCGCGGCCTGACCGGGCGCACCCTGGACGCGGCCCTGCCCAAGGGCCGCTTCGACTTCGTCAAGGAGATCTCCGCGGACTTCCCGATCAACGTCCTTGCGCGCATGCTCGACGTGCCGCGGGAGGACACCCAGCAGCTCATCGACTGGGGCAACCGCATCATCGGCAACACCGACCCCGACTACGCCGACGTCCTCCTGGAGAGCACCGAGAGCGAGCAGTACCGCAACCTGCCGTTCCGCTCCCCCGCCGCCCTCGAAGTCTTCGCGTACGGGCGGGAACTGGCCGCGCGGCGCAGGGGCGGAGACGGCGACGACCTGGTCAGCACCCTGGTCAACAGCTCGCCCAAGGACGGCGTCCCGCTCTCCGCCACCGACTTCGACAACTACTTCCTGCTGCTCGTCGTCGCCGGCAACGAGACGACCCGGCACGCCATCTCGCACTCCATGCTCGCCCTGATCGAGCACCCCGAGGAGCGCGCCAAGCTCGTCGCCGACCCCTCGCTCATCCCCGGTGCCGTCGAGGAGTGCCTGCGCTGGGCCTCGCCCGTCTACCACTTCCGGCGCACGGCCACGCGGGACGTCGTCCTCGGCGGCCGGCGGATCAGGGAGGGGGACAAGGTGGTGCTCTGGTTCGCCTCCGGCAACCGGGACGAGGCCGTCTTCCCCGACCCCTACCGCTTCGACGTCACCCGGCGGGACGTCGATCACCTCACCTTCGGCAAGGGCAGTCCTCACTTCTGCCTCGGGAACTCGCTGGCGCGCCTGGAGATGCGGGTCATGTTCGAGGAGCTGCTGCCGCGTATCGCCGACATTCGCCTGGACGGTGCCGTCCGCCGGGTGCGGTCGAACTTCGTGAACGGGATCAAGGAGCTTCCCGTCACGGTGACGTCGGCCTAGCGCTTCCGCCGGATTCACTTCGTCCGCGGGCCGTATGTGGCTGGTCGCGCAGTTCCCCGCGCCCCTTCAGGGCGCTGTTCAGCCGCCCGAGGTGTCCAGCTCGGCGTCCTCGCTGATGCCCGCGCAGTCGTACGGGTCCTTCAGCCAGCCGTCGGGGAGGACCACGCGGTTGTTGCCCGACGTACGGCCGCGGGGGCCGTCGGCGCCCGTGGGCCACGGCTGGTCGAGGTCCAGCTCGCCGAGGCCGTCCTCCAGCTCGGCCAGCGACGACGTGATCGCCAGGCGCTTGCGCATCTCCGAGCCGACCGCGAAGCCCTTGAGGTACCACGCCACGTGCTTGCGGAAGTCGATGACGCCCCGCGCCTCGTCGCCGATCCACTCGCCGAGGAGCGTGGCGTGGCGCAGCATGACGGCGGACACCTCGCGCAGGTCCGGGGCCTTGGGCGCGCCCGTGCCCTCGAAGGCCGCCACCAGGTCGCCGAAGAGCCAGGGGCGGCCGAGGCAGCCGCGGCCCACGACGACGCCGTCGCAGCCGGTCTCGTTCATCATGCGGACCGCGTCGGCCGCCGACCAGATGTCGCCGTTGCCGAGCACCGGGATCTCCGGCACGTGCTCCTTGAGGCGCGCGATGGCGTCCCAGTCGGCCGTGCCGCCGTAGTGCTGGGCGGCCGTGCGGCCGTGCAGGGCGATCGCGGTGACGCCCTCCTCGACCGCGATGCGGCCCGCGTCGAGGAAGGTGATGTGCTCGTCGTTGATGCCCTTGCGCATCTTCATGGTGACGGGGAGGTCCCCGGCGCCGCTGACGGCCTCACGGAGGATCGCGCGCAGCAGCGGGCGCTTGTACGGGAGCGCGGAGCCGCCGCCCTTGCGGGTGACCTTGGGGACGGGGCAGCCGAAGTTCAGGTCGATGTGGTCGGCGAGGTCCTCTTCCGCGATCATGCGGACGGCCTTGCCGACGGTGGCCGGGTCGACGCCGTACAGCTGGATGGACCGGGGCTTCTCGGTCTCGTCGAAGTGGACCAGCTGCATGGTCTTCTCGTTGCGCTCGACCAGGGCGCGCGTCGTGATCATCTCGCTGACGAAGAGGCCCTTGCCGCCGGAGAACTCCCGGCACAGCGTCCGGAACGGCGCGTTCGTGATGCCCGCCATGGGGGCGAGCACGACGGGCGGCTGGACGGTGTGCGGGCCGATCGACAGGGGCTTGGACGGCATGGGGAGCTCTCCGGGACGGACGACGGGACCCTCCATTGTCCCTCACTCCGGGGACCGCTCGTCGCGCGGCGGCCGGGCGGTGTCTCGCCGGGCGGCCGGGCCGTGTCCCGCCGGGCGGCCGGGCCGCTTCTCCCGCGGCGGGCTACCGTCGGATACATGCCCGATGAACTTACCCATCGCCGACGCGTGCTCGTCCTCGCGATCTGCTGCATGAGCCTGCTGATCGTCAGCCTCGACAACACCGTCCTGAACGTCGCCCTGCCGACCATGAAGCGGGAGTTCGACGCCAGCGTCTCGGGCATGCAGTGGACCATCGACGCGTACACGCTCGTCCTCGCCGCGCTGCTCATGCTCGCGGGCTCGACCGCCGACCGCATCGGCCGCCGCAAGGTCTTCCAGGCGGGCCTGGTGATCTTCACCGTCGGCTCGGTGCTCTGCTCGCTCGCGCCGAACCTGCCGTGCCTCGTGGCGTTCCGCACGGTCCAGGCGGTGGGCGGCTCGATGCTCAACCCCGTGGCGATGTCGATCATCACCAACACGTTCACCCAGCCGCGCGAGCGGGCCAGGGCCATCGGTGTCTGGGGCGGCGTCGTGGGCATCTCCATGGCGGCGGGCCCCATCGTCGGCGGCCTGTTCGTGGACTCCGTCGGCTGGCGCTCGATCTTCTGGATCAACCTGCCGGTCGGCCTCGCCGCGCTCTTGCTGACCATGCGGTACGTGCCCGAGTCCCGCGCCCCGAAGCCGCGCCGCCCCGACCCCGTCGGGCAGATCCTGGTCATCGTGCTGCTCGGCGCGCTGACGTACGCGATCATCGAGGCGCCCAGCGCCGGCTGGACCTCGCCGCTGATCCTCGCCTTCGCCGGAGCGGCCCTGCTCGGCCTGACCGGGCTCCTCCTCTACGAGCCGCGCCGCGCGGAACCCCTCATCGACCTGCGCTTCTTCCGGTCGGCGCCGTTCAGCGGGGCCACGGTGATCGCGGTCTGCGCCTTCGCGTCACTCGGCGGCTTCCTCTTCCTCTCCACGCTCTACCTCCAGGACGTCCGCGGCCTCGACGCGCTGCACGCCGGTCTGTGGATGCTGCCGATGGCGGCCATGACCCTGGTCTGCGCGCCGCTGTCCGGGCGGCTCGTGGGCAGCCGCGGCCCGCGGCTCCCCCTGCTGATCGCGGGGGTCGCGATGACGGCATCGGGCGTGCTGTTCGCGGCGTTCGAGGCGGAGAACACGGGCCTCACGCGCTTCGTCGGCTACGTCCTCTTCGGCCTCGGCTTCGGTTTCGTCAACGCCCCGATCACCGACACCGCGGTCGCCGGGATGCCGCGCGCCCAGGCGGGCGTGGCCGCCGCCGTGGCCTCCACCAGCCGCCAGATCGGCCAGACGCTCGGCGTCGCGGTGATCGGCGCGGTCCTGGCCTCGGGCGTCGCCTCGTCCTCGTACGCGCGGGACTTCACCGGGGCCAGCCGCCCCGCCTGGTGGATTCTCGTGGCCTGCGGTCTCGCCGTGCTCGTCGTCGGCCTCCTGACCAGCGGCCGCCGGGCGCGCGCCTCGGCGGAACGGACGGCGGAGCGGCTGGCGGACGACGGCCACGAGGTGACGGCCGCCGCCCGGAGCTAGCCGTGCCGCCGTGCCCGCACGTCCGGTGCCTCCATCAGTGCAGGATCTCGGCGCGCATCCTCTCCTGCGGCGTGGCGATGTCCCAGTAGCGGACACTGCCCCGGGCGTCCTTGTAGGCGCCCGTGCCGCCGGTGATGGCCATGTCGTGCGGGCTCTCGCGGTCGGTCAGGAGCGATTGCATCGTCAGGGAGCCGCGCTCCAGTTTCAGCGTGATCACGGCCTGGGACGTGGCCTTTCCGCCGTCGCCGTCGAGGTAGACGATCTGGGACGTCCCGGCCCCGACCCCGACTTTGCGGCCGTTCTCCACGGCAGTGCCGCAGTAGACGCTCATGTCGCCCAGGCTCGGCCCCGCCTCGCCGAGATCGACGGCCTTGTACTCAAGATCCTTGATCTGGAGTTCGATGACCTCGACGCGGCCCTTCTTCGCGGTGTCGGCTTGCGCGGTGTCGGATTGCGCGGTGTCGGCTTGCGCGGTGTCGGCACCCGCGCTGCCCACCGCGAAGACGCCGACCGCGGCGGTGGCCAGCGACAGGGCGGCGCATCTCATGAGCATGGGTCGGACCCTGTTGTTCCCCATGGCGAAATCTCCCTCGTGGCGATCTGCGTGTGCGGACACTCTGTGTGTGCGGACAACTCGACGCTATGGCGCGGGAGTTGCGGCGTCCAAGACCAGCACCGCCATGAGCTCATCGCCTGGAGGACATGAGCCCTCCGCCGGCCGGGGCGATCCCCGTACGGACGCGAAAGCCCCCGGTCCCATGACCGGGACCGGGGGCTTTCGCGTGGAGCGGCAGGCGCGTCAGCAGCCCACGAGGCGGCTGGCGAGGTAGCCCTCGATCTGGTCGAGGGAGACACGCTCCTGCTTCATGGTGTCGCGCTCGCGCACCGTGACGGCGTTGTCGTCGAGGGTGTCGAAGTCGACGGTGACGCAGTACGGGGTGCCGATCTCGTCCTGGCGGCGGTAGCGGCGGCCGATGGCGCCCGCGTCGTCGAACTCGATGTTCCAGTTCTGCCGCAGCGCGGTGGCCAGGCCCTTGGCCTTCGGCGACAGCTCCGGGTTGCGGGAGAGCGGCAGGACCGCGACCTTCACCGGGGCGATGCGGTGGTCGAAGCGCATGACCGTGCGCTTCTCCAGCTTGCCCTTGGCGTTGGGCGCCTCGTCCTCGATGTAGGAGTCGAGGAGGAAGGCGAGCATCGTGCGGCCGACACCGGCCGCGGGCTCGATGACGTACGGCGTCCAGCGCTCGCCGGCTTCCTGGTCGAAGTACGACAGGTCCTGGCCGGAGGCCTTGGAGTGCGCGGTCAGGTCGTAGTCGGTGCGGTTGGCGACGCCTTCCAGCTCGCCCCACTCGCTGCCGCCGAACTGGAAGCGGTACTCGATGTCAGCGGTGCGCTTGGAGTAGTGGGAGAGCTTCTCCTTCGGGTGCTCGAACCACCGCATGTTCTCCTCGCGCAGGCCGAGACCGGTGTACCAGTTCCAGCGCTGCTCCATCCAGTATTCCTGCCACTGCTCGTCCTCGCCCGGCTTGACGAAGAACTCCATCTCCATCTGCTCGAACTCGCGGGTGCGGAAGATGAAGTTGCCGGGCGTGATCTCGTTGCGGAAGGACTTGCCCATCTGCGCGATGCCGAAAGGCGGCTTGCGGCGCGAGGTCTGCTGCACCTGGCCGAAGTTGGTGAAGATGCCCTGCGCGGTCTCCGGCCGCAGGTAGGCGACGGAGCCGCTGTCCTGGGTCGGGCCGAGGTGCGTGGCGAGCATGCCGGAGAACTGCTTGGGCTCGGTGAACTGGCCCTTCGTACCGCAGTTGGGGCAGTTGACGTCCGCGAGGCCGTTGGCCGGGGGACGGTTGTGCTTGGCCTCGTAGGCCTCTTCCAGGTGGTCGGCGCGGTGGCGCTTGTGACAGGAGAGGCATTCGGTGAGCGGGTCGGAGAAGGTCGCGACATGGCCGGAGGCCTGCCAGACCTCGCTCGCCAGGATCACCGACGAGTCGATGCCGACGACGTCCTCGCGCGCGGTGACCATGTAACGCCACCACTGGCGCTTGAGGTTCTCCTTGAGCTCGACGCCCAGCGGTCCGTAGTCCCAGGCGGCGCGCTGGCCGCCGTAGATCTCACTACAGGGGAAAACGAAGCCACGGCGCTTGCTCAGGCTGACGATGGTGTCGATCTTGTCGGCGGCCACGGTGCTCTTCTCATGACGACGGCGGGGCGAAGCGTTCACTGCCGGAGGCAGCAGCTTCGGGAGCGAATGCTTCAGGTTACCGGCGGCCCGACCCCCCTAATCAAATCGGTTCCGGTATGACCCTCTTACCGCCCCCCGCTCCACCCTTTGTTGACAATCGTTTCCACATTTGTTGAAAATGAGTGTCATGAACGTACGACGACGTCTGATATCCACCGCCGCCCTCGCCTCCGCCACCGCGCTCGGCCTGACGGCCCTCACCGCGTGCTCGACCTCCGCCGCGGACGACAAGGACGGCAAGCTCGACGTGGTGGCGTCGTTCTACCCCATGCAGTACCTCGCGGAGCAGATCGGCGGCGACCACGTCTCCGTCACCAACCTCACCGAGCCCGGCCAGGAGCCGCACGACCTCGAAGTCTCCGCCAAGCAGCGCGGACAGATGGAGGAGTCCGACGTCGCCCTGTACCTGAAGGGCCTCCAGCCCGCCGTCGACCAAGCGCTCAGCCAGTCCGGCATCGGGACGAAGGTCGACGCCGCCTCCCTGACCAGCATGGAGAAGCACGGCGACGAGGTCGACGGACACGCCGACGAGCACGGCGACGAGCACGGCGACGAGCACGCCGACGAGCACGGTCACGAAGAAGAAGAGGGCCACGAGGGCCACGACCACGGCCACTCCCACGAGGGCGCCGACCCGCACATCTGGCTGGACCCGGTGAAGTACGCCGAGGTCGCCGAGGGCGTCGGCAAGGCCCTGGAGAAGGCCGACCCGGACAACGCGAAGACGTACGAGAAGAACACCGCGAAGCTCGTGAAGAAGCTCGGCGGCCTGGACACGTCCTTCAAGGACGGCCTCAAGGACACGAAGACCAAGGTCTTCATCACCACCCACGCCGCCTTCGGCTACCTCGCCGAGCGCTACGGCCTCACCGAGGAGGCCATCAGCGGCCTCGACCCCGAGGGCGAGCCCAGCGCCAAGCGCGTCAAGGACCTCCAGAAGATGGCGAAGGAGGACGGCGTCACCACCGTCTTCTACGAGACCCTCGTCAGCGACAAGACCGCGAAGACCCTGGCGAACGACGCCGGCCTGCGGACTGATGTACTCGACCCGATCGAGGGCATCACCGACGGCAAGTCCAAGGGCGACGACTACATCCAGGTCATGGAGTCCAACCTGAAGGCCCTGAAGAAGGCCCTTGGCACCAAATGATCCCCCTCTCCGCGGCTACGGAGGCATGAGCCATGAGCAAGACAGACCCGGGTGAAGCCGTCATATCCCTGCGCAAGGTGACGGCCGAGCTCGGCTCGCGCCCCGTACTGCGCGGCATCGACCTCCGGGTGGGCCGCGGCGAGGTCGTCGCCCTGCTCGGCGCCAACGGCTCGGGCAAGTCCACCGCCGTGCGCACGGTCATCGGCCAGGTACCCGTCACCGGCGGCGAGGTGGAGATCTTCGGCACCCCGCGGCGCCGCTTCCGCGACTGGGCCCGCGTCGGGTACGTCCCGCAGCGCACCACGGCCGCCGGCGGCGTGCCCGCCACGATCAACGAGGTCGTCACCTCCGGGCGGCTCTCGCGCGCCCGCTTCGGCATCCTCGGCAAGGCCGACCGCGCCGCCGTCGCCCACGCCATCGACCTGGTGGGCCTCGCCGACCGCGCCAAGGACTCCGTCGACGCGCTCTCCGGCGGCCAGCACCAGCGGGTCCTGATCGCGCGCGCCCTGGCCTCCGAGCCCGAGCTGCTGATCATGGACGAGCCGATGGCGGGCGTCGACCTGGCCAGCCAGGAGGTCCTCGCGGCCACGCTGCGCGAGCAGGTCTCCAAGGGCACCTCGGTCCTCCTCGTCCTGCACGAGCTGGGCCCCCTGGAGCCGCTGATCGACCGCGCCGTGGTCCTGCGCGACGGCTGCGTGATGCACGACGGGCCGCCCCCGCGCGCGCTCGGCCAGCACGCGCTGCCCGGCCACGACCACGTCCACCCGCACACCGCCGACGCGGAGCCGGTCCGTACCGGCCTGTTCACCTAAGGACCACGGCGATGGAAATCCTCGAATACGCCTTCATGCAGCGGGCTCTGCTCGCCGCCGTCCTGGTCGGCATCACCGCCCCCGCCGTCGGCATCTACCTCGTGCAGCGCCGCCAGGCCCTGATGGGCGACGGCATCGGCCACGTGGCGATGACGGGCGTCGGCCTCGGCTTCCTGCTCTCCACGTCCCCGGTGTGGATGGCCACGGCGGTCGCGATCGTCGGCGCCGTGGTGATGGAGCTGATCCGCTGGTACGGCAAGACACGGGGCGACATCGCGCTCGCGATGCTGTTCTACGGCGGCATGGCGGGCGGCGTGATGTTCATCAACCTCGCCCCCGGCGGCTCGAACGCGAACCTCCAGTCGTACCTCTTCGGCTCGCTCTCGACGGTCTCCGAGGAGGACGTGACGGCGATCTGCCTCCTGGCCGCCTTCGTGGTCCTGGTCACGGTGGGCCTGCGGCGCCAGCTCTTCGCGGTCAGCCAGGACGAGGAGTTCGCACGCGTGACGGGCCTGCCGGTGCGCGCCCTGAACCTGCTCACCGCCGTCACCGCCGCGGTCACCGTCACCGTCGCCATGCGGGTCGTGGGCCTGCTCCTGGTCTCCGCGCTGATGGTGGTGCCGGTGGCGGCGGCCCAGCAGCTCACCCGGAGCTTCGCGGCGACGTTCGCGGTCTCGGTGGCGATCGGCGTGTCCGTGACGATCGGCGGCACGGCGACCTCGTACTACCAGGACGTGCCGCCCGGCGCGACGATCGTGCTGCTCACCATCGGGGTCTTCATCGCCCTCACCGTGCTCGCGACACCGCTCGCCCGGCGCAGGGCCCGTGCGGCGGCGGCCGCGGCGGACGCCGACCCCGCGGAGTGCGCGGTTCCGGCCCAGCCGGTGACCAAGACCTGACCCCGGTCGTGGGCGACCTGGCACAATGGCCCGGCAGGCCCAGACCAGAGCGCAGACGCGAGGAGACAACCGTGGGAGCCCCGGTTCGAGGCAGGTCCACCCGCCAGCGTGCGGCAGTGGCCGCGGCACTCGACGACGTGGACGAGTTCCGCAGTGCGCAGGAGCTGCACGACATGCTCAAGCACAAGGGCGACTCGGTGGGACTGACCACGGTCTACCGCACACTCCAGTCCCTGGCCGACGCCGGTGAGGTCGACGCCCTGCGCACCAGCGAGGGCGAGACGGTCTACCGCCGCTGCTCGACCGGCGAGCACCACCACCACCTGGTCTGCCGCGTCTGCGGCAAGGCCGTGGAGGTCGAGGGCCCGGCGGTGGAGTCATGGGCCGAGGCGATCGCCTCGGAGCACGGCTTCGTGAACGTGGCGCACACCGTGGAGATCTTCGGCACGTGCGAGGAGTGCGCGCGGAAGTAGCCGGCAGCAGTACGTACGGGAAGGGGCCCGCACCGCCACGACGGCGGCGCGGGCCCCTTCGCGTACGCCCTGGCTAGCTGTTGGCGATCTGCTCCTCGTTCGGGATGGCGCCGCCGAAGCGGCGGTCACGCCCGGCGTATTCGAGGCAGGCGCGCCACAGGTCGCGGCGGTCGAAGTCGGGCCACAGCACGTCCTGGAAGACCATCTCGGCGTAGCTGGACTGCCAGATCAGGTAGTTGGAGGTGCGCTGCTCGCCGCTGGGCCGCAGGAAGAGGTCGACGTCCGGCATGTCCGGGTAGTACATGTACTTCGCGAACGTCTTCTCGTTCACCTTGGACGGGTCGAGCTTGCCGGCGGCGACGTCGCGGGCGATGGCCTGCGCGGCGTCGGCGATCTCGGCACGGCCGCCGTAGTTGACGCAGAAGTACAGGGTCATCGCGTCGTTGTCGACAGTTTGCTCCTGGGCGACCTGGAGCTCCTGGACGACGGACTTCCACATCTTGGGCATCCGGCCGACCCAGCGGATGCGGATGCCGAGCTCGTTCATCTCGTCGCGGCGGCGGCGGATGACGTCACGGTTGAAGTTCATGAGGAAGCGCACCTCGTCGGGCGAGCGCTTCCAGTTCTCGGTGGAGAAGGCGTACAGGGAGAGATTCTTGACGCCCATCTCCAGGCACCCCTTGAGCACGTCCAGAACGACGCCCTCGCCCACCTTGTGCCCCTCGGTGCGCGGCAGCCCCCGCTCCTTGGCCCAGCGGCCGTTGCCGTCCATCACGCAGGCCACGTGCTTCGGTACGAGCTCGCCGGGGATCTTCGGCGGCCTGGCGCCCGAGGGGTGCGGCTCGGGGACCTTGTACTCACGGCGGGACCGTCCGAGGATTCCGCGTCGTGCCATGGGGGGCTCTCTCCTACCTAGCTGATCTCTGTACGTGCATACGTGAGGTGCTCACGGGGCTAGCTCTTCTCCACATACCGCAGGGAGCGCAGTCCGCGCTCCATGTGCCAGTGCAGATAGGCGGAAACAAGCCCGCTGCCCTCCCTGGCGTGCCGCGCCTCGCACGCGTCCGCCGTCTCCCAGTCACCGGTGAGCAGCGCGCCGAGCAGGGTGAGGGTCTCCGCAGAGGGTACGACGCTGCCGGGCACCCGGCAGTCGACGCAGACGGAGCCGCCGGCGGCGACGGAGAAGAACCGGTTCGGCCCCGGAAGCCCGCATCGCGCGCAGTCCGTGAAACTGGGCGCGTAGCCGTTCACGGCCAGGGAGCGCAGCAGAAAGGCGTCGAGCACGAGATGCGGCGCGTGCTCGCCCCTGGACAGCACGCGCAGCGCCCCGACGAGCAGCAGATACTGCTGCACCGCGGGCTCGCCCTCGTGGTCGGTGAACCGCTCGGCGGTCTCCAACATGGCCGTCCCGGCCGTATACCGGGCGTAGTCGGTGACGACGCCGCTGCCGTAGGGAGCGATGGTCTCACTCTGCGTACAGAGCGGAAGCCCCCGCCCGACCAGCTCGCTCCCCCGGGCGAAGAACTGCACGTCGACGTGGGAGAACGGTTCGAGCCTGGCCCCGAACTTGGACTTCGTCCGCCGCACTCCCCGCGCCACGGCGCGTACGCGCCCGTGACCGCGCGTGAGCAACGTGATGATCCGGTCCGCCTCACCCAGCTTCTGGGTGCGCAGCACGATGCCGTCGTCGCGGAACAGACTCATGGGGCCATTCTCGCGTACGAATCGGCCTCACAGTTCTTCGGGGAGCAACCGGGAGGCATCGCAGCGGGTCAAGGCACCTCCCCCCGGCTCCGTGCGTTCGCGTACGCCGTCGCCGCGCTCAGCCGCTCCGCCTGCGTCGCGGTCCGCACCGCCTCCGGTGTGCAGTCCCACTCGCAGCCCCCGCCGTACGGGCGTAGCTGTACATACGGACCCTCGTGGCCCATCACCCTGCCGATGCGTCCGTTCCGGGTGTCGACCACGTAGGAGCCGACGGGAAGGTACAGAGTCACGGGGTCGCCTCCTTGGCACCGCCGGCGCGCAGGGCCGCGACCAGGCGGGCCGCGGCGTCGACGGAACAACCGCCGAATTCGATCCGCGGACACGGAGCCTCCCTCGCGATCGTCGCCGCGTCGATCCGCAGGGACGGCAGCGTAATTCCCGCACGGGCGAGTGCGGCGCGCAATTCCCTCAATGTTTCCTCCGCCTGTTCGACGCAGACGACTGCGTGCCCCTTGGTTTCCGACCTCACGTGACTCCCCTTCGCTTCCGCATTTCACTCTTCGCACCCCTACGGTGACGCACGGCAACTACACTCGGCAGCATTCTGCCCTCTACAACTACGGGGCAGCGAAAGGCGGTTGGCCATGGCCAATGGTTCACGGCAGGCAGCGTGGGAGTTCTTCGGCACGGAGCTGAAACGGCGCCGCGAGGAGGCCGGGCTCACGCAGTCCTCCCTGGGAATGCGGGTCTTCGTCTCCGGCGGCTACATCGGCCAATTCGAACAGGCGATTCGTAAGCCGCAGTTGGATGTCGCCCAGCGGATCGATGAGGTCCTACAAACCGGGGGTTTTTTCGAACGCCTTTGCCGCAGTCTGATCGACGACAAGCGGTACGCGGATTACTTCGCGGCGGTGGTGGAGCTGGAGGCGCTCGCCACGCGGATCTGTGAGTTCGCGCCGACGCTGGTGCCGGGCCTGCTCCAGACCGCCGCGTACGCCCGCGCGGTCACCCTCGCGGCGAACCCGTTCGTCACGGACGAGTACGTACAGGACATCGTGGGCGCCCGCCTCGAACGGGCGGGCATCCTCAAGGACGCGACCCGCCCCGAGTACTGGGTGACCCTGCACGAGAACGTGCTGTACATCCCGGTGGGCGGGCCCGCGGCGATGGCCGAGCAGTTGGACCACCTGGCGTGGCAAATGCGGGAGCGGCAGGCGTTGGTGTTGGTGCTCCCGTACGTGGCGGGGGCCCACGCCACGATGGGGGGAATGCTGACGCTCATGGACTTCGAGGACGCGCCGCCAACGGCCTATACAGAGACCTCGTTTTCGGGAACTCTCGTCGACGAACCGGCAGTGGTGCGGCGCGCACAGCGCGCATACGATCTACTCAGGGGCGCCGCGCTGTCGCCGGAGGCATCCCTCGCCCTGATCGAATCGGCGGCGGAGGACTACAGACGATGCATGAGTACGACCTGAGTAACGCACGCTGGCGGAAAAGCAGCCACAGCAACGGCGAAGGCGGCAGCTGCGTCGAGATAGCCCACGACTTCCCGGGCGCCGCCCGCTGGCGAAAAAGCACCTACAGCAACGGCGAAGGCGGCGACTGCGTCGAGGTGGGCCACAACTTCCCAGGCGCCGCCCGCTGGCGCAAGAGCAGCCACAGCGGTGGCGACGGCGGCGAGTCCTGCATCGAGGTGGCCGACGGCATCCCCGGCGTCGTCCCCGTGCGGGACAGCAAGGACCCCCAGGGCCCCGCCCTGGTCATCGGCGGCACCGCCTGGCAGGCCTTCGTGACCGGTGTCCGTGGGGCTACTGGCGGCTGATCGACCGCGTGATGCCCGCGGCGATGGTCGTCGCCAGGGTCCAGCCCAGGACGATCAGGGCGTACGCCAGCCACTGGTACGCGCCCCGCGAGGCGTACGCCTGCTCCTGCCCGAAGGAGACGATCGGCAGCAGCAGGTCAAGGGTGTAGAAGACGGGGTTGAAGTCAGGGGCCTCCCCGGACTTCAGCGCCCTGGGCTCCCGCACGGCGTACGTCACCGACCCGGCAAGCAGCAGCGACAGCAGCCACACCGCCGCCCGCGTCGGCCGGAAGCCGTAGCCGACGGTCACGTCCTGGAGGTGCCCCCAGGCCCTGGCGTACCAGGGCAGGGTGGCGCGCTGGCGGCGCTGCTTGGCGAGCTGGACGGTACGGGCGGCGGCGTCATCGCCCATGTGCCGGTACGCGGCGGTGAGCTGCTCGTACGCGAACGGCACGTAGCCGTCGGTGTCCCGCTCCAGGACCTCAAGACGCCGCTCGACGGGTTCGCTGGGGCCGATCCTGGTGTACGTGAGACCGTCGAGACGCACCTCGTCGGGCCAGGTGTCGGGCGTCACGTACAGGAAGTCGGCCTGCGCGCCGCGCAGCGTGACCGTGCCCTCGATGCGTGGGGTCCTGTGCAGCCACAGGGCCCCCGCCACGAGGGAGCTGGCACGCAGTGCGATGCCACCCGGGTTCACGAGGGACGCCTGCTCCAGGTCGACCCCGCTGGATATCCGGGCACCCCGCAGATCGATCAGGCCGCGCGCCACGAGCCGTGCGGCGTGCAGCTCCGAGCCCACCGCGAGGTTTCTGGCTTGGAGGGCGGTTCCGCCCGGATTGCTGAGGACCGCGTCATTGAAGTCGACACGCCCCGAGACGGTCGCCCCTTCGAGACGGACCACGCCATGCGCGATGAACCCCCGGTCGGCCCGGACGTCGTCCTCGACGGTGACGTGATTCAGCGCAAGGACCGGCTCGTCCAGGTTCACGCCCCGCTCCCCCAGGTGCGCCCCGTACAGGGTCACCCCTCCGGCGATCCGCGCCCCGCCGAGCCGGACGGGCCCCAGGACCCGGCAGTCGGGCATGCGGAGCGAGCCGTCGACCCGTAGAGCGATGGCGTGCAGGCCCGGCAGATGACAGCGACTGAGGCTCAGTGGCCGCAACTGCGCCCTGTACAGCTCGGGCACGTCCTCGAAGAGGCAGGCCTTCAGGTGGATCGGCGCGGCGATCTCCGCGTACTGGAGGTCGAGCACCCCGCTGACGCGCGCCCCGGTCACCCGGAGGACCGGCGTGTTCCCCTCCGTGGCGGCCCCGCCCAACAGCAGTGCCCGCAGCACCTCCGCCCGCACGGTCCGCGCGGGCCCCCAGTCCGCGTCGGGCCCGGGGGCGTCATCGGGCCCCTCCTGGAAGTCGACGGTCCCGCCCAGCGGAAACGCCTCCCACACCCGCCGCTCGGCATCGTTCAGTTCGCTGATCTCCACCGCCGCGATGCTGGCCCGCGGCCGATCACCTGTCAACCGGCCCGACCAGCCCCTGCGTGTCCGCGTACGACGGGATGTCACCGGCAAGCGGCCGGCCCCCCGCCACCGCTTCGGCCGCCGCCACCGCGGCCCCGAGCGCCGCGCGGAACAGCAGCGACCCGCAGCTCACGCGCCGCACGCCCGCCGCCGCGAGGGCGTCGAGCGAGGGGCCGTCCGGCGAGTGGAGGATGTTGAGCGGGGCGTCGAAGGCGGCCGCCACGGCGGCGATGGCTGCCGTGTCGCGGAGGCCCGGCACGAAGACCCCGTCCGCGCCCGCCCGGCAGTACGCCGCGAGGCGAGCCTCCGTCTCCGCCACCGGCGCCCCCGGCAGCCAGTACGTGTCCGTCCTGGCGTTCACGAACAGCCGCTCCCCCACCGCCTCCTTCACCGCCCGCAGGATCTCGGCCTGCTGCCCCACGTCCCGCAGCGTGCCGTCCGCGCGCCCGTCCTCGATGTTGACGCCCACGACGCCCGCCTCGGCCAGCTCCACGGCGAGCGCGGCCACTTCCGCCGGCCGGTCGTCGAAGCCGCCCTCCACATCGACGCTGATCAGGGCGTCCAGCCGGGACAGGGACCGGGCGAGGCGGACGGTCTCCACCCGCGTGCCGCCCACCCCGTCCGGCACCCCGGCGGCCGCCGCCACCCCGAGGCTGGTCGTCCCCACGGCCCGGAACCCGGCCCCGGCGAACGCGGCGGCCGACGCGTGGTCCCAGGCGTTGGGCAGCAACAACAGGGGCGCACCGGCCCGGTGCAGGTCACGGAATTCGTCGTAGCGCTGTGTCATGCGACGACGGTATGCGGTCGCCGTTCCGGCGAGGGGCGGACGAATGCAGGAAAGTACCAGTGCGGGCGGATGTGACCTGGGGTTTTACCGTCTCCGGGTGGGACTTTCCTGCATCCGCCGGGGGGCTCGGGACAGGAGCGCGGAAGCGGAGTGGCCAGGTCCTGCTTCCACCCGTGCGCGGGGTCGATCAGTATGTGGGCATGAAGAGTGATCTGTTCTCCAGTGACCACATGGCGCAGCCCGCGCACATGCCGGGCATGAGCCTCCAGAACGCCAAGTCCATCAAGTACGCGGTGAACGGCGAGATGTTCGCGCGGCAGGGCGCGATGATCGCCTACCGGGGCGACCTCCAGTTCGAGCGCAAGGGGCAGGGCGTCGGCGGCATGCTCAAGCGTGCCGTGACCGGTGAGGGGCTGCCGGTGATGGCCGTGCGCGGCCAGGGCGAGGCGTGGTTCGCGCACGAGGCGCAGAACTGCTTCATCGTCGACGTCGAGCCCGGTGACGTCCTGACCATCAACGGCCGCAACGTGCTCTGCTTCGACGCGTCGTTGTCGTACGAGATCAAGACCGTGAAGGGCGCCGGCATGACCGGTGGCGGGCTGTTCAACAGCGTCTTCACGGGCTCGGGGCGCCTCGGGCTGATGTGTGAGGGGAATCCGCTGGTCATTCCCGTCTCCCACCAGCAGCCCGTGTACGTCGACACGGACGCGGTGGTCGGCTGGACCGCCGACCTCACCACGTCCCTGCACCGCTCGCAGTCGTTCGGATCGATGATCCGCGGCGGCTCCGGCGAGGCCGTGCAGCTGATGCTCCAGGGCGAGGGGTACGTCATCGTGCGGCCCAGCGAGGTGACGCCGCAGAAGCCCCAGCAGCACTGAGCCCGCCCCTTCCGGCCATCAAGTTCCCGGCTAGTTGGCCGCCTGCCTCTTTTCCAGGCCCACCAGGCGGACGCAGACCGTGAGGCCGTGGATGGCCTGCTCCAGCTCGGCGAGGCCGGGGTAGCTGGGGGCGACGCGGATGACGGCGTCGCGCGGGTCGTCGCCGTAGGGGTGGGTCGCGCCGGCCGGGGTCAGCACGATGCCCGCCTCGGCGGCGCGCTTCACGACGTCCTTGGCGCAGCCGTCCGGGACGGTGAGGGTCACGAAGTAGCCGCCCTTGGGCGCCGTCCAGGTCGCGAGGCCGGTGGAGCCCAGTTCGGCGTCCAGGATGCGGGCGACCGCCTCGAACTTGGGCTGGAGCAGCGCGCGCTGCCGCTCCATGTGGGCCCGTACGCCGTCGGCGTCGCGCAGGAACATCACGTGGCGGAGCTGGTTGATCTTGTCGGGGCCGATCGACCGCTTGGCGTTCTTGGCGAGGATCCACTTCACGTTCTCGGGCGACGAGCCGAAGAAGGCGACGCCCGCGCCGGCCGCGGTGATCTTCGAGGTGGAGCCGAAGACGAAGGCGCGGTCGGGGTGGCCCGCGTCGGCGCAGGCGCCGAGGATGTCGGCGATCTCGACCGGCTCGTCGGTGAGATGGTGGACCGCGTAGGCGTTGTCCCAGAAGATCCGGAAGTCGGGGGCGGCGGTCTCCATGCGGGCCAGGCGGGCGACCGTGTCGTCGCTGTACGAGACGCCGTCGGGGTTGCTGTACTTCGGCACGCACCAGATGCCCTTGACCGCCGGGTTCTCGGCGACGAGCCGCTCGACCTCGTCCATGTCCGGGCCCTCGGCCGTCATCGGCACCGGGATCATGTCGATGCCGAAGCGCTCGCACAGGCCGAAGTGCCGGTCGTAGCCGGGCACGGGGCAGAGGAACGCGATGCGCTCCTGGTCCACCCAGCGCGACTCGGCGCCCGGCACCTCGCTGAGCAGGGCGTGCACGAGACAGTCGTGCATCAGCTCCAGGCTGGAGTTGCCGAGGGCGAGGAGCTGCGCGACCGGGACCTGGAACAGGCCGGCGAAGATCTCGCGCAGCTCGGGCAGGCCCTGGAGGCCGCCGTAGTTGCGTACGTCGGTGCCGTCGGCGGCGGTGTGGCGCCCGCCGGGCAGGCTCAGCAGGTCCTCGCTGAGGTCGAGCTGTTCCGGGGCGGGCTTGCCGCGGGTGAGGTCGAGGGAGAGCCCGCGCCCGGCGAGCTCCTCGTAGTCCTCGCGGGCCCGCTCCAGCAGGCCGGCCAGGGCCGGGGCGTCGGGGCTGAGCTCGGTGGTCATGGTGTCGCCTCTCGCAGGTGCCGCTTCGGGGGGGGGTGGGGTGCCGCCTGCCGAGAATACAAAGGCGGGCGGCGGGCGGTGCGGGCGTTCCACAGGGTGGCCCTGCGGCAGCCCCTGCTCGTCACCTTGTGCGACACCGTGTGTGAGCCCTTGACCGGCCCTCTCCGCGCTCCTATGGTCGCCACGCCCCCCATGACGTAGGACGTGGGACCTCTTCCGGCAGGCAGGGAGACACTGTGAGCGATCTGACCCCTCGGAGCGCGTCGCGGCACGGCACGCGGCCAGGGCCTCCATCCGCACCGGACCGCAGGTCCTTCCTCAGATACGGCGGGGCGCTCGGCACGGCCGCCGCCCTGAGCGGCACACTCGCGGCCTGCTCTTCCGGCCCGGAGTCGACCAACGAGACCGGGGACGGCGGGCAGGGCGGCGACTCCACGCTCACGGCCGTCATCGGCTACGGCAACGACGGGAGCTGGGACCCGACACAGACGGCGTCCGCCTTCGCCATGGCCGGGAACGAACACATCTACGAGGGGCTGCTCGGCACCGACCCGATCACCCGCGAGCCGTACGCGGCGCTCGCCACGGAGGTCCCGAACGACCTCAGGGCGACCACGTGGACGTTCTCCCTGCGGCCGGGCGCCACGTGGCACGACGGGAAGCCCGTCACCGCCGACGACGTCGTGTTCGTCTTCGACCGCATCCTCGACCCGAAGACCCAGACGCTGGCCAAGGGCTTCTTCGAGAGCTGGCTGAAGGAGGTCAGGAAGACCGGGGCCACCAGCGTGGAACTCGCCTTGAAGTTCCCCTTCCCCGACGGCGCCGCCCGGCTCTCCCTCGCCAAGATCATGCCGAAGCACGTCTTCGGGAAGCCCGGCGCCTGGGACGACGCCACCAAGGGCACGGCGGTGGGCTCGGGCCCGTACCGCATGACCGCGCACCACCCGAAGTCGAACACCACCTTCGAGGCCTTCGCGGACTACAACGGCCCCCGCAAGGCCGCGTTCAAGAAGATGAACTGGCTGACCATCGTGGACGCCGCACCCCGCGTCGCGAAGATCTCCGGCGGCAGCGCGGACTCGGAGATCGCCGACAACATCCCGTACGCCAACATCGGACAGCTCACCAAGGGCGGCCTCACCGTCGAGGGCGGCGCCGGGATGAACAACCTCTTCCTGCTCTTCAACACCGCGCACAAGCCGTTCGACGACGTACGCGTGCGGCAGGCGCTGCACTACGCCATCGACCGCGAGAAGATGATCGAGGCCGCGCTCCGGGGCCACGGCAAGGCGTCGACGTCCTTCCTCAACGAGTCGAACCCCTCCTACCGCCCCGCGAAGACCGTCTACGGCTACGACCTGGCGAAGGCGAGGAAGCTCCTCAAGGAGGCCGGGGTCGGCAAGCTGAGCGTCAACCTCATGGCGGTCAACGTGAGCTGGATCGTCGACTGCCTGCCCACCATCAAGGACGGCTGGGAGAAGCTCGGCGTCGAGGTCACCCTGGACCCGCAGGAGACCACCGCCGTCTTCACCAAGCTGGACCAGAAGAAGGACTTCCAGATCGTCGCGGCGGCGTCCAACCCCAACCAGTTCGGCCTCGACGCCGACCTGATCATGCGCTACAACTACGGCCCCGAGAACATCTGGATGGGCTACGCGCGCTGGGCCAGGAGCTCCGACGCCAAGCGGCTCTTCAAGGACATGGACCGGGCCACCCGCGAGCCGGAGGCCACCAAGAAGCGGGTCATGATCCAGGACTACATCGACACGGTGGCCGAGCAGGCCGTGCTCTACCCGGTCGTGCACAACGAACTCATGACGGCCTGGGACCCGAAGAAGATCAGCGGCGTCCAGGCCCAGCCCTATCCAGGGATCAACCTGCTCAAGGCCAAGTGGGCCTGAACGGGCTCCGGATCACCGAAGTTCAGGAGCCCCGCGCGTGACCGCTGTCGTCAGGATTCTGGCCCGCCGCATCGCCCTGCTCGTCCCCCTGCTGCTCGGCATCGTCCTCTTCGTCTTCCTCGTCATGCGCTTCTCGGACGTCGACCCGGCCTCAGCGTTCTTCCAGGGCGCCAACCCCACCCCCGAGCAACTGCACCAGTTCCGCGAGGAGAACGGGCTGCTCGATCCGCTGCCGGCCCGCTACATCGCCTTTGTCGGCGACCTGCTCCAGGGCGACATGGGCATCAGCGTCCTCAACCGCTCCCCCGTGCTCGACCAGGTCATGACCGCCCTGCCGCTCACCATGCAGCTCACCTTCCTGGGGCTCGGCATCGCCGTGGTGCTCTCGCTCACCCTCGGCGTGACGGCGGCCATCCACCGCGACAGGCTGCCGGACCAGCTCATCCGCGTCGTCTCCCTGACCGGCGTCGCCGCGCCCGGCTTCTGGCTGGCGCTGCTGATGATCCAGTACCTCGCCGTCGACCTGGGCTGGTTCCCGACCGGCGGCTACATCAACCCCGCCGACTCCTTCACCGGCTGGCTGAAGACCATGACCCTGCCCGCCTTCGCGCTCTCCCTGCCGGTGGCGGCGGGCCTCACCCGCATCATCCGCACGGCCGTGGTCGAGGAACTGGACAAGGACTACGTCCGCACCGCCATCGGCAACGGCCTGCCCCCGGTGGTCGTCGTGGGCCGCAACGTGCTCCGCAACGCCCTCATCAACCCGCTCACCGTGCTCGGCCTGCGCGTGGGCTATCTGCTCGGCGGCGCCGTCGTCATCGAGACGATCTTCTCGCTGCCGGGCATGGGGAAGCTGATGATCGACGCCGTGAAGAACGGCGACCCGGCCGTCGTCCAGGGCGTCGTCATCACCACCGCCGTCGGCTTCGTCGTCGTGAACCTCGTCATCGACGTCCTCCACCTGCTGGTCAATCCCCGTCTGAGGGGCACCGCCTGATGGCCGCGCCGCACTCTGAAGAGGCCCGCTGATGTACTCCACGCGCAAATCGCTGGCAGAGCGCCTCTCGGTGCCCGGCCTCCGCATCCGCTCGCTGCGGAACCTCCCCGTCCCCTCCCGCGTCGCCGTCGGCGTCGTCGGCCTCGTGGTCCTGGTCGCGCTCTTCGCGCCGCTCATCGCCCCGCACGACCCGCTCGACCAGCAGCCCCAGACCGGCGGCACCGGACGCCCCTCGGCCGACCACTGGATGGGCCAGGACAGCCTCGGCCGCGACATCCTCAGCAGGCTCATGTACGGGGCGCGCTGGTCGCTCGCCATCGGCCTGGGCGCCACGCTGCTCGCCCTGATCGTCGGCGCGGTCATCGGCGCCATCGCCGCGACCTCCCGCAAGGCCGTCGACGAGACGATGATGCGCTGCCTCGACGTCGTCATGGCCTTCCCCGGCATCGCGCTCGCCGCCGTCCTCGTGGCGGTCTTCGGCGGCGGCATCACCGTACTGATCTGCGCCATCGCGTTCCTCTTCACCCCGCCGATCGCCCGCGTCGTACGGGCCAACGTCCTCGACCAGTACGGCGAGGACTACGTGAGCGCCGAGCGCGTCATCGGCGCGCGCACCCCGCACATCCTCGTCCGTCACGTCGCCGTGAACTGCGCGGCGCCCATCCTGGTCTTCTGCACGGTGCAGGTCGCCGAGGCCATCGTCTTCGAGGCCTCGCTCTCCTTCATCGGCGCGGGCGTCCGGCCGCCCGACCCGTCCTGGGGCAGCGTCATCGCCGACGGCAAGAACATGGTCCTGATCGGCGGCTGGTGGGCGACGGTCTTCCCCGGGCTGCTGATGCTGATCACGGTCCTCGCCCTGAACGTCCTCTCCGAGGGCGTCTCGGACGCCTGGGCGGCGCCGTCGGCGCGGGCCGTCCCCGGCAGGGCCCGCCGCGAGGACCGCCTCGAAGCCCCGGAGCCGGGCAGCGGCGAGGTCCTCGCGCTGCCGGGCCTCACCGAGGCGGCGGCCCGCCTGCGCTCCCGGGCCCGGCCGCTCCCCACGGCGGCGCCCGTCCTTTCCGTCGAGGACCTGCGCATCTCGTTCCCCGAACGCCACGGCGGGGTCGACATCGTCGACGGCATCACCTTCGACGTACGCCCCGGCGAAGTCCTCGGCCTGGTCGGCGAGTCGGGCTGCGGCAAGTCGCTCACGGCCCTGACGGTGATGGGCCTGGAGCCGAGGGGCGCCCACGTCCGGGGCAACGTCACCTTCGACGGCCGGGAGCTGACCGGCCTGCCCATGCGCTCCCGCCGCCGGCTCCTCGGCCACGACATGGCGATGATCTACCAGGACGCCCTGTCGTCCCTGAACCCGGCGATGACCGTCCGCGCCCAGCTCAAACAGGTCGTCCGCAGAGGAGGCCGCCGCACGGCGCCCGAACTGCTCGGCCTGGTGGGCCTGGACCCGGAGCGCACCCTGCGCAGCTACCCCCACGAACTCTCCGGCGGCCAGCGCCAGCGCGTCCTGATCGCCATGGCCCTCTCCCGCGACCCGAAGCTGATCGTCGCCGACGAACCCACCACCGCGCTCGACGTCACCGTCCAGGCCCAGATCATCCAGCTCCTGCTGCGCCTGCGCGAGGAGCTGGGCTTCGCGCTGATCCTCGTCTCGCACGACCTGGCCCTCGTCGCCGACGTCACCGACCGGGTGGTGGTGATGTACGGCGGCCAGATCGTGGAGACGGGCGTGACGGCGGACCTGGTGGAGTCCCCGTCCCACCACTACACACGGGGCCTGCTCGGCTCGGTCCTCTCCCTGGAGTCGGCGGCCCAGCGCCTCACCCAGATCAAGGGCGTGGTCCCCTCCCCGGCGGACTTCCCGGCGGGCTGCCGCTTCGCGGACAGGTGCCCACTGGCGAGCGAGGTGTGCCGTTCCGAGACACCGTGGCTGGTGGGCCCCAGATCCCACGCAACGGCCTGCCACCACCCGGCCCCCGATGAAGGGCCCCGGAGGGGCCCCTTCAGGGGCGCGGGGAACTGCGCGCCCAGCCCCCACGGAGGGCAAGCCGAATGACAACCGAACTCGTCAAGCTGGACGCAGTCCACGTCGTGCACAAGGCAAGGACCGGCGGCCTCCTGTCCCGCGACAAGGTCCATGCCCTGACGGCGGCGACCCTCGCGATCGCCCGAGGCGAAACGGTGGGCATCGTAGGAGAGTCCGGCTGCGGCAAGACCACTCTGGCGCAGACCCTCGTGGGCATCCGGAAGCCGTCCACCGGCACGGTGACGTTCCAGGGCGAGGACCTCTGGACCCTGCGGCCGGCGGCCCGCCGCAAGGCGATCGGAACCGGCACGGGCATGATCTTCCAGGACCCCTCGACCGCCCTGAACCGCAGACTCCCCGTACGCCAGATCCTCCGCGACCCGCTGGACGTGCACGGACGAGGCACCACGGCCCAACGGAACGACCGTGTAAGGGAGTTGATGGACCTGGTGGGTCTCCCGCCGGGCCTCGCCGACGGGCTGCCCGGCCAGCTCAGCGGCGGCCAGCGCCAGCGCGTGGCGATCGCCCGGGCCCTGGCCCTGGAGCCCGGCCTGATCGTGGCCGACGAGCCGACCAGCGCCCTGGACGTCTCCGTCCGCGCCCAGATCCTCAACCTCCTCCTGGACCTCAAGGAGCGCCTGGGCCTGGCCCTGGTCTTCGTGTCGCACGACATCCAGACCGTACGCAGGATGAGCGACCGCGTGGTCACCATGTACCTGGGGCGGATCGTGGAGGAGTCACCGGCCGCCGAGATCCCGGAGCGCGCCCGGCACCCGTACACGCGCGCCCTCTTCTCCGCGACGCCGGGCCTGCTCGACCCCATCGACCCGATCCCGCTGGTGGGCCCGGTGCCCTCGGCGACCCGGCCGCCGAGCGGCTGCCCGTTCCGTACGCGCTGCTGGAAGGCGGACGAGGCGTGCGCCGCCGCCATGCCGGACGCCCAGGAGGCGGGCCCCGCGCACACGTTCCGCTGCCACCACCCGGTGGCGGAAGGCGAGTCGACCCACGAGCTCGTCGCCCAGGCCGCCGCCACGGCCCCCGCACCAGCCACCAGGGAGCACCCATGACTCTGCCGGCCCCGCTCAGCGGTGTCGTACCGCCCGTCTGCACGCCCCTGACACCGGAGCACGAGGTCGACACGGCCTCGCTCGTCCGGCTCGTGGACCACCTGGTCACGGGCGGCGTCGACGCCCTCTTCGTGCTCGGCTCGACCTCGGAGGTCGCCTACCTCACCGACCGGCAGCGGGCGCTGGTGCTCGACACGGTCGTCCGTCACGTGGCCGGGCAGCTCCCCGTACTCGCGGGCGCCATCGACATGACCACGCCCCGCGTCCTGGACCACGTCCGCGTGCTCACCAAGGCGGGCGCGGACGCCGCCGTGGTCACCGCGCCCTTCTACACGCGCACGCACCCCGCCGAGGTGACGCGCCACTTCCGGCTGGTCGCCCGGGGCTCCGGGGTGCCGGTCATCGCCTACGACCTGCCGGTGGCGGTGCACACGAAGCTGGGCGCGGGGGCTGTCCTCGCGCTGGCCGCCGAGGGGGTGCTTGCCGGCCTGAAGGACTCCAGCGGCGACGAGGGCGGCTTCCGCGAGGTGGTCGTGGGAAAGCGGGACCTGCCCGGCGGCTTCAGCGCGCTGACCGGCTCCGAGCTGACGGCCGACTCGGCGCTGGCCATGGGCGCGGACGGGGTGGTGCCCGGCCTCGGGAACGTCGACCCCGAGGGGTACGTACGCCTCTACCGGGCGTCCCGCGACGCCGACTGGCCGCGGGCGCGGGCCGAGCAGGAGCGGCTGTGCGCCCTCTTCGGCATGGTGACGGCGGGCGACCCGGCCCGCATGGGCGGCAGCTCGGCGGCGCTGGGCGCCTTCAAGGCGGCCCTGCACCACCGCGGCGTCATCGCCTGCCCCGCCACAGCGGCCCCGCAGATCCCCCTCTCCCGAGAGGAGACGAAGACGGTGGCCAAGCACCTGGCGGCCGCGGGCCTGCTGTAGGGGCGTCGCGCCGCCCTCAGCCGCCCGGCGCGACCAGGCCCGACTCGTAGGCGACGATGACCAGTTGGGCGCGGTCCCGGGCGCCCAGTTTGCCCATGATGCGGCTCACGTGGGTCTTCGCCGTCAGCGGGCTGAGGGCCAGCGTTTCGGCGATCTCCGTGTTGTTCAGGCCTCGCGCCACCAGCGCGAGGACCTGACGCTCGCGGTCCGAGAGGCCGTCGGGGCCGCCGTGCGCGGTGAGGGCCGCCGTGTCCGGCGCGCGCAGCACTCGGGCGATGAGCCGCGCGGTGGGGCCCGGCGACAGGAGCGCGTCGCCGGCCGCGACCGTGCGGATGGCGTCCAGGAGTTCGGCGGGCCTGGTGTCCTTGACCAGGAAGCCGGAGGCGCCCGCGCGGAGCGCCTCGACGACGTGTTCGTCGGTGTCGTACGTCGTCAGCATGAGGACCTTCACGCCCGCCAGGTCCTCGTCGGCGGCGAGCAGCCGCGTCGCCTCGATGCCGTCGAGGTCGGGCATGCGGATGTCCATGACGACGAGGTCGGCCCGCTCGGAGCGGGCCAGTTCGACCGCCGCCCGGCCCGTCCCCGCCTGCCCCACCACCTCCATGTCGGCGGCGGACTCCACCAGCATCGCGAAGGCCGCCCGCACCAGTGTCTGGTCGTCGGCGAGCAGTACGCGGATCGTCATGTGAGGCCTCCCAGAGCGGCGGGTGCGAGGGGCAGTACCGCCGAGACCATGAAACCGCCCTCGGCCCGGGGGCCCGCCTCCAGGGTGCCGCCGACCGTACGGGCCCGCTCCCGCATGCCGATGAGCCCGAACCCCGGGGCGTGCGTGCCCGCTTGGGCGCCGGGGCCGATGCCGTCGTCCGTCACCGTCACGGCGAGGGCGGCGTCCCGCGTACGTACGTCCACACGCACGGTCGGGCCGGGGCCCGCGTGCCGCACGGCGTTGGTGAGCGCCTCCTGCACGATGCGGTACGCGGCGGCGCCCACGGCGGGCGGGGCTTCGCGCGGGTCGACGGTGAGCTCGACGCGGGCCCCGGAGGTACGGGCGGCTTCGGCGAGGTCGGGGAGGCCGTCGAGGCCGGGCAGCGGGCCCCTGGTCTCCTGGCCGCCGTCGTCGGTGCCCGACCGCAGCACCTCCAGCGTGGCGCGGAGTTCACCGCGGGCCGCGCGGCACGTGCCGGCCACGTCGTCCAGGGCCTTGGCGACGGCCGCGCGGTCGAGGCGGTCCGGGTCGGCGGTGAGGACGTGGGCGGCGACGGACGTCTGGACGCCGATCAGGGTGATGCTGTGCGCGAGCAGGTCGTGCAGATCGCGGGCGACCCGCAGCCGTTCCTCGGCGACCCGGCGGCGGGCCTCCTCCTCGCGAGTGCGTTCGGCGCGTTCGGCGCGCTCGACGACGGAGGCGATGTACTGGCGGTGGACGCGTACGTAGACGCCGATCAGCAGGAACGCCACGATCCAGCCGGTGACGCGCAGCGCGTTGCGGCCCTCGGCGAGGCCCTGGCCGAACTTCACCGTCAGCATCAGGCCGATGACGGCGGAGCCGATGAGCGCGGTGCGCGGCGGTCTGCCGGTGACGGCGATCGTGTAGAGGCCGAGCATGGCGACGCCCATGGGCGCGGCGTGGTCGTAGTTCATCGCGTGGTAGGGCGCGATGAAGGCGACCAGGCAGGCGAAGGAGAGCAGCGGGGCGCGGCGGCGCCACGCCATCGGCACGTGCGCGGTGACCAGCAGCGCCCAGCCGAGGGCGTCGAGCGGGCGGCCGTCGGGCCGTCCCGCGCCGATGATGACGGCGGTCACCGCCGCGGCGGCGGCGAGCAGCGCGTCGGCGCGCAGGGTCCCGGCCGGGCTGACGGGCCGCCGGCGCGGCCCGGGGAACCCGGCGAGGCGGAAGGCGCTCTTGTCCGGGCTTCGGGTGGCGTCCACCGTTCCATCCTCCGTCAGGGGGGCGCCCCTCCGGCAGGGAGAGGCGCCCCGGAAATGTGCGGCCGGCGGGCTCTAGGAGACGCGGGCGGGCTCGCGCTCCGGCTCGTCGGCGGGTGTGGGCGGTGCCTTCGACAGCGCCCCCGGCCACCACACCTTCCTGCCGAGCGCCACACTCGCGCTCGTGACCAGGTACGTACGCACCAGGAAGGTGTCCAGGAGCACGCCGACCGCGATGACGAAGCCCAGCTCGACGAGTTGGACGAGCGGCATGTTGGTGAGCACGGCGAACGTCGCCGCGAGCACCAGGCCCGCGGAGGCGATGACGCTGCCCGTGGTGCGCAGTGCGGTGAGCGCGGCCGTCCCCGGTTCGGCCCCGTTCAGGCACTCCTCACGCATGCGGTGCATCAGGAAGATCCCGTAGTCGACCCCGAGCGCGACGAGGAAGACGAAGGAGAGCAGGCCGAGCCCCGGATCGGTGCCTTCGAAGCCGAGGAGCGGCCCGAAGACGAGTCCCGCGATGCCGAGCGAGGCGCCCCAGACGGCGACGACCGCGGCGAGGAGCAGCAGCGGCGCGACCAGGCTGCGCAGCAGCACGACGAGGATGAGGAGCACGGCGAGGAGCACGAGCGGCACGACGATGCCGCGGTCGCGGTCGTTGGTCTCCTTCAGGTCGAGCTGCTGGGCGCTGGCGCCTCCGACGTGGGCCCCGTCGACGCGCTCGCGCAAAGCCTCGATGGTGGCGGTCTCGCCCGCCGACTCGGGCGCGGACGTCGCGATCACGGAGATCTCGGCCCAGTCCTTGCCGCTGCGCCCCCGCTCGGCGGCCTCGACGCCTCGGGTGTCCCGGATCTCGTTGAGGGCCTGTTCCACGCGGTCGGACGGCGCCATGACGGTGATCGGCCGGGTGCTCCGCTCGGGGTAGGCGGTGGCGAGGGTCTCCATGGCCGTCACGGACTCGGGGGTCTTGGTGAAGGAGTCCTCCTGCTTGAGGGCGCCCGGCAGGTTGAGCGTGCCGAGGGCGAGCGCCCCGAGGAGCACGGCGCCGCCCGCGAGGACGGTGAGGGGCCTGCGTCCCGCGGAACCGCCCATCGCGGTGAACAGGCTCCGCCGCTGCTTGGGCGTGCTGCCGAAGGCGGGCACGAGCGGCCAGAACACGCGCCGCCCGAGCAGCACGAGGAGGGCGGGCAGCAGCGTCAGCATCGTCACGAGCGCGCAGAGCACGCCGACGGTGCCGAGCGGGCCCATGCCGCGGCTGCTGTTGAGGTCGGCGGCGAGCAGGCAGAGCAGGCCCGCGGCGACGGTCCCCGAGGAGGCGAGCACGGCGGGCCCGCAGCCGCGCAGGGCGGCGGCCATGGCGTCGTACGGCCGCTCGACGCGGCGCAGTTCCTCCCGGTAGCGGGAGACGAGGAGCAGGGCGTAGTCGGTGCCGGCGCCGAAGACGAGGATGGTCATGACGCCGGAGCTCTGTCCCGTGACGGAGGTGTCGAAGCCCTGGTTGAGCCCGTAGGCGACGGCCATCGCGAGGTAGTCGGCGACGCCCGCGACGGCGAGCGGCACGAGCCAGAGGAACGGGCTGCGGTAGATGAGGATGAGCAGGATCGCGACGACGGCCGCGGTGGTGTAGAGCAGGGGCCCGCCGAGGGAGTCGTAGACCTTGCCCGCGTCGGTGCCCAGTGCGCTGGGCCCGCCGACGTCGACGCTCAGCCCGTTCCCGCCGCGGGCGGTGTCGCGTATGGCGTCGACGAGGGCGTCCCGCTTCTCCTCGTCCTGCCCCGGCTCGGTGCTGACGACCGGGTACATCAGGGTGGTGCCGTCCTGGGAGGGCACGCCCTCGGGCTCGGCCACGAGTCGGTGGTCCTCGGCGATACGGTCGACCTGCTCGCCGGCGGTCGTGCGGTCGGCGGCGCTCAGCCCGCCGTCCCGGTGGTACACGAGCACGAGCTCGGTGGCCTCGCCGCCGGGCAACTGGTCCTGTATGTGCGCGACCTCGGTGGATCCGGCACTGGCCGGGAGGTAGTCGACGGCCCGGTCCTTCTGGACGTCGGCGAGCTTCGCGGCGAAGGGCGAGGCGAGCGCGAGCAGGACGACCCACAGCCCCAGGAAGACCCAGGGCACGGCTCGCCTCCGCCGTCGCGGCGCATCGGTGGTCTGTGCGGCCCCCATGACGGGCCTCCTTCGGCAGGGGTGACGTGTCGGGGTCAACCCTGCCGGGGCACACGCCGCAATCCGTCCGGCGCGAGGCCGAGTCGGGGCGTACGCCGCGGGGAGGCGGGGGGCGGTGGTTACTCCCGGGGGAGTACGGGACGCCGCTCTCAGGAAGGCGTGCGCGCCGCCACCAGGAGGCGCGCCACGTCCTCCGAGCAGATCGTCAGCGCGCAGCCCGCCGTGGTGAGGACGTCGCGTTCGGCCGGGGTGTAGGGGCCGTCCGCCAGGGCGATGCGGGCGCCCTGGAGGAGCAGGGCCTCGCGGCCCGCCGGGGCCAGGTGGGGGGCGAGGGGGCCGAGGGCCTCGTGGAGCTCTATGGCGAGACCGGGGCCGCAGTCGGGCTCGGTGACGCGGCCCGTGTCGGCGGCCAGCGCCTCGACGAGGGCGACGAGCCGCTCCTCGGTGCAGTCGTCGTGGCCCGCGGCGTGCAGGGTGGCGACGGCCGAGTCGAGTGTGGGCCGCGATCCGGTGCCGCCGGTCGACAGGACGGCGAGGACCACGGTGTGGACGGCGTCACGGAGCATCGCGGAGAGCCGGGTGGTGGTGGGGTGGTCGAGGACGTCGGGGTCGAAGAGGTCCTGGCAGGCGGCGCACCGGATGACGGGCCCCGCGCTGCCGCGCGGCAGGACCGGCAGGCCGAGCAGGACGAAGCGGCGCCGTCCCGTGAGCCGCTGGTAGTTGCGGTCGCCGCCGCAGGCGGGACAGAAGAACTCGCCGTCGCCGATGGCGTCCCAGGCGGTGTTCATGCCGATCAGGCGCCTGCGCAACGCCCTCCCACGCGATACGGGCATGGCGAGGACGCGTGCTTTCCTGCCGTTTCGTTCCCGATCCAGCACCACGCACCTCCGTAACTCCCCCATGACCTGATGGACATGAAGGTGCCCCGACCGACTCCATTGCCGCGTTGGCGTGATGTTAGCCACATTGTTGATGTGGCGTCAGCACCTGGCGCAGGAGAGTGAGGAGGACGTGGCCGGGAGACGACGCCGCCCCTCCCGCGAAACGGCGGGCGGGGCGGCGTACGGGGTGGCGAAATCGGGGTGTGGTCAGCGGGCCGCGCGGTTGACCGCGGAGACCACGGCCTTGAGCGAGGCACGCGTCGTGTTGGCGTCGATGCCGATGCCCCACAGCACCTTCTCGCCGATCGCGCACTCGATGTACGAGGCGGCCTGCGCGGACGCGCCCTCGCTCATCGTGTGCTCCTGGTAGTCCAGCAGGCGCACGTCGATGCCGATGCCTTGCAGCGCGTCGAAGAACGCGGAGATCGGTCCGTTGCCGGTGCCGGTCAGGACGGTGTCCGCGCCGTCCAGCGTGGCCTCGACGGTGAGGGAGTCGACGCCGTCGGTGCCGGTCGTCGTCTGGCCGTTCTTGACCTGAATCCGACCCCAGGGGTTCTCGGGGTTGGGCAGGTACTCGTCCCGGAAGACGTTCCAGATCGCGCCGGGCGTGACCTCGCCGCCCTCGGCGTCGGTCTTCGTCTGGATGATCCGGGAGAACTCGATCTGCATGCGGCGCGGCAGGTCCAGCTTGTGGTCGTTCTGCAGGACGTACGCGATGCCGCCCTTGCCGGACTGCGAGTTGACGCGGATGACCGCCTCGTAGGACCGGCCGACGTCCTTGGGGTCGATGGGCAGGTACGGCACGGCCCACTCGATGTCGTCGACCGTCTTGCCCGCTGCCGCCGCCCGGGACTCCATCGCGTCGAAGCCCTTCTTGATGGCGTCCTGGTGGGAGCCGGAGAAGGCGGTGTAGACGAGGTCGCCCGCGTAGGGGTGGCGGGGGTGGACCTCCATCTGGTTGCAGTACTCGTACACGCGGCGGACCTCGTCGATGTCCGAGAAGTCGATCTGCGGGTCGACGCCCTGGCTGAAGAGGTTCATGCCCAGGGTGACCAGGTCGACGTTGCCGGTGCGCTCGCCCTGGCCGAACAGGCAGCCCTCGATGCGGTCGCCGCCGGCCATCACGGCCAGCTCGGCGGCGGCGACGGCGGTGCCGCGGTCGTTGTGCGGGTGGATGGAGAGGCAGATGAACTCGCGCCGGGACAGGTTGCGGGACATCCACTCGAAGCGGTCCGCGTGGGTGGAGGCCGTGGAGCGCTCCACCGTGGCGGGCAGGTTCAGGATGATCTCGCGCTCGGCGTCGGGCTGCCAGACGTCCATGACGCCCTCGCAGACCTCCAGGGCGAAGTCCAGCTCGGTGTCGGTGAAGATCTCGGGGCTGTACTGGTAGCCGAAGGTCGTGCGGTCGTCGAGCAGCTTGTCGGCGTACTCCATGACCAGGCGCGTGCCGTCGACGGCGATCTGCTTCACGGCGTCGCGCGAGCCGCGGAAGACGACGTCACGCCAGACGGGCGCGGTCGCGTTGTACAGGTGGACGGTGGCGCGCCGGGCGCCCTTCAGGGACTCCACCGTGCGCTCGATCAGCTCTTCGCGGGCCTGGGTCAGGACGGAGATCGTCACGTCCTCGGGGATCGCGTCCTCGTCCTCGATGATCGACCGCACGAAGTCGAAGTCGGTCTGGCCCGAGGAGGGGAAGCCGACCTCGATCTCCTTGTAGCCCATGCGTACCAGCAGGTCGAACATGGCGCGCTTGCGCGCGGGGGACATCGGGTCGATCAGCGCCTGGTTGCCGTCGCGCAGGTCGGTGGAGAGCCAGCGGGGGGCGACGGTGATCCGCTTGTCCGGCCACGTGCGGTCGGGGATGTCGACCTGCTCGTACTGACCGTACTTGTGGATCGGCAGGGACGTGGGGCGCTGGAAGTTCGGCATGTGCGGGGCTCCTCGGAAGTGTCCTGAAGGACGGCCGACGGTCTTAGCGCAACGCCGAACTCCGCGGGGAGGGGGTCGGCCTTGTCTACAGGCCCTCGCCGCGGCAGCTAAGGAGAAGCAGCCCGAATCGCATGGTGCACCGCAGCCTAGCCGAGCCGCGCTCCGTGCGCGGACCCGTATCAGTATGCGGGACCCGGGGTCGATGATCACCCAAAAGGTGTCTTATCCCACTGTGCATCCGCGTGACCCAAAAAGCGCCGTACCCCACGGAGGGCCGCTTCCGGACCCGTATACCTCTATTTCATCAATCATGGTGGCAGCTAGTGACAGCGGCATGACTCAGTGCCACATTGCCGCCATGACCGCCAACCCGACGGGTTTCGAGCCCGTCTTCTGCACGATCGTGCCGCCCCACGTCCTGGACACGCTCGCCCAGAGCCAGGACCCCGCGCTCGCCGCCCCCGCCCGCCGCTCCCTGGAGCGCGACGCCATCGAGCGCACCCGCCGCCGGCTGACCACCGTCATCGGCGCACCCGCCGTGGCCCCGCCCAAGGACGCCGCGCCGGACAAGCCCCGCCGCACGGTGTACGACGCCAGGCACCGCACCGAACTGCCGGGCCGCAAGGTCCGCGCCGAGGGCGACAAGCCCGGCAAGGACGCCACCGTCAACCGGGCGTACGCGGGGCTCGGCGCCACCTTCGAGCTGTTCCAGAAGTCGTACGCCCGCAACTCCATCGACGGCGGCGGACTGCCGCTGAACGCGACCGTGCACTACTCCGAGGACTACAACAACGCCTTCTGGAACGGCGAGCAGATGGTGTTCGGCGACGGTGACGGCGAGATCTTCCTCGACTTCACCATCCCCGTGGACGTCATCGGCCACGAGCTGGCCCACGGCGTCACGCAGTACACGGCGAACCTCACGTACTTCGGCCAGCCGGGCGCCCTGAACGAGTCGATGTCGGACGTCTTCGGCGCGATGATCAAGCAGTACACGCTCGGCCAGACGTCCGCCGACGCCGACTGGCTGATCGGTGCGGGCCTGCTCGCCCCGCGCGTCACCGGCAAGGCGCTGCGCTCCATGAAGGAGCCCGGTACCGCCTACGACGACGACGTGCTCGGCAAGGACCCGCAACCCGCCGACATGGACAGCTTCGTGCGCACGGGCCGCGACAACGGCGGCGTGCACATCAACTCCGGCATCCCGAACCGCGCGTTCTTCCTGGTCGCCGACGCGCTCGGCGGGCACTCCTGGGAGCGGGCCGGGCAGATCTGGTACGCCGTCCTGACCGGCGGCGAGCTCGCGCAGGACGCGTCCTTCCAGGACTTCGCGAAGCTGACGGTCGCCGCCGCACGCCAGAAGTTCGGTGACGGGGACGAGCTCAAGGCCGTCGTCGACGCGTGGTCCACCGTGAAGGTGCCCACGAACGACTGATGGTGCGCTGGTCGCCGCTCGCCCGGTGCAGTAGACAGGACCCATGCGTATCCAGGTGAAGCGGACCGGAGGATTCGCGGGCATCGACCGGCATGCCGAGGTGGACACCTCGCTGCTGGCCGATGCCCCGGACTGGCACACCCTGGCCGAAGAGGCCGTGGCCGAGGGCAGGAGCACCCCGCCGATAGGGGTGCCGGACGGCTTCAGCTACACCCTCACGGTGGACGGGCGGACGGTGTACTGCTCGGACCCCCGGCTCACGGAGCCGCAGCGCAAGCTGATCTCGCGGGTGCTGAAGGAAGGCGCGTAGCGAAGCTGAGGGCGGTTCAGCGAAGCTGAGGGTTGTTCACCTTTTCCGTGCGCGCCCATTGACGTGCGTACTGGGCGGTACGGAAGATCCCGCCCATGGCAGCGACTGCGGCGACACCCCGGTTCCCCCGCGACTTCCTGTGGGGCGTGTCCACATCGGCCCATCAGATCGAGGGTGCCGTCGACGAGCGGGGCCCGTCGGTGTGGGACGCCTTCACCGCCGTGCCGGGACACGTGAAGGACGGCACGACCGCCGCCGTCGCCTGTGACCACTACCACCGCTACCGCGAGGACGTGGCGCTCGTCGGCGGCCTCGGCGTGGACGCCTACCGGTTCTCGGTCTCCTGGCCTCGCGTGCTGCCCGACGGGGCGGGCGCGGTCAGCGCGGCGGGCCTCGACTTCTACGACCGCCTCGTCGACGAGCTGTGCGCGCGGGGCGTGCGCCCCGTCCCCACGCTGTTCCACTGGGACACCCCGCTGGCCCTCCAGGAGGCGGGCGGCTGGCTGCGGCGCGCGACCGCCGAGCGCTTCGCCGAGTACGCGGCGGTGGTCTGCGCCCGCATCGGCGACCGCGTCCCGAAGTGGATCACCCTCAACGAACCGGCGGAACACACCCTGCTCGGCCACGCCCTCGGCCTGCACGCCCCCGGCCAGGCCCTGCTCTTCGACGCGCTGCCCGCCGCCCACCACCAGCTCCTCGCCCACGGCCTCGCGGTGCGCGCGCTGCGCGCGGCGGGCGCCCGGGACATCGGCATCGCCAACTCGCACGGCCCCACCTGGCCCGCGTCGGACGCCGAGGCGGACACGGCCGCCGCCGACTTCTACGACGTACTCCTCAACCGCCTCTTCGCCGACCCGCTGCTGCTCGGCCGCTACCCCGAGGGCCTCGGCGAGCTGATGCCGGCGGCGGACCTCGCGGCGGACCTGAAGGTCATCGCGGAACCGCTCGACTGGTACGGGATCAACTTCTACCAGCCGACGAAGGTGGGCGCCCCGCTCCCCGGGGGCACGGCCGCCGAGTTCTCCGGCGTCACGCTCCCGCCCGGACTCCCCTTCGCGCCGCGGCCGATCGAGGGGTACCCGGTCACGGACTTCGGCTGGCCCGTCGTCCCCGAGGCGCTCACCGAACTGCTCACCGGCTTCCGCGACCGCTACGGCGACCGGCTCCCGCCCCTGGTCGTCACCGAGAACGGCTGCTCGTACGAGGGCATCGACGACCAGGAGCGGATCGCCTACCTGGACGGCCATCTGCGGGCCCTGCACCGGGCCGTCGAAGCCGGCGTCGACGTGCGCGGCTACTTCGTCTGGTCGCTGCTCGACAACTTCGAGTGGGCGGAGGGCCACCGGCAGCGCTTCGGCCTCGTCCACGTCGACCACGCCACCCAGGAGCGCACCCCGAAGGCGTCGTACCACTGGCTGCGCGAGGTCCTGCGGGCGCAGCGGGCATGACCCGCCGCGGGGAGCCCCCGCGGCGGGCACCGCGATGCCCGAATGGGCAGTCGTCGTGCCCGATCGCCGAACTCGTGGTGCCCGTTCGCGAATTCGTGGTGCCCGATCGGGAATGCGGAGGCGCCCCGAACGGTTGCCGCTGACATCCGGCCCGGGCCGGAGGAACGGCGGCGCAGCGGCGGGACGGGGGTCCACCGCTGCGCCCCGCCGTCAGAAGCCCAGCTTGCGGAGCTGGCGGGGGTCGCGCTGCCAGTCCTTGGCTACCTTGACGTGCAGGTCGAGGAAGACGGGCGTGCCGAGCAGTGCCTCGATCTGCTTGCGCGACCTGATGCCGACGTCCTTGAGCCGCTTGCCCTTGGGGCCGATGATGATGCCCTTCTGGCTGGGCCGCTCGATGTAGACGAACGCGTGGATGTCGAGCAGCGGCTTGTCCGCGGGCCGGTCCTCGCGCGGCAGCATCTCCTCCACGACGACCGCGATGGAGTGCGGCAGTTCGTCCCGTACGCCTTCGAGCGCCGCTTCGCGGATCAGTTCGGCCACCATGACCTGCTCGGGCTCGTCCGTGAGGTCGCCCTCGGGGTAGAGCGCGGGGCCCTCGGGCAGCAGCGGCACGATGAGGTCGGCGAGCAGCCCGACCTGCTGGTCGCCGACGGCCGACACCGGGACGATCTCCGCCCACTCGAAGCCGAGCTCCGTGCTGAGCTGGTCGATGGCGATGAGCTGCTCGGCGAGCGTCTTGCTGTCGACGAGGTCGGTCTTGGTGACGATCGCGATCTTCGGCGTCTTCTTGATGGAGGCGAGCTCCTTGGCGATGAACCGGTCGCCGGGGCCGAGCTTCTCGTTCGCGGGCAGACAGAAGCCGATGACGTCGACCTCGGCCCACGTCGTGCGCACGATGTCGTTGAGCCGCTCACCGAGCAGCGTGCGCGGCTTGTGCAGGCCGGGGGTGTCCACCAGGATCATCTGGGCGTCCGGCCGGTGCACGATGCCGCGTACCGTGTGCCGCGTGGTCTGCGGCTGGTTCGCGGTGATCGCCACCTTCTTGCCGACCAGAGCGTTCGTGAGGGTGGACTTGCCCGCGTTGGGGCGGCCGACGAAGCAGGCGAAGCCGGCGCGGTGGACGGCCTCGGACGGCTCGGCTGATGACGGGGTACGGACGCTCATGGCGCCCATTGTCCCTGATCCCGGGACCCCCGCCGCACAGTACTGGCCGTGGGCCTTGCTTCGGCCCCCCTCATCGCCGGCTGCGCCGGGCTCGTCCTCAAACGCCGGACGGGCTCTATTCGGCCGTCAGCGTCTCCCGGACCTCGCCGTCGGGGCCCGCCAGGAAGACCGGCGTACCCGCGCCGCCGAGGTCCCGCACCGCGGCGATGTCCTCATCGGCGAGCTTCTCCGCGCCGGACACCACGGCCGCGGCCTCCAGCGATTCGGCTCCGGAGGCCACCGCCATCGCGACCGCGGTCCGCAGCGCGGAGAGCTGGAGCGATGCGAGGCCCACGGTCCCCGCCACGTACGTACGCCCCGTCTCGTCCCGTACGGCCGCACCCTCGGGCACTCCGTTGCGGGCCCGGGCCGAGCGGGCGAGGGTGACGATCTTGCGGTCCTCGGGACCGAGGTCGGTGCTCTGCGTCATGGCACGAGCATAAGGAGCGGGGCGTGCGCGGGGTGACTCAGCCCGTCGCGGGCACGGGGGCCGTGACAGGGGTCACACGGGCCGCGGGGGCCATGAGGATGGCCATGAGGATGGTCATGAGGATCACTGGGCGCGCCGCCGTGCCCATCGGCGGTCCGCCTCGCTCAGAGGCGGACCGCCGACTCGTCCCGTGGGCGGGCGGCTGAGGACGGCCGGGCCACGAGCCCGAGAAAGGCCGTCCAGGCTTGCGGCGTGAAGGCGAGCACGCCACCTCGGCGCCGCGCGGAGTCACGCACCAGAACCGTCTCCCCGGTCCAGGCGGTCTCCACGCACTGCCCTTCCCCGCCGTCGCTCACACTGCTCTTGCGCCACGTCCACGAGCTGCCCACGCTTCTCCTCCACCCCGGGTGCGGAAGGCCAGCCGTCACTGCCCACGGCGTACGGACGGAGACTGGGGTTCCAGCTCACTCGACTCCCCCGCGCGACTGGTGCAGGCACACGCAGCACCTCTTCCAGAATAACCGGACGCCATTCGAATATGAACGGCCGGTTTCTCGCCAAGGTCCCGCGTCCCGGGGCGTGTTACTCCTGTGCGGCGGCAGCCACGGGGACGTCGCGAAGCAGTGTCTCCAGATCGTCCCGCCCGTCCGCGATCCGCTCGGCGAGCGCCTTCAGGAGCGCTCCGACGTCTTCCTTGAGTGCGAGGTCCTCCAGCTCCCAGAAGCGCTCCAGATAGCGGCCCGTCTCGTCCGCCGCGTTGGTGGTGTACGAGTCGCCGCGCGGGTTCTCCAGGTGGAGCGAGTCCGGCATCTCGTCCGCCTCGAACTCGAAGAGGCTGAAGGGCCCCTGGATTCCGGCGTGGGCGCCGATGCTGAACGGCAGGATCTGGATGGTGACGCCGGGTTTGGCGGACAGCTCGGCGAGCCGCTCCAGTTGGGCGCGCATCACGCCCCGCCCGCCCACGTGACGGCGCACGACCGCCTCATCGAGGATGTAGAAGAGCTCACGCCCGCCCGATGTCAGCAACTCCTGGCGCGCGAGGCGCACTTCGACGCCGCGCTCCAGGCGCTCCTCGGGGATGCTCTTGTTGTAGGCGGTCATGATCGCCCGTGCGTACTCCTCGGTCTGCAGCGGTCCCGGCATCACCAGGGCGCCGTAGTGCCGAATGATGGAGGCCGAGGACTCCAGGGAGAGGAACTCCAGGAACTCCTTGCCGTACAGATCCCGGTATTCGCTGTAGGGCATGCGGCGGCTGCCGCGCGCGAGGTCGAGGAGCTCGTCGATCTTGCGGCGGTCCCTGATCCCGTACGCGTCGAGGAGCGGACGCAGGTCGTTGACGGAGATCCCGACTTCGCCGGCCTCGATCCGGATCAGCTTGGAGGGGCTCCACTCCATCATGGCCGCGACCTGGCGCTGCGTGAGCCGGGCACCTGTCCGCGCCTTGCGGAGCTCGGTGCGCAGCCGCAGTCGCTGAAGGGCCGCATTCGGCACGCTCATGATGGCTCCACCCCCAAACGGACTGTGCGAGGTGCTACGTAGCAGACTAGCAGCTTACTCATCGGGACCTTCCGAGGCGACGGTTCACGTCACTGACAGGAGAACCCATCCCGCTCGACACGGCAACAGGGAGCCCGGCAGTTGCCGGACAGCTATATCGCATTTGGCCACCTGCTCATCGGACGCTCCTAAGTTGACACGTACTTCGGCAAGCTGTCGTACCGCACTCTACCCAGCTGCGCACCTCCAGGCTACGCTGGTCTGAAGCAGCGTCACGCCCAACTGAAAGCTCCAGCAAGGAGGTTGCCACGCAGCGACGACACGGCGCCCGACTCACTCCTTCGAGTGGCCCGGACCGCCGGTTCCCTCTTCCTGGCGCCACCCGTTCGTGGATCGCCGCGGTATCCACGGCTCTCGTGGGACCAGGAAGGAGAACAGCCCGATGGCCGAGAAGCCGGATGGGCGTCGCACCCTCCGCACGTGGACCGACCGGGCCGCTCTGGCGGCTCCGTGGGTCAGCCTTCTCCTGGTGATCCAGAAGATCATCGACGAGTGGGTGCTGCCTCACGTGTGAAAGGAACTGGCCCCGACCTAGGGGCCGGGGCCAGGTGCGGCGAATGCCATCGCACAGACGTTTCCACTCCGTGTTACTTCGACGGCAGCCCGGAGTGGGAGCGTTTCGGATCCGCCCTCCTCACCATTCTGCCGCTCCGCCACCCCGATGGCGAGGGCCTGTTGGGACACATCGGGGAGTTCACCCCGGCGTGCGCACGTGCTCAGGCGCGGTCGAGGCGCAGCCGTTGCGCCCGTGGCAGGCCGGCGACCACCAGGTCGTAGGAGTCCTCGATCAGTTCCTTGAGCTGCCGCTCCGGGAGCGCGGCGTCGGCCGTGACCGTGTTCCAGTGGCGCTTGTTCATGTGGTAGCCCGGCACGATCTCGGGGTGCGCGGCGCGCAGTTGGACGGCGAGGTCCGGGTCGCACTTGAGGTTGACGGTGAGCGGGCGGCTGTCGAGGGCCGTGAGGGCGAAGATCTTCCCCGCCACCTTGAAGACCGAGGTCTCCGGCGTGAAGGGGAAATCCTCCACCACGTCGTTGAACGAGAGACAGAACGCGCGCAGTTCCTCGGGGGTCATCCCGGCTCGCCCTCCTTCACCGCGCCCCCGGCCCCGACCGGCTCCACGAGCACCGTCACGATCTTGTTCCGGCGGCCCGCCGCGGACTCGGCGGTGAGCGTCAGCTCGCGGCCGTCCGGCAGCGGCACGACCGCCGACGCCCCCGCGATCGGGACGCGGCCGAGCCGCTTGGCGAGAAGGCCGCCGACCGTCTCGACGTCCTCGTCGTCGAACTCGTCGAAGCCGAAGAGCTCCCCGAGGTCACCGATGTCGAGGCGGGCGGTCACGCGGTAGCAGCCGTCGGCCAGCTCCTCGACGGGCGGCAGCTCGCGGTCGTACTCGTCGGTGATCTCGCCGACGATCTCCTCCAGGATGTCCTCGATGGTCACGATGCCCGCCGTGCCGCCGTACTCGTCGATGACGACGGCCACGTGGTTGCGCTCCTGCTGCATCTCGCGGAGCAGGTCGCCCGCGTTCTTCGTGTCGGGCACGAAGGTCGCGGGGCGCATCGCCGTGGAGACCAGCTCGGACTCGCTGTCGCGGTTGATGTGCGTCTTGCGCGCCAGGTCCTTGAGGTAGACGACACCCACCACGTCGTCCTCGCTCTCCCCCGTCACCGGGATGCGCGAGAAGCCGGAGCGCAGCGCGAGGGTCAGGGCCTGGCGGATCGTCTTGAACCGCTCGATGGAGACCAGGTCGGTGCGGGGCACCATGACCTCGCGCACCAGCGTGTCGCCGAGCTCGAAGACGGAGTGCACCATGCGGCGCTCGTCGTCCTCGATCAGGGATTCCTTCTCGGCGAGGTCGACCATCGCGCGCAGCTCGGCCTCGGAGGCGAACGGGCCGCGCCGGAAGCCCTTGCCGGGCGTGAGCGCGTTGCCGATGAGGATCAGCAGGGGCGGGATCGGGCCCATGACGCGGGCCAGCGGGAGCAGGACGTACGCCGCGGCGGTCGCGGTGTTCAGCGGGTGCTGGCGGCCGATGGTGCGCGGCGAGACGCCCACGGCGACATAACTGACGAGGACCATGACGCCGATGGCGATGGCCAGCGCCTCCCAGGTCCGCTCGAACTCCTTCAGGCAGGCGTACGTCACCAGGGCCGCCGAGGCCATCTCGCACGCCACCCGCACGAGCAGCGCCACGTTCAAATAGCGGGTGGGGTCGGCGGCGACCTGCGCGAGCTTGGCGCTGCCGCGCCGCCCGGAGCGGACGGCCTCGTCGGCGCGGAAGCTGGAGACGCGGGCTATGCCCGCCTCCGCGCAGGCCGCGAGCCAGGCGACGACGACCAGGGCGACGGCGCCCGCGATCAGCTGGATGTCCATGGCGCTAGGAGACGGTGGGCGCCGGGGACGGGCCGGTCAGGCCCTTCTCCGCGCGCCAGCCGTCGACGATCGCCGCCTGGAGGCCGAACATCTCGGTCTTCTCGTCGGGCTCCTCGTGGTCGTACCCGAGCAGGTGCAGCACTCCGTGGACGGTCAGGAGCTGGAGCTCCTCGTCCATGGAGTGCTGCGTCGGGGCGTCCTGGCCCTGCTTGGCGGCGACCTCGGGGCAGAGCACGATGTCGCCGAGGAGGCCCTGCGGGGGCTCGTCGTCGTCCTTCATGGGCGGCCTGAGCTCGTCCATGGGGAAGGACATGACGTCCGTGGGCCCGGGCAGGTCCATCCACTGGATGTGGAGCTGCTCCATGGCCGCCTCGTCCACCACGATCACCGAGAGCTCGGAGAGCGGGTGGATGCGCATCCGCGCGAGGGCATAGCGGGCGATGTCGAGGATCGCCTGCTCGTCGACCTCGGTTCCGGATTCGTTGTTGACGTCGATCGACATGGTGGTGCTGGTCTACTTCCCGTCGCGGCTGTCGTGCTGCTCGTACGCGTCGACGATACGGCCGACCAGCTTGTGCCGTACGACGTCGTGGGAGGTGAGCCTGGAGAAGTGGATGTCCTCCACGCCGTCGAGGATGCGCTGGACCTCGCGCAGACCGCTCTTCGTGCCGCCGGGCAGGTCGACCTGGGTGACGTCACCGGTGATGACGATCTTGGAGTCGAAGCCGAGGCGGGTGAGGAACATCTTCATCTGCTCGGCGCTGGTGTTCTGCGCCTCGTCGAGGATGATGAACGCGTCATTGAGCGTGCGACCCCGCATGTACGCCAGCGGGGCGACCTCGATCGTGCCCGCCGCCATGAGCCGCGGGATGGAGTCCGGGTCGAGCATGTCGTGCAGGGCGTCGTACAACGGGCGGAGGTACGGGTCGATCTTCTCGTACAGCGTGCCGGGCAGGAAGCCGAGCCGCTCGCCCGCCTCGACCGCGGGCCGGGTCAGGATGATGCGGTTGACCTGCTTGGACTGGAGGGCCTGCACGGCCTTGGCCATGGCCAGGTACGTCTTGCCCGTACCCGCGGGGCCGATGCCGAACACGATGGTGTGCTTGTCGATCGCGTCGACGTACCGCTTCTGGTTCAGGGTCTTGGGGCGGATGGTGCGGCCGCGGGACGAGAGGATGTTCTGCGTGAGGACCTCGGCGGGGGTCTCCTCCGCGCCGTTGCCGTTCTCGTCCGCCCTCAGCATGGCGATCGAGCGTTCCACCGCGTCCTCCGTCATCGGCTGACCGGTGCGGAGCACCAGCATCATCTGGTCGAACAAGCGCTGGATGAGGGCGACTTCGCGGGCGTCGCCCGCGGCGCTCACGTCGTTGCCCCGGACGTGGATGTCGGCTGCCGGGAAGGCCTTCTCGATCACACGCAGCAGGGCGTCGCCGGAGCCGAGGACGGTCACCATGGGGTGGTTCGCCGGCACGGTGAAGTGCGCCTTGGCCTGGCCCTGCGCGGCAGTGGGAGTCGTGGGTGTCTGAGTCATGGGCCGGCTCTAAAGGCCTGCTCAACCCTCCTTCGCGCCGGTTCTGGCGCCGCTCTCGCGGACCGGGACGTCCGCCGTCGTGGTTCCCTGGACAACTGTTCTTGCACTGCCAAGAGTACGTCGGCCCACTGACAGAGCCGTAGGCCTTTTCGGCCCGGACAACCGGAGCCCCCTCGCCCGCTCGGAGCCTGGCCCTCAGGCCGAGCGGAAGCCGATCGTCGGGACGGCCCTGCGCAGCGGCCAGGGCCTGCCGGCCGCCGGGAGCAGGGTCTCCAGGAAGCTGTAGCGCCGCAGGGCCTTCGGGTCCTGCTCGTCGAACTCCCTGACCCGCCGCCACCAGCCGCCCACCTCGGCCCAGCCGGGCGCGGAGAGGGAGCCGCCGAACTCCTGCACGGAGAGGGCCGCGGTGAGCCCGGCGAAGGCGAGGCGGTCCGCCAGCGGCCAGTCGGCCAGGGTCCCGGTGACGAAACCGGCCACGAAGACGTCACCGGCGCCGGTCGGATCCAGGGCCTCCACCTCGATGGCGGGCACCTCCGCGGTCTCGCCGGTCCGCCGGTCCACCGCGTACGCCCCTTCGGCACCGAGGGTCACCACGGCGAGCGGAACGTACTCGGTGAGCGCCTGGGCCGCCTCTCTGGGGCAGGAGGTGCGGGTGTAGCGCATGGCCTCCTCCGCGTTCGGCAGGAACGCCTCGCAGTGCCGCAGGTCGGGGAGGGCGGCGAGGTCCCACTTGCCGGTGTCGTCCCAGCCGACGTCGGCGAAGATCCGGGTGCCGCTGCCGGCGGCCTGGGCGATCCAGGGGGCCCTGGTGCCGGGCGTGAGCGAGGCGACCGCGGCGCGGGCGCGGGGCGGGCAGCAGGGGGCGCCGCCGTCCGGCGCGTCGGCGTCCGGGGGCGGCTCGTGGCCGTGGCTGACCATGGTCCGCTCGCCCTCGTACGCCATGGAGACGGTCACCGGGGTGTGCCAGCCGGGCACGGTCCTCGACGAGGCGAGGTCGATGCCCTCACCGCCTTCGAGGGCGTCCCAGCAGTACTCCCCGTAGTGGTCGTCCCCGAAGGCCGCGGCCAGCGACGTGTGCAGGCCGAGCCGGGACAGCGCAGTCGCCATGTTGGCGACGCCGCCGGGGCTCGACCCCATGCCGCGGGCCCAGGACTCCGTGCCGCGCACGGGCGCGGAGTCGAGGCCGGTGAAGATGATGTCCAGGAAGACGGTGCCGGTGAGGTAGACGTCGCAGGCCGGATCACCGGCTCTGCGGGCCGACTTCAGCGGGTCGACGGTGGGCTGCACGGGTACGACCATGCAGGCAACGTAACCGACGATCGCCGCCGGGACCCCGGGTTACGGACCCTCCGGCGTGGACGAAGCCCTACCAGCGCGGCACCGCCGGCGTCACCCAGCCGGGGTCGGTCACCCGCATCGCCGCCGCGTCGTCGCGCTCCCGCATCGCGCGGAAGCCGTCGTCCAGCCAGCGCGCGTGCAAGGCCGCGAGCTTCTCCCGGTCGAGCTCGACGCCGAGGCCGGGGGTGTCGGTGACGGCGATCCCGCCGGCCACGAACCGCGGCCGCTCGGTCAGCACGTCCTCGGACTGCCAGGGGTAGTGCGAGTCGCAGGCGTGGTCGAGGTCGGGCACGGTCGCCGCCACGTGCGTCATCGCGGCGAGGCTGATGCCCAGGTGCGTGTTGGAGTGCATGGACACGGCTACCCCGAAGGTCCGGCAGAGGGCGGCCAGTTCGCGCGTACGCCGCAGACCGCCCCAGTAGTGGTGGTCGGAGAGCACCACCTGCACGGCGCCCGCGCCGAACGCCTCGGGTATCTCCTCGAAGGTCGTCACGCACATGTTCGTGGCGAGCGGCACCGAGGTGCCCGCGGCGACCTCGGCCATGGCGGGGGTGCCGAGCGCGGGGTCCTCCAGGTATTCGAGCAGGCCGTCCAGCTCGCCGGCGACCTTGAGCGAGGTCTCGACCGACCAGGCTCCGTTGGGATCGAGCCTGAGCGGCGCCCCCGGGAACGCCTTCGCGAGGGCGCGGACCGCGGCGATCTCCTCCTCCGGCGGGAAGACGCCGCCCTTGAGCTTGAAGGACGAGAATCCGTGCCGCTCGGTGAAGAGCCTGGCCTGGGCGACGATCCCGGCCGGATCGAGCGCGGCGCCCCACCCGTCGTCGGGCTCGTGGGCGCTGCCCGCCGGGTGCTCGGCCCGCTTGTAGAAGAGATACGCGCTGTACTCCACGGCGTCCCGCACCTTGCCGCCGAGCAGCGCGTGCACGGGCAGGCCGAGCGCCTTGCCGAGCGCGTCCAGGCACGCCACCTCGAACCCGGAGACCACGGAGAGCCGCAGCTTGTCGGCGGTCTGCACGCCGCGCAGCCCGCCCACGTCGACGGCGGCGTCGACGCGCGCGGCGTCCACGGCCACGTCGTCCGCGAGTGTGAACAGCCCGTTCAGATCGGCCACGCCCCGCCCGACCAGCCGCCGGGCGAACGGCCGCGCGAGTTCCAGATACTTCCCGTCCCCGTACGTCTCCCCGATCCCGGTCACTCCGCCCTCCGTGACCACTTCGATGATCAGGCGCGGGGTGTAGGGCTGATGGACGCCCTGGGTATTGAGCAGGGGCGGGTCGGCGACGAGCACCGGAGTGAGCCGAACCTCGCTGATGACCAAGCTCTGTCCATACATGAGAACGGAGACTAGGTATGCGAACGGGGTGGGGTCAATGGCTCAGGAGTGTTCCGGTTCTCCCCTCGTGCGCCGCTCTCCTTGCGCGCACTCCGGACAGTCCGGGTTGTGACAGGGGCCCGGTTTCCACTGGGGCACGAAGACTCCCATCGTCTTGTGCCTGGCGACCTCGTCGGTCACGGGGTTGTGGCAGGCGGGACAGACGTGCCCGGCCCGCGACGCGTTCGAATGCTCAGCTCTGCCCATATGTCGAGAATAGGGCATTTTGCAATATTATGGGGGCGATTTTACTCGCGGGGACGCCGGATGCTCTGCACGACGGACACGGCCAGGATCGCGACGATGATCGCCAGGCTGAGGAGTGACGGAACCTCCGGGATGCTGCTGCTGAACAGCTTGTGGGACGCCTGAAGGATCAGCTTCACGCCGATGAGGGAGAGGATCAGCGCGAGGCCCTTGCTGAGGTAGTGGAACCGGTCGAGCAGCCCGGCGAGCAGGAAGTACAGCGCCCGCAGACCGAGGATGGCGAACGCGTTGCTGGTGTAGACGATGAAGGCGTCGTCGCTGACCGCGAGCACGGCGGGCACGCTGTCCACCGCGAAGACCAGGTCGGCCGCCTCGATCGCGGCGACGACGGCGAGCAGCGGGGTGGCGACCCGCTTGCCGGCCTCTTTCACGAAGAACCTCATCCCGGCGTACTCGTCCCGGACGGGTACGACCTTGCGCAGCAGCCGCACGGCGATGCTCCTGCCCGGGTCGAAGCTCTCCTCCTCCCCCTTGAGGATCTTGTAGGTGCTGTAGAAGAGGATGGCCGCGAAGACGAAGAGCACCGCGGTGAACCGGCTGACCACCGCCACTCCGGCGGCCAGGAAGAGGCCACGGAACACCAGGGCGCCCATGACGCCGAAGAACAGCACACGGTGCTGGTAGGCGCGCGGCACCTTGAAGTAGGCGAAGATCAGCGCGAAGACGAACAGGTTGTCGACCGACAGGCTCTTCTCCAGCAGCCACGCGGTCGTGTACTCCACCCCCGGCGTCGTGCCCAGGACCAGGAAGACGACCGCGCCGAAGACGAGGGCCAGGCCGACCCACACCGCGCTCCAGGCGGCCGCCTCCTTGAACCCGATGACATGCGCCTCCCGGTGCGCCAGCAGGTCCACGGCCAGCGACACGACCACGGTGACGGCGAACGCCGCCCACAGCCACAACGGCACATCGAGCACGGGAGACCCCTCACACGGGCGTGGGCGAAAGCCTGCCTCTGTACGAAATTCTGACCCAGAGGTTCCGGCTTGTCGCCCGCACCCGCGCGAGGGGGCCGACGGCGCGGAGCGGTGCTGGAGCTCCGCGGATCGGTGCTAGAGCTCGGCCTCGATCAGGTCCGCCGCGCGGGAAGTGCCGCCCTCACCCCTGACCTCGGCCCTGAGCCGCCCGCAGCGCTCCGCGACACCGGGGTCGGAGGTCAGGTCCAGGAGCGCGCCCCGCAGCGCGGAGACCGTCGCGGCCTCCGTGTCGAGCCGCCGGGCGACCCCCAGCTCGACCAGCCGGTCCGCGTTCATCGGCTGCTCGGCCCCCTGAGGGACCGCGATCATGGGAACCCCGCAGTACAGCCCCTCGGCACTGCTCCCCATCCCCGCATGCGTGACGAACGCGTCGGCCTGCTCAAGGATCGCCATCTGCGGAACCCAGGAGCGGACCTCGACGGAGTCCGGCACGGGTCCCAGCTCGGCCGGGTCGACATGCTTGCCGATCTGGAGCACGACATGCCACCCGTCGAGGTGCCCGAAAGCCTCCACGCACCGCCGGTAGAAGTCGGGCTGCTTGGTGTAGGCCGAGCCGAGCGAGACCAGAAGCACCTTCGAGGCGCCCGCGGGCCGCTCCCAGGTCCCTGCCCGCCGGCCCAGGCAGGGCCCGACGAAGTCGACCCGGGCCGCGTCGACCGTGGCGGCGTGCGGCTGCATGGCCCGCGGAATCGTGGCGATGGCCCGGCGCGGGACGCCGGAGAACTCGCCCACGTCGAGCGTGGTCGCCCCGCACCCGCCGAGCCACTCCTTGAAGCGGGCCTCAAGGGCGTCGGCGCCCGGCAGCCGCGCGAGGTGGGCGCCGACGTCCTCCTGGTAGCTGCCCCAGGCGACGAAGGTGGGCGAAAGCTGCACGGCGGGCCGCCCCTGCGCCTCGGCGAGGGCCCGGCCGACGTACGCCCCGATGTCGTACAGGTACACGTCCGCGGGATCGTCGTCGTACGCCGCGTGGAGCCGCGGAAGCACGGCCATCGCGTCGTCGAGGAAGAGCGAACTGGCCTCGATGGGGTCCTCGGGCCAGATGTTGTCGCGGTGCGGGAGCGTCGAGTCGTACGGGACGAGTTCGGCGCCGGTGGGCTCGATGAGCGCGGCGGTGGCCGGGTCGTTGGCGTACGTCACGCGGTGGCCGCGCGCGGCCAGGACCCGGATGATCTCCAGACTCGGCAGCACATGGCTGACCATCGGGACGCCGATCATGGCGATATGGGCACGGCGACGGGGGTTTCGGTGAGATGACATGAGGTTCCTTCATGCGGGAGAACTCGGGAGAACTACGGACGAGGACACGGCGGCCCACCGCCGCGGCCCCTCTGGGGCGGGCGGGGGCACGGAGCCGTGTCAGCCGTAGATCTGCAGGAAGGAATCCATGCCGGGACCGTAACGCGGCTGCGGGGCCTCAGTCGAACGAATAAGCCTCGACCTCGGCGAGGTACCGCGCCCGAAGCGCCTCGTCCGCCGCGTCGCGGTCCAGGAAGGCCGCTTCGAAGGAGTTGCGCGCCAGGGTGCGCAGCCGCTCCTGGTCGAGGCCGAGCGCCTCGCGTACGGCGTCGAAGTTGTCGCCCGCGTACCCGCCGAAGTAGGCCGGGTCGTCGGAGTTGACCGTGCACATGAGCCCGGCGTCCAGCATCCGCGGCAGCGGGTGGTCCGCCAGCACGTCGATGGTGCGCAGCCGGACGTTGGAGAGCGGACAGAGCGTGAGCGGCACGCGCTCGGCGACCAGCCGCTCGACGAGGGCCGGGTCCTCCACGCAGCGCAGCCCGTGGTCGACGCGCTCGACCCGCAGCACGTCCAGGGCCTCGGTGATGTAGGCGGGCGGGCCTTCCTCGCCCGCGTGGGCGACGAGGCGGAGCCCGAGCGCGGCGGCGGCCTCGTACACCTCCTTGAACTTGGCCGGCGGGTGGCCGACCTCGGCGGAGTCGAGGCCGACGCCGATGATCCGGTGGAGGTGCGGCTTCGCGGCCTGGAGCGTCTCCATCGCGGACTGGGCGGACTGGTCGCGCAGGAAGCACATGATGAGCCGCGTGGAGACGCCGTGCCGCTCCTCGCTGCGGTCGAGCGCGCGGGAGAGGCCCTCGACGACGGTGCCGATGGGGACGCCGCGCGCGATGTGGGCCTGCGGGTCGAAGAAGATCTCCGCGTGCCGCACGCCCTGCGCGGCGGCGCGGGCGAGGTAGGCGTCCGCGAGCTCCTCGAAGTCGGCCTCGGTGCGCAGTACGGCCATCAGGCCGTAGTAGAGGTCCAGGAAGCTCTGGAGGTCGTCGAAGAGGTAGGCCTCGCGCAGCTCCTCGGTGTCGGCGTAGGGCAGGTCGACGCCGTTGCGCGCGGCGAGCGCGAAGGCCAGTTCGGGTTCGAGGGTGCCCTCGATGTGAAGGTGGAGTTCGGCCTTGGGGATCGGCATGGTGGGGTCTCGCTCAGTTCTGTGGTGGTCGTGCTGGTGTTCAGGTCCGCTTGGGCACGGGGACGCGGGTCAGGTCCCGGGCGATGGTGAGTTCGCCCGTGAACCCGGCGGCGCGGGCCTGCCGCCCGTAGACGGCCGGGTCGGGGTAGCGCTGGCTGAAGTGGGTGAGGACGAGGTGGCGGACGCCCGCCTCCACCGCCACCCGGGCGGCCTGCCCCGCGGTGAGGTGCCCGTGGTCGGTGGCGAGCTGTTCGTCCTCGTCGAGGAAGGTGGACTCGATGACGAGCATGTCGCAGCCCTGCGCGAGGGCGTGCACGCCCTCGCAGAGCCGGGTGTCCATCACGAAGGCGAACCGCTGTCCGCGCCGCACCTCGCTGACCTCGTCGAGCGTCACCCCGTCGAGGCCGCCCTCCCGCTGGATGCGGCCGACGTCGGGCCCCGTGATGCCGCGCTCGGCGAGCAGCCGGGGCAGCATGCGCCGCCCGTCGGGTTCCGTGAGGCGGTAGCCGTAGGACTCGACGGGGTGGGAGAGCCTCATCGCGTCGAGGGTGTACGAGGGCCCCTCGGCCAGGGGCCCGTCGGCGGCGACGGGCTCCTGGCGGAGCTCCACGGTCTCGCGGTACGCGGTGGAGTACCGCAGCCGGTCGAAGAAGTGCTGGCCGGAGGCCGGGTAGTGGGCGGTGACGGGGTGCGGGACGCGGTCGAGGTTGATGCGCTGGATCACCCCGGCGAGGCCCAGGCTGTGGTCGCCGTGGAAGTGCGTCACGCAGATGCGGTGCAGGTCGTGCGCGGCGACCCCGGCGCGCAGCATCTGCCGCTGGGTGCCCTCGCCGGGGTCGAAGAGGATGCCCTGGCCGTCCCAGAGCAGGACGTAGCCGTTGTGGTTGCGGTGCCGGGTGGGGACTTGGCTGGCCGTGCCGAGCACGACCAGTTCACGTACGGACAAGGAGAGTTGGCCCCGCTATCCGGGAGGCCACTGGAGGCCGCGGCCGCCCAGGACGTGCGCGTGCGCGTGGAAGACGGTCTGCCCGGCTCCGGAGCCGGTGTTGAAGATGATGCGGTAGCTCTCCGCCTTCTCGTCGGCGGCCACTTCCCCCGCCTCGCGCAGCACGTCGGCGGCGATCCCCGGCTCGGCGGCGGCCAGCGCGGCGGCGTCCGCGTGGTGCACCTTGGGGATGACCAGGACGTGCGTGGGCGCCTGGGGGTTTATGTCGCGGAAGGCGAGGGTCGTCTCCGTCTCGCGTACGACGGTCGCCGGCACGTCGCCCGCGACGATCTTGCAGAACAGGCAGTCGCTTTGCGGTTCTCCCGCCATGGCCCGGCCTCCTGGCTCGTGATGATCGATTACGTACGGAATGCTATCCCCGCGGCGCGGCCGTCACGGGGCTCCGGGTACGCGCGGTGCCGTCTTCGCCGGGTTCTCCTCCAGGGCGGCCAGCGCGATCCGCACGGCCTCGTCCAACTGCGGGTCGCGGCCCGCCGCGTGGTCGTCGGGGGTGGTCACGACCTCGACGTCGGGCTCGACCCCGCGGTTCTCCAGGCCCCAGTCCTGGCCCTCCAGCCAGAACGCGTACTTCGGCTGGGTCACGAGCGTCCCGTCGACCAGGTGGTAGCGGCTGTCGATGCCGACGACGCCGCCCCAGGTGCGGGTGCCGACGACGGGGCCGATGCCGAGCGCTCTGATGGCGGCGTTGACGATGTCGCCGTCGGAGCCGGAGAACTCGTTGGCCACGGCGACGACGGGGCCGCGCGGCGCGTCCTGCGGATAGCTGAAGGCCCGCGCGCCGCGGGGGATGTCCCAGCCGATGATCTTGCGCGCCAGCTTCTCCACGATCAGTTGCGAGGTGTGCCCGCCGCGGTTCTCGCGGACGTCCACCACCAGGCCCTCGCGGGCGACCTCGACGCGCAGGTCACGGTGGATCTGCGCCCAGCCGGGCGCCTGCATGTCGGGGACGTGGAGGTAGCCGAGCCGGCCGCCCGAGCGCTCGTGGACGTAGGCCCGCCGGTCCGCGACCCACGCGTGGTAGCGCAGCGGCTCCTCGTCGTCGACGGGGACCACCACGGCGTGCCGCGGGTCGCCGCCGCCGGAGGGCGAGACGGTCAGCTCGACGGGCTTGCCCGCGGTGCCGACGAGCAGCGGTCCCGGCCCGGTCACGGGGTCGACGCCCTGTCCGTTGACCTCGATCACCGCGTCACCGGGGCGCACCGCGACGCCGGGGGCGGCGAGCGGTGAGCGCGCGGCCGGGTCGGAGGTCTCCGAGGGCAGGACGCGGTCGACGCGCCAGAGGCCGTCCTCGCCGCGCGAGAGGTCGGCGCCGAGGAGCCCCTGCCGGAACGTGGACCCGCCGCCACCGCCGCCGGAGACGACGTACGCGTGCGAGGTGCCGAGCTCTCCCTGGACCTCCCAGAGCAGGTCGACGAGGTCGTCGTGGGTGGCGACGCGGGCGAGGACGGGGCGGTAGCGCTCCAGGACGCCGTCCCAGTCGACGCCGCCGAGGTCCGCCCGCCAGAAGTTGTCGCGCATGAGGCGGCCGGTCTCGTCGTACATCTGCCGCCACTCGGCGGCCGGGTCGACGGTGTGCCGGACGCGGGAGAGGTCGACGGTGATGTTCGAGTCGCTGTCCTCGTCGCCGGAGGCGCGCCGGTCGCTCGGCACCACCTTCAGCTTGCCGTCGGTCCACAGCAGGACCCGCTTGCCGTCGCCGGTGACCGCGAAGTGGTCGGCGTCGGAGGAGAGTTCCTCCACGCGGCGCTGGGCGAGGTCGTACCGCTCCAGCTCGGTGTGCGGGTCGGGGTCGAGGGGGTGCGCCCGGGAGGCGCCGAGCACGCCGCGCACCGGGTGGCGCAGCCAGAGCAGCCCGTCCTTGGCGGCGCGCAGCGTCGAGTACCGGGCGGCCTCCACGGGGAAGGGCACGATGCGGTCGGCGAGCCCGTCGAAGTCGACGCGGGTGACGGGGGCGCCCTCGCTGTCGGGGGTCTCCGGGCCGCCGTCCTGCGCGTCGAAGGGCCTGCCGTGGCGCTGCGGCCCGAACGGGGACGGCGTGGTCGCGGCGAGCGTGATCAGGTGCGGCCGTGCGCCGCCGACGAAGGCGAGGTCGAAGACGTGCTCGTCGTAGACCGGGTCGAAGGCGCGCGCGGAGAGGAACGCGAGGTGCTTGCCGTCGAGGGTGAAGGCGGGCGAGTAGTCGCGGAAGCGCAGCGGGGTCGCGTCGCAGACGGAGAGGTCGGCGGTGTTGGCGAGCCTGAGCTGCCGCAGCGGGGGCGGCCCCGGGTGCGACCAGGCGAGCCAGGCGGAGTCGGGCGAGAAGACCAGGCCGGTGGCCTCGCCGTCCTCGCCGCGGTCGACCTCGCGGACCTCGCCGCTCTCCCGCTCCACGAGCAGCACCCGGCCGTCGTGCGAGGCGACGGCGGCGCGGCTGCCGTCCGGCGACACGGTGAGCCCGAGGACCCGCCCGAGCTGCCCCGCGGCGAGCCTGCGGGGCGTGGCGCCGGGCGCGGGTCCGGTGGCGGGGGCGAACTCCAGTGCCTCGTCGCCCTCGGCGTCGGTGACCCACACGACGTGTTCCTCGCCGGCGACGCGGAAGGTGCGGGGCAGCCGGGCGCGGACGCCCTGGGTGGCGGCGAGGGCGCGGGCGGGGCCTTCGCGGTGCGTGACCCAGTGCACGGAGCCGCGCACGGAGACGGCGCTGCCGCGTCCGGTGTGGTCGGGCGCCGCGGCCCCGAACCAGCGGGCGGCGGCCACGCGGTGCGGCTGGAGGTCGGTGCGCTGGCCGCCGAGGCGGATGTCGAGGCGGCGCGGCTCGGCGCCGTCCAGGTCGTCCAGGAGCCAGAGTTCACCGGCGGACGCGTGGACGACGCGGGTGCCGTCGGTGGCGGCGTGCCGGGCGTAGAAGCCGTCGACGGGGGTGTGGCGGCGCAGGCCGGTGCCGTCGGGCAGTGAGGAGTAGACGGCCCCCACGTCCTCGTGATCACTCAGGAAGGCGATCCGCTCCCCCACCCAGAGCGGGTACTCGATGTTCCCCGCGAGCTCCTCGTGGACGCGTACGAACGGTCCGGCGGCCTCATCCGACGGCTCGGGGGCGACGGCCGCGCGGAGCCACAGCTTTCCCGCCGTGCCGCCCCGGTACCGCTTCCACCGGGCGGCCTCGCGCCCCATGGGGGCCGAGAGCAGCAGGACCTGCCCGTCGGGGCCGTACGTGACGTCGCCGACGAGGCCGTACGGCAGGGTCTGCGCGGGGCCGCCGTCGAGGGGGACGGCCCGTGCCCAGGTGCGGCGCAGGGAGGCCTGGCCCGCCGCGCTGACGGCGAGGACGCGCCCGTCGGGGGTCCAGCCGCGCACGCCGGTCTTCGCGTTGCCCCAGTACGTGAGCCGCTGGGAGGGTCCGCCGTCGAGGGGCGCGATGTGCACCTCGGGCGCGCCGTCGCGGGTGGACGTCCAGGCGACGGTCGTGCCGTCCGGGGAGATACGGGGGTGGTTCACGGGCATGTTGTCGGCGCTGACCCGCCAGGCCCGGCCCCCGTCGAGGGGGGCGACCCAGACGTCGTCCTCGGCCGTGAAGGTGACCAACTCGCCGTGAAGGTGCGGGTATCGGAGGTACGCAGTCTGTGTCACACGGTCCAGCCTAGGCAGGCCCGCGGCGGTCCGGCAGAGGTTTGGATCACTTGCCCGGCAGGCAGTCGCAGGTCGGGGCGGGCGGTGTCACGGTCACGGTGACGGTCGTGGTGGGGCCGGGCCGCGGCTCCTCCTGGGAGGGCGGGGAGGGCGGCTGGTGCGAGACGGGCGGATTCGAGCCGTTGCCGTCACCGTCGCCGCCGTCGTCGTTGTTGTCGTTGTTGTCGTTGTCGTTGTCGTCGCCCGCGTCGCAGTTGCCGAGGACGTCTACCTGGAACCACTGCTTCCCGTCGACCTTGGCCGTGAGGTCGCCGCGGACGCAGCCTCCGTCGACGACGGAGTGCACCTTGCCCTTGAGGGTGATGTCCTCGCGGTCGTCGCTCTCGCCCTGGCAGTCCACCGTGACGGCCGCGTTCCCCTCGGCGGAGGAGCCGCTCTTCGGGGTCACCTTGTCCTCGTAGCGTGCCGTGCAGCTCAGCCAGGTCACGTCCAGGTGCTGCCGCTCCAGCTCCTCGGTGCCCTCCCGGTCGGTGGTGAGCGCGACCACGGAGGGCGTCATGCCGCCGTGCGCCGGGTCGCACGCGGTGACGCCGAGCGCGGCGGCGCCGGCGAGCCCGACGGCGTACAGGACCGGGGCGCGCCGCTTCCGTGGCCGCAGGATCCCCTTTTCGCGGCCGCTCGGCCGCCTCGATGCCCCCATGAGCGGCAGAGTGCCACCCGGCGCGCCGGAGGGGTAGACCGCTTGCGGCCATCCGTCCGAAGGCCGGGCCGACGGGTCAGGACCAGCGGCCCGTGCGTCCGAGGAGCAGCGCGCTCGCCGCGGTCCCCGCGGTCGATGTGCGCAACACGCTGCGCCCGAGCCGGTAGGGCGCCGCACCGGCCTGCGCGAAGAGCGCGAGCTCGGCCGGGGAAACCCCTCCTTCGGGCCCCACCACGAGCACGATGTGGCCGCTGTCGGGGAGTTCCGCGGTGGCCAGCGGCTCGCTGCCCTCCTCGTGCAGGACGGCGGCGAAGTCGGCCTCCGCGAGCAGCGCCGCGACCTGCTTGGTCGACGCCGCGTCCGCCACCTCGGGGAAGCGCGTCCTGCGCGACTGCTTGCCGGCCTCGCGCGCGGTGGCCCGCCACTTGGCGAGCGCCTTCTGGCCGCGCTCGCCCTTCCACTGCGTGATGCAGCGCGACGCGGCCCACGGCACGACGGCGTCGACGCCGGTCTCCGTCATGGTCTCCACGGCCAGTTCACCGCGGTCGCCCTTGGGCAGCGCCTGGACGACGGTGATACGGGGCGACTCCGCGGGCTCCTCGGCGACGGGGTCCATGTGGACGACGAGCCGGTCCTTGCCCTCGGTGTCCACGACCACGCACCGGGCCCACCGTCCGGCGCCGTCGGTCAGGACGACGTCCTCACCGGCGCGCAGCCGCTTCACGGAGACCGCGTGCCGCCCCTCGGGCCCGTCCAGCACATGGCGCCCGCCGGCGCCCACGTCGAGGTGCTCGACGACGAATACGGGTGCGGTCACCGGGTGCCTCCCTGGTCCTTCGCGGCCGACGACGCCTTCGCCTCGGCCAGTTCGGCCACGAGGACCTCCACGAGCTGCCCGGCGGGCATCTCCCTGGCGAGCCGGTGGCCCTGCCCTGCCCAGAGCGCCATGGCCTGCGCGTCACCGGCCTTCGCCGCGGCCTTGCGCAGGTCGCTGGTCAGGTGGTGGACCTGGGGGTAGGCGGCGGGGGCGTACGGGCCGTGCTCGCGCAGGAAGCGGTTGACGAGGCCGCGCGCGGGCCGCCCGGAGAACGCCCGGGTCAGCTCGGTGCGTACGAACAGCGGGTTGGTCATGGCCTGCTTGTGCAGGGCGTGGGCGCCCGACTCGGGGGTGACGAGGAAGGCCGTGCCGAGCTGCGCCGCGTCCGCGCCCGCCGCGAGCACGGCGGCGATCTGCGCGCCGCGCATCAGGCCGCCCGCGGCGATCACGGGGAGCCGCACGGTCTCGCGGACCAGCGTGAGGAGGGTGAGCAGGCCGAGTCCGGCGCCGTCGGTCTCCGGCTGGTCGCGGTGGGTGCCCTGGTGGCCGCCCGCCTCCACGCCCTGCACGCACACGGCGTCGGCGCCGGCCCACTGGGCGGCCTGCGCCTCCTCCGGGGTGGTGACGGTGACGACGGTCAGGGTGCCGACGCGCGTGAAGGAGTCCAGGACGTCGCGGGTGGGGCAGCCGAAGGTGAACGAGACGACCGGTACCGGGTCGTCGAGGAGGATCGCGAGCTTGGCGTCGTACCCGTCGTCGAGGCCGCACTCCGGGTCGCCGAGCCGCGTCTCGTACCAGGTCGCCTCGCCCGCGAGCTGGTTGCGGTACACCTCCACCGCCGCCGCGTCGGCGCTGTCGGGCTGCGGCATGAACAGGTTGACGCCGAAGGGCCGCGCGGTCAGCCCCCGCAACTGCTTGATCTCCTGGTACATCCCGTCGGCGGTCTTGTACCCGGCGGCGAGGAACCCGAGCCCTCCGGCCTCGGACACGGCCGCGGCCAGTTGCGGGCCCGAGGCCCCGCCGGCCATGGGGGCCTGCACGATCGGACAGCGGCAGAGATCGGTCAGTGCGGAGGACATAACGGCATCGTGCCACGTCCCCGGCCCCCCACTTCCCCCCACCCACCCGTTTACCTCGGGGTAACGGGCGGGTCGGTGGGAGACCTGCCGCGAAGCGGCAAAGGAGGGAAAAGCCGCGGGGCCCCGAGGTCGTCACCTCGGGGCCCCGCCATCGCACCGCTGAAGGCGCTACCGCCCGTTGAACGCGTCCTTGAGCCGGGAGAACAGACCCTGCTGCCCCGGCTGGAACTGCCCCGTGGGCCGCTCCTCGCCGCGCAGTTGCGCCAGCTCCCGCAGCACCCGCTCCTGCTCGGCGTCGAGCTTCGTCGGCGTGAGGACCTCGACGTGCACGATGAGGTCGCCACGGCCGCCGCCCCGCAGATGCGTGATGCCGCGCCCGTGCAGCGGGACGGACTGCCCCGACTGCGTGCCGGGCCGGATGTCGATCTCCTCAAGACCGTCGAGCGTCTCCAGCGGCACCTGCGTGCCGAGCGACGCCGCCGTCATCGGGATCGTCACCGTGCAGTGCAGATCGTCGCCGCGCCGCTGGAAGACGGCGTGCGGCAGCTCGTGGATCTCGACGTAGAGGTCACCGGCGGGACCGCCGCCGGGCCCGACCTCGCCCTCGCCCGCGAGCTGGATCCGGGTGCCGTTGTCGACACCGGCCGGGATCTTGACGGTCAGCGTCCGCCGCGAGCGGATCCGCCCGTCGCCCGCGCACTCGGGGCACGGCGTCGGCACGACCGTGCCGAAGCCCTGACACTGCGGGCAGGGCCGCGAGGTCATGACCTGGCCGAGGAAGGACCGCGTGACCTGCGACACCTCGCCGCGACCGCGGCACATGTCACACGTCTGGGCGGAGGTCCCCGGCGCGGCGCCCTCACCGCTACAGGTCGTACAGACGACCGCGGTGTCGACCTGGATGTCCTTGGTGGTGCCGAAGGCCGCCTCGTCGAGGTCGATCTCCAGCCGGATCATGGCGTCCTGGCCGCGGCGCGTGCGCGACCGCGGGCCACGCTGCGACGCCGTACCGAAGAACGCGTCCATGATGTCGGAGAAGTTGCCGAAGCCACCGGCTCCGAAGCCACCTGCTCCGCCGCCGCCCGCCTGGGACAGCGGGTCGCCGCCGAGGTCGTAGACCTGCTTCTTCTGCGGGTCCGACAACACCTCGTAGGCGGCGTTGATCTCCTTGAAGCGCTCCTGAGTCTTCGGGTCCGGATTCACGTCCGGGTGAAGCTCACGCGCCAGCCTCCGGAAGGCCTTCTTGATCTCGTCCTGGGAAGCGTCGCGGCGCACGCCGAGTACGGCGTAGTAGTCCGTGGCCACTTACGACTCCGCCAGGATCTGTCCGACGTAACGTGCCACTGCGCGTACTGCTCCCATCGTTCCCGGATAGTCCATGCGGGTCGGTCCGACCACGCCTAGTTTCGCGACTGCCTCGCTGCCCGAACCGTAGCCGACCGAGACCACGGACGTGGAGCTGAGCCCCTCATGGGCGTTCTCATGACCGATCCGTACGGCCATGCCCGAATCCTGCACCTCACCAAGCAACTTGAGGAGCACGACCTGCTCCTCAAGGGCTTCGAGAACGGGCCGGATGGTGAGGGGAAAGTCATGTCCGAAGCGGGTGAGATTGGCGGTGCCGCCGATCATCAGCCGTTCTTCGGTCTCCTCGACGAGCGTTTCGAGGAGGGTGGAGAGGACCGTCGCGACGGTGCCGCGATCCTCGGCCTCGAAGGCCTCGGGAAGGTCCTGCACCAACTGCGGCACGTCCGCGAAGCGGCGCCCCGCGACCTTGCTGTTCAACCGTGCCCGCAGGTCGGCCAGCGAGGTCTCACCGAAGGGCACCGGGCAGTCGATCATCCGCTGCTCGACCCGGCCCGTGTCGGTGATCAGTACGAGCATCAAGCGCGCCGGAGCGAGCGAGAGCAACTCCACGTGCCGCACCGTCGACCGCGTGAGCGAGGGGTACTGCACGACGGCCACCTGCCGCGTGAGCTGCGCGAGCAGCCGCACCGTACGCCCCACCACGTCGTCGAGGTCGACGGCGCCGTCGAGGAAGTTCTGGATGGCCCGCCGCTCGGGCGCGGTCATCGGCTTGACGCCCGCGAGTCTGTCGACGAAAAGGCGGTAGCCCTTGTCGGTCGGGATACGCCCCGCGCTGGTGTGGGGCTGGGCGATGAACCCTTCTTCCTCCAGCGCCGCCATGTCGTTGCGGACAGTGGCCGGCGAGACCCCGAGACTGTGCCGCTCGGTGAGCGCCTTGGAGCCCACGGGCTCCTCTGTCCCGACATAGTCGTGGACGATGGCGCGCAGCACCTCGAGCCTGCGTTCACTCAGCATCGCGCACACCTCCAGCCGTCATCCGTCGCCGTGATCCCCGCCTGGCACTCAACGCGGGTGAGTGCCAGCCTGTCAAAGAGCCAGTGTACGGCGGTCGGGTACGGGCCCGGCAAGGCCGGACCCCTCTCACTCTGCCGAGGCCTTCCCCAGCGGTTAGCGTCACCGTATGGACGTGGAGCCGGCATGGGAAGCGGCGGGCTGGGAACGGCTCGCCCCGCGCGTGGGACGGGTGCGCCTGCCCGGCTGGGACTGCACGGCGGGACTCGTCGTCGGTGCCGGGGCGGCCCTCATGGTCGAGGCGGGGTCGAGCCTGGCGGAGGGCGCGGCGCTGCGGACGCGGGCCCGGGATCTCATGGGCGGCGGGCGCAGAGTGACGCATCTCGCGCTCACCCACCCCCATTTCGATCACGTCTTCGGGGCGGCGGCCTTCGCGGGGGTACAGGTGTACGCCGCCGTAGGCGCCGACACGGTCCTCGACGCGGGCCGCGAGGAGCTGCGGGCGGACGCGGTGCGGCACGGCCTCGGCGCGGACGCGGCGGCGGAGGCGGCCGATCTCCTGCGCGCACCGGGGCATCTGGTGTGCGGGGAGTGGACGCTGGACCTCGGCGGCGGGGCCGAGGTCCTCCTCGCGAACGTCGGCCCCGGTCACACGGCGCACGACCTGGCGGTCCTGGTGAAGAGCCCCGGCGACGGTCCGGAGGTCGTCTTCTGCGGCGATCTCGTCGAGGAGTCGGGCGACCCGCAGGCGGGTCCTGACGCGGTGCCCCGGCGGTGGCCCGCGGCGCTGGACCGCCTCCTCGAACTCGGCGGGGAGGACGCGCTGTACGTGCCGGGGCACGGCGCGGTGGTGGATGCGGCTTTTGTCCGTGCGCAACGCGCCACACTGGCGGCTCGCTTCGGCGTGTCGTGAGCGCCGCCGCCGCCACTCTTCCTATCGTCGGCACAATGCGCCAGTACTCCGCCGACCTCACGCCCCCCTGGAAGAAGCCGAAGGCCGTGCCCGAGGTGGCGGCCGACGCCGGTCTCGTGGTCGAGGAGCCGGTCACCGGGTTCTGCGGGGCGGTGATCCGCTGCGAGAAGACGGCGCAGGGGCCGACGGTGACGCTGGAGGACCGCTTCGGCAAGCACCGCGTGTTCCCGATGGAGCCGAGCGGCTTCCTCCTGGAGGGCCGGCCGGTGACGCTCGTCCGCCCGGCCGCGACGGCGCCCGCTCCGGTACGTCCGTCCCGTACGGCATCCGGCTCGGTGGCCGTCCCGCGGGCGCGCGCCAGGGTCGCTCGCGCGGGGCGCATCTACGTGGAGGGCCGCCACGACGCGGAGCTCGTGGAGCGGGTGTGGGGCGAGGACCTGCGGGTCGAGGGCGTCGTCGTCGAGTACCTGGAGGGCATCGACGACCTGCCTCGCATCGTCGCGGAGTTCTCCCCGGGCCCCGACGCGCGCCTCGGCGTCCTGGTGGACCACCTGGTCCCCGGCTCCAAGGAGTCCCGCATCGCGGCGGAGGTCGGCACCGCGCACGCCCTGGTGGTCGGCCACCCCTACATCGACGTCTGGGAGGCGGTGAAGCCCTCCTCGGTGGGCATCGAGGCGTGGCCGCGGGTGCCGAGGGGCCAGGACTGGAAACTGGGCGTCTGCGAGGCCCTGCGCTGGCCCCCGAACACGGGCGCGGCCTGGCAGCGCATCCTCTCCTCGGTCCACAGCTACCGGGACCTGGAGCCGGAACTCCTGGGCCGGGTGGAAGAACTGATCGACTTCGTGACGGCGCCCGGCCCCTAGCACCCGCGACAGATGCCCCTAGTCCACCAGGTCCCGTACGACGGCGTCCGCCAGCAAGCGTCCCCGCAGGGTCAGGACCGCGCGGCCGGCCGCGTAGGGCTCGGGAGCCAGCAGGCCGTCGGAGAGGGCCTTCCGTGCGGCCGCCAGGCCCGCCTCCCGGAGGAGGGAGAGCGGGCAGCCGTCCTGGAGGCGGAGCTCCAGGAGGATGCGTTCGACCCTGCGGTCCTCGGCGGAGAGGACCTCGCGCCCGGCCCCGGGCGACCGTCCCTCCGCCAGAGCCGCCGCGTACGCGCCGGGGTGCTTCACGTTCCACCACCGCACGCCCCCGACGTGGCTGTGCGCGCCGGGCCCGGCCCCCCACCAGTCGGCCCCCCGCCAGTACAGCTCGTTGTGCAGGCACCGGCCCGCCGGTGTCGTCGCCCAGTTGGAGACCTCGTACCACTCGAAGCCCGCGGCCCCGAGCACCTCGTCGGCGATGAGGTACCGGTCCGCGTGGGCGTCGTCGTCGGTCATCGGCACCTCCCCGCGGCGGATGCGCCGCGCGAGCTGCGTGCCCTCCTCGACGATCAGCGCGTAGGCACTGATGTGGTCGGGCCCGGCCCCGAGCGCCGCGTCGAGCGTGGCCCGCCAGTCGGCGTCGGACTCGCCCGGCGTGCCGTAGATCAGGTCGAGGTTGACGTGGTCGAACCCGGCCGCCCGCGCCTCGGCCACGCACGCCTCGGGCCGCCCGGGCGTATGCGTGCGGTCGAGCACCTTCAGCACGTGCTGCCTGGCGCTCTGCATGCCGAAGGAGACGCGGTTGAAGCCACCGGCCCGCAGCTCGGCGAGGTACGCCGCGTCCACCGACTCCGGGTTCGCCTCGGTCGTGACCTCCGCGTCGTCCGCGAGCCCGAACTCCTCCCGTACGGCGGCCAGCATCCGTACGAGATCGCCCGCGGCGAGGAGCGTCGGCGTACCGCCGCCGACGAAGACGGTCCGCACGGGCCGCGGGTCGTCGCCGAGGACCTTGCGGGCGAGCCGTACCTCGTCGACCAGGGTCTCGGCGTAGTTGTCGCGCGAGGCGAGCACGCCACCGGAGCCGCGCAGCTCCGTCGCGGTGTAGGTGTTGAAGTCGCAGTAGCCGCAGCGCGTGGCGCAGTACGGGACGTGCAGGTAGAAGCCGAGCGGGCGGGAGGCCGCGCCGTCCAGGGCGGACGCGGGCAGCGCGCCGTCCTCGGGCATGGGCTCACCATCGGGCAGTGCGGAAGGCATGTACCCGATTGTCCCGCACTACGCGCCTTCACCGCGCCTGGAGCACCAGCACCGCCAGATCGTCGTCCGGCGGCCGGTCGGAGAACTCGTGCACGAGCCGCCGGATCCGCTCCGCCACGAGCTCCGCGTCGAGCCCGGCACAGTCGGCGAGGGCCAGCGCGAGGCCGTCGCCGTCGTCGAACTGGAGCCGCCCCGAGCGCCGCTCGGTCACGCCGTCCGTGACGCACAGGAGCGTGTCGCCGGTCCGCAGCTCGAAGGACTCGCTCGTGTACGTCTCGTCGTCGAAGACCCCGAGCAGCATCTGCGGGTTCGCCGCCACCCGCACCTTCCCCTCGGGGCCGAGCAGCAGCGGCAGCGGGTGTCCCGCGCACGCGATGGTGCAGCGGACCCCTCCCTCGTACGGCACGAGCTCTCCGTAGAGCAGGGAGAGGAAGCGCGCGGTGGAGCCGTCGGCGGGCACTCCCTGGCCGCCCGCGACGGCGACGACCGCGGCCGCCGCGTCGGACGCCTCGGTGGCGTCGTCGAGGAGGAGCTGGTTGAGGCGGTCGAGGACCTCGGCGACCGCGTACCCCTCGCGGGAGAGCAGCCGCAGCCAGGGGCGGGCCAGGCCGATGACGACGGCGGCCTCGGGCCCCTTGCCCTGGACGTCGCCGAGCGCGAAGCACCAGCGCCCCTCGCCGGCCTGGAAGAGGTCGTAGAAGTCGCCGCCGGGCCCGCCCTTGTCCCGCGGTTCGTACACCACGCCGCTCGCCACGCCGGGGATCTGCGCGACCTTGTCGGGCAGCAGTCCGCGCTGGAGCACCTGGCTGATGTTGGCCTGGCGCTGGTACCGCCGGGCCGTGCTGATCGCGAGGGCGACCCGGCGGCTGAAGTCCTCGACGAGGCCGGTGACCTCGTCGGGGAAGCGGTCCAGGCCCGCACGGCCGATCACCAGCGTGCCGAGGGCGCGCCCGCCCGCGGTGAGCCGGTACGCGAGCGCGGCACCGGAGGTGTCGTCCGGCAGGGCGGCGGCCGGCCAGTGGACGGGGTGGGCGCCGGAGCCCGCGGCGGCGGCCAGGTGGGGCGGGTCCTTCTCCAGGACGCGGCGGAGCTCCTCCATGCGGCTCTCGCTGGTGTGCCAGACGCGGGCGAGCCGCGTCGCGGAGCCGTCGGCAGCGGTGTGGGCCGGGCCCTCGGAGGCGACGTCGAGCCAGACCGCGCACCAGTCCGCGAGCCGCGGCACGAGGAGCTGGCCCGCCAGGGCGGCCACCAGGTCCTCGTCGAACTGCCCCGCGAGGAGGTCGGACGCCTCGGCGAGGAAGCTCAGCGCGCCGCGGTTGACCCACTCCGCGCCGTGCGAGGTCCGCTTGGGCAGCGGCGCGAGGATCTCGACGGCGCGCAGACCGCGCTGGAGCGCCTGGTCGTTCGCGTACGCCTCGATTCCCTTGACGGCCACGACGCCGTGGACGGGCAGCCTGGCCCAGACGCTCTTGGTGCCCCTGCGGTAGGTGATGCCCCAGGACTCGGCGAGGCTGGCGACGAGCTGGAGGCCGCGGCCGTACTCGGGGATGCCGGCCGAGACCGGGCCCTGGTCGCCGCGGACGGCGCGGGCGGGGTGGTGGTCGGACACCTCGATGACGAGGGTCTCGCCCTCCTCCCCCGCCTCGGCCTCCTCGAGACGGCACAGCAGTTCGACGTCGGTGCCCGCGTGGACGACGGCGTTGGTCGCCAGTTCGCTGACGATGAGCACCGCGTCGTCGGCCAGCCTGCCGTCGATGCCGGCCGCCGCGGGCACGCCGAGCTCGGCCCAGTCGGCGAGGGCGCCACGCACGAATCTTCGCGCGGCCGCCGGTGCCAGCGGGTTTCCGGGCAGCGACGTCCGCGCCACCGCCGACGACCCGGGATGGTCCGGGTCCTTGGCGGAGGCACGGAACGCGGTCTCCCGTTGCGGCGAGATGGACCCCACGGTGCGGCTCCTGAGCAGTTCGGGCGAATACGCCTCAGGCGACACCGACAGAGTGACAGACTGGTCGCGCCCATAAGCACCGAGTCACCGAAGTGGGCCGCTATGAGTGAGAACAGTGCTATCCCTGCGCGTGGATCGACGCGTGGATCCAACCGCGTTCCCGCCCCGGCGCACCCCTCGGTGCCGGTGGACGGCGACGCTCCCGCGAGCCCCGTCACCGTGACCCCGGCCGAACTGCGCCCGCTTCTCGCCGCCATGCGTGCCGCGCGGGACGGGGACTTCACCAAGGTGGTACCGGTCGGCGAGGGGCTGACCGCCGAGCTGTACACGCTCTTCAACGAGATGCTGGACCGCTCGCTCCACTTCGACGGGGAACTCGTCCGGGTGCGCAGGGAGATCATCCGGCACGGCCGTCTCGACGAGCGGTTCACCCCGAGCCCGGGCCAGGGCAGATGGGCGGCCCGGGTCCAGGAGGTCAACACCCTCCTCGACTCCCTGGTCGCCCCGGCCGCGAACGCCACCCGGGTGCTCAACGCGGTGGCGGGCGGCGACCTCACCCAGCGCGTCGACCTGCACGACGGCAGCCGCGAGCTGCGGGGCGACCTGCGCCGGCTGGGCCGCGCGGTCAACACGATGGTCGACCAGCTCTCCCTCTTCACCGGCGAGGTCACGCGCGTGGCCCGCGAGGTGGGCACCGAGGGGCGGCTCGGCGGACGCGCCAAGGTGCGTGGCCTCTCCGGGAGCTGGCGCGATGTGACCGAGGCGGTCAACACCATGGCGGCGCGGCTCACCGCGCAGGTGCGGGACATCGCCCTGGTCACGACGGCGGTGGCACAGGGCGACCTGACGCGCACGGTGACGGTCGAGGCGACGGGCGAGCTGCTCGAACTGAAGCTGACCGTGAACACGATGGTGGAGCAGCTCTCCGCCTTCGCCGCCGAGGTGACCCGCGTGGCCCGCGAGGTCGGCACGGAGGGGCAGCTCGGCGGCCGTGCGCAGGCGCGGGGCGTGTCCGGCGTGTGGAAGGACCTCACCGACAACGTCAACTTCATGGCGTCGAACCTCACCTCCCAGGTCCGCAACATCGCCCAGGTGACCACCGCCGTCGCCAACGGCGACCTGAGCCAGAAGATCACCGTCGACGCCCGGGGCGAGATCCTGGAGCTGAAGTCGACGGTGAACACGATGGTGGACCAGCTCTCCGCCTTCGCCGACGAGGTGACGCGTGTGGCCCGCGAGGTCGGCACCGAGGGCAACCTCGGCGGGCGGGCCCAGGTGCGGGGCGTGTCCGGCGTATGGAAGGACCTCACCGACAACGTCAACTTCATGGCGGACAACCTCACCTCCCAGGTCCGCAACATCGCGCTCGTCTCGACGGCCGTCGCCCAGGGCGACCTCGGCAAGAAGATCACCGTCGAGGCCAAGGGCGAGATCCTGGAGCTGAAGTCGACGATCAACACGATGGTCGACCAGCTCTCCGCCTTCGCCGACGAGGTCACGCGCGTGGCCCGCGAGGTCGGCACCGAGGGCAACCTCGGCGGGCAGGCCCAGGTGCGGGGCGTGTCCGGCGTATGGAAGGACCTCACCGACAACGTCAACTTCATGGCGTCGAACCTCACCTCCCAGGTCCGCAACATCGCCCAGGTGACCACCGCCGTCGCCAACGGCGACCTCTCCAAGATGATCACCGTCACCGCGCGCGGCGAGATCCTGGAGCTGAAGGACACCGTCAACACGATGGTGGAGCAGTTGCGCGCCTTCGCCGACGAGGTCACCCGCGTCGCCCGCGAGGTCGGCACGGACGGCCGTCTCGGGGGCCGCGCGCAGGTCCTCGGCGTCTCGGGCGTGTGGAAGGACCTCACCGACAACGTCAACTACATGGCGGACAACCTCACGGGCCAGGTCCGCAACATCGCCCAGGTCGCGACCGCCGTCGCCCAGGGCGACCTCTCCAAGAAGATCGACGTGGATGCGCGCGGCGAGATCCTGGAGCTGAAGACCACCATCAACACCATGGTGGACACGCTCTCCTCCTTCTCCTCGGAGGTCACCCGCGTCGCCCGCGAGGTCGGCTCCGAGGGGCAGCTCGGCGGCCAGGCCCGCGTCGAGGGCGTCTACGGCACGTGGAAGCGCCTGACGACGAACGTGAACGAGCTGGCGCTGAACCTCACCACCCAGGTCCGCGCCATCGCCGAGGTCGCCTCCGCCGTGGCCCAGGGCGACATGACCCGCGCCATCACCGTGGAGACGCGGGGCGAGGTCTCGGAGCTCAAGGACAACATCAACCTCATGGTCTCCAACCTCCGCGAGACCACCCGCGCCAAGGACTGGCTGGAGTCCAACCTCGCCCGCCTCGCGGGCCTGATGCAGGGCCACCGCGACCTGATGGAGGTCGCCGACCTGATCCTGCGCGAGCTGACCCCGCTGGTGAACGCGCAGTACGGCGCGTTCTTCCTGGCCGATCCGGACGCCGCGGAGAGCCCGGCGCCCACCCAGGTCACGGCGAAGGGCCTCGCCTTCATCGCGGGCTACGGCGCGGCGCAGGGCTCGGTCGTCGACACCGGCGGGATGCCCGCCCAGGGCCTGGTGCGGCAGGCGGCCCTGGAGAAGAAGCGCATCCTGGTCGAGGAGGTGCCGCCCGAGTACATCAAGATCCATTCCGGGCTCGGCGACGCCGCCCCCGCCACCGTGGTGATCATCCCGATCCTCTTCGAGGACAAGCTCCTCGGCGTGATCGAGCTGGCCACGTTCTCCCGGTTCTCCGACGTCCACCTGGCCTTCTTCGACCAGTTCGTGAACACCATCGGCGTCGCGATCAACACCATCATCGCCAACTCACGTACGGAATCGCTGCTCGGCGAGTCCCAGCGGCTGGCCACCCAGCTCCAGGAGCGCTCGGACGAACTCCAGCGCCAGCAGGCCGAACTGCGCCGCTCCAACGCCGAGCTGGAGGAGAAGGCGGCCCTGCTCGCCACGAGCTCGCAGTACAAGTCGGAGTTCCTGGCGAACATGTCGCACGAGCTGCGCACCCCGCTCAACTCCCTGCTCATCCTGGCCAGGCTGCTCTCCGACAACCCCGACAACCACCTCTCCGACCAGGAGGTGCAGTTCGCCACGACCATCCACCGCTCGGGCTCGGACCTCCTCCAGCTCATCAACGACATCCTCGACCTGTCGAAGATCGAGGCGGGCCGGATGGACGTACGCCCCAAGAAGCTGCCGCTGATCAAGGTCCTCGACTACGTCCACGCGACGTTCCGCCCGCTCACCCTCGACCGGGGCCTGGCCTTCGACGTGTCGGTCGGCGAGGACGTGCCGCGCGAGATGTTCTCCGACGAGCAGCGCCTCCAGCAGATCCTGCGCAACCTCCTGTCGAACGCGGTGAAGTTCACCTCGGCCGGCCGCATCGAGCTGCGGGTCAGCCGCGTCAAGGAGACCGCGCGCGACCGCCTGGCCCACGACCACGACGACCTGCTCTGCTTCGCGGTCAAGGACACCGGCATCGGCATCCCGTCCGAGCAGCTACCGGTGATCTTCGAGGCGTTCCAGCAGGCCGACGGCACCACCAACCGCAAGTACGGCGGCACCGGCCTCGGCCTCTCCATCAGCCGCGAGATCGCGGGCCTGCTCGGCGGCCGGATCACCGCCGAGAGCCGCCCGGGCCAGGGCTCGGTCTTCTCGCTGTACGTGCCCGTGGTGCACCCCGGCCACGGCGCCGCCGCCCTGGCGTACGCGGCGGCCCACACCCAGCACCTGCCCGAACCGCTGGAACACGCGGCCCTGCGGCCGCACACCGCCCTCGAACCCGACGACAGCTGGCCCACCCCCACGAAACTGGAGGAGTGGAAGGAAGGGCGTGCCGGTCGGATACTGCCGGGCCGCAGGGTGCTGATCGTCGACGACGACATCCGCAACGTCTTCGCGCTGACCCACGTGCTCAGCCGCGTCGGCATGCCCGTCCTGTACGCGGAGAACGGCCGCGAGGGCATCGAGACCCTGGAGCGCAATCCCGACGTCGACATCGTCCTGATGGACATCATGATGCCGGAGATGGACGGCTACGAAACCATGGCGGCCATCCGCCGCAGCCCCCGCTGGCGGGGGCTGCCGATCGTCGCGCTGACCGCCAAGGCCATGCCGGGCGACCGCGAGAAGGCGATCGCCGAGGGCGCCACCGACTACGTACCCAAACCCGTGGATGTGGACCAGCTCCTCGGTGTCGTCTGCGCCCTCCTGGACCAGGAGGGCACGGCCACCGGGCAGGAGCCCGCTTCCCCCGACCCGGCATCCGTCGCAGCGGAACAGCCGAGCACCCCTGAAGAGAGCGCTGCTCCGCCGGCAACCGATTGAGGCACCATGACCATGAGCGCAGATTCCATGACCGACCACCGCGCGAGCATCCTCCTGGTCGATGACATGGAGGACAACCTGATGGCACTCGAAGCAGTCCTGGGGTCCTTGAACGAACCGCTGGTGCGTGCCCGTTCGGGAGAGGAGGCGATGAAGGCGATCCTGAGGCAACGGTTCGCCGTGATCCTCCTGGACGTCCGGATGCCCGGCATGGACGGCTTCGAGACCGCGACCAACATCAAGCGCCTCGACCAGACCAAGGACGTGCCCATCATCTTCCTGACGGGCACCGACAACGACGCGGGCTACGCCTTCCGCGGGTATGCCACGGGCGCCGCCGACTACCTCACCAAGCCCTTCGACCCGTGGGTGCTGCGCGCCAAGGTCACCGTCTTCCTGGAACTGCACCGCAAGAACCGCCAGCTGGAGCGGATACTCGCTCGTGAGCAGCGCCAGTTCGACGAGCTGGCCGCGCGCCTCTCGGCGATCGAGAGCCACATGGCGGCGAGCGGCCTCAGGGACGTCCTGGAGCTGCGCCGCCATGTGACCCATATGGAGGAACTGGTGCAGGAGATGCGCCGCGGACGGGGCGTCTGAGACGGACCGCCCCGTGCGCGTCCCCCTGCCGGGGTGATGACACCGGCTCTCAGGCCTCGCGTGAGCCCGCGTACATCTCGTCGATCAGGTGCTTGTACTCCCGCTCGACGACCGGGCGCTTCAGCTTCAGGCTCGGCGTGAGCTCGCCGTGCTCGACGTCGAGGTCGCGCGGGAGGAGACGGAACTGCTTGATCGTCTGCCAGCGCTGGAGGCCTTCGTTGAGCTGCCTCACATAGCCGTCGACGAGCCTGACGGCGGCGGGCGAGGCGCAGACCTCGGCGTAGGACCTGCCCTCCTGGCCGTTCTCCTTGGCCCACTGGAGGATCGCGGGCTCGTCGAGGGAGATCAGCGCGGTGCAGAAGTTCCGGTCGGCGCCGTGCACCAGGATGTTGGAGACGTACGGGCACACGGCCTTGAACTGGCCCTCGACCTCGGCGGGCGCGATGTACTTGCCGCCGGAGGTCTTGATCAGGTCCTTCTTGCGGTCGGTGATCCGCAGATAGCCGTCGACGGACAGCTCGCCGATGTCCCCGGTGTGGAACCAGCCGTCGGACTCCAGGACCTCGGCGGTCTTGTCGGGCAGCTTGTGGTAGCCCTCCATGATGCCGGGGCCGCGCAGCAGGATCTCGCCGTCGTCCGCGATCCGCACCTCGGTGCCGGGCAACGGCTTGCCGACCGTTCCGGTGCGGTACGCCTCGCCGGGGTTCACGAAGGACGCCGCGGAGGACTCGGTCAGGCCGTAGCCCTCCAGGATGTGGATGCCGGCGCCCGCGAAGAAGTACCCGATCTCCGGGGCGAGCGCGGCGGAACCGGAGATGGCGGCGCGCAGCCGTCCGCCGAAGGCCTCGCGCAGCTTGGAGTAGACCAGCGCGTCGGCGGCCTTGTGCTTGGCGCGCAGCCCGAAGGGCACGGAGGCGGTGCCGGTCCTGCGGAAGTTGTCCTGGCTGACCTTCGCGTACTCGCGGGCGACCTCGGCGGCCCACAGGAAGATCTTGTACTTGGCCCCGCCGCCGGCCCGGGCCTTGGCCGCGACGCCGTTGTAGACCTTCTCGAAGATGCGGGGCACGGCGGCCATGTAGGTGGGCTGTACCACCGGCAGATTCTCGATGATCTTGTCCACCCGGCCGTCGACGGCGGTGACGTGCCCGAGCTCGATCTGCCCGGAGGTCAGCACCTTGCCGAAGACGTGGGCGAGCGGCAGCCACAGGTACTGCACGTCGTCCGGGCCGAGCAGCCCGGTCGAGGCGATGGCCTTCGCCATGTACGACCAGTTGTCGTGCGGCAGGCGCACGCCCTTGGGGCGGCCCGTGGTGCCGGAGGTGTAGATCAGTGTGGCGAGCTGGTCGGAGGTGATCGCCGCGATCCGGTCCTTGACGAGCGCGGGGTTCTTCTCCAGGTGGGCGGCGCCCCTGGTCTCCAGCTCGGCGAGGGTGAGTACCCAGCCGTCGGGGTCGCCCTCGGCGGCCGAGACGCCCTCGGCGTCGATGACCACGACGTGCCGCAGCTCGGGCAACTCGGCCCGCTTCTCGCGCGCCTTGGCGAGCTGGGCGGCGTCCTCGGCGATCAGCACCCGGCTCTCGGAGTCGGCCACGATGTACGCGGACTCCTCCGCGTTGGTCTGCGGGTAGACGGTCGTGGTGGCCGCGCCCGCGCACATGACGCCGAGGTCGGCGAGGATCCACTCGACCCGCGTGGAGGAGGCGAGGGCGACGCGGTCCTCGGGGCGCAGGCCGAGCTCGATGAGGCCCGCGGCGATGGCGTGGACCCGCTCGGCGGCCTGTGCCCAGCTGAGCGCCTTCCAGTCGTCGGGGCCCTCGCCGGTGGCCGTGGGCACCGGGTAGCGATAGGCCTCGGCGTCGGGCGTGGCCGCCACGCGCTCCAGGAACAGATGCGCCACGGAGGGCGGACGGTTCTCGATCAAGGTCTGTGTGTCGCTCACGACATCCTCCGGGCCCACGTCAGTGCGGCGAACTGGCTGGTTGGCTGCTTCTTACGTCCCTGCCGGCTACTTGTTTAACTTGCGAGTAACCTACGAGTGGTGATCAGAGTAGAGCGCCGACGCCCGGTGCGTAAGGGGCATCTGCCTGTCACTTCGTACAGACACTTCGTACAGACACTCAAACGGAACGAGCAGGCCCGCGGCAACATGCCGCGGGCCCGGTGCACCTACGCACCGGGCCCGCGCGGCAGCGGCTCGACCGCGGCCGGGATGACTACTTCTTGCCCTTGCCGGGGCCGCTCTCGTCGCTGGAGAGCACGGCGATGAAGGCTTCCTGCGGCACCTCGACGGAGCCGACCATCTTCATGCGCTTCTTGCCCTCCTTCTGCTTCTCCAGGAGCTTGCGCTTACGGGAGATGTCACCGCCGTAGCACTTGGCGAGGACGTCCTTGCGGATCGCGCGGATCGTCTCGCGCGCGATGACGCGCGAACCGATCGCCGCCTGCACGGGGATCTCGAAGGCCTGCCGCGGGATGAGCTCGCGCAGCTTGGCGACGAGCCGCACGCCGTACGCGTACGCCGCGTCCTTGTGCGTGACGGCGGAGAAGGCGTCGACCTTGTCGCCGTGGAGCAGGATGTCGACCTTGACGAGCTGCGCGGACTGCTCGCCGGTGGGCTCGTAGTCCAGCGAGGCGTAACCGCGCGTCTTCGACTTGAGCTGGTCGAAGAAGTCGAAGACGATCTCGGCGAGCGGCAGCGTGTAGCGGATCTCGACGCGGTCCTCGGAGAGGTAGTCCATGCCGAGCATGACGCCGCGCCGGTTCTGGCACAGCTCCATGATCGAACCGATGAACTCGCTCGGGGCGAGGATCGTGGCGCGCACGACGGGCTCATGCACCTCGTCGATCTTGCCCTCGGGGAACTCGCTCGGGTTGGTGACCGTGTGCTCGGTGCCGTCCTCCATGGTCACGCGGTAGACCACGTTGGGGGCGGTGGCGATCAGGTCGAGCCCGAACTCGCGTTCGAGGCGCTCGCGGATCACGTCGAGGTGAAGGAGACCCAGGAAGCCCACGCGGAAACCGAAGCCGAGCGCGGCCGACGTCTCCGGCTCGTACACGAGCGCGGCGTCGTTGAGCTGGAGCTTGTCCAGGGCCTCGCGCAGGTCCGGGTACTCCGAGCCGTCCAGCGGATACAGCCCCGAGAACACCATCGGCTTGGGGTCCTTGTAGCCGCCCAGCGCCTCGGTCGCGCCCTTGTGCAGGGAGGTGATCGTGTCACCGACCTTGGACTGACGGACGTCCTTCACGCCGGTGATGATGTAGCCCACCTCGCCGACGCCGATGCCGTCGGCCGGGGTCATCTCGGGCGAGGAGACACCGATCTCAAGCAGCTCGTGCGTGGCACCGGTGGACATCATCCGGATGCGCTCGCGCTTGTTGAGCTGACCGTCGACGACTCGTACGTACGTCACGACGCCGCGGTAGGAGTCATAGACCGAGTCGAAGATCATCGCGCGCGCCGGGGCGTCCTTGACGCCGACCGGCGCCGGGATCTCGGCGACGACCTTGTCCAGCAGCGCCTCGACGCCCATGCCGGTCTTCGCGGAGACCTTCAGGACGTCCTCGGGGTCGCAGCCGATGAGGTTGGCGAGCTCCTCGGAGAACTTCTCCGGCTGGGCGGCCGGCAGGTCGATCTTGTTCAGTACGGGGATGATCTTGAGGTCGTTCTCCATCGCCAGGTAGAGGTTGGCGAGAGTCTGCGCCTCGATGCCCTGGGCCGCGTCGACCAGGAGGACCGTGCCCTCGCAGGCCGCGAGCGAACGCGAGACTTCGTACGTGAAGTCCACGTGGCCCGGGGTGTCGATCATGTTGAGGACGTGGGTGCTGCCCTGGTCCGGGCCCTCGCTCGGGGCCCAGGGCAGACGCACCGCCTGGGACTTGATCGTGATGCCGCGCTCGCGCTCGATGTCCATACGGTCGAGGTACTGAGCACGCATCTGCCGCTGCTCCACCACCCCGGTGAGCTGGAGCATGCGGTCGGCGAGCGTGGACTTGCCGTGGTCGATGTGCGCGATGATGCAGAAATTGCGGATCAGAGCCGGGTCGGTACGGCTCGGCTCGGGCACATTCTTAGGGGTCGCGGGCACGCAGGGTCCTGTCTCTTGAGGCGCCGGTCGCCTCGGGTCGGATCTATACGTAGCTTCCATCGTCCCATGGGCGGGACGCGGGCCGGGCGCTTGGTGGGGCGGGGGCGGTATGGGGGGGCTCAGCGCTGCTTGGGGGGCGGCGGCTCGGCGGCGGCGGTCGATGCTGGGCTGCTCGGCGGGGCTGGGGCTGGGGCTGCGCCCGGTTTGGGCCGGTCGGAGGACGACTGGTACCGTGGACAGCTGTGTCTCGTAGCCCTATCGAGCATCGAGATCGAGCATCGAGGCACGTGTCATAACACTCATCTGCAGTACCTCTGCAGTACCTGAACCTGAGAAGGCTCTTTCGTGGCGAACATCAAGTCCCAGATCAAGCGGATCAAGACCAACGAGAAGGCGCGTCAGCGCAACAAGGCGGTCAAGTCTTCTCTGAAGACCTCGATCCGCAAGGCCCGCGAGGCCGTTGCCGCCGGTGACACCCAGAAGGCCGCCGAGCTCACGCGTGAGGCCACGCGTCAGCTGGACAAGGCTGTCTCCAAGGGCGTCATCCACAAGAACCAGGCCGCCAACAAGAAGTCGGCGCTTGCGACGAAGGCCGCGTCCCTCAAGGGCTGAAGCCTCTGCGAGTACCGCGGGCCCTCGCTTCGAGCGGCTGACAGCGGCCTCACTTGATTTGACGCCGGCACGGGAACCAGCGGGCCCCTCTCTTCCGCTCCCGTCCGGCACCCCGGATCCGTACACGATCTGCGTTCGCCACGCGGGTACGGGTCCACTCAGCGTTTCAACGAAAACCCCGCTCCGCCGCCCTTCCCCAGGTCGGCGGGGCGGGGTTTTCGGCGTTGGGGGGTACGGGCGGCGGGGGGCTCCGCCGCGGGGGGGGGCGGCTGGGGCGTGGCCGGGCCCGCGGTCGGCCGTCGCTTACGGGCGGCTGCGACCGTTGGGCGGGGCGGCCCCGCGGTCGCGATCGCGGAGGCGGCGCGGCGCGGGGGTGTCGCCGGGCCCGAGGCCCAGGGGAGGCCGCCGGGGCCGTGGGGCCGGGGGAGGTCAGGTGGGCCCGAGGTTTGGGGAAGGCCAGGTGGGCCAGGGGGTCAGGTGCGGCGGGATCTGGCGGCGCGGGCGACGGCCACCACGGCCTTCTCCAGTGCGTACTCCGCGTCGTCGCCGCCGCCCTTGACCCCCGCGTCGGCCGCGGCGATCGCGGTGATCGCGGCGGCTACGCCATCCGGGGTCCAGCCGCGCATCTGCTGCCGCACCCGGTCGATCTTCCAGGGCGGCATACCCAGCTCGCGGGCCAGATCGGCGGGCCGCCCGCCCCGCGCGGAGGAGAGCTTGCCGATGGCCCGCACGCCCTGCGCGAGCGCGCTCGTGATCAGGACGGGGGCGACCCCGGTCGACAGCGACCAGCGCAACGCCTCGAGCGCCTCCGCGGCCCGCCCCTCCACGGCCCGGTCCGCCACCGTGAAGCTCGACGCCTCCGCCCGGCCGGTGTAGTACCGCCCGACGACCGCCTCGTCGATCGTGCCCTCGACGTCCGCCACGAGCTGCGAGACCGCCGAGGCGAGCTCCCGCAGATCGCTGCCGATCGTGTCGACCAGGGCCTGGCACGCCTCGGGCGTCGCCGAACGCCCCGTCGTACGGAACTCCGAACGCACGAACGCCAGCCGGTCCGCGGGCTTCGTCATCTTCGGGCAGGCGACCTCCCGCGCTCCCGCCTTGCGGGCCGCGTCGAGCAGCGCCTTGCCCTTGGCGCCGCCCGCGTGCAGCAGCACCAGGGTGATCTCCTCGACGGGCGCCCCCAGATACCCCTTCACGTCCTTCACCGTGTCGGCCGACAGATCCTGCGCGTTCCGCACGACGACGACCTTGCGCTCGGCGAAGAGCGAGGGGCTGGTGAGCTCGGCGAGCGTGCCGGGCTGCACCTGGTCGGAGGTGAGGTCGCGCACGTCCGTGTCCGCGTCGGCGGCACGGGCGGCCGCCACCACCTGCTGCACGGCACGGTCGAGAAGCAGGTCCTCCTGCCCCACGGCGAGCGTGAGGGGAGCGAGCGGATCGTCGTTAGCTGTCTTCCTGGCCATCGCGGTCAAGCATCCCACGCGGCACTGACAGGCGGCACCGACAGTCCGTCCCGTACGACGGCCTTCCCGGCCGGGAGCCCGTGCCGGGCCGCGCGGCCCGTAGCGGAGAATGGGGGCGTGAGCGACGTACGACATGTCCTGGTGCTGCCCGACCGCGATGCCGCGGAGGAGGTGGCCGAAGAGCTTCCCGACCGCTTCGGCGTCGCCGAGGAACCCCAGCTGGTACGCGACGCCCTGGCCGGCGAGGACGACGCCGAGGACGCCCAGTGGCTGGTCGTGGTCGAAGACCCCGAGTCCCGCCTCGACCGCGCGGCGCTCGACGAACTGGCCGCCGAACACGAGGGCTGGCTGGAGGTTCCGTAGGTCTGGAGGCCCGGTAGGCCCGGTAGGCCCGTAGGCCTGGCGGTCTCGCGCGGCGGCCCGGGGGCGACCTCAGGCCGCCGCGTGTACCTCCGCCGCGTCAGCTCTTGGGGACGACCTGGATGTCGAGGTCGATCGTGATGCTGTGCCCGACGGCCGCGATACCGCGCGCGAGCATCGTCTGCCAGGTGATCGTGAAGTCGTCGCGGTGCAGCTCGGTGCTGGCTCGGCAGGCCACGCGGGTCTCCCCCTCCAGCCCCTGCCCGACCCCGAGGTACTCGGCGTCCAGCGTCACCGTCCGCGTCACGCCGTGCAGCGTCAGCCCACCGGATATCGCCCAGCGGCTGCCGCCCTTGTGCACGAAGCGGTCGCTGTAGAACTCCATCGTCGGGAAGCGCGCCACGTCCAGGAAGTCCCCCGAACGCAGATGGTCGTCGCGCATCTTGACCGCGGTGTCGATGGACGCCGCGTCGATGACGACGTGCATCGCGGAGTCCTCTATGCGCTCGCCCAACCGAATCGCCCCCGCGAAACTGTTGAACCGCCCGTGGATCCGGGCCAGTCCGATGTGCCGCGCGGAGAACCCGACCGAGGAGTGCTGCGGGTCGATCTCCCAGTCGCCGGGCTCGGGAAGCGCCGGGGGCTGGGCGACCTGGAGCATGACGTCACCCAGCGAGGCGTGCGCGTCCTCTCCCACCGTGGCGCTCGCCCGGTACGGAGTGAACCCCTCCGCCGCCACCGCGAGGCGGTACTCCCCCGCCGGCACGGTCGTGATGAACGACCCGAAGGGGTCCGTCCCCCCGCTCACCACCTTGCGGCCCACGGCATCGCTGACCACGAACTCCGCGTTCCGAACGGGCTCGTTCACGGCATCGAGCACTCGGCAGCTGAGCAACCCCGCACTCGGCGGAACCGTGAACGCCGACAGGACCCCTGTCCGTCCCACCCGATTCGTACGGTTCCCCAACCGGCTCCCCAGCCAACGGCTGAACACCTACGACACACCCCCGCGTTCCCTTGACAACACCTGAAACCCGCCAACTACAACGAAGGGCATTCGATCACCGTTGCGGCTTTCGGTGCAACACGGACCTACATCGCGCCAAATGCCGACGATGCGCTGTAGCGCCACTACTGAACCGCTTTGGCCCCTACACTTCCGCCTCCGGCGCAGGTCAGGATGGTGTTCCCGCCGGTAGCCCCACCGGAGAGAGCGACCGCCCGGGACGATGGCCACTCAGCCCTGCGCCGACCACCCACTCCGGCGTCCCGCTAGGGCGGCCGTGTGGCGACCTCCAGCCGTGGCGCCGATCTCCGCCCCGCAGCCAGCACCGCGATCGCACCCCGCTTGTCCGTGCGCAACACCTCCGCGCCCTCCGCCCTCAGCGCCGCCACGGTGACCGGTGCCGGGTGTCCATACGTGTTGTCCGCGCCGCAAGAGACCAGGGCCAGCCGGGGCGCCGCCCTGCGCAGTAGCTCCGCGTCCTGGTTGGCCGAGCCGTGGTGGGCGACCTTCAGGACGTCCACGGACGTGAGTGACGCGGCTTGCGGGCTTCGCAGCAACGCCCGCTGGGCGGGGGGTTCGAGGTCACCGAGCAGCAGCAGTCTCAGCCCGGCGGTCCGCACGAGCAGGGTGACACTCGCGTCGTTCGGCCCCTCGGGCCGCACCCGTGGCTCGGCCTGCGGCCAGAGCACCCGCCATTCCAAGGCGCCCGCCCGCCGCTGCTCCCCTGCCGCGGCCCGGGTCACCGGCACCCCCTTCGCAGCCGCCTGCCTCCGGACGAACTCCGCCTGATCCGAGGGCTCCTGCAACCCCGTTGTCTGGATCGCCCCCACCTCACGCCCCCGCAACACCCCCGGCAGCCCGGCCACATGGTCGGCGTGAAAATGCGTCAGGAGCACGAGGGGCACACGGGTGATCCCGAGGGAGCGCAGACAGCGGTCCGCCGCCACCGGATCCGGCCCCGCGTCGACCACCACCCCGGCGCCCTCGCCCGCCGCGAGCACCATGGCGTCGCCCTGGCCCACGTCGCACATCACCATGCGCCAGCCCTGCGGCGGCCAGCCCGCGATCACCCGGGTGAGGGGCGGCGGCTGAACGATGACCAGCAGGAGCAGCAGCACGCAGGCCGCCGCGAGCCACGGGTGCCGTGCGAGCCTGCGCCCGGCCAGGACGACCGCCACCGTGGCGAGCGCCAACAGGAGCCCGCCGCGCCAGCCGCCCGGCCAGTCGACGCCGCTGCCGGGCAGTGCCGCGCCCGTGCGGGCGATCTCCGCGATCCACCCGGTGGGCCAACTGGCGCCCCACGCGAGCACCTCCGCGACCGGCATCGCCACCGGCGCCACCGCGAGCGCGGCGAAACCGAGCACGGTGGCGGGTGCGACGGCGAACTCCGCCAGGAGATTGCACGGCACCGCGACCAGACTCACCCGGGCGGCGAGAACGGCCACCACCGGCGCGCACACCGCCTGCGCCGCGGCAGCCGCGGCCAGCGCCTCCGCCGGCCGCTGCGGCACCCCACGCTTCCGCAGCGCGGCTGCCCAGCGGGGCGCGAGGGTGAGCAGGGCGCCGGTGGCCAGGACGGAGAGCAGGAAGCCATAGCTCCGGGCCAGCCAGGGGTCCCACAGGACGAGCAGCAGCGCCGCGGCGGCCAGCGCCGGGATCAGCGATCTGCGCCGCCCGGTGGCGATGGCGAGCAGCGCGATCAGCCCGCAGGCCGCGGCGCGCAGCACGCTCGGGTCCGGTCGGCAGACGATGACGAAGCCGAGGGTCAGCATCCCGCCCAGTAACGCCGTGGTCCGCAACGGAATGCCCAGCTTCGGCGCGAGCCCCCGCCGCTCGGCCCGCTGCGCCATGCCCGGTGGTCCGATGAGCAGCGCGAGGACGATCGTCAGGTTCGCCCCGCTGACGGCCAGCAGGTGGGTCAGATCCGTCGCCCTGAACGCGTGCTCCAACTCGGCGGGCACCCGCGAGGTGTCCCCGATCACGAGCCCCGGCAGCAGCGCCCGGGCGTCGGCCGGCAGTCCGCCCGTGGCCTCCCGCAGCCCCGCCCGCAGTTCACCGGCGAACCGCTGTGCCCCGGAGGGCGGCCCGATCACGTGCGGCGCCCGCTGCCCCGACACCCGCAGCACCGCCGCGGCCCTCCCGCCCTGCGGCAACGGCGGCGCCAGACGCCCTTGCACCCGCAGCCGCGTCGACGGCAGCAGAGCGAGCCAGGGACTGCTGCCGGGACCCCGGGCTTCGGACTCCCGCGCGTCGCCTCTCCGCGCGTCGCTCCCCCGTGCCTCCGAGGACGAGCTCACCGTTCTGTCCGCGCCCCCGCCCGGAACCGCCTCCGCGGCCCTTCGCGTGCCCCCCTCCTCAGTCCCTCCTTCCGTCCTCACGATGACCAGCACCGGCGCCCGTGTCACCGACGCCGAGCCGTCAGCCTTCGTGAGGCGCAGGACCTCGGCGTCGAGCACCACGGCGGGCGGCATCGCGTGCGCACTCGCCGTGCGGGGCCTGGTGCGACGGGGGTCGGACGTGACCTGTAGCTCCGCCTCCACCTCCGCGTACTCCCTCGCGGAGGCGGGCACCGGTCCACGACGCAGGTCCGCCCCGTGCAGCGCCGCGGAGCCTGCCGAAGCGGCGGTGCACAGCAGCACGGCCGCCACCGTCAGCCGTCCCCGGAGAGGGCGCCGCCCCGGTGGTCTCCCGCGATCCGGTGCGGCGTGCGACGGCCCCCGCGCCGTCCGCGCCACCATCAGGGCTCCGGCCACCACCACGCAGGCCACGACCGTCGTGAGAGCCCATCGGGGCGAGGCGTCCAGCATCAGCGCTGCCGTCGCCCACGCCGCCAGCGCGGGCGGCACGAGCCGGAGGTCGACCGGTCCCTCCTGCCGGGGATGCGAGGCGCCCAGGGCGTTGCCCGACGAGAGGTGGACCGCCTCGCGCGCCGTCCCGGCCCCGGTGCCCGGCGTCATGGCCGTACGAGATCCTGGAGATCGGCGAACCGCCGGTCGCCGATGCCGTTGACCTCGCGGAGCTCTTCGACGGAGCGGAAACCGCCGTGCTCGGTGCGATAGTCGATGATGTGCTGAGCCAGGACCGGTCCGACGCCCGGCAGTTCGTCGAGCTGCGCGGCGCTCGCCGTGTTCAGCGCGACCGGGCCCGCGGCAGCCGCCGGCCCGCCGGCTCCGGCAGCCCCGGCGCCACCCGCACCGCTCCCACCCGGAGCAGTCCCGCCCGCACCGGCCTGGCCCGGAGCGGCCGGCACCGCAGGGGCGCCGACGACCACCTGCTCGCCGTCCAGCAGGACCCGCGCACGGTTGAGCCCACCGAGGTCGGCACCGGGCCGGACCCCACCGGCGGCCCGCAGCGCGTCGGCCACCCGGGAGCCGGCGGGCAGCCGGCGCACCCCTGGATGACGCACCTTTCCGCTGACGTCCACGACGACCCGGCCGCCCTGCGCACCGGCCGCCGCGACACCGCCCCCCGCAGTCGCGCTGCCCCCTTTCGGCGCCGCCCCCGGCGAAGGAACCGGTTCCGCCCCCTGCTCACGGGTGTCGCCCGCCGCACGCACCACGTCAGGCGGCCGCACCGACTGCGTACGCCCCGCCCAGAAGTGCTGCGCCGCGAAGACCGCGGCGACGGCAAGGACCACGACGAGCGCGACGACGCCTCGGCGCTCCAGGCCGCACCGCGACTGGAGCCACACCGGCAGCCGCTCCCGCACGGCGAGCCCCGCCCGCTCCCGCCGCGAGGACCGCCGCGCCACCGCCTGCCCATCGGCGTCAGGCTCCTGCTCGGCATCCCCTTCCGGCGCACTTCTCACCTCGGGCCATGCGGCAGGCACGGCCTTCCACGCCCGCTGGGGCCCGGGCGCACGCGGCGGCGCATGCGCCTCATCGGCGGCCGCCACGTCCGGCCGCGTCGAGGCGGGCGGCGGCTGTGGCTCGGGGAAGAGGTTCTCCGCGCGCAACCGCACGGCGTCCACGGTGACTCGCCTGCGGCGGGCCCTGCCTCGGGCGTGCCGGCTCTGCGCACGACCGTCGGATGTCGGACCGCGGCCGGGGCCGCTCGTCGCGGAGGGCGCCCGAGGCGCTCGGGCCGCGGAGGTCACGTGGGGTGTCCGGGAAGGAGATCGAAGAGTCATACCGACGACGTTAGGCACCACCGCCCGTTCGCGATGATCTTGGGCAAAACCCGTGGATCACCGGCCCGTTGTGGATAACTCCGTCACCCTCACGAGGGAATTCCGCCGTACCGAGCCCCACCTATCGAGGCGAGACCACGGCCCCCAGCAACCCCGGACCCGTATGCGCCCCGATCACCGCGCCCACCTCGCTGACGTGGAGCTCCGCCAGGCCGGGCACCCGCTCGCGGAGGCGGTCCGCGAGCGTCGCCGCGCGGTCCGGCGCGGACAGATGATGGACCGCGATGTCGACACGACCGGCTCCCGCACGCTCCACGACGATCTCTTCGAGGCGGGCGATCGCCTTCGACGCCGTCCTGACCTTCTCCAGCATGTCGATGCGGCCGTCGTCCAGCTTCAGCAGCGGCTTCACGGCCAGCGCCGAGCCGAAGAGCGCCTGCGCCGCGCCGATGCGGCCGCCCCTGCGCAGATAGTCGAGGGTGTCGACGTAGAAGTAGGCGGAGGTGCCCGCGGCGCGCTTCTCGGCCGCTGCCACCGCCTCCTCGGCCGAGTCTCCCGCTTCCGCGGCCTCCGCGGCCGAGAGGGCACAGAAGCCGAGGGCCATCGCGACCATCCCGGTGTCCACGACCCGCACCGGGACCGGCGCGTCCTTCGCCGCGAGGACCGCGGCGTCGTACGTACCGGAAAACTCGGCGGACAGATGGAGCGAGACGATGGCCGTGGCGCCCGCCTCGGCGACCTTCCGGTACGTCTCCGCGAAGACCTCCGGGCTGGGCCGGGACGTCGTCACCGGCTTCCGCTTCTGCAAGGCCTGGGCGAGGGACCGGGCGGAGATCTCGGTGCCCTCCTCAAGCGCCCGGCTGCCGAGGACCACCGTCAGGGGCACCGCGGTGATGCCGTGCCGGTCCATCGTCCGCTGCGGCAGATAGGCCGTTGAATCCGTGACGATCGCGACATGGCGGGACATGAGCTGGAGGTTACCCGTCTGACCGGCGGGACGGCAGTCCGGCCCCCGCTCACCCTGCCCCGGGGCGACGTGCTGTGTCACGGGCGGCTCAGGTCGTGGTCTCAGGCTTGGTCTTCTTCTCCCACGGATAGGTGACCGGCGGCTTGGGCGGGGTGATCGCGGGCCGCTGCGGCTCTTGAGTCTCCTCCCGCGCGGAGGCGGGGGACGGCTCGGACCAGGCCTGCTCGGAGGCCTTGCCGGGCGCCGCCGGTTCCGGCCACGCCGCAGGCGCCTGCTCCGGCGCGGGCTCCGTCGTCCAGTGGCGCAGGGCGCCCGTCTCCAAGTCGATCTGGGTGCTCAGCGCGTCCAGGTCGTCGTTGGCGAACCGGCTGGCGCGGTCTCGCGCCACCCACCGCAGTGAGTCCGCAGCCTTGGTGATCTGCTCGGTGCGCTCCCGCAGCTCGGGGAGGCGCGCGGCGAGGGCCGCCTTGTCCGGGTCCCGCTCCAGGCGCCGCAGCTCCTCGTCCAGCTCGTGCCCATGGGCGCTGAGCCGGTCGAAGAGTCCGAGGGACTCCTTCAGCGAATTGTCCTCGACCGCGCCCGCGCGCAGCACGTCCTGTGTGGCCCGCATCGACGTGCGCAACGACAGGCGCAGCTGTGCCAGTTGGGCGGCGCTGCCGACCTGCGCGAAGCTCCTCGCCCGCAGCGTGGTGTCCTCCACGGTGCGGCGGGCCTCCGCGATGGTGCGGTCGACTCCCCGCTTGGTCGCCTTGACGACCTTCACCGTCGCGTAGACCCCCACCACCAGGAACAGCACGACGAGCAGCGCCACGATTGCGCCCACGGCTTCCATGACGCCCCTCTCCGATTCGCGTCCGCTCCTGCGACCGTCCTCCCACCGTAAACGGAGAAGGCAGGCCAGAGGTTCCAGCGGAACCCCCAACCTGCCCGTAGGGGATGACCCCCATGCCGCCCCCTCGGGGCGGTTCCGGCTACGCGGGGACGATATTCACCAGCTTCGGCGCCCGCACGATGACCTTGCGGATGCCGGCGCCGTCCAGCGCGGCGACGACCCTGTCGTCGGCCAGGGCCATCTGCTCCAGCTCCTCGTCGGAGATGGCGGGAGAGACCTCCAGGCGTGCCTTGACCTTGCCCTTGATCTGCACGACGCAGGTCACGGCCTCGTCCACGACGTACGCCGGGTCGGCGACGGGGAAGTCGTGGTGGACGACGGAGTCGGTGCGGCCCAGCTTGCGCCACAGCTCCTCGGCGATGTGCGGGGCCAGCGGCGCGATCAGCAGCACCAGGCGCTCGGCGACCGAGCGCGGCACCGGCCCCGCGGCCTTGGTCAGGTGGTTGTTCAGCTCGGTGATCTTGGCGATGGCGGTGTTGAACCGCATGCCGTCCAGGTCCTGGCGCACGCCGTCGATCGCCTTGTGCAGGGCGCGCAGGGTGGCCTCGTCGATGTCGGCCTCGGCGGTGTCCGCGACGGTGACCTCACCGGTCGACTCGTCGATGATCAGACGCCACAGCCGCTGCAACAGGCGGTACTGGCCGACGACGGCGCGGGTGTCCCAGGGGCGGGAGACGTCCAGGGGACCCATCGCCATCTCGTACAGGCGCAGGGTGTCCGCGCCGTACTCGTCGCAGATCTCGTCCGGGGTGACGGCGTTCTTCAGGGACTTGCCCATCTTGCCCAGCTCGCGCTTGACCGGCTCGCCCTCGAAGAAGAACGTGCCGTCGCGCTCCTCGACCTCGGGCGCGGGCACCGGGAAGCCGCGGCTGTCCCGGTAGACGTAGGCCTGGATCATGCCCTGGTTGTACAGCTTGTGGAACGGCTCGGCCGAAGAGATGTGCCCCAGGTCGAACAGGACCTTGGACCAGAAGCGCGCGTACAGCAGGTGGAGGACGGCGTGTTCGGCGCCGCCCACGTACAGGTCGACGCCACCGGTCGGCCGGTCCTCCCGCGGGCCCATCCAGTACTGCTCGACGGCCGGGTCGACCAGCTTCCGGTCGTTGTGGGGGTCCAGGTAGCGCAGCTCGTACCAGCAGGAACCGGCCCAGTTGGGCATGGTGTTGGTCTCGCGGCGGTACTTCTTGGGGCCGTCGCCCAGGTCCAGCGTGACGTTGACCCAGTCGTCGTTGCGGGACAGCGGCGTCTCCGGGGAGGTGTCCGCGTCGTCCGGGTCGAAGGTGCGCGGGGAGTAGTCCTCGACCTCCGGCAGCTCCAGGGGCAGCATGGACTCGGGCAGCGAGTGGGCGACGCCGTCCTCGTCGTAGACGATCGGGAAGGGCTCGCCCCAGTAGCGCTGGCGGCTGAACAGCCAGTCGCGCAGCCGGAAGTTGACGGTGCCCTCGCCGATGCCGCGCGTGGCCAGCCAGCCGGTGATGCGGGCCTTGCCCGTGGTGACGTCCAGGCCGTCCAGGGAGATCTCCTGGTTCGCGGAGTTGATCAGCTTCGCCTCGTAGGAGGAGAAGGCGTCGTCCCACGTGGCGGTGTCGGTGCCGCGGCCGTCCGACGGCTCGACCACGCAGCGCATCGGCAGGCCGAAGGCGCGCGCGAAGGCGAAGTCGCGGCTGTCGTGGGCGGGGACGGCCATGATCGCGCCGGTGCCGTAGCCCATCAGGACGTAGTCGGCGATGAAGACGGGGACCTGCTCGCCGCTGACCGGGTTGGTGGCGTAGACGCCGGTGAAGACGCCGGTCTTCTCCTTGGCGTCGGCCTGGCGCTCCACGTCGGACTTGGCCGCGGCGCTCGCGCGGTACGCGGTGACGGCCTCGGCGGGCGTGGCGTGGCCGCCGGTCCAGGTCTCGTGGGTGCCCTCCGGCCAGGCGGCGGGCACGACCTTGTCGACCAGCTCGTGCTCGGGCGCCAGGACCATGTAGGTGGCGCCGAACAGGGTGTCCTGGCGGGTGGTGAAGACGGTGATGGCGTCGCCCTCGGTGCCCACGGGGAAGCTCACGCGGGCGCCTTCGGAGCGGCCGATCCAGTTGCGCTGCTGCAGCTTGATGGCCTCGGGCCAGTCCAGCCCGTCCAGGTCGTCGAGCAGCCGGTCGGCGTAGGCGGTGATGCGCATGTTCCACTGGCGCAGCTTGGCCTTGAAGACGGGGAAGTTGCCGCGCTCGGAGCGGCCGTCGGCGGTGACCTCCTCGTTGGCCAGGACGGTGCCCAGGCCGGGGCACCAGTTGACGGGTGCGTCGGAGGCGTAGGCCAGGCGGTACTCGCCCAGGATCTCCGCGCGCTCGGTGGCGTCCAGCTCGTCCCACGCGCGCGTGGTGCCCGGTACGGGGCGCTCACCGCTGGTGAACTGGGCGACCAGGTCGGCGATCGGGCGGGCCTTCTGGGCGTCGGCGTCGTACCAGGAGTTGAAGATCTGGACGAAGATCCACTGGGTCCACTTGTAGTACTCGGGGTCGATCGAGGCGAACGAACGCCGCTTGTCGTGCCCCAGACCCAGCGCGCGCAGCTGGGTCTTCATGTTCGCGATGTTGGCCTCGGTGGAGACCCGGGGGTGGGTGCCCGTCTGCACGGCGTACTGCTCGGCGGGCAGGCCGAAGGCGTCGAAGCCCAGGGTGTGCAGGACGTTGTGGCCCGTCATGCGCTGGAAGCGGGCGAAGACGTCCGTGGCGATGTAGCCCAGCGGGTGGCCGACGTGCAGGCCCGCACCCGAGGGGTACGGGAACATGTCCATGATGAACTTCCTGGGCCGGTCGACCAGCGCGGCCTCCGCCTCGTCCCGTGCGGCCATGTCACCGCTGGGGTTCGGCGCCTCGTAGGTGCCCTCGGCGTCCCAGAAGTCCTGCCAGCGTGCCTCGATCTCAGCGGCCAGGGCGGCCGTGTAGCGGTGCGGCGCGGCCACCTCGGAGGCGGCAGCAGAATTCGTCTCGCTCATGATCCTCAAAGCTCCATCGATCGTCTCTGCCTGCGGAATTGACCGTGCGGGTCAAATGAAAAAGCCCCTCGCACAGGAGGGGACGCCGCGCCGATTCCAACCGCGGTTCACCGACGGTCGGGACTGATCAACGCGGCCCGCTAAGCAGAAGGCGTACGGCACGCATGGCGTCAGGGTACCGCAGCCCTCCCGCACCCCGCGACGAGCTTCCCCGGGCGGGCCTCCCGACCGTGGATCTTCACCCTTGGCCAAGGGTTACTCGGCGTACCGCCCACTATCGGGGCAACACCAAGAGCAGATAGCGCTTTGGTAACGACGCAATAACTCAAACCTCGTACCCACCGGTATGGAGCGACTTAGCATGCGGCGGGAACCGAACCCTTTCGGAGCCGCCCCCATGAACCCTCTGCACCCTCATCGCCGGAGCCGAGTTCTCGCCGCCGGCGCCATGCTCCTGATACCCCTGCTCGTCTTCGCGGGCAGTGACGGTTTCCGCGCCGCCCTGGACTTCACGACCGGCGTCCTGTGCCTGGTCTCCCTCACCGCGGCCGTGGTCTGGGGCCTGGTCGCCACCGACCGCCTCTTCCTCCGCTCCCGCCAGCGGCTGCTCGCCCAGGCCGTGCACCGCGCCACCGCGGTCGCCTCGGTGGGCTTCCTGCTGCTGCACGGCACCGTCAAGGTCGCGCTCGACCACGTGTCGCTCCTCGGCGCCCTGGTGCCCTTCGGGCTCGGCGTCTCCGGCAGCGCCGGGCTGATCGGCCTGGGCTCGCTCGCGGGCCTCCTCATGGTGGTCACGAGCGTCACCGGAGCCCTGCGCAGCGCCTTCGCCTCTCCCGCCCGGGTCGCGTCGCGCTGGCGGTCGCTGCACATGCTCGCCTACCCCGCCTGGTGTGCCTCGCTCACGCACGGCCTGTACGCGGGCCGCCAGCCGAAGCCCTGGGTGGTCGCCCTGTACTGCCTGTGTCTCATCGCGGTCGCCGGAGCCGTCGCCCTGCGCGCCGCGCCACCGCCGGTCAAGCGGAAGGTCGCCGCCCGCATCCTGGCCCTGCTCGAACCGGGACATGGCACACCGTCCCGAAAACGGCCTCCCGCGCGGGACACCGTTTCCGCCCCGCTGCCGGGCACGGTCACCGACGTCGCGACCGACCCCGGCCCCGTGGTCGGCATCTCCGCGGCCTACCGCGCACTGGCCACCACGCCGCCTCTGTACCCGCCGGGGCCCCCGCCGCGCGCCGAGCCCGCCGAGCGCTGGCCCGCGCCATCGCCGCCCCCTCCCGCCGAGTCCCCCTACGTGGCGCCCCCGCCCACCTACGACACCGCACCCCAGCCCGTGTACGAGCCCTACGACCCCGCGTACGACAGTGGCTCCGCCACCGAGCCGCTGCCAGGGCCCTTCCAGGCCCCCAGCTCGGGCGAGCCCTGGAACGCCGCCACCGGAGGCCACCCGTGAACACGTCGCTGCCCGACGTCCCCGAGGTCCGCGTCGTCGGCCTGCCCCTGCTCACGTCCGGCTTCGACCTGGTCGAACGCCTCGATCTGACGATGCACCTGAAGGTGCACGGGCCCCTCGAACCGATGGCGGGCGAGGCTCTCGCCGGACTCGCCGAGCAGATCGAGCTGCGCGGCAGGGGTGGCGCGGGCTTCCCCTTCGCGCGCAAGCTGCGCTCCGTCGCGGAGGCGGCGATACGGCGCGGCGTACGTCCCGTGGTGGTCGTCAACGGCAGCGAGGACGAGCCGGCCTGCCGCAAGGACACCGTCCTGATCAACCGCGCCCCGCACCTCATCCTGGACGGCGCCCTGCTCGCGGCCGAGGCCCTCGGCGCCCGGACGCTCGTCATCGGCGTGACCCGCGACTCGACCGAGGCCTCGATGCGCACCGCCCTCGCCGAGCGCGGCCTGGGCAACCGCCGCGGCGCCGCACTACGCGCGCGCGTGCAGCGCAATCCGATGCGCATGGTCACCGGGGAGTCCTCCGCGCTGGTCCGCTCCGCCGACGGCGGGCCCGCGCTGCCGCCGGGCCGCAAGGTGCGCACCTCCGACTCCGGGGTGGGCGGCGCCCCCACGCTGCTCTCGAACGCCGAGACGTTCGCCCAGCTCGCGATCGCCGCACGGCTCGGCGCGGACCGCTACTGCCGCACCGGTCTGCACGACGAGCCCGGCACGGTCCTGCTGACCCTCTCCGGAGCGGTCGCGCGGCCGATGGTCGTGGAGGTGTCCACCGGCGTCCCGCTGCGGTACGTGCTCCAGCTCGCCGGCGCTCCCGCGCTGCCCCAGGGCGTGCTCACCGGCGGCTACCACGGCAAGTGGCTCGACAGCGTCACCGCGCACGAGGCGGTCGTCTCCAGGGCCTCGCTGGACGCCTGCGGAGGCGCGCTCGGCGCCGGGGCGATCCTGCCGATCGGCGAGTCGACCTGCCCGCTCGGCGAGTCGTTGCGCGTCGCGCACTGGCTGGCCGCGGAGAGCTCGGGGCAGTGCGGGCCCTGCTATCTCGGCCTCCCCGCGGCGGCCCGCGGCCTCGCGGACGTCCTCAATGGGGGCGGCCCCACCGCCCTGGAGGCGCTGCGTGAGGTGACCAGAGCCGTGAAGCGGCGCGGCGCCTGCAAGCATCCGGACGGCACGGCAGCCTTTCTGGAGTCGACGATCGCGGCGTTCACCGACGACCTCGCGGCGCACGTCCTCGGTGACGGCTGTGGCCGCCCGGTGGAAGGTGTCCTGCCCCTCCAGACGGAGGCTCCGCGGGGTGAGGCGCCCAGCGGCCGCAAGCTGGCCGTCGACTGGACGCTCTGCCAGGGCCATGGGCTGTGCGCGGACATCGTCCCCGAGCTGCTCCAACTCGGCCCCGACGGCTTCCCCTCGGTGGCGGAAGCCTCCGTACCGCGCTACTCCGAAGCGCGTGCTGCGCGCGCGGTGCGGCGCTGTCCCGCGCTCGCCCTGCGCATCGAGGAGGACCCGAAGGCGGCGCCACGGCGGCTTCCCGCACTGCCCGCCGCGCTGCCGCCCGGCCGGGGACGCAGGGCACTCGGCAGCGGACGGCAGTAACAAGTAGGGCCACGCCCACGAAAACGACGACAAGGAAGACGACGACAAGGAAGAAAGGAAGAGACGCGAACAAGAAGAGAGACGGCACACAAGAAGCGGGCCACCCGATCCGGGTGACCCGCTTCCATTTACTGTGGAGCTAAGGAGAATTGAACTCCTGACCTCCTGCATGCCATGCAGGCGCTCTACCAACTGAGCTATAGCCCCTTGCCTGTCCGCCCGGTTTCCCCGGCGGCTCCGCCAACATTACACGGTCATCCCCGTGCTCCACCAAATCGTTTCCGGTCTGCACCGGTACAGCCCGATTCGGCCGGTACTGTCAGCCCCCGTGACCGTGATCGCGCTCGCCGCCACCCGCCGCCGCGTCCCCGTGGCCGCCGGGGCCTGCCTGCTGTCCTTCACGGCCTTCTGGCTCGCCCAGCGTGCCGCCGACGTCTCCATGATCGACCTGATGGTCTACCGGGCCGAGGGCGAGACCGTGCGCGCGGGAGGCGACCTCTACGCGCTGCGCACCACCGAAGCGCACCTGCCCACCACTTACCCCCCGTTCGCCGCGCTCCTGTTCACTCCGCTGACGCTCCTGGACGTCCCGGACATACGCGTTCTCACGACGCTGGGGAACCTGCTCCTGCTCGTCGTGTTCGTGGGGCTCTCCCTGCGGCTCATCGGCGGTGACGCGCGCCACGCGCGCGTGCGGACCGCCCTCGGCCTGTCCGCGGTCGCCGTCTGGTGCGAGCCGGTATGGACGACGCTGCGGTACGGACAGATCAATCTGCTGCTCGGCGTCCTCGTCCTGTGGGACCTCTCCCGGCGCCCCGGCCACCGCTGGGCCGGCGTGGGCATCGGGATCGCCGCGGCGATCAAGCTCACGCCCGCGCTCTTCGTCGTGTTCCTCCTCCTGACCGGGACCGCCGAGGCCCTGCGGCGCGGCCCGTGGCGGCCCGCCGTGCGGCACGCGTGCGTGGCGGCCGTCTCGTTCGCCGGGGCGACGCTCCTCGCGGCCGCCGTGCTGCCCCGCGACTCGTGGCGGTTCTGGACCCGCATGGTCTTCGAGGCCGGCCGGGTCGGCCTGACGGAGGACACCGCGAACCAGTCGCTGCGGGGCGTCCTCGCCCGGCTGCTGCACACCGCCGAGCCCGGCGTCTGGTGGGCGGCAGCGGCCGCGGTGAGCTGCGCGTGCGGTCTCGCGGTCGCGGTGGCGGCGGCGCTGCGCGGGGAGCGGGCGTGGGCCGCGCTCTGCTGCGCGGTGACGGCCCTCCTGGTCAGCCCGGTGTCGTGGTCGCACCACTGGGTGTGGTGCGTGCCGATGCTGCTGCTTCTGGGCGCCGATGCGGTGCGACGGGGTGGGCGGGGGCGCTGGGCGGTGACCGGGGGCGCCTCGCTGGTCTTCGTCTCGTACGCCCTGTGGTGGGTGCCGCACGGTGCGGGACGGCTCGAACTCGGCCAGAATTATGGCCAGATGTTGCTGTCCGCCCTCTACGTGGTGACCGCTTTCGGGTTTCTGCTGATCGGGGTCAGGCGGTCGCGAACGAGTAGAACCGCTTGAGGGTGCAGTGCTCGTCGAGCAGCCGGCCGTAGATCGGCTCCCCTTCGAGCTCTCGGTAGGTCTCGATGGGGTCGCCTTTTATGATCAGCGCCCGGGCACATTCCTCGCACCAGTACTGGTACTCGTCGTTGACCGGTTCCATGTCGCGGACGATCGGTGTGCCGCTGTCACACCAGTCGCATTTCCGCCTGTGTGCACCCATCGATCAGCTCCAGCTGTGGCCGCAGGCGGTACACACGTACGAGACTCCGCCGTTGTCACCGAGTACTTGGGCGACATGGGACGAGCCGCAGGAAGGGCAGTTGAGGAGCGTGCGGCGCCCGGCACGTTCTCGCATCGCCGCCTCGCCGGAGAGGCGGTCGCCCTCTCCGATGATGCTCGCGGGCATCGCGCTCTCCCTCCCGTCGGGCTGCGTCCCCTTCCGGCCGTCCGATTCTGCCACGGCCTGAGCGACACGGTCAGCGACGCCGTCGTACCAGTCCGGACACGGCACCCAGTGCGGCCACTGAGGCGAGCGCGTATGCGCACACCAGGAGCGCGTCCGCCGATGAATACGCCCCCCGGGCCCCTGACGACTCAAGCCGGTGCAAGAAGAGCGCTCCGAAACAGGCGACTCCGGTCAACTGGCCGATTTGCGTGACCGTCGCGAGCAGACCGCTGGCGTCCGCCGCGTCCTCGGCGCGCACCGTCGCGAGCGCCCGCGTCAGCGTCGGGCCGAAACCGAGGGAGAGTCCGGCGCCCACGCCCACGAAAGCCACGTACAGCCAGAGCCCGCCGTCGCCGCCGTCACGCAGCAGCAGGCCCACGGCGGCCGTCGCCACCGCGGTCAGCGCGAAGCCGCCGGGGATCAGTGCCCGTTGCACCGGCTGGGGCCAGCGCCGCCACGTCAGTCCGACCGCGCCGAAGACGACGGCGGTCGGCCCGAAGGTGAGCCCGGCCCGCAGCGCGCTGTATCCGAGGCCTCCCTGGATGTGCAGGGTGAGCGCGAAGAGGAAGCCCGCGTTCACGGCCATCACGGCGGCGATGCGGAAGACGGCGAGCCCCATGCCCGGCGACCGCAGGAGCCGCGGCGCCATCAGCGGCGCCCCGCCCCGCCGGGCGAGACGGGACTCGTACGCGCAGAACAGGGTGAAGAGGACCACTGCCGCGACCAGCGAGAGCCAGGACCACAGCGGCCAGCCCTCCTCCTGCCCGAGGACCAGCGGCACGGTGAAGAGCGAGACCGCGGCGCCGAGCAGCACGAGACCCGGCAGGTCGAACCCGCGAGCCCGCCCGGCCGCGCGCGCCGCGGCGTCGTCGCGCGGCAGCACACGGGCCGCGAGGGCGAGCAGGACCACGCCGACCGGCACGTTCACCAGGAAGACCGGCCGCCAGCCGGTGCCGAAGAGGTCGGCGCTGACGAGGACACCGCCCAGCACCTGTCCGGCGGCGGCGCCGGTGGCGAGGACGGCCGAGTACGCGCCGAGCGCCTTGATCCGCGCCTCGCCGGCGAAGTTGCGCTGGATCAGGCTGAGCACCTGCGGGATGAGGACCGCCGAGCCGGCCCCTTGCAGCAGCCGGAAGGCGATCAACTCCCCCGTCCCCTGCGCGAGTCCGCATGCCAGCGAGGCGACGGTGAAGACGGCGAGGCCGAAGAGGTACACCCGCCGGTGCCCCAGGCGGTCACCGAGCCGGGCGCCGGTGATCAGCAGGACGGCGTACGTGATGGTGTAGCCGGCGATGACGAGCTGCAATCCGGCGCCGGACGCGTGCAGTTCGGACTGGATGGTCGGCGCCGCGACGTTCACGATGAACACGTCGAGCAGCGCCATGAACTGGGCGGCCAGCACGACCGCGAGCAGCCGTCCGCGCCGATTGTCAGTGCCGGGGGCTTTACTGGTCGTGGGAGTTGGACCGGGAGTCGGACCCGCGGGGGCGGGTGAGGTGGTCGTCGTCATGCCGTCGAGCGTGCGGGCGATCCGGTACGGGTGACGAGAGCCCGCCGATGCTGGTACCGACAGCAAACCTGGTACACCTGGTTGGAGCAGGGCCGACCGATCAACGCGTCGCCGCAGGTCCTGGACGCCGTGGCGCGCACGCTGCGCCTGGGCCGGCCGGAGCGCGAGCATCTGTACCACCTGGCCGAGGTGCCCTACGAGCCGGATCCGGAGGCCGTGGTGGCCGTGGTGGGCCCGGAGGTCCAGGACGTCATCGACGCGATGGACCCCCTCCCCGCGGTGGTCTACAACGCGCGGTACGACATCCTCGCCACCAACCCCGCGTACCGGGACCTCTTCCTGATCCCGCGGAGCGCCGAGGTGGGCGTCCCGAATGTGCTGTGGTCGCTGTTCACCGTCCCCGAGGTGGAGTGCCCGCTGGTCTTCCGCGACTCGGAACTGCCGGTGATGGTGGCGACCCTGCGCAACGCGTACGGCCGGCATGTGGGCGAGCCCGAGTGGGAGGGCTTCATCCACCGGCTCTCCGCCGCGAGCCCGTACTTCGCCGAGCTATGGGCGAGCGGGAACGTCATACCGCCCGGCCCCCGGGTGAAGACGTTCCGGCACAAGGCGATAGGCGAGCTGCGCATGGCCTCGGTCTCCCTGAGCGTCAACGGCATGCCGGAGTGCCGGATCGTCGCCTACACCCCGGACGACGAGGAGAGCAGACGCCAGACCATGGAACTGCACGGGCGAAGGGCTGCGCGGGCGAAGGGCTGCATGGGCGAAGGGTGAGCGCATGAAAAAACCCGCCCCCTGACGGGGACGGGATTTCCGGAACTGTGGAGCTAAGGAGAATTGAACTCCTGACCTCCTGCATGCCATGCAGGCGCTCTACCAACTGAGCTATAGCCCCTTGCGTTCTTCCCGCTCGGCGGGCGAACAAGAAGAACTTTAGCCTGCGACCAGCCGGAATGTGAAATCCGGGTGCCGGTGCCCGCCGCGAGCCGTCCGGCCGACGTCACGGGCGTCCGGGGCGCTCAGTCGTCGTCGCCGAGCACCGGTTCCGGCAGGGTGCCTGCGTTGTGCTCGAGCAGGCGCCAGCCGCGCGCGCCCTGGCCGAGGACCGACCAGCAGCAGTTGGAGAGACCGCCGAGACCTTCCCAGTGGTGGGAGTCCAGACCGAGGAGGCGACCGATGGTGGTGCGGATGGTGCCGCCGTGGCTGACGACGACCAGCGTGCCGTTGTCCGGCAGCTTCTCGGCATGGCGCAGGACGATCGGCGCCGCCCGGTCGGCGACCTCGGTCTCCAGCTCACCGCCGCCCCGGCGCACCGACTCGCCGCGCTTCCACGCGTCGTACTGGTCGCCGAAGCGCGCGATGATCTCGTCGTGCGTCAGGCCCTGCCACTTGCCCGCGTACGTCTCCCGCAGGCCTTCCTCATGGGTGACGGGGAGGCCGGTGATGGCCGCCAGCTCGTCCGCCGTGGCCGCCGCCCGCTTGAGGTCGGACGCCACGATGGCGTCCGGCTTCAGGGAGGCGAGCAGCCGGGCGGCGCGCTTGGCCTGGCCGGTGCCGGTCTCGGTCAGCTCGATGTCCGTGGAGCCCTGGAAGCGGCGCTCAAGGTTCCAGGACGTCTGGCCGTGCCGCCACAGGATGACCCGGCAGCCGCGGTTGCTCACCGAAACTCACCGTCCAGGTCCGCCTCCTCGGCGGCACGCTGCTCGGCGTGCTCGGCGGCCTTGCCGCGGGTCGCCGTGGCTTCCTCGGGAAGCGCGATCTCGGGGCAGTCCTTCCACAGGCGTTCGAGGGCGTAGAAGACACGCTCCTCGCTGTGCTGGACGTGCACCACGATGTCGACGTAGTCGAGGAGGATCCAGCGGGCGTCGCGGTCGCCCTCGCGGCGGACCGGCTTGGCGCCGAGCTGCTTGCTGAGCTGTTCCTCGATCTCGTCGACGATCGACTTGACCTGGCGGTCGTTGGGCGCGGAGGCGAGCAGGAAGGCGTCCGTGATCGACAGCACGTCGCTGACGTCGTACGCGATGATGTCGTGCGCGAGCTTGTCGGCAGCCGCCTGGGCGGCGACGTTGATGAGCTCGATGGAGCGGTCCGTGGCGGTCACTGGTGAGCTTTCCTTCAGATGGTCAAGACACCCCAAGGGTCTCACGGACAGCCGACGGAGCCCCAGACGATTACGTCACGGCTCCGCCGGCCCCGGCTCGTACCCGTCCGGCACGGCCCCGCGGCCTTGTCCGGCACGGCCGCCCGGCCTTGTCCGGTACGGCTCCGCATGCCCGTGCGGCTCGGTTTCGACGGCCGGTCCTCACTCCGTCTCGTAGTCCTGGCCGAGCACCACGGACACGTCGGCGTTCGCGGTCGTCTTGCCCTTGCGGACGGCGCCGGCGGGCAGGCCGAGGGTCTTGGCGACCTCGGTGGCCTGCGACTTCTTGGCCGCGTCGGCGTAGATGACCTGCGAGGCCGGCTGGGCAGCGGAGTCCGTGCCGCCGTCGACGAAGGCGTAGCCGCCGTTGACCAGGGTGACGCGGGCCTCCTGGGCCGCACCCTTGCTGCCGGAGGCGTTCTTGACGCCCACGCGCACGGCCGCGCCCTCCTCCGGGCTCCGGGCGGCGCCGCCGAGGATGTCCTTGACCACGCTGTCCCCGGTCTTCTCGGTCAGCGTGCCGTCCTGCTGCACCGGGAGGAGCGTCGTCTTGTAGTCGCCGCCCTTGGCCCGGTCGGCGAGCTTGGCGAGGAAGGCGCCGAGGTCCTTCTCCTTGAGCGACGGGTCGAGGATCTGCGCGAGTGACTCGACGGTGGTGGTGGCCGCCTTCGCGTCGGACGACAGCTTGCGCAGGATGCCCTGCATGACCTGGCCGAAGCGGTTGAGCTGCGCGGCCTCGGTCTCGCCGGAACCGCGGTGGGTGGCGTAGGCGACGGCCATCGGGCCGCTGAGGGTCTGCTGCTCGCCCTTCCTGACCAGCGGGGCCTCGCCCTTCTTGGCCTTGGGGTCGGGCACATCGGCGTCGGTGTCGACGTCGATGTTGCCGACGAGCTCGACGAGGTTCTGCAGATACGGCGTGTCGAGCCGCCAGGTGCCCTCGACCTCGGTGCCGAGGGCCGTGTCGATCGACTCACGGGTGCCGGTCGAGCCGTCGTCGTCGACGGACTTGCCGAGCGTGGTCGCCGAGCCGTTGTCGTCCGAGACGGCGAGGGAGTTCGGGATCAGTACGGTCGCGCCCTGCCCCGTGGTGGCGTTGTTCACCAGGAGCGCGGTGGACGTGCCGCCGCCCTTGGTGTTGTGCAGGTGGACGACGATCACGTCACGCTTCTGCGGGCCGCTCGCCGCCGCGGCGCCGCCGTCGCCGCCCGACTGGCCCGGCAGCTTGCCGGCGAACCACAGGTAGCCGACACCGCCCGCGATCACCAGTGCGAGGACGACGACGAGCGCGACGACGCGGGAGCGCCCGCGTCGCTTGGCCTCCTCGCGCCGCTCGGTACGGCTCTCGGTGAACTTCAGCCAGTCGATGACGTCCTCGGAGTCCTCGTCCGGCTCCTCGATGAACGAGAACTGCTCGGTCTTGTACTCGGGATGCGCTTCGGGCTGCGCCTCGCGCTGCGGCGCGGCGCTCGGCCCCGCCGGGACGGACCCGGCAGGCGTAGGCCCGGCTTCGGCCACACCCTGCGCCCGCGCCGCCCGCGCCGCCCGCGCCTCCCGCGCCTCCCGCCGCGACTGCTGCTGGGGCTGCTGGGGCTGCTGGGGCTGCTGGGGCTGCTGGGGCTCAGCCTGTGGCCCTTGCTGCTGCTCAGGGATCCACCCGGCGTCCCGCGTCACACCGGTGCCGTACCCGGCCCCCCCGGCGTTGTCGTACGAGGTCCCGGCGCCGTACGCGTCAGGCGTCGACGTCGTCCCCGTGCCGTAGGCATGCGCGTCGTAGCCCTGCTGCTGCCCGCCCCCGTAGGGGTCGTACCCGTACCCCTGAGGCTGCTGGTACTGCGGAGCCTGCTCCTGGTACCCGGAAGCCTGCTGCTGGGGCTGCTGATGCTGCTGGGGCCGGCGGGACTGCTGCTGAGGCACCTGCTGGTACACCGGCTGCCCATACTCGTCGTACCCGACGACCTGGTACTGATCCTGGTACTGATCAGCCGCGTACTCGCCCGCGTACTCGCCCGCATACGGGTCGCTGCCCGCATAAGGGTCGTACTGTCGGTCGTTCACCGGTGCCCCTCTCGGCTCATTCGCCGCGGTACAGCTCGCGCTTATCGATATAACGCACCACGCCGTCGGGCACCAGGTACCAGACGGGGTCGCCCTTGTGGACCCTCGCGCGGCAGTCGGTGGACGAGATGGCCAGGGCGGGTACCTCCACGAGGGAGACGCCGCCCTTGGGCAGCCCGGGGTCGGTCAGCGTGTGGCCTGGCCGGGTGACCCCGATGAAGTGCGCGAGGGAGAACAGCTCTTCCGTGTCCCGCCAGGTGAGGATCTGGCCGAGCGCGTCCGCGCCCGTGATGAAGAAGAGGTCCGTGTCGGGGTTGAGGGCACGCAGGTCGCGCAGCGTGTCCGTGGTGTAGGTCGCGCCGCCGCGGTCGAGGTCGATGCGGCTCACCGAGAACTGCGGGTTCTCGGCGGTCGCGATGACCGTCATCAGATAGCGGTCCTCGGCGGGTGACACCTGCTTGTCGCTCTTCTGCCACGGCTGCCCGGTCGGCACGAACACCACCTCGTCGAGGTGGAACTGCGCGGCGACCTCACTGGCCGCCACCAGGTGTCCGTGGTGGATCGGGTCGAACGTGCCGCCCATGACGCCGAGGCGGCGCTTGCCGTTGGCTGCCGGACCGGTCTCCGGACCGGTGGGCATGTCCTGCTCTCCCATGCGTGCAGACCCTACCGGCCCGGTCGACGGGCTCGGCCCGGGCGGTGCCCTGCCGAAGCCCCCGGGCAGGACGGCTCAACGGCCCCGGCGTACGGGAACGTACGCGCGCAGCAGCCCCGCACGGGCACGCGCGCAGCAACCCGCACGGGCACGCACGTAGAAGCCCCGCACAGGCACGCACGCAGCAACCCGCACGGGCACACACTCAGCAGCTCCTACGGGCAGCATCCACGCAGCAGCCCGCACGGGAACATGCGCAACGCTCCCCTACGGGAACCCGCTTACGGGAACCCGCTCAGCGGCCCCGCACGGGCACCGTGCTCAGCGGTCCCGGTTGAAGCGCGTGGTGATCCACAGGAGCAGCAGCAGGGCGAGGAACGCGCCACCGCCGGTCAGGAAGGGGCTCAGGCTCGTGTGCTCGCCGCCGTGCTCGCCGCCCTCGGAGGCGAGAGTGACCAGCTGGGCGGCGTTGGCGTGGAGGCTCATCTCAGGCAGGACCTATCCGGGGGAGGGATGGACATAAGAACTTCCGGGCCATCGTAAGCGTGGGCGCTTCTCCGGCTCACGCCGACTCAGCTGTTGCGGTCCTCGTCGGCGCCCCGGCGGTACCCGCGCAGCAGGAACCAGCCCCCGAGGACGCAGCCGACGACCATGACGATCAGCACGATCCGCAGCAGATTGCCCGGCCCCTGCTGTCCGGCGGCCTTGGCCGCCTCCGTGAGCCAGTCGGCCCCGGTGTTGTACTCCATGGGATCCATGGCCATGACGGATGACTCCTTCTGTGTGCTGCCCTGTCACGGTATCTCCGCCTAGGCTGGGCCCCACCTCGGGGGCATCGGAGGACGACACATGGGGGAATCGGCATGACCGACGACAACCACCACGACGGCGGCACAGCCGGCGGCACGGGCGGCGGCACGGGCGGCGAAGGCCACGAGCACGTGCCCAGCCGGCAGCGCAGGCGTTTCCCCGGCATCTCGTCGCGCGCCTACGAGCACCCCGCGGACCGCTCGGCCCTGGTGGCCCTGCGCAAGCTCAGCGGCTTCGACACGGTCTTCAAGGCGCTCAGCGGCCTGCTGCCCGAGCGCAGTCTGCGGCTGCTCTTCCTGTCCGACTCCGTACGGGTCTCGGACGCGCAGTTCGCGCACCTCAACACCATGCTGCGGGACGCCTGCTACATCCTGGACCTGGAGAAGGTCCCGCCGATGTACGTGAACCAGGACCCGAATCCGAACGCGATGTGCATCGGCCTCGACGAGCCGATCATCGTGGTGACGACGGGCCTCGTCGAGCTGCTCGACGAGGAGGAGATGCGGGCGGTCGTCGGCCACGAGGTGGGCCACGCGCTGTCGGGCCACGCCGTGTACCGCACGATCCTGCTGTTCCTCACCAACCTCGCGCTGAAGGTCGCGTGGATCCCGCTCGGCAACGTCGCGATCATGGCGATCGTGACGGCGCTGCGCGAGTGGTTCCGCAAGTCCGAGCTCTCGGCGGACCGCGCGGGGCTCCTCGTGGGACAGGACCTGCGGTGCTCCATGCGCGGCCTGATGAAGCTCGCGGGCGGCAACCACCTGCACGAGATGAACGTGGACGCGTTCCTGGAGCAGGCCGAGGAGTACGAGGCCGGGGGCGACCTGCGCGACTCGGTGCTGAAGATCCTCAACGTGCTGCCGCGCACGCACCCCTTCGCCACGGTGCGGGCCGCCGAGCTGAAGAAGTGGGGCGAGTCCCGCGACTTCCAGCGGATCATGGACGGGCACTACCCGCGCCGGGACGAGGACGGGGACACCTCCGTCTCCGACTCCTTCCGGCAGTCGGCCTCCGCCTACGCGGACGACGTGCGCAACAGCAAGGACCCGCTGATGAAGCTGGTCAGCGACATCGCGGGCGGCGCGGGCGACCTCGGCGGCAAGCTGCGGGGCAGGTTCACCGGCCAGGGCGGCGGCTCCGAGGGCCCCGCCGACCCGAAGTAGCGGCCCGCTAGAGCGAGGGCTGGGCGGCGGCCGCCAGCGTGCCGCAGAGCGCCGGGGCACGGCCCGTGGCGTACGGGTCGGTGCCCGCCGGACCGCCCGCCTTCGCGCGCTCCCCGGCGAGCAGCGGCCGCAGATGGTTCACGGAGTCGTCGGCGCAGGTCAGCGGCCCGGCTTGGGTGTCGGACGTGACCAGCTCGGCCTGGTGCATCCGCAGGTCGTCACGGTCGAAGCGGAAGTGCAGCTCCCGCCGCACGGTGAACAGGGAGGCCTTCGCCTCCCCGGACGCCTCCGCCTCGCCCGACGCCTTGCCGGACGCCTTGCCCGAAGCCTTGCCGGACGCCTTGCCCGGCTCGGCCCCCCGTACCGCGTACACGAACGTGTGATCGGTGAACACCTCAAGCGTGCCCTTGTCCGTCTCGGCGGCCCGCAGCGTGCCCTCGACCCTGACGCGCTGGTCGGCGAGGGCGGTCCGCTTCGGGTCGAACCGCACCAGCCAGCCGGTGGGCGCGTGCCGCCCGTCCGCGGCGGGGTGCGCGAAGCTCCGGTCGAACTGGTCGTACTGCTCCGGGTCGAGCAGCAGCCGGACGGAGCGCGGTGATCCGCCGGTGAGCACGTCGGGGTCGAGGGCGGACTCGACCAGGTAGTCCTTGGCGGTGGTCAGCGCGGACGTCACCTGGCTGTCGGAGAAGTGCGCGGTACGGCGCGCGGCGGGGAGGTTCACGCCGCCCGCGCCCACCCGGAACTGCGCGGCGGGACTGTGCGCGTACAGGTCGGCGACGCTCTCGGCCCCCGGCACGCGGCCCTGCGGCGAGAGCGGAACCACCGTCATCCGCAGCGGATCGGAGCGCTTGGCCGGCGGGCTGGGGTACGGCTGCCGTACGCCCACGAAGATCGCCGTGCCGAAGGCCAGCGCGATGAGCACGACGAGGATCACGGCCTGGCGGGACAGGCGGCGGCGCGACAGGGCGGGGCGGCGGCGCACGGCGTGCTCGTGGTCGGCCATGCGCTCCTGCGCGGAGTACTCCTGGAGGCGTGCAGCGCGGACGAACGACTCGTCGAAGACAACGGATCGGTACTCGTCCTCGCCACCGCCGGGAGCGCCCTCGGGTGTACCCGCCGGCGGGTCTTCTGGCCCGCCCATACCTTGAGAGTAGGTCTCCCGGCGGGCAAGTAAACGCCCGGTTACGCCACAAGTTCTTCCGGCGGCTCAGGGAGTGCGCGGCGTCGCGGGCACCGCCGGGCGGCCGAACTCCGCGGAGGCCGAGGGGCTGACCGCGACCTCGCTGTCGGCGCTCTGTCCGACCTCGGTGGAGGCGGGCGCGGGCACCTGGTCCTGGCGGCCCGACGAGGCGCCGCGGTAGACCGCGGTGAAGGCGAGGGCGACCATGCCGACGCCCATCAGGAGGGCCAGCATCCAGGCGACGGGGCGGTGCCAGCGGGCCTGGCCGGGGTGGCGGCCCGCGCGGCCGTACCGCCGGGCGTCGGTGTCGTGTTCGTAGCCCTCGTCGAGGTCGTCGTGGGCGAACTCGCCCTCTTCGGGGTCGAAGCCGTCGTCGTAGTACTCGTCGTCCGGGGCGTCGCGCGCCGGGCCGCGCATGCGGGCCCTGCGGTTCTCGGCCTCGGTGGCCTCCGCGCGCGCCCGGGCGGCCGCGAGCAGCCGCTCCACGGCGGACGGCTCCTTGATCTCGGCGGCCCGTACGAAGTCCTCGTCGAAGACCACGGAGGCGAACTCTTCGTCCGCACCCCCGCGGTCGCGGTCGTCGTCGGGCTCCCAGCCGTCAGGGAACGACGGCGTGCCCCCCACGTCCTCCGGCACCCCTCCAGACTAGACCTGGAAGGGGCAATTTGGGCAGGGCGCAGGGGAATTCAGCGGATGTGGCCGTCGCCCGTCACGATGTACTTGGTGGAGGTCAGCTCGGGCAGCCCCATCGGTCCCCGCGCGTGCAGCTTCTGCGTGGAGATGCCGATCTCGGCGCCGAAGCCGAACTGCCCGCCGTCGGTGAAGCGCGTCGAGGCGTTCACGGCGACGGTGGTGGAGTCCACGAGCTGGGTGAAGCGGCGGGCCGCCTGCTGCGAGGTGGTGACGATGGCCTCCGTGTGCCCCGAGGTCCACAGGCGGATGTGCTCGACGGCCTGCTCCAGGGTGTCGACGACGGCGGCCGCGATGTCGTGACTGAGGTACTCGGTCTCCCAGTCCTCGGTGGTCGCGGGGACGACGGTGGCCTTGCTGCCCTCGGCGTACGTGAGGACGCGCTCGTCGGCGTGGACGGTGACGCCGGCCTCGGCGAGGGCGTCCAGGGCGCGCGGCAGGAACGCCCCGGCGATGTCGCGGTGCACGAGCAGCGTCTCGGCGGCGTTGCAGACGCTGGGGCGCTGGGCCTTGGAGTTGATCAGGATGTCGACGGCCATGTCGAGGTCGGCGGCGGCGTCCACGTACACGTGGCAGTTGCCGGTGCCGGTCTCGATGACCGGGACGGTGGACTCCTCGACGACGGTCTTGATCAGCGAGGCGCCGCCGCGCGGGATGAGCACGTCGACGAGGCCGCGGGCGCGCATCAGCTCGCGTACGGAGTCGCGGTTCTCGCCGGGGACGAGCTGGACGGCGTCCGCGGGCAGGCCCGCGCCGTGCACGGCGTCGCGCAGGACGCGCACCAGGGCCGTGTTCGAGGAGTACGCCGATGACGAGCCCCGCAGCAGGACCGCGTTGCCGGACTTCAGGCAGAGGGCGGCGGCGTCCACGGTGACGTTGGGACGGGCCTCGTAGATGATCCCGACGACGCCGAGGGGGACACGGACCTGGCGCAGGTCGATGCCGTTGGGGAGCGTGGAGCCGCGGACGACCTCGCCGACCGGGTCGGGCAGGGCGGCCACGTCGCGCACGTCGGCGGCGATGGCGCGGACCCGCTCGGGGGTCAGGGTGAGCCGGTCGATGATGCCCTCGCTCGTGCCCGCCTCACGGGCGCGCGCGATGTCCTCGGCGTTGGCCGCGACGATCTCGCTGGTCCGCACCTCGAGGGCGTCGGCGATCGCGAGGAGCGCGTCGTCCTTGGCGGCCCGTGGCAGCGGCGCGAGCGTGGCGGCGGCGCCACGGGAGCGGTAGGCGGCCCGGGCGACCGGTGAGAGGTTGTCGTACGGCGAGACGGGAGAGAGCGACGTCATGTCCGCAGCGTAATCCCCGCGCGCGGGGCGTCCACCCGGTATTCCAGTACCCGAGACCGGCGGGCGGCTGTGGGACGTCGGCTCAAAACGGGTGCACGCCCACCGGGGTGGCGGGTAACGGACCGTAGCCCTCGGCCACCCGGTGGTGATAGGTGTCGCGGTCGATCACTTCGAGCCCCACGATCTCCCACGGGGGCAGCCGCGCGCTGTGCCGGTGCTCGCCCCAGAGACGGAGCGCGACCGCGGCGGCGTCGTGCAGATCGCGGGCCTCCTCCCAGTAGCGGATCTCGGCGTGGTCGGGTGCGTAACGGCTGGTGAGGAGGAAGGGGTGGTCGTGGGCGAGCTGTTCCAGACCGCGTCTGACCTCCTGCAACGGGGTCTTCGCCCCCGAGACGCTCAGCGTGACGTGCCACAGCCGGGGCGCCTCCACCGGTTCGCCGTCCCGGCTCTCGCGCGCGGCGCCCTCCGGCGCGGCCTGCGGCTCGCTCTCGTACGCCTCGCCCGCGGCGACGCTCGTCAGCGCCCGCTCCGCGGAGCCGCGGGACGCCACCCCAGGGCGCACTCGTCTCACGACGGCCTCCTTCACGCGATGGCGATGCGGATACGCAACGGTTCAGCGGGGTTCAGCGGAACCGTTCTCGACAAAGTTGAGCAGGCCAAGCCGGCCCGCGGGGCGGTTTTGGGGAGTTTCACCTCCCGCGGGGCGGCCTTCGAGGACGGTTCGCGACGGTTTTCAGCCGGGGCGGACGGGGCTGGTGCGACGGGTGGGGCGGGCCCGGTCCGTCACCCGTGCAGCAGGACCAGGTCGTCCCGGTGCACGACCTCCCGCTCGTACGCGGGTCCGAGTTCCCGCGCGAGGTCGCGCGTCGAGCGGCCGAGGAGCTGCGGCAGCTCCTTGGCGTCGAAGTTCACCAGGCCGCGCGCGACGGCCCGGCCGCCGGTGTCCCGCAGCTCGACCGGGTCGCCCGCGGTGAAGTCGCCCTCGACCGCCGCGATGCCCGCGGGCAGCAGCGATTTGCGCCCCTCGACGACCGCGCGCACGGCCCCGTCGTCCAGCGTGAGCGCGCCGCGCGGCTCGGAGGCGTGCTGGAGCCAGAGGAGCCGGTCGCCCGAGCGGCGTCCCGTGCGGTGGAAGTACGTGCCCGTCGCGCGGCCCGCGAGGGCGTCGCCCGCCTGGCTCGCGGAGGTCAGCACGACCGGGATGCCCGCGGCCGCGGCGATCCGCGCCGCCTCGACCTTGGTGACCATGCCGCCGGTGCCGACCCCGGCCCTGCCCGCGCTGCCGATCTGGGCGTGCGCTATGTCGGCGGGCCCGGTGACCTCGGAGATCCTGGAGGTGCCCGGCCTCGCGGGGTCGCCGTCGTAGAGGCCGTCCACGTCGGAGAGGAGCACGAGGAGGTCGGCGCGGACGAGGTGGGCGACGAGGGCCGCCAGGCGGTCGTTGTCGCCGAAGCGGATCTCGTCGGTCGCCACCGTGTCGTTCTCGTTCACCACGGGCAGCGCGCCCATGGCGAGGAGCTGGTCCAGGGTGCGGGACGCGTTGCGGTGGTGGGCGCGGCGCGCCATGTCGTCGGAGGTGAGGAGCACCTGTCCGACGCGTACGCCGTACCGCGCGAAGGAGGCGGTGTAGCGGGCCACCAGCAGCCCTTGGCCGACGCTGGCGGCGGCCTGCTGGCGGGCCAGGTCCTTGGGTCGCTCGGCGAGTCCCAGCGGGGCGAGGCCCGCCGCGATGGCGCCGGAGGAGACCAGGACGATCTCGCGCGCGCCGGCCCCTCTGCTCTTGGCGAGCGCGTCGACGAGCGCGTCGACGCGGTCCGCGTCCAGGCCCCCCGACGCGGTGGTCAGGGACGAGGACCCGACCTTGACGACGACCCGCTGGGCCTCTGCCACCGACTGCCTTGCCGCTGCCGCTGCCACGCTCTTCCCCAAATGATCTGGTGCTCCGGGACCCGCGATCCGGGGTCCGGAATGTTCCGGGGAAGCAATCTACGTGAGCACCCGGGAGAAGCGCCCGTGCATTCCGAAGGGCGGACCTGACACCGCCGAACGGGTGACGAGGGAGAAAACAGCGCCTTGGTTCAGTCTTGTTTGCCCCAGTTTTCGGTGATTGTTGTCACGGAAGATTGCTACGGAGGTACCGCGCGTCATACGGTCAGTGGTCGACTTCCCCCCATTCCCTCGCCCTCCCTCTCCCTCCCCCGCCAGGAGCCCACACCCGTGCCCTCTGCCGGACTCGTTCCCCGACGCATCGTGCAGCTGACAGCGCTGTTCGCGATGTTCGCGCTCTTCACGGCCCAGCTCGTGAGCGCGCTGCTCCCCTACGTCCCGGTGTTCGTCGCCGCGGCGGCCGCGAACCTCGCGCTCGACATCTATCTGCAGTACAAGCAGCCGGGCCTCCTGTCGCTCCTGGGCAAGATCCGGTTCGACGTCACGGTCCGCCAGCTCCTGCGCGACATGCTGATCCTGGTCGGCCTGCTGCGCATAGACGGCATCGAGCCGCTGGCCGAGCAGTCGCCGCTGACCATCGCGCTGCTCGCCTTCTACGCCCTGCACTTCTGCTGCCAGGCCGTCGCCGTGCTCGTACGCCGTACGCGGTCGCTGCCGATCGTCACGCGGAACATCGACACCTCGGCGCTGCACCTGACGGCCGCGCCGCCGCGCATCCTCTCCCGCCGCCAGGCCCACCGCCTGCTGACGTTCTCGGTGCCGGGGACGGCCGGTCTGCTGACCGCCGCGGCCACCACCGACGCCTACTGGGGCGGCATCGGCCTCGGCGTGTCGATCGCCCTGATCGCCGGTGGCGCGCTCTACCTCGGCACCTGGCTGCTGCCGAAGAAGCGGGCCATGAACGACCAGAAGGTCATGGAGTGGCTCGACGAGTGGCTGGCCGAGTACAAGCCGACCGTCGGCATGTACTTCTCGGGCGGCACGACGTCCGCGTACCAGGCCAACATGTGGCTCTCGACCCTCTCCCAGCTCGACGGCAACCCGCTGATCGTGCTGCGTGAGCGGTTCATGGTCCAGAAGATCGACGCGACCGACGTCCCGATCATCTGCTTCCCGAAGGTCGCGACGATGTTCTCGCTGGAGACGTCGACGCTGAAGATGCTGCTGCACCCGGCGAACGCCGCGAAGACCTCCCAGGTCCTGCGCATCCCGACGATCAAGCACGCCTTCATCAACCACGGCGAGAGCGACAAGCTGTCCTCCTGCAACCCGTACGCGAAGGCGTACGACCAGGTGTGGGTGGCGGGCCCCGCGGCCCGCGACCGCTACCAGCTCGCGGACATCGGCGTGGACGACAAGGACGTCGTCGAGGTGGGCCGCCCGCAGCTCTCCCCGATCAAGCCGTTCTCGGGCGCGCCCACGGGCCCCTTCACCACGGTCCTGTACGCCCCGACCTGGGAGGGCTGGGACGGCAACCCCGGCAACACCTCGGTCGTCCTGGCCGGCGAGAACATCGTCCGCGAGCTCCTCGCCGACCCGGCCGTACGCCTCCTGTACAAGCCACACCCGATGACCGGCTCCCAGGACCCGCGCGCGGGCGCCGCCAACGAGCGCATCAAGGCGATGATCCTCGCGGCCAACACCAAGCGCTCCGGTGCCCGCCCGGGCCCGGAGGTCGCGGCCGAGCTGGTCCGGCGGACCGCCGCGCTCGACACGCTGACGGCGACCTCCTTCCGCAAGAGCGCGGACGAACAGGAGCGGATGATGCTCCAGAGTTCGCCCGACGGCGACCAGCAGGCCCTGGTGGCCGAGGCGACGGCCGCCTGGGAGGCCGCGTACTGGGCGTCCTTGCCGGAGTGGGAGCACCAGATCATCACGACGGCGCGCCCGCCGATCTTCTCCTGCTTCAACCAGGCGGACCTGCTGATCAGTGACGTCTCCTCGGTCGTCTCCGACTGGCTGAGCAGCGAGAAGCCGTACGCCGTCGCCAACACGGCCGGGATGTCCGAGGCGGAGTTCCGCGCGAGCTTCCCGACGGCGTCCGCGGGGACGATCCTCGCGCCCGAGGCGGACGGCGTGGCCGCCCTCCTGGAGTCCGTGCGCACCCCGGAGCTGGACACCCGCGCGGAGGCCCGTGCCGAGCTCAAGGAGCACCTCCTGGGCCCCTCGGACCCGCCGTCCCTGGTCCGCTTCAACGCGGCGGCCCTCGCCCTGTCCGCCCAGGCCGACGCCCGGCGCGCCCGCATGGCCTCCCGCATCGACGCGGACATCCCCGGCCAGCGCGTGGCCGAGGAAGCCGCGGAGGAGACGGAGCAGGACCCGGCGGAGTCCCCCGGCGCGGAGGACTCGGTCACCGCGTAGCGGTACACAGAGGCAAGAGAAGGGCCCCCGGAGCTTCGCGCTCCGGGGGCCCTTCTCTTGTGCCTGTGACGTGCCCTGCGGGGCCCTGCGGGCCTAGAAGGGCTTGAAGTCGTCGTACTCGCGCTCGGCGTCGTCCCGCTCCGCCTCACGGTCACGGCGGCGCTGGGCGGCGGGACGGGGGGCCTCCAGGCGGTGGTCCTCGCCACGGCGGCCCAGCATCTCCGCGCCGGCCATCATCGTCGGCTCCCAGTCGAAGACGACCGCGTTCTCCTCGGGGCCGATCGCGACGCCGTCACCGTTGCGCGCGCCCGCCTTCATCAACTGGTCCTCGACACCGAGGCGGCTGAGGCGGTCCGCGAGGTAGCCGACGGCCTCGTCGTTGTTGAAGTCGGTCTGGCGCACCCAGCGCTCCGGCTTCTCGCCGCGCACGCGGTAGATGCCGTCCTCCTCACGGACGACCGTGAAGCCGCTGTCGTCGACGGCCTTGGGCCGGATGACGATACGGGTCGCCTCCTCCTTCGGCTTCGCGGCGCGTGCCTCGGCGACCAGCTCGGCCAGGGCGAACGAGAGCTCCTTGAGGCCCTTGTGCGCCACGGCCGACACCTCGAAGACGCGGTGGCCGCGCTCCTCCAGGTCGGGCCGGACCAGGTCGGCGAGGTCCTGCCCGTCCGGTACGTCGATCTTGTTCAGGACGACCAGGCGCGGCCGGTTCTCCAGGCCCGCGCCGTACTCCCGCAGCTCGGCCTCGATGACGTCGAGGTCGGAGACGGGGTCGCGGTCGGACTCCAGGGTCGCCGTGTCGAGCACGTGGACGAGCACACTGCACCGCTCGACGTGCCGCAGGAACTCCAGACCGAGCCCGCGGCCCTGGCTGGCGCCCGGGATGAGGCCGGGCACGTCGGCGACGGTGTAGACGGTCGAGCCCGCCGTCACCACGCCCAGGTTGGGCACCAGCGTGGTGAAGGGGTAGTCGGCGATCTTCGGCTTCGCGGCGCTCAGCACGGAGATCAGCGAGGACTTGCCCGCGCTCGGGTAGCCCACGAGGGCGACGTCGGCGACGGACTTGAGCTCCAGGACGAGGTCCCGCTCCTCACCGGGCACGCCGAGCAGCGCGAAGCCGGGGGCCTTGCGGCGGGCCGAGGCCAGCGCCGCGTTGCCGAGGCCGCCGCGGCCGCCCTGGCCCGCGACGAAGATGGTGCCCTGGCCGACCATGTCCGCGAGGACGTTGCCGTCCTTGTCGAGGACGACCGTGCCGTCGGGAACGGGCAGGACCAGGTCCTGACCGTCCTTGCCGGAGCGGTTGTCGCCGGCGCCGGGCTGGCCGTTGGTGGCCTTGCGGTGCGGGCTGTGGTGGTAGTCGAGCAGCGTCGTGACGTCCTGGTCGACCACCAGGATGACGTCACCGCCACGGCCGCCGTTGCCGCCGTCCGGGCCGCCGAGCGGCTTGAACTTCTCACGGTGGACGGAGGCACAGCCGTGGCCTCCGTTACCCGCGGCGGCGTGCAGCTCGACGCGGTCCACGAAGGTGGTCATAGCGGGGTGCCTCCTGGGAATTGCTTACTGCGGGGGATGGTGTGTCCATCCGGAACTCACACCCATCCGGAATACACGTCTATCTAGAACACGCGAAAGGCGGACCCGCTTCCCGGAAACCGGGAAGAGAGGTCCGCCCTCGCAGAAATCGCTCGACGAGCGCCAGTCAGTCGGTAAGACGGACTCAGGCGACCGGAACGATGTTCACGACCTTGCGGCCACGGTGGGTACCGAACTCCACCGAACCGGCGTCCAGCGCGAACAGGGTGTCGTCCTTGCCGCGGCCGACGCCCGAGCCCGGGTGGAAGTGGGTGCCACGCTGGCGGACCAGGATCTCACCGGCGTTGACGACCTGACCGCCGAAGCGCTTCACGCCGAGCCGCTGAGCATTGGAATCGCGCCCGTTCCGAGTGGACGATGCGCCCTTCTTGTGTGCCATCTTGTCTCAGTCCCTTACTTCGCAGCCGTGGGGATGCCGGTGATCTTGATCGCCGTGTACTGCTGACGGTGACCCTGACGACGGCGGTAGCCGGTCTTGTTCTTGTACCGAAGGATGTCGATCTTGACACCCTTGTGGTGGTCCACGACCTCGGCCTGCACCTTGATGCCGGCCAGGACCCACGGGTCGCTGGTCACGGCGTCACCGTCGACAACGAGCAGGGTCGAGAGCTCGACCGTGTCGCCAACCTTGGCAGTGGAAATCTTGTCAACCTCAACGATGTCGTCGACAGCAACCTTGTGCTGACGACCACCGCTGCGCACGATGGCGTACACGCGGATCTCTCTCTCGCTCGGAACGGTGCCCCCGCAGTCCAGCCGCCCACAGAGCGGACGGCCTCTCCCGGCCCGGAACAGTGCCCACGAAACGGGAGGAAAAAGGTTTACAGGGGGTGGCGGTGTATAGGAACACGCCGATGGTCAAGGTTACGGGGCTGACCCGAAAGGGTCAAACCGGCCCCGCACCCCCGCTCAGGTGGGCTCACCGTCCGGCGGCAGCGGCTTGACGCCCTTGCACAGGTCGGTCTTGTCGGCCTTGCCCGGCCAGGCCACGTTCCACGTGCGGTTGAAGTGCGAGCGGTAGGTGCTCTGCACCGAGTCGTCGTCGATCTTCACGATCGCCTCGTCGTTCTCGCGCAGCGCGGGGGCCGTGTAGTTCTGCGAGCCGGTGAAGGAGACCTTGTTCCGCTTGCCGTCGTACATGCCGTCGATCAGCAGGTACTTCGAGTGGATGATGTACGGCGTCGTCAGCCGGGAGCCGGGGCGTGAGGGGTCCCGGTCGTCGTTGAAGCAGCGCGCCGAGGGGCCTCCGGACGTGTGGAGCTGCTCCCAGGTGCCCGGGGTGCCGTTCTGGCTCTTGGCGCTGTCCGTCTCGGCGTACAGGATGCTCACCGAGCAGCCCGCCTTCTTCAGCGAGACCAGCTTGTCGGCGATCTGCTTCCGCGTGATCTTGAAGATCGCGGCGCGGACCTTGGTGTGCTGTGTCACACCCGCGGTGTCCTTGTACGTGCACTTCACGTTGTTCAGGACGGAGTACATGGTGTCGGTCTCGTTGACCGAGCCGTTGCGCGGGAAGAAGTACGACTTGTAGCGCCCGCTGCTGACCGTGCGGTAGTCCCAGTCCTGCCAGCGCTTGCCCAGCATGTCCGTGAAGTACTCCGCGTAGGCGTCGTACATCGCGGGGTTGTCCGGGAGCAGCAGCGCGTCGTTGTAGAACTTCGTGTGCGCCGACGGCGTCGAGTTCGACGTGGTCTGCACGACGACGTCCTTGGCGCCCTCGACCTCCGAGAACAGCCAGAACTTGTTGTGCATGATCGACTTGCCGTACTGCGGGTTGCCGAGGCACGACTTCGCGGTCGGGCAGAGCGTCACGAAGGACGACTTGCTCTTGTCGGTGCCGAGCGCCTCCTTGAGCGTGGCGTACGACGTGTTGGTCGGCCGGTCGCTCTTGCTGGTCTCGTCCAGCAGGACCTGGACGCGGACGCCCCGCTTCTTGGCGTCCACCAGAGCGTTGACGACCGTGGCCTCCCACACGTGGTAGACCGCGACTTTGATCGTCGAGCCCCGCACCGCGGACTCGGTCAGCTCCACGAGCCGGCTGCGGATCGCGTACTGCTCGTCGGGGCTGCCCTTCGGATCGTTGAAGATCGGCCCCTCGGTCCAGGTCCGCGGCGTGTCCGCGGCCGCGGTGCCCACGGAACCCGTGGCCTGGATCCCGGCCGCGGACAGGACCGTGGCCAGGGCCACCGCCTGGCGTCCGCCCTTGACCGGCTTCACCGCACGGTGTCGTCCCGTGCCACGCAGGCGCACTTGCGCCATCTGTCATCCCTCCCCTGAGACCGAGACGCGGTCTCCCCAACCGGGTACTCAAGCCTCTGTTCATTCGTCAGACCGCATGAGTTTTACAGGTATCCACCCGTGCACCAAGAGCAGGGTGGCGCGGTTCACGCTTTCGGGTCGCGCGACGCCTCTGGGCGGACACGCGTGTGCCCCTCCGTCCGGCCTGGTGGCCGGGCGGAGGGGCACAGGTCGCGCCGGGTGTCAGCTCTCGCTGGAGGCGGAGACGGAAGACGCCGTCTGCTCGGCGGCCGCCGTCTTCTTGGCGGTCGCCTTCGTCGTCTTCTTGGCCGTCGTCTTCTTGGCGGCCGTCTTCTTGGCGGCGGTCTTCTTGGCCGCCGTCTTCTTCGCGGGCGCCTTCTTGGCCGCCGCCTTGCGCGCCGTCTTCTTGGCCGGAGCGGCGGCCTCGGCCTCCGCCACGGGCTCCTCGGAGACCTGGGGCTCCTCGGCGGCCTGGGGCTCCTCGGCGGCCTGCGGCTTCTCCGCCGCGGGGACGACCACGACGGCCGCCTCCTCGGGCGCGGTCGGCGCGGTGGCCTTGCGCACCGCACGGCGGCGCGGACGGGCCGGAGCGGCGTCCGCCACGAGCGCCTCGGCCACAGGCTCGGCCACGGGCTCGGCGACGGGCTCCGCCACCGGCTCGGCCTTGGGCGCCGGGGCCACGACGACATCGGCGGCCTCGGGCCCGCTCTCCGCGGCCTTCGGCGAACCGGCGGGCGACGTCGCCTTACGGACGGCACGGCGGCGCGTACGTCCCTTCGGCGCGGCGTCGTCCACGGGGGCCTCGGGAGCCGCGGGGGCCTCGTGAGCGGCCTGCACGGCCTCCGGGGTGCCCACGACCGGGTCCTCGGCGGCCGGTGCCGCGGTGCGCGCCACGTCGGACTCGACGACCGGGACCTCGGCCTCGGCGGCCTCCATCTCGGCCTGCGCGGCCCTCTCGGCCGCCCTCTCGGCGGCCTTGGCCCGCTTGCCCGACTTCTTCGGGCCGCGCGCCTTCGGGGCCTCCTCCTGCGCCACCTCGGCCTCGGCGTGCGAAGCCTCCGCACGCGGGGCCTCGACCGGTGCGGACTCCGTGCGGGGAGCGCCCGCCGGAGCCGATGCCCTGCGGGTCGCACGGCGGCGGGAGCGGCCACCGCGGGAGGCAGCGGCGGCCTCCGCCTCGGCGGCGCTGCTGTACAGCTCCTCGTCCGCGACGAACTCCGGCTCGGGCAGGGCCACCGGAGCGGCGGCCTCCGCGGCGACCTCGGCCTCGGTCTCGGTCTCGGCGCTCTCGGCGCCGTCCGGAACCTCGTGCTCGTACGTGTGCTCGTGGCCGTGGTCCTGCTGGTCGACACCGCCACGCCCGCGCTTCTTGCGCTTGCCGCCGCCACCGACGGAGGTGGGCTGCTCCATGTGCACGATGACACCGCGGCCGTTGCAGTGCACGCAGGTCTCGGAGAAGGACTCCAGGAGCCCCTGGCCGACACGCTTACGGGTCATCTGGACCAGGCCGAGCGAGGTGACCTCGGCGACCTGGTGCTTCGTACGGTCGCGCCCGAGGCATTCGAGCAGACGGCGCAGGACCAGGTCACGGTTGGACTCGAGGACCATGTCGATGAAGTCGATGACGACGATGCCGCCGAGGTCGCGCAGCCGGAGCTGACGCACGATCTCCTCGGCCGCCTCGAGGTTGTTCCTCGTCACGGTCTCTTCGAGGTTGCCGCCCTGACCGGTGAACTTGCCGGTGTTGACGTCGACGACGATCATCGCCTCGGTCTTGTCGATCACCAGCGAGCCGCCGCTCGGCAGCCAGACCTTGCGGTCGAGGGCCTTCGCGAGCTGCTCGTCGATCCGGTACGTCGCGAAGACGTCGACCTCGGACGTCCAGCGCGAGAGGCGGTCCGACAGGTCGGGCGCGACGTGCGCGACATAGCCGTGGATGGTCTCCCACGCCTCGTCGCCGCTGACGATGACCTTGGAGAAGTCCTCGTTGAAGATGTCGCGGACGACACGCACCGTCATGTCCGGCTCGCCGTACAGCAGGGTCGGCGAGCTGGTGGTGGACATCTTGGCCTTCTTCTGGATGTCCTCCCACTGCTCCTGGAGCCGCTCGACGTCACGGCGGAGCTCGTCCTCGCTCGCGCCCTCGGCGGCGGTGCGCACGATGACGCCCGCGTCCTCGGGGACGATCTTCTTGAGGATGGTCTTCAGACGCGCGCGCTCGGTGTCGGGCAGCTTGCGGCTGATGCCGGTCATCGAGCCCTCGGGCACGTACACGAGGTAGCGGCCCGGCAGCGAGACCTGGCTGGTCAGGCGGGCGCCCTTGTGGCCGATCGGGTCCTTGGTGACCTGCACGAGGACCGACTGGCCGGACTTCAGGGCCGACTCGATGCGCCGGGGGCCGTTGGCCATGCCCAGCGCCTCGAAGTTGACCTCACCGGCGTACAGCACGGCGTTGCGGCCCTTGCCGATGTCGATGAACGCGGCCTCCATGGACGGCAGCACGTTCTGGACCTTGCCCAGGTAGACGTTGCCGACGTAACTGGTGGCCTGCTCCTTGTTGACGTAGTGCTCGACGAGCACGTTGTCCTCGAGGACGCCGATCTGGGTGCGCTCGCCGTTCTGGCGGACGACCATCACCCGCTCGACGGCCTCGCGGCGGGCCAGGAACTCGGCCTCGGTGATGATCGGCACGCGGCGGCGGCCCTGCTCGCGGCCCTCGCGGCGGCGCTGCTTCTTCGCCTCCAGGCGCGTCGAGCCCTTGATGGACTGGACCTCGTCGGCGCCGGTGCCGAGCTCGCGCTCCTCCTTCTTGCGCGGCTCACGGACCTTGACGACCGTACGCTCCGGGTCGCCGTCGCCGGGCTCGCCCTCGGCGGAGTCACCGGCGCGACGGCGGCGGCGCCTGCGGCGGCGGCTGCTGCTGGAGCCGTTGGAGTCCGCGCCGGACTCGTCCGCGTCGTCGTCGTGCTCCGCGGTGTCCTCGTCGGCGTGCTCCGCCTGCTCGGCGGTGTCGTCGGAGTCGGCGGCGTCGTGCTGCTCGCCGTCCTGGTCGGCGGAGTCACCGCGGCGACGGCGGCGGCCACCGCGACGGCGGCGACGGCCCTGGCGCTCGCCGGAGTCCTCGCTGTCGTCCTCGGAGTCGGCCTGCTCGGCCTCGGCGGCGGTGTCGTCGGGCTCCTCGGCGGGCTGCTCCTCGACGGCGGCCCTGACGGGCTCCCGCTCCTCGACGGCGACGGGCTGCTCCTCGGCGGCCCGACGGCGGCGACGACGGCGCGGCGCCGGCTCCTCCTCCGCCACGGGGGCGGCGGGGGCGACGGGGGCGGCAGCGGCGGCGGGCTGCTCTTCCTCGGGCTCCTCGGCGGCCTCGGCGGCAGCGGCCGCGGCGGCGGCGCTCTCCGGGGTCTGGAACATCGGCGCGGCGAACACGGGCGCCTGGAAGACGGCGACGGCGGGCCTGGCCGGCTTGCGGCGGCCCTCCTCACCGGACTCGTCGGCGCTCGCGGCCTTGCGGGCCTTGTGACCCGAGGGCGCGGAGAAACCGGCCGCGGCCTTGCGGGTGGCACGGCGACGACGGCCGCGCGGGGCCTCGTCCTCGGTGGACTCGGCGGGCTCGACGGACTCGGCGGGCCCGGCGGGCCCGGCGGCGGGCTCCTCGACCGGGGCGGCCTTGGCCTTCCCCGCGGCCTTCGCCTCGGCCTTGGCGGGCGCCTTCTCCTCGGCACGCGGCTCAGCGGCGGCCGATGCCTCGGCGGCGGGCGCGGAGGCACCACGGGTGGCACGGCGACGCGCACGGCGCGGCGCGGCCTCCTCGGGCTGCTCCTCGGCGACCGGCTCCGAAACGGCGGCGGGCGCCTGCTCGACAGCGGCGACGGCCGTCTCCTCGGCCACAGGCTGCGGCGAGCCCGTGGGCGCGGAGGCACGGCGACGCGCACGGCGCGGCGCGGCATCCACGGGCTGCTCCTCGGCCACCGGCTCCGAAACGGCGGCGGGCGCCTGCTCGACAGCGGCGACGGCCGTCTCCTCGGCCACAGGCTGCGGGGAACCCGTGGGCGCGGAGGCACGGCGGGTGGCACGGCGGCGCGTGCGGGGGGCCGGTGCGGCCTCCTCGGCGGCCGGCTCCGGCTCCGGCTCGGCGGCCGGCGCGGCGGGCTCCGCCACCTCGGCGGTCCCCGGTGCACCGGCGGGCGCGGAGGCGCGGCGGGTGGCACGGCGGCGCGTGCGCGGCGCCGGGGTGCTCTCCTCGGCGGCGGGCGCGGGGGCCTCGGCGGCCGCCACGGTCTCTTCGGCCGCATCGGCCGCGGGGGTGGCCGGTATGGCCGGAGCGGCGGCCCCGGTCGTGCCGGCGGGCGGACCCGCCGGACGCGACGCGGCGCGGCGCCTGCGGCGCGGCGGCAGGGTGTCGCTGGGACTGTTGTTCTGCGAGCCCTCAGTGGGGTCGTTCGGCTCAAGCATGCGGGCGGTTCTCCCGTCACGCTCCCGGGCGCCGCGCCTGGTCCGGTGATGTCCACGGCTCGCGCTAGATGCGCGGGGCCGTCATCCGGGGGCGTGGGCGCCGCACGGGAGCTCTCTGTGTCTTGTCTCGCCGGTTCCGTACGCCCAAATGCGTACGGCCTGGCGAAAGTCTCGGTCAGTGCGCTGCCCGACCCAGGTGGCTCCCGAGTACGAGGGCGGCGCTTTGACGTACGTCCTTACCGGGGGCCTTCCGTCGCAGGCGCCTTCGCGGCGGCGGGCACGGCGGCCGTGGTTGATGCGGCCGTGACTGCCTCGCGGTCGGGCGCGAGCGGGTCGGTCACCGTGCCGGTCTCTTCATCGAAAAGCCCCTGCGCCAGCCTGGTCACCGCTGCGGGGACCGGCGGCGCCAGGTCGGCCACAGCTCGGAGACCGGACAGGACGTCGTCAGGTCGTACGGCAGGTGTTACGTGCCGAACAACCAGCCGCAGTATCGCACAGGGCTTGTCGCTCGGCCTATCGGTGTCGTGCGTGACCGCCTCTTCCCGGGCGACCACCTCCAGACTCGCGACCGCTTCGCGCGCGTCGAAGGTGCGCATGCCGTTCTTCGTGCGGCGCTGCACCTCGACCTTCTCCGCGTCCCGGAACAGCTCGGCGGCGCGGGCCGCGTCCGCGGTCTCCACGCCGACCAGGCGCAGCTCCCAGACCGAGGCGGTCAGCCGGTCGGCGAGGCCCGAGGTGCGGGACTCGACGGCGTCGGTGATGTCCAGACCGTCCGGCAGCGATTCGTTCAGCAGGTCGCGCAGGAGCTCGGGGTCGCGCGGTGCGGTGAGCGCGATCTCCAGGTACTCGGCCTCACTGCCCGTGCCGGTGGGTGCGGCATTGGCGTACGACACCTTCGGGTGCGGGGTGAACCCCGCCGAGTACGCCATGGGCACCTCGGCGCGGCGCAGCGCACGCTCGAAGGCGCGCTGGAAGTCACGGTGGCTGGTGAACCGGAGGCGGCCGCGCTTGGTGTAGCGCAGTCGGATGCGCTGCACCGCGGGTGCGGGCGGCGGGCCTTCGGGCTGTCGCTTGCCCAGTGTCGCTCAGTCCTTCGTGAGTGCGGTCGTACTGCTACCTAGAGTACGTGCCATCGGCGTATCAGGTTCCCGCCGGGCCACCGGTACGGGTGCCGGTACCTGCTGCACGGGTGCCGGGTCCGGCGGTACGGGTGCCCCGAAAAGCATGCGGCGCACGTCGGCCCGTGCCTGTCGCATGCTCGTCCGCGCGGAGGTCAGGGCCTGCCGGGTCGCGGCGCGCACCTCCCTGACCGCCCTGGCGGCGGGGCGCCACACCGTGTCGCGGGCCAGGTGGCCGATGGACGTGAGCACGGAGCGGTAGGCCCAGCGCACCGGCTCGACGAAGATCCACCGGAACAGTGCGGCGAGGAAGCGGCCGATGGCCAGCGAGACGTATCCGGCGACGCGCCACGCGTGGCCCAGCGCGGCCCAGACCTCCCGGGCGACGACGGCGACCGCGCGCCCGACGGGTGCGAGCACCCAGCGCCACACCGCGACGGCCGGTACGACGAAGATCCAGCGGCAGAGCGTGGCGACGACGGTCCACAGGCCGCGCCCCAGCCACGAGACACCGGACCAGAGCCCCCGCGCCACCCACGAGAAACCTGCCCCGACGCCGCTCACCAGCCACACGGTCACCGCGCCGATCCCCCCGCAGAACCAGGCGATCCCGTGCCCGACCGGCGTCAGCACGGCCCGGTACAGCCACACCGCCGGCACCACGACCAGCACCCGGCCCAGCCACGCCACACCCCGGCCCAGCGGCACCATCACGTACCGCCACAGCCCCACCCACGGCCACACGAACACCGCCCTGAACAGCCAGACCAAGGCGACGCCGATGCCGCGCCCCGCGGCCATGACACCGGTGCCGAGTCCGCGGGCCAGCCAGGTGAGCGCGTGACCGAGCGGGGTGAGTGCGCGGGCGTGGAACCAGCGGGCCGGGATCACCGCGAGGTGGTGCCAGAGCCAGGCCGCCGGGGTCACGACCAGGGTCCGCCCCAGCCAGGCGATGCCGTGTCCGACCGGCGTGAGCACGGCCCGGTACAGCCACACCGCCGGCACCACGACCAGCACCCGGCCCAGCCACGCCACACCCCGGCCCAGCGGCACCATCACGTACCGCCACAGCCCCACCCACGGCCACACGAACACCGCCCTGAACAGCCAGGCCAGGGCGGCGCCGATGCCACGTCCGACCGGTCGGAGCGCGCCGCGGTACACGAAGCGCCCCGCCACGGCGAGCGCGTCCCACACGAGGCGCACCGGCACGACGAGCACCAGGACCACGATGCGCACCGGAACACGGATGGCGACGGCGAGGCAGCCCTCCGCCTGCGCGGGCTGCCGGTCGACGGAAGCGGGCCGGCCCTCGGTGGGCGCCGGGCGTTTTTCCAGGTCCATGTCGTCCTAGACGCCCGCCGGTCGCGTTCGGATCCAGTACCGCAGCTTTCCGCCCCGCTCGTCCTCGAACCGGCCGCCCGCCGCCTCGATCACCTTGCGCGATCCGGTGTTGTCGGTGTCGCAGGTCACCAGGACGGATTCCAGGCCGAGGCCGGCGGCGTACGGCAGTGCGGCGCGCAGCATGCCGGTGGCGTGACCGCGCAGACGCGCGGAGGGCCTGACGTCGTACCCGATGTGGCCGCCGTACTCACGCAGGAAGCGGGTGGCGATGGTGTGCCGTACGGCGATGCGGCCGAGGTAGTCGGTGCCGTCGACGTACCAGAGGGACGTGACGGGGACGGAGAACGGCTCGGCCGGGTACGCGGCGGCGCGGGCCTCGGCCACGTACCGCTCGAAGACCGCGGGGTCGTGCCACTTCGCGCCGTACTCGCGCAGGGTGTGGCCGAGCGTCGTGTCGTCGTCCTCCCCGCCGCGCCCCTCGGCCCGGAACTCCTCCATCGCCTCGATGAAGGAGCGGTGCACCAGGCCGGTGGGCAGGACGAGTTCGGGCATCTGCGGCGACGTGACGCTCGGCCTCTGCTTCTCTTCTCCCGCTCCGCCGCTACTTCACGACCGTGAGCGGCAGCAGCTTCTTGCCGGTGGGGCCGATCTGGATGTGGGTGTCCATCTGCGGGCACACGCCGCAGTCGAAGCACGGCGTCCAGCGGCAGTCCTCGACCTCGGTCTCGTCGAGCGAGTCCTGCCAGTCCTCCCAGAGCCAGTCCTTGTCGAGACCGGAGTCCAGGTGGTCCCAGGGCAGGACCTCTTCGTACGTGCGCTCACGCGTGGTGTACCAGTCGACGTCGACGCCCATCTCGGGCAGCGTCTTGGCGGCGCAGCTCATCCAGCGGTCGTAGCTGAAGTGCTCGCGCCAGCCGTCGAAGCGGCCGCCGTCCTCGTAGACCGCGCGGATGACGGCGCCGACGCGGCGGTCGCCGCGCGAGAGCAGGCCCTCGACGATGCCGGGCTTGCCGTCGTGGTAGCGGAAACCGATCGAGCGGCCGTACTTCTTGTCGCCGCGGATCTTGTCGCGCAGCTTCAGGAGGCGGGCGTCCGTGTCCTCCGCCGAGAGCTGTGGGGCCCACTGGAAGGGCGTGTGCGGCTTGGGGACGAAGCCGCCGATCGACACCGTGGCACGGATGTCGTTCGACCCCGAGGCCTCGCGGCCCTTCTGGATGACCTTCGTCGCCATGTCGGCGATCTGGAGGACGTCGTCGTCGGTCTCGGTCGGCAGGCCGCACATGAAGTACAGCTTCACCTGGCGCCAGCCGTTGCCGTACGCGGTCGCGACGGTGCGGATGAGGTCGTCCTCGGACACCATCTTGTTGATGACCTTGCGCATGCGCTCGGAGCCGCCCTCGGGGGCGAAGGTCAGGCCCGAACGGCGGCCGTTCCTGGTCAGCTCGTTGGCGAGGTCCACGTTGAAGGCGTCGACGCGGGTCGAGGGGAGGGACAGACCGATCTTGTCCTCCTCGTACCGGTCGGCGAGGCCCTTGGCGATCTCGCCGATCTCGCTGTGGTCCGCGGAGGAGAGCGAGAGCAGGCCGACCTCCTCGAAGCCGGTCGCCTTCAGACCCTTCTCCACCATGTCGCCGATGCCGGTGATGCTTCGCTCCCGCACGGGGCGCGTGATCATGCCGGCCTGGCAGAAACGGCAGCCGCGGGTGCAGCCGCGGAAGATCTCCACGGACATGCGCTCGTGGACGGTCTCGGCGAGCGGGACGAGCGGCTGCTTGGGGTAGGGCCACTCGTCGAGGTCCATGACGGTGTGCTTGGAGACCCGCCACGGCACGCCGCTGCGGTTCGGCACGACGCGGCCGATGCGGCCGTCCGGGAGGTACTCGACGTCGTAGAACCCGGGGACGTACACCGAGCCGGTCCTCGCCAGGCGGAAGAGGACCTCCTCGCGTCCGCCGGGGCGGCCCTCGGCCTTCCAGGCGCGGATGATCTCCGTCATGTCGAGCACGGCCTGCTCGCCGTCGCCGATGATCGCGGCGTCGATGAACTCGGCGATCGGCTCGGGGTTGAACGCGGCGTGGCCGCCCGCGAGCACGATCGGGTCGTCGAGGGTGCGGTCCTTGGACTCCAGCGGGATGCCCGCGAGGTCCAGGGCGGTGAGCATGTTGGTGTAGCCGAGCTCGGTGGAGAAGCTGAGCCCGAAGACGTCGAAGGCCTTCACCGGGCGGTGGCTGTCGACCGTGAACTGCGGGACCCGGTGCTCGCGCATCAGCTCCTCCAGGTCCGGCCAGACGCTGTAGGTGCGCTCGGCGAGGACGCCCTGGCGTTCGTTGAGCACCTCGTAGAGGATCATGACGCCCTGGTTGGGCAGCCCCACCTCGTAGGCGTCGGGGTACATCAGCGCCCAGCGGACGTCGCAGCTGTCCCACGGCTTGACGGTGGAGTTCAGCTCACCGCCGACGTACTGGATGGGCTTCTGCACATGCGGGAGCAGGGCTTCGAGCTGTGGGAAGACCGATTCGACAGACATCGCGAACCTTCATGAGCCGGCAGGGGGGACCCTCAAGACTAACGCGGCTGAGGAGTCCTCCCGCACGGGCCGTCGTGACGCCGCCGCTCAGCCGCCCAGCGGCGCCCGCAGCTTCCGGCGCGAGGCCCTGGCCCACACCTGCGGAAGTTCCCGCTCGCGGTCGGCGGCCGACGCCTCCTCCTGGCCGTGGAGCAGGCCCCAGCTGAAGGCGTTCTCCCCCGCCAGGTGGGCCTGGACGGCCAGGGCCCGCAGCGCCTCGCGCGCGACCACGCTGTCCTGGTGGTCGCCGAGCACGCTCTGCACGGCCTTCATCTCCTTCGCGAACCGCTTGGCCGGCTTGCCGAGGGCGGGCGTCGCCGCCTCGCCCGCGTACCGGGCCCGCTTCGCGGCCTTGCGGGCGTCGTGCAGGGCGCGGTCGCGCTCCTGGCCCGCGGGCAGGCCGAGGGCGTGTTCGACGCGGGCCGCGAGGCGGGCGTAGTCCTTGAGCAGCGCCTTGGGCAGCACGTCGGCCGGCGGCCGCGCGGCGGCGGGGCGCAGCGGCGGCTCGGCGAGCAGGGCGTCGACGGCGTCGAGGAGCGCGAGGTAGCGGCCGCCGTCGAGCACGGCGACGGTCCTGCCGCGCGATCCGGTGCGGCGGGTCACGGCCCAGACGCGGAGCCGGCCGCGGACCGGGCCGAGCAGCAGCGTCTTGGGGAGCTCGTCGATGCGGGCGGTGAACCGCTCGGCGAGGACCTCCTGGTCGCGGTCGACACCCAGCTCCCCCGCGAGCCACTTCAGCTCCTCGCCCAGGGGGTCGGTGACCGTCCGGTCCAGGATCTTCCGGTACGACTTGAAGGCGCTGCGCATCCGGCGGGTGGCGACCCGCATCTGGTGGACGGAGTCGGGCAGGTCGCGGCGGACCGCGGGGTCGAGGGAGACGATGGCGTCGCGCTGGGCGCGGAGGTAGGCGACGAGGTGGTCCCCCGCGGTGCCGGTCCCGTCCCCCACCGCCTCGCGCACCGCCTGCTCCACGGCCTCGGCCTTGCCGGCCCGTCCACCGCTGCTGACGGCCCCTTCGGAGGGGGCCACTGGGGCGGTCTTCCCGTCGGCCGTACGTGATGCCGGTGCCGTCTCGGCGAGGGCCCGGCCCAGCTTCGACGACGAGCCCGCCCTCCGTACGCCCGCCTTCTTCAGCTTCTTCTCGACCTTGTCGAGGAACGCGGGGTCGCCGCCGTCGGCGAGCTCGACCTCCAGTTCGGTCCACGCGGCCGTGCCACCGCCGTCGGTGAGCCGCTCGGCGATGACCGCGTCGACGCTGACCTCGGCGAGCAGCGCGCCCTCGGCGTCGACGAGGTGGCGCACCCGGCGGGAGGACAGCAGCCGGACCACGGGGATCAGCTCGGCCTCGCGGACGCGGGAGCGCACGAGGCCGAGCAGGGGGCGCGGCACGGTGTCCGAGAGCGGCTCGTGGATCTCGTCGCGCACCCCCTCCGCGAGGGACACCGGCAGCTTCAGGTGCCAGCCCTCGTCCGCGCCGCCGGTGCGGCGGCGCAGCGTGATGGACGCGGCGGCCAGGCGCTGGTCGGGGGTGTCCCAGTAGACGGCGTCCAGCTCCGCGACGCCTCTGTCGACGGAGTCCGCGACGTCGGCCGCGCCGGTCAGGTCGGGCAGCTCGGCGCCCGCCGCCACGTCGTACTTCCGTTCGATCTCGCGCTTCGTCTCCGCCATGGACCGAATCTAGACGCCAAGCGTTCAGGCCGACAGTGGGCGCTGCACCTTGATCGACTGGAGCAGGCCGACCGCCACCCAGACCGCGAACATCGACGAGCCTCCGTAACTGACGAACGGCAGCGGAAGCCCCGCGACCGGCATGATGCCGAGGGTCATCCCGATGTTCTCGAAGGCCTGGAAGGCGAACCAGGCGATGATGCCCGCGGCGACGATCGTGCCGTACAGCTCGGTCGTCTCGCGCGCGATGCGGCAGGCCCGCCAGAGCACCACGCCGAGCAGCAGCAGGATGGCACCCGCGCCGACGAAGCCCAGTTCCTCGCCCGCGACGGTGAAGACGAAGTCCGTCTGCTGCTCGGGGACGAACTGTCCGGTGGTCTGGGAGCCCTTGGTCAGGCCGGTGCCGGTGAGACCGCCGGAGCCGATGGCGATGCGTGCCTGGTTGGTGTTGTAGCCGACGCCCGCCGGGTCGAGCGCGGGGTTGGCGAACGCCGCGAAGCGGGCGATCTGGTAGTCGTCGAGGACGCCGAGCTGCCATATGGCGACGCCGCCGAGCGCGCCCGTGCCGAGGAGCCCGAGGACCCAGCGGTTGGAGGCGCCCGAGGCGAGCAGGACGCCGAGCACGATCATCACCATGACCATGACCGAACCGAGGTCGGGCATCAGCATGACGATGGCGATCGGCACGGCCGCGAGGCCGAGGGCCTGCACCACCGTGCGGTGGTCGGGGTGCTCCCGATCGCCCGCGTCGACGCGCGCCGCGAGCAGCATGGCCATGCCGAGGATGATCGTGATCTTCACGAACTCCGAGGGCTGGAGCGAGAAGCCGCCGCCGATCACGATCCACGCGTGCGCGCCGTTGATGGTGGCGCCGAGCGGGGTGAGGACGAGCAGCACCAGGAAGACGGAGATGCCGTAGAGGATCGGCACGGCCGTGCGCAGGGTGCGGTGGCCGAGCCAGACCGTGCCGATCATCAGGGCGAAGCCGATGCCGGTGTTCAGCAGGTGCTTGAGCAGGAAGGAGTACGGGTCGTCGCCGACCAGCTCGGTGCGGCCGCGGGTCGCGGAGTAGACGAGCGCGGCGCCGAGCGCGGAGAGCGCGATGGCGGCGAGCAGTATGACCCAGTCGAGCCGGCGCAGTATCGAGTCGCGGGCGAGGAGTCGCGACAGCTGGGAGCGCTCGGGGCCGTACCCGGAGACGGAGAAGCCGTTGTTCATGGCCATGGGTCAGTCCCGCCTCCAGTCGGCCGGGGGGCCCGCCAGTTCCTGCGGCGTCGGGGGCTTGGGCGCCTCCGGCTTGTACGGCTTGATCTTCGGGGAGTGGATGGAGCCGTCACTCTTGATCTTGGGCAGGGACTTCTGCGGCTCGGGCAGGAGGGCCTTCTTCAGGTTCTGCTTGCCCTTGTCGTCCAGGCCGTAGATGGCGTTGTAGATCTGGCGGACGGCGGGTCCCGACGCACCGGAGCCCGTACCGCCCTGGGAGATCGTCATGACGATCGTGTACTCCTTGGTGTACGTCGCGAACCACGAGGTGGTCTGCTTGCCGTAGACCTCGGCGGTACCCGTCTTGGCGTGCATCGGGATCTTGTCCTGCGGCCATCCCTGGAACCGCCAGGCGGCCGTACCGCGCGTGGCGACGTCCTCCAGGGCACCGTCTATGTCCTTGCGCAGCTTTTCGTCCATCGGCAGCTTGCCGTGCGACCGCGGCTTGATCTCCTGGACCTGCCTGCCGTCGGCGCTGACGATCGCCTTGCCCACCGTCGGGTCGTACATCGTGCCGCCGTTGGCGATGGCGGAGTAGATCGTCGCCATCTGTATCGGCGTGACGAGGGTGTCGCCCTGTCCGATGGAGTAGTTGATGGAGTCACCGGCGCGCATCTTCATGCCTTCGAGGCAGTTCTCGTACGCGATGCGCTCGGCGTACTCGCCGCTCTTCTTGCCCTGCTTGCACCAGGCGTTCTTGTTGGCCTTCCAGTAGTCCTTCTTCCACTGGCGGTCCGGGACGCGTCCGGTGACCTCGTTGGGCAGGTCGATGCCGGTCTCCTTGCCGAGACCGAACTGGTGGGCGGTCTTGTAGAACCAGTCCTGCGCGTTCTTCTTCGGGTTGTTGCCGCCGTCCTTCGCCCACTGGTCGTGCGAGAGCTTGTAGAAGACGGTGTCGCAGGAGACTTCCAGGGCCTTGCCGAGGCTGATCGTGCCGTGGCCCTTGGACTCGTAGTTCTGGAAGGTCTGGCCGCCGACCGAGTACGAACTGGGGCAGGGGTAGCTGCCGTTGAAGTCATAGCCCGCGTTGACCGCGGCGGTCGTCGGGATGACCTTGAAGATCGAGCCGGGGGCCGCCTGGCCCTGGATGGCGCGGTTGAGCAGCGGGTAGTTGGACTTCTTGCCGGTGAGCTCGGTGTAGTCCTTGCCGGAGATGCCGCCGACCCAGGCGTTCGGGTCGTAGGTCGGGTTGGAGGCCATGGAGACGACGCGTCCGGTCTTGTTCTCCATGACGACGACGGCGCCCGCGTCGGCCTTGTAGTTCTGGTTGGTGTTCTTGTCGTGTTCCTTGCGGGCCTGCTTCATGGCGTCGTTCAGCCAGTACTCCGCGACCGCCTGCACGCGCGCGTCGATGCTGGTGACGACGTTCGCGCCGGGCTTGGCCTTGTCGTCCTTGGCCTTGCCGATGACGCGGCCCAGGTTGTCGACCTCGTAGCGGGTGACGCCGGCCTTGCCGCGGAGCTGCTTGTCGTACGTACGCTCAAGGCCGGAGCGGCCCACCATGTCCGAGCGCAGGAACGGCGAGTCGGTGTCCTCGGCCTTCTTGATCTCCTCGTCCGTGACGGGCGAGAGGTAGCCGAGCACCTGGGCGGTGTTGGACTTGCCGGGGGCGGCGTAGCGGCGCACGGCGGTGGGCTCGGCCGTGATGCCGGGGAAGTCCTCGGAGCGCTCCCGGATCTGAAGGGCCTGCTTGGGCGTGGCCTCGTCGGTGATCGGGATGGGCTGGTAGGGCGAGCCGTTCCAGCAGGGCTGCGGCGTCTTGGCGTCGCAGAGGCGGACCTTGCCCTCGACCTCCTCGGGCGTCATGTCGAGGACGTCGGCGAGCTTGGCGAGGACCGCCTTGCCGTCGTCCTTCATCTTCATCAGGTCCGTGCGGGAGGCGGAGACGACGAGGCGGGTCTGGTTGTCGGCGATCGGCACGCCGCGCGCGTCCAGGATCGAGCCGCGCACGGCGGGCTGGACGACCTGCTGGACGTGGTTGCCCGAGGCTTCCTTGGCGTACTCGTCGCCGTTGCGGACCTGGAGGTACCAGAGCCGGCCGCCGAGGGTGAGCAGCAGGGAGACGACGAGCACCTGGATGATCATCAGGCGGATCTGCACGCGGGGCGTGCGTCCCGTCTCGGGGATGTTGGTCACAGCCGCTTGACCCCCTTGATGCGTCCGGCGCGGGCGGCCCGCGCCTTGGCGGTCTTCATGCGCAGGCCGCCGCGCTGCTTGCCGATGCGCAGTCCGGTGCCGGAGGAGAGCCAGCCGGAGGTGACGTCGGCCCCCTGGTTGGCCGGGCCGTTCTCGCCCAGCGGGTCGTTGTCGGCACGTCTGGCGAGCGCGATGATCAGCGGCACCGTGAACGGCGCGAGCAGCAGGTCGTAGAGCGCGGCGGTGAAGAGCAGCCCGACCAGGCCCACGTGGCGGGCGGCGGTGTCACCGACCAGGGAGCCGACGCCCGCGTACAGCAGGGTCGAGCCGATGGCGGCGGCGACGACCACGAGGAGCGGACCGCTGACGGAGCGCAGTCTGCCCGTGTCGGGCTTCGCGAGGCCCGCCAGATAGCCGATGACGCAGAGCACGAGGGCGTAGCGCCCCACGGCGTGGTCGGCGGGCGGGGCCAGGTCGGCGAGGAGGCCCGCGCCGAAGCCGACGAGGGCGCCGCCGACGTGGCCGTAGACCAGGGCGAGGCCGAGGACGGTGAGCAGCACCAGGTCGGGCACGGCGCCCGGGAGCTGGAGCCGGGCGAGGACGCTGACCTGGATCACCAGGGCCACGACGACCAGCGCGGCGGAGAGCAGGATTCGGTTGAAGCGCATGGGTCCGGTCTCCTACTGCTCGTCGTCGTTGGCGGCACCGTCGGCCGGATCGGCAGCGCCGTCGGCCGGGTCGGCAGCGCCGTCGGCCGGGGCCTGTCCCGAGGGGGTGGCCGTCACGGTCACCGTCGGCGTCGGCTTGGGCTTCTCGGGCTTCTTCGGCAGGACCGTGTCGCGCGGGTCCTCGCGGGGCGCCTCGACGACCACGCCGACGATGTCGAGCCGGCTGAAGCCGACGTAGGGCCGCACGTAGACGGTGCGGGTCAGGTCGCCGCCGGAGGGGTCGACGCGGACGACCTCGCCGACCGGCACGCCGGGCACGAACGGCTTGTCCTTGCGGGAGCCGAAGGTGACGAGGCGGTCGCCCTTCTTGACGTCGGACTTGCCGTTGAGGAGCTGGACGGAGAGCGGGCGGTCGCCCTGTCCGGTGGCGAAGCCGAGCTCGTCGGACTTCTCCATGCGGGTGCCGACCGTGAAGTCGGGGTCGTTGGCGAGCAGGACGGTCGCGGTGCTGGGGCCGACCGTGGTGACGCGGCCGACCAGGCCTTCGCCGTTCAGAACGGTCATGTCGCGCTTGAGCCCGTCGTTGGCGCCCGCGTCGATGGTGACGGTCCAGGAGAAGCCCTGGGCCGCTCCTATGCCGATGACCTCCGCGCCCTTGATGCCGTACTGTCCCGCGCCCGCCTTCTTGAGCATGCTGTCGAGCTGGCGCACCCGGCTGCGGTTGCGGTCGTCGCTGCCGAGCCTGGCCTTCAACGCGGCGTTCTGGCGCTCCAGTTCGGCGATGCGGTCGTGCCGCTCGCCGGAGTCGCGGACCGCGCCGATGGCGTTGCCGATCGGGTCGACGGCGGAGGACATTCCCTCCTCGACCGGACCGAAGACGGTGGCGGCGGCCCGGCGGGCACCGTCGACCGGTGAGTCCTCGCCTCCGCGGATGTCCACCGTGATCAAAGCGAACGCGATGGCGATCAGCAGCACCAGGAGCAGCCGGCTCTCTCGTGTGTCCCTCACGTGCGGCGGCGTGCCTTCCTCAATCGGAATGACGTGGAATATGCGAGTTCCACGGAGTTCGGGGAAATTCCTCTGCCTTGCCGGGAATCTTCTGTCCTGCCTCTATATCAACGATCCGCCGCACGAAGTGGCAGGCACTCGTACGGCGGATCTTCGCGCGTCAGATCATCTGCGCGGCTGGGAGTCCAGCACCTGCTGCAACGCCTCGAACTCCTCGACACACTTCCCGGAGCCGAGCGCCACGCTGTCCAGCGGGTTCTCGGCGATGTGGATCGGCATGCCGGTCTCGCGGCGCAGCCGCTCGTCGAGACCGCGGAGCAGGGCGCCGCCGCCGGTGAGGACGATGCCGCGGTCCATGACGTCGCCCGACAGCTCGGGCGGGCACTTGTCGAGGGTCGTCTTGACCGCGTCGACGATCGCGTTGACCGGCTCCTCGATGGCCTTGCGGACCTCGGCGGCGGAGATGACGACGGTCTTGGGCAGGCCGGAGACCAGGTCCCTGCCGCGGATCTCGGTGTGCTCGTCGGCGTCCATGTCGTACGCCGAACCGATGGTGATCTTGATCTGCTCGGCCGTGCGCTCGCCGAGGAGGAGGGAGTACTCCTTCTTGATGTGCTGGATGATCGCGTTGTCCAGCTCGTCGCCCGCGACGCGGATCGACTGTGCCGTCACGATTCCGCCGAGGCTGATGACCGCGACCTCGGTGGTGCCGCCGCCGATGTCCACCACCATGTTGCCCGTGGCCTCGTGGACCGGCAGGCCCGAGCCGATGGCCGCGGCCATGGGCTCCTCGATGATGTGCACCTGGCGCGCGCCGGCCTGCGAGGAGGCCTCGATGACGGCGCGGCGCTCGACACCGGTGATGCCGGAGGGCACGCAGACGACGACGCGCGGACGGGCGAGGTAGCGCCGCTTGTGGATCTTCAGGATGAAGTAGCGGAGCATGCGCTCGGTGATCTCGAAGTCGGCGATCACGCCGTCCTTCAGAGGACGCACCGCGACGATGTTGCCGGGCGTGCGCCCGATCATCTTCTTCGCTTCCGCGCCCACCGCGAGAATGCCACCGGTGTTGGTGTTGATCGCGACGACGGACGGCTCGTTGAGCACGATCCCCCGACCCCTGACGTACACCAGCGTGTTGGCGGTCCCGAGGTCGACAGCCATGTCACGGCCGATGAACGACATGTTGTTCCCCATGAGGATGCGTCTGGCCTTCCCTATTGGAGCGTTTGATGGCTTTTTAGGTAGGCGAGGTGGGTGCTGTGTGGCAGTGGAGGCTTCCATCGTAGTCTCGGCCGCGCGAGCACGACGCGAGGGTCTTCGCCATTGTCAGCAGATGACGTGCCGCCTCGCCCATAGAGACGTGCCATAAGGGCCACACGTTCCCCCGATTGGGGCGCATATGCCAAAGGACGGCCGAATTTGTTCGGCCGTCCGAGGTAAGGCAGGTTTCTTCCTGACGTATTGTCAGTTCGCTTCGCCGGGGAGCGTCACGCCACGCCCGGGAAGAAGATCTTCAGCTCCCGCTCGGCGGACTCCTCGGAGTCCGAGGCGTGGATCAGGTTCTCCCGCACGATGGTGCCGAAGTCACCGCGGATGGAGCCCGGCGCCGCGGCGATCGGGTCGGTCGGACCGGCGAGCGCGCGCACACCCTCGATGACCCGCTCGCCCTCGACGACGAGCGCGACGACCGGACCGGACGCCATGAAGGCGACCAGCGGCTCGTAGAAGGGCTTGCCCTTGTGCTCGCCGTAGTGCTGCTCCAGGGTGTCCTGGTCCAGCGACCGCAGCTCCAGCGCGGAGATCGTCCAGCCCGCCTTGCGCTCGATACGGCCGATGATCTCGCCGATCAGGCCACGACGGACGGCGTCGGGCTTCAGCAGGACGAGGGTGCGCTGGCTCATGTGCGGCTCCAAAGTGTTTTCACGATCTTTACGATCACGTGGGATGGCCCGCACGATACCGGGGGCGGCTACGCGGTGTTACCTCCGGCCTCCGCCTGGCCCTCCGCCATGGCCGCGAACCTCGCCTTCGCCTCGTCGATCTGGCGTCCGAAGTGCACCGAGGCCCACCACAGGGCGGCGAACACCGCGCCCATGAAGAACATCACCGGGACCACGAAGCCGCTGGCGATCAGCCCGATCTGCAGGGCCCAGCCGAGCTGCACCCCGCCGGGCCGGGTGATGACACCGCAGAGCAGCACCGACAGCAGCATCGCGATGCCGCAGACCGTCCAGACCGTGCCCATGGACAGGTCCGGGTCCTTCATGGCGACGAGACCCGCGAAGCCGATGACGAAGAACTCGCCGATCAGGGTCGAAGCGCAGAGCGTACGCATAAGGGGTCAGCCCCTCCCCAGGAGCAGCCGGGCCTCGCCGACCGTGATGACGGAACCGGTGACGAGGACTCCGGCGCCCGCGAACTCCCCCTCTTCCTCGGCCAGGGTGATCGCGGCCTCCAGGGCGTCCGGAAGCCGCGGCTCGACCTGGACCCGCTCGTCGCCGAAGACCTCGACGGCGATGGCGGCCAGGTCGTCCGCGTCCATCGAGCGGTGGCTGCTGTTCTGCGTGACGACGACCTCGGCGAAGAGGGGCTCGAAGGCTTCGAGGAGCCCCTTCACGTCCTTGTCGTCGCTCGCGCCGACCACGCCGATGAGGTTGCTGAAGTCGAAGGCCTCGCTGATGCCCGCCGCGGCGGCCCGCGCGCCCGACGGGTTGTGCGCGGCGTCGAGCACGATGGTGGGCGAGCGGCGCACGACCTCCAGGCGGCCCGGCGACGCGACCGCGGCGAACGCCTTGCGGATCACGTCGATGTCGAGCGGGCGCGCGTGCTGCGCGCCGATGCCGAAGAACGCCTCCACGGCCGCGAGCGCGACCGAGGCGTTGTGCGCCTGGTGCTCGCCGTGCAGGGGCAGGAACACCTCTTCGTACTCCCCGCCGAGTCCACGCAGCGTCAGGAGCTGGCCGCCGACGGCGACCTGCCGGGAGACGACACCGAATTCGAGGCCCTGGCGGGCGACGGTCGCGTCGACCTCGACGGCCTTCTTCAGGAGCACCTGCGCGGCGTCCACCGGCTGCTGGGCGAGGATCACCGTCGCGTCCTGCTTGATGATCCCGGACTTCTCCGCGGCGATCTCGCCCGGCGTGGAGCCGAGGCGGTCGGTGTGGTCCAGGTCGATGGGGGTCACGACGGCGACGGAGCCGTCGATGACGTTCGTCGCGTCCCAGCTTCCGCCCATGCCGACCTCGACGACGGCCACGTCCACGGGGGCGTCGGCGAAGGCCGCGTACGCCATGCCGGTGAGGACCTCGAAGAAGGAGAGGCGGAACTCCTCCTTGGCGTCGACCAGCTCCACGTACGGCTTGATGTCGTGGTACGCCTCGACGAAGCGCTCGGCCTCGATGGCGGCGCCGTCCAGGCTGATCCGCTCGGTGATGGACTGCACGTGCGGCGAGGTGTACCGCCCGGTGCGCAGCTCGAAGGCGGAGAGCAGGGCCTCGATCATCCGGGCCGTGGACGTCTTGCCGTTCGTCCCCGTGATGTGGATCGAGGGGTACGCGCGCTGGGGCTCGCCGAGGACGTCCATCAGCGCGGCGATACGCCGGACGGAGGGCTCCAGCTTCGTCTCGCCCCAGCGCCCGGCGAGCTCGGCCTCCACCTCGCGCAGCGCCTTGTCCACCTCGGGGTCGGTGGGGCGGGCGGGGATGTCGCCCTCGGGCGGGCCCGCCTGGGCGCGCAGGGTGCGGCTGCCCGCCTCGATCACCGCGAGGTCGGGGTCCCGGTCGGTCTCGGCGCCGACGATGTCCTCGAAGGCGTCGGAGCTGTCGGTGGGCTCGATGGGTCGGTCGTCGTCGTGCGGGGGGAGGTCACTCACGCACGCCAGTCTACGGAGCGCCACCGACACATGCGGTCAGGCCCCGCCCGGGACCTCCGAGGCGCCGCGAGCGGCCCTCGTCGGGACCTTTGGCCCGTCCGATTCGGGACCAAAGTCCCTCCGCTTCACAGGACTACCGGGCAAACTTGGTGATCATGGACATAGGTATCGACCTCGGCACTGCGAACACCCTTCTCTACGTACGCGGAAAGGGCATCGTGCTCAACGAGCCGTCCGTCGTCGCCGTGCGGGAGGGCGGCAAGGGCGGGGTGCTCGCCGTCGGGACCGAGGCCAAGGAGACGATCGGGCGCACCCCAGGGTCCATCACCGCGATCCGGCCGCTGCGGGACGGCGTGATCAGCGACTACGAGGCCGCCGAGGAGATGATCCGGCACTTCGTGCGCAAGGCCCTGTCCGGCCGGCGTCCCCGTACGCGCATGGTGGTGTGCGTGCCCAGCGGGGTGACGCCCGTCGAGCGGCGGGCCATCGTGCACGCGGCGCAGCGGGCCGGGGCGAAGGCCGTGCACCTGATCGAGGAGCCGATGGCCGCCGCGATCGGGGCGGGGCTGCCGGTCGCCGAGCCGCGCGGCTCGATGGTCGTCGACATCGGCGGCGGCACCACCGAGGTCGCCGTCATCTCGCTCGGCGGCATCGTCACGGCCCAGTCGCTGCGGGTGGGCGGGGACCGCTTCGACCAGGCGATCACCGACTTCGTGCGCAAGCAGCACGGGCTCCTGGTGGGCGAGCGCACCGCCGAGGACGTCAAGGTCGCCATCGGCTCGGCGTGGCCCGTGCCGGGGGAGGAGGAGTTCGAGCAGCGGACGTTCACCCTGCGGGGCCGGGAGAAGGTGCGGGGCCTGCCCAAGACCCTGGACCTGACGGTGCGTGAGGCGCGTTCGGCCCTGGACGAGCCGGTGGAGCAGATCATCGCCGCGGTCCGGGCGACGCTGGAGGAGTGCCCGCCGGAGCTGTCCGGCGACATCATGGAGCACGGCATCGTGCTGACCGGCGGCGGCGCGCTGCTGCCCGGCCTCGATCTCCGCATCGCCTCCGCCACCGGCATCCCGGTCTTCGTGGCCGACGATCCGCTGGACAGCGTGGCCCTCGGCTGCGGCAAGTGCGTGGAGGACTTCGACGCCCTGGAGAAGGCGACGACGGCCGCGTAGCCGCGGCGGCCTCAGGCCGGTCCCCCTCATCCAGGGTCCAACGGGCCCCCAGCCCCTCGCCCCTATCATCGGACTTATGACCCTGATGTGGTGATGTGCGGCACCGGTCGCCGCGCGGCTCACGGGTTCCCGTGCCCGCCATGGGTCAAATCTGACCATGTGGTATGCCCAGAATTCCGCGCGAAGGACCCATCAGCTCGTCGGTGACGCCGTGGTCCTCCTGTGGACCGCGCTGTGGGCCGCCGCCGCGGTCGGCACGTACCGGCTGGCCGGTTCCCTCGCCGTCCCCCAGGCCGTCCAGGAGCACCGCGCGCCGTTCCCCCTGGTCGGTGGGCCCTTCGACACCGCCGTGCGGCGCGTGACGGCCGCCGTCGACACCATGGACCCGGTGGTCGTCCGCGTGGGCGTGTCCATGGGCGCCCTCGCTCTCTTCGTCGTGCCGGCCGGCCTGCTCGTCGCGGTCTGGCTGCCGCGCAGGCTCCGCTGGGTCCGGCAGGCGGGCACGGCCAAGGACCTCGCCGCCTCCGCCGACGGCCGCGATCTGCTCGCCCTGCGCTCCCTGCTCCAGCCGCTGGACGAGCTGGCCGTCACCGCGACGGAGATCTCCGGCGCGACTCCGGGCAGCCTGGCCCGGGGCTGGCGCCAGGGCGACCCGGAGATCCTCGACGCCCTCGCGTGCGCGGAGCTCCACCGGCTCGGCCTGGAGCCGCCGCCGGACGCCCCGGAGCCGGCGCCCGCGGAACCACCCGCCGAGCCGGTGGAACTCGTCGCGCCCTCGGCCCCCGCCGACGACCGGGCCCCCGACAGGCAGGGCGTGAGCTGACCGCTCGGCCCTCCTCCGTACGGCGAAGGCCCTCCTCCGTACGCCGAAGGCCCCCGGAACCGAGTCGGTTCCGGGGGCCTTCGTCCACGTACGCCGTCGTACGGCCGGGCGTCACGCCGCCGGCAGGGCCTCCAGCTGGGCCTGGAGGCGGGCGATGTCGGCGTCCGCCTTGGTCAGGCGGCCACGGATCTTGTCGACCACGTTGTCCGGCGCCTTGGCGAGGAACGCCTCATTGCCGAGCTTGGCGGTGGCCTGCGCCTTCTCCTTCTCGGCGGCGGCCAGGTCCTTGGCGAGGCGCTTGCGCTCGGCGGCCACGTCGATCGTGCCGGACAGGTCGAGCGCGACGGTGGCGCCCGAGACCGGCAGCGTCGCCGTCGCCGTGAAGGCGTCGCCCTCCGGCTGGAGGCGCAGGAGCTGGCGGATGGCGGCCTCGTGCGGGGCGAGCGCCGTACCGTCGAGCGTGAGGCGGGCCGGGACCTTCTGGCCCGGCTGGAGGCCCTGGTCGGCGCGGAAGCGGCGGACCTCGGTGATGACCTGCTGGAGGGTCTCGATCTCCCGCTCGGCACCCGCGTCACGGAAGCCGCTGTCGGCGGGCCAGTCGGCGATGACGAGCGACTCGCCGCCGGTCAGCGCCGTCCAGAGCGTCTCCGTGACGAACGGGACGATCGGGTGGAGCAGCCGCAGGGTGACGTCGAGGACCTCGCCGAGCACACGGGCCGAGACCTTCGCGCCGTCGCCGCCCGCCATGAACGTCGTCTTGGACAGCTCGACGTACCAGTCGAAGACCTCGTCCCACGCGAAGTGGAAGAGGGCGTCGGAGAGCTTGGCGAACTGGTAGTCGTCGTAGAGCGCGTCGACTTCGGCGACCGTCGCGTTGAGGCGGGAGAGCACCCAGCGGTCGGTGGCGGACAGCTTCTCGGCCGGGGGCAGCTCGCCCTCGATCGTGGCGCCGTTCATCATCGCGAAGCGCGTGGCGTTCCAGATCTTGTTGGCGAAGTTGCGCGAGCCCTGGACCCAGTCCTCGCCGATCGGCACGTCGGTGCCGGGGTTGGCGCCGCGGGCGAGCGTGAAGCGCAGGGCGTCGGAGCCGTACTTGTCCATCCAGTCCAGCGGATTGACCGCGTTGCCGAAGGACTTCGACATCTTCTTGCCGAACTGGTCGCGGACCATGCCGTGCAGCACGATCGTGTGGAACGGCGGGGTGCCGTCCATCGCGTAGAGGCCGAACATCATCATCCGGGCGACCCAGAAGAAGAGGATGTCGTAGCCGGTGACCAGGACGGAGTTCGGGTAGAACTTCGCGAGCGATTCGGTCTGCTCGGGCCACCCCAGGGTGGAGAACGGCCACAGGCCGGAGGAGAACCACGTGTCGAGCACGTCGTGGTCCTGCGTCCAGCCCTCGCCGGTCGGGGCCTCGTCGTCGGGTCCGACGCAGACGACCTCGCCGTTCGGCCCGTACCAGACGGGGATGCGGTGGCCCCACCAGAGCTGGCGCGAGATGCACCAGTCGTGGAGGTTGTCGACCCAGTCGAAGTAGCGCTTCTCCATCTCCTGCGGGTGGATCTTGACCTTGCCGTCGCGGACCGCGTCACCGGCGGCCTTCGCGAGCGGGCCGACCTTGACCCACCACTGCATGGACAGGCGCGGCTCGATGGTGGTCTTGCAGCGGGAGCAGTGGCCGACCGAGTGCGCGTACGGGCGCTTCTCGGCGACGATGCGGCCCTCGGCGCGCAGGGCGCCGACGATGGCGGAGCGGGCTTCGAGCCGGTCGAGGCCCTGGAACGGCCCGGGCACGGTGATGACCGCGTGCTCGTCCATGACCGCGATGTTCGGCAGGCTGTGGCGCTGGCCGATCTCGAAGTCGTTAGGGTCGTGCGCCGGGGTCACCTTGACGGCGCCGGTGCCGAACTCGGGGTCGACGTGCTCGTCCGCGACGACCGGGATCGTGCGGTCGGTCAGCGGCAGCTTGATCTGCTTGCCGACGAGGTGCTTGTACCGCTCGTCCTCGGGGTGGACCGCGACGGCGGTGTCGCCGAGCATCGTCTCGGCGCGGGTGGTGGCGACGACGATGGTGTCGTCCCCCTCGCCGTACTTCATCGAGACGAGCTCGCCGTCGTCGTCCTGGTACTCGACCTCGATGTCCGAGATCGCCGTGAGACAGCGGGGGCACCAGTTGATGATGCGCTCGGCGCGGTAGATCAGCTCGTCGTCGTAGAGCTTCTTGAAGATGGTCTGGACGGACTTGGAGAGGCCCTCGTCCATGGTGAAGCGCTCGCGGTCCCAGTCGACGCCGTCGCCCAGGCGCCGCATCTGGCCGGAGATCTGGCCGCCGGACTCGCCCTTCCACTTCCAGACGCGCTCGATGAACGCCTCGCGCCCGAGGTCGTGGCGGGACTTGCCCTCCTTGCCGAGCTCACGCTCCACCACGTTCTGCGTGGCGATGCCCGCGTGGTCCATGCCGGGCTGCCAGAGCGTCTCGTGGCCCTGCATGCGCTTGCGGCGGGTGAGGGCGTCGATGAGCGTGTGCTCGAAGGCGTGGCCGAGGTGGAGCGCGCCGGTCACGTTCGGCGGCGGGATGACGACGGTGTACGGCGGCTTCTCGCTCTTCTCGTCGGCGGAGAAGTAACCCCGTTCCACCCAGCGCTCGTACAGCGGCCCCTCTACCTCGGCCGGCGCGTACTGGGTCGGCAGTTCGGGAGTGGTCGCTGTGGGCTGCTGCTGAGCGTTCTCGGTCACGCGGTCAGTTTAGAGGGGTGACCGAGCGGTCCCGAAACCGGAATCTTCGGTAACGGTTCCCTCCGGGCTCCCCACGGGGCCGCGGCTTCCTTCAGGATGTCCGGGACACATCAGCATTCACGGGGGGACACCCACAGCATGAGCGACAACCAGCCGGGTCCGTACGGCCAGCAGCCCCAGCAGCCCGGACCCTACGGCCAGCAGCCCCAGCAGCCCGGTCCCTACGGCCAGCAGCCGCAGCAGCAGCCCGGACCGTACGGCCAGCAGCCGCAGCAGCCCGGTTACGGCTACCCCCAGCAGCCCCCGCAGCAGCCCGGCTACAGCCAGCCGCAGCAGCCCGGCCCCTACGGGCAGCAGCCCCAGGCCCCGTACGGGCAGGTCACGCCGCCGCCCCCGCCGTCCGGCGGCGGCAAGAAGAAGACGGGCCTGATCATCGGTGCCGTGGCCGTGGTCGCGGCCATCGGCGTGGGCGCGTACTTCGTCTTCGGCGGCGGGGGCGGCGGCTCCGCCTCGGTCGAGGACGACGGGGCGCACAAGCTGGTGCCGCCGGCCTCGGTGGGCGATTACCAGAAGAGCGACAAGAGCAGCGACACGCCCGACGACGGCCCGCTCGGCTCCGGCGACAAGAAGAACGCCGAGGAGATAGGCATCAAGAACCCCGAGAACGTGGCGGCGGCGTACCAGGTGGGACAGGGCCTCACGGGGAAGCAGATGAGCTTCCAGGGCATGTACGGCGAGATCGAGGACCCGGAGAAGTCCGTCGACGACGGTTTCGCCAAGGCCGACGAGAACTCCAAGAAGGGCACGGGCGACAACACCGGCGACCCCGAGGAGTTCAAGCTCGTCGGCGACCCCGAGACCGTCGAGCCCTCCGGTCTCGAAGGCGCCGTCATGAAGTGCCAGTCGGCCGCCTTCAAGGAGGGCGACAAGGAGACGACCGTGCCGATCTGCATGTGGGCCGACCACAGCACGTACGGCATCGTCTTCGGCCTCGACGTCGCCGCGATGCTCAAGGGCGGCGAGGGCATCGTCACGGACGACGTGGCCCAGTTCGCCACCGATCTGCGCAAGGCGGCCCGCGTCAAGGCGTGAGCGCGCATACCACCTGTACGTACACGTACGCGAACGAAAGGCCCGGGAGCGCCGCCGTGCTCCCGGGCCCTCGTGCGCCGGACGTCGGTCCGGTCTCTGGTACAGCCCCTCAACAACTGCGCATCGATCCGGTCCGCCCGCCCCGTGCCCTGTCCGCATCCGCCAGGATGTTCGTCAGACATAAGCATCGGGAGGGAACCCCAGTAATGAGCTACAACCAGCCGGGCCCGTACGGCGGGCAGCAGCCCCAGCAGCCCGGTCCCTACGGCCAGCAGCCGCAGCAGCCTGGCCCCCACGGCCAGCCGCCGCAGGCTCCGCCGCCCGGCTACGGCTATCCGCAGCAGGCTCCCCCGCCGCAGCCCCAGCAGGGCTACGGCTATCCCCAGCAGGCCCCGCAGCAGGGCTACAGCCAGCCTCAACCGCCGGGCCCCTACGGGCAGGTCCCCGGCCAGTTCCCCGGTCAGGTCCCGCCCCCGCCGCCGAGCGGAGGCGGCGGCAAGAAGGTCGGCCTGATCATCGCTTCGGTCGTCGTGGTCGCCGCGGCGGCGGTCGGCGGCTACTTCGCCTTCGCGGGCGGTGACGACGACAAGGGCGGCAAGAAGGACGGCTCCTCGAACGTGGCGGGCGGCGGTGGCGACGACGGCGGCGGCGTCAAGGACGACGGCCCGCACAAGCTGACGACGCCGGAGACGGTCCTCGTGGACTACAAGAAGGAGCCCGGCGGCGGTTCGAGCTCCAGCGGCATCGACCTCGACAAGGCCGAGGCGGCCGGGGTGAAGAACGCCAAGGACGTGTCGGCCCAGTACAAGTCGGGCGGTGACGACAACCCGATGGCGCAGAAGATCGTGAGCTTCGGTGGTGTCTACGGCGACATCGACGACCCCGAGGACGTCGTCGACAAGATGTTCGCCAACGCCGAGAAGAAGCAGCAGGAGGGCGCCACCGCCAACGGCGGGAAGGTCACGCTGGTGGGCAGCCCCAAGGAGTACACGCCGAGCGGACTCGACGGCGCCGTGCTCAAATGCCAGGAGATGAAGGTCGACATCGGCGGCGGCGCGGGCACCACCGGCACCACCACCGGTTCCTCCGCCCCGAAGAACATGTCCGCGTCGACCTGCATCTGGGGCGACCACAGCACCATCGGTTACGTCGTCGGCACGGACGTGGCGAGCGCCCTGTCCGGCACGTCCGTCGACCTGGACGAGGCCGCGACGACCTCGGCCAAGTTCCGTACGGACGTACGCGTCAAGCTCTGACGCCACGCCGCCGCATGACGACGGAATGTGGGGCCCCGGTCGGCGGACCGGGGCCTTTGCGTCAGGATGTCGGCATCACATAACGCTCCAAGGGGGAACCCACGCGATGAGCCACAACCAGCCGGGCCCGTACGGCGGCCAGCCCCAGCAGCCGAACCCGTACGGCCAGCAGCCCGCCCCCTACGGCGGCGGCCACCCCCAGCAGCCGGGTCCCTACGGGCAGCCGCCCCAAGCGCCCCAGCCCGGCTACGGATACCCGCAGCAGCAGCCCGGATACGGCCATCCGCAGCAGCCCGGCCCCTACGGACAACTCCCGCCGCAGGCGCCCTACGGGCAGGTGCCGCCCCCGCCGCCCGCCGGCGGTGGCGGCGGGAAGAAGGCCGGGATCGTCATCGGCGCGGTCGCCGTCGTGGCCGCGATCGGCGTCGGCGCGTACTTCGTCCTCGGCGGCAGCGACAGCGACGGCGGTTCCTCCTCGGTCGCCGACGACGGCCCGCACAAGCTGTCCGCGCCCGCCACGCTCCTCGGTGACTACGAGAAGCAGGAGGGCCAGAGCGGTGACGGCTTCAACTCCAGTGACATGGCCGCCGCGGAGAAGGCCGGCGTGAAGGACCCCAAGGACGTCAACGCCGGCTACGAGACGGGCGACGAGAGCAACCCCCTGGCGCAGAAGGCCATTCAGTACATGGGCGTCTACGGCGAGGTCGACGACCCCGAGAAGGCCGTCGACGGCATGTTCGCCAAGATCAAGAAGGACTCCGAGAAGAGCAGCACGGATACGGGCAGCCTGGTCGGCCCCCTGAAGGACTTCAGCACCGACGACGCGGTCCTCAAGTGCCAGGAATCCGTGATCAAGAACGAGAACGCGGGCGCCTCTGCCCCCAAGGAGATCCGTATGCCGGTCTGCATGTGGGGCGACCACAGCACGGTCGCCGTCGTGGTCCCGGTCGGGGTCGCCGACGCGATGGCGGGCAAGGTGTCGCTCGACGACGCCTCGGCCACCACGCTGAAGGTCCGCGAGGAAGTCCGCGTCAAGCTGTGACGAGCGGCAGGGCCGCCGCCCGCGGCGAGTAGCCCCGCGCACACGGGCGTACGGCCGGGTACGACGGAGGGGCGCCCCCGCGAATCACTTCGCGGGGGCGCCCCTCCGACTCACGCCGTATCGCGCGCTCGGCTTTCGCCTACGCGGACTTCTGCTCTCCGGCACCAGGGCCGCGCACCTCACGCGGCACCAGCGTCGGGTTCACGTTCGAACGGACGACGTCCGAGGTGATGACGACGCGGGCGACGTCCTTGCGGGACGGCACCTCGTACATCACCGACTGGAGGACCTCCTCCATGATGGCGCGCAGGCCGCGCGCGCCGGTCTGGCGGAGGATCGCCTGGTCCGCGATGGCCTCCAGGGCCTCGCGCTCGAAGTCCAGCTCCACGCCGTCGAGTTCGAAGAGGCGCTGGTACTGCTTCACCAGGGCGTTGCGCGGCTCGACGAGGATCTGGAGCAGCGCCTCGCGGTCGAGGTTGTGGACCGAGGTGATCACGGGGAGGCGGCCGATGAACTCGGGGATCATCCCGAACTTCACCAGGTCCTCCGGCATGATGTCCTCGAACTGGTCCTTCTCCTCCATCTCGCGCTTCGAGCGGATGGTGGCACCGAAGCCGATGCCCTTCGCGCCCGCCCGCGACTCGATGATCTTCTCCAGGCCGGCGAAGGCGCCGCCCACAATGAAGAGCACGTTCGTCGTGTCGATCTGGATGAATTCCTGGTGCGGGTGCTTGCGGCCGCCCTGCGGGGGGACCGAGGCGGTGGTGCCCTCCAGGATCTTTAGCAGGGCCTGCTGGACGCCTTCGCCGCTGACGTCGCGCGTGATCGACGGGTTCTCGCTCTTGCGGGCCACCTTGTCGATCTCGTCGATGTAGATGATGCCCGTCTCGGCCTTCTTGACGTCGTAGTCAGCGGCCTGGATGAGCTTCAGCAGGATGTTCTCGACGTCCTCGCCGACATAGCCCGCCTCCGTCAGCGCCGTCGCGTCCGCGATGGCGAACGGCACGTTCAGCATGCGGGCGAGCGTCTGCGCGAGCAGCGTCTTGCCGGAGCCGGTCGGGCCGAGCAGGAGGATGTTGGACTTCGCGAGTTCGATCGCGTCGTCACGGCCCTGCGCCCCGCCGTTCTCGCCGGCCTGGACGCGCTTGTAGTGGTTGTACACCGCTACCGAGAGGGCCTTCTTCGCGGGCTCCTGGCCCACCACGTAGCCCTCAAGGAATTCGTAGATCTCGCGAGGCTTGGGCAGTTCCTCCCAGCGCACCTCGCTCGTCTCCGCGAGCTCTTCCTCGATGATCTCGTTACAGAGGTCGATGCACTCATCGCAGATGTACACACCGGGGCCTGCGATGAGCTTTTTGACCTGCTTCTGACTCTTTCCGCAGAACGAGCACTTGAGCAGATCGCCGCCGTCACCGATGCGTGCCACGAGGTGCTTCCCCTTCGCCTGGGAGACGCCACGTTCAGCGGCTCCTGGTGCCTCATATCCGACGGTACCTTGCCGGAGGCCCCGTACGGGCCCCCCTTGGCACGGTTCGCTTCGACGCGAGTCGTCCGCGAACCTTGCCAAGGAGCGGCAGATGCTACAGCGCCGTATCAGGCCGCCGCGGCATTGTTCATCTTCCGGGTGGAGATGATCTGGTCGATGAGGCCGTACGCGAGCGCGTCCTCGGCCGTGAGGATCTTGTCGCGCTCGATGTCGTCGCGGATCTTCTCGATCGGCGTCGTGGAGTGCTTGGCCAGCATGTCCTCCAGCTGCGCACGCATCCGGAGGATCTCGTTGGCGGCGATCTCCAGGTCGGAGACCTGGCCACGGCCCGTCTCGCTGTAGGGCTGGTGGATCAGGACCCGGGCGTTCGGCAGCGCCATGCGCTTGCCCGGCGTACCGGCCGCGAGCAGGACGGCGGCGGCCGAGGCCGCCTGGCCCATGCACACGGTCTGGACGTCCGGCTTCACGAACTGAATCGTGTCGTAGATGGCCGTGAGGGCCGTGAACGAGCCGCCGGGGCTGTTGATGTAGATGGAGATGTCACGGTCGGGGTCCATCGACTCCAGGCACAGGAGCTGCGCCATGACGTCGTTGGCCGACGCGTCGTCGATCTGCACGCCGAGGAAGATCACGCGCTCCTCGAAGAGCTTCGCGTACGGGTCGTACTCACGCACGCCCTGCGAGGTGCGCTCGACGAAGCGCGGGATGATGTAGCGGGATTCGGCGCGGGCGCCGGTGAACTCGGCCTGCGCGGCCTGGCTGTACTCGGCCTGGGTGCTCGCGAGCGGGCCGCTGCCGGAAAAGTGGTTCATCTCTCTTGGTCTCCTGAGGAGCGTGGGCTGAGGTTTCGGCTGGGAGGTGCTGAGGGGATGCCTCAGGCTCCCGTGCCGCCCCCGCCCGGCATGCCGGCGGCGGTGGGCATGATGTCGTCGATGAGGCCGTACTCCTTGGCCTCCTGCGGGTCGAACCAGCGGTCGCGGTCCGAGTCGCGGGTGATCTGCTCGACGGTCTGACCGGTGTGGTGAGCGGTCAGCTCGGCCATGCGCCGCTTGGTGTGCAGCAGACGCTCGGCGTGGATCTTGATGTCCGACGCGGAGCCCGCCAGGCCCGCGGAGGGCTGGTGGATCAGGATCTCGGCGTTCGGCAGGGCGAAGCGCTTGCCGGGCGTACCGGCGCTGAGCAGGAACTGGCCCATGGAGGCCGCCATGCCCATCGCGATCGTCACGACGTCGTTCTTGATGTACTGCATGGTGTCGTAGACCGCCATGCCGGCTGTGATCGAGCCGCCGGGGCTGTTGATGTAGAGGAAGATGTCCTTGTCCGGCTCTGCGGCAAGAAGCAGAAGCTGCGCAGTGATCTTGTTGGCGATGTCGTCGTCCACGGCCTGGCCGAGGAAGATGATCCGCTCGCCGAGCAGCCGGTTGTAGACCTGGTCGCCGAGGCCACCACCGATGGAGGGGTCGCCGGCGGCGGAGGGCATCAGATTCGTCACGTATCCACCTGCTCGTCTTACGACGGCGCCGGGCCGTCTCACGTCTTCAGCTGGGGCTGGGACCCCGCGTGCTCGCCGCTCCGGGGCGGCTCCGGGAACTCCCCTGCCCTCGTATTCATGGACCCTAACGCGCGGACCCCTTCGGAGAATCCCGCAGAGTGAGCTGTTCGCTGTGAGCGCAGGTAGCACAACGCCGCCGAGCGCCCCGTCAGAGGCACGACGAGGCCCCCGGGAGCCGTGCTCCCGGGGGCCTCGTCGTACGCGCGTCAGAGCGAAGCTCAGGCCTCGGTCTTCTCCTCGGTGGAGGCGTCGGCGGCCTCGGGCTGCTCGCCCTCGGCGGCAGCCGTCTCCTCCTCGTCGTCGTCGAGGTCAACGACCTCGCCGTTCGTGTCCTTGACCGTCGCGGCCTCCACGACGACCGCGAGGGCCTTGCCGCGGGCGACCTCGCCGACCAGCATCGGGACCTGGCCGCCTTCGACGACGGCCTGGGCGAACTGGTCGGGGGACATGTTGGAGGACTGCGCGCGACGCATGAGGTGCTCGGTGAGCTCCTCCTGGTTCACGTTCAGCTTCTCCTTGTTGACGAGCTCGTCGAGGACGAACTGCGTCTTGATGCCCTTCTCGGCCTGCTCCTTGGTCTCGGCGTCGAACTCTTCCTCGGTCTTGCCCTGGATCTCCAGGTACTTCGCGAGGTCGAGGCCCATCTGGCCGAGCTGGTGGTTCACCAGGTTGTGCTTGCGGGTCTGGATCTCGTCCGCGAGGAGCTTCTCGGGGACGGGGACCTCGACCAGTTCGAGCAGCTTCTCCAGGACGCGCTCCTGGGCCTGCGTCGCCTGGTCGTACTGCTTCATGTTCTCGAGGCGCTTGCGGCTGTCGGCCTTCAGCTCGTCGAGGGTGTCGAACTCGGAGGCGAGCTGCGCGAAGTCGTCGTCCAGCTCGGGCAGTTCGCGCTTGGCGACCTGCGTCACCTTGACGGTGACCTCGGACTCCTTGCCGGCGGCGGAGCCGCCCTTGAGCTCGGAGGTGAACGTGGCCTCGGCCCCGGCCTCCAGGCCCTTCACGGCCTCGTCGATGCCTTCGAGGAGCTCGCCGGAGCCGATGGTGTAGGAGACGCCGGACGCGACGCCGTCCTCCAGGACCTCGCCCTCGACCTTGGCCTCCAGGTCCAGCGTCACGACGTCGCCGTCCTCGGCGGCACGCTCGACCGGCGAGGTGGACGCGAAGCGCTCACGGAGCTCCTCGACGGCCTTCTCGATGTCTTCGTCGCTGACCTCGACCGCGTCCACCTCGACCTCGATGCCGGAGTAGTCCGGGATCTCGATCGCGGGACGGATGTCGACCTCAGCGGTGAAGTTGAGGGTCTCGTTGTCCTTCAGCTCGGTGATGTCCACCTCGGGCTGGCCCAGGACGTTGAGCTCGGCCTCGTTCACGGCCTCGGTGTAGAACTTCGGGAGCGCGTCGTTGACGGCCTCTTCGAGGACGGCGCCGCGCCCGAACCGCTGGTCGATGACTCGGGCCGGGATCTTGCCCTTGCGGAAGCCCTTCACCGTGACCTGCTGGTTGATCTTCTTGTAGGCCGCGTCGAGGCTGTCCTTGAGCTCCTCGAAGGGCACCTCAACAGTGAGCCGAACCCGAGTCGGGTTCAGGGTCTCCACGGCGCTCTTCACGGTTCGGTCTCCTTGGGGCTGACTTCTTGGGATTGAGCCCGGCTCAGAGACACACGGGCACACAGCTTGCATAGTAACGGCAAGCGGGAGTCGAGCCACAATGCGATCTTGATGTGAACCCGTGAGGCAGATCGTGCTGGTCGGGGTGGCGGGATTTGAACCCACGGCCTTCCGCTCCCAAAGCGGACGCGCTACCAAGCTGCGCCACACCCCGTCGGTGCGACACGTAGGGTACATGCCCGCAGGCGGTGCGGCCCCTCGTCGACAGGGGTCGCGCGAAGGGGTGTGCGGGGAGAGGCGATGACCCGCTACGATGCCTGTCGTGCCGCGGCCCCCGTGGGGCCTGGCACGAGCTGTGCGGGCGTAGCTCAATGGTAGAGCCCTAGTCTTCCAAACTAGCTACGCGGGTTCGATTCCCGTCGCCCGCTCCACGACCACCGGCCCGGCCGCTGAACCCCAGCGGCCGGGCCGGTGGCGTTTCCGCCGGGTCAGAAGCTGATGGAGTTGATGGTCTCCGCCAGGTCGTTCAAGACGCGGTTTATGGACGGCGCCACCCCTGTGGATGCCAGGAAGAAGCCGAAGAGCACAGCGACGATCGCGGGGCCCACCTTGATCGACCCCCTGCGGAACAGCATCACGAGGATGATCGCAAACAGCAGTACCACTGACAGCGAAATAGCCACACTGATCACACCCTAGGTCGGTCGCTCTCCCGGCCCGGGGGGTACGGCCCCGCACGCCCCCGCCACGACCATCGTGCCACCAACGCGCCCCGCATATGCGCCGGGTGACGCATCGTCGGCCAACGCTTCCGCGACCGCGTCCGCGGCGATGCCCTAGGGGCGTATGCGCACGGGGGCCCGCCACGGCAATTCGACGACCTGCGGGCATGCGTAATTCGGCTTGATCGTTGCCGTCACCACACACGATGTTCGCAGGAAATTCGAATTGTCGTCGGAGGCACATCGGGGGACTTCATCCGCCGACGTAACGGACATTCGACCGGAGTCGCCTGCGGGCGTTATGCACCATTTAAACCGGATGAAATGTGACGTATCGGGCGTCGAGTTGTGAGATCTTCCTGTAGTGCGTGACCGAATCGCGGGTACCCGGCCTCGATAAGCGGTAATCCCCTCAGGGATAGACACGGATAGGACTGGCGAAAGTGACCAGGGTTTTACGAAGACAGCGCGGCGCCGCTAGGGTGCGTCAGATGTTCCACGCTGCCACCATCCCCCCAGGCGCAGTGCGGTCCCGGGTCGTCTCCCCGAGCTCTGGGCGGGAGGGCCTGTGACGAACTCGGTGCACCCGCACGGACGCCATCGGACGCCGCTCCCCCCGGCCCAGATGCCGACGGCGCAAGGCGCCTCCCGCACCCTCGACCATCCGACCCCACAGGCCGCCGCCGCTCCCCCCGCCTCCAGCGGTCACCGCGCGGCCGAAGGCGCGGCGAAGCCCGCCAAGCAGCGCGACGCGTTCTTCGACAACGCCAAGTACCTGGCGATCGTCCTCGTGGCGATGGCCCACGCGTGGGAACCCCTGACGGACCACAGCCGTACGGCCGAAGCGCTGTACATGACCGTCTACACCTTCCACATGCCGGCGTTCATCCTGATCTCCGGCTACTTCTCGCGCAGCTTCGACATGCGTGCGGACCGCCTCAAGCGCCTGGTGACCGGCGTCGCCGTGCCGTACGTGATCTTCGAGGTCGCGTACACGTTCTTCAAGCGCTGGGCGGACGACGACCCGAGCCAGCCGATCAGCCTGCTCGACCCCTGGTACCTCACCTGGTTCCTGGTCGCGCTGTTCGTGTGGCGGCTCACCGTGCCGCTGTGGAAAATCGTGCGCTGGCCGGTGCCGCTCGCTCTGGCCATCGCCATGCTCGCCGTGCTCTCCCCGGACATCGGTGACGACCTCGACCTCCAGCGCGTGCTCCAGTTCCTGCCGTTCTTCGTGCTCGGCCTCTTCATGAAGCCCGAGTACTTCCAGCTCGTGCGCCGCCGCGAGGTGCGGATCCTCTCCGTGCCGGTCTTCGCCGCCGCCCTGCTGCTCGCCTACTGGGCGGCGCCGCGCATGACGTCCGTGTGGTTCTACCGCCGCGACAGCGCCCATGAGCTGGGCGTGCCGTGGTGGGTCGGCATCGTGATGACCCTGGCGCTCTTCGGCTGCTCGGTGGTGCTCACCGCGTGCTTCTTCGCGTGGGTGCCCCGCCGCAGGATGTGGTTCACGGTGCTGGGCGCGGGCACGCTGTACGGCTACCTGCTGCACGGCTTCCTCGCCAAGGGCTCCCGTTTCTGGGGCTGGTTCGAGGAGTACGAGTGGCTGCACAAGCCGCTCGGCGAGCTCTTCGTGACGGCGGTCGCCGCGACCGTGGTGACGCTGCTGTGCACGCCCCCGGTGCGGCGGGTGTTCCGTTTCGCCATGGAGCCCACGATGGAGTGGGCCTTCAAACGGGACGCCGCGGAGCTCGCCCGGGAGCGGGCCAGGTCGACGTAGCGGGCCTGTCCTACAGACCCAGCAGGGCGCGCATGACGGTGTACTTCGCCGTCAGGCGCGCCCTTGTCGTTTCGTCCAGCGCCGCAAGACGGGCGGGGTCGGCGTTGTGGGCCAGGTCGGCCTCCTTCACCAGGCGGGCGCCGGGGGTGCTCCTGACGCGTTCCGCGTAGGCCTCCTTGTCTTCTCCCTCGCGCTTGGTCAGCGCCAGGACCATGGCCTTCGTGCGGTCGGTCAGGGGGGCGTCCCTCAGCCACTCCTCCGTCAGGGCCCCGTCCTCGACCGCGTCGTGCAGCCAGGCCGCGGCGATCTGCTCCTCGTCGCCGCCCCTGTCCCGCACGCCGTCCGCCACGGCCTGGAGGTGTTCCACGTAGGGACGGCCCGCCTTGTCCTGCTGGGCGGCGTGGGCCTCGCGGGCCAGGGCTTCCACCGCGGCGAGCGGGAGGACGGGGCGTGGGCTCATGCGCGAATCCTGCCGCATGAGCCCGCGCCCCGTCCCGAAACCGCCCGGGGGTCAGTGGCCGCCGCGCGGCCGGGCCAGGGCCGCCCTCGCCGGGATCGTCGCCGACGCCAGCCCCACCAGCAGGATCGCCGCCACGAAGGAGCCGTAGATCTGCGGGGGGATGTACGGGGCTTCGCCCGTGAGGCCGTTCATCATGGGGATCAGGGTGGCCAGGGCGATGGCCGAGCCGATGACCGTGCCCGCGACCGCCACGATCAGGGCCTCCCAGCGGACCATCCGCAGGACCTGGCGGCGCGTGGAGCCGATCAGGCGCAGCATGCCGAGTTCGCGGCGGCGGTCGAGGACGCTCATCACCAGGGTGTTGACGGCGGCGACCGCCGCGAAGCCGCCGAGTACGGCCGCCATGGTGGTGTTGGCCCAGGCGCTGAGCTCGCGGTCCATGGACTGGGCGGTGGTGTAGCCGTCCCGGGTGCTCAGGGTGCCCAGGGCGGAGAGCGACCGGGCCGAGCCGCCCTTCGTCCAGATCTCGGAGGGCAGGGGCGAGGTGACGTGGCGGCGTACGTCGGCGGCCGGCAGCGTCACCTGGGAGAGGCCGAGGCCCCTGCCGTACGTCGCCACGACCTCCGGTTCGGCCTTGGTGCCGTCGGGCAGGCGGATGGCGATACGGTCGCCGGTCGCGACGTCGGCGGAGCGGGCGAGGGCCGTGTCCAGGGCGATCTCGTTCCTGCCCAGCGTCAGGGTCCCCGTCTCCACCTTCAGGTCCTGGACCTTCGCCAGGTCGGCGGCCGAGCCGGTGATGCCCTGGGCGGACGCGGGCTCCAGCCAGTGGTCGCCCGCCGAGCCGACCGGGACGAGCACCGACGTCTTGAGCAGCCCGACGGCCGAGGTGACCCCGTCGGCGCCCGCGGCCCGGCGCACCGCGTCCGGGGCGAGGCCGGCATCGGAGGTGACGATGTGGTCGGCGGTGATGCCGGCGCGCTGCTGGTCGGCGGCGGCCCTGTCCTCGCTGGTGTGCATGAAGACGAGGACGGAGGAGAAGGCCATGGCGAGCACGATCGGGGTGATGGCCGAGGCGAGCCGGCGTGCGTTCGTACGGGAGTTGGCGGCGGCGAGGGAGCCCGCCGGGCCCGCTCCGCGCAGCGGGAGGCCGAGGACGGCCGCGCAGGCGCGGGCGATCAGGGGGCCGAGCAGGGCCACGGCGAGCATGAAGAGCATGACGACGCCGAGGGCGGCGTTGGCCGCGTCGTCGCCGGCGGCGTTGGCCGCCACCCCGGAGAGGACGAAGCCGCCCACCGCGGCGGCGACGCCGAGGGGTGTCCGGATCCAGCCGAGCCGCACCCGCTCCACGGAGGCCTCGCTGAGCGCCTGGCCCGGCTTGATGCGGGAGGGGCGGCGGGCCGCGAGGTAGCCGGCGCCGAGCGCGGTGACGACGGCCACGCCGATGGCGGCGACGAGCGGGATGAACGAGACCGCCAGGTCCACGGCCTCGGGGACCGCGCCCTTCTCCTTGAGCTGCCCGAACCACCAGGACGCGAGCGCGATGCCGGGCAGCAGGCCCACCGCGGCGGCGGCCGGCGCGACGAGCAGCGTCTCGGTGGCGATGGTGCGGCGGATCTGGCGCGGGGTGGTGCCGATGGCGCGCAGCAACGCGTACTCGCGGGCCCGCTGGCCGACGGAGAGGGCGACGGTACCGGCGGCGGTGAACACGGCGGTCAGGGCGGCGATGCCGCCGAAGGAGCCGCCGAGCGCGGTGAGCATCTCCTTGGCGTAGGCGAGGGAGGCGCTCTCCGCGGTGCCGCGGTCGTCGCCGGTGTGCACCTGGGCCTTGCCGCCGACGGCGTGCGCCACCTGGGCCTTGAGGGTGTCGGCCGGGACGCCGGCCTTCGGCAGTACGGCGATGGCGTCGATCCGCCCGGGGTGCCCGGAGACCCGGATCGCCTCGGAGTCGGCGAGCCAGGCGGTGGGCGCTCCCCGCGAGGGCGCGACCGTGCCGGAGACGCGGAAGTCCCGCGGCCCTTCGGCCGTGATCAGGGTGGTGCGCTCGCCCACGGAGGCGCCGGGCGCGGCGAGGACGACCTCGCCGGGGTGCGGGGCGCGGCCCGCGGTCAGCTTCTCGCCGGTGAAGGCGGTGGAGCCCCAGTTGTGCGCGGTGAGGGCCTTGCCGCCGGAGCGCACGGGGAAGGTGACGTCGGCGACGGCGGTACGGGCGCCGGGCGCAGCGGCGGCCCTGGCCACCAGGGAGTCGTCAAGGCGGGCCCGGTCGGGCAGGGGCGTGGATTCCTCGGTGCGGTCCTCGCCGCTGCCGGAGACGTGGTGCGCGGCCTGGTCGGCGGCGGCGACCACCGGGGCTCCGGCGTAGCGGGCGGGCGGCACGGAGGCGCGCAGGCCGGTCTCCAGGAGGATGCCGCAGGCGGCGACGATGAGCGAGGCCATCATCAGCGCGACGAAGGTGCCCGCGAAGGCGGCGGGTTTGAAGCGGACGGCCGCACGTGCGAGGCCGTTGGGCGCGTACGCCATTACGCGGCCACCCCCGCGTGGACGGGGGCCGTCAGGGTGGTCATGCGGGCGGCGATCCGCTGGGCGGAGGCGCGCTCCAGGTGGTCGACGATGGCGCCGTCGGCCAGGAAGAGGACGCGGTCGGCGTGGGCGGCGGCCGCCGGGTCATGGGTGACCATGACGACGGTGGCGCCCAGGGTGTCGACGGCCGAGCGCAGCAGGGCGAGGATCTCGGTGGCGGTGGTGGTGTCGAGGGCGCCGGTCGGCTCGTCGGCGAAGATCACGTCGGGCTCGGTGACCAGGGCGCGGGCGATGGCGACGCGCTGCTGCTGACCGCCGGAGAGCTGGCCGGGGCGGCGGCGCCCCTTGTCGCCCAGGCCCACGCGGCCGAGCATCTCGGCGGCCTTGCGCCGGTCGGGGCGGTGGCCCGCGAGGCGCATCGGCAGGACGACGTTCTGCTCGACGGTCAGCGAGGGCAGCAGGTTGAACGCCTGGAAGACGAAGCCGAGGCGGGTGCGGCGCAGGGCGGTGAGCTTGTTCTCGCTCATGCCGGTGATGTCGGTCCCGCCGAGGTGGACGGTGCCGGAGCTAGGCCGGTCGAGGCCCGCCGCGCACTGGAGAAACGTGGACTTGCCCGAGCCCGAGGGGCCCATGACGGCGGTGAAGCTGCCGCGCGGCAGGGCGAGGTCGATGCCGTCCAGGGCGTGCACGGCGGAGTTCCCGCGGCCGTACTGGCGGCGGACCGCGCGCAGTTCGACGGCCCAGTCACCGGGGCGGACGCCCGGCATCGGCGGTGCCGGGACCGCGCGTGTCCCCTCTTCGGCCCGCTTCTTCCGTCGCAGCCCCATGGCTGTGCCCGCCTTCCGTTCGTTCGTCGCCGACCGGTGTTCCCGTCGATGTCTCGAACGTACGGATCAAGGGGTGGTGCGGACCATGAGGGCGGCTGGCGAACCGTTGGTGGGGAGAACCCCACCCCGGAGCCGGCGCGCTCCGTGACAGGCGGGCCCGGAAATTCGTTTGGTAACCTAATTATTGACGCGTTCTTGACGCACTCTTTGCCTTGCCGACCCCACAGACAGGAACGGGCCCATCGGACACGCAGACACCTTGATAGCCATGGGCGGCGCCTTTCTCGCCGCCGCCGTGCTCGCCCGCCTGGGCGGCCGCATCGGTCTCCCCACGATTCCCCTCTTCATCCTGGCCGGGATCCTCCTCGGCCCCCACACCCCCGGCGTGGTCCTGGTCTCCGACCCCCACGACCTGGAAATGCTCTCGGCGCTCGGCCTGGTCCTGCTGCTCTTCTACCTGGGCCTCGAATTCCACATGGACGACCTCAGGTCGGGCGGCCGCAAGATGGCCCTCGCCGGAGGCACCTATCTGACGCTGAACGTCGGCGCGGGCCTGGGCTTCGGCTTCGCGCTCGGCTGGGGCACCTCCGAGGCGCTGGTCCTCGCCGGGGTGCTCGGCATCTCCTCCTCCGCGATCGTCACGAAGGTCCTGGTCGACACCGGCAGGCTCGGCAACCCCGAGACGAAGCCGATCCTCGGCATCATCGTGGTCGAGGACATCTTCCTCGCCCTCTACCTCGCGGCGCTCCAGCCCGTCCTGTCCGGCGCGGACAGCCTCGCGGCGGCCGTGATGGACGGCGGCAAGGCCTTCGGGTTCCTGCTGCTGCTCGCCCTCGCGGCGCGCTTCGGCACCCGGCTCGTGGGCCGCCTCTTCGACACCAAGGACGACGAGCTCCTCGTCATCTCCTTCCTGGGCGCCGCCGTGTTCGTCGCCGGAGTCTCCGAGTGGTTCGGCGTGGCCGACGCCATCGGCGCCTTCATGGTCGGCCTGATGCTGGGCAGCACGGCGTCCGGCGACCGCATCCGCGCCCTGGTGCACCCGCTGCGGGACGCGTTCGGGGCGATCTTCTTCTTCGCGTTCGGGCTCTCCATCGACCCCGGCGATCTGCCGGTGGTGGTGTGGCCGGTCCTCGCGGCGGTCGCGGTGACGCTCCTGATGAACGTCCTGGCGGGCCTCGGGGCGGCGCGCGTGTACGGCTTCGGGGCGGGCCCCGCGGCGAACATCTCCACGACGCTCCTGGCGCGCGGCGAGTTCGCGCTGATCCTCGCCACGATGGCGGCCGGCGCGGGCCTCGACGAGCGCCTCTCCCCCTTCATCGCGGGCTATGTCCTGCTGCTCGCGGTCCTCGGGCCGCTGGCCGCCGGACGCTCGGAGTGGCTGGCCCGGGTGCTGCCCGGCGGCCGCGACCTGGCCCCGGCGGACGGCCCGGGCCCCGGGGGCCGGAAGGAACGGGCCACGGCGGACACCGTCCCGTAAGGGCCTGTATCACCGTCCCGTGAAGGCCTGTGTGTCACCGCGACCGCCCCTGACGCCGTGGGGGCGGTCGCGGTTCACGTCTCCCGGCAGATGAGCAGCAGCGCGCGGTCGTCGTTCACGTCCTTGGCGACCGCCTCGATCAGATGCCAGGCGGCGCCGTGGAAGCCGCCGGCGACATACCGGTCGGCCTCGCCCGTCAGGCGGTCGATGCCCTCGGCGATGTCGCGGTCCGAGGTCTCCACCAGGCCGTCGGTGAACAGCATCAGGACGTCGCCGGGGCGCAGCAGACCCTTGACCGGGTCGAACTGGGCGCCGTCGTAGACGCCGAGCAGCGGGCCCTGGCCCGTCTTCTCCTCCCAGCGGCCGGTGCCCGCGCTGAGCTGGAGGCCGGGCGGATGGCCCGCGGAGAAGAGTTCGTAGTCGCCGGTCTCCAGGTCGAGCACCAGGTGGATGGAGGTCGCGAAGCCCTCGTCCCAGTCCTGGCGGAGCAGATAGCCGTTGGCGGCGGGCAGGAAGGAGTGCGGCGGCAGCGAGCCGAGGAGGCCGCCGAAGGCGCCGGACAGGAGCAGCGCCCGCGAACCGGCGTCCATGCCCTTGCCGGAGACGTCGGTGAGGACGACCTCCAGGGTGCGGCCGCCGTTCGTACGGGCCGCGACGACGAAGTCGCCCGAGAAGGACTGGCCGCCGGCCGGGCGCAGCGCCATCTCACGGTGCCAGCCGCGCGGCAGCCCGGGCAGCTTGCTCTGTACGCGGATGCGCTCGCGCAGGTCGAACAGCATCGTGCCGCCGCCGCGCCACGGCACGCCGACGCGGCTGCGGAACTGGGCGATGACGAGCCCGAAGAAACCGCAGGCGGCCACCACGAGGACCACGCCAGGGGTGACGCGTGAGTTCCCCTCGGTGTAGGGGCCGAGCAGGACCGACTCCACGATCAGGGCGCCCGCCGAGGCCGCGTAGAGACCCAGGAGGCTCGCGGGGCGCAGCAGCAGGCCGCCCGCGACGATGGGCAGGACCAGGGCGGCGGGCGCGCACCACACGCTGTTCATGACCGTGCCGCAGGTGATCAGCGGGACGGTCAGGAGCAGCCCGGCCAGGGCGACCCAGTCGGAGCCGTCCCCGCGGAAGTAGTCGACCCCGGATTTGCGCAGCACTGTGCGGGCCCGGTGCATCCGCTTTTTCATCCGGGCCGTGAATGTCTCGGCTTCCGCGCGCCGCTCGCGACGTTCTCCTCGTACCGCCATTGCTCGTGGACCTTATCCAGCGGGCCGTGCGCTTCGCACGGGAGGTCCCACTTGTCCCTCGTCGAAGAGTGCCGCGGCGCGGGACGCGGTGGCCGGAATGGACCCCGAAAACCCTGTCGCCCCGGCTCGTACCGCACTGGTAGGCATGGCATATGACAACAGACTTGCGGGTGCTCGCGAAGGACGAATGGGACACGTGGTACCAGGCGTTGGACGTGGCGTTCGGAGGTGTTCCCGAGTCGCCCGACGAACAGGAGCTGTGGCAGTCGCTCACCGAGCGCGAGCGGTCGATCGGCGTCTGGGACGGGGAAGCCTGCGTGGGGACGGCGGGGTCGTTCTCCTTCCGGCTCACCGTGCCGGGTGGGGCCCTGGTGGACGCGGCGGGCGTGACGATGGTCGGCGTGGCGGCCACGCACCGCAGGCGCGGCATCCTGACGTCGATGATGCGGCGCCAGCTCGACGACGTGCGCGCGCTCGGCGAACCCCTCGCGGTGCTCACCGCGTCCGAACCGGCCATCTACGGCCGGTTCGGGTACGGCGCCGCGACCCAGCAGGCGAAGGCCGACATCGACACGGCCCGGGTACGTCTGTCCACCCCCGCGGGTACGGATGACGTAGAGCTGCGGTACGCCAAGCCCGCCGACGTCCACGAAGCCTGCGAGGAGCTGTACGCCCGCGCGGTCCCCGGGCGCCCGGGGATGCTGGCCCGGCAGCCCGGCTGGGAGCGGCTCGGGCTGCTGGACCCCAAGGAGAACCGGGCCGGCGCGTCACCGTTGCAGTGCGTGGTCGCGGAGCGGGGCGGCGAACTCATCGGGTACGTACGCTTCTGCGTCAAGCCCGAATGGGACGCGAAGGGCCCCAAGGGCGTGGTCCACCTGCGCGACATCGAGGCCCTCGACCCGGCGGCGTACGCGGCGCTGTGGCGCTTCCTCTTCGGCATCGACCTGACGTCCTCGGTCCTCGCGAACAACCTCCCCGTGGACGACCCGCTGCTCCACCTCGTCTCGGACGTCCGGCGGTGCGACGTGTCGGTCCGCGACTCGCTGTACGTACGGCTCGTGGACGTGGGCGCGGCCCTCGCCGCGCGTACGTACCAGATACCCCTGGACGTGGTCCTCGACGTCGAGGACGCCTTCTGCCCCTGGAACGCGGGGCGCTGGCGGCTCACCGGCGACGCCAAGGGTGCCTCGTGCGACCGCACCGAGGACGCCGCCGACCTCGCCCTGTCGGTGCGGGAGTTGGGCGCCGCCTACCTCGGCGGCACCTCCCTGACGTCGCTGGCGGGCGCGGGCCGGGTGCGGGAGCTGCGCCGGGGCGCTCTCGCCGAGGCCTCGCCGGCCTTCGGCTCGGACGTGGCCCCCTGGCTTCCGCACGGGTTCTAGCCGCGGGCTGCGAGCGGGGGCTCAGGCCGGTCGCTGGCAGGCGGGGCACCAGAACAGGTTGCGTGCGGCGAGGTCGGCGGTGCGGATCTCGCCGCCGCAGATGTGGCAGGGCTGGTTCGCCCTGCGGTAGACGTACACCTCGCCGCCGTGGTCGTCCACGCGCGGCGGGCGGCCCATCGCCTCCGGGGTGTGCTCGGGCCTGACGGTGTCGATGCGGTTCAGGCGCACGCCCTCGCGCATCAGCTCCACCAGATCCGCCCAGATGGCGTTCCACCGCTTCTCGCCGAGGTCCTTGCCCTGGGTGTACGGGTCGACGCCGTGCCGGAAGAGGACCTCGGCGCGGTAGACGTTGCCGACGCCCGCGATGACCTTCTGGTCCATGAGGAGCGCGGCGACCGTGGTCCGGCTGCGGGAGATCCGCCGGTACGCCTTCGCCGGGTCGTCGCCCTCCCTCAGCGGGTCGGGGCCGAGGCGGTCGTGTATCGCCCGCTTCTCCTCGTCCGTGACGAGGGCGCAGGCGGTCGGCCCCCGGAGATCGGAGTAGTACGAGTCGTTGCGCAGCCGCAGGCGGACGGTGTCCGTGGGCGGCGGCGCGGGGGCCTCGCCGAGGGCGTACTTGCCGAAAAGACCCAGGTGGATATGGACCCAGTCCTCCCCGAAGCCGAGGAAGAGGTGCTTTCCGTGGGCTTCGGCGGTGTCCATCGTCCGCCCGTCGAGCAGGGCGGCGCTGTCGGAGAACTTGCCCTGCGGACTGCGTACGGCCGCGGGCTTCCCCGCGAACCGTGCCAGATGGTCCTGGGCCAGCCGATGAATGGTGTGCCCCTCCGGCACGGGGTCCCTCCGGGGGTGTTTCGGTTCAATCGCCTTGAGGGCTCGTCCTCAAACGCCGGACGGGCTGAGATCCGCCGGCTCGGGCCCAGGGGGATATAGCGCCGGGGGGCCGTAATTCAGCCCCTCCGGCGTTTGAGGAGCGGGGTCCGGGGCGGAGCCCCGTGGGGGTGGCTACTGCTGGGGGTGGCCGGCGGGGATGGGCGGCAGCTCGCCGGTGCTCTCGTAGGCCGACAGCATGTCGATGCGACGCGTGTGGCGCGCCTCGCCCGAGTACGGCGTGGCCAGGAAGATCTCGACGAACTTCGTCGCCTCCTCCTGCGTGTGCATCCGGCCGCCGACCGAGATCACGTTGGCGTCGTTGTGCTCACGCCCCAGCGCCGCGGTCTGCTCGCTCCAGGCGAGGGCGGCCCTGACGCCCTTCACCTTGTTCGCGGCGATCTGCTCACCGTTGCCCGAGCCGCCGATGACGATGCCGAGCGACTCCGGGTCCGCGGCGGTCCGCTCGGCGGCACGCAGGCAGAACGGGGGGTAGTCGTCCTGGGCGTCATAGATGTGGGGCCCGCAGTCGACGGGCTCGTGGCCGTGGCTCTTGAGCCATTCGACCAGGTGGTTCTTGAGTTCGTAGCCGGCATGATCCGAGCCGAGGTACACGCGCATGCGTCCGAGTGTGGCACGTCGAGAGCCGGGTAGCCGCGACCGGGGCAGGACCTTGATCCCGCGGGTCAGGGCATTGGTCCAGGCCATCGTCCGGAATACAACGATCCGGATTCAGGACTTCCGTCCCGTTGACCCCTGAGTTTGAATGCGGGGGCTCGCGACCCGAGAACTTAAGGAATCGTCCATGACCTCGCAACCCTCCCTTGCGAAGCCAGACAGCACCCCGCCACAGCCTGGCGATCCGCAGACTGGCGGCAGTGACACCGGCGACGGCCTCAAGGCGGGTCTGAAGAACCGGCACCTCTCCATGATCGCCATCGGTGGCGTCATCGGAGCCGGCCTCTTCGTCGGTTCGAGCTCCGGCATCGCCGCCGCGGGGCCCGCGATCCTCATCTCGTACGCCCTCGTCGGCACGATGGTCGTCCTCGTGATGCGGATGCTGGGCGAGATGGCCGCCGCACGGCCCGCCTCCGGCTCCTTCTCCACCTACGCCGACCAGGCGCTCGGCCGCTGGGCCGGGTTCTCCATCGGCTGGCTGTACTGGTTCTTCTGGGTGGTCGTCCTCGCCGTGGAGGCCACCGCGGGCGCGGTGATCCTCAACGGCTGGATACCGGCGGTCCCCCAGTGGGGCTGGGCGCTCATCGTGATGGTGGTGCTCACCGCGACGAACCTCGTCTCGGTCGGCTCCTACGGCGAGTTCGAGTTCTGGTTCGCGGGCATCAAGGTCGTCGCCATCGGCGGGTTCGTCGTCATCGGCCTGCTCGCCGTCTTCGGCCTGCTGCCCGGCTCCGACAACCCCGGCGCCGGATTCGCGCACCTCACCGACGCGGGCGGATTCATGCCCAAGGGCGCGGGCGCCATCCTGACGGGCGTGCTCATGGTCGTCTTCTCGTTCATGGGCTCCGAGATCGTCACGCTGGCCGCCGGTGAGTCCGAGGACCCGCAGCGCGCCGTCACCAAGGCGACGAACAGCGTGATCTGGCGCATCGGCGTCTTCTACCTCGGCTCGATCTTCGTCGTCATCACGCTGCTCCCCTGGGACGACAAGTCGATCCTCAAGGACGGTTCGTACGTCGCCGCGCTCAACTCGATCGGCATTCCGCACGCCGGTCAGGTCATGAACGTCATCGTGCTCACCGCCGTGCTCTCCTGCCTCAACTCCGGGCTCTACACCGCCTCCCGCATGGCCTTCTCGCTCGGCCAGCGCGGCGACGCGCCCAAGGCCTTCGCGCGCACCAACGCGCGCGGTGTGCCGCGGGCCGCGATCCTCGGCTCGGTCGTCTTCGGTTTCGTCGCCGTCTGGTTCAACTACCAGTGGAAGGACACCGTCTTCGACTTCCTGCTGAACTCCTCGGGCGCGGTGGCCCTCTTCGTCTGGCTGATCATCAGCTTCACGCAGCTCCGGATGCGCGGCATCATCCTGCGCGAGGAGCCGGAGAAGCTCGTCGTGAAGATGTGGCTCTTCCCGTACCTGACGTGGGTCACGATCGCGATGATCTCGTTCGTCCTCGTCTACATGCTCACCGACGAGGCCGGGCGCAAGCAGGTGCTCCTCTCCCTCCTCGCCGCCGCCTTCGTGGTCGTCTTCTCACTGGTCCGCGAGCGGCTCCGCCCTCGCGACGGCTCGGCGGCCGCGGAGAAAAGCTGACGGGCGCTGTCAGGTTATTGCGGGAGGCTCTCCGGCGTCAGGCAGGAACGCGCGGCCGTGGTCGCGCACGTACGGCCCAACGGAGGCATCTCGTGGACTTCACCGCACAGCGACTCGTGTTCCGGCCCGGTGACACCGGATACGACGACGAAGTCGCCGGGTTCCAGACCGGCTTCGCGGCGCGGCCCGCCCTCGTCTTCGGCGCCGGGAGCACCGACGACGTCGTCGCCGCGGTGTCCCACGCCGCCGGGCACGGCCTGCCGATCGGCGTACAGGCCACCGGGCACGGACTGCCGGGCGCGTCGGAGGGCGGGGTCCTGATCAGTACGCGGCGGATGAACGGCGTCCGCGTCGACGCCGCGGCCCGTACCGCCACCGTCGGCGCCGGGGCCCGCTGGGGCCAGGTCGTGGAGGCCGCCGCGCCCCATGGCCTCGCCCCGCTCAACGGCTCGGCGCCGAGCGTGGGCGCCGTCTCGTACACGCTCGGCGGTGGCCTCGGACTCCTCGCCCGGGAGTTCGGCTACACCGCCGACCACGTACGTTCGCTGCGCGTCGTCACGGCCGACGGCACGCCGCGCCAGGTGACCGCCGCCCGCGACCCGGAGCTGTTCTGGGGCCTCCTCGGGGGCGGCGCGAACCTCGGCGTCGTCACGGAACTGGAGGTCGGCCTGGTGCCCGTGACGCGGCTGTACGGCGGGTCGATCAGCTTCGACGGGCGCGCGAGTGACCCGGCCGCCCTGCTCAGCGGCTACGAGCGGTGGACGCGGACCCTCCCCGACACGCTGACCTCGTCGGTGTCCGCGCTGCCCTACCCGGACATCCCGCAGCTCCCGCCGCACCTGCGGGGCCGCTACCTCGTCTCGGTACGGGTGGCGTCCACGGGTTCGGCGGCCGACGGCGAACGCCTCGTGGCGCCGCTGCGGCAGCTCGGGCCCGCCGTGTCGGACACCCTGCGGGAGATGCCGTACGCCGAGAGCCACACCATCCACAGCGACCCCGACTTCCCGCACGCCTACTACGGGGACAACGTGGTCCTGAGCGGCCTCGACGTGGCGGCCGCCGGTGAGCTGCTCGCCCTGACGGGCCCCGACGCCGCGTCCATGCACGTCGTCCAGGTCAACCACCTGGGCGGTGCGCTCGCGCGGCCCGCGGCCAACGCGGTGCCCCACCGCGACGCGGGCTGGCTCGTGCGCGTCCTTTCGCCGCTGGACGGCACGGACGTCGCGTCCGTACGCGCGGTGCACGCCGAGGCGTTCGGGCACCTCGCGGGGCAGGCGATGGGGCGCTCGCTGAACTTCGCGTTCGGCGGCGGCGACCGCCCCGATGGCCTCTACGACCCCAGGACGCGGAAGAGGCTCGCCGAGCTGAAGGCCACGTACGACCCGGCGAACCTCTTCAGGCGGAACTACGGCGTTCTTTAGCGGTCGAGCAGCTTCCACGCCGTCGGCAGCGCGCCCATCGCGAGCGCGGCCTTGAGGGCGTCGCCGATCAGGAAGGGCGTGAGCCCGGCGGCGACGGCCTGGGTCAGGGACATGCCGGTCGCGGCGGAGAGGTAGGGGACGCCGACCGCGTAGATGATCGCGGAGCCGAGGACCATCGTGCCCACCGTGCGCAGCGCCGAGCGGTCGCCTCCGCGGCGGGCGAGGGCGCCCACCACCGTGGCGGCGAGGAGCATGCCGAGGACGTAGCCGAGGGACGGGGCCGCGACGCCCGAGCCCGCCTGCGCGAACCACGGCATGCCGGCCATGCCCACGAGGGCGTACAGCGCGAGCGAGAGGAAGCCGCGGCGGGCGCCGAGCGCGGTGCCGACGAGGAGCGCGGCGAAGGTCTGACCGGTCACCGGCACCGGGGAGCCCGGCACGGGCACCGCGATCTGGGCGGCGATCCCGGTGAACGCGGCGCCGCCGAGCACGAGGACCGCGTCCTTCGCACGGGACGCGGGCAGCAGGTCCGCGAGGACCTGGCCGGGGCGGGTGGTGGCAGCGGCGATGCTCATCGGGACTCCGCGGGGACGTGGGCAGGCTGGGACGGACCGACGCTATCCCAGGCTGGGGCCCCGAAACACGGTCTCCGGGCGACAACCCGGGGGCAGGGCATTGGTGGGCTCCGCACAAAGGGCTCCTTGTACACCTCGCCCGGCGTGACGCTCGTCACGGAGGTCGGCGGGTGGGTGCCTCGTTTTGCGCGGGGGGCCGCCACGCGGGGAGACTGTGGAGTCCCGCCAAACCTTCTTGAGCATCCTGAAAGCCGGCTGAGCACCATGCACGACCCCAAGGCCGCCGTCGAACCCGTGAGGGACGGCAACGAACCCCTCGGGGACGGCAACGACCCCCTCGGGGACGGCAGAGAACCGCTCGCCGGCGGTCTCAAGCAGCGGCACCTCACCATGCTCGGCCTCGGCGGGGTCATCGGGGCGGGGCTCTTCGTCGGGTCGGGGGCCGGGATCGCGGTCGCCGGGCCCGGCATCGTCGTCTCGTACCTCATCGCGGGGGCGCTCGCGATGTGCGTGATGCGGATGCTCGGCGAGATGTCGGCGGCGATGCCCGCTTCGGGCTCGTTCTCCGTGCACGCCGAGCGCGCGCTCGGCCGCTGGGCCGGGTTCAGCGTCGGCTGGCTCTACTGGTTCCTGCTCGTGGTCGTGCTCGCCGTGGAGGCGACCGGCGCCGCGCAGATCGCCCATGGCTGGGCGCCCGCCGTGCCGCAGTGGGCCTGGGTGCTGATCTTCATGCTGGTCTTCACCTGCGCGAACCTCACCTCGGTGAAGAACTTCGGCGAGTTCGAGTTCTGGTTCGCCACGCTGAAGGTCTGCGCGATCGTCGCCTTCCTCGTGCTCGGCCTGCTCGCGGTCTTCGGGGTCCTCCCCGACACTGACCCCGTCGGCCTCAGCCACCTCAGCGGTGACGGCGGCTTCCTGCCCAACGGCTGGGAGGGCGTCGTCTCCGGAGTGCTCGCCGTCGTCTTCGCCTTCGGCGGCCTGGAGGTCGTCACGATCGCCGCCGCCGAGTCCGACGACCCGGTCCGCGCGGTCGCCCGCGCCGTGCGCAGCGCCGTCTACCGCATCCTCTTCTTCTACGTCGGCTCGATGCTGGTCATCGTGACGGTGCTGCCCTGGACGGCGCAGCAGGCGGGCGTCAGCCCGTACGTCACGGTGCTCGACTCGGTCGGGGTGCCGTCCGCCGGGACGATCATGAACATCGTCGTCTTCGTGGCCCTGCTCTCGGCGCTCAACGCCAACCTCTACGGGTCCTCCCGCATGGTCTTCTCGCTGGCCGAGCGCGGCGAGGCACCGAAGGCCCTGCTCAAGGTCTCCGGCGGCGGGGTGCCGCGCCGCGCGGTCCTCGCCTCCGTCGCCTTCGGCTTCGTCTCGGTCCTGCTCAATCTGGAGTGGCCCGACTCGGTCTTCCTCTACATGCTCAACTCGGTCGGCGCCGTGCTGCTGTTCGTGTGGGCGCTCATCGCGGTGTCGCAGCTGCGGCTGCGGCGGCGCATCGAGCGGGAGGCCCCCGAGCGGCTGGTCCTGCGGATGTGGGCCTTCCCGTATCTGACGTGGGCGACGCTGGTGGCGATGGCCGTCGTGATCGGCCTGATGCTGGACGACGACGGGGCGCGGCCCCAGCTCCTGTGGTCGGCGGGCGCCACGGCGCTCGTCCTGGTGATCGCGGGGCTGCGGGAGTGGCGCGGGCGGCGCGGAGCGCACCAGGGCCGGGACCGTGTGGGGCACACGTAAACGACACGTGAACAAAATGTGGTGACTTCTTCACCAGGTGTGAGCGTCGTGTCCGTATAGCGGTCCGCTGTTCCCTGTCAGCGGTGCCGGACTTCAGACTGTGGGCCCGCTCGTCCCCCGTCTCGGCTACTGAACAGGGCCCGCCCATGTCTCGGACGTCCGCCTCCCAGGACACCCCTCCCGGCGAAGCACCCGACGGAGCGCCCGGCTCGGCGCCCACGGCCGACTCCCCGCTCGTCCACGGCCTCAAGCAGCGGCACCTCTCGATGATCGCCCTCGGCGGTGTGATCGGTGCCGGGCTCTTCGTGGGCTCCGGAGCGGGCATCGCCGCCGCGGGCCCCTCGATCGTCCTCGCCTACGCCGTGTCCGGCGCGCTCGTCATGCTCGTGATGCGCATGCTGGGCGAGATGTCGGCCGCCAACCCGGCCTCCGGCTCCTTCTCCGTCCACGCCGAGCGGGCCATCGGCCCCTGGGCGGGCTTCACGGCCGGCTGGGGCTTCTGGTTCCTGCTCTGCGTCGCCGTCGGCATCGAGGGCATCGGTGCCGCGGAGATCATGGTGGGCTGGTTCCCCGGTACCCCACAGTGGGCCTGGGTCGCGCTGTTCATGCTGGTGTTCTGCGGCGCGAACCTGACGGCCGTGAAGAACTTCGGCGAGTTCGAGTTCTGGTTCGCCGCCCTCAAGGTCGGCGCCATCACGCTCTTCCTCGGCATCGGCGTCCTCGCGACCCTCGGCATCCTGCCCGGCTCGGACACCTCCGCCCCCGGCACCGCGAACCTCACGGGCGAGGGCGGCTTCATGCCGCACGGCACGGACGGCCTGATCATCGGCCTGCTGGCCTCCGTCTTCGCGTACGGGGGCCTGGAGACCGTCACGATCGCCGCCGCCGAGTCCAAGAACCCGGTCCAGAGCGTCGCCAAGGCCGTCCGCACGGCCATGTGGCGCATCGCCCTCTTCTACGTGGGCTCGATGCTCGTCGTCGTCACGCTGCTGCCGTGGGACGACAAGGAAGTCGTCGACAAGGGCCCCTACGTCGCCACCCTCGACCACCTCGGCATCCCCGGCGCCGGCCAGATCATGAACGTCGTCATCCTCGTCGCCCTGCTCTCCGCGATGAACGCCAACATCTACGGCGCCTCGCGCATGTCGTACTCCCTGATCGAGCGCGGCCAGGGACCCAAGGCGCTCGGCCGGGTCTACGGCGGCGTGCCCCGCCTGGCGGTACTCGCCTCCTCGGTCTTCGGCTTCGTCTGCGTGCTGCTCAGCTACTGGCGCCCCGACGACGTCTTCCCCTGGCTGCTCAACATGATCGGCGCGATGATCCTCGTCGTCTGGATCTTCATCGCCGTCTCGCAGCTCATCCTGCGCCGCAGGACCGAACGCGACGAGCCGCAGAAGCTGGTCGTCCGGATGTGGGCCTACCCCTTCCTGACCTGGGTGGCGCTGGCCGCGATGGCCTACATCTTCTACTTGATGACGGAGCAGCCCGACACGCGCAAGCAGCTCATCGCGACGGGTTCGCTCACGCTGGTGCTCGCCGTGATCGGCTACGTGCGCCAGAAGGCGGCGGAGCGGTCGGCGGCATCGGCCGCCGAGTAACGCGGTGCCACCTCGGCGTCGCGGGGCCTGGTCCTAGGACGAACGGCTGATCAACTTCGTAGCCCTCCTGCTGTTAGCCTGCACTTGCATATAGGTTGCAATAAGCGACCGCACGCAGCAGAGCAGCAGTCGGAGGGCTCGGATCATGGCCATTTACACGCTTCCTGAACTTCCGTACGACTACGCGGCGCTCGAGCCGGTGATCAACCCGCAGATCATCGAGCTGCACCACGACAAGCACCACGCGGCGTACGTGAAGGGCGCGAACGACACTCTCGAACATCTGGAGGAGGCGCGCGACAAGGAGACGTGGGGCGCCATCAACGGCCTGGAGAAGAACCTGGCCTTCCACCTCTCCGGCCACATCCTGCACAGCATCTACTGGCACAACATGAACAGCCCCAAGGACGGTGGCGGCGGCGAGCCGCTGGCCGACGACGGCGTGGGCGAGCTCGCGGACGCGATCACCGAGTCGTTCGGCTCCTTCGCCAAGTTCAGGGCGCAGCTCACCAAGGCCTCGGCGACCACGCAGGGCTCCGGCTGGGGCGTGCTCGCCTACGAGCCGCTCAGCGGCCGCCTCATCGTCGAGCAGGTCTACGACCACCAGGGCAACATCGGCCAGGGCTCCACGCCGATCCTGGTCTTCGACGCCTGGGAGCACGCCTTCTACCTGCAGTACAAGAACCAGAAGGTCGACTTCATCGAGGCCATGTGGCAGGTCGTCAACTGGCAGGACGTGGCCAAGCGCTACGAGGCCGCCAAGCAGCGGGTGAACAGCCTCCTGCTGACCCCGTGAGAACGTCCCGCCTCGTGATCGTCTTCTCAACCTTCGCCGGGGCGGGCGGATGAAGGAAAGGCCCCCGTGAGGACGTGACTCACGGGGGCCTTTTTGAAGGGGCCGGTCAAAGGGGCCGGTCAGTCGAAGATCGGGCCCTGCGTGCGGGTGCGCTTGATCTCGTAGAAGCCCGGCGTCGAGGCGACGAGCAGCGTGCCGTCCCAGAGCTTGGCGGCGGCCTCGCCCTTGGGGGCCGGGGTGACCACGGGGCCGAAGAAGGCGATCTGCTCGCCGTCGGCGCCGGGGACCGCGATGACCGGCGTGCCGACCTCCTGGCCCACCTTGTCGATGCCTTCCTTGTGGGAGGCGCGCAGCTCGGCGTCGTAGGCGTCGGAATCCATGTACTCGACGAGGTCGGCGGGCAGGCCGGCGTCCTCCAGGGCTCCGGCGACCGCCTCACGCGTGGGGCCCTCGCCGCGGTTGTGGAAGCGCGTGCCCAGCGCGGTGTACAGCTTCCCGGTGATCTCGTCCCCGTGCTTCTGCTGGGCGGCGATGACGACGCGGACCGGGCCCCAGGCCTGGGTCGCGAGCATCTCGCGGTACTCCTCGGGCAGCTCGTCGATCTTGTCCTCGTTCAGGACGGCGAGGCTCATCACATGCCAGCGGACCTCTACGTCGCGGACCTTCTCCACTTCGAGCATCCAGCGGGACGTCATCCACGCCCAGGGGCACAGCGGATCGAACCAGAAGTCGACGGGTGTCTTACCGGTGTTCTCTGACATGTCTCTCCCTAAGGAATGTGTTCGGCGCCTGGGGAGGGGAACGTCGGGGGTCCACCAGGGCATTCCCGGATGTCGGCTGCCGACGGCACATGCGAGGATCGTAGCCATTCGTCAAGCGAGTCACGAAGGAGTGCCGCCCGTGCCCGGTGAGAATCTGTCCCGCGACGAGGCCCATGAGAGGGCCGCGCTGCTGTCCGTCGACGGTTACGAGGTCTTCCTCGACCTGCGCTCGGCAGTCGGTGAGAGCGGTCAGGAGCCGCGCACGTTCCGTTCGGTGACCACGATCCGCTTCCGCGCCGAGCCGGGCGCCACGAGCTTCGCGGACCTCGTCGCGCCGAGTGTCACGGCTCTCTCCCTCAACGGCAGGGACCTCGACCCCTCCGAGGTCTTCGACGGCACCAGGATCGCGCTCGAAGACCTGGCCGAGGAGAACGAACTGGTGGTGGACGCGCAGTGTGCCTACAGCCGCACCGGCGAGGGCATGCACCGCTTCGTCGACCCCGAGGACGGCGAGGTCTACGTCTACACCCAGTACGAACCGGCCGACTCCCGGCGTGTCTACGCCAACTTCGAGCAGCCGGACCTGAAGGCGCCCTACCGCTTCCAGGTGCAGGTCCCCGACGGCTGGACGGCGTGGTCCAACGGCGTGGGTGAACTGGCCGACGGCGTCTGGAAGTTCGCCGAGACCAAGCCGATCTCGACGTACATCACGGCGGTCGTGGCGGGCCCGTACCACTACGTGGAGGACCGGTACGAACGCGTTCTCGACGACGGTTCGCTCCTGGAGATCCCGCTCGGCGCGATGTGCCGCAAGGGCCTCGCCCCGCACTTCGACGCCGACGACGTCTTCCTGGTGACCAAGCAGGGCCTGGACTTCTTCCACGACAACTTCGACTACCCCTACCCCTTCGGGAAGTACGACCAGGCCTTCGTGCCGGAGTACAACCTGGGCGCGATGGAGAACCCGGGCCTCGTGACCTTCCGCGAGGAGTTCATCTTCCGCGGCAAGGTGACCCAGGCGTCGTACGAACGCCGGGCCAACGTCATCCTCCACGAGATGGCGCACATGTGGTTCGGCGACCTCGTCACCATGCGGTGGTGGGACGACCTGTGGCTCAAGGAGTCCTTCGCCGACTTCATGGGCTCCTTCTCCATGGTCGAGGCGACGCGCTTCACCAACGGCTGGATCACCTTCGCCAACAACCGCAAGGCGTGGGCCTACCGCGCCGACCAGCTCCCCTCCACCCACCCGGTCACCGCCGACATCCGTGACCTGGAGGACGCGAAGCTCAACTTCGACGGGATCACGTACGCCAAGGGCGCCTCGGTGCTCAAGCAGCTCGTGGCGTACGTCGGACGCGACGCGTTCCTGGAGGGCGCCCGCCGCTACTTCAAGCGCCACGCGTACGGCAACACGGTCCTCGGCGATCTGCTCTCCGTCCTGGAGGAGACCTCGGGACGTGACATGGCGGGCTGGTCGCGCGCCTGGCTCCAGACCGCGGGCGTCAACTCCCTGACCCCGCAGGTCATCCTGAACGCGGAGGGCCGCATCACCGAGCTCTCCGTGCTCCAGGAGGCCGCCGAGTCCCACCCCGAACTGCGTCCGCACCGCGTGGCGGTGGGCCTCTACCGCAGGACGGCCTCCGGCCCCCTGGAGCGGTATGCCCGCGCCGAGCTCGACGTCGAGGGGCCGCGCACGGTCGTGGCCGAGCTGGCCGGTGAACACGCTCCCGACCTGGTCCTGGTCAACGACGACGACCTGACCTACTGCAAGATCCGCTTCGACGAGAACTCCCTCGTCACGCTGCGGGAACACCTCGGCGACCTCACGGACCCCCTCGCCCGCGCCCTGTGCTGGTCCGCCCTGTGGAGCCTGACGCGGGACGCGCTGATGCCCGCGCGGGACTTCATCGGGCTCGTGCTGCGCTTCGCCGGGCGCGAGAGCGACATCGGCGTACTGCAAATGCTGCACACGTGGGCCAACTCCGCCCTCACGCACTACACCGCGCCCGAGTGGCGCGAGGAGGGCGCCCGGGCGCTCGCCGAAGGGGCCCTGCGGGAGCTGCGGAACGCCGGTCCCGGCAGCCAGAACCAGCTGACGTGGGCCCGCTTCTTCGCCGCCGTGGCCTCGTCCCCGGCCGATCTCCAGCTCCTTCAGGGACTGCTCGACGGCACGGCCAAGATCGACGGCCTCGATGTCGACCAGGAGATGCGCTGGGCGCTGCTCGGCCCGCTGGCCGCGCACGGTGCCGCCGACGAGGAGGCGATCGCGGCGGAGCTGGCCCGCGACGACACGGCTTCCGGCAAGCGGCACCAGGTGCGGTGCCTGGCCGCCCGGCCCTCGGCTGCGGTCAAGGCGCAGGCGTGGGCCTCCGTGGTCGAGTCGAGCACCCTGTCGAACGCGCTGGTCGAGGCGACGATCTCCGGGTTCTCGCAGCCGTCGCAGCGGGAGCTCGCCGCGCCGTACGTCTCGAAGTACTTCGACGCGATCGAGCGGGTGTGGGCGGAGCGGTCCATCCAGATCGGCATGGACGTGGTGCGGGGCCTGTTCCCCCACCTCCAGTCCGACGAGGCGACGCTGGCGGCGGCCGACGCCTGGCTCACCGAGCACGAAGCCTCGGCCCCCGCCCTGCGCCGCCTGGTCCTGGAAGCCCGTGACGACCTCGCCCGCTCCCTGCGGGCGCAGGCCTGCGACGCGTCATGACCCCCGCCTGACCTGCCCCACGGGCATCCCGCGCCTCCACCCCGGGGTGCCCGTGGCGGACCGGCAGCCCTGAACGCCGCCCCCCCGAGGCCGCCCAGGTGAAACAGGGCGCCGGGGGGTTTCCCGGGAGGCCCAGGGGCCAGAGATCATCGGCGGTCGAACGTCCGTGCTTTAGGGCAGGGTTGTCCAGGTTTGTCGACGAGCTTGTAACAGGGGTCGGCGGTGGGTTAGAGCGCCGGTCACGTGAGGGAACGACCCGGGCATGAACCACGAGACCCCGCTCTCCCCCCTTCCCCTCCAGCACCTCGCCGCCGACGCCCGCCCCCGCGTCATGAGCGCCGCCCAGCTCCGCGCGCACGGCGTCTCCGCCGCCGACGCCAACGCCCAGTGCCTGCCCGGCGGCCCCTGGCAGCAACTCCTGCCCGGCGTATGGCTGCTGCACCCGGGCCCACCGACCAGTGACGAACGGCTGCACTGCGCCCTGTTGTACGCGGGACGCCCACCGACCCGCCAGGCCAGGTCCGTGCCCGCGCAGCCCGGCGCGGGCGAGCCGCACGCCCCGTACGCCGACGCGATGGTCACCGGCCTCGCCGCCCTGGCCCTGCACCGCTTCGCCGCCGCTCCCCCGCCGCTCTCGCTCGACCGCATCGACATCCTGGTGCCCCGCACGCGCCGCCTGCGGTCCGTGGGGTTCGCCCGGCTCGTGCGCAGCCCCGAGATGCCGACCACCCAGCGGATCGCGGGGGTTCCGGTGGCGCCGGTGCCGCGCGCCCTCGCCGACGCGGTGGCCCAGCTCGTCGACGCGGCCACCGTGCGCCGGCTGCTCACCGAGGCGGTGCGCGGCGGCCACTGCGAACCGGCGGCAGTCGTCCGCGAGTTGCGCCGCGCCCGGCTGCTGTCCCTGCCGCATGTCGTGGACGCCGTCGACTCGCTGCTCGCCGAGGGGCGCGCCATCGCCGAGGACCGGCTCTACCGCATGGTCGCCGAGCACGCCCTGCCCGACCCCCTGTGGAACGTCGACCTGCGGCTGCCGGGCGGCCCGTACCTCGGTGGCGTCGACGCCTACTGGCCCGACCAGGCCGTCGCCGTCGAGCTCGACACCCGCACGCCCCGGCAGGGCCCGCAGCACGACGACGACGCCCTGTGGTCGGAGTGCGCACGCAAGCGCGAGCACCTGGAGCGGCTCGGCGTCACGGTCGTACACCTCACCCCGAAGAAGCTCAGGGACGCCCCCGACCAGCAGGCCACCGTCGTACGGACGGCCCTGATGGCGTCGCACGACCGCGACCCGGCGGCGTACGTCGTGGCGCTCCCCCGGTAACGGCACGCTCCGGTAGCGGCCCGGCCCGGTAGCGGCCCGCCCTACCGCTTGCCGCAGAACTCGGCGTCGATGACCGAGGGCAGGTCATCCGAGGGGCCGTTCGTGTTGACTGCCAGGGAATGCCTGCCGTCCGCCGTCGTCATGGCCGCGGACGACGAGCCGTGGATGTCGCCGCCGTGACCCCACACCACGGTGCCGCAGGAGGTGGTGACGGGTTCGAGGCCGAGTCCGTAGCGCTCGCCCGGCCGGTTCTCGCCCTTCGGCACGGCGGTCTTCATCGCGGCGAGCTGTTTCTCCGGCAGGAGCTTGCCGCGCAGCAGCGCGGAGTAGAAGCGGTTCAGGTCGGCCGAGTCGGAGATCATCCCGCCCGACGCGCCGGCCACGGAGGGGTTGAGCAGCGTCACGTCCTGGATCTCGGCGTCCGCGTCGTCGGACAGCTTGGTGTAGGCCTTGGAGCTGGGCTTCGGCATGTTCGACCGGGTGCCGGGGACACTGGTGCCGCGCAGCTTGAGCGGCTTGATGACGCGCTGCCCGATCTGGTGCGCGTAAGACGTCCCCGTGACCTTCTCGATGACCATCGCGGCGAGCACGTAGTTGGTGTTGGAGTACTTCCAGCCCTCGCCGGGAGCGAAGTCCGGCCGGTGGCCCATCGCGAGGGCGACCTGCTGCTCGGCGGTCCACGTGTCGTAGCGGTGGACGAGGAACTCCTCGCTGAAGACCTTGCGCCGGAACGAGGGGTCGGACGTCACGTTGTAGATGCCGCTGGTGTGGTTCAGGAGTTGCCGCAGCGAGATCCGGTCGCCGTCGTGCCCGTTCCCCTCCACGACCCCGGGCAGCCATCGGCCGACCTTGTCGTCGAGGTCGAGTCCGCCCTCTGCCTCCAGTTGGAGGAGCACCGTGGCGACGAAGGTCTTGGTGATGCTGCCGATCCGGTAGTGGTCGTGGGCGCCGCGCGGGCTCTGCCGTACGAGATCACCGATGCCCGCGGCGGAGTTCCAGGTGCCGTGGCGGTCCTTGACCTGCGCGGTGACACCGGGGACGTCGTCCTTCAGTGCGGCCTCCATCGCCCGCTGGGTGGCGCGGTGCCGTTCCCCGCCCCCGGTGTCCGCCGCGAACGCGGGCGCCGAAAGTGCCCCCGCCGCCACCGTCGCGGCCAACGCCGCCGCCACTGAGGCCCATTTCCCGCGCACTGTCATGTGCTGCCCCTCCCGTACGTGCTGGTTGTCGGGCCGGGAGACCTCTGGCCGACGGCCGGGGTTGAGCGGTGGCGCCGTGGTTGAGCGTGATTCAGCCCTTCCGCAGGATCAGCTCCGTGTTCCTGTCGCCCGCCTCGCCGCCGAGCGCGGGCTTGGCACCGGGGGCGTTGAAGGACAGCTCGCGGTACAGCGCGGCCAGGCCGGTCTGGGAGAGGTCGGCGAAGTCCGTGCGGTGCGGGGCCGAGGACTCGATGAGGGTGGTGAAGAGGGAGACCGTGCCGTCGTGGTTGTCGGCGACCTCCACCACCCGCGCGAGCTGCGGGAAGTCGATGTGCGAGGCGGTGGAGACCTCCCAGAAGGAGCCGTGGGCGGTCCGGTGCGGGGTGATCGCGTTCTTGTGGCTGTGCCCGTTGACCCAGGCCAGGACCGAGCGGTACCGGCCGAGCAGCGAGACGATCTCCTCGCCGCCGTGGCGCGCCTCGGCGGGCCGCGCCGGGTCCTGGCGGAGGTTGCGCATGGTCCGGCTGGTGTGGTGACTGAGGACGACGACGTACGAGGGCCCGCCGGCCCGCCGCTCGTTGGCCGCGAGCTCACGCTCCAGCCAGCGCAGTTGCCGGGTGCCGAGGGAGCCCTCGTAGTGCCCGGCGGGGTCGGTGCTGTCCAGGCTGATGCCGAGCACGTCGTCGCTGATGCGGAAGGAGTAGTACTGGGTGGCCGCCGCGAGGTTCTCCTCGGTGTAGCCGTGCCCTGCGGGGCCCGCGCCCGCGTGGGCGGGGTCCAGGTGCGCACGGACGTACTCGGCGGGGGTGAAGGGTGCCCGTGACGGGTCCGGGGTGACGGAACGCATGCGTCGCGCCTCGGACTTCAGCACGTCCTTGAACATGGCCCCCTTGGGGTCGCGGCCCTTCTTCACGGCCTTCCACAGGGCGGCGCCCCGCGTCTCGTCGAGGGACATCAGCTTCTTGCCGCCGACGGCGAAGTCGGTGAGGTACGAGTCCCTGGGCGCCCAGCAGCCGCCGGGCAGCGCGTCGTGGTTGCCGACCGTGGAGTACCAGGGCAGGGCGAGGCCCGGGCTGTTGACCTCGCGGATCGCCGCGTCGAGGAAGCCGTGCAGACGCGGGAAGCCGAGGCTCTTGTCGGCGTCGCGCAGGGGGTCGTCGGGGTGCCAGTACAGCGTGCTGCCGCTGGCCTGTACGCCCTCGTAGCGGCGCGGGTCACCGGTGTTGGGGGTGATGCGGCCGCCGCTCATGACCTTGAGGTACCAGTCGAGTTCGGCGCGGGAGTTGTTGTCGGTGTTGTCGCCGGTCGTCACGACACAGTGCAGAGGGGAGCCGGTGGCGGGCGCGCCGCGCAGGGCGTTGACGCGTTCGACCAGGGAGACGGCGCCGGCCACCGAGAGGGACTCGTGCGGCCGCCAGGCGCTCGCGGTCTGCGCCCGCAGGTACTCGTACCGCAGCGGGTGCTGTACGTCGACCAGGTGCAGGTCGGTGAACTGCACGAACGCGGCGAGCGCGGTCCGCCGCTCCGCCCGCCCGGCCTTGGCCGCCGCGAGGTCCCCGCGCACGACGCGCGGCCAGGCGGGCCCGTCGCCGAGCCGCCGGTAGCCGGAGGTGCCGCGCGGGGCGGCGACGGTGAGCAGGGTGGTGCCGCCCTTGTAGGGCGCGAGGGGCGCGGCGGGCGCCTGCCGGGAGCGGGCCACGGCGGCGCGGCCCGGGGACACCGCGTTGCCGGAGCCCGCGCCGGGGCCGAGGGTGTGGCCGATGCCCGCGGAGAGCGCGACGGCTCCGGCGGCGGCGAGGAGGACACGGCGGTCGATGGCGGCGGTTGCGGTGGCGACGGTGCGTATGCGCGACATGGCGCGGTCTCCCCGGGTGCGAACGCGTCGGCAGTGGTCGCGAGGGCCCCGGAGTCCGACCGGACCCGTGGATTCCTCGCTCTTACTGGATCGTTGGCAGCGGGGATGACCTGCGCGTGAACGAGACAGCAACGCGCAGCACCGATCACCGTACGTGGATCACCGGGCACCCTGCGCGGTCATCCACCTCTCCGCGAATGGAGAGGAGGCGGTCACTCCGCGTTCATCTTTCGGGGAAGCGAAGGCTCAGGACGTGTGGTCCGTGCCCCGGCTCCGGCCGTCTGCGGGGCGGTCGCGCCACAGTTCGAGGCCGATGTCGACGAGGCCCACGCGGTCGAGGCCGGGGACGGACTCCAGGGGGTGCCAGGCCGCGAGGTCGGTGGAGCCGTTGGTCTCGTGGCGCAGTTCGCCGCCGGTGACGCGGCCCTCGTACACGATCCGCAGGCCGTGGAAGTCGGCGACGGCACCGAGCCTGCGGGGGTAGCGGCGGCGCAGGCTGTCGACGCCGAGGAGGGCCAGCGGTTCCACCACGTAGCCCGTCTCCTCGTCCGCCTCGCGGATCACCGTGTCGTAGGGGTCCTCGCCGTGGTCCATGCCGCCGCCCGGCAGCGTCCAGCGTTTGCTGCCGTCGCGGGCCACCCAGCGGGCCAGGAGGATCCGCCCGTCCCGTACGCATACGGCGTAGGCCGCCACCCGAAGTTCTTTCTGCACAGGTTGACGCTAGGCCCTGTCGTCAAGTCCCCGCCCGCCTCGCGTCGCCGCCGCGGACCCTGGTGCATGTCCTGCCATACACCGCCATGTCCGCGATGGCGTATGGCGGAATTGCGTCACGCACTGATCACAGCTCGGACAACTCTCCCCAAACACCTGTCACTTAAGTAAAGCTGAGCGGTCATCCGACCCCGGATTTCGGACCCGTTCGAAAAACGGTGCCGGATCACCCTCTCCCGACCTTCACGTACAGGGATGCCGATGCCCAGATCCAGTTCCAGCGCCAGACGCGCGCCCCGTCTCGCGATAGCCGTCGGTCTCACCGCCGCGCTGTGCGCGACCGGGGCCGTCCCCCTCGCCTTCGCGGCGGACGAGTCCCCCGTGCCGGCCCCCAAGTCGACGGGCGGCAAGCTCGGCTCGGCCGACGCCGATCTGCTCGCCGACGCCAAGGCGGACGGCGACAAGACCGTCACGATGATGGTCGCCACCGCGCCCGGCGCCACCGAGCAGGTCGCCGACCAGCTCGACGACGTCAAGGGCGGCTCGGTCGGCCGCACCTACGACAAGCTCGGCTACGTCCGCGCGACCGTGCCGACCGGCAAGGCCGACGCGGCGATCAAGTCCGCGGCCAAGCTGTCGTCCGTGCACGCCATCGACCTGCGGCACGAGATCCGGCTGGACGACCCGACCCCGGCCGCCGACCGCGCCAAGGGCGCGGAGCGCGGCGAGCGCGGCACGTACGCGGGCCCGGGCAAGGACACCCCGGCGGACAACCCGTACAACCCGTCCGCCGAGACCGGCGCCGTGGACTTCGTGAAGAAGCACCGCAAGGCGGACGGCCGGGGCGTCACCATCGGCATCCTCGACTCCGGCGTCGACCTCGGTCACCCGGCGCTGAAGAAGACGACCACCGGCGAGCGCAAGATCACCGACTGGGTGACGGCGACCGACCCGATCGTCGACGCGGACGACACCTGGCGCCGCATGACCAACCCCGTCAGCGGCCCGGTCTTCACCTGGGACAGCGAGACGTGGAAGGCCCCGGCGGGCTCCTTCCAGGTCAACCGCTTCCGCGAGTCGGCCACCACCGGCGGCGACGCCAAGGGCGACATCAACCGCGACGGCGACACCACCGACAGCTGGGGCGTCCTGTACGACCCGGCGGCCGGCACGGTCCGCGTCGACCTGAACGACAACAACGACTTCACCGACGACGAGACGATGAAGCCGTACAAGGACGACCACCAGGTCGCCTACTTCGGCAAGGACGACCCGGCGACCGACGTCGTCGAGCGCGTCCCGTTCGTCGTCGAGATCCGCAAGGACGTCCCCACCGACCCGTACGGCGGCGACTGGGTCGGCAAGAAGGCCGACTTCGTCAACATCGGCGTCATCGAGTCCGAGCACGGCACGCACGTCGCGGGCATCACCGCGGCCAACGGCCTGTTCGGCGGCAGGATGAACGGCGCCGCCCCCGGCGCCAACCTGGTCTCCTCGCGCGCCTGCACCTGGTCCGGCGGCTGCACGAACGTGGCGCTGACCGAGGGCATGATCGACCTCGTCACCCAGCGCGGCGTCGACATCGTCAACATGTCGATCGGCGGCCTCCCCGCGCTGAACGACGGCAACAACGCGCGCACCGAGCTCTACAAGCGCCTCATCGACACCTACGGCGTGCAGCTCGTGATCTCCGCGGGCAACTCGGGACCCGGCGCCAACACCATCGGCGACCCCGCCCTGGCCGACAAGGTCATCTCGGTCGGCGCCGCCATCTCCAAGGAGACCTGGGCCGCCAACTACGGCTCCACGGTCGAGAAGAAGTACGCGATGATGCCCTTCTCCTCGCGCGGCCCGCGTGAGGACGGCGGCTTCGCGCCGATCATCTCGGCCCCCGGCTCGGCCATCAACACCACCCAGACCTGGCTGCCGGGCTCCCCGGTCGCCGAGGCGGGCTACCGGCTCCCGGCCGGCTACTCCATGCTCCAGGGCACGTCGATGGCGTCCCCGCAGGCCGCGGGCGCCTCGGCGCTCCTCCTCTCCGCCGCCAAGCGCGAGAAGATCGACCTGACCCCGGCGAAGCTGCGCACCGCCCTCACCTCCACCGCGGACCGCATCCGCGGCGAGCAGGCGTACGCGCAGGGCACCGGCCTCATCGACGTCGTCGACGCGTGGGAGGCCATCGAGGACGACGCGAAGGCGCACACGTACACGGTGAAGGCCCCGGTCGACACCGCCCTGGAGCAGGAGCTGAAGAAGCCCGGCACCGGCATCTACGACCGTGAGGGCGGCCTGAAGACCGACCAGAAGCGGACGTACGACGTCACGATCACCCGCACCTCGGGCCCGGACCGCGGCGTCCGCCACGAGCTGGAGCTGGAGAACAACCACGAGGGCACCTTCAAGCTGCTCGGCGACGACGACATCACGCTGCCGCTGGACAAGCCGGTCACCGTCAAGGTCCAGGCAAAGGCCAGGACGGCCGGTCTGCACAGCGCGATCCTGACCGTCGACGACGAGCGCACCGAGGGCATCGACCACCAGATCATGTCGACGGTCGTCGTCTCGGCGCCGCTCGCGAAGCCGTCGCACACGTTCTCGGCCAAGGGCTCGACGCAGCGCAACACCCCGCAGTCGTACTTCGTGACCGTGCCCAAGGGCGCCAAGTCCCTCGAAGTCGCCCTCGGCGGCCTGAAGGACAAGAGCCAGACCCGCTTCATAGCGATCCACCCGTACGGCGTCCCGGTCGACTCCACCTCGTCGATCGTCTGCTACCCGAACTACGAGAACCCCGCCAACACCTGCCGCCCGGACCTGCGTTCGTACGCGGAGCCGCAGGCGGGCGTCTGGGAGATCGAGGTCGAGTCGCGCCGCACGTCGCCGCTGCTCGACAACCCGTACGAGCTGAAGGTCTCCGCGCTCGGTGTCGACTTCGACCCGGCCGTGCAGACACTCCCCGAGGCCAAGGTCGGCACCCCGGCGCCGGTCTCCTGGAAGGCCACGAACAACTTCGCGGCCGTCGACGGCAAGCTGAAGGGCGGCTCGCTCGGCTCGGCCAAGTCGGCCCGGCCCAGCATCGCCCAGGGTGCCACGCAGACGTCCACGGTCGTCGTGCCCGCCGGCGCCGAGCGGCTCGACGCCGTCATCGGCTCGCCCGCGGACATCGCCGCCGACCTGGACCTGACCGTCAAGCGGAACGGCGCGGTCGTCGGTTCGTCGGCGGGAGGCGACTCCGAGGAGTCCGTGACGCTGACGAAGCCGGCCGCCGGTACGTACACGATCGAGGTGACGGGCTACTCGGTGCCGTCCGGCACGACCGCGTACGACTACCGTGACGTCTTCTTCTCGGGCGCCCTCGGCAGCGTGACCGTCGACGAGGCCCAGCAGATCAAGCTCGGCAACGGCCAAACGGCGCAGGTCGAGGCCAAGGTCGAGGCGAAGGCCCCGGCCGCCGAGGGCCGCGAGCTGTTCGGCGAGGTGTCGCTCCTGAACGCGGGCGGCACGGCGGCGGGCAGCGGCAGCGTGAAGATCGAGAAGGTCACGCCGTAACCGCAGGCATTGCAGAAAAGTCCCGCTGGAATCCGCCCAAAAGCGGCATTCCAGCGGGACTTTTCTGCAATCACCGTTCGTCTACCCTCCGCTCAGCCGCAGTGGATCTTCTTTGAGGGCGGTAGGGCCTTGAGGATCAGCTTGCGCAGGCGGTCGCGGTCCTTGCCGACGGCCCAGTTGGCGGGTTCCGTCGCGCCCTTGTCTACGGTGATCAGGGCGTGGTCCCCCACCTTCAGCGGCCGGGCCGCGTCGCGGTCCATGGGGAAGCGGACGGTGCCCTCGCCTTCCCGCGGCTTCACGTACCGCGTCACGTCGAGCGTGACCCGCTCCCGCGACCCTCCCGGCAGCGGGTCGACCGCCGTGACCGTGCCCTCCACGATCAGCCGCGAGCACGCCACGAAGCCCTCGGGGCTGAGGTCCGCGTCCGCGCCGCCGTCGGGCCGGCTCCGCGCGTCGGACGCCGCGCCCCCCTTGTCGTCCATGCCACTTGCCCCCTGCCCGGCGTCCACCGCGAGCCAGGCGAGCCCGCCGAGCATGGCGGCGGCCGCCGTGGCCGCGACCGCGCCGAGCGCGACCGTGACGCGGCGGCGGGCCGTGCGCCGGGAGCGGATCGGTACGACCGCCTGCCGCGGGGGCGCGGGGGCCGCCGCCAGGGTGTCGCCCACCACGGCGAGCCGCTCCCGCAGCAGGGCCACGTCCGCCAGGGCCGCCGCGTGCTCGGCTGCGCGGCCCGGATCGTCCAGGGCCCCGTCGGGGACGGGCTCGTCCGTGATCGCGGACATCAGCGCGTCGAACTCCTTCTCCGGCACCGTCACACCACCTCCCCCTCGTGCAGCCGCGCCCGCAGGAGCCGTACCGCCGTGTGCAGCCTGCTCTTGACCGTGCCCTCGGGGATGCCCAGCTCAGCGGCGATCGCGCGCACCGGCAGGTCGGCGTAGAAGCGGAGCACCACGACCTGCCGCTGGGCGGCGGGCAGCGCGCCGAGGCCCTGCGCCACGGCCATCGACAGGGCCCGCGTCTCCGCGCCGTCCTCGTCCGTCGCTTCCCGCCACAGCACGGCGAGGCGTTCCCCGAGCCGCTCCTGCCTGCGCCGGGCCCGGTGCCAGTCCATGGCCAGGTTGGAGGCCACGACCGCCGCCCACGCCGAGACGTCCCGCGGCGCCTCACGCCCGTCCGCGGCCCGCTCCAGGAGCTTCAGCCGCACCTGCTGGACGCCGTCGGGGAGGTCGGCGTACGGCACGCCGCCGAGCGCGAGCACCGCCCGCACCCGGTCCTCCTGCGCCGGACCGAGCGGGTCCGGACCGAGCGGATCCGCCTCCTGCGTCTGTGGCGCGCGGCGCGCCTTTCCGCGCAGCAATGTGCGCCTCCCCTCCCCCGCGTTTCCCCTACGACGCCCGGGACGTCCGAAAGGTTCGCTCCGGGGGCGCGGCGAATGTGGCGTCCCGCACCTCGGACAATGGATTGGACAACGCGGCACTGGAGAGACGCATCATGGAGCCACCCCGCACAGACCGGCCGAGGTCACGAGGCCGCACGCACATACGGAGGAAGTCCCTGTGAAGGTCGGAATCGTCGGAGCCACCGGTCAGGTCGGCACGGTCATGCGCAAGATCCTCTCGGACCGGAAGTTCCCCGCGGACGAGCTGCGCCTGTTCGCCTCGGCCCGCAGCGCCGGGACGGTCATCGACGGCGTGACCGTCGAGGACGCCTCCACGGCCGACTACACGGGCCTGGACATCGTGCTGTTCTCCGCCGGTGGCGCCACGTCCAAGGCCCTCGCCGAGAAGGTCGCCTCGCAGGGCGCCGTCGTGATCGACAACTCCTCCGCCTGGCGCCGGCACCCCGAGGTCCCCCTCGTCGTCTCCGAGGTGAACCCGCACGCGATCAAGAACCGCCCCAAGGGCATCATCGCCAACCCGAACTGCACGACGATGGCCGCGATGCCCGTCCTCAGGCCGCTGCACGCGGAGGCGGGCCTCGAAGCGCTCGTCGTCGCCACCTACCAGGCGGTCTCCGGCTCCGGCCTCGCCGGGGTGGACGAGCTGTTCGAGCAGGTCAAGAAGGTCGGCGAGGACGCTCCTCAGCTCACCCACGACGGCTCGTCGGTCGAGTTCCCCGAGCCGGACAAGTACGTCGCGCCGATCGCGTACAACGTCCTGCCGATGGCCGGTTCCATCGTCGACGACGGTCTGAACGAGACGGACGAGGAGCAGAAGCTCCGCCACGAGTCCCGCAAGATCCTGGAGATCCCGGAGCTGAAGGTCTCGGGCACGTGCGTGCGCGTCCCCGTCTTCACCGGGCACTCCCTCCAGGTCAACGCCCGCTTCGCGCGTCCGCTGAGCCCCGAGCGCGCCACCGAGATCCTTGAGGCCGCCGAGGGCGTCGTCGTCACGGAGGTGCCGACGCCGCTGGTCGCCGCGGGCAAGGACGACGCCTTCGTGGGCCGCATCCGGTCCGACGAGACCGTCGAGAACGGCCTGGCCTTCTTCATCTCCGACGACAACCTCCGCAAGGGCGCGGCGCTGAACGCCGTCCAGATCGCGGAGCTGGTCGCGGCGGAGCTCAAGGGCTGAGTCCCACCGCCGCCCGTCGTACGCCCGGTGTGGAGGGGGCGGTCACCGTTCGTCGGTGGCCGTCCCCTTCGCGTGGGCCACGGCGGCCAGTGCGAGCACGGCGAGCGCCCCGCCGAGCCACAGCACGGCGCCGGCCCCGCCGCTGTCCGCGACCCGGCCGCCGGTGAAGGCACCGAGCGCGATCGCCACGTTGAACACCCCGGCGAAGAGCGCGGAGGCGGCTTCGCGGGCGTGCGGGGCGGCGGCCATCACCCAGTTCTGGGCGGAGACGGAGACTCCGCCGTACGCCAGGCCCCAGGCGACGAGCAGCACCACGGACGCGGCGAGCGAGCCGTCCGCCGGGACCAGCAGGAGCACCACCGTCCCGAGCCCCGCGCTGATGGCGAGCAGCGCCCTGCGCGGATCGCGGGCCGCGACGGCGCCGCCCGCGAAGTTGCCGACGATGCCGGCGGCCCCGTAGGCGAGGAGCAGCCCGCTGATCAGCCCCGCGCCGATGCCGGGCACCCGCTCCAGGACGGGCCGTACGTAGGTGTACGCGGCGAAGTGCCCGGTCACGAGCAGCGTGACGGCGAGCAGCCCGCCCCGCAGCCGCCTCAGCCGCAGCAGCCCGGCGAAGACGCCGAGCCGCACCGCCTCGCCCGCGGGCAGCGCGGGCAGCAGCGTGGCGAGCAGCCCGGCCACCACGAGGGCGAGCCCCGCGAGGGCGGCGAACCCCCAGCGCCATCCGGCCAGCTCACCGAGGAGCGTCCCGGCGGGCACGCCGAGCACGGAGGCCACGGCGATCCCGCTGAAGATCACGGCGGTGGCGCGCCCCGCGCCCTCCGCACGGACGAGGCGCACCCCGAGCCCCGCGGCGATGGCCCACACCCCGCCGATGCACACGCCCACCACGACACGCGCGGCGAGCAGCACGCCGAAGGCGGGGGCGAGCGCGGACACCAGGTTGGCGGCGGCGAGCAGGACGAGCAGCGCGCACAGGACCGTACGCCGGTCGGCGCGGCGCACCACGACGGGCAGCAGCAGGGCGGCGAGCGCCGCGACGATCCCGGGCAGGGTGACGGCCAGACCGGCGCTGCCGTCGGAGACGCCCAGCCCGGAGCCGATGGAGGTGAGGAGCCCCACGGGAAGCATCTCCGTGGTGACGACGGAGAAGGTGGCGGCGGCGACGGCGAGAACGGCGGTGCGCGCCCGCCGCTCGCCCGCCGCGCCCGCCTCACGGGGAGTGGTGTGTGCGGTGCTGTGTGTGCTCTGTGGCATGTCACCCACCTTGTGGTGAGCCCGTAGGGGGGAACAACGCCGCAGGTCTCATCCTTGTATGAGCCGGGTTCATCGATCCGGCGAGCAGTGGCAGAGGAGGCGCTCCGTGGGCGCAGTGGAGCGTGGCCTGGAGATCCGCGAACTGGAGTGCTTTCTGGTGCTCGCCGAGGAGTTGCACTTCGGGCGGACCGGCGAGCGCCTGTACGTCTCGCAGAGCCGCGTCAGCCAACTGCTGGCCGCCCTGGAGCAACGGATCGGCGCCCGGCTCGTCGAGCGTACGAGCCGCCGGGTCGCGCTGACCCCGCTCGGCAAGCGGTTCCTCTCCGAACTGACGCCCGCCTACGGGGAGTTGGCGTCGACGGTCGAACGGGCGAGGGCGGCGGCGCGGGGCGTGGAGGGCACGCTGCGGATCGGCTTCCAGGGCACGGCGGACGCCCGTCTGATGGCAGCGATAGCGGCGTTCCAGGAACGCCACCCCGCCTGCACGACCCACATCCTGGAGATCCCCTTCTCCGACCCCTTCGGCGCGGTGCGGCACGGTGAGGTGGACACGGCGGTCGTGCTGCTGCCGGTGGCGGAGGCGGATCTGGTGCTGGGCCCGGTCTTCTCCCGCGAGCGCCAGACGGTGGCCGTGTCGGTGCGGCACCCGTACGCGGGGAGGGAGTCGTTGACGGCCGCGGAGTTGCGGGAGATCCCGCTGATAGCGGCGACGGCCCCGGCCCCCGCGTACTGGCGTGCGGCCCACGCCCCCTCGGACGCGCCCGCTCCGGAGGTCCGTACGCTCCAGGAGGGTCTGACGCTGGTGGCGGCGGGCCGGGGCGCGATGCTGCTGTGCCGGCCGACGGCGGAGTACCACGGCCGCAAGGACGTCGTCTTCGTACCGGTGGACGGGGTTCCGGACTCCGTCCTGGGGATGGTGTGGCACCGGGACGGGGAGACGGCGCGGGTGAGGGAGTTCGCCCGCGCCCTGGCTCCCTGCTGACGTCGGCTTCGGCTTCGGCTTTGACTTTGACTTCGGCTGGTCAGTCCCCTCGTCGCACCTCGAAGTGGAAGCAGCCGTACTCCACGGCACGCACGTGTACGAGGGCGACGGCGGGATCGGCGAAGGCCTCGCCTAGCGCGGCGTCAAAGCCGTCCGCCTCGGCCTCGGGAATCTCCAGCAGCCGCCCGCCGACGATCCGGCCACCGGCGTCGTACCGCCGCAGGGTCCGCAGCGCCCCGGCCCGCGAGAACGGATACCCCGCCCGCCCCTCCTCGGGCCCCGCGCACGGCTCGGCGTGGATGTAGACGGGCCCCTGCTCGTCGTAGGCGCCGGGCGCGGCCCCGGTCCGAGCGGCCCAGCGCCGCAACGGCGCGTACGACACGAGCGCGACGCGCTCGCCGGGGGCGACGGGCCGCAGACAGCACCGCAGGGGGCTGCCGCCTTCGTGATCGGCGTACGGGACGCAGTCCCGCCCGGCATCGTCACGCCGCCGCAGCTCGGCGAGGGCTTCGGGGTCGATGGGCCGGGGCGCGTAAGCGGTCTTCATGGTCCGAGCCTCGCGCGGGACGGGCGACGGGGCTGGCGGTTTCCGGACGACGACCTCGCGCGGTGCGCGGCTCTGTCCTGCTACACGGGCCCGTCCGGCGATTGAGGACGCCGCGGCCGGCGGTCGGCCGAGCCGAGATCCCCTCGCCAGGCCGAAGGCAACGGCAAGGACCGCCCAGCGGCCCAGGGGCCGGCCCTGGCCGCGAGGACCACCGCGTTGGCCGCCGCCCCCCGCACGTCCTCGTAATGCCGCAGTCCCGCCTCCCGGTCGGGCCCCGCGTACGCCAGGCACTGCGCGAGCACCCGCGCGTCGACGACCGCCTGGGAGCCGCTCTCCGAGCCCACGGGGTACACGGGGTACACGGGATGCGCCGCGTCCCCCAGCAGCGTCACGGGCCCCCGCCCCCACCGGGACAGCGGTTCCCGGTCCACCATCGGGCACTCCAGGATCTGCCGGGTACCGGCGAGCAGCGCGGGCACGTCGAGTTCCGCCATCCGCCACCCGGCGAAGTGCGGCAGGACGTCCGAGAGCCGCCCGGAGCGGTTCCAGTCGGCGGGCCCGGCGACGGCCTGGTGGTGCGCCGGGGGGAACCGGACCTCCGCCACCCAGCTCAGCAGTGACCGCCCCCGCTCCCCGGCCCCCCGCGACACCGGCTGGACGACGAGCTTCGCGGTGTCGTCGCCCGCCACCACGACCGTCCGCCCGCCAAGCACGGGGTGCCATTCCGTGACACCGCGCCACATGCGCACGCCGCTCCACAGCGGCGGCCCCTCGCCGGGGTGCAGCGTGGCCCGCACCGCGGAGTGCAGCCCGTCCGCCCCCACGAGGGCCCGCGCCCGCACCCGGTACTCCCGGCCGCGTGCCACGTCCCGCAGGATCACGCGCAGCCCGGCGCCCTCGCGCTCGGCGAGGCGTACGAAGGCGGTCCCGGTCTGCACGGCATGGTCGCCGAGCCGGGCGCGGACGGCTTCCAGGAGCATCAGCCGCAGGGCCCCGCGGCGCAGCGAGTACTGCGGCCAGGGGTGGCCGAGCGCGAGACCGCACGGTTCGCTGCGGACGCGGTCGCCGTGCCGGTCGAAGTAGACCGTGGCCTCGGGCGCCACCGCGGTCCCCGCCAGTTCGCCGCCGAGCCCGAGCTGCGTCAACACGCCCACCGCGTACGGCATGAGTGCCACTCCGACGCCGTCGGGCCGCGGCTCGTCGACCGCGTCCACCACACGTACGCCGATGCCCGCCGCGTGCAGGCTCAGGGCGGCCGTGAGCCCGCCGGTGCCCGCACCCGCCACCAGTACGTCGATCATGGCCGCCGCCCTTTGTGGTCCCAGTGGTCACCTGCGGACGCGCGGAGCGTAGCGGGACCGGCAGGGGGAGAACAATGGGCCGGGCGGCCAGGCGAACCCGCATGGAAGGATGGCCGGAAACACCACAAGTGCACCCGCTTGGACCCAGGGGTCCACACCATCGAGATCCCCGAGATCCCCGAGATCCCATCCGTCGTACCCGAGGAGATGACCGCGTGCCCGGCACCAATCTGACCCGCGAAGAGGCGCAGCAGCGGGCGAAGCTGCTGACCGTCGACTCGTACGAGATCGACCTCGATCTGTCCGGAGCGCAGGAGGGGGGCACCTACCGGTCGGCGACCACGGTGCGCTTCGACTCCGCGGAGGCGGGCGCGGAGACCTTCATCGACCTGGTGGCCCCCGCGGTCCACGAGGTCGTCCTGAACGGTCACGCCCTCGATGTGGCCGCGGTGTTCCGCGACTCGCGCATCACGCTGCGGCACCTCAAGGCGGGCGCCAACGAGCTGCGGGTCGTCGCCGACTGCGACTACACCAACACCGGCGAGGGCCTGCACCGCTTCGTCGACCCGGTCGACCAGCAGGCGTACCTCTACACGCAGTTCGAGGTGCCCGACGCCCGCCGCGTCTTCGCCTCCTTCGAGCAGCCGGACCTGAAGGCCACCTTCCGGTTCACCGTGAAGGCGCCCACGGGCTGGACGGTGATCTCGAACTCGCCGACGCCCGAGCCCAAGGACGACGTCTGGCACTTCGAGCCGACGCCGCGCATCTCCTCGTACATCACCGCCCTGATCGTCGGCCCGTACCACTCGGTGCACTCCTCGTACGAGGGTCCGAACGGCCAGTCGGTGCCGCTCGGCATCTACTGCCGCCCCTCGCTGGCGGAGTTCCTCGACTCGGACGCGATCTTCGAGGTGACACGGCAGGGCTTCGACTGGTTCCAGGAGAAGTTCGACTACGCCTACCCCTTCGCCAAGTACGACCAGCTCTTCGTGCCGGAGTTCAACGCGGGGGCGATGGAGAACGCGGGCGCGGTCACCATCCGCGACCAGTACGTGTTCCGCTCGAAGGTGACGGACGCGGCGTACGAGACGCGCGCGGAGACCATCCTGCACGAGCTGGCCCACATGTGGTTCGGCGACCTCGTGACGATGGAGTGGTGGAACGACCTCTGGCTGAACGAGTCGTTCGCCACGTACACGTCCATCGCCTGCCAGGCGTACGCGGAGGGCTCGCGCTGGCCGCACTCCTGGACGACGTTCGCCAACTCCATGAAGACGTGGGCGTACCGTCAGGACCAGCTTCCGTCCACGCACCCGATCATGGCGGACATCCGCGACCTGGACGACGTGCTCGTCAACTTCGACGGCATCACGTACGCCAAGGGCGCGTCGGTGCTCAAGCAGCTCGTCGCCTATGTCGGGACGGACGAGTTCTTCCGGGGCGTGCAGGCCTACTTCAAGGCGCACGCGTTCGGCAACACGCGCCTGTCCGACCTGCTCGGTGCCCTGGAGGAGACCAGCGGGCGCGACCTGAAGACCTGGTCGAAGAAGTGGCTGGAGACCGCCGGCATCAACGTGCTGCGCCCCGTCGTGGACGTCGACACCTCCGGTGTCATCACGTCCTTCGCGGTCAAGCAGGAGGCCCCCGCGCTGCCCGCGGGCGCCAAGGGTGAGCCGACGCTGCGGCCGCACCGGATCGCGATCGGCCTCTACGACCTGGACGAGGCGTCCGGCAAGCTGCTGCGCACGGACCGCGTGGAGCTGGACGTGGACGGCGAGCTGACGGCCGTGGACGCGCTCGTCGGCAAGCGCCGTCCGGCGGTGATCCTGCTGAACGACGACGACCTCTCGTACGCGAAGGTCCGCCTGGACGCCGAGTCCCTGGCGTTCGTCACGGACCACATCGGCGACTTCGAGGCTTCGCTGCCGCGGGCGCTGTGCTGGGCATCGGCGTGGGACATGACGCGGGACGCGGAGCTGCCGACGCGGGACTACCTCTCGCTGGTCCTCTCCGGCATCGGCAAGGAGTCCGACATCGGCGTCGTCCAGTCGCTGCACCGGCAGGTGAAGCTGGCGCTCGACCTGTACGCGGCGCCCGCGAACCGCACGGCCGCGCTGACCCGCTGGACCGAGGAGACCCTCTCCCACCTGCGCTCCGCGCAGCCCGGCAGCGACCATCAGCTCGCGTGGGCGCGGGCCTTCGCGGCGACGGCGCGTACGGACGCGGAGCTCTCGCTGCTTGAGGGGCTCCTCTCCGGCACGGAGTCCATCGAGGGCCTGGCCGTCGACACGGAGCTGCGCTGGGCGTTCGTGAACCGCCTCGCGGCGACGGGGCGTCTCGACGAGGCGGGGATCGCGGCGGAGCTGGAGCGGGACAAGACCGCCGCGGGCGAGCGTCACGCGGCGTCCGCCCGGGCCGCGCGGCCCACGGCGGAGGCCAAGGCCGCGGCCTGGGCCTCGGTCGTCGACTCCGACACGCTGCCGAACGCGATCCAGGAGGCGGTGATCGGCGGCTTCGTCCAGACGGACCAGCGGGAGCTGCTCGCGCCGTACACGGAGAAGTACTTCGCCGCGGTCAAGGGCGCGTGGGACTCGCGCTCCCACGAGATGGCGCAGCAGATCGCCATCGGGCTCTACCCCTCGCTCCAGGTCTCCCGGGCGACGCTGGACGCCACGGACGCGTGGCTCGCCGCGGAGAACCCCTCCGCGGCCCTGCGCCGCCTGATCACGGAGTCCCGAGCGGGCATCGAGCGCGCCCTGCGGGCCCAGTCGGCGGACTAGCCGGCCCCTCCGGCCGGGCGGGGAGCGGTTTCCCCGCCCGGCGCTGTCGGGGTGTCCGTTACTCCGGGTTTCCGGTAGCCCCGGGAGCGGCCGTCCGCTCCGGAGGAGCCGGTGCACGGCCCGCCTCGCGGAGCTCCGCCAGGACCCGGGCCACGGCCGCTCCCCCGGCGGCGCCCTTGCGCACCGCGGCGATCACATGCCGCCGGGGCCGGTCCGCGGCGAGGTCCCGCATCACGACCCCGTCCCTGCGGACCGCCGCCATCCGCGGCACCAGGGCCACGCCCATCCCCGCCTCCACCATCGCGAGGATCGCCGTCCAGCCGGAGGCGGAATGCGCCTGCTCGGGGCTGAACCCCGCCCCCTCGCAGGCCGCCCGCGTGATCTCGGACCACGGCCCGCTGCCCCCGAAGATCCACGGCTCCCCCGCCAGATCGGCGAGGCGCAGCCCCTCGGCCGCCGCCAGCGGATGGCCCGCGGGCAGCGCCACGTCCAGCGGGTCGGCGACCAGCGACTCCCGCGTGAAGCGCGTGTCGGCGTCGGGCGAGGCGGGCGCCTGCACCGCGAGGGACAGCGCCACGTCGACCTCCCCCGCCGCGAGGAGCTCGTACGCCTCCGCCGCCTCGACCTCCCGTACCCGTACCGAAATGCCCGGCGCCGCCGACCGCAGCGCCCGCACCGCGGGCACGACGAGCGCGGGCACGGCGGTGGAGAAGGCCCCGACGCGCACCTGACCCGCCTCGCCGTGCGCATACGCGGCCAACTCCGCGTCCGCCCGCTCCAGTTGCGCGAAGACCGCCTCGGCGTGCCGCAGCACGAGGTGCGCGGCGTCGGTGAGCCTGACCCGGCGTCCATGGGCTTCGAGGAGCGGCACGCCGAGCTGCTTGGCGAGGTTGGACAACTGCTGGGAGACCGCGGACGGCGTCATCTGCAGCGCCCCGGCCGTCGCCGTGACGGTGCCCCGCTCGCTCAACGTCCGCAGGATCTGCAGTTTCTTGATGTCCCACTCGCTCATGGGGCCAACGTACCGACTGTCCACAGGGGTCGATCCCATCGGCCGTGCCCTACGTGGCGCGGGCCGAGCCGAGCACGACCCCGCCGAGGATCAGGCCCATGCAGAGCACCTGTAGCCACCCCATCGCCTCGCCGAGCAGCGCGAAGGAGAGCAGGGCGACGCAGACGGGCTGGAGGTAGTAGACAACACCGGCGCGGGCGGCGCCGATGACCGAGATGGCCTTGTTCCAGGCGAAGAAGGCCACCGCCGAGGAGACCACGCCCACGTACAGGAGCGGGGAGACGGTGGCGACGGTCGGCTCGAAGCCGCCCTGGACGGCGTAGCTGACCACGAACACCGGAAGGAGCATCAGCGCGCCGAGCACGAACGTCGAGAACAGGAAGGGCAGTCCGCCGATCTCCGCGGGCCTGCGCTTGAGGAGCACGCTGTAGGAGCCGAAGGAGAGCGCCCCCGCGATGATCCACAGGTCGCCGACCGCGAAGTCCATGGCGAGGGAGCCCTTGCTGACCAGGAGCAGGACGCCGGCGCAGGCGACGGTCATGCCGGTCACGCGGCGCGCCCCGAGCCGGGTGCCGCCGACGCGTTCGTGGACGGCCATCAGGACGGGCGAGGCGGCCATGATCATGCCCATGTTGCCCGCGGTGGTGGTCGTCCCTGCCTGGTTCACCAGGGTGTTGTAGACGGTGACGCCCAGCAGGGAGGCGAGCAGCAGGAAGCGCAGGTGTCCGCGGAGCAGCCGCCGTTGCCGCCAGGTCTCCCGTACCGCGAAGGGCGCCACGGCCGCGATGGCGATGACCCAGCGCCAGAACGCGTGCTGGACGGGCGGCACGCTGTCGTGCAGCGCCCGCGAGGTGACGAAGCTGCCCGACCAGACGACCGTGGCCAGGGCCGCGAGCGCGAGGCCGACGCCCACGCCGACGGGCCGGGCCGGGGTGGTGCGGTGTGGGGGCGTCCGGTCCAGGACTGTCACTGGGTATCCCTTGCCTGTCTTCCCCGCCGCGCCGCGGCGGGGACATCGAGTGCGTTGCGGGACTACCGTGACAGCGAGCCACCCATCAGGTCCATCGAAACTTTACGCCTGTTCTGTTAAGCAGAAACGAATACTTCGTCACTCGTCGACCGACCCCTGACCCCCGGCATCCGCCCCGCACCCCCACTCCCTCAGTGCCGCCTCCACGTCCCCCGCGTCCGCCTCCTCCGCGGCCCACGCCACGTAACCGTCGGGCCGGACGAGGAGCGTCGTGCGGCGGGCGCTCGCCCAGTGCGCGGCCACCGCCCGGCCCGCCCCGAACGTCACGCCCCGCGGCGCGACGAGCACGAACTCGCCCGCGCGCAGGGCTTCGTGGAGCCGCCCGTCCCCCAGCGCGATGTCCGGCGCCCGGCGGCCGACCAGGCGGTGGGCGCCCCTCGGGGCGCGGTAGGAGATGCCGATGCCGGTGATCTGCCCCGTCATCCTGACGCGCGCGGGGCCCACCCGGCCGACGAGGGTGGCGAGCCCGGCACGCGCCGCCCGGGTCCACGGCCGCTTGGCCATGGCGAGCCGGACGAGGCCACCGCTGCTGCGCAGGACCGCCTTGCCGACCGGGTGCCGCTCGGCCTGGTAGGTGTCGAGCAGCCCGTCCGGCGCCCGGCCGGTGACGGCGGCGATCAGCTTCCAGCTCAGGTTCGCGGCGTCCTGGAGACCGGTGTTCATGCCCTGGCCGCCGGCCGGGGAGTGGACGTGCGCTGCGTCCCCGGCGAGGAAGACCCGGCCCACGCGGTACGCGGGCGCCTGCCGCTCGTCGCTGTGGAAGCGGGACATCCAGCGGGCGTCGTGCATCCCGAAGTCGCGCCCGAGCGCCTGCCGGACGATGTCCTTGACCTCGTCGAGGTCGAGCGGATCGCTGTCGGGGACGTTCCGCGAGCGGTCCCAGCCGATGACGCGGTGGTAGCCGTCGGCGAAGGGGGCGATGAAGGCGAACGCGTCGCCGACCGTGTCGACGGTCAGCCGGGTCGGCGGCCGCTCGGCGAGCTTGACGTCGGCGAGGACCAGCGAGCGGATGACGGACCTGCCGGGGAAGGGCAGCCCGACGGCCTTGCGCACGCCGCTGCGCATCCCGTCGGCGCCGACGACGTAGGCGGCGGTGAGGGTGCGGGAGCCGCCCTCGGCGTCGCGCACGTCGAGCCGTACGCCGTCCGCGCCCTGGGTGAGCCCGACGACCTCGGCCTCGTACACGAAGCGCGCCCCGGCCTTCACCGCACGCCGCTCCAGGGCCCGCTCGACCTCGTACTGCGGCAGCACCAGGACGTGCCGGAAGCGGGAGGGCAGGCCGGTGAGGTCGAGGGTGAGGCGGTCGAAGAGGCGCAGCTTGTCCAGCGGCTCCCCCGCGGCCTCCAGCTCGTCGGCGAGGCCGCGGGCGTCGAGCTGCTCCAAAGTGCGGGCGTGCACGACCAGCGCGCGGGAGAGGTTGCTGATGCCGTGCGGCCGCTTCTCGACGAGGGTGACGTCGACGCCCGCGGCGGCCAGATCACCGGCGAGCAGCAGGCCGGTGGGGCCGGCGCCCACGACGACGACGGTGCGGTCGGTGTCCCGCGCGTGCCCGGCGGTGGTGCTCTTGCCCTCAGTCGTGCCGTTCATGACTGCCTCCTGATGCCAACGCTGGTTGGTCAACGCCTGTGGGCAATGTAGGACGGCGGGCCCGCGCCGGAATCCTCGCGGCGGCCCGGGAACAGAACGCGCCGAGGGCGCCCCTCGCCGATGGCGTACGCGGGAAGGCGTACGTACGTCGGTGAGGGGCGCCCTCGGCGCGAAAGTCGTGACGGCGCGGGACGGGGCCCGCGGCGGCGCGTCAGCCCTACTTGTGCTGCTTGCGGGTCTTGTCGCCGACCATCACGAGGCCCGCGATGACCAGGAACAGCACGATGGGGGCCGCGACATAGAGACCGAGCGTGTCGATGACGCTCAGGCCGGGGCCCGGGTCGTCGCCGTCGTCCCGCATGTTCGCGAGCGCGGGGGACGACATGAGCAGCATCATCAGCGTCGTGCCGGAAGCCAGGGCGCCGGCGCGCAGAGCGTTCTTCTTGTCCACGGTGCAAACGTAGCGAACTCCTAAACGGGGTGCGCGCCCGGGGGTGCCGTACGGGTCTTCGCGCCGTCCCGCGCGGCTTCGCGGAACACCGCGAGGAGCGCGTGCAGCCGCGGGGACGCCGCGAGGTCCTCCAGGGTGACGGGGCGTCCGGTGGCGTCGGCGATCGGCAGCCGCCAGTTGGGATACTCGTCCCAGGTGCCCGGCAGATTCTGCGGGCGGCGGTCGCCGACGGCGTCCGGCAGCCAGATGCCGACCATGCGGGCCGGGGTGGCGAGCAGGAAGCGGTGCACGGCGCGGATCTCGTCCTCCTCGCAGCCCACGCCGCCCGGCAGCATGCCGAGCCGGGAGAGCAGCCCGAGCCACTCACGGACGTCGGCGGCGGCCTCCCCCTGCTCCTCGGCGAGGGGGCGGGTCAGCAGTCCGAGATCGTGGCGCAGTTGGACGTGCTCGCCGGTGAGGCGGGCGGCGGTCGGGGGCAGATCGTGCGTGGTGGCGGTGGCGACGCAGTCGGCGCGCCACCGCTCGGCGGGCAGCGGGCGGCCCGTGCCCTGCCAGTCCCGCTCGAACCAGAGCACGGAGGTGCCGAGGACGCCGTGCTCCCGCAGGGTCTCCCGGACGCCGGGCTCGACGGTCCCGAGGTCCTCGCCGATGACGAGGGCGTCCGCGCGGCCGGCCTCCAGGGCGAGCACCGCGAGCATCGCCTCGGCGTCGTAGTGCACGTAGGTCCCCATGGTGGGGTCGTGGCCCTCGGGGACCCACCAGAGCCGGAACAGGCCCATGACGTGGTCGATCCGCAGGGCGCCCGCGTGGCGCAGGAGACCGCGGAGCAGGGCGCGGTACGGGGCGTACCCCGACTCGGCGAGGCGGTCGGGGCGCCAGGGCGGCAGGCCCCAGTCCTGGCCGCGCGCGTTGAACGCGTCCGGCGGCGCGCCGACCGACATGCGCCGGGCGAAGTGCCGCTGCTGGGCCCAGGCGTCGGCGCCGCCGGGGTGCACGCCGACCGCCAGGTCGTGCACCAGGCCGATGTCCATGCCCGCCTCGCGGGCGGTGCGCTGGGCGGTGGCCAGTTGGGTGTCGGTGAGCCAGGCGAGGCGGCAGTGGAAGTCGACGCGGCCGAGGAGCTCGCGCCGCGCGCGGGTGGTCGCGGCCGACGCGGGGTCGCGGAGCGCGGCGGGCCAGGAGTGCCAGTCGGAGCCGTACATCTCCGCGAGGGCGTACCACGTGGCGTGGTCTTCGAGGGCCGGGCCCTGCTCGGCGAGGAAGGCGCTGTAGGCGGCGCAGCGGCCGGGGCCCACGGGGACTTCGGCGAGCAGTTCGAGCGCTTCGCGCTTGAGGGCCCAGACCGCGTCACGGTCGATCAGCTCGCCCCGCTCGATAACCCCCTCGCGCAGCCCGTCGGCGAGGCGGCACAGCTCCTCGGCCCGCTCCCGGGCGGCGCCCCGCAGCTCCGCGAACTCCGGGACGGCCTGGACGCGCAGATGCACGGGGTCGGGGAAGCGGCGGGAGGAGGGGCGGTACGGAGAGGGGTCGCCGCCCGGCCCTTCGGGCGGGCTCGGCACGGCCGCGTGCAGCGGATTGACCTGGAGGAAACCGACGTCCAGGGCGTGGCCCGACCAGGCGGCGAGCTCGGCCAGGTCGCCGAGGTCGCCCATGCCCCAGGAGCGGTGCGACAACAGGGAGTAGAGCTGGACCAGGAGGCCGTGCGCGCGGCGCTCCGGGGTCTTGATCCGGCGGGGGGCGGCGATGAGGTGCGCCCTGGCCTCGCGCCCGTCGGGACCGCGTACGTGAAGCGTGTGCACGCCCGGCGGCAGCGGTGGGCCCGCGTCGGAGCCGGCCACCCACTCGTGCGTCCCGCCCTCCTCCGCCTCGACCCGCACGCGCGTGCCCCTCGGCAGCTCCGCGAGGCAGGGGGCGTCGGACGGCGCGCCGTCCGTCCAGACCACCACGGTCGGCGGGAGCAGACGCCCGGACAGCTCCGCCTCGCGCGCGGCGAGGGCGGCGGAGACCGCGTCGGGGCTGCTCGCGTCCACACCCAGCGCGGCGAGTGCCGCGATCACCGCGGTGTCGGCGGCCGGGACCGTGCGGCCCGGGGACGGGGAGTAGGAGGTGGCCACGCCGTACGAAGCGGCCAGCCGGGGTAGGGCCATCAGACCCCCATGTAGTCCAGGCCCGAGGCCATGCCGGTGGAGGTGGGCTCGCTGGTCAGGGGGGCGGCGTCGGCGAGGGGCGGCTCGCTGGTGAGCGGCGCGGCGTCGGCGAGCGGGGGCTCGCTGGTCAGGGGCGGCTCGAAGCAGCCGCAGGAGCAGGATCCGTCCAGGCCCGAGTCGGGTCCGGAGAGCTGCGCCGAGTCCGGTCCTGTCACCCGGGCCCAGTCGGGTCCCGACGACTGCCGGGGCACCTGTCCGGAGACCGGCCCGGGCACCTGTTTGGAGAGGGCGTCGAGCAGAAGATTGGCTGAAGCGGCCACGTGGGAGCTCCTTGTCAGGGGGCAGGTCACGGCAGCCCTACCCAATACGCGGGGCCGCAGACGTATACGTTGTATCAACGTGACGCTGGTCACGTCAGGTTCCCGGCGCGGGAGTTGTTCTTCCCGTGGCCCGGCTCACCCCGGAAGATCAAGCGGGGACGGCACCTCCGCCGGGAAATCGTCCACCGCCCGAGGAACGGAGCCAGAGCCTCGGGCGGCCCCGCTCGCCCTGGCTCCCCGGCTCGCGTTCGCGCGGGTTCAGCGAAGAATCACCCCTCGCACACCTCCTCCCGTTGACACCCCAGCCGCCTCAGTGGTGGGCTCACTGCCACATGTGACGTCAGGGGCCACTGGGTCCAAGGGAAACAGGGAGCGACCGTGCAGTTGCGGCGCAGGCAGAGTGCGGCCGCCATCGCGATCGCCGTCATCGCGGGCGCCCTCGGCGGCGCCCCGGGCGCACTCGCGGCCCCGGGGGTGCCCGGCACCCCCGCCACCTCCCCCGACGCCTCCCCCGGGAGCGACGGCGGCGACCGCGTGGCGGAGCCGAAGCTGCCGCCCGTCTGGCCGCGCCCCCAGACGATGGACCCCGCCGGGAACGCCGTCACCGTGGGGGACGAGGTGGTCCTCGTGACCGCCGCCGCCGACGGCGCCCGAAGCGAGCGCGCGGGCTCCGACCCGTACGCCCTGAAGGCGCTGCGCGCCCTGCTGAGCGACGCCGGCGTCCAGCGCGTCACCGAGGTCCGCGACGGCGACCCGCTGCCCGCGGGCAGCACCCTCGTCGTGCGGGCCGGCGGCTCGGGCGCCGACCGGGCCCTGCGCTCCCTCGGCGTCCGCGACCGGGCCGACCTCCCGCCGGGCGGCTACCGCCTGGCCGTCGGCCGCTTCGAGGGCCGGGACACCGTCGCCTTCGACGGAACCGGCGACGACGGCCTCTTCCACGGCGTGCAGACCTTGCGGCAGTTGACCGCGGCGAAGACCCGCACGATCCCGGGCGTGCGGATCAGGGACTGGCCCGGCACCGCCGTGCGCGGCATGACCGAGGGCTTCTACGGCACCCCGTGGACCCGCGCCCAGCGCCTCGCCCAGCTCGACTTCCTGGGCCGCACGAAGCAGAACCGCTACCTCTACGCCCCCGGCGACGACCTGTACCGCCAGGCCCGCTGGCGCGAGCCCTACCCGGCCGGGCAGCGCGCCGACTTCCGCGCCCTCGCCGAGCGGGCGAAGGCCAACCACGTCACGCTCGCCTGGGCCGTCGCGCCCGGCCAGGCCATGTGCATGTCCTCGGACCGGGACGTCAAGGACCTCACCCGCAAGATGGACGCGATGTGGGCGCTCGGGGTACGCGCCTTCCAGCTCCAGTTCCAGGACGTCAGCTACAGCGAGTGGCACTGCGAGCGGGACGCCGAGACGTTCGGCAGGGGCCCGAAGGCCGCCGCGAAGGCGCAGGCCCGGGTGGCCAACGCCGTCGCCGCGCACCTCGCCGAGCGCCACCCGGACGCGGAGCCGCTCTCCTTGATGCCGACCGAGTACTTCCAGCGGGGTACGACGGAGTACCGCGCGGCCCTCTCGGACGACCTCGACCGCCGCGTCCAGGTGGCGTGGACGGGCGTGGGAGTGGTCCCCAGGACCATCACCGGGCGCGAACTCGCGGGCGCCAGGGAGGCCTTCGGCCCGCACGCCCTGGTCACGATGGACAACTACCCCGTCAACGACTTCGCGCAGGACCGAATCTTCCTCGGCCCCTACACCGGCCGTGAGCCCGCCGTCGCCACCGGTTCGGCCGCCCTCCTCGGCAACGCCATGGAGCAGCCGTCGGCCTCCCGCATCCCGCTCTTCACCGCCGCCGACTACGCCTGGAACCCCCGCGCCTACCGCCCCCACGAGTCCTGGCTCGCCGCCATCGACGACCTCGCGGGCGGCGACCCCGAGGTGCGGGGCGCGCTGCGGGCCCTCGCGGGCAATGACGCCTCGTCCGTGCTCGGCGCCGACGAATCCGCGTATCTGCGCCCTCTCATGCGGGACCTGTGGCAGGCCCGTACGACGACGGACCGGGCCGGGGCCGAGGAGTCGGCCAAGGCCCTGCGTGCGGCGTTCGGCGTCATGCGTGAGGCGCCGCGACGGCTCGCCGACACCGCCCTCGACGACGAGGTCCGGCCCTGGATCGAGAAGCTCGGCACCTACGGCGAGGCCGGTGAGACCGCCGTCGACATGCTGCGGGCCCAGTCCGCCGGTGACGGGGCCGCCGCCTGGCGTGCCGCGCGCAAGCTGACGGAGCTGCGCAAGGAGCTGAAGGACGGCCGGGTGACCGTCGGCGAAGGCGTGCTCGACCCGTTCCTGACGCGGGCCGAGAAGGCGTACGCGAGCTGGGCGGGCACCGACAGCGAGCGGGCCTCGGACCGCCCGACGGCACGGTTCGGCGGTACGCACACGCTGGCCGCGGTGACGGCGCTGACCGACCCCGGCACCGAGGGCAGCGTCGAGGCGCATGTGCCGGGCGAGGGCTGGCGGCGGATCGGCACGCTCTCGAAGAGCGGCTTCACCGAGATCGACCTCTCGAAGGAACGTACGGGGGCACGTACGGGGGCACGTGCGGAGGGCCGTGCGGAGGGCCGTGCGAAGGAGCGTGGCGAGGACGGGCCCGTCGGCGCCGCGAGCAAGGGCCTGCGCGCCGACGCCGTGCGCACCACTCTCACCGACGGCACGGTCCGCCACCTCGTCCCCTGGTACGCCGACGCCCCCGAGGCCCGCCTCTCGCTGGCCCGCACCGAGGCGGACGCGGAGATCGGCGGCGGTCCCCGGCGCGTCACGGCGAGGCTGCTCGCCCAGCGCCCCGCGGACATGAGGGGCAGACTCACCGCCGAGGCCCCGAAGGGCATCCAGGTGCGGCTGCCCGAGGAGTCCACGCTGCCGCGCGGCACACAGGTCGAGGTGCCGGTCGACATCACCGTCAAGGCGGGCACGCGCGCGGGGACGTACGACATCCCGCTGACCTTCGGCGACGAGACCCGCACCGTCTCGGTGCGCGCCTACCCGCGTACGGCGGGCCCGGACGTGGCACGCGGCACGCGGGCGACGTCGTCGGGCGACGAGACGAAGGACTTCCCCGCGACGGCCGCCAACGACGGCGACCCGAAGACCCGCTGGTCCTCACCGGTGGAGGACGGCGCGTGGTGGCAGACGGAGCTGGCGGAGCCGGTCAGGCTCGGCCAGGTCGTCCTGCGCTGGCAGGACGCCTACGCCGCCGGCTACCGCGTCCAGACGTCCACCGACGGCAAGACCTGGCGCACGGCGGCGACCGTGAGGGACGGCAGGGGCGGTCGCGAGGCGATCCGCATGGACGCGCGTGACACGCGTTACATCCGCGTCCAGGGCGACGAGCGCGCCACGCGGTACGGCTACTCGCTCTGGTCCGTGGAGGCGTACGCGGTGGCGGAGGACTAGCGGGGACGCCTCTACGAGCGCGTGCGCGCGCGTACGCGCGCGCGTGGAGGCGTCCCCACATACGTCTTCACAACAATGGCCCGGATCGTTTGCTAGGCAGAAATGCCATCGATCCGAGCCATCGCGTCGTCCGCGCCGAACGGCTGCAAATACGGCAGCCAGCGCGGATCCCTATGCCCGGTCCCGATGATGCGCCACGCGAGGCCCGAGGGCGGCGCGGGCTTGTGCCGCAGCCGCCAGCCGAGCTCCATGAGGTGCCGGTCGGCCTTGACGTGGTTGCATCGGCGGCAGGAAGCCACCACGTTGTCCCAGGCGTGCTGGCCGCCTCGGCTCTTGGGGATGACGTGGTCGACGCTGGTTGCGACGCCACCGCAGTACATGCACCGACCGCCGTCGCGGGCGAACAGCGCCCGCCTCGTCAGCGGAACGGGGCCGCGGTAGGGAACCCGTACGAACCGCTTGAGGCGGACCACGCTGGGTGCGGGGACGGTGCGGGTGGCACTGTGCATGAAGGCGCCGGATTCCTCGAGGCAGAGAGCCTTGTTCTCCAGGACGAGGACGAGCGCACGGCGGAGCGGTACGACGCCGAGAGGCTCGTACGACGCGTTGAGGACCAGGACATGCGGCACGGATGCCTCCTTGTACGCCGGCGGCGCGTGGCTCGCGCCGAGACGATCTGCTGCCAGTCTCCCCTCATGCCTGGTCGAAGCGCCACCATGTGCCGGTAACGGGCTTGAAGTGTTTTCGACCACAGGTCGTCCGGCGATGATGCGTCACTTCCTTCTTTCCCAGGTGAGCACCGTCTCTCCCGCCCTCCTCCTTCGAACATCACAACGATCCACACACGATGCCCCGTTAGTGTGGTGGGTCTGCCCGGTTCCCCCCTGCTCATCGTTGATCCCTGCGGATCGCTCTTCGTTCGCCGGGCAGGCCGCTATTCCTGGAGGTACTGCCGTGCTCTTGTCCGTCATTCCGGCAGCCGGAGCGAACCCGGACGACACGTCATCGCCGAAGCCACCCACCTTCGAGGACGCTCAGGACAGCGCCACGAACGCGGCGAGCTGGGTGGAGCAGAACTGGTCCGCGTGGCTCGGCATCGGCCTGCGCATCGTGCTCATCGTGGCGATAGCGATCACTCTGCGCATCCTGGTCCGCCGGGCCATCACCAAGCTGATCGACCGCATGAACCGCACGGCGCAGGCCGTGGACGGCACGGCGCTCGGCGGTCTCCTGGTCAACGTCGAGCGGCGCCGTCAGCGCTCGCAGGCCATCGGTTCCGTGCTGCGCTCGGTTGCGTCGTTCCTGATCCTCGGCACCGCCGCCCTGATGGTGCTCGGCACCTTCGAGATCAACCTTGCCCCGCTGCTCGCCTCGGCGGGTGTGGCGGGCGTCGCGATCGGCTTCGGCGCGCGGAACCTCGTCACGGACTTCCTCTCCGGCGTCTTCATGATCCTGGAGGACCAGTACGGCGTCGGGGACTCGATCGACGCGGGTGTCGCCTCCGGCGAGGTGATCGAGGTCGGCCTGCGCGTCACGAAGCTGCGCGGCGACAACGGCGAGATCTGGTACGTCCGCAACGGCGAGGTCAAGCGCATCGGCAACCTCTCCCAGGGCTGGTCCACGGCCGGCGTCGACGTGACGGTCCGCCCGGACGAGGACCTGGACAAGGTCAGGGCCACGCTGGCCGAGGTCGGCGAGGCCATGGCGAAGGACGAGCCGTGGAACGAGCGCCTGTGGGGTCCGGTGGAGATCCTCGGCCTGGACAGCGTGCTGCTCGACTCGATGGTGGTCCGCGTCTCGGCCCGGACGATGCCGGGCCAGTCGCTGAGCGTCGAGCGGGAGCTGCGGTGGCGCATCAAGCGCGCCTTCGACGAGGCGGGCATCCGTATCGTGGGCGGCCTGCCGGTCGCGGTGGCCGAGAACGCCGCCGACCCCTCGGCAGGCGTGGCGGCCCCCTCGGCCTACGCCTCGGCCACGTCCCCGCAGTCGCTGGCCACCGCGCCGATTACGCCGCCGCCGAACTTGGCGAAGTAGTCCGTCCTCGTACGGCTGGCGCCACGGGCGGCGCACCTTCTCGGTGACGGCACGGTCCCACGTTCGCTCCTGGCAACTCTCATGGCAACTCTCACTGGTACCAGGCCTGTTCCAGACGTCCGAGTACGCCGGTTCGCTCGCTGTGAGCGAAGGCGTGGGCGCGTGTGAGAAACGGCCCTACGCCAGATGTTCGGCGGTTGATCGGCGGATGATCGGCGGTTGATCGGCGGCCGGCCCAGACACGATGAGGGGCCGGCTCAAGCTCAAGCACCTGCTCAAGGTGGCAGATCTTCCGAACGTACGCCTCCAAGTACCACGATCCCCTCTTCGCGGAGTCCGCGGCGATGGACGTGGTCCACGCCGACACTGTCGCGCCTACGCGGTGGTACTCCGCTGAACGCGGCCGCCCGGAGCGGGAGCCTTGCTGGGCCGGTGGCGTTGCTTGGCTGCCGGGGCCGCCCGGTTCTCCGGAAGTGTGGCGCCTCCGCCCCGCCAGTAAAGGGCGCTCCGCGTCGGCTCCGCCGATTCCGCTCCGCTCCACCCTTGACTGCCGCGGCTCCACCGCAGAGGGATTGCTGACCGGGCGGCCACAGGGGTGGGGCGACGGGGACGGTCGGGTGGGCGGTGCGGGTTGGGTGCCGGGTGCGGACTAGTCCTTCCGGGGCGGACGCCAAGGGGCAAAGCGGGCGGGGGTGGAGCGGCTTCTCTGCTCGGGCCATCGGGTTTGGCTGCCGGGTGCGGACTAGTCCTTCCGGCGTGGACGCCAAGGGGCGAGGTGGACGGGGGCAGACCGGCCACTCTGCTCGGGCCATCGGGTTTGGCTGCCGGGTGCGGACTAGTTCTTCCGGGACGGACGCCAAGGGGCAGAGCGGGCGGGGGTGGAGCGGCCACTCTGCTCGGGCCATCGGGTATCGCGGCCGGGTGCGGACTGGTCCGTCGCCGGGGACGCTCGGCGGGGCGGGGCGGCAGCGCTCCAGTGGCGGCGCCGGGCATCGCGGCCGGGTGCGGACCGGCCCCCTACGGGACGCAGGTCAGGAGCAGCGCCCGGCCGGTTGGGTGGGGTGGGCCAGCTGAGGTGGCTGGGTGCGGATGGATGGGCCGGTACGGGACGCAGGTTCGGGAAGGTGCGTGGCGAGCGGGAGGTCGACCCTCTTGGAAGGGGACGGGGGCCGGGGGCGGGGACCAACTTTGCGCAAGTTGCGTTTCGACCAGCGGGGGGCGCACGCGGCGGCGAGTGCGCTGTCAGCAAAGTTGGTCCCCGCCAGCCAGCCCACACAGCCCGGCCCAGCCCTCGCAGCCCGCGCAACCCTCGCAGCCCGCGCAGCCGGAAGGCGTAACGCCCCAACTCCCCGCCCGTTAACTCCCCGCCCGTTGCCCCTACATCTGCGGCTTCACGAGCACACCCCGGCCGCCCCGGACGTGCTGACCGCAGGGATTGCAGAAAAGTCCCCACCCTCGCCAGAGAAACGACAGGTCAGAAGCAGGTAACCAAGCCGACCAGCGGGACTTTCCTGCATCGCCGTGGCCAGCACGCCTGCGAACGGCGAACGGCCTACGCGCCCGCGCACCGCGTACCGCGTACCGCGTACCGGCGACGGTGGAGCCGGAAAGCCGAGCTCAGCTCCGACCGACGCCGACGCCGACATCGGCCCCTGCCCTCGCCCTTCGGCGCCGGAAGCAGAAGAACCAGTCCAGTCCGCATCCGGCGCCCCACTCCGAGGCCCGGCCGGAGAAGCCGACCGCCCCGCCAAGCCGAGCCCACCCCCCGTAACGCCCGCACCCGACGGACCGATCCGCATCCGGCCGCGACGCCCGACACCACCACCAGAGCGCAGCCGGTCCCGCCGGGCTGAGTCCGTACAAGCTGACCCGCGCCCCGTATGGACCGGCCCGCATCCGGCAGCCACACCCGACACCACCACCGGACCAGAGCCACCCCGCCCGGCCGAGCAACCTCACCCTCGGCGAGGCCGCGACGAACCAGTCCGCACCCGGCAGCCAAACCCGATGACCCGAGCAGAGTGGCCGCTCCACCCCCGCCCGCTCTGCCCCTTGGCGTCCGCCCCGGAAGAACTAGTCCGCACCCGGCAGCCAAACCCGATGGCCCGAGCAGAGAAGCCGGTCTGCCCCCGCCCACCTCGCCCCTTGGCGTCCGCCCCGGAAGAACCAGTCCGCACCCGGCAGCCAACCCGCACCGCCCACCCCACCGTCCCCGTCGCCCCACCCCCGTGGCCGCCCGGCCAACAAATCCCCTGCGGTGGAGCCGCGGCAGTCAAGGGTGGAGCGGAGCGGAATCGGCGGAGCCGACGCGGAGCGCCCTTTACTGGCGGGGCGGAGGCGCCACACTTCCGGAGAACCGGGCGGCCCCGGCAGCCAAGCAACGCCCCCGGACCACCCCACCCCACCGCCCGCACCCCCCCCAGCCCCGTAAGCACGGCCAGAAACGCAGCCCCTGCAACGCCGCCCCCTCCCAGGTAACGACTTGGTTGCCGCAGAGCCGTCTTCTCTTGACGGCATATTCACGCCAGGCCTAGCGTCCACACCCGTCAGAACGTTTGGAAAGTTTCCTAACAGTTAACCGGCGGCGCGAGCCGACCCGCACAGGCAGGTGGCGTCATGGCAGCAGGCAGCACCCCGGGAGCTCCGGGCACGGGCACGGGCACCCCCGGCACCCCCGGCACGCCCCGCGTCCTGCGGGCCATGAACGACCGGGCCGTGCTGGATCTTCTCGTGGCGCACGGCCCCCTCACCCGTACCCGCATCGGAGAGCTGACCGGGCTGTCCAAGCCGACGACCTCCCAGCTCCTCGGGCGGCTCGAAGCGGCCGGCCTCGTGCACACCACCGGCAGCCTCAGCGGGCGCCCGGGGCCGAACGCCCTGCTGTACGAGATCGACCCCGGCGCCGGGCACGTCGCCGCGCTGTCCGCCGACCCCACCGGCATCACCGCCCTCGTCGCCGACATCACCGGCACCGTCCTCGGCAGGGAACGCGTGGAGGCCGACGCCGTGGCCGAGGACGTGCGCCACCGCACCGCCCAGCTCGTCACCGAGGCCGTCGACGGCGCCCTGCGTCAGGCGGGCCTCGGCCACGAAGACCTGCGGGCCGCCGTCATCGGCACCCCCGGCGCCATCGACCCGCACACCGGCCAGCTCCGCTACGCCCCTCACCTGCCCGGCTGGCACTCCCGCACCCTGCGCGACGACCTCGCCGCGGTCCTCGGGACCCCCGTCGCCATCGAGAACGACGTCAATCTGGCCGCGGTCGCCGAACAGTACGAAGGCGCCGCCCAGGACCACGACAACTACGTGCTGACCTGGGTCGACGACGGCGTGGGCGCGGCCATCGTGCTCGGCGGCACCCTGCTGCGCGGCGCCACCGGCGGCGCCGGCGAGATCGGCTACATGCCCCTCCCCGGCGCCCCCCTGGCGCGCGGCGGCCCGGAGGCGACCCGCGGGCCCGACGGCGGCGGCGGATTCCAGAGCCTCGTCTCCGCACCCGTCGTACGCGAACTCGGCGGCCCCGGCGCCTCCCTGGAGGCCGCCCTCGCCGACGACACGGTCCTCGCCGAAGTGGCCCGCCGTCTCGCCACCGGCATCGCCGCCGTCATCGCCGTCGTCGACCCCGAACTCGTCGTCCTCTCCGGGTCCGTGGCCCAGGCGGGCGGCGACAAGCTGCGCGTACGCGTCGAGGAGGAGCTGACCGGGCTCGCCCTGCCGCGCCCGCAGGTCCGCATCAGTGAACTCGCCGGTGACCCGATCCTCACCGGTGCCCTCCGCGAGGCCCTCACCCAGGCCCGCGACCAGGTCTTCGACACCGCCTGAGCCCCCAAAGCCCCACGCCACTCCTTCCCCGCACCCCGCACCCCGCACCCCTTCCCCGCACCCCGTAAAGGAAGTCCGCCATGCCGCGATGGCGCATACCCGCGGCGCTCGCCGCAGCCGGGATCTTGCTCGCCGGCTGTGCCAACCCGAGCGTCGGCAGCGCGAACGACGACCCGAGCAAGCCGGTCACCCTGAAGTTCTGGCACGGCTGGGCGACGCCCGGCGAGGTCAAGGCCGTCGACGACAGCATCGCCCGGTTCGAGAAGCTGCACCCGAACATCGACGTGAAGGCCACCGGGAACGTCTCCGACGCGACCGTCAACCAGGCTCTGCGCGCGGGTGGCGACAAGGCCCCGGACGTGGTGTCGTCCTTCACCACCAATAACGTCGGCCAGTACTGCGACTCCGGGATGTGGGCGGACCTCGATCCCTTCATGGAGAAGACCGGGCTCGACAAGCGCAAGACCTTCCCCAAGACGCTGCTCGACTACACCAGTTACCGCGGCAACCAGTGCGCCCTTCCCCTGCTCGCCGACGCCTTCGGCATGTACTACAACAAGGACGCCTACAAGAAGGCGGGCATCAAGCGCCCGCCCCGCACCATGTCCGAGTTCCAGGAGGTCAGCAAGAAGCTGACCATCCGCAGCGGCAAGGACTCGTACAAGCAGGTCGGGTACCTGCCCAACTTCCGCTTCTACCAGAACAGCCCCGACCGGCTCTTCGCCCAGTGGGGGCCGAAGTACTTCGACGCGGACGGCCGATCGCGGCTCGCCGACGAGCCCGCCGCGTACGAGTTCTTCAAGACCACGCGTGAGCTGGCGCGCGCACAGGGCGGCTTCGACGATCTCGAACGGTTCCGGCTCACCTTCGGTGACGAGATGTCCAGCCAGAACGCCTTCCTGACCGGGAAGGTCGCCATGCACCTGGACGGTGAGTGGCGCGGACTCATGCTGAAGGAGGCCAAGGCCGATTTCGACTGGGGCGTGGCCCCGCTGCCCGTTCCCGACGACCAGGCCGAGACGTACGGGCGCGGCTTCATCACCGGGACCGTCGCGGGGATCGCGCACAGCAGCAAGCACCAGAACGCCGCCTGGGAGCTGGTGCGGTTCCTGACCGCGGACACCGAGCAGGTCGTCAGCTTCGCGAACGCCATCCACAACGTGCCCTCCACGTTCGCCGCGCTCAAGTCGCCGAAGCTGGACGCCGATCCGACCTTCCGGACGTTCTTCGACATCCTGGAGAACAAGCACAGCGAGGCCCTGCCGCCCTCGGTCAACGGCGGTGCGTACGTCGTCTCGCTGATGGACTTCGCATACTCCGTCGAGTCCGGGCGCTCGGGTGACCTGCGCAAGGGCCTGCGGAAGCTCGACGAGCAGATCGACGCCGACACCCTCCAGTCGAAGAGCTGAAGCGATGAAGAGCCTAAGGACCCTGTCATGGCAATGACCCTCTCCAACCCCGCGCGCCGCAGACTGCGCACGCTCGGCTTCCTCTCCCCCTGGCTGGTCGGCTTCAGCGTCTTCTTCGCGTATCCGCTGATCGCCACCGTCTACTTCTCGTTCATGCACTACAACCAGATCAAGGAGCCCACCTTCGTGGGTCTTCGGAACTGGACGTATGTGTTCGAGCGGATGCCCCTGTTCGGGCCGGCCCTGTGGAACACGCTCTGGCTGGTCGTGGTCATGGTGGCCGTGCGGGTGGTCTTCGGGCTCTCGCTGGGGCTGCTGATCACGAAGATCAAGACGGGCGCCGGGTTCTTCCGCACCGCCTTCTACCTGCCGTATCTCGCCCCGCCGGTGGCCGCCACCGTCGCCTTCGTCTTCCTGCTCAACCCGGGCACGGGTCCGGTGAACGAGATGCTGGGCGCCGTCGGGATCTCGGGGCCCAACTGGTTCAACGACCCGGACACCGCCAAGCCCTCACTCGTGCTGCTCTCCTTGTGGGGCATCGGCGACCTGATGGTCATCTTCATGGCCTCGCTGCTCGACGTGCCCAAGGAGCAGTACGAGGCCGCCGACCTGGACGGCGCCGGGGCGTGGGCCAAGTTCCGCTACGTCACGTGGCCCGCGATCACGCCGATCGTGATGTTCGCGGTGGTCACGGGTGTCGTGCAGACCATGCAGTACTACACGCAGGCCCTGGTCGCCGGAAAGGTCGCCTCCGGCGTCAACATCGGGCCGGGGTCCGTCATCCAGCCGGGCTACCCGGACCACTCGACCCTCACGGTCCCCCAGCTCGTCTACCAGATGGGCTTCCAGAACTTCAACACCGGTGCCGCGTGCGTGCTCTCGCTCGTGCTCTTCGCCATCGCCATGGCCGTGACGTTGCTCCTGATGCGCAAGCGCTCCGGGCTGCTCTCGGCGGAGGACTGAGGATTCCCCATGACGACCACGACTCTCGGCGCGCCCGCCGCGCCCGCCCCCGCCGCACAGCAGCTGCGCGGCCCCGCCGCCGCCCGCGCCCGCCGCAAGCGCGTCCTGCACTGGATCGCCGTACACAGTGTCGCGATAGCCGTCGCGCTGCTGTTCATCCTGCCGTTCGTCTTCGTCTTCCTGACGTCGGTGATGAGCGACGCGCAGGCCATGAGCGGCGACCTGTGGCCCGACACCTGGCACTGGTCGAACTACAAGGCCGTGTTCGAGACGCCGGGCTTCCTCGACTGGTGGCGCAACTCGCTCATCTACGCGGGTCTCGGCACCCTCTTGACGGTCTGCTCGGCCATCCCCGTGGCGTACGCGCTCGCCAAGTTCCGCTTCCGCGGGCGGCGCGCCGCGATGCTGCTCGTCATCTCGACGATGATGCTGCCGCCGCAGGTCATCGTCATTCCGATGTACCTGGTGTGGGCGCAGCAGTTCCATCTGTCGGGCACCTTGTGGCCGCTCATCATCCCCATGGCGTTCGGTGACGCGTACTCGATCTTCCTCCTCCGGCAGTTCCTGCTCACCATCCCCAAGGAGTACATCGAGTCGGCCAAGGTGGACGGCTGCGGTGAGTTCCGCACCGTGGTCAAGATCGTCGTGCCGATGGCCAAGCCGGGCATCGCCGCCATCGCGCTCTTCCAGTTCTTCTACTGCTGGAACGACTACTTCGGACCGCAGATCTACGCGGCCCAGAACCCCGGCGCGTGGACGCTCAGCTACGGCCTTGAGTCGTTCAAGAGCGCCCACAGCGTCAACTGGAACATGACCATGGCCGCGACCCTGCTCGTCATGGCGCCCGTCATCGTCATCTTCTTCTTCGCACAGAAGGCCTTCGTCGAAGGCGTCACCCTCACCGGAGTAAAGGGCTGAGAACCGATATGAAGCTCGCAGTGGTCGGCGGAGGGTCGACCTACACACCAGAACTCATCGACGGATTCGCGCGGTTGAGGGACTCCCTGCCGATCGAGGAGCTCGTCCTCGTCGACCCGGCCGCCGACCGTCTGGAGCTGGTGGGCGGCCTCGCGCGACGCATCTTCGCCAAGCAGGGGCATCCCGGGCGCATCGTCACCACCTCCGACGTGGACGCGGGTGTCGCGGACGCCGACGCCGTGCTGCTGCAACTGCGCGTCGGCGGGCAGGCGGCCCGCAACCAGGACGAGACATGGCCCCTGGAGTGCGGCTGTGTCGGCCAGGAGACCACCGGCGCGGGCGGCCTCGCCAAGGCGCTGCGCACGGTCCCCGTCGTCCTCGACATCGCCGAGCGCGTACGGCGGACCAACCCGAACGCCTGGATCATCGACTTCACCAACCCCGTGGGCATCGTCACGCGCGCGTTGCTCCAGGCCGGGCACAAGGCGGTCGGCCTGTGCAACGTGGCGATCGGCTTCCAGCGGAAGTTCGCCAAGCTGCTCGACGTCGCGCCGGGCGAGGTGCACCTGGATCACGTGGGGCTCAACCACCTGACGTGGGAGACGGGCGTACGTCTCGGGGGTCCCGGCGGCGAGGACGTGCTGCCCAAGCTGCTCGCCGAGCACGGGGACGCGGTCGCCGCCGACCTGCGCATGCCGCGCGAGATCGTCGACCGGCTCGGTGTCGTGCCCTCGTACTATCTGCGCTACTTCTACCAGCACGACGCGGTGGTGGAGGAGCTGAGGACCAAGCCGTCGCGTGCCGCCGAAGTGGCCGCGATGGAGCGGGAGTTGCTGGAGATGTACGGCGATCCGACGCTCGACGAGAAGCCCGCGCTGCTCGGCAAGCGCGGCGGAGCGTTCTACTCCGAGGCGGCCGTGGACCTGGCGGCCTCGCTGCTCGGCAACGGCGGCAGCCCCCACCAGGTGGTCAACACCGTCAACAACGGCACGCTGCCGTTCCTGCCCGACGACGCGGTCATCGAGGTGCAGGCGTCGGTGGACGGCACGGGCGCCACGCCGCTCGCGGTCCCCGCGCTCGACCCGCTGTACGCGGGGCTGATCGCCAACGTCACCGCTTATGAGGACCTCGCGCTGAAGGCCGCCCTGCACGGCGGCCGCGACCGCGTCTTCAAGGCACTGCTCGCCCACCCCCTGGTCGGGCAGTACGCGTACGCCGAGCAGCTCACCGGCAGCCTGATCGCGCACAACCGGGAGCACCTGGCGTGGGCGTAGGCACGAGCGTGCTCGCGATCGACGCGGGCAACAGCAAGACCGACGTCGCGGTGGTCGCGGCCGACGGCACTGTCGTCGGCGCGGCCCGCGGCGGCGGGTTCCAGCCCCCTCGGGTCGGCGTCGAGCCGGCGGTGGACGTCCTCGCGGACGCGGTGACGCGGGCGTTCGCCGAGGCGGGGGTCGACTCCGTGGGTCATGTGTCGGCCTGCCTGGCCAACGCCGATCTGCCCGTCGAGGAGCGGGAGCTGGCCGACGCCCTGCGCCGGCGCGCGTGGGCGCCCTCGGTGGACGTGCGCAACGACACCTTCGCCGTCCTGCGCGCCGGGCTCCTGGAGGACGCCGAGCCGCGGGGCGTCGCCGTGGTGTGCGGGGCGGGCATCAACTGCGTCGGCATGCTGCCCGACGGGCGCACCGCGCGCTTTCCCGCGATCGGCCGGATCTCCGGCGACTGGGGCGGGGGCGGCAGCCTCGCCGAGGAGGCGCTGTGGCACGCGGCGCGGGCCGAGGACGGCCGTGGCGGGCCGACCGCGCTGCGCGGGGCGCTGCCCGCTCACTTCGGTCTGCCGTCGATGTACGCGCTGATCGAGGCGCTGCACCTGGGCCGCATCGCGGCGGCCCGGCGGCACGAGCTGACGCCGGTGCTCTTCGCCACCGCGGCGGCGGGCGACGCCGTGGCGCGCTCGCTGGTGGACCGGATGGCCGACGAGGTCGTCGCCATGTCGACCGTGGCGCTCGACCGCCTCGGGCTGCTCACCGAGAGGGTCCCGGTCCTGCTCGGCGGCAGCGTCCTCGCGGCCCGCCACCCGCAACTGGACGACCGCGTCAGGGCGTTGCTCGCCGAGCGGGCCCCGAAGGCGGAGCCACGGGTGGTCGCCGCGCGGCCGGTGCTCGGCGCCGCGCTGCTCGGCCTCGACCAGGTGGGCGCGCCGGCCGGGGTGCACGCGCGCGTGCGGGAGCAGTACGAGAGCGGCGACGCCTGACCGTCCTCGCAGTGGGCGTGACCTTCGAGCCGCGTCGGGCCAACGCCCGGCGCGGCTCGGTTCGTTCGGGGGAACGGGGACCCGAACACGGAACCGAACGCCTTCGAATCTCGTGTTCCAGGGCAGGGATCCGAACAAGATCGAGTCAAGACCTGTGCGGATGTCAGTCCCTGCGGCAATACTTGCGGCCGTGGACTTCTCGTGCCGGTGTGCCGGGGCGGGAGCCGCAGTCCGATGACCAAGGGGGAGGTCGAGGTCGAGGTGTCACATCCGCCGAACGGCAGCGCGGTGCCGTCGGGCCCGCCCGGGCCACCGGGGCCGCCCGCGCAGGCCGGGCCTTCGGGCCACGCTCCGGGTCCGCTCGCCCCGACGCCGCCCGCCGCCCCGTCGCAGCCCCCGGGTGTCCCGCCCGCGCGCCGGGCTCCCGATCCGGGGACGGCCACCGGCCGGCGCACCGCCTGGGCCGAGGGCACGGACCGGCTGCGCGCCGCGGCGACCACCGAGCCGGGCAGGCTGCGGATCATCGGCGCCCTCCTCGCCGCGCTGATCATCGCGTTCGGCGCGGTCACCACCTGGCAGATGTCGGACCGCTCGGCCGCCGCGCACGACGTGCTGTACCGCAGCCAGCCGCTGAGCGCCGACGCCGCCGCCATCTACCGCTCGCTGGCCGACGCCAACACCGCGGCGTCCAGCGGCTTCCTCGCCGGCGGCCAGGAGCCCGAGGCCGTCCGCGACCGGTACGACCGGGACATCGAGCGGGCGTCGGAGAAGCTCACCACGGCCGCGTCGAACGCGGGCTCGGACTCGTCGTCGGCCGCCGCCGTCGGCAAGCTGAACGAACTGCTCCCGGAGTACACGGGGCTCATCGAGCGCGCCCGCGCCAACAACCGCCAGGGCCTGCCCCTGGGCGGCGCCTATCTGCGGTACGCGAACGACAAGATGCAGACGCAGATGCTCCCGGCCGCCGAGAAGCTCTACAAGGCGGAGAACGCCCGCCTGGCCTCCGACTACGACAAGGCCAAGCCTTATCCGTGGTTCGCCATCGCCCTCGGCGTCGTCGCGCTCGCCGCCCTCGCCTGGGCGCAGCGCCGTAACTACCGGCGCACGAACAGGGTGTTCAACCCCGGCATGCTCGCGGCGACGGCCGCCGGCACGGTCGTGCTGCTGTGGCTCGCCATCGGGCACACCGTCGCCCGCTCGGGGCTCAACGAGTCGTACGACGACGGCGTGCGGTCCCTGAACGTCCTCAACGACGCCCGCATCGGCTCCCTGAAGGCCCGGGGCAACGAGAACCTGACGCTGGTCAGCCGCGGCGCGGAGACCACCGAGGTGAACGGCGAGAGCAAGGACAAGTTCGACGTCTCCTACCGCGCGCTGATGAAGCGGCTCGGCGACAAGGACAGCGGCCTCCTCGGCGAGGCGGCCGACCTCGCCAGGGGTGACGCGCGCGGCGCGAACCCGGTGGCCGAGGCCGCGGAGAACGTGGGTGTCTGGAAGGACCGCCACAAGGTGGCCCGCTCCAGCGACGACTCCGGTGACTATCAGGGGGCGCTCGACAAGGTCATCGGCGCCAAGGGCGCGACCGGTGAGTGCTTCGACAACGTGGACGCGGCCCTGGACCGGGCCCTGGCGCACGAGCAGCGCCAGTTCAAGGAGGCGGCCGAGGACGGCAGGGGCGCCATGCGCAGGCTGCCCGTCGGTGCCGCGGTCCTCGCGGTGATCGCCGCGGCGGGTGCCGTGCTCGGCATCGGCCGCAGGCTCTCGGAGTACCGATGACAGGGGCAGCGGCGGAAGGGAGCGAGCGGACGATGCGGACACGACGCGGCATGGCCGGGCCGAGCGGCGGGCGCCGGGCGGGCCTCGGCGCGCTGGGCCTCGCCTGCGCCCTCACGACGGCCCTCACGGCGACTCTCGTGGCCCTGCCCCACGGCGACGGCGGCGGGGACGGCGCGGGCCGCGGCGGCGAGGCCGTCACGGTCGCGGCACCCGCGCGGGCCGAGGCCGACGACTGCAACGACCAGAGCCTTCCCCCGGCCGACGACGACGGCCCGACGATCGAGGCCATCAAGAACCGCGAGGTCAAGAAGATCGTCGTCGGCGTCGACCAGAACAGCTACCGCTGGGGCTACCGCGACCCGAACAAGAAGGGCGGCCGCCTGGAGGGCTTCGACATCGACCTCGCGCGGGAGATCGCCGAGGAGATCTTCGGCGACCGCGACGCGGTCGTGTTCCGTGCCATCCCCACCAACCAGCGCATCGCGGCGCTCAAGAGCGGCCAGGTCGACATGGTCGTACGCACCATGACCGTCAACTGCGAGCGACTGAAGGACGTCGACTTCTCCAGCGGGTACTTCAAGACCGGCCAGCAGGTGCTCGCGCCCAGGAAGTCCACCGACATCACGGGCTACGACAAGTCGCTCAAGGGCAAGAAGATCTGCTCGGCCGCGGGCTCCATCGCCGAGGACGAGCTCAAGAAGAAGAGCTACGGTGCCGACATCTCCACCACGGTGCCCAACCAGCTGGACTGCCTGGTGCGGCTGCAACTGGGTGAGGTGGACGCGGTGGTGACCGACAGCGCGCTCGCCGCGGGCCAGGCGGCACAGGACCCGACGGTCGAGCTCAAGGGCAAGGAGCCGTTCACCACCGAGCACTACGGCGTGGCGATGAAGAAGGGCTCGGACGACCTGGTCCGCCGGGTCAACAAGGTCCTCGCCGACTACCGCGCGGACAAGGACGGCTGGCAGAAGTCCTACGACCACTGGCTCAAGGGCCCGATCGGCGAGGACGCGATACCGCCGAAGGCCGAGTACCGCGACTGACGGACACGGACGTGATGACTGTCAGACGCGGACGTTATGCATGAGGGCGTACAACAGGCTTGTGACCAACGCGGAGTTACGGCAACGCAGAGCGGAGAGGTGATCGATGAGCGTCACGGGACCCCCCGGCCCGCTGATGGACCGGGACGAGGTGGACCGTGCGCTGGCGCGGCTCGACGCCGAGCACGAGGCGATCGAGACCTCGCTCCTCGCCCTCCAGGACCACGCGGGGCGCCGCCTCCTGGAGGGCGCGCGGCTGACCGGCGTCACCCAGGAGCGCTGGGCGGCCACGGAGAGCCGGATCACCCTGCTCTGGGCCTACTTCGACGCCTACGCCGGCGCCCTGCACGCCGCGCGTGAGCTGCGCGCCCGCCGCCGCTGGCCCAGCCGCGACGACCTGGCGGAGCTGACGGAGCTGTTGCGCGGCGAGTCCGTGACCCTGGCGGGCGGCTCCGCGTCCGGCACCTCCCCCTCGATCACGGGCGGCCCCGCGAAGCTGACCGAGCGCTTCACGCTCGAAGAGCTGGTCACTCGTATGAACGACCTGTACGCGCACTCGCTGGACATGGTGGTGGCCGCCGACGCGGTGTGGTCGGCGCTGCCCGCCCGCATCGACCTGCTCGCCGCCGAGCTGTCCCGCACCCGTCAGCTCGCGCACTCCGTGGGCGTGCGCCCCGGGGAGCACCCCTCGGGCGACGACCTGGAGCGCATCACGCGCGCCCTGACCGCTCTGCGCGAGCAGGTGATCAGTGACCCGCTCGCCTTCTGGCAGCGCGCCGAGGGCAGTTCGGCGCCGGGCGGCGGCCGTGCGCACACCGACCGCTACGACCGCGAGGCGCGCGCCCTGGAGGAGGTGCGCCGCGAGATCGAGGCGGTGCTCACCGTCCGCCAGGACGCGGAGGTCAGGCTCGGCCGGCTGCGGGACGTGCTCTCCCGCGCGGACCGCACGCTCGCGGAGGCGAGGAACGCCCGCGGCGAGGTCCTCGCGAAGATCGCCGCCTCCGAGGTGCCCGCGGTCAGCGGACCGCCGACCGCGCTCCAGGAACAGCTCGCGATGGCCTCCGACTACCGCAGGAACGCCCAGTGGCACCGCCTCTCACCGCTCCTGGAGTCCCTGGAGCAGAAGGCCGAGGAGGAGCTGCTGCGGGCCCGTGAGTCGCTGACCGCCGTCACGACGCCGCTCGCGGTCCGCGCGGAGCTGCGGGGCCGCCTGGACGCGTACAAGGCGAAGGTGGCGCGGCACGGCCACGCCGAGGACCCGCTCCTGATCGAGCGGTACGACGCGGCGCGCCGGATGCTGTGGAGCGCGCCCTGTGACCTGCGCGTGGCCGAGGACGCGGTGCTGCGCTATCAGCGGGCGGCCGCCGAGCTGTTCGCGCCCAGGGTCCCGCAGCAGGGCGGGACCGCCGACCGGAGGGGGGAAGCGTGAGCCAGCGGCAGTGTCAGCGGCCCGGATGTGCGGGGTCGTACGAGGACATGGGCGGCGGCGAGCTGTACTGCGACACGTGCGGTCTCGCGCCGGTCGTCTCACCGACCGGCATGGTGGGTTCGCCGCCGACCGGCATCACGGGCGGCGGCAAGGGCGCGCGGGGCTCCAGCAGTTCCGGTTCGCGTTCGTCCTCTCGGTCGTCCTCGCGGTCGTCGTCCCGTTCCGCCCGGTCGCAGTCCTCACGGAGATCGGTGTCGGGGCGGCTCTCGCGCTCCCTCTCCGGCAGCTCGACCTCGCGTTCGGTGTCGGTGCGCAGCTCGGGCTCGGCGGCCCCGTCCTCGGGGCGCGGGCGGCTCGGCGTCGGCCTGGTCACCGTGCCGGACGTGCCGCGTCCCGACCCGCGCGGCGCGGTGCAGGAGAATCCGGAGGTGCCCGAGCGGAAGCGGTTCTGCTCGCGCTCGGACTGCGGGGCGCCGGTGGGGCGGGCGCGGGGGGAGCGGCCAGGCCGCACCGAGGGGTTCTGCACCAAGTGCGGCCACCCGTACTCCTTCGTGCCGAAGCTGAACGCCGGTGACATCGTGCACGGGCAGTACGAGGTCGTGGGCTGCCTGGCGCACGGCGGCCTCGGCTGGGTGTATCTCGCGATCGACCGCGCGGTGTCCGACCGCTGGGTGGTCCTCAAGGGCCTGCTGGACACGGGCGACCAGGACGCGATGGCCGCCGCGATCTCCGAGCGCCGCTTCCTCGCCGAGATCGAGCACTCCAACATCGTCCGCATCTACAACTTCGTCGAGCACCTGGACCAGCGCACCGGCTCCATGGACGGCTATATCGTCATGGAGTACGTCGGCGGCAAGTCCCTGAAGGAGATCGCCAACGGCCGCCGCGCGGCGGACGGCAAGCGTGACCCGCTCCCGGTCGAGCAGGCGTGCGCGTACGGCATCGAGGCGCTGGAGGCCCTCGGCCACCTGCACAGCCGCAATCTTCTGTACTGCGACTTCAAGGTCGACAACGCCATCCAGACCGAGGACCAGCTCAAGGTCATCGACATGGGCGCGGTCCGCAGGATGGACGACGACGAGTCCGCGATCTACGGCACGGTCGGCTACCAGGCGCCCGAGGTCGCCGAGGTCGGCCCCTCGGTCGCCTCCGACCTCTACACGGTCGCGCGCACGCTCGCCGTCCTGACCTTCGACTTCCAGGGCTACACGAACGTCTTCGTGGACTCCCTGCCCGACCCCGACAACATCGAGGTCTTCCGCACCTACGAGTCCTTCTACCGGCTCCTGGTGCGCGCCACCGACCCCGACCCGGCGCGCCGCTTCGCCTCGGCGCAGGAGATGGCCGAGCAGCTCACGGGTGTCCTGCGGGAGGTCGTCGCGCTCCAGACGGGCAAGCCGCGCCCGTCCCTGTCCACCCTGTTCGGGCCCGAGGTGAAGGTCACCGACACCGAGCTGTTCGCGGAGCTCTCGGGCGACGTGTCGCGGCTCGGGGTGCGTCCCTACGTCCCGGCGGGCGGCAACGGCCACCGGGCGCTGCCGCCCGCGCCCCCGACGTCCACGATCGTGCGGCCGCTGGAGTCGGCGGCGACCTCGCTGGCGCTGCCCGTGCCGCGCGTCGACCCGAACGACCCGAACGCGGGCTTCCTCGCCGGGCTCATGGCGTCCGCGCCCGCCGAGCTGATCACCGCGCTCGGGGCGGCGCCCACCGACTCGGTGGAGCTCCAGCTGCGCGGGCTGCGCGCCCGGCTCGCCATGGGCGAACTGGCGTCCGCCTCGCAGGCCCTGGTCGACCTGGAGCGGCAGCATCCGGACGACTGGCGGGTGGTCTGGTACCGGGGGGTGGCGGCCCTGGCCACCGGCGACTTCGAGAACGCGGCGCTCTCCTTCGACGCGGTCTACGACGCGTTTCCCGGCGAGGCCGCGCCGAAGCTGGCGCTGGGCGTCTGCGCGGAGGTGCTCGGCCAGCTCGACAACGCCGCCGAGTACTACCGCCTCGTATGGACCACCGATCCGAGCTATGTGAGCGCCGCGTTCGGCCTGGCCCGGGTGCGGCTCGCCGCCGACGACAGGACCGGCGCCGTCCAGACCCTGGAGTCGGTGCCGGAGTCGTCGATCCACTACACCGCGGCCCGCGTCGCGGCGGTGCGGGCGCGGCTCCGGCAGCGCCTCGACGGGCAGGCGGTGTCACCCGGCGCCGCCTTCCTGGACGATCTGACGGCCGCCGCCGGGCAGATCGAGGCCCTCGCCGGCTTCGGTCTCGACGCGGTGCGCAGGGAGCGCCTGTCGACCGAGGTTCTGGGGACGGCGCTCGACTGGGTACTCTCCGGTAGGCACTCTGGTCACGTTTCCGCGCCACCGGCCACCACCGGTTCGCGGACCGTACTGCTCGGCAGTGAACTGGACGAGCGCGGTCTCCGGTTCGGACTGGAGCGTTCGTACCGGACACTTGCCCGGCTCGCACAGGGTGGCGAGGAGAGGATCGAACTGGTGGAGCGGGCCAACCGTTTCCGCCCCCGGACGTGGGTGTGAGTGATGTCGCAGATGCCCCAACTGTCTGCCTGTCCCAGCTGCGAGGAGCCGCTGGAGTCGGGTGACCTGTTCTGTGGTGCGTGCGGGTACGACCTGTCGGCCGTGCCGGCCCGTCCCGCCGTCTCCCCCAACGGGTCCGCCGGGCACCCCGCACCGGAAGCGCCCTGGCCGGTCGCCCCCGAGGTGGACAGCTCCGACACTCCGGTGCCCACCCATCTGGCCACCGACGTGCCGGGCACGGACTCGGCGGGCACGGGCTCGGCAGGCACGGGCACGGTAGGCACGGGCACGGGCTCGGCGGGCAGTGAGCCGGCGGAGCCCGACGAGTACCCGCTGCCCGCGCCGGGCAGCGCTCCGCCGCCTCCCGCCGAGGCCCCCGCGGCCGCGGCCGCCAAGGTCTGCGTGGCCTGCCGGTCGGGGCGCGTCGACCCCGACGGGTACTGCGAGAACTGCGGGCACGCCCAGCCGCGCGAGCGCGACCACATGGAGCAGGAGCTCGACACGGTCGCCGCGGTCAGCGACCGGGGGCTGCGCCACCACCGCAACGAGGACGCGTTCGCGATCTCGGCGGCCGCCCTGCCCGACGGCTCCTCCGCCGTCGTCGCCATCGTCTGTGACGGCGTCTCCTCCGCGACCCGCCCCGACGAGGCCTCCCTCGCCGCCTCCCGCGCCGCCGACAAGACGCTGCGCGAGGCGCTGCCCCGCGGCACGCACCCGCAGCAGGCCATGCACGACGCCATTCTCTCGGCGGCCGACGCCGTCAACGCCCTGGCCACGGAGCCCACTTCGGCCCGCGAGCACAGCCCGCACCAGAACGCGCCCGCCTGCACGCTGGTCGGCGCCGTCGTCGCCGGCGGTCTGCTCGTGATCGGCTGGGTCGGCGACAGCCGCGCCTACTGGGTCCCCGACGACCGCGGCGGCCCGACCGTCCGCCTCACCGAGGACGACTCGTGGGCCGCGCAGATGGTCGCCGCGGGTCTCATGAACGAGGCCGAGGCGTACGCGGACGAGCGCGCGCACGCCATCACGGGCTGGCTCGGCGCGGACGCCTACGAACTGGAGCCGCACACCGCTTCCTTCAAGCCCGACCGCCCGGGTGTAGTGGTGGTGTGCACGGACGGACTGTGGAACTACGCCGAGGCGGTCGAGGAGATGGCCCGTGCCGTTCCCGCCGACGCGGCGGACCGGCCGCTGCACAGCGCCCAGGTCCTGGTCGGCCACGCGCTGGACGGCGGCGGCCACGACAACGTAACAGTGGCCGTCGTCCCGTTCCCCTTCGTGCCGCAAGGGGCAGGATCGGCCTAGGGTCTGTCGTTTGGATCAGGTCGGCTGTAAGGGGCGGTGCATTTGAGCCCTGCCTGAGCGGGGTCTGGTGCGTGCAGCTGCAAGGCGGAGGAGGGCGACAACGCGGAGCGTTGGCAACTGACGACAACGCCGCAGATGTGCGTGCCAGGGCCCGCGACACCGGGCTGATCCAAACGACAGACCCTAGAGCCGACGTACGCGCCGCGCACCACCGACGCGTCCGCCGCACGTACTTCACCGGCCGGGGGAGGCCGGAACGCATGAGGATCTGAGGGGGAGCAGCATCCATGGCCAATTTCTCGAAGTCGAACGTGCCGCAGTTCTCGGTCGACGTCTACCAGAACGAGTACCTGCCCGAAGGCGGCCGCGAGGTCAACGCCATCGCCACGGTCAGCTCGACCGGCGGCGGCACGGTCGGCACGGCCGTCAGCGCGCCGCACCTGTACTCCGCGGGGCAGAGCCCGGACGCCGCCGTGGCGATCATGGTGGACTGCTCGGGCTCCATGGACTACCCGCCGACGAAGATGCGCGGCGCGCGGGACGCCACGGCCGCCGCGATCGACGCCCTGCGCGACGGCGTGCACTTCGCGGTGATCGGCGGCACCCACGTCGCCACGGAGGTCTACCCCGGCAACGGCCGCCTCGCGGTGGCGGACGCGGCCACCCGCGCGCAGGCCAAGCAGGCCCTGCGCAGGCTGAGCGCGGGCGGCGGCACGGCGATCGGCACCTGGCTGCGCCTGGCCGACCGCATCCTCGCCTCGGCCGACGTCGCCATCCGGCACGGCATCCTGCTCACCGACGGCCGCAATGAACACGAGTCACCGGAGGACCTCAAGGCCGCGCTCGACTCCTGCGCGGGCCGCTTCACCTGCGACGCCCGCGGCGTCGGCACCGACTGGGAGGTGAAAGAGGTCACAGGGATCGCCTCCGCGCTGCTCGGCACCGCCGACATCGTCGCCGACCCGGCCGGGCTCGCCGCCGACTTCACCTCGATGATGGAGACGGCCATGGGCAAGGAGGTCGCCGACGTCAGCCTGCGGCTGTGGACGCCGGTGGGCGTGGAGATCAAGTTCGTGAAGCAGGTGGCGCCCTCGGTCGAGGAGCTGACCGACCGCCGTACGGAGGCCGGGCCGCGGGCCGGGGACTATCCCACCGGGTCCTGGGGCGACGAGTCCCGCGACTACCACATTTGCGTGCAGGTCCCCGGCGCCGACCTCGGCCGGGAGATGCTCGCCGCCCGTGTCTCGCTGGTCGTGCCGCAGGACGACGGGAGCGCGCAGACGCTGTCGCAGGGCCTCGTGCGGGCGGTGTGGACGGACGACATGACGGCGTCCACCAGCATCAATCCGCAGGTCGCGCACTACACGGGCCAGGCCGAGCTGGCCCAGGTCATCCAGCAGGGACTCGACGCCCGCAAAACGGGAGATCTCGACGGGGCGACCGCCAAACTCGGCCGGGCCGTCCAGCTCGCGGCCGCCTCCGGCAACGCGGATACGGCGAAACTGCTTTCGAAGGTGGTGGACGTCGTGGATGCCGCGGAAGGTACTGTTCGATTGAAGGCGAAGGTCGCCGAGGCCGACGAGATGACACTCGAGACCCGGTCGACGAAGACTGTGCGGGTGAAGAGGCAGTAGCTTCACCCGGGAGCTTCGAGAGATTCGCCCGAAGAGCAGCAAGCGCGGCGCCCGGCGCCGCGGACAGTGCAGACGTTGAGTCGTACGGCCCTCGGGCCGGAGTAGGAGAGGGGGAAGCGCCGACATGCCGACCTGCCCGAACGGACACCAGTCGGGTTCCGATGACTGGTGCGAGGTCTGCGGTCACCGCATGGCCGGTGCCGTACCGCCGCCTCCCCCGCCGCCGCCCGCGGCCGGATACGGCTATCCCCCGCCGCCGCCCGGCCAGGACCCGAACTTCTCGCAGCCCGCGCCCGGGCGCCCGCATCCGGCCGCCGTGCCGGACCCGGGCCCCGAGGCGGAGCTCTGCCCGCAGTGCCGCACGCCCCGCGAGGCGAACGCGCCGTTCTGCGAGGAGTGCCGCTGGAACTTCCTCACGAACACCGCCACGTCGTACACCCCGGCCGCGCCGAACCCGCCGCTGCCGGCCACGCACGGCGGTCCCGGCATGCCGCCGCCGCGTCCGGGCCAGCAGTTCCCGCAGCAGCAGCCGCCGCCCGGCCCCGGTGGGCCGCACGGCCGCCCGGGTCAGGGTCAGGACTCGTACGAGTACCAGGGCTCGCGCCCCTCGCAGATGAACCGCCCCGCCGAGCCGATCCCGCCCTTCGGGAACGGCAATGGCAACGGCGGCGGTGGCAACGGCGACGGCAGGCCGGGGCAGCCCGGTCCTCCCGGACAGCACGGCGGCCCGGGGCAGCACGGCGGCCCGGGTCCGCAGGGTGGACCGGGGCAGCACGGTGGGCCGGGACCGCAGGGTGGGCCGGGTCAGCACGGTGGGCCGGGGCAGCACGGTCAGCAGGGGCCCGGCGCCCCGCAGGCGTTCCAGCAGCCGGGTCCGCCCGCGCCGCCCGCGCCCGCCTTCCCGCAGCAGACCGGCGGCCCGCAGGGCCCGCCCCCGCCGCCGCCCGGCTCCGAAGGCCCCTCCTTCGGCGGTGGCGACGACTGGGTGCTGTCCCCGCCGTCGTCCGCGTCCGCGTCCGCGCCTCCCGCCCAGGCGGAGCCGTTCCGGCCGGGCCCGCCTCCGCAGCAGGAGCAGTTCCCCTCGGGGCAGCCCCGGCAGCAGGAGCCCTTCCAGCGGCAGGACGTGTTCCAGAGCCCGTCCCCGCGGCAGAGCGCCCCGCAGCAGCAGACCCCGCCGCAGCAGCAGGAACCCTTCCAGCAGGGCCCCCCGCAGCCACAGGCACCGCAGGCGCCACAGGCCCCGCAGGCCCCGCAGGGACCCGGCACGTGGACGGCGACCATCGGTCCCGACCGCGAGTACTTCATGGCGATGATGCAGCGCAGCGGCCCCGAGGCCTCGGGGCTGAACCTGCCCGCGTACTCGCCGGAGCAGCAGCGTCCGCTGTCCGGCAACCAGCTCACCATCGGCCGCCGCCGCCACTCCACGGGCGACACCCCGGACATCGACCTGTCGGTGCCGCCGGAGGACCCGGGCGTCTCGCACCAGCACGCGGTCCTGGTCCAGCAGCCGGACGGGAGCTGGGCGGTCGTCGACCAGAACTCCACGAACGGCACCACGGTCAACAACGGCGAGGAGCCCATCCAGCCGTTCGTCCCGATCCCGCTCCAGGACGGCGACCGCGTGCACGTGGGCGCCTGGACCACCATCACCGTCCGCCGCGACTGAACCGTCCGCGGGCCGTCACAGCGGCCAGACGTACGGCCCTTCGGGGTCGTCGAGCCAGGCCCACTCGTACGGCCCGCGCACGGTCACCCCGAAGCGCTCGCGCACCGGCCGCCGTTCGCGCTGCCACAGCGCGAGCGCCTCGTGCGGGTCGAGGCTGCCCGCGGTCAGCTCCAGAAGGAACCGGAAGAGTTCGTTCTGGAGGGCTTCGCGCGGCAGTCCGCCGGTGTGCCGCTCGGGGGAGCTCCGCGCCTCGCCGCCGCGCAGCGGCACGAAGTAGGCGGGCGTGTGCAGGAAGCGCCCCTCGGCGTGCTTCGCGTCCCGCACCGTCAGCGCGACCAGGCCGGTGGCCAGCGGGGTCAGGATGCGGGCGCCCGGCCGGCACTGGCCGAGCCAGGCCCTGGGCACCGCGCTGAGGGAGCAGGTGGCGATGATCCGGTCGTACGGTGCGCGCTCCCGGCAGCCCGCGGCCCCGTCACCGGTCACCACGGCCGGGTGGTACCCGGCGGCCGCCAGATGCCTGCGCGCGGACTCCGTGATCTCCGGGTCGAGATCGACGGTGGTGACGTGGTCGTCGCCGAGCCGGTGGGCGAGCAGCGCCGCGTTGTAGCCGGTGCCCGCGCCGATCTCCAGGACGTCGCAGTCGACCCCGTCCCTCACCTCCAGCCAGGCGAGCATCTGCGCCATGAGGGACGGCTGGCTGCTGGAGGAGATCAGCTGTCCGTCGCGTACGCGGGTGGCGAGCGGGGCGTCGGCGTAGGCCCCGTCCAGCCAGCGGGCGCGGCGCCCGGCGTCGGGGTCCTCGCACCAGAGCCGCTCGTACCCGCCCGGCACCCCGAGGTAGTAGTACGGCACGAACAGGTGCCGCGGCACGGCCTCGAACGCCTCCCGCCAGGCGGGGTCCCCCGCCCAGGCCCCGCTCGCCTCAAGCTCGCGTACGAGGCCGGCGCCGGCCTCGGCGACACGTGCTGGATCGGGTTCCATGAGTCCACTGTGCTGCCAGGAAGCCGCCGATGCGAGCGGCCGGAGGGCTGATCCGAACGACAGACCTAGGTCTTCCGTACTCGGTCGCACCGTCTGAGACCATGGACAGCGTGAAAGAGATCCCGCACGGCACGGTTCAGGAGCAGACCTACTACGAGCAGGTCGGCGGCGAGGAGACCTTCCGGCGCCTGGTGCACCTCTTCTACCAGGGGGTGGCGGAGGACCCGCTGCTGCGGCCCATGTATCCCGAGGGGGACCTCGGTCCGGCCGAGGAGCGCTTCGCGCTCTTCCTCATGCAGTACTGGGGCGGTCCGCGCACGTACAGCGACAACCGCGGCCACCCGCGCCTGCGCATGCGGCACGCCCCGTTCACGGTGGACCGGGCGGCGCACGACGCGTGGCTGAAGCACATGCGGGCGGCCGTCGACCAGCTCGGGCTCTCCGAGGAGCACGAGCGGACCCTGTGGAACTACCTGACGTACGCGGCGGCGTCCATGGTCAACTCCGAGGGCTGACCGCCGCTGCCGCGCTTCGGGGGAGAGGCTAGGCGGGTGTGACGGAGAGGCCCGGGGCGCCCGCCCGGCGGACGGCGACGGACCCGTAGGGCGTACGCAGCCGGAGCCACGCCCCCGACGCCAGCAGGGTCAGCGCGTCGCCGCGCAGGAAGCCGAGGGACTGCGCGGCGTGCGCGGCCCGTACCGGCAGGCCGGTGGTCCCGATGGTCCTGGACCAGATCTCCCGGCCCACCCGGTCCAGCTCGGCGCGCACCCGCAGCTCGGCGGGCAACTCGTCGACGCGGGTGCGGAATTCGGTCACGGCGACCCGCACCAGGTCCCGCACCGCCTCGGGGGCCGGCAGCCCCGGCTCCTGCCGCCAGCCGCCGCGGGGCGGCAGGATGCCCGCCCACGGCGGCCCGGTGACGGCTTCGGGCACGGTGGCGTCGCCCGCCGCAGGGACCGACTGGGCGGCGTCGCCCACGGACTCCAGGAACTCCCCCGCCGAGACGGTGACGTCCAGCGCGGTGGCGAGCCCGTCCTCGTACGGCTCGGCGAGCCGTGCCGTACGGATGGCGAGCACCTCGAACGACGGCGGCCGCCCGAACACGGCGAGCGTGTCCCCGGCGGCCTGTAGCCGCACCGCGGCCGCCTTGTCGTAGTGGATCAGCCGGGCCAGGAAGGCGGCGAGGTCCGCCGCCTCCCCGGCATCGGCGAAGCGCAGCCGCCCGGTCATGCGGCGAGCGCCCCCGAACCGCTGTCGGCGCTGTCGTCCACGTACTGCTCCAGGAACGACCTCTCCTCGGCGGAGATCCGCCGGGGCCGCTGCGCCTCCAGGTCGTAGGGCACGACCACGGTCGAGGCCCGCACATACACCTGTTCCGCGTCCTTGATCTCGTACGCGATGGTCAGGGACGCCGCGCCCATCTTCGTCACCCACGACTCGATGGTGACCGGCTCGTGCCGGTGCACCAGCGGCCGTACGTAGTCGATCTCGTGGCGGGCCACGACGGACCCGCCGGAGAACGACGGGGAGCCGTCACCGGGTGCGAGCCGGAACATGAAGTCGATGCGCGCCTCTTCCAGATACCGCAGGAAGACGACGTTGTTGACGTGCCCGAAGGCGTCCATGTCCGACCAGCGCAGCGGGCACTGGTATATGTGTCGAGCCACAGTCGCCTCAGCCTCGCGTGAGCTTCTTGTAGGTGGCGCGGTGCGGACGGGTCGCGTCGGCACCGAGGCGCTCGATCTTGTTCTTCTCGTACGACTCGAAGTTGCCCTCGAACCAGTACCACTTCGAGTCGCCCTCGTACGCCAGGATGTGCGTGGCGACCCTGTCGAGGAACCACCGGTCGTGGGAGATCACGACTGCGGCGCCCGGGAACTCCAGGAGCGCGTTCTCCAGGGAGGACAGGGTCTCGACGTCCAGGTCGTTCGTCGGTTCGTCGAGGAGGAGCAGGTTGCCGCCCTCCTTGAGGGTCAGCGCCAGGTTGAGGCGGTTGCGCTCACCACCGGAGAGCACCCCGGCCGGCTTCTGCTGGTCCGGCCCCTTGAACCCGAAGGCGGAGACGTACGCCCGCGAGGGCATCTCGACCTGACCGACATTGATGTAGTCGAGCTCGTCGCTCACGACGGCCCACAGCGTCTTCTTCGGGTCGATGTTGGCGCGGCCCTGGTCGACGTAGGAGACCTTGACCGTCTCGCCGATCTTGATCTTGCCGGAGTCCGGCTCCTCCAGGCCCTGGATCATCTTGAACAGCGTGGTCTTGCCCGCGCCGTTCGGACCGATGATGCCGACGATGCCGTTGCGCGGCAGCGAGAAGCTGAGGTCGTCGACCAGAACCTTGTCACCGAAGGCCTTCGACAGGTTCTCGACCTCGACGACGATGGAACCGAGCCGCGGGCCCGGCGGAATCTGGATCTCCTCGAAGTCCAGCTTCCGCATCTTGTCGGCCTCGGCGGCCATCTCCTCGTAGCGCGCCAGACGCGCCTTGGACTTGGCCTGCCGCCCCTTGGCGTTGGACCGCACCCACTCCAGCTCTTCCTTGAGCCGCTTGGCGCGCTTCTCGTCCTTGCGGCCCTCGACCTTGAGGCGGGTCTGCTTCTTCTCCAGGTACGTGGAGTAGTTGCCCTCGTAGGGGTGGGCGCGACCGCGGTCGAGCTCCAGGATCCACTGGGCGACGTTGTCCAGGAAGTACCGGTCGTGAGTGACCGCCACGACGGCGCCGGCGTACTGGGAGAGGTGCTGCTCCAGCCAGTTCACCGACTCAGCGTCGAGGTGGTTGGTGGGCTCGTCGAGGAGGAGCAGGTCGGGCGCCTCGATGAGGAGCTTGCAGAGCGCGACGCGGCGCTTCTCACCGCCGGAGAGGGTGGTGACGGGCCAGTCGCCGGGCGGGCAGCCCAGCGCGTCCATGGCCTGCTCGAGCTGGGCGTCGAGGTCCCAGGCGTTGGCGTGGTCCAGGTCCTCCTGGAGCTTGCCCATCTCCTCCATCAGCGCGTCGGAGTAGTCGGTCGCCATGAGCTCGGCGACCTCGTTGAAGCGCCGGAGCTTGCCCATGATCTCGGCGGCGCCGTCCTGGACGTTCTCCAGGACGGTCTTCGACTCGTCGAGCTGCGGCTCCTGCATGAGGATGCCGACGCTGTACCCCGGCGAGAGGAACGCGTCACCGTTGGACGGCTGCTCAAGGCCCGCCATGATCTTCAGCACCGTGGACTTACCGGCGCCGTTGGGACCCACGACACCGATCTTGGCGCCAGGCAGGAAGCTCAGGGTGACGTCATCAAGAATCACCTTGTCGCCGTGCGCCTTGCGCGTCTTGCGCATGGTGTAGATGTACTCAGCCAAGAGAAACCGTCCGGCAATCAGTGAGTGGGCAGATACACCCCATCTTGCCTGACGGCTACCTACCGGGGGAAACCAGTATGTTTCCGGGGGCCGTGACCTGGGCGTTCTTCCGTACTGCCGTCTACCGCTCGGTGGGGGTGCGCTCGGTGGGGGTCCGCTCGGTCGGGTCCTTCTTCTTGCGGAGGAAGAAGACCGCCGCGCCGCCGAAGACGACGAAGACCACCGCGATGCCGGCGATCAGCGGCGTGCTGCTGGAGCTGCCGGTCTCGGCCAGGTCGCCGCCGCCCGTGGTGCCGCCCGCCGACGCGGGGCTCGGCTCGTTGACCGGATGGGACTTGCTGTCGATCGCGGTGCCCTCGGTCTTGCAGTCGAGCACGCCCTTGAAGCGCTTCTCGAAGCCGCTGGGGCCCTCGATCGTGAAGTCGTAGGCCTGGTCCTCCTGGAGCGGGATCGTCACGGTCCGCGACGTGCCCGCCTCGATCGTGTGCTTGAAGCCCATGAGGCGGAACGTGAAGGGCTTGTCGCCCTTGTTGCTCGCCGTGATGTCCACGCCACCCTTGGCGCAGTTCTTCTCCGCCGAGAGCGCGGGTATCGCGCCCTCGGTGGCCCAGTCGGCCGTCGCCGTGGCCGACACGGTCGACTCGCTGGAGCCCGCGAGGATCTGCGCCTGGCTCCGGGTCCCGGAGGTGAACGCCCGGCCGACCGGCACGGTGGTCGACGCCTGGACGGAGAGCGCGGCCGTGCCGTCCGGGGCGTCCTTCGGCACCTCGAAGTAGAGCCGGGTGCCGTCGCCCGCGGACTTCACGGGCTTGCCGTCCTTGCCGACGATCTTCACGCCGCTCGCCACGGAGTCCGCGGGCGGTGTCACGGTCACCGCCTCCGCGTCGGTCCGCACGGTGACGGGGCCGAGCCGCTCCCCCGCGTGCCCGGAGACGGCCGGCGGCTCTAGCGTCAGCGAGGCCTTCGGCTCGGCGCTGCGGCGCGCGCTCCGCTCCAGGTAGTCGGCGAGCTTCTCGGCCTGCGGGTCGACGGCTTCGACCTTCGCCCCGTCCGAGTACCGCCAGATCGCCACCTGGGTGCCCGCCGCGGCGGTCTGCTCGGTGAGGGACCTCGCGCCGGCCTTCTCGGCGAGCGCCGCGAGGTCGTTCACCTGGGGGTAGGAGTGCTGCAGGATCCAGCGGATCTTCCCCGCGTCGCGGTTGCCGTGCAGCGAGGTGCCGCTCCACGGCGTCTCCTGGTACTCGGCGTCCTTGCGCGTGGGGTTGTGGATGTCCACGCAGTACGTCTGGAGGGTGCCGCCGTTCTCGACGGACATCTCGAAGAGGCCAGCGGGCACCTGCCGGGAGCTGCCGTTCTCACGGATGACGGCCTGGTCGTAGGTCTGCAGTCCGCCCAGCGTGGCGGTCGCCCCGCCCCGGTGCTGCGGTGCCTCTTCCGCGGCGGCCGGGCCGGCGGTGACCAACGCACCCGTGGCGACGAGCCCGGACGCCGCGGCCACCGCGGCGAGGCGGGCGGCGCCTCTGCCACGTAGGGCGCCGCGCACGACGCCGCCCAGGGCGCTCCGTATGGACCACGCAGAAAACACTGAATTCTCCTCCGTGCGGGACCCGTTCAGGACGGTGGGGGATGGTCCCGCCAGCAGATCGAAAGAGGCAGGAACACCTGCCACCTGCGTGGCTTCTCCTGCCAACTGCCCCGTGAGTTACGTTCGGCATCCTAAGGAAACAGCCCACCGTGACCCCCCGTCATACCGTCGGATAACCGATCCGACTCGGAATCGTTATCGCGACTCCCCTCGCGACTTCCCTCGCAACACCCCCTGCGAGCTGGGCTTATCGACAAATCAATGGCAAGCGGAATACCGATGAGCCGCACATCGGCCGCCGGTACCGGACGTCCGGCTGACTGGTCGTCACCCCACTGGCTCCCGCTCTGGCTCCCGCTCCGGCTCCGGCTCCGGCTCCGGCTCCGGACGCTCCCTCGCCGACGCGAGCCCCGTCAGTGACCCGTCGCCCTTGAGCACCCGCCGGAAGGCCGCCGTGCCGCGCGACAGATCGTGGCCGATGGTCTGCGCGTCGATGTCCGCCGACGTCCAGTGCTGGCCGCCCCGCTCCTCGTCGCGGACCTTCAACCGGCCCTGCACGATGACCGGTTCGCCGACCGTGAGCGAGCCCTGCACGTTGGCGCCGAGCGTGCGCCTGGCCCACACCGTGAAGAAGTTCGTGTGTCCGTCGTTCCAGGTGTTCTTCACCGCGTCGAAGTACCGGGCCGTCACCGCGAGCCGGAACCGTGCCACCGGTCCCGACGGCAACTCCCGGTACACCGGCGTCGTCGCCACGTTCCCCACCACCGTGACCGTCGTCTCGTTCATGCGAGCCTCCCCGTGCGTCCGCTGCTGTCTCCGCCGCGCCGTCCGCGGCTGCGTTCTCAGACTGCACCGGCCGGGCCGACCCCGCTGAGGCCTGTGGGCTACCCGCAGGTTGTGGACAACTCCGTCACCCTTGAGGTCTCACACGCGGCCAGGGTCACGGGTCACGGGTCACCAGAGTGGCGCCCGCGTCCCCGTCACCCGCACGTACTGCTCCCGGACCTCCCGGTACCGCAACAGCTCGGCCGCCACCGGATCGAGGACGCGGGCCCGGCCGCACCCGGCGGCCGCCTCCCGCAGCCGCCACTCCGCCTCGTGCCCGTACCGCCTGGCGGGTCCGCGCGCCGCGAAGCGGCTCGTCCACTCCACGCAGGGGCCGCCCAGGATGCCGGTCAGCATCAGGAGCACCGGCACGCCCAGGTTCGGCGTGGCGATGCCGATGACCTGGGCGAGGAGCCAGAGGCCGCCGATCACCTGGAGAAGGCTCATCGCCGCCTGGGTGAGCACCGCGGCGGGCCACCAGTTGGGCCTCGGCGGCCGGCCCGCGGGCACGCCCGCCCGTACCGCCAGGAGGTCAAGCGCCTCGGGCAGCCCTTCGGCGCCGCGCACCGCGGCCTCCCGTACGGCCTGTCCCCAGGGTTGCGGCAGCCCTGACGCCGCCTCGTCGGCCACCGCGCGCACCGCGTGCTCCACGCGCTGGCGGGCCGTCACCTCCTCGACCACGGGGCCCGGAGCGATGGGGGCCGCCGAGCCCTCGGCCGAGCGCCGCGCCTCGTACCACCGCCACAGCCGCAGCCAGGGGTCGCCGCACGCCTTGCCCGCGTTCCTGGCCCAGGCCCGTTCCGCCGCCTCGCCCGCGGTGGCGGCGCCCACGGCCTCCGCGAGGCGGTCGGTGAACTCCTCGCGCGCCTCCTCGCTGAGCCCGATACGCCCCCGGTTACGTCCCGCGGACGCCCCGGCCACGTACACCGGACGCAGTCGTTCCGCCGCGGCGTCCAGGTCCGCCGCGATACGCCGGGCCGCGGCGGACCGCTGCCGGATGAACTGGCCGAGCGACTCGCGCAGTTCCTCCATGCCCTGGCCGGTGAGCGCGGAGAGCGCGAGGACCGTGGCACCCGGTTCGCCGTGCTCGCCGAGCGCCAGGCCGTCCTCGTCCAGGAGCCGTCGCAGGTCGTCGAGGACCTGGTCGGCGGCGTCGCCGGGGAGCCGGTCGATCTGGTTGAGCACCACGAAGGTGACCTCGGCGTGGCCTGCCATGGGGCGGAGATAGCGCTCGTGGAGCATCGCGTCGGCGTACTTCTCCGGGTCGACGACCCAGATGACGGCGTCGACGAGCCCCAGGATGCGGTCGACGTGCTCGCGGTGCTCGGCGGCCGCCGAGTCGTGGTCCGGCAGGTCGATCAGCACGAGCCCCTTGAGCTCGTCGGCGCCGGGCCCCTGGAGCGGGCGGCGGCGCAGCCGCCCCGGGATGCCGAGCCGGTCCAGGAGGCCCGCGGCGCCGTCCGTCCAGCTGCACCCCAGGGGCGCGGCGGTCGTCGGCCTCCGTACGCCGGTGTCGGAGATCATCACTCCGGCGAGGGCGTTGAAGAGCGTCGACTTGCCGCTGCCGGTGGCGCCCGCGATGGCGACGACGGTGTGCCGTCCGGAGAGTTTGCGCCGGGCGTCGGACTCGTCGAGGACACGGCCCGCCTCGGCGAGCGTGCTGGTGTCGAGGCGGGTGCGGGAGAGCACGACGAGTTCCCGCAGGGCGTCGAGCCGCTCGCGCAGCGGTGCCTCGTACGAGGCGGGGGGCTGCGGGGCCGGGGGCTGCTTGGAGGGGGTGTACGCGCGTGCCCCGGTCTCCGCGGGCCGCTGCTGCTGCTCGTCGGTGACACGCCGTGCGATGAGGCCGTCGCCCCAGGCGTCGCCGGAGCCGTCGGCGAACCGGCCGGAACCCCCGGAACCCCCGGAGCCCACCGGACTCCCGGAGCTAACGAAACTCACCGAACTCCCCGGGTTCCTGGAGTTCCCGGAGTTCCCGGAGTTCCCGGAGTTCCCGGAACGCTCGCCCCGCTCTTCGTGCTCTGTGTGATCAGTGACGGTGGTCACCGCGTCACCTTTCCTTCTGCAGTACGGACAGGGCGGCGATCAGTGCGGACTGGGGTTCGGGGCGCACTTCGAGGGCGTCCAGGGGGGCCAGCCGGCGCTCCCGCTCGGTGGCGAGGACCCGTCGCAGGTAGCCGACGAGCAGGTGCGCGCCCCGGTCGCGCAGCCTGACCGCGCTCTGGGCGCCGATGCGCTCGGCGAGCACCTCACCGGCCACGCGGGCCCGGTGCCCGCCGAGGAGGGTGGTGGCGAGCAGCGCGGCGACGGCCTCGGGGTCGGGGAGCGCGTTCCTCTCCAGGCCCTGGAGCCCGCGGACCTCGTCCTCCGCGTACTCCTCCAGGACGCGCCGCCATCTGCGGACGGCCATCCCGATGCGGTGCTCGGCGCTCTCCATCGACGGGTCGCGGTCGGCGAGGCCGGGGACGCCCGCGGCGGGCTCTCGCCGCCAGGCCTCGTCGATGCGCTCGTCGGCGGCGGTCACCGCGCAGAGCAGGAGCGCCTCCAGGCTCTCGCAGATGGCGTCGAGCAGTTCGTCCGCCCGGCAGTCCAGCGGGTAACTGCGCCACCGCTTCAGGGCACCTCCAGCGAGCACGCCCCCGGCCCGCAATCGGCCGTGCACGCGCGCGTGCTCGTTGTCGTACGCCTCGTCGACGGCGGCGGTGAGCCGTAGCGCGGCGGCGTGCTGGGCGGCCACCGCGCCCGCGAGTTCCGGCATACGGGTGTCAAGCGAGCGCAGGACCCCGGATGCCGTACGGGTGATGGCCTGGGCGCGGGCGTCGGGGTCCTGGACCCGGTGCGTGAGCCAGGCGCGCAGGGGTGCGACGGCGGTGGCGGGGAGGAGTCCGCCGCCGCCGGCGGACTCGGGCAGCTCGGGCACCGTGAAGCGCGGCACGTCGCCGAGGCCCGCCTTGGTCAGGAGCGCCGCGTACTGCCGTGACACCTCGGTCACCACCTGGTGGGGCACGCGGTCCAGGACCGTGACCAGGGTGGCGTCGTGCTCCTTGGCGGTGCGGAGCAGGTGCCAGGGCACCGCGTCGGCGTAGCGCGACGCGGTGGTCACCATCACCCATACGTCGGCGGCGGAGATCAGCTCGGCGGCCAGTACGCGGTTGTTCGCGAGGAGGGAGTCGATGTCGGGTGCGTCAAGGAGGGCGAGCCCGCGCGGCAGGCTCTGCGCCGTCTCGATGCGCAGAGCGCGCTCGCCCTCGGTCCCCAGGGCCAGCACGGGGTCGTCCTCGTCGTCCCCCTCGTCACCGTTGTCCCCGCTTTCCATGGGGTCCGGCTGGGGCATCCACACGCGCGCGAGGTCGGGCAGGACGCGCATCCCCGCGAACCAGAGGTGGTCGTCCGGATGACAGACCAGCACCGGTGTACGTGTCGTGGGCCGCAGCACGCCCGCCTCGCTGACCCGCCGTCCGACCAGGGAGTTCACCAGTGTGGACTTACCGGCACCGGTGGAACCGCCGATGACGGCGAGCAGGGGCGCTTCGGGTGCCTTGAGCCGGGGCACCAGATAGTCATCGAGCTGCGCGAGCAGCTCGTCCCGGTTGGCACGCGCGCGTGGCGCCCCCGGAAGGGGGAGCGGAAAGCGTGCGGCGGCGACACGCTCGCGCAGGGCGGAGAGTGCGTCAAGCAATTGAGGCCGTACGTCCAAAGTCACCACATGTGAAGAATGCCCAATTTTGGCAGCTTTCTGAAGCATATGGGTCGCTCTGCGCGCGCCGATCGGACACGAGAGAGGGAAGCGGCGGCCGGGACGGAGGCATAACGAGTGCACAACACCCGTGACGCGAGACGCCAAAAGCGGTGCGAGATTCGCACTCGCCTGCGATTATCAGGACCGCTTCACTGAACCTCCACATCGTGGCGCGGAGGCGGAGCACCAGGGACACGGACCCACAACCCCTATCCTTGTCCCCGGCAAGGTCACGGATGCCCCCCACATCCGCCCCTTCGCCACCCGGCCACATCCGGCCCCCGTAGCTCAGTGGATAGAGCAGGCGCCTTCTAAGCGCTTGGCCGCAGGTTCGAGTCCTGCCGGGGGCGCCACGTTTTCGCAGGTCAAACGCTACTTCTAGCCGTCGCAAGTCGGTACCCGCCCCTCCGCAGGACGAGTCCGTGAGGGCAGCGCCTGGTCCGCGCGAACTCGCCTCCGCCCACGGTTGTTCGCTCGCACAGTTGTTCGCTCACGGTTGCCGCCAGTCGTGCCGACGGACGTGACGCACAGCCGGACCGACGGAGCCGAGACTGTACCCAGTCCAAGCCGGTCCTGGAGAAGATCCGAGTGCCCAGGCCGGGCCTGGGACGACCACGCAAGAAGCCCGACAGCCTCGCGGCCGACAGGGCCTACAGGGCCTACAGGGCCTACAGGGCCTACAGGGCCTACAGCAACGGCCCCGTTCGCGAGTACCTGCGACGGCGGGGAATCCGCCACACCATCCCGGGGAAGACCGACAGCCAGGCGGCCCGCCTGCGCAAAGGCGCCCGCGGTGGACGGCCGCCCGGCTTCGACGAGGACCGCTACAAGAAGCGCAACACCGTCGAGCGGGCGATCAATCGCCTGAAGCAGTCCCGGGCGGTCGGCCACTCGCTACGACAAGCGCGGTTACGTCTTCCTCGGCACCGCCACCGCGGCGGCCGTCGCGGTCCGGCTTCGGGCATGAACTGCTACGCGACCCAGCAGTAGACGCCCTGGTTCTGGCGCCGGGCGCTGCTGACGAGAGCAGCGAGATCGCCCACGATCTCGTCGGCGATCTCCGTGCCGATGACCTCGCCGTCCTCCGCACGCAGCAGGGTCCACGAGGCGGCGACGTCGCGCAATCTGGCGTGCTCGGCGTCCGCGAGCGCTGCGGACAGGCCAGGTGAGAGCGCGAAGACGACGCACCCGTCATTGTCCTGGCCGGCGACGACGCGAGGCTCACCGGCTTCTACCAGTTCCTCGAAGCTGCCGCCGGCCAAAAGGCATTCCCACTCCAGCACGGCTTCTTCGGGATCGAAGTTGCCGAAGGAGAGCGACTCGAATGCCGGTCCCGGCCCAGACTGGAGGGCCAGGCTCGCTGACGTGTCGTCCGGCGCCACGAAGAACTTCACGATGATGCTCACCCGGGCATCATGACAGCCATGATCGGCCGGACAAGTCCCAGGAGAGCTACGAGTACCGCCGCGAAGGGAAGCAGATGCACAGCCACCAGCCCGTACCCGCCAAGCCATGGCGCGACCGGAGTAACTCACTCGGCTACATCCAAGGCGGTACGGCGGCCCAGGCAGCCCTGCTCCAACAGGTGCTGCTACGTCTAGCCGGCCTCGGTGGCACCATCGCCACGGATTGAGGGGGCAGTCACTCAGGACGTTCTTCCCGGGCGCCCGACACAGGCAGCTTCCGGCCTTCGAGGCCCTGAACCCGTGCTCGGCCAGCAATGGACTGTCGACAGCAAGCAAGTTTGGCCGAGTCGCGCCCTACCGTCGCCAAGTCCCCTCCTGCTCCCCTGGGTCAAGGAGTCGGCGGCTGCGCGCTGGGGACAGCCATGCCGATCCGTCAGGGGGGATGCCTGGTGGGTACGTCATCACGATGGCTGGGGCCTGGGGGAAGCCCTGGGACTACGGCAGGTGATTGGAGCCGGGTCAGCAGGCGACTGTCGTCTTGGCGTTCCGATTGGACTGACGCCCCGGAGAAGCTGGACGGGATCTCCGAAGACTACCTGGCGGTGCTACACCGGACCTTGCGCGAGGACCCTTCGGCCTTTGGTCTGCACGACGCGGCCTTCGCGGCAGGCGAACGGCTGACCTCCATCATGGACGCCCTGCCACTCGCCCCGGACACCGATCCGACCGGCGACGGCGACGTTCCGTGGGACTACCCCGAGGACGGGGGTGGCCCTGAAGGCTTCGTGGCCCGCTTCACGGCGGCCGTGGGCGGTGAGGGCGGCACGATTGCCGACGCAACCGTACGACGAGCGGCCGCGGCAACCGCAGACCGCATCAGCAAGTTACACCCAGAGGCTGTCGCCCCCGGTGGCTCCGGATGGTCCGGCGACCTGCTCTGTCTGCTCTACCAGTGGTTCTTCGCGGACGTCGTGGCCGAGTTCCTGCGTGCCGTCATCGCCGAGAAGGTCAAGCTCATCGTTCCGGTGCTACCCCTGGCCGACCCGGAGGACCACATCGCGGGCTGGGTCTCCGAACGGGTACTACACCTGCTGCCCAACCCATGCGCGGAGGCCCAGCGCCTCACTGACGCGGCACAGCAAGCCGAGGGCATGGTCACGGCCCTGGAAGACCCGACAATCGGCGCCCTGGTGCAGGTCGCGCGTGGCCTGGTCCCGCGAGCGGTCGGCGTGGCGCTCGGTCTCCTTCCCGGCACGGACGCCGGGCCGGACAGCAGTGAGGAGGCACCCGCCGCATGATGTCCCCAGCACCGGTCCACTACTCCTGGCTCCCCCACCCGGGCGTCGATCCGCCAGAGACTCCCTGGCAGCCGCTGACCGATGCCCTCTACTGGGAATCCCCGGTACGCGCCCCCGACCATCGCCAGCTCCTCGCCCCCGCCCCGGACTGGGCGGACGACCTCCAGCGAGTGGCCCGTGCTGTCTTCGCCGCGGATCGCTGCACTTCCAGGGAAGCAGCGTTCGACCGCTGGACCCGCCATATTCGTCTCTCTCTGCCGGTAACCAATCCCACTGCCTGGAACCGTGCACTCCAGCACCTCACCGCACTGCTCGCGACGGTGACAGGTGATCGCTGGGACATCGAATTCCGGCCCTTCGACGCCACCGGGTCGGCACGACCCCGCCCCCTGCCCTTCGGCCCCGAGGACTACGCGCGCGAAGTGGCCCTCTTCTCCGGAGGCCTCGATTCCCTGGGCTGGGCGGCCCAGCGCGCCACCGTCCACAGCCCGCACGCCATGCTCCTGGTCACCTTCGAGGAACGGAACTTCGAGTCCGTGCAAGACGCGGTGTACAAAGCGGTGCACCAGCAACGCGAGCGCCCGCTGCGCCGACTTGAACAGAGTCAGACGGTACGCAAGCCGAACGGGGCCAAGTTCAAGCTGGAACGCTCCACCCGTTCACGCGGTCTGCTGTACGCGGCCACAGCCGTCCATGCCGCCGCGGCCGAGCATGTCCCCGTCGTCCACATTCCCGAGAACGGGCAACTCGCCCTCAATCCGCCGCTGTCCGCTGCCCGCGCCGGCGCCTGCTCCACTCGCTCGGTGCACCCATGGACGCTGCACCACCTCAACCAAATCATCGAGGAGATAGCCCAGACGCCGGAACTTGCGGTTCGGGTCGTGAACCCCTTCGCCACGCTCACGAAGGGCGAGGTATGCGCGGCGGCGCGGGACACCGGCCTGCCCCAGGAAGCCCTGGAGGCCACGCTGAGCTGCGGCGCACCCCCTGCCCACCAGCCCAACCAATCATCCCTCGCCCACTGCGGGCTCTGCTTCCCGTGTCTTGTCCGCCGCTCCGGGCTGCTGCACGCGTACGGCGAGGACCGTACCCCCTACTTCGCCGATCCTTGGGACCCGTCCCTGTCCCCGGACCAAGCCCAGCACTGGCGGGCTCTGCAGCGTTGGCTGGACAGACCGTGCACAGTGCTCGACCTGGTGGCCGACGCCCCTCTGCCGCCCGACACTCATCCGGCAAGACTACTGAAGGTCGTGGAGCGGGGGCGGGCAGAGCTGCGGGCGCTGGTCGCCTCGTCATCGGGACGGCGTGGGCGGCGTACCGCCTGACCACGGGTAGTTGACTGACGATCAGGCGCCTGTGTTACTCGGGCCACCGCGCCTGTGGCAGCAGCACGACGACAGTGCCACTGAGCGCGGCCAAGACCGGGGAAACGAACTCTCCAGACACTCCCGCCCAGGTGAACAACACCGCCAGCGCAGCGAGCACGAACCTCGGGGTCGGCGCCATCACCCGCAGCATGCGCATCAGCGGCTGCGCAGTAGCCGCCGAGCCCTTCCTGTACATACGCCGTGAACATCCGGGCATCGCGCTCCCGTCGTGCTCGGCCTACCGGGTCGCTGCTGCGAACCGCGTGACGTGCCAGACGTTCCGGTGGTCGCAGGCGACGGCGAGGACGTAGCCGAGCTGCCGTTGCTCCAGGGCGGCCCGCAGGTGCGGGTTGCTCCGTCCGGCGGTGCCGGTGTACTGGCGCTGGGCCCCGACCGTGGCGGTGCCCTTCTTGTGATCGCCGGTCTCATCCACGACCAGCACCGCGTCGTCGTCCTGCAGTTGCTCGATGACGAAGCCATGGAGGTCGTCGCGGACCGCCAGCAGTTCTTGCGCGGAAGGTCCGACCACAGGCCAAGGACGGGCTCCCGTGCCCGGCGCCGCGGTTCCGCCCGCGCGAACCGTGGCGCGATGCGGCCCATCATGGCCTCGAACACGTCCTGCCAACGGGCAGGATCTATGCTGTGACCTGCGGCCCCGACTGTTCTTCTGTCTTCACACACTGATTCACCGGTGGCCGTGCCCGTTCCCGGACCAGCTCGCCCACACGATCATGATCTGCAGGCGACGTGGGGCCCGGCCCAACCGGTGGCGGCCACTACCTCCCGCGCGATGTCCACGACGAGCCGTCCGTCCGTCGCCACTCGCACGGTCTCTGCGGGGGCCCGCTGGTCCAGGAGCCGTGCCTTGCGGACACTTCCTTCCAGCTCCTGCTCCAGCTCTGAGCCGAGTTCCCGGCCCACCAGCCTCTCGCGGGCGGTGGCGTCGGAGGCGGTGAGCAGGACTCGTATGATCCCCACTCCGGCCCCCATGGCACGTTCGAACATGCCTGTTGCCTCAGGCATCACACTCATGGTGTTCGTATAGATCAGGCGTCGGTAGCCACGCTGGGCGAAGTTCGCCCACACGGCAGTCAGATTGCTCTCGGTGATCTCCGCGCGGTGTGGGTCCCCCTCGGGTGCCGGATGCACCTGCCCCATGAAGTCACCATCGATGATCGCGTGAGAGACCACTTCGGTGCGCAGCAGCGCCGAAACCTCCCACCCCACCGTCGTCTTGCCGACACCAGCCCGTCCCCCGATGAGCAGTACTTCTGCGTGATCCATGGGGGCAGCGTGCAGCGGGCAACCACCTCACGCGATCCGATATCGATCCGGCCGCCTGATCTCAGCCCGCCCACAAGATCACGATCTACGGCTGGAGTGCTAAGCGCTTGGCCGCAGGTTCGAGTCCTGCCGGGGGCGCACTTCATACAGGGCAAAGCCCGCTTTCAGCCCTTCGCGTCGCTCGCGGGGGGCTTCCTCGTTGCCTGCGAGCCCGTTTTGCCAGGGCGCATCCGGACTCACCCCTTCGAGGCGGCATCACACCTCGCCGACGCCACGGGCGAAATGCCGCTGTGCGTGAATATCTGGGCCACCTGAGAGAGACGAGAGTGACGAGGAGATATCGCACGCACCGCTGATCGTCGATACTGCCGGCGAGCAGGACACTCGAAGGGTAAATATCCCCGTCAGGCGAGTCCAGGCGCAGGTGTCCTAGATCAAGTACAACCCTTGCAGTAGATGCCACCCATCTGACATGCCTCGGGTAATGATGAGGAGAGCGTGACGTTCTCATTCCGGCTCATGCCGAGTGCTTCACTGTCGCCAGAAGGAGCCCTCCTGAGTCGAATAAGATCCACCACTTGCAAATGGGTGATCAGGGAGGGCTGTAACGGGGGAAAGATGGCTGATGGCTCGGGTAACGGAACGCCAGCAGGAGGCGGCGACGGGGGGATCCCCCGTAGGCGTCTATGGGAACTTCTCGGGGTGGGGGCAGCGGTCGCCGGCGTGATCATCGGAGTGGTTCAAGTTTGGCCGGATCCTCCTTTCACGCTCAAAGATTGGGCTAAGGAGGCAAACACGACCTGTGCTCAAACAATGGGAGAAGTGGATGACGTGGCAAGGGATGCCAATGATGCCGTTGCCGCGTTGGATGCCGGGTATGCGGAAGGAACCGCAATGCCGGAGGATTTCGTCTACGTCGGCAACCTGTTGTACAAGATGGCCGGCCTCCAGAACAGGCAGGCGGGGGATCTCGGTGGCATTCGTTCACCCAGCTCGAAATCCGGCGAGACGGGCTCGATAGTCGATGACATGCGGGCAGCCAACCGTACGCTTTACCAGGCGGCGGAAAAATTGCGGCATGTGAACGTTGAGGATCCGCAGGAGACAGTCGACAGCTTCGGCGTACTGGTGGATTCGTACAATCAAAAGAATGACGGCAACAATCGCAGCCTGAAGAGCATGGGTGCTCACCACTGTCTGTCGACTGCGGATACGTTGTAGCGATCCGGCGCGGGTCAGTCTCACGGCCGAGTCCCGGCCTCCTGCCGGCATGCACAAGCACGCCGACCGGCCGTACCGCCGTCCTCGAACAAGTGGCGAAGGGGGTGGGTGGAAGCGTTATGGCAGTGGAGGCCGCTGTGCCGCCATCGTCCTCGGCAGGCCGAGAGCCGCGTCACCATGTGGCCGCGTCGCCGCCCTGGTGATCGCCGCCATCGCAGCCGCCGAGGAGCTTCCTCTCTTCACCACCGACCCGGGCGACGGGTACGGCGTACGGCGTACGGCGTACGGCCGGACCAGACCGGCGGAGCCGGTCCTTGCGCAGATCACGTGGCGAGCATCGCTCGGACCTACCTCGGCGTGGGCACGCACCCATGGCCCTGCGCGCTCCGGACGTATCCGAGTCGCCCTACGCCACCGAGGCTCCCAGCGCCGAAGGCTCTGCGTCGGCTCGATGCGGGTCTCCAGCCGCTGGGCTCAGCACGGCAGCACGGCAGCACGGCAGCACGGCGTCACTTCTTGACCGGCGGGCAGGTGCCGGTGTCCTCGCCGATCGAGTTGATCTCGGCGTTGGGGCGCGAGTCGCCCGCGTAGTCGAGCTGGTCCGTGCACTTCGTGTCGGGGTCCTTCGGCGTGCCCGACGCCTCGCCGGACTTCTGGACCGGCGGGCACGTGCCGGTGTCCTCGCCGATGGAGTTGATCTCGGCGTTGGAGCGCGAGTCGCCGGCGTAGTCGAGCTGGTCCGTGCACTTCGTGTCGGACGGCGTCTTCTGGACCGGCGGGCACGTGCCCGTGTCGTCGCCGATGGAGTTGATCTCGGCGTTGGAGCGGGGGTCGCCCGCGTAGTCGAGCTGGTCCGTGCACTTCGTGTCGGACTTGGCGGGCGCGCCCGTCGACTTGCCCTTCGCGGTGTCGGACTTCGGGGTACTCGGGGCCGCCGCCGATGAACTGCTCGCAGAGGGAGAGGAGGAGGTGTCGGAGCTGTCGTTGTTGCATGCCGTCAGCGCCAGGCTGAGGGCCACCGCGGTCATGGTCAGTACCGAGATCTTCCGAGTGCGCATGCTGATGTCTCTGTCCTCTGTGTGGGGCTGCCGCTCGTGGGGAGCGGGCGGTCGGGTGAGAGCCGGCACGGCTGTTCGTCCGTGTGGCTTTCTGTCCTCCCAGACGGTCGCTGTGGTTGCCTGAGTTTCACCATGATCGTGTTCAGGACACGTTCGTGACATGACAGTGGCCGGGCCGTTAAGTCGGCATCGGGCGGGGTGCTGCCGGAAAGAGAGTGCTGGTGAGCAGCATGCGCCGCTATTTTGTGCCGATGACGTCGATCAAGAAGTTCCAAGTCACCTTCGACTGCGCGGAACCCGAGCGCCTCGCGCGTTTCTGGTGCGAGGTGCTCGGGTACGTCGTGCCCCCGCCCCCGGAGGGGTTCGCCACGTGGGACGACTTCAAGAACGCGCAGCCACCCGAGCAGCGGGACGCGTGGTTCGCCTGCGGTGACCCCTCCGGCGTGGGCCCGCGGTTGTACTTCCAGCGCGTCCCCGAGGGGAAGGCCGCCAAGAACCGGGTGCATCTCGACGTGCGGGTCGGCACCGGGCTCGTGGGCGAAGAGCGCCTCGCCGCGCTCGAGGCCGAACGGGCGCGACTGGAGCCGCTCGGCGCGATACACGTGCAGACGCTGTATGACGGCAACGATTCGTGCATCCCGATGCTGGACATCGAGGGCAACGAGTTCTGCATCGACTGAGACGCCGCGCGCGTGTCCTCGCCCTGCCAAGGGGTCAGGACCGCTCCCTACAATGAAACCCCCGGTCGATGGGCCCGGGGGTTCCTTGCCGTCCCAGCTGTCCCAGCCTGTTCCGGAGGCGTTTCCTCTCGTGGCCCGGCGCAGACCAGAGAGGTTGCGGAAAAGCTTGAACTGCGCTAGCAGCCACACTCCCGCGAACCGCGAACCGCGAACCGCGAACCGCGAACCGCGAACCGCGAACCCTGCGCTGAGTGCGAGGGGGCTCGGGATGGCCGCGTCTTCCGCTGACATTCCGTTCCTGAGGGTCCCCGTCGGGCACGACGCCGGCCGCTGGAGCACGTTCCACGGCGAGCGAAAGCTGGTCGTGGCGACCCGTACCCTCACCTCGACGATCCGCATCCTGGAGACACTGCCACCCGTACTCCGCGGTGACCCCCGGGTCACGGTGGTCTTCACCCATGATCCGACCTCCGCCTTCGGCGACGGCTCGCTCGACCTGCTCCACGACTCGGGCTGTCGCGTCATGCCGTGGGATCAGTTGCCGTATGCCGACCCCGACCTGATCCTCAGCGCGAGCGAGAACATCGACGTACCGGAGGGGGACTGCCCCGTCCTCGTCCTCCCGCACGGCGTCGGCTTCCAGAAGTACGTGCCGGACTCACGGTCCTCCCGCAACCGGCTGTCGGGAGTGGCGCCCGACGCGCTCATCGAAGCGGGCCGGGCCTGGACGGCCGTATCGCATCCGGAACAGGAGCGGCAGCTGATCGCCGCGCATCCCGCATGCGCCGGACGCACCCTGCTCATCGGTGATCCGTGCCTCGACGAACTGCTCGTCAGCATGGACCGCCGTGACGACTACCGGCGGGCCCTCGGTGTCACGGACGATCAGCGCCTGGTTCTGGTGAGTTCGACGTGGGGGCCCAGCTCCCTCATCGGCCGCAGCCCCGGCCTGCCCGCGCGGCTCCTCGCCGGTCTGCCCTGGGACGAGTATCGCGTCGCGCTCGTCCTGCACCCCAACGTCTGGTCGGCCCACGGCGCCTGGTACATCCGCACGCTCCTGGCCGACGCTCTCGACGCCGGTCTGCTGCTGATCCCGCCGGTGCACGACTGGCGACCCGCGCTCGTCGCCGCCGATGCCGTCGTCGGGGACCACGGGTCCGTGACGCTCTACGGTGCCGCCCTGGGCAAACCCTTGGCCCTGGCCACGTACGGGAAGGACGCGGTACCCGGCACCGCCGGCACCGACCTGGCACGGCTCGCGCCTCGGTTCGATCCCGAGGGCAGTCCGCGGCGGCAGATCGAAGAGGTCCTGCGAGCTCACGCGGGCCGAGCGGAGCCGTACGCCTCGGTGGCCGCCCGTGCCTTCGACAAGCCGGGCACGGCGCTCGCCCGGCTGCGCACCACCCTCTACGACCTGCTCCGTCTGGAGCCGCCACCGGCCGCACCGCCGTCCCCGCTCATGCTCACGGAGCCGGACAACCCCGCGGCGCCGGTCACCTCCTGGGTGGTCGGCACCCAGATCGGCACCGACGCCACCTGCGGGACCACGGTGTCCGTCCGCCGCATCCCCGCCGCCGTCGCCGCCAACGGCGCGGTCGCCGACGCCGACGCCGACGCCGACGCCGTCCGGCACTTCTCGCATCTCTCTGTCCGCCCCGACGAGGAACGCGACCGGCGCCTGACCGAGAGCGCCTCGGTCCTGCTGGCCTCCGCACCTGCGCCGACGGCGACCGCGGCCCGCCGCTGGGTGCGTGACGCGCTCGCCAAGTGGCCCGGAAGTCTGCTGGCGGCGACCGCGCTCGCCTCCGGTGGCTGCCTGATCGGCCTGCGGGACGGCCGAACCGCGTCGGCGTCGGCCGACACCGGGAACGCCGACCCCGGGCTGGTCGCCGCGGCCGTCTATACGAGCCTCCGGGCCGGTCACCCTCCGGCCGGCGGCTCGATGACGTTGCGCGTCGGCGACACGTACGAGGTCATCCGTCTGCCTCCGTGGTCGCCCGCGCCTCCATGAGCTGCCCCCATGAGCCGCCTCCATGAGCCCACTACACAGCCTCGGTTGATCACACTACGGTTGTCGTCGACACGCAGGCTGGAGCTGGTCCGGCAGCTCGGCGGTACGTGAAGGGGGCGCGGTGGCGGTCGAGGTGGTGGCGATCGCCGCGTCGGGGGCGACGAGCACGCTGGTCGGGCTCGCGGTCACCGAGGCGTGGACACGTACACGGACCCTCGTCGCCCGGCTGTTCAGCCGGCGGCAGGACGCGACCGCCGCGGGGGACCAGGAGCTCCAGGCCGCCGTGGAGCAGTTGGCGGCGGCGCTCCGGTCGGAGGATCAGCATGCCCTGGGGGACGCCACCGACCGGCTGCGGCGCAGACTGCGCCACTCGCTGCGCGAGGAGTCGCAGGCGGCGCAGGAATTGGTCGCGCTGCTCAACGAGTTGGACGACGAGCGCGACCAGCGCGACCAGCGCGACGAGCACGACGGCAGCGCCGCGACGGCCCGGTCCGCGACGGCCCGATCCGCGGCAGCCCGATCCGAGGCCGCCCGATCCGAGGCCGCCCGATCCGCGGCAGCCCGATCCCCGGACGCGCCGGCCGCCGTCTCCTACGACGTTCCTCCTGCCCTGCGCCCCGCAGGGCCGCCCTCGGAAGTCCCCGCCCTGCGCACCCGGTTCATCAACCGGCAAGCGGAACTCGCCGCCCTGGGCGGTTCGTCGGCGGACGCCACTGCCGCCGCCTCGCACGTCGATGTGCGTGTACTCGCCGGGCCTCCCGGAGTCGGCAAGTCCGCCCTGGCCAGGCACTGGGCGCACACGACGCCCGAGCGCTTTCCCGGAGGGCGCCTCTACGTCGACTTCGCCGCGCTGCGCAACCGCGCGGGCGCCGGTGCGGACGTGACGGAAGCCGTCGGTCACTGTCTGCGGTCCCTGGGCGTCGACGACACGCTCCTGCCGCCGTCCCTGGCCGAACGGACCGCGCTGTTCCGCAGCCGGACGTCCGCACTCCGCGTACTGCTCGTACTGGACGGCGTGACGTCACCCGCGCAGGTACGGGCCCTGATCCCGCAAGGGCCCGGCAGTGCCGTACTCGCCACGAGCACCGCGAAGCTCGGTGAACTCTCCCTCGACGGCGCCCGGCCGCTGCCCCTGAAGCCGCTCGGCGCGGACGCCTCGCTGCTCCTGCTTGCCGACCGGTGCGGCGAGGACCGGATCGCCGCCGACCCGGACGCGGCACGCCGCGTGGCCGATCTGTGCTCCGGGCTCCCCGTCGCCCTCCATGTGGCCGCAGCCCGCCTGGTGAACGACCGCCGTCTCGGCCTGGCCGCGCTCGCCGCCGAACTGGAGGACGAGACGCGCCGGTTGTCCGCTCTTGATGTGGGAGGCGAATCCCCTGTGTCCGCCGTACTGAACGCCGCCTACGGGCAGCTGTCACCCGAGCTGGCACACGGCTACCGGCTGCTCGGCTGGGTCCCCGGCCATTGCTTCGACGTGGCGACGGCCGCGGCGGCGCTCGGCTCCGACACGGAGGCCGCCCAGGTGCTCCTTGACGTTCTTGAGGACATGAGCCTGCTGGAGGTCACGGACGACCGCCGTCACAGGTTCCACGGTCTCGTGCGCGCCCACGCGCGTGAGCGTGCGACGGCCGAAGAGCCACCGGGTACGGAAGCTGCCGTCGTACGAGACGTGCTGACGCACTATCTGACGCTCACGGCCTTCGCCGACCGCTCGGTGCGCGCGGACCGCACGCGCGTCGCCGACCTCCGTCTCCTCCTCGGCGAGCGGCCGGACCCGTTCACGGCGCACGGCGGCCCCCGCCCACTGGACTGGCTGGAAGCCGAGCGGGCCAACGTCATGGCGGTGCTGCGTGCCGCGGGTGCGCACCGGCTGTACACGCCGGGGTGGCAACTCGCGGAGTGCTTCACCGTGCTGTTCCTGCACCACCGGCACCTCGGCGACTGGCAGGAGTCTCTGGAGCTGGGGGCCCGGTACGCGCAGGCCGCCGTCGCCCCTGCCGCCGAGGCACGACTGCGCACCCTGCTCTCCCGCCCGCTGATGGACCTCGGCGAACACGACCGGGCGCACCAGGAACTGACGGCGGCCCTCGCCTGCGCGGAGGTCTCCGGCGACACGGTCCTGCAAGCGTCGGCGCTGGAGTTCTCCGGCCGCTACTGGGACCGGTTCGCCCCGGCCCGCGCGATCGCCGCGTACCAGCGCTCCATGGAGCTGAACGCGCAGGCCGGCGAAGCGCGCGGAGCGGCCATCGCCGCCTTCTTCCTCGGGCGCGCCCAGGACGCGCACGGCGAGACCGCGCTCGCGCTCACCACCCTCCGGCGGGCCCGCACGAGCCTGCTGTCCCTGCCCGATCCCGATCACCGCATGGCGGACCGGGCCGCCGCCGCGCTCGGCCGGGTCCTGGACCGCCTGGGCCGGACCACCGAGGCGGTGCCCGTCCTGCGGGAAGCCGCGCAGGCGCTGCGGGAGCGCGAGGCGTATGCCTACGAGGCCGAGGCCCTGCTCGACCTCGCGTCCATCGCCGAACGCCCCGGCGCCGACCGCTCCCGGCTGCGGGACGACTTGGCCAGGGCTCTGGCCATCCACGAGGAGATGGGCAGCCCCCTCACCGGGCAACTGGGCGAGCGGCTGCGCACGGCGGAAGGACCGGGCAGGGCCTGACGGCCGTTGGGTAGAACCGGAGAACCGGAGAACAGGGCCCCGGAGCGCTTCGGCGGGAGGCGTCTATTGGGGCAAATCGCCATTCAGGTTGCTGGAGCGGATGATTCCGGACCATCCTTTCGGGCATGACCGCTGCCCCCTCCCCCGTCCTCGACCTCTCCGACCTGCCCGATTACGCGTTCGAGTGGGCGCTGGTGGACGTGGAGACCTCCGGGCTCGTCGCCCGGCGGGACCGCGTGTTGTCCATCGCCGTGGTGACCATCGGGCGTGACGGGGAGCAGACCGGGGAGTTCTCGACGCTGCTGGATCCCGGGTGCGACCCCGGGCCCGTTCACGTGCACGGGCTGACCGCCGAGCGGCTGCGTGGGGCGCCCTGTTACCAGGACGTCGCCGGGGAGATCGCGGAACTGCTGCGGGGCCGGGTCTTCGTGGCGCACAACGCGCAGTTCGACTACGACTTCCTCGCGCACGAGTTCGCCCGGGCCCGCACCGAGCTCCCGGTGTCCCGGCGGCTCTGCACTCTGGCGCTCAACCGGCAGGTCGATCTGCCGGTCGCCGACATGAAGCTGGGGACGCTCGCCGTCCACTACGGCGTACCGCAGACCCAGGCCCATGACGCGCTGGACGACACCCGGGTGCTCGCCGGGATCTTCCGGGCCACGTTGCGCGAGGCGGCTCTGCTCGGGTTGCCGTTGCCGCTGGTGTCCTGCCCGCCCCGGCAGGATCCGCGGTTCGCCCCCAAGCCGTCGAAGACGCCCTGCGCGTACCGCAGTCCGGGGCGCCTGGAGCCGGGCGGCCCGCTCGTCCAGGGCATGAAGATAGCCATCACCGGGGAGACCGCCACCTCGCGGACCGAGCTGATGGCGCGCTCGGTCGCCGCCGGGCTGAACATGGTGTCCTCCGTCAGCCGGCACACCAGCGCTCTGGTCACCAATGACCTCTCGTCCGGGTCGGGCAAGGCCCGGCGCGCCGTCGCCGAGGGCGTGCCGGTCGTCGACGAGTCCGACTTCCTGAAGCTGCTGGACGACGTGCGGCTCGGCGAGCTCCACGGGGCGCCGGCGTCCACGTCGGCCGGGCCGGAGCCGACAGTTCCCGCTCCCCGCCGAGCGGAGCCTCACCAGGCCACCGGGACCACGGACCCCGCCAAGCCCCTGGCCAAGCATCGCGTCCTCGTGCTGGGCGGCACGCACGCCGAGGCCGTCGCCGCCAGGACCCGCGTCGTCGAACTGGGTGGCTCCGCCGCCGTGAACCTCTCCTGTAGCGTCACCGACGTCGTCATCCTGGCCGGTGGCGAGTACGACCGCCGGATGCGCCGCATCGCGGACCTGGAACTCCCCCGCCATGACGCGCACTGGCTCAGCAACCCGACCGCGACCGTCTCCGACCCCACCGCGTCCTCCACCCCCGGCGCGCACAGCACGGAGAGCGGGAACCGCCCGCCCGCACCGCACGTGCTGCCGCGCGGTGGCGTCGTCGACCTGCCCGCGCCGCCGTCCGGCACCCCCGCGACCCCGTGGCACCTCACCGCGTCCTGGGCCCCGCAGAGCGACGCCGAGATCGACCTCGTCGCCTTCGTGCTCGACGAGGACGAGCAGGTCAACTTCGACGAGGACTTCGTGTTCTACGGCGCCCCGGAGAACCCCGCGGGCACGGTCCGTCTCTTCACCGACGGCCCGGCCGAGCAGAGCATCGCCGTCGACCTCGCCTCGCTCCCGCCCTCCTCACGCAAGGTCGTCGTCGCGGCCGCCATCGACGAGGACGTGACCTTCGGCGACGTCGGCGCGGTCCAGACGGCCATCGCGTCCGGCAGCGGTGCCGCCCCCCTGGCGCGGTCGACCCTCGACGCCGCCACCACCGAACGGACCCTGCTCCTCGCCGAGCTCTACCGGCGCGGCCCCGTCTGGCGCTGCCGAGCCGTCGGGCAGGGCTACGACCACGGACTCGCCGACCTCGCCCGCGGCTACGGCGTCGACGTCGATGGCGACGTCGACGCCACCGGGTGAGCCGTCCCCGCCCCACAAGGAACCGAACTCACTTCCCGTACAGCTCCTCGATCTGCCGCGCGTACGCCGCCGTCACCGCTTGGCGTTTGATCTTCAGGGACGGGGTCAGGAGGCCGTTGGCCTCGGTGAAGTCGCCCTCGACGATGGCGAAGGCGCGGATGGACTCGGCCCGCGAGACCGCCGCGTTCGCGTGGTCCACCGCCTTCTGGATCTCCGCCCGCATCTCCGGGTCCCGCGCGAGCTCCGTCGGCGAGGTGTCCCTGGGGCGTTTGCGTACCGTCAGCCAGTGTTCGACAGCCTCGGGGTCCAGGGTGACGAGCGCGGCCACGTACGAACGGTTGTCCCCCACCACGATGCACTGGCCCACGGGAGCCCGGCTGCGCAGCCGGTCCTCCAGGATCGCGGGGGCCACGTTCTTGCCGCCCGAGGTGACGATGATGTCCTTCTTGCGGCCGGTGATGGTGAGGTAGCCGTCGGCGTCCAGGGCGCCGATGTCCCCGGTGGCCAACCACTCGTCCCGCAGGACGGCGTCCGTCGCCGCCGGGTTGTTCCAGTAGGAGGTGAAGACGATGCCGCCCTTGATCAGCACCTCGCCGTCGTCCGCGATGCGCACCGCCGTGCCCGGCACCGGCAGGCCGACCGTGCCGGGGCGTGGCCTCAGCGGTGGCGTGATCGTCGCGGCCGCTGACGTCTCCGTGAGGCCGTAGCCCTCATAGATGACGATCCCGGCGGCGTAGAAGAAGAGGTTCAGGTCGCGGTCGAGGGGCGAGCCGCCGCTGATCGCGTAGCGCATCCGGCCGCCGACCTCCTTGCGGATGCGGCGGTAGACCAGGAGTTCGTACAGCGCCCAGCCGAGGCGGATGCCGACGGACGGGCCGGGAGCGTCCTTGGACAGGAACCGGTTCAGGTACGCCTCGCCGAACCGCACCGCCACCCGTTCGGCCCGGTCGAAGGACGCGCCCCGGCCGATCTTCTCCGCGGTGGCCCGGCCGGTGTCGTGGATCTTCTCGAAGAGGTACGGGACGCCGACCACGAACGTCGGCCTGAACGCGCGCAGCTCCGGGCGCAGCTCGTCCGGCTTGATGCTCGGGCAGTGGCCCAGCTCTATGCGGGCGAGCATGCAGGCGATCTGGATCGAACGGCCCAGGATGTGGGCCAGCGGCAGGAAGAGGAGCGTGGACGCGGCCTGGCCGGTGATCTCCTTGAAGACGGGGTACATCAGCTCGACCGTGTTCGCGGCCTCCGCGTGCAGGTTGCCGTGGGTGAGGACGCAGCCCTTGGGACGGCCCGTGGTCCCCGAGGTGTAGCAGAGCGTCGCCACGGAGTCGGGAGTGAGCGCGGAGCGGCGTTCGGTCATCTCCCCGTCGGGGATCTCCCTGCCCGCCCCGGTCAGTTCCGTCATCGCGCCGTCGTCGAGGGAGCGGATGCGCGGGGGGTCGTCCAGGGTGCCGCAGGCCTTCTCGGCCGTGGCCGCGTTCTCCGCGGTCTCCGCGATGAGCACGCGGGCGCCCGAGTCACGGACGATCCACTCGATCTGCTCCGCCGACGACGTCGCGTAGATGGGTACGGTCTGGCCGCCCGCCGCCCATATCGCGAAGTCGAGGACCGCCCACTCGTACCGCGTACGCGACATCAGCGCGACCCTGCCGCCCGGTTCGAGGCCCGCCGCCACCAGGCCCTTCGCCGCCTCGGTCACCTCGCGCGCGAAGGCCGCCGCCGTCACCGGGCGCCACTGGCCGCCCTGCTTGCGGCGGATCACCACGGCTTCGGGGGCCTCGGCCGCGTTGATGAACGGGATGTCCGCGATGCTGCCCGTCGCCGGTCGCGCCGCGAGGGCGGGGGTGCGGGCCTCGCGCACGGTGCCGTGCTCGTCCTTGACCAGTTCGACCCGGGCGCGCTCGGCGAGGCCGCCCTGCCGTTGTGCCCTGCGCAGATCCTTGCGTACGCCCATGACGGCTCCCGGCTCTCGGTCTCGGTTCTCGGCTTCCGGCTGACTTCCCCTACTTGCCTTGCTTGCTTACTGGCTTGCTTGCTTACTGGCTTGCTTGCTTACTTTCGGGTCAACTTACCTACGCGTAAGGAAACTTGTAAGGACCTGGCCCGGTGACGTCGCCCTGGCCGCCGGGCTCACCCAGTACTCAAGCCTCAACTGACCTGCGCCGATGTACCGTGCATGACGTCTACGTACTCCTCCGGTGTCCGTGCGGCGCGGCCCGCCGCCGAGCGCTCCGTCGGCGCGCGGCTCGGGCGATGGCGCGGGCCCCTGCGCATCGGGCTCTGCCTGCTGCCCGCCCTCGCCGTCGCCGTGGCCGGCTTCCAGCGGCGGTGGATGTCGGACGACGGACACATCTACGTGCGTACGGTCCGCCAGGTGCTCGCCGGCAACGGGCCCGTCTTCAACGCCGGGGAGCGCGCCGAGTCGTCCACCGGGACGCTGTGGCAGTGGCTGCTCGTGGCGGCCGGCGCGCCCGGCCTCGACGTCGCCACGGCAGCCGTGTACGGCGGGCTGCTGCTCACCGCCGCGGGCTTCGCGCTCGCCGGTCTCGCGGCGCTCCGGCTGTACGGCGGGGACCGCCTGCTGCTGCCCTGCGGAGCCCTGGTGCTGCTCCCGCTGCCGCCGGCCTGGGACTTCGCCACCTCCGGCCTGGAGACCGGGCTCGCCACCTGCTGGATCGCCGGGGCCTGGCTCGCGCTCGTCGCGCGTCCGCGCTCCCTGGTGACGTGCGCGGTGCTGGGCCTCGGGCCGCTCGTACGGCCCGATCTGGCGCTGGTCTCCGCGGTCTTCCTGGCGGGGCAGTGGGTGACCGCGCGGCCCTCGTGGCGCGGCGTACTCGCGGGCGCCGGGGCCGCGGGCGCACTCCCCCTCGCGTACGAGGTCTTCCGCATGGGCTACTACGGGCATCTGATGCCGCTGCCGGGCGTCACCAAGGAGGCCTCGCGGAGTCTGTGGGGGCGAGGTCTCGACTACCTCAGGGACTTCGCCGGGCCCTACGTGCTGTGGCTGCCGCTGCTGATCATCGTCGCCGCCGCCCTGGCGTGCCTGCCCCCGCGCGGGCGGGCCGTCCCCTTGGCCGCCGCGAGCGTTCGGCGGCTGGTCCCCGTGGCCGCCCCGCTGGTCGCGGGCGCCCTGTGCTGGCTGTACGTCATCAGGGTGGGCGGCGACTTCATGCACGGGCGGATGTTCCTGCCGGGGCTGCTCCTGATGCTGCTGCCCGTCTTCCTCGTGCCCCTCGCGCGCGCGTGGACGATCGCGGCCGCCGGGGTCGCGGTCTGGGCCGTGGCCTGCGCGGCGGTCCTGCGGATGCCGTACGAGGGGCGGATCGGCCCGCAGGGGATCGCGGACGAGCGCGGCGTGTACGTACGCCAGAACGCCGCGGCCCACCCCGTGCACCACGGCTTCGCCGGGCAGTCCGGCAACAGGGCGTACGCCCGGCTGGTCCGCGAGAGCGTGCGCGAGGGCGAGCTCCTGGGCGAGCGCACGCTGCTGCTCGCCCATACCGCGCTGCCGGCCGCGCGGCCCGGCGTGACCGGCGTCTACAACACCCTCGGCTTCAGCGGCACCGTCATCCCGCTCTCCGGGGCGGCACTCGACCCGATCGGGCTCGCCTATCCCCTGGCCGCCCACTCCGAGAGCTTCAACGGCCGGGTGGGGCACGACAAGCGGCTTCCGGACGAGTGGATCGTCGCCGAGCGCGGCCTGCCCGGCGCGCTGCCCGCCGGCCTGGACCCCGCCCGCGTCGACGCCGCCCGGCGGGCCCTGCGGTGCGGGCCGTTCGCGGAGCTGCGGGCGGCCACGCGGGCGCCGCTGACGGCGGGGCGGTTCTGGCGGAATCTGACGGGTGCCGTGGAGCGCACCTCCTTCCGGTTCTCCAACGATCCGGTGCGGGCGGAGCGGCAGGTGTGCGGGCCGCGGGGCTGACGGGAGCCTGTCGGGGCTCGGCCGACAAGGGGTCAGGCCGCGGTCGGCGGAGCCCCGCGCAGGACGGGGGCCATGGCGTGCATGGGTCTTGTGTTGTGCGCGATTACGTCTGAAGCTGACGGTTCTTGTTGTCTTACGTTCGGAGTTGCCGCATGAGCGCTCACCGTCCGAGCCGCCGTTCCCTCCTCGCCACCGGTACCGCCCTGGCGGGCTGGGCCGCCTTCGCCTCGCAGAAGCAGGCCTTCGCCGCCCACGGGAGAGCCACCGGCGCGGCCACCGCCGCAGCAGCAGCCGCCGCGGGGGCCGAGAAGCCCGAGTGGAACGCGAACCCCCGCGTGTTCCAGGTCAACAGAGAACCCGCCCGCGCCCGCCTCATCCCGTACGCCTCCACCGCCGACGCCCTGCGCGGCGAGTCGACGAAGTCGCCCTACTACCGCTCGCTGAACGGCCGGTGGGCGTTCCACTGGGCCAAGAACCCGGAGAAGCGGCCGGTCGGCTTCGAGGCCGACGGCTACGACGTGAGCGACTGGGACCGGATCACCGTCCCGTCGAACTGGGAGATCGAGGGCTACCCGCACCCGATCTACCTGAACATCAAGTACCCGTGGGAGGGCTACGAGAAGCCCGACTTCCCCGACGTGCCCAAGGACTTCAACCCCGTCGGCTCCTACCGCCGCACCTTCATCGTGCCGCGCGCCTGGCGCGGGCGCCGCACGCTGCTCTCCTTCCAGGGCGTGAAGTCCGCGTTCTTCGTCTGGGTCAACGGCAAGAAGGTCGGCTACAGCGAGGACAGCTACACCCCGGCCGAGTTCGACGTCACCGAGCACCTGCGCCCCGGCACCAACTCCCTGGCGGTCGAGGTCTACCGATGGTCCGACGGAAGCTGGCTCGAGGACCAGGACATGATCGACCTGTCCGGGATCTTCCGTGACGTGTACGTGTACTCCGTACCGGAGGTGCACGTGCAGGACCTGGAGGTGCGGACCGGCCTCGACGGGGCGTTCCGCGACGCGGAGCTGTCCGTCGCCGTCACCGTGCGGGACCGGGGCGGGGACAGGGGCAAGGAGCGGCGGGCCCACCGGGTCGACGCCGTGCTGCACGACGCCGAGGGGCGGGTGGTGCCGGGCGGGCGGCTGGGCGGCGACGCCGTGCCCGGTGAACCCCTCCGCCTCACGGCCGACATCAGCGAACCGGCGCTCTGGTCGGCCGAGCAGCCCCACCTTTACACCCTCGTCGTCACCCTGCGGGACGGCTCCGGCAAGGCCGTCGACGTGCAGCGGACCCGCGTCGGCTTCCGGCAGGTGGACTTCGGCCCCGGCAAGCTGACGGTCAACGGCCGCCCCGTGATGTTCCGCGGCACCAACCGGCACGAGTCCCACCCCGACCACGGGCAGGCCGTCCCGGAGTCCGTGATGCTTGAGGACGTGCTGCTCATGAAGCGGCACAACATCAACGCCGTACGCACCTCGCACTACCCCAACCACCCGCGCTGGCTGGAGCTCTGCGACGAGTACGGCCTGTACGTCATCGACGAGACCAACCTGGAGACGCACGGCGTGCGCGACCGGCTCCCCGGCTCGCTGCCCGAGTGGACGGACAACTGCGTGGACCGCATCCGGTCCATGGTCGAGCGGGACAAGAACCACCCGAGCGTCGTCATCTGGTCGCTCGGCAACGAGGCCGGTCAGGGCGGCAACTTCAAGGCCATGGCCGACTGGGTGCGCGCCCGCGACGACTCGCGGCCCGTGCACTACGAGGGCATGAACTCCGTCGCCGACGTCCACAGCGAGATGTACACCAAGCCCGCGGGCGTCGAGAAGTACGGGAAGTCCGGCAACCCCAAGCCGTACATGCTCTGCGAGTACTGCCACTCCATGGGCAACAGCAGCGGCAACCTCCCCGAGTACTGGGAGATCTTCGAGAAGTACCCGAACCTGCACGGCGCGTTCGTCTGGGACTGGTGCGACCAGAACATCCGGCTGCCCATACCGGGCGACCGCAAGCACACGTACCTGTCCTACGGCGGGGACTGGAAGCCCGGCTACCCCACCGACGGCAACTTCAGCGGCAACGGTCTCGTCGCCTCCACCCGCGAGCTCCACCCGGGCATCATGGAGATCAAGAAGGTCTACCAGCCGGTCTCCTTCGCCGCGGACGACCTCACCACCGGCTCGGTCCGCGTCACCAACAAGCACCTCTTCACCGCTCTGGACGCGTACGAGCTGCGCTGGACCGTCACGCGTGACGGCGAGGAGATCCAGCACGGAACCCTGGCCGCGCCCGACGTGGCACCCGGCGCCACCGGCACGGTCCGCGTGCCGTACGAGAAGCCCGCGCGCCCGGAGCCCGGCGCCGAGTACTGGCTGAACCTCGCCTTCGTGCTGCGGAAGAAGACCGACTGGGCCCCGGCCGGGCACACCGTGGCCGTGGGGCAATACGCCCTGGCCTGGCACTCGCCCGCCCCCGCCGATCCGGAGCCGGGCACGCTGCCCCGCCTGGACCTGCACGAGGACGACAAGGAGGTACGGGTCACCGGCCGCGCCCTCGAACTGGTCCTGTCCAAGGCCACCGGGACCCTCTCCTCGTACAAGGTCGAAGGGCGGCTGCTCGTCGCGGGCGGGCCCGTGCCCCATCTCTGGCGCGCACCCATCGACAACGACATCGGCCGCAAGTACCCCGAGCAGGCCGCCACCTGGCGTGAGGCGGGCGCCAAGGCGGAGATCACCGGGGTCGACGCCGCGCAGCCGTCGCCCGGCGAGGTCACCATCGAGGTGAACGCCACGCTGCCGACCTCGCCGAAGGCGTCCACCTGGCGCACGGTGTTCACCGTCCGCGGCGACGGCGAGGTGCGGGTCAGGCACACCCTGGAGGCCGCCGACGGGCTGCCCGACCTGCCGGTGGTGGGGGCGCTGCTCACGCTGCCCGCGGGGTTCGAGCGCCTCGACTGGCTCGGGCGCGGGCCGCACGAGAACTACCAGGACCGCAAGTCCGGTGCGCTGGTCGGCCGTTACCGCTCTACCGTCGCCGAGCAGGTCGCCCCCTACCTGCGGCCGCAGGAGACCGGCAACAAGACCGACGTACGGCGCGTCGCGCTCACCGACCGCTCCGGGGACGGCCTCGTCGTCCGCGCCGACCCCGCGGAAGGGGAGCCGTTCCTGGAGTTCAGCGCCCTGCACCACACGCCGGCCGACCTGGAGGGCCCGCGCCACCCGCACGACGTGACGCGCCGCGCGGAGACCTTCCTGGCCGTCAACCACCGCCAGATGGGAGTGGGCGGCAACGACTCATGGGGCGCGCCCCCGGAGGAGAAGTACCTGCTCCACGCGGGCCGCACGTACACGTACGCCTACCGGCTGCGGGGGGCCGGGACCCGTTAGGGGCGACCGGGCCCCGTGAGGGGCGCGGGGAACTGCGCGACCAGCCACGACGGCGCCGCGGCGGTAGAACCGGCGAAGGCGGTCATCCGGCAAGGCCCGCCCCGGGTGGGATCTCCCCCCGGGGCGAGTCGGCGCTCGGCGCCCGGCCGGTGAGCCGCACGGCATGGTCGACGGCCGTGGCGAGGTCCCGCACCTGCTTCCCCCGGCCGGGCAACGCGTCCGCGCGGCGCGCCAGTTCGGGCAGGGACGGCGCCCCCGGCAGCGGGGCGGCGTCCTCGGGCGCCTCGTACCCACCGCCGCCGCGGCCCCGCAGCGCGTCCGCGAAGTACGCGGCGACGGCGGCCACCCGGAGGCCGCCGTCGGCCTGCCACAGCGTCCCCTCCAGGTCGGCCGCCCCGATCCGCCCGGACGCTTCCCGCGGGGCCCGGCTCTCCGGGTCGAGCCAGCGCACGCGTGCCGTCGCGAGAGGCCCCTCGGCCCCCTGCTTCGCACGCACCGCGTACAGCGCGGTCACCGTGTGGCCGGGGCCGATCTCACCGCCGTCCACGGAGTCGTCGCGGAAGTCCTCGTCGGCGACGGCACGGTTCTCGTAGCCGATGAGGCGGAACTGCTCCACGTTCTCCCGGTCGAAGGCGACCTGCGCCTTCGCGTCCCGCGCCCGCAGCTCGACGTGGGCCGGAAGCTGCTCGCAGAAGACCTCGCGGGCCTCCTCCGCGTCCGACACGTACGTGGTGTGGCCGTCGCCCTTGTCGGCGAGCCGCTCCATGAGGGCGTCGCCGTAGTCGCTGCCGACGCCGACGCCGAAGAGGGTGATGCCGTGCTCGCGGCGGGCGTCGGAGATGCGGTCGAGGATGCCGTCTGCGCTGGTGTCGCCGGTGTTGGCGAGGGCGTCGGAGAGCAGCACGACGCGGTTGGTCGCGCCGCGCTCCCTGCCGCGTACGGCGGTGTCGTAGCCGGTGGTGACGCCCGCTTCGAGGTTGGTGGACCGCAGGGGCTCCAGGCCGCTGATCGCCGTGTGGACGCGGCCGCGGCCGGTCCCGGCGTCGCCGAGGCGGGTCATCGGCAGGACCGTCCGCGCGGTGTCGCTGAAGGTGACGAGGGCGACGGAGTCGTCGGGGCGCAGCCGGTCGGTCATGATGCCGAGCGACTCCTTGACGAGGTCGAGGCGGCCGGGTTCGGCCATGGACCCGGAGACGTCGATGACGAAGGTCAGGGCGGCGGGCGGCCGTTCGGCCTCCCCGTCGTCATCACTCCTGGTGGCGAGGCCGACGCGCAGCAGTGACCAGCCGTCGTCGCCGGTACGGGCGCCGTCCACGCTGACCGAGAAGCCGTCGCCGTCCGGCCGGGGGTAGTCCTGGCGGAAGCTGTTGACGAACTCCTCGGGGCGGACCGTCGCCGGGTCGGGCAGCCGCCCCTCGGCCAGGGTGCGGCGCGCGTAGCCGTACGAGGCGGTGTCCACGTCGAGGGCGAAGGTGGACAGGTGGTCGGGGGTGGCCGGGGGGTCGTCAGGGCCGCCGGGGGTGGCGGCGTCGCCCTTCCCGCCGTCGCCCTTGCCGCCGTCGGGCGAGTCGGGGGCCGGGGCGGGGAGCGGTGCCGTGCCGTCGGCACGCTGCCTGCCCTTGCCGTCGGCCGTGCGGTCGAGCCCGCCGGAGCCGCCGCTGTTGCAGCCGGTCAGCAGGAGCCCGCCCGCCACTGCCGCGGCGAGCAGCCCCTGCCGTATCTTCCGGGTCCGCATCTCTCCCCCTCGCGTCGTCGGTCTTCCCGACTGTGACGCGGAAGCCCCCCCGAACGATCGAACGGGGACGTTGCGGATGGGTCTCGATGCGGCTACGGGGCCGGCCCGGCTCCGTCGCTCTTCCGGCCGCTACGACACCACGTCCTTTCGCGCGAACCCCCGGAACGCCAGCGCGAACAGCACCAGCGCGTACGTCACCGAGATCGCCGAGCCCTGGATCATGCCGCCCCATTCGGGGGTCGGCTGGATGGCGTCGGCCCAGGCGAACTGCCAGTGGGCCGGGAGGAAGTCCCGCCAGTGGCCGAGTGCCGTGACGGCGTCCAGGACATTGCCGACGATGGTCAGGCCGACCGCGCCGCCGACCGCGCCCAGCGGGGCGTCGGTCCGCGTCGACAGCCAGAACGCGAGGCCCGCGGTGACCAGTTGGGAGACGAAGATGAACGCGACGACGACCAGCAGGCGCTGCACCGCCGTGCCCGCGGGCAGCGCGCCGCCGGTGGGTATCTCCAGCGGGCCCCAGCCGTACGCCACCGTGCCGATCGCCAGCGCGACCAGCGGCAGCAGCACCATCGCCGCGGCGCTCAGGCCGAGCGCGACGGTGAGCTTGGACCAGAGCAGCCGGGACCGCGGCACGGGCGCCGCGAGGAGATAGCGCAGGGACGACCAGCTCGCCTCGGAGGCGACGGTGTCCCCGCAGAACAGGGCCACGGGGATGACGAGGAGGAAGCCCGCCGACACGAACAGCGCGGTCGCCGTGAAGTTGGCGGCCGACGCCGTGGCCGTGTCCATCAGCGTCACCCGGCCGCTGCCGGACTCGGGTGAGCCGCCGACGGCGAAGGCGATGACGAGCACCACGGGCAGGAGCGCCATGAGGGCGCCCATGACGAGGGTGCGGCGCCGCTTGAGCTGGCGGACGGCCTCGACGCGCAGGGGCAGGGTGCGGCCCGCGCGGTAGCCGGGGGCCGTGGCGCGCTCCGGGGTTGCGGTGGCGGTCATGCGGCGCCTCCTCCGATCAGGGTCAGGAACGCGTCTTCCAGGCGGCGGTGCGGGCCCACGGACTCCACCGGCACATCGAGGCGCACCAGTTCGGGCAGGAGCCGTGCGGCGGTCCCGGCCCCGGTGCCGTCGAGCCGGACCAGCAGACCGTCGTCGGCGCGGACCGCCGAGGCCACGCCGGGCAGTGCGGCCACCTTCTCGACGAGCGGGTCGGAGACGTCCTGCGCGAGGCCGACCAGGAGTGTGTCCCCGGAGCCGATGATCTCGGCGACGGGACCGGCCTGGACGAGGCGGCCGCGGTCCATGACGACGAGGTGCGTGCAGGACTGCTCGACCTCGGCGAGGAGGTGGCTGGAGACGATGACGGTGCGCCCGCCGCGCGCGTACCGGATCATGACCTCGCGCATCTCGCGGATCTGCGGTGGGTCGAGGCCGTTGGTCGGCTCGTCGAGGATCAGCAGGTCGGGCATGCCGAGCATGGCCTGGGCGATGGCCAGGCGCTGCCGCATGCCCTGGGAGTACGTCCGTACGGCGCGGGCCAGCGCGGTGCCGAGCCCGGCGATTTCGAGCGCCTCTTCCAGGTGGGCGTCCTCGGCGGGGCGCCCGGTGGCCTTCCAGTACAGCTCCAGGTTCTCCCGGCCGGAGAGGTGCGGCAGGAAACCGGCGCCCTCGACGAACGCGCCGACCCGGGAGAGGACCGGCGCGCCCGGCCTGATGGCCTGCCCGAAGACGTGGATCTCGCCCGCGTCGGGCCGGATCAGGCCCATGAGCATGCGCAGGGTCGTCGTCTTGCCCGCGCCGTTCGGTCCGAGCAGGCCGAGGACCTGGCCCTTCTCCACGCGGAAGGAGACGTCCCGTACGGCATACCGGTCGCTGGACTTCGCGTACCGCTTGCTCAGGTCCGTGATCTGGAGGGGGACTTCGGCGAGCGCCGGGTCGGGTGCGGGCGCCGTCGTGCGGCGCCGCCCGGTGACGAGCAGCGCGAGGGCGATCACGGCTCCGGCGGCCGGCAGCCACCACACCCAGGCGGGCATCGGCGCGGCGGCGGTCCGCACGCCGGACGCCGTCGGCACCGTCAGGTCGCCCTTGAGGGAGACGGTGTACTTGGCGGGCTCGGCGGGCGAGGCATAGCCGAGGTCGGTCGAGGCGACGACGAGGCGCAGGCGGTGGCCCTTTCGCACCTCGTGGTCGACGGCGGGCAGCCGCAGCTCGACGTCCTTGCCGGCCTTGGCGCCCTCGACCCGTATCGGCGCGACCAGTTGGGAGGGCAGGACGCGCTGCTTGCCGCCGGGTCCGACGTCGTAGACCTTCGCGAAGAGCACGGCGTCCTCGCCGGAGGACTTCACGTGCACGCGCGCGGTCGGCGCCCCGGTGATCCGCAGGTCTTCCTTCAGCGGCCGGGAGTCGAACTTCGCGTACTGCCCGGGGACGTCGAGGGAGACGCCGACGCCGAGCGAGGACATCTGGGAGAGGTTGCCCGCGCCGATGCCGGGCAGGCCGGAGATGGCGGGCGGGCTGGCGCCCGCCGGGTTGTCGAAGGCCTGCTCGCGTCCGCCGAGCGGCACGGCGCGCGGGTTGCTCTCCAGGCCCGGGTAGCGGTCGGAGCTCGCGCCGCGCAGCCGCGCGGCCCCGTCGGTGGAGTCCATGCCTCCGGTGCGGGTGACCCGGAACGCGGGGCCGGTGTCCGCGCCCTTGTCGTCCTTCAGGTAGCGGTCGAACCACGTGGTGACGCGCTGCTCCACCCGGTCGCTCTCGCGGTCGCCCCCGTCGTGGCCGCCCGCGATCCAGTCCACCTTCACGGGCGCGTGGTTGGCGCGGACCGCGTTGGCGATGGCGTCGCCCTGGCCCAGCGGGAAGAGGGAGTCGGTCTGTCCCTGGACGAGCAGCGTCGGCACCTCGATGCGGTCGCCGACGGCGGCCGGGCTGCGCTCGGCGAGCAGCTTCCGCGCCGCGTCGTCCGGCTTCCCGGCGACCGCGACCCGGTCGTACATGGCGCACAGCCGCTTCTCGAACCGGTCGCAGCCGCCTCCGGCGTTGATGAACGTGCCCGCCCAGAGCTTCTTGAAGACGCCTTGGGGGAAGAGGGCGTCCGCGAGGTTCCAGTACGTGATCTGGGGGGCGATCGCGTCGACCCGGCGGTCATGTCCGGCCGCGAGCAGCGACACCGCTCCTCCGTACGAGGAGCCGGTGACGCCCACGCGCGGGTCGCCGTCCTTGTCGAGCCGCACCTCGGGGCGCTTCGCCAGCCAGTCGATCATCTTCGAGACGTCGGCGACCTCGCCCTTGGGGTCATTGAGGCCGATCTTGCCGGTGGACTTCCCGAAGCCGCGCGCCGACCAGGTCAGGACCGCGTACCCGTCCTCGGCCAGGCTCTCCGCCTGCTCCCGCACGTCGTTCTTGCTGCCGCCGAAGCCGTGGCCGATGAGGACCGCCGGGCGCTTGTCCTCGGGGTCGCCCGCCGTGAAGTACGAGGTGTCGATTTTCGCGCCGCCGGTGTCGAGCGTGCCGTCGGCCCGGTGCACCGCGGGCCCCTCGTCCGAGGCGACGGCCGTCCAGGTGCCCGCGCCCGCGAGCAGCACGACGGCGGCCGCGGCGGCGATCAGCCGGCGCGGGCCGACCCTTGTGCGTCCGGGGCCGCTCTCGGGCCCCGTCCCCGTCCCCGTCCTGGGCCTGGGCAGTCGTAGATCCATGACGTCAACCGTACGGGTGAGGACTGACAGCCGGGGCAACCGGCGGACTGAACTGTGCGCCCTCCCGCGGGAGTACGCTCCGCGCCCGGCATACCGCCGTCGTGGTACGCGAGGCCAGGGCCCGTCAGGGGTGAATAGAGTCTGCACCCATGACGTCCCCGTCCGCACCCATGACATCCCGGGAATCCCTCGCCACCGGCCAGCGCTCGCTCGGCGACCCCTCCGTCCGTTTCCCGCTGTGGCCGCCGCTCACCGCCGGCTGCCCGGTGACCAGCACGGAGAGCGTCTCGTACCCCGTAGAGGTCGACTACGCCTACGACAAGGTCCCGGCCGGCCTCTTCGCCACCGCCTCCGGGCAGCCGCGCGGCCACGACCGGTGGGCCCCGCTCCTGCCGCCGCTGCTCGCGCCGGGGCTCGGGGAGGGCGGCACGCCCCTCGTCCCCCTCGGCGACGGCCTCTGGATCAAGGACGAGTCCCGCAATCCGACCTGGAGCCACAAGGACCGCATCAACCGCGTCACGGTCGGCGCCGCCGTCGGCGCGGGCGCGGAGGGCGTCGTCGTCGCCTCGTCGGGCAATCACGGGGCCTCGGCGGCGGCGTACGCGGCGCGGGCCGGGCTGCGCTGCGTGGTGATCGGCACGACGGGGACACCGCCCGCGGTCGAGGCGTTCCTGCGGGCGTACGGGGCCGTGGTGCTTTCCGTGCCCGTGGAGGCGCGGTGGCCGCTGCTGCGGAGGATCGTGGAGCGGTTCGGCTACCACCCCGTCAGCAACATGACGCCCACGCACACCGGGCACGCCTTCGGGCCCGAGGGGTACAAGACGCTCGCCTACGAGATCTTCACGGAGCTCGGCGTGCCCGGTGCCGTGTTCCTGCCCACGGGGTACGGGGAGCTGCTCTTCGGCGTCTGGAAGGGGTTCGCGGAGCTGGTCGCCCTGGGGCACGCCGACCGGGTGCCGCGGCTGTACTCCTGTGAGCCCGCGGCCGGGGGTCCGCTCGCCGCCGCGCTGCGGGACGGGGTGCCCGCCACCCGGGTCCCCGTCGGGGAGACCGCCGCCTACGCGATCAGCTCGCCGGTCGGCGGGTACCGCGGGGTCGTGGCGGTCCGGGAGAGCGGGGGGCGGGCCCTGCTGGTCTCCGACGCGGAGATGGCCGCGGCGCGTTCGGAGCTCGCCGGGGCCGGGCTGTGGGCCGAGCTGTCCGCCGCCGCCGGGCTCGCGGGGTACCGGCGGCTCGGCCCCGCCGTCGAGGGGCCCGTGGTGTGCGTGTCCACGTCCAGCGGGTTCAAGGACCGTGACCTGCTGTCCCCGGGCGGCTCCGCCGAGGTCGACCCGGAGGACTGGGCGGAGGTGGAGCGGCGCGTCTCGGCCCGGCGCTGAGAGCCTGGGAGGTCACCCCTGCCCGTCGTCCTCCGGCACGCTCACCAGCCAGCGCGTCTCCCGCCGCGGCCGCAGGTACAGGGCGAAGTACAGCGTCGCCGCCGCCACGATCCCGCCGGTCCACACGAGGTACCCGAGCTCCTGTTGGCTCAGCACGTAGGCGAGGACCACGATCAGCACCACCGGCACCGCGGGCCACAGCGGCATCCGCCAGGCCGCCCGGTGGCCGTGGCCGCCCCGCCTGGCCAGCAGCGCGGCCACCGCCACCAGCAGGTACATGCCGGTCACGGAGACTCCGGTCACCCCGTACAGCGTGTCGAGGTTGACGAAGCACAGGAGCGCTCCGGGGACGCCCACGAGCAGCGTGGCCACCCACGGCGCGCCGGAGGCGCCGAGCTTCGACAGGGCCTTGTTCACCGGCGAGGGCCATGCCTTGTCGCGGGCGGAGGCGAACAGGACGCGGGAGTTCTGGATGACCATGACGATGCCCGCGTTGATGATCGCGAGGGCCACGCAGAGGCTGACGAACGTACCGACGGCCGAGTTGGACCAGGCCGTCACCATGGCGCTGATGTCGCCCTCGGTGAGGGCCGTCAGGCTCTGGGCGCCCATGGTGATCGCGACGACCGGCACCAGGATGATGACGGAGGAGATGGCGAGGGTGGCGAGGACGGTGCGCGCGACGTTGCGGCGCGGGTTCTCCAGCTCCTCGGAGAGGTAGACGGCCGTGGAGAAGCCCTGCGTGATGAAGAGGGCGATCGCGAGGCCGGAGACGATCAGCATGGCCGTGACGGTGTCGACGCCGCCGGGCCCGGAGCCCGCCACCGACAGGTCCACCAGGCTGCCCGCGCCCCGCTCGGCGTGCGCGAAGCCGAGGACGGCCACGACGCCCGCGGCGATCACTTCGAGGACGAGGAAGACGCCGGTGATCCAGGCGTTGGCGCGCAGGTCGAGCAGGCCCGCGAGGGTGGCGAGGATCATGACGCCGGCGCCCGCGTAGGACGGGTCGAGGTCGAGGACCGGTGCCAGGTAGTCGGCCGTGCCCATGGCGATCACGGGCGCCACGATCATCACGACCAGGAGGGACAGGACGAAGACCAGCCAGCCGGCCAGGCGTCCCGCCATCGTGGAGACCATCGCGTACTCGCCGCCCGCGCTGGGGATGAGCGTGCCGAGCTCGGAGTAGCAGAACGCCACGCCCACGCAGAGCAGGGAGCCGATCGCGATGGTGAGCGCGGTCGCGGTGCCGAGCGAGGAGAAGAGGTCGGGGACGACCACGAAGAGCGTGGAGGCGGGCGTCACGCAGGACAGCGTCAGGAGGGTGCCTCCCACGACGCCGATGGAGCGCTTGAGCTTCTGCGGGTCACCCGGCACGGCCACCGGCGCCGAAGGGGTGTCGACCGCAGGGGTGTCGACCGGAAGGTTGCCGGCCGGAGGGGCGTCGGCCGTGGTGGCGGGCGTGGGCGGGCGAAGCGTATCGCTCATACGGCGCGGTTCCGATCGACTCGTGCGGCGGGTGCTGCGGCGGGAGCCCTATCGCCTCCGAAGGCAGTCGAGCGTCTGTCAGTGGCTCCCGGCGCGTCATCGAACCCCGGCGATAACCGGAACGTCAACGGTCATTTACCTACGGAATCCGCAGCGCTCTGCCGACCCAAGTCGCCTGGCTTTCCCAAGAGTTTGCGCCCATGGGTGGCAATGAGTAGTCGGCTCTCACTGTTGACCTTGTCTTCACAGGCATATCCATGCGAGCACCTTCGCTGCCCGGATTGCACCGTGTGCACGGGAACCGCAAAGACGGCGTTAAAAAAGAAAAGAGGTCGTCCGGATACCGGACGACCTCTCTCCACGCGCTGTCACGCGCCGGTGACTCAGTGGTTGCGCGGGAAGCCCAGGTCGACCCCGGCCGGCGCGTCCGACGGGTCGGGCCAGCGGGTGGTGATGACCTTGCCGCGCGTGTAGAAGTGCGTGCCGTCGTTGCCGTAGATGTGGTGGTCCCCGAAGAGGGAGTCCTTCCAGCCGCCGAAGGAGTGGTAGCCCACCGGCACCGGGATCGGCACGTTCACGCCGACCATGCCCGCCTCGATCTCCAGCTGGAAGCGGCGGGCCGCGCCGCCGTCGCGGGTGAAGATCGCGGTGCCGTTGCCGAACGGCGAGGCGTTCATGAGGGCGACGCCCTCCTCGTACGTGTCGACGCGCAGCACGCACAGGACCGGGCCGAAGATCTCGTCCTGGTAGGCCTTGGCGGTCGTCGGGACGCGGTCGAGCAGGGAGAGGCCGATCCAGTGGCCGTCCTCGTGTCCCTCGACCGTGTACCCGGTGCCGTCGAGGACGACCTCGCAGCCCTCGGCGGCGGCGCCCGTGACGTACGAGGCGACCTTGTCGCGGTGGGCCGCGGTGATCAGCGGGCCCATCTCGGAGGTGGAGTCGTTGCCGGGCCCGATCTTGATCTTCTCGGCGCGCTCCTTGATCTTGCCCACCAGCTCGTCGGCGACCGAACCGACCGCGACGACGGCCGAGATGGCCATGCAGCGCTCGCCCGCGGAGCCGTAGGCCGCCGAGACGGCGGCGTCGGCCGCCGCGTCCAGGTCCGCGTCGGGCAGGACCAGCATGTGGTTCTTGGCGCCGCCGAGCGCCTGCACGCGCTTGCCGTTGGCGGAGGCGGTGGCGTGGATGTGGCGGGCGATGGGAGTGGAGCCCACGAAGGAGACGGCCGCCACGTCCGGGTGCTCCAGGAGGCGGTCCACGGCCACCTTGTCGCCGTGCACGACGTTGAAGACACCGTCGGGCAGCCCGGCCTCGCTCAGCAGCTCCGCGATCTTCATCGAAGCGGACGGGTCCTTCTCGCTCGGCTTGAGCACGAAGGTGTTGCCGCACGCGATGGCCAGCGGGAACATCCACATCGGCACCATGGCCGGGAAGTTGAACGGCGTGATGCCCGCGACGACGCCCAGCGGCTGGCGGATGGACGCCACGTCCACGCGGCTCGCCACCTCCGTCGACAGCTCGCCCTTGAGCTGCACGGTGATGCCGCAGGCCAGGTCTACGATCTCCAGGCCGCGCGCGACCTCGCCGAGCGCGTCCGCGTGCACCTTGCCGTGTTCGGCGACGATCAGCTCGGCGATCGCGTCGCGGTTGGCGTCAAGGAGCGCGCGGAACGCGAAGAGGATCGCGGTGCGCTTGGCGAGCGAGGACGTGCCCCAGGTCGCGAAGGCCTCGCGGGCCGCGGCCACGGCGGCGTCCACCTCGTCGACCGACGCGAACGCGACCTGCGTCGTGACGACGCCGGTCGCCGGGTCGGTGACCGGGCCGTACGATCCTGACGCGCCCGCGGCCCTCTCGAAGGGCTTTCCACCGATCCAGTGATTGACGGTCTTCGTCATGACAAACATCCCTACTCTCACAGGTGGCGGCGTCGGGCAGCGACGTGCCGGTCGTACTCTTCCCTGGCCTTGACCGCGGACTCCCGGGTCGCCGTCTCGGCCACGGGCACATCCCACCACGCCTGCGCGGGAGGCGGGCCCGACACAATGTCTGCCGTTTCCGTCTCCACATAGACACATGTGGGACGGTCTGCGCCGCGCGCCTCCCGCAGGGCCTCGCGCAGCTCACGGACGGTTTTCGCGCGCAGCACGCGCATGCCCAGCGAGGCCGCGTTGGCCGCCAGGTCGACCGGCAGCGGCCCTTCGGTGTACGTGCCGTCGTCCGCCCGGAAGCGGTAGGCCGTGCCGAACCGCTCGCCGCCCACCGAGGCCGAGAGCCCGCTGATCGAGGCATAGCCGTGGTTCTGGAGGATGACGACCTTGACCGGGATGTTCTCCTGGACGGCCGTGACGATCTCCGTCGGGTTCATCAGGTACGTGCCGTCGCCGACCAGCGCCCACACCGGCCGCCCCGGTGCCGCGAGCGCCACGCCGATCGACGCAGGGATCTCGTAGCCCATGCAGGAGTATCCGTACTCGACGTGGTACTGCCGTGCCGACCGGGTCCGCCACAGTTTGTGCAGGTCACCGGGGAGCGACCCGGCGGCGTTGATGACGATGTCCTCGTCGGTCACCACCTCGTCGAGCACCCCGAGGACCTGGGTCTGGCTGGGGCGCACGTCCGGCTCGTCCGCGAGGTAGGCGGCGTCGACGCGCTGCTCCCAGCGGGCCTTGTCACCGCGGTAGTCGAGGGAGAAGGTGGGCTCGACGCGGTACCCCTCCAGCGCCTCGGTGAGCGCTTCGAGCCCGGCGCGGGCGTCGGCGATCAGGGTGGCGCCCGCCATCTTGTGCCCGTCGAAGGGGGTGACGTTCAGGTTCAGGAAGCGCACCCCGGGCGCTTCGAAGAGGGTGCCGGAGGCCGTGGTGAAGTCGCTGTAGCGGGTGCCGACGCCGATCACCAGGTCGGCGGCGCGGGCCAGTTCGTTCGCGGGGGCCGTGCCGGTGTGCCCGATGCCGCCGACGTCCGCCGGGTGGTCGAAGCGCAGGGAGCCCTTGCCCGCCTGGGTGGAGGCGACGGGGATGCCGGTGGCGTCGGCGAGGCCGCGCAGGGCGTCCTCGGCGGCGCTGTGGTGGACGCCGCCGCCCGCGACGATCAGGGGCCGCCGCGCCGCGCGCACCAGGTCCACGGCTTCGGCGAGTTCCCGCGGGTCGGGGGCCTGCCTGCGTACGGTCCACACCCGCTCGGCGAAGAACTCCTCGGGCCAGTCGTACGCCTCCGCCTGCACGTCCTGCGGCAGGGCGAGCGTGACGGCGCCGGTCTCGGCGGGGTCGGTGAGCACGCGCATCGCGGCGAGGGCGGCCGGGATCAAGGCCTCGGGCCGGGTGACGCGGTCGAAGTACCGGGACACGGGCCGCAGGCAGTCGTTGACGGACACGTCGCCCGCGTACGGCACTTCGAGCTGCTGGAGCACCGGGTCGGCGGGCCGGGCGGCGAAGGTGTCGCCGGGCAGCAGCAGCACCGGCAGGCGGTTGACGGTGGCGAGCGCGGCGCCGGTGACGAGGTTGGTGGCGCCGGGCCCGATGGACGTGGTGACCGCGTGGGTGGCGAGCCGGCCGGACTGGCGGGCATAGCCGACGGCGGCGTGCACCATGGCCTGCTCGTTGCGGCCCTGGTGGAACGGCATCTCCTCGGCGTACTCCACGAGAGCCTGGCCAACCCCCGCCACGTTGCCGTGCCCGAAGATGCCCCAGGTCGCGCCGATGAGCCGCTGCCTGGCACCGTCCCGCTCGGTGAACTGCCTGGTCAGGAAGCGTACGAGTGCCTGCGCGGTGGTCAGCCGGACGCTGCCCGCGGCGTTCGCCGGAGTCCTCGTCATCGATATCCCTCCGTGTGGTCGGGGTGGAAGCAGATCCTCCACTCCCTCTCGTCGCCGGGTCCGGCCATCACGTTCAGGTAGTACATCGCGTGCCCCGGCTGGGCCACGGACGGACCGTGCCAGCCGTCCGGCACCAGTACGGCGTCGCCGGTGCGGACCTCGGCAAGGACGTCGGTACCACCGTCACGGGAGGGAAAAACCCGCTGATATCCGAATCCGTCACGCCCTGCGTGGGCCTCGATCTCGAAGTAGTAGATCTCTTCGAGCTCGGCCTCGACGCCCGGACGGTGCTCGTCGTGCTTGTGCGGCGGGTACGAGGACCAGTTGCCGCCGGGCGTGATCACTTCCACGGCGATGAGCCGGTCGCACGCGAAGGAGTCCGCAGCCGCGAAGCCCCGGACCTCCCGGGCGCAGGTGCCGGAGCCCCGGCTCTCGATGGGTACCTCCGGCGCGGAGCCGTAGCGGGCGGGGAGTCGACGCTCGCACTTCGCTCCTGCCAGGGCGAAGCGGCCTCCCGCGCCGGAGGCGATCTGGACCTGGGCGTCGCGGGGCACGTAGGCGAAGTCGGAGACTCCGCTGAACACGCTCTCCCGGCCCAGGAGTTCGATGATCCCGTCTTCCGCGTGCACCGTACAGCCGCCGGTCAGCGGCAACACGATCCATTCACTCTCACCGGTGGTGAAAGCGTGCGTGCCGCCGGGCGGAATCTCGACGACACGCAGCGCGGAGTAGGCCCACCCTGCCCTCTTCGGGTCGATGTCGAGGGCGTACGGACCGTCGCTCGCACTCCCTTTCGGCACGTACGTCATATGGGGCCTCCAGATCCTCTCTCGCCCGCTACAACAGTCCTACGGCGGTGTCGACCGCCCCCGCCACGTCGCCGTCGGGCGGGTAGAGCAGCGCCCTGCCGACGACCAGTCCCTGCACGGTGGGCAGCCGCAGCGCGCCGCGCCACTTCTCGAAGGCGGCGTCCGCGCCCCCGGCGTCGTTGCCCACGTCGCCGCCGAGCAGCACCGTCGGCAGGGTCGAGGTCTCCATGACCCTGGCCATGTCGTCGGGGTTCTCGGTGACGGGGACCTTCAGCCAGGTGTACGCGGAGGAGCCCCCGAGCCCCGAGGCGATGGCGATGGCCCGCGACACGGCCTCGGCGCTCAGGTCGTTGCGGACGGGGCCGCGCCCCTCGCGCCGGCTGAGGAACGGCTCGACGAAGACCGGCAGCTCCCGTTCCGCCATCGCGTCGACCGTGCGCGCGGCGGAGTGCAGGGTGCGCAGCGACCCCGGGTCGTCGTAGTCGACGCGGAGCAGCAGCTTGCCCGCGTCGAAGCGGAGCCGCGTCAGGTCCTCCGGCCGGTACCCGGTGAACCGGTCGTCCATCTCGAAGGCGGCCCCCGCGAGCCCACCGCGGTTCATCGACCCCATGACGACCTTGCCGTCGAGCACGCCGAGCAGCAGCAGGTCGTCCAGGATGTCGGCGGTGGCGAGCACCCCGTCGACCCCGGGGCGGGCCAGGGCCACGCAGAGCCGCGCGAGCAGATCGCCGCGACTGGCCATGGCGAGCGGATCACCCCCGACGGCGAGGGACCCCCGAGCGGGGTGATCGGCGGCGACGATCATCAGCCGCCCGCTCCCCCCGACCAACGGCCGCCGAACCCGCCGAGCGGCGGCCTCGGCAATGACCCCGGGCTCCCGCGCCCGAACCCGAGCAAGCGCCCCGACATCAACGGCCTGAACCCCTCCCAAGGCAGCGGCAGCGATATTCAGCCCCTCCGGCACAGGGGCAGCGGCGCCCAGATTCAGCCCCTCCGGCGTTTGAGGAGCGGGGTCCGGGGCGGAGCCCCGAGCACGGCCACGGAAGGCGCCGGTCACAGCACAGCCCCGGCAGCAACAACAGAGGCGACCTCGCCAGCAAAAGGCATGGCCGAAGAGCACTCAAGGCGGGACGCCACAATCGCGCCCGCGGCATTGGCGTACCGCATGGCCCGCTCCAGCCCCCACCCGCTCAACAGCCCATGGCACAGCGCCCCGCCGAACGCGTCCCCGGCGCCGAGCCCGTTCAGCACCGTCACGGGAAGCGGCGGCACCTCGGCGACGTCACCCGCCCGGTTCATCGCGAGCACCCCCTTGGGCCCCTGCTTGACCACGGCGAGCTCGACCCCGGCGTCGAGCAGCGCCCGCGCCGCCGCGCCCGGTTCCCGGCACCCCGTGGCGATCTCCACCTCGTCGAGGTTGCCGACGGCGACCGTGGCGTGCGCGAGGGCGGCGGCGTAGTGCGGCCGGGCTTCGGCGGGCTCGCTCCAGAACATGGGCCGCCAGTCGAGGTCGAAGACCGTGATCCCGGCGGACCGCGCGCCGAGCGCCACCAGCGTGGCCGCCCTGCTGGGCTCCGCGCACAGCCCCGTACCCGTCATCCAGAAGATCCGCGCGGCGGCGATCGCCCCGAGGTCGAGCTCCCCCTCGGAGATTTCGAGGTCGGGGGCCTTGGGCAGCCGGTAGAAGTACAAGGGGAAGTCGTCCGGCGGGAAGACCTCGCAGAACGTCACGGGCGTCGGCAGCCCCGGAACCGCGCTCACCCAGCGGTCGTCGACGCCGAACTCCCGCAGCGCCCGGTGCAGATAGGTCCCGAAGGGGTCCTGCCCGGTGCGCGTCACGACGGCGACGCGGCGGCCCAGGCGCGCCGCCGCCACCGCGACGTTGCTCGCCGAGCCGCCGAGGAACTTCCCGAACGTGGTGACCTCGTCGAGAGGCACCCCCGCCTGAAGTGGATAGAGGTCGACCCCGATCCGGCCCATGGTGATGACGTCGTACGGATCACTCACCCTGTGCGTCCCTTCGCCGGGCCGGTCGGTCGTGTGCCCCCAGGTCTAATCCCGGCCCGGGAGCCCTGTCAACATTTTGTCCTTACATTCGGACCACTCCTTGACACTCTTCCGACGACGCCTGGAGGCTGGCCGACATGACGACGCTGTCTCGCATCCGGATCGGTTCGGCGCCCGACTCGTGGGGCGTGTGGTTTCCCGAGGACCCGCAACAGGTCCCCTGGCGCCGCTTCCTCGACGAGGTCGCCGACTCCGGGTACGAGTGGATCGAGCTCGGCCCGTACGGCTATCTGCCCACCGACCCCGCCGAGCTGGCCGAGGAGACGGGCCGCCGCGGCCTCAAGGTGTCGGCGGGCACGGTCTTCACCGGCCTGCACCACGGACCCGCGGTCTGGGAGAAGACGTGGGCGCACGTCGCGGACAACGCCGCGCTCGCCCAGGCGATGGGCGCCGAACACCTCGTCGTCATCCCTTCCTTCTGGCGCGACGACAAGACCGGCGTGGTCCTGGAGGACCGCGTCCTGACACCCGGACAATGGCGCGAACTGACCACGCAGACCGAGCGCCTGGCCCGCGAGGTCCGCGAGCGCTACGGCCTGCGCGTCGTGGTCCACCCGCACGCGGACACGCACATCGACACCGAGGAGAACGTCACGCGTTTCCTCGACGCCACCGACCCGGACCTCGTCTCGCTCTGCCTGGACACCGGGCACTACGCGTACTGCGGCGGCGACAGCGTCGAGCTCATCGAGACCTACGGCGAGCGCATCGGCTATCTGCACCTCAAGCAGGTCGACCCGGAGATCCTGGCCGGCGTGCGCGCCGAGGAGGTGCCGTTCGGGCCCGCCGTGGGGCGCGGGGTGATGTGTGAGCCGCCCGTCGGGGTGCCCGCCCTGGAACCCGTGCTCGCCGCGGCCCAGAAGCTCGGCGTCGAGCTCTTCGCGATCGTGGAGCAGGACATGTACCCGTGCCCCCCGGACAAGCCCCTGCCGATCGCCCGCCGCACCCGCGCCTTCCTCCGCTCCTGCGGGGCCTAGACACCGGGGCCTGGACACCGGGGCCTGGACACAGGGGGCACAGGGGGCCCGGTCTGTCACAAAGAACACCCTCCTGTCACACATGTCTCACCCACGCGAAACCTGCGTCACAGAACGTCAACAGAGACCCACGCGGAGTAATTCGCCACGGCTCACCGGGCACAGGCTGAGTGATCGCCGCGCGCCGCGCCCGGCCCCCCGTCGGCCACGCCCGGCCGCCCCTGGGCGCGCGCAGGGAGGTGCCACCATGACGGACCGCAGGCTCTGGTCGTACAAGGAGATCGCCGCACACATCAAGGTGCAGCCCGACACCGTGCGCTCCTACCGCAAGCACGGGCTGCTGCCCGACCCCGACCACGTGGAGCGCGGCAAGCCCTACTGGTACGCGGACACGGTCCGCGCCTGGGTCGCCGCCCGCCCCCGCAACAGAGGGCGCGGGGCCTGAGGGGCCCCGCCGCGGGGCGCCCCCGTCTCGTTGAGAAATACCCCCTAGGGGTATAGTCTTCGATGTGTCAGGAGGTCCCCGGGACTGTGGGGTCCCCTTTCGCACGTTACGTCGCACACGTACCCACGCCATCCGAGGAGAACGACATGAGCGCCCAGACCGAGCTCCCGCAGGCCGCGTCCGAGACGACCGGCTCCTGCTGCTCCCCCACCGGTTCCTGCCACGGCGACGGTGCCGCGGAGACGCCGCAGGGCGCCGTCACCACGGTGTACGAGGTGAAGGGGATGACCTGTGGCCACTGCGAAGGTGCCGTCGGGTCCGAGATCTCGGAGATCGCGGGCGTCGGTTCCGTCGAGGCCTCGGCCGCCACGGGTCTGGTGACCGTGGTCTCCGCGGCCCCGCTGGACGAGGAAGCGGTCCGCGCCGCGGTGGACGAGGCGGGCTACGAGCTCGTCGGCGTCAAGGCCTGACCGCAGCCCGGCGGCCCTGTGGTGTCACCCTCGACACCACAGGGCCCGCAGCCGTACCCCGGTAACGATGAGCAGTACGAGAGAGCCATGCCCGAACCGTCCGCAGCCCCGTCAGTGCCCGAAGTGCCCGAAGCCTCCGAAGCCTCCGAAGCCTCCGAAGTCGAGCTGGCCGTCGGCGGGATGACCTGCGCGTCCTGCTCGTCCCGCATCGAGAAGAAGCTGAACCGCATGGAGGGCGTGACCGCCACGGTCAACCTCGCCACGGAGAAGGCCAGGGTCGCGTACGCCGAAGGGGTCGAGGTCGCCGACCTGATCGCCCTGGTCGAGAAGCTGGGCTACACGGCGGAGGAGGTCCTTCCGCCCCCGCCGGAGCCGGTGTCCCCGCTGCCGACCACCGCCGACATCACCGAGCCCGACACGCTGCGGCAGCGCCTGGTGGTCTCCGCGCTGCTCTCCCTGCCCGTCGTGCTGCTCGCGATGGTCCCCGCCCTTCAGTTCGACAACTGGCAGTGGCTCTCGCTGACCCTCGCCGCTCCGGTCGTCGTCTGGGGCGGCCTGCCCTTCCACCGGGCGGCGGCCACCAACCTCCGGCACGGCGCGGCGACCATGGACACGCTGGTCTCCGTGGGCACGCTCGCCGCCTTCGGCTGGTCGCTGTGGGCGCTGTTCGTCGGGGACGCCGGGATGCCGGGGATGCGGCACGGCTTCGACTTCACGGTCGGGCCGGGGGACGGCGCCTCGACGATCTACCTCGAAGTCGCCTCCGGCGTCGTCTCCTTCATCCTCCTCGGCCGCTGGCTGGAGGCACGCTCCAAGCGGAAGGCGGGCGCCGCCCTGCGCGCCCTGCTCGAACTCGGCGCCAAGGACGTGACGGTCCTGCGGTCCGGCTCCGAGGAGCGCGTCCCGGTCGGCCGGCTGGCCGTCGGCGACCGTTTCCTCGTACGGCCGGGCGAGACCATCGCCACCGACGGCACCGTCGTCGAAGGAGCCTCCGCGGTCGACGCCTCGATGCTGACCGGTGAATCCGTACCGGTCGACGTGGGCGTGGGCGACGCCGTCACCGGGGCGACCGTGAACGCGTCGGGCCGCCTGGTCGTACGGGCCACCCGCGTCGGCTCCGACACCCAGCTCGCCCGTATCGCGCGGCTCGTCGAGAACGCCCAGACCGGCAAGGCACGGGTGCAGCGCCTCGCCGACCGGATCGCCGGGGTCTTCGTGCCGGTGGTGCTGCTCATCGCGGCCGGCACGCTGGCCGGCTGGCTGGGCGCCACGGGCGACGTGACCGCCGCCTTCACCGCCGCCGTCGCCGTCCTGATCATCGCCTGCCCCTGCGCGCTCGGCCTGGCCACGCCGACGGCCCTGATGGTCGGCACCGGGCGAGGCGCCCAGCTCGGCATCCTGATCAAGGGCCCGGAGGTCCTGGAGTCCACGCGCCGCGTCGACACCGTCGTCCTGGACAAGACGGGCACGGTGACGACGGGCCGGATGGAACTGGAGGACGTGTACGCCGCTGGGGACACGGACGAGAAGCGGCTCCTGCGCCTGACGGGCGCCCTGGAGCACGCCTCCGAGCACCCGGTGGCCCGCGCCCTCGCGGCGGGCGCGGCCGACCGCCTCGGCCTCGGCGCCTGGGAGCTGCCAGTCCCCGAGCGCTTCGAGAACGTCGCCGGGCTCGGGGTGCGGGGCACCGTGGAGGGACACGAGGTCCTGGCGGGACGGGAGCGGCTCCTCGCGGACGCCGGGGTCACGGGTCTTGAGGCGCTGGCGCCCGCGAGGGAGCGGGCGCGGACCGCCGGGCGCACGGCCGTGCTCGTCGCCTGGGACGGGGAGGCGCGCGGCGTGCTCACGGTCGCCGACGCCGTCCGGGAGACCAGCGCGCGGGCGGTGCGCGAGCTGCGGGCCCTCGGCCTGGAGCCGGTGCTGCTCACCGGCGACAACAAGGCCGTGGCCGACGCGGTGGCCCAGCGGGTGGGCATCGCGCCCGACGCGGTGTACGCGGAGGTGCTGCCGCAGGACAAGGTCGACGTCGTACGGCGGCTGCGGGGCGAGGGCCGGGTCGTGGCGATGGTCGGCGACGGCGTGAACGACGCGGCGGCGCTCGCCACCGCCGATCTGGGGCTCGCGATGGGCACGGGCACGGACGCGGCGATCGAGGCGAGCGATCTGACGCTGGCGCGCGGGGACCTGCGGGTGGCGGCGGACGCCATCCGGCTCTCCCGGAAGACCCTCGCCACGATCAAGGGCAACCTGTTCTGGGCCTTCGGCTACAACGTCGCCGCGCTGCCGCTCGCCGCGGCCGGACTCCTCAATCCGATGATCGCGGGGGCCGCCATGGCGTTCTCGTCGGTCTTCGTCGTCACCAACAGCCTGCGGCTGCGGACGTTCTCATAGTCCTTCGGACATTCTCATGGGCCCTTCACATGTCCGTTTCAGCACCTTCACACCCTTGCCGCTATCCACATATCGGGGCTCTTGCGGATAGACGGGACATATGCAAGAGACGCAGATCACATTGATCTGGACGTAACCATCTTGGGGGGTCGCGAGTCTAATGGGACGATGCCAGAAGATGTCTTGGGGGACGTCTTCCGACATCGGAGGACATCTTGGGGGATGTTCTCGGAGTGTGTTGTTGGCCGGGGCACGTGCGTCGGGGAGCTTTGAGCGGCCCTCCCGTCAGTGCGCGTCCCGGCAGACCGCAGGGCCACCAAAACGCCCGGCCGGATCCCGTGGGGGGAATCCGCACCGGGAAAAAGGGAAGCGCCCCGACCGTCGACCCGTGGGGGGATCGATGGCGGGGCGCTTTCCGCTTGATAAGGCCTTGAGAGCCTGTGGAAGCCCTGAGGAGGGTCAGCGACCCTCGACCGGGACGAAGTCCCGGAGAACCTCACCCGTGTAGATCTGGCGCGGACGCCCGATGCGCGATCCGGGCTCCTTGATCATCTCGTGCCACTGGGCGATCCAGCCCGGCAGGCGGCCCAGCGCGAAGAGGACCGTGAACATCTCGGTCGGGAAGCCCATGGCGCGGTAGATGAGCCCCGTGTAGAAGTCCACGTTGGGGTACAGCTTGCGCTCGACGAAGTAGTCGTCGGCCAGCGCGTGCTCTTCCAGCTTCAGCGCGATGTCGAGCAGCTCGTCGGACTTGCCGAGCGCCGAGAGGACATCGTGCGCCGCCGCCTTGATGATCTTCGCCCGGGGGTCGAAGTTCTTGTAGACGCGGTGCCCGAAGCCCATGAGCTTCACGCCGTCTTCCTTGTTCTTCACCTTGCGGATGAAGGTGTCGACGTCGCCGCCGGAAGCCTGGATGCCTTCCAGCATCTCCAGGACCGACTGGTTGGCGCCGCCGTGCAGCGGGCCCCACAGCGCGGAGATGCCGGCCGAGATCGAGGCGAACATGTTCGCCTGCGAGGAGCCGACCAGCCGCACGGTGGAGGTCGAACAGTTCTGCTCGTGGTCCGCGTGCAGGATCAGGAGCTTGTCGAGCGCGTTGACCACGACCGGGTCCAGCTCGTACTCGGCGGCGGGCACCGAGAACGTCATGCGCAGGAAGTTCTCGACGTAGCCGAGGTCGTTGCGCGGGTAGACGACCGGGTGGCCCTGCGACTTCTTGTACGCGTAGGCCGCGATCGTCGGAAGCTTGGCGAGAAGGCGGATCGTCGAGAGGTGACGCTGCTTCTCGTCGAACGGGTTGTGACTGTCCTGGTAGAACGTCGACAGCGCGCTGACCACGGACGACAGCATCGCCATCGGGTGGGCGTCACGCGGGAAGCCGTCGTAGAACCGCTTGACGTCCTCGTGCAGCAGCGTGTGCTGCGTGATCTCGTTCTTGAACGAAGCCAGCTCGTCGACCTTCGGCAGTTCGCCGTTGATCAGCAGATACGCCACCTCGGTGAAGGTGGAGCGCTCGGCCAGCTGCTCGATCGGGTAGCCGCGGTACCGGAGGATGCCCTGTTCGCCGTCGAGATAGGTAATGGCGGATTTATAGGCGGCGGTGTTGCCATAGCCGCTGTCCAGGGTCACCAGACCGGTCTGGGCGCGGAGCTTCCCGATGTCGAAGCCCTTGTCGCCGACGGTCGAATCGATCACCGGGTAGGTGTACTCGCCATCGCCGTACCGCAGTACTACAGAGTTGTCGCTCACGTCATCCCTCACCGACGTTGTGCCTCTTCTTCGAGGTGCCCTGACTGTCTCTACCATCCCCCATTTGGCCCTGGAGAGTGCACTCGGGGTCGACCATTGGGCCTATTGGCGGCACTCAGTGCCGCCAACCTACTCATCCTGCCCCCTTCGCCCCGGTTGCGAAAGTGCTGTGTGACGTTTCCGACTCGTTTGATCGATCAAATCGTCACGGGGCCGGGTTCCGGCGGCCCGCGAGCCGGAAATCCAGGGCCGTGCAGCGCCTGCCCGCGGAGACCGTGCGTACGGCCTGTCCGAGAGCCTTGCGCGAACCGACGAGGACGACCAGCTTTTTCGCACGTGTCACGGCGGTGTAGAGCAGATTGCGCTGGAGCATCATCCACGCCCCCGTGGTGACGGGGATCACCACCGCCGGATACTCGCTGCCCTGGGAGCGGTGGATCGTGACCGCGTACGCGTGCGCCAGCTCGTCCAGCTCGTCGAAGTCGTACGGAACCTCCTCGTCCTCGTCGGTGAGGACGGTGAGCCGCTGCTCGTCGGGGTCGAGGGCGGTGACGACGCCCACCGTGCCGTTGAAGACGCCGTTCTGCCCCTTCTCGTAGTTGTTGCGGATCTGGGTGACCTTGTCGCCGACGCGGAAGACCCGGCCGCCGAACCGCTTCTCGGGCAGGCCGGGACGCGCGGGGGTGATGGCCTGCTGGAGGAGGCCGTTGAGGCTGCCCGCGCCCGCGGGGCCGCGGTGCATGGGCGCGAGGACCTGGATGTCCCTGCGGGGGTCGAGGCCGAACTTGCGCGGGATGCGGTGCGCGGCGACGTCCACCGTGACGCGGCCCGCGTCCTCGGTCTCGTCCTCGACGAAGAGGAAGAAGTCCTTCATCCCCTGGGTGAGCGGCGGCACCCCGGAGTTGATGCGGTGGGCGTTGGTGACGACGCCGGACTCCTGGGCCTGGCGGAAGATCCGGGTCAGGCGGACGGCGGGGACGGGGCTGCCGTCGGCGAGCATGTCCCGCAGGACCTCGCCGGCGCCGACGCTCGGGAGCTGGTCGACATCGCCCACGAAGAGCAGATGGGCGCCGGGCGGCACGGCCTTGACCAGCTTGTTGGCGAGCAGCAGGTCGAGCATCGAGGCCTCGTCGACCACGACGAGGTCGGCGTCGAGCGGGCGCTCCTTGTCGTACGCCGCGTCTCCCCCCGGCCTCAGTTCGAGCAGGCGGTGCACGGTGGAGGCCTCGGCGCCGGTGAGCTCGGCGAGGCGCTTGGCGGCGCGTCCGGTGGGAGCGGCGAGGACGACCTTGGCCTTCTTGGCGCGGGCCAGCTCGACGATGGAGCGCACCGTGAAGGACTTGCCGCAGCCGGGCCCACCGGTCAGGACGGCCACCTTCCGGGTCAGCGCCAGCTTGACGGCCTCCTGCTGCTCGGCGGCGAGCTGGGCGCCCGTGCGCTTCGCGAGCCAGACCAGGGCCTTGTCCCAGTCGACGTCACCGAAGGCGGGCATGCGGTCGTCGGACGTCTTGAGCAGGCGCAGGAGCTGGGCGGCGAGGGACAGCTCGGCGCGGTGGAAGGGGACGAGATAGACGGCGGTGACGTCGTCGCCCCCGTCCGGGGCCGGGAGCTTCTCGCGCACGACGCCCTCCTCGTCCTGCGCGAGCTCGGCGAGGCAGTCGATGACCAGGCCGGTGTCGACCTGGAGGAGCTTCACCGCGTCGGTGATGAGGCGCTCCTCGGGGAGGTAGCAGTTGCCCTGGTCGGTCGACTGGGAAAGGGCGTACTGAAGACCGGCCTTGACGCGCTCGGGGCTGTCGTGCGGGATGCCGACGGCCTGGGCGATGCGGTCGGCGGTCAGGAAGCCGATGCCCCAGACGTCGGCGGCGAGGCGGTACGGCTCGTTCTTCACCACGGAGATGGAGGCGTCGCCGTACTTCTTGTAGATGCGCACGGCGATGGAGGTGGAGACGCCCACTCCCTGGAGGAAGACCATGACTTCCTTGATGGCCTTCTGCTCCTCCCAGGCGGCGGCGATCATCTTGGTCCGCTTGGGGCCGAGGCCCGGCACCTCCACGAGCCGCTTCGGCTCGGTCTCGATGATGTCGAGGGTGTCGACGCCGAAGTGGGTGGTGATGCGGTCGGCCATGACGGGGCCGATGCCCTTGATGAGTCCGGAGCCGAGATAGCGGCGGATGCCCTGGATGGTGGCGGGGAGCACCGTCGTGTAGTTCTCGACGGTGAACTGCTTGCCGTACTGCGGGTGGGAGCCCCAGCGGCCCTGCATCCGCAGGGACTCGCCGGCCTGGGCGCCGAGGAGCGCGCCGACGACGGTGAGCAGGTCGTTCCCACCGCGCCCGGTGTCGACGCGCGCCACGGTGTAACCCGTCTCCTCGTTGGCATACGTGATGCGCTCGAGGACACCCTCCAGCACCGCGGCCGCCGCCGTTGGACTCGACATGATCCGACGCTACCGCCCGGCACTGACAGCAGGAACATCGGGAACCACGAAGGGGCCCGGTCTCACGACCGGGCCCCTTCGCGCCCTCCCCCCAATGCCAGAAACCCCGCGATTCCCCCTGGATCCCCCCAGATCCCCCCTCGGGAAGTCCTGACGCAGAGTACGACACGCTTGGTGGCCAAAGGGTTGCACGCCGTCGCGGAGAATTTTCCGGACGCAGGCGGAAGGGGTCCCGAGGTCCTGGTGGGCGTGGTTCACGCGTGCGTGCGAAAGCGCTGGGCCGTCTCCCGCAGCACCTCGCCGCCGTCCCGCGCCCACAGGGCCTCGTTGAAGATCTCGACCTCGATCGGCCCGTCGTACCCGGCGGCGTCCACCAGTTCGCGCCACGCCCTGAAGTCGACGCTGCCGTCGCCCAGTTGGCCGCGGCCGAGCAGGACGCCCGCGGGCAGCGGCGTGATCCAGTCCGCGAGCTGGAAGGCGTGCAGGCGCCCCCCGGCGCCCGCACGGGCGATCTCCGCGGGCGCCCGGTCGTCCCACCAGACGTGGTACGTGTCCACGACCACGCCCACCTGGTGCGCGGGGAAGCGCTCCGCGAGGTCGAGCGCCTGGCCGAGGGTGGAGACGACGCAGCGGTCCGCGGCGAACATCGGGTGCAGCGGCTCGATGGCGAGGCGCACGCCCCGCTCCTCGGCGTAGGGCCCGAGGAGCGCGAGGGCGTCCGCGACGCGCTCCCGCGCGCCCGCGAGGTCCTTGCCGCCGGGCGGCAGGCCGCCGGAGACCAGGACCAGCGTGTCGGTGCCGAGCGCCGCCGCCTCGTCGATCGCCGCGCGGTTGTCGTCGAGGGCACGCGCGCGTGCCGCTTCCCCGGTGTCCGTGAGGAAGCCGCCCCGGCACAGGCTGGTGACGGCGAGGCCCGTCTCGCGCATGAGCCGGGCGGCGCGCTCGACCCCGTACTCCTGGACCGGGGCGCGCCAGAGGCCGACGGCGGTGATGCCCTCCTTGGCGCATCCTTCGGCGAGTTCGGGCAGCGAGAGCTGCTTGACGGTCTCCTGGTTGACGCTCAGCCGTGACAGCGGGGGCGGGGTGCTCATCGCGGTACTCCGTGGACGGTCAGCAGCGAGCGCATCCGGGACGCCGCCAGGGACGGGTCGGGGAACAGGCCGAGGCCGTCGGCGAGTTCGTAGGCGTGGGCCAGGTGCGGCAGGGAGCGGGCCGACTGGAGGCCGCCCACCATGGAGAAGTGTGTCTGGTGCCCGGCCAGCCAGGCGAGGAACACCACGCCGGTCTTGTAGTAGCGGGTGGGCGCCCGGAAGAGGTGCCGCGACAGCTCGACGGTGGGGTCGAGGAGGCCGTGGAACGCCTTCACGTCCCCCGTGTCCAGGACCCGCACCGCCTCGGCGGCGAGCGGTCCCAGCGGGTCGAAGATGCCGAGCAGCGCGTGGCTGAAGCCGTGGTCGTCCCCGGCGATCAGTTCCGGGTAGTGGAAGTCGTCGCCGGTGTAGCAGCGCACGCCCTGCGGCAGGCGGCGGCGCAGGGCGATCTCCCGCCCGGCGTCCAGGAGCGACACCTTGATGCCGTCGACCTTGTCGGGGTGGGCGGCGATGACCTCCAGGAAGGTCTCCGTCGCGGCGTCCAGGTCCGTCGAGCCCCAGTAGCCCTCCAGGGCGGGGTCGAACATGGGGCCGAGCCAGTGCAGGATCACCGGCTCGCTCGCCTGGCGCAGGAGGTGGCCGTACGTCTCCAGGTAGTCGTCCGGCGACCCGGCCGCCGCCACGAGGGCGCGCGACGCCATGAGGATCGCCTGGGCGCCGACCGACTCGACGAGCGCGAGCTGCTCCTCGTACGCCTCGACGACCTGCGGCAGCGCGGCGGGCTCGGTCAACTGGTCGGTGCCGACGCCGCAGGCGATGCGGCCACCGGCCGCTTTGGCCTCTCCGGCCGAGCGGCGGATCAGCTCGGCCGCTCCCGCCCAGTCCAGGCCCATGCCGCGCTGGGCGGTGTCCATGGCCTCCGCGACGCCGAGGCCGTGCGACCAGAGGTGGCGGCGGAAGGCGAGTGTGGCGTCCCAGTCGACGGCGGCGGGGCCGTCCGGGGAGACGTCGGCGAACGGGTCGGCGACGACGTGCGCGGCGGAGAAGACGGTGCGGGAGGTGGGCGGCGGGCCGCTCACCGTGATCCGTGACGGCTCGGTGCGCGGGGTGTACGCGCGCGTGCCGCCGCCCGCGACGGGAAGCAGGAGGCTGCTCACAGTGCTCACAGCGCGATCTCCGGTACGTCGATGCGGCGGCCCTCGGCCGAGGAGCGCAGGCCCAGTTCGGCGAGCTGCACGCCGCGCGCGCCCGCGAGGAGGTCCCAGCGGTAGGGGGCGTCCGCGTAGACGTGCTTGAGGAAGAGCTCCCACTGGGCCTTGAAGCCGTTGTCGAACTCGCCGTTGTCGGGCACCTCCTGCCACTGGTCGCGGAAGGAGTGGGTGACGGGCAGGTCCGGGTTCCACACGGGCTTCGGCGTGGCGCTGCGGTGCTGGACCCGGCAGTTGCGCAGGCCCGCGACGGCGGAGCCCTCGGTGCCGTCCACCTGGAACTCCACCAGCTCGTCGCGGTTGACGCGCACCGCCCAGGAGGAGTTGATCTGCGCGATGGCTCCGCCGTCCAGCTCGAAGACGCCGTACGCGGCGTCGTCGGCCGTGGCGTCGTAGGGCTTGTCCCGCTCGTCCCAGCGCTGCGGGACGTGCGTGGCGGTGAGCGCCTGGACGGTGCGCACGCGGCCGAACAGCTCGTGCAGGACGTACTCCCAGTGCGGGAACATGTCGACGACGATGCCGCCGCCGTCCTCGGCACGGTAGTTCCAGGACGGGCGCTGGGCGGGCTGCCAGTCCCCTTCGAAGACCCAGTATCCGAACTCACCTCGTACGGACAGGATCCGGCCGAAGAAGCCGCCGTCGATGAGCCGCTTCAACTTCAGCAGGCCCGGCAGGAAGAGCTTGTCCTGGACGACGCCGTGCTTGATGCCGGCGTCCTTGGCGAGCCTGGCGAGGTCGAGGGCTCCGGCGAGGCCGGTGGCGCTCGGCTTCTCGGTGTAGACGTGCTTGCCCGCGGCGATGGCGCGCTTGATGGCGTCCTCGCGGGCGGAGGTGACCTGCGCGTCGAAGTAGATGTCGACGGACGGGTCGGCCAGGACGGCGTCGAGGTCCGTCGAGTAGTGCTCCAGGCCGTACTGCCCGGCCAGCGACCGCAGCGCGTCCTCCCTGCGGCCCACCAGGACCGGCTCCGGCCACAGCACGGTGCCCTCACCGATGTCGAGGCCGCCCTGTTCGCGCAGGGCCAGTATCGAGCGGACGAGGTGCTGGCGGTGGCCCATGCGTCCCGTGACGCCGTTCATGGCGATGCGCACCGTCTTGCGTGTCACGAAAGTCCCTCCGTCAAGGCTGCGTAGCCCGCTAAGACCGCATAGCTCGCTAAGACTGCACAGCCCGTCAGGACCGGATAGCAAGCGCTTTCTATCTAGACAGAAGCTAGCCTGCCGCACAAGGTTCGGACAAGGGCTTCGGGCCACGGCAGTGATACCAAAGGACGACGAGATGACCGTGACCCTGGCGGACGTGGCGGCCCGCGCGCAGGTCTCCCCCGCCACCGTCTCCCGCGTACTGAACGGCAACTATCCCGTGGCGGCCGCCACGCGCGAGCGCGTCCTGCGCGCCGTCGACGACCTCGACTACGTCCTGAACGGGCCCGCGAGCGCCCTCGCCGCGGCCACGTCGGATCTGGTCGGCATCCTGGTCAACGACATCGCGGACCCCTTCTTCGGGATCATGGCGGGCGCGGTGCAGTCCGAGATCGGCGGCCCCGGCGGGCGCGCGGGCGGCGAGCGGATGGCCGTGGTCTGCAACACCGGCGGCTCCCCCGAGCGGGAGCTGACCTACCTCACGCTCCTCCAGCGCCAGCGCGCCGCCGCGGTGGTCATCACCGGCGGCGCCGTCGAGGACGCCGGCCATGCCGCCGCGATGGCCGGAAAGCTGCGGCGCCTCGGTGAGGCGGGCGCACGGGTGGTGCTCTGCGGCCGGCCGCCCTCCCCCGACACCGACGCCGTGGCGCTCACCTTCGACAACCGCGGCGGCGGCCGGCGGCTGACCGAACACCTCATCGGCCTCGGCCACGTGCGCATCGGCTACATCGCGGGCCCGGAAGAGCGCACCACCACCCGGCACCGCCTGGAGGGCCACCGGGCGGCACTCGCCGCGCACGGCGTCAGCGACGACCCGGCGCTCACCGTCCACGGCCCGTACGACCGCCGCTCCGGCTACGACGCCACCGAGGAACTCCTGCGCCGCGCCCCCTCGTTGACCGCCGTGGTCGCCGCCAACGACACGGTGGCGCTCGGCGCCTGCGCGGCCCTGCGCGACAAGGGCCTGCGCATCCCGGACGACGTCTCCGTGGCGGGCTTCGACGACCTGCCGTTCAGCGTCGACGTCGTCCCCGCGCTGACGACGGTCCGCCTGCCGCTGCACGAGGCGGGCGCACGCGCGGGCCGGATCGCCATGGGCAAGGAGCAGCCGCCACCGGGAGGCGTGGCAACGGTGCACGGCGACCTGATGGTGCGCGGCTCAACGGCGGCGCCGCGGTAGATCGACGGCGCCCTGGTAGGTCCGGCGGCAGGTCATTGCAGAAAAGTCCCGTCCATATCGCCACATTTACGGCGTGTCGCCGGGACTTTTCTGCAACGCCCCGACCCACCGGGCCCGGCCCACCAGTCGGCCCAGCTCCGTCATCGCTTCCGTGATGGCCGTCGGGGGCGTGGCCGCGTAGCCGAGGACCAGGCCCGGGGGGTGGGGGCGCTGGGTGTGCCAGGACAGCGGGTGGGTTTTGACGCCACGGTCGAGGGCGGCGGCGGCGAAGGCGGCGTCGGGGCCCGCGTACGCGGTGTCCCACGTGATCGTCAGATGCAGGCCGGCCGCCGCGCCGTGGGTGAGCGCTCCCGGCAGGTGCGTGCGGATGGCCGCGATCATCGCGTCCCTGCGGCGGCGGTGGTGCCTGCGGACCAGCCGCAGGTGGCGTTCCAGGTCGCCGCTTTCCATGAGGCGGGCCAGGGCCAGTTGCGGGAGCGCGGCGTTGCCGAGGTCGACCAGGCGCTTGGCGTCGACGAGTTGGGAGCGGTACGCGCGCGGGGCGAGCAGCCAGCCGAGGCGCAGGGCGGGCGCGAGGAGCTTGGAGACGCTGCCGGTGTAGCAGACCCGCTCGGGGAGCTGGGCGCGGAGGGCGGGGACCGCGGGGCGGTCGTAGCGGTGCTCGGCGTCGTAGTCGTCCTCGATGACGAGGCCGCCGTCGCGGGCCCACTCCATCAGCTCACGGCGGCGCTCGCCGCCGAGCACGACGCCGGTGGGGAACTGGTGGGCGGGCGTGAGCAGTACGGCCGGGGCTCCGGTGGCCCGCAGGGCGTCGACGCGGACGCCCTGCGCGTCGACCGGGACGGGCGGGGTGCCGAGCGGACGCAGGTGCTGGCGGACGCCGAGTGATCCCGGTTCCTCGACGGCCACGCGGTCGATCCCCTCGGCGCCCAGTACGTCGACCAGGAGCCGCAGCGCCTGGGCCGTGCCGTTGACGATCATCACGTCGTCGGGGTCGGCGTTGATCCCCCGGTTGCGGGAGAGCCAGCGCGCGACGGCCGTGCGCAGGGCCGGGGTTCCGCGCGGGTCCCCGTACCCGAAGGCGGTCGGGGTGAGGTCCGCGAAGACGGCGCGTTCGGCGCGCAGCCAGGCCGCCCGGGGGAAGGCACCGAGGTCGGGCAGGCCGGGAGTGAGGTCGATGCGGGCGGGGGCGGCGCGCAGGGCCTCGAAGGCGTCCAGGCCGGGGGCCGCGGCGAACGGGGCGCGTGACATGGCGGGCGACGTGGCGGGCGTCCGGGCGGGTGACGTGGCGGGCCCACAGGCGGGGGGCAGGTGGTGGGGTACGGCGAGGACTACCGTGCCGCCGCGTCCCCGCCCCGCGACATGGCCGTCCTCGCCGAGGCGCCGGTAGGCCTCCGTCACGACGCCGCGGGAGACGCGGAGTTCGTCGGCGAGGGTCCGGGTGGCGGGCAGCCGGCTGCCGGTGGCGAGCCGCCCGTCCGCGATGGCGGACCGGATCTCCCGCGCCAGCCAGTCCGCGAGCCCGCCCCTGGGGGCGGTACGGGGATCGAGCTGGAGGAAGTCGGAGGTCTGGATGGAGTCGGAGGTCCGGAGGAAGTCGGAGGTGGCGGGCGTCGTTATGGTCCTGTCGGCTGGAGATCCTTTGGACCTGTTCATGGATCCATTGTGGCGTCAGGGTCAAGGAATGGAATTCTTCCTCACCTCCCTCGTCGTCTGCGTGACCCCCGGCACCGGCGCCCTGTTCACGATCGCGGCGGGCCTGTCGCGGGGCACGCGGGCCGCGGCCGTCGCGGCCATCGGCTGCACGCTGGGTGTCATCCCGCACATGGTGGCCGCGATCACGGGCCTCGCCGCGCTGCTGAACGCCAGCGCGGTCGCGTTCGAGACCCTGAAGTACCTCGGCGTGGCCTATCTCCTCCACATGGCGTGGAGCACGCTGCGCGACAAGAGCGAGCTCACCGCCGAGCGGGAGACGGAACCGCGCTCGGCGGGCCGCACGATCCTGACGGCCGTACTGATCAACGTCCTCAACCCCAAGCTCACCCTGTTCTTCTTCGCGTTCCTGCCGCAGTTCGTGGACACCGACGAGCCGTACGCCATGCTGCGCATGACCGAACTCAGCGCCTACTTCATGCTGATGACGTTCGTGGTCTTCCTGGCCTACGGCCGCTTCGCCGCGGCGATGCGCCACCACGTCATCGCCCGCCCCCGGGTCGTCGACTGGATGCGCCGCACCTTCGCGGCGGCGTTCGCGGCGCTCGGCCTGCGCCTGGCGTTTCTCTGAGAGCCGTGGGCTTCCCCCGCGCCCTGCCTTGCTCTACCGTTGACTCAGTCAAAGGTAGGCAGGTGGTCATCGTGCCGAAACCGCCCGGAAAGACCCAGGCGCCGCCGGTGCCGCGCGCACCCATCCAGGAGATGCGGGCCTTCAACCGCTTCTACACCAACCTCATCGGTGTCCTCGACTACAGCCGTCACCTGTACGTCCCGTACACCCTCACCGAGTCACGCGTCCTGTACGAGCTCTCGCTGGCGCCGCACACCGACGCGGCCGACCTGCGGAGCACGCTCTCCCTCGACGCGGGATACCTGAGCCGGCTGCTCGCCAAGTTCGAGCGGGACGGTCTCGTGGAGCGTGCCCCCTCCGTGCCCGATCCGCGGCGGCAGCGGATCACGCTGACCGCGCGAGGGCGGGACGCCGCCGACCTGCTCGACGAGCGGTCACGGGAAAGCGTCGGGGCGCTCGTCGCCGACGTGCCCGCCGCCGACCGGGCCCGCCTCGCCGCGGCCATGCGCACCGTCCGCGGCATCCTCGAAGGCACCGACCGGCGGCGCGCGAGCGTCCGGCTCCGGGAGCCGCGGCCGGGCGACCTCGGCCTGATCGTGCAGCGCCACGGCGCGCTGTACGCCGCCGAGTACGGGTGGAACACCGAGTACGAGGGGCTGGTCGCCCGCATCGTCGCGGACTTCGCCCAGGACCACGACCCGCTCCTGGAGCGGGTGTGGATCGCCGAGCTGGACGGGCGCCCGGTGGGGAGTGTGATGTGCGTGCGCGACGAGGCTCCCGGCACGGCGCGGCTGCGCCTCCTGCTCGTCGAGCCGGACGCGCGGGGCCTCGGGATCGGGGACCAACTCGTGAGCGCCTGCATCGGCTTCGCGCGCGACGCCGGATACCGGGAGATCGTGCTCTGGACCGTCGACGTGCTCGCCGCCGCCCGCGCGATCTACCAGCGCCACGGCTTCGTCCTCGCCGACGAGAGGACGCAGCACTCCTTCGGCGCCGACGTCGTCGGCCAGGACTGGCGGCTGCCCCTGCACGAGCGGCCCGCCTGAGCGCTTCCTGTCCCCTGCTGTCGGGGCCATTACTGTCGGGGCCATGAGATTCGCCTTCTCCACCCTCGGCGTGCCGGGCCTGCCCGTCGCCGACGTGCTGCGGCTCGCCACCGACCACGGCTACCAGGGCGTCGAGCTGCGCGCGCACCCCGAGGAGCCGGTGCACCCCGGGATCGGCCTCGCCGAACGGGCGGACGTCGCCGCCGGGTTCAAGGCGGCGGGCGTGGACATCCTCGGCATCGCCGGGTACGCGCGCGTGGCCGCGCCCGGCGATGACGCACCCGTCCTCGACGAGGTGCGTTCCCTCGTGGCCCTCGCCCGTGACGTCGGCGCCCCCTTCGTACGCGTCTTCCCCGGCGGCGGCACCGGGCAGAGCACGGCGGAGGCCGACGCGACGGCCGCGAGGCGGCTCGGCACCGCCGCGCGGTACGCCGCCGACGCGGGCGTACGCGTCCTCCTGGAGACCCACGACTCGCACCGCACGGGAGCCGATGTCGCCCGGGTCCTGGGGGCGGTCGGGCACCGCCAGGTCGGCGCGCTGTGGGACGTCATGCACACCCTGCTCGGCGGCGAGTCCGTCGACGACAGCTTCGCCGCCCTCTCCCCCCACCTCGGCTACGTCCAGGTCAAGGACATCGCCTCCGCACACGACACGACCCCGCTGGCCCTCGGCGCCGGCACGCTGCCGCTCGCCGAGACCGTGGCGCTGCTCGGCGCGGCGGGCTGGGACGGCTGGCTGTGCTGGGAGTACGAGAAGCGCTGGTACGAGGGGGCGGCGCCACTGCCCCGGCTCCTCGGCCCGGGCCGCTCCCACCTGTCCCGCCTCACGACCCCCGGGCCCTGACACTCCGGACGCTCCAGACACCACCGCCACCACCGACACCCCCGCAAGGAAAACCCCAGGCGCACCCCCCGCACCACTTCCCGGAAACCGGGAACCCAGCCACGCCCCCGGTCGTCCAACCGGCACGCTGCCGGTGAGTCTCCGCAGGGCGGTGTCGGCATCGCTGCTGGCTGCGAACGCTGACCACCCTCTCCGCCGCCTGCGGCCGGCAGCCCGCCGTCACCGGCGCGCCCCCTTCCACACAGCGCCGGTGACGGCCCCCGCATGCCCGTCCTCCCTTGACCGGCAGAAATCTTCGGGATATCCGTAACTCCTGAAAGTTTCCTTCGGCCAGCAGGAGCGCCCGTGCCCCAGCCCGACGACCCCACGCTCCGTGCCCTCATCGCGAGGATGAGCCTGGAGGAGAAGGTCGGCCAGCTCTTCGTGATGCACGTGTACGGGCACACGGCCACCGCCCCCGACCAGCGGGACATCGACACCAACCGCGAGGAACTCGGCGTCGACGACGCGGCCGCGCTGATCGCCCGCTACCACCTCGGCGGCATCATCTACTTCGGCTGGGCCCACAACACCCGCGACCCGCACCAGATCGCCGCCCTCTCCCGGGGCATCCAGCGGGCGGCGGCAGAAGCACTTCCCTCGGGCATCCCCGTACTGATCTCCGTGGACCAGGAGCACGGCGCCGTGGCCCGCGTGGGCGCCCCGGCGACGCTCCTGCCCGGCGCGATGGCGCTGGGAGCGTCCGGTTCGCACGAGCACGCCCGCGAGGCGGCCCGCATCTCGGGCACCGAGCTGCGGGCCCTCGGCATCCGGCAGGACCACGCCCCGGACGCCGACGTGAACGTCGACCCGGCCAACCCGGTCATCGGCGTACGCTCCTTCGGCTCCGACCCCGAGGCGGTCGCCGGCTTCGTGACGGCGCAGATCGAGGGCTACCGGAGCGCGGGCGTGGCGACCGCGGCCAAGCACTTCCCCGGACACGGCGACACGACGGACGACAGCCACACCGAGCTGCCGCACATCCACCACACCCGCGAGGAGTGGGACAGGTACGACGCGCCGCCCTTCCGCGCGGCGGTCGCCGCGGGCGTGGACTCCGTGATGACGGCCCACATCGTGGTGCCCGCCCTGGACCCGTCGGGCGACCCGGCGACGCTCTCCCACCCGATCATCACGGGCGTCCTGCGGGAGGAGCTGGGCTACGACGGGGTGGTCGCCACCGACTCGCTGGCGATGCGGGGCGTGCGGACGAAGTACGGGGACGACCGCGTGGCCGTGCTGGCGCTCAAGGCGGGCGTGGACCAGCTCCTGAATCCGCCGCGGCCGCAGGTCGCGTGGGACGCGGTGCTCAAGGCCGTGGCCGACGGGGAGCTGACCGAGGACCGCGTCGACGCGTCGGTCCTGCGCGTCCTGCGCCTGAAGGCGAGCGTCGGCCTCCTCACCGAGGACGGCACGGCGGCCCCGGAACTCGTGGCCGAGACGGACGCCACCGTGGGCGGCGCCGCCCATCTGGCGGCGGCCGACCGCATCGCGGAGGCGACGACGACGCTGCTGAGCAACGAGAACGCCACGCTGCCGCTGTCGCCCCGTACGCACCGCGACATCCTGGTGGTCGGCGCCGACCCGCGCTCGCCGTCGGGCACGACGGGCCCGCCGACGTCGGTCCTCGCGGACACCCTGACCGGCCTCGGCTTCGCCGCCACCGCCCTGCCGACGGGCACGTCACCGGACGAGGCGACGGTCGAGAAGGCGGTGGCGGCGGCGGAAGGCGCGGACGCGGTCCTGGTGGCGACGTACAACGTCGCGACCCACGCGGCCACCGCGCGGGACAACACCCAGGCCGCGAACGCCGCGTTGTTCGCGGCGCTGCCCGCCGGGGGCACGGCGGCGGACGGGCAGGCCGCCCTGGTGGCCGCGCTCAAGGCCACCGGTGTGCCCGTCATCGCGCTCGCGATCCGCAACCCCTACGACGTGGCCCGGCTCCCCGAGGTCGACGCGGCACTCGCCTCGTACTCCTGGACCGACGTCGAGCTGCGCGCCGCCGCGCGGGTGATCGCGGGCCATGCCACGCCTCGGGGGCGGCTGCCGGTGCCGGTGCGGCGGGCGGACGATCCGGCGCAGGTGCTGTACCCGGTCGGCCACGGGCTGACGTACTGACGCGTACGCCGGCCCGTCGGCACCGCACCCCTGATCGCCGCAAAGCCCCCCGCGCGCCTGGCACGCTCCCGCTGCCACGGGTCACGCTGGACCGCACGTATCGGGGGGAACGCCATGCTTGCCTGCCACGACGGGCCGCGCGCGGCCAGGGGGACGCTCCGCGCGCTGCTGCTCGCCGGCGCGCTCGCGCTGACCGGTTGTCAGGGCTCCGGCGGCCAGGGGGGCATGGAAGGACATACGTCGGTGGCGTCGCGCCCCTCGGGTTTCGGGAAGGTGTTCCTCGCCGTGGGCGAGTGCAGTTCGCGGGGGCGGGGCGCGTTCACGGAGGTGCCGTGCACCAGCGAGCGGGCGGCGGCGCGGGTCCTCGCGCGGCACCACGGCAAGGCGCGGCAGGGCCCCTCCTGTCCGGCGCGCACCGACTTCGTGCTGCACATCAGCGAGAGCAGGCCCGCGCAGGACGAGGACGGCGACGGGGCGGTGCCGCGGGGCCACGCCTGTATGCGCAACCTCGAACCGCCGCACCCCGGTGACCCCGGAGGTGGCGGCGGCCCGAGGACCGTCGTGGGCGACTGCGTGTACTCCGCCGGGCGGGGCGAGGTCCGGGAGACCGCCTGCGACGGTGGCGGGGACCGGCGGCCCGAGTACCGGGTGGTCTCGGCGGTCGGCAGCCGCGCCCGGTGCGGCCCGGCGACCGCGCTCTACGTCGACCTGGGCGGGGCCCGGCCCGTCGGATGTGCCGAGCCGGTGCCCCGCTGACCGACTCGGGGCTACATCACGGCCGCAGCGTCATCTCCTTCTTCACGTCCCTGCGGTCGAGGCGCGCGTCGTACGCGGCCAGCGGCTTCGACGTCGCGGTGGACACACCGGCCCACGCCTTGATCCGCTGCGTGGCCTTCGCCTTCTCGTCCGCGGTGAGCTGCGAGACCGTCGCCCCGTGGTTCGCCCCCGGGGCCGTGAAGACGTACGAGTCGTGCTTGGCGCCCCGCGCGGGGCGGAACTGCTCGGCGCCGTACGGGTCGTACTCCCCGTAGACGTACATCATCCGGTGCCCGTTGTGCCGCACCCAGCGGTCGATGTCGCGCATGGCGGTCGGCTTGAACTTCATCGGGATGTCGCGGGGCACGAAGTTCCGCGGCGGCTGGTAGCCGTAGCGGCTCAGGTCGCCGAGCCAGGGCTGGCTGATGTCGGGCGAGCCGAGTTCCGTGCCCGCCTGGTAGTAGTACGGCGTGTACGGCTCCAGGCCCTGGTCGGTGTAGGAGGACCAGCCGCCCACGGAGTCGACGTAGTCGAAGAGGTCCTGGTCGGACATGGTGGCCGCGTCCGGGATCTCGCCGCAGGCGGTGGCGGCGGGCTGGTACTGCCAGAAGCCCCACGCCAGGTCGAGGACGACCGCCTCGAAGGCCTTGTCCAGGGTGCCGACGGTGTGGAACGTGCGGTTCTCGGCGGCGGCGTAGGCCGCGAGCTTCTTGGACAGCGGCTCGCGGCGGATGAGCGCCTCGCGCTGCACGGCCTGGATGCGGTCGCGGCACTCCTTGGTGCCGACGTTCGCCAGGAACTCGTCGTACGCCGAGTCCTCCTTGTCCACCACGTCGTTGGGCGCCACGTACGAGACGATGCCGGCCATGTCGCGGGGGTAGAAGCGCTCGTAGTACGTCGCCGTCATGCCGCCCTTGGAGATGCCGGTGGCCAGCCACTTCTTGCCGTAGATGGGCTTCAGCGCCCGGTAGATGCGGTGCTGGTCGGTGGCGGCCTGCCAGATGTCGAGCTTGGACCAGTCGGCCGGGGCCGGACGCGAGGGCGTGAAGAAGCGGTACTCCATGGAGATCTGGTTGCCGTCGACGATCTGCGTCGGCTCGCGGCGGCTGGGGTTCGTGGAGACGCTGTAGCCGCTGGTGTAGTAGACCGTGGGGCGGCTCGTGTCCTTGTGCAGGACCGTCAGGCGCTGCTTGAAGGTGCCCTTGGAGGGGCGGCGGTGATCCACCGGCTGGGTGTAGTTCAGGACGAAGAAGCGGTAGCCGGGATAGGGCTTCTCCTCGATGAGGCTCATGCCGGGTATGGCGAGCAGCCTGTCCTTGATGTCCGGTTGTGCGGTGGTGGCCCGCTCCCCGGTGGTGGTCCGTTCGGCGGCGGTGGCCGCTCCGGACGTCGCTCCGGCCGCGCTCACCGTACCTATCAGCACGACGAGCGACACCAGCCATCTGAGCGCCTTGCCCATGCACCCTCCCCTGTCGACACAGCAGTGCCCCGGAACCTAACGGAGCAACTGGTGTCGCACCAGAGGCATTCAGGCGCGGCTCACGCGCGTCAGCGGAGGAGCTTCAGCAGAGGATCCATCCCGAAGCGACCCCACGCCCGCTGATCTTCCCCGTCACGCGCACGCACCGGTGTCCCGCGTGGACCGTCACGGGCCCCGCGCGGTGGGTGAAGCGCCCCTTGTCCCGCACGGCACGGCTGCCGCGTGCCTGCACGCTGACGGACATGGTCTTGCGGGCGCCGGGACGCTTGGCGACCAGCACGACGCAGACGTAACCGCGGGACTTGAAGACGTCGACCCTGCCCTTGCTGAAGGGCAGGACGCGCACCTTGTGCCCCGCGCAGGCGCCGGCGGCGGCGTGCGCCGTACCCGCGCCGGGGCCCACGAGGGCCAGCAGAAGGGAGGCGGCGAGCCCGGCTGCGCCGAGCGTCAGCCACCGGCGTATCCGACTCCGCCCGCTACCACTGCTCACGGTGTTCCCTCCCCGCCCCTGCGGCATCAACGTACTGATGTACGGACGCGGCCCGCCGCCTCGCGGTTGCGGCCTCCCCCGGCTTTTCTCGACTTCCCCCCGGCCCCGCTCAGACGGCCTCGACCGGCTCCCCCACGAACGTGCGCCACAGCCGCGCGTACCGCCCGTCGAGGGCGAGCAGCTCCTCGTGCGTGCCGTCCTCGGCGACGCGTCCGCCGTCCATCACGACGACGCGGTCCGCGCGGGCGGCCGTGGTGAGCCGGTGGGCGACGACCAGGGTGGTGCGCTTGCCCGCGATGCGGTCGGTGGCCTGGTTGACCTGCGCCTCCGTGGCGAGGTCGAGCGCGGCGGTCGCCTCGTCGAGGAGCAGGATGTCGGGGTCGACCAGCTCGGCGCGGGCGAGCGCGATGAGCTGCCGCTGCCCGGCGGAGAGGTTGCGGCCCCGCTCGGTGACCTCGTGGAGGTAGCCGCCGTCCAGGGTGGCGATCATCTCGTGCGCGCCGACCGCGCGGGCGGCGGCCTCGACCTGGGCGTCGGTGGCGTCGGGACGCCCGTAGGCGATGGCGTCGCGGACGGTGCCCGCAAAGAGGTAGGCCTCCTGCGGGACGACGCCGAGGCGGTGGCGGTACGCGGTGAGGTCCAGGGAGCGCAGGTCGGTGCCGTCGACCGTGACCCGCCCGCTCGTCGGGTCGTAGAAGCGGGCGACCAGCTTGACCAGCGTGGACTTGCCCGCGCCGGTCTCGCCGACGAAGGCGACGGTCTGCCCGGCGGGTATCCGCAGCCGCACCTCGCTGAGGGCCTCCTCCTCGCCGGTGTAGGCGAAGCTGACGTCGTCGAAGGCGATCTCGCCGCGCAGCGAGGACACGCCGAGGGGCTCGTCGGCGGCCTTGGTCGAGGTCGGCTCCTGGAGCAGCTCCTGGATGCGGCCGAGCGAGACGGTGGCCTGCTGGTAGCCGTCGAAGACCTGGGAGAGCTGCTGGACGGGCGCGAAGAACAGGTCGATGTAGAGCAGGTACGCGACGAGCGCGCCGGTGGTCAGCGTGCCCGCCTCGACGCGGCCCGCGCCCACGACGAGGACGGCGACGACGGCGACGGACGACAGGAACTGCACGAACGGGAAGTACACCGAGATCAGCCACTGGCCGCGGATGCGGGCCTGGCGGTAGCTGTCGCTGCTCTCCGCGAACCGCTGGGCTCCCGAGCGCTCGCGCCGGAAGGCCTGCACGATGCGGAGCCCGGCCACGGACTCCTGGAGGTCGGCGTTGACGACGGAGACGCGCTCCCGCGCCAGTTCGTACGCCTTGACGCTCGACTTGCGGAAGAAGTACGTGCCGATGACCAGCAGCGGCAGCGTCGCGAAGACGACGAGGGCGAGCTCCACGTCGATGACGAGCAGGGCGACCATGATGCCGAAGAAGGTGACGACGGCGACGAAGGCGGTGACGAGCCCGGTCTGGAGGAACGTGGACAGCGCGTCCACGTCCGTGGTCATCCGGGTCATGATGCGCCCGGTCAGCTCCCGCTCGTAGTAGTCGAGCCCGAGCCGCTGGAGCTGCGCGAAGATCTTCAGCCGCAGCGAGTACAGGACCCGCTCGCCGGTGCGTCCCGTCATCCGCATCTCGCCGGTCTGTGCCGTCCACTGCACGACGACGGCGGCCAGCGCGAGACCGGACGCGGCCCAGACGGCACCCAGCGCGAGCTGGTTGACGCCCTCGTCGATGCCGTGCCGGATCAGGACGGGCAGCAGCAGCCCCATGCCCGCGTCGACGGCGACGAGCAGCAGGCTGACCAGCAGGGGGCGGCCGAACCCGGCGAGCAGCCTGCGCAGGCCGTAGGACTTCTCGGGCGTGACGGCCCGCGCCTCGTCGATGCCGGGCTTGTCGTCGGCCGGGGGCAGCGCGTCGACCTGGGCGAGCAGCTCGGGCGTGGACGGCATGCCGGAGAGCGCGGTGTCCTTCGGCTCCCTGTCACCGGTCCACAGGGCGGGCGTGATGCCGCGCTCGGCGTCGAACTCGGCGTCGAGCTCGTCGCGTACGGAGGTGTCCTCGGGCAGGTCGGCGGGGAGCGCGTGGCCGGGCGAGACGCCGCCCAGCTCGTCGGGGTCGGTGAGCAGCCGCCGGTAGAGGGGCGAGCGCTCCTCCAGCTCCGCGTGGGTGCCGAGGTCGGCGAGGCGCCCGTCGTCCAGGACGGCGATGCGGTCGGCGAGGTTGAGGGTGGAGCGGCGGTGGGCGATGAGCAGGGTCGTACGCCCCGCCATGACGCCGCGCAGCGCCTCGTGGATCTCGTGCTCGACGCGGGCGTCGACGGCGGAGGTGGCGTCGTCGAGGACGAGGAGGCGGGGGTCGGTGAGGATGGCGCGGGCGAGCGCGATGCGCTGGCGCTGGCCGCCGGAGAGGGTGAGCCCCTGCTCGCCGACCTTGGTGTCGTAGCCCTCGGGCAGCTCGGAGATGAACCGGTGGGCCTGGGCGGCCCTGGCCGCGGTCTCGATCTGCTCCCGGGTGGCCTCGGGGTGGCCGTAGGCGATGTTCGTGCCGACGGTGTCGGAGAAGAGGAAGGAGTCCTCGGGCACGAGCCCGATGGCCGCGCGCAGGGAGCCGAGGGTCAGCTCACGCACGTCGTGGCCGCCGATGAGGACGGCGCCGTGGGTCACGTCGTAGAAGCGCGGCAGGAGCAGCGAGACGGTCGACTTGCCGCTGCCGGAGGAGCCGACGACGGCGAGCGTCTCGCCGGGGGCGATCTGGAAGGAGAGGCCGTCGAGGACGGGCCTGTCGTCCTCGTAGCCGAAGCCGACGTCGTCGAACTCGACGGTGGCGGGAGCGTCGGCGGGCAGTTCCTTGGTCCCGTCACTCATGCTCGGCTCGGTGTCGATGAGCTCCAGGACGCGCTCGACGCCCGCGCGGGCCTGCTGGCCGACGGTGAGGACCATGGCGAGCATCCGTACGGGTCCGACGAGCTGCGCGAGGTAGGTGGAGAAGGCGACGAACGTGCCGAGCGTGATCTCCCCGCGCACGGCGAGCCAGCCGCCGAGGGCCAGCATGGCGACCTGGCCGAGCATGGGGACGGCCTGGAGGGCGGGGGTGTACCGGGAGTTGAGTTTGACGGTCCGCAGCCGCCCCGCGAAGAGCTTGCGGCTCACTTCCCGCAGCTTGCCGGTCTCCTGGTCCTCCTGGCCGAAGCCCTTCACCACGCGTACGCCGCTGACGGAGCCGTCGACCACTCCGGCGACGGCGGCGGCCTGGGCCTGCGCGTACCAGGTGGCGGGGTGCAGGCGGGAGCGGGAGCGGCGGGCGATGAACCAGAGGGCGGGGGCGACGGCGAGGGCGACGAGGGTGAGCGGCAGCGAGAGCCACGCCATGATCGCGAGGGAGATCACGAAGAGCAGGATGTTGCCGATGGTCATCGGCAGCATGAAGAGCAGGCCCTGGATGAGCTGGAGGTCGCTGGTCGCGCGGCCGACGACCTGCCCGGTGGACAGCTCGTCCTGCCGCCGCCCGTCGAGCCTGGTGATCGTCCCGTACATCTCGGTGCGCAGGTCGTGCTGGACGTCGAGGGCTAGCCGGCCGCCGTAGTAGCGGCGGACGTAGGTGGCTATGTACACGAGGACGGCCGCGCCGATCAGCGCGCCGGCCCATGGGCCCATGGAACGGCCGCCGCCCTGCCCGTCCTCCCCGATCACATCATCGATGATCACCTTGGTGATCAGCGGTACGAGGGCCATGACGGCCATGCCGACGAGCGAGGAGCCGAGCGCGAGCACGACGTCCTTCGGGTACCGCCACGCATACCCGGTGAGCCTCTTGGCCCAGCCCTTCGCCTCCGGGCCGGACCCGCCCCGTTCCTCCGCCACGTGCTGCCTCCCGTAGACCTGACCTGCCGAGAGGCCCAACGCGGCAGGGTGCGGATTTCATCCCGCCGCAACAAATCGGTGCCGGTGTCAGATGCCGGAGGCGTGGCGCCGGGCCCTGGGACCTAGGTCGTCGCCAGGTCCTTGTGGATGACCTTGGCCACGCCCTGGATGGTGGCGACGCCGTAGTTCATGGTGCTGTTGCCGTGACTGAGCACGGACATCGTGTAGTCGTGGCCGCCGCCCTTGAACGTGCCGATGCTGTGCACGCGCCAGCCGTGCGTCGACCGCTTGAGCCAGCCGTTCTTGACGTGCGTCGAGACGCCGGACGGCGCGCCGGCGGGGGTGCCCCAGCGCTGCGAGGGAATCACCTTGCCCATCAGCTTCAGGACGTACGAGCGGGAGGCGCTGGTCAGGACGGTGTTCTCGCCGGTGAAGAGGGCGAGGAGCTTCTCCTCATCCGTGGCGTTTATTCGGGTGAGCCCCCAGGTGCCGCCCGCGCCGGGCGCCGTCCGGGTCATCTCGGCGGCCCCGAGGAAGCCCTTCACCTTGGCCGCGCCGAGCTGACGCCAGAGCGTGGTGGTGGCCGCGTTGTCGGACTTGGTGATCATGGCGGTGGCGAGGTTCTTCTCGCGGGACGACAGCGTCCGGCCACTCTTCTGGGCATCCCACAGGAGCGTGGCGAGGACGGTCGCCTTGACGACGCTGGCCGAGTCGAACGAGGCGGTCGCCCGCAGGGTGCAGGTGGTGTGTGTGGCCCGGTCGTGGAGGCCGACCGCGACGGTCCCCTTGCGGTTCTTCAGGGCGGCCGTGATGTCCTTGGTCAGCTTGGCGGAGAGACCGGCCTGCGCGGAGGCGCAGGCCGCCTTGGGTGCGGTGGCGGCTGCGGGCCTTGGGGCGGCTGTGGGCCTTGCGGCGGCTGCGGCGGGCGTGACGGCGGCGGCCGCGCCGAGCGGCACGAGCACTCCGGCGGCGAGGCCCGCCGAGAGCACGCGGGCACGCCTGGATATCCCGGATGCCGGGTGAGTCATGAAAGCTTTCCGTTCCCTCGGGTCCGTACTGGACCCCCCCAGGTCCGTACAAGCGCGCCCCCCGGCACGCTCGCCACGCATGACTCACGGGTGCCGGTGAGGGTTGCACGAAAGGGGGAAGGCTATCCCAAATCCTCCTCGCGGTCACCGTCGCCGTCGTGAGCGGGTACGGGCAGGCGGGCCCCACGGCTGCGTGCGATACGGGTCACATCCCGCAGGGACTCGGCCAGGCGGGCGGCCAGGTAGCGGAGTTGGGGCGCGGTGGCCTTCGGGTCGCCGGTCAGGGCGTCGGCGTGCCCGAGGATGTCGTCGGCCATACCGAGCTGGACGGTTTCCATGTTGTCGGCGACACGGGAAACGAGGCCGGTTCCGTCGCCGATGAGGTAGCAGGGGTTGCCGTCGGGGGTGACCCAGGGGAGCAGCCGGGGGGCCGCCTCGACGCCATGCGCGCCGAGACCGGTGATGTGGCACGACATTTCTTCGACTCCCGAGGGTTCGTGGTGGGGATGCGCGGCCTCGCCTACGCACCTCTGTGTAGCGATCCACTCACAGAGTGAGACGACTCGGACTACTGTCACCAGGGGGTGGCGCGTGACGAAGCGCCGGTCACAGGGGAGTTGACGTTGAGTAACATCTATGGGGAATGGCTGAGGGCCCAGCGGGAAGCGGCCGGGCTCACGCAGCAGGAGCTGGCCGACATGGCGCTCATGACCCGTTCGCACATCGCGCACATCGAGGCGGGCCGCCGCATTCCCTCCAAGGAGGACGCCCGGCGGCTGGACATGGCGCTGGGCACGGGCAATGTACTGAGCAGCTTCCTGCCGAACGACGACATGGCAGTGGCGGAGTACTTCGAGACGGCGCTGCAACTCGAACAACAGGCGACGATGATCCGGGAGTTCGCGTTGTCGTTCATCCCCGGCATCCTCCAGACGGAAAGGTACGCACGCGCGGTTCTGGGCACGTCGTTCCCTCCAGTGGGTGCAGAGGAATGCGACCGACTCGTTGTCACACGCCTCGACCGCGCGACGGTCCTTGAGAATCCCGTGACGCCCGTAGTGTGGGTGTTGCTCGATGAGGCGGTGCTGCGTCGGGTTGTTGGTGGCCCCGGCGTAATGGCGGAGCAGCTACGGCATGTCATCCACTTGATGGAGGCCCAGCGAATCCGGGCGTACGTATTGCCCTGCGGGCTCGGTGCACATCCACTGATGCAGAGCATGCTCACCCTGATGAAGTTTGAAGACCAGCCTCCGGTGGCCTACTCCGAAGGCATCCACGTAGGCAAGGTTCACGACTCCCCCGCCGTGGTCGACAGGCTCGAAGGGGCCTACGATCTCGCGCTGGGCGACGCGATGCCGCTCAAGGAGTCACTGGCTCTACTGAGGGCGACAGCAAAGGACTACGAACACCGTGACTGAACGCATCATCCCGGACGCTTCCATACTGGCCGACTGGCGGAAGTCGACGTACAGCGGCAACGAAGGCGGCAGCTGCGTCGAGGTACTGGACAGCTACCCCGCGGGCATACCCGTACGTGACTCCAAGGCACCGCACGGTCCCGCCCTGGTCTTCGCCCCGGCGGGCTGGTCCTCGTTCGTGAGGGCAATCAAGGCCGGACAGCTCACCGGCTGAGGTGAGCTGCCTGATGCGGGCGACAGCAAAGGACTACGACCACCATGACTGAACGCATCATCCCGAACGCCTCCACACTGACCGGCTGGCGCAAGTCGACGTACAGCAACGACCAGGCCGGCAGCTGCGTCGAGGTACTCGACAACTACCCGGCAGCCGTCCCCGTCGGCTGGCGCAAGTCGACGCACAGCGGCAGCGAAGGCGGCAGCTGCGTCGAGGTCCTGGACAACTACCCGGCAGCCGTCCCCGTCCGCGACTCCAAGGCGCCGCACGGTCCCGCCCTGGTCTTCGCCCCGGCGGGCTGGTCCGCGTTCGTGACGGCGCTCAAGACCGACTGGCCGAGCCGAGGCTGAATTGCAGAAAAATCCCATGCCCTCGCGCCCTGACCTGGGCTTTCGCTATGGCGGACTGGGATTTTTCTGCAACCCCTACACATGCGTCGGCGCGAACATCCGCAGCACCGCCGGGAGCACCACCACCGAAGGGCCCGGCTCGGCCAGTGCCTTCGTCAGGTCGGCCCGGAGCGTTTCCGGGGAGGACCGCACGCCGGGCACCCCGAAGGATTCCGCGAGGGCGACGAAGTCGGGCCGCGTCAGTTCCGTGGCGCTCGCCTCGCCGAACGCGTCGGACATGTACTCGCGCAGGATGCCGTAGCCCCCGTCGTCGACGATCAGCCAGGTGACGTTCAGCCCGTACTGCCTGGCCGTCGCCAGTTCCGCTATCGAGTACATCGCCCCGCCGTCGCCCGAGACCGCGAGGACCGGGTGGGAGGGGTCCGCGACCGCCGCGCCGAGGGCGGCGGGGAAGCCGTAGCCCAGGCCGCCCGCGCCCTGCGCCGAGTGCATGGTGTTGGGGCGCCGCGCGTCGAAGGCGGACCAGGCCCAGTAGGCGAGGATCGTCATGTCCCAGAAGGACGGCGACGCGTCGGGGAGGGCCTCGCGGACGGCGGCGAGGACCTGCTGCTCCAGGGTGAGGTCCTGGGCGGCGATCCGCTCGCGGACCTTCGACAGGACCGTCGTGACCCGCTCGGGGGCCCCGGGATCCTCCCTCGGCGCCTCGATGGTCTCCAGGAGCGCGGACAGGGCGAGCCTGGCGTCCGCGTGGATACCGAGCGCCGGGTGGTTGGACTCCAGCTTGCCCGCGTCCGCCTCGATCTGGATGACCCGGCCGCGCGGGGCGAACGTGTGGTAGTTCGACGACAGCTCGCCGAGGCCCGAACCGACCACAAGCAGGACGTCCGCCTCCTCCAGGAAGTCCGTGGTGTGGCGGTCCTCCAGCCAGGACTGGAGCGACAGCGGGTGCTCCCAGGGGAAGGCACCCTTGCCGCCGAAGGTCGTGACGACGGGCGCGTTCACCAGCTCCGCGAGGGCGAGGAGCTTGCCGCTCGCGTCGGAGCGCACCACGCCGCCGCCCGCGATGATCGCCGGGCGCTCGGCCCGGGACAGCAGGTCGGCCGCGACCGCGGTCAGCTCGGGGCGTGGCACGACCTCATCGGGCGTGGCGTCCATGGCCGTGACCACGGGGAGCGAGGTCGGAGCGAGCAGCACGTCCTGCGGGATCTCCACCCAGACCGGGCCGTGCGGCGCGGTCAGCGCCGATTCCCAGGCCGCGGCGATCGCGGAGGGGATCTGCGAGGCCGTCCGGACCGTGTGGACGGACTTCACGATGTCCCGGAAGGACGCCTGCTGATCGCGGAGCTCGTGGAGGTAACCGTGGCGGCCGCCGCCGAGCCCGGCCACCGGGACCTGGCTGCCGATCGCGAGGACCGGCGAGGAGCCCGCCGCCGCCTCCTGGAGCGCGGCGAGCGAGGTCAGCGCGCCGGGCCCGGTGGACAGGAGCAGCGGGGCGACCTCGCCCGTGATCCTGCCGTACGCGTCCGCCGCGAACCCCGTGTTGTTCTCGACGCGCAGCCCCACGTACGACAGCGAGGAGCGGCGCAGGGCGTCGAACATGCCGAGGGCGTGCTGGCCCGGCAGGCCGAAGACCGTCGTCGCGCCGAGGCCGTGGAGGGTCTCCACGACGAGGTCGCCGCCGTTGCGCCCCGCGGGCGGGTTCAGGGCCGCCTGCGTCTGCGCGGCGGTGGGCCGCAGGACGACGTCGTGGTCGTGCGTCACTTGGCCGCGCTCCCCTCGGTGGTCCGGCGGGCCTCCGCGATCTGGCGGGACATGATCGTCGTCAGTTCATACGCGGTGTGGGAGGCGGCGACCGCCGTGATCTCCGCGTGGTCGTAGGCCGGGGCGACCTCGACGACGTCGGCCGAGACGAGGTTGCAGGAGGCGAGGCCGCGCAGGATCTCCAGGAGCTCGCGGGAGGTCATGCCGCCCGCCTCGGGGGTGCCGGTGCCGGGGGCGTGGGCCGGGTCCAGGCAGTCGATGTCGATCGAGATGTACAGCGGGCGGTCGCCTATGCGCCGGCGGAGCTGGTCGGCGACCTCGTCCGCGCCGCGGCGGTAGACGTCCGCCGAGGTGACGATGCCGAAGCCCATCTTCTCGTCGTCGGTGAGGTCCTTCTTGCCGTACAGCGGGCCGCGCGTGCCGACGTGGGAGAGCGCCTCGGTGTCGAGGATGCCCTCCTCGACGGCCCTGCGGAACGGCGTGCCGTGGGTGTACTCCGCGCCGAAGTAGGTGTCCCAGGTGTCCAGGTGGGCGTCGAAGTGCAGCAGGGCGACCGGGCCGTGCTTCTTGGCGACCGAGCGGAGCAGCGGCAGGGCGATGGTGTGGTCGCCGCCGAGGGTCATCATGCGGGCGCCGGAGCCGAGCAGGTCGTCGGCGGCGGCCTCGATCGTCTCCACCGCTTCGTTGATGTTGAACGGGTTCGCGGCTATGTCGCCCGCGTCGGCGACCTGGGCGAGCGCGAAGGGCGAGGCGTCCTGCGCGGGGTTGTAGGGCCGCAGGAGGCGGGAGGCCTCGCGGATCGCGTTGCCGCCGAAGCGGGCGCCCGGGCGGTAGGAGACGCCGGAGTCGAAGGGCACGCCGACCACCGCGATGTCCGTCCTGCCGCCGACCTCGTCGAGGCGGGGCAGCCGCGCGTACGTCGCCGGTCCCGCGTACCGGGGGATGCGGGACGAGTCGACGGGGCCGCGGGGGGTCGTCGGGGTCTCGGCGCTGATCATGGTCGGTTTTCCTCCTGCTGGTGCGAGTGCGGCGCGCGGTGCTGTGCAGGCACGCCGCGGGTACTGCGTTTCGAGTGTCGCGCGGCCCACTGACATCGGGCCGCGCGAAGATCTAGACGGTCACCGGAGCATCCGCCTCCGGCTCCGCGCCCCGCCCGGCCAGGCGTTCGCGCCAGGCGGCGAGGACCGCGGCGTCGGTGGGCCTGGTGGCGAGGGAGACCGCGACGTACACGGCGAGGGAGATCAAAAGGCCGTAGTAGACGGGCTCGTTGGCGAGGATGCCGTACCCCCACATGAGGGCGATGACGGACAGACCGCCGGTGGTCACAGCCGCGAGCGCGCCCGCCGCCGTGCCGCGCCGCCACAGCAGTCCGCCGAGGATCGGCACGAGCAGGCCGGCGACGAGCAGGTTGTAGGCGACGGTCAGGGCCTGGACGACGTCGTTGAGCGCGATGGCGATGAGGATCACGGCGACGCCCATGGCGAGGATGAAGACACGGTTGCCCCTGACCTCGTCACGCGCCTCGTCGTGCGCCCCTTCTCCCGTGCCCGCGCCGGGCTTCACGACGCCCCGCAGCCGCGACCAGATGTCGTTGTTGGCGACGGTCGCGCAGGCGATGAGGGCGCCGGAGGACGTCGACATCACGGCGGCGAGCGCGGCGGCGAGGACGAGGCCCCGTACGCCCATGGGCAGTTCGTCCTTGACGATGGTCGCGAACGCGGCGTCGGCGCTCGGCAGCTTCGGGTACATGACCTTGGCCGCCGTACCGATGACGGCGCCCGCGACGGCGTAGACCAGGCAGTAGGTGCCGGCGACGGTCCCTCCGTAGCGGGCGACCCTGTCACTGCGCGCGGTGAAGACGCGCTGCCAGATGTCCTGCCCGATGAGCATCCCGAAGGTGTAGATCAGCACGTACGTGAAGATCGTCTCGCCGCCGATGCCCAGCGGGTCGAAGTACTCGGTGGGCAGCTTCGCCTTCATCTCGCTGAAGCCGCCGGCCTTGACGACGGCGATGGGCAGCAGCAGGAGCAGCACGCCGATGGTCTTCACCACGAACTGCACCATGTCGGTGAGCGTGATGGACCACATGCCGCCGAGCGTGGAGTACGCGACGACGATCGAGCCGCCGAGGATGATCGCGACCGTGCGGTTCATGTCGAACAGGACGTCGAAGATCGTGGCGTACGCGATGGTCGACGTGACCGCGAGCATCAGCGTGTACGCCCACATGACCACTCCGGAGATGACGCCCGCGCGCCCTCCGTAGCGCAGGTCGAGCATCTCGGAGACGGTGTAGACCTTCAGGCGGGCGATGCGGGCCGAGAAGAAGACGCTCAGCGCGAGCAGCCCCAGGCCGATGGTGAAGACCATCCAGGCGCCGGAGAGGCCGTACTGGTAGCCGAGGCCGACGCCGCCGATGGTGGAGGCGCCGCCGAGGACGATGGCGGCCATGGTGCCGGAGTACATCCACGGCCCGAGGCGGCGCCCGGCGACGAGGAACTCGCTCTTGGACTTGGCGCGGCGCATGCCCCACCAGCCCATGGCCAGCATCCCGGCGAGATAGACGACGATCACTGTGTAGTCGACGGCCATATGGGGCCTCCTTCGCGCACCTCGGTGGCGTGTCGTGCAGATGGGGGTGAGGACCGCCGCGGGGACATCCGCCCGTACCCGCGGCTGTGGTCGGCACGACCCTAGGTGGCCGGAAAGCAACGCTGAAGTGTACGTTTCCTCCACTCCTCGCGATCGAGATGGATGGAACGTCCACCATGGCCGACCCCGCAGCGCACGCCACCCCGGCGGCCCCCGCCGCTCCCCCGACCCCGCCGGTCCCGCTCGCCGCCCTCCTGGCCCACGCCGACCTGGGGCTGCGGCAGATCGCGGGCCCCGACGCGCGGGCGGCGGCCACGGCCGTGCAGTGGGTGCACACCTCGGAGATGCCGGACCCCTACCCGTACCTGCTCGGGGGCGAGCTGCTCCTGACCGCGGGCGTGCACATCGCCGACCCCGCGGCCCCCGACGGCTCCCTCGACGCCTACGTGTCCCGCATCGTCGCCGCGGGCGGCGCGGCCCTCGGCTTCGGCGTGGCGCCGGTCCACGACACGGTGCCGCGCGCCCTGGTGGAGGCCTGCGAACGGCACGGGCTGCCGCTCGTCGAGGTGCCGCAGCGCACCACGTTCAGCGGCGTCGCGCGCGCGGTGTGGCGCCTGATGGCCGAGGCCCGCCACGCCGAGCTGCGCCGGGTCACCCAGGCGCAGCAGGGCCTCGCGACGGCGGCTGCGCGGCCCGACCCGGTCTCCGCGGTCCTGCGCCAGCTCGCGGCACGGCTCGGCGGGCTCGCCGCGCTGTACGGGCCCGACGGCGCCGAGCTCCAGGCGGCGGGGCGGACGCCGGACGCGGCGCACGAGGCGCTGCGGGAGCTGACCGGGGTCGTGCGGCGGGGCGCTCCGGCGGCCCCCGCGTCCGCCGCCGACACGGCCGGGGGCGTCCACCTCGCCGCCTACGCGCTCGGGGGCGGCCGCGGCTTCGCCCTCGCCACCGCCACGGAGCGCCGCGAGCCCGGGGACCACACCATCGCGGGGGCGGCGGTCGTCCTGCTCTCGCTGCTCACCGGGGAGCACCAGGGGGCATCCGAGGCCTCCCGCTCGGCGGCCCTCGTACGGCTGCTGCTCGGGACGGCACCGGAGGAGGTGGCACCGCTCCTGGACGGCGGCCCCTGGACCGTGGTCCACGCGCGCGTGGCGCACGGCGGGGCCGCTGGAGCCGGGGCCGGGACGGGAGCCGGGGCCGGGCGTCTCTCTCTTGGCGCCTCCGCGCTCGCCGCGGCGCTCGGCACCGCTCTCGTCGATCCGGACGGCCCCGAAGGGGCGGTGCGCCTGCTCGTCCCCGCCGACCGCGAGCCCGCGCCCGCCGACGGCTGGGTGCTCGGCGTCTCCGCCGCGGCCCAGCCCGCCGGACTCGGCGCCGCCGACGCCCAGGCCGCCCGCGCCCTGCGCCGCGCGGAGGCCACCCGCCGCCCCCTCGTACGCCACCACGCGAACGGCATCGCCGCCCTGGTCGCCCCCGCGGAGGCCGACGCCCACGCGCGCGTGCTGCTCGCCCCGATCGCCGGCAACGCGTCCCTGCCCCTGACCCTGCGCACCTGGCTCTCCCTGCACGGCAACTGGGACCGCACGGCGGTGGCGCTGGAGGTGCACAGGAACACGGTCCGGCAGCGGATCAGCCGCTGCGCGGCACTTCTGGAGGCGGACCTGGACGACCCCGACGTCCGTATGGAGCTGTGGTTCGCGCTGACCAGGGACGCGTGAGGGGCCCCGTCAGGGGCACGGGAAACCCGCGAGCCACGCCGCCCCCACGCCCCGAATCCCTCCCAAGCGCGGAGCACTCGTCCCGCACAATGGAGGGCATGCCGATACCCAGCCGCGCCGCGCTTATAGAGCACCTCGTCCGCACCCGCATCGCGGGAGACGTCGCCACGCCACGCGAGAACAACCTCAGCCATTACAGGAAGCTCGCGAACGGCGACCGCCACTACTGGCTCGGTCTGGAACTCGGCGAGCGCTGGACCGACGAGCAGGACGTCCTCGCGGTGATGGCCGAGCGCTGCGGGGTCATCGACGACCCGGAGTACCGGTTCGGCCAGGACACCATCGACCCGGAGCTGACGGTCGCCGCCCTGGAGCGCATGGCCGCCCGCCTGCGCAAGGCCGCCGAGGCCAAGGAGAGCGTCCTCTTCGCCACCGGCCACCCCGGCGGCCTGCTCGACGTGCACCGCGCCACGGCCGCCGCCCTGCGCGCGGCGGGCTGCGAGATCGTGGTGATCCCCGAGGGCCTCATGGCCGACGAGGGCATGGTCTTCCAGTTCGCGGACGTCGCGGTCCTGGAGCGCGGCGCGACGCTGTGGCACACCCACTCCCCCGAGCCGATGAACGCGATCCTGGACGGCCTGGAGCGCGAGGGCCGCCCGCAGCCCGGCCTGGTCGTCGCCGACCACGGCTGGGCGGGCCGGGCGGGCCAGCGCGGCCTGGACTCCGTCGGCTACGCGGACTGCAACGACCCCGCGCTGTTCATCGGCGAGGCCGAGGGCACGGTGCAGGTCACGGTCCCGCTGGACGACCACGTGACGAGCCCCCGGCACTACGACCCGATGACGGCCTACCTGCTCGACGCGGCGGGGCTCTCCGGCGGCTCCTGAGCAGAGCCCGGCGTCGGGTCCAGGTACACGCGCCGGACCGCGGGGAAGCGCTCCCGGACGCGGCGCGCCATGGAGTCGCAGGCCCGCTCGACGTCCGCGGCCGAGTACGTGTCCCGGAAGTCGACCTTGGCGGCGACCAGGGCCTCCTCGGGGCCCTGGAGCAGCGTGGTCAGCTCGATGACGTCCACCACGTGCGGGTCGGCGAGGAGTTCCGCGCGGATCGCCGCCCGCATCTCCGCGGGCAGCGGTCGCCCGATGAGCAGCTCGGAGTTGGCGTGGCCGAGGACCCAGGCCACGTACACGAGCAGGACGCCGATGCAGAGCGAGGCGACGCCGTCCCAGACACCGGACCCGGTGAGCTGCCCGGCGAAAAGCCCGGCCGCGGCGAGCAGGAGGCCCGCGAGCGCCGCCGAGTCCTCCATCACGACGGCCTTGACCGCGGTGTCGGGCGTGTGGCGCAGATAGCGCTTGAGCCGCACCCCGAGGCGGTCGGCCTCACCGCGGGCCTGCTTGAGGCCGGTCCGCAGGGAGTAGCCCTCCAGGACGAAGGCGACGGCGAGCACGAGGTACGAGATGAGCGGGTCGCCCGGGTCCTCGCGGTGCGTCAGGGTGTGGACGCCGTCGTACACGGCGAAGACGCCGCCGCCCACGAAGGTGGCGACGGAGGCGAGCAGCGCCCAGATGTAGCGGGCCCCTCCGTAGCCGAGGGGGTGCTCCTCGTCGGCGGGCCGGTCGCTCGCCTTCAGGGAGACCAGCAGCATCAGCTCCGTGACGGTGTCGGCGACGGAGTGCGCCGCTTCGGAGAGCATGGCGCTGGAGCCGCTGATGACGCCCGCCACGGCCTTGGCGAGCGCGATTCCCAGGTTGGCGACGGCGGCGACGACGACCGTGGTGGTGCTCTCGCCGCCCCCGCCGCTCTCGCCGTTGTCCTGCTGTTCCACTTGCTCCGACATGTATCGGACGGTATGTCCGATCAGCGGGGAACGCGAACGACGCCCTCCTGGATGACCGTCACGGCGAGCCGTCCGTCCCGCGTCCAGATCCGCGCCTGGCCGAGGCCGCGCCCGCCGGAGGCCGACGGCGACTCCTGGTCGTACAGGAGCCATTCGTCGGCGCGGAAGGGGCGGTGGAACCACATGGCGTGGTCGAGCGAGGCGCCGACGACGTCACCGACCGCCCAGCCGCCCCGGCCGTGCGCGAGGAGCACGGAGTCGAGCAGCGTCATGTCGGAGACGTACGTGGCGAGACAGACGTGCAGCAGGGAGTCGTCGTCGAGTTTGCCGTCGGCCCTGAACCACACCTGGGAGCGCGGCTCGCGCGGCTGTCCGACGGTGCCCCAGGGCGGCACGTCGGCGTAGCGCAGGTCGACGGCCGCGCGGGCCTCGACGAGCCGCTCGGCGACGTGCGGCGGCAGGTGGCGCGGCAGCATCTCGGCGGCCGTGGGCAGCGTCTCCGGGTCCGGCGCGTCCGGCATCACCGCCTGGTGCTCCAGGCCCTCCTCGTACGTCTGGAAGGACGCGGAGAGGTGGAAGATCGGCTGCCCGTGCTGGACGGCGACGACGCGGCGCGTGGTGAAGGAGCGGCCGTCGCGGATGCGGTCGACGGTGTAGACGATGGGCGCGCCCGGGTCTCCGGGGCGCAGGAAGTACGCGTGCAGGGAGTGGGCATGAGGGCCTCCCCCGCTGGAGCGAGGCCGAGAGCTCGGGGAACGGTCGCCCGGGACGGTGCGTCCGGCGGCGACGAGGGCCTGTGCGGCGACCTGGCCGCCGAAGACGCGGGGCACGAGCGCCGAGCGGCTCATGCCCCGGAAGATGTCCTCCTCGATCTGCTCCAGGTCGAGCAGAGCGAGGAGGTCCTCAAGTGCCTGGTTCATGAAGGTGGTTCTACAGCCCCATGTTCTTGGCGATGATCATCTTCATGACCTCGCTGGTGCCGCCGTAGATGCGGTTGACGCGGTTGTCCGCGTACAGGCGGGCGATGGGGTACTCGTTCATGAAGCCGTAGCCGCCGTGGAGCTGGAGGCACTTGTCGATGACGCGGTGGGCGACCTCGGTGGTGAACAGCTTCGCGGAGGCGGCCTCGGCGGCGGTCAGCTCACCCGCGTCCAGGGCTTCGAGGGCGCGGTCGACGACGGCCTCGGCGGCGTCCACCTCGGCCTGGCAGGCGGCCAGCTCGAACTTGGTGTTCTGGAAGGAGGCGACCGTCTTGCCGAAGACCGTGCGGTCCTGGACGTACTCCTTGGCGAACCGGACGGCGGCCTTGGCCTGCGCGTAGGCGCCGTAGGCGATGCCCCAGCGCTCGGAGGGCAGGTTGCTGCCGAGGTAGTAGAAGCCCTTGTTCTCCTCGCCGAGGAGGTCCTCGACGGGGACCTTGACGTCGACGAAGGCCAGCTCGGCGGTGTCGGAGGTCTTCAGGCCGAGCTTGTCGAGCTTGCGGCCGATGGAGTAGCCCTCGGACTTGGTGTCGACGGCGAAGAGGGAGATGCCGAAGCGGCGGTCCTCGGCGGTGGGCGCGGAGGTGCGGGCGCAGACGATCACGCGGTCGGCGTGGACGCCGCCGGTGATGAAGGTCTTGGAGCCGTTCAGGACGTAGTGCGTGCCGTCCTCGGAGAGCTTGGCGGTGCTCTTCATGCCCGCGAGGTCGGAGCCGGTGCCCGGCTCGGTCATCGCCAGGGCCCACATCTCCTCGGCGGAGACGAACTTCTCCAGGTAGCGCTTCTTCTGCTCGTCGGTGGCGAGCGCCTTGATGTAGGGCAGGGCGAGCAGCACGTGCACGCCGGAGCCGCCGAAGGAGACACCCGCGCGGGCGGTCTCCTCGTACTGGATGGCCTCGAACTTGTGGGTGTCCAGGCCGGCGCCGCCGAACTCCTCGGGGACGTTGATCCCGAAGAGGCCCAGCTCGGCGAGCTTGTAGTAGAACTCGCGCGGCACCTGGCCCGCGGCGAACCACTCCTCGTGGACCGGGACGACCTCGGCCTCGATGAAGGCGCGCAGGGTCTCCCGGAACGCCTCGTGGTCCTCATCGAAAACGGTACGGCGCACGGAGTACTCCCTCTGCCTGCATCTCTGCCTACATCGACTAAGCGCTTGCTCAGAAGCAGGTTACCCGGCGGTCACCAGAGCGTCCAGAGACGCACGTCACTCGGCCGCGGCCTCGAACGCCCCGCGCGCCAGGCGATGCAGCAGCCCCGCCATGCCCTCGCGGCTCGGCAGCGCGTCGCGGCGGCTCAGGTGCGGGGTGGAGTTCAGCAGCCCGAAGACGGCGTGCACGGAGACCCGGGCGGCGTTCTCGGCGAGGCCCGGATAGACCTTGCGCACCACGTCGACCCAGATCTCCACGTACTGCCGCTGGAGCTGGCGGACCAGCTTGCGGTCGCTCTCGCGCAGGCGGTCGAGCTCGCGGTCGTGCAGCGTGATCAGGGAGCGGTCGTCGAGGGCGAAGTCGATGTGCCCCGCGATCAGCGCGTCGAGGACCCGCTCCGAGGAGCCTTCCGTGTCGCTCACGCACCGCTTGCCGCCCGTCAGGAGCTGCCCGCTGATGCCGACGAGCAGCTCGGCGAGCATCGCGTCCTTGCCCGCGAAGTGCCGGTAGAGGCCGGGGCCGCTGATGCCGACGGCGGCGCCTATCTCGTCGACGCCGACGCCGTGGAAGCCGCGCTCGGCGAAGAGCCGGGCGGCCTCCTTGAGGATCTGCTCGCGCCGGGTGGGGGCGTCGGTTCTCGTGGCCATGGAATTGATTCTAGACACGGCGGTTAGCGCTCGTTAACCTGAAGCGAACGCGTTAACGCTCATTAACCGGGCAAGGGGGCTCGACTGATGCGGCAGGCACCAGTGCTGACCACCGCGGCTGATCCCGCGTCGGAGGCATGGCGGGCGAACGAGGCGGCGCACACCGCCCTCGTCGACGAGCTGCGGGCCAGGCTCGCGACGGCCAGGCTCGGCGGCGGCGAGCGGGCGCGGGCCCGGCATGTGGCGCGCGGAAAACTGCTGCCCAGGGACCGCGTGGACACGCTCCTCGACCCGGGCTCCCCCTTCCTTGAGCTGGCGCCCCTGGCGGCGGAGGGGTTGTACGGCGGGGACGCCCCGGCGGCCGGTGTCATCGCGGGGATCGGCAGGGTCTCGGGCCGCGAGTGCGTGATCGTCGCCAATGACGCCACCGTCAAGGGCGGCACGTATTACCCCATGACGGTCAAGAAGCACCTGCGCGCCCAGGAAGTGGCGCTGGAGAACCGCCTCCCCTGCCTCTACCTTGTCGACTCGGGCGGCGCCTTCCTGCCCATGCAGGACGACGTATTCCCCGACCGCGAGCACTTCGGCCGGATCTTCTACAACCAGGCGCGCATGTCGGGCGCCGGCATCCCGCAGATCGCCGCGGTCCTCGGCTCCTGCACGGCGGGCGGGGCGTATGTCCCGGCGATGAGCGACGAGGCGGTGATCGTGCGCGAGCAGGGCACGATCTTCCTCGGCGGCCCGCCGCTGGTGAAGGCGGCCACCGGCGAGGTCGTGACGGCCGAGGAGCTGGGCGGCGGCGCGGTCCACTCGCGCACCTCCGGGGTGACCGACCACCTCGCCGAGGACGACGCGCACGCCCTGCGGATCGTGCGCACCATCGTCTCGACCCTCCCCGAGCGCGGCGCGCCGCCGTGGCCGGTGCGGCCGGTGGAGGAGCCCAAGGTCGACCCCCTGGGGTTGTACGGCGCGGTGCCGACGGACTCCCGCACCCCCTATGACGTCCGCGAAGTCATCGCGCGCGTGGTCGACGGCTCCCGCTTCGCCGAGTTCAAGGCGGAGTACGGCACGACGCTGATCACCGGCTTCGCGCACATCCACGGCCACCCGGTCGGCATCGTCGCGAACAACGGCATCCTGTTCTCGGAGTCCGCCCAGAAGGGCGCCCACTTCATCGAGCTCTGCGACCAGCGCGGCATCCCCCTGGTCTTCCTCCAGAACATCTCCGGCTTCATGGTCGGCAGGGACTATGAGGCGGGCGGCATCGCCAAGCACGGCGCGAAGATGGTGACCGCCGTGGCCTGCACGCGCGTGCCGAAGCTGACGGTCGTGGTCGGCGGTTCGTACGGCGCGGGCAACTACTCCATGTGCGGCCGGGCCTACAGCCCCCGCTTCCTGTGGATGTGGCCGAACGCCAAGATCTCCGTGATGGGCGGCGAGCAGGCCGCGTCCGTCCTCGCCACGGTCAAGCGCGACCAGCTGGAGGCCCGCGGCGAGCAGTGGGCGGCCGAGGACGAAGAGGCCTTCAAGGACCCGATCCGCACGCAGTACGAACAGCAGGGCAATGCCTACTACGCCACGGCCAGGCTCTGGGACGACGGCGTGATCGACCCGCTGGAGACCCGGCAGGTCCTCGGCCTCGCGCTGACCGCGTGCGCCGGGGCACCGCTCGGCGAGCCCGGCTTCGGCGTCTTCCGGATGTGAGGGGCGGACGATGAGCGACTTCCGGCCGAAGACCAGCACGGTCTTGCAGGGGACCACCTCGGGGAGAGGGAACATGTTCGACACGGTGCTCGTCGCCAACCGCGGCGAGATCGCGGTCCGCGTCATCCGCACCCTGCGGACGCTCGGCGTCCGCTCGGTCGCCGTCTTCAGCGACGCGGACGCGGACGCCCGCCATGTGCGCGAGGCGGACACGGCCGTACGGATCGGCCCGGCCCCGGCGGCCGAGAGCTATCTGTCGATCGAGCGCATCCTGGAGGCCGCGGCCGGCTCCGGCGCCCAGGCGGTGCACCCGGGCTATGGATTCCTCGCGGAGAACGCCGCGTTCGCGCGGGCGTGCGCCGACGCCGGGCTCACCTTCATCGGCCCGCCCGCCTCGGCGATCGAGCTGATGGGCGACAAGATCCGCGCCAAGGAGACGGTGCGGGCGGCCGGTGTGCCTGTCGTCCCCGGCTCCTCAGGGAGCGGCCTGACCGATGCCGAACTGGCCGCGTCGGCCCGCGAGATCGGCACCCCGGTGCTGCTCAAGCCGAGCGCGGGCGGCGGCGGCAAGGGCATGCGCCTGGTGCGGGACGAGGCCCTGCTCGCCGAGGAGATCGCGGCGGCCCGGCGCGAGGCCCGCGCCTCCTTCGGCGACGACACACTCCTGGTGGAGCGGTGGATCGACCGCCCCCGGCACATCGAAATCCAGGTCCTCGCGGACGGCCGGGGGAACGTGATCCACCTGGCCGAGCGCGAGTGCTCGCTGCAGCGCCGCCACCAGAAGATCATCGAGGAGGCGCCCAGCGTCCTCCTGGACGAGGCCACGCGCGCGGCGATGGGCGAGGCGGCGGTCCAGGCCGCCCGCTCCTGCGGGTACTCGGGCGCGGGCACGGTGGAGTTCATCGTCCCCGGCAAGGACCCGTCCTCGTACTACTTCATGGAGATGAACACCCGCCTCCAGGTGGAGCACCCCGTCACCGAGCTGATCGCCGGGGTCGACCTGGTGGAGTGGCAGCTCCGGGTGGCCGCGGGCGAGCGACTGCCGTTCGAGCAGGGCGACATCACCCTCATCGGGCATGCCGTGGAGGCCCGTGTCTGCGCGGAGGACCCGGCCCGCGGGTTCCTGCCCTCGGGCGGCACGGTCCTCTCCCTGCACGAGCCGCAGGGCGAGGGCGTGCGCACCGACTCCGGGCTGAGCGAGGGCACCGAGGTCGGCAGCCTCTACGACCCGATGCTCTCCAAGGTCATCGCCTACGCCCCCGACCGCGCGACGGCCCTGCGCAAGCTGCGCGCCGCCCTCGCCGAGACGGTCACCCTCGGCGTCCCGACCAACGCGGGCTTCCTGCGCAGACTCCTCGCCCACCCCGCGGTGGCCGCGGGCGACCTCGACACCGGCCTCGTCGAGCGCGAAGCGGACTCCCTGGTCCCGCAGGGCGTGCCCGAGGAGGTGTACGAGGCGGCGGCCGCCGTGCGCGAAGCGGCACTGGCGCCTTCGGGCGACGGCTGGACGGACCCCTTCTCGGTGCCCAGCGGCTGGCGCCTCGGCGGCACCCCGAAACCCGTGACGTACTGGTTCAAGGCAGCGGGACACGAACCCGTCACTCACCGGCTCGGCAGCGGCGCCCGCACCGTCACACCGGACCGCGTCTCGGTCACCGTGGACGGCACCCGGCACACGTTCCACCGCGCGGGCGACTGGCTCGGCCGGGAAGGGGACGCCTGGCAGGTGCGGGACCACGACCCCGTCGAGGCGAGCCTGACCGGCGCCGCGCACGCGGGGGCCGACGCGCTCACCGCACCCATGCCGGGCACCGTCACGGTCGTGAAGGTGACCGCCGGCGACCGGGTGAGCGCCGGCCAGAGCCTCCTCGTGGTCGAGGCGATGAAGATGGAGCACGTCATCTCCGCCCCGCACGCGGGCACCGTCACCGAGCTGGACGTCACCCCGGGTTCGACGGTCGCCATGGACCAGGTCCTCGCCGTGGTCGAGCCGGACGAGGCACCCGCCACCACCCCGGAGGAGGCACGATGAGCGCCGCAGGGCTGCCCATGACCGTTCCGGCCGACGGGCTGCCGGCCCGGGTGCGCATCCACGAGGTCGGCGCGCGCGACGGCCTTCAGAACGAGCAGTCGGTCGTCCCCACGGAGGTCAAGGCGGAGTTCGTGCACCGCCTGGCCGACGCGGGCCTGACCACCATCGAGGCGACCAGCTTCGTCCACCCCAAGTGGGTGCCCCAACTGGCCGACGCGGAGCGCTTGTTCCCGCTCCTGGACGACCTCCGGGGTGACCCCCGGGGCATCCACCTGCCGGTCCTCGTGCCGAACGAACGCGGCCTGGAGCGCGCCACCGCCCTCGGCGCGGACCGCGTGGCCGTCTTCGCCAGCGCCACCGAGTCCTTCGCCAAGGCCAACCTCAACCGCACGGTGGACGAGGCCCTCGCGATGTTCGCCCCGGTGGTCTCCCGCGCCAAGGAGCGGGACATGCACGTCCGCGGCTATCTCTCGATGTGCTTCGGCGACCCCTGGGAGGGGCCGGTCGAGGTCGGCCAGGTCGTCCGGGTCTGCCGGGCCCTGCTCGACCTGGGCTGCGACGAACTGAGCCTCGGCGACACCATCGGCGTGGCCACGCCGGGCCATGTCACCGCCCTGCTCACCGCGTTGAACGAGGCACAGGTCCCCACGGACCGCGTCGGCGTCCACTTCCACGACACGTACGGCCAGGCGCTCGCCAACACCCTGACGGCGCTGCGCCACGGCGTGACCACGGTGGACGCCTCCGCCGGCGGCCTCGGCGGCTGCCCGTACGCGAAGAGCGCCACCGGAAACCTCGCCACCGAAGACCTCGTCTGGATGCTGCGAGGACTCGGCATCGAGACCGGCGTCGACCTGGGCCGTCTCAGCGCCACCAGCGCCTGGATGGCCGGCCGGCTGGGCCGGCCGAGCCCGTCACGTACCGTCCGCGCCCTGACCCCCCAGGAGCAGTGAGTAAACGATGGACCACCGTCTGAGCCCTGAGCTCGAAGAACTCCGCCGCACCGTCGAGGCGTTCGCCCACGACGTCGTCGCCCCCAAGATCGGCGACTTCTACGAACGGCACGAGTTCCCCTACGAGATCGTCCGCGAGATGGGCCGCATGGGCCTGTTCGGCCTGCCCTTCCCCGAGGAGTACGGCGGGATGGGCGGGGACTATTTCGCGCTCGGCGTCGCCCTGGAGGAGCTCGCCCGCGTCGACTCCTCCGTCGCGATCACCCTGGAGGCGGGCGTCTCGCTCGGCGCCATGCCACTGCATCTGTTCGGCACGGAGGAGCAGAAGCGGCAGTGGCTGCCGCGCATGTGCTCGGGCGAGATCCTCGGCGCCTTCGGCCTCACCGAGCCGGACGGCGGCTCGGACGCCGGCGGCACCCGCACGACGGCCGTGCGGGACGGCGACGACTGGGTGATCAACGGCTCGAAGTGCTTCATCACCAACTCCGGTACGGACATCACGGGCCTGGTCACGGTCACCGCCGTCACCGGCCGCAAGGACGACGGCCGCCCCCTGATCTCCTCGATCATCGTGCCGTCCGGGACACCGGGCTTCACGGTCGCCGCGCCGTACTCGAAGGTCGGGTGGAACGCCTCGGACACGCGTGAGCTGTCCTTCTCCGACGTCCGCGTCCCCGCCGCGAACCTGCTCGGCGAGGAGGGCCGCGGGTACGCGCAGTTCCTGCGCATCCTCGACGAGGGCCGCGTCGCGATCTCCGCGCTCGCCACCGGGCTCGCCCAGGGCTGCGTGGACGAGTCCGTGAAGTACGCCAGGGAGCGGCACGCCTTCGGCCGGCCGATCGGGGCGAACCAGGCCATCCAGTTCAAGCTCGCCGACATGGAGATGCGGGCGCACATGGCCCGCGTCGGGTGGTACGACGCGGCTTCGCGCATGGTCGCCGGGGAGCCGTTCAAGAAGGAGGCGGCGATCGCCAAGCTCTACTCCTCGACGGTGGCCGTGGACAACGCGCGAGAGGCCACGCAGATCCACGGCGGATACGGCTTCATGAACGAGTACCCCGTGGCCAGGATGTGGCGCGACTCCAAGATCCTGGAGATCGGCGAGGGCACCAGCGAGGTGCAGCGGATGCTGATCGCGAGGGAGCTGGGTTTCGCGGGCTGAGCACCGGCAAGGCGGGGCAGGGCGTCGCCGGGCCCAGCAGGACGTGACGCGGGATGCGAGGGCCACTTGACCAAGTGAGCTTAGGCTAACCTAAGCTTCACTTCCGGCCAGTGGTCCCGCCACCGCACCGTCACGAAAGCAGAGACGCCCCATGCCCCACTCCCGCCGTCCCCGACCGTCCGCTCCGTCCCGCCGCGGCGTGCTCGCCGCCGGTGGCGCCCTCGGCCTCACCGCCGTCCTGGCGGCCTGCGGCGACGAGAAGAAGGCCGACGGCGCCGGCAAGAGCGGGGGCGGTGCGGGCAAGGGCGGCCCCTGGAGCTTCAAGGACGACCGCGGGACGACGGCGAAGCGCGACGCGACCCCGAAGAGCATCGTGGCGTTCACGGGTGTCGCCGCGGCCCTGTTCGACTACGGCATCGAGGTCAAGGGCGTCTTCGGCCCGACGAAGACCAAGGACGGCAAGGCCGACGTCCAGGCCGGCGACATGGACGTCGACAAGCTGACGGTCCTCGGCAACGCATGGGGCCGGTTCAGCATCGAGAAGTACGCGAGCCTCGCCCCCGACGTGCTGATCTCCACGATGTTCGACGACCGTGGCACCCTCTGGTACGTCCCCGAGGAGAGCAAGGACAAGATCGTGGAGCTGGCCCCCAGCGTCGGCATCAGCGTCTACGACCGCCAGTTGACCCACCCCCTCCAGCGCATCCAGGCCCTCGCCGAGTCCCTTGGCGCGGACGTGAAGGCGGACAAGGTCGTCAAGGCGAAGAAGCGCTTCGAGGAGGCGTCCGGGCGGTTGCGCGAGGTGGCCAAGGCGCACAAGGACATCAAGGTCCTGGTCGGCTCCGCGAGCCAGGAGCTGTTCTACGTCTCGGGCTCGAACCTCTCCGTCGACCTGGAGTACTTCAAGGCCCTCGGTGTGCACATCATCGAGCCGCCGGAGCGGGCCAAGAAGGACTCCGGCGGCTGGTTCGAGAACCTGAGCTGGGAGAACGTCGACACGTACGACGCGGACATCATCATGATGGACAACCGCACCTCCGCGCTCCAGCCGGCCGACCTCGACAAGTCCAAGCCGACCTGGCGGAAGCTGCCCGCGGTCAGGGCCGGGCAGGTCGTCCCGCGCGTCACCGAGCCGATCTTCTCGTACGACAAGTGCGCGCCGATCCTGGAGGACCTCGCGGACGCGATCGAGAAGGCCAAGAAGCTGACGTAGCCCTTCGCGAGCCGCGGGGCTCCCGAGACGGTCCTCGGGAGCCCCGCTCCTGACCGAACGATCCCTATGTCCCGCCTACTTGGCGGGCCACGGCACCTGCGGTGACTTGTAGTAGTCGATGCCGAGCGCGTCCCAGCGCGGGGCCTGCGCGGCGAGCCGCGTCCTGTACGCGTCCCAGTCGTGCGTGGCCGCGGGCGACCAGCCGAGCTCGGCGATCCCGGGCAGCCGCGGGAACGCCATGTAGTCGAGGTGCGCGGAGGTCGACAGCGTCTCCGTCCACAGCGGCGCCTCGACACCGAGGACCGCGTCCGCGGGCGCGCCCTGGAGGTAGGTGCCCGGGTCCCAGTCGTAGGAGCGCTGAACCTCGACGAGGCCCGCCCAGGAGAGGCCGAGCGGCGTGTCCTTGGTGTACTTGTGGTCGAGGTAGGAGCGGTCGGCCGGCGAGAGGACCAGCTTGGTGCCGTTCTTCGCGGCGTTCACGACCTGCTCGCGCTCGGCGGCGCCGGTCCTGTCGTAACCCCAGTACTGGGCGACGGCACCCTCGGCGGGTTCGGCCCCCGTGAGCTGGTGCCAGCCCATCACCTTCTTGCCGTACTTGGCGACCACCGGCTGCACCTTGTCCATGAACGCGACGAAGTCCTCGTGGCTGGTGGAGTGCGCCTCGTCGCCGCCGATGTGGAGGTACTCGCCGGGCGTCATGGCGGCCAGCTCACGGATCACGTCGTCCACGAAGTCGTACGTGACGTCCTTCTTCACGCACAGCGAGCTGAAGCCGACCGCGGTGCCGGTGTAGAGCGGCGGGGCCACGCCGTCGCAGTTCAGCTCGGCGTACGAGGCGAGCGCGGCGTTGGTGTGCCCCGGCATGTCTATCTCGGGCACGACCTCCATGTACCGCGAGGAGGCGTAGGCCACGATCTCCTTGTACTGGGCCTTCGTGTAGTAGCCGCCCTTGCCGCCGCCGACCTGCGTGGAGCCGCCGTACGTCGCGAGGCGCGGCCAGGAGTCGATGGCGATGCGCCAGCCCTGGTCGTCGCTGAGGTGCAGGTGCAGCTTGTTCATCTTGTACAGGGACGCCTGGTCGATGTAGCGCTTGACCTGGTCGACGGTGAAGAAGTGCCGCGAGACGTCGAGCATCGTGGAGCGGTAGCCGTAGCGCGGCGTGTCCTTGATGGTGCCGCCCGCGATCCGCCAGGGGCCGCGCTGCTTCGTCTTCTTCTCCACGGCGGCGGGCAGTTGCTGCCGGATCGTCTGGACGCCGTGGAAGAGACCGGCGCCGGACCAGGAGGTGATGGTGAGGGAGCCGCGCGCCGAGATGACCCGGTACCCCTCGTTGCCGAGGGCCTTGTTCGCCGGATCGGCGCTGATGCGCAGCCGGATGCCGTCGCCGCCCTCGCCGCTGGTGACGGGCAGCTTGTAGCCGGTGGAGGGCCGCAGCACCTTGGCGAGGTACTCGCCGACGCGGCGCTCCTCGGGGTTGCCGCCGACGCGGATGCGCGTCTTGGCGGTGATCTCGTATCCGGCGCCGCCCGCCTCCGCCTTCAGGGGGGCGGGCACCACCTCGCCGAGCGGGGTGACGGAGGGCCGGGCCGCCTCGGGGGCGGGAGCGGCGGCGAAGGAGGAGATCCCGACGGCCGCCACGAGCAGCAGCGAGCCGAGCAGGCGGGTCGATTTGTGGTGCGTTCTCACCAGCGGGTCCCTTCGACGAAGTGTCAGTGAAGGTGTCGCAACTGTGGTGCATCGCAATCGAACGGTCCCCATTGGTAACCCCGGGTCCACAAGGGGTCAAGGGGTATAGACCATGTGTCCGAGGAGTCGGTGCGAGAATCCCGGCATGGCGGAAATCATCCAGCGTGACGGGACCTGGACCTTCGACGGAGAGATGCTGCGCCTCGTGCCCGGCCACGACAAGAACGTGTCGCTGCTGCGCAAGACCCTCGGCGAACTGGCCGTACCGCTGGAGGCGTTGGCGGGCATCGCCTTCGAACAGGGCAAGAAGGCGGGGCGGTTGCGGCTGCGCCTGCGGGACGGCGCCGACCCGCTTCTCCAGGCGACGGGCGGGCAGCTCCCGGACGCCTCGGACCCGTATCAGCTCACCGTGGAGCCGGACCGGTACGGGGTCGCGGAGTACCTGGTCGACGAGGTGCGCAACGCCCATCTGATCGAACAGGTGCCGGCCACCCCCTGCGAGGCCTACCTCATGGCGAGCCCGTCCGTACCGCTCTCCGTCTCGGCCGGGGACGGCACCGCGAGCTTCGACGGGGACCAGGTGCGCCTGGAGTGGAACTGGAAGACCGACGAGGCGAAGTCGGCGGCCGGCACCAGGTCCCTGGCGCTCGCCGACATCGCGGCGGTGGAGTGGCAGCCCTCGGTCGGCCTGGAGAACGGCTGCCTCCGCTTCATCGTGAGGAACGCCCCTACCAAGGCCCCGCCGAAGTACGACCCGAACGCGGTGGAGCTCTGGGGCTTCAAGAAGGACCCGCTGATGGCCCTGGTCGCCGCCGCCGTCCAGGCCCGCCTCCCGCACCCCCTGGCCCCCGCTCCCCCGGCGGCCCCGGAGAACACCTCGCCCGTCACCGCCAAGGCCCTCGCCCCCGCGCCCCCGGCCGACGACCACGACGCCCTGCTGCGCCGCCTGCGTGAGCTGGGCGAGCTGCACCAGTCGGGGATCTTGACCGACGAGGAGTTCGCCACGGCCAAGCAGGCCGTCCTCCGCCGTATGTGAGCCTCCCATGGCCCATTCCGGCGCCCGCGTGCCCGATTCCGGGCAGGATTCTTGCGAAAGCCGTGGAGATCCCCCAGGATCATCGAATGCACGACGAACTGGTGGACCACCTCACCCGCAGCACCCCGCTCCAGCGGGGTGAAGCGCTGCGGGTCATCCAGGACGTGCTCGCCTACTTCGACGAGACGACCGAAGAGTTCGTCCGTCGCCGCCACCGCGAACTTCAGAGTCAGGGCCTGCTGAACGCGGCGATCTTCGAACGGATCTCGGCGGATCTCGGATACCGCGCGGTCGCGCCGCCCGAGCTCACGCTCAGGCAGTTGCGCCGCATCATCTACGGCTAGGAAACCCTCTATGTGCGGAATCGTCGGATACATCGGCAAGCGTGACGTCGCCCCGCTCCTCCTCGAAGGCCTCCAGCGCCTGGAGTACCGCGGCTACGACTCCGCGGGCATCGCCGTCACCAGCCCCAAGGCCTCCGGCCTGAAAATGGTGAAGGCCAAGGGCCGCGTGCGTGACCTGGAGGCCCGGGTCCCGGCGCGCTTCAAGGGCACGACCGGCATCGCCCACACCCGCTGGGCCACCCATGGCGCCCCCTCCGACGAGAACGCCCACCCGCACCTGTCCCAGGACGACAAGGTCGCCGTCGTCCACAACGGCATCATCGACAACGCCTCCGAGCTGCGCGCCAAGCTCACCGCCGACGGCGTCGAGTTCCTCTCCGAGACGGACACCGAGGTCCTCACCCACCTCATCGCCCGCTCCCAGGCGGACACCCTGGAGGAGAAGGTCCGCGAGGCCCTGCGGCACATCGAGGGCACGTACGGCATCGCCGTCCTGCACGCCGACTTCAACGACCGCATCGTCGTCGCCCGCAACGGCTCCCCGGTCGTCCTCGGCATCGGCGAGAAGGAGATGTTCGTCGCCTCGGACGTCGCCGCGCTCGTCTCCCACACCCGCCAGGTCATCACCCTCGACGACGGCGAGATGGCCACCATCAAGGCGGACGACTACCGCACGTACACCACCGAGGGCTCGCGCACGACGGCCTCGCCGACCACCGTGGAGTGGGAGGCCGAGTCGTACGACATGGGCGGCCACGACACGTACATGCACAAGGAGATCTTCGAGCAGCCCGACGCGGTGGACCGCGTCCTGCGCGGCCGCATCGACGACCGCTTCTCCACCGTGCACCTCGGCGGCCTCAACCTCGACGCGCACGACACCCGCAAGGTGCGCCGCGTCAAGATCCTCGGCTGCGGCACCTCGTACCACGCGGGCATGATCGGCGCCCAGATGATCGAGGAGCTGGCCCGCATCCCCGCCGACGCGGAGCCGGCGAGCGAGTTCCGCTACCGCAACGCGGTCGTGGACCCCGACACCCTCTACGTCGCCGTCTCGCAGTCCGGCGAGACCTACGACGTCCTCGCCGCCGTCCAGGAGCTCAAGCGCAAGGGCGCCCGCGTCCTCGGCGTGGTCAACGTCGTCGGCTCCGCCATCGCGCGCGAGGCGGACGCGGGCGTGTACGTCCACGCGGGCCCGGAGGTCTGCGTGGTCTCCACCAAGTGCTTCACCAACACGACCGTCGCCTTCGCCCTGCTCGCCCTGCACCTGGGCCGCATCCGTGACCTGTCGGCCGCCGACGGCAAGCGGATCATCGAGGGGCTGCGCAAGCTGCCCGGTCAGATCTCGGAGATCCTCAAGCGCGAGGACGAGATCAAGGAGATCGCCAAGAGCTACGCCGAGGCCCGCTCGATGCTCTTCATCGGGCGCGTGCGCGGCTACCCCGTGGCCCGTGAGGCCTCCCTCAAGCTCAAGGAGGTCTCCTACATCCACGCCGAGGCCTACCCCGCGTCCGAGCTGAAGCACGGCCCGCTCGCCCTCATCGAGCCCGCCCTGCCGACCGTCGCGATCGTCCCGGACGACGACCTCCTGGAGAAGAACCGCGCCGCCCTGGAGGAGATCAAGGCCCGCAGCGGCAAGATCCTCGCGGTCGCGCACCAGGAGCAGGAGAAGGCCGACCAGACGATCGTCGTGCCGAAGAACGAGAACGAGCTGGACCCGATCCTGATGGGCATCCCGCTGCAACTCCTCGCCTACCACACGGCCCTGGCGCTCGGCCGGGACATCGACAAGCCGCGCAACCTGGCGAAGTCCGTGACCGTGGAGTAGTCGCCCCCACGAAACGAACGGCTCCCACGAAATGAACGGCTCCCCGCGCGTGCCACCAGCACGCGGGGAGCCGTTCCTCAAGGGCCGAGGTCGCCCATTACCCCGACCCGCGCCCGCATCGACCGGTAGCCGTCACCCCCGGCCGGCAGGGCGGTGTGCCGGCGACCTTTATGTACCCTTCAGCGGCCCGTCCGGCACCTCTACGCACAAGTAGATTTATCTGCTCCGAAGCGGCCGTCCCCCGACGGCGGCCCGCCGCTACGGGATGACGATGACCGGCCGCTGCGCACGCCGCGCGAGGCGGCCCGCGACGGAGCCGAAGATGCGCCCGACGATGCCGTGCGTGGAGCCGACGACGATCGCGTCCGCGCTGTACTCGTGGCCGACCTCCTCCAGCTCGTGGCAGATGTCGCCGCCGCGCTCGACGAGGATCCAGGGCACCTCGGCGAGATAGTCCGCGCAGGCCAGCTCCAGGCCGAGCACCTCGGTGCGGTGGTCGGGCACGTCCACGAAGACCGGGGGCTCACAGCCGGCCCACACCGTGGTGGGCAGCCGGTTGGCGACGTGGACGATGATCAGGCCCGAGCCGGAGCGGTGGGCCATCCCGACCGCGTAGGCGAGGGCCCGCTCACTGGAGGTCGAGCCGTCGAAGCCGACGACGACACCGTGCCGGAAGGCCGGATCGCAGGGATGACGTGGTTCTTCCGCCGCCTGGGGGGTCGCCGTGGGATCGGCGACCTGCCGCTTGCGGTCCGCTGGTTCGGAGAATTCGTGACCGGCCATGGGTGTCTCGGCGAAGGAGTCCTCTGTGGGAGGGTCGGCTTTCGGGTGGTGCGAGGTGGTGCGAGGATCAGGACCTGGAGGTCGTCCGGGAATCATCTTCCCAATGCCATACCCCCAAGGGTACGGCGGCACTCCTCTCCTGCCCAGAGCCCGCGAAGGGCCGGTAAAGGCCCTTTGCCGGGCCGTGCACAGGGCCCTCCCGGCGTTCACCGGAGCATGCATGAGCCTCGCCCGTATGGCAATGGTTGCTGCCACGTACAGGCGGTTTGCCCACCCGTCCGGAGTCCGCCCGGATGGCTCACCAGTGACCACCCGCCCGACCGCGCGTTGTACCCCTGTCCGCCACCGCCAGAGGGAGCACGCCGTGCCTGGATCCTCGTCCGCGTCCGCACTCTCCTCCCGCGCCCCGTCTTCACCCGAGCAAGCCGCGCCGCGCGGCTCGCGCGCCCGGCGGCCGAGCGGCGCGCCGCAGCAGGACTCGGCGAGCGACGTGGTCCGCTGGGCCGCGTTCAGCTGCGTCCTGGTTCCCGTCGTCCTCGTGGGGTACGGGATCTCGATGGCCGGGGCGGGCGGCGCCGCGCTCGGCCTCGCGGCCGTCACCGGAGTCTGCCGGGTGCTGCTCCGGCAGTCCGAGCGGTGTGCCGCGCGACTGCTTGCAGAACAGAACACCGCACATCGCGGACGGCACGGGAGAACGGCCTCGGGAGCACACCGGGGCATGCGTCACGGCGTCGGCAACGTACCCGTCGACTGACGTATTCGCACACACGATCCCGTAGCTTTTCAGCCAACTTCCCGGGGTCCCGCGTACCTTGCCGAAAGGGGTCTCCAACCCCCCGTTGACCAGGGCTGAAAGGAGCCCCGAGGGCGTGCGCACCCTACGGGGACCGGCCATGGAGCGGAGGCGCACTTCCCAGTACGGCCAACGAGTGCAACGCTTCGTGATCGAATGCTTCACGCCAAGTTGCCATGTCGACATTCTGCCGGGTGCTGAACTGGTCACCCCGGTGGCACGGGACGCAGTAGATTCGATCTTGACTGTATTACGGCGGGGGACTGGTGGAGGACCGAGGGGAAACGTGCAGCAGCGACAGGCCAAGCAAGCACGTCAAGAACAGGGAGCCGCGACGACCGAGGGGGGTTTAGCAGCATGAGTCACGACTCCACTGCCGCGCCGGAGACCACGGCTCGGAAGCTGTCCGGGCGTCGCCGCCGGGAGATCGTAGCGGTGCTGCTCTTCAGCGGTGGACCCATCTTCGAGAGTTCCATACCGCTCTCCGTCTTCGGCATCGACCGGCAGGACGCAGGCGTGCCCCGCTACCGGCTGCTCGTGTGCGCCGGCGAGGACGGCCCGCTGCGGACCACCGGCGGGCTCGAACTCACCGCGCCGCACGGCCTGGAGGCGATCGGACGGGCGGGCACCGTCGTCGTACCGGCCTGGCGGTCGATCACGTCACCGCCGCCGCCGGAGGCGCTCGACGCGCTGCGCCGCGCGCACGAGGAGGGAGCCCGCATCGTCGGGCTCTGCACCGGCGCGTTCGTGCTCGCCGCGGCAGGGCTGCTCGACGGCCGCCCGGCGACCACCCACTGGATGTACGCGCCGACGCTCGCGAAGCGCTACCCGTCCGTCCACGTGGACCCGCGGGAGCTGTTCGTCGACGACGGGGACGTCCTGACGAGCGCCGGGACCGCGGCCGGAATCGATCTCTGTCTGCACATCGTGCGCACGGATCACGGCAACGAGGCGGCGGGCGCGCTCGCCCGCAGGCTCGTGGTGCCGCCGCGCAGGGCCGGCGGTCAGGAGCGCTACCTCGACAGGTCTTTACCCGAGGAGATCGGCGCCGACCCGCTCGCCGAGGTCGTCGCCTGGGCCCTGGAGCACCTCCACGAGCAGTTCGACGTGGAGACGCTCGCCGCGCGCGTACATGAGCAGGCGGACCTTCGACCGCAGGTTCCGCTCGCTCACCGGAAGCGCGCCGTTGCAGTGGCTGATCACCCAGCGGGTGCTTCAGGCGCAGCGGCTCCTGGAGACCTCGGACTACTCCGTCGACGAGGTCGCGGGCCGCTGCGGCTTCCGCTCGCCGGTGGCGCTGCGGGGTCACTTCCGGCGCCAGCTCGGCTCGTCACCCGCCGCCTACCGTGCCGCCTACCGCGCCCGCAGGCCGCAGGGCGAGCGGGCCCTGGAGGCCGCCTCGGCGGCGCAGGCGGTGCCGACGCTGGTGGAGGCGGGCCCCGTGCCCTCCCAGTCCCGGCGCACGGCCGCCGCGAGCGCGCTCGGCCCCTCGGCCTCGGTGCCCACCGAGATCGGCAGGCCGGGCTCGGACGTCTACGCTCCAGGTCGCACGCCACTGCCCGGCCAGAGGAGTGCGCCGTAGGGTAAGACGCATGAACGACCGCATGGTGTGGATCGACTGCGAGATGACCGGGCTCTCGTTGACGGACGACGCACTTATCGAGGTGGCCGCACTGGTCACCGACTCGGAACTGAACGTGCTCGGCGAAGGGGTGGACATCGTGATCCGCCCGCCGGACGCGGCGCTGGAGACCATGCCCGAGGTGGTGCGCACCATGCACACCGCCTCGGGGCTCCTCGACGAGCTGGCCGGCGGCACGACGCCGGCCGACGCCGAGGAGCAGGTCTTGGCGTATGTACGTGAGCACGTCAAGGAGCCGCGGAAGGCTCCGCTGTGCGGGAACTCGGTCGGCACCGACCGCGGTTTCCTCGCGCGGGACATGCGGACGCTGGAGGAGTATCTCCACTACCGCATCGTCGACGTCTCCTCCATCAAGGAGCTGGCCCGGCGCTGGTACCCCCGGGCGTACTACAACAGCCCGGACAAGAGCGGCAACCACCGCGCGCTCGCCGACATCCGCGAGTCCATCGCCGAGCTCCGCTACTACCGCGAGGCGGTCTTCGTCCCGCAGCCGGGACCGGACTCGGAGACCGCGAGGACGATCGCGGCGAAGTACGTCATGCCCGCGGAGTAGCCGCCCGCGAAAGCCCTGTGTACGGGGTCCGGGAAACGTGTGCGCGAGCACCCCTTCGGACCCTGTACACTTTTTCTCGGCCGGTCGGAAGAGCAACAAAGACCGGACATGGTGGGTGTAGCTCAGTTGGTAGAGCACCTGGTTGTGGTCCAGGTGGCCGCGGGTTCAAGTCCCGTCACTCACCCTGAAGAATCAAGGGCTGATCTGTGAAAACAGGTCAGCCCTTCTTCTTGCCCAAATCCTTGAGCACCCGACGAGCGCCGCGGCGACCAGGTCGAGCAGCTCGGCTACGGCCGGGCAGGGCGCTTTCGTCATGTCGTGACGCGGCGGCTACACGCCACGCAACCGCGCAAGCATGAGCAGCGCGGCGACCGCGTTCGCCGAGCGCACCTCGCCGCGCGCGATCAACTCGGGCACCTCGGCGAGCGGTACCCACTCGCGCCGCGCCGACTCGAAATGATCGACGGGCAGGTCCCGGACCTGCTCGGCCGAGTCAGACCAGTACACCCGGTGATGCGAGGTCGAGATCCCCGGCATCGGATCGACGGCGAGGAGTGGCCGCATCGGGCCCGGCCGCCACCCGGTCTCCTCCTCGAACTCCCGCGCCGCGGCCACCGCCGGATCCTCGCCCGCGCCGGTACCGCCCGACGGGAGTTCCCACCCCCACGCGCCCGTGATGAAACGGTGGCGCCACAGCAGCAGCGCCTCGTTCTCGTCGTTGACGACGGTGGCCACGGCCACGGGACGTAGGCGGATCACGGTGTGATCAAGGTGTCGGCCATCGGGCAGTTCAACGTCGGCCATGTTCACCTGTGCCCACCGGTTCTCGTACACGGTGCGTTCGCCGAGGTTCCGCCACACTGACACGCTGCTCCTTCCGCCGGGGACTGCACCATCCGACCACATGCACCTACAGGGGAATGCGAAGAGTGTCGTCGAGACGCCTGACGATTTCGCGCGCCGTGCGGCTGCGCGTGGCGGCGAGGTTACGCCGGACGCCGGCGAGACGGTCGTACAGGCGGTGGGACTCCATGCCCCGCACGGTGTCGAGCATCTGCTCTGAGGTGCCTGCGGCCCGGTCGATCTCGCCCGCTCTCAGCTCACAGTCGGCAAGCGTGGCCAGCCGGTGCACCCGGCCGCGCTCGTGCGCCTGGATGGCGACAGCCTCCGCGGCGTACTGCTGCGCGGGGCCGGTGTCACCGAGGCGCATGAGGGTGTCGGCGAGCGAGGTTTCCAGCAGCCCCGGTTGCACGTACCCGGTCTCCGCGGGCTCCTCGTCGGGGCGGATCAGCCCGGCCGCGGTCTCCGCCGCCTGCATGGCCCGGTGCGCACCCGCCTGGTCTCCCATCCGCGCGAATGCCTTCGCCTGCATCGAGTGCAGATCGCAGGTGAGAGCCGGACTAATGGCCCGCCCGGCGGTCCGCAGCCCCGCCTCGGCGAACGCGACCGCCTGCCGGTGGTCGCCGAGGTAGATCGCGTGATTGACCAGCAGCGCGATCACGTATCCGCCGAAGGCCCGGTCACCGCTCGCCTTCGCCAGACGGAGCGCCTGGTGGTAGTAGCGTTGCGCGAGACCCTGTGCGTTCGAGTCGTACGCGCAGATCCCGGCGATCGCCGCGAGACCCCCGACCGCCCGATGCAACTCGCGGCCGGTGCCGTCGGAGTACGTGCCGCGCAGCAGAGGCGCGGCGTCCTGCACCAAGTAGCGCACCACACGACCGCGTACGGCGACCCCACCCGCCTTGCGGTACATCTGCTCATAGTGCGCGCGAGCCGTGCGCAACTGCTGCACGTCGGGCAACCCGACGCGGACCGTGCCCCGGCTGGAGACGTCTACGTCGTCAGGCGGGTTCTCCCACTCCCACACAGGACCCACCGCGGGCAGACCGGTGAGGACGGGGACCTGCTGCAGCTCCTCGCGCTGCTGATGATCACCCCGCCAGAGGGCCGTGGCCTTCCCGATGAATCCGTCGAGCGGAATTCCGGGCGCCGCGGGCCCCGCGCCCATGCCGATGTCGTCGAGTGTCAGGGTGCGCTCCACGCGTCGACCGAGCACGTCGGCGATGAGATCGGGCACTGTCCCGCGCGGTCGTTCGCCCCGGAGCCAGCGGATCACCGAGCTGTGGTCGTAATGCATTCGCTTCCCTCGTGCCGCTCCGGCCTCGTTGACCCGCGTGGCCAGTCCCACGCGAGACATGCCGGATTCATGCAGGAGCGCATCGAGCAAACTGTTTGGCTCCATGGCCCACCTTCGTCACTGGTAGTGCACAGAGAGTAGCGCCATACGGTTCACACACTGTGTGGACCGACCAATGCCGGTGCCCGGGCGCGCACACTTCCCGGCGCGCTGAGCAGCGGCAACTGTTACCGCATGGGCACCACACAGGCAGACACCGACGTGATCAGCAACTGGCTGGCGCATACGCAGGGCAACCCGGCGCACGCCTGGGATGAGTGGGAGGCGAACGGGGTCGCGCTGCTCCCGCTCGGCCGCCGGTTCGACACCGTCCGCATTCCCGAGGCACTCGTGCACGCGGCCCTGGGCGCCACCGCCCCTAGGGAGGTCGCCGCGCTGCTCGCACAGCACCTCGGCGGACCGGTGATCTACGACGGCCGCACCATGGGCGGCACTTACTACGCCCTCATGCGGCCCCGCTTGGCGCGAGGCTGGAAGCACCAGGAGCAGGCACCCCTGTTGAGTGACGGCACGTTCCTCGGGGTGCCCCGACTCGATCGCACGGAGCCACCCGGCACGCACTGGGTGGTGCCGCCGGCGTTCGAGGGCGACCTCTGCTCCCCGAGATGGGTGGCCGCGTTCATCGCCGCCGCTCGGGACGCCGGTGAGGGAGCCGGGCTGTGATGCCGTTCAGCGGAGCCTCGACTGCACCGCCTGCGCGACCGGGGACTGTCAGGAGGGTGCTCGCATGCGTCGCGCGTTCCGAGCTGTGCAGACCGTCGTACGAGCGGCACTCTCCGCGCTGCCCCGCAACGGCCGGCCTGCGCAGGACGCTTCCCCGCCTGGAGCTCCCGTACCTGTGGGGGTGGGCGGGTGACCAGGCGCAGGCCCGCGACCTGGCGGCTCGCGCCCCTAGCGCCGCCCCCCGGCAAAGTCAGGAAGAGGCCCGTTCCACCAGCTGGGTCGGGAGGACGAGCTGGCGCCGTTCGAGGCGGCGGGCGGCGAACGGGCGGCTGTCCGCGATCTCGGCGAGCAGCAGGTCGATCATGGCCCGCCCCATCTCCTCGATCGGCTGGCGCACGCTCGTCAGCGGCGGGTCCATGTGGCGGGCGATCGCCGAGTCGTCGAAGCCGACGAGCGCCACGTCGTCGGGTATGCGGCGGCCCGCGTCCCGCAGCGCCTGCCGGGCGCCCGCGGCCATCACGTCGGAGCCCGCGAAGACCGCGTCGATGCCGGGGTGGGCTTCGAGGAGCTCCGCCATCGCGCGCCGGCCGCCCTCCTCCGTGAAGTCGCCCGGCGCGACCAGCCGCTCGTCCACCGGGCGGCCGGCGTCAAGGAGCGCGGCGCGGTAGCCGTCGAGGCGGCGCTGGGCGCCGTACACGTCGAGGCGGCCGGTGATCGTCGCTATGGACGTACGCCCCCGGGAGAGCAGGTGCTCCACGGCCGAGCACGCCCCGGCGAAGTTGTCGGAGTCGACCGAGGGCAGCGGCTCGTCGGCCGACCTGCGGCCGCTGATCACGGCGGGGATCTCCAGCTGGGAGAGGAGGTCGGGCAGCGGGTCGTCGGCGTGCACGGAGACCAGGAGCACCCCGTCGACGCGGTGGGCCGCCAAATACTGGGCCAGGCGCTGGCGCCGCTGGTCGCTGCCCGCGAAGATCAGCAGGAGCTGCATCTCGGTCTCGCTGAGCTCGGCGCCGACCCCGCGCAGGACGTCGGAGAAGTACGGCTCGGCGAAGAAGCGGGTCTCGGGCTCGGGCACGACCAGGGCGATGGCGTCCGTGCGGTTGGCGGCGAGGGCGCGGGCGGCGGTGTTCGGTACGTAGCCCAGCTCGGCCACCGCGGCCTCCACGGCGCTGCGGGTCGCCTCGCTCACCCGCGGCGAGCCGTTGATCACGCGGGAGACCGTCCCACGGCCGACGCCCGCCCGCGCGGCGACCTCTTCCAGAGTGGGCCGTCCGCCGCTACGGCCACGCGCTGCGTGAGCTGCCATTTCCGCCTCCCGTCGCCATTCCCCCGGCCAGGAATGTAACAGCCGGATCTCCACCGGGCCGCCGCGCCGAAATCGCGCGCTTCCTGTAACGGCCCGATAACCGAAGGCATATCTCCGCGTCCGGTCTCTTGACACCCCCGTCCGAAGCCACGAGTCTTCAACTCATCACCTGTGGGAGCGCTCCCACACTACCTGACACGTAAATAACCCGCACGTTCCCCGCCCGAGCCGCAGCGTGAACCGACGGGCTCAGCAGTCCAGTTGGCCGGGGGGTCGGCACGTCAGGCAACAGGAGGACGTAATGCTCAGCAATTTCCGCCGGTCCCGGCGGCTGGTGGCCTACGCGGCCGTGACCGCGCTGGCCACGAGCCTGCTCGCCGCTTGTTCCAGTGATGACGAAGGCGGTTCAGCGGGCAGCGACGGCAAGATCACGCTGAACGTCGGCACGTTCGGCGTGCTGGGCCTGAAGCAGGCCGGGCTCTACGAGGAGTACGAGAAGGCGCACCCGAACATCACGATCAAAGAGAACGTGATCGAGCGGAACGACGCCTACTACCCGAAGCTGCTCACCCAGCTCCAGTCCGGCGCCGGCGTCAACGACGTGGCGGCCATCGAGGTCAGCAACATCACCGAGGTGGTGAAGACCCAGGGCGCCAAGTTCGAGGACCTGAGCAAGGCCAAGGGCGTCGACAAGTCGACGTACCTGGACTGGAAGTGGGACCAGGGCACCACCGAGGACGGCAAGACGATCGGCCTCGGCGTCGACATCGGCCCGACCGCCCTCTGCTACCGCAAGGACCTCTTCAAGAAGGCCGGTCTGCCCACCGACCGCGAGGAGCTCGCCAAGGCGTGGTCCGGCGACTGGGACAAGTACGTCGAGCTCGGCGAGAAGTACATGAAGAAGGCGCCCGACGGCACGAAGTTCGTCGACTCCGCCTCCAGTGTCTACAACGCCGTCTTCGCCGGTGCCACCGAGCGGTATTACGACAAGAGCGGCGAGGAGATCTACGAGAAGAGCCAGGGCCGCAAGGACGCCTGGGACGCGGCGATGAAGGTCGCCAAGGGCGACATGTCGGCCAAGCTCAAGCAGTTCGACCCGACGTGGGACCAGGGCTTCGCCAACGCCAAGTTCGCCTCCGTGGCGTGCCCCGCCTGGATGGCCGGGTACATCCAGGAGAAGACGGGTCCGGAGGGCAAGGGCCAGTGGGACATGGCCAAGGCGCCCAAGGAGGGCAACTGGGGCGGAACGTTCCTCGGTGTGCCGAGCGCCGGCAAGCACAAGAAGGAGGCGACCGAGCTCGCCGTGTGGCTGACGCAGCCCGAGCAGCTCTCGAAGGTCTTCGCCAAGCAGGCCAGCTTCCCCTCCACCCCGTCGGCGTACGACTCGCTGAAGCCCTCGCCCGCGACCAAGGCGTACTTCAACAACGCGCCCATCACGAAGATCTACGGCGACATCGCCAAGAACATCCCCTCGGTCATCTACGGCCTCAAGGACGCCCAGATCGGCCAGTCCATCACGGACATCGGTGTGCTCCAGGTGGAGCAGCAGGGCAAGTCTCCCGCGGAGGGCTGGGAGGCGGCCCAGAATGAGATCAAGGACGTTCTGGGACAGTGACCCCCATGTCCGAGACCGCTGAGTACGCCGAGACCGCGCCCCCCGGAAAGGGGGGCGCGGCCCCGGCCGCGACCGGGAGCAAGTCCTCCCGCACGCCGCCCCCCTGGCGCAGGCGTCTGTACCGCTGGGACATCAAGGCGTCGCCTTACGTCTTCGTCGCGCCGTTCTTCCTCTTCTTCGGCGCCTTCGGCCTGTTCCCGCTGCTCTACACGGGCTGGGCCTCGCTGCACCGCCTGGAGCTGACCAACCTCGACGACAGCACCTGGCTGGGCCTGGAGAACTACACCAACCTGTTGCAGAGCGACTACTTCTGGAACGCGCTCGGCAACACCTTCACCATCGGCGTCATCGCCACCGTCCCCCAGCTCGCCATCGCGCTCGGCATCGCGCACCTGCTGAACTACAAGCTGCGCGGCTCCACCCTGTGGCGCGTGGCGATGCTCGCTCCGTACGCCACCTCGGTGGCGAGCGCGTCGCTGGTCTTCACGCTGCTGTTCGCGTGGGACGGCGGCATGGTCAACTGGATGATCGGGTCCATCGGCTTCGACCCGGTCAACTGGCGCGAGTCGTCGTGGGGTTCGCAGTTCGCCGTGTCGTCGATCGTCATCTGGCGGTGGACCGGCTACAACGCGCTGATCTACCTCGCGGCGATGCAGGCCGTGCCGCACGACCTGTACGAGTCGGCGGCGCTGGACGGCGCGTCTCGCTGGCAGCAGTTCCGGCACGTGACGATCCCGATGCTGCGGCCGACGATCCTGTTCACCGTGGTCGTCTCCACCATCGGGGCCACCCAGCTCTTCGGTGAGCCGCTGCTGTTCGGCGGCACGGCCGGGTCCAAGGGCGGCGCGGACCACCAGTTCCAGACGCTGGGGCTCTATCTGTACGACCAGGGCTGGATCAACGGTCACCTGGGGCGGGCCTCGGCGGTCGCCTGGCTGATGCTCGCGATCCTGCTGATCATCGCCGCGGTCAACTTGCTGATCGTCCGACGCATGAGGAAGGACCGATGAAGGCCCGCACGGTGGACCCGAAGGCCGACCTCCCCGAGGCCCCGCCGACCGACCGCGTCCCGGCGCCGCGGAGCAAGGTGCGCCCGCTCGGCCAGAAGGCCGGCCGGACGATGCACGCGGGCCCCCTCACCTACGTCATCCTGACGCTGTTCACGGCCGTCTCGCTCGCGCCGCTGATCTGGACGGCGATCGCGGCCTCGCGCACCAGCGGGCGGCTCGCGCAGACGCCGCCGCCCCTGTGGTTCGGCGGCAACCTCTTCAAGAACCTGGAGAGGGCGTGGACGGAGGCGAGCCTGGGCGACGCGATGCTGAACACCACGATCGTGGCGGGCAGCATCACCATCGGCACCGTCCTGTTCTCCACGATCGCCGGATTCGCCTTCGCCAAACTGAAGTTCAGGTTCAGCGGGGCGCTGCTCCTGCTGACCATCGGCACGATGATGGTGCCGCCGCAGCTCAGCGTCGTACCGCTGTACCTGTGGGTCGCGGACCTCCAGTGGACCAACCAGCTCCAGGCGGTGATCCTGCCGACGTTCGTGAGCGCCTTCGGGGTGTTCTTCATGCGGCAGTACCTGCTCCAGGCGCTGCCCAGCGAACTGATCGAGGCGGCGCGGATGGACGGGGCGAGCAGCCTGCGGATCATCTGGCACGTGGTGTTCCCTGCGGCGCGGCCCGCGATGGCCGTGCTCGGACTGCTGACGTTCGTCATGGCCTGGAACGACTTCCTGTGGCCGATCATCGCGCTCAACCAGTCGAACCCGACCGTGCAGGTGGCGCTCAACTCCCTCGGTACGGGGTACATCCCCGACCGGGCGGTGATCATGGCGGGAGCCCTCCTCGGCACGCTTCCGCTGCTGTTCGCGTTCATCCTGTTCGGCAAGCAGATCGTGAGCGGGATCATGCAGGGCGCGGTGAAGGGCTGATTCTCCGGGAGCCCGTCCAGGCTCCCGGAACTGCCCCTTCCTGCCCCTCCCCCGTCCCTCTCCCTCTGTACCTCTCTTCCCCTACGCTTCATGGGAGCGCTTCCATGCCTGAACCCCTTACCTTTCCGGCCGGTTTCCTCTGGGGCACCGCCACTTCCGCGTACCAGATCGAGGGCGCCGTACGCGAGGACGGCCGTACGCCCTCCATCTGGGACACCTTCAGCCACACCCCGGGCCGGACGGACGGCGGTGACACCGGTGACGTCGCCGTCGAGCACTACCACCGCTACCGCGACGACGTCGCGCTCATGGCCGGCCTCGGCCTGAGCGCCTACCGCTTCTCCGTCTCCTGGTCACGCGTGCAGCCCACCGGACGCGGCCCCGCCGTCCAGCGCGGCCTCGACTTCTACCGGCGCCTGGTCGACGACCTGCTCGCCCAGGGCATCGAGCCCGCCGTGACCCTCTACCACTGGGACCTGCCGCAGGAGCTGGAGGACGCCGGGGGCTGGCCGGTGCGGGAGACCGCGTACCGGTTCGCGGAGTACGCGGGCATCGTCGGCGAGGCCCTCGGAGACCGCGTCAACTCCTGGATCACGCTCAACGAGCCGTGGTGCAGCGCCTTCCTCGGTTACGGCTCCGGCGTCCACGCCCCCGGCCGCACCGACCCGGCGGCCGCCCTGCACGCCGCGCACCACCTCAACCTCGCGCACGGCCTGGGCACGCAGGCCCTGCGCACCGTGCTGCCCGCCCGCGCCCGCGTCGCGGTGAGCCTCAACTCCTCCGTGGTCAGGCCGGTCTCCGAGGCCCCGGGGGACCTCGACGCGCGGCGGCGCATCGACAACCTCGCCAACGGCATCTTCCACGGGCCGATGCTGCACGGCGCCTACCCGAAGGACCTCTTCGCGGACACGGCACGGATCACCGACTGGTCCTGCGTGCAGGACGGCGACCTGGCCGCCATCCACCAGCCGCTGGACGCGCTCGGCCTCAACTACTACACGCCGGCCCTGGTGTCGGCCGCCGAGGACGGTTCGGGGTCCGCGAGCAACGACGGGCACGGCGCGAGCGAGCACTCCCCGTGGCCGGGGGCCGAGGACGTCGCCTTCCACCAGACGCCCGGCGAGCGCACCGAGATGGGCTGGTCCATCGACCCGACCGGGCTGCACGAGCTGATCATGCGGTACACGCGGGAGGCACCGGGGCTGCCGCTGTACATCACCGAGAACGGCGCGGCCTACGACGACAAGCCCGACGCGGAGGGCCGCGTCCACGACCCCGAGCGCATCGCGTACCTCCACGGCCATCTGGCCGCGGTCCGGCAGGCCATCACGGACGGGGCCGACGTCCGCGGCTACTACCTCTGGTCGCTCCTGGACAACTTCGAATGGTCCTACGGCTACAGCAAGCGCTTCGGCACGGTGTACGTCGACTACGAGACCCAGGTCCGCATCCCGAAGTCCAGCGCCCACTGGTACGCGAAGGTCGCCCGCGCGGGTGAGCTGCCGGAGCTCGCGCTCGACTGACCCGTACCCGACGACGGGGGGTGGCGTCGCGCCCCCCGTCACCGTGCGGAGAGCCGTCGCCGCCGGACCGTGCCCCGGTGGCCCCGGCGGCCGTCCTCCGTTCCGCGGCGGCCCCGGCGGTCGGCCCGCTGGAGCCAGAGGCGCACCTCCGTGCCGCCGAGGACCGAGCGGCCCACCCGTACGTCGCCGCCCGTCGACTCCGCGAGGCGGCGGACGATGTCGAGGCCGAGCCCCGTGGACCCGTCCGCCCCCGACCCGGCGCCCCGCGCCAACGCGGCCTCGGGGTCGGCGATGCCCCGCCCCGCGTCGGAGACCAGGACGATCACCGCGTCCTCTGCGCTGTGGACGTCCACCGAGAAGCCCGTGCCCTCGCCCGTGTGCCGGAAGACGTTGCCGAGCAACGCGTCGAGCGCGGCGGCCAGTTCGGCGCGGGCCACGGGTACGCGGACGGGCCGCTCCACCCCCGCCACGCGGACCTCCCGCCCCTCGTCCTCCGCCAGGGCCGACCAGAACGCCATGCGGTCCCTGATCACCTCGGCGGCGTCGCACCCCGCCCCGGCCCCGACCACCGCCGTCTGCGGCTTCGCGTCCCGCGCGGTGCGGATGATCGTGTCGACCTCGCGCTCCAGCGTCTCGACGGCCGTACGGGTCTGCTCCGCCGCGGGGCCGTCGCCGAGCGAGGCCGCGTTCAGCCGCAGCACGGTCAGCGGCGTCCGCAACCGGTGCGAGAGATCCGCCGCGAGCTCCCGCTCGTTGGCGAGGAGCCGCACCACCTGGTCGGCCATGGAGTTGAAGGCCACCGCCGCGAGGCGCAGCTCCTTGGGCCCCTCCTCCGGCACCCGCGCCCCCAGCTTCCCCTCCCCGAGGTCGTGCGCGGCGCCCACGAGCCGCTTGGCGGGCAGGACCATCCGTACGCCCAACCGGTCCGCGACCGCCACCGAACCGATGACGAGCGCGACGCCGACGCCCGCGAGCACCAGCCACGCCGTGGTCACGCCGTTGCTGATCTCGGCCTCGGGCACGTAGATCTCCACGACCGCCGTGCCCGAGCTCAGCGCGGTCGGCTGAAGGACCACGAAGCCGCCGGGCACCTCGGCGGTCCTGGCCCGGCCCTCCTCGCGGGTGGCCGCCACGGCCCGCGCCCCGGCCCTCGGGTCGCCGACCTCGAAGGCGCCGGCGCCACCGGCGGCCGGTACGTACACGGCCATCCGCCCGTCGCCGCCCGCCGCGGACGTGGCGACGGCCCGGGTCAGTTCCGCGCGGTCGGTGGTGATGGAGAGCGTGGGGCCCATGCCCGCCCCGTGCCGCTCCGCGTTGGAGAGGGCACGGTCGCGGGCCATCTCCTTGACGACGAGGCCGAGCGGCACCGCGAAGGCCACCACGACCATCGTCGTGACGGCCAGGCACACCTTGACGAGCGCCCATCTCACCGCGGCGGCCTCGCCGGTGGTGGCTCCAGCTTCACGCCGACCCCGCGAAAGGTGTGCAGGTAGTGCGGCTTGGCGGCCGTCTCGCCCAACTTCCGCCGCAGCCAGGAGAGGTGGACGTCGATGGTCTGGTCGTCCCCGTAGCTCTGCTGCCACACCTCGGCGAGCAGTTCCCTGCGGGGTACGACGACGCCGGGCCGCCCGGCGAGGAAGGCCAGCAGGTCGAACTCGCGCCGGGTCAGGTCGAGCCGCGCCCCGTCCAGCTCGGCCTGGCGCCGCAGCGGATCGATGGCGAGCCCGCCGACCCGCAGGACGTTACCGGCCGGCGCCTCGCCCGACGTGGCGCGGGAGCGGCGCAGCACGGCAGCCATGCGCGCCGACAGGTGCTCGACGGAGAACGGCTTGGTGAGGTAGTCGTCGGCGCCGTCGTTCAGGAGCCGGACGATCTCGGCCTCGTCGTCCCGCGCGGTGGCGATGATCACGGGTACGTCGGTGATGCCGCGCAGCATCTTCAGCGCCTCGGCCCCGTCGAGGTCGGGCAGGCCGAGATCGAGGATCACCAGGTCGAAGCGGTGGTGGGCGACTTCCCGCAGCGCCTCCAGGGCCGTGCCGACGCTGCGCACGGCGTGCGTCGCCTCGGTCAGGTGCCGGATGAGGGCCGAGCGTACGAACTGGTCGTCCTCCACGACGAGCACACTTGCCATGGGCGGCACCGTACGCCATACGGAGGAACGCGGTCCTCCCCGGCCGCCCCGGGACACGCGCCCGTGACGTGGTGCAGTATGGCCCGCGATGCGCAGAGGACTCGTACACACCGTCGCGTGGTCGCTCGCCACGGGCGCGGCCGTCACGCTCTCCTGGTGGGGCGTCCACACGGTGCTGGCGGGGACCGTCTACGACCCGCCGCTCGCCCTGCCCCTCGCGGACGGCGGCGACCGGACCGAGCCGCTGTCCTCCTCGACGCACCGCGCCGAGGAGGACCCCGCCGACAAGCCGGACAAGGCCGAGAACCCGGACAGGGACCCGGACAGGGCCAAGGACAAGGACAAGGGCAAGGGGCCGGACAGGGCCGGGAATCCGCGCAGGACGGCAGCCCCGCCCGAGCCGTCGAAGACCCGCCCCAAGAGCCCCGCCCCGCCGTCACCCGCCCCTGCCGGCGGGGACTCCGGCGGCACGGGCACCGTGAAGAGCTACAACACGGACGGCGGCCGGGTCGTCCTCGACCTCGGCGAGGAGTCCGCGACGCTGGTCTCGGCGACCCCGGCGGCGGGCTGGTCGGTGCGGACGTGGACGCAGGAGAAGTGGGTCCGCGTGGACTTCACGGGCGGCGCGGCCACGGTCTCGGTGTTCTGCACCTGGCACGACTCCGCGCCGCGCGTGGAGATCACCAAGTCGTGACGGCGGCTTTGGCTCAGCGGAAGACCGAGGGTGGCGGCGCGGGCGAGGCGACGGCGTTCGCGTCCGTCACCGCGGCCGCTCCCCCGCTGAAGTCCCGCAGGCCGCGCCCGTGTTCGACCCGGGCCGCGTGCGGATCGCTCGCGCTGCGCCGGGTCAGCTCCGCGACGGGCAGTGCCTGGTCACCGGCGAGCAGCACGGCGTTGCCGAACCGCTTGCCGCGCAGCACGGCGGGGTCGGCGACGAGGGCGAGTTCGGGGAAGAGCGCGGCGGCGGTGGCGAGCTGGCCGCGCAGGTGTGCGAGCGGCGGCCCGTCGGCGAGGTTGGCGGCGTAGAACCCGCCGGGGCGCAGCACTCTGCGTACGTCGGTGAGGAACTCCGTGCTGGTGAGGTGCGCGGGGGTGCGGGCGCCGCTGAAGACGTCGGCGATGACGAGGTCCGCCCAGCCGTCGGCGATCTTCGCGAGGCCGTCGCGGGCGTCGGTGCCGCGCACCCGTATGCGGGCCTGCGGGTCGAGCGGCAGAGCACGGCGGACGAGCGCGATGAGGGCGGTGTCGCGCTCGACGACCTGCTGGGTGGAGCGGGGGCGGGTCGCCGCTATGTAGCGGGCGAGGGTGAAGGCGCCGCCGCCCAGGTGCAGGGCCTGTATCGGCTTGCCCGGGGGCGCGACGAGGTCGGCCACGTGGCCGAGCCTGCGCTGGTATGCGAAGTCGAGGTACCCGGGGTCGTCGAGGTCCACGTGGGACTGCGGGGCGCCGTCCAGGAGCAGCGTCCACGCGCGCGGCCTGTCCCGGTCCGGCCGCAGCTCGGCGAGGCCGCCGTCCACCTGCTCGACGACCGCCTCGGACTCTTCGCGGGACCGCCTGTTCCTTGCCATCGGACCATTATCGGCGCCCGGTGCGGCGCGGGCCCGGCGAGGTGCCCCGGCCCGCCCGCGGCCGGTGTCAGCGGCAGTTGTCGGCGGCCTCGATCGTGCGCGCCGCCCGGCCGAGCGCCTCCCGCAGGACGGCGGGGTCCGTGACGGGGTCGGTCTCGCCGCCCGGCGGCAGGAGCCAGCCGGTGCCCGCGACCGGCGGCTCGGGGACGGCGGGGCCGGGGTCCGGCTCCGCGTACACGCTCATGCCGCGCCCGAAGGTCTGCGTGCAGGCGCTGCCCGGCAGGTCCCAGCCGTCGGCGGTGCCGGGCGGCACCAGGAAGCCGAGGGTGTCGCAGTCACCGTCGTGCAGGACGGGGCCGATGGTGTCGCCCGTCCCGCGGCGCAGGATGTCCACCGCTTCGAGCCCCTGCCGCGCCGGGACCGTGACCAGATCACAGCACTCGTCCTCGCACACGGCCCGGCCCGGCGGCGACGAGCTTCCGTCCTGCGTGGGCCAGTGCCGGGCCGTCGTGAGGGACGCCGGTGCCGCGCCGCTCTCCGTACGGGAGTCGCCGTTCTCCATGCCGATCTCCAACAAGGGGACCCTCCTCGCGAGTACGAGAGCTGTTGCGGTCTCCCTCTCCGCATGGTTCAACGCGGACCCGCGTCAACGGGCACTGCGGCACGCCGCCACAAAGGATGGCAGTTCATGGCAGATCGTGGGTGAGATGACCGGTTTGTAGACGAACTCCGTGTATCCGCACCATCACAGCGGGTACGTTCGTGCTCCGCCGGAACAGGGGCGCCCCGCGAGATCCCGTGCGCGGGTGTGACCACTGCGCGCGAGTCAGGTGCGCGGTCCGGCACGATCCGCACGAGAGGGTCCGGCCATGGCGACCTCACCAATGGCATCGTCAACTCAGTCCCCACGACCGAACCTCACCTTCCGGCGCCTGCGCGGACAGCGCTCGCCCGGCGAGTTCGCGGCGGCGGTCCGCCGGGCCGCTCGTGAGATCGGCGAGCGGGTGAGCTGCGACGCGCGGTACATCGGCCGGGTGGAGGCCGGCGAGATCCGCTGCCCCAACTATGCCTACGAGCGCGTGTTCCTGCACATGTTCCCCGGCCGGAACCTGACCGACCTGGGGTTCGCGCCCCGGTCACTGGTGCGTGGCAGAGGCGCGCGCCCCGGCCCCGGCGCACCACCTCCGCCGGGCTCCACCGAACCCCCGCCCACCATCGTCACGAACCACCAGGAGAGCGACGTGCGACGTCGCGCATTCATGACCGGCTCGACGGCCGCCGTGGCCGCCGCGTCCCTGGGGCCCGTCGGGCTCCCTCTCGGCCACCCGGCCGAGGCCGCCGTCCGGCCCGGCCGCAGGGCCGGCGACGCCGAGGCGGCCGCGGTCGAAGAGGCCGTGCGCCAGATCAGGCTGCTCGACGACCGGCACGGCGCCGACGGCCTCTACCGCCGGGCGGCCGCGCCCCTGAAGACCGCCTACGCCCTCCTCGACGCGGGCACCACCCGGCAGTCCACCGCGGACCGGCTGCACGCGGGCGCGGGCGAACTCGCCATCTCCGTGGGCTGGCTCGCGCACGACTCGGGCCGCTTCGACGACGCCCGCTCCTACTACGCCGAGGCCCTCGCGACCGCCCGGGTCGCCGACGACGACGCCCTGGAGGCGCACGCCTTCTGCAACACGGCCTTCCTCGCCCGCGACACCGGGCGCCCGCGCGAGGCGGTCCGGGCGGCCCAGGCGGCCACCCGCGCCGCCCGGCGGCACGGCTCCCCCCGGCTGCTCTCGCTCCTCGCGCTGCGCGAGGCCGGTGGCTGGGCGGGGCTCGGCGACCGCGCGGGCTGCGAGCACGCCCTGACCCGGGCGCACGCCCTCTTCGACCGCGGGGCCACGTCCGAGGACCCGGAGTGGATGAGCTTCTACGGCGAGGCCGAGCTGAACGGCCTGGAGGCGCAGTGCTGGTCGGCGCTCGGCGACTGGTCGCGGGCCGCCACGTACGCGCGGCGCGCCGCGGTCACGGCCGCGTCCGATACCCCGCACTTCACCAGGAACATCGCGCTGTACACCGCCGAGCTGGCCGACGACCTGGCGCGCGCCGGACGGCCCGACGAGGCGGCGACGGCGGGGCTTCGGGTGCTGTCGCTCCTCGACGAGGTGCAGTCCTCGCGCGTCCAGTCGATGCTCGCCACGACCGCGCGGGTGCTGCTGCCGCACCGCAGGGCGTCGGGGGTCGGCGGCTTCCTGGAGCGGCACGCGGCGCTGCCGCGTGCCGTGTAGGCACTGCCCGCGGCTACGACAGGTGGCCCGTCTCGTTCCACGATTCGATGGCGGGCTCTCCGTAGGCCCAGCCGAGGACCGAGAGGGACGTGGGGTTGAGGCGGATGCGGGACGCGAACGTGATGTCCTCGCCCAGCCAGCGCGCGCCGATGACCCGCAGGATGTGGCCGTGCGCGAAGACCAGCACGTCGCGGTCGGCGCTCCTGGCCCACTCGACCACCTCGTCCGCGCGCGCGGAGACCTGGGCCAGCGTCTCGCCCCTCGGGACGCCGTCGCGCCAGATGAACCAGCCGGGGCGGACGGCCTGGATGTCGGCGGGGGTCATGCCGTCGTAGGAGCCGTAGTCGAACTCCATGAGCGCGTCCCAGGTGCGGGCGCGGTGCCCGAAACCGGCGATCTCGCAGGTCTCCCGCGCCCGGGAGAGCGGGCTCGTGCGCACCTCGACGTCCGGCAGGCCGTCGTGGGGCGCGCGGTGCAGCCGCTCGCCGAGGAGCTTCGCGCCGAGGCGGCCCTCGGCCAGGAGCGGGATGTCCGTCCTGCCGGTGTGCTTCCCGGACAGCGACCATTCGGTCTGTCCGTGCCGGGCCAGCAGGATGCGCGGTGCCATGGGTGTCTCTCCAAGTCGTACGCGGCCTCGGGCGCGGGCGCGGAGGGACTCCGGCAGCTTTTCGCCGAGGGACTTTTACAGCTTTTTACGGACAGGTGGGTGCCCGTTCTCTCCATCATCACCCACCCGTGACAGGACCTTCGCCCGGGTCGGCAACCCGGCGCTCGATCTCTGCGTCTGGTACCGGGGGACGCCGTGGCGTCCCCCGCGCAGCCCGTAAGGTGATGCGGCGGCCAACGCCGGGTGACCCGAGCGGCGAGCGCCGAGTGAACAGAGATGATGGGGGACCGACCGGATGCTGCCCAAGACCGAGGCGCCAGGCACGGGCGGCCCGTCCGGACAGCGGCTGCGCTGGTGGACGGAGCTGCCGCTGATCGTGCTGGTGTACGCCGCGTACTCGGCCGGGCGGCTGGTGGTCCGGGGCGACGTCGCCGCCGCCGTCGACCACGGCATCGGCATCCTGCGCGCCGAGCAGTTCCTGGGGCTGAACGCCGAGAGCCCACTGAACCGTCTCTTCACCTCGCAGGCCTGGATCGGCGTCCCCGCCGACTTCTGGTACGCCTCCCTGCACTACCTGGTCACGCCGGCCGTCCTCATCTGGCTCTTCCGCAGCCGCACGGTCCACTACCGTGCCGCACGCGCGTGGCTGATGATTTCCACGATGATCGGCCTGGTCGGCTTCACGCTCCTGCCGACGTGTCCGCCGCGGCTGCTGAGCGCGGGCCACGGCTTCGTCGACACCATGGCGCAGTACAGCGACTACGGCTGGTGGGGCGGCGAGGCGAGCGCGCCGCGCGGGCTCGGCGGCATGACCAACCAGTACGCGGCGATGCCCAGCCTGCACGTGGGATGGGCGCTGTGGTGCGGCGTGATGCTGTGGCGGCACGGGCGCACACCGCTGGTGCGGGCCGCCGGTGTGGCCTACCCGCTGATCACCACGCTCGTCGTGATGGGCACCGCCAACCACTACTTCTTCGACGCGGTCGCGGGCGCCGCCGTGATGGGCGTCGGACTGCTCCTCGTACGGCCCGTGCGGCGGCTCAGCGACCCCGTGATGGCCCGGCTGCGGAGCCGCTTCATCCGTCCCGACGGGGTCACGTCCGCCACGGAGTCCTCGATTGTCGGTGCCGGGTGCCAGACTTCGGCGGGTGAGCGACTTCCCCGACAGCGCAAGCAGAGTGCCGGCCTCGGCGCCGAGCCGAGTGCCGACCCCGCCCAGGCCGAGGACGGCGCTGCGGCACCGGCTCGCTGAGCTGCGCGGCCCCGACGTCCCCGCGCAGCCGCTGGACGCCAGGGCGCTCGCCGCGCTCGCGGCCAACCCCGGGTGCAGACGGCGTTCGCTGCTGGACGGCGCGGGCGTGGACAAGACGGCGCTCGCCCTCTCGCTCGGCGCGCCCTCCGGCTTCGGCCAGTCCCAGTTCGCGTTCATGCGCGGCAATGCCTTCGAGGCGCGGGTCAAGGCCGACGGCGGCGCGGAGCTGCTGCGCCTGACGCACCAGCTCCTCGGTGGCGGGCCCGAGCCCGTGCCCGGCGGGAGCGCCGTCCCCGACCTGGCCGCGGCGGGCCCCGAGGGCCGCGCCGCCCGCACGGCGCTGGCCCTGCGGGAGGCCACGGCGTCCGGCGGCTGGACGCTCCTCGACCACCCCATGCTGGCCCTCGACGTGGCGGGGACGCCCGCCTTCCTGGAGCCGGACGCGGTCGTCGTCCACCCCGACGGCGGCTGGACGGTCGTCGAGATCAAGTCCTTCCCGATGATCGACGGTTCGGCGGACGCGGCGAAGGTGGGGGCGGCGGCCCGTCAGTCCGCGGTGTACGCACTGGCCCTGGAGCAGGTGGCCGCGCGGACCGATCCCCCGGCGGTGATCCGCCACCACATCCTCCTCGTCTGCCCCAAGGACTTCTCCAACCTGCCGACGGCGTCGGCGATCGACGTCCGCAAGAAGCTCTCGGTGACCCGGCGCCAGCTCGCCCGCCTCACGCGCGTCGAGGACATCGCGGCGGAGCTGCCCGAAGGCACGACGTTCGACGTGCGCCGCCCGGCGGCCGAGCTGTCGGCGGCGGTGGAGGCGGTCCCCGCGACGTATGCCCCCGAGTGCCTGTCCGCCTGTGAGCTGGCCTTCCACTGCCGGTCCCGGGCCCGCGAGGACGGCGAGGTGACGGCGCTCGGCCGCTCGATCCGGGGCGAGCTCGGCGGCCTGACCTCGATCGACGACGTCCTGTCGGCGGCGTCCGGCACCACGGGCGACCCGAACGACCCGGCGGTGGCGACCCTGCGCAGAGCCGCAGAACTACGGACCGAGGCCCTGGCCGGGGAGGGGGCGGGATGTCGCTGATCGATGGGCTTGCGCGGCTCGAAGCTGTTTCCACGGGGCGGGCGCAGCCGCGGGCCACCGTGCGCCACCGGCATCTGTCGCAGCGGCCGCTCGTCCTCGTGCCGCTCACCACCGCGGGCGAGGCGGGCGCGCCCCTCGGCGCACTCGTGGGGACGGAGCGGACCTCGCCGCGGCTCCTCGTCGTGCCCCAGCCGCGCGACCGCGACCTGCGCTTCACGTTCCTCTCGCAGCTCGCCGAGATCGTCCTGCCGTACATCGACTCGTTCGCCGAGGACGTCGAGGCGGCCGAGCGCAACGACACGGACCCCGAGACCGGCAAGCGCGTCAAGGTCGAGGTCGAGCTCTGCGCGGACGCCCCGCAGCTCATCGTCCCCAGCCGGGCCGGCGTCGAGTTCGTGCGGCTGCTCGGCCGCTCCATGCGCTTTCGCCGCACCGCCGAGCAGGACCCCGACGCGCCCTACCCCGCGCCGCCCCGCGTGCCCCTCCTCGGCCGCTGGCTGACGCACTTCGGGGAGCGGGCCCGTGTCCCGGGCTCGTCCCTGCTGCTCGCCATGACCGAGCTGCTCTCCCGGCACTGGGCCACGGGCCAGTCCAGCCTGGAGGACCAGCATCTGGGCGCCCTGCTCGCCTGGATCGAGGCCCCGGAGGGCACATCGGGCGCCGAGGCCGCCCTCCGCGCCGAGCTCGGGCGGGACAAGGACGGCCAGTTGCTGTGCCCGCCGGCGGGCCCGGCCACGGACCCGGCGTTCGACAACACCCTCCTGGCCCCGGCCATCGAGCGCTACGACCGCGCCCGCACCGCCCTGGCCGCCGCCGAGGACGGCATCGAGGCGGACGTCCGCCTCGCCGCGCTCACGGCGGCGGAGCGGGAGATCCACGCCCTGATCGACAGCAGGACCCGCCCCACCTGGGACGCCGTGTGGCGGGGCCTCGACGCCCTGTGCACGCTGCCCGTGGCGGCGCACGACGCCGACCGGTGGACGCGGGACCGCTGGTCGTTCACGGGCCACCGGGACCGGGTGGCCGCGGGCGAGCCGCCGCAGCCGCGCGTCGACGACGCGGTCACCGCGGCGAACAAGCTGGCCACGCGCGAGCGCGAGCAGTCCCGCCTCGAAGCCCAGGAGGCCCTCGACGACCCCCTGGTGATGGCGGGCCGCCGGCTCGCGGGCGAGGCGTTCGCGGGCGAGGTGACGGAGGTCGTCATGGCGTACAGCGAGGCCAAGAGCCCGCGGCCGCGCCCGCTGCTCACCGTGCGCACCGACGACCGCCCGCACCTCGGCGAGCGCACGAAGGTGTACCGCTCGCTGGGTGGCAAACCGCAGGCGGCCGAGTTCGTGGCGTACGAGGGCGAGGGCGTCGTCGTGCTGCGTCTGACCGACAAGATGGGCCGCGGCAAGGAGCCCGACGCGGGGTCGGTCCCCGAGAAGGGCGACCGGATCTGCTGGACGCTCTTCGAGCACGAGCAGCGCGGCGGCCCCAAGCTCCCGGACCCCGAGGAGACCCCGTGGACCCACGGCGGCCCGCCGTCGGACACGGCGGAGCGCCCCGATCCGGTGACCACGGAGGACACCCTGTGACGCACGCGGAGGAAATCCTGTGATGCAGCTCGCGCCGCCCGCCGGTGGCGCCTTCGATCCCGGCGCCGAGGCCGCGCGCGCCACGGAGGCGATCCTCCACGACACGCTGCACGGCACGCACCGCGGTGTCGTGGTCGACTCGCCGCCCGGCGCGGGCAAGTCGACGCTGGTGGTCCGCGCCGCCCTCGAACTGGCCGCGGCGGGCCGCCCCCTGATGGTGATCGCGCAGACGAACGCGCAGGTGGACGACCTGGTCCTGCGGCTCGCCGAGAAGGACCCCGAGCTGCCGGTGGGCCGCCTGCACAGCAGCGACCCCGACCCGTACGACAAGGCGCTCGACGATCTGCCGAACGTCCGCAAGTCGACCAAGGCGGGGGATCTCGCGGGGCTCGACGTGGTCATCTCCACGGCCGCGAAGTGGGCGCACGTCCAGGTCGGCCAGCTCGACGCGCCGTGGGGCCACGCGATCGTCGACGAGGCGTACCAGATGCGGTCGGACGCGCTGCTCGCCGTGGCGGGGCTCTTCGAGCGGGCGCTGTTCGTGGGCGACCCGGGCCAGCTCGACCCGTTCTCGATCGTGGGCGCCGAGCAGTGGGCCGGCCTCGCGTACGACCCTTCGGCCTCCGCCGTGACGACGCTGCTCGCCCACAACCCGGAGCTGCCGCAGCACCGCCTCCCGGTCTCCTGGCGGCTGCCCGCGTCGGCGGCGCCGCTGGTCTCGGGCGCCTTCTATCCGTACACGCCCTTCCGCAGCGGCACGGCCCACGGCGACCGCACGCTGAGCTTCGCGGTGGCGTCGGACGGTTCGGCCGCGGACCGGGTGATCGACGAGGCGGCCGAGGCGGGCTGGGGTCTCCTGGAGCTGCCCGCGCGGAACACTCCGCGCACGGACCCCGAGGCGGTCGGCGCGCTGGCCCAGGTGGTCCGGCGGCTCCTCGACCGGGGTGGCGCGGCCACGTCGGAGCGCGGTCCCGGGCCCGCACCGCTCACGGCGGACCGCATCGCCGTCGGCACGGCCCACCGCGACCAGGCGGCGGCGGTCCGCGCGGCCCTCGCCGACCTCGGCATCAAGGACGTCACGGTGGACACGGCGAACCGTCTGCAAGGCCGTGAGTACGACGTGACGGTCGTCCTGCATCCGCTCTCCGGCCGCCCGGACGCCACGGCGTTCCACCTGGAGACGGGCCGCCTCTGCGTCCTGGCCTCCCGCCACCGCCACGCCTGCATCGTGGTCTGCCGGGCGGGCGTGGACACCCTCCTGGACGACCACCCCTCCACGGAACCGGTCCAACTGGGGGTCACCGTGAAATTCCCCGATGGCTGGGAGGCGAACCACGCGGTGCTGGCGCGGCTTGCGGAGCATCGGGTGCGGTGGGCCGGGTGAGCCTCGGTGGAGCCGGGGGCGCGGGTGGCGTCGGAGCGAGCCCCGTGGCCCACTTGTGCGGCAAGGGACAATGGTAGATGGCCTGAACGCCGCACGGGCGGCGCGCACCGTACGAGGAGGATCCACCATGGCGGAGCCCGAGCGGCCCCGGACCGAACAGCGCATGCGACCCGCGCCTCTGCTCTTCGAGCCCGCGGAGGCGGTGGCCGACACCGAGCACTTCTTCGACCTGGAGTCGATCGAGGACCCCCGGCGGCTGCTCGACCGCGCGACGGAGCTGACCCACGCGTTCCGCGCCGCGACGGACCGGTCCGTCGAGTTCCAGGCCATGGCCGCGGCCCAGCTCGCCGACCCGCGCCGCTTCGACCGGCTGACGCCCGCGCTGATCGCGGAGCGCGCGCAGTGGACGGAGGACTACGCCAAGAAGATGGTGGAGTTCGGCCGTGACCTGCTGCGCGGCGGTGCCGAGAAGCGGACCTAGCCGCGCACCGTGCGCCGTGCGCCGCCCGAAGCGCGCCGCCCGAAGCGAACAGGGCGAACATATGTCCGGCATATGCCACGGGGCAAGGTACCGCATTCCACCCGTCGCCGTCCCTGGATTCGGCAACTCTGTGAAACCGCGCGCTCACCAACGGTAGACGTACCTGCCATGAGAACCAGCGCCCCTCCGTACGGACAGACCGCAGCCTCCCCCCTCGGCCCCGCCCACGACGCGGCCTGCGACGTCACCGCGGAGGGAGCCGCCTGGCTCGCCTCCGCCGAGGCGTATCCGCGCAGCGCGCTGGCCCACTGGCGGGCCAGGCCCGCCGCCCCCGCCGTACTGCCCTGCGGCTCCGTCTTCGACGTCGTGAGCGTCCCCTCGGTATTCGGCCGGCGGATGCTGGACCACTTATGGGACGAGGGCCCGGGCTCGGGGCCGGTGGCCGTGCACCGCGGCCGCACGCTGCTGTTCGCCGCCCCGCGCACCGCCCAGCGCCTGCCCTCGCTCCTCGGCTGGGAGGAGTGGGGCCCCTCCGTCCCCTCCGTGCTCTGTCACGGCACGGGCGACGCGGTCACCGTGCCGCCGCTCACGGCCCCCGCCGACGCCTCGCCCGTCCCTGCCGAGACGCGCTGGCTGGTGGCCCCCGGCACGCGTCGCCCCTGGCTGCCGGGGCCCGAGGTGCTGCTCTGGGCCTGCGTACGGGCGGCCCGCGGAACGGGCACGGCGGCCCGCGGGGACGCGGTCCCGGCGACACCCTCCGGGGCACACATATCGATTTTTCCTGGCGCCGATCAGGATGCTAAGGTCTACGACGTCGGCAGGCGCCGCTAGCTCAGTTGGTTAGAGCAGCTGACTCTTAATCAGCGGGTCCGGGGTTCGAGTCCCTGGCGGCGCACAGACAGCAAGAAGCCCCTCGCGAAAGCGGGGGGCTTCTTGCATGGGCGAGGGGCTTCTCGCGTGCGCGGCGCGCCCGGCCCCCCGCCCGGCCTCCCGCCCGGCCCCGGAACCCCTCATTCCACGGTCGTGATCTTCAGCGTCCATGCCCCCGAGGGCGTCCTCGCCTCCACCTCCACTCGGACGTCCTCCCCGGGGACCGAGAAGCTTTCACCCGCTCGCACCGGGGCGTCCGCGAGCTGGGGGTAGACCGAGTCGCCCCAGCAGGACTCCGACGTCGGGTGGGCGTCGATGACCTTGACGGGGCCGCTGCCGGAGGCCGTCCCGTTCTGGACCTCGTAGACGAGAACGCCCTCCGTGCACGTCGCGTGGTCGTTGCCCGCCCGGCCGCGGGCCTCCAGGGCCAGGGCCGTGTCCCGGCCCGTGCGGACCACCGCCAGCCGGGTGCCGCCGAGGGCGCCGTGCACGGGGTCGGCCGCCAGGGGCTCCAGGGTCAACCGCTCGGCGCCCGTGGTCACGCAGTGCACCTGGCGGGGCTCCAGCCAGCCCAGCTTCCACTTGTGCCAGCCGAAGAGATCCGGCGCCAGGCCGAACTGGCTGCCCATGACGTCCCAGTCCCCCACGTGCGTGTCCCAGTCGCCCTTGCCGTCGGTCGGCCGGTGGTAGAGGTCGGGCAGGTCGAAGACGTGGCCGGTCTCGTGGGCCAGGACGTTGCGGTCCGGCGGGTGCCGCTCGAAGACCGTGACGATGCGCCGGATGTCGGCGCCGTCGGCCCGCATCGGCCGGTCGAAGTTCACGACCTTGGTGGCGTCGGAGTCGACGCCGGGCGCGTCCGGGTCGGCGACGAAGTAGACGACGTCGAAGCGGGAGAAGTCCACGTGCGGATCGGCGGCGGCCAGCGCGTCGCGCAGATAGGAGGCCCGGCGCTGGGCGTTCCAGTCACGCTCTATGGCGTACTCCGTGGAGGTCCGCGGCATCTCCACCCACTCGCGCCCCGGATGCGCCCGCAGGCTGAACTTGCCGTACGAGGCCTGTTCGAAGAACCGGCTGGTGGCGGGGAAGTGGTCGGCGGCCAGCTCCTGCGGCGTCGTCAGCGGCGGCGAGTCGGGGAAGGACAGGAAGACCATGACCGCGTCCAGGGTCCTGACCGGGCGCGGATAGCCGGTGTTCCAGGTGTCGAGCCCCTCCGAGTGGTGCGCGGCGGTGCGGCGCAGGGCGCACGGCCCCGCGACGGACTCGGCGATCGCGGGCCCCGCGACCAGCGAGGTGGCGGCCAGGGCGGTCAGCGAGGTGAGGATCGCCGCGGTGCTGCGCAACCGGGGATTTCCCCCTCCAGGGGTGAGTCCCCAAGAGGGGTGCTGACGCGGCACGTCGACCTCCGGGTGCGGAATGCGGGACACCCCACCCACCTTGTGACGCTTTCAAGCGTTACGCCCTGTTTGCCTGGCCCTTCCGGGTGAGCACCGGACAGAGGGCCGACACCCCGAGCGATCACGGAACGTCACAAATAATCGTCCGGATAAGGAACCGGTCCAGCGCCGAGCAGAAACGATCTGTCGTGGGCGGCGGGCCGCGCCCGGGGCGGCGGCATGGCTGGATGGGGTCTCCGGTCGGCCTCTATGATCGGCACACTTTCCGGCGCGGGCCCGTCCCCCACATGGGCTCCGTCGGCTCTACGACGCCCGACGAGACCTGTTCGAGAACGACTGCACTGTGGGAGCAAGCGGTGAACGGAACGTCCGAAGGGCCCGCCCCCATGACCGCCACACCGTCCGTCCGGTGCCGTCACGCGGTGACGGAACGTGGTGAACCGAAGCGCACCGGCGAGCCGGAGCGCGCCGACTACCGCGGCGCCTTCGCGCACGCCCCCCTCCCCCTCGCCGTGGTCGACGGCGAAGGCCTCGTCGTCGACGCCAACGACGCCTTCGCCGCCCTCCTCGGCGCGCCACCCGAGGAGCTCGCCGGGCGCATCGCCGCCGACCTGGTCGACCTGGCGTCCGAGGCCCGCACCTGGCACACCTACCGCGAGGTGCTCCGCGGCCGGCAGGCCGAGCTGCGCTGCACGCGGCGCCTGAAACACCCCGACGGGCACTCCCTCTGGGCGCGGATCACCGTCTCGCCGATGCCGGAGTCCGCCGACCGGGGCGGCGGGACCGTGCTGCTCGCCGCCGCCGACATCAGCGCGCGGCGCGAGCTCCAGGCCAGGCTGCGCCACATGGAGATGCACGACCCGGTGACCCGGCTGCCCAACCGCAACCTCTTCTTCGAACGCCTCGCGACCGCACTCGAAGCGGGCGCGTACGACGATGCGAGCACCGGCCGGGTGGGCCTCTGCTATCTGGACCTCGACGGGTTCAAGGCGGTCAACGACGCCCTCGGCCACCGGGTCGGCGACCGGCTGCTGGCCGCCGTCGCGGAGCGGCTCACGCGCTGCGCCGACCGCGCCGGTCACGGCAGGAACCTGCCGCCGCTGGTGGCGCGGCTCGGCGGGGACGAGTTCGCGCTGCTCGTGGAGGAGTCGACCGGCACCGAGGAGCTGGCGAACCTCGCCGAGGCGACGCTGACGGCGCTCCAGGAGCCGTTCGACCTGTCAGGGCAGCGGCTCTCCGTCTCCGCGTCCATCGGCGTGGTGGAGCGGCGCGCCCGCGGCACCAGCACGACGGCGCTCATGCAGGCCGCCGACACCACGCTGTACTGGGCGAAGACCGACGGCAAGGCCCGCTGGACGCTCTTCGACCCCGAGCGCAACGCCCACCGGATGACCCGCCAGACGCTCTCCAGCTCGCTGCGGCCCGCCGTCGACCGGGGCGAGTTCGTCCTCGACTACCAGCCGCTGGTGGGCCTCCACGACGAGGACGTGCTCGGCGTCGAGGCGCTGGTGCGGTGGCGGCACCCGCAGTTCGGGCTCCTGACGCCGAATCGGTTCATCGGCCTCGCCGAGGAGGACGGGTCGATCGTGCAGCTCGGCCGCTGGGTGCTGCGCACGGCCTGCTGTCAGGCGCGCCGCTGGCAGCTCGCCCATCCCGAGCGGGAGCCGGTCTTCGTCAGCGTCAACGTGGCGGTGCGGCAGGTGTGGGACTCCGACCTCGTCGCGGACGTGGCCGCGATCCTCGCCGAGACCGGTCTCCCGGCGCGGCTGCTGCAACTGGAGCTCACCGAGTCGGCCGTCATGGGGTCCGCGGGCCGCCCGCTCCAGGCCCTCCAGATGCTCAGCGACATGGGCGTGCGCATCGCCATCGACGACTTCGGCACGGGCTACTCGAACCTGGCGTACCTGAGCCGGCTGCCCGTCTCCGCCCTCAAACTGGACGGCACCTTCGTACGGGGCTTCCAGTACGCGGAGGGCGAGGCGCACGGAAACCCCGCCGACGAGGTCATCGTCGAGGCCATGGTGCGACTGGCCCACCGCCTCGGCCTCACGGTCACCGCGGAGTGCGTGGAAACCGCGGCACAGGCGACCCGGCTCCGGCGGATCGGCTGCGACACGGGCCAGGGGTGGCTCTACTCCCGACCGGTCGCGGCGGATCGTATCTCCGTACTACTGGGCGAGATGCGCCCCGGCGCGTGAGCCGGGGCGCGTCCTCTCACGCCGCCTTCAGGGCTACGCCTTCGGCAGGCCGTACGCGTCGGCGATCAGGTCGTACGAGCGCAGGCGGGCCTCGCCGCTGTGGGCGTTGCCCGTGATCATCAGTTCGTCGGCGCCGGTGCGCTTGGCGAGGTCGTCGAGACCGGTGCGGACCTGGTCCGCGGTGCCGTGGATGACGTTGGCGTTCCAGCTCTCGACGAACTCGCGCTCCATCTCGCTGAACGCGTACGCCTCCGCCTCCTCGGGGGTGGGGACGAGGCCGGGGCGGCCCGTGCGCAGGCGGACCATGTTCAGGGCGGCGGCGAGGACCTGGCGGCGCGCCTCGTTCTCGTCGTCGGTCGCGAGCGCGGAGACGCCGATGAGGGCGTACGGGGCGTCGAGGACCGCGGAGGGCTTGAACGACTCGCGGTAGAGGTCGAGCGCCGGAATCGTGTTCTGCGCGGAGAAGTGGTGCGCGAAGGCGAACGGCAGGCCGAGGACGCCGGCGAGGCGGGCGCTGAACCCGGAGGAGCCGAGCAGCCACAGCGGCGGCCGGTGCGGGGACTGCACGCCGCCGGGCGAGGTCGCCTGGACGGGGCCCGGCACGGCGTGGATGCGGCGGTAGGGGTGGCCGTCGGGGAAGTCGTCGTCGAGGAAGCGCGTCAGCTCGGCGAGCTGCTGGGGGAACTCGTCGGCGCCTTCGCCCAGCCGCTCGGTGCGGCGCAGGGCCGCGGCCGTGGCACCGTCGGTGCCGGGAGCGCGGCCGAGGCCGAGGTCGACGCGGCCCGGGGCCATGGCCTCCAGCGTGCCGAACTGCTCGGCGATGACCAGCGGGGCGTGGTTGGGCAGCATGACGCCGCCGGAGCCCAGCCGGATGCGGCCGGTGTGGGCGGCGAGGTGGGCCAGGATCACCGCGGGCGACGAGGACGCGACGCCGGGCATCGAGTGGTGCTCGGCCACCCAGTACCGGTGGTAGCCGCGGGCCTCGGTCAGCTTGGCGATCTCGACGCTGGTGCGCAGCGCGTCGGTGGCCGTGCGGCCTGCGCCGACGGTGACGAGGTCCAGGACGGACAGGGGTACGGGCGCGGTGCCGTGCCGCTCGCCGCGGATGCCTTCGTCGGTCGGGTCCACTGTCACTGGGGGCCTCCTGCACTGCGTACGTGTGCACTGCGTACGTGCGTCTCGCGTTCCATGGGTACGGGTGGGCCAACAGGAGGCTCACTCCGCTTATTCCCCTCGCGCGCATTCCCCTCCCGCGCGTCGCGCCACCTCGCTACCGTGATCGTCATGGCTGATCCGCTGAAGACCCTGGTCGACGGAGTCGAGGTCGAGGTGCCCAACACCATCCCGGACATCCGCGCCGCCCTGCCCGAGGAGCGGCGCGCGGAGTTCGACCGGGCCATCAACGCCGCGGGGATCGACGAGATCCACGCCGTGATGCGGCACTGGATGCTGGAGGCGGTGCCCGACCCCGACGCCGAGGCGCGCCTCGCCCGGCTGGCCTCCGACGAGGCGCAGCGGCGCGGCACCGACGGCCCGGAGGGGCAGGGGTCGCGTTGAGCCCTCGCCACCGCCGCGTCCACCGCGTCACCTACGCGCCGCCCGCCGACGACACCCTCACCAAGATGGGCGACGCCGAGGCCTTCCGCGCCGAGCTCGTGCGGACCCTCGGCCGTGCCCCGTACGACCACGGCTCGACGCCCGTACGGGACGACCCCGACCGCAGGGAGGCGACGGTCCGCAACGCCATCGTTCTCTACTACGTGTCCGCCTCGGTCCACACACTGACCGTGGTCAGGCTGATCCTCAGCCCGTGACCTGCACCAGCGGCTCCCTCGTGAACAGCGCGCCGAGCTCCGGCGCGTTGATCCGGCGGTCGGCGAGCCGCAGGGCCTCCCAGACGGTGACCTGGTTCGCGGTCAGGACCGGTTTGCCGAGGGCCGCCTCCAGGTCGCGCACATGCGCCGCCGTGTGCAGCGCGGTGTCCGGCAGGAGCACCGCCCGGGCGTCCGGGTGGTCGCCCCCGCGGGCCAGCGCGAGGACCTCGTCGCGGCCCCAGGTGCCGACCTCCGCCGCGGTGATGATGCCGCTCCCGCGTACGGAGACGACCTCCACGCCCGCCGACTCCAGGAACGCCGAGAAGTGCGCGGCCACGTCCTGCGGGTACGTCGCGGCGACCGCGACGCGGCCCGCGCCCAGCTCCCGTACGGCGTGGGCGAAGGCGAACGACGTCGACGAGGCCGGCAGGCCCGCCGCGACGGCCAGTTCCCGCACCTGCGCGTGGGCGCCGTCCCAGCCGCGGACGAAGCTGCCGCTGGTGCACGCCCAGACCACCGCCTCGGCGCCGGAGAGCCGCAGCTCCTCGACGCCCGCGGCGAGCCGCGCGGGCGAGCCCATCTCCACGAGCGCGTCGACCCGGTGGGCGTCCTCGCCGATGTCCGTGTGGACGACCGTCAGCCGGACATCACTGCCGAGCATCTGCTCCATGCGGGGGTAGTCGTCCTCGGCCGAGTGCCCCGGGTAGAGAAATCCGAGTGCCGTCACGTCCAGCCTCCTCCTTCTGCGGGTGGTCCTTCGGGCAGGCCCTGCGGGGGCGGCGGGGCCAGCGGTCTGGCGCCCGGCCGTGCCCCCAGGTCGATGAGCGCCTGGTAGGGCCCTACCGCACGCGTACCCAGCCGGCGCAGGGCGGACCACATCGTCACCTGGTTCGCCGAGATCACCGGCACCCGCAGCTCCGCCTCCAGCTGCGGGATGACGTCGTACGTGGGGAGGTTCGTGCAGCTGATGAAGAGGGCGTCGGCGCTGCCCCGTACCGCCTGGCGCGCCATCTCGGCCACGTCCCGGTAGGAGACCTTCCAGATGTGCCGCGTGAGACCGAGGTAGGCGCGGGCGGTGACCGAGACGCCGGACTCGGCCAGGTACTCCTCCAGGACCTCGGTCACCGACCAGGTGTAGGGCGTGACGATCGCGACCCGCCGCGCGCCCAGTTCGTCGAGCGCCTCGATGAGCGCGCCCGACGTGGTCACGGAGGCGACCGCGCCCTCGCGGGTCATGGCCGCGCACATCGCGCGCTCACCCGCGATGCCGCCGACGAAACTGCCCGACGTACAGGCGTACGCGAGGACCTCGGGCTCGGCGGCGCTCAGCGCGCGGACGGCGTCGGCGAGCGTCTCGTGCTCGCTCACCAGGCGTGCCAGGTCGAGGCTGACCTCGACCGGCACGTACGGGGTCCGGGTCAGATGGAGGGAGACCTCGTCCGGAACCCAGCGCCAGAGTTCACGGTCGAGGACGAAGTCGAAAGGGGCTACGACGCCCACACCGCGCTGAGGGTGCGGGCCACCGAGGAAAGAGACGTCCATGAGCAGGCCCCATGTTCTTACGTGGTGTCAGGGACCGGCCGGGGGCCGGGGAGGAGCGGGGGAGCCGGCGACGCGCCGGGACGTCGGGACGGGGAGCTCCGCGCGGCCGACCGCGCGGACGGAGGGTGCGAGCGCGCGCACGGAGAGTACTCGGTTGACGGAGTGCCGACGCGCCAGTGCCTCTGTTGACGAAGGTAGGTTCGGGTGCCAGCGTGGTCAATCCGCACATCTCAGACGGCTCAGCCGTACCTCTTCAGGGAAGCGGTACCTCTTTGCGAAACGGTTTCCCCTCGATGTCCGAACCGTCACCCTCGACACGGCCAGGAACAACCGTTCTGGTCCTCGGCACCACGCCTCCCACCCCGCCGCCGCGCCTCGGCGGCCTCACGGGTCGGGCCCGCGTGCTGCACGCGGACGAGACCACGCTGGCCGAGCAACTCCCTTACGCGGACGCCCTGTTGGTGTGGGACTTCACCTCGGACGCGGTGCGCCGCGCCTGGCCGGGCGGGGGCCGGCGACCGCGCTGGGTGCACACCGCGAGCGCCGGGGTCGACCACCTCATGTGTCCTGAACTCGCCGCGTCCGACACGGTGGTGACGAACGCCCGCGGCGTCTTCGACCAGCCGATCGCGGAGTACGTCGCCGCGCTCGTCCTGGCCATGGCCAAAGATCTGCCGCGCACCCTGGAGCTCCAGCGGGAGCGCGCCTGGCGCCACCGCGAGAGCGGACGGATCGCCGGCACGCGCGCGTGCGTGGTGGGTTCCGGCCCGATCGGCCGGGCCGTCGCGGAGACGCTGAAGGGGCTCGGGATCACCACCGCCCTGGTGGGGCGGGCGCCGCGCCCCGGCGTGCACGGGACCGCCGAGCTCGACCGGCTGCTCACCCGCGCGGACTGGGTGGTCTGCGCGGCGCCGCTCACGGACGACACACGCGGCATGTTCGACGCGCGGCGCTTCGGCCTCATGCAGCCGTCGGCCCGCTTCATCAACATCGGGCGCGGCCCGCTCGTCGTCGAGGACGACCTGCTGGCCGCCCTGTCGAAGCGGTGGATCGCGGGCGCGGCCCTGGACGTCTTCGAGCACGAGCCGCTGCCCGCCGACAGCCCTCTGTGGACCGCTCCGGGGCTGATCGTCTCCCCGCACATGAGCGGTGACACGGTCGGCTGGCGCGACGACCTGGGCGCCCAGTTCATGGAGCTGTACGAGGACTGGGCGGCGGGCAGGCCGCTGCGGAACGTGGTCGACAAGGAACGCGGGTACGTCCCGGGGCCGTGACCCGCGCCCCGGCCACCCGGCACCGCCCCACTCATCGCTGAGGAGCGTGCATGACCGAGCTCACGGATCTCACCGCCGTACAACTCGTCGACGGCTACCGGAAGGGTGAATTCAGCCCGGTCGACGCGGTCCGTGCCGTGCTGCGGCGGGCCGAGGACACCCAGCCAACCCTGAACGCGTTCGTGAGCGTCGAGGCGGAGCGGGCCATCGAACAGGCAGGGGCCAGCGCCGAACGGTGGCGGCGGGGCGAGCCGGAGGGCCTGGTGGACGGCGTGCCCGTGTCGGTGAAGGACCTCCTGCTGATGCGCGGCGGGCCGACCCTGCGCGGCTCGAAGACCATCAGCGCGGACCGGGCATGGGACGAGGACGCCCCCTCGGTGGCGCGGCTGCGGGAGCACGGCGCGGTTTTCGTCGGCCGCACGACGACCCCCGAGTTCGGCTGGAAGGGCGTGACGGACAGCCCGCGCAGCGGCATCACGCGCAATCCGTACGACACCTCCCGCACCTGCGGCGGCTCCAGCGGGGGCAGCGCGGCGGCCGTGGCGGCCGGCGCGGGCCCGCTGTCGCTCGGCACGGACGGCGGCGGCTCGGTGCGCATCCCGGCCGCGTTCTGCGGGATCTTCGCGCTGAAGCCGACATACGGCCGGGTTCCGCTGTACCCGGCGAGCCCGTTCGGCACGCTGGCCCACGTGGGGCCGATGACGCGGGACGCGGCGGACGCGGCGCTGATGATGGACGTCATCACGGGGCCCGACGCCCGGGACTGGTCACAGCTCGCGGCGGCGCCGGGGAGCTTTCGCGACGGGCTCCACGAGGGCGTACGGGGACTGCGTGTCGCCTACTCCCCCTCGCTCGGCGGTCAGGTCGCCGTGCGGCCCGCGGTGGCCGCGGCCGTGCGGCGCGCGGTGGAGTCCCTGGCGGCGCTGGGGGCGTACGTGGAGGAGGCCGACCCCGACTTCTCGGAGCCGGTGGCGGCCTTCGAGACCCTGTGGTTCAGCGGCGCCGCCCGCGTCGTGCAGCACATGACACCGGCCCAGCGCGAGCTGCTCGACCCGGGGCTGCGGGAGATCTGCGGGCAGGGGGCGCGGTACAGCGCGCTCGACTACCTCGCGGCGGTCGACGTCCGCATGGACCTCGGGCGGCGCATGGGCGCCTTCCACTCCACGTACGACCTGCTGGTCACGCCCACGCTGCCGATCACCGCGTTCGCCGCGGGGGTGGAGGTGCCCCCGGGGGCGGGGCACCGGAGGTGGACGGGGTGGACGCCGTTCACCTACCCCTTCAACCTCACGCAGCAGCCCGCGTGCACGGTCCCGTGCGGGGTGGACGCGGAGGGGCTGCCCATCGGAGTACAGATCGTGGGCGCGCGGCATGCGGACCCTCTCGTGCTTCGTGCGGCGCAGGCCCTTTACTCGGCGGGGGTCGGGGGGATCGCGGCGCCCCGTCTCGGCTGAGGGTTCGGGGGCTTCGCCCCCGGGCCCCCAGTCCTCAATCGCCGGACGGGCTTGATCAGTCGCGACGCCGGAAGGTCAGCGTCTCGCCCTGCGCGCCCGCCCGCCACAGGTCGTTGCAGGCCTCGGCCATGCGGTCGAGGCCCTCGACGATCTGGCCCCAGACGATGCCGGGCACCCAGCCGACGTCACCGTTCAGGAGCAGGTTGTTCCGTTCGTAGAAGAGGGCGAGGTCGACGACGGTACTGCCGGCCCGGACGTCGGCCTCCGGCTCATATCCGTACGCCTGGGTCCCCAGCTCCGTACCGGAGAAGGAGAAATAACAGAGATCTCCCGGGATAGGAGTGACCGTCGGGTTCTCCAGGGGCGGCTCGCGGTCCGCGAACGCCGGGAAGAGGGCGTAGATCTCGTTGCGCGCGTACTTCGCGTGGTAGACGTCCGAGCCGAGCGGAAGTGCCTCCCACACCGCCGCGCAGGTCACCGGAGCCCGGTCGTCGAGCAGCTTCGCCGTGCACTGAACTCCCCGCTTGGCGAGGGAGACTTCGATGAATCGGTCTGCCATGTGTCCCATGCTCCTCTCTGGAGTCAAGACCACAACGATTGCACCATGGGCTGAAATTGAGCGGCATATTCCGCGTCGGGTCGGGTAGCCGCGCGCCCATGGCTCCACCACTTGGGAACAACGAGGGATTCATAGGCAGAGCGGTCCGCCGCCGCGCCCTGCTCACCGGAGCGGGAGGGGCGGCGCTGGCCGCGTTCGGTGCCTCGGCATGCAGCCGGGTGCCAGACGAAGGGAAGGTTGAGGGGGGCGATCTGCTGGACCGGCTGCGCGACAGCGGCACGGTCAGGATCGGTGTCGCGGGCGAGGTCCCGTTCGGCTACATCGACGAGAACGGCGAGGTCACCGGTGAGGCACCGGAGATCGCCAAGGTCATCTTCCCGCGCCTCGGCGTGCCCAAGGTCAAGGCGGTGCCCACCAAGTTCGGCGCCCTGATCCCCGGCCTCACCCAGGCGCGGCAGTTCGACGTGGTCTCGGCGGGCATGTACATCAACCCGACGCGCTGCGAGCAGGTCCTCTTCTCCGACCCCGACTACCTCATGCTCGACTCCTTCATCGTCAAGAAGGGGAACCCGCACGGGATCAAGACGTACGAGGACATCGCCAAGAAGGGCCTGAAGCTGGCGAGCGGCACCGCCTACGCGGAGATCGCCTACGCCGAGGCCGCGGGCGTGAAGGACGTGCTCATCCTGCCCGACCAGGTCGCCGGGCTCGACGCCGTGGCCCAGGGCCGCGTGGACGCCTTCGCCGGCACCAACGTCACCGTGCGCACCGTGATCAAGGGCAACGCGCGCGCCGAGGCGACGGAGCCCTTCCAGCCGGAGGTCGACGGCAAGCCCGCCTACGGCGCGGGAGGCTTCGCCTTCCGGCTGTCCGAGAAGAACCTGCGCGACGCCTTCAACAAGGAGCTGCACAAGCTCAAGAAGAGCGGCGAGCTCCTGCGCATCGTCAAGCCGTTCGGCTTCACCGAGGACGAGATGACCGACCTCACCCTCCAGAAGCTGTGCCCGCCTGCGAAGGGCGCCTCCTCATGATGTCGTCGGAGTTCTTCCAGAACTGGTTCCTTCCCGGGATCTGGATCACCATTCAGGTGACCTTCTTCAGCGCGGCCCTCGCCTTCGTGATCGCCTTCCCGATCGGCGTGCTGCGCACGTCCCGCCTCTGGATCGTGCGGTTCCTCGCCGGGGCCTACTTCGAGATCTTCCGCAGCACGTCGTCGCTGGTCTTCATGTTCTGGATCGCGTTCACCGTGCCGCCGGTCTTCAACATCAGCTTCCAGCCGATGTTCGCGGGCGTGCTCGCCCTCGGCATCACCTACGGCGCCTACGCGTCGGAGATCGTGCGTGGCGCGCTCGCCGCGGTGCCGCCGGCCCAGCGCGAGGCGGGCATCGCCCTGAACTTCACCCCGGCGCAGCGGCTGCGCCGCATCGAGCTGCCGCAGGCCTGGCCGGAGATGCTTCCGCCGTTCAACAACCTGCTCATCGAGCTGCTCAAGGGCACGTCCCTGGTGTCGCTCATCGCGGTGGCCGACATGACTTTCGCCGGTGACCTGCTGCGGCTCGTCACCAACGACAGCGCGCCGATCTACACGCTGCTGCTCGGCCTGTACTTCGTGCTGGCGTTCCTCCTGACGCGCGGCATGCGGCTCCTGGAGCGGCACGCCAAGAAACGCGTCGGGCAGGAACCCGAGAAGACGAGCCTCTTCGGCGGGATCCGCTCGAAGTCGTCGATCGACGTCATGACCGGTACGGGGGGTGCCAAGTGAACTGGGACTGGTCGAATGTCGACGACTTCATGCCGCTCTTCTGGGACGGCTTGGAGCTCACGCTCAAGGCGCTGCTCTTCGGCACCCTGATCGCCTTCTCGCTCGGTCTGGTCTGGGCGATCGCGCAGCGCTCGGAGAAGAAGTGGATCCGGTGGCCGGTCACGGTGGTGACCGAGTTCATCCGCAACACCCCGCTCCTGGTGCAGCTGTTCTTCCTGTTCTACGTGGTGCCGGAGTGGGGCCCGTCGATGTCCCCGCTCACCACCGGCATCGTCGGCCTCGGACTGCACTACTCGACGTACACCTCGGAGGTCTACCGGGCGGGCATCGAGGGCGTGCCGGCCGGCCAGTGGGAGGCGGCGACCGCGCTCAGCCTCTCCAAGCGCCGGACCTGGACGTCGGTGATCCTGCCGCAGGCCGTGCGCCGGGTGATCCCCGCGCTCGGCAACTACGTGATCGTCATGCTGAAGGAGTCGCCGCAGATGGCCGCCATCGGCGCGCTCGACATGCTGGGCCAGGCACAGGGCTACAGCCAGGCGACCTTCACGTACGAGGCGATCAGCGTCGTCGGCGTCGCCTTCATCGTCATCGCCTACCCGGCCTCTCTTCTTCTGCGAGTTTTGGAGCGTCGTCTTGTCCGCTGACAGCAGCACTTCCCAGGAAATCCCCAACCCCGCCGTCGACGGCAGCGAGCTGATCCGCTTCGACAAGGTGGTCAAGCGGTACGGCTCGAACACCGTCCTCGACCAGCTCGACTTCTCCGTCGCCTCCGGCAAGCACGTGACGCTGATCGGTCCTTCCGGTTCCGGCAAGACCACGATCCTGCGCCTGCTGATGACGCTGGTGAGACCGGACGAGGGCACGATCAAGGTGGGCGGCCAGTACCTGACCCACGAGGAGAAGAACGGCAAGCTCGTCCCCGCGGGCGAGAAGCACGTGCGGGAGGTCCGCAAGAACATCGGGATGGTGTTCCAGCAGTTCAACCTCTTCCCGAACATGAAGGTCCTGCGCAACCTCATGGAGGCGCCGGTCACCGTCCTCGGGCTCTCCAAGGACGAGGCCGAGCAGCGCGCCCGCGAGCTGCTCGACCTGGTCGGCCTCGGCGACCGCTGCGACGCCTATCCGACGCAGCTCTCCGGCGGCCAGCAGCAGCGGGTGGCCATCGCGCGCGCCCTGGCGATGCGCCCGCAGGTGCTGCTCCTGGACGAGGTGACGTCCGCGCTCGACCCGGAGCTGGTGGCGGGCGTCCTCGACGTGCTGCGCGACATCGCGAACACCACGGACATCACGATGCTCTGCGTCACCCACGAGATGAACTTCGCACGGGACATCTCGGACCAGGTGCTGATGTTCGACTCGGGTCACGTCATCGAGTCGGGTACGCCGGAGAAGATCTTCACCGAGCCCGAGCACGAGCGCACCCGCGAGTTCCTCAGCGCGGTGCTGTGACCGTCGTGGCGCGTTCCTGCTGACGGAGCCGGAGCGCGCCACGAATCTCGACGACAGACGCTCCCCCTGAGCCACTTGACGACTATCGTGGGAACAGCTCGACTGTCCGGATCCGTTCCACGCTGGGGGAAGCCGTGGCGTTGCAGCACGAGGCGGCCGCGCCGCACGACTCCGTCCAGAGCGCCCTGCGGGTGCTCGAAATCGTCGCCAGGCACGACACCGGCGTGACCACCGTCGAGCTCGCCCGCGAGACCCGGCTGCCCGCCACCCGCCTCGCGCCCCTGCTCCGCATGCTGCGCCGCGAGGGGTATGTGGAGCAGCTCACCGACAGCCCGGTCGGCGCCTATGTGACCGGGGAGACCCTCAACCGCCTCGGCTCGGCCGGCCACCACGAGCAGGCGCTGCGCGCGAAGCTCCAGCGCACCCTGGACGGCCTGCGCGACTCCATCGGCGCCGCCGTCTACATCAGCCGCTACGTCGACGGCGAGGTCAGCGTCACCGGCTTCGCGGCGGGCCCCCGCACCCCCGCGGTCAACGAATGGGTGGACTTCCGCTCCTCGGCCCACGCCAGCGCCATCGGCAAGAGCCTGCTCACCCAGCTCGACGTGAACGGCCGCCGCGACCACCTCTCCCGCCACAAGATGGCCCGCCTCACCTCCCGGACGATCACGAACGAACGGGCGCTGCTCAACCGGCTGGCCGCCCAGCCCGCCACGGTCCCGGTCCTCGACCTCCAGGAGTACGCGGTCGGCACCGTCTGCGCCGCGGTCCCCATCACGGCGGGCTCCGCGGTCGGCTGCCTCGCCCTGTCCCTGCCGTTCGAGCACGCCCACCGGCTGCGCGAGGCCGCGGACACCCTGAACCGCGGGGCGGCGCCGGTACTGCTCTCCATGGCGATCTAGGACCCCGGCCGGGTGTGCGGAGCACCCTGTCGGACCAGGTACTATTTATGAGTCAGCAGGCGCCGCTAGCTCAGTTGGTTAGAGCAGCTGACTCTTAATCAGCGGGTCCGGGGTTCGAGTCCCTGGCGGCGCACTTGCGAATGCCGAAAGGGCGTTCCCGGTCTTCCGGGGACGCCCTTTCGCGTACGTACGCCCTCCGGGCCGCGCGGGGTGCGGTTTTCCGCACCCTCACTCGACGGCAACCCCCATACCGCGGATGACCTGCGGTTTCTAGCGTGGTGCACATGGAATTCACGACTCTCGCCCTCCCCGAGGAGCCCGCGGGCGGCATCGCGGGCTGGGCCGCCGACCTGGTGGACGTCATGGGCGGCCCCGGCGCCGGGCTCGCCATCGCCCTGGAGAACCTCTTCCCGCCGCTGCCCAGCGAGGTGATCCTGCCGCTGACCGGCTTCGCCGCGGGGCAGGGGGTGATCAGCCTGTTCTCCGCGCTCTTCTGGACCACGCTCGGCTCGGTGGTCGGCGCGGCGGCCCTGTACTGGATCGGTGTGCTGTTCGGCCGCGAGCGCATGCACGCCCTGTGGGCGAAGCTGCCGCTGGTCAAGCCCGCCGACCTGGAGCGCACCGAGGCGTGGTTCGCGCGGCACGGCACCAAGGCCGTCTTCCTCGGCCGGATGGTGCCGATCTTCCGCAGCCTGATCTCCGTGCCCGCCGGTGTGGAGCGCATGCGGCTGCCGGTCTTCCTCGCCCTGACCACGCTGGGCAGCCTGGTCTGGAACTCCGTGCTCGTCATGGCCGGGTACTGGCTCGGCGACCAGTGGCACGCGGTCGAGACGTACGTGGGCCTGCTCTCCAAGGCCGTCCTCGTCCTGGTCGTCGTCGCCCTCGCCGCCTACGTCGCCGTACGCGTCCGCTCGCGGAAGCGGCCCGTGGATGCCGCCGATCCCCACCGGCCCCGCCACCGCCGCGCCGGCTAGGGGCGACTAGTGTCGGACGACGTGAGGGAGCCCCTGGCCGCGCCGTTCTTGCTCAGGGGGCTCGGTGTGCTCATCGGCTGCCTCACCGCCCTGCTCGGCCTGGTCTACTTCGTCGTCGCCGGGACCGCCCTCGGCGCGTTCCTGCTCTGGCCGCGCACCCGCCTGCGCGCCCACGCGCTGCTCGCCTCCGGCGCCCGCAGGCTCGCCGCCCTGGAGCGCGGGCGCCGCTCCGTCTTCTTCCACGACGCGTTCCCCGAGCACCGCGCCTCCGACCAGCGGATCCTGCGCTACCTCGCCGCCCGCACGTACTCCGGGCTGCTCTGCGGCGTCGTCGTCGCCATGGTCGACTTCGGCGCGGTCCTCGCGGGGATCTTCGCGGTGTCGCTGGTGCGGACCTCGATGAGCTGGGTGGACCTGCTCAGCCAGTTCGTCCTCGGCGGCACCCTGCTCTTCCTCGCCGTGCAGGGGCTGCGCGCGCTCACCGACCAGGACGCCCGCCTCGCCCGCGAGTGCTTCGGCCCCTCCGAGCGCGAGCTGCTCCAGCGGCGCATCGACGAGCTGGCCACCAGCAGGGCCGCCGTGGTCCACGCGGTCGACGCCGAGCGGCGCCGGGTCGAGCGCGATCTGCACGACGGCGTCCAGCAGCGGCTCGTCGCGCTCGCCATGCTGCTCGGCCGGGCCCGCCGCGGGCGCACCCCCGAGCGGGCCGACGCGCTCCTCGCCCAGGCCCACAAGGAGGCCCGGGAGGTCCTGACCGAGCTGCGCGAGGTGGCCTGGCGGGTCTACCCCAGCGCCCTGGACAGCCTCGGCCTGCACGAAGCGCTCGGCGGGGTCTCGGAGCGGTGCGCGCTCCCCGTACGCATGGAGTACGACGTGCCGGGACCGCTGCCGGCCGCCGTCGAGACCGCCGCCTACTTCGTCGTGTCGGAGGCGGTGAACAACGCCGCCAAGCACTCGTCCGCCGAGGAGGTCTCCGTGACCGTGCGGCAGCGGGGCACGGTCCTTGCCGTCGCCGTCCGCGACAGCGGGACCGGGGGCGCCGACGCCGGGGGCAGCGGTCTGACCGGGCTGCGCAGCCGGGTCGCCGCCCTCGACGGCACCCTGTACGTCGACAGCCCCCTCGGGGGGCCCACCACCATCACCGCGGAGCTGCCGTGCGCGTAATCCTGGCCGAGGACTCGACCCTGCTGCGGGAGGGCCTCGTGCGGCTGCTCGCCGAGGAGGGCCATGAGGTCCTCGCCGCCGTGGGCGACGCCGACGCGCTGCTGCGCGCGGTCGAGGAGGACGTTCCCGACGTCGTCGTCACCGACATCCGCATGCCGCCGGACCACACCGACGAGGGTCTGCGCGCCGCCGTCCGCATCCGCGAGCTGCGGCCCGAGGTGGGCGTGCTCGTCCTGTCGCAGTACGTCGAGCGCAACTACGCGACGCAGTTGCTCACCTCCAGCGCCGAACGGGTCGGCTATCTCCTCAAGGACCGGGTCGCCCAGGTCGAGGAGTTCCTCGACGCGCTCGAACGGGTGCACGCGGGCGGCGCCGCCATCGACCCCGAGGTCGTACGGCGGTTGCTGATCCGCACCACGCACAGCGACCCGCTGACCCGGCTGACCCCGCGCGAGCGCACCGTCCTCGAAGCACTCGCCGAGGGGCACACCAACGCGGCCATCGGGGAGAAGCTGCACATCTCCCTGAGCGCGGTCGAGAAGAACCTCAACGCGATCTTCGACAAGCTCGGCCTGTCCCGCACGACCGGCTACAGCCGCCGGGTACTCGCGGTGCTGCGGTACCTGGAGTCCTAGGGCCTGTCGTCCCCCGGGCGCGGATATCCCCCGCACCGGTGAGGACGGCGTCGTGCGGCCGCCGGGATACTGGCACGGCTTCCCGCTGCCAGGAGCCGCCGTATGCCCGCGCTTTCATGGCCCGCCGCCCGGCTTCGCGCCGTCCGGCTCCGTGCCGCCCACCCGTACGTGGTCGACTCGGCGCTCGCGGCCGCCGTGCTGTTCGCCGTGTCCCTGCAATTCCTCTTCCCCGACGAGGGCGGGGACGCGCTGTCTGCGACGGGGTTCCTGCTCGGCGCGGGGACGGCCGTGCCGCTGGTGTGGCGGCGGCGTGCGCCGTTCCCCGTCGCGTGCGCCGTCACCTTCTTCACGCCCGCGATGGCTCTCCACCACCGTCCTCCGCCCGACGTCACGTACGGCGGGCTCGTCGTGCTGTACACCGTGGCCGCCGTCGCCCGGCCCTGGCAGCGGCGCCTCATGCTCGCGGGGTGGCTGGTCGGCACGACGGTCACCATGGCGTTCCACGAGCACGCGGAGCCCTACGAGTACCCCTTCCACCTGCTGAGCCTCGTCAGCGCGTACGTACTCGGGGCACTCGGCCGCGTCCGGCGCGCGTACACCGCCGCCCTGGAGGACCGGGCCAGGCGCCTTGAGCGGGAGCGGGCGAGCGACACCGCGCGTGCCGTGGCCCTCGAACGCGCCACCACCGCCCGGGACATGCACGACATCCTCGCCCACGCGGTGAGCCTCATGGTGGTGCAGGCGGAGGCCGGGCCCGTGGTGGTGCACAGCGATCCGCCGCGCGCGGAGGCCGCCTTCGACGCGATCGCCGCGGCCGGCCGCGACGCCATGGTGCAGCTCCGCCGCATCCTGGGCGTCCTCAAGGAGGAGCGGCCCACGGGCGAACGCGGCCCGCAGCCCACCCTCGACGCACTGCCCGCGCTGCTGGCCCGGGTCCGGCGCGCGGGCCTGGAGGCCCGGTTGGAGACACACGGGCCGCCCCGCCCCTTGTCGGCGGACGCCGAGGTCGCGGCGTACCGCATCGTCCAGGAGGCGCTGACGAACACGGTCAAGCACGCCCGGGCGGACCGGGTGCTCGTGCGACTGGAGTGGCACATCGCCGAGTTGAGGCTCACCGTCACCGACGACGGCCGCGGCGGCGGCTCGCCCGAGGAGGAGAACGAGGACAAGGGCGGCGGCGGTGACGGCGGTGGCGGGCACGGGCTCATCGGCGTGCACGAGCGGGCGAGCGCCTGTGGCGGGCGGGCGGAGACCGGCCCCGGACCGGACGGGGGTTTCCGTGTCCTCGCGCGGCTGCCCACGGCATCATGGCGGGATGAGCATCCGGGTGGTGGTCGCCGACGACCAGGAGCTGGTCCGCAGCGGCTTCTCGATGATCCTGGCCGCCCAGCCGGACATCGAGGTGATCGCGGAGGCCGGTGACGGCGCGGAGGCGGTCGCCGCGGTGCGCCTGCACGCCCCGGACATCCTCCTGCTCGACATCCGTATGCCCGGCATGGACGGCATCGAGGCGGCCCGCCGGGTCTGCGCGTCGTCCGGCTGCCGGGTGATCATGCTGACCACCTTCGACCTCGACACATACGTGTACGAGGCGCTGTACGCGGGGGCCAGCGGCTTCCTGCTCAAGGACGTCCGCAGGGACGATCTGGTGCACGCGGTGCGGGTCGTCGCCGCCGGTGACTCGCTGCTCGCGCCCTCGGTGACGCGTCGCCTGGTCGCGGACATCGTGGGCCGCCGCCGCACCGCGCGGGCCACGGACGGCGCGCCGCCCGCCGAGCGGCTCGCCGCGCTCACCGCCCGCGAGGAGGAGACGCTGCTGCTCCTGGCCCGCGGCCTGACCAACGCGGAGATCGCGGCGGCCTTCGTGGTGAGCGAGCACACCGTGAAGACCCACGTCAGCAACGTCCTGTCGAAGCTGGCGCTGCGGGACCGGGTGCAGGCGGTGATCTGCGCGTACGAGACGGGTCTCGTCGTCGCCGGGGAGACCGAGGAGGGCTGAGCCCCCCCCGGGCCCCCGGCCGGGCGACCCCGGCCCCCGGCCGTGCGGCCCGGCTCACTCCGGCGGGTGAGGCGTCCCCCGGCGGAGGGAGGCGGGAAGACCGCTCCGGGCGGCGATCCGCGGCCGGCGGCCCGGCACGACTCTGGGACGCGTGTCCGCACGCTTCCCGGAGCCGTCAAGGAGCCGTCATGCTCGCCACGTTCGCCCGGACCGTGACCCGCCGCCCGCTCACCGTCATCGCCCTCTGGGTCCTTCTGCTCGTCCTCGGCCTCGGCTTCGGCACCCGCGTCTTCGGGGACCTGACGTCGACGGTGGAGGACGTTCCCGGCAGTGAGTCCGTGGTCACGGACGAACTCCTGGACGACCTCGACCCGACCGGCGCGTCCTTCACCGCGGTCGTCTCCGGCGGCGGCCGGGTCGACCGCCCGGAGCTGCGCGCCGAGGTGGCCGCCGCCGTCACCGAGGTGCGCGCCCTGCCCGGCGTCGCGGAGGTCCCCGACCCCTACGCCACGCGCGGCCTGGTCGCCGGGGACTCGCGGGCCCTGCTGGTCCCCGTGACGCTCAAGGGCGGCCTGGACGACGACGCGGAGGAGGACGCGGTCGGCGACGCGGCCGACGTCATCCGGGGTGTCGAAGGCGCCGACGTGGCCGTGAGCGGCGGACCGCTGCTCGGCGAGCAGATGGGGACGCGGGCGCAGGAGGACGTGGCGAGGGCGGAGTTGATCACTATGCCGGCCGTTCTGCTCGCGCTGCTGCTGATCTTCGGTGGCCTCCGTGCGGCGGGGCTTCCGCTGCTGGTCACGGTGAGCGGGGTCGCCGGGTCGTTCCTCATCCTGTTCGGCTTCAGCCTGTTCACGGACATCTCCGTGTACGCCGTGCAGATCGTCACCATGCTGGGGCTCGGGCTCGCCGTGGACTACGCGCTGCTCATGGTGGTCCGCTTCCGCGAGGAGCGCTCGCGCGGCCTGGCCGTGCCGGAGGCCGTCCACGCCACGGTGGCCCGCGCGGGACGCACGGTCCTCTTCTCCGGCGTGACGGTGGCCATCAGCCTGTCGGGCCTGATCTGGTTCCCCAGCCCGTTCCTGCGCAGCATGGGCCTGGCGGCCGGGGCCGTGGTGGTCGTGGACATGCTGGCGGCGCTGACGCTGCTGCCTGCTCTCCTCGCCCGGTTCGGCGGGAAGATCGCCGCCCCCGCGCCGGCCTCGGGCGGTCCGCGCGGAGGTGCGTTCTTCGCCCGGCTCGCGACGTTCTCCGTGGCCCGGCCGGTCGCCGTGCTCACCCTCGTCGTCGCCGCGCTGACCGTCCTCGCCGTACCCGTCCTCGGGATGCGGATCACCATCGGTGACGCCCGGCAGTTGCCGCACGGGACCGAGGCCCGGCAGCTCTACGACACCGTGCGCGAGCACTATCCGGCCGGTACCGGCACCAGTCCCGTGGAGGTCCTCATCAGGCCGGGCGCCGAGGCCGACTGCGAGCGGAGGATCCGGGCCCTGCCGGGCGTCGCCGCCGCCGAGCGCCAGCGGCTCCCCGACGGCACGGTCCTCCTCGAACTGACCCCCAGGGGCCCTGCCGACGGACCCGCCGCCACCCGGCTCGTCGAGCGCGTCCGCGACCTGCGGGGCGCGGAACCCGTCCAGGTCACCGGTAACGCCGCCCGCCTCGTCGACTTCCGCGCCATGCTCGCCGAGCGCGCCCCCTGGGCCGTACTGACCGTCCTCGTGGGCCTTTTCGGCCTCCTCTTCGCCTTCACCGGCTCCGTGCTGATCCCGCTGCGCACCCTCGCCACCACCCTGCTCAGCCTCGCCGCCGCGCTCGGCGTCGTCACCTGGGTGTTCCAGCACGGGCACGGGGCCTCGCTGCTCGGCGGCGAGGGGCTCGGGGCGCTGAGCCTGACGGCGCCGCCGCTGATCATCGCCATCGCCTTCGGCCTTGCCATGGACTACGAGCTGTTCATCCTCTCCCGGATGCGGGAGAGCTGGACGGAGACCGGCGACCACCGCACCGCCGTCGTCGAGGGGCTGCGCCGCTCCGGGCGCGTGGTGAGCTGTGCGGCGCTGCTGCTCACCATCGTCTTCGCCGGGTTCATGACGGGCGGCTTCTCGCCGATCCTTCAGATCGGTCTTGGCCTGACGCTGGCCGTCCTCATCGACGCCACCGTGGTCCGGATGTTCCTCGTACCGGCGACGATGGCCCTGCTCGGCCGCCGCGCCTGGTGGGCGCCAGGACCGCTGCGGCGCCTGCACCAGCGGTACGGCGTACGGGAGTTCACGCCGCCAGAAGCGGCTACGACAGGACGACCCCGTCCATGAGCAGCGCCGCCATGAGCCCCGCGGCAAGGAGCCAGGTGGCGAGCCTGGTCCGGCCGCGGCGGCTCAGTTCGATCACTCCGCCGCAGAGGATGAGCAGCAGTCCGTAGACCCCGACGACCAGGACCGAGGAGCGGCTCGCCAGGCGCAGCGCGAGGACGACCGCCGCCGCGGCCATCAGCAGCGAGGCCGCGGCGATACGGGCGCGGCGGGCGCGGGCGGCCGGGGTGGGGCCGGAAGGCGGGGCCTCGGGGCTCGCGTCACTCTCCGGCGCGCCCTCGTCGTCGTACGGCAGTTCGGTCTGGTCGGACGTGCTCATGGGGCAGGAGCGTAATCGCTCACGCGCGCAGATACGCCAGTACCGCGAGCACCCTGCGGTGGGTGCCGTCGCCCGGCGGCAGGTCGAGCTTGGCGAGGATGTTGCCGATGTGCTTGCCCACCGCGGCCTCGGAGACGACGAGCGCGGCGGCTATCGCCGCGTTCGACCGCCCCTCGGCGACCAGGCCGAGCACCTCGCGCTCGCGCGGGGTGAGCCGGGCCAGCGGATCGCGTCTGCGGCGCAGCAACTGCCGTACGACCTCCGGGTCGACGACCGTCCCGCCCTCCGCGACCCGCGTCAGCCCCTCGATGAACTCCTCGACCTGGCCCACGCGGTCCTTGAGCAGATAGCCGACGCCCGTACCGTCCCCCGTGTCCAGGAGCTCCGCCGCGTACGTCCGCTGCACGTACTGGCTCAGCACGAGCACCGGCAGCGCCGGACGCTCCGCCCTGATCGCGACGGCCGCGCGCAGCCCCTCGTCCTTGAACCCCGGCGGCATCCGCACGTCGGTCACCACGATGTCCGGTTCGTACGCCGCCACGGCGTCCCGCAACGCCTGCGCGTCGCCGACCGCGGCCACCGTCTCGTGCCCGAAGCGGCCCAGCACGCCGATGAGCCCTTCCCGCAACAGCACGCCGTCCTCGGCGAGTACGACTCTCAGGCTTCGGCTCGGCACGGTATCTCCACGGACAGGACGGTCGGGCCGCCGGGCGGGCTGGTGAGCGTCAGTGTGCCATCGAGGACGGCGAGGCGGTCGGCGAGCCCGGTGAGGCCCGTGCCGTGCGCGGGGTCGGCGCCGCCGCGGCCGTCGTCCCGCACGTCGATGCGCAGGGCCGCGCCGGTGTGCGCGGCGGTGACCATGGCTCTGTCGGCGCCGCTGTGCCTGCCCACGTTGGCGAGCGCCTCACGGACCGCGAAGTACCCGGCGGACTCGACGGCTTCGGGGAGGCGGGGCAGCTCGACGCCGGCCGTGTCCACGGGCACCGCGGACCGGTCCGCCGCGTCCTCGATGGCGGTGGCCAGGCCGTAGTCGGTGAGGACCTGCGGGTGGATGCCGCGGATCAGCTCGCGCAGCTCGGTCAGGACGTGGCCCGCCTCGTCGTGGGCGGTGGCGAGCCGCTCGGCCAGCGGGGTGCCCGGGGCCGTGTCGAGCCGGGCGAGCCCCAGGCTCATGGTGAGCGCGACGAGGCGTTGCTGGGCCCCGTCGTGCAGGTCACGCTCGATGCGCCGCCGCTCCGCCTCGAAGGCGTCGACCAGGCGGGCCCGTGAGCGGGTGACCTCGGCGAGGCTCGCGGCGAGTTCCGTGTCGCGGGGGGCAAGGAGCAGCCGGGCGAACGCGGCCCTCCCCGCGGCGTACGCGCCCAGCGGGTACGCGAGCGCCAGCAGGGCGACCAGTCCGAGCAGGGCGGTGCCGCAGGCCGCCGGGTAGGAGTCGACGAGCCACAGCTTGGCGGGGCGGATGCCGCTGCCGGGGCCGCCGACGGCCGCCAGGTGGGCGGGGGCGGCGAGCAGCAGGCCGGGGAGGGCGACCGTGCAGGCCAGGACGGTGAGGTCCAGCGGCCACAGGACGAGGCCGAGCAGCACGGCGTAGGCGAGCTCGCGCCAGGTGGCCTGCTCCTTGACGCGGATCCTGAACCAGGCGTTGATGCCGGGGGCGTCGGGGGTGCGGTGCGGGCCGGGGGCCGGTGCCGGGTCGACGGCGCGGAGGCGGCGGCGCTCCAGGGCGGCGAGGGGCACGCCGCAGAAGGCGAGCGCGCCGAGGAGGGGAATCCCGACGAGCACGAGGGTGAGGGCGGCCCCGACGGCGGTGAGGGCGACCCCGACGAGCAGCACGAGGGCCCCGAGGAGCACCCCGCTCCCCAGATACCCGGCACTGCGCCAGGGAGCACTGCCCCGCAAGTACCCCCGCCCCCGAAGCCGCGCCCAGACGCTGTCACTTGGCATGACGCCTACGGTAGGCGGCGGCCGGCCCGGCGGCGGCCTCGTCAGTCGAGCAGATGCCGCCTGCCTTGGGCGTCGTACCGGGCGAGCTCCCGCCCGAGATCGGCGGACGTGAACCGGCGGTAGGCCGTTTCCCCCGCCGAGGGGCGCCAGTAGACGGCGTCGCCACAGCGGAAGCCCTCCCGGCGGAGCAGAGAGCGGGCCACTTTATGCGTGGCCGTGACCGGCATCCGCGGAACCACCCGCACGAACCGGGGCACGGCCTTCGGGCTCAGATCCGGCTGTGCCCCGAGGAACGCGGCGAACTCCCCCGGGTCGAACGGGAGACCCGGCGGCGGAGCGAGTGCCGTCATGACCTGGTCCCCGGCCACCGGGTCGGGCACCGCGTAGACCGCCACGGCCGCCGCCCCGGAGTACCGCGCGAGGATGCCTTCGACCACCGCCGCCGCGAGGTTCTCGCTGTCGACGCGCAGCCGGTCGTCCGTACGCCCCGCGAAGTAGAGGAACCCGGCGGCGTCCCGGTAGAAGAGGTCCCCCGTCCAGTACCACCCGCCCCGCACCCGCTCGGCCTGCGCCGCCGCGTTGCGCCAGTAGCCCTCGAAGGGGTGCGGCCCCCGGTTCACCAGCTCCCCGATGGCCTCCCGCCCGTTCAGCAGCCGCCCGTCGGGGCCGAACCGCGCGCTCTCGCACTCGGCCAGCGTCACGGGGTCGACGACCGCGAGGTCGTCCCGGGGCGCCGCGCGGCCGATCGCCCCGGCGGGTGTGCCGGGGGTCCGCTGTATCGCCGCCCCGCCCTCCGAGGACCCGTACCCCTCCACGAGCCGTACGCCGAACCGCTCCTCGAAGCGCGCCGCGTCCACCGCCCCCGCCTCGGTCCCGAAGCCGACCCGCAGCGGGTTCTCCCGGTCGTCGGGCCGTTCGGGCGTGGCGAGGACGTAACTCACGGCCCGGCCCACGTAGGTGAAGTACGTCGCGCCGAACTCCCGTACGTCGGGGAGGAACCGCGAGGCGGAGAAGCGGGACCGCAGCGCCACCCCCGCACCCGCCGCCAGCGCGGGCGCCCAGTCGGCGATCACCGCGTTGCCGTGGAACATCGGCATGCAGATGTAGTGGGTGTCCGATGCCCTGACCCCGAAGTGGGTCACCAGCGAACGCCCCGCCGCCGCGAGCCGCCCCTGGGTGCAGAGCGCCGCCTTGGGGGCGCCCGTGGACCCCGAGGTGAAGTAGAGCAGCATGCGGGTGGCGGGGGTGACGGTCCGCGCGGTCTCCGGGGCGGCGTCGGCGTAGGGGGCGAGGAGCCGCGCGTAGGCGTCCGTGCCGGTCACGAGGACCCGTACGCCCGGCAGGTCCAGGCCGTCGAGCAGCGGCAGGTGTGCCCGCTCGGTCACCAGGACGCGGCACTCGGTGTGCAGGATGTCGCGGGCCAGTTCGGCGCCGCGCCGCGTGGGGTTGATGCCCGCCACGGCCGCGCCCGCCAGCGCCGCCGCGCCGAGCCACTGGGGGTACTCGGGCGTGTTGTCGAGCAGGACCCCGACGTGCGGTTCGCCCGGCCGGGGCAGCAGGTCACCGAGGAGCGCGGCTCTGGCCGCCGCGCCCGCCGCCACCTCGTGGTGGGTCAGCTTCCCGCCCGCGAAGCGCAGGCCGGTGCGGTGGTCGCCCCACCGCGCCTGGACGAGTTCCGCGACAGTCTCCATGGCCGCGCACGGTAAAGGGCCGGCCGTCAGATGTGGAGGGTCTGACGGCGGCCGTCCGGGGTGGATGGGGTGGATGGTGCCGCGCACGCCGCGTGCGAGGGGAAGGCACGGCGTGCGCGGCACTCGCGCGAGGGCAGGGGTACGGAGGGGCACCCCAAGGCCTCGCTGACCCTGTGACCTCCGGCTTCTGGCCTGTCAGGGCCTTGCCGGAGGTCGCCTAGAAGCGGACGTCGGAGCAGGCGTAGAACGCGTTCGCCGTGTCCGCGACCGTCCAGACCGCGACGATCACGTGGTGACCGCTGCGACCACCGGGGATGGTGCCGCTGTGCGAGAGGGTCGCGGGCGGCTGCTGGCTGTTGTACGGGACGGTGAGGAACGGCGTGGTGTTCAGGGCGGCCCTGGTCACCGGCTTGCTCTCGTCCCAGCCCTGCTTGGTGATGTAGTACTTGAAGTCCGTGGTGCGGTGCCGTGCGGTGAACTGCCAGCGGAAGGTGTAGTTCTGCCCGCCGCTCACCTGCGTGGTGGGCCAGGCGCTGCCGTTCGGCGCCTTGGCCGCGTCGAGCTGGCTGAAGCCGCCCACGCCCGCCGAACAGATCTTGCCGTCGGCGGGTCCCGCCGCGGGGAAGCCCTTGAGGCCCTCGACGCTCTGCGGTTCCCACTGGATGTTGCCGCAGTTGGCCACCACGCCCTTGGCGCAGTTGATCTGCCGGCTGGCCGGCAGATCCGAGTAGCCGTGGCTGCTGGCGCCACCGGCGGAGAGCGCGAACGCGCCCACCGTGCCGAGGCCCACCATCGCCGCGTACATCTTCTTGTTACGCATGTCGCTCCTGACCGAACGTGGGGAGTTCCGGGGACGTTCCGTACGAAGTTCCGTAAAACGTTCCTTGGGACGTGCGCGCGCTGCGGTCTAGACCAAGCTCAGATTATTGCCGGTAGTTGAACATGTCCATACCAATGACGGACGCGGTCCGTGGCACCCCCGCGCATCCGGTAGAGTTCTCCAGGTCAAGCGGGCGCCGCTAGCTCAGTTGGTTAGAGCAGCTGACTCTTAATCAGCGGGTCCGGGGTTCGAGTCCCTGGCGGCGCACAGACAGCGAAGGCCCCCCGTTCACGCGGGGGGCCTTCGTCGTGCGCCTACCGCTACCGTTGCGCCATGGCGCGCGACATCCAGGAGCGGATCAAAAAGCTCATCATCGATTCCAGGCTGCCCTCCGGGGCCTCACTGCCCACCGAGCCGGAGCTGATGGAGCGCCTGGGAGTCAGCAGGAACTCCGTACGGGAGGCGCTCAAGGCGCTCCAGGCGATGGGCATCGTGGAGATTCGTCACGGTTTCGGCACCTATGTCGGCCCCATGTCGGTCGCGCCGATGATCGAGGGGCTCGCCTTCCGCACGGTCGCGGGCCACTACCGCGGCGAGGACAGCCTGCTCCAGCTCCTGGAGCTGCGCGAGGCCGTCGAGACCGGCCTGATCGCGCGGCTCGCGGGCCGGGTCCCGGACGCCGACCTCGCCGAGCTCGACTCCCTGGTGGAGCGCATGGAGGCCGAGGCCGACGCCGCGGAGGGCGGCGTACGCGCCGAGACCGACCGCGCATTTCACGCCACGCTCTACCGCGGTCTGGGGAATCTGCTGCTCGGTGAGGTCCTGGAGGCCTTCTGGGACGCGTTCCACAAGGTCCGCACGGATCTGGTGGACGTGCCGCTGGATCCGAGGGTCACCTGCCGGCAGCACCGGGAGATCCTGGAGGCCGTCCGCTCGGGGGACGCCCAGCGGGCAGAGCAGGCCATAAGGGAGCACTTCGGTAACATTCGTGCCCGCCTTGGCACACCTGTCCCACGAGAGCACTCAAATCGCTCGTATGACCGGTAAACCCCTTGTATCGCTCTTGCGATCATGCCTTGGGGCGTAGAACCCTGTTCGGGAGCCACTGGCTTTCATGAGGCGGACGGTGCGGGGCACTTGGGGGCTCGCCGGTCCGCGGCGACAAGGCAGGGATGGGGGTCCCGTTCGTGTCGCGATGCCTAGGGGGGCATCATGCAACCGGAAGGTAGCCGTCCCGTGTCTTGGGGAACGGTGGCCTGCCACTGATGCGTCGGCGAGGGTCGGAGGGGATCCGGACCGACGGAAGGACCAACGACCGCGCGGGCGACCGCGTGCGGGGGGATGACTCATGACGTCGACGCCGACGGGCGCGCGGCAGAACGACCCGTCAGAAACGACACAGCTCAGAGCCGTGTCACATCGGACAGGCGGGTTCCGCAGGATCAAGAAGAGCCTGCCGCGCTACGACTACGAGCACTACAGCCGGCTCGCCGGGCCGCTGACCCAGCCCGATCCGAGCAAGCCGTACAAGGTGAAGTACCGCTCGCTGCTCTCGCAGGAGCCGCACAAGGTACGGGCCGCGCTGATGCTGGGCGCGGCCCCACTGCTCTCACTCGTGCTGCTCGGCTGGCTGCTCCAGCCCGAGCACTGGACGAAGCGGGACTACGTCGCCAACGACTGGCTGCCGGTCCTCGACATCGTCATGCTCATATCGATCGGCCTGATCGAGTTCTTCCGCTGCATGAACGTCCTCTCCAACGCGCACGCCACGCTCGTCGCCCGCGACCCGATACCCGTGGTGCCCGAGACGGGCACCAGAGTCGCCTTCCTCACCTCGTTCGTGCCCGGCAAGGAGCCGATCGAGATGGTGACGAAGACACTGGAGGCCGCGGTCAAGATCCGGCACCGCGGAACGATGCACGTCTGGCTCCTCGACGAGGGTGACGACCCTGAGGTCAAGGAGGTCTGCCTGCGGCTCGGCGTGCACCACTTCTCCCGCAAGGGCGTGGCGAAGTGGAACATGGCGAAGGGCCCGCACCGCGCCAAGACGAAACACGGCAACTACAACGCCTGGCTCGACGCGCACGGCGACGACTACGACTACTTCGCGTCGGTGGACACCGACCACGTCCCGATGCCGAACTACCTGGAGCGGATGCTCGGCTTCTTCCGGGACGAGAACGTCGGCTTCGTCATCGGCCCGCAGGTCTACGGCAACTACGACAACTTCGTCACCAAGGCCGCCGAGTCGCAGCAGTTCCTCTTCCACGCGCTGATCCAGCGGGCCGGCAACGCCTACGGCGCCCCGATGTTCGTCGGCACGTCCAACGCGGTGCGCATCAGGGCCCTGAAGCAGATCGGCGGCCTGTACGACTCGATCACCGAGGACATGGCGACGGGCTTCGAGATCCACCGCGCCACCAACCCGGCGACCGGCAAGAAGTGGAAGTCGGTCTACACCCCGGACGTGCTCGCGGTCGGCGAGGGCCCCAACGCCTGGACGGACTTCTTCACCCAGCAGCTCCGCTGGTCGCGAGGGACGTACGAGACGATCCTCAAGCAGTTCTGGAAGGCACCGTTCTCGCTGCCCCCGGGCCGCCTCTTCAACTACACGATGATGGTCATCTTCTACCCGATGTCCGCCATGAACTGGATCCTGGCCGCGCTGAGCTGCGCCCTGTTCCTGGGTCTCGGCGCGTCCGGCGTGAACATCGACCCGACCATCTGGCTGATGCTGTACGGCAATGCCTCCGCGCTTCAGATCGGCCTCTACATCTGGAACCGCAGGCACAACGTCTCCCCGCACGAGCCCGAGGGCTCCGGCGGTGTGGCGGGCATGGTGATGTCGGCCCTCTCGGCGCCGGTCTACGCGCGCTCACTCCTCGACGCGGCCCTGCGCCGCAAGAGCAAGTTCGTGGTGACTCCCAAGGGCGACTCGGCGAGCCCGGACACCCTGTTCGGCACGTTCCGCATCCACCTGTTCTTCATCCTGGTCTTCGGCGCCTCGATGGCCGCCGCGTTCGTGTACGGGCACGCGCACCCCGCGATGATCACCTGGGCCACGTTCGCCCTCCTGATCACGGCGGCGCCGATCTTCGCGTGGCGCTGGGGCATGCGGCAGGACAAGAAGAAGCCCAGGTCCGACGCGGGACCGGGGGCCTCGGGACCGCCGCCGGAGACGGACCCGCGGGTCCCGCTGCCGCGCGACGCCACGGCGCCCCTGCCGCAGGCCCAGCCGCCGGTCCCCCCGCACGGACGGCCCGCCGCCCCGCACGCGCCACAGCAGAAGCCCAGTTGGGCATCGCCCGACCAGACCATGCAGATTTCCCTTGGGGGACGTAAGAAATGACAGACCGTTCCAGCCGCCGCCGCGCCCGCCGCATCGCGATAGGCGCGGCGGTCGTCCTCGCGCTGGCGGGGATGAACGGCCCGTGGCTGTGGCGCGTGGGCTCGGAGAAGTACCACGACTACAAGATCAACAAGCCGGAGTACAAGGCGGACAACGGCCACTGGGAGGTCGTGGACTTCCCCGAGGAGTACCGCCAGAACACGATCCACGCGGCCCTGCTGCACACCGGCAAGGTGCTTCTCGTCGCGGGGTCGGGCAACAACCAGAAGAACTTCGACGACAAGAAGTTCGACACCCGGCTCTGGGACCCGGTCAAGGGCACCATCAAGAAGATCCCGACGCCCACCGACCTGTTCTGCACGGGCCACACCCAGCTCGGCAACGGAAACCTGCTGATCGCGGGCGGCACGCAGCGCTACGAGAAGCTGAAGGGCGACATCACCAAGGCCGGCGGCCTGATGATCGTCCACAACGAGGACCCGGACGAGCCGAAGACGATCCCGGCGGGCACGAAGTTCACCGGCAAGAAGAACGGCAAGACCTTCGTCTCCGCGGACAACATCCTCGTCGAGAAGGCCAAGAAGGTCTTCGACAAGCAGACCGGCAGGTTCCTGCGCACCGAGCCGGGCCTCGGCCGGGTCTACGTCGAGGCGGCCAAGAGCGGCACCAAGCACGAGACGGGCACCCAGGACAACTACCGCATCCAGGGCCTGAAGGGCTCCGACACCCGCAACGTCTACGGCATGGCGCAGAAGCTCGCCCTGGACAAGAAGGACTTCCAGGGGATCAAGGACTCCTTCGAGTTCGACCCGGTGGCCGAGCGGTACATCAAGGTCGACCCGATGAACGAGGCGCGCTGGTACCCCACGCTGACCACGCTCAGCGACGGCAAGGTCCTCTCCACCTCCGGCCTCGACGAGATCGGCCAGCTCGTTCCCGGCAAGAACGAGGTGTACGACCCGAAGACCAAGAAGTGGACGTACACCAAGGGCATCCGGCAGTTCCCGACGTACCCGGCGATCTTCCAGATGGCCGACGGCAAGCTCTTCTACTCCGGGTCGAACGCGGGCTACGGCCCCGACGACGTCGGCCGCAAGCCCGGCATCTGGGACCTGAAGACCAACAAGTGGCAGGGCATCCCGGGCCTGAGCGACGACAAGCTCCTGGAGACCTCCGGCACGGTGGAGCTGCCGCCCGCCCAGGACCAGAAGTACATGGTGGTCGGCGGCGGCGGTGTCGGCGAGTCCAAGGAGTCGAGCAACAAGACCCGGATCGTCGACCTGAAGGCGGACGACCCGAAGTTCGTGGACGGCCCCGAGCTGGAGAAGGGCACGCGCTACCCGCAGATATCGACGCTGCCGGACGACACCGTGCTGATCTCCGGCGGCTCCGAGGACTACCGCGGGCGCAGCGACTCCAACATCCACCAGGCCCGCATCTACGACGCCAAGACCGGCGAGATGCGGAAGGTCGCCGACCCGGAGGTGGGCCGCAACTACCACTCGGGGTCGGTCCTGCTGCCCGACGGGCGCGTGATGTTCTTCGGCTCCGACTCGCTCTACGCCGACGCGGCGAACACGAAGCCCGGCGTGTTCGAGCAGCGCATCGAGATCTACACGCCGCCGTACCTGTACCACGGCTCGCAGCCCTCGCTCGGCAAGGGCCCGAAGAACATCGAGCGGGGCGGCAGCGGGACGTTCCCGACGAAGCACTCCTCCGCCATCAAGTCGGCGCGCCTCATCAAGCCGAGCGCTTCCACGCATGTGACGGACATCGACCAGACGTCGATCGCGCTCGGCCTGAAGAAGTCACCCGGCAAGGTCACGGTCACCGTCCCGAAGAACCGCAGCCTGGTCGAGACGGGCTGGTACATGCTCTTCGTGACGGACGACCAGGGCACACCCAGCAAGGCCCAGTGGGTCCACGTGCCTTGAGTACCGCCCCGTTAGGGGCGCGGGGAACTGCGCGAGCAACCACAGAAAAGCCGCAGTTCCCCGCGCCCCTAATCCGAGGCCTTGGCGAGGTCCCTCGCGTACTCCGGCCACCACTCCCCGGCCTTCGGCCCGCCCCTGCACGTGCCGTCGGACTCGCCGGGCCGCTTGATCCACAGGTAGGCGTCGATGAGCGGGTCGGAGGTCTTCGTGGTGGGCACCTCGCCCAGCGCGCGGCCCGGCGGGTTGCACCAGGGGTCCTTGCCCTTGGTGTAGGACCCGTTGCCATTGCGGGCGGTGTCGATGACGAACGGCTTGCCGCCGATCTTCGCGGACAGCTTCTTGCCGAAGTCGGCGCTCGCCTCGGTCGTCTGGAAGTTGGAGACGTTCACCGAGAAGCCGTCGGCCTGCTCGACGCCGGACCGCTTCAGGGGCTCCCAGAGCGAGTCGGGGTTCTTCCAGCCCGCGTTGCCCGCGTCCAGATACACCTTGGTGTTCTTCAGGGACTTGAGCTTGCCGATGGCCCCCTTCAGGAGGTCGTAGCGCTCCTCGTGGAACTGCTCGGGCGTGCAGTTGTCGACCAGGTGGAGCACGGCGTCCGGCTCCAGGATGACCGTGGCGCGGCGGTCGCCGATGCCCTTGGCCACCTGGTCGACGAAGGCCCGGTACGCGTTGCCGTCGGCCGCGCCGCCGCCCGAGTACTGGCCGCAGTCGCGGTGCGGGATGTTGTAGAGGACGAGCAGGGCGTCGCGGTCGGCCTTGGTGGCGGCCTCGGTGAAGCCCCGCGCCTGTTCCTCCGCGTTCTCCGGGACGATCCACTCGGCGACGGGCTGCTCGGCGATCTTCCTTATCAGCTCGGCGTCGTCCTTCTTGCCGTCCTTCTCGTAGGCGGCGACCTGCTTCGCCGCGTTCCCCTGCGGGTTGACCCAGTACGGGTCCTTGCCCTTCGGCTGCTGTTTCACCGGCGAACCCGAGTCGCTGCCCGGGTCGTCACCGGAGGAGCATGCGGAAAGAAGCAGCGCGGCCCCCACCAGCGCCGCTCCCGTCCTCACCCCCCTGGCCGCGAAAACAAGTCCGCGGCCGGTGCCTTTGCGGTACATCCACTCCCCCTTGGGTGCACTGTCGGTCATTCAATCCTGACATACGCCTCCCCTGCCCACGAGGCCCGACCGTCCTGCGGCAAGAGCTGTGGAAGAGCTGTTACCCCGGCCCGGTCCGGTCCGTCCTAGCGGCGGACTCCCGTGAGGTACGCCGAGACGATCACGTTGGCCGTATACGTGTGGGCTGCCCTGTCGAAGGCGCCGCCGCAGGTGATCAGGCGCAGCTCCGCGCGGTCCTCCTCGTGCGGACCGTACGCCTTCGCGGCGTCGAAGCGTTCGCGGGTGACGACCTGGACGTCGTCGACGGTGAACTCGGCGGTCGTCCCGTCGTCGCGGGCCACCCGGACCTTCTGGCCGGGGCGCACCGCGCTGAGGTCGTAGAAGACCGCGGGCCGGGTCCTGGTGTCGACGTGGCCGACGAAGAGGGCCACTCCGGAGGCCCCCGGGCGGGTGCCGCCGCCGTACCAGCCGACGGTGTCGGACTGCTCGAAGGGCGGGGGGTCGATGGCGCCGTCGGGGTCGAGGCCGCGGGCGCTCACCGGGGCCCTGATGCCGAGGGCCGGCACGTCGACGCGGTGCGGTCGTGCGGGGGCCAGCGGCTCGTGGCCGCGGGGCATTTCGACGCCGAGGGGGCGGCCGACCGCCGCCACGTCGCCGGTCGCGGGTGCGGCGAGGCTGCCTCGCAGGTCGGAGAGGCCGCTGCCCCACAGCCCGAGGCCCGCAAGGAGGATCGCCCAGGCGAGCCCGGTGAGGAGGCGCCCGGGCCCGGGTGAGTGTTCATCACCGGACATGCTCACGTCCGCCCGTCACTCGGGGCGGCGCCGTCGGACGCTGCGGAAGGCCACGGCGACGGCCGCCGCTCCGGCGAGGACCAAGCCGACCACGGCGTGTCGGGTGCCGGGTCCCGCCTCGGAGGCGTCGTCCGCCCCGTCGTCCACCGCCGCGTCGGTGGCGTCCGCCGCGAGATCGGTGGTGCCGCCGCCACCGGCCTTGACCGGGGCGTCGGGCGCCGGGTCGTGGCGTTCCACGACGACCTTGCCCACGCCCTGGTGGGGGTGGCCGTCACAGGTGACGGTGAGGTCGTACGTACCGGTCAGGCCCTCTTTGATCCTGGCACTGCCGGTGAGCGTGGGGGAGTCGCCGCCGCGGCCGGTGAGCTCGGCGTCCTTCTCGAAGGCTCCGGCTCCGGCCGACCCCGTCGTGCCCTCGCAGCCCGAGACGCGCACCTCCACGGCGCTGCCGGGCGCGGTGGTCGCCGGGGTGACTTCGGCCCGTACGGACTCCTGGTCGTGGGCCTGGGCCGCGCCGCCCGGCAGGACCATGGCCAGGGCCACGGCGGCCGGGGCGGCGCGCAGGGCTAGGGGACCTATGCACATCGTGAACCTCCTGATCCGAGGTTCACGCGCGGTGCGGTTCACCGCCCACCGGAGTGTGGCAAACGGGTGCGGTGGCTAGACGCGGTCGACCAGGTCGGCGATGGAGTCCACGATGGTGGAGGGCCGGAACGGGTACTGGTCGATGCCGTCGCGGGACGTCAGTCCGGTGAGGACGAGGAACGTCTCCATCCCGGCCTCAAGACCGGCCAGGACGTCGGTGTCCATGCGGTCGCCGATCATGGCGCTGGTCTCGGAGTGCGCCCCGATGGCGTTGAGCCCGGTCCGCATCATCAGCGGGTTCGGCTTGCCCGCGAAGTACGGGTTCTTGCCGGTCGCCTTGGTGATCAGCGCGGCGACGGCGCCCGTGGCCGGCAGCGGTCCCTCGGCGGAGGGCCCGGTCTCGTCGGGGTTGGTGCAGATGAAGCGGGCCCCGCCGTTGATGAGGCGCACGGCCTTGGTCATCGACTCGAAGGAATAGGTGCGGGTCTCGCCGAGGACCACGTAGTCCGGGTCGTGGTCGGTGAGGATGTACCCGATGTCGTGCAGCGCGGTGGTCAGGCCCGCCTCGCCGATGACGTAGGCGGTGCCGCCGGGGCGCTGGTCGTCCAGGAACTTCGCGGTGGCGAGCGCGGAGGTCCAGATGTTCTCGACGGGCACGTCCAGGCCCATGCGGTTCAGCCGGGCCTGGAGGTCGCGCGCGGTGTAGATGGAGTTGTTGGTCAGGACGAGGAACGGCTTGCCCGACTCACGCAGCTTCTTGATGAAGGCGTCGGCACCCGGGATCGGGACTCCCTCGTGGATCAGCACGCCGTCCATGTCGGTGAGCCACGATTCGATGGGCTTGCGCTCTGCCATGAGGTGCACTCCTGCGGTCTGCGAGTTCTGCGGGGCGCCGGGACAGCGCTGTGCCGACGCCCCAAGACTAAACACGAAGCCGTGATCTTGACCCCGCCGATCTCGCCGATCTCGCCGATCTCCTCGGACTTGGTCACGCGCCGGGTCTGTCAGCTTCCCGTCGCCGCCTTCCAGTCCTCCACGTACGAGGTGAGGTTCTCGGAGATGTCCGTCCAGTCCGGCTCGAAGACCTCGACGCCCTCGACGATCCGGTCCAGGGCGATCGCGTCGGCGTCGGTGGCCTTGATGTCCTTGCGGGCCGCGAAGCCGCCGCCGACCGAGCTGACCTGGGACTGTGCCTTCTGGCTGAGGAGGTGATCGAGGAACTTCTTCGCATTGGCGTTGTGAGGGGCCTTGGTGACCAGGCCCGCCGCGTACGGCAGCGCGAACGTCGTCCGGCTGCCGCCTTCCTTGGCGGGGAACCAGATGCCGAGGTTCGGCATGTCCTTGGACTGCGCGTAGTTCATCTGTACGTCGCCGTTGGCGGCGAGCAGTTCGCCCTTGTCGACCTTCGGCGCGAGCTTGCCCGTGGAGGCGGACGGGCCGACGTTGTTGCGCTGGAGCTTCTTCAGGTACGCCATCGCCGGCTTCCTGCCGCCGAAGTCGTGCATGGCCTTGATGAGCACGGCCGTGCCGTCGCCCGCGACGCCGGGCGTGGAGTACTGCACCTTGTTCTTGTACGTGTCCTCGGTGAGGTCCTCCCACGTCTTGGGGGCCTTGCCGCCCGGCAGCTCCTTCTTGTTGTGGATGAAGCCGAAGTAGTTGTTCACGACGGCGGTCCACTTGCCGTCGGCGTCCTTGGCGGAGCCGTCGACCTCCTCGGAGCCCTTGGGCTCGTAGGCCTGGAGGAGGCCCTTGTCGTCGGCCTGCTGGATGAAGGGGGGCAGCGTGATCAGGACGTCGGCCTGGGTGTTGGACTTCTCGCGGACGGCGCGCTGCACCATCTCCCCCGAACCGCCCTCGACGTAGTTCACCTTGATGCCGGTCTTCTTCTCGAAGTCCTTGAAGACCTGGTCGTACCAGCCGTCGCCGTTCTCGCCCTTGAGGCCGTCGGCGCTGTAGACGGTGACGACGTCGTCGTCGGACGCGGCCGAGCCGGAACCGCACGCGGTGAGGGAGCCGGCGAGCACGAGACAGCCGGTGACGGCGGCGAGCGTTCTGATCTGCGTGGCGCGGGACATGACGCGGGGTACTCCTTGCGAGGGTGGGATACGGGTCAGCGGTAGGAGGCGCGGGTGCGGACGCGGGAGACGGCGAGGAGCACCAGCAGCGTCGTCGCCATCAGGACGACGGCGAGGGCGGCTCCGGTGAAGGTCGAGCCGCGGTCGGTGGCCGCGTAGATCCGCACGGGGAGCGGCGTCCAGTCGGGCGGGTAGAGCATCATCGTGGCGCTCAGCTCGCCCATGGAGAGCGCGAAGCAGAGCCCGGCCGCGGCGCTCAGGGAGGGCAGGAGCAGCGGCAGTTTCACCTTCCACAGGACGTACGAGGGCCGGGCCCCGAGTGAGGCGGCGGCCTGTTCGTACGCCGGGTCGAGCCGCGCGAGGGCGGCCGAGACCGACTGGTGGGCGAAGGCCGTGACGAGGACGGCGTGGGCGAGGACGACGATCCACCGGGTGCCGTTGAGGAGCATCGGCGGTTCGCTGAACGCCACGAGGACCGCGAGCCCGACGACGACCGAGGGCACGGCGACCGGCAGCACGAAGAGCGTGTCGAGCACCCTGCCCGCGAGCCGGGAGAGCCGTGGCCCCTTCTTCAGCGAGGCGGCGGCGAGCGCGGCCCAGGACCCGGCGGCGAGCGCGAGGAGACTGGCGGTGACGGCGGTGACCAGGCTGGTGGTGAGGGCCTGGAGGGACTCCCCTCGGGTGGCCGCCGCGTAGTGCCCGGTGGTGAGGCCGGACGGGAAGGCGCCCGACCAGTGGGCGGAGAAGGAGGCCGCGAGGATCACCAGGAGCGGCAGCGCGAAGAGGGGCAGGAAGAGGACGGCGAAGAGGACCCAGGCGGCCCACCTGCCGCCGCGGCTATGCACCAGCACGTCGGCTCACCACCCGGTAGAGGCCGTAGAGGCCGACGGAGATCGCGATGTTGACGACGGCGACGACGCAGGCCGCCGGGTAGTCGGACTCCAGGATGGCCTTGCCGTAGACGAGCGTCGGCAGCGTGGTGACCCCCTTGGCGCCGGTGAAGAGCACGATGCCGAACTCGTTCAGGCACATGACGAGGACGAGGCTGCCGCCGGCGGCGAGCGCGGGCAGCGCCTCGGGCAGGATGACGCGGCGCACGATCCTGGCGGGCTTCGCGCCGAGGCTCGATGCCACTTCGAGCTGGGCCGTGTCGAGTTGCGAGAACGCGGCGAGCAGCGGCCGCAGCACGAACGGCGTGAAGTACGTGATCTCCGCGAGCAGCACGCCCCACGGCGTCGTCAGGAACTGGAAGGGCCCCTCGGCGGCCCCGGTCGCGTCCGTCCAGATCCCATTGGCCATGCCCTTGGTGCCGTAGACGAAGAGCAGGGCGAGGGTGATCAGGAAGGACGGGAAGGAGAGGAAGACGTCGATGAACCGGGAGACGGCCCTGGCGCCGGGGAACGGCACGAAGGCGATGACCAGCGCGAGCGCGAACCCGAGCACGAGGCACCCGAGGGTCGACCCGAGCGCGAGCCACACGGTGGTGGCGAGGGCCTCGCGGAAGGCCTCGGAGGCGAAGACGTCCGCGTAGGGCTGGAGGGAGGTCCCTCCGGTGTCCGGCCGCGCGGACTGCTGGACGACGAGGGCGAGCGGGTAGAGGAAGACGAGCCCGAGCACGGCCACGGGCGGCAGGGCCCACACCCAGCCGGGCACGGCGCGGGGCGGTCGCACGGCGGGCGCGGCGCCGGCCATCGCGGCGCTAGCCATCGGTGACCACCCCCGCGGTGAGCAGCACCGCGTCCTCGGCGGCGAAGTGCACGGTGGCCTGGTCGCCGAGGGCGGGCGGGGTGCGCAGTTCGCGGACGTCCGCCTTGATCCGCTCCCCGCCCACGTCGACGTAAAGCCGGTGCGTGGCGCCCCGCCACTGGACCTCGCTCACCCGGCCGGTGAGCGCGTTGGGCCCGTCCCCGAGGCCGACGAGGTGCGGGCGGACGCAGAGCGTGGCGGTCGCGCCGGGAGCGGCCCCGCCCGTGTCGACCTTCAGCTCGGCACCGCCGAGGGAGACGGTGCCCGCGCCCACGGTCACCGGGAGGAGGTTCGCGTTGCCGACGAACGAGGCCGTGAACTCGGTGCGGGGCGTCCGGTAGAGCTCCTGCGGGGTGCCGCAGTCCTGGAGCCTGGCCCGGTCCATGACGGCGATGCGGTCCGCCAGGGTCAGCGCCTCGACCTGGTCATGGGTGACGTACAGGATGGAGACGTCCGGCAGTTCGCGGTGCAGCCGGGCGAGTTCGGCCAGCATGCCCGAGCGGAGCTGCGCGTCGAGCGCGGACAGCGGCTCGTCGAGCAGGAGCACGCCGGGCCGGATGGCCAGGGCCCGTGCGATGGCGACGCGCTGCTGCTGGCCGCCGGACAGCTCCCGCGGATACCGCTCGGCGTACGCGCCCATGCCCGTCATCTCCAGGGCCTCGGCGACCCGCCCCGGGATCCCGTCCTTGGCGGCCTTCTGCGCCCGCAGGCCGAAGGCCACGTTGTCCTTGACGCGCAGGTGCGGGAAGAGGGCGTACTGCTGGACGACCATGCCGATGCCCCGCCGGTGCGGCGGCAGCCCGGTGACGTCCTGCCCGCCGATGAACACCCGCCCGGAGGCGGGCCGCACGAACCCCGCCACGGCCCGCAGCGCGGTCGTCTTGCCGGACCCGGAGGGCCCGAGCAGGGCCATGACCTCGCCGGGTTCGACGGTCAGGTCGAGCGAGTCGAGGACGGTGCTGCCGTCGTAGGCGACGGAGACCCGGTCGAAGCGGATGCCGCTGTTCATGTCCGCCCCCGGGACCGCGGCGCGGACGGCGCGAGCAGCGCGGGCAGTTCGGCGACCGAGGCGAGGACGTGGGTGGCGCCGTGCTCCCGCAGCACGGGCTCGGCGTGGGCGCCGGTCAGCACGCCCGCGACGACACCGGCCCCGGCCCGTACCCCGCTCGTCATGTCGTACGCGGTGTCGCCCACGACGGCGACCTCCCGCACGTCCGCCACGGCCCCGGTCCGCAGGAAGGCGCTGAGCACCATGTCCGGGTAGGGCCTGCCGCGGCCGCCCGCGTCGGCGGGGCACAGGGTCAGCTCGACGAGGCCGCGCCAGCCGAGCGCGTCCAGGATGGCGTCCTGCGTGACGCGGGCGAAGCCGGTGGTCAGGACCACCGTCAGGCCGTCCGCCCGCAACGCCTCGACGGCTTCCCGGGCCCCGGGGACCGGAGCGATCCGGCCGCCGTCGACCAGCTCTCCATACGCCTTCTCGAAGGCGGTGTTGGCCCGCCGCGCGAGCGTCTCCTCGCCGAACAGGTGCCGGAACACGGAGATCTTGGACTCGCCCATCGTGGCGCGTACGTAGGCCAGCTTCTCGGCGTGGTCCGCGGAGCCCGGCTCGACGCCGAGCTCTCCGGCGGCGGCGGAGAAGGCCTGTTCGACGAGGCCCCCGTCGGCGACGGTGGTCCCCGCCATGTCGAGCACGACGAGCCCGACGCGCCGCTGATTTGTGGTCATTCGCGTGGTCATCTCCCTCACCAGCCCAACTCGTCCGCGGTCCGCTCGGCGATGGCCGGCGAACACGTCATGCCGCGCCCGCCGGGCCCGGTGACCAGCCACACGCCCTCGCGCAGCTCCTGGCGGTGGACGACGCGGCTGGTGTCGACGCACTGCGCGTACACCCCGGCCCAGCGCCGCCTGATCTTCGGCAGCGGGCGCCCGAGGAAGCCCTCGACGACCTCGGTGAGGTGGTCGTAGGGCTCTTCGAGGGTGTCGAAGGCGAAGGGGTGCTCGTACTCGTGCGTGTCGCCGATGGTCAGCCCGCCGTCCGCGCGCTGCACCATCAGGAGCTGCATCTTGTGCGCGGCGGCGGTCGGCGTCTGCGCCTGCTCGGCGTTGAGCCGGTCGAGCGCGGGCGAGGCGTACGCCGGGTAGTAGCGGAAGCTGTCCGCGTCCGCCACGGACGTCGTGAGCGCCTCGCCGAGCGGCTCGGTCTGCATCATCTGCAACCGGACGCGGCGCACGGGCAGATCGGGGCCCGCCAGTTCGCGCACGAGGCCGCCGAGCCAGGCGCCGGTGGCGAGCACGACGACGTCGCCCCCGTGCACCTCCCCGTGGTCGTCCCGTACCGCGCCCGCGCCGACGACCTCGCGGACCTCGCGGTTCGGCACGAACGTGTAGCGGGGCGACTTCAGCAGCGCCTCCCGCAGCCGGAGCTGGGCGGTGCGGGGCTCCACGGCGGCGTCCCGCTCGCACCGCAGGGCCGCGAGGAAGTCGCCGCGCAGGGCCGGGTTGAGGGCGCGTGCCTCGTCGGCGGTGAGCAGTTCGTACCCACGGGCCGCCGCGTCGGGCCTGGCGAGCGCGGCCTCGGCGACCGCGCGCTCCCGCTCGTCGCGTACGAGGGTCAGCGACCCGTTGGCCCGGAAGCCGAGCCCCGGCACGCGCTCGCCGATGCCCTCCCACAGCTCGCGGGCGCGCAGCGCGGTGTCGAGCTCTTCGCCGCCCGCGCGGCCGCTCACCCATATCTGTCCGAAGTTGCGCAGCGACGCCCCCCGGGCCTCGCTCTCGCGCTCGATCTGTACGACCTCGTGGCCGCGTTCCACTGCGTGCCAGGCGTGCATGGTTCCCACCACGCCGGCTCCTACGACGATGACTCTCACGGCGGCAACGCTCCTGCCGCCGGGTGGCGCGGGCGGGGCCGAGCGGCAACGGGACGGTTAACGGGCCATCAAGCTTGGACTAGACCCGTTATGTTCCCGTTACCTGCCGCCGCCGAGCCGCGTCGTGAAGGAGAACCGGTCGCCCCGGTAGAGGGTGCGGACCCGCTCCAGGGGGCGGCCCGCCGTGTCGCGGGAGAACCGGTGGATGAGCAGCATGGGCAGCGCGGGCGGCGTCCCGATGAGCAGGGCCTCGCGCGGGGTGGCGAGGACCGTCTCGATCCGCTCGTCGGCGTCACCGAAGGCGATGCCGAGTTCGTCGCGGAGGTAGGCGTAGAAGGAGGAGTCCGGTGCGAAGTCGGCGTCGAGGCGCGGCACGCGGGCCACGGAGACGTACGTGCTCTCCAGGCCGACCCGTTCCTCGTCCGCGAGCAGCACACGCTCCATGTGCCAGGCCGGTTCGCCGGGCCCGGCCCCGATCTCGGCGGCGAGCGGGGGCGGGCACGGGAAGCGGTCGAGCGAGACGAGAGCGCGGCCCGGCGTCCGCCCCTGCCGCCGTACGCCCTCGGTGTAGCTCGCGAGCGACAGCGGCTGCTCCAGCTTGGGCCCCGCGGCGACCGTGCCGCGCCCCTGTCTGCGCAGCCGCCCCTCCAGGAGCAGTTCGCGCAGCGCCTGGCGCACGGTCTCGCGTGCCACCTCGTACCGCACGGCGAGGTCCCGCTCGGTGGGCAGGGCCTGGCCCTCGCCCAGTTCGTCCACGAGGGCGGAGATCCTGGCCTTGACGGCGTAGTACTTCGGGATGCGCCCGTGCTCGGGGATGCCGGAGCGGACGGGGGCGCCCGGCGCGTGGCCGAGCGGGCGGGCGGGGTTCGGTTGGTCCACCCGGGGATGTTCGCAGACGTACGTGAACGGCGGACTCAGCGGTTTCTGGTGCCGGTTCCGCCGCGGATGCGGCGGGCGCCCGCGATCACGGCGGCGCCGCCGAGCACGAGGATTCCGGCGGCGGCGCCGAGGGCGATCAGGAACCGCTCGCCCGTCTGCGCGAGCTGGTCGGCGGAGAGCGCCGCGGGGGCGTCGGGCGCGATGCCGAAGGCGTAGGGGTTGGACTCGCCGACCCAGTCCCCGTCGTTCTTCTTGCGCTGGACGAGGGCGGCGGTGGCGGTGACGCCGTCGGCCGCGGCCTCACCGGTGAAGCCCATCCGCACCTTGGCCGTGACGGTCTTGCCGGGCCCGACCGTGAAACCGCCGAACCCGTCGTCGAAGACGCCGACGTTCTCGTTCTGGTCGGTCCTGTGGAACGCCACGGGGTGCCAGCGGGAGCCGTCGTGGAACTCCAGCCGGATGTGCTCGGGGCGCAGCGACCGCGCCTTGCCGACCAGGACGACGAGCGGGTGGACACGGCCGCAGGGCTCGCTGGTGGCGTTGGTGAGATCGATCGACCACTCGTGTGCGCCGCCGCCCGGCCGGTAGGTGCGGGGGCCCTCGTGGATGCGGGCGTCGATGGGGAATCCGGCGCGGTCGTCAGGGGCACAGGTGGGTTCGTACGCGGCGAGCGGGGCGGGGCGCGCCGGCGCCGGGGCCACGTCCTCCCCCGCCCGGGCGGGCGCCCCCGCGACGGCGAACGCGAGGGTGAGGGCCAGGGCGAGAGCGAGGGCCAGGGCGACGACGGTGGCCACGCCGGAGGCGGGGGAACTGCACAGGCGCATGGAGGACCTTTGCGGGACGGACCGCCGGGCGCCTCACGCCGGGTGTACGGGAGCGGCGCCGCGGACGGCGTTCGTACGGGCCACCGCCGGCCCGGCGCGGACGAGGCCGGGCTTGTGCGGTGGCGGGGGCAGCGCCCTCTCGGATACCTGCCCCGGCGGCGCCCTCCCGCCGCGCCCCGGGGCCCGTTTGCGCCCGATCGGTCGAGTGCGGGGTGGCCGGGGCGGGGCGGGGCCTTTCAGTCGCGGGGCTGGACCTTTCCGTCGCGGGGCGCGCTGAACGGCTCCGCCGCCCGGCCGAAGAGGGGGGCCAGGATCAGTTGGGCGGCTCCTTCCGCCACCGCGCGTTCGCCGCCGGGTGCCAGGGCGACGGAGACTTCCGCCCCGCCTCCGCCGCGGCGGACTCGTTCGGTCACGACGGTGCCCACATCCCGTACGAAGAGGTCTCCGGCGGCGAACACCGTGCGGCCGCCGAGCAGGACGCGGTCGATGTCCAGCAGCCCGACCAGGTTCGCCGCGGCCGTGCCGAGCACCCGCGCGGCCTCGGCGAGGTCGCCCGCCGCGACGGCCGCCAGGCAGAGCGCCTCGACGCAGCCGCGGTCCCCGCACTCACAGGGCGGCCCGTCGAGCCGCAGCACCTGGTGGCCGAACTCCCCCGCCTCGGTGCGCGCCCCGCGGTGCAGGGAGCCGCCGAGCACGAGACCGGCGCCGAGCCCGGTGCCCAGATGCAGGTACGCGAAGGAGTCCGCGGCGCCCGCCGGGGCCATGCCGAGGGCGGCGGCGTTGGTGTCCTTGTCCAGGGCCACCGGCAGCCCGAGCCGCGCCGCCAGCGCGTCCCGCAGCGGAAACCCGTCCCACTCGGGGAACCCCGTCACCCGCCGCAGCACCCCGCCGGCGTGGTCGAGCGGACCGGGCAGGGCGACCCCGACGCCCGGCACGGGCACGCCTCCCTGCCCCGCGGCCACCGCGCTCCCGTCCGCGAGGAGGCTTCGCACCGCCCGCGCCGCCGCCTCGACCACGGCGTCCACGCCCGCCGCGAAGGCCAGCGGGGCGCGGCGTTCGGCCACCACCGCCCCGGTGAGGTCGACCAGGACCGCCGTCAGCTCGTCACGGTCCAGGTGCAGGCCCACCGCGTGACCGGCCTCCGGCACCAGGCGCAGCACGGTGCGCGGCTTGCCGCCCGTCGACGCCCGCCGCCCCGCCTCCGCGGCGAACCCCTCGGCCCGCAGCCGCGCGGTGATCTTGCTGACCGCCTGCGGGGTGAGCCCGGTGCGCTCGGCGAGTTCGAGACGGCTGATGCCCGCCTCGCCCGCCGAGCGAAGGAGGTCGAGCACCAGCGCGGCGTTGTGGCCGCGCAGCGCCGGCAGGTTCACCCCGGGGCTTATCCGGCTTCCGTAGGGCTGCAAGGGCTTCAAGGACTTCACCAGGCCATTGTCCCGCCCGCTTGCACTTTGGCAACACCGTTGCTTAAGTGGAGGACATGACTGGTACAGGTACCTTGCGCGTAGGCCTCATCGGGTACGGCCTCGCCGGCTCGGTCTTCCACGCCCCGCTGATCGCCGCCACCGAGGGCCTCGCGCTCGACACGGTCGTGACGTCGAACCCCGACCGGCAGGCGCAGGCCCGCGCCGAGTTCGGCGACGCCCTGCGCCTCGCGGCCTCGCCCGACGAGCTGTGGGACCGCGCGGACGAGCTCGACCTGATCGTCATCGCGTCCCCGAACAAGACCCACGTGCCGCTCGCCACCGCCGCCCTCAAGGCGGGGCTGCCGGTCGTCGTCGACAAGCCCGTCGCGGGCACGGCCGCCGAGGCGCGCGAGCTCGCCTCCCTCGCGGACGAGCGCGGACTGCTCCTGTCCGTCTTCCAGAACCGCCGCTGGGACAACGACTTCCGCACGCTGCGCCACCTGCTCGCCGACGGCGGCCTCGGCGACGTATGGCGCTTCGAGTCCCGCTTCGAGCGCTGGCGCCCGCGCCCCAAGGGCGGCTGGCGCGAGTCCGGCGACCCGCAGGAGATCGGCGGCCTCCTCTACGACCTGGGCAGCCACGTCGTCGACCAGGCCCTGACGCTGTTCGGCCCGGCGGTGAGCGTGTACGCCGAGTCGGACGTGCGCCGCGCCGGTGCCGAGGCGGACGACGACACGTTCATCGCGGTGACGCACGCCGGCGGCGTCCGCTCGCACCTGTACGTGAGCGCCACCACGGCCCAGCTCGGCCCGCGCTTCCGCGTCCTCGGTTCCCGGGCCGGTTACGTGAAGTACGGCCTCGACCCCCAGGAGGCCGCCCTGCGCGAGGGCCGCCGCCCGGGGACGGAGGCCCCCTGGGGCGTGGAGCCCGAGTCGATGTGGGGCACGGTCGGCTCCGGCGAGTCGCCGGCGACCGGCGGCGGCAGCCCGCTGCCGACACTGCCGGGCGACTACCCCGCGTACTACGAGGCGGTCGCCGCCGCCCTGCGCGGCACCGGCGAGAACCCCGTGACCGCGCACGAGGCCGCCGCGGCCCTCGACGTCCTTGAGGCGGCCCGCCGCTCGGCCCGCGACGGTGTGACGGTGACGCTGTGACGGCGACCCCCGAGAAGAGCCCGGCCCCCTCGATCGAAGAACTGGAGGCCCAGGAGACCCGCCTGACCCTCCCCCGCTTCACGCACGACGACGCGTGGACGCTCGGCTCGCTCCTGGTGGAGCTGGCCCGCGAGCGCGGCGCCCCGGTGGCCATCGACATCACCCGCGGCGGCCAGCAGCTCTTCCACGCGGCACTGCCCGGCTCGACCCCGGACAACGACGCCTGGCTCGCCCGCAAGCGCCGCGTCGTCGAACGCTACGGCTGCTCGTCCTATCTGGTCGGCTCCCGCTTCCGCGCCAAGGGCACGACGTTCGAGGCCTCCTCCCGCCTGGACCCGGACGTCTACGCGGCCCACGGCGGAGCCTTCCCGATCACGGTCGAGGGCGCAGGCGTGATCGGCGTGGTGGCGGTCTCGGGCCTGCCGCAGGTGGAGGACCACGCGCTGGTGGTGGAGGCGCTGGGGAGGTTCGCCGCGGCGTAGGCGGCGGGGGCGGCCGGGGCTGGGGCCCCCTCAGCCGCTGCCGCAGGCTACGCGGCGCCCTTCAGCCGCAGTCGCTGCCGCAGGCTACGCGTCCTTCAGTTGCTGCCGCTGTCGCCCGAGGCCCTCGATCTCCAGCTCCACCACGTCGCCCGCCCGCAGGTACGGCTTCGGCTCGGGGTGGCCCATCGCGACGCCCGCCGGCGTACCGGTGTTGATGACGTCACCGGGGTACAGCGTCATGAACTGGCTGACGTACCGCACGACCTCCGCCACCGGGAAGATCTGGTCGGCGGTCGTGCCGTCCTGCTTCAGCTCGCCGTTGACCCAGAGTTTCAGGGACAGCGCCTGCGGGTCGGGCACGTCGTCGGCGGTGACCAGCCAGGGGCCCAGCGGATTGAACGTCTCACAGTTCTTGCCCTTGTCCCAGGTGCCGCCGCGCTCGATCTGGAACTCCCGCTCCGACACGTCGTGCGCCACCGCGTACCCCGCCACGTGCGCCAGCGCGGCCTCGTGCGACTCCAGATAGCGGGCCGTACGTCCGATGACCACCGCCAGCTCCACCTCCCAGTCGGTCTTCACCGAGCGGCGCGGCACCAGCACGGTGTCGTCCGGACCGACCACCGTGTCCGCCGCCTTGAAGAAGACGACGGGCTCGGCGGGCGGCTCGGCACCGGTCTCGCGGGCGTGGTCGTGGTAGTTCAGGCCGATGCACACGACCTTGCCCACGCGCGCCACCGGCGGCCCGACCCGGAGCCCCCGCGCATCGAGAACCGGCAGGTCACCGGCGTTGGCGGCGGCCCTGATCCGGTCGAGGGCCGCCGTGTCGGCGAGCACGCTCCCGTCGATGTCGGCGACGACCCCCGACAGGTCCCGCAGGGTTCCTTCGGCGTCGAGCAGCGCGGGGCGCTCCGCTCCGGCCGTACCGACTCGCAGCAGCTTCATCGTCTGACTCCCTTGGTCGAGCGTGACCTACGTGATCACGTGGCCAGGCCGATGGGGTGCGGCCATCGGAGGTTTGGTCGATCGTCCAAGGTCGGCGTCCGCTCCGCAATACCCCGTTCACGTACTGGACCTTTACGGCCCGGTAGCCACGGCTCGGACACGGCCCGGCAGCGGCGGCTCAGACGGCGGTCGCCAGGGCCGCCGCCCCGGCGGGCACATCGCGGTACAGGAACGCCCGCTCCACCGCGGCCCAGGTCATGCTCGTCACCACGTACAGCGCGGCGGCCAGCGGCACCACGGCCACGGTGAACAGAGTCATGAACGACATCAGCGGCATCACCTTCATCATCGCGCCCATGCCGGGCATCTGCGGGTCCCCGTTCCCGCCGGCCTGCGGCTGCTGCGTGGACGCCGTCTGCTGCGTGGACGCCATCTGCTGCTTGGTGCGCCGGTAGTTGAAGGTCGCCACGGCCGTGACGATCGCGAACAGCACCAGGTAGACGAGACCCTGCGCCCCGAAGACGCCGCCCTCGGCCAGCGCGTCGGTCCACCGGTCACCCAGCGGCGCGGTGCCGAGGGTGTGCCCGAGCAGCGCGTTCGCCTCGCCGCCGATGCGGGAGCTGGAGAACAGGTGGTAGAGCAGGAAGAACGCCGGCAACTGGAAGAGGCTCGGCAGGCACCCGGAGAGCGGCGACACCTTCTCCTTCCGGTGCAGCTCCATGACCGCCTCCTGCAACCGCTCAGGATTCTTGGCGTGCTTCTTGCGCAACTCCGCGATCTGCGGCGACAGCTTGGCACGCGCCTTCTGGCCACGGGCCGACGCCCGGGACAACGGATGGACGAGCAGACGTACGCAGGCGGTGAAGAGCACGATCGCGGCGGCGGTCGCCGAACCGTGGAAGAGCGGTTCGACGGCGTCGGCGATGTGCTCGACCAGACCGGCGAACACGGACATGAAAGAGGAGAAGAGGTCGGACATGGAGAAGCCCTCCGGGGATGTCGTCGTGCCGGGAGTGCCGATCGACTGAGCAGAGGTCAACTGGGCAGTGAAGAACTGGGCAGTGGACAACTGGGCAGTGGTCGGCTGAGCGGTGATCGGCTGAGTGCTGATCAGCTCGGCATGACGATCCGCGAGGGGCTTGCGCTCCAGCTTGCGCTCTACGGGAGGTGGCGTTCCCCTACGCGGCCGTCAGGAGGGGACGGCCGGGTGCTCGGGGGCGCCTGCGGCCCCTGGCGTCGGGGTCGCGCTGCGGCAGGAAGGCGGTGCGCCGCTCCCGGTCGCGGATGGCCGTGCGCACTCTGGTGCGGGGCACGGCGGGCGCGCAGCGCGCGGCGATCACGGAGCAGACGGTGAGCGCGGTGCCGACGGCGGCGGTCGCGGCGAGCGCGACGGCGGCCGTGAGGCTGCCGGTGTCTACGAGGACGACCTCGACGAGGAGGAACAGGAGGAGCAGGGCGGGGCGCAGGGCGGCTCTGCCGCCGCGGATCAGATCGCGCACCGTCACTCTCCTCTCTGGCCTACGGTCTCTGGCCTACGGTCCTGGGTCCTACTCCCCCCGTTATACAGGATCGGTGTCGCCGGGCCGAAGGAGCCGGCGGCCTCGGCGGTACTCGGGACGGCCGGCCCCGTCAGGAGGCGGCGGCGCGGACATCACGCTCGCTCTCGGCAGGCGGCGCCCCCAGCGGATCACTCGCCAGGACCTCCTCGTCCGGCCGCTCGTCGGCCCGCCCCGCCGGACCCACGTACGACACGACGAGCGCCACGGCGAGGTTCACGCCGAGCGCGACGATCCCGGCGTTCACCCCGAACACGGGATCGTGCTCGCTGAAGACGAGCGCGCACACGATCCCGACCCCGACGACGAGCCCGCTCAGCGCCCCCGCGAGGGTGAGCTTTCGCCAGACGAGGCCGATGAGCAGCATGGGGACGAGCTGGGCCATGCCCTCGTAGGAGATGAGGGAGAGCCGTACGAGGGTGTTGGGCGCCGCGTAGGTGAGGACGAGGGCGAGCGCGCCCGCGACGACGACCACACCCTGCGAGGCCAGCTTCTGGCGCCGCGGACCGCGCCACCGGGGCAGCAGGGACAGCACGCTGCTGCCCCACATCGTGCCGATGACCAGCATGAACACCGCCATCGGCACGATGGAGGAGAGGGCGGCGGCGACCCCGATGACGCCGACGCCCCACGCGGGCAGCGAGTCGACCACCAGCTTGAAGAGGGCGAGGTTGGACTCCGCGCCGACGAGACCCGGCACGACGAAGAGCGCGGCCATGCCGAGGAGCATGGGGACGAAGAGCAGCACGTTGTAGGCGGGCAGCCAGATGGCGTTGCGCCGCAGCCCGTCCGCGCTGCGGGCACCGAGGTACCCGGCGACGGTGGTGGGGAAGATGACGACGGTCAGGGCGTTGAGCAGCGAGGTCGTGGCGAACCAGGCCTCCCCGTAGGGGCTGCCGCCGCTCCCGGGCAACGTCAGCCAGTCGCTCTTCTCCCTCACCACCCGGTCGAGGAAGTCCCCGTACCCGTCGAAGTAGTGGAGGGGTACGTAGACGGCGAGGAAGGCGAGGGTCCCGATGACGAGCACGTCCTTGAGCACGGAGACCCAGGCGCTCCCACGCAGCCCGCTCACCACCACGAATCCGGTGGTGACGGCGAAGCCGATGAAGTAGGCCCAGTTGAGGCTGATGGCGCCGTAGGAAATGGTGGAGACGACGACGCCCATGCCGGTGATCTGCAACTGGATGTAGGGCAGCAGGAAGACGGTCACGAGCAGCGCGACACCGGCGCCGAGCCACGGCCGTCCGTACCGGTGGGCGACCATGTCGGAGATGCTGACGAGCCCGTGCCGCCGGGCGTAGGCCCAGAGCATGGGGCCGACGACGTACCCGACGGCGTAGCCGCAGCTCATGTACGCGACGACGTACAGGACGGGCGCCCCGTAGTTGTACCCCCAGCCCGCGGCGCCCAGATAGCTGAAGCTGGTGTATCCCTCCCCCGCCATCAGCACCCAGATGAACACGGCCCCGAGGCTGCGCCCGCCCACGGACCACTCGGCGAGCCCGCCCTGCTTGCCGCGCCCGCGGACGGCGGCGAGCCCGAGGGCGACGGTGCCGACCATGAACACGGCGAAGATGGTGGTGGCAACGGCCCCGTCACTCATGCCCGGCCCCCGTCTCCCGCGTCTTCTGCGTCTTTTCGCGTCTCCCGCTCCTCGATCCGGCGGTCACCGCGGTGGGCGAGCCAGACGCACACGGGCGTGAGCACGGTGGCCGCGAGCAGCCAGAGGAAGAGGAACGGCACCCCGAACACGACGGGCCGCACCCGATTGACGAGGGGCAACGCTCCCAGATAGAGCACGAAGGGGACGAGCAGCCACAGCAGGTGGGGGCGGGAGCGGGCGCGGGCGCTCGGACGCGGGCGGGGACTTCTGACGATCACGGGAGGCGAGCCTAGCGGGGCGGCGGCGCGGGGCGGCGGCTGCCGGGGCGGTCCTGGCGGTCCGAGGCGACGGCGGTGCCCGACAGGCAAGCCCTGACGGCCGAGGAAAGCCGAGCGATCCCGGCGAGGAAGCGGGGTGGCTCGGCGCGGGAGCGGGGAGGGATGACTCGGCGAGGGGAGCTGGGTGATCCCGGGAGGGAGCCGAGGCATCCCGGGCCTCCTGCAAGGGGCCCGCTCGGCAGTACCGTGTCCCGTATGCGCCCCGAGAAGCCTGCTGCCGCCGAGCACGTCGACACCGACCACATCGCCGAAGCCGCGCGCCTGGAGCGCACGGCCGGTCTGTACCCGGAGGACGCCGAGCACCTCCTCATCCAGGCCGCGGCCCACCTCGAACTGGCCGGCGCCCGCGACGACGCGACGACGCTCTACGACCGCCTGCTGTCGCCCACCGCGCCCCGCCCCGCTTCCGCGCCCCTCCTGATCCGCGCCCTGAAGGCGTCGAACCTCTGGGAGTACGGGCACGAGGCGGAGGCCCGCGCGATCATCACGGGAGTGCGCGCGGCGGCCCCGAGGGACCCGGCGCCATGGGTGATCGTGGCGGAGTCCCTGGAGTCGCACGACGAGCTGGAACAGGCGCACGAGACGTTCACGGAGGCCGCGGCGCTGCTCCTCCCCGCGGAGACGCAGGACCCCCCGTACGCGACGCACCCGCTGCTCTTCGGCCGCCACCGCGTACGCCGGCTGCTCGGCGCGGAGCACGACGCGTGGGACGCGTTGGCGGACCGGGTGTCCACGGCCCAGATCCCGCTGGACGAGCTGCACGACCCGAAGCGGGTGTGGTCCCTCGGCTCGGAGAACCCGGCGGAGCTGCGCGCGGAGATCGCCCGCATCCAGGCGGAGCTGGGCTCCTACCGCCAGGCGCTGTCCCGCCCCTTCCCGGTGGCGGTCCTACGCTGGCCGTCCGAGGAGCTCGCGGAACTCCTGACGGCGTACCCGTCCCTGACCTCGGAATACCCTTCGTACGAGGCCCACTTGGCGACCATAGAGTCCTCCCTGCGCGAACTCTCCGCCTCGGGCACCCCCAACCTGGGCATCGTGACGGGCACGGTCCCCTCCTACGAGGCCTTCGCAGCCTCAGAGGGCACGACCCCGGCCCAGCCGGACCTGCTCCCCCAGTACGCAACGACACTCGCGGCCCGAGGCCGAGCGGCGTCTTGGCCGCCGGAGGCGGGGGCGGAATGCTGGTGCGGGTCCGGCGCGACGTACGGGCAGTGCCACGGAGCGCAGTAACCGCTCACCGAGTTGCATCTCGCGGGGTGCATAAGGCGTCTAGTGGTAGGTGCATAGCGCTCGGCACTCATACACGCTCGCGATAGCCTCCCGTTACTAGGCGACTTGGGAGGCACGGGTGGACGTTGCGGTCGGAGCGGAGATACGCCGGCAGGAGCTGCACGACACGTACGGAGGTAGCCGCCAAAGTGGCATAAGCCACTCCAGTAGGGCACCGGTCGTGATGTGCTTCACCGACCCGAAGAAAGGTGCCCTCTACGGGTACCGCGATGGATGGGGGCCGGACGGCCTCTTTCACTACACCGGTGAGGGGCAAGTCGGCGATCAGCGGATGGTGAAGGGGAACAAGGCCATCCGCAACCATGTCGATGATCAGCGGGAGTTGCATGTCTTCGAGGGCGTCCGGTCGGGCGTCGTTCGCTACCGCGGTCAATACGATCTGCCGGACCCGCAGGCGTGGTACAGAGCCGAAGCGCTGGATCGCGAGGGGGACACTCGCTCGGTCATCATCTTCAAGCTAAAGCCGCGCACCGCTGTGCCCACTGGCGAAGAGCCAACCATCTCTTACACACCCGCCACCGCAACAACGGTCAGCGACGTCGCCCCGGAAAGCTTCCTCACCACGCGGACTCCCCTCACTCCCAACCAGAAACCCACCTTCGCCTATCGCAGGGAAAGTGAGCTCCTGACGAAGTTCAGCCGCCACTTGTCAGATCGAGGGCACGAGGTGTCCCGTAAGAGGATCAGACCTCACGGCGAGCGGGACAGCCTGTACACAGACCTCTTCGATCTCACGGAGAACCTCCTTATCGAGGCGAAAGGGCAAGCGACTCGCGAGTCGATCCGTATGGCCATAGGGCAACTCCTCGACTACCGGCGCTTTATCGAGCCGCACCCACAGCTAGCCGTCCTAGTGCCCTCTCGCCCTCGCGAGGATCTTCGCGACCTCTGCGCGTCACTGGCCATACACACCATTTGGCCTGACGAAGAACGCGACGAATACCACTGCGAACCTCCGCTTCCAGCGTCTCCTTAAGCCGCTACCAACGCCCGCACGACTACGAGATCGCTCAAACTGCTGCGGCGTCAACGTGAAACCGAACCAGCGGAGGAGGCCAGCGGTCGCCTCGACCACGACCTCCTCTGCCAGGGCGGCACTCCAAGCTGGGCCTCATCTCGCTCAAGACGCCCCATCCACCCCGTAGAAACACATCAGCGACTCTGCGCATCGGCTTGCAGGCCACCCGTACACCTGGACGAAACGCACACCTGCGTGGCCAATTCACACCACGTCACCTTGGAGTCACCGCACAGGGTCACACCCCATCGATCGGTGACCGCATCGAGCAAAGCCATGCCACGCCCGCTCTCCGCCTCATCGGTGGGCGCGAGCAGCGTGGGGAGCGCCCGCGCGTCGGGGTCGCGGACCTCAATACGTACATGAGTGTCGCTCTTAGTGAGTCGAAGCGCCGTCGGGGTCTGCTCGCCCACGTGAGTGATGACGTTCGCCACCAGCTCACTGACGCAGAGCTGTACCTCATCGGCGACCTCGGCGAGCCCCCACCGATCAAGGTGTAACCGGACGCGGCGCCTGAGCATCGCAACTTCTTCCGACTCTGCCAGAAACGACAGTTCAAGGCCCTCTCGGGACATCAAGCAACAGCACTCCGACACCACCGACCAGCTCCTACGCTTCCCTACGACAGGCACCCTCCGCGCCCATTCACTCACTTAGCGTGGCAGTGAAACTCTCAGAATGGAACTCTCATCTAGCGCCCATGGAAGTGCGCCCGCCCGACGCGCGCCCCGCGCGTACGCCCTTGTAGCGCCAGCAAGCCTTAGGCACTCTCGGACCGATCCATAAGAAGGGGTACGAAACATGGCAGTCGGGCCGACCACGCGGCGTCGTCAACTGGGCGCCGATCTTCGCCGTCTACGCGAACTCAAGGGACTCACCCTGGAGGAGGCCGGTGCGCGCGTAGGCATCTCCAAAGCCACCTTGAGTCGGTATGAGACCAAGGAGGGTGTGGTCAAGTGGCCGGCCGTGGATGCGCTCTGCCGTGAGTACGAAGCGGCCGACGACGTGCGGGAAGCCATGGTCGAGCTCGCAAAGGGGGCTCGCATTCAGGGCTGGTGGCGCTCGCTGGCCGACCCCATCCCCGAATCGATGAATCTCATGCTGACCCTTGAGGACGAGGTCGTCCGCGAGGACCACTACGCGTGCATGTACATCCCCGGCCTGTTCCAGACCCGGGGGTACGCGGAAGCCGTGCATCGCGCTTCCGAGGTGGGCTGCACTGAACGCGAGGTGCAGCACATGGTGGAGATCCGCATGAAACGGCAGGAGCTCCTCCAGCGAGCTGAACCACCTCGTATCTGCGCCATCATCGACGAAGCCGCCGTACATCGCATCGTCGGTGGAGCCGATGTCATGCGGGAACAGCTTGAGCACCTCTTGACCCTGTCGGAGGGCCCGCAAGTGACGGTGCAGATACTGCCGTTCTCCGCCGGAGCCCATGCCGCCGCCGTGGGCAGCTTCGTCCTCCTCCGAGGGCAGAGCCCGGCCCTGGACGTCGTCTACGTAGATCTCCTGGGCGGCGGGCTGTTCATGGAGAAGCCACCCGAGCTCGAGCGCTACAAGTTGGCGTTCGATTATCTGCGTGCGCAGGCCCTGGATCTGAAATCATCCACTGAAGCCATTCGTCGAAGCCTCAGGGAGTTGTGATGGACCCCCGCCACCCCGTCCGCTGGTTCAAGTCGTCCTACAGCGGCGGTTCCGGAACCGAGTGCGTCGAGGTGGCGGTGATGACGCCGGAGGTGCTGATCCGCGACACGAAGTGCCCTGCCGATGGCCGGCTTCGCTTCGGAGCCGCCGCCTGGGCCGAGTTCGTGACCGCGCTGCCCGGAACGTCCCGGCACTGACTCCGCGCTCGGTTGGCAACTGCTGCTGCTCCTGCAACAGTTGTTCCCACATCGCAGACTCGGGGAGCAGGGGCACATAGAGGTATGGGGCACACGCGTCGACGGGCGGCACTCGCGGTGGGCGCTCTGGGGCTCGTCGTCGCGGCGTGGGAGTGGCCGGTAGGGCAGGACGATGCCGTTGACGCCACTCAGTTCACTATCGCCTTCTTCGCCACTCTCCTCACCGGTGAAGCCGTGATTTTCGCGCTGTCCTTCTCTTCTGCCAGCTCATGGCCTTCCTTACGTGCGATTGACAGCCACATCGCCTTCCGGGAGTGGGTGCTCGCCGGATGGGTTGCCGCAATGTTCACCGCGGGCGGGCTGCTGGGGCAGAGCGAACGGAGTACGACCTATGGAGCCCTGCTGTTCCTGCTCGCCAACTGTTTCGGGGTTTTCTCCTTCGCGCGGCTCTTCGGCCTAGCCAGTGTCGGTGGACGTAACCGCCTGTTGCGCCGGACCCTGGCGCGAGGGCTGTGCGAACTCCGGGCGCGGGACGCGAGCCTTGAAGAAGAGCTCAGTGACGACCCCGTCGTTGCTGCCTACCTAGGTGCGCTCGACCAAGTCATCAGCGGCAACGACCCCAACGGCATTCGTAACATCGTCGCCCAGCTCACCGACGTGAACGTACCCCCGCCGGCCAACGAGGACGCCGCTGCCCTCCACCTCGAAGTACTGCACCGACTCTGTCGGGCCGCTCTTGTTCGGGGAACAGACCCTGTCGTCGTAGTGGGGTGCGCGGACTTGATCATCGGCTCCCTGATACGTCAGGTGCGAACGCTTCCCGACTCGGCGGTTGCGCTCGGTGAGGCCAGTCGCTACCTGGCTTGGCTCGGCAGTACCGCGACTCTGATGTCTCAGCGGGGCATCGCTTCCAAGCGTGCCGCCCGTGAACTTGTCGCCGTGTCCGTCGAGAGCCGACGCCTCATTCTTCGGCAAGTCGATCCTGACCCGGTGGCTGCCAGCGGCTCGGCCGACATGGGGTCCGTGTGCGACAGTCCGGCGGCCATGCTGGTGTGGGCCCGGGACTTCACCGAGTTCCATGGGTCGGACCAGGCTGGTGCGTTCTATGGAGTGCACCAGTTCCTCACCGGGCAGAAGTTCATGGGGAACTACTGGGATGGAGCTTCCGTGCTGAGCGCGACGCGAGCGACGTTGTACGGCAGCGCGGAGGACAGGCCCGTCGACACACCGGAGGCCCGCGCCTCACGGGAGCTCTTCGGCGGCCTCGCGGAGTTCGACCGCTTCTGGGCTCTGGTTTCGGTCAATGCCCTCGCGACGTTACGTGACGTACGCGCCGAACACCCTGCCGAGCTCATTCGGCCCGAGTTCACGCCGGATCCGCAACTGCTCGGTGCATACCTGCGGACGTTCGCAAGCCACCGCTGGTTCAGCAATGCCGCCCAAGCGAATACCGCCCTGCTGTCCCTCATGGCACACACGGACAGCCCCGAATCGCCCTGGGCTCAGGCCCGCGCCCGAACCGCGCGTTCCGTCATTCGCACCCCTGCTCCACGCAGCGAACCACAGGACCGGCCTGCTGCCATGGTTCTCGCTGTCGCCGCGCGGCTCGCTCCCCTTGCACCCGGCGAACCCGACCACGAACTCCGCGCGTTCTTGTCCGGCCTCTCCCCTTCGGCGCTTGCGGCCACCGCTCGGCTCGCCGCGCGCGTCCTCCCGGGTGCGGCGGAAGCCGACGACCCTCGGGAGGCTGTCGTCATCGGCCTGAGGGTGCTGCGGCTCGTCGGTGCCCACACAAGGACGACCACATGAGCGGCGAGGGCCAAGCGCAGGACTGGGCCGCCGCCCTTTCCTGCTTTGCGCGACCGAGCGTGGAAGCCATCTTCATCGTCCAGTGCGGGCTCGACTGGCTCGAACCTCATCGACTCGCCCTACGCAACGCCATCGACGAGGAACTCATCAAAGCCAGCTGTTCCGCCGATGCTCCTCATATCACCCGCGTACTGCTTCACAACCTTCCAACCGGCGCACTCGAACGTCCAGAAGGGACGGCCATGGCAAGGTCTTTCGCCGAATGGAACCACCGGCTCGCCGCTTCTGCCGCCCTGCTGTCCGCGCCCTCCCCGCGCGTGGAGAGGCTCATCATCGACGGAGCCGAATCTGGCGCTTCCGTTCCGGATATGGTCAGCGTTCTGGAGCACGGCCAATGGAGCGATACGGAGCTCCGAGATCGGGTTCTCCGCATCGTCGAAAGCCCCGGCGCGACGACGCCGCTGACCATTTACGACGTCGACCTGGACGGGCCGTTCAGCGATGTGGACCCCTCGGTTCACATGTGAGACCGGTGGGAACATGAGTCGCCTACGGTCCGCGATACGTACGAGGAAAGGGTGTACCCGTTGCCTTACGCGCCGGAAAACGAGCAGGACCGCAAATTCCTCGAACAAGCCATCGCCATCTCCCGGCATGCGCTCGAGGACGAGGGAAAGACACCGTTCGGCGCCGTCATCGTCGTGGGTGGGCAGGTGGTGGGCACTGGCACGAGCTCAGTCGTCGAGTTGCATGACCCGACTGCTCACGCCGAGGTGATGGCCCTGCGCGACGCAGGACACAACCTCGGGCGCCATCTCATGGAAGACGGCGTGATGTATTCGAGCAGCGAACCGTGCCCCATGTGTCTCACCGCGTGCTACTGGGCCCGAGTCCCTCGCCTCGTCTACGCCGCAAACAGTCACGACGTCGCCGTCAACGGATTCGAGGACCTGCAGTTCTATCGCGAGTTGGCACTGCCCAACGCGGAGCGTCATCTGATGGCCGAGGTGGCCGTCGAAGGCGACCTGCGCTCCACCGCAGCGGGCGCCCTCGGTGAATGGTCTGCGGCACTTCCCTTTCCGGTGGAACCTAAGTATTGAGCCACGCTTCGCGAGGAGAGGAGCCCCCTTGTCCTACGCCCCCGAGAATGACCAAGACCGCGAGTTCCTCGGCCTGGCCATCGCCAACTCCCGCCGTTCCCTCCGTCCCGGCAGTACCGCCAAGCCCTTCGGGGCCGTCGTCGTCGTGGGTGGGGAAGTCGTGGGGGACGGGGTCAATTCCGTCGTTGCCGCGAATGATCCGACCGCGCATGCCGAGGTCATGGCCCTGCGGGAGGCGGGGCGGCGGCTCGGGCGGTATTCCCTGGGGGACGCGGTCCTGTACTCCAGCAGCGAACCCTGTCCCATGTGTCTCGTCGCCTGTTACTGGGCCGGGGTTCCGCGGGTCGTGTACGGGGCCACCAGTCGCGACGCCGCCGTCCACGGGCACGAGGATCTGCGGTTCTACCGCGACGTGGCCCTGCCCAACGCCGCGCGGCGGATGGTGGACGAGGTGGCCGTCGAAGGGGTGCCGCGCTCCGCCGCCGTGGAGGTTCTCGCCACCTGGGCCGCCGCACAGCCCGGCCCGCTGGAGCCCAAGCTCTGAGTGCGCCGGGGCCACCCCCCGCCCCCCGATCGCCCCGTCGCCCCGCGTTAACCTCTCACCAGAGGACATCACGGACAGCAGACGTAGGCGTAGGCGTCGACGTAGACGTAGACGTAGACGTAGACGTATCAGCGAGAGGCGGGGCCAACCCATGGCGAGGATTCCCGGAGCAGTCGTAGCCGCCGGTGGGCTCGTCGGCGGGTACGCCGTCGCTCGGTACACCAAGAAGCGGCCCCTCGGCGGGTTGGTGCTCGCCGCCGCCGGGGTCGTCGCCGCACGGCAGTGGCGGGAGAGCGCCGGGGCCGGGGCCGCCGCCGCGCTCAGCGCCGCGTACGTCGCCGGGTTCGGCGCCTCGCACCCCCTCGCCAAGAAGGTCGGCGCCTGGCCCGCCGTCCTCGGCGTCGCCGGCGGCGTGGCCCTCGCCTCGTGGGCCCTGGCCGACCGCCACCAGGCGTAGCCACCCCCGCATTGCAGAAAAGTACCGCCGACACGCCGCCCCACACGGCGTGTCGCCGGTACTTTTCTGCAACCGGCCCCCCCCAGCGGCCCCGGCCCCGCCTAGCCTCCGCCCCGGAACGTCGCCCGGTACGCGCCCGGTGGCACCCCCACCCCCAGCGCGAAGTGCTGCCGCAGGGACGCCCCCGTGCCGAAGCCCGCTTCCGCGGCGATGCGGTCCACCGTGTGGTCCGTCGTCTCCAGGAGCTGCCTGGCCCTGTCCAGCCTGCGCTGCGTCAGCCACTGCATCGGCGTCAACGCCGTCTCCTCGCGGAAGCGGCGGCTGAACGTGCGTACGCTCATCGACTCCACCCCCGCCAGTTCGGCCAGCGTCAGCGGGTCCGCCAGGCGCTTCAGCGCGTAGGCGCGGGCCCGGCCCGTCGACGTCAGCCCCGGTTCGGTCAGCGGGCGTCGGACGTACTGGGCCTGGCCGCCCTCCCGGTGCGGGGGCACCACCGTGCGGCGGGCCACCTCCGCGGCCACCGCCGCGCCGTGGTCCTCGCGGATCACATGCAGGCAGAGGTCGATGCCCGCCGCCTCGCCCGCCGAGGTGAGCACCTCGCCCTCGTCCACGTACAGGACGTCCGCGTCCACCGTCACCCGCGGAAAGGCCGCCGCGAAGCGGTCCGCCGACATCCAGTGCGTCGTCGCCCTGCGGCCGTCCAGGAGGCCGGCCGCCGCCAGGACGAAGGAGCCGGTGCAGATCGAGGCCACCCGGCCGCGGCCGGCCAGGGCGCGGGCCACCCGGGGGTCGAGGCCACCCGGCTCCAGCGCCTCGTCGCTCTCGTGTGACGCCGGGACGATCACCGTGTCCGCCGCCGCGACCACGTCCAGGCCGTGTTCGGCGTAGACGGGGAAGTCGGCGTCCGTGCGGATCATGCCGGGGCGGGGCGCGCAGGTGCGTACGGAGTAGAGCGGGTCCCCGTCGGCCGAACGCGCCGTGCCCAGCAGTTGGTGGACCAGGCCCAGCTCCATCGGCAGCACGCCGTCCCTGATTAGGACCGCCACCACCTGGGGCGCCACCACGTGGGGCGCCGCCACGTGGGGCGCCACCACCTGGGACCTCGGCACCGCCGCGCGCCCGCCCGTCCGTACGCCAGCATCCGCATCCGCATCCGTATCCGAGGCGTCCAAGGCCAGTTCCATGGCCAGATCCTTTCATATGTCGGCCATCCGGCCAGTCGTGGCGTCCGCGTCGTGCGCGCAGGCTCGTGGGCATGGAGATCGTCAACGTCAAGAGCCGGGCCTGGGCCGTCGCCGCGGGAGCCGCCCTCGCCATCGTCGTCGCCGGGGCGTTCAGCACGCTCGCCGGGTTGCTCGTCGGGCCACTGCACGACGATCTGGGCTGGTCACGGTCGTCCGTCGGGCTCGGGTCACTCGTCAACATGGTCGTGTACGGGGCGACCGCGCCCTTCGCCGCGGCGCTCATGGACCGGCTCGGGATGCGGCGCGTGGCGACGGGGGCGCTGCTTCTCGTGGGGGCGGGGGCCCTGCTCACGACGACGATGACCTCGCCCTGGCAGTTCGTGCTCTATTGGGGGGTGCTCGTCGGGCTCGGGACCGGGGCCACCGCCGCCACCTTCGCCGCCACCGTCAGCGAGCGCTGGTTCACCGCGCGGCGCGGCCTCGTGACCGGGCTGCTCACGGCGGCGAGCGTGGTCGGACAGTTCGCCTTCCTGCCCTTGCTGTCGTGGATCGTCGAGTCGTACGAGTGGCGCGTCGCCGCCTACGTGCTCGCCGGCGCCGTCACGCTGGCCCTCCCCGCGGTATGGGCCTCCGTGCGTGACCCCGAAGCCCGGGCGCCCCACAGGGCGGCAGCCGCCCTGCCGGTGCTCGCCCGAGTCGCCCGCACCGGCCCCTTCTGGCTGCTCGCTGGGACCTTCGCGGTGTGCGGGGCCTCCACCAACGGCGTGATGTGGACGCACTTCGCGCCCGCCGCGCACGACCACGGCATGCCGGTGACCGTCGCCGCCTCGCTGCTGTCGGTCATCGGGCTCTGCAACGTCGCGGGGACCGTGGGGTCCGGGTGGGCCACCGACCGGTTCGACCCTCGGCGGCTGCTCACCGCGTACTACGCCCTGCGCGGGCTCTCCCTCTTCGCGCTGCCGCTGCTCCTGACGGCCACGGTCGATGTGCCGATCGTCGCGTTCGCCGTGCTGTTCGGGCTGCTCGATGTGGCGACCGTGCCGCCGACCGTCGCCCTGTGCCGCGCGCACTTCGGCGCCGATGCCCCCGTCGTCTTCGGCTGGGTCAGCACCGCGCACCAGGTGGGGGCCGGGGCGGTGGCGTTCGCCGGGGGGCTCGCGCGGGACGCGTTCGGCTCGTACGACGTGATGTGGGTGGGGGTGGGTGTCTTGTGCGCTGTCGCCTCGCTGACCGTCCTCACCGTGCGGCGGGGTGAGGTGGGGGCGGCTGGTGCGGCTGGTGCGGCTGGTGCGCCGCCGGGGGCTCGTACGGGCTCGGCAGCCGTCCGTACCTGAGGGGCCGCCCCCGCCTACGCCCCCGCCAGCCGCGACACCGCGTAGATCGCGAGTCCCGCCAGGGAGCCGACCACCGTGCCGTTGATCCGGATGAACTGGAGGTCACGGCCGATGTGCGCCTCGATCTTCTTCGAGGTGTGCTCCGCGTCCCAGCCCGCCACCGTGTCGGTGATGATCGAGGTGATCTCGTCGCGGTACGTCGTCACCACGTACACCGCGGCGCCCTCCACCCAGCCGTCGACCTTCCGCTGGAGCCGCCCGTCCTCGGCCATCCGCGCGCCGAGCGAGAGCAGCGAGGCCCGCACCCTCAGCCGCAGTTCACTGCGCTCGTCCTCGGCGGCGGCCACGATCATCGCGCGTACGGACGACCAGGCCGAGGCGATCAGGTCCTGCACCTCGCCGCGCGCCAGGATCTCCCGCTTGAGGCGCTCCACGCGCGCGCGGGTGTCGGAGTCGGACTGGAGGTCGGCGGCGAAGTCCGCGAGGAAGCGGTCGACGGCGCCGCGCGCGGGATGCTCGGGCATGTCGCGCATCTCGGTGACGAAGCGCAGCAGTTCCTTGTAGACCCGCTCGCCGACCCTCTTGTCGACGAACCGCGGGGTCCAGCCGGGGGCGCCGCCCTGAACGGCGTCCATCACCGAGTCGCCGTGCTCGACCAGCCAGTCGTGGGCCCGTACGCAGACGAGGTCCACGACCCGCTTGTGGCCGCCGTCGGCGACGACCTTCTCCAGCGTCTTGCCGATGCCGGGCGCGATCTCCCGCGCGTCGGCGCGGCGCGTGATGGCCTCGCCGACCACCGCCTGCACATCGGAGTCGCGCAGGACGGTGAGGGCGCCGCGCAGCGCCGTCGCGAGCTCGGCGGTGACACGGTCGGCGTGCGCGGGCTCGGCGAGCCAGGTGCCGAGGCGGCTGCCGATGCCGACCGAGTGCAGACGGTCGCGCACGACGTCGCCGGAGAGGAAGTTCTCCCCCACGAAGTCACCCAGCGACGCGCCCAGTTGGTCCTTCTTGTTCGGGATGATCGCGGTGTGCGGGATGGGCACGCCGAGCGGGTGCCTGAAGAGCGCGGTCACCGCGAACCAGTCGGCGAGCGCACCGACCATGCCCGCCTCGGCCGCCGCCGCGACATACCCCGCCCAGCTCCCCGCCCCGGAGTTCTGCGCCCACTTCGCCAGCACATAGACGACCGCCACGAAGACGAGCAGCCCGGTGGCCATCGTCTTCATCCTGCGCACCCCGCGCCGCTTCTCCTCCTCGGCGGCGCTGTAGGAGAAGCCGCCGGGGGTCAGCGGAGCGCCCGGGCCGGTTACGCCATCGGGGCCGTCGTCCCCCTTGTCCGGTTCCGTCGCTTTCTCCGTGTTCGTACGGTTCACTCACACCACCCGACCCGTCCGCCTCGTGCTCATCCGCATTGTCTCCACGCCCTGTATCGAGCCCTGTATCGAGCCATGTGTTCTTCGTCCCTCCTGACCTACTCCTGGAACGAACGACAAGTTCCCGGCGTCTGATATTGCGGAGGGGGGCAGTGCCGGCCCGCTCACGGCCCATGCCGCATCATGGGGTGATCACATCGGAGCCTCGGGGCTCCCCCTGCCCGAGGAGAAAGATCCCGCATGACCAAGCGACACGGTTATGCCCTTCTCGCCGCGGTCCTCGCGGTCATAGTGGTGGTCTCCGCCGCCATATACGTCGGTGTCACGGGCACCGACGACGACTCACGGGACACCATCAACGCCGGTGGGCGCAGCCCGCGCAACTCGGCCGCACCCGCCTCTTCGGGCACCTGGGTCGGCTCCTGGTCCGCCTCCCCCGCCGGCGCCGAACCGGGCACGGCGCAGAAGGGATTCGCAGGCCGCTCCATCCGTAACGTCGTGCACACCAGCGTCGGCGGGGCCAGCGCCCGCATCACCCTCTCGAACCTGTACGGGGCCACGCCGCTCAGCATCACGCACGCCTCCATCGCGGTGGCCTCCGCGACGAACGACCCGGCGGCCGCGCCGGGCACGCTGCGCCGCCTGACCTTCAACGGCGACACCTCGGTGGTCATCCCGCCGGGCGCCCAGGTGATGAGCGACGCGGCCAGGCTCCGCGTCCCGCACGACGCCGACCTGCTCGTCACCACGTACTCACCCACGCCCTCGGGCCCGGTCACCTACCACCCCCACGCACGCCAGATCAGCTACGTGGCGGCGGGCGACCGCACCGAGGACCCGAACGCCGACGCGTACACCGAGCAGAGCCCGTACTGGCGCTACCTCGCCGCGGTGGACGTGCTGAGCAACGAGACCGACGGCACCGTCGTCGTCCTCGGCGACTCCATCACCGACGGCATCTCCTCCACGATGGGCGCCAACCGCCGCTGGACCGACGTCCTGGCCGACCGCATGCGCGACGAGACGGACACGCCCCGCTACGGCGTCGTCAACCAGGGCATCAGCGGCAACCGCGTCCTGTCCGACGGCAACGGACGGCCCGCGGTGAACCCGAGCGGTCTCTCCCGCTTCGACCGTGACGTCCTCGACCGCACGGGCGTCAAGGCCGTCGTCATAGCCCTCGGCGTCAACGACATCCTGCGCAACCCGCACGAGACCGACCCGGACCGCATCGTCGGCGGCCTGCGCGAGCTGACCCGCCAGGCGCACACCCGCGGCCTGCGCGTCGTCGGCGCGACGCTGATGCCCTTCGGCGGCCACCGCGGGTACGAACCGGGCCTCGAAGCGGTGCGCCAGGCGGTGAACGAACAGATCCGCTCCGGCGAGGTCTTCGACGACTTCGTCGACTTCGACCGCGCCCTGCGCGACCCGTACGACCCGCGCAGCCTGCGCGCCCAGTACGACTCGGGCGACCACCTGCACCCGTCCGACGCGGGCTACCGCAAGATGGCGCAGACGTTCGACCTCTCGCTCCTGAAGGGCTCGACCGCGGCGGAGCTGTAGCCCGCACCGCCGCCGGCGCCCCCGGCGGCGGCGCTCCGGGCGGCGGCCTCAGTCGCGCTCCCTGCGCTCCTCGCGACGCTCCCGGTGCGCGTCCAGGATGTCCTCGTGCCGGCGCATCTGGAGCTCGTGGCGCTTCTCGTGCTTGAGCCGGTGCTGCTCGGAGCGCTCCCAGTGGGCCGCGCGGCGCTCCTCACGGCGTGCGAGCCGCTCCAGGCGGCGCTCCTCCTTCATGCGCAGCTTCTCGGCCCTGCGCAGCTTCCGCTCGACGCCGATGCCGCCCATCAGCGCGTAGCCCTTGACGACCACGCGCGGCGAGCCGAAGGTGCCGAGGCCGGTCGCCTCGTCGTCGACGCCGCCCATGATGCCGAAGCCCTTGACGGTGACGTTCAGTTCGGGCGGCACGGTGACCTGGAGACCGCCCATGATCGTGAAACAGCGGATCTCCACGTCACGGTCGGCGAAGTAGGCCTCCCGCAGGTCGATCTCGCCGCCGCCCCACATCGCGAACGCCGTGAACCGCCGCCCGATCGTCCAGCCGCCCTTGCGGCTGAACGCGCTCCAGAACGCGAAGCCGCCCGTCGACGTGGGCGCGCCGTCCACCATCCGCAGCGACCAGTCGACTCCGGTCGGGTCGTCCTCGCTCACCTGCCGCTTCACCATGGACACCTTGGCGCCGTGCGAGGGCAGGTCGCTGGTGATCGGCTCCAGCTCACCGTACGTACGCGCCTTGTACGCGGCGTCGAGCCGCTCCTCGAACTCCGTCATGTCCAGACGGCCCTCGGCCATCGCGTCCCGGAGTTGCTCGGCGACCCGCTCGCGGTCGGCGTCGGAGGCCCGCAGATCGGGCAGTTGGGGCCCTGAGGGCTCGCGGGGCGTGCCCCCGGAGGATGCAGCGTCACTCATGACGTGCAGCCTACGAGGTCGCCTTCTCCGCGTACATCTTGGCGATGACCGCTTCGATGTCCGGCTCCCTGACCGAGAGGTCGGCCAGCGGGTACTCCGCCGCGATCCGCGCCACGAGCGGAGCCGCCGACTCCGCGGCGGGGAACGCCAGCCACTGCCGCGGGCCCTCCACCTTCACCACGCGCGCCGAACCGACGTCGATGGGCGGAAGTTCACGCTCCAGGTCCACCACGAGCGTGCGCTCGCTCTCGCCCACCTCGTGCAGCCCCGCGAGCGCCCCGTCGTACATCAGACGCCCGTGGTCGATGACCATCACCCGCCGGCAGAGCTGCTCGATGTCGGTGAGGTCGTGCGTGGTGAGCAGCACCGTCGTGCCCGCCTCGGTGTTCAGGTCCCGCAGGAACCCCCGCACCTTCGCCTTACTGACGACGTCGAGGCCGATCGTAGGCTCGTCCAGATAGAGCACCTCGGGGTCGTGCAGGAGCGCCGCCGCGATGTCGCCGCGCATCCGCTGCCCGAGCGAGAGCTGCCGCACGGGGACGTCCAGGAGGGCGCCCAGTGCGAGCAGTTCCACGCACCGGTCGAGGTTCTCGCGGAAGCGGGCGTCGGGGATGCGGTACATGCGGTGCATCAGGCGGTAGGAGTCGATCAGCGGCAGGTCCCACCAGAGCGTGGTGCGCTGGCCGAAGACCACGCCGATCCGCCGGGCGAGGCGGGTCCGCTCTCGTGACGGGTCGATGCCGGCGACCCTCAGGCGGCCGCCGCTCGGGGTGAGGATGCCGGTCAGCATCTTGATCGTCGTCGACTTCCCCGCGCCGTTCGGCCCGATGTAGCCGACCATCTCCCCGCGCCGCACGGTGAAGGAGATCCCGTCGACGGCCCGCACCTGGTGCCGCTCGCGCCGCAGGAAGCCGGTCTTCTTGCGTACGTCGAAGACCTTCTCGACGCCGTCCAGCTCGATCAGGCTCTCCGCCTCGGTCGGGTCTTTGGCCACTGTGGTTCAGCTCCCTGTGCTGCGGTACGAACGAAGGCCCGTGCGCCAGGCGAGTCCGGCGAGCGCCAGACAGCCCACGGCCACCGGCGGCGGCATGAACGCCACCCACTCCGGCAGGTCCAGCGGATACGGCCGCCCCAGCACGTACAGCGCGGGCAGCCAGTTCACGAAGGCCAGCGGCAGGACGAAGGTGACGCCGCGCACCAGGTCCTTGGCGAAGACGGTCGGCGGGTACTGGAGCAGCGTGGTGCCCCCGTAGGTGAAGGCGTTCTGCACCTCGGCCGCGTCCTGCGCGAGGAACTGGAAGGCCCCGCCCGCCACGAACACGGACGCGAAGATCCCGGCGCCGCAGACCAGCATCAGCGGGACCATCGCCACCTTCAGCGGCGTCCAGTCGACGTCCACGACCACGAGGGCGTACGCGAGGACGAGCGCGCCCTGCGTCAGGCGCCCGATCCTGTGCAGCCCGAAGCGGTCCGCGGCGACCTGGGCGAGCACCGGGGCCGGCCGCACGAGCAGCGTGTCGAGCGTGCCGTCACGCACCCGCCTGCCGAGCCGGTCCATGGACCCGATGACGAGGTCCGCGAAGCCGAACGCGGTGCACGAGATGCCGTACAGGAAGGCGATCTCGGACAGTGAGTAGCCGCCGAGCCGGTCCACCTGGGAGAACATCAGCAGGATCGCCGCGAAGTCGAAGGCCGTCACCGCGAAGTTGCCGAACGCGGTCATCGCGAAGGACACGCGGTAGGCCATCAGGGAGCGGATCCACATGGCGGAGATCAGCAGGTAGGCCCGCAGCCCCTCACGCAGCCGCGACGGTTCAGCCGCCTCGAACGATCGTGCCGGTCCAGCCGCCTCGGACGTTCGTGCCGGTTCAGCCACCCTGGACCACCACCCGGCGTGTCGCGACCGCCTGGAGCAGCCGCCCGGCCGCGAGCAGCGCCACCGCCCAGCCGAGCTGGAAGGCGTACGTGCCGAGGAGGTCCATGCCGCTGCTCCTGCCGAGGAAGACGTCGGCGGGGAGCTGGAGCAGCGCCGACCAGGGCAGCGCGCGGGCGACCTCGCCGAGCACCCCGGGGAAGACGTTCAGCGGCAGCAGCATCCCGGAGAAGAAGGTGCCCGCCAGCATCGCCACCTGCGTCACCCCCGCCCCGTCCATCAGCCAGAACGCGGAGAGCGCCACCAGGAAGCGGATCGCGAAGCTGACCAGCACGCCGAGCACGACCGCCACCGCGAACGCCAGCCAGCGCAGCGGCTCCGTGGGCAGCGCGAGGTCGAAGACCAGCGCCCCGACCGCCATCGGCGCCACGCCGCGCCCCAGGAGCTGGAACAGCCCCCGGCCCGCGTCGGTCGCCAGCCACCAGGCCTGGAGGTCGGCGGGGCGGTACAGGTCGACGGCGATGTCCCCGGTGCGGATCCGCTCGATGAGCTCCGCCTCGAAGCCGCCGCCCATCAGCGCCATCACCGTCAGCAACGCCTGCCCCAGCCAGACGTACGTGACCGCCTGCGCCTGGTCGTACCCGCCGAGCCCCGGCCGCTCGTCCCAGAGCGCGATGTAGGTGTACGCCAGGATCAGCCCGAAGACCGTGTTGGTGAACACCCCCGCCGCGGTCGCGATCCGATACGTGGCGTATCTACGGAAGGCCGATTGCGCGACGGCCGCGTACAAACGGAACCGTCCTGTACGCACGTGCATCCCTTCCACCGTGAGCCTCGCCCCCGAAATGGGCCAAAGCGCTGGATCGTAGTGTGAGGAGGGCCACCCGTGCCAGGCATTTTTCGGCACCGGGGTGCGTGCCTTGGTCATCCGCGGACGGGGCGACAGTGTGCAATGGGTGTACGAGGCGTACTGGACGTACGACGCTAACCGGGAGTTCCGCGAGACATGAGCGACGAGCCGCAGCGGCAGGGCCCCGACGGGCACCAGGGCTGGGCGCCCAGGGAGCCCGAGGACGACCTGTCGGCCAAGGCCGCGGCCGAAACCGGGACCGACCCCGGGACCGAACCCGGGGCCGGGTCCGAGTCCAAGGCCGAGTCCGCCCAGGCCTCCCAGGCCTCCCAGGACGAGTCCGCCCAGGCCGAAGCGGGCGGCGCGGGCGGCGCGGGCGGCGCTGGTGCTGCCGGCGGTGACGGCAAGAAGGGCAAGAAGCCCAAGCGGCCCAAGCGCAAGGGCTGGCGGCGGATCTTCCCCACCTGGCGCATGGTCCTCGGCGGCTTCATCATCGCCGTCCTGCTGCTCGTGGGCGCCTTCATGGCCGGCTACTTCCTCGTCGAGATCCCCCCGGCCAACGCCGCCGCCACCAAACAGAGCAACGTCTACCTCTACGCCGACGGCACCGAGATCGCCCGCGACGGCAAGGTCAACCGCGAGAACGTGCGGCTCCAGCACGTCCCGCTGACCGTCCAGCACGCCGTGCTCGCCGCCGAGGACCGCGACTTCTACAGCGAGTCCGCGGTCGACCCCAAGGCGATGATCCGCGCCGCCTTCAACACCGTCACCGGCAAGGGCAAGCAGTCCGGCTCCACGATCACCCAGCAGTACGTCAAGAACTACTACCTGGGCCAGGAGCAGACGATCACCCGCAAGGCCAAGGAGTTCTTCATCTCCATCAAGCTGGACCGCGAGGTGAGCAAGGACGACATCCTCTCCGGCTACCTCAACACCAGCTACTTCGGCCGCAACGCGTACGGCATCCAGGCCGCGGCCCAGGCGTACTACGGCAAGGACGTCAAGAAACTCACCACCGCCCAGGGCGCCTACCTCGCCACGCTCCTCAACTCCCCCAACGCCTACGACGTCGCCACGCACCCCGAGAACAAGCCGCGCGCGGCCGGACGCTGGAACTACGTCCTGGACGGCATGGTCAAGCAGGGCTGGCTGAGCAAGTCCGAGCGGGCGGGCATGAAGTTCCCGGTGCCGGACGAGGCGAAGGGCACCGCGGGCCTCTCCGGGCAGCGCGGCTACGTCGTCAAGGCCGTCGAGGACTACCTCACCAACAACAAGATCATCGACGAGGACCGGCTCGCCAAGGGCGGCTACCGCATCACCACGACCCTCCAGAAGGACCGTCAGGACGCCTTCAAGAAGGCCGTCGACGAGCAGGTGATGTCCAAGGTCGACAAGGACGCCCGCAAGGTCGACCGCAACGTCCGCGCGGGCGGCGCCTCCATCGACCCGGCCACCGGCAAGGTCGTCGCGATGTACGGCGGCATCGACTACACCAAGCAGTACGTCAACAACGCCACGCGCCGCGACTACCAGGTCGGCTCCACCTTCAAGCCGTTCGTCTTCACCTCCGCGGTGGAGAACGGCTCGGTGACCCAGGACGGCCGCCCCATCACGCCCAACACCGTCTACGACGGCACCAACAAGCGCCCGGTGCAGGGCTGGAGCGGCGGCGCGTACGCCCCCGAGAACGAGGACCAGGTCTCCTACGGCGAGACCACCGTCCGCGAGGCCACCGACAAGTCCGTGAACTCGGTGTACGCCCAGATGGCCGTCGACGTCGGCTCCGACAAGGTCAAGAAGACCGCCGTCGCCCTCGGCGTCCCGGAGAACACCCCCGACCTCACCGAGTCCCCGTCCATCGCGCTCGGCCCGTCCACCGCGAGCGTCCTGGACATGACCGAGGCGTACGCGACGCTCGCCAACCACGGCAAGCACGGCACGTACACGATCGTCGAGTCGATCACCAAGGACGGGCAGCGGATAGAGCTGCCGGACCAGGACGCCACCGAACAGGCCGTCTCCCGCGAGGCCGCCGACACCACCACCTCCATCCTCCAGAGCGTCGTCGAGGGCGGCACCGGTACCGCCGCCCAGGGCGCGGGCCGACCCGCCGCGGGCAAGACGGGCACCGCCGAGAACGACACCGCGGCGTGGTTCGCCGGCTACACCCCCGACCTCGCCACCGTCGTCGCCGTCATGGGCCAGAACCCCGACACGGGCGCGCACACCCCGCTGTACGGGGCGCTCGGCGAGTCCCGCATCAACGGCGGCGCCTACCCGGCCCGCGTCTGGGCGCAGTTCACCAGGGACGCCCTGGAGGGCGAGCCGGTCAAGGACTTCGACCTGGAGCTGGAGGACGGCGCGGACCTGCCGCTGCCCGACCCGACGGCCACGGGCGCCACCGGCGAACCGGAAACCGACGGCGGCACCACCGACGGGGGCACCACCGACGGCGGCACCACGGACGGCGGCACGACCGACGGCGGGCCCACGACGGACGGCGGCACCACCGACGGCGGCCCCACGGACGGCGGCACCACCGACGGCGGCCAGACCGGCGGCCCGACGGGCGAACCGACGGACGGCGGCGTCACGGGCCCCGGAGGGACGGCGACCGACGGCGGCACGGTCGACGGCGGCACCGCACAGGGCGGCCCGGTCAACGGCGGCACCACCGGCCCAGGAGGAACGGCGACCGACGGCGGCACGGTCGACGGCGGCCCCATCGGCGGCATGGACCCTTAGCGCCTAGTGCCCCGAGGTGGCCTTCAGGCCGACCACGGCGACGAGCAGCAGACAGACGAAGAAGATCCGGGCGGCGGTGACGGGCTCACCGAGTATCACCATGCCGAGCACCGCCGCACCGGCCGCGCCGATGCCCACCCACACGCCGTACGCGGTACCGATGGGCAGCGTCTTCGCCGCCTGCGACAGCAGCAGCATGCTCACGACGATGCCCGCGCCGGTGCCGAGGCTCGGCCAGAGCCGGGTGAACCCCTCGGTGTACTTCATCCCGATGGACCAGCCCACTTCGAGCAGACCGGCGATGATCAACAGAACCCAGGCCATGACGGCACCTCCGACGAGTACGGACGCCGCTCGGCGTCCACTGATGGGGGTGCGTCGTCTTTGCGTAGCCCGGTACGGCGCGTCTCGTCGGGTGCTTCCCAAGGTAGCAAACCGCACGTGAAAGGGGCCGGTGACCATGGTCACCGGCCGGCCCCGCCGAAGGTAAGGCTCTACAGGTAGAGGCCCGTCGTGTCCTCGGAGCCCTCGAACCGGTCCGCGGCCACCGCGTGCAGGTCGCGCTCGCGCATCAGGACGTACGCGACGCCCCGCACCTCGACCTCGGCGCGGTCCTCCGGGTCATACAGGACGCGGTCGCCCGGCTCGACCGTGCGTACGTTCTGCCCGACCGCGACCACCTCGGCCCACGCGAGCCGCCGGCCCACGGCCGCCGTCGCGGGAATCAGGATGCCGCCGCCGGAACGGCGCTCGCCCTCGCTGGTGTCCTGCCGCACGAGCACGCGGTCGTGCAGCATGCGGATGGGCAGCTTGTCGTCGTGATGGGTCTTTGCGCTCACGCCCCGAACCTACCTGCCCCCGCGGCCTCCGTGGCCCCCGGGTGGCCGGGACATCAGCTGCTGCGCCGTCGCGATGTCACGACGATGAGCCCCACCAGGCCCACGGCCACCAGGGCCACCGGGACGATCCGCTCGACACGGGGCGAACCGTCCGCCGAGACGAGCTGGCCCCGCACGTCGGTGACGAATCGGTTCGCCCCCACGTACGCCCGGCCGAGTGAGTTGTCCACGCGCGCCGCGACCTTCGCCTTCGCGTCGCCGACGATCGTCTTCGGGTGGACACGCACCCCGATCTCGTCGAGCGTATCGGCGAGCTGGTCGCGCCGGCGCTTGATGTCCGCCTCGATCTGCGCAGGGGTCCTGGCATCCGACACCGCGCTGCCTCCGTGGGTCGTATCGGTCGTTTCGGTCGTTTCATTCGCGTTTGCGTCGCGTTCGCGCCGCGTTCGAGAAACGATGAACGTCTGACCTCCAGTCTGTCAGCTCCGGGCCCACCACACCCCACGGCACCCCTATTACGCTCGACTCCGTTCACCCCACCTGTTGCGAAGCACCCCGTTGCGCAGCACCCCCGCGAGGAGACCGAAGATGAGCGAGCGACTCAAGGCCGGCGACACCGCCCCCGCCTTCACCCTGCCCGACGCGGACGGCAAGGACGTCTCCCTGGCCGACCACAAGGGCCGCAAGGTCATCGTCTACTTCTACCCGGCCGCGCTCACCCCCGGCTGCACCAAGCAGGCCTGCGACTTCACCGACAACCTCGACGTGCTGGCCGCCGCCGGCTACGACGTCATCGGCGTGTCGCCGGACAAGCCGGAGAAGCTCGCGAAGTTCCGCGAGCAGGAGAACCTCAAGGTCACACTGGTCGGCGACCCCTCCAAGGAGACCCTGGAGGCATACGGCGCCTTCGGCGAGAAGAAGCTGTACGGCAAGACGGTGACCGGCGTCATCCGCTCCACCGTGGTGGTCGACGAGGAGGGCAAGGTCGAGCACGCCTTCTACAACGTGAAGGCCACCGGACACGTGGCGAAGATCATCAAGGACCTCGGCGTCTGAGGCGGCTCCGGGCGCGCATGCCCGCCGGACTGTGACAAAGGCCCCCCTCACGGGGGGCTTTCGTTTGCGTCGGCGATGTTCGAGCAAGTGATCCATGGGGGAGCTTGCCCGAAGAACGAAAGGAACCACTCCATGACGGCCCAAGAAGCCACCGAGGCCGATCACGAGGCGTTCAGACGCCACCGCACGCTGTTCCGGGCCGTGAAACGCCGCAGGAACCCGCCGCTCCGGCGCACCGACATCACGGTCACGGACGAAGCCGCGGTCAAGCGAGCGGTCAAGGCGGCCTCGCTCGGCAATGCCATGGAGTGGTTCGACTTCGGCATCTACAGCTACCTCGCCGTCACCATCGGCCACGTCTTCTTCCCGTCCGGGAACGACACGGTCCAGCTGATCTCGTCCTTCGCGACCTTCGCGGTGTCCTTCCTCGTCCGCCCCCTCGGCGGCATGGTCTTCGGACCGATGGGCGACAAGATCGGCCGCAAGAAGGTCCTCGCCCTGACGATGATCATGATGGCCATCGGCACACTCGCCATCGGCCTGATCCCGTCCTACTCCACGATCGGCTTCTGGGCCCCCGTACTGCTGATCTTCTTCCGCCTGGTGCAGGGCTTCTCGACGGGCGGCGAGTACGGCGGCGCCTCCACGTTCATCGCCGAGTACGCCCCGGACAAGCGGCGCGGCTACTTCGGCAGCTTCCTGGAGCTCGGCACACTGGCGGGCTACACCGGCGCGGCCGGCCTGGTCCTGATCCTCAACTCCGCGCTCGGCTCCGACACCATGGAGTCATGGGGCTGGCGCCTGCCGTTCCTGGTCGCGGGCCCGCTCGGCCTCGTCGGCCTCTACCTGCGGCTGAAGCTCGACGAGACGCCGGCCTTCCAGAAGATGGAGGACCAGACCTTCCACTCGGCGTCCGAGGGCGCGTCCACCGTGGAGACCACGGCCAAGGGCGACCTCGCGAAGATCTTCACCCAGTACTGGCCGACCCTGATCCTCTGCGTCGCGCTGGTCGGCGCGTACAACGTCACGGACTACATGCTCCTGTCGTACATGCCGACGTACCTCTCGGACGAGCTCGGCTATGACGACTCGCACGGGCTGCTGATCCTCATCGGCACGATGATCATCCTGATGCTGATCATCAGCCAGGTGGGCAAGCTGTCGGACCGCTTCGGGCGCAAGCCGCTCCTGATGACGGGCATGGTGAGCTTCCTGGTCCTCTCCATCCCGGCGTTCCTCCTGATCAAGCAGGGCAGCCTGCTCGCGGTCTCCGGAGGCATGCTCCTGCTCGGCCTCTCCCTGGTCTGCCTCCTCGGCACGATGTCGGCGACGCTCCCGGCCCTCTTCCCCACCTCGGTCCGCTACGGCTCCCTCTCCGTCGGCTACAACCTCTCCGCCTCCCTCTTCGGCGGCACGGCCCCCCTGGTGATCACGTCCCTGATCAGCGTCACGGGGACGGACATGGTCCCGGCGTACTACTCGATGGCGGCGGCGCTGGTCGGCATCATCGCGGTGGCCTGCATGAAGGAGACGGCCCAGAAGCCGCTGTCCGGCTCGCCGCCGTCGGTGGAGACGAAGGAGGAGGCGGCGGAAATGGTCGAGTCCCAGACCCCGGCTCCCAAGTTCTGACTCCTCCCCTCACCTGGCCTTTCCCTCACGGCCCGCCCCCGCTCGCGAAGTGGGGCGGGCCGTTCCGCATATCGGGCGTAACGGTCCGATTGTCGGGTCGTTACTCCATTTGAGCCGCGAACGGGCGGCCGGATGCGAAGGGGCACGATGGCGGTCAGTCCGTACACCAGGGAGCGTCTCGAGGAGGCGGCCCGCTCGTCGCGGACGTTGTCCGAGGCGCTGGGGAAATTGGGAGTGGATCCGAAAAGCGTTACGAGGGCGTACCTGCGCGAGCGGATGCGGAAGCTGGGGGTAGAGACGTCGCACTTTCAGCGGGAGGGGACCCGGTGGACCAAGGAAATTCTTGAAGCAGCGGTAAACGTGTCGACAAGCGTCAACGGCGTCCTACGCCATCTCGGCATCGAGCTGGTCGGAGGTCACCACACGAACATCGCCCGCCGCATCAAGGCGTATGGGATCGATACGGCGCACTTCGCTCAACCGGTACCCAGCGGGGCCACCATGCGGGAGAACCGCCGGAGAAGAACACCCACGGACATCCTGGTCTCGGGCGCTGACAGGCGAGTACCCAGCGAACGGCTCAAGCGGGCCATGAAGGAGCTGGGCATCGCCGAGCTGTGTGCGATGTGCGGGATCGGTCCAGTCTGGCAAGGCGAACCGCTACCGCTGGAGGTCGACCACATTGACGGCAATTGGCGCAACAACCGAGCCGAGAACCTTCGGTTGCTCTGCCCCAACTGCCACTCGACCACCGATACCTACCGGGGCCGCGGCAAGGGGCGGCAGACATGAGCGAATCACGACGCTACACACGAGAACTTCTGAGGGAAGCTGCGAAGAACTGCTCAAGCATGGAGGAGGTCATCGCCTTCGTCGGGGCACGCCCCTACCGAAACCTACGCCGCCACTTGTTCAAGCGCTTCGATGACTACGGGATCGATGTATCTCATATCCCTCGTCGCATTCGCGGCGGGCCCATTCTCAAGCCCGCAACCGGAGAACTGCGGCAGGCGGTGGCCGTCAGCTCATCGATCGCTGGAGCGCTGCGCGCCTTGCAAAGACAAGAGACCAGCAGGTCGCGATCTCTTCTACGGCAGTGGATCGCGGAGGACGGGATCGACACCGCCCACTTCCTCGGCCAAGCCCACCTGCGGGGCAAACCGGGACCGACGCCTCGCAAGAGCCCTGCTGACATTTTCATCAAGCAAGACAGGCCCCACCGCACGAAAACCGTCCTGCTGCGCCGAGCATTGCGTGAGGTCGGCGTCCCCGAGCGCTGTGACAGGTGCGGTACCTCACCTAGGTGGAACGGGAAAACCATGACGCTGGAGATCGACCACATCAACGGGGACTGGAGCGACGACCAGCGTGAGAACTTGCGGCTGCTCTGCCCCAACTGCCACGCGATCACCAGTACGTGGTGCAGAGGCGGTCGGCGTCGAGTCGCTTGACGCCTCTTGCCGGACAGCAGACTTCGCCCAGTAAGGTAGGGGATGCCACACGCGCCTGTACTCCAACTGGCAGAGAGACTGGTCCTAGGAACCAGCTGTTGTCGGTTCGAATCCGACCGGGCGCACCGACGGAAAGGCCCGGCCCGAGAACCCCGCGGGGCGGGCCTTCACCATGTGTATGGGGCCCTCAGCCCAGCAGCTCCCGCACCACGGGAACCAGCGCCCGGAACGCCTTTCCGCGGTGGCTGATCGCGTTCTTTTCGGCGGCTGAGAGCTCCGCGCACGTGCGGGTCTCGTCGTCCGGCTGGAGGATCGGGTCGTAGCCGAAGCCGCCGGAGCCCGCGGGGGTCGTGCGGAGGGTGCCTCGGAGTTGGCCCTCGACCACGCGTTCCGTGCCGTCGGGGAGAGCGAGGGCCGCCGCGCAGGCGAAGTGGGCCGCGCGGTGGGGGGCGGCGATGTCGCCGAGCTGGGCGAGGAGCAGATCCAGGTTGGCCTGGTCGTCGCCGTGGCGGCCTGCCCAGCGGGCGGAGAAGATGCCAGGGGCTCCGCCGAGGACGTCCACGCAGAGCCCGGAGTCGTCGGCGACGGCCGGCAGCCCGGTGGCCTGGGCGAGGGCGTGCGCCTTGAGCAGGGCGTTCTCGGCGAAGGTGACGCCGGTTTCCTTGACGTCGGGAATCTCGGGGTAGGCGTCGGCGCCGACGAGCTCGTGCGGGAGCCCCGCGTCGGCGAGGATCGCCCGCAGCTCGGTGATCTTGCCGGCGTTACGGGTGGCGAGGATGAGGCGGGTCATGCCGACCAGTATCCCCGCGCGGGGGTGGTCCGAGCTCGGCACGGGGGCTCACTGCGGCGCGCGGGCCGGTCCCGGGTCCGGTGCGGGCCGGTCCCGGGTCCGGTGCGGGCCGACCCCAGGCCCGGTACGGGCCAACCCCAGGCCCGGTACGGGCCGGGCCCCGTGCGGTGTCCCGTCCTGGAGGGTGGGGCTCGTCCGTCGGGCGCTGTCCTGCGGTGGCGATGGGAAGGGCCCCGCCGAGTGCGGGGCCCCCTGCCGCTACGGCGTGCAGACCTTGGTCAGTTCGCCCGCCGCGTCCGTGACGGGGCTGATGTCCGGCGTGGAGTCGCCGTCCTTGATGGCCTCACGGACGTTGCCGATGGCCTTGTCGAGATCGTCGACGGCCTTGTTGACGTCCGTGTCATCGGTCTTGTCGCCGATCTTCTCGAGGTTCTTGCCGATGTCGTCGAGGGCGCGGTCCGCCTCGGCGGGGTTGTCGGCCGCGTTCTCGGCGGCCTGCTGGAGGTCGGTGACGCTGTCGGCGATCGTGTCTGCGGTCTGGACGCAGTCGAGGGCCTTCGAGACGGCGTCACAGCCGACGAGGCCGACGCCGGCCGGTACGACGATGAGAGCTGTGGCGACAGCGGTGGCGATACGACGGTGGCGCGCGGCCATGGTTCGGTCCCTCCCCAGGGGGTACGGACGGGCGCCCGGTTCTGCCCGCGCGCCCGTACCCGTAAGAACGTCTGTCGAGGGGGTGTTGGTTGCCTCACGTGGCCGACGTCGCCCGACTCCCCCCGAAGCCGCCGGACATGTCACCCGGATGTCAGAGCTGAAGCGTGGCTTCCAGGGCCGCTCGCTGGTGGGCGGCGAGGTCGTCGCAGCCGGCCACGGCGAGGTCGAGGAGCGCGTTCAGCTCCTTGCGGTCGAAGGGCTCGGCCTCGGCGGTGCCCTGGACCTCGACGAAGCGGCCGTCGCCCGTGCAGACGACGTTCATGTCGGTGTCGGCCTTCACGTCCTCCTCGTAGCAGAGGTCGAGGAGCGGTTCGCCGCCGACGATGCCGACGGAGACGGCGCTGACGGTGCCGGTGAGGGGCTTGCGGCCGTGCTTGATGAGCTTCTTGCCCTGGGCCCAGGTGACGGCGTCGGCGAGGGCCACGTAGGCGCCGGTGATGGCGGCGGTGCGGGTGCCGCCGTCGGCCTGGAGGACGTCGCAGTCCAGGACGATGGTGTTCTCGCCGAGGGCCTTGTAGTCGATGACGGCGCGCAGCGAGCGGCCGATGAGCCGGCTGATCTCGTGGGTGCGGCCGCCGATCCTGCCGCGGACGGCCTCGCGGTCGCCGCGGGTGTTGGTGGAGCGGGGCAGCATCGAGTACTCCGCGGTGACCCAGCCCTCGCCGCTGCCCTTGCGCCAGCGGGGGACGCCTTCGGTGACGGAGGCGGTGCAGAAGACCTTGGTGTCGCCGAAGGAGATGAGGACGGAGCCCTCGGCGTGCTTGCTCCAGCCGCGTTCGATGGTGATCGGGCGGAGTTGTTCGGGGGTGCGGCCGTCAAATCGAGACATGCGGTGAGCCTAGCGTTTCGGTGGTCCACGGGGTGCCGTCCCCCGTGGCTTCACCCCTGGCCCCCGGGGGCCCGGGTCGGTCTACGCGAGAGGCCCCCGCCGCGGCTTGCGGTGGGGGCCTCTCGGGGGTGTAGCGGTGGGGTGGTTACATCATGTCTTCGATGTCCGCGGCGATCGGGTCGGCGTCCGTGCCGATGACGACCTGGATCGCGGTGCCCATCTTGACCACGCCGTGGGCGCCGGCGGCCTTCAGGGCGGCGTCGTCGACCAGGCCCGCGTCCTTGACCTCGGTGCGGAGGCGGGTGATGCAGCCCTCGACCTCTTCGATGTTGTCGATGCCGCCGAGCCCGGCAACGATCTTCTCAGCCTTGGTGGCCATGGTGTTTCTCCCTGAGTTGCTTGTGGCTTGGGCCCGGGGTCGCCCCGGGGAGCGCAGCCATAGGACGCGGCCTCGACGCACCGTAGGTCCGCGATGTCACGGTAACGCACGGTTGGACCATCTTCGCGGGCGGTCGCGGCGGCCGTGCCCAATGATGACGGACAGGGTGTCCGCCTCACGGCACCGCACCAGCCCTCACCGCCCCAACTGGTCTACACCAGTCTGCCATGACCGCCGACCTTGGCCCGTCCGGGAGGACGCCGATGACTTCCGACGCCGCCGCGCTGCCCCAGAAGAAGTGGTGGAACGGCTTGTTCCAGGGGCTGCAGAAGATGGGCCGGAGCTTGCAGCTGCCCATCGCGGTGCTGCCGGCCGCCGGCATCCTGAACCGGCTCGGCCAGCCGGACGTCTTCGGCGAGGACGGCCTCGGCTGGACGAACGTCGCCAAGGTCTTCGCCGCGGCGGGCGGCTCACTGCTCGACTCCTCGCTCGGGCTGCCGCTGCTGTTCTGCATCGGCGTCGCGATCGGTATGGCGAAGAAGTCGGACGGTTCGACGGCGCTGGCGGCCGTCACCGGGTTCCTCGTGTACTTCGCCGTTCTCCGCGCCTTCCCCGACGACTGCCCCACGGACACGACGTTCGGCGCCGCCGGGATGTGGGGCGGGGTCTGTATCGCGGAGGACGGCACGGTCGCGCAGGCGGCGTACCAGAATCCGGGGGTGTTCGGCGGCATCGTGATGGGGCTGCTCGCCTCCTGGTTCTGGCAGCGCTACCACCGGGTGAAGCTGGTGGACTGGCTCGGCTTCTTCAACGGCCGCCGCCTCGTGCCGATCATCATGGCCTTCGTCGGCCTCGTCTTCGCGGGGCTCTGCGTCTGGATCTGGCCGCCGATCGGTGACGCGCTGACCAGCTTCTCGAAGTGGCTGGTGGATCTGGGGTGGCTGGGCTCGGGCATCTTCGGTGTCGCCAACCGCGCGCTGCTGACCGTCGGGCTGCACCAGTTCCTGAATACGTTCGTGTGGTTCCAGTTCGGGGACTACACGAAGCCGGACGGCACCGTCGTGCACGGTGACATCAACCGGTTCCTCGCGGGCGATCCGACCGCGGGCCAGTTCACCTCGGGCTTCTTCCCGATCATGATGTTCGCGCTGCCCGCCGCGGCCCTCGCGATCACGCACTGCGCGCGCCCGGAGCGGCGCAAGGTGGTCGGCGGCCTGATGCTCTCGGTCGGCCTGACGTCGTTCGTCACGGGCATCACCGAGCCGATCGAGTACTCGTTCCTCTTCATCGCTCCCCTCCTGTACGCGATCCACGCGGTGCTGACCGGCGCCTCGATGGCGGTGACGTGGGCGCTGGGCGTGAAGGACGGATTCAGCTTCTCCGCGGGACTGATCGACTACGTCATCAACTGGAGTCTGGCGACCAAGCCATGGCTGATCATCCCGATCGGCCTCGTCTTCGCGGTCGTCTACTACTTCCTCTTCCGGCTGGTGATCATCAAGTTCGACCTGCACACTCCGGGCCGCGAACCGGAGGAGGAAACGGAGGCCCAGGACAGGGAGCAGACCAAGGCCTGATCCGGCCTTTGGCCTGCCATATCCGTATATGGCCGAGCCCACAGGAATCGCGGGTTCCTTACGTCACCTTCACCGTGCTACAACAGGTCTACACCACTTAGTGGTGTAGACCACGGCGTGCTGTCCACCCCCAACTGTCCCCGACAGCACCCGCACATGGAGGAAGTCATGAGTACGGCCACCGCCAAGGCGGCGCCCGCGAAGAAGCGGGGCTCCGGCCTGTTCCAGGGCCTGCAGAAGGTGGGCCGCAGCCTACAGCTGCCCATCGCCGTCCTGCCCGCCGCCGGCATCATGGTCAGGCTCGGGCAGGACGATGTCTTCGGCAAGGACGGCCTCGGCTGGGACAAGGTCGCCGCGGTCTTCAACAACGCCGGCGGCGCGATCACCGGCTCCCTGCCGCTCCTCTTCTGCATCGGCGTGGCCATCGGCTTCGCCAAGAAGTCCGACGGCTCCACCGCGCTCGCCGCCGTCGTCGGCTTCCTCGTCTACAGCAAGGTGCTCGAAGCCTTCCCGGTCACCGAAGCGGTGGTCAAGAAGGGTGCGGACGATCCGGCGGTCTACAACAACCCCGGTGTCCTCGGCGGCATCATCATGGGTCTGCTCGCCGCGGTGCTGTGGCAGAAGTACCACCGCACCAAGCTGGTCGACTGGCTCGGCTTCTTCAACGGCCGCCGTCTCGTGCCGATCATCATGGCCTTCGTCGGCATCCTCGTGGGCGTCTTCTTCGGCGTCGTCTGGGAGCCCATCGGCCACGGCATCGAGAACTTCGCCGAGTGGATGACCGGCCTCGGTGCCGGTGGCTCCGCGCTCTTCGGCGGCATCAACCGCGCGCTGATCCCGATCGGCATGCACCAGTTCGTCAACACCATCGCCTGGTTCCAGCTCGGTTCGTTCAACGACGGCGGCGAGATGGTCCACGGCGACATCGCCCGCTTCCTGGCCGGTGACCCCTCCGCCGGTATGTACATGTCGGGCTTCTTCCCGATCATGATGTTCGGCCTCCCGGCCGCCGCGATCGCCATCGCGCACTGCGCCCGCCCCGAGCGCCGCAAGGTCGTGATGGGCATGATGGTCTCGCTGGCGCTGACCTCGTTCGTGACCGGTGTGACCGAGCCGATCGAGTTCACCTTCATGTTCATCGCCCCGGTCCTGTACGCCCTGCACATCGTGCTGACGGCCATATCCATGGCGGTGACCTGGGCGCTCGGGGTGCACGCCGGCTTCAACTTCTCGGCCGGCTTCATCGACTACGCGCTCAACTGGAGTCTGGCGACCAAGCCATGGCTGATCATCCCGATCGGTCTCGTCTTCGCGGCGCTGTACTACTTCGTCTTCCGGTTCGCGATCCTCAAGTTCAACCTCATGACCCCGGGCCGCGAGCCCGAGGAGGAGATCGAGGACCTCACGAAGGCGTAGCCCTCACGGCGTCGCATCGCATGACATCGCATGGGGAAGGCCCCGGAACCGGCTCGGTTCCGGGGCCTTCCCCATGGCTCAGATCTCGTACGTCGCGCCCGGCGCCGCGAGTGCCACAGGGCCGCCGTAGGCCGCCCGGGCGTCCGCCAGGTTCACCTGGGGGTCCGTCCACGGGGGGATGTGGGTGAGCAGGAGGCGGCCCGCACCGGCGCGCTGGGCGCACTCGCCCGCTTCGCGGCCGTTCAGGTGCAGGTCGGGGATGTTCTCCTTGCCGTCGGTGAACGCCGCCTCGCACAGGAACAGGTCGGTGCCCGTGGCCAGTTCGTCCAGGCCTTCGCAGGTGCCGGTGTCCCCGGAGTACGTGAGGGACCTGCCGCCGTGCTCGACGCGGATGGCGTACGCCTCGACGGGGTGGTGCACCCTCTCGGTGCGCACCGCGAACGGGCCGAGGTCGAACGCGGCCGGCTTGACCGTGTGGAAGTCGAAGACCTCGCTCATCGAGGACGCCGAGGGCGTGTCGGCGTACGCCGTGGTGAGCCGCTGCTCGGTGCCTTCGGGGCCGTAGACCGGGATGGGGGCGCAGCGGCCGCCCTCGTGCCGGTAGTAGCGGGCCACGAAGTACGCGCACATGTCGATGCAGTGGTCGGCGTGCAGATGGCTGAGGAAGATCGCGTCAAGGTCGTAGAGACCGATGTGGCGTTGCAGCTCGCCGAGGGCTCCATTGCCCATGTCGAGCAGCAACCGGAAGCCGTCGGCCTCGACGAGGTAGCTCGAGCAGGCCGAGTCCGCGGACGGAAACGACCCCGAGCAGCCGACGACGGTGAGCTTCATGAAGCTGGGACCTCCGCGCTGGCGTGGACTGACAAGGGGAGCCGGGGGGTGGGCGGTCCGTCGAGCGTAAGGCGCAAAAGGCCTGGTCGCTCCTCCGTCGCGGGCCGTTGTGGGCGAACTCACCTGCGGTGTCACCGGTTCGGCGGGCGTACGGACGCAGTGGGGCGGCGTGAAGCGCGCAGGCGGCTGTGGGGGTGGTCGGGCGGGTGTGCGGGCCGGTGGCGGGGGTGGTGGGCGGTGCGTGGAACGCGCCGGTACCGTCGGTGCCATGGACACGTCTTGGTGGCTCGCGCTGGCGGCGGTGGTGGTGCTCGCCCTGGTCGCCACGGTGGTGGACGGCTGGGGGCGCGGAGCGCGGAAGCGGAATGTCCGGCGGCCGGGGTCCTCGCGGCCGCCGCGTGGGCCCAGGGGGCCGCGTCTGCCGTCGCCCGCGCCGAAGCCGGCGGAGATCTGGTGGGCGCGGGTGCCTTACGAGGACGGGCCCGGCGGGAAGGACCGGCCCTGCCTGGTGCTGTCGGTCCGTGGCCGGCGCGCTCGCGTCGCGAAGATCACCAGCCGGTACCACGAGGAGCGGGCCGGCGTGATCCCGCTGCCGCCGGGCTCCGTGGGCGACGCGCAGGGCCGGCCGAGCTTCCTGGAGACCGACGAGCTGAGGGACGTACCGCTCCCGGACTTCCGCCGCAGGGCCGGGGCGGTGGATCCGGCGCTCTGGGACCAGGTGAAGTACCTGGTGCGCTGAGCCGGACGCCGAACGCCGAACGCCGGACGGGTGAGGGAGATCAGCCCGTCCGGCGTTCGGCGTTCGACTGGGCCCGAGGCGGCGCACCGGCTCCCCTGCCCCGGGCCGTCAGGCCCAGAGCTGGCCCTGAAGCGTTTCGATGGCGGCCTCCGTCGTCTCGGCGGTGTAGACGCCCGTCGAGAGGTACTTCCAGCCGCCGTCGGCGACGACGAAGGCGATGTCCGCCGTCTCCCCCGCCTTGACCGCCTTCTGGCCGACGCCGATCGCCGCGTGCAGTGCCGCGCCCGTGGAGACGCCCGCGAAGATGCCCTCCTGCTTGAGGAGTTCGCGGGTGCGGGTGACCGCGTCGGCCGAGCCCACGGAGAAGCGGGTGGTGAGGACCGAGGCGTCGTACAGCTCGGGGACGAAGCCCTCGTCGAGGTTGCGCAGGCCGTAGACGAGGTCGTCGTAGCGCGGCTCGGCGGCGACGATCTTGATGTCGGGGTTCTGCTCGCGCAGGTACCTGCCGACGCCCATGAGCGTGCCGGTGGTGCCGAGGCCCGCGACGAAGTGGGTGATGGAGGGGAGGTCCGCGAAGATCTCCGGGCCCGTCGTCGCATAGTGGGCGCCCGCGTTGTCCGGGTTGCCGTACTGGTAGAGCATCACCCAGTCCGGGTGCTCGGCGGACAGCTCCTTGGCCACGCGGACCGCGGTGTTGGAGCCGCCCGCCGCGGGGGACGAGATGATCTCGGCGCCCCACATGGCGAGCAGGTCGCGCCGCTCCTGGGAGGTGTTCTCCGGCATGACGCACACGATGCGGTAGCCCTTGAGCTTGGCCGCCATGGCGAGCGAGATGCCGGTGTTGCCGGAGGTCGGCTCCAGGATCGTGCAGCCGGGCGTCAACCGGCCGTCCTTCTCGGCCTGTTCGACCATGTGCAGGGCCGGCCGGTCCTTGATGGAGCCGGTCGGGTTGCGGTCCTCCAGCTTGGCCCAGATGCGGACGTCGTCCGATGGGGAGAGCCGCGGCAGGCGTACGAGCGGCGTGTTGCCGACCGCGGCGAGCGGGGAGTCGTATCGAGGCATCCGGGATCGGGCCTAGACCATGCCGCCGGCGACGGCCGGCAGGATCGTGACGCTGTCGCCGTCGGACAGCTTCGTGGAGATGCCGTCGAGGAAGCGGACGTCCTCGTCGTTGAGGTACACGTTCACGAAGCGGCGGAGCTTGCCGTCGTCGACGATGCGCGCGGCGATGCCCTCGTGCCGTGAGTCGAGGTCGGTGAGCAGCTCGGCGAGGGTGTCCCCGCTCCCCTGCACGGCCTTCTCGCCGTCGGTGTAGGTGCGGAGGATGGTCGGGATGCGGACCTCGATGGCCATGCTGAGGGCTCCTGTCGGGAGTCGAGAAGTACGGGTGACGGGACGCGCGCGTGCGGCGCTGATCAGTCAGGGTGCACGCGTGGTGCGGCGTGCGGCGGCGCGGCCCGGGGCCGTGCGGCGGAACGGTTCAGCGGGAACAGATCGCGCTGGCGAGGCGGCACAGGTCGACGTGCAGCCGCGCCACGAGCAGCAGGGCGCTCGGCGTCTCTTCGCTCACGTCATGGGGAACCATGCGGTCATCGTATCGATTCCCGGTCCGGGATCCGGAATGTGATATCGCATGCTGGACGGATTGCGTTCAGAATGCGGACGGAGGGGCTCGGAAGCCCCTCGTACGCCGTTCGGTACGCCTCTCGGTACGCCTCTCAGTACGCCTCGACGACCCGCACGTCCTCCTCGGTGATCGTGCCGTCCACGATGCGGTACGAGCGGAACTGGAAGGGGCCCGAGCCGTCGGTGTCCGCCGTGGAGACGAGGACGTAGTGCGCGCCGGGCTCGTTGGCGTACGTGACGTCGGTGCGGGAGGGGTACGCCTCGGTCGCGGTGTGCGAGTGGTAGACGATCACCGGCTCCTCGTCCCGGTCGTCCATCTCGCGGTACAGCTTGAGCAGGTCGCCCGAGTCGAACTCGTAGAACGTGGGCGACCGCGCGGCGTTCAGCATCGGGATGAACCGCTCGGGCCTGCCGGTGCCCGCCGGGCCCGCGACCACGCCGCACGCCTCGTCGGGGTGGTCCTGGCGCGCGTGCGCGACGATCTGGTCGTGGAGGGCCTGTGTGATGGTCAGCATGGGAGCCAGGATAAGCAGAGAGCCCGTACGTACCGGTATGTGGTACGTACGGGCCCGAATGCTGGACAGTGGCTCCGGGGAGCCGCTCGTCAGACCTTGCCGACCGGCTCGTCACCGGAGGCGACGGCGGCGGTCTTGCGCTTGTTGAACGCGGCGGCCTTCGGATTGCGCTTCTTCAGGACGCGGTAGGCGATCACCAGGATCGCGGCCCAGACCGGCGCGGCGTACAGCGAGATCCGCGCGTCCTTGTCGACGCCCATCATCACGATGACCATGCCGATGAAGAGCAGGGCGAACCAGCTCGTGTACGGGGCTCCGGGCGCCTTGAAGGTGGACTGCGGCAGCTCGCCGCGGTCGGCCTTGCGGCGGTAGCGGATCTGGCTGCACAGGATCATGATCCAGGCCCACATGCCGGAGATCGTGGCGAAGGAGACGACGTAGTTGAACGCCTTGCCCGGCCACTGGTAGTTGATCCAGACGCCGACCAGCATGAAGGCGGCGGAGGCCGTGGTGCCGATCAGCGGCAGGCCGTTCTTCGTGAGCTTGGTGAAGAACTTCGGGCCCTGGCCGTTGAGCGCCAGGTCGCGCAGCATGCGGCCGGTGGAGTACATGCCGGAGTTGCAGGAGGAGAGCGCGGCGGTGAGGACCACGAAGTTCACGATCGCGGCGCCGACGCCGAGGCCCATCTCCTCGAAGGCGGCGACGAACGGCGAGACGTCGGGCTTGAACGTGGTCCACGGGACGACCGAGAGGATCATGATGAGCGCGCCGACGTAGAAGACGGCGATGCGCCACGGCACGGTGTTGATGGCCTTGGGCAGGACGGTCTTGGGGTCCTTGGACTCGCCCGCGGTGACGCCGACCAGCTCGACGGCGAGGAAGGCGAACATCACGATCTGGAGCGTCATCAGCGTGGAGCCGATGCCGTTGGGGAAGAACCCGCCCTCGTCCCACAGGTGGGCGACGGACGCGGTGTCACCGGCGTCGGAGAAGCCGATGGTGAGGATGCCGACGCAGATCAGGATCATGCCGATGATGGCGGTCACCTTGACCATCGAGAACCAGAACTCCAGCTCGCCGAAGAGCTTCACGGAGATGAGGTTCGCGCCGTACAGGATGACGGTGAAGATCAGCGCGTACGCCCATTGCGGGAATGAGTCGTGTGTCCAGTACTGCATGTACTGGGCCGCGGCCGTGACTTCCGTGATGCCGGTGACGACCCAGAAGAGCCAGTACGTCCAGCCGGTGACGAAGCCGAAGAACGGGCCGAGGAACTCGCGCGCGTACTCGGAGAAGGAGCCCGAGACCGGGCGGTACATGAGGAGCTCGCCGAGCGCCCGCATGATGAAGAAGATGACGAGGCCCGCGATGGCGTACGCGAGGATGAGGCTGGGCCCGGCCTTGTGGATGGCCTTGCCCGCGCCGAGGAAGAGGCCGGTGCCGATGGCTCCGCCGATGGCGATCATCTGAATCTGCCGGGCCCCGAGGCCGCGCTGGTAACCCTCGCCCTCGCCGGCGGGTCCCGCGCCCTGCACGACACCATTGCCGCCGTGCTCGTCGTGGTGCTCTTCGACCTGCACTGAGGTCATGGTGACGCCTTTCTCCATGCTGATCCGCGCCGCGTACTGCGGTGTGCCGCGGATCAGGTCCTGATCCCCCCGGATATGGATGGAGTGCTGCCGACGGTCTGCCGGGCCGAGCGCCCGCGGCGACATGGGTGGCGTCGCCGAGCGGTCGTGAAGATTTATCACGGTGGCAGGAGTGAGGGAATCAGCCACGTGTGGCGGCGGCCACAAAGAAAAGCGGACAAATAGCATGGATAGCCAGCAAAAGCGGGCAATGATTTGACGCGATCGTTATTCGGATTTGAGCATCCACTGAGCGAACAGCCCCCTGTGTGAACAGAAGCTGTCGACTACAACAAATTTCGCTGCATGCTGCATCGAATTCTGCGCCGAACCTAACCCATCAACGTCCCGACCAGCGTCTCCTGAAGTCCGCCCAGCCAGAGGTAGGCCATCACCATCGGCTTGCGGGCATCGGAATCGGGGAGCCGGTACAGCAGCTCGGCGTCGTCCTCGTCGGCGACTTCGAGCCGCGTGCCGATCGCGAGCCGGAGGTCGTTGAGGGCGCCGAGCCAGTGCCGGGACTCCTCGACCGTCAGTTTCAGGACAGTTTCGCCCTCGCCCGACGACGCCGCCGCGTCGAGCGAGCGGATCACCACGAGGGCGTCGTCACGCTTCTTCGCCCGCAGGTCGTTCTCCGTGAAGCGGCGGAACTCCGAGGAGTAGGCCCGCAGTTCGTCCTCGTCCCCCCGCTCGCTGCCGGGACCGCCGTAGCCGTCGGGGAGCAGGCGCCGCATCACCGGATCGGCGGGCGGCTCGCTCGGGCCCTCCGCGAAGAGCTCCGCGAGCGGGTCGTCCGAGGGCTCCCCGCCCGGCCCGGGGCCGATCAGCTCCAGGAGCTGCACGGCGAGGGAGCGGATGATCGAGATCTCGACCTCGTCGAGCGCGACGGTCGCGCCGCCCCCGGGGATCGGTTCGAAGTGTCCTGGCATCAGATGCGTCGCTGCTTCCGGTCCGTCCGCCGCCGGCGGGCCCGCCGGTCCGCGGTCCCCGCCCTTGCGGCCCTCACTTGCGGTCCTGCTGAAGGGTGGCCCACAGGCCGTACCCGTGCATGGCCTGCACGTCGCGCTCCATCTCCTCGCGCGTACCGCTGGAGACGACGGCCCTGCCCTTGTGGTGCACATCCATCATCAGCTTGTCGGCCTTGCCCTTCGAGTACCCGAAATACGTCTGGAAGACGTACGACACGTAGCTCATCAGGTTGACCGGGTCGTTGTGCACGAGCGTGATCCAGGGAACGTCCGGTTCGGGGACGACATGCGCCTCTTGGTCCGATTCCGGGCGGGTGATCTCTGCGGGAGCCGTACTCACCTGCCCCATGCTGCCACCCTTGACGGGGCCCCGCACAAACGGGCCAGGAAATCGTCAGTGTGACGAGATGCGGGGTAGCATCCTTCACATGAACACAGCGGACCTTGGGCTGCCGGTGGATGTTCCGTCGACGGCGCTCTTCACGGACCAGTACGAGCTGACGATGCTGCAAGCGGCGCTGAAGGCCGGTACGGGCGACCGGCGCTCCGTCTTCGAGGTCTTCAGCCGCAGACTCCCCGAGGGACGCCGCTACGGCGTGGTGGCCGGAACGGGCCGGGTGCTCGACGCCGTCGAGAACTTCCGCTTCGACCCCGCCGTGCTCGGCTTCCTGCGCGAGCGCGGCATCGTCGACGAGGCGACGCTCGCATGGCTCTCCGGCTACCGCTTCACGGGCGACATCTGGGGCTACCCCGAGGGCGAGGTCTACTTCCCGGGCTCGCCGATCCTGCGGGTCGAGGGGTCCTTCGCGGAGTGCGTGCTCCTGGAGACCGTGATCCTCTCCATCCTCAACCACGACTCGGCGATCGCTGCCGCGGCCTCGCGGATGTCCTCGGCCGCCGGGGACCGCCCGCTGATCGAGATGGGCGCCCGCCGCACCCACGAGCTGGCCGCCGTGGCCGCCTCCCGCGCCGCCTACGTCGGCGGCTTCGCGACCACCTCCGACCTGGCCGCCGGGTTCCGCTACGGCATCCCGACCGTCGGCACCAGCGCCCACGCCTTCACCCTGCTGCACGACAACGAACGGGACGCCTTCCGGGCCCAGGTCGACTCGCTGGGCCGCGGCACGACCCTGCTCGTGGACACCTACGACGTGACCGAGGCCGTCCGGATGGCCGTCGAGGTCGCCGGGCCCGAGCTCGGCGCCGTGCGCATCGACTCCGGGGACCTGCTCCTCGTCGCCCACCGGGTGCGCCAGCAGCTCGACGACCTCGGGGCGACCGAGACGAAGATCGTCGTGACGTCCGACCTCGACGAGTACGCCATCGCCTCGCTCGCGGCGGCGCCCGTGGACGCGTACGGCGTGGGCACGCAGCTCGTCACGGGCTCCGGGCACCCCACCGCCTCGATGGTCTACAAGCTGGTGGCCCGCGCCCACTCGGCCGACCCCCGGGCCCCGCTCGAACCCGTGGCGAAGAAGTCGCTGGGCGCCAAGAGCTCCATGGGCGGCCGGAAGTGGGCCGCGCGGCGCAACGACGCGTACGGGGTCGCCGAGGCCGAGGTGCTCGGCACCGGAGCCGTGCCGGCCGAGCTCGCCGACCACCAGCTCCTCGTCGAGCTGGTCAAGGGCGGTGAGGTCATCGCCCGTGAGCCGCTGGACGCCGTCCGCGACCGGCACGCCGCCGCGCGCGGCAGGCTGCCCCTCTCGGCGACGCAGCTCTCGCGGGGCGAGGCGGTCATCCCCACCGAGTACGTCTGAGCCCCTCTTCCCGCGGGGCACCCGCAGTCTCTACGCTCGTAGTCACTCCACCGATGGGAATCCGCCATGCGCCGCGCACTGATCGTCGTAGACGTACAGAACGACTTCTGTGAAGGCGGCAGCCTCGCGGTGGCCGGTGGGTCCGACGTGGCCGCCGCCGTCACCGAGCTGATCGGCCAGGCCCCGGCCTGCTACCGGCACGTGGTGGCGACGCGGGACCACCACATCGACCCCGGGGCGCACTTCTCGGACAACCCGGACTACGTCGACTCCTGGCCGCCGCACTGCGTGGCGGGGACGGAGGGCGTCGGCTTCCACCCGAACTTCGCTCCCGCCGTCGCCTCCGGCGCCATCGACGCCGTCTTCGACAAGGGCGCGTACTCCGCCGCCTACAGCGGGTTCGAGGGGGTCGACGAGAACGGGGTCTTTCTGGCGGAGTGGCTGCGGACCAGGGAGATCACCGAGGTGGACGTGGTGGGCGTCGCCACGGACCACTGCGTGCGCGCCACCGCCGTGGACGCGGCCAGGGAAGGGTTCAGGACGACCGTCCTGCTTGACCTGACCGCGGGGGTCGCCGCGGCGACCACGGAAGCGGCCTTGGCGGAGCTTCGGTCCGCCGGGGTAGAGCTGACCGGGAAGCCGGTCGTCTGACCGCCTCGGGGCTCCGCCCCGGACCCCGCTCCTCAAACGCCGGAGGGGCTGATTTTATACCCCCGTCGGGCTGCCCAGGCCCTGCCGTCTCTTCAGCGCCCGCACCGGATGCCACAGCTCCCGTACGTCGTCCGGCGCCGTCCGCCATATCAGGCCGTCCGGGTGGTGCAGGACCGCCGTGACCTCGTCCGGCGTGGGGGGCTCGGCGTTGCCCCGGAGGTAGACCGCTCGCAGGCCCAGGTTGCGGACCCTGGTCAGGGCCCTTGCGCGGTTGACGGCGTGGACGATCACCCGGACCGCGCCGCCGCGCGGCGCCGGGCCCGGCAGGGTCAGCGCCACCACCACGCTGCCGTTCGGCAGCTTGCAGAAACCTCCTGCGGACATGCTTCGTCACACCCCGGTGAGACATCGTGCGGGAGCCCCTGCCGGGCCCCGCGTCAATAAGAGAACCACACGACGCACCTAAACACGATCGGCCGCCGCCCGCTAGAGGGCGACGGCCGATCATGGTCTGACCTGCGGAAACGCTACTTACTTCTTGGAGGGGCCCACCTGGACCGTGATCGTCGAGCCGTCCTTGGGCTGCTCGATGATCTTGATCTGAGTGTTGGTGTCAGTGACCTTGACACTTCCCGTGGGGTTCTCCTTGTACCAGTAGGTGCCCTTGTGGTCGTCGAAGACCGAGACACCCTTGCGCTTGAGCAGCTTCAGCGGCACGTCCGCGTTGTGGAGCGTGAACGAGTCGGTGCTGTACTTGCTGAACGGCGCGTCGTACGGCTGGATCTTGTTGCGGAGGAGCGTGCCGTCCTTCCACTTCATCGGCTTGGCGTGGGCGTCCACCGGAAGGATCAGACCCTGGCCCGGGTGGGCGCTGGTGTTGTTGTCCTTCTGCGAGGTGTCCCACTGCCAGACCATCAGGCCGGTCTGGTACGGGTAGTGCTCGACCCAGTCCGGACGGGACTTGGAGAAGCCGAAGTTGTACGGGCCGACCTCAAGGGTCTTGTCGTACGAGACGTACTGGCGGTTCTCGGCCAGGTAGTACTGGTCGTACTTCTTGGTGAAGGACTCGCCGATGCGCGAGAAGCCCTTCGCCGTCCAGCCGTTGTCGTCGCCCTCGGCGCCGTCCTCGAAGAGCTTCGTGCCGTCCGCGGTGACCGCGAGGGCGTCGGCCGTGAAGCCCTTGCCGCCCGCGCCGCCGTCCGTGGAGTAGCGGAAGCGGACGTCGATCTTCTTGCCCGCGTAGGCGTCGAGCGGGAAGACCAGCTTCTTGTACGCGCCCGAGGCACCGGTCAGCGCGGGCTTGTCACCGGCGTCGCGGGTGATCGGCTTGCCGTCGGCGGTGCCGTCCACCGGCGTCCAGTTGGCGCCGTTGTCCGTCGAGACCTCGGTGTAGAGGTAGTCGTAGTTGGCCTCGATGTCCCACCAGCCCTGGAGCGACAGATCGGCCTTGGCCTTGCCGGTCAGGTCGACGGAGCGCGTCAGGGTGTTCTTGAGGTCGTCGCCCTGGTCGCTCCACCACTGCTTGGAGCCCTCGGCGGGCTTGGTGACCGTGGTGGTGACGGCCTTCTTGGGCAGGTCGACGACGAGCGCCTGACGGTGGCGCGTGTTGTACGCCGAGACGCCCAGCTTGTGCTCGGACTCCGTCGCGGCCTTCGCCTTGGCGTAGTCGAGCCAGCCCAGCTGGAACTTGTCCCAGGCGGTCATGTCGCCCGGCATGTCACCGATGGCGTCCTTGCCGGTGCCGAGCCAGGAACCGGCCGACATCAGCGACCAGAAGCCGACCGAGTTCTCGCCCTTGCCCGAGGTGTCGTACAGGTCGGGCAGACCGAGGTCGTGGCCGTACTCGTGGGCGAAGACGCCGAGGCCGCCGTTCTCCGGCTGCATGGTGTAGTCGCCGACCCAGATGCCGGAGTCACCGATCTGGGTGCCGCCGGCCTTGTTCTTGCCGGGGCCGGTGCTGCCCGCGTCGTTGCCGTAGGCGTACCAGCGGTGCGCCCACAGGGCGTTCTCGCCCTCGGCGCCGCCGCCGGCCGACTCGTCCTCGCCCGCGTGCACGACCTGGAAGTGGTCGATGTAGCCGTCGGACTCGTTGAAGTCGCCGTCGTTGTCGAAGTCGTAGCGGTCCCAGAGGTCGTACTTGGCCAGGTCGGCCTTGATCTGCGCGTCCGTACGGCCACGGGCCTTCTGATCCTTGACCCAGGCGGTCACGCCGTCCTTGACCGCGTCCCAGACGTTCGGGCAGTTGGTGTCGCCGCAGTAGTTCGAGCCGTAACGGGCCTCGTTGTAGTCGACCTTGACCCAGTCGGAGACCTCGCCGTCGACCGAGTAACGGCCGGACGAGGTCTTCTCGTAGTAGGTCTTCAGCGAGTGCTTGGCCTTGCCCTTGCTGTCCTTGCCCTCGCCGAAGTACAGGTCCTGGAAGTGCTTCTTGTTGTAGTCCTTCTGCCAGGCCGTGCTGTTGTCCTTCTCGCGGTCCGGCTTGGCTATCTTGTTGTGCAGCGGGCCGGGCTTGCCGCCGTACTTCTTGACCGGCGCCTGGGGGCCCTCGGGGCCGTCCGGGTCGTACATGGTCGTGTCGTCGACCTTGTCCCCGAACTCCACCAGGATCGTGAAGATCTTGTCGGTCTTCTCGCGGCCGAGCTCGACGTACTTCTTGTCGTCGAGCTTGACGACCTGCGAGCCGCCCCGCTTCTGGACCTTGGCGTCGCCCTCGACGACCTGCTGGAGGGCCGCCTTGCGCTGCTGGGCCTGCTGCTTGCTGAACGGGCCTTCGAGGTCGTGGTCGACCTCGGCCTTGGCCCGCGACGGGTCCTGCCGGTCGATGGCCGGCGCCCCGCCCGGGGATCCGTCCCCGGCCGAGGCCGAGGCCGTGGCCGCCGAGTACGTGGCGGCGGCAGCGGCCATCGCCACGGCCACCGCCGTGGCTCTGAACGTCCGTGTTCTGGCTGTCACTTGATTCGGTTCCTCCCCACGCGCCCGCGCGAATGGCGGACCGTGATTCCGGTCGGAGGAGGTCCGCGCGCGATGTACGCGTCACAAGTGACGACATTCGACCGGAAGTACGGGAGAAAAGACAGACCTTGACTTGTGCAGGCCAAGTGCACTATGCAGGCCCGCACATCCGGTATCCGGACAGGCCATGCCCTGTTCAGGCAAGGTCAACGGGCGCGTCCACTGTCCACCTGATGGACGTCATGAACCCGTGCGCCCCCCATGCTCCGGCACCGTGGGTTAGGTCACGCTTACCGCCCGTTCCTGTCGGGCATGGAGCGTCATAGAGTCAATCGACGGTGCGCTACAGCGCTCGGCGGCACATCCCAAGTCGCCACCGTCGGGCCCCCTTTGATTCGTATACAGCCGTACACACATCCGCATCCGCTCCCCTGGTCAAAAGCCTGGGGGGATTCCTGCCGAGGACGGATCACGTCATGCCTCGTCCCATGCCACGTCCGACCACCGCACAGATCGCCTACGGTTCGCTGACCGTCATCTTCTCCACCCTCGCCATGCTGCTGCTCTCCCGGACCGCGTCGGGCGTCGGTGTCGCGGTGATAGCCGTGGCCGCGCTCGGCCTCGGCCTGCTGGTGGCGGTGACGGTTCCGCAGCCCGGTCCGGCGGCGCCCGCCGCGCGCGCCGTGCCCGGGGTCTCCCCCGCCGAGCGGCGCGTGCCCGCCCAGCACGCCGTCCTCGCCGAATCCGTACGCGAACCGGCGGGCCCGTAGTCCACGGACCCGCCGGCCGGGAGTGCCACCGCCGAAGCGGACCTACGTGCTGACCACCACCGTCTTCGCGGCCTTGTCGTGCAGGCCCTGTTTGTAGGGCTTGTCGAAGAAGCTCCAGCCGCCGCAGATCGCCGTCCAGACGCAGGCACAGCAGAAGGCGAACGGCAGCCAGAGGACCGCCGCCCTGGCCAGCGCGGTCTGCATGCTCGGGGTCGCGCCGTCGTTGAGGTTCGCGACGCGCATCCCGAGCAGCTTCTTGCCGAGCGTCTGCCCGGTCTTGGCGGTCATATAAGTGTCGTACGCGATGTAGAGCACGGCGGCCAGCAGCGACTGGCCGAACGAGCGACCCGTGTTCACGCTGTCCGGGTCGATGTCGTACTCGGACGTGCCGAACGCCCAGGACAGCAGGCCGACGACGATGCCCACCAGAATCATGTCGAGGATGCGGGCGAGCACACGCTTTCCGCTGTCGGCCAGGGGCGGCATTCCGGCGAGGGGATCCTGACCGCCGTAGCCGCCCGGCCCTCCGCCGTAGGGCCCACCGCCGCCCGCACCCGGGGGCATCCCTCCGTAAGGCGCGCCGCCGCCCGGTGGAGGGGTGTCGTACGGGGAGCCGCCGCCGGAGGGTGGCGGAGTGTCATAGGGAGAGCCGCCGCCGGGCGGTGGCTGTTTCCTGAACGGGTCGCTGTCGTCGTCCGGTGGCGGGTACCGCGGCGGTTCGGTGCTCATGGCCCGAGTCGACCGCTTCGCTCCCTACTCCGCATCCGGCGAGCGGCTGACCGGGTTAGAACCTGTGCCATAACCCCGGTCGGGCGCGCCGTCCGGGTCATCCCGCCACGAACGTTCCTGCCGCCTTGTCGTGCCAGCACTGCCGCCACGGGCGGTCGAAGAGGCACCACAGGACGCCCACGACGCCGATGACCAGAACGCCGGGCACGCTGTACACCAGCCAGCGCCGGAGCGCCGCCCCGAACGTCGGCACCTCTAGCTCCTCGATGTCCCGCACCTCGATGCCGCACACCTTCTTGCCCAGGGTGCGGCCCCACTTGGCGGTGGGCAGCGCCTCGTACACCACGCCGAAGAGCAGCAGGACGGCGAGGACGATGCCGAGGTAGCCCGCGGTGGTGCCGTCGAGCAGCCAGACCGTGGTCTTCTCCCCCGAGAGCTTCGCCGCGTCGATCTTGCCGTCGACGTGGTCCACCGCCTCGGCGCCGAGCGGCAGCGCCGCCGCTCCGGTGACCGCGGCGAGGACGACGGTGTCGATGAGCCGCGCCGCGAAGCGCCTGCCGAGCCCGGCGGGCCTGGCCGACGCCTGGGCCCGCGCCGCCGCGAGGAACGGGTCCTCGGTCACGGGCTTCCACGGCAGGACCGGCTGCGCCTCGCCCGGTGCGGCCGCCGGCCCCGACGCGGCGAGCTGGTGCACCTGCTGCGCCCAGGAGGCCGATCCGCCGCCGGGCCCCGAGGTGACGGGCGCCGGCGCACCGCCCTGCTGGGGGACGTGCGGCTGCGGGGTGACGGGGGGCGGCTGCGGGGCCGACGCCTGGGGCGGTACGGGGGCCCGCGGTGCCTCCGCCCGCGGGATCTCCGCCCGCGCGCCCGGCTGCGCGTCCGGTTGCGCGCCCGGCTGTGCCGAGCCCGGGCGGAGGGCGCGGATCGCCATGGTGCCCTCGGTGCCCGGCGAGGGGGCGGGCGTGGGCCCGGCGGCCGGCCGCACCGGTCCCGAGGGGCGGCGGAACGTCACTGTGCCTTCGCCGGTGGGCGGCGTCGGGGCGCCGGGCGCCGCGTCGCCCGGCTTCACGGCACGGATGGTGACGGTCCCGGGGTTGCTCTCGTCCTCGCGCGGCTTCGGTTCCTGGCGCGGCTCCGGCTCCGCGGCGGGCGCGGGTTCGCTCGGCACGCGCGGGTCGGCCTGTCCCTGGGCGCCCCACGCGAGGCGGGGCTCCTGCTCGGCGCCGAGGCCCGCCTGCCGGGTGGCGTCGGCCTGCCAGGCGGACGCGGGCTCGGGCCGCGCGCCGTGCCGGCCGGCCTCGGTGCCGGCCCGAGGGGGCGGGTCCTGCCGGCCGGGGGCCACCGCGGGGTCCTCGTCGAAGAAGTGCGGTCCCGTCTCCTCGACGGGGGGCGCCACCGTGGCCGCCGCGCCGGGCGGGGCCGGCAGGGGTTCACCGTCGGACGGCGCGGGACGGCTCGTACCGGGCACCCAGGCGGCACCGTTCCAGTACCGGACATATCCGGGAATGGATGGGTCGGGGTAGTAGCCTTCGCGGGGCCTGTCGTCGCCTGGGGCCGGAGTTGGGGCGCTCATGTCCGTCGTCCCGTATCTGCTCGGGGGTCTGTTGAGGGGTCCACATCTATCAGACCCCGCTGTCCCCACGGGCGCCTCCCGCCCTACGGACCGCTTTCCGGACACGCTCCCCACACAACCCCCGCGAGCCCCGCGCCCGCCAACCCGTCGCCTTCTCGGGCTCGTTCGGAGAAATTTCCCCGAACCCGCGTAACGCTTCGGCGATTCCGCGCTCTCCACTCTTACGGGTCCGCCCGAGGACCCCGTACCGGGAAGGAAGCGCACCGACATGCACTCCGTGGTGGAACGCGAACTCGAACTCAAACTGGTCGTGTCGCCGGAACGGGCCATGCCCGTCCCGGCCCGGCTCGCCTACCGCACCGACGATCCCTACGCCGTCCACATCACCTTCCACATCGGCTCCGAGCGCCCCGTGCACTGGACGTTCGCCCGTGAGCTGCTCATCGAGGGGGTGTTCAGGCCGTGCGGCCACGGTGACGTGCGGGTCTGGCCGACGAAGGCGGACGGCCGCGGTGTCGTCATGATGGCGCTGAGCTCGCCGGACGGCGACGCCCTCCTGGAGGCTCCGGCGGCCCCGGTGGCCGCCTGGCTGGAGCGCACCCTGCGGGTGGTCCCTCCCGACTCCGAGGGCGAGCGGCTCTGCATCGACGACGGCCTCGCCGAGCTGCTCGCACCTACCTCGGGCCGCTACGACGAGATGTGGCCGCGGGACCCGTGGCCCTCGGACGAGTCCGCGGACGGCGAGTGAGCCCCGCCGCCGCGGGGGCGGCGGGGACGGCCGGGACGCCTGCTCCGGAGGAGGGGCTCAGAACAACTTGCCGGGGTTGAGGAGCGAGTGGGGATCGAAGGCCGCCTTGACGGCGCGCTGCATCTCCACTCCCACCGGGCCGATCTCGCGCGCCAGCCACTCCTTCTTCAGCACCCCGACGCCGTGCTCGCCGGTGATGGTGCCGCCGAGTTCCAGGCCGAGGGCCATGATCTCGTCGAAGGACTCCCGTGCGCGCCTGCCCTCGTCGGGGTCGGCCGCGTCGAAGCAGACGGTGGGGTGGGTGTTGCCGTCCCCCGCGTGCGCGCAGACCCCTATGGTCAGGCCGTACTTCTCGCCGATGCGTTCGACGCCGTCGAGCATCTCGGCGAGCTTCGAGCGCGGCACGCACACGTCGTCGATCATCGTGGTGCCCTTGACGGCTTCGAGTGCCGTGAGCGAGAGCCGCCGCGCCTGGAGCAGCATCTCCGACTCGGCGGCGTCCTCCGCGGGGACCACCTGGGTGGCGCCCGCGGCCTCGCAGAGCGCGCCGACGGCGGCGAGGTCGGCCGTGGGGTCGGGGGTGTCGAAGGCGGCGAGCAGGAGCGCCTCGGTGGTCTCGGGCAGGCCCATGCCGGCCAGGGCGTTCACGGCCTTGACGGTCGTGCGGTCCATGAGTTCGAGCAGGGAGGGCACGTGGCCGCCCTCCATGATCTTGCAGACCGCGTCGCAGGCGGCCTTGGCCGAGCCGAACTCCGCCGCGAGGACGAGCTGCCGCGGCGGCTGCGGCTTCAGCGCGAGGACCGCGCGGACGACGATGCCGAGGCTGCCCTCGGAGCCGACGAAGAGGCGCGTGAGGTCGTAGCCCGCGACGCCCTTGGCGGTACGCCGTCCGGTGCTCATGAGCCGCCCGTCGGCGAGGACGACGTCGAGCCCGAGGACGTACTCGGCCGTGACGCCGTACTTGACGCAGCACAGGCCGCCGGAGGCGGTGCCGATGTTCCCGCCGATGGTGCACGTCTCCCAGCTTGAGGGGTCCGGCGGGTAAGAGAGGCCGTGCTCGCCGACCGCGCGGGAGAGCGTGGCGTTGACGACGCCGGGCTCGACGACCGCGATGCGGTCGACGGGGCTGATCTCCAGGATGCGGTCCATCTTGACGAGGGACAGCACGATGCAGCCCTCGGAGGCGTTGGCCGCGCCGGACAGGCCGGTGCGGGCGCCCTGCGGCACGACGGGGACGCGCAGCTCGGTGGCGGTGCGCATGACGTGCTGCACCTGTTCGACAGTGCGCGGCAGCACCACGGCGGCGGGCACGCCCGCCTCGCAGAAGCTCGCCATGTCGTGGGAGTACGCGGACGTGACGTCCGGGTCCGTGAGGACCGCCTCGGCGGGCAGGCCCTCCTGGAGGAGTTCGATGAGGGTGCGGCTCATGATCACAGCCTCGCACTCGGGGCCATCGGTGTGAACCCGTGTGCGACGCCGATCCGCCTGCCGGAATGTGCTCTTCGTATTGACGCACAGTGACGTCATGAAGCTCTCGATGAAGCATGTGCTCGTGGCCTCCGTCGCGGGGAGTCTCGTGCTCGGCGGCGTCCTGGTGCTCTCGTGGCCCGACGGCGGCGATCCGGCCCGGCCCGCGCTCGGCCCCTCGGGGCGCGCGATGGAGGCCGTGGGGGCGGGCAGCCCCGCCGCGCTGCGGGATCTGGCGGCGCTGATCCGGGAGCGCGAGACGCATCTGCGGGCGCATCCCGGCGATGTGCACTCGTGGGCGGTGCTCGGCTCGGCCTATGTGGCGCGGGGTGAGCGGACCGCTGACTTCCGGTACTACCCGAAGGCCGAGAAGGCGCTGCGGACCTCGCTGGAGTCGGGCCCCAAGAAGAACCCGGAGGCGCTGACGGGCCTCGCCACGCTCGCCAACGTCCGGCACGACTTCCGTACCGCGCGTGACTTCGGCGAGCGGGCGGCGCGGCAGGCGCCGAAGCGGTGGACGGTGTACCCGGCGCTGATCGACGCCTACAGCGGGCTCGGCGACGTCAAGGCCGCCGACAAGGCCCTGGACAAGCTGAAGGCCCTGGGTCCGCGCTCCGCCGTCAAGGTGCGCGCCGGGTGGTTCTACCGCGACCGCGGCTGGCGCGAGGACGCGAACTCCGCCCTCTCCTCGGCCGCGGCGCTCGCCGGCACCCCCGCGGAGCGGGCGGCGGCCTCGTTCCGCGTCGGGCAGATGGCGTGGGAGCGGGGCGAGCCGCGCGTGGCCCTGCGGCACTACGAGGCCGCGCTCGACGCCGACGCGGACCACCACCCCTCGCTCGCGGGCAAGGGCCGCGCGCTCGCGGCGCTCGGCCGTACCTCACAGGCGCTGCACGCCTACCGCTCGGCGCTGACCAGGCAGCCGCTGCCCGAGTACGCCCTGGAGCTCGGCGAGCTGTACGAGTCGCTGGAGCTGCGGGGTGCGGCGCGGGCGCAGTACTCCATGCTGCGGGAGCGGGTGCGGCAGGTGAGCGCGGGCGGCGTCAACGAGCAGCGCGTGCTGGGCCTCTACGAGGCGGACCACGGGGACGCGGAGATCGCGGTGCAGCGGCTCACGGCGGAGTACGCGGTGCACCGCAACCCGGAGACGGCGGACGCGCTCGGCTGGGCGCTGCACCGCTCCGGGGACAGCGAGGCGGGTCTGAAGTACGTCACCAAGGCGATCAAGAAGGGCCCGCGCAGCGCCCTCTTCGCCTACCACCGGGGCGAGATCGAGCGGCAGCTCGGCGAGTCCGGGGCGGCGCGCCGCCACCTGCGCGAGGCGCTGCTGATCAACCCCCACTTCTCGCCGCTGGCCGCGCCCGCCGCGAAGGCGGCCCTGAAGCGCCTCGGCGAGCCGTCGACGGGCGGGCCCGACCAGGTCTACGCCCCGCCCGGCGAGAAGCCCGACCCCATGCCGAAGCCGAAGCCCAAGCCGTCGAAGCGCCGGGCGGCTTCGGACGACTCCGCCTGACTCGGGCTCTCGGCTCGGTTCAGGGGGCGGGCGGGCCCCACGGGGCTTCGAGTGCCGCGCGCAGGGTGTCGGCGAGGTCCTTGCCGATGCGTTCGGCGAGCGTGTCCTCCATCCGGTCCAGGACGGCGTGGGCCGTGCGGTGCGCGCGCTCGCCGTCCGCGGTGCGCCTGATGAGCCGCTGCCTGGCGGACGCGGGGTCGGGGACCTGCTCCAGGAGCCCGGCGGCGACGAGGCCGTGCACGGCCTGGTGCGCGGTCTGCCGGGTGACGCCCATGCGGCGCGCCAGCTCGGAGACGGTGGTGCCCTCGTCGTCGAGCACGGCGAAGAGCTGCACCTGCGTGGGCGACACGGGGGCCGAGCCGTCGGCCTCCATGGCGGCGAGCAGGCCTTCGTCGAACCAGCGGCGCGCGTCGCCGAGAAGCTGGGGGAGGTTGTGGCGGGTGGCCGGCATGTTTCCTCACTGACTGCTGCGCCGACAGTTGCCCGATCGGCCTCATGAATGTCAGGCTACCTGACGTTCCTCCCTGACGTCCGCCGATCCAGGAGCAGCGATGACCATCGAGTACGCCACCCGCTACCGCACCACCTCCCGCATCCCCGCGGAACCCGGAAAGCCCTACTTCATCGAGAAGGGCGAGGGCGACCGCGCCCATCTGTTCGGCGACCTGATCACCGTCTACGCGGGCGGCGAGCAGACCGAGAACACCTTCAACTTCTTCACCGTCGAGGGCCCCAAGGGCGACCTCATCCCCGCCCACGTGCACGCCGACACGCACGAGGTCTTCTACGTCACCCAGGGCGCGGTCCGGCTCTTCGTCGAGGACACCGAGGGCGTACAGCAGGAGAAGCTGCTCACCCCCGGCGACTTCGGCTTCGTACCGAAGAACTGCCGCCACGCCTACCGCATGGAGCGCCACCACAGCCAGGTCGTCGGCGTCGCCGCGGGTCCCGGCGGCACCTTCGAGCGGTTCTTCGAGAACCTCGGCGCCCCCGCGGAGCAGCACGGCCTGCCGCACCGGCCGCTCGTCCCGGAGCCCGCCAAGTTCCGCAGCGTCCCCGAGCAGTACGACGTGAGCTTCCTCCCCGACCACCAGTGGCGCACCCGGGGGTGACTACAGGTTGCCGCGGCGCTCCTGCTCCCGCTCGATCGCTTCGAAGAGCGCCTTGAAGTTGCCCTTGCCGAAGCCCATCGAGCCGTGCCGCTCGATCATCTCGAAGAAGACGGTCGGGCGGTCCTGGACCGGCTTGGTGAAGATCTGGAGCAGGTACCCGTCCTCGTCGCGGTCGACGAGGATCTTCAGCTCGCGCAGCGTCTCGACGGGCACGCGGGTCTCACCGGCCCACTCGCCGAGCGTGTCGTAGTACGAGTCGGGGGTGTCGAGGAACTGGACACCGGCCGCGCGCATCGTGCGCACGGACTCCACGATGTCGTTCGTGGCGAGCGCGATGTGCTGTACGCCGGCGCCGCCGTAGAACTCCAGGTACTCGTCGATCTGCGACTTCTTCTTGGCGATGGCCGGCTCATTGATGGGGAACTTCACCTTGAGGGTGCCGTCCGCGACCACCTTCGACATCAGCGCGCTGTACTCGGTCGCGATGTCGTCGCCCACGAACTCCTTCATGTTCGTGAAGCCCATGACCTTGTTGTAGAAGGCGACCCACTCGTTCATCCTGCCGAGCTCGACGTTGCCGACGCAGTGGTCGATCGCCTGGAAGGTCCGCTTGGCCGGCGGCTCGACGATCGGCTTCGCGGAGACGAAACCGGGCAGGTATGGACCGTCGTAGTCGGTGCGCTGCACCAGCGTGTGCCGGGTCTTGCCGTACGTGGCGATGGCGGCGAGCACGACCGTGCCGTTGTCGTCCTTCACCTCGTACGGCTCGGTGATGCCGCGCGCGCCGTGCTCGACGGCGTAGGCGTACGCGGCGCGGGCGTCCGGCACCTCGATGGCGAGGTCGATGACGCCGTCGCCGTGCTCGGCCACGTGGGAGGCGAGGAAGTGACCCCAGTCGCTGGAGGGCTTGATGACGGAGGTGAGGACGAAACGGGCGCCGCCGTTCGCGAGCACGTAACTGGCCGTCTCGCGGCTGCCGTTCTCCGGTCCGGAGTAGGCGACGAGCTTCATGCCGAAGGCCGTGGAGTAGTAGTGCGCGGCCTGCTTGGCGTTGCCCACGGCGAAGACGACCGCGTCCATTCCCTTGACCGGGAAGGGATCGGCCTCGCGCGCGGTCACGGGGGTGGTGTGAGTGGTTGTCTCAGTCATGGCCCGAGACTCCCGCCGATTTACAAGGTGCGCAATAGTTTGAGTTTTCAGTGGTCAAACTGCTCAGTGACGGACCAGGATGGCCGGGCTATCTGTACATGATGACCACCCCGGAGGCCGCATGGCGATCGATCATCTGGACGGCAGGCTCATCGTGCTCCTCGCGCGAGAGCCCCGGATCGGGGTCCTGGAGGCCTCGCGCAGGCTCGGCGTCGCGCGCGGCACGGTGCAGGCGCGCATGGACCGCCTTCAGTCCAATGGAGTCATCCGGGGCTTCGGCCCCGAGGTCGACCCCGCGGCGCTCGGCTACCCGGTCACGGCCTTCGCGACGCTGGAGATCAAACAAGGCCAGGGGGCGGATGTGCGCGCCCATTTGGCGGGCGTCGCCGAGGTCCTCGAACTGCACACCATCACCGGCCACGGCGACATGCTCTGCCGTCTCGTGGCCCGTTCGAACGCCGATCTCCAACGTGTGATCGACCGGGTCGTGGGTTTTGATGGCATCGTCCGGGCCTCCACCGCGATCGTCATGGAGAACCCCGTTCCGCTGCGGATCATCCCGCTGGTGGAGCAGGCGTCCGAAGACCCCTGAGTCCCCTCCGGAAGAACGAGGTGAGCACTTCAGTGAACTTCTGGGACTACCTCGGCAGCCGCCACCAGCAACTGCTGATCGACGCGTACCAGCACGCCAGCGCCGTCTTCCAGTGCATGGTCGTCGCCACCGTCATCGGCGTGGTGATCGGCGTCCTCACCTACCGCAGCGAGTGGGCGGGCAACGTGGCCACGACCGTCACCTCCACCATCCTCACCGTGCCCTCGCTCGCCATGATCGGCCTGCTCATCCCGGTCGTCGGGCTCGGCGTGGCGCCGACCGTCGTCGCCCTCACGCTGTACGGCCTGCTGCCGATCGTGCGCAACGCCATCGTGGGGCTGCGGGGCGTCGACCCGACGCTCGTCGACGCCGCGAAGGGCATCGGGATGTCGCGCTTCGCCCGGCTCGTCCGGGTGGAGCTGCCGATCGCCTGGCCGCCGATCCTGACCGGCATCCGGGTCTCCACGCAGATGCTGATGGGTATCGCCGCCATCGCCGCGTACGCGTCGGGGCCCGGCCTCGGCAACGAGATCTTCCGCGGCATCGGCTCGCTCGGCAGCAAGAACGCGCTCAACCAAGTGCTCGCGGGCACGCTCGGGATCGTCATCCTGGCGCTGCTCTTCGACGCCGTGTACGTCCTGATCGGCCGGCTGACCATCCCGAGGGGTATCCGTGTCTGAGACGTCCGAGACCACCGCCGACGGCTCCGGCGCCACGGCGGACGATGCCGCCGGGCGCGCTTCCTCCGTCTCCGCCACTTCCGGGGCGACGATCGAGCTGGAGAACCTCACCAAGCGCTATCCAGGCAGCGCCGAACCGGCCGTCGACAGCGTCAGCATGGAGATCAAGGCGGGCGAGACGGTCATCTTCGTGGGCCCGTCCGGCTGCGGCAAGTCGACGACGCTGAAGATGATCAACCGCCTGATCGAGCCGACCGGCGGGCGCATCCGCATCAACGGCGAGGACGTCACCGACATCGACCCGGTGAAGCTGCGCCGCAAGGTCGGGTACGCGATCCAGTCGTCCGGCCTCTTCCCTCACATGACGGTCGCCCAGAACATCGCGCTCGTACCGAAGATGATCGGCTGGGGCAAGACGCGGGTCAGGCAGCGGGTGGAGGAGATGCTCGACCTGGTCGGCCTCGACCCGGCCGAGTTCCACGGCCGCTACCCCCGCCAGCTCTCCGGCGGCCAGCAGCAGCGGGTCGGCGTGGCCCGCGCCCTGGCGGCCGACCCGCCCGTCCTCCTCATGGACGAGCCGTTCGGCGCCGTCGACCCGATCACCCGCGACCACCTCCAGGACGAGCTGATCCGGCTCCAGCGGGAGCTGCACAAGACCATCGTCTTCGTCACGCACGACTTCGACGAGGCGATCAAGCTGGGCGACCGCATCGCCGTCCTGCGGGAGCACTCGCACATCGCGCAGTTCGACACCCCCGAGGCGATTCTCACCAACCCCGCGGACGACTTCGTCTCCGGCTTCGTCGGCGCGGGCGCGGCGCTCAAGCGGCTGAACCTGACCCGCGTACGCGACGTGGAGATCGCCGACATCCCGACGGTGACCGTCGACACCCCGCTCCAGGACATCTTCGACGCCCTGCGCGCGCACGGCACCAACGAACTGCTCCTGCTCGACAAGCGGCGCCGCCCCTACAAGTGGCTGCGGCGCGGCGACCTGATGCGCGCCAGGGGTTCGCTGGCCCGCGCGGGCACCCTCGTGCACGACACGGTGACCCGTGACGCCACGCTGCGCGACGCCCTTGAGGCGGTCCTCACGGACAACGCGGGGCGGGTCGCGGTGACCGGGCGGCGCGGTGAGTACACGGGCGTGGTCGACATGGAGACCCTGATGAACTCCGTGCACGAGATGCTGGAGGCCGACCGCTTCGACGCCATCGAGCACCAGCACGACCTGGAGGAACAGCGGGCCCAGGTGACGCACCAGGCCCAGGAGGGCACCCCGGGGGAGTCGAAGGCATGAGGCCCCACGAACACCGCCCCGAGGGCGAGCACGAGGTCAAGGGCCTCGCCTTCCGCGACATCGGCGAGGGCGAACAGGAGGCCCCGCCGCCACCGGCACCGCCGCGGCAGCCGCGGCGGGTCGGCTGGCAGAAGCTCACGTTCCTGCCCGCGGTGATCGCGGTGGTCCTGCTGCTGACCTGGGTGTGGTTCCAGCAGGCGGACCTGGACTCGATCTCGCGGAACGCGCTGGCGAACGGCAACGTGTGGCTCCGCCTGCGCCAGCACATCGAACTGACGGTGATCTCCACCTTCTTCGTCCTGATCATCGCCATCCCGCTCGGCATCCTGCTGACCCGCAAGAAGCTGCGGAAGGCGGCCCCGGGGGCGATGGCCCTGGCCAACATGGGCCAGGCGACCCCGGCGATCGGCCTGCTCGCGCTGCTCGTCATCTGGATCGGCATCGGCAAGCGGGCGGCGCTGATCGGCATCATCATCTACGCGGTCCTGCCGGTCCTGTCCAACACCATCGCGGGCCTGAAGGCGAACGACCCCACGCTCCTGGAGGCGGCGCGCGGCATCGGCATGTCGCAGGTGGGCGTCCTGACCAAGGTGGAACTCCCCCTGGCGGTACCGCTGATCCTGGCCGGCGTACGGACGGCGCTCGTCCTCAACGTGGGCACGGCCACCCTCGCCACCTTCGGCGGTGGCGGCGGCCTCGGTGACCTGATCACCACCGGGATGACGAACCAGCGCATGCCGGTCCTGATGCTCGGCTCGATCCTGACGATCGCGCTGGCGCTGCTGGTGGACTGGCTGGCCTCCCTGGCCGAACTGTTCCTGCGCCCGCGCGGTCTGGAGGTGCGGACATGAGGGTCACGACGCGTACGACGGCGCTCGCCGTGGTGGCGGGCGCCCTGCTCGTGAGCTGCGGGCTCACCAGCGGCAGCCCGATGGTGGACGACGTGCGGCCCGGCTCCGTCGGCAAGGGTCTGCCCCTGAAGGGCGTCGATCTCACGGTCACGTCGAAGGAGTTCACCGAGCAGCTCGTCCTCGGCGCGATCATGGGCATCGCCTTCAAGGCGGCCGGAGCGGACGTGCTCGACCGCACGGGCATCCAGGGCTCGATCGGCGCGCGCGAGGCGGTGAAGAGCGGGGACGCGGACGCCATGTACGAGTACACGGGCACGGCGTGGATCACGTACCAGGGCAACACGGACCCGATCACGGACCCGCACAAGCAGTGGCAGGCCGTACGGGACGCGGACCTGAAGAACGGCGTCACATGGCTGGCCCCGGCGACCCTGAACAACACCTACGCGCTGGCGATGAACGCGGAGAACGCGGAGAAGTACGACACGAAGACCCTCTCGGACGTGACGGCACTGTCGAAGAAGGACCCGGGGGCGGTGACGCTCTGCGTGGAGAGCGAGTTCGCGTCCCGCGACGACGGTCTGCCGGGCATGCAGAAGGAGTACGGGATGAGCATCCCCTCCTCCCACATCACCAAGATGGACACCGGGATCATCTACACCCAGGCGTCGAAGGGGAAGTGCGTCTACGGCGAGGTCTTCACCACGGACGGCCGCATCAAGGCGATGAACCTGACGACGATGGAGGACGACAAGCACTTCTTCCCCAACTACAACGCGGCCCCGGAGATCAACAGCAAGTCCCTGGAGAAGCACCCCCAGATCGCGGACATCCTGGCCCCCATCACGGCGAAGCTGAACAACACGGTGGCCCGTGACCTCAACTCGAAGGTGGACGTGGACGGCCGGGACCCGCACGAGGTGGCGAAGGACTGGCTGGTCGAGGAGGGTTTCGTGGAGGAGTAGGACGACCGGACGACGACCAAATCCCGTGGGTGGGGCCAGAGTTACAAAGACTCACTTGCAAAGAACCTGTTGCAACTAAGTCTTTGCATCTCTAGGCTCATCGTCATGACGGAACAGCCCGAGCCCCGGAAGCTCCACACGCTCAACCCCCGTACGCTGCGCGGGCTCGCCCATCCGCTGCGGGTGCGGCTGCTCGCCTCCCTGCGGCTCGACGGCCCCGCGACCGCGTCACAACTGGCCGAGCGCCTGGGCGAGTCCAGCGGGTCCACCAGTTACCACCTGCGCCAACTGGCCGCGTACGGCTTCGTCGAGGACGACACCGAGCGCGGCAAGGGACGCGAACGCTGGTGGCGCTCCAGCCACCAGGGCACGTACTTCGACGAGTCGCTGCGCCACGACCCGGACCCCACCGTCCGCGGCGCCGCCGACTTCTACCTCCACGAGAACGCGACGCTGCACGCCCAGGAGCTGTCCACCTGGCTCGGCACGATGCGCGAATGGCCGAAGGAGTGGACCGAGAGCGCGGACATGAGCGACTACAGCCTGCGGCTGACGCCGGAGCTCACCGCCGAGCTGAACCAGAAGCTGAGTGCGCTCATCGAGAGCTACCGCCCGCTGGCGGTGGACCCGGACACCCCGGACTCCGCCCGGGTCCGGCTGCACACCCACGTCTTCCCGACCCGTTCCACCGAGTGAGAGGACCCAGCCATGCACCCCGACATACACCTGCTCCTGCACCACGCCCGCTCCGCCGAGCTGCGACGAGCGGCGCCCTTACGGACGCGGCGCCCCCGGCTCCGTACGCGGCTGGGCTGGGCCATGGTCGAACTGGGGCTGCGGCTGGTCAGCAGCTCGGGACGTCGCCGTCGTTCTTCAGGGCTCGCAGTGCGTCGACCGTCCCCTTCAGCGTGGTGATCGGGATCAGGCGCAGGCCCTTCGGCTTCTCCGCCTCGGCGTCCGCGCACTCGTCCTTCGGGACCAGGAAGACCGTGGCCCCGTCGCGGTGGGCCGCCTGGGTCTTCAGCGCCACGCCGCCGACCGCGCCCACCTTGCCGGAGGCGGTGATCGTGCCGGTGCCCGCGATGGTGCGGCCGCCCGTCAGGTCGCTGCCGCTGCCGTCGCCGTCCAGCTTGTCGATGATGCCGAGCGAGAGGAACAGGCCCGCGCTGGGGCCGCCGATCTTGCCGAGGTCGGCCTCGACCTTCGCCTTGCCGGTGTTGTCCACGCCGTTCGCCTTGAGGTAGGCGAGCGCCGCCTCCGTGGCGTCGTCCTGCGACTTCTTCATGTCGCCGAGGTTGTGCTTCTCGACTTCCTTCACGTTGTCCCCGGTCGGGTAGACCGAGTCCTTCGGCATCACCGCGCGGTCCGTGCGGAACCATCCGTCGATCACGTCGCCGAGCCGCACGTCCATCTGCGGCCCCGTGGCCACGATCGTCGTCATGCGCAGCGCGCCCTCGGTCTCACGGGTGGGCACCCCGGTGATGGTGAGCACCGGCTTCCCCTCGTGCTTGCCCAGGACGTTCGTGGTCCCCCCGGGCTGGGCCACGGCGAACGGCAACGGCGCAAGCCCCGCGACAGCGAGCAGAGCCACCACGGGCAGCGCGCACACGGCGAGAACCTGGGGACGCGTGAGACGAGAGAGGGAGAACAGCACGGGATCAATCTAACGCGCCCCCCCACACCCCCGACGATCGAGCCCGTCCGACGAAGATTGAGCCCGTCCGGCGATTGAGGACGAGCCAGGCGCAGCCGGCGAAGATCAAGCCCGTCCGGCGTTTGAGGACGAGCCAGGCGCAGCCGGCGACGGAGGCCGCTCAAACCGCGCGGTCAGCGCAGCGCGTCGGCGACCTCCCGCGCCGCGTCCACCACCCGCGGCCCCACCCGCTCCGGCACGGAGTCCGCCAGCATCACCACGCCCACGCTGCCCTCTATCCCCGTCACGCCGACCAGCGGCGCCGCGGCCCCGCTCGCGCCGGCCTCCAGTTCGCCGTGGGTGAGCGCGTACCCCGGGTCGGTGACCAGGTTCTGCCGGGCGGCGAGGATGGCGCGTCCGGCGGCGCCGCGGTCCAGCGGGTGACGGAACCCCGTGCGGTAGGCGACGTGGTAGTCCGTCCACGTCGGCTCGACCACGGCGACCGCGAGGGCCTCCGAACCGTCCACGAGGGTCAGGTGAGCCGTCGCCCCTATGTCCTCCGCGAGCGAGCGCAGCGCCGGCAGCGCGGCCTCGCGCACCAGCGGATGCACCTGGCGGCCGAGCCTCAGCACGCCGAGCCCGACGCGGGCACGGCCGCCCAGGTCACGGCGGACCAGGGCGTGCTGTTCGAGCGTGGCGAGCAGGCGGTACACCACGGTGCGGTTCACGCCGAGCTTGTTGGAAAGCTCGGTGACCGTGAGTCCATGGTCGGTGTCGGCCAGCAGCTTGAGGACACGCAGTCCTCTGTCGAGCGTCTGGGAAGTCTCCGCGGTCACGACGCCCACTCCTTAAGTGAGGACGGCGACCTCCTTACGCGGCGGTTGCGCCGCCGGTCCCGTGGGCGACGCGCGTCAGAGGCCGCCGGTCGGAACACCGGCTGCGCTCCGCGGCGGCGCTGCCACGGGGCGTGTGCGTAGCTCGGGACATTAGCGAGGCCGTCCCGCTCAGCGGAAGACTCCGTCCAGAATCCGGGCATGGAGACGCCCCTAGCGCCCCCCATTGCCCCGTTACGCGGGGGGCACAACAAAAACACCACGCCCCACTTCACGCACAGCTTTCCCAAGCTTCACTTCATGCGCGTAGCCCACTCCTGTACCTTCTCGATGCGCTGCCGGAGCTGCCCGGCCGTGGCCTCGGCGCTCGGCGGCCCGCCGCAGGTGCGCCGCAGCTCCGTATGGATCACGCCGTGCGGCTTGCCGCTCTGGTGTACGTACGCGCCGACCATCGTGTTGAGCTGCTTCCGCAGCCCGAGGAGTTCCTTGTGGGAGACCACCGGGCGCCGCTCGGCGGGCATTTCGAGGAGGTCGGCCTCCTCGTCCGGCTTCTTCCTGCTGTGCGCGATCTGCCGGGCCTGCCGCTTCTGGAGCAGCATCTGCACCTGGTCGGGTTCGAGGAGCCCGGGGATGCCGAGGTAGTCCTGCTCCTCCTCGCTGCCCGGGTGCGCCTGCATGCCGAACTCCGCGCCGTCGAAGAGCACGCGGTCGAAGACGGCCTCGGACTCAAGGGCCTCGAAGGAGAACTGCTCCTGCTCGCCGGTGTCCTCGTCCTGCTCCTTGTTCGCCTCGTCCATCTCCTTCTCGGACTCGGCGTAGGGGTCCTCCTCCCCCTCCTTCTTCGGCTTGTCGAGGGCGTGGTCGCGCTCGACCTCCATCTCGTTGGCGAAGGTGAGGAGGTCGGGGACGGTCGGCAGGAAGACGGAGGCGGTCTCGCCGCGCCGCCTGGACCGTACGAAACGGCCGACGGCCTGCGCGAAGAAGAGCGGCGTGGAGATGGTGGTGGCGTACACGCCGACCGCGAGGCGCGGCACGTCGACGCCCTCGGAGACCATGCGGACCGCGACCATCCACCGGTCGTTGCTCGCGCTGAAGTCGTCGATGCGGCTTGAGGCGCCCGTGTCGTCGGACAGGACGACGGTCGCCTTCGCCCCGGTGATCTCCCGGATCAGCTTGGCGTAGGCGCGCGCGGAGTCCTGGTCGGAGGCGATGACGAGGCCACCGGCGTCGGGGATGGCCTTCCTGACCTCGGTGAGCCGCTTGTCGGCGGCCTTGAGGACGTTCGGCATCCAGTCGCCGCGGGGGTCGAGGGCGGTGCGCCAGGCCTGGCTGACGGCGTCCTTGGTCATCGGCTCGCCGAGCCGCGCGGCGATCTCGTCACCGGCCTTGGTGCGCCAGCGCATGTTGCCGGAGTACGAGAGGAAGATGACGGGCCGCACGACGCCGTCGCCGAGGGCGCTGCCGTAGCCGTAGGTGTAGTCGGCGGAGGAGCGCCGGATGCCGTCGTTCCCCTCCTCGTACGTGACGAAGGGGATCGGGTTGGTGTCGGACCGGAACGGCGTACCGGTCAGCGCGAGCCGCCGCGTCGCCGGCTCGAACGCTTCGAGGCAGGCCTCGCCCCAGGACTTGCTGTCGCCCGCGTGGTGGATCTCGTCGAGGATGACGAGCGTCTTGCGCTGCTCGGAGCGGTTGCGGTGCAGCATCGGGCGCACGCCCACACCGGCGTACGTGACGGCGACCCCGTGGTACTCCTTGCTGAGCGGGCCCGCGCTGTACTCCGGGTCCAGTTTGATGCCGATGCGGGCGGCGGCCTCCGCCCACTGCTTCTTCAGGTGCTCGGTGGGCGCGACCACGGTGACCTGCTGCACGACGTGGTGGTGCAGCAGCCAGGACGCGAGGGTGAGCGCGAACGTCGTCTTGCCGGCGCCGGGGGTGGCGACGGCGAGGAAGTCTCGCGGCTGCTCCTGGAGGTACCGCTCCATCGCGCCCTGCTGCCAGGCACGCAGCTTGTTGGCGGTGCCCCAGGGGGCGCGGCCGGGGAAGGCGGGCGAGAGGTGGTGGGAGGAGTTGGCGGCGGCGCTGGTGGTAGTCACGGTCTCCGCGTTTGACTGCTCGGGTACGTACGACAACCGGGCCACCCTACCGGTGCGGAGTTGACGCACCGCCGCTCCGACGGCGGCCTCCGGCCAGGGTGCGACGGGGGTCACATCGCCCGGCCCGGCTGCCGCGCCGGAGCGTCACGCCAGGTCTCTCAGGGTGTCCGCGGGGTCCGCGGTGCCAGGGTGTCAGGGTGTCCGCGGAGTCCGCTCCCGCAGCCGCGTACCCACCCACGCGCCCACCAGCGCGACCGCCGCCATCGGCAGGAAGACCGCCACGAACGCGCCCGGGTGGGAGCCCGCGACGCCGTCCGCCCCGTGGCCCGCGCCGACCGTGCCACCGCCGAGCGCGGCGAACGCGGCGCCGCCCGCGGCCAGCAGCAGGACGTTGGAGAGGCCGTCGGAGATCTGGAGGGCCGCCGAGTTCGCGCCCGCGTCCTTCGGGGGCGAGAGCTTGAGCAGCAGCACGCTCGTGGAGGCGATGACCATGCCCATGCCGAAGCAGCCGAACGCCCACGCGACGGCGACGACCCCCACCGGCACGCCCTCGATGAGGACGGTCGGCGCGGCGAGGATCGAGGCGGCCACCAGGAGCATGCCGGCGACCATGAGCCGCGCGCGGTGCGGCTCCATGCGGGGCCGCGACTGTACGTACGATCCGAGCGCCCACGTCGCCCCGCCCACCGCCAGCGAGAGTCCGGCCATGGTCGGGCTGAGCCCCCGCTGCGTGACGAGCATCAGCGGCACGAAGGACTCGGCGGCGATGAAGGACCCGGCGGCGACGCCGCGCAGCAGCACCACGGAGGGCAGCCCGCGGGCGGCCCGGTAGGTGCCGCGGGGCAGCAGTCCCAGCACGGCGGGCACGAGGACGACCGCCCCGAGGACGGCGGGCAGCACCGAGAACCAGTGCAGGTCCTGGGCGGCGTACTGGAGGAGGGCCGCGCCCAGCGAGATCCCGAGTGCCAGGCGGATCCGCTTGCGGTCGAAGGGGGCGACGGGCGCCGACGGGTCGACCGGCCCGGCGGCGGTCCGCCGGATCGCGGGCAGCGCGAGGGCGAGCGGCACGACGACGAGGACGGGGATGCCGACGAAGACCCAGCGCCACCCGAGGTGTTCGGTGACGGTCCCCGCGATGAGCGGGCCGACCACGGACGGCACGACCCAGCTCGCCGCGAACGCCGCCATGATCGAGGGCCGCAGGTGTTCGGGGTAGGCGCGGCTGACGACCACGTACAGCGCGACGATGACGAGCCCGCCGCCGAGCCCCTGCACGGCGCGGCCCGCGATGAACAGCCACATCGTCCCGGCGGTCCCGCTCAGCAGCAGCCCCGCCCCGAACATCGAGATCCCCGCCGCGAGCGGCCCCAGCGGCCCGCTCCGGTCGGCCCACTGCCCGCTGAACACCATGCCGAAGAGGCTGGTGGTGAAGTACCCGGAGAACGCGAAGGCGTACAGCGAGACGCCGTCCAGCTCCCGGGCGGCAATCGGCATCGCGGTCCCCACGGCGGTCGCCTCGAAGGCGATGAGGAGAACCACGGAGACGATGCCGATGCTGAGGGCACGGTAGGGCTTGCGCAGGATGCCGGTGTTCTCTTGGCTCGGCGGGGCCTCGGGTTCGGCGGTGACGCCGGTGTCGGGGGCAGTGTCGGTCATGACCGCCAGGGTAAGTGGCGTCCGAGTTGTTCACCCCTGTCGGGGGGCGGGCCCTCGGGGGTCCTTTGGTCCTAGGCCAAACCCGGTCCCTCAGTCGCGAGAGGCGTACGTGAGGAAGTCGGACCAGGCGGTGGGCGTGAGGGTGACGCAGGGCCCCTCGGCGGCCTTGGAGTCACGGACGTGGATGGTGCGGGGGGTGGCGGCTATCTCTACGCAGTCCTCGCCGTTGCTGCTGTCGCTGTGGGTGCTCTTCTGCCAGCCTTGGGCGACCTCGACGCAGTCACCTGACTCGTTGCTGTCGCTGTGGCTACTCTTTTGCCAGCCGTGGGCGACCTCTAGGCAGTCATTGCCGTCGCCGCTGCTGCTGTGGCTGCTCTTTTGCCAGCCTTGAGCGACCTCGACGCAGTCGCTGGGATCACTGCTGCTGCTGTAGGTGCTCTTCTGCCACCCTTGGGCGACCTCTAGGCAGTCCTCGCCGTTACTGCTGCTGCTGTAGCTGCTCTTCTGCCAATCCAGGGCAATCTCCAAGCAATCGCCCGACTCGTTGCTGCTGCTATAGCTGCTCTTGAACCATTTCAGCTCGGTGTTGTCACCGGCCGGGGCCTTGCCGATCATGTCTCTCCCAACACTCGCTCGATGAAAGCCAGTGACTCCCGAGGCGTGAGAGCCTGAGCCCGGATCATCCCATAGCGCAACTCCAAGATCCTTAGCTGTTTCGGGTCAGAGACAGGGCGGCTATGGAACGCCCCTTCAGAACGCCCAACCGCCGTGCCGTCTTGGAACTTCAGCACCTCAATCAGCCCTCCCATTCCGGCATGGCTCTCGCAGTCAAGAGGCATCACCTGAAAGGTGACGTTCCGCAACTGCGCCATCTCCACCAGATGTTCGAGTTGTCGCCGCAGCACCATTGTCCCTCCGATGGTGCGTCGCAACGTCGCCTCTTCCTGGACGAAACTGAGGGCTGGTGCGGGTGTGCGGTCGAAGACCACATGCCGCGCCATGCGTGCAGCCACGTCACGCTCCACTTGGTCCTGTGAGTACGACGGCTGCCGCATCTCAAACAGAGCCCGCATGTGCTCCTCCGTCTGGAGCAGTCCGTGGATGTTGTGGTTGTTGTACAGGCCGATCTCAACCGCCTGCGCCTCCAACTTCGCCAAGTCACGGGCCCGCTTCGGGTACCGCGCCTCCCGCATAGGCTTCTTCAGCGCCGAGACGAAACCCCCCGCCCCCACCACCTCATCCACCTTGTCCAGATACTCCGGCCGAGGAATCCGCGCCCCCCGCTCGATCTTCCGGACCAGGTCCTCCCCGTAGCCGATCAGCTCCGCGAACTCCGCGACGCGGAGGCCCGCCACCTCCCTCCGCAGTCTGAGCTGCTGGCCGACCATCTCCACGGCCGAGCTGATCTCGTCCTCGGGGTCGACGTCCCACCCGGGCTCGTCCACGCCGTCGTTGCCCTCCACGCGCCACCTCCACCGTCCCGTCCCGCTCCAACGCGCTCACGTACCCGAACCGCTACCGATACAGCGCGGACAGGTCAGGACAAGCGCCGGACAAACGCGGTACGCGCACCCCGCACCGCTGTCCACCGTACGCACGGAAGGCCACTCTGAGTGACGTGAACCAAGAAACCACCCGGGCTCAAACCCTGGTCCCCGCACGCCAGTTCACGGTCCTCCTCTCCGCGACGCGACGAGGCGCGAGGCTGGCCCGGCTCCTCGCGAGGGAACAACTGCGCAGTTGGGAACGGACGAGCGAAGACGCCGAGCTCATCGTCGCCGAGCTGGCGAACAACGCCGCGCTGCACGGCCACGTACCCGGCAGAAGCTTCCGTCTGGCGCTGACCCTCGGCGAGAAGAACACGCTCCGTATCGAAGTGACGGACGCCCGCGCCGACCGGAGCCCGCCGCTGCACCCCCGGCGCCCCTCCCCCGAGGCGGAGTCCGGCAGGGGCCTGCTCCTGATCGAGGCGCTCGCCGACCGCTGGGGCACGGACCTGGGCCCGCTCCCGCTCAACCCCTGCAAAACGATCTGGGCAGAGCTCGACCCGCCGGGAGGTACGTGACTCAGCCCATGCTGAGGGCGCCGTCCAGGGACTCGCGGATGATGTCGGCGTGCCCCGCGTGCTGCGCGGTCTCACCGATGATGTGCAGCAGCGTCCTGCGGGCCGTCCACGACCCGCCGGGCTCCCACCAGGGGGCCTCCGGGAGGGGGTGGGACACGTCCAGGTGGGGCAGGCCGCGCACCACGTCATCCGTGCGGGCGGCGACCTCCTCGTAGGCGTCGAGTACGCCCGCGAGCGTCTCGCCGGGCTGCATCCGGAACTCGTCCGCCCGCTGGGCCCAGTCGTCGTCGGTCATGTCGGTGACGGCGCCGAGGGCCGGCAGACCCTCCTGGATGAACGCGGTCCACACCCTCTCGACCGAGGTGACGTGCTTGATGATGCCGCCCACACACAGTTCGCTCGCGGTGGTGCGCAGGCCGGCCTGCTCGTCGGTGAGGTCACGGGCCGTGTGGCGCAGCATGGTCCGGTGCTGGGCCAGCGTCTCCAGCAGGTCGGCACGCTCGCCGGTGATCGTCGGCCGGTCGAGGTTCGTGGTGTCGGGCATGGTGGCCGCCTTCCGTTGGTACCGCTCCTTCGGACAAGCAGCACGTTAGAAGCCAACTAGGTCAAGGATTGGCCTAGTTGGCGCCCACGTACGCGGTCTTCCTTCGTGAACGGCGTATGGCGGTCCCGTTGCGGCACGCGGTGATTCCTTGAGCGTGCCGCCCGGCCGCCGCTACGTTCGAGGAGTCAAGGTGACGACTTGGCCGTGTGCCCGAGTGGCTGAGGGGCTGGACTGCAAATCCAGTAACGCGGGTTCGATTCCCGCCACGGCCTCTGACAGAGCGACAGTGCGATGGCCCAGCACCCCGTTTCGCGGCGGGCCGCGCCGCCGGGTCCAACTTCCGTGCGTCATCTCGCCGGTTACCTCCGCCCCCGCGCCCTCCCGACGCCACAATGGCGTCGGGGAACGCGAGCGAGCACGGGCGAGAGGTACCGGGTGGAGGCTGGGGACTACATCACGGCGGCGAACTCCGCCGTCGCCGGAGGCGCCGTGGCCGTCGCGTGGTGGCAGGTCCGGGTGTCGAGGCTGTCGGCCATGGCCCAGATGGAACAGTTGCGCGAGCAGACGGCGCGGGCCAGGGACGAGCGGGACAGGGCCGACTGCCCGCGGTTCATCCTGGTGGAGTCCGACGCCCACGGGGGTGGTGACGCCGCCGCCGAGGTCGTCGCCGTCATCCAGCAGACCGCCGGTTCCGACCTCGACGAGGCCAAGGTCACCGTCCATCTGAACCACCGGCCCGCCCCCATCATCGGGGGCGCCGACGACGGCACCCTGCTCTGGCCGCACACCGGCCCCACCGCGATGAGGCGCCTGCGCCTCCCGGCGCCGGACGGACACCGCGGAATCCTGGAGATCCGCGCCGATCTCGTGTGCCGCGAGGCGGGCGGCGGACGGACGTGGGCGTGCCGTGTCTTCGGCTATCCGAGCATCGAGTGGGAGCAGATCCTCGACGAGGCGGCTCCCGAGCCGCCACCGCCCCCGCCGGTCCCACCGCCCCGTCCGGTCCCAGCGGCCGCGCCGGCTCCCGCGAGCCCGGCCGCCGCCCCGCGCCGCCCGGCCGTCGCGACGACGCCCGGCCGACGGGAAGAGCCGCCCATGATGCACTGGCGGGCCGCCCTGCCCCTCGTGGCCGACCGCGCCGGCCGGCTCCCCGCGCCCGAGGTTCTCCTCCCGACCCTCGTCCACCCCGAGGACGTCGGCCTGCTGGCCGTGACCCCGGTCCTGACGAGTACCGCCGGCCGGCGCACCTGAGCCGACGACGGCTGAGCCCGCACGCACCGGCGCCAGGGTCACGCCACCCGCGCCGCCTCCCGCTGCGCGAGGATCGCGTCGACCGTCTCCTGGACCGACATCTCCGAGCTGTCCAGCCACAGCCCGATCCGGGGCGTGGTCTCGCGCATGCCGGTGTCGAGGTCCTCCACCGTCCACGCGCCGTAGCCGGTCTTGCCGCGGCCCGCCTCGCGGGCGGCGACCACGTCGGGGCGCGGGGCGAGCACGACGACGTACAGGGGGCGGGTGCGGATCAGCTTCGCGTACGTCGCCAACTCCTCGCCCAGGATGACGTCCTGGACGACGGCCGTGAAACCGGCGTCCGCGTACGCGTCGGCCGTCGACGCCGAGAGGCCGTACCGCAGGCGCAGTTGGGCCTCGGCCTCGGCGCCCGCACCCGGCTCGTAGTCCAGGCCGCCGGAGACGATCATCCGCCGGTAGACGTCACCCCGCACATGCGCGGCCTTCGGCAGGCGCTCGGCGAGTGCCTGCGCCACCGTGGACTTGCCGGAGGCCATGATCCCGGTGACGACGACGACACCGGAGAGGGCGGGCACGGGCGCGGAGGCGGAGACGGGGTCCGAGGCGAAGGCGGGGTCCGAGGTGGTCATGTGGCCCATGGTGCCACCGGCCGCCCGCGCCGGGCCCCTGCTTATTGGGCGACGGCCGCCTGCGGGCGGATCGGGAGGCGGTTGACCGGGCGGCCCGTCGCGGCGCGGACCGCCGAGGCGATCGCGGCCGGGGACGTCACGACCGGGACCGCGCTCGCCGCCTTCGCGCCGAAGGGGGCGACGACGTCCCGCTCCTCCACCAGTTTCACGATGCGGATGTCAGGCGTGTCCAGGGCGGTGGGCAGGGCGTAACCGGTCAGATCGGGGTGGCGGACGATGCCCCGCGGGGTGCGGAGGTTCTCCGTGAGCGCCGCGCCCACGCCCTGCGTGACGCCCGCCTCGATGCGGGTCCTGAGCTGGGTGGGGTTGAGGATGCGGCCGACGTCCTGGGCGACGGCGAGCTCCACCACCCGTACGGTCCCCATCTCGACGTCGACGTCCACGACCGCGCGGATCGCGCAGAACGCCATGCCGACGAAGGCGTCGCCCTGCCCGGACTCGTCGAGCGGCTCGGTCGGATGCGGGCGGCACTGGGCGGTGGCCCAGAGCTCCTTGCCCTCAAGGGCCTCCGTGACCGTCGTGGACAGCACGCCGTCGTACGAGGTGATCTTGCCGTCGGTGATCTGGAGCAGCTCGGTGGACATCCCGAACTTGTGGGCCAGCGGCTGGAGGAGCTGGGTGCGGACCATCTTCGCCGCGCGCTCCACCGCACCGCCCGACACCCACGTGTGACGGCCGCGGCAGCTCGGGCCCGCGGGCGGCTGGTCGGTGTCCACGGGGGCGACGCGGACGTCGTCGATGCCGAGCGTCTCCTGGACGATCTGCCGGGCGAGCGTGGTGAAGCCCTGGCCGGTCTCGACGGCCGCGCAGATCACGGTCGCCGCGCCGTCGTGGACCTTCACCGTGGCGGTGGAGACCTCGTCCGTGCCCTCGGCGCCGAGGAGCTGGACCATGCCGAGGCCGTAGCCGACGCCCCGCCGGACGGCGGCCGGTTCGCCCGCGCCCTCGGGGCCGCCGGGCAGCAGCCATTCGTTCTCGGGGCTGTCCTTGGGCAGGTCGGGCAGCGGGAAGTCCCGGACCGCGCCGAGGAGTTCGGCGACCGGGGCGGGGCAGGTCACCGTCTGTCCGGTGGGCAGGATGTCGCCGGTCGCCATGGCGTTGCGCAACCGCAGCTCGGCCGGGTCGGCCCCCAGCTTCTTGGCGATCTTGTCCATCTGGGCCTCGTACGCGGCGCACACCTGCATGGCGCCCTCGCCACGGACGTGCCCGGAGGGCGGGTTGTTCGTACGGACGGCCCAGCCCTCGATGAAGGCGTTCGGCACCACGTAGGGGCCGCAGGCGAACGAGACGGCCGCGGCGAGGGCGTCCGACGAGGTGTCCGCGTAGGCCCCGGCGTCGAGCAGGATCTGCGCCTCGACCTTGACGAGGCGGCCCTCGGCGTCCGCGTGGTGGCGGTAGCGCAGGAGCGTGGGGTGGCGGTGGGCGTGGCCGAGGAAGGACTCCTCGCGGGTCGCCGTCAGCTTGACGGGGCAGCCCGTGCGCAGCGCGAGCAGTCCGAGGGGAAGCTGGAAGCTCGCGTCCTCGCGGTCGGCGGTCGCGCCGGGCACGCCGGTGACGACGACCTTCACGCGCTCGGGCGGAATACCGTAGCAGGCCGCGGCGCGGTCGCGGTCGGCGTGCGGGTCGGTGGAGGCGATGTAGAGCTCCACTCCCCCGTCCGGACGCGGCACCGCGAGGCCCGCCTCGGCGCCGATCGGCGCCGGGTCCTGGCGGCCGATGCGGTACAGCCCCTCGACGACGACTTCGCCCGCGGCCTCCGGGTCGCCGTGGCGCAGCGGGATGTGCCGGATCAGGTTGCCGTCGGGGTGCAGCGGCTCGGCCTCGAACGCCTTCTCCGGGTCCGTGACCGGTTCGAGCACCTCGTACTCGACGATGACGGCGGCGGCGGCCATCCGCGCGGTGTCGGGGTGGTCGGCGGCGACCGCGGCGATGGCCTCGCCGTGGTGGCGCACGACGTCGGAGGCGAAGACCGGCCGGTCCGCCGTCCTGCGGCCGTGCAGCGCCTCGCCCGGCACGTCCTCGTGCGTGATGACGGAGTGCACGCCCGGCATCTCCAGGGCGTGGCTGGTGTCGATGGAGACGATGCGCGCGTGCGCGTGCGGGGAGCGCAGGACCGCCGCCCACAGCAGGCCCTCGGCCCACAGGTCGGCGGCGTAGGGGAAGGTGCCCTCCGTCTTGGCGCGGCTCTCCGCCGACGCCAGGGACGCGCCGATGCCCTGCGTCGGCTCGGCGTCCCGCCCGTCGGCGGGGTCGGCCGTGGTGATGGTCTCGCCGCTCACGCCCGGCCTCCGTCCCGGCCGTACGGCCCCTGTGGTCCTTCGGGTCCTTCGGGTCCTTCGTACGGGTGGGGCGCCTCGTAGGGGCCGCCGGGGGCGCCGCCGTACGTCGCGTCGTACCCGCTCTCGTACGAGCCCTCGTGCTGGTGGTGGATGCCGCCCGCACCGGGTCCCGCCTGGTGCGGGATGCGGGCCTCCGCGGTGTGCTCATCGGGCGCCGGGGCCTGCTCGGCAGCGGCGGAGGCCCGGCGCTCGGCGACGACCTCGCGCACGGCGTCGAGCACACCGCGGTAGCCCGAGCAGCGGCAGAGGTTGCCGCAGAGGGCGCGGCGGGTCTCCAGGTCGGTGGGGGCGGGGTTGCCCTCAAGGAGGTCGTGCACGGTCATGGCCATGCCCGGTACGCAGAAGCCGCACTGGACCGCGCCGCAGGCCCCGAGGGCGCGCTGCACGTCGGAGGGCTGCCCGTCGACGGCCAGGCCCTCGACGGTACGGACCTCGCTGCCCGCGGTGGTCGCGGCGGGTACCAGGCAGGAGGCGACGAGCCGCCCGTCGACCTGGACGTTGCACGCGCCGCACTCGCCCTGCGAGCAGCCGTCCTTGGCGCCCGCGAGGCCGAGCCGCTCCCTCAGGACGTAGAGCAGGGACTCGCCGATCCAGGCGTCGGTGACGGGACGGTCGGTGCCGTTCACGCGCAGGACGTAGGAGAGGAGGGGGTGGTCGTCGTGGAGGGGGGCGGCCGGGGGCTCGGCGGATTCGTCCGCATCGCCCGCCTCGCCCGCCTCTTCGGGGCCCGCGGCGGCCTCGGGGCCCGCGGCGGCCTCGGGGCCCGCGTCGTCGGCGGCTTCGTCCCGCTCCTGCTCCTGCTCCGGGGCGGGGGCCGGAGCAGGAGCCGGGGCGGCGGCCTCCGGCTCGGCGGAGTCGCCCTGTACGCCCGCGGCCCGCTCGGCGTGCTCGGACCGCTCGGCCTGTTCCGTCCGGTCGGTCTCCGTGGAGTCGGTCGGCTCCTCGGGGCCTGCCGGCTCGACCTGCTCGAACTGCTCGACGGGCTCGACGGGCTCGTCCGGGTCGATGTCCTCGAAGGGCTCGGCGGGCTCGGCGGTCGCGTCCGGCTCAGGGCGCGCGTCGAAGGGCGCCATGGCGTCGGCGCCCGGTTCGGCCGCCTCCGGGTGCCCCGGCGCCCGGACGGGCTGACCGGAGTCCCGGTCGGAGGCCGGCCGGTCGACCTCGGGCACGCTGATCGCCCGCAGCAGCGTCGTCCGCTCGAACGGGTTCTCACCGTCCGGGTGTCCCGCGCCCGCCGGAGCCGCCTGTTCCGGGGCCTCCTGAAGCTGCTGGCCGGCGTCCTGCGTCTGTGCCTGCGCCTGTGCCTGAGCGCCCCACGGCGCACCGGCCCCCGCGCCCGTCGCCCACGGCGCGGGCGCGCCGCCCGGCAGGGTCGCGGGAGGCGTGCCGCCGCCCGTCCAGGCGTTGAACCGCGTCGCCGCCGGGGCGGCTTCGTCCGCCGTCAGCGCCGATGCGGAGTACTCCCCGGACTCGTCCGGCAGGTCACCGCCCGCGACGGGGATCGACCACTGCCCCGTGACGTCGTGTCCGGTGCCGTCGTGTCCGGTGCCGTTGTGTCCGGTGCCGACCTGCCCGTACTGCTGCTGCTCGTAACCCTGGGCGTAGCCCTGGTGGCCCTCGTGGCCCTGGTGGTGACCCTGGTGGTGCCCGTAGTCCTGTCCGTACGGCTGCTGTTCGGCCGCTTCCTGCTCGGTGAAGCTCCACTGGCCGGTGGCCCGGGGGTCGTAGCCGTGGTGCTCCGGGTGGAGCGGTTCGGGCTCCTGGGCCGTGCCCGCCTCCGGCCAGCGCACCGCACCGGCCGCTCCCGTGACCTCGGGCGGCATGACCCACGTGCCCGTGGCCGCCGGGTCGGTGGCGTCCGCGGTGGCGGGGGTGACCGTTATCGGCGGGGGTACATAGCCGTGCCCGGGCGCGGCGAGCGGCACGTCCAGCATTCCCTCGGGGAGCTGTACGAACGCCGTGGCGTCCGAGTCGTACTCGCCCTGCGGATGCGGCTGCCAGCCGCCGCCCTCGGTGCTCCGGTCGTCGCTCACGACAGTGCCCTCCCCAGTGCTCGTCGGGCCAGCGCGGCGACGGTGCGCCGCAGGTGCAGTACGGCGGGCGACAGCGGCTGTTCGGTGCCGTCGGCCGCCGGTGGCTGGTCCGGGATACAGGCGGATGCCACGTACTCACCGAAGGCGGTGACCGCCTCGGGCACGAGGCTGCCGCGCCCGCCGTCCCAGTCGATCAGGGAGGCGACCCACTCCTCGGCCTCCAGGGGCCGCAGCGGCATCGGCGCGATGGCGCCCACCGCGCACCGCACGCCGCGCCGCGCCGGGTCGAGGACCAGCGCCACGGAGGCCGTCGCGCGGCCGGGTCCGGTGCGTCCGGTCGCCTTGAGGAAGACCTGGGGGGCGTGCAGCAGCGGCACGCGCACGAAGCCGATGAGCTCGCCGGGGCGGAGCATCTCCACGCCCGCGAGCAGGTGCGACACGGGGATCTCACGGCGGTCGCCGCCGGGCCCCGCGATGATCAGGACGGCTTCGAGCGCGGCCAGCACGGGCAGCGCGTCGCCCGTGGGCGCGGCCGAGGCGATGTTGCCGCCGAGGGTGCCCGCGTTGCGGATCTGGGGCGGCCCCGCGGCGCGCGCGGCGGCGGCGAGGGCGGGGATCAGGGCGGCGAAGTCGGGACGGCCCATGCGGGCGTGGGTGAGCCCGGCGCCGAGGAGCGCGTGGCCGTCCTGGTACTGCCAGCCGCGGATCTCGCTGATGCGCCCCAGGCCGACGAGGGCGGCGGGGCGGAGCTGCCCGGAGTTGACCGAGGCCATCAGGTCGGTGCCGCCGGCGACGGGCACGGCGGCGGGCATGGCGGCGAGCGCCGCCACTGCCTCATCGAGCGTGGCGGGCAGCTTCACCGACTGCGGTGCCTGTGCCGCCCGCGGTGCGTGCGTGGTCAAAACCGGCTGCCCCTTCCCGATGCCCGGCCGCGTCCCTCACGTACGACACGTACGTGAAGTGCTCGCCGTTCGCGACGTGTCACCGTTACGCCTGCTCCGCCGTACGGTACGTGCTCACAACCCGGACGTGGCAACTCTGGCACATCTTCACCGGGGCCCGACGCGGGGGTCCGCTAGGAGGCATTCGTCCGTAGACCAGGGGGATATGCCGTTTTCGTACTCCGTTGACGGTCGGGGGTATTCGCCCCTCTCCGGTGGCACTTGGGAGCCTTGCGCCGACCGCCGCCACGGGGCCCCTGCCGGGGGTCCCGGCGGTCGCGCGCGTGCGCGAGCCGCCGGGAACGGGCGTGCGGCGACCACCTCACACGTTCGGGGGCGGCCCCTCGATCGGGCGGCCGAGCACACCGGGACGCTGCTGGTGCGGCAGCGGTCCGTTCGGCGGGCGGTAGTCGACGCCGAGTGCGTCAAGTCGCGCGTAATGGGCCGTCATCCGCCGCTCGAAGCCGGCGAAGTCGCGCTCGGCGGGCGCGGGCAGCCTGCCCCAGGCGACCTCGCTGAAGGCGGCGAGGCGCGGGAACACCTGGTAGTCGACGCGGCCCTGGTTCTCCATCACCTCGGTCCAGACATTGGCCTGGGCACCGATGACGTGCGCGGCCTCCTCCTCGGTGAGTTCGGCGGGAACGGGTTCGAAGCGGTAGACGTCCTCAAGGGTGCGAACGAAGCCGATGGGCATCGGCTCGTCCGGGCCGCCGTGCTGCCGGTGGTCCAAGTACACCTGCTGCTCGGGGCACATGATGACGTCGTGGCCCGAGCGGGCCGCGGCGATGCCGCCCCGGTAGCCGCGCCAGGAGGAGACGGTGGCGCCTTCGGCGAGGCCGCCCTCCAGGATCTCGTCCCAGCCGACGAGCCGCCGCCCGCGTGCCGTGAGCCACCGGTCGAAGTGGCGGATGAACCAGCTCTGGAGGCCGTCCTCGCCGTCGACCCCGAGCTCCTTGATGCGGGCCTGGGCGGTGGCCGATGCCTTCCACTGGTCCTTGGGGCACTCGTCGCCGCCGACGTGGATGTAGGTGGACGGGAAGAGGTCGAGGACCTCCTCGAAGACGCCCTCGTAGAAGCGGATCACTTCTTCGGTGGGGGCGAGCACGTTGGGGTTGACGCCCCAGGTGTCCCAGACGGTCAGCGCGCCGGTGTCGACGACGTCCGTGTTGCCCAGGTGCGGGTAGGCGCTGATGGCCGCCTGCGAGTGGCCGGGGATCTCGATCTCGGGGACGACGGCGATGTGCAGGGCGTCGGCGTAGGCGACGATCTCGCGGATGTCGTCCTGCGTGTAGTAGCCGCCGTGCGGGCGCTCCTCCCAGAGGGGGGAGGCGCGGTGTCCCCACTTGGAGCGGGCCCGCCAGGAGCCGGTCTCGGTCAGCTTCGGGTGGCGCTTGATCTCGACGCGCCAGCCCTGGTCGTCGGTGAGGTGGAAGTGGAAGACATTGAGCTTGTGGGCGGCGAGCAGGTCGAGGTAGCGCAGGACGCCGTCCTTCGGCATGAAGTGCCGGGAGACGTCGAGCATCATGCCGCGCCAGCGGAACCGCGGGGCGTCCTCGATGGCCACCGTCGGGACCGACCACGCGCGCGTGGGGTCGAGCGGTGCGCGCCGGAAGGCGTCGGGCCCCAGGAGCTGGCGGAAGGTCTGGGCGCCCCAGAAGACGCCCGCGGCCGCGCCGCCCTCGATGCGGACCGTGCCGTCCTCCACGGTGACGCAGTACGCCTCGGCCGCGAGGCTTCCGTCGATCCGCAGCACGATGCCGCCGCGGCCCGCGCCACCCTCCGCCTCCCCGTCCTTCGGGGCGTCGGGGAGGCGCAGTCCTGTCGCGGCGCCGACCGTGGCGCGCAGCCACCGCGCGACGCCCTCGGTGCCGGGCCCGGCACCGAGCACGGTGTCGTCGTCGAGCGGGAGGGAACCTGGGGTGGAAGCCACCCAGCGGGCGCTGTTCGGCGCCGGGATCAGCTGCTCAAAGGTCATGCCACGGAAGGCTGTCACGCGATTGCACAACGCAAAAGAGGCGTTGCGGCAGGCGCAACGCCCCTTCCGTTCAGAGCGAAGTACAGCGGAGGAACAGCGGAGAACAAGCCCCCGGAAGGACGACGAACGACTACTTCTTGCCGTCCTTGCCGCCCTTGTCCTTGTCACCGCCGGCGTTCATGGACTCGTAGATCTCCTTGCACATGGGGCAGACGGGATACTTCTTCGGGTCGCGGCCGGGGACCCACACCTTGCCGCAGAGCGCGACGACGGGGGTGCCGTCGAGCGCGCTCGCCATGATCTTGTCCTTCTGGACATAGTGCGCATAGCGCTCGTGGTCGCCGTCACCGTGCGACACCTGGGGTGCCGGCTCTACGAGGGTCCCCGTACCTGCCCCGCGCTCGGGCTCGGGCTCAAGAGTGCTCATGGTTGCCAAGGGTACTCACGCGCGCGGCCTCCTGGCAGCGACCGGCTCCCGGAGCCCTCCGCGAAGGCGCCGTCACGAGGTGCAGCACGAGCCCCGCCCCCGCCACCACGGCCGCCGCCCACGGCAGATGGCGCGGCGCGAGCCCCGCGGCGAGGGCGACTCCCGCCAGGCCTGAGCCGACCGCGCTGCCCAGGTAGAGCGCGGAGTTGTTGAGCGCGAGGGCGACCGTGCCGCGTTCGGCGCGCAGGGCGAGCAGCCGGTGCTGCTGCGGGACCTGGAGCGCCCAGCCTGCGGCGCCCCACAGGACCAGCGCGGGGTACGCGGCGGCGCCGAGCGACGGGAGGACGCCCACGGCGACGGCGAGGGCCGCCATGATCCCGCCCACCAGCACGGCCGCCCTGCCCGTACGGTCCACCAGCGGCCCCGCGACCACGCTGCCGAGGACCCCGCCGATCCCCCAGGCCCAGAGGTGGGGGGCGAGGTCGCTCTCGGCCACGCCGCCCGCCGAGCCGAGGACCGGGGCGAGGTAGGTGTAGAGGCCGAGGCTCGCGACCGCGGCGAGGAAGGAGACGCCGACGACGGGGACGACACCCCGGTCGGTGAGGGCCGCGAGCCGCGTCCGGGCGGGCACCGGGGGGTCGGCGGGCACGGCGGGCAGCCACACCGCGAGCCCCGCGAGGGCGAGCGCCCCGAGCACGGTCACCGCCCCCATGGTGGCGCGCCACCCGGCGTGCTCGGCGAGCAGCACGCCCAGCGGCACGCCGAGGACCGTGCCCGAACTCATGCCGCCCATCACCAGGGCGAGCGCCCTGCCGCGCCGCTCCTTGGGTACGAGCGCGGCCGCGGCCGCGGTGGAGAGCGCGGAGTAGACCCCGGCCCCGGCGCCCGCCACGGCCCGGGACAGGAGCAGCACCGCGAGCCCCGGCGCCAGGGCGGTCAGGGCGTTGCCCAGGGTGAAGACGCCGAGCGCGCCGATGATGAGGGCGCGGGGGCGCGGCCCGGCGGCCGCTCCCGCGACCAGGGGCGCGCTCACCGCGTAGGCGAGGGTGAAGACGGTGACCATCTGCCCCGCGAGCGAGACGGTGGTCCCCAGGTCCCCGGCGACGACCGGCAGCAGCCCGGCCATCACATAGGCGTCGAGCCCCAGCGTGAAGGCCCCCAGCATCAGCAGCCATACCTTGCGCACGGCGTATCAACTCCCTCTCCTCCGGGCCGCTACCCGCGGCGGAAGGGAAACGTAGGCAGCCTCCACATCCCGGGGGAAATGCCGACGGGGCCCATTTATGCTGGGGCGGCATGGATCACGTACGGGATGAGTGCGCGCGGGAGACGGACGCGGACGCGGGGCGCGAGGGGGCGGGGCACGAGCGGGCCGGGCACGAGCGGGCCGGGCATGAGGGCGCCGGGCACGACGGGGCGGGGGTTCTTCAGGGGGTTGAGCTGCGGCATCTGCGTGGATTTCTCGCCGTGGCCGACGAGCTGAGCTTCACGCACGCCGCCGACCGGCTCCACGTCGGACAGCCCGCGCTCACCCGGACCGTGCGGGCCCTGGAGGAGAGCCTCGGGACGCGGCTGCTCGACCGGACCACGCGGCGCGTCGCGCTCACCGGGGCGGGACAGCGGCTGCGCGACGGCCTCGGTCCCCTGCTCGGCCGCCTGGACGCCACCCTGCGCACCGCCGCGGGCGCCGAGCCGCCGCTCCTGCGGCTCGGCTTCACCTCGCTGCTGCCCGAGGCCTGCGCCGGCCTCAACGCCGCGTTCGAGGCGGCCACCGGCGCGGGCGTCCGCCTGGTCCGGCGCGACGCGCCGCTCGCGGGCCTGGCGTCGGGTGCGTGCGACGTCGCGGTCGTACGGGGCGACATCGCGCCCGGCGCCCCGGTGCGCACGCGCGTACTGCTGCACGAACCCCGCGTCGCGGTCGTCGCCCGCGGCGCGGCCGAGCTCGCGGGCCGCCGCGTGGTGGACTGGACGGAGCTCGCGGAGCTGCCCCTGGTCGTGAACACGGTCACCGGCACGACCCGGCCCGACCTGTGGCCCGAGCACCGCCGCCCGCGCCTCGCCTGCACCGCCGACAACTTCGACGAGTGGCTGGAAGCGGTCGCCGCGGGCCACGGAGTCGGCGTGGCCCCCGAGCCGGTGGCCCGCAGGCACTCCCACCCCGCGCTGCGCTACGTACGCCTGAAGAACGCCCCGCCCGTCGCCGTGCACCTGGCGGTCCCGGCACGGGACGCGCACCCCCTGGCCGAGCGCTATCTCGCTCAGTTCAGCGAGGCGTCGTCCGGATAGGTCGCCACCATCGCCAGTTCGCTGCGCTGGCGTCTGAGGACCGCGCGCCACAGCCGCTCCGGGTCCGGGGACGAGACGTCGCCGGGCTCGGACTCGACCACGTACCAGGCGCCGTCCGCCAGTTCGATCTCCAACTGGCCGGGGCCCCACCCCGAGTACCCGGCGAAGATCCGCAGGCTGCCCAGGGCCGGGGAGAGCAGCTCGGGCGGGGCCTCCAGGTCGACCAGGCCGATCGCGCCGTGCACTCGGCGGAAGCCCACGGGATCACCGCCGCCCCCACGGAGCCGGGAGCCCGCGGCGGACGCCTCGTCGCCGGGGACCACGGCGATGCCCAGCGCCGAGTCCAGCGAGACGGGGCCGCCCTGGAAGACGACGCCCGGGGCTCCCGCCAGGTCTCCCCAGCCCTCCAGGATGTCGGAGACGTCGACCGGTGTCGGGCGGTTCAGGACCACGCCGAGCGAGCCCTCCTCGTCGTGGTCGAGAAGCAGCACCACCGCGCGGTCGAAGTTCGGGTCCGCCAGGGCCGGTGTGGCCACGAGCAGCCGCCCTGTGAGGGAGGACACCTCGGTCATGAACGACATGATCCCGCATCTTCCCCCCGGACGGGGAGGCTATGGGCGTACGTGAGTGAATGCAGCTCAGGGCGCAAGGAGGCGGACGGAGCGCACACGACGGGCAGTGACCCAGAGCGTCCGGATACGTACGGTTCGTGTTGTCACGGACTCCTGACTTGTTCTGGCCGCCCTCACCCTTACGGAATGGGGGTACGCGGCCATTACGCTTGCCCTTTGGTCCCCCCGTCCATCCAATCGGAACGCGAGATTCATGACCGTCACCGACGATGTCCTGCTTGTCCACGGCGGAACCCCGCTTGAGGGCGAGATCCGTGTCCGCGGCGCGAAGAACCTCGTGCCCAAGGCCATGGTCGCCGCGCTGCTCGGCAGCGCGCCGAGCCGGCTGCGCAATGTCCCCGACATCCGCGACGTCCGTGTCGTACGCGGCCTGCTGCAGCTGCACGGCGTGACGGTCCGCCCAGGCGAGGAGCCGGGCGAGCTCATCATGGACCCGTCGCACGTGGAAAGCGCGAATGTCGCCGACATCGACGCCCACGCGGGCTCGTCGCGGATTCCGATCCTCTTCTGCGGCCCGCTCCTGCACCGCCTCGGGCACGCCTTCATCCCCGGCCTCGGCGGCTGCGACATCGGCGGCCGGCCGATCGACTTCCACTTCGAGGTGCTCCGCCAGTTCGGCGCGACCATCGAGAAGCGTGAGGGCGGCCAGTACCTGGAGGCCCCGCAGCGGCTGCGCGGCACGAAGATCAAGCTGCCGTACCCGTCCGTGGGCGCCACCGAGCAGGTCCTGCTCACCGCCGTGCTCGCGGAGGGCGTGACCGAGCTCTCGAACGCCGCGGTCGAGCCCGAGATCGAGGACCTCATCTGCGTCCTTCAGAAAATGGGCGCGATCATCGCCATGGACACCGACCGGACCATCCGGATCACCGGTGTCGACAGCCTCGGCGGCTACAACCACCACGCCCTCTCGGACCGCCTGGAGGCCGCCTCCTGGGCTTCCGCGGCCCTGGCGACCGAAGGCAACATCTACGTCCGCGGCGCCCAGCAGCGCTCGATGATGACGTTCCTGAACACCTACCGGAAGGTGGGCGGTGCCTTCGAGATCGACGACGCGGGCATCCGCTTCTGGCATCCGGGCGGCTCGCTCAACGCGATCGCCCTGGAGACGGACGTCCACCCGGGCTTCCAGACGGACTGGCAGCAGCCGCTCGTCGTCGCCCTGACGCAGGCCGCGGGGCTCTCGATCGTCCACGAGACGGTCTACGAGTCGCGGCTCGGCTTCACCTCCGCGCTCAACCAGATGGGCGCGCACATCCAGCTCTACCGCGAGTGCCTCGGCGGCTCCCACTGCCGCTTCGGCCAGCGCAACTTCCTGCACTCGGCGGTCGTCAGCGGCCCCACAAAGCTCCAGGGCGCCGATCTGGTCATTCCCGACCTGCGCGGCGGCTTCTCGTACCTCATCGCGGCCCTCGCGGCGCAGGGCACGTCCCGCGTCCACGGCATCGACCTGATCAACCGGGGCTACGAGAACTTCATGGACAAGCTGGTGGAGCTGGGCGCGAAGGTCGAGCTCCCGGGCAAGGCGGCGCTGTAGCGGCGTCCAGCCTTGGACGGCACGCCAAAGGGGCGGCCACCCGTTACCGGGTGGCCGCCCCTTTTTTCAGCTACTGAAGGCTACTTGCCCTTAGCGGCTTCCTTCAGCTTGGAACCAGCCGAAACCTTGACGCTGTAGCCGGCCGGGATGTTGATCGGCTCGCCGGTCTGCGGGTTCCGGGCGGTGCGAGCGGCACGGTGGGTGCGCTCGAAGGTCAGGAAGCCGGGGATGGTGACCTTCTCGTCGCCCTTGGCAACGATCTCGCCGACGGTCTCGGCGAACGCGGCCAGCACGGCGTCGGCGTCCTTGCGGGTCACCTCTGCGCGGTCGGCCAGCGCGGCCACCAGCTCACTGCGGTTCATGTTTGTACTCCCGTGTTCTTTTGCCGTTGAGGCGTGCCACGCGGCAGGGCCGCATGATGGGCACAGCGAAGACGATGCTGCCAGGGTCCTCGGACAGTCCCCGGACCCGGGTCTGACGTCAGACCCTCGCGCCCGATTACGCATCCTGCCCCCACCTGCGGCGGTAAAGCCAATCCGGCGCCCTCAGGGGTCACACGGAAAGCGTCCGCCGTCCCCGGAAGTGGGGCGTGGGAGGCCTGCTGCCAAGCCACCCTAGAGGGGCCCCGCAGGGGCAGGGTCCCGCGACGCGCCGTTGGACTAGACCGTGGGCCCCGTCACAGACGCGCCCGCGGCCTTGGCGGCGGTGCGCACCGCTCCGGCCACCGCGCCCGCGACCTTGTCGTTGAAGACGCTGGGGATGATGTAGTTCCGGTTCAGCTCGTCCTCGGCGACGACGTCGGCGAGGGCGCCCGCGGCGGCCAGCATCATCTCCGTGTTGACCGTACGCGACTGGGCGTCGAGCAGGCCGCGGAAGACGCCCGGGAAGACCAGGACGTTGTTGATCTGGTTCGGGAAGTCCGAGCGTCCCGTGGCCACAACCGCCGCCGTCTGGCGCGCGATCGCCGGGTCGACCTCGGGGTCGGGATTCGCGAGCGCGAACACGATGGCATCGTCGGCCATGGCGGCGACGTCGTCGCCGTTCAGGACGTTCGGGGCCGACACGCCGATGAAGACGTCGGCGCCGACGACGGCCTCCTTGAGGGTGCCGGTGAGCCCCTCGGGGTTGGTGTTGTCGGCGATCCAGCGCAGCGGCGAGTCGACCTCGGTGCCGACCAGGTCCTCGCGGCCGGCGTGCACGACGCCGTGGATGTCGGCCACGACGGCGTTCTTGACGCCCGCGGCGAGGAGCAGCTTCAGGATGGCCGTGCCCGCCGCGCCCGCGCCGGACATGACCACGCGCACGTCGCCGACGTTCTTGTTGACCACGCGCAGGGCGTTGGTGAGGGCCGCGAGGACCACGATGGCCGTGCCGTGCTGGTCGTCGTGGAAGACGGGGATGTCGAGGGCCTCGCGCAGCCTGGCCTCGATCTCGAAGCAGCGGGGCGCGGAGATGTCCTCCAGGTTGATGCCCGCGAAGCCGGGGGCGATGGCCTTGACGATCTCGACGATGGCGTCGGTGTCCTGGGTGTCCAGGCAGAGCGGCCAGGCGTCGATGCCCGCGAAGCGCTTGAAGAGGGCCGCCTTGCCCTCCATGACCGGCAGCGCGGCCTTCGGGCCGATATTGCCGAGGCCGAGCACCGCGGAGCCGTCCGTGACGACCGCGACGGAGTTCCGCTTGATGGTGAGGCGGCGGGCGTCCTCGGGGTTCTCCGCGATGGCCATGCAGACCCGGGCGACGCCCGGGGTGTAGATCATCGAGAGGTCGTCACGGTTCCGGATGGGGTGCTTGGACGCCATCTCGATCTTGCCGCCGAGGTGCATCAGGAACGTACGGTCGGAGACCTTGCCGAGGGTGACGCCCTCGATGGTCCTGAGCTGCTCGACGATCTCGTCGGCGTGCGTGGTGGAGGACGCCGCGATCGTCACGTCGATCCGCAGCATCTCGTGGCCGGAGGCCGTGACGTCGAGGCCGGTGACCGAGCCCCCGGATGACTCGACGGCCGTGGTGAGCTGGGAGACCGCTGTTCCGCTCGCGGGCACCTCCAGCCGGACCGTCATCGAGTAGGAGACGCTGGGCGCCGTTGCCATGGCCGACTTCCTCTGCTTTCACCTTGTAGCTCTTGCCGTCCGATGGTCGCACCTACCGCTGAGTACGTGGTAGTCGCCCCGGATTGAGAACGTTTTGTTCATCGGCCGCTGGGGTTCCGTGGGGGTTTCTTTTTCGGAAACTTGTTTCCACCATACGAGAAGTGGCCGGAAACAGAAAGAGGCCCACGCCACCAAGTGACGTGGGCCTCTCTACGTTCATGACACCGACCCGCCATGCTCGCCTCGCGGCAAGTGGTCGCTCGTAGCGACGATGGTTGGGCCCGGGGGCTTGGATCGAGCCGGTGCCACATCCAAGGTAACACCGCACCCCCCGGAGGGAAGACCCTCAGGCCCCCCTCGTGCCCGGGAGACGAATCCAGCCCCTGTGGGGCGGCCCTCAGTCCCGCAGCAGATCCGGCACGCCCTCCGTGTCCGGGTCGTCGCGCTCGCCCGAGAGGACCGTCAGCTGCTGGGTCGCGCGCGTCAGCGCCACGTACAGGACACGCAGGCCCGCCGGGGACTCGTCGGCGATCTCCGCGGGCGAGACGACGAGCGTCGCGTCGTACTCCAGGCCCTTGGCCTCCAGGCTGCCGAGCGCCACCACGCGGTCGCCGAGCCCGGCGAGCCAGCGGGCGGCCTGCTCGCGGCGGTTCATCGCCACGACCACGCCGACCGTGCCGTCGACCCGGTCCAGGAGCCGCGCGGCCTCCTCGCGCACCGAGGCGGCGAGGTCACCGCCCCGTACGACGGCGAAGCGGGGCTCCACGCCGGTGGAGCGGACCGCCGACGGCGACATGGCGCCCGGCATCGCCAGGGCCAGGACCTTGGCGGCGAGCTCGGCGATCTCGGCGGGGTTGCGGTAGTTGACCGTGAGCGTGAAGCGCCGGCGCGGGCGGGTGCCCAGGGCCTCGTCACGGGCTTCGGCGGCCTCGTCCGGGTCGGACCAGGAGGACTGCGCCGGGTCGCCCACCACCGTCCAGGTGGCGTGCCGCCCGCGGCGGCCGACCATGCGCCACTGCATGGGCGTGAGGTCCTGCGCCTCGTCGACGATGACGTGGGCGTACTCGGTGCGCTCCGCCGCCAGGCGTTCGGCGCGCTCACGCTGGGTCTCCTCGCGCTGCGGCATCAGCTCTTCGAGGCCGGTGAGCAGGTCGAGGGGGTCCAGCTCCCGCTTCTTCCTGGGCCGGTTCGGCGTGCCGAGGATCGCCTGGAGCTCGTCGAGCAGCGCGACGTCGTGCACGGACAGGCCCTCGCGCCGCAGCGAGCGGGCGACCTTGCGGACCTCGCCGGAGTTCAGGACCCGGCGGGCCCAGCGGCCGAGGCGCCGCTCGTCGCCCATGGCGGCCAGGACGCCGCGGGGCGTCAGCTCCGGCCACCAGGCGTCCAGGAACGAGATGAAGTCGTCCTCGGAGGTGACGTCGTCGTCGAAGGAGGAGCGCAGCTCGGCGGTGAGCTCGGGATCGCTGTGGCGCCCCGCGGCCCCCGACTGCGACCACAGGGCGTCCAGGAGCAGCTTGCGGGCGCGGGGGCGCAGCAGGTTGACCGGGGCGGTGCCGCCCAGGGCGTTGTGGCGGATGCGGTTGAGCTGGTCGGCTTCGAGTTCGAGGCGGCGCCCGAAGGCGACGACGCGCAGGCGGGTGGGGGCGCCTTGGACGTCCGTTCTCGCCTCCCCTTCGGCGTCGTGCTCCTCCTCGCCGAAGGCGAGCTGCTCACCGGTCGCCTTCGAGGCGGTGGTGCCGTACGGCACACGGGCTCCGGCGCCGGCGGTCCCCGTCCCCTGCTCAAGCGCCCCCCGCGCCGCCTTCCGCAGCACCTTCAGCATGCGCGACGAGCCCTTGACGCGGGCCACCGCGGGCGAGTCGTAGACCGTGGCCTCGGCGCCGTCGACCAGCGAGCCGACCGCGCGGATCGCCACCTGGCCCTCCTCGCCCAGGGAGGGCAGCACGCCCTCGGTGTAGGCGACCAGGAGCGGGGTCGGCGAGACGATGAGGATGCCGCCCGCGTACCGGCGGCGGTCCTGGTAGAGCAGGAAGGCCGCGCGGTGCAGCGCCACGGCCGTCTTGCCGGTGCCCGGGCCGCCCTCCACGTACGTCACCGAGGCGGCGGGCGCCCGGATGACCATGTCCTGCTCGGCCTGGATCGACGCCACGATGTCCCGCATCGAGTGGCTGCGGGCCTGGCCGAGCGCGGCCATCAGCGCGCCGTCGCCGATCACCGCGAGCTCCTCGCCGTCGAGGCGGGCGGTGATCTCCGGGCGCATCAGGTCGTCCTCGACGCCGAGGACCCTGCGGCCCTTGGAGCGGATGACGCGGCGGCGCACGACCCGGCCCGGGTCGACCGGGGTCGAGCGGTAGAAGGGCGCGGCGGCGGGCGCGCGCCAGTCGATGACCAGCGGCGAGTAGTCGGAGTCCAGGACGCCGATGCGGCCGATGTGCAGGGTCTCCGCGATGTCCGCGTGCTTGCCGGTCTCGTCCTCCCTGATCGTGCCCTCCGCCGGCTCGACCGCCGTGTAGGCGCCGTCGGGGCCCTTCTGGCCGTCCTTGCCCCGGAGCAGGTCGATGCGGCCGAAGAGGAAGTCCTCGAACTCGTTGTTGAGCCGGTTCAGGTGCACTCCGGCCCTGAAGACCTGGGCGTCGCGCTCGGCGAGCGCGCCCGGCGTGCCGACCTGACCGCGCTGGGCCGCGTCGTTCATCAGGAACTCGGCCTCGTGGATCTTCTCCTCAAGGCGCCGGTAGACCTGGTCGAGATGGTCCTGCTCGACCCCGATCTCACGGTCGCGTGTGCCTGACGGCATTACTGCGTTGACGTCGGCCACCGGGGCCCCTTTCAAGACATGCTGCTCACCGAACCGAGCAGCCGTCCACCGTACGCGAAAGGGGCCCTGCTTGTGCACCGGGAAGCGCTTACACGTCGACCTTGACCAGGCGTTCGCCGTCCAGCGTGGTCACCTCGAAGTGGTCGATGTCGTTGCGGTCCATGGCGGCGCCCCCGTGCACGTACAGCGGGCCGCGCGCCCATTTGTTCGGGCTGTCCTTGATTCCGTAGCCCCACTTCGGCACCGACCAGGTGGTGACCGTCTCCTTCTCGCCGTTCTTGCCGACCGCGACCAGGGAGCATTTCAGCGGGCCCTTGACGTTCTTCAGCTCCAGGACGGCGTGCGTGCCCCAGGCCTTCTCCTCCGTGCCGACCGTGGCGCTGACCTCGGTCGACGCGTCCGTGCCCCGCGACTTCTCCGTCATGTGGTGGAAGAAGGCGTCCTCGGCGGGGCTGGTGGGGTGCGGGTCGGCCACGGCGTCGCGCGAACCGCCGTCGTCACCTCTCACCGCGAGGACCGCGAGCGGCCCGCCGATGATCAGCACGGCCGCCGCCGCGACGAGCAGCAGGGTCCTGCGGCGCCCGCGCTCCCGCTCGGCGGAGACCTCGCCGGCCAGGCGCTCGGCCAGGCGCGGCCCGGGGCGCGCGGCGAGCCGCTCGCCGATCTCCGGTGCGCCGCGCCCGGCGGGGAAGTCGGCGAGCGCCGCCAGCATGGGCGCCATGCCGGAGAACTCCTCCAACTGGTGTGCGCAGTACTCGCATCCGGCGAGGTGCGTCTCGAACCGGGTCGCCTCGGCCGCGTCGAGGACGCCGAGGGCGTAGGCGCCGACGGTCTCGTGGATGTTCTCCTCCTGCCACCCGCCGTGGTGGCCGTAGGACCCGGTCATACCGTCACCCCCCGCTCCTCGAGCGCCAGCTTCATCGAGCGGAGCGCGTAGAAGACCCGCGAGCGGACCGTCCCGCTGGGTATGCCCAGGGTCTGTGCCGCCTCATTGACCGTACGCCCTTTGAAGTAGGTCTCGACAAGTACCTCACGGTGCGCGGGAGTCAGGTCCTCCAGCGCGTCGGACAGTGTCATCAGCCACAGCGCCTTATCGATCTCGTCCTCCGCGGGGATGACCTCCAGCGGCGACGGATCGACCTCCTGCGGCCGGGCCTGCCGGCTGCGGTGGCCGTCGATGACGATGCGCCGTGCGACCGTCACCAGCCAGGGGCGTACCGAACCGGTGGCCCGGTTGAGCTGACCGGCGTTCTTCCAGGCACGGATGAGCGTCTCCTGCACGACATCCTCGGCGCGCTGCCGGTCGCCCGCCACGAGGCGGAGCACGAAGGCGAGGAGCGCTCCCGCGTGCTCGCGGTAGAGCGCGCGCATCAACTCCTCGTCGGGTCCCGGTGGCTGGCGCGAGCGGTGCCGGGGCGACGGCGGGCGTTCATCGGCCACGGCGGAATCCTTGCGCACGGCTGCCTCCGGTGTCCGCGGTTCGGGCGGTCTCACGACGGAGGTACGTAGATGGGGCGGATGGTGTTCAACGCCGTGTGCGGCGCGTGGCGGGCCCGGGGTCGCTCACGTACGGGCGAGCGCGGCCCTGCGGCGGTGCCTCGCGACGCGTTCGCGGTTGCCGCAGACCTCGCTGGAGCACCAGCGGCGGCGGTGGCCCCGGGAGGTGTCCAGGTACACGAGCGGGCAGTTGTCGCCCTCGCAGCGGCGGAGCAGGACGCGGACCGCGGGGTCGGTGAGCAGGTCGACGGCGTCCCTGGCCACGGCGGCGACGAGCGCGGCGCAGCCCGGTTCCTCGCGCAGGGCGCGCACCAGGGTGCCGTCGGCGGCGCGTACGGCGTACGGGACCGGGGGCGCTGCGGCGGCCAGCGCGTTGACGCGCTCCAGCGCGCCGGGCGCCGGCAGCCGGTCGATCTCCCCGCCGACCAGCTCCGCGATCCGCGCGCGCAACTCCCGGAAGCGGTCGAGCCATGGGGGACCCACCGCGGCCGGCCGCGTATCCGGCGGTACGAGGCCCGCGCCCGCGAGCCAGGCGCGCAGCGCCGTCACCGAGTCGAGCCGTTCCACGGGGTGGTCCGTCGCCACCAGATCGAGGCAGCTACGCCCTGAGTCGAATCGCAGCTCGTACGGAGCCGGGGCCATGCCCAACGCCATGCGTCTGTCACCGCCTTGGGGTCACCGGTGAGGAATGCCGTTGTGTACCCCTACAGTGCCTCTCCCCCGCCGGGTCCGGAACCCCTGCCACCGGGCGAGACGCCGGCTGATGGCCCCCGGGGGCCGGTCAGTCGGCGTACTTGGAGTCCGCCGCCGGGTCGACGGCGAGGCGGTAGCCCCGTTTGACGACCGTCTGGATCAGCTTCGGGGTGCCCAGTGCCGTGCGCAGGCGGGCCATCGCCGTCTCCACCGCGTGCTCGTCGCGGCCCGTTCCCGGCAGCGCCCGCAGCAGTTCCGCGCGGGCCACCACCCAGCCGGGCCTGCGGGCGAGGGCCCGCAGCAGGGCCATGCCGGCGGGCGGCACGGCCCGCAGCTCCTCGTCGACGACGACCGCGTGCCCCCGGATCTCCACGCGGTGCCCGGCGACGGGCAACACCCGCGCGCGGGAGGGCAGTTCCTGGCAGAGGAGCTGGACGAGGGGGCCGAGCCGGAAGCGTTCGGGCCGCACGGTGTCCACGCCCCGCGACTGGAGCGGCAGCGCGGTCACCGGCCCCACGCACGCGGCAAGCACGTCATGGCCGAGGGCGGCGAGGAACTCGTCCACCATGCCCCGCTCCTCCGCCCGCGAGAGCAGCGACGCGGCGGCGGGCGCGCTGGTGAACGCCAGGGCGTCGACGCCCCGCCCGACCGTCGCGTCGAGGAGACGGTCCACGGGCCCGAGGTCCTCCGGCGGCAGCCACCGGTAGACGGGCACCCCGACGACCTCCGCTCCCCCGGCCCGCAGCGACTCGACGAAGCCGGGCAGCGGCTCCCCGTGCAACTGCAACGCGATGCGCCGCCCGGCGACGCCCTCGCCGAGCAGCCGGTCGAGCACCTCCGCCATGGACTCCGACGAGGGTGACCACTCCTCGGTGAGCCCGGCGGCCCGTACGGCACCCTTCACCTTCGGGCCGCGGGCCAGCAGTTCGACGCCCCGCAGGCAGCGCAGGAGCGCCTCCCCGTATCCCCATCCCTCGGCGGCCTCGATCCAGCCGCGGAAGCCGATCGCGGTGGTGGCGATGACGATGTCCGGGGCGTGGTCGATCAGCCCCTTCGTCGCCGAGAGCAGCTCGCTGTCGTCGGCGAGCGGCACGATGCGCAGCGCGGGCGCGTGCAGCACGGTGGCGCCGCGCCGCTGGAGGAGCGTGCCGAGTTCGTCGGCGCGCCGGGCCGCGGTCACGCCGACGGTGAACCCGGCGAGGGGCCCGTGCGCCGCCTTCGCGGCCGGGCTCGGGTCGTTCGATGGAGTGGCGTGCATGGGGTCCGTCTCGTCTGAATCCCGCGGGGCTGGTGGCTGGAGGGGGAGGTTCGGCTTCTGGGCGGCGGACAGGGCCGTCGTCCGCGCCGAGCGTGCCAACGGCGCGTGACGGGCCCGGTTCACGGTGATGTCCGCCGTGTTACGTCACACCTCGGCGTAGCTGAGCCGCGGCTTCGCCTCCGTGTCCGTGTCCGTACCGGGAACCCTACGGCCGGCCGTGGGCCGCCGGCGAAGGTACACGGCCCAGGTGACGACCGCGCACACCCCGTAGAAGGCGAGGAAGGCGACGTACGCCCCGGTCCCGGACCCCACTGTCCGGAAGGACTGCCGCAGGGCGAGGTTGATGCCGAGCCCGCCGAGCGCGCCGACCGCGCCGATGAGCCCCATGGAGGCCCCGGAGAGCCGCCGTCCGTAGGCCGCCGCCGCCTCCCCCGTCAGCCCGAGCGCCTCACCCTTGGCCTGGAAGATGCCCGGGATCATCTTGTACGTGGAGCCGTTGCCGAGCCCGGTGAGCACGAACAGGGCGATGAAGGCGCCGACGAACAGCGGCAGCGACTCCCGCATGGAGGCGATGACGACGACGCCGGTCGCGGCCCCCATGGCGAGGAAGTTCCCGAGGGTGATGCGGGCCCCGCCGAACCGGTCGGCGAGCCGCCCGCCCACGGGCCGGATCAGCGAGCCGAGCAGCGGTCCGATGAAGGTGAGCTGGGCGGCCTCCAGCGGCGTACGCCCGAACTGGGTCTGGAGGACGAGCCCGAAGGCGAAGCTGTATCCGATGAACGACCCGAACGTCCCGATGTACAGAAGCGCCATGACCCACGTGTGCGGCTCCCGCACGGCGGCCTTGGCGGCGCCGGTGTCATTGCGTACGGAGGAGATGCTGTCCATGTAGCGCGCGGCGCACAGCACGGACAGCAGGATGAAGGGGATGTAGATCCCAAGGACCACACGCGGGCCGCCGCTCGCCCCGATGACGGCGAGTCCGACGAGCTGCACGACGGGTACGCCGATGTTGCCGCCCCCGGCGTTCAGCCCGAGCGCCCACCCCTTCTTCCGCAGCGGGAAGAAGGAGTTGATGTTGGTCATGCTGGACGCGAAGTTGCCGCCGCCGACGCCGGTGAGCAGCGCGCACACCATGAAGGTGGTGTAGGAGGTGCCGGGCTCCATCACCACGAAGGCGGCGACGGTGGGCACGAGCAGCAGCGAGGCGGCGATGACCGTCCAGGCACGTCCGCCGAAGCGGGCCACGGCGAAGGTGTAGGGGACGCGCACGACGCCCCCGACGAGCGTCGCCATCGACACCAGGAAGAACTTCCCCGCGGCGTCGATCCCGTACTCCGGCCCCATGAACAGCACCATCACGGACCACAGGCTCCACACGGAGAAGCCGATGTGCTCGGACAGCACGGAGAACGCCAGGTTCCGCCGGGCGACCCGCTCCCCGCCCTCCTCCTTCCAGAACCTCTCGTCCTCGGGCTCCCACCGCTCGATCCACATCCCAGCCTCCACACCGTCGACCAACGCCGGTTCCCGACGGTAGGAAGCCCCCGTTTCCACGCTGTGGCCTCCAGTGACCACGGGGGAACGTTGCTCTCACTCGGGGTGGGGCGGGGTGGTGAGGGTGATCCGCCGAGTGCCTCAGCCCAGGTGCGTGTCGCCCAGGGACACAAGGAGCCTGCGCAGCACCCCGTCGACGGCCGCGCGGTCCTCCGGCGTCAGAGCCGCCAGCATCCGCTCCTCGTTGGCGATGTGATCGGCGACCGCCCGGTCGACGAGGTCCAGGCCCGTGTCCGTGAGGCGGACGCGGATGGCCCTGCGGTCCGCGGGGTCGGGGCGGCGTTCGATGAGCCCCTTGCGCTCCAGCTTGTCGAGGCGGTTGGTGATGGCGCCGGACGTGACCATCGCGGTCTTCAGGAGGCCGCCGGCGGTCAGTTCGTGCGGGGCGCCGACCCTGCGCAGCGTGGCGAGGACGTCGAACTCGGCGAACTCAAGACCGTACTCGGCGAACACCTTCTTCATGCCCTTGCTCAGCAGGTGGTCGGCCCGTTTGATGCGGCCCACCAGCGCCATCGCGTCCAGTTGCGCGAGGTCGAGGTCCGGGCGCTCCCGGCGCCACTGACCGCGCAGCTCGTCAATCGCGTCCGCCGTTCCGGCGTTCTCCTGGCTGCCGCTCACCCGAAATCCAATCTCTCAACGTTCAGATACTTGACGTTCGCAGACCAGCGCTCCATATTTATCTCAACGTTGAGAATACCAGCGTTGAGGGTTTCCGAGGGGGAACGTCATGTCCATCCACACCAGCAAGGCCCGGCCGGTCTCCGCCCCGAGCCGCCCGGCGACCCCCGGTCCCGCGACAGCGCCCCGCGCCTTCGCCGGAGCCGCCGGGACCGCCGTGCTCGCCGCCATCGGCCCCGCGACCTGGGGCACCACCTACGTCACGACCACCGAACTGCTGCCCGCCGACCGGCCGTTGCTCGCCGCCGCCCTGCGCGCGCTGCCCGCCGGGCTGATCCTGCTCGCCCTCACCCGGCGGCTGCCGAGCGGCGAGTGGTGGTGGAAGGCGGGCGTGCTGGGGCTGCTCAACTTCGGGGCGTTCTTCCCGCTCCTCTTCTTCGGCGCCTACCACCTGCCCGGCGGCGTCGCCTCCACCGTCAGCGCCGTCATGCCGCTGCTCGTCGCGGGCTTCGGGGTCGGCGTCCTGAAGGTGCGGCCCACCCGCCGTACGCTGCTCGCGGGCCTCGTCGGTGTCGCGGGCGTCGCCCTCCTGGTCCTGCGCGGCAGCGCCACGGTGGACCTCGCCGGCCTCGTCGCGATGCTGACGGCCACGACGCTGATGGCCCTCGCCGTGGTCCTCAGCAAGCGCTGGGGGCGCCCCGAAGGCGTCTCCCTGCTCGCCCTCACGGGCTGGCAGCTGACCGCGGGCGGCCTGGTCCTCGCCCCCGTCGCGCTCACCGCCGAGGGGCTGCCGGACCACTTCACCGGCGCCAACGTCGCCGGGTACGTCTACCTCGGCGTCATCGGCACGGCCCTCGCGTACGCCCTCTGGTTCCGGGGCATCGAACGCCTCCCCGCCTCCTCGGTCTCCTTCCTCGGCCTGACCAACCCGGTCGTCGCCACGCTGGCGGGCCTGCTGCTCCTCGGGCAGACCCTCACCGCCTGGCAGCTCGGCGGCCTGGTCCTGGTGATCGGCAGCGTCGTCCTCGGCCAGAGCCGCCGCACGGCGCGGCGCGCGTGACCCCGCCCACCGACACGCGGCGGACGACGGGAAACGGCCGCGCATCGTCACCACCCGATGCGCGGCCATCCGCCCCGTGCACCCGCCGGCCCGCGGCGGGGCGCGGTTACTTCGCGGGGAACTTCCAGATCAGCGGCTCGTTCTCGCTGTCCTCCGGCGTCCAGTGGACCTCAAGGGCCTTGGTGCCGGTGGGGACCAGGTAGGTCTGGCAGAGCACGTGGCTCTCGCCCTTCTTCCAGCCCTCCAGCTCCAGCTCGTCCTCGCAGCCCGCGGCGTCCTCGGAGGCGCCGATCAGGAGGCCGCCGCGGGCGCCGTCGGCGTAGACCTCCGCGCCGTCGCCGACGTCCGGGACGTCCGCGAGCGCGGCGCCCGCCTTGTGCGTGTACTTCACGTGGGCGACGGCGGCGACCAGGCCCTTGGCCTTCTTCGGGTCGGAGACCAGCTTCGCGGTCTCCGCCTCCGTGCTGAGGTCGACCTTCTGGGCGGCGATGTCGTACGTGACCATGTCGTCGCCCTCCTTGCTCTTGCCCGTGGTGCTCTCGCCGGGCTTCAGCGCGGAGGGCTGCTTGGGCTCGGAGTTGGCCGAGTCCGAGTTGGCCGAGTCGGACTTGGGCGCGTCCGCCTTCTTGTCCTCGGACTTCTTGTCGTCACCGCCGCCACAGGCGGTCAGGGCGAGGGCGAGTACAGCGACGGGCGCGGCGAAACGCAGCGCGGTCTTCTTGCGAAGCAAAACGAACTCCCGGCAGGTGTGGGGCCCCGCCGCCTGACGCGTGATCCGTCCGCACTTGCAACGCGCGTGATCAGCACGCGTGTTGCGGCCGGTTGAGGAATCCACCCTAGGAGGTGGTCACGTATCGCGTCGAGTCGGTTACGGAACCCAGCACACGGTTCGTTAGCACCTGCCAACTGTCATGCCCACATCCATTCGCGCACACGGCACACAGTCGTTCGCCCGAGCGAAGTTCCGCCGTCCGCGCGGCGGGTGCGGTCGGCCGGGCGCCGGGCACGGGCACCCGAACTACCCCGCCATGCGGGGATATTTCCACGCCCCTCGCGAGCCCGCCGACACCTGTTGCGCCGATAACGGTTGCACAACTCACCTCGCCTGCTCGCCCGGCGGCTCCGTCATGGCGCGTGCGTCCAAGGCCGGAACCCAGCCGTCCGCGGGTTTCCGCAGCCACCCTTCGGCGGCCGACAGCTCCGCGGCGGCGGTCCGGAGCGCCGTCAGACCCGGATGACTCAGCCCCTTCCGCCACACCAGGGACAGCGGTGACAGCGGAACGGGTTCGACCAGCGGCCGCAGTTCGGCGCCCGGCATGGCCGGAAAGTCCACCACCGCCAAGACTGGATTCCGCTTCTTCGCCATGACCCGACCGAACTCTTCCGGCCCCACGGCGAGCGGCGCCGGTTCGGCGACGCCGATGTCACGCCCCTCGAAGAGCCGGCGCGCGAGATCGGTCCACTCCGGCGTCCGCGGGTTTCCGGCCCCCGCGTACACGGTCTCCCCCGCGAGCGCCGCCAGCGGCACCGCGTCGAGCCCCGCCAGCGGATGGCCCTCCGGCAGCAGCACCGCCATCGGTTCGTACCGCACGGGCTGGTGGGCGAGGGCGGAGCGCAGCGCGGGGTCCAGTCCCGCGTACCTCCCGAAGGAGACGTCGAGGCGCCCGGCGATGATGTCGGCGGCGGCGCCGGTGAGGCCGCTCTCGTAACGGGCCATCAGTTCGCACTCCGGGGCGAGCTCGCGGGCCCGCTCCAGGATCCGTCCGCAGACGAGGCCCGGGCTGTTCAGATCGACGAGCAGCGGGCGCTCGGCCCCGGTGAACGCGGCGACCAGCTCGTCCTGCGCCGCGAGGACACGCCGCGCGTGCGGCAGGAGCCGCTCCCCGTCGGCGGTCAGCGTGACCTGCCGGGTCGTGCGCGAGAAGAGCTCCGCGCCCAGCTCCCGTTCGAGGCGGCGCACATCACGGCTCAGCGCCTGCTGCGCCACGTACAGCCGGGCGGCGGCCCGCGTGAAGTGCAGCTCCTCCGCCACGGCGAGAAAGGCGCGCAACAGCCGGGGGTCGATGTCGCCCCGCCGGGGGCCTGATGGTCGTATCACCGGAACCTCGATCACCGGAGGAACTTACAACGCCGGTGCGTGAATCGGTACGGAGAAGGTGTTGGACCCCGGCACGGGCCCCCGGCCAGGGTGAGACCCATGCCGAATCTTCTCTCCCGCCGAAGAGGCGTGCCCGCGGGCGGCCCGCCCCGCGGCCCCCGCAACCCCTACGCCGCCCTCTTCGCGATACCCGGGGCCACCGCCTTCACCGCGGGCAACCTCATCGCCCGGCTGCCCATGGGCATGTTCAGCGTGAGCGCCGTCATCATGATCTCCGGGGCCCGCGGTTCGTACGCCCTGGCCGGTGCCGTCACCGCGACCGGCCTCGCGGCGACCGCCGTGGTCGCGCCCTGGACGGCGCGGCTCGTCGACCGGTACGGACAGGCGCGCGTCGCCGTGCCCGCCACCGTGATCGCCGCGCTCGGCTCGCTCTCGCTGCTGCTCTGCGTGCGCTACGGAGCGCCCGACTGGACGCTCTTCGCCTCGTACGCGGCCACGGCCACCACCCCGAACACGGGCGGCATGTCCCGGGCGCGCTGGGCCCACCTCCTCAAGGGCGACGCCGGGGCCACGCACACCGCCAACTCCTTCGAGCAGGCCGCCGACGAGCTCTGCTTCATGCTCGGCCCCGTCCTCGCCGCCTTCCTCTGCGGTGCGCTCTTTCCGCAGGCGGGCACCTTGATCGGCGTGGTCCTGCTGGTGACAGGGGTGCTCGTCTTCGCCGCCCAGCGGGCGACGGAACCTCCGCCGCGAGGGCGTACGGACGCCGCCGACGGCACCCGATCGCCCCTTCGCGCGCGCGGGATGCCCGCCCTGCTTGTCGTCTTCCTCGCCACCGGTGCCGTGTTCGGCTCCCTGGAGGTCGTCACCATCGCCTTCGCCGACGCCCAGGGGAACAAGGCCGCCGCGGGTGTCGTCCTCGCCCTCCAGGCCGCGGGCTCCTGCGCGGCTGGGCTCGTCTACGGTGCCGCGAAACCGCGTGGCCCGCTGGTGCGCAGGCACCTGCTGTGCGGCGCGGCGATGGCGGCCCTGATGACGCTGCCGCTGCTCGCGGCGACCGTCACGGACTCGCTGATCGTCCTCTCCCTGGCCCTGCTCGTCGCCGGCATGGCCACGGCCCCCACGATGGTCACCGGCATGACCCTGGTCCAGCGCCGCACCCCCGAGGGGCGGCTCAACGAAGGCATGACCCTCGCCGTGACCGGCATCCTCGGGGGCATCGCGTGCGGTGCCGCGGGCGGCGGCTGGGCCGTGGAGCGGTTCGGCCCCGCCGCGGGCTACTGGGTGCCGGTCGCCGCCGCCTGCACCGCCCTGCTGCTCAGCAGCGCGCAGGCTTGCGCCACGAGCACTCCACGTCGCCGTTCTGATCGGCCGCGCGTACCGAGCGGGGTCTGACCGGCTCGGCCCTGTCCGCGGTCGAGGAGGCCAGGGTCACCACGATCGCGTCCTCCAGGGCCTTCACCGAGGAGGGAAGGTAGTTGTTGAGGATGATGCTGAAGACCAGTTCGCGCCCGTCCTTGTCCTTCACGTAGCCGGACAGCGCGGACGCCCCCGTCAGCGAGCCGGTCTTGGCGTGGACGTTGAGGGCCGCCGGGGTCCCGCACATCCGCGAGCGCAGCGTGCCGCCGTCGGACTTGCCGGGCGCGCACGCCACCGGCAGGGACTTGTACCAGTCGTCGAACCAGGGCTCGCCCTTCACCGAACGCAGCAGCCCGATGTACTGCTCGGCCGCGACGTTGTCCTTGCGCGAGAGCCCGGAGCCGTCCACCTGGCGGATCTTGGCGGGGTCGACACCGGCCGTCTTCAGATAGCCGCGGATCGCGGCGATCCCGTCGCCCCAGCTGCCCGGCCGCCCGGTCGCCTCGTACCCCATCGCCTTGGTCAGGGACTCCGCGTGCATGTTGTTGGACAGCTTCATGAAGGGGACCATGAGGTCCTTGACCGGCATGGAGTCGTGCGAGGCGAGCCTCTTGGCGCCCTTGGGCGCGGCGGTCCCGGTCCTGGTCGGGCCGCTCACCTTCACGCCGTGCGCGGCGAGCGCGTCGCGGAAGACGGCGGCGGCGTACCCGGTCGGCTCCCAGACGGTCACCCACTCCTTGGTGGTGGCCCCGCCGACCGGCACCGTGCCGCTGACGGTGATGGTGTTCTCGCCGTGCCGCCGCTCCACGGCGATGGTGTCGTCGCCGCCCGCGGCGACGGTGGCCGCCCGCAGGTCGATGTCCACGTAGTCCGTCTTCGGCGTGACGCTCACGCGCGGTTTCGCCCCCGCCTTCGCGCCCGGCGAGACCTCGACGATGACGGTCCCGGTGTCGTAGTCCGTGTCGGGGGCGACGCTGAGGGCGCTGATCTGCGCCGCGTAGTACGCGGACTCGTCGTCGCCGCCCCAGGTGTCGCCGACGCGGTGGGCATCGAAGCGGGTGTCGTCGGCGACCAGGCGCCCCGAGACCCGCCTGACCCCGGAGTCCGCGATCTTCGCGGCGAGGCCGTCGTAGTCCTTGGCGAGCGTCGTCGGATCGCCTGTGCCGCGCAGATACAGGTCTCCGTGGAGTACGTTCCCGCGCCGCGGGCCGTCGGAGAGGACGTCGGTGGTGAAGCGGTGGTCGGGCCCGAGCAGCTCCATGGCGGCGGCCGAGGTGAGCAGCTTGGTGTTGGAGGCGGGCATCAGGCGCCCGCTGGGCAGGTGCTGGTAGAGGGTGTCGCCGGACGCGGCGTCGGCGACCACGACACTGGCCGTGCCGCCCTCCATGCGGGGGTCGCCGAGGATGGTGTCGATGGCTTCGGGGAGCCCGGACCTGTCGGAGTCCGCCCCGGCCGGCGGGCCGAACGAGAGGCCGGCCGCCGCGACGGCGAGCACGGCGGGCCAGATCCAGTGGCGCATGCGGTTGCTGACGCGTCTCACGGGTCTACTCATGACCCTGGAGCATCCCCGACCCGGCCGCATCGCGACAGACCCCGCTCCGTACGGAACGGAGAACGGAGAACGGAAGAAGCCCCCTGGTCCGGAGACCAGGGGGCTTCTTCCTCACATGGGAATTGTGGAGATGGCGGGAATCGAACCCGCGTCCAACGGTGCAGAATCAGGGCTTCTCCGTGTGCAGTTCGCTGCGATTTTCTCGGCCCCGGCGATCACGCGAACAAGTCGCCGACGGGCCCAGTCACTGTTTGATTTCCTTCCAGGTCCCGTGACCGGGCCTAGAAGTTTAGTTCCCTAGCTGATGCCAGGATCCGGGTCGGGAACACCCCCGGGCTGACACTTCGCAAGTCGCTACTTAGGCAGCGAGGGCGAAGGAATCGCGCTTGGTGTTGGCGATTATTTTTTGCGACATATGGTTTACGAGATCATTGCCGCTTCCTCGACACGCTTCCCCTGCTTCGACATCCGCTGTCGAAACCGATCATCCCCATGTTGATTTTTCAAGGTGGATCTTCCGGCCCGCTTCGCAGTGGACCTTCGATCCGGCTCGCCCCGTCACCAGCGGAGCAAGCCCCATCGTACGTGACCAACGCACGACGGTGCCAGCCTATTCCCGCGGACGTCGGACCGGCGGCCCCGACGGGCCCGCGGACGGCCGCTAGGCGATGCCCTGGCGTCGGCGCACGGCCGAGACCTCGCGGTTCGTCTCGCGCGTGTCCTGCTTCTCGCGGAGCGTCTGCCGCTTGTCGTACTCCTTCTTGCCCTTGGCCAGGGCGATCTCCACCTTGACCCGGCTGTCCTTGAAGTACAGGGCGAGCGGCACGATCGTGTGCCCCGTCTCCTTCGACTTCGACTCCAGCTTGTCGATCTCCACGCGGTGCAGCAGGAGCTTGCGCTTGCGCGTGGCGGAGTGGTTGGTCCAGGTGCCCTGCACGTACTCCGGTACGTGGATGTTGTGCAGCCACGCCTCACCGCGGTCGATGTGCACGAAGCCGTCCACGAGGGAGGCCCTGCCCATCCGCAGCGACTTGACCTCGGTCCCCATCAGGACCAGGCCGCACTCGTAGGTGTCCAGGATGTGATAGTCGTGCCGCGCCTTCTTGTTCTGCGCGACCATCTTGCGGGCGGGTGCCTTCTCAGCGGCCTTCGCGGCCTTGCGCTTTACCTTTTCCTTCGCCATAGTCCGGCTATTTTCGCACTACGAGGGGGGTCCGAGGCCAGTCAATACTGTCTCGGCCCGCGCTTCGGCCCCGTGCTCGGCCTCCAGGTCCGGCGTGATGCCCCTGCCGTCCACCGCCCGCCCCGACGGAGTGCGGTACTCCCCGACGGTCAGCTCGGCCACGGAGCCGTCAGGGAGGCGGCTCGGCATCTGGACCGAGCCTTTGCCGAAGGTCCGCGTGCCCACCACGACCGCGCGCCCCCGGTCCTGCAAGGCGCCCGTGAGCAGCTCGGCCGCGCTCATCGTGCCGCCGTCGACGAGCGCGACCACCGGTCTGCCGGTGTCGCCGCCGCGCTCGGCGTGCAGGGCCTTCTGCTCGCCCCGTACGTCGTACGTCGCCACGAGACCTCCGTCGACCAGGGCGGACGCGGCGGTGACCGCCTCCGCCACCAGGCCGCCCGAGTTCCCGCGCAGGTCAAGGAGGATGCCCGCGCCGTCGGGCGCCTCGCGCACCGCGTCCCGCACGGCCTCGCCCGAGCCCTTGGTGAACGCGTCGACCTTGATCAGCGTCGCGCCGCCGGACAGCTCGGTGACCGTGACGGAGTCCGTGGAGAGCCGGGCCCTGCGCAGCGTCTCGTTCCACGCGCGCGTGCCCCGCTCCAGGCCGAGCTCCACCGGTGTGCCCGCGCGGTCGCCGCGCAGCAGGGAGACGGTCTCCGTGACGGGGCGGCCCGTGACGCGGCGGCCGTCGACGGAGCGCAGCCGGTCGCCCGGGCGGATGCCGGCCAGGGCCGCGGGCCCGCCCTCGCGCACCCGGGAGACCTCGATGTGCCCGTCGGCCGCGCGGCGCGCCCACAGGCCGACGCCGGTGTAGGCACCGTCGAGGGCCTGCTCGAACTTCTGGAACTCCCCGTGCGAGTACACCGAACCCCAGCGGTCCCCGCTGCGGCTGACGGCCTCCTCGGCGGCCTCCTTCGCGGACTCGCCGTCGGCCATGGCCTCGGCGGCGGCGTCCGCCGCGTCGTCGGCGGTGCCGTCGAGCGGGGCCGCGGCGTCCGAACGTACCGAAGGAGAGGGTGCTTTCCGGCCCTCGTCGGCCTCGTCGCTCCAGGACCCGGTGGCGGCCCCCGTGACGAGGACACTCGCGAACACCAACGTCAGGGTCGCCCCGCGGCGGACACGGCGGGGCGGTGAGAACCGGTCCACGAACCGGTCGAGGCCTGACATGCCGGTGAGTCTAGGACAACCAGAAGCGCCGCACGGTTGGTTGAACCGTGCGGCGCCCCGTTTCGCTGTGCGTGTCCGTCACACCTTGAGGTACTTGCGCAGCGCGAAGAACGCGGCGAGCGCGGGCATCAGCAGGCCGATCGCCAGCACCAGCGGCAGCTTCGCGAGGACCGCGTCCCAGCCGATGAAGTTGATGAGGTTGATCTTCTCGGAGAGCGCGAGACCGTGGTCGATCATGAAGTAGCGGCCCACGACCAGCATTCCGCAGGCGAGACCGCCGCCGATGAGACCGGCGACCGCGGCCTCCATGATGAACGGCATCTGGATGTAGAAGCTGGACGCGCCGACGAGACGCATGATGCCCGTCTCCCGTCTGCGGCTGAACGCCGACACGCGCACCGTGTTGACGATCAGCATCAGCGCCACGACGAGCATGAGCGCCATCACGGCGACCGCCGCCCAGTTCATGCCGTTGAGCAGCTCGAAGAGGTTGTCCAGATAATCCTTCTGGTCCTGCACGGACTGCACGCCGTCACGGCCGGAGAAGGCGGTGGCGACCACCTGGTACTTCTCCGGGTCCTTCAGCTTGACGCGGAACGACTCCTGCATCTGGTCCGGCGTCAGCGAGCTGGCCAGCGGGGAGTCGCCGAACTGCTCCTTGTAGTGCTTGTACGCCTCGTCCGCCGACTCGTGCTGGACGGTGTCCACGACCGGCATCTTCTTCAGATCACCGAGGATCTGGTCCTTCTGCTCGTTCGTGACGGCGCCCTTGGCGCACTTGGGGTCCTGCTCGGCGTCCGCCTTGTTGCAGAGGTAGATCGAGACGTTGACCTTGTCGTACCAGTAGCCCTTCATCGTGCTCACCTGGTCACGCATGAGCAGCGAACCGCCGAACAGGGCGAGCGAGAGCGCTACGGAGACGATCACCGCGAAGGTCATCGTGAGATTCCGGCGGAGACCGACGCCGATCTCCGACAGGACGAACTGGGCGCGCATGGCCGCCTTTCAGTGGATCAGGTGCATCGAGTGATCAGGTGCGTCAAGTGCATCAGAGACACGGGCGGACACGGGCGTCGGATGCCCGTGTCCGCAGCTCGCGGCTAGTGCTGGTATCCGTACACGCCGCGCGACTGGTCGCGGACGAGACGGCCCTTCTCCAGCTCGATGACACGCTTGCGCATCTGGTCCACGATCTGCTGGTCGTGGGTGGCCATCACGACGGTGGTGCCGGTCCGGTTGATCCGGTCGAGCAGCTTCATGATGCCGACGGAGGTCTGCGGGTCGAGGTTGCCGGTCGGCTCGTCGGCGATCAGCAGCTTGGGTCGGTTGACGAACGCGCGCGCGATCGCCACTCGTTGCTGCTCACCTCCGGAGAGCTCGCCGGGCATCCGGTCCTCCTTGCCGCCGAGGCCCACGAGATCGAGCACCTGGGGCACGGACTTGCGGATCTCGCCGCGGGACTTGCCGATGACCTCCTGCGCGAAGGCCACGTTCTCGCCGACGGTCTTGTTGGGCAGGAGGCGGAAGTCCTGGAAGACGGTGCCCAGCTGGCGGCGCATGTGCGGCACCTTGAAGTTGGACAGGCGCGCGAGGTCCTTGCCGAGGACGTGCACCTGGCCGTGGCTGGTGCGCTCCTCGCGCAGGACGAGCCGCAGGAAGGTGGACTTTCCGGAGCCGGAGGACCCGACCAGGAAGACGAACTCGCCCTTCTCGATCTCGAGGGAGACGTCCCTCAGTGCGGGGCGGGTCTGCTTCGGATAGGCCTTGGAGACGTTGTCGAATCGGATCACGGATGCACCACGGGTTGCCGGGGGTAGGTGAGCGTGACCATACGCGAAGCCGGTGGGCGAGCGCAGTCGGCGTCCTGAGTTGCACGATTTGTCACGGCACAGTCGGGGAACAAATGGGGTAATGCCCTGGCGGGACGGTGACGCGTCGATCGGTCGGAAACCGTCGGAATGCGACGGGCCGCGCCGAAATCCGCGGAAGCTGGCACAGTGGTAGGGGGAACGATCGGGTTCCCCGTAGCGTTGGGCAGGCTGAGACTGTGCGGGAGGAGAAGCGCATGACCCTGGATCGGTTGGTATGCGCGAACTGCGCAGCGCCCGTGAGCGAAGGCCGCTGCCCTGTGTGCCGGGCCAGTCGCGAGCGACTGGAGCAGGACGGGCCCTTCGCGGGGCTCAATCCCGCGGCCCTGATAGCGCTGCTCGTGGTGCTGATCGCGGCGGTCGCGCTGCTGGCGCACCAGTCCGCGTAGCGACAGGCCGCACGAGGCACAGAGACAGAGACAAGGCGCACGAGGAAGGGCCCGGAACTCTCGCGAGTTCCGGGCCCTTCTCCATGTCCGCACGTCGCGCGTGTCGCCGCACCCGGCTCAGTCGCCGTACGTGGTCAAGCCGTCACCGTCAGGCGGTGGCGCCGCGGTTGCCGACGAGGCGCGGCAGGAGGCGGAAGCCGATGCCGCCGGCGATCATCGTCGCGGAACCGATCAGCAGGAAGGTGATCTCGGCGGCGCCGGTCTCGGCCAGCTCGCCCTTCTCACCCTGGTCGGCGTTGCTGCCGCCCTGCTCGACCGGCTTGGAGCCGGTGTCGGTCAGGCTGTCCTTGCCCTGGCCCTGCTCGACGGGGTTGGAGCCGCCGTCGGGGTCGGTGTCGTTGCCGCCACCGCCGGTGCCGCCACCGTTGTCGTTGCCGCCGCCGTTGCCGCCGCCGGTGTTGCCGCCATTGCCGCCACCGGTGCCGTTGCCACCGCCGGTGCCGTTCCCGTCACCCGGGGCGGTCGGGTCGGAGGTGGGCGGGGCGGTGGGGTCCGGGTTCGTCGGCTCGCTGGTGGGCGGGACCGTGGGGTTCTCCGTGGGCGGGACCGTCGGGTTCTCCGTGGGCGGAACCGTCGGGTTCTCCGTGGGCGGGGTCGGGATCGTGGTGGGCGGGTCCGTCGGCCCCTCGTCGTCCGGGCCCGGCAGGTCCACGTCCACACCGACGCCGCTCTCGTCCGCGTGGGCGCCCGCGCCCACACCGCCGAGGTCGACGCCGACGTCGAGTGCTGAGGCGGCACCCGCGGCGGTCAGCGAGGCACCGGCGGCGATCACTGCACCGGCGGCTATCCGCGCGACACGAATCCGCGTCTTCTTCGTCATCTGGCTGCTACCCCCAGTAGCTAATCGTCAGTGAGGCAGCGTCCGGGGCGGCGACCGCCGGGGCGCTCGATCGGCCCCCACAGATCCCACACGCCCCACGAATACGCATGCCGCGCGCCAGCCTTTCCACTTTTCCCAGCAGCGTCAAGGTCGTTGCGGGCGCGATGTCCGATATCGAGGCAGTTGACCGTCGTACGGAGATACGACTGTGACGCAAAAGGCAACTGCCGCCTTTGTGGCGGCAGTTGCCTTGTCGATAAAGCCGCTCGGGGCGGTTGCTACTTCTCCTGCTGCTTGCGCCAGCGAATTCCGGCTTCGAGGAAACCGTCGATCTCGCCGTTGAACACGGACTCGGGGTTGCCGACCTCGCAGTCCGTACGGAGGTCCTTGACCATCTGGTACGGGTGCAGGACGTACGAACGCATCTGGTTGCCCCAGGAGTTGCCGCCGTCGCCCTTGAGGGCGTTCATCTTCGCCTGCTCCTCCTGGCGGCGGCGTTCGAGGAGCTTCGCCTGGAGGACGTTCATCGCGGTCGCCTTGTTCTGGATCTGCGAGCGCTCGTTCTGACAGGAGACGACGATGCCGGTGGGGATGTGCGTCAGGCGGACCGCGGAGTCGGTCGTGTTGACGCCCTGGCCGCCGGGGCCCGACGAGCGGTACACGTCGACGCGCAGCTCGCTCTCGTCGATCTCGATGTGGTCGGTCTGCTCCACCACGGGGAGGATCTCGACGCCGGCGAAGGAGGTCTGGCGGCGGCCCTGGTTGTCGAAGGGCGAGATGCGCACGAGGCGGTGGGTGCCCTGCTCCACGGAGAGCGTGCCGTAGGCGTACGGGACGTTGACGGCGAAGGTGGTCGACTTGATGCCGGCCTCTTCCGCGTACGACGTCTCGTAGAGCTCCGTCCGGTAGCCGTGGCGCTCGGCCCAGCGCAGGTACATGCGCTGGAGCTTCTCGGCGAAGTCGGAGGCGTCGACGCCGCCGGCCTCGGCACGGATGGTGACGACGGCCTCACGGGAGTCGTACTCACCGGAGAGGAGGGTCCTGACCTCCATCTCGTCCAGCGCCTTCTTGACGGCCGTGAGCTCGGACTCGGCCTCGGCGCGGGTGTCCGGGTCGTCCTCCTCCTCGGCCATCTCGAAGAGCACGCTGAGGTCGTCGATGCGACCGCGCAGCGTCTCCGCCTTACGGACCTCCGCCTGGAGGTGGCTCAGCTTGCTGGTGATCTTCTGCGCCGCCTCGGGGTCGTCCCAGAGGGACGGAGCGGCCGCCTGCTCCTCGAGCACGGCGATATCGGCCCTCATCTTGTCGAGGTCCAGGACGGCCTCGATCGACTCCATGGTCGAGGAGAGGGACTTGAGCTCTTCGGATACATCGACGACTGCCACGACTCCAGCGTAACGGCTGCTGCAACCGTTTCCCTCCGGGGTACTCAGCGGTCACCGCCTCGCCGCCCGGCACGGGCAAGGCGCCGCCCGGGGCCCCGCTAGGGGGCCGGAGGGCCCGAGGTGCTGGTGTCCGGGGGTGCGGACTCGCCGTCGGACGTGGCCGCCCACGTGCCCACGGCCGCCGCGGCGACCAGCACCGCCCCCGCCACGCCGAGCGTGATCCGCCGGCGCCGTGCCGACGCCCGGTGCTTCGCCGAGCCCGGCCGTGCCGCCCCCGAGGCCCGCGGGGCGCGTGCCGTGCCGCGGGCGCCGCCGGCCAGCTCGTCGGGCCCCGGCACCCGCATGGAGGTGTGCGTGTCGCGGTTGGAGTCGGCGGGCGCCGCCCCCGGCACCAGGGGGACCGCGCCCCGCCGGGGAGCGGCCTTGCGCGGCTCCGGGTCGGACTCCTCGTACGCCTCCTCGGCCGGGGAGTCCTCCGTGTCCGGCTCGTCGACGTCCAGCGGCGGCATCCCCGCGACCAGCGGCAGCAGCTCCCGCAGGCGCGTGGCCAGCTCGGAGGCGCGCAGCCGCGAGGCGGGGGCCTTGGCGAGGCACTGGACGAGGAGCTGCCAGAGCTCCTCGGGGATGCCCGGGAGCGGGACGACCGTCTCGGTGACGTGGCGCCGCAGGATCGCCCCGGGGTGACCGCCGCCGAAGGGGGTGAAGCCGGCGAGGAGCTCGTAGAGGACTGTGGCCAGGGCGTAGATGTCGACGGCGGCACGCGGCGGCAGGCCCTCGATGATCTCCGGGGCGAGATAGTCCGGGGTGCCGATGATCTTCGTGGCGCGGGTCCTGCGGGGGGAGTCGATCAGCTTGGCGACGCCGAAGTCGGTGAGCAGGGCGGGGTGCGAACCGCCGGGTCCCAGCGGGCCCTGCATGTCCAGGAGGACGTTCTCGGGCTTGACGTCCCGGTGCACGATGCCCGCGGCGTGGGCGGCGGCGAGCCCGTCGGCGACGTCCGCGACGATGGCCACGGCCGCCTCGGGGGCCATGCGCCGCTCGCGGTCGAGGCGGGTGCGCAGGTCCGTGCCGCGTACGAGGTCCATGACGAGGGCCAGGTCGTTTCCGTCGACCACGAGGTCGTGGACGCCCACCACGCGCGCGTGGTCGAGGCTGAGCAGGGCCGTGCGCTCCTGGACGAAGCGGCCGACGAGTTCCTGGTCGGAGGCCAGGTCCTCGCGCAGCAGCTTGATGGCGACGGGGCCTTCGGGCCCCTCGCCGAGCCACACCGTGCCGGCACTGCCACGGCCCAGGATCTGGTGGGCGGTGTACCGGCTGCCGATCTTGCGCGTCAAGACTGCTCCTACGGATGCGTGTTGGCGACAAAACTACGCGGCCTTGCCGCCAACCTTCACTCCGGGAGCAGAAATCACTCTGCGGATGTCGACAAATCCCCAGAGTCGGCCAGGAATTGCGCCGGCCGGGGTCTGTCGCTCCGGCACCCGCCCGCCATGTGCCGGGCCCGCCCGCTACTTGCCGCCGAGATCCCCGGCCCAGCCGCTGACCGTGTCGTACCAGTCCGTGAGCTGCTCCCAGTAGCCCTTCGTCGTCCCGATCCAGTCCTGGAGCGGGCTGAACTCCCAGACCAGCCAGCTCACGACGAAGAGGATGAGGAGGGTGAACAGGCAGCCCTTGAGGCAGCCGAGGCCCGGGATCTTCATCGGGCTGGAGCTGCGCTGCCTGGGCTGGCGCGGCTCGGGCGCGGGGCGCGGGGCGGGCTGCTGGGGCGGCGGAGCCTGCGGGGGCGCCGCGTACTGCTGGGGCTGGTGCTGCTGCGGCGCGGCGGCGTACGGCTGCGGGCGCTGCCCACGGGGCTGCTGCGGCGCGTACTGCTGGGGGCGCTGCTGCGGCGGCTGCTGCTGGGGCCTGGCCACCTGACGCTGGGGGCGGCGGCGCAGCGGGTCCTGGCTGGGGTCGAGGTACGACTGGACCTGCGTCTGTTCGTTGCGGTCCCGGGCCGCGCGCATCTGGCTCTGCCAGGGGTGCGGGTCGTTCGGGTCCGCCCCGGGGTCGTTCGGCGGTACGGGCGGCATGACCGAGGTCGGGTCGGCGTCGCCGGGGCCCGGTCCGTGGCCGGTGCTCTGCATGACGCTGGTCGCCGCGTTCGGGTCGTACGAGCCCGCGTTGCTCGGCAGCACCTGCGTGGGGTCGGCCGCGCCGGGGGCGTCGGGGACGGCCGCGGGTGCCGGGTCCGGCATCAGCAGGGCGCCCACGCCCTCCGCGGCGGCGATCTGCGCCGGGGTGGAGTGCACGCCGATGCCCTCGGCGACCGTACGCAGGCCGCGGGCGAGGTTCTCCGCGCTGGGGCGGCCGTCGGGGTTCTTGTCCAGGCAGCGCTCGATGACCGTCCACAGCGGGTCGGGCACGGTGGAGGGGCGGCGCGGCTCGGCGCTGAGGTGCTGGTGCAGGACTTCGAGCGCCGAGTCGCCGCTGAACGGCGGGCGGCCCGTCACCAGCTCGTACAGCAGGATGCCCGCGCCGTAGACGTCGACGGCGCTGGTCTGCGGGCGGCCCTCGGCGGACTCGGGAGCCACGTACGCGGGCGTGCCGACGAACTCGTGGGTCCGGGTCAGGCCGGGAGAGTCCGCGAGGCGCGCGATGCCGAAGTCCGTGAGCATCGGGTGCATGCCCGCTGTGTCGTCGGAGTCCCACTTAAGCAGGACGTTGGCCGGCTTAAGGTCCCGGTGCACGACGCCGTCGGCGTGGCTGGCGGCGAGCGCGTCGGCGATCTGGGCGGTCAGGAGGGCCGCGGCGACGGGCGTGAACGGTCCGTTGTCCCGCAGGTAGCGGTGCAGGTCCGGGCCCTCGACGAGGTCCATGACCAGGGCGAGGAGGTCTCCCTCGACGACCAGGTCACGCGTCCTGACGATGTTCTGGTGCGTGAGCCTGAGCAGGACGGAGCGCTCCCTCAGGAAGCGCATCACGACGTCCGCGTCGTTGGCGAGCTCTTCCTTGAGGACCTTGATCGCGACGGTTTCGCCGGGCTGGCCGGGAACGGCCGCCTCGGCACCCGCCGTCTCCCGCTGGCGGGCTCGCCAGACGGTGCCCGTGGCGCCGCGCCCGAGCGGCTCCTCGAGCAGGTACTTGCTGCCTACCGGCCGCACGTCATGCGCTCCCTGCTGGTCTGGCTGGTCCCGTCCGGGCGGGGGTGCCGCCCGGGGGGTCTGTCCGAAGGTGTTCCGACCCACTGTAGTGCCGTCGAACAGGGCACCGGCCGGTCGGATTCCACCCGGCTTCTTCTTTCCGCGGCGTTCCGGAGCCGTCGTGAGCGGCGTTCCTGATCGTCGTCCGGTGGATAGACGCCTGCCCGTGGCCATTGGTTGCCGAGTGGTCCCGGTTCGGCCTGCATCCGAGAACGACCGGAGATAACCGCAACGGTCCAAGCAGGCACTTTTCCGAGCAGAGCCGACCATTCAAGATCACAAACGTGTGGCCGCCGGGCGTGTTGTCAGTGGCAGGTGACAGGATGCCCCCAGTACTGGCCGACGTGCCCGTGTGCGGTGGGGGGAATCACAGCGCGAGCCCCCGTGCCGGGCGCCCAGCGCAGAAGGGACCGCTGACGGCGATGCAGATCCGGCTGACCGTCCTCGGGCCGCGCAGCGGCCAGACCGAGCAGCAAGGCCGCCCCACGGCGGCGACCGGGGCGCAGGGCGCCTGCGACGTCCTGGTCACCGCGCCCGCGGGGACCGCGCTCGCCGCGGTGGCCTCGGGCCTCGCCACGGCCGTCGCGGGCGCCGAGACCCCCCTCGTGCTGTACGCGGGCCCCGAGCGCCTCGACGGCCAGCGGTGCACGCTCGGCGAGCCTCCCCTGATCGACGGCGCGGTGCTCTCCCTGGGCGCCCCCGGCGAGCCGGGACCCGAGCTGGCCGAGGCCGCGGCCCAGCTACACGTGGTGGCGGGCCCCGACGCCGGCGGTGTCCATCTGCTGCACGGCGGCCAGATCCGCGTCGGCCGGTCGGCGGAGGCGGACGTCCCGCTGGACGACCCCGACGTCTCCCGGCTGCACTGCGCGGTCACCCTCACCGCGGACGGCCGCGTCACCGTCGCGGACCTCGGCTCGACGAACGGCACATCGGTGGACGGCAGGGAGGTCACCGACCGCCCCGTGCCGGTCTCCCCCGGCTCCCTGCTCCGGATCGGCGAGTCGGCGCTGCGCCTCGCGGACGGCGCCCTCGGCCCGGCCGCCGGGACGGGCGTGGCCCCCACGACGGCCCCCGACGGCGAGGGGCACGTGCGCGTGCGGCCGCCCGAGCACCCGCAGCCCGCCTTCCGGGCGCCGTCCCGGACCCCGGAGGGCGCCAGCCACCACGCGTACGGCTCGGCGAGCTGGGGAGCCGCCGGCGACGGTGGCGCGGCCATGGGGGCGCACGACGGACCGGGGCAGCCCGGCACCCACCAGCCATACGGCCCCCCGGAGCCGTACGGAAGCGGTGCGTACGGCCCGGCGGGGCAGGACCCGGCCGCCGTGCCGGCGCAGGGCGGCATGCCCGGCGCCGACCGTTCCCGTACGGGGACACCCCCGCGCGGGACGACGGTGCCGCGCTCCCTGCGCAGGCGCGGCGGCCTCTCCGCCTGGGCCCGGCGTCTGACCGGGGCCAGGGACGGCGAGCAGGACCGGACCGACGCCGCGGCCGCCGGCAGGTATGAACAGCGTCTGTACGAGGACGGGGGCTACGACGGCTTCGCCGACGAGGAGTACGCCGCGGTTGCCGAGCCCACCCCGGAGGAGCTCGCGGTGGCCGCCGCCGCCCGGACCCCGGAGTCCTGGCCCGATCCCGCGGCCCTGCTGCTCACGGCGCTCGGCCCGGGCCCCCGCCTCTGGGAGCGCGGCCCCGGCCACCCGGAGGCCCTGGCGGTGCGGCTCGGCACGGTCGACCGGATCGGCCCCGGCGACCGGGGGCCGCTGCCCGCCGTGCCCGTCACGGTCAGCCTGCGCGAGGCGGGCGCGCTCGGCCTCGCCGGGCCCCGCGAGCGGCTGAGCGGCCTGGCCAGGGCCGTCGTCGCACAGCTCGGCGCGCTGCACTCCCCCGACACCCTGGAGATCGTGCTGATCAGCACGGACCGGGGCCGCCCCACCGCGCGGCGCACCGCCGAGTGGGCCTGGCTCGGTTGGCTCCCCCATCTGCGCCCCACGCACGGCCAGGACTGCCGGCTCCTCCTCGCCTACGACCGCGAGCAGGCCGCGGCCCGCACGGACGAGCTCCTGCGCCGCCTCGACGACCGCCTCGCCGACGAGGCCGGGGCCGGGGTGGAGGACGGGGCCGGTGCGGGGGCGCCCGAATCGCTCACGGTCGTCATCGTCGACGGCGACCCGGGAGCCGCCGGGCTGCGGGAGGCCACCACCCGCCTCGCCGGGGAGGGCGCCCGCGCCGGGATACACGTGGTCTGCCTCGCCGAGACCGAGGCCGCCTCGCCCGCGTCACCGGTCCTGGAGACGTACGAGGCGGCCTGCGCGGTCTCACCGGCCTTTCGCGCGTGCGGAGCCGTGGCGCTCCTCAGCGGGGACGTGGCGACCGCGCTGCGGCTGATGCGGACGGTGGGCGGCAGCCCCGCGGGGCACGGCACCGTCGCCGCGGTGGACGCGGTGTCGGCCGCCTGGGCCGAGCGGTTCGCGAGGGCCCTGGCGCCGCTGCGCTCGGACGGCACTCCCGGCGAGGGGCACACGCGCGTGTCCGCGCCCCTGCCCCAGGCCGCGCGGCTCCTCGACGAGCTGGGGCTCGCACGGGCCACACCCGCCTCGCTGATGGCGCGCTGGGCGGCGGCCGCCGACGATCCCGAGGCGCTCGGCGGCCGTGCCCTCGCGGTGCTCGGGGCGGGGCCGCGCGGCCCCGTCGTCGCCGACCTCGCCGCCGACGGGCCGCATCTGCTCGCCGAGGGCCCGCCGGGCAGCGGGCGCACCGAGCTGCTGCGCTCGCTCGCCGCGTCCCTCGCCGCCGCCGAGCGGCCCGACCGGCTCGGCATCGTCCTCGTCGACGGACGGGACAGCGGCGGCTCGGGCGGGACCGCCGGACGGCAGGGCGCGGGCCTCGGGGTCTGCACCGACCTGCCGCACGTCACGACGCATGTGGTGGCCAACGACCCCGTACGGATGCGGGAGTTCGCCCAGTCCCTCGCCGCCGAGCTGAAGCGGCGCTCGGAGCTCCTCGGCAGGCTCGGCTTCGCCGAGTGGCACACGCAGCGGGAGGTGTCGGGGCGGATGGTGGCCCAGCGGTCGCAGTCGTCCTCCGGCACCGGAGCCTTCAGGACGTCCGCGGCCAGGGTGTCCGGTGCGGCCAACGGCTCGGGGCCGACCGGGACCGCTGGGACCTCCGGGACCGCTGGGGTGCCGGGCGCGTACGACGCCTCCGGCTCGGCGGGCCCGGCCGGGGCTTCCGCGGCGCCCGGCGCCGGGGCTCCCGGAGCGCCCGCCGACGCCTCGCCCGGCGCGCAGTCGCCGTCCGGCACGGCCGACGCCCCCTCCGTACCGCCCCAGATGACCGGCGGCGAGATAGACACACCGCCCAGTGCCACGATGCGGCTGCGGCCCGCCGCCGCGCAGCGGCGTGTGGAGCCGGGGCCGCCGCTGCCCCGGCTGGTCGTGCTCGTCGACGACTTCGACGCGCTGCTCTCGCCCGCCCTGGGTTCGCCCGGGCGGCCCGCGGCCGGGTCCGTCGTCCGCGCGCTGGAGGCCGTGGCACGCGACGGGGAGCGGCTCGGGGTGCATCTCGTGGCGTCCACCGGCCGCAGCGAGCGGATGCCGGAGACCGAGCTCGGACAGCGGGCCTCGTTGCGCGTGGCCCTCGACGCGGTGACCGCGGGTCCCGAAGAGCCGGCCCCCGGGCGGGGTGAGCTGCGCTCCCCGGACGGCCGGGCCACGCCCTTCCAGGCGGGGCGGGTCACGGGACGCATTCCCCGTACGGCGACGCTGCGGCCCACGGTCGTGCCGCTGGAGTGGGAGCGGATGGGCGATCCGCCGGCCAGGCGGCCCGTGCGCGAGCTGGGCAACGGCCCCACCGACCTCGCCCTGCTCGCGAGCGCCCTGGAGCGCGCCGCGCGTTCCGTATCGGCGGAGCAGGTGCCGTCCTTACTGTGAGAAGGACCGCCTCTCCTGGCATGACGCCACGTCACAACGCCATCACGATCAACGAGTTGACAGCGCAGGCCATCTTGCCGCCCCTCCCCGCGCGGGCGTAGACAGACCGCGACGGGACTCGCCAGGGAAGAGAACGGGGCAGTAATGCGCAGCACTCTTCGTACACGCAGGGCTTCGCAACATCGGCGTACCACCGCCAGGATCGCCGCGGCCGTCGTCGCGGGCGCCCTCGCGCTGACCGTCACCGCGTGCGGTGGCGACGACAAGGGCGACGACGGGGACAAGAGCGGGGACAAGGACACCGGCACGGCGCTGAAACTGCCGAAGCTGGACGGGGAGAACGTCTCCGTGGCAGCCGTGTGGGGCGGCACGGAACGCAAGGTCTTCCTCAAGGTCCTCGACGAGTTCGAGAAGAGGACGGGCGCCAACGTCTCCTTCGTGCCCGCGCAGGACCCCATCATCAGCTTCCTGGAGTCCAAGGTGGCGGGCGGGCAGCCGCCGGACGTCGCGATGCTGCCGCAGGTCGGCGCGATCGAGCAGGCCGTGGCGAACAAGTGGGCCAAGCCGGTCGGACCCGAGGCGCAGAAGCAACTGGAGAAGAACTACGCGAAGGGCTGGCAGGACCTCGGCGCGGTCGACGGCAAGCAGTACGGCGTGTACTTCAAGGCCGCCAACAAGTCGCTCGTCTGGTACAACACGAAGGTCTTCGAGAACGCGGGCGTCAGCGTGCCCAAGACCTGGGACGACTTCATGAAGACGGCCCAGATGATCTACGACTCGGGTGTGCCGCCGGTATCGGTGGCGGGCGCCGACGCGTGGACCCTCACCGACTGGTTCGAGAACATCTACCTCTCGCAGGCGGGCCCCGAGAAGTACGACCAGCTCGCCCAGCACGAGATCAAGTGGACGGACCCGTCGGTCAAGGACGCGCTGACCACACTGGGTGAGCTGTTCGGCAAGAAGGGCTTCGTCGCGGGCGGTGCGACCGGTGCGCTGCAGACCGAGTTCCCGGCGTCCGTGAAGCAGACCTTCAAGAGCGGCGACCAGCCCGACGCGGGCATGGTCTTCGAGGGCGACATGGTCTCGCTGGCGATCTCGGAGACCAAGGCGAAGGTGGGGACGGACGCCAAGGTGTTCCCCTTCCCCGCGGTCGGCGACGAGTCGCCCGCCGTGGTCGCCGGTGACGCGGCCGTGGCGCTGAAGGACAGCAAGGGCGCGCAGGCGCTGCTCACGTTCCTGGCCTCGCCCGAGTCGGCGAAGATCTGGGCCGAGGCGGGCGGTTTCCTCTCGCCGAACAAGAGCCTGGACACGGCGGCGTACCCGAACGACGTGCAGCGCAACATCGCCGAGAACCTGATCGCGGCCGGTGACGACATCCGCTTCGACATGTCCGACCAGACCCCGCAGGCCTTCGGCGGCACGCCGGGCAAGGGCGAGTGGAAGGCGCTTCAGGACTTCCTGAAGGACCCGAAGGACGTCGCGGGCACCCAGAAGGTCCTGGAGACCGCCGCCGCCAAGGCCTACAAGGACTGACGCGGTGACGACCGCGAAGGCCGGTGGCGGCCCCGAGGTGGCGCCACCGGCCCCGACCCCGCGCAAGAGCGTGACCGGCACCCGCAAGTCGATGGCACTGCTGTTCCTGCTGCCGGCCCTGGTGCTGCTCGGCGCGCTCGTCCTCTACCCCATCGGGTACTCGCTGTTCCGCAGTTTCTTCGACGACTCGGGCGACTTCACGGCGTTCGACAACTACGAGACGCTGTTCACGGACGACAGCATCCGGACCGCCATCAAGAACAACGCGATCTGGGTGGTCGTGGCGCCCACCGTCGCGACCGCGCTCGGCCTGATCTTCGCCGTGTTGACCGAACGGGTGCGCTGGGGCACGGCGTTCAAGCTCGTCATCTTCATGCCGATGGCGATCTCCATGCTCGCGGCGGGCATCATCTTCCGGCTCGTGTACGAGTCGGACCCCGACCGGGGCGTCGCCAACGCGGTGGCGGTGAGCGTGCACGACACGTTCGCCGAGTCGTCGGCGTTCCCCCAGGCGCACCCCAGCATGAAGTCGCCCATGAAGAACGCCGACGGCGGCGCCTTCATCACCCGCGAGCCGGTACGGGCGGGCACCCCGGTGGTGCTTCCGCTGGTCGGCGTGGCCCCGGGGACCATGCCGGACGGCGCGCAGCCGGCGAAGGCCGCGCAGGCCGACCCCGACCAGGTCACCGGGACGGCCTGGCAGGACTTCACGCGCGGCAAGGGCCGGGGGGAGATCAACGCCCCCGACACCGCCGAACTCGGCTACGCCGGCATCACGATCGAGGCGGTCAAGAACGGCGAGGTCGTCGCCTCCACCGAGGCGAACGCCGACGGCACGTTCGCCCTGCCCAAGGCGGCGGACGGGGCGCAACTGCGCTATCCGGCGGCCAACTTCCGCGAGCCGTACAACGGCATCGAGTGGCTCGGCCCGACGCTGATCACGCCCTCGATCATCGGCTCCTACCTGTGGATGTGGGCGGGCTTCGCGATGGTGTTGATCGCGGCGGGCCTGGCGAGCGTGCCGCGTGAACTCCTGGAGGCGGCACGCGTGGACGGCGCCAACGAGTGGCAGGTGTTCCGCCGGGTGACGGTGCCGCTGCTCGCCCCGGTCCTCGCCGTGGTGCTGGTCACGCTCATGATCAACGTACTGAAGATCTTCGACCTGGTCTTCGTGATCCCGCCGGGCTCCTCGAAGGACGAGGCGAACGTGCTGGCGGTGCAGCTCTACAACTCGGCGTTCCTCGACAAGGACTCGGGGGTGGCGAGCGCCATCGCGATGCTGCTGTTCCTCCTGGTCATCCCGGTGATGCTGTTCAACATCCGGCGTATGCGGCGGGAGGCCAGGCGATGACCGCCCAGACCGAGACAGTCAAGGCCAAGCAGTCCCTGGGCGGGCGCGTGGCGTCCGTTCTGGGCAGCACGGCGCTGCGGGTGTTCCTGGTGCTCGTGGGCCTCTTCTGGCTGGTGCCGACGTTCGGCCTGCTGATCGGCTCGTTCCGCACGCCGTCGGACATGAGCGAGAGCGGCTGGTGGAAGGTGTTCTCCGCGCCGTCGAAGATGACGCTGGAGAACTACAGCAACCTCCTCAAGGACGAGACGATCACCGACTCGATCCTGTCCAGCGTCATGATCACCGTTCCGGCGACGCTGCTCGTGGTGATCATCGGCTCGCTCGCCGGCTACGCCTTCGCGTGGATGGAGTTCCCGGGCCGTGACTGGTGGTTCCTCGGGGTCGTCAGTCTGCTCGTGGTGCCCGTGCAGGTGGCGCTGGTGCCGATCGCCGACCTCTTCGGCAAGGTCGGCATCTTCGAGACCACGGTCGGCGTCATCACCTTCCATGTGGCGTTCGGTCTGCCGTTCGCGATCTTCCTCCTGCGGAACTTCTTCGCGGAGATCCCGCGCGAGCTCCTGGAGGCGGCGCGTCTGGACGGCGCGGGGGAACTGCGGCTGTTCTTCCGGGTCGTGATGCCGCTGGGGGCGCCGGCGATCGCCTCGCTCGGCATCTTCCAGTTCCTCTGGGTCTGGAACGACATGCTGATCGCGCTGATCTTCGCCGACTCCAAGAACCCGCCGATCACGGTCGCGCTCCAGCAGCAGGTGCGGTTCTTCGGCGACAACGTCCAGGTCCTGGCGCCCGGCGCGTTCATCTCGATGGTGATCCCGCTGGCCGTGTTCTTCGCCTTCCAGCGGCAGTTCGTGTCCGGTGTGATGGCGGGCGCGGTGAAGTAGTCACCGCGGCGGGACATTCGTCCGAACGGAGCCTTGCTGTTCCTCTTTTCCTACAACACGCCCGGTGAGCGAGGGGGCGACCGGCAGGCGCGGGGCAAAGTGGGCAAATGCACCGCATTGGGTTCACGCCCCCGCGCCTCCCGGGTCCCTCGCGCCTCCCGGGTCCCTCGCGCCTCCCGGGTCCCTCGCGCCTCCCCGGGTCTCCGCCGCCGCTCGGGCGCCGGCTGCGCGCCGCCACGCGCGGCACGCGGTTCCGTCTTGAGCGGGCCGCCGCCGGGCGGACGCGCGGCCGGTCCCTGCGGCCCGAGCCCCTGCTCACGCCCGTGCACCTCTCGCTCCGGGACAGCAGGACGCTCAACCTCGCCCTCGACGCGTCGGCCGCCGAGTCCACGGACCGCGCGCGGCTGCTCATCACCCGCGGCCCGCGCAGGCTCGCCGTCCCCCTCGCCCATGAACCGGACACCGCGGGCACGCCGCTGCTCACCGCCACGGTCACCCTGCGGGACATGCGGGACGGGGTGTGGCGGCTGGCCGTCGAGACGCGGGGCGCCGACGGCCGCGTACGCCGCAGGGGCCTTGCGCCCGCCGGTGACGCCGCCCCCCTCGCCACGCCGACCCTGCCGCACGCCCCCGACCCGCTGACCGGCACCCTCGTGCGGATCGTCAGATGCCGCGGCGGGCGGGCCGCGCTCCAGGCCACGCGGTCGCTGCCGCGCGCGGAACTGGTGCGGTTCGAGCCGCGCGGGGACGGGATCACCGTGCGCGGACGGCTGGTGGGCGCGGCGCCCGCGGAGCGGTACGGGCAGGCCGTGCGGCGCAGGGACAAGGTGGCCGTCCCCGTCGACGTGGAGTGGTCGGGCGCGGAGTTCACGCTGCGGGTGCCGCTCGCCGCGATGACCGGGGCCGGGGCGGGCCAGTGGGTGTGGGACTTCCACGTGGGCGGTCTGCCGCTCGGGCGCTGGCTGTCCGACGTGCGGGACCCCTCCGCGGCCTGCCCCACGCCCTTCCGCGTCTTCGCGCTGCCGGACGGGGCGCTGGTGCGGGCGCACGCCCACTTCACCGGGACCGGCGCCTTCGCGGTGACGTGCTGGGACATCACCGACCTCACGCGGGAGCAGGCGGAGCGCCCCCGCACGCCGCGGACCACCACCCGGGAGCGCACCAAGGAGACCTCATGAAGATCACGTACCTGCTCGGCTGGGGCGACGAGATGGGCGGCACCGAGCTCGCCACGTACACCCAGGCCACGCACCTCGCCGAGCGCCCGGACGTCGAGGTCGAGGTCATCTCGGTCTTCCGCACCCGCGACGAGCCGTTCTTCGCCGAGGCGCGCGCCCTGCCCGTCCGCTACCTCGTGGACCGCACGCTCACCCCGGAGCGCCCGGTGCGCGACTCGCGGCTCGACGACGGAGCGTGCCGCACGCTGGCCGCGCTCCCCAGCGAGCTGATCAGGCCCGCCTGGGAGGACGCCTTCGACCGGCTCTCGGACATCGAGATGGCCGACGCCTTCGCGGGCCTGGACACCGACGTCCTGGTCACCACCACGCCCGCGCTGCTCGCCGCCGCCGTGACGCTCGTCCCCGCGCGGGTCGTCACCGTCCACCAGGAACACCGCCCCACCCAGCGGCGCGGCACCTCCGGCGAGCCGCTGCTCCTGCACGCGCCGCGCCTGGACGCCCTCGTCACGCTGACCGGCCGCACCCGGGACTGGATCGCGGAGTCCCTCGGGCCCACCGCGCCCGAGCTCGCCGTCATCCCGAACGCCGTGCCGGACGGCTTCAGGCCGCGCGCCGACGGCGAGGGCAAGGTCATCGTGATGGCGGCGCGGCTGACCGGCGAGAAGCGCGTCGACCACGCCGTGCGGGCCTTCGCCGAGGTCGCCGACGCGCACCCGGAGTGGACCCTGCGGATCTTCGGCGGCGGCCACCGCGAGCAGCATCTGCGGCGCCTGGTCGACGGCTTCGGCCTGCACGACCGCGTCGAACTGCTCGGCCCCTGCCAGGACATGGCCGCCGAGTGGGCGAAGGCCGGGCTCAGCCTGATGACCGCGGGGCACAACGAGGCGTTCCCGCTGGTCCTCCTGGAGGCGCTGGCCGCCGGGGTGCCGGTGGTCGCGTACGACGTGCTGACCGGGCCCGCGGAGATCGTGCGGCACCGCGTCGACGGGCTCCTGGTGCCGCCGGGGCAGATCACCGAGCTGGCCGTGGCCATGGACGAGCTGATGGGCGACGCGGCGAAGCGGCGCGCCTACGCCCGTGCCGCGCGCGAGGGCGTCTACGCCCGCTTCTCCTCGGCCGCGGTCACCGCCCGCTGGGAGGAGCTGTACCGGCGGCTCGTGGCGGGGCGCGGCCGTCCCGAGCGGCTGCGGGAGCGCGCCGACCGCGTGGCGCTCGGCGTCGCGTCCGGCGGCTGCGGGTTCCGGCCCACGGCCCCGCACACCTTCGACGCCGCGGCGGCGGCCGGCGAACACTCCCGCGAGGACGAGATCATCGCCGCGGACACCACGGGCCGCGTCATCCGCTCGGTGGGCCGCCTCGCCGAACGCCGCGACGACGTCCTCGCCCCCCGCATGGCGGACCTGAACCTCGAACTCACCGCGGACGCCCTCGCCTCGCACGACGTCCCCTACATCAAGGTCCGCACCACCGACGGCACGGCCCACACCCTTGCCGTGGCCGCCGAACACCGGGACCAGGCGCTCAAGGCCCTGGCCGGGGCGCTCGCCGGGCAGCCCGTCTACGCCGAGCTGGTCAACCCGCGCGACGCGGCGCCGGGCGCGGTCCTCGCCGAACGCCTCGACGCCATCGGCGAGGTGGCGGGCGTCCGGGTCTTCAAGCCGGTGACGACGACCACGCTGTCACTGCGGCACGGCACGGCCCAGGCCTGCACGGTGGCGTTCTGGCCGCGGACGGAGGGCGGCCCGCTGGGCACGGAGGGCTTCCGGGCGCCGTTCGGCGCGACCCTCGCCGGGGCGGAGCTGCCCTCGCTCACGCCGACGGCGACCCTGCGCGTGGCGGAGCGCGACCACCCCACCGTGGACGTGTTCACCGAACTCCTCGTCAAGGACATCGACTTCCCCATCGACGCCGTCTACACCTGGGTCGACGACTCCGACCCCGAGTGGCGGGCCCTGCGCGACGCGGCGCGGGGCGGGGCGGGGGAGACCGCGGACGACGGCGCGGTGCGCTTCCGCAACCGCGACGAGCTGCGGTACTCGCTGCGCTCCCTCGCGATGTACGCGCCGTGGATCCGCCACGTCCACCTCGTCACGGCGGGCCAGCGCCCCGACTGGCTCGACGAGGACCATCCGGGCCTGACGGTCGTGGACCACCGCGACCTGTTCGCCGACCCCGGGGCGTGCCTGCCGACCTTCAACTCGCACTCCATCGAGTCCCAGCTCCACCGCATCGAGGGCCTGTCGGAGCACTTCCTCTACTTCAACGACGACATGTTCCTCGGCCGCCCCACCAACCCCGACACGTTCTTCCACAGCAACGGCCTCACCCGTTTCTTCTGGTCGTCGGCGTCCGTGCCCGACCTGCCGGTCTCCGCGGACGACGAGGGCTATCTGGGGGCGGCGAAGAACAACCGCGAACTGCTGCGCCGCGCGTTCGGCAGGACGACGACGCACAGCTTCTTCCACGTGCCGTACGCGCTGCGCCGCAGCATCCTCGCGGAGATCGCCGAGCGGTTCCCCGACGAGTGGCGGGCCACGTCCCGCAGCCGCTTCCGCTCGACCGCCGACCTCTCCGTCGTCTCGTCCCTGCACCACCATTACGCGTACCTCACCGGGCGGGCCGTGCCCGGCGGCATCTCGTACGACTTCGTGGACATCGGGGACCGCAAGGACCACGCCCGGCTCGGGCGGCTGCTGCAGAACCGGGACCGGACGGCGTTCTGCATCGGCGAGTCGCACGACAGCGGCATGGCGGACGAGGAGATGGCGCTCGCCGTCCGGTCCTTCCTGACGGCGTACTTCCCGGTGCGCTCGCCCTACGAACGGCCGGGAGCCGTCACGGACGCGCCGTGAGGAACAGTTCGCGGACCACCCGCTCGGCGGCTCCCCCGTCGTCGTAGGGACAGAAGCGGGCCCGGAAGGCGGTCCGCAGCGCCGCCGCCTCCGGGGAGTCCCAGCTCCCGTCCCTGAACAGGTCCACCAGGGCGTCCTCGGTGGTGGCCGTCGCGCCGGGGGTCTCGCCGGGGCGCCCGGAGAGCACGTCGAAGTAGGTGCCGCGGGCCAGGCGGTAGGCCTGCCAGTCCGGGGCGTACGTCACGATCGGGCGGTCCAGGCAGGCGTAGTCGAACATCAGCGAGGAGTAGTCCGTGACGAGGGCGTCGGCGGCCAGGCAGAGGTCCTCCACGCGCGCGTGGCCGGTGACGTCGACGAGCTGCGGGTGCCGGTCGAGCCCGGCGGCGGCGCCGTAGAAGTAGTGGGCGCGCACGAGCACGACGTACGAGGGTCCGAGCCGCTCGGCGAAGCGCGCGAGGTCCAGGCGGGGCTGGAAGCCCTTCTGGTAGTCGCGGTGGGTGGGCGCGTAGAGCAGCACGGTCCGCCCGTCGCCGACGCCGAGCCCGGCGCGGACGCGGGCGATCTCCTCGTCGCCCGTCGTGAAGTACACGTCGTTGCGGGGGTAGCCCGCTTCGAGGGGCCGGTAGGCGGCGGAGGGGTAGACCCGCTCCCAGACCTCCGTGGAGTGCGGGTTGGCGGAGAGGCTGAGGTCCCACTGGTCGGTGTGGTCCAGGACCTTCTGGAAGCTGATGCCGTGCGTGCCCGCGGGGTAGCGCCGCTGGTCCAGGCCCATCGTCTTCAGCGGCGTGCCGTGGTGGGTCTGGAGGTAGACCTGGCCCGGGCGCTTGGTGAAGCCGCCGGGGAAGCTGGAGTTGTTGACGAGGTACGTCGCCCTCGCCATCGCCTCCCAGTAGCCGCGGGAGCCCTCGATGACGTACTCCACGCCCGCGGGCACCTTGTGCTTGTTGCGGCTGGAGACCACCCACACGCCCCGGATGTGCGGGGCGAGTTCACGGGCCTTGGCGTGGATGGCGGCCGGGTTGCAGGAGACCCCGCGGTTCCAGTAGGCCCCGTAGACCGCGAGGTGGGGGTCGAGGGAGCGGTGCAGGTCGGCGCGGTAGACGGCGCGCATGGCGAGGGCGCGCAGCTTCTTCTTGCGCTGCTTGAGCTCCCTGGTGAGGCGCAGCCGCCGGGTGCCGGCCTCGCGGAGGCCCGCGTACGCGGCGTAGGAGCCGGCGGCGAGCGCCTTCTCCTCGGGGCTCCGGGGCCCTTGAGGCTCTGGAGGTTCTTGAGTCTCCTGGGGCTCTTGGACCGCGTACGTCCGGTACACCCGCGCCGCCTCGCGGAAGAAGTCCCGCCGGTCGGCCGCGCGGATGCGCCCCGGGTCGTCGAGGACGGCGACGAGGTGCGCGGCGGCGTGCGGCAGGAGCCGGGCGCGGTCGGCGGGACCCGCGGCGTCGAGCAGCTCCTCGTACCGCTCGACGACGGCGAAGTGCTGCCCGCCCGGCGTCTTGGAGAAGCTGCCGCCGCGCCGCTCGCGCCAGCGCACGCACGGCCGGTCGAGGACGGCGACGCGGCCCCCGGCCCGCAGGGTCGCGGTGTGGACGGGCACCACGTCCTCGTAGGGCCCTTCGGAGAACGCGAGCTTCTGCTCGTGCCAGAAGGCGCGCCGGAAGAGGCGGTTCCAGGCGGCCGGGGTGTGGGCCAGCGGGTCGCCGGTGAGGCGGTCGCCGCCGGGGCGCACGTGTTCCCACCAGTCGACGCGGTCGTGCGCGAAGAGCAGGACGTCCGGCTCGCCGTGCTCGGCGGCGGCGCTGTGCAGGGCGTCGAGGGCGCCCGGCAGGAGCAGGTCGTCGCCGTCGAGGAAGAGCAGGTGTTCGCCGGTGGCGCGCCCGGCGCCGATGTTGCGGGCGGCGCCCGGCCCCAACCGCTCGGCCAGCCGCACGAGTTGCAGGCGCGGATCGCGCTCCGCATACTCCCCGGCGATCGCCGCACAGGCGTCCGGCGAGGCGTCGTCGACGACGATCAGCTCGACGTCGGAGAAGGACTGTCCGAGCACGGAGTCGAGGCATCCCCGCAGGTAGCCCTGGACACGGTGGGCGGGGACGACGACCGAGAAGCGCGACATGACCACTGACCGTAGCCAGCCGGACACCGCCTGTCGAAGACCTGGCGTCACTCGTCCGGGTGGAAGGCGGCGAAGTGGCTGACCAGCGCGAGCGAGTAGCGGGCAAAGGGGATAAATATGCCCGTACTCTTACGAAAGGCCGGTCGCCGTGCAGCCCCGTCTCAGCGTCGTCGTGCCCATCTACAACGTCGAGGAGTTCCTGGAGGAGTGCCTTGAGTCGATCGCCGGGCAGACCATCGACGGCCGCCTCGAATGCATCCTCGTCGACGACGGCTCGACGGACGGCAGCCCGCGCATCGCCCGCGAGTTCGCCGCGAAGGACCCCCGCTTCGTCTACGTCCGCCAGCGCAACGCCGGGCTGAGCGCCGCCCGCAACACCGGCGTGCGCGAGGCGTCCGCCACCGCGGAGTTCCTCACCTTCGTCGACAGCGACGACGTCGTGCCGCACGACGCGTACAAGCGGATGATCGCGAGCCTCGACGCCACGGGGTCCGACTTCGCCGCCGGCAACGTCTGGCGGCTCACCGAGCGCGGACGCTCCCAGGCCTGGCAGTACAAGTGGCTGACCGAGCCGCGCACCCGTACGCACATCACGCGCGACCTGGACCTCCTCGCGGACCGCGTGGCCTGGAACAAGGTCTTCCGGCGCTCCTTCTGGGACCGCCACCGCCTCGCCTTCCCCGAGGGCAAGCTCTACGAGGACACCCCCGTGATGATCCCGGCGCACTTCCTCGCCGGGTCCGTGGACGTGCTCAGCGACCACGTCTACTACTGGCGAGTGCGCGAGGGCTCCATCACCCGGCGGCGCACCGACGTCAAGGGCGTGCGCGACCGCATCGCCGCGTGCGCGCACGTCAGCGGCTTCCTCGCCACGCACGCGCCCCGGCTGAAGAAGACGTACGACGCGTCCTGCCTGCGCGACGACTTCGTGTACTTCCTGGAGGGGCTGCCGATGGGCGGCCCCGAGTACCGCGCCGCCTTCATGACGGACACGGCCGCCTTCCTGCGCCGCGCCGACCCGTCCGTCCTCGCGGGGCTCCCCGTCGACCTGCGCGTCAAGTGGCACCTCGTACGGGAGACGCGCACCGCCGAACTCATCGACCTGCTCACCTTCGAGCGGGCCAACGGCACCGCCTTCCACGTGCGCGGCACGGTGCGGCGCCGCGCCGTCCTGCCGGGCGTCGGCCGTATCCCGGAGAAGCTGGTGCGGCTCGGCAGGAACGAGCTGCCGGTGGTGGCCCGCGTCGGCGAGACCCGGTGGGGCGACGACGGCAAGCTGCGCATCAGCGGCTACGCCTACGTGCGCAACCTGGAGGCCACGCGGCCAGGTCACTCCGTCAAGACGGGCCTGCTCAGATCGACGGGCGGCAGGCGGCAGCTCCGCAGGGTGGCGACCCGGACCGTCACCGCGCCGCAGGCCACCGAGCAGTCACGGCAGCAACTGCACTGCTACGACCTCTCCGGCTTCGAGATGACCGTCGACCCCGAGCAGCTCAAGACCGGTGGGTGCTGGCGGCCCGGCAACTGGCTGCTCGGCGTGGTCGTCGCGGGCCACGGCTCGGTGCGGCGCGCGGCCGTCCGCGCCGCCGACGGGCCCGCCGCGCAGAACCTGGTGCGCGAACTCGGCGACGGGCTGCGCCTGGCCGTCGGCTACAGCAAGGGGCGTCTCGTGCTGCGCGTCCAGGAGTACGCGGCGCGCGTGGACGCCCACCGGCTCGACGGGGACGACGTGGTCCTGAGCGGCAGCCTGCCCGGCGATCCGCGCCCCACGTCGCTGCGCCTCACCCACAAGCACTCCGGGGCCCACTTCGACTACCCCCTGGACCTCACGGGGAGCCGCTTCGAGGTCCGCGTACGCCTCGCGGACCTGACGGGGGTGGCACCCGTGCCGCACCGCGCGCCCAAGGAGGTCGAACCGCCGCACGGCGACCGCTGGCAGGCCAACCTCGTGCTGCCCGACGGCACCCTGAAGTCCCTCGCCGCCACGCTCGGCCTGGCGCCGGGACGCTACCCCGCGGGCCCCGGCCGGGACCTGTGCGCCACCGCCAACGACCAGGGCGCCCTGGTCGTCGAGCTGACCCGGCAGCCGGTCGCCGACCGCGTCGAGTGGGGCGCGGACGGCACGCTGACCGTCGAGGGCGTGGCCACGGCCGCCTGCTGGCCCGAGGCCGAACTCGTCCTGCGGCACAGCGGCCGCGACGAGGAGCTGACGGTCCCCGCCGAGCGCACCGGCGACCGCTTCCGCGCGGTGCTCGCGCCGGGCGGCGGGGCGCTGCGTGAGGGGCGGTGGTACGCGTTCCTGCGGGAGACGGGCTCTTCCGGCCCCGGGGCGGCGGCTCACGTCCGCGACGGGATGCCCGTGCGGCTGCTCGCCTCCGTCTCCGCGGGGATGCCCCTGCACCAGGCCGTCCAGGGGCGGGACTTCGCCGCCGACCGGCGGTTCGGTGACCGGCTGCTCGTCGAGGCGGGGTCCGTGCTCGCACGCTCCGAACGCGGCGCGTACCGGCAGCACAGGCTCCGCACCGCCCACTACCCGAGCTGCCGCGAACGGCCCCTGACCGACGCCGTCCTGTACCTCGACGGGGACTCCCCGCGCGCCGTCCACGAGGAGCTGGTGCGGCGCGGCGCCGACGTCAGGCACCTCTGGGTCACGCACGACCAGCAGACCCGCGTCCCCGCCGGCGCCGAGGGCGTGGAGGAGCACAGCGCCGCCTGGTACGAGGCGCTGGCCCGCAGCCGCCGCATCGTCACCTCGGGCCATCTGCCGGACTTCTTCGAGCGCCGCGAGGGCCAGACCGTCGTACAGACCTGGAACGGCGCCCCGCTCAAGCGCATCGGCACCGACCTCACCGACACGCTCTACGCCGACCACGGCCACCTCGACGCCCTGCCGAGGCTGTCCCGCCAGTGGGACGTCCTCGTCTCGCCCAACCGCTTCTCCACCCCGCATCTGGGCCGCGCCCTCGCCTACGACGGCGAGGTGCTCGAAGCGGGCTCGCCCCGCAACGACGTGCTGTTCGGCGACGACCGCGGCAAGGTCGCCGACCGGGTCCGCCGCGAGCTCGGCATCCTGCCGGACAAGCGGGTCGTGCTCTACGCGCCGACGTACCGGGACCACCTCGCGTACCGCCCCGGCCGGTTCCGCTACGAGCCCGCGCTCGACTTCGGCGCGGCCGAGTCCGCGCTCGGCGACGACCACGTCCTGCTCGTCCGCAAGCACCCGCTGACGGCGGGCCGGCTGCCGGGCGCCCGGCCGCCCTTCGTGCACGACGTGTCGGCGCACCCGAGGGCCGCGGAACTCCTGCTGATCGCGGACGTCCTGGTCACGGACTACTCCTCCCTGATGTTCGACTTCGCGCACACCGGGCGCCCGATGCTCTTCCACGCGTACGACCTGGAGCACTACCGCGACACCGTGCGCGGCTTCTACCTCGACTTCGAGACCAGCGCGCCGGGGCCGCTGCTCACCTCCACCGGCGAGGTCGTCGAGGCACTGAGCGACCTGGACGCCATCGCGGCCCGGCACGCCGAGGCGTACGCGGCGTTCCGCGAGGCCTACTGCGACCTCGACGACGGCGGTGCGGCGGCCCGCGTGGCGGAGAGGCTCATGCGGTGACCGGCACGCTCGTCACCCGCAGGACCCCCCACGGCTCCACGGCGCTGCACGGCGGCCGCCGGTGGCGCCCCTCCCCGTACGCCGTCTTCGGCGGTCTCTTCTGGCTGGTGATGTCGCTGGCCTTCTGGCGGGTCCCGATGTGCTGCGACTTCGGGCAGCACGCCGCGGTGGTCGAGCGCCTCAAGGACGACCTCCTGCACCCCGCCCACCCGATGGCGGACCTGCCGGGCGAGGGCAGCCCGTACTACTCGCCGTACGCGGTGGCCCAGGGCCTGTTCGCCGAGCTGACGGGAACGGCGGGCCGGCAGGTCGTGAAGCTGAGCGGCCCGGTCAACCTGCTCGTCCTCCTGACCGGCATCGGCCGCTTCGTGCGCGTCCTCACCCCCCGCCCCTGGGCGCCGGTCCTCGCGCTGGCCGCGATGGTGCTGCTCTGGGGCACGCGGATGGCGTGGTGGAGCGGCTACCTGGGCCTGATGTCGATGACGGGCAACCTCGGCTACCCGTCGACGTTCGCGATCGGCCTCGCCTTCTGGGCCTGGGCGTGGGCGGGCACACTGGCCCGGAAGCCACGCCACAAGCCCTGGCCGTACGTGGGGCTGGGCGCCCTGTGCGGACTGATCCTGCTCATCCACCCGATCTCCTCGGTGGCGGCGGTGATCGGCGTGGCCGCGTTCGCGGCCCCAGCGGTGAATCTCCGCTGGGCGGTGACCGCGCTGACGGCGGTGGCGGTCGCCTCGACGTGGCCGTACTACAGCGTGTTCTCCCTGGTCGGTGACGAGTCCGTCGACTGGATCCACCGCCAGCTCTACACCGATATGCCGCAGCGCTTCTGGCTCGCGCTGCTCGGCCTCCCCGCCCTGTGGCTGCGCTTCCGCAGGGACCGGCGCGATCCGCTGGTACTGATGTTCGCCATGGAGTGCCTGGTCGTCGCGTACGGCTGGTTCAGCGGCCACTACACCTACGGGCGCATCCTCGGCCTCACGCTGGTACCGCTTCAGTTCGCCCTCGCCATCGAGCTCGCGGCGCCGCGCCCCTGGGGGTGGCGGCGCGGGGCGCTCGCCGGAGCGGCGGCGCTCGGGGCGGGCGTCGGGTTCCTCCAGATCCAGGCCGGTGCGGTCGTGCCGCGCGCGCTCGACCCCATCGGTTTCGACCAGCCGCCGCGCTGGCCGGACTACGGCTGGGCGGTCGGCCACATGCACCACGGCGACGTCGTCCTGACCGACGGCTACCGGCCCACGCGGTCCGTCCCCGGCTACGGGGCCAACCTCGTCGCGCCCGCCTGGCCGGACGCCTCACTCGACGAGCGGGTGCGCGGCCACCGCCTCGACGCCGTGCGCGCCTACCTGGCCCCCGGCTCCACCCGCGCGGAGCGGGCCGCGATCGTACGCAAGTACGACGTGCGGTGGCTGCTCCTGACGCGGGACCAGAAGGTGCCGCCGGAGGCGGTGGTCGTGGACTGGAGCAGGGGAACGGGCGAGGTGCTGGCGAGGGTCGGCGGGCGGGGGTAGTGGGGACGGGGGGATTCATCACGCCCGTATCGGGTACGGGTACGCGGAAGCCACGAATGCTCACCTAATAGGATAATTACCAATACCCACTAAAATCCCCACCGTGGACCGCACCCTGTCTCAGCCACTTGCCCAGAACAGCCCGTCCCACAACCCCCACACCGCGCACGCCCCCCACACGCAGGTCTCCGTCGTCGTGATCGGCTACAACGACGCGGCACACATCACCCACGCGGTGCGTTCCGCGCTCGCCCAGGGCCCGGTGGTCGGCGAGGTGATCGCCGTCGACGACTGCTCGACGGACGGCAGCGGTGAGCTCCTTGCCGCCCTCGCCGAGCGCGACAGCCGCGTACGGGTGATCCGCCGCGCCACCAACAGCGGCGGCTGCGGCACCCCCCGCAACGACGGCATCGACGCCGCGGCCTGCCCGTACGTGATGTTCCTCGACAGCGACGACGTGCTGCCGCCTGGCGCGGCCGGCGCGCTGCACACCGCGGCACGCGCGCAAGGCGCCGAGGTCAGCGCCGGGCTGTGCGTGCGCCGCGAGCTGCCCTCGGGGCGCGAGGTGCCCTGGCAGCCCGAGCTCTACGCCGAGGCGCGCCTCGTCCCCCGCCCCGATCTGCGCACCCGCCTGGTCCACGACACGCTCTGCGTCGACAAGCTGTACCGCACGGACTTCCTCCGCGAGCACGGCGTCCGCTTCCCCGAAGGCCGCTTCATCTACGAGGATTTCGTCTTCGCCGCGCGCGTGCTCGCCGCGGCCCCGCGCATCGCGCTGATCCCCGACACGGTGTACGTGTGGCACGTGCGCCGCGCCGCCTCCAAGCTCTCCATCTCCCTCGACCGGTCCGGGGTCGCCAACTGGCAGGCCCGCATGGAGGCCCACCGGCGGTCCGTGGAGATCCTGCGGGACGCGCCGGGCGCCGGCGGCAAGCGGCTCGCGCAGGCGGCCCGCGCCAAGTTCATCGACCACGAGCTGCGGATGTACGTCCGCGAACTGACCGCGCGGGGCGCCGAGTACCGGCGCGAGTGGTGGTCCCTCACGCGCGCGTACCTGGCGGCGTTCGACGCCGCCGACCTCGACGCGGCGCCCGCCCCCGGCCGCGTCATCGCGCGCGTCATCCTCGCCTCGGAGCGGCCGCGCGACCTGACGCGCCTGAAGGAGGTGGCGGCGCGCCCGGCCCGGCTCCCGCCGCCGTACCCGAGGGCGGCCGACGCCACGCCCATCTGGGCGGACGACCTCCCCCAGGTCACGTTGGAGCACCTGCTCGCACGCCCGATGCGCCTGCTGCCCCTGGCCGTGGACGGCGAGCTGCGCCCCCGCGCGGGCAGCACCCGGCTGACGCTGCGGCTGCGCGAACTGTACGGGCGGGTGGCGGACGCGGGCCCCGCCACGGTCGACGTCGAGCTGATCGACCGGGAGAGCGGTCTCCCCGGGCAGCGCCGCACGGCCGCGTTCGGCGCGGCCCGCCCCGACGGCACCTGGACCGCCACCGTCCTCCTTGACCTCGGGGCGCTGGAGGGCGGCGTCTGGGATGTCCGGCTGCGGCTGCACTTCGCGGACGGAACGGCACGCGAGGCGACCGCGCGGGCCGTCGCGGGGCCGGGTCTGCTGCGCCGCACGGTGGTCCCGGGCGGACGGCGCGGAATCCTCCTCGTCCAGCCCTACGCCACCCAGGCGGGCAACCTCTCGCTACGGCTCGCCCCGGGCATGCGGGGCGTAGCGGAGGTCGCGAAGCGCCGCCTGACCCGCCTGACCCGCACGGACCGCTGACGCACCCCGTACACGCTCTCTGGAAAACTGCACCCCCAACGAAACAAGCTGACGACTGACGACGACGGGACAGGACAAAACGCCCATGACCTGGCTGATCACCGGCGGTGCCGGATACATCGGAGCGCATGTGGTCCGTGCCATGACGGAGGCGGGCGAGCGGACCGTGGTCTACGACGACCTGTCCACGGGCATCGCGGGCCGTGTCCCCGAGGGAGTACCGCTGGTGGTCGGCTCGGTCCTCGACGGCGACCTGCTGCGGCGCACGTTCGCGGACCACGCGGTGACCGGCGTCGTCCACTTGGCGGGGAAGAAGCAGGTCGCGGAGTCGGTGCAGCGGCCGCTGCACTACTACCACGAGAACGTGGAGGGCCTGCGGGCCCTGCTTGACGCCGCGTGCTCGCCGTCGTCGGGCGTGCGCCACTTCGTCTTCTCCTCCTCCGCCTCGGTGTACGGCATGCCCGACGTCGACCTGGTGACCGAGGAGACGCCGTGCCTGCCGATGAGCCCGTACGGCGAGACGAAGCTGGCCGGCGAGTGGCTGGTGCGCGCCACGGGCCGCGCGCACGGCCTGGCGACGGCTTCGCTGCGGTACTTCAACGTGGCGGGGGCGGCCTCGCCGGAGCTGGCGGACACCGGTGTCTTCAACCTCGTTCCAATGGTCTTCGAGAAGCTCACGGCCGGCGATGCGCCGCGCATCTTCGGAGCGGACTACGCCACGCCCGACGGCACCTGCGTACGGGACTACATCCACGTAGCGGATGTCGCCGAAGCCCACGTGGCGACGGCCCGAGCCCTCGCCTCCTCGGCACCCGGCACCGACCTGACGCTCAACGTCGGCCGGGGCGAGGGCGTGTCCGTCCGCGAGATGACGGACCTGATCAACGAGGTGACCGCCCACGACACCCCACCCACCGTCACGTCCCGCCGCCCCGGCGACCCCGCGAGGGTGGTGGCCTCGGCGAAGCGCATCGAGACAGAACTGGGCTGGGCGGCGAAGCGGGACGTACGGGAGATGGTGACGTCGGCGTGGGAGGGCTGGCAGCGGAGACCCCCGGAGACCGGGCGGGGCTAGGACGGTGCGGGGCCAGGGGCCGCGACGCGGCCACGTCATGCCGCCCACGCCGCACACGCTGACGGCGGGCCAGTGGCGTTGCCCCTGCCCCTGCCCGTGAGGCTCCCCGAGGACATCCGGCCGCCCCTCGGATGCGACACGCAGGGATTGCAGAAAAGTCCCCACCCGCGCCAGAGAAACCGCAAGTCAAAGGCAGGCCCCCAAGCCGGGCAGTGGGACTTTCCTGCATTGCCTGGCCAGCACACCCGCGAACGGCATACCGCCTACGCGCCCGCCGGTCCGCACCCGGCCGCGAGGCCCGGCACCGCCACCGGAGCGCAGCCGCCCCGCCCGGCCGAGGGCCCCCGGCCTCGGCGAGGCTGCGACGAACCAGTCCGCACCCGGCAGCGAAACCCGATGGCCCGAGCGGAGTAGCCGGTCTGCCCCCGCCCGCCATGCCCCTTGGCGTCCGCCCCGGAAGGACCAGTCCGCACCCGGCACCCAACCCGCACTGCCCACCCAACCGTCCCCGTCGCCCCACCCCGTGGCCGCCCGGCCAACAAATCCCCTGCGGTGGAGCCACGGCAGTCAAGGGTGGAGCGCAGCGGAATCGGCGGAGCCGACGCGGAGCGCCCTTTACTGGCGGGGCGGAACCGCCACACTCCGGAGAACCGGGCGGCCCCGGCAAGCAATCAACGCCCCCGGCCCAGCAAGGCTCCGGGGACGCCGAGTTCGACCCACAGCACCTTTCCTCCCCTCCCGAACAGGTCATCCCCCAGCGGGAACCCACCCCACGCATCCGCCCACTCCCGCACCATGCGCAGACCCCGCCCTCCCTCGCCGTCCACCGGCACGGGCCGCAGCGGTACGTGCCGTGCCGGTGGCTTGTCGAAGGGCGGGGGGATGTGCGGGTCGGTGTCCCATACGCCGACCCGTACGCCGCGCCCTCCGTCCAGGCCACGCAGCCGCAACGCCGCGGGGCCCTTCGTGTGGCTGTACGCGTTGGTCACCATCTCCGATGCCAACAGCTCCGCCACGTCCGTCAGTTCCGCCATGCCGTATCCGGCGAGTACGGCCCGCAGGGTCTTACGGGCGACCCGGGGCGCGCGGGGATCGTGGGGCAGGTGAAGCGCGTACGACCAGACCCCGGGCGGGGCTACGGTGACCATGATGCCTCCTTGGTGTTGAGGTACTGAGGGGTTCATCCGCTCTTCCGCGTTGCGGGAACGGGCCGAGCGGGACCCCCTCACCGTAGGGCCGCGAATGGCCTATATTCCATTAACAGGAGGGATTGGAGGCCATAGCCACTCGTGTGAGTGACGCACTGCCTCCAGCCCGCCCGAGGGGAAAGCGATGCCCGACAGCAAGTCGCCCACACTGCGCCAGCAACGGCTCGGCGCGGAGCTGCGGAAACTGCGTGACCGCGCAGGGCTGACGACCGTGAAGGCCGCGGCCCTGCTAGGCGTCAACCAGTCGCGCATCAGCAATATCGAGGCAGGCCGGTACGCCGTGGGGCCCGACCGCGTCCGGATCATCGCCCGCAATTACGCGTGCGCGGACGAAGCGTTGATCAAGGCGCTGGTCGAAATGACCGGAGGACGCACCCGTGGCTGGTGGGAGGAGTACCGGGGGCAGCTCCCGCACGCCGCACTCGACCTCGCCGAACTTGAGCACCACGCCACCGCGATCCGCGTAGGACAGGCCCTGCACATCCCCGGGTTGTTGCAGACGCTCCAGCACGCCCGCGCGCTCTTCAGCGAGGCCGTACCGTCGATGCTGCCCCATGAGGTCGAGCAGCGCGTCGCCTATCGGATCAGGCGCCAAGCGGTGCTCCACCGGGAATCACCGCCGCGCTACACCGCCCTCATCCACGAGGCCGCCCTCCGCATGCAGGTCGGAGGTCCGGCAGTCGCCGCCGAACAGCTGAGACACCTGGCTGAGATGAGCGAGATGGACCACGTCGATGTCCTCGTCGTCCCCTTCGGCAGGGGGGCCTTTCCAGGTTCGGGCGTGGGTTTCGACTACGCCCACGGGCCGATCCCTCAGCTCGATACCGTGCAGCTCGACACCGAACACGGGAGTGAATTCCTCGACGCCGTCGCACAGCTGGAGCGCTACGCAATGGTTCTGGACCGCATCCAGAAGCTCGCTCTCCCCGCCGAAGAATCCCGCGGCCTCATCCTTCGCGCCGCCCGAGCCTGACCTGAGGAGTACCCGTACATGCCCGCGCCGCAAGACCTCACCTGGCAGAAGTCCTCGTACAGCTCCCAGGCCTCCTCCTGCATCTACATAGCCACAGCCGCCACCACCCCCCACCCCCCCGCCCAACCCCCCATCCACCTACGCGAGAGCGACGCCCCCCAGACCATCCTCACCACCACCCCCGCCCCCCTCGCCGCCCTGATCTCCGCCCTCAAAGGAGCCGCCTCGTGACCAGTACCGCCAGTACCGCCAGTACCGCCAGTACCGCCGGCACCGTCGGCACCCCAGCGGCCTGGGAGGCCTCGGCGGGCGGTGTTCTCCGGCTGCCCTCCGGGCGGCTGCTGCGGGGGCGTGGGCTTCGCCGTCCCCTTCCCGACGGGCCCACGCCGCGCTTCGGCGTCTACCTCCTCGGCAAGGAGCCCGCCCCGCTCCCCTGGGAGCACGTCTCGCTGCGTTGGCCGGACTTCCGGCTGCCCAGGGATCACGAGCGCGCCAGGGACGTGTTGCGCGACGCCTGGTCACGGGCGGAGAGCGAGCGCGTCGAGATCGCCTGCGGCGGCGGACGCGGGCGGACCGGGACCGCCCTCGCCTGCATCGCCGTACTGGACGGCGTTCCGGCGGCGGAAGCCGTGGCCTACGTACGCCGGAACTACGACCGGCGCGCGGTGGAGACACCCTGGCAGCGGCGGTACGTGGCCCGGTTCGCGAGCCACGGCTGACCGCTACGGCCAGTTACGGCTAGTTACGGCTGACTACGGCTCACCCGGTGGCCGTGATCACCGAGGTCAGCCGGTGGACGTCACGCGCCGTGCCCGTCACGCCCGACAGGAATCCCTGCGCCCGGGGCGACGCCGTGTCCGTGAGCCAGGACGGGTCGATGTCGCAGACCGCCACCTTGACCTCCGTGCCCGCGAGGGCGAGCGGCAGGGTGTGGACCACCGTCGAGGGGAAGCTGAGGACCGTGCGGCCGATGGGGCCGCGGCGGGCGATGAGTTCCAGGGGGAGGTCGGGGCGTACGACCTGGAGGCCCGTCTCGACCGCCAGCCGGTGGAGCTTCTCGGAGCTCTCGCGGCGGTGGGCGAAGTAGCGGGTCGCGCCATGTGAACGAGACAGAGCCCGGACCGCTTCCACGTAACGGTCCGGGTCGACCACGCCCGTCTCGACCAGGGACGTGCCGACCAGGTCGGCGCCGCGCGTGATGCGGGGCGGCCCGAAGCGTTCGCGGGTCCAGGCGAAGGTGTTGACGGAGATCGTCACGCCGTCCGGTGCCGAGTCGATCGGCATGGAGGAGAAGACCTCCACCTGCCGCGCGCCGCCCGGCGTGAGGCGGCGTCTCGCCGAGGCCGAGACCGGGGCGAACAGGAGGTCGCGGGGGCCCGGGCGGCCGCCCTTGCGGTGCCAGCGCACCAGGCGCTCGCCGCGGGCGAGCTGGGAGATGAACTCCATGGTGGCCGTGCCGTCGTCGACCACGACCAGGGAGCGGGCCCTGGTGATGGTGAGGAGAAGCTGTACGTAGCGGGAGAACGGGTCGCCGATGACGATCCGGCCGGCCCTGCGCAGCGCGCCCGCGAGGCCGCCGATGGTGTGGAAGGGAGCAGTCGCGCCGCCGCGCGCCTCCTCCCAGCGGACCTCGACGCCCTCGTCGCGGGCGAGCTGTGACATGCGGCGCAACTGACCCCGGGTCATGGGGTCGTTGGGCGAGAGGACGACGACGGTGAGGCCCCCGGCCGGTCCGGTCGCGGCCGCGGTGTGCGCCCACTCCAGGACGTTGAGCAGCTGGACGGGGCTCTCCACGAAGGCGAGTGTGGTGAGCGGGGGTGCTGCTGCCGCGGTGTCCGAGGAGTTCGCGGTGCGGCCGGCTCGGGGGCTCATCGTCGTATGTCCGTTTCCCGGTAAGGCGGGCCGGGCGCTCAGACCGCGACCGGCTCGGCGGCGGACGAGGACTCCGACTCGGCCACGACGCCCGCGACGCGGCGCAGCTTCTTCATCGGGCCGAGCTCCGACTCGTAGACCTTCTTGACGCCGTCACCGAGGGAGGCCTCGATGGTGCGGATGTCGCGGACGAGGCGCGTGAGGCCCTGGGGCTCCACCGACGCCGCCTGGTCCGAGCCCCACATGGCGCGGTCGAGGGTGATGTGGCGCTCGACGAACGTGGCGCCGAGGGCGACCGCGGCCAGCGTGGTCTGGAGGCCCGTCTCGTGGCCGGAGTAGCCGATCGGGACGTTGGGGTACTCGGCCTGGAGGGTGTTGATGACGCGGAGGTTGAGCTCCTCGGCCTGCGCCGGGTACGTCGACGTGGCGTGGCACATCAGGATGTTGTCGCTGCCGAGGACCTCGACCGCGTGGCGGATCTGCTTCGGGGTCGACATGCCGGTGGAGAGGATGACCGTGCGGCCCGTGGCGCGCAGGGCGCGGAGCAGCTCGTCGTCCGTGAGGGACGCGGAGGCGACCTTGTGGGCGGGCAGGTCGAACTTCTCCAGGAAGGCGACGGCCTCGGTGTCCCACGGGGAGGCGAACCAGTCGATGCCGCGCTTGGCGCAGTGCTCGCTGATGGCCTGGTACTCGGACTCGCCGAACTCCACGCGGTGGCGGTAGTCGATGTACGTCATGCGGCCCCAGGGGGTGTCGCGCTCGATGTCCCACTGGTCGCGCGGGGTGCAGATCTCCGGGGTGCGCTTCTGGAACTTCACCGCGTCGCAGCCGGCGTCGGCGGCCACGTCGATCAGCGCGAACGCGTTCTCCAGGTCACCGTTGTGGTTGATGCCGATCTCGCCGGTGATGTACACGGGCTGACCGGGACCGGCCGTCTTCGAACCGAACTGGCGCAGACGGGAGTTGGCGCCGATGGGGGTGATGTTGCTCATGGCAGGAACAGTCCTTAACTGTGGAGGGAATCGAGAGAGGGGCCGAGGATCCAGGTGGCGATCTCTCGGATCGCGCCTTCACCGCCGGGGGTGGTGGTGACCGCGCGGGCCGCGCCGCGTACGACGTCGTGGGCGCTGGCGACCGCCACCGGCCAGCCGACGAGGGCCAGGCAGGGGAGGTCGTTGACGTCGTTGCCGACGTAGAGCACGCGCTCGGGCGCGATGCCCTGTTCCTCGCACCACTGCTTCAGTGCGAGGTCTTTCCGGTCGATGCCGTGCAGCACGGGGAGCCGGAGCTTCCTGGCGCGTGCGGCGACGACCGGGTTCTGTTCCGTGGACAGGATCAGCAGCGGGATGCCCGCGTCACGCAGGGCGGCGATGCCGAGTCCGTCTCCGCGGTGCACGGAGACGTATTCGCGTCCTTCGGAGTCGATCAGCACCCTGTCGTCGGTCTGGGTGCCGTCGAAGTCGAGGATGACCGCGTCGATGTCGGCGGCGGTCGGGAGGGCGGCGGCGCTGTGCGGGCCGGCCGCGTCGAAGAGCGGGGCGAGCGCGCGGGCGCGGGCCAGGTCGTGCGGGTCGTCGACCTCCAGGACACGGGCGGGGTCGGTGCGGACCGGCTCGGTGTGTCCGAAGAAGCGGTGCTTGTGGGTACGGAAGCCCGCCGCGTCCATCGCGTAGGCCGCGCCGGTCTCCAGGAGGTCCTGGGGGCGGTCCTGGCGGCGCGGGCGGAAGGACTTGTCGTGGTTGACGCCGTAGCCGCCGCGGGTGCGGGTGGAGGAGGCGGCGAGGGTCGCGGTGCCGCCGGCGGTGTCGGTGCGCTGGGCGGGGACCTCGGTGCCCCCGGTGGCGTCGTCGGCCGCGTCACGCCAGATGAAGCCGTGGAAGGGCGCGACGGTGACGGCGGTGTCGGCGCCGTTCTCCACGACGGCCGCGGCCACCCCGTCGATGTCCTCGCGGGTCAGGAAGGGGCTGGTGCACTGCACGAGGAGGACGGCGTCCATGCGGGCGCCGTGCAGCGCCTCGTGGGCGTCCATGGCGTGCAGGACCGCGGCTTCGCTGGTGGCGGTGTCGCCGGCGATGGCGGCGGGGCGCAGGACGACCTCGGCTCCCGCGGTGCGGGCGGCCTCGGCGATGACGTGGTCGTCGGTGGAGACGACGACGTCGGTGACGAGCCGCGCGGCGAGGCACTCGCGGATGGCGCGGCCCACCAGGGGCACGCCGCCGACCGGGGCGAGGTTCTTGGCGGGTATGCCCTTGGAGCCACCGCGGGCGGGGATGACGGCGAGGACGCGGTGGTCCGGCGTGCTCGCTCGGCCGGGGTCGGGCATGGGGGCTCCTCGGTCGGAGTGGGGGATCTGGGCTCGTCCGGTGTTCACAGCTCGCCCATCCGTCGTATGACGGGGGCCACGCGCTGCACGCCGTGGCGGTAGGCGCCGCGGGCGGCACGGCGCACGATCTGCCGTACGGGGCCGGGGTCGCGGTCGGCCGCGGGGGCGCCCGGCAGCGGTGTGCCGTCGGGGCCGAGGTGGTGACGGGCCAGGATGGCGGGCAGGTAGCCGCGGGCGGTGGTGAGGCTGTAGTAGGGGTCGATGGGCGCGAGGCGGCCGGCGGCGGCTTCGCCGAGGAGGTCGGCGACGCGCTGCCGCGCCGAGTCGAACGCCCGCTCGTATGTCTCTCCCCCGGAGGGGGTGCCCCCAGCGGCGACGCCCTGCCGGGAGAGCCAGCGCTCGTCGGGCTCGGGCAGGTGCCCCGCGTCGAGCTGGTCGAAGGAGGCGAGGCAGCCGGACCCGGTGAAGTGGTGGTTGCCGAGCGCCTCGCGCACCCCGAGGTCGGTGAGGATCGCGGTGGGGATGCGCCGGTGCAGGGCTTCGAGGGCCGCGGTGGAGCTGACGGTGACCAGGAGGTCCGTGCGGTCCAGGACCTCCCCCATGTGTCCGTAGACGAGGCGGAGGTTGTCCGGCAGCCCGCCGTCCAGGCGCTGCGTCAGCTTCTGGTAGGGCAGTTCCTCGATGTGCGTGGTGTGTTCGCCGGGCTTGCTGCGCAGCTTGAGCAGGACCTCGCGCTCGGGGTGGCGCCGGGCGTGCTCGGCGAGGCGGCGCAGCAGGTAGGTGCGGTGCGCGGCGGTCTCCGGCACGGAGGGCTGGGCGGCGAAGACGACGGTGTAGGGGACGTCCTTGGCGCGGAGGTCGCTCTTCGCGTAGGGCGCGCCGCCGAGGAAGGGCAGTGCGGCCTCCGTGACCGACGAGGCGTCGGCGCCGACACCCTCGTACACGGCGCGGAAGCGTTCGGCGTCCTGGCGGGAGTTGGCGAGGACGATGTCCGCGCCGTGCCGCAGGAGGAGGCCGTCGGCGAGCTTCTCGTAGACGACGCCGACGTAGCCGGTGATGACGACGGGGCGCTTGGTGGGGGCGCCGGTGAGGCGGGCGTCGGCCGTGACGCGGGCGAGTCCGTGCAGCATCGCCTGGACCGCGCCGCCCACGAGGGCGAGGACGATCACATCGGGCGCGTCCCGTTCCATCTCCCGAAGGAACTCGACGGCGGTGACCTCGCGGAGGGAGTCCGCGCGGACACCGACCTCTTCGAGCTGCCGGGGGGTGGGGGTGGCCCGGCCTCGGAGCAGGAACCCACTGAGGCGGTGGCCGTCGGTCCGGTTCCCGGTGACGATGCGGTCCGCCGTGAGGGCGCCCCATTTCCATCGCGTGTCGGAATCGGCGAGCACGGCCACCCTGAGCGGGTTTCGGTTACTTGCTGGCACGTCACAGACGCTAGGAAGGCATTGCGATTCGCGGCCCAACTCAGGTGCAACAAACGGTTAACAGCACGCCGACGAATGGCGAATCGACCCCGGGAATGCCGGTGGGGCGATCCGGTTAACCATTCCGCCACGCGTCGTTCACCTTCCGGCCCACCACGGGTCGACACGAATGCCGGGCCGACACCTAACGTCACCCGCGTGGTTAAGCTCTCCGTCATCGTGCCGTTCTACAACGTGCAGCAATACGCGCCCGACACCTTGAAGAGTCTGCGTGCGAACGCGCGGGACGACTTCGAATTCATTCTCGTCGACGACTGTTCGCGCGACGAGACCCCGGACATCCTGGAGCGCGCCGAGCGCGAACTCCCCGGTGCCGTGCTGCTCAGACATGAGCAGAACGGCGGGCTCGCGACGGCCCGCAACACCGGGCTCGACGCGGCGCGGGGCGAGTACCTCACCTTCCTGGACGGTGACGACTGGCTCGCGCCCGGCTATTACGAGCGGCTCCTGGCCGCCATCGAGGGTCTGGGGTGCGATTTCATCCGGACCGATCATGTGCAGTGCACCGCCCGGGCCCGCACCGTGCACCGGGTGCCGCACGGCAGGCGCGGCGCCGTGATGAGCCCGCGGGAGGTGATCCTCCCCGCGGACCGCTCGACGTCCGTCGACTACGCGTACGCCTGGGCCGGCGTCTACCACCGGCGTCTCGCCGACAAGGGCCTGCTGCATTTCACCGACGGTCTGCGCACGGCGGAGGACCGGCCGTGGATCTGGCGGCTGCACCGGGAGGCCGAATCGTTCGCCGCGGTGAGCCTGCTCGGCGTGTTCTACCGGCGCGGGGTCGCCTCCTCGCTCACCCAGATCGGTGACGTGCGCCAGCTGGATTTCATCAAGGCATTCGACCAGGTGGTACGAGAAACCGCCGCGGACAGGGACGCGGCGGAACTGCTGCCGAAAGCCGTGCGCACCTACTGCGCGATCATCTCCCATCATTTGGGTTCCATCGAAAGGTTCGAGCCATCCGTGGCCCGCAAATTGAAGTCGATGAGTGCGGCCGCGCTGAAGCGGATGCCGCAGGACGTTCTTGAGCAGGCGCTCGACTCCATGGACGTCCAGCGGGCGACCCGGCTGCGCAGGCTGCGCCGCCGCCCGGTCTCCGCGGAGGTGGCCGCGTAATGCCGACGCAGATCTTCCTGGCGTCCACGCTGTACGGAGCGGCGACGCTCGCCGCGGCCCTGGACGCCGACCGCTTCGGCCCCGCCGACCGGCGCATCCTGCTGGTCAGCAACAACGCGGCGACCCCGGAGACGGCGACACCGCTCGACGCGATGCCCGGCTTCGAGCTGCTGCGCGGCCGCTTCGACGAGGTGCGGTCCTGGAACGAGGCCATCTTCCCGTTCCACCCCGGCGGCTGGTCGCCGCGCGGCGACGACGTGACGCTCTGGGAGCGCTACGTCCGCATGCTGTGGGAGCTCGGTGACGACGACATCGAGCTGGCCGTGGAGTCGATCCAGGTCAACCCGGCCCTCGCGCTGGCGCAGATCTTCACCGGCGCGCCCGTGGACGTCTACGCCGACGGCCTGATGAGCTACGGCCCCACCCGCAACAAGATCGACCCCTTGGTCGGCACCCGGGTGCGGCGCCTGCTCCACCTGGACCTGGTGCCGGGCCTCACGCCGCTGCTCCTCACCGAGTTCGGCGTCGAGCCGGAGATCGTGCCGACGGAAACGTTCCTGAAGGTCCTGGCCGAGCTGGGCGAACACGACGCGGACGCGGTGGAGCTGCCCGCGCTCGACGCACCGGCGCTCGTCCTTGGCCAGTACCTGTCCGCCCTCTCCATCCTCACCCCCGAGGAGGAGGAGGCGCTGCACGTCCGCATGGTGCGGGGGGCCGCCGAACTCGGCCACACCCAGGTGGTGTTCAAGCCCCACCCCACGGCCCCCGCCCGCTGGTCGCGCACCCTGGAGAAGGAGGCGCGGGCGATCGGCGTCGAGCTGACGGTGCTCGACAGCCCCGTACTCGCCGAGGTGCTCTACCAGCGGATGCGGCCCGCGCTCGTCATCGGCTGCTTCTCCACGGCCCTGCTCACGGCGTCCGCGCTCTACGGCCTGCCCGTCGCCCGCACCGGCACGGACCTCCTCCTGGAGCGCCTCGCGCCCTACCAGAACAGCAACCGCGTCCCGGTCACGATCGTCGACGCGCTGCTGCCGGAGCTCTCCGACCACGCGGCGGTCGGGGAGGCCCGCGCCGACATGGGCACGGGCGAGCTGACGGACCTCCTCAAGGCCGTCGGCTTCGCGATGCAGCCGCAGATCTACCCGGGGCTGCGGGCCGACGCCGAGCGCTATCTCTCGCGCAACCTCACCACCCGCACGTGGCGCTACTTCAAGCGGCGGCGCCTCACCGCGCTCGCCCTGCCGGGTGCGGTGCCCTCGCAGCTCGCGTTCATCCCGCGCAACGCGGCGGTGCGGCGGGTGGCCCGCCGGGCGCGTTCGGTGCAGCGCTCGCTCAAGCGGACCGCGCTCGGATGACCGCCCCCGCGTCCACGCTCCCGGAGTCACGCCCGGTAGCGGGCGACTCCCCCGGCATACCCCCGGCCGCCGCGGTGCCCGCGCGCGCGAAGCCACGGCTCCGCGCGCTCGACGGGCTGCGTCTGGTCGCCGCCCTCATGGTGGCGGCCTACCACTACGGCGGCCGTGACGGCGAGATATCAGAGGCCTGGGGCAGCTCGCCCAAGCTCCAGTTCCCCACCGCGTCCGAGTGGTTCGCGTACGGCTGCCTCGGCGTACAGATCTTCTTCGTGATCAGCGGCTTCGTCATCTGCATGAGCGGCTGGGGCAGGCCCCTGCGCTCGTTCTTCGCCTCCCGCGCGTCCCGGCTGCTGCCCTCCTACTGGGCGGCGATCCTGCTGGTCACGGCGGTCTTCGCGCTGCCCGTCGTCGCGTACGAGGCGGTCTCGCCCAGCGACGCGCTGGTGAACCTCACCATGCTCCAGCAGCCGCTGGGCGCGGACCGCGTGCTCGGGGTCTGCTGGACGCTCTGGGCCGAGCTGCGCTTCTACGCGCTGTTCGCGCTCTGCGTGGTCCTGCCGGGCGCGAGCCGCGCGCGGGTGGTGCTGTTCTGCGCGGTGTGGACCCTGGCCGCGGCACTCACGGAGGCCGCGGACCAGCCGCTGCTCGAACTGGTCCTCATGCCGGAGTACGCGCCCTTCTTCATCGGCGGCATCGGCATCTACCTCCTGCACCGCGACCGCCGCGACCTCACGGCGTGGGGCATCGTGGGCGTGAGCTGGCTGATCGGCCAGCACTACGCGGTCGACGGGCTGTGGCACGCGCCGAACCCGGACTTCTTCTCGTACCGGTCGTCGACGGTGATCATCGCGGTCGTGACGGCGGGCTTCGCCGCCGTGCTCCTGATCGCGCTCGGATACCTGGACCGCGTCAACTGGCGCTGGCTGACCGTCGCGGGCGCCCTCACGTACCCCTTCTACCTGGTGCACGAGCACCTGGGCTGGGTGACGGTGGAGGCGCTGCACCAGGGCGTCGGCCTGCCCTCGTACGCGACGCTCGGCCTGACGGTGACCGCGATGCTGGTCCTGGCGTGGCTCCTGAACCGTTACGTGGAGGAGTGGCTGACCCCGGCGATCCGCAAGGGGCTCCTGACGGCACGGAGCCGTCCCTAAGAGGACTCGGGAGCGGCCAGCGTCGCTCCGATGCCGGCGACGACGGCTGCCAGGCCCGCTTCGAAGCCGCGGTCGTGGGCGCGGAAGAGTTCCTCGCCCGCGGCCGCGGCGAGCGGGTACGCGGCGAGCCGTTCGGCGCGCGCCGCCAGGTCGCGGGTGGCCTCGCCGTCGTCGGGGCCCATGGCCTGCTCCTCGATGACGTGCCCGATGGTGAAGCTGTACGCGGTGGACCACGCGCGCGCCGCGGCCGAGGGCGTGAACCCCGCCTCGGTGAGCGTGCGGAGGCGGGCCTCCATCGGGGCCGCGTGGGACAGGTCCGTGAAGCGGGTGCCGCTGTAGACCCTGGCGCCGTCTCGGTAGCGCAGCAGGTGCTCGCGCAGCCCCCGCATCGAGTCGGCGAGCGCCGTGCGCCAGTCGGGGTCGGGCGCGGCCATGAAGTCGGCGTTCATGTGGCGCATCATCTCGGTCGCCATCTCGTCGAGCAGCGCCTGCTTGTCCTTGAAGTGCCAGTACAGGGCGGGCGCCTTGACGTCCAGCTCCTTGGCGATCGCGCGCAGGGTGAGCCCTTCGAGCCCGTTCCTGTTCAGCAGCTCGAGCGCGGTGCGGGCGACTTTGGTCCGGTCGAGTCGTGTCGTGGCCACCTTGACAATTTAACACCGATAAGCGCACCCTCTGAGCCATGACACTACTTAACAGCGTTAAGGCAGCGGCGGCCCTGACCGCCGACGTACTCGTCGTGGGCGCCGGGCCGACCGGCCTGGCCCTCGCCTGCGACCTCACGCGGCACGGCGTGCGCGCCCTGGTCGTCGAACGGTCGGGGCCGCCGTCCCCCGCCCTCCCCGGCTCCCGCGGCAAGGGCGTCCAGCCGCGCACCATGGAGGTCCTCGACGACCTCGGCGTGATCGACGCGTTCCTCGCGGTGGGCGGGGACGTCCCGGTCGGGATGGTCTGGCGGAACGGCGAGCGGCAGGGCGAGCACCGCATGTCCGACATCCCCGCGGTGACGCCCACCGCCCCCTACACCGGCCGGGTCGTCCCCCAGTGGCTCACGCAGCAACTGCTGCTCGCCCGGCTGCGGGAGCTCGGCGGTGACGTCACCTTCGGCACGGCCGTGACGGAGCTGACGCAGGACGCGGACGGGGTCACCGCCGCGCTGTCGACGGGCGGCACGGTCCGCGCGGCGTACGCGGTGGCGGCGGACGGCGGCCGCTCCGCCCTGCGGCAGGCGCTCGGCATCACCATGACGGGCGAGACGGTCGACCCGAAGCCGGTCCTGGTGGCCGACGTGTGCGTGCCCGCGCTGGACCGCGACAACTGGCACATGTTCCCGCCCGCCGACGAGGGCGGCCTGTTCGCGGCGCTCTGCCCGCTGCCGGGCACGGACGTCTTCCAGCTCGCCGCCCAGCTCCCCGACGGGGCGACGACGGCCACCGACACGTCACTCGACGGCGTACGCGCCGCTGTCGCCGCCCGCACCCATCTTGCCCCCGAGGACGTGACCGAGGTGCGCTGGGTCTCCGCCTTCCGGCCGCGCGCGGCGCTCGCGGACCGCTTCCGCGAGGGACGCGTCTTCCTGGCCGGGGACGCGGCGCACGTCCACTCCCCCGCGGGCGGGCAGGGCCTGAACACGAGCATCCAGGACGCGTACAACCTCGGCTGGAAGCTCGGCGCGGTCCTGCGGCACGGCGCGCCAAAGGCCCTGCTCGACACCTACGAGGAGGAGCGGCTGCCCAACGCCGCCCAGATGCTGGGCCTGTCCACCCGCATCCACCGCGGCGAGGCCCAGCGGGGAGCCGCCACCCGGCAGCTCGGCATCGGCTACCGCGACTCGTCCCTCGCGGTGGACGCCCGCGAAGGGCTCCCGGAGGAGGCGCTGCGGGCGGGCGACCGCGCGCCGGACGGGCCGTACGGCTCAGGGACGCTGTTCGACGCGTTCCGGGGGCCGCACTTCACGCTCCTCGCGGTGGACGTGGACGGGGAGCTTCCGCGACCGGCCGGCGGCGACCTGGTCCACGTACACCGACTGCCCGCTTACGAGCCGTACGGCAGGGGCTTCTTCCTGGTCCGTCCTGACGGGTACGTGGGCTGGGCGGGCGAGGACGCCAAGGGCCTGCGGGAGTACGTGGGGGCGTGGCTCGGCGCCCTGCTTCCACCCCTTGACCTGAAGTCGGCTTGAGGTCCTACGTTCGTCCCCATGACGACCTTCACGTACTCCCACTCCGACACCGACCTCGTCAAGCAGCCCATCGGCTACTGGAGTTCGGCCGCGGGCTCCGCCGTGGTGCACCACATCCGCACCATGCTGGCCGAGATGGGCCTCACCCAGCCGCAGTGGTGGATCCTGAACCAGCTCACCGACGCGCCGGAGGGCCGTGCCCGCGAGGAGGTGGTGACGGTCCTGCGGGGCTACCTCGACACCGGCGACGGCGCCCTGCTGCATGACATCAGCGCCCTGCACGACCGCGGCCTGATCACCGAGGACGCGGCGGGCCGCGTCGCGCTCACCGAGGAGGGGCGCGCGCTGTGGGCCCGCACGGCCGAGCGTCAGGCGGGGGTGCGCGCGGAGATCCACGAGGGCATCACGGACGAGGAGTACACGCGCACCCTCAAGGTCCTTCAGCGCATGATCCACAACGTGGGCGGCACGGCCTGGCACCACTGAACTCCACTGCCGGGACCGACCACTGAACTCCACTGCCGGGGCCGCTCAGACACTGCTGAGCGACAGCTTCACCGCGAACCCGAGGAACAGCGCCCCCGCCGCCGACGTGGCCCCCGCCGAGAGCCGCTTGCGGCGGCGGAAGGCCGCGGCGAGGCGGGTGCCGCTGAAGATCAGGGCGGTGAGGTAGAGGAAGCTGGCGGCCTGCGCGAAGGCGCCGAGCACGACGAAGGAGAGGGCGGGATAGGCGTACCCCGGATCGACGAACTGCACGAAGAAGGCGATGAAGAAGAGGATGGCCTTCGGGTTGAGCAGACTGATCACCAGGGCCCTGCGGAACGGCCGCTCGGCGGCCTGCTCACTGCCGGCCGCCTCCGCACCCGCCGCGCGCTCGTGCCGCGACCGCCACATCGCGACGGCGGCCCGCAGCATCCCGAACGCCAGCCAGGTCAGATAACCGGCGCCCGCGTACTTCACGATCCCGAAGAGCACGGCGTTGGCCTGAAGCAGCGAGGCCACACCGGCGGCGGAGAGCGTCATCAACACGGTGTCACCGCACCAGACGCCGGCGGCGGCGGTATAGCCGGTGCGTATGCCTCTCCGCGCGGCGACGGAGAGCACGTACAGCGAGTTCGGCCCCGGCAGCAGAACGATGAGGACGAGGCCCGCGAGATAGGTCGGAAGATCGGTGACACCCAGCATGGCGGGAGTCTCGCACGACCGAACACCGCGGGGCGCGGGACGTCCGGACGGCGGACAGGGAGCCGCCTGCCGCTACGGGTCGGCCCCTCAGTCGCCGTCCAGGAGCGTGTCCACGGAGAGGTCGAGGCGCACACCGACGCAGGGCGGGACCTCGAAGCTCTCGCCCCGCCCGTAGCGCGAGCACGTCACGTACTCGCCCTTCTTGGGGCTCTCGTGGACCAGCACCTCGCCGTGCTTGCGGTCGGCGACGACATAGACGGGGACGCCCGCCTGCGCGTAGCTCTCGACCTTCTGGCCGAGGTCGTCGGACCAGTTCGACGACGTCACTTCGAGTACGAGACGGAAGACGTTCGGGGCGTAGCAGCTCTTCCGGACCAGAGCGTCCCGGAAATCCTCGTCGACGACGGAGAAGTCGGGGATGGCGAAGTCGTCGGGCAGATTGGGGAGCCAGAGGCCGATACCTTGGACGTATTCAAGCCCGGCCTCCTCCAGCCCGGCCCGGTCGAATGCCCTGCCCAGCTTCGTCAGCGACAGCGCATGCGAGCCGTCCGGCGGTGGTGTCACAGTGAGCCTCCCTTGGAGAATCTCCACGCGGTGCCCAGGCATTGCACGGGAGAGCAGGTCGGCGGCTTCGCCCAACGTCAGCTCGTGTTGCATTACAGCCACGGCATCCTCCTTTTCGGGGCTCACTCTTCACGAGAATAACCGGCTGCGCGCTTCTTCTCCCCATGGTCACCCGAACGGGTATATCCGCAGGTCAAGCGCGCCTCTCGGCTCGGCGCCCGCTCGGCTCCCGCCCGGCTCGCGCGGGATGCCTTCAGCTCGCGCCCGCTGTGTGGAAGCGTCACCCCCGGCAGAGCGGGAAACACTTCCAGAGGTAGTTGTCCGGTGATCCGGGGGGGCGTGATGGGCGAGGGAACGGTCGGTAGGGGTGCGGTCGGCAGGGCTGCGGCTGCCGTGGCGGTGTTGGCGCTGGTCGGGGGCTGCAAGGCGGTGGCCGTCGATACGGAAGGCGGAGGGACGGAGGGTGCGCGGCCGGGGGCGACGGCGTCCGGGGACGGGAAGCCCGGCGGCGGGAAGCCCGGGGCGACGGCGCCCGGGGAGAGGGAGCACGAGGCCGCGGCATCCGGGGAGAGGGGGCCCGAGGCCGCGGCGGCCAGGGAGAGGCAGCCCGAGGCGGCGGCGGCCGCTCCCGAGACTTCGGCGCCCCGGGTCACGCCCGCCCCCAGGACCCTCATGGCACCGGGCGCCCAGGGCAAACAGGTACGGGAGCTCCAGGCCAGGCTGCGGCAGATCGCCTGGTTCCACACCCACCCCTCGGAGAACTACGGCCCGGTCACGGCCGCGGCGGTCAGGGGGTTCCAGGCCAAGCGCGGGCTGCCCGTCACCGGCAGGACGGACACCGTCACCTGGCAGCGGCTGCTCGCGATGACGCGGGAGCCGACGCGGCAGGAGCTGTACTCGGGCGGCGGCATGCCGGCCGCGAAGCCGGACCCGCGGTGCATGACGGGCCGTGTCCTGTGCCTCGCCAAGAGCAGCCGCACGCTGACGTGGATGGTCGACGGCAAGGTCATGTCCACGATGGACGTCCGCTTCGGCTCCCAGTACACGCCGACGCGCGAGGGCACCTTCGAGGTCTACTGGAAGTCCCGCCACCACGTCTCGACGCTCTACGACACGGCCATGCCGTACGCGATGTTCTTCAGCGGCGGCCAGGCGGTGCACTACTCGGCGGACTTCGCGGCCAGGGGCTACGCCGGCGGCTCGCACGGCTGCGTGAACATCCGCGACAAGGGCAAGATCGCGAGGCTCTTCGCCCAGGTGCGGAACGGGGACCGGGTCGTCGTCTACAAGTGAGACAAGCAAGCGTCTACGAGTGAGACGAGCCGGCGTCTCCAAGTGAGACGAGAAGGTGGGACAAGAAAGCGGCGTGGGCGGGATCGGGGGAACGTATCCCGCCCACGCCAATGGCACGGAGCCGAAGGTACGGGGGGAACCCCCGGCTCGTGCGCGGGCCGATGACCAGTCGGCTCACTTCTTACTGCGCCAGCCGTTCAGAAAACGTCACACCTGGTCCGGAGCCGTTCCGGCGCCGGGGCTACGCCGTGTGTGCGGGGGCCGGGGAGCTGTGGCTCGCCGCGGGTGTCACCGGTGAGCTCGGTGGAGGCGGGGCGGGGAGGTGGCCCGTGTCGCCGCCGGAGCCGCCCTCCGCGCCGCCGTCCCCGCCCGGCGCCTGGTCGCTGTCGCCGTCGCCGTCCTCGCCGCGGCCTTCCCCGCCGCCATCGCCACCATCACCGCTGCCGCCGCCCTGCTGACCGCCGGTCGGCTGGCCGCCGCCCTGGTGGCCGCCTGCGAGTATCCGGCCGCAGAACTCCTCGATGCGGGCCGACCCCTTGGCGAACTCCTCCAGGCGGCGGCGCTTCTCGCCCCGGAGCCCGCCGCTGCGGTAGTCGCGGCAGGCGATGACGACCTTGCGGTACCAGTCCTTGGTGCTGTCGGTGGGCGGCGGCTTCGCCTCGCCGCCGCCGGGGCGCCGCGTCGGCTTGGTGGTGGGCGCGCCGCCGGCCTCCGCCTCCGGGGTCCGCGCCGTCTCCGGCTCGCGCGTGGTCTCGTCGCCCTCCGGCGCCGCGCTGCCGTCCGGGGTCGCGCCCTCGGAGGGCTCGCCCGCGTCCTCCGACGGGGACGCCTCCACCGCCTCCGGACTGGCGACGGGCGATGCCGAAGCGGCGGGACCCGGCTCGTGGTGCTGCCCGAACGGCGAGGGCAGCACACCCGTACCCGCGGCCACGGCGACGCCGCCGATCATGCAGCCCGCGAGCGCCGCGGCCAGCCCGAGGCGCACCGGCCGGCCCCAGCGGCTCGGTCTTGGCCGGCCGGTGGCACGTCCGAGCCGTACGGTCTCGGCGGCGGCGGTCTCATGGGCGGCCGTCGCGAAGGGAGCGCGCGCCCCGGCCTTCGCGGAATCCGCGTGGGCGGCACGGAAGGCGGCCAGCGCGGCGGCCTCACCCGGAAGTTCCGCCTCCGCGGGAGCGTTTCCACGGTCGTCGGCCGCCAGCGCGCCGAGCGCCTGTGCGAGCCGGTCGGCCTGCACGCGTGCGTGAGGGTCGACGTCGTCGAGGGGCTCCCCGCGCAGCAAACGCTCCGCCGCGTCGCGGTCCAGCCACTTCTCCTGCTCGTCGGCCATCACATGTCCTTCTGCGTCCGCGCACGCGTTTGCGTCACACAGACGGATGTCGCCGTGCGTCCGCGCGGCTCTCTCTGCGGGGGTACGGCGCCCAGTGCGCCGTCGGGTTCCGCGGGGTCCGCGCCGAGCAGTTCGGCGAGCCGCTTGAGACCGCGGTGGGCCGCCGTACGGACGGCTCCGGGGCGCTTGCCGAGGGTCAGGGCCGCGCTCTTGGCGTCGAGTCCCATGACGACCCTGAGCACCACGGCCTCCGCCTGGTCCTGCGGCAGCTTCGCTATCAGCGCCATGGCCTCGCCGGTGGCGAGGGACTCCATCGCCTCGTCCGCGGTGTCCGCGTCGGCGGGCTTGCCGGCCAGTTCGGTCTCGTCGCCGCCTATCGCCGGGCGGCGGCCCCGCATGCGTATGTGGTCGAGGGCGCGGTTACGGGCGATGCGGGCGGCCCAGCCCCGGAAACGGTCCGCGTCCCCGCTGAACCTTTCCAGGTCCCGCGCGATCTGCAGCCAGGCCTCGGAGGCCACGTCCTCGGCGTCCGGGTCTCCCACCAGCGTGCGTACGTATCCCAACAGCCGCGGGTGCACAGCGCGGTACACAGTCCGGAACGCGGTCTCGTCCCCGTCCTGTGCCGCAAACACCGCGGCGGTCAGCTCCGCGTCGTCCCCCAGCACTTTCAATCCTGCCCACTCGGAGGTGTGCGCCCGGCCCCGGCGCGAGCAGCACGCTACGGGTTCGCCGGGGGCCACGTCCATGTTTGTACAACGTGCAACTAGCGGGTGTCACATCGCGTTGCCCCGCGGTGTGACACAAAACGCACGCGCGGCGCTGAAGGTAGTACGGACCGTTCGCGGTCCGCACCGTGTGCCGGCCGGGGCCTCTCCTGTGGGGGGTGGCGGCCCCGGCCGGTCATCGCGGGCACGCGCTTCTACGGTGCCCCGGCGCTGGGGGTTTTCTCGCCTCGGAGTGGTGCTCCCGGCCCGCGCCTCGCTTCCGGCTTCGCCGGTGGTCACGTGACCCCCCACCCAGCCTTCCTCGCCTCCGTGTGCCTCACAAGACAGCTCACACTCCCCCACCACCTTGCCCGGCTTGCCTCCAGGCACCACGCTCCGGCCTCCGTCGACGAGCCGGCCCGCAACCGCGGACGCCCGCGAGCCCTCCCCACGACGTCGCTAGGCTTACCCCGCTACGACTATGCCCATAACCGGAGGACTCCCCGTGACGCCGACCGCTGCGAAGCCCGGTCCTTCCGCGCGGCGTGAGCACTGGTTCCAGCCACGCCGGTCCGGTTTCCGGTGGGAGCAGGAGGGCCTGGAGCACGTACGACAGCTGATGCCGAACGCCGAGCCGTACCGGGCGTGGGCGACGTTCCGGTTCACCGGTGTCACGGGCCGGGTCAACGAGTGCGATCTACTGATCGCCGTACCCGGCGGCATCTACCTGCTGGAACTCAAGGGGCATCCGGGCCGGGTGGTGAACCACGGGGACACCTGGCAGTTCCACGGTGACCGGGTACGGACGTTGCGCAACCCCCTGCACCTCACCGACCTCAAGGCCAAGGAGCTGAAGGCACAGCTCCAACGTGCCGCGCGCGCGGCGGGAGTCCCTGAGGCGAAAATCCCCTTCATCAAGCCGGCGGTCTTCCTGCACGACCCCGACCTGGTGAGCGAACTGGACGAGTTCCAGCGCGCGTCGGTCTACGGGCGCAATGGCGGAGCCAGCGGTCTCCCGGGTATCTGGGACGGTCTGCTCGGACTACCGCCGGAGCGGGAGAGCTGGCGCGTCACACCGCAGGACAGCCAGCGGCTCGAAATGCTGATGAAGCGCATCGGCGTCAGCCACTCCACCAGCCATCTGCGCTTCGGGGACGACTGGCGTCTCGAACCGCGCGCGCTGGACGCGGGCCCCGGCTGGGAGGACAGGGTCGCCGTACGCGACGACAACCTGGTCAAGGAGAGCGGCAGGGTCCGGATCTATCTGTCGGGACAGGCCGCTTCGGCGGAGCAGCGCGGCCGGGTGGACCGGGCGGCTCTGCGCGAGTACCAGGTACTGCAGGGCATCAACCACCGCGGCATCGTCCAGGCCGTCCAGATCCGCGAGCACCAGGGCGGCCCGGCGATCCTCTTCCGGCACCGGGAGTCGGACTTGCGGCTCGACGCCTATCTGGATGCGTACGGCGACCGGCTCGCGCCCGCCGTACGCCTGGATCTGGTGCGCCAGCTCGCCGAAGCCGTCCGCTACGCCCACAACCGATCGCTGTACCACCGGGCGCTGTCGGCGCGCTCGGTGTACGTCTCCGTGGGCGAGGACGGCGCCGAACCGGTGCTGCGGATCGCCGATTGGCAGACCGCCGCCAGGGACTTCGACACCACCTCGCACCTCAGCCTCGGGCAAACACCGCTGGATACGGGGCTCGTCGCCGACATCGCCCAGGTGTACCTCGCCCCGGAGACCGGCAGCGAGTTCGCCGACCCGGTGGACCTCGACGTCTTCGGCATCGGGGCGCTCTCCTATCTGCTGCTGACCGGCATGCCGCCGGCCGATGTCCGGGGCGCCTTGGTGGACCGGCTCGCCGCGGACGGCGGGCTCCATCCGTACGCGGTGTCCGACAGCGTCTCCGCGGCGCTGGACGACCTGGTCTTCCGAGCCACCGCCTCCGACGTGCAGAACAGGCTGTCGTCCGCCGAGGAGTATCTGGCGCTGCTCGACGCCGCGGAGGCGGGCGATGCCGCGGCCCGGCGCGGGGCCATCGAGGTCGCGGACCCGCTCACGGCCAAGGCAGGGTCCCGCCTCGACACCGAGTGGGAGGTGGTACGGGTTCTGGGCACCGGTGCGACGGCCCGCGCTCTGCTGGTGCGCCGTGTCGAGGACGGGGTGCCGGACCCGGCGTCTCCACGGGTCTTCAAGGTGGCGCTCGACCGGGAGAAGGACGCGCGGCTCTTCGCGGAAGCGGAGGCCCTGCGCGAGGTGGGCGGCAACCGCATCGTGAAGGTGCTCGCCGCCCCTCGTGAACTGGGTGGGCACACCGCCCTGGAGATCGAATACGCGGGCGGGTTCCGGTCGGAGGACGACCGCGAGCCGGTCAGCCTCGGGTCGCGGTTGCGCGGCGAGGGCCGACTGGGATACGCCCAGCTGGAGCGGTTCGGCAACGATCTCTTCGAGGCCCTGGACAGTCTGGCCGCCCGCGGGGTGCGCCACCGCGACATCAAGCCGGACAACCTGGGCCTGTTCAAGCGCAGTGACGGCTCCTGGCAACTGATGCTGTTCGACTTCTCCCTGGCCGACGCCCCCGACCAGGACCTCCATGCGGGTACCCGCGGCTACCTCGATCCCTTCCTGGGCGGCAGTCGCCGCGCCCGCTACGACGACCACGCGGAGTGGTACGCGGCGGCGGTGACACTGCACGAGATGGCCTCGGGTGAGCGGCCGGTGTGGGGTGACGGCCAGGGAGATCCGCTGACCGTCCCCAAGGCGGAGCTCTACGTCGCCCGTGAGTTGTTCGAACCAGCGCTGGCGGAGGGGCTGACCGACTTCTTCGCACGGGCCCTGCACCGTGACGTCGAGCAGCGCTTCGACAGCCTCCGTCAGATGCAGGATGCCTGGCGCCAGGTCTTCCGTCGCGCGGACTCGACCCGGCCGCCCACCACGCCCGCCACGGTCGACGCTCAGGCGACGGACGTCGAGGACGCACGCGAGCAGGCTGCCGCTGCCGCGGATCTGAAGACCCCCCTGCACGCCGCCGGGCTGTCACCGCGGGCGGTGTCCGTGGCAGCCGGCCTCGGAGCCGAGACGGTGGGCCAGCTCCTGGACGTCCCGCCGCACTCGATCTCACGCGCGCGGGGCGCGGGCAACGTGATCCGCAAGGAGTTGAACCGGCGCCACCGCCAGTGGACCCAGCAGCTCCGCAAGCGTGCCACGGTGAAGCAGCCCGTACAGGTGCCGTCCGATGCGCCCGTCGAGGCAGTGGAGTCCGTCGAGACACTCGCCGCCCGGCTGGTCCCGACGAACCTTCGCACCCGTCCCCGACGCGACATCGTCCTCGCAACCTTGGGTCTGCCGGGTGTCGAGCGGGCCGGTGAGCTGCCGCCGTGGCCCGCCCAGTCGGCGATCGCCACGGCCCTCGGTGTCAGCCAGCCGACCGTCTCGGGAAATGTGACCGCCGCGATCGAGCAGTGGACGGCGTTCACCTGGCTGGAGAGGATCCGGGACGAGCTGGTGACCGTACTGTCCGAGCAGGGCAGGGTCATGACGGCGCAGGAACTCGCCACCGAACTGCGGGTACGGCACACACCGCACGACGAGGACGGTACGGACGACCGTGCGGACCTCCAGACGCGGGCCCTGGCCGTGGTACGGGCCGCCGCCGAGATCGAGTCGCGTCGCGACGATGCCGCCGCCGCGGGAGACGGCGACGCGGTCGACGCCTCCCGGTTCGCCGTGCTACGCCGCGGCAACACGGTGCTGCTGGCGTTGGTGGACCTGCCGGGCAGCGACGACCCCACCCCGGTGGAACTGGCCGAGTACGCGACTCTGCTCGGCCGGGCCGCCGAGGACGTGGCAGCCCGAGATCCGCTGCCCGGAGGCGGCACCGTGCTGCGCGAGCTGCGCGCGGTGCCTGCGCCGGAGGGGATGGCACCGCTGGCCGACACCCGTCTGCTGACCCTGGCCTCCGCGATGGCGGGCCGTGTCGGCGTCACTCCGCGCTTCGAGCTGTTCCCCCTGGACCTGGGCCTGGACCGTGCACTGAGGATTTCGCAGGCCGCGGCCGGGGTGCGTAACGGCATCGGGATCAGCGCCGACGACCTGCTGAGCCGGGTGAGGTCCCGCTTTCCCGGCCTCACCGCGCTCGCCAACGTCACGTACGTGGAGTGGGAGGAGGCACTGGCCGAGGCGAACTTCCCGCTGGAGTACGACCGGGACAGACGGCGTTTCTTCCCGCCCGAGCGGGACGCGGAGCAGAGCCGTCCGGCCTTCACCGGCTCGGTGCTGACGAGCACCGGCGCGCTGTACGACGCCGCTCAGGGCCAGCTGGCGGAGGGCCGCGACCCACGCCGGGTGACCGAGGCGAAACTTCAGGACGCGCTGCGCCGTGGAGGGTTCCTCGCCCTGACCGTCCGGGGCCTTCAGCTGCCCGGCACAGCGCAGCGTTTGGCCACCCGGTTCGATGTGGTGCCCGTCGACGTGGACGAGCTGTTCCTTGCCGCACTGCGTGCGCTGGCCGACGAGCAGCAGGTGCGGTGGCAGGCCCTGCTCAAGGCGGACGCCAAGTTCACCGCCACCGGCCGGATCGGGTCCGCGCTTGCTTCCTATACGCGGCTCGCCGCCGAGCGCGTCGCCGCCCGCTGCACAACACTCGCCGAGCAGGCGGGCCCTCGCACGGTGCTCCTCGCCCACCGGGCCTCCCTGGTGGCCCGGTACTGGGAGGTGGGTGGCCGCGAGATGCTGGTGACCTTGCAGGAAGCGGCCCGCCGCCCGGCCGCCGTACCGCACGGCCTGTGGCTGCTGACTCCCATGGATGATCCGCAGGCAACCCCGGCGCTGGACGGCCGGACGGTGGACGTGGTGGACCGGGCGAGCGAGTGGGTGGTCCTGGAAGGCTTGTTCATGAAGGAGTTGGAGGGACTCCTGCAAGCGGGGTAACTGCTGACGCCGGATCAGCCCAAGACCCTATGATCTGCGTCGTGGGGGACGACGAGGGAAGCAAGAAGACGACGACGGACTACGCCTGCGCAGGGGAACGGCATTACAAGGATGCCTTCTATCTGCACGGCGATGGACGCCTGTTGAACGCGGATCACTTGTTCGGGCTCTCAGTGGAGTGCCTGATGAAGGCGCTGCTGAAGAGGTTCGCCGGGCAGCACGGGGTGTCCATGAGGAGCAGCGGGGGCTCCGAGAGCGACCGGCTCTGGTGGGACGATCCCGAAGCCAAGAACCCGAACAAGAAGCGCAAGATGCTGGGGCATATAGACGAGATGCGCCAAGCTCTCCCCTTGCTGCTCGACGGCCGTCCTGGACCGTCTCTCACCGAAGCCCTGCAGAGAGTCTCCGCAGACTTCGAGGAGTGGCGCGCCGAGGAACGCTACACCGATGGAACACACCTCGGCCCGGAGCTGCTGACCCGCCGCCAGGGAGCGGCGACGCTCGCCTACGACACGTATATGCACGTCGAGCTGACCGGAAAGTTGCCATGACCCTCTACGCCGAACCGGTCCGCTTCGACGAGTCCCGCCCGACCGCTCTCGCCCTCGCCCGCGAGGTCGCCGCGGAGGGCTTCGACGTCCTGCTCGTACGGGACGTCCTCGGCCGGTTCTCCCTGGTGGTGGACGACAGCGAAGAGGCAGCCGGGGCGAGCGTCGAGCAGGCCGAACGCTGGCGTGAGTCGTTCACCGGCCGGATGGGCCGCTACAGCGGGGAACGTCCACTGGTGCTGACGTCGGTCACACGGCTGCCGAAGACGCTTACGGCCTCGCCTCGCGCCCAGGAGGTCGCTGCGGCCACCGGCACCACGGGCGCTGTCCGCCTCCTCGACAACACGGTCGTCGGTGAGGACTGGTCCCACGTCACCTCTCCCTCCGCCGACGCGGGCGGCGAAACGGTCCGCACCCGCCGTACCGCCCTGTACGGGTTTAAGGGCGGTGTGGGCCGTACGACGGCGACCGCCGTTCTCGCCCGTCGGCTCGCCGACGAGGGGAAGATCGTGCTGGTCGTCGACCTCGACCTGGAGTCGCCCGGCGTGGGCCCGCTCCTGCTCGGGGACGGCAATCTGTGCCGGCACGGTGTCGTGGACCACCTGGTCGAGTCGGCGCTCGGCAACGCGGACGGCCTGGAGATCGTCACTCGCTCCGGGTACAACCCACTCAAGAAGGGCGAGCTGTGGATCGCCCCGGCGCGTGGTGCGGGCACCGACGGCATCCCCAACGGGTACGTGGACAAGCTGAACCGCGTCTACGCCGACGCGGAGGGCGCCCGTTTCGCCGACCGCTTGGCCGCCACGGTCCGCGCCTGCGAGGAGGCGGTGGAACGGAGCGACAGCGGCTACCCGCCTGATGTGGTGCTGCTCGACAGCCGGGCGGGCATCCACGACGTGGCCGCCGTGACCATCTCGCACCTCTGCGACTACGCGCTGCTGTTCGGCGCGGACAACGACCAGACGTGGTCGGGTTACCGGGACCTGTTCGAGGCGTGGAGGGATTCCGGGCAGGCCGCGCCGATCCGGCAGAAGCTCCGCATGGTGGCGTCGATGGTCCCGGACTCCGTGCACTACTCGAAGGACACCCATCTCGCGTCCTTCCGCCAGAACGCCTACGAAACGTTCAGCGTCCTCTACGAGCCACTCGCGCCGGGCGAGATCGCTGACGGCACGAACGGTTCATGGGATGTGGGTACCGACCCCGCGCCCCATTCCCCGATCCCGATCCTGTTCGAGCCCGGGCTGGTCGGCATGAACGTACCCAATGCCCCGGACTGGCAGGAGCGTGCCTTCGTCGAGGCCGCGTACCGTGACTTCCTGAAGACGGCCGTCCCGCTGATCCTGGCGTCCCGGGCCACGGCATCCGATACCGAGTCCACCGAGCCCGAGGACGACCGCCCATGACCGAGTCGCTGACCCCCGGTGCGTACCGCGACCTGCTGTCGCGCGCGCTGGAGGGCACCGTGGACGCGGACACCCGGCGCCCCGAGCCGCAGACCCTGTACATGCCGGACGCGCACCGCACCGCGCTCTACGTGGACAGCACCGTGGTGCAGGGTGACCGCGGCGTCGGCAAGACGTTCTGGGCGCGCTCCCTGCTCGATCCCGAGCTGCGCGCGGCGGCGGCCCGCGAGTACCGCATCAACCGGCTGAGCCGCCTGCACGTCACACCCGGCTACGGCATGGACATCGTGTCGGACTACCCGGGACCGCTCGTCCTGCCCTCGCTCCTCGCGGGCGGCGCGATGCCGGAGGAGATCTGGCACGCCGTCCTGCTCACGGCCCTGAAACAGCCGGAGCTGCGGAAGACGGCGGACTGGGCCGAGCGGGTCGCCTGGGTGCGCGCCAACGCCGGACCGGCCGAGGCCACCCTCGCGCGGGCCGACGCGGAGGCCGCCGCCGAGGGCACGGTCCATCTGCTGGTCTTCGACGGCCTGGAGCACCTGCACACCGACTGGGACACCCGCAACGGGCTGATCGCCGAACTGCTCCGCCTGGCGATGCGGATGCGCTTCGGCACCCGCAACATCCGCCTGAAGGTGTTCCTGCGCCCCGACATGTTCGACGCGGCCAAGCAGCTCTTCCCCGACGCCTCCAAGCTGTCGGGAAATGCGGCCCGTCTGGAGTGGTCCCGCACCGACCTGTACGGGCTGCTCTTCCACCACCTGGGCAACGAGGAAGAGGAGACGGCCGAGCAGTTCCGCCGCCTCACCGGTGGCTGGCAGCCCTCGGAGCCCGGCGCACCCGTGCGGTACGCGCCCCCGCCGGACCTGCGCAACGACGAGAAGGCCCAGCAGCGGCTCTTCGAGCGGATTGCCGACCCGTTCATGGGCACGAACGTCCGCCAGGGCCGCCCCTACACCTGGTTGCCGAATCACCTGATGGACAGCGCGGGCCGGATCAGCCCCCGCAGCTTCCTCAAGGTCCTGGACGTGGCCGCTGAGACGACACGCGCCTCCTACCCCTCGCACACCCGCGCCCTGCACCACGACGCCATCCGGAACGGAGTCCGCGAGGCGTCCGCGGTCCGCGTCGACCAGATCTGCGAGGACACCCCGTGGGTCGAGCTGGCCATAAAGCCGCTCGCCGGCTGCCAGGTTCCGATCGCCCAGGGGAAGATCATCGCCATCTGGAAGGAGCGCGACCTTCCGCGGCTCCTGCGCGAGGAATCGGCCCGCTACGCCCAGGCCGACCGCCCCGAGCTGGTCCGCACCGGCCCCCGCCACCCCGACGACCTGCCGCGCCTGGTCCAGGAGCTGATCGACCTCGGCGTCCTGCGCCGCCGCGACCAGAGCATCGACGATTATTCGTTGCTCGACCTGCCCGACATCTACCGTCTGGCCTTCGGCCTGGGGCGCCTCGGGGGCATCTCGCTCGCCGGGCGGTAGGCCCGACCTGATGGGGCCGCCGTGGCGTCCGGGCTGGCAGGATGGACGAACCGGCGCGAGAGCACGCGCCGAACCACGAAGCAGAGGAACACCCCGGTGCACTCCCAGGAAGCCCGTACCACCGCCGAAGCGACGGACACACCGGCCGCCGCGCCGCTGGACCACGCTGCGCTGCTCAAGGACCTCCAGAAGCAGGTCGCGCTCCTGGAGGCGGACCTGCGTGAGCGTGCACACGGCGACAGCGAGCAGGCCGCGGCCCTGAAGGCCGAGTACGAGCAGGCCCTCCTGTCCGACCGCACCTCTGTCATGTACGAGTCGTGGCTGGAGGAGCGGGTGGTGCAGATCTCGGCCGCCTGGGTGCTCGCCTGTGTCTTCGTCCGCTTCTGCGAGGACAACGGGCTCGTGCCGGACGCCCGCCTGTCCGGGCCCGGTGAGCGGCTCGCCGAGGCGCAGGACAACCACGACGCGTTCTTCCGGGTGAGCCCCGAACTGAACGACCGCGACTGGCTCAAGGAGTCCTTCCTCGCTCTCGGGCGCGAGCACGTGATCGCCGAGGGTCTATTCGATCCCGCCCACAATCCGCTGTGGGAACTCGACCCCTCCTACGATGCGGCGGCCCGCCTGCTCTCCTTCTGGCGCGAGCGCGGGCCTGACGGCCGCATCCGTCACAATTTCACCGACCGAACTCTGAACACCCGTTTCCTGGGCGACCTCTACCAGCACTTGTCCGAACACGCCCGCAAGACGTACGCGCTGCTCCAGACCCCGGAGTTCGTCGAGAAGTTCATCCTCGACCTCACTCTGGACCCGGCTCTGGAGGAATTCGGCCTGGACCCGGTGTGGAGGAACGTCCCTGAGGACTGGCGGGGCGAGACGTCCGAGGAGATCGACGAGAACGGTGATGTCGCCACCGTCGTCCGCGGACTGCGCTGCATCGACCCCGCCTGCGGCTCCGGCCACTTCCTCCTCGGCCTCTTCCGCCGTGTCCTCACCGCCTGGCGCGAGGCGGAGCCGGGTGCGGAGAACTGGAAGCTGGTGCGCCGCGCCCTGGAGTCTGTCCACGGCGCCGACAAGAACCCCTTCGCCGTCTCCATTGCCCGCTTCCGGCTCCTCGTCGAGATGGTGAAGGAGTGCGGGGTCGACCGCCTCTCGGCGGCTCCGTCGATGCCTATCCGCATCGCGGTCGCCGACTCCCTGCTGCACGGGCGGGAGGCCGGCCGTGAGACCGACCCGACGTTCGACGACGTCGAGCGGGGCGAGACGTTCACGTACCGCACGGAGGATGTGGCGCGGTACGTGAAGGAGGCGGACCTGTTGGGACGCGGTTCGTACCACGTGGTCGTCGCCAATCCGCCGTACATCACGGTCAAGGACAAGGCTGAGAACGAGAACTACCGCAAGATCTACTGGGCCTGTTCCGGAAAGTACGCGCTGTCGGTGCCGTTTGCGCAACGGATCTTTGAATTGGCGGTAAGGGCTGGCGGTGACAATCGGAATGGCGGTTTCACCGGGCAGATCACTGCGAACTCGTTCATGAAGCGGGAGTTCGGGGCGACGCTGATCGAGTCGTTCTTCCACGGGGGGCCGTACAAGGACCCGCAGACGCGTCGCAGGCGTGACTACCCGGGTGTGGAGCTGACGCATGTGCTGGACACGTCGGGGGCGTTCATTCCGGGGCACGGTACGCCGACGGTGATTTTGGTGGGGCGTAATCAGGGGCCGCGGCAGTCGCTGCCGATTCGGGCGGTTCTGGGGGTTCGGGGGGAGCCTAGTCAGCCGAAGGATCCGGCGCGGGGGGAGGTGTGGCAGGCCATTGTTTCGCAGTGGCGGAAGCCGGGGGTGGGGCCCGAAGAGTGGGTGAGCGTTGAGGACCGGCCTCGGGCGGATCTGGCCAAGTTCCCGTGGAGCCTTTCGGGGGGTGGCGCGTCTGGGCTTATGGCCGAACTGGAGCAGGTGGAGGGGCGCCTCAAGGACCTAATCTCAGAAGCCGGACGGACCACGCATACCGGACTCGACGAGGCGTACTATATGACGCTCGCCGCAGCCTCGACGCGTCAACTGAGATCGGGGACGGTACCGGTCATTCTGGGTGAAGAAGTGCGTGACTACCAGATTTCGCCGGGTACATGCACTTTCTTTCCGTACACGACAATCGCTCCAGCCAGCGTACGCGGAGCAGCGAGGGAGATCACGGCAGCCGAGGAGCGGTATCTCTGGGGCACACGGGAACCTCTCCGTCAGCGTTTGGATTTCGGCGAGACGCCAGAGGAACGGGGGTTTCGTTGGTTCGATCACAGCATGTTCTTCCCGAGACGATTCCGTACGGCGTTTTCGATCGCTTACGGCGAGGTCGCCACGCACAACCACTTCGTGCTGGACCGGGGTGGGAAAGTGTTCAAACAGACCGCTCCGGTGATCAAGCTGCCTGAAACTGCGAGCGAAGAGCACCATATTGAGCTGCTCGGGGTACTGAACTCGTCGACCGGCTGCTTTTGGATGAAGCAGGTCAGTCACGTCAAGGGCGGCAGCGGTATCGGGCGCGGAGTTCAGGACGAAGCTTGGGAAAACCGTTATGCGTTCAACGCGACACGGCTCCAAGAGTTCCCTCTCCCCTCAGAACTCCCCCTCTCGTTGGTCCGTCAGCTAGACACCCTCGCCCAAGAGCTGGCTACCCACGAGCCCGCCGCTCTCACCGCCTCCTCCACCACCCCCCCCAACTCCGAAGCCCTCGAAGCCGCTCAAGCCGAACAGAAGCGAATCCGGGCGCGCATGATCCTCCTCCAGGAGGAGCTGGACTGGACCGTGTACGGGTTGTACGGGCTACTCACGCCCGCCGAGGTCGCACGCACCACCCTGCCCGGTGATCCAGCCGACCTCACCGACGCTGACGTGCCGGTCCTCCCGCTCGGTCAGCGCGCGTTCGAGATTGCGCTCGCCCGCAGCGGTGCCGAAACCGCATGGTTCGAGCGGCACGGCTCCAGCGAGAACCGGACCACCGAAATCCCTGCCGCGTGGCCAGAGTCGTACCGCCGGATCGTCCAGGCGCGGCTCGACCTCATCGCCGACAACAAGGACATCCGCCTGATCGAGCGGCCCGAGTTCAAGCGCCGCTGGTCCACCGAGCCCTGGAAGAAGCGCGAGGCCGCCGCCCTGCGGTCCTGGCTGTTGGACGCCATGGAGCGCGAGGATCTGTGGTTCGAGGAGCGCGACGGGATCGACTCCCCGCGCCCGCTCACGATCTTCCAGCTCGCCGACGCCCTCCGCCACGACAAGGACGTACAGGACGTCGCCGCGCTCTACGCCGACCGTCACCTCGACAAGCGCGACGTCCCGCTGTCCACCGTCCTGGCCGCTGTCGTCGAGCCCGAGCACGTCCCCCACCTCGCCGCCCTCCGCTACAAGGAGTCCGGCCTGCGCAAGCGCGCACAGTGGGAAAGGGTCTGGGAAGAGCAGCGCAAGGAGGACGAAGACAGCGAGCGGCGGGACATCAAGGTCCCGCCCAAGTACACGTCCGCCGACTTCCTCAAGCACAGTTATTGGTCGAACCGGGGTAAGTTGGACGTCCCCAAGGAGCGGTTCGTCTCCTACCCCGGCTCCTCCCCCGACAACGACCCGTCCCTCCTCATCGGCTGGGCCGGCTGGAACCACCGCTATCAGGCCGAGGCCCTCGTCAACCTTCTCAACGACCGTCTGAACATCGACGGTTGGCGCAAGGAAGACCCGCGCTTCATCCCCCTGCTCGCCGGGCTCGCGGAGGTCATGCCCTGGGTGAAGCAGTGGCACGACGAGTACGACGACGAGTGGGAGGGCAACCCCGCCGAGGAATTCAACAGCGCCCTCGTCGCCGGTATGTTCGGCCGCCAGCTCTCCCAGGACGATCTCGCCGCCTGGCGTCCCGAGAAGAAGCGGGGCAGGGCAGGCTAGTAGCCCCGGCCGACTCCGTGTGCGCCTGAGGGGCGAGGACTTCATGTCCTCGCCCCTCAGATGTATACATCTCCGTTCAGCCGCTAACCGCCACCATCCGCAGGAACGCGGTCCACTCCGTGGGAGTGACCGTGAGGACTGAGCCCCCGCTCCGCTTGGAGTCCCGCACGTGGACGGCTCCCGTCGCTCGGGCAACCTCGACGCAATCCCCACCATTACCCGCGCTGTAACTGCTCTTAGCCCAGGCCAGCCCGTGTACATACGGTGCCGAATCCCGCGTGCTCATTGCTCTCCCAACAACTGCTCGATGAAGGCCAGCGACTCCCTCGGGGTGAGTGCCTGTGCCCGCAGGGTGCCATAGGTCGATTCGAGCACCCCGACCTTCTTGGGGTCCGAGTGCAGGGCGCTCTCGTCCTGCACCTCCATGTAGGCCATCCTGCGCTGGTCTCCGATCTGGAGCAACGTGAACGCCCCTGCCAACCCGGCATGCTCTTCACGCTCGGTCGGCATGACCTGAATCTCGATGTTCCGCTCACGCCCTAGAAGCAAGAGCCGCTCCAACTGCCCCTGCATCACCTGTCGCCCACCCAGTGGTCGGTGCAACACCACTTCCTCGACGACGAAGCTCATGAGCGGCGCCGGACGCTTCGCGAACAACTTTTGCCGGTCCATGCGAGCGGCGATGCGCTGCTCGACGATCTCTGCGTCGAGGAACGGGCGCCACATCTCGAAGACCGCCCGCGCGTAGTCCTCAGTCTGCAACAGACCTTTGACCACGTGGCTGTCGTAGGCGTTCAACTTAGTTGCCTGTGCCTCAAGCTGGGCGTACTGGCGGAAGAACCCCGGATACCGCGCCCTCCCCAACTCCCCCTTCATGGCCGACAGCACCCCACCCGCGCCCACCGCCCGATCCACCGCATCCACCAGCTCGGGCTTGGGGATCCTCCGCCCCTGTTCCACCGACGCGATCAGCGCCTCCCCGTAGCCGACCAACGCCCCCAGCTCCGCCTGAGTAAGGCCCGCCGCCTCGCGCAACAGCTTCATCTGACGGCCGAAACAGCGCAGGAACCCGTTACCTGGGTCCACGCCGTCGGAGGAACCCACCGCGTCGGCCTCGCCCACCAGGTCCATACCCACCGCCACCCACCGCCTCTTCGCGGACCCAGCCCGCGACCGCACCCACGTACCGTCAGTCTCGACAGCGTAGGAACGGCCCGACTGCCCACGCGGCCCTTCACCCCGCGTTCTCCCATACGGGTGAGCCGTACACCCCTGACAGTCATCCCGCTCACCCCGACAGTTGGCACTCGTACCACCGCAGCCCCTGGTCACAGCCACTCCGCTCGCGCGACCGTCGAGCCATGACACCCCCCGCTCACGCCACCTCGCAGCCCACCGACACCGCCTTCGAGCTGCGCTTCACCTCCACCCCGCGCGGTGCCCGCCTCGCCCGCCGGCTCACCGGATACTGCCTCGACCACTGGGGCTGCCCGTACGACTCGGAGGTCAACGAGCATGCGAGTCTCGTCGTCGCCGAGCTCGCCTCGAACGCCGTCACCCACGGGCGCGTGCCCGGCCGTGACGTCCTGCTCCGGCTGAGCCGGGGCGACGGGCGGTTGCGCATCGAGGTCAGCGACTCCCGTGACGAGAGCCACCCCGTGTTCAGATCGGCTCTGGAAGGCGAGGAGGCGGGCCGTGGTCTGCTGATCGTTGGTGCGCTCACCGAAACCTGGGGTGTGACGCCCCGCACAGGTGCTCCCGGCAGGACCGTCTGGGCGGTGCTGCGCGCGAGCGGCCCGGGATATTCGTTCTGACGCCGATCTTCCCGCCCCGTCCCACCGACACCCGTACCCTGGGCAGGACAGACAAACGTGGTGTCCGCGGGCCCGGGGCCCGCCGGGAGCCCGGCCGCGGCAGCCGGGCGTGACGAGGCTGTGGGGAGCGGGAGCGGCTGATGGCCAGAGGCAGCGGGGTCGTACTGAGAAATGTCCTCGACATCAAGGAGGACCTTCACTCCGGAGACTTCAAGATCGCCCTGTCCGAGGGGTTCACGGGCGAGGCGGCCGGGTCGATCGGCGAGTACGTCGTCACGACGCAGCTTCAGGGCGAGTTCCGCAAGGCCTTGAAGCTGATCGGCAGCGCCCTGCGCAAGAACGCCTCGCAGGCCGCCTACCTGCACGGTTCCTTCGGCGCCGGTAAGAGCCACTTCCTGACCGTGCTGCACGCCGTGCTCAACGGGGACCCGGCCGTCGAGGAGAAGACGCGGCTGCGGGAGGTCGTCACCGAGCACGCCGACTGGCTGCCCGGCAAGAACTTCCTGATGGTGCCGTACCACCTGGTCGGCGCCGCCAGCCTGGAGTCGGCGCTGTTCGGCGGCTATGTGAAGACCGTGCGCCGGGAGCGGCCCGAAGCGCCCACGCCGCTGGTGTTCCGGGCCGACTCGCTGCTCGCCGACGCACGTGAGCTGCGCGCGAAGATCGGCGACGAGGCGTTCATCGGGCTGCTGCCCGCGCCCGTCGCCCCGCAGGCCGCCGCTGAGGACGCGGAGGACGACGAGGACGGCGAGCTGAAGCCCATCGGCGCCGCCCCGGCCGTCGGCTGGACCGGCGCGGCCCTCGACGCGGCCTTCCGCGCGCCCGCCGGAGACCCGCAGCGCGACCAGCTCCTGACCGCCCTGTTCAACGGGCCGAACAAGCACTACGCGGACACGGTCAGTGGTGACGCGACCGCGTATGTGACGCTGGACGACGGACTCAGCGAGATGAGCAAGCACGCCCGGCTGCTCGGCTACGACGGCGTGGTGCTGTTCCTGGACGAGCTGGTGCTGTGGCTGCAGGCCCGGATGTCCAACCGGACGTTCATCAACGACGAGATCCAGAAGCTCGTCAAGCTGATCGAGTCCAGCAACCCCGACCGGCCGGTGCCGATCATCTCCTTCATCTCCCGCCAGCGCGATCTCTCGCAGCTCATGGGATCGGACATCCTCGGCTCGGACGTGGAGAACCTCCAGCAGGCCCTGGAGTACCTCAAGGAACGCGTCACCGTCATCGATCTGGAGGACCGCAACCTTCCCGAGATCATCAAGGAGCGGGTCCTCAGGCCGCTCCCCGGGCAGGAGCGGACGCTGGACGCCGCGTTCGCCGGGGTCGACAAGGCGGGCCAGCTCGTCAAGGACGTGCTCCTCGACGGGGAGGGCGCGACCGGTGCCGACTGGGACGACTTCCGGGCCGTATACCCGCTCTCCCCCGCCCTGCTGAACGTGCTCGTGGCGCTGTCCGGGGCGCTCCAGCGCGAACGCACCGGTCTGAAGCTGGTCCAGCAGCTCCTGGAGCGGAACGCCGACGCCGAGGTAGGCCGGCTGATCCCGCTCGGCGATCTGTGGGACGTCCTCGTCGACGCCACAAGCACCGCGTTCACCGCCAAGCTCCAGCAGGAGTCGGACACCGCCCGCCGCTTCCTCGCCAAGGCCCACCGCTTCCTGCTGAACCGGTACGGGCGTCCCGACCACCCCGATCTCCTCGCCGACGAGCGTTTCATCAAGACTCTGCTGCTCGCCGCCGTGGCACCCGACGTGCCCGCACTGCGTCGCCTGACCGCCGGCCGGCTCGCCGCCCTCAACCACGGCTCGGTGCGCTCGCGAGCCGTACCCGTACGCGACAAGGTCATCGAGCGGTTGCGGGCTCTCCAGGGCGAGTTCCCGGGTGAGCTGCGCTCCGAAGGCAATGACGACCCGGTCTTCTCGCTGCACCTGTCCGATCTGGACATCGAGCCGATCCTCGACGCCGTCGTCGGCGAGGACAAAGGCGGTGTACGGCGCACCTGGCTGCACGAGCGGCTCTGGGAGGAGCTGGGTCTCACCGGTCGGCAGGGTCAGCTCTTCGACGAGAAGAAGGTCGTGTGGCGCGGCTCCGAGCGCACGGTGGAATTCGTGTTCGGTACGGTCCGGGACCCGCGCAGTGTCACGGACGAAGCCTTCGAACCTGCCACCGCGGGCAACATGCGGATCATCCTCGACTGCCCCTTCGACGAGGAGACGGGGCGCTCCCCCGACGACGCCTACCGGCGCGTCACCGATCTGCGTAAGTCGCACCCCGGGGCGCCCGTGCTGGTCTGGCTGTGCGACCACTTCTCCGAGCAGCGCAAGGCACAGCTCGGCCGCCTGATGCGCATCAACTTCCTGCTGGAACGCGACCGGCTGTCCGACTACACCCGCAACTTCCCGCCGGACGACCGCCTCAAGGCCCGCCGCAGCCTGGAGCACGCCCGCGACAACCTCACCCGCACCCTGGTCGACTCGCTGCGCGAGGTGTACGGGCTCGCCGAGGCCAAGGAGGACACGCGGGGCGCCGAGGTGCCCGACGGGCGGCACGTGCTGTCCCTCCAGCCCGAGTTCCCCCGCCCGCAACCGGAAGGCAGCAAGCCGTTCGACCAAGCGGTGACACAACTCGCCGACGGGCTGTTCTCGTCCATCTACGACAAGCATCCGGACTTCGGGCCGGGGCCGGGCACCACGCCACGGGCCGTCACACCGGCCGAACTCACCACGGCCCTGAAGTGGCTCGCCCAGGCCATGGACGAGGGTGGCCGGGCCGAGGTCGAACCGAGAGATCTACGGACCGTCAAGCGCGTCGTCGAGGCGCTTGAGCTCGGCACCGTTCACGACGGTCCGCTCGTCGTGCGCGGCGACCAGCTGCGCGCGCGGATCAACCAGGCCGCCTCCGCACACGGTGAGCACGGCGAACTCGCGGTGGAGGACATCCGTATCTGGATCAGGGACGACCTCGGCGTGCGCGGCTTGGAGAAGCACGTGTCCAACCTGCTCATCGCCGCCTACGCCCTGTTCGACGACCGCTCCTGGGTGCTCTACTCCGGCACCGAAACTACGCCTCCCTCGCTGGCCGAGATCAGCCTGGGCTGGAAGCTGCGTGCCCAGCGGCTGCCCACCGAGCAGGAGTACGCCACCGCCCGGGACCACGCCGGGCGGTTGTTCGGCGTCACCGCCAAGCCCGGCCTGTTCGCGCGCAACGTCAACCGGCTCGCCTCCGACGTCCTCGCCAAGGCGACCGCGTACGAGAAGAGCGTCGGCGACGTACGCACCGTACTCAAGCGGCACGCCACGCTGCTCGGACTCGACGGGGAGGGCACGGCCGAGCGCAGCCGGGTCCTGCGCGAGGCCGCCGCCCTGCTGGCCCGCCTCGTGCGCCACACCGACGACGCCACCGGTCTCGTGTGCGAGCTGGCCTCCGTCTCGTACGAGACGCCCGCGCGGGAGCTGTCCCACGCCATGGACAGCGCCGCCGACGTGCTAGCGGCGCTGGACGGCACCAACTGGCGGCTGCTGTCCAGCGTGCACGGGCTCACCGGCCGTGACGACAGCATCGGTGACCGCGCGCAGCGGCTCATGGAGCGGATCGCCGAGGCCGCACGCGCTCCCGAGCGCGAGCGGTCCCTGATCCCCCTGCTCGGTGAGGTCCGTGAGACCGGACATGCCCTGCTGGACGCCGCCCTGCGGCTGGAGCGGCCCACCCCCGCCGACGACTCCGCCGCGCCCTCAGACAGTGCGAAACCGGTGACGGACCCCGAACAGGTCACACTGTCCGAGCACGGGACCCCGCCGGTCTTCTCGGGCACCGCGGGACGCGGGCGGGGTGAGCAGGAGCCGCTGTCCTGGGACCCCGAGGAAGCCGATGCCGACGCGGGAGAGACCGGCCCCTTGCGGGCTGCCCGCCGGGTCATCGCCGCCGGCCCCGCGGCTCTCCACTCCGACCTCACCGCCGTACGCGACGAGATCGAGGCGTTCCGCGCGCTGCACCCTGACACCCCGGTGGAGATCTACTGGCGTGCGGAGCCGGACGGTGAGGGCCGGTGACGGCCACCCGGCCCGTCGCCGGTAGGCGCGCCGTCGAAGTGCTGCTGAAGACCGAGCTGAAGAACACTCCCGACAGCCGGCTCGTCCTGGTCGACGCGGTGTGGGATGCGGAGGAGCTGGACACCGAGTTCACCGTCGAGATCGGCGGCGAGCAGCGCCGCGTCGTCGTCACCGACCAGCACTCCCCGCTCGGCGCGACCGAGGCATGGCACCGCCACCTCACGGGAGGTACGGGGCAGGACGACAGCGTCCTCGTCGTCACCGGCACCGTCCCGCCCGACCAGCTCGGCCTTGACCTGCGTGCCCACGCGGTGCGCAGACATCCGCTGCCCGTCGACCGCGCCGAGATCGTCGCCCAGCTCTTCGCAGCCGCTGACCTGGATCCGCGGATGCTGGGCGAGCACTGGCTGCTCGACGCGCTGCTCCAGGCCGAGCCCCTCGACGGCTGGCCCCGCATCGGAACCGTCCTCACCCGCGACCGGGCTGTGCGCGCGCTGCTCGGCGCGCGTCTCGGGCTCGGCGACCCCGCGTCAGAGACCCTGGACCTGGACGCCGACGCACTGTTCGCATGGACCCGCACCTTGGCCGGGCCCTCGCTCTATGCCGCCCTCGCCGCGGATGAGCAACGCGGTCTGGAGACGTGGCTGGCCCGAACCGTCGGACCCGCCGCCACCACGCTGCTCACACTCGCCGCCGAAGGGCGCGGCGGTGACGCCCTGCCGCTGGGCGTGCTCGCCTCCGCCGCCCTGAGTTCACGGTCCGCGGAGGCCGCGGGCTTCGCCCTGGGCACCCTGTTCGGACCGGCCCTCGCCTCCTTCGACACGCTGCGGCCCTTCGCCGACGCCGCAACGGGAGTGCTCACCCGGTGGGTCGCACAGGCTGAGGTCCCCACCGCGCCGGCCGACGGCGCACGCTCGAAGGTGATGGCCGTCCTCGAACGTGCCGACCGGCTCGCCGCCGACGCGCGTCTCACCGATCTCGTCCGCGGTGACCGGTTGCTTCCGTCGGGTTACCTGGGCCGGCTAAGGACCCTGGCCACCTGCCTCGCCAGCCGTGGAGAGGGCGCGACGGCACTCGCCGAGTCCGCCCTGCGCGACCTGGAGGCACATCAGCTCGCCACGCTCTACTCCGAGTCCACCGAGACCGCCCGTACCGCTGTCCGCCTGATGCGCTGGCTCGCCACCGAGCCCGCGCCTCCCGCGACCGTCGGCCGTGCCGTGCAGGAACATTTGGCCTCTTCCGGCTGGGCCGACCTCGCCATCGGTGTGCTCGCGGAGGGAGACGCGTCCCGTGACGCCGCCGTCGGCGAGGCGTACCGGCGACTGATAGGAGCAGCGCGGGAGCGCCGCGCCGCTCTCGACGCCCAGTTCGTCGGCCTCCTCGCCTCCTGGTCAGAAACCGCCTGCCAGCAGGCGAACGGTGGTGCACTGCTCATCGAGGACGTCCTCGCCCGAACGGCGGCCCCGCTCGCGCAGGGCGGCGGTCGGCCTCTGGTCCTCGTCCTGGACGGGATGAGCGCGGACGTCGCCGTCCGGATCGCAGGGGAACTGGACGGCAGGGCGTGGACCGAGATCGTGCCCGCCGCCGCGAAGAGCTCCCTCCCGCTCCGGCAGGCAGCAGTGTCCATGCTGCCCTCGGTCACCCGTGTCAGCCGGGCCTCACTGCTGAGCGGCCGGCCCTCCGAAGGCGGCCAGACCGCCGAGCGCACCGGCTTCACCGCCTTCTGGCGCAAGCGGCATCGTGGCGCGCACCTCTTCCACAAGGGCGGGTACGAGGGACCGCCCGGCCACCGGCTCGCTCCTGAGCTCGTCCAGGCCCTGGCCTCCGACGACATCGTCGCCGTCGTCGTGAACACCATCGACGATGCTCTGGCCGACGGCCGGGAGGGAACCAGCGGTCACTGGGGCCTGGCGGACATCGGAAAACTGCCCGACCTGCTCAACGCCGCCCGCGACTACGGGCGTCCGGTCATACTCGTATCCGATCACGGCCACATCATCGACCGCACCGAGCGCGGACACCCGCCCGCCGAGGTGACCGGGGTGCGCGGGGCCCGCTGGCGCACCGGGGATCCCAGCGCCGGGGAAGTCGCTCTGTCCGGCCCACGCGTGCTGACGGACGGCCGGCGCATCACCGCCGCCTGGCGCGACGATCTGCGCTACACCGCGCGGCAGGCCGGGTACCACGGCGGTGCCTCACTCGCCGAGGTCACCGTCCCCGTGATCACCCTCGTACCGTCCGGAGGCGCCGTGCCGTCGGGCTGGAGTCTGCTGCCTCCCGAGTCGACCGAGCCCGCGTGGTGGAAGAAGTCCGACACCACGGCCGAATCCGAGGCCGTGCCCCAGGAGGCGCCGGAACCGCCCGCCGACCCTGCCGAGCCCAAGCCCGACCCCGAGGCTCGGCCGGTCCGTCGCTCCACGGCGTCTGGTCGGTTCACTCTCGGGCAGCGGACCGTGCGCAGTGCCCCGTACCGGGCGCAGCGCGAGTTCGTTCGCGCCGCACCCTCCGACAGGGCCGTGGAGGCGGTGCTCGACGCCCTGGACGCGGCGGGCGGCAAACTGTCGCCCGGAGCGGTCGCCGCAGCCGCCCAGACCGCGACCGGCAAGTCGCAGCGCAACCCTGCACGCTTCGCCACGATGCTGGAGCGGCTGCTCAACATCGACGGTTACCCCGTGCTCCAGCTGGTCGAGTCGGGCCGCACCGTGCAGCTCGACCGTGCCTTGCTCAGCCAGCAGTTCCCGGCCCCGGAAGGCACCACATGACCCGCCCCGCCCTCGACATCAGCGTCGCGCGCCGCCGCGACGTCGTCGACGCACTGCGGCGCGGCACCGTCCCGCAGGCGGGGCTCGGCCTGTTCGCCGTAGGCCTGGAACGCTTCGAGAGCGCACTCGACGACGACCTGACCACCGTCGCCCGTGGCGGAGCCGCCTTCCACGCCCTGCGCGGTGAGTACGGCTCCGGCAAGACGTTCTTCGCCCGATGGCTCACCGAGCGGGCCAAACGGCGCGGGCTCGCCGTCAGCGAGGTGCAGATCTCCGAGACCGAGACCCCGCTGCACCGGCTGGAGACCGTCTACCGCAGGCTCACCGAACGGCTCACCACCGCCACCCACCAGCCGTCCGCGCTGCGTGCCGTCGTGGACTCCTGGTTCTACGCCTTGGAGGAGGAGGCGCTGGCCGGGGGCGACGTCGCGGACGACGACGAGGAAGCGCTGGCTGCCGCCGTCGACATGCTCCTGGAACAGCGGCTGACCGCCGTCGCCCGCACCACCCCCGCCTTCTCCGCGGCTCTGCGCGGCTACCGGCGGGCTGTGGCGGCCGGCGACGGTGCTCTGGCCGAAGCCCTGATCGCCTGGCTCGGAGGCCAGAAATCGGTGGCCGCCGCCGCGAAGCGCGCCGCCGGAATCCGCGGCGACCTCGACCACTTCGCCGCCCTCGGCTTCCTCCAGGGCCTGCTCACCGTGTTGCGGGACTGCGGGCACCCCGGGCTCCTGCTCGTCCTCGACGAGGTGGAGACCCTGCAACGGGTGCGCGGTGACGTCCGGGAGAAATCCCTCAACGCGCTGCGTCAGCTCCTCGACGAGATCGACACCGGGCGCTTCCCCGGCCTGTTCCTCGTCATCACCGGCACCCCTGCCTTCTACGACGGCCAGCAGGGCGTACAGCGCCTCGCACCCCTCGCCCAGCGGCTCGCCACCGATTTCACCACCGACCCGCGCTTCGACTCCCCGCGGGCGGTGCAGCTACGGCTGCCGGGCTTCGACCTCACCTCTCTCGGTGACCTGGGCCGTAAGGTGCGCGACATCTACGCGGCCGACGCCCGTAACCCGGAGCGGCTGGCAGCGTGCGCGGACGACGCCTATCTCGACGAGCTGGCCCGCGCCATCACCGGGGCGCTCGGCGGCAAGGTCGGCATCGCACCACGCCTGTATCTGCGCAAGCTGGTCGCCGACGTCCTGGATCGCGTCGACGAGTTCAAGGACTTCGACCCGCGCCGGCACTACTCCCTCACCCTGCGCTCGACCGAACTCAGCGACACGGAGCGCAACGCGGCGAGCGGTGCGGCGGACGTCCCTCTGGACTTGCCGTGAGCCACCGGACGTCCGGTCGTGGCGGCGAGTGGCATGCCCCCGACGCCTTCGACCTGCTGGACCCCGTCCTCGGACACAACATCGTCAACGCCCTCGGCTGGCACGCGCTACACCCCCTCCAGACCGAGGCCGTCGCCCCGCTCCTCGCCGGTGAAGACGCCGTACTGCTGGCCCCCACCGCGGGCGGCAAGACCGAAGCGGCCGTCTTCCCCCTGCTGACCCGGATGAACCGGCGCGGCTGGAAGGGCACCAGCGTGCTCTACGTGTGTCCGCTCAAGGCGCTCCTCAACAACCTGCATCCGCGCCTGGAGACGTACACGGGCTGGCTGGGCCGGAGCACGGGCCTGTGGCACGGCGACGTCACCACCTCGCGCCGCCGCCGACTCCTCGTCGAGCGCCCGGACCTCCTGCTGACCACACCCGAGTCCCTGGAGTCGATGCTGGTCAGCACGCATGTCGACCATCACTCGTTCTTCAGCGGCTTGCATTCGGTCGTGATCGACGAGGTGCACGCGTTCGCCGGTGACGACCGTGGCTGGCATCTGCTTGCCGTACTCGAACGCCTGGGTCGCATCGCCGCTCGCCCACTCCAGCGTGTCGGCTTGTCCGCGACCATCGGCAATCCCGCCGAGTTGCTGGACTGGCTCCAGGGCTCCGGACACGGCCGACGTCCCGCCCGCGTCATCGCCCCCGACTTGCGGCCGGAGTCTCCCCCGGCAGGGACCACGCAAACGGCCGGAGAGATCGAACTCGACTACGTCGGCTCCGTTCCCAACGCCGCCATCGTCATCGCCGCTCTCCACCGCGGCGAGAAGCGCCTCGTCTTCTGCGAGAGTCGGCGCACCGTGGAGAAGCTGGGCGAGCAGCTGCGCCTGCGCGGCGTCACAACCTTCCTCTCCCACGCCTCGCTCTCCGTGGACGAACGCAGACGGGCCGAGGCGGCCTTCGCCGAGGCACGGGACTGCGTGATCGTCTCGACCAGCACGCTGGAACTCGGCATCGACGTGGGTGACCTGGACCGAGTCATCCAGCTCGACGCACCCCGCACCGTCGCCGCCTTCCTCCAGCGCCTTGGCCGCACCGGACGCCGTTCCGGCACCAGCCGCAACTGTCTCTTCCTCGCGCTGGACCACGAAGGGCTCCTCGCCTCGGCCGCCCTGCTGCTCCAGTGGTCGCGCAACTGGGTGGAACCCGTCATCCCGCCCCCCGAGCCCCGTCATCTCGTCGCCCAGCAACTGCTGGCCCTGTGCCTTCAGGAACACCAGGTCGGAGAGAACCTGTGGCAGGAGTGGTGGGGTGGCATCGGCCCCTTCGGCCCTGGTGCCGCACCAGTCGTCCGGCACCTGATCGAACAGGGCTACCTCGACCAGGACTCCGGCCTGCTCTTCATCGGCCCGCAGGCGGAACACCGCTACGGTCACCGCCACTTCATGAACCTGACGGCAGTTTTCACCGCGCCGCCCGAGTTCACCGTCCTCAACGGCCGCAACGAGATCGGTCGCACCGACCCCGACCTGCTGACCGAGGAGGTCCAGGGGCCCCGCAGGCTCCTGCTCGCCGGACGCAGTTGGCAGGTCACCCATATCGACTTCAGCCGACGCCGCTGCTTCGTCACCCCCACCGACGGGGGAGGGCGGGCCCGGTGGAGCGGCTTCGGCGCCGAGCGGACCCTCTCCTTCGAGCTGACCCGCGCCGCACGCGACGTACTTCTCGGAGAGAACCCGCCTGTACGCCTGACTGGGCGAGCCTCGGCACATCTCGCCCAGGCCAGGGAGGCGCATCTGGACACAGTGCACCCCGGTGGCACTCTCATCACTTGCCGCCCCGACGGGGACGTCCGATGGTGGACCTGGGCCGGCCACCGTGCCAACGCCACACTCGCCGCCACGCTGATGCCCGTCGTATCACCCCACAGGCGCGCCCACGCCCACTGGATCCGGCTGCGGGACGACCTCACTCGCGAGGAATGGGCGGACGCCATGACCCAGGCGCCAGCAAGCCTGAGCCTGCCCGAGATCGACGGGCGTGCTGTGCGGGGCCTGAAATTCGCCGAGGCCCTGCCCGCCAGGCTCGCGGAGGCAACACTGGCCGCACGAACTGCGGACGAGGCAGGTGCCCGCTCCATCCTCGCAGAACCGGTCCGGTTCGCCAGGTGATGCATTGCACGCCTACACGTTGAAGCGGAAGGCCAGCACACTTGGCATCGGGCGGGCCGCCCTTCTAGTGATCCACTACTGGCATGACAGCTCCCAGTGGCCGAGCCGGCAAACGAGAGCCTCCGCTCAGACGGCGAAATGCCTGAGCAGTGGCCCGCCATGTCCCGGACGGGCCAGGGGTGGCGGCCCCGGCCGGTCATCCGGTGCACCGCCGCCCACCCCGGGCCGCTCCGCCGCCGTCAGCCGGTGGCCGTCATCTGCTCCCTGACCGCGCTCACCAGGGCTTCGTGCTGGTCCACCAGGTAGAAGTGGCCGCCGGGGCGCACCTGTAGCCGGAATCCCCGCGAGGCCACGTCGGCCCAGGACGTCATGTCGTGGGCGGACATGGACGGGTCCGCGTCACCCACGTGCGCGTGGACCGGGCAGCCGACCGGGGCGGCGTCGCGTGGTCCGTAGGTGCCGACGACGGTGAAGTCCGCCCTGATCGCGGGCAGGACGAGGTCCCGCAGGTCCGGGTCGTCGAGCAGCGCGGTGTCGGTTCCGCCGAGCCGGGTCACTTCGGCGATCAGCGCCTCGTCCCCCTGCTCGTGGAGGCGCCGCGGGGTCAGCCGGTGCGGGGCCTCGCGGCTGGAGACGTGGAGGGCGGCGGGCCGCACGGCGTGCTCGCTCCACAGCCGCAGCGCCACCTCGTAGGCGAGCGAGGCGCCCATGCTGTGGCCGAAGAGCGTCACCGGTACGTCCACGAACGGCAGCAGCGCGGCGGTGACCTGGCCGGCGAGCTCGTCCATGCTGTCGACGCACGGGTCGGTCAGCCGGTCGTGCCGCCCCGGGTACCGCGCCACCAGGACCTCCGTGTCCTCGTCGAAGGCGGTGCCCCAGGCGTGGTAGAAGCTCGCGGAGCCGCCCGCGTGCGGAAGGACCACCAGACGGCGGCGCGGCGCCGCTTCCCCGAACTCCCCGTACCTGCGGAACCAGCGACCGCTGTCGACGGCCGTCCGCACGCTGTCACTCACTTCGTCCCCATCTCATCTGTCCGGCGACCAGCTCCGGGTCGCGTCGATCCTGAGGGCAGGAGCGGAGCCCGGGACAGGGAATCCACCTGGACCGTCCGCAAGAGGACAGCGCGGAAACGTCCGGGGACGCACGGCCATCGGTTCGGGCGACATTCCGCCGGATGTGCCGCTCCGGCTGTCAGCAACGTGCCGACCAGCGTGTTCGATGCCTGTGACCCCGAGGTGGGGCGGGAGACTTGGCGGGCAGCGCTCGGAACCCGGCCGCGGCTCGAAGTGGCATGCCCTCGTGCCGCCGGGACCGTGCGCTGCCTCCCACCCGCGTTGTGTCGCCGCCGCCCGGACAACGGGCGGCCACAGGTGCTGCCCTGCCGCGGACCTACGGCCACGCACCACCATCCCTTTCCAAAGGAGCGTCATGTTCGGACGGATAGGACGGTTCTCCGTCGACCGGCCTTGGCTGACCACCGTGGCCTGGACCGTCACCACGGTCGCACCGGCCACTCTGGCCCCCCCTAGCCCCTCTGGTCCCTCTGGGCTCTCTGGGCCCTCTGGGCCCTCTGGGCCCTCAGCTGGAGTCCCTGCCCACGCCCTTTTGCGGGCGGTGAGGTTCATGGAGACGGGGGGATCGGAAGTGCGTGCGGTGCATGGGTGGGAGGGGAGCCGTACGGGCCCCCTGGCCAAGGGGGACGAGGCCGCCGGGTCTCAGCCGTCGGTGATACCGGTGGGTCCTGACGAGGCGTCGGTCACGGCGGCCATCGCGGAACAGATCGGCCAGGCGCGGCGGTCGGTGGACATCTGCTTCGCCCAGTACACCCGCCGTGCCCCGTGGTCCCTCGAACTCCTCGGGGAACGGCACGAATCGGTTCAGGTCCGGCTGCTCTTCGACCGCTCCGAGCACGAGCACGGCCAGAACAGGGCCCCGGAGCCCTGGGAGGAGCTCGCGGCGAGCGAGCGCGTGGAGGTACGGATCGCCCGCGTACCGCTGATGGACTGCGTCGTCATGGACGGCCGGAGCGCTCTGCTGATCGCCGACTCGGCCATCGGGCCACAGGTGTCCCTCGCCCGGGCCGGCGGCGTGGTCGGGGCTCTGCACGCCCTGTTCCTCGCCGTGTGGCGCGGCGCCGTGCCGGTGCCCGCCAGGATCGACTGGGGCGGTCACGCCCGCGCGGAGTTCGTGCAGTGGGTCCTCGGCTGTCTGCATTCCGGGATGACGGACAAGCAGGCGGCCGACGAACTGTCGGTGTCCGTACGCACGTACCGGCGCTACGTGGCCGAGATCACGGCGGCCCTCGGCGCGAACTCCCGGTTCCAGGCGGGCCTGCGCGCGGCCGAACTCGGGCTGCTGCCCACCCCGGTCCCGCGAGCGGCGCCGCCGGAGAGCCACCCGGGTCCGGGTACGCCGCTGGGGCCTACTGGCAGCTTCCTGTAAGGAGGCTGGGTTGGCGGAGCCGGGCCGCCCAGAATGAGCACGGAATCGCGACACGCCGGTCACCTCACTGACCGAACCCTCGCGGAGCGTTCCACTCCGGTCGGCCACCGCACACCCCGGACGGGGGCCGACCGGTCCGCCGATCGGTCCGCCGACCGGGGGCCGGCGAAGCCGAGGCCGGCCGCACCCGGCCATCGGCCATCAGGCGTCGGGCGTCGGCCTCGCAAGCACCGCCGCGTACCTGGATCCCGGCGCCTCACGCGCCGCCGGACCCCGCCGACTCCGCCCTGTGGCTCGGGCGCGCTCTCGGCCTCAGGGTTTCTTCTGCTTCGGCTTCTGCGGTTTGGCCTTCGCGGGCTTGGCCTTCACCGGCTTCGGGTGAGCCGGCCTGGGCTTAGCCGGCTCGGCCCTCGCGGGCTTGGGCTTCTGGGGCTTCGCCTCGCCGGGCTTCGCCTGGCCTGGCTTCGCCTTTCCGGGCTTCGCCTTCTCGGGCTTGGGGTTGGTCTCGTCCCGGTCCTTGTCCCTCGCCTTGGCCTTGGCCTCGTCCCTGCCCTCGCCCTCGCCCTCGCCCTCGCCCTCGCCCTCGCCCTTGCCCTCGTCCTTGAGTGTCTCGTCCGTCTGCCGGCTTCGGGGCGGTGATGACAGCGGGTGGGGCGGAGTGGCCGTGCGGTCGGGGGTGAGGCGGGGGGACGAAGGCGCCGGGCGGGGGCCTTCGCCGGGGAGTTCGAGGGGGGAGCCCGTGGCCAGGGCCACGCCGCCCAGGAGGCCTCCGGCCAGGACCACGCCCCCGGCGGCCCGCAGCGGAAGCCTGCCGCGGCGGCGCTCGCGGGGGCGCCAGTCGTCCCGGCGGCGAGTACGCGCCCGATGCGCCCCCGAGTCCCGCGCCACCCGAAACGCCTCAACGGCAGCCCGCAGCCCGTCCCCGCCCTCCGGCTCGGCCACGCCGGACCCCTCGGCCACGCCAGACCCGTTGGCCACGCCAGGCCCCTCGGCCGAGGTGAGTTCCCGGTCGCCGCCAGGGCTCATCGGGCCGTCCGTGTTCATCGTGATCCCCCAAGCGCCCCGGGGCCCTCGTCCGCCACGCCGGCCAGGCGCAGGCGTTCGCCCAGCTTCTTCAGGCCCCGGTGGGCCGCCGTGCGTACCGCTCCGGGGCGTTTGCCCAGGACCCGGGCGGCCGCCGGGCCGTCCAGACCCACCACCACCCTCAGCAGCACGGCCTCCGCCTGGTCGCGAGGCAGGGTGGCCACCAGGGCCAGGACCTGTTCCGTCGAGACCGCCTCCAGGGCCGCCGCCGACGTGCTGTGCGAACCCGGGAGTTCGAGCACGTCCTGTTCGAGGGTGACGGGGCGCGGCCGTGCCTTCTGGCTGCGCAGATGATCGAAGGCCCGGTGGCGCGCGATCGTCGCGGTCCAGCCGCGGAATCCCGCCCCGTCGCCGCGGAACCGCCCGAGGTCCCTGGCGATCTGTAGCCAGGCCTCGGCCGCGACATCCTCCGCGGCCTCGCCGTCCGCGCCGACCAGGCCCCGTATGTAGCCGACGAGCCCCGGCTGGACGATGCGGTACACGACCGCGAAGGCCGCCTCGTCGCCGGCCTGCGCGGCCGCGACGGCCTCGCCAAGCTTCTCGTCGTGCGCCCGCGCGCGACGGTGCTCCCCACCCTGGCCCAACGTTCTCCCATCCGGCCGACGAGGCACGCCCTGCCGCGCACGTGCCCTCACGCTCACCAGCGTCAGTAGGGGTGGAAATGTCACAGGAGGGCGCACGCCCGGGGCGCCCAAAGCATCAGACCTCGATGAGTCAGACCTCGAAGAGCCCGCCGTCGCCGCGGATCTGGGAGATGTCGATGGTCAGCGCCGCCGCCGGGGCCTGCGCGGCGACCGGCTCGTCGTACGCGGACATCCGCAGCTTCATGCTCCGGCCGCCTTCCTCCATCCCCTCGACGCCGAGGATGTACGGCTTGCCGGACGCGGCCACGTAGACCGTCGTCTCCTCGCCGCGCCCGTCGCCCGCGTCGTCCTCGGTCTCCACGAGGGGCGTGACGCCGCGGCCGTAGCGCCGGGTCTCGGGCATGGCCCGGATGACGTCGTCCGCCTCGGGGCCACCGACGATCGTGTCGGTCAGCTTGTCGAGGTCGCACTTCATCCCCGGTACGGCCGCTCCCCCGCCCGCTCCCTCACTCGCTTCCGCGGGCATCTTCAGGTACTTGCCGCGCGCGAGCTCCGTCCGCTCCCTGATGATGGCCGCCCCGTTGGGCCTCCGCCGCTCGGCCAGCTCCCGGATCGCGTCGAGCGAGGCGTCGGAGAAACGTACGTACGCGGCCTCCCCCGCGACCACGATGAGTTCGCCGCGCTGCATGGGGCCCGCGTCGAAGGTGCCCGTGCAGTTGCTGTCGCGGTCCATGTGCAGCGTGACCTTCTGGTGGCCCTTCGGGGTCACCATGTCGACGCCGATGCGCACGGTGTCCGCGGTGCGGAGCAACTCCATGCCCTCCGCGGCGAGTTCCTTGCCGCGCACCTCGTCGGCGGACGTGGCCTCCGCCGTGGTGGCGGGCGTGGCTTCGTCCAGCGTGCCGCCGGAGTACGTCACCTTGCCGTCCGCGCCGCACGCCGTGAGCGTGGTCGCCGCCGCTCCCAGGGCGAGGGTGAGCGCGACCGCGCGCGGCCACCGCCCACGCATCGCAGCCGACCGGCCGTTCACACGCTGTGCCACCTGATCCCCCGCCCGAATCCCCGGATTCCACCCGTCGTGCCGCGGCACAACTGTCACATGACTCAGCGTGGGGGCCGGACGCGCCGTCACACCTGCGGCGTGCGGGATACGTCACTCGACAAAAGTCCGCCGCGAGTACAACCCTTTGCCCCCTCGGTCAGTCGTACGATCTCGCTTGGTTTTTACCTGTTATTCACTAAGGGGTGGGGTACTTGAGCCCGCGCAAACCGCGTGAAAAGGCGCATAGCGCGCATGCGTACAGGCCGTTGAGTCTGCGGCGCAGGACGTGGCTGACGATCGGTGCCGTCGTGCTCGGGGGCGCGGGCGCGGTGCCGTGCACGACGGCCATGGTTCCCGTCGCCTTCGCGGCCGAGGAGGAGGCCCCCGAGGCCGGCGACGGTGACTACAACGGCGACGGCATCACCGACCTGATCGCCGCCACCCCGAAGGCTTCGAGCAGCCGCGGCCGCGTCACGGTCGTCCCCGGCGGCCTCGACGGCCCGGTGGGCGGTTCGAAGATCTCCCTGACGCAGACCAGCACCGGTGTCCCCGGCGTCTCCGAGGCCGGGGACGAGTGGGGCGCCGCGACCGCCTGGGGCGACCTGAACGGCGACGGCCACGCGGACCTCGTCATCGGCGCCCCCGGCGAGGACGACTCCTCGCACAAGGACCGCGGCGCGGTCACCATGCTGTACGGCCCGACGTTCCGGACGGGCACGGACATGCAGCTCTCGGCAGACTTCCACTACCCCGGCGCCAGGTTCGGCTCGGCGGTCGCGTCCGGCGACTTCAACGCCGACGGCAAGGACGACGTCTTCTCGGTGGCGACCGGCACGGGCGGCTCGTGGGCCGCGCGGCTCGACCCCGACCACGAGTCGGGCGGCAGCCTCACCCCGGGCGACACGGCGATCGCGTATCCCGACGCCGCGTCCGGCGACTTCAACCGCGACGGCTACGCGGACGTCGCGCTGACCTACCGCGACCAGGCGGGCAAGGGCAAGGTCGCCTGGTTCCGGGGCGGCCGCTCCGGGCTGAGCCGGGCCGGCGTGATCTCCGTGCCGGGCGGCCGCTCGGTCGCCGTGGGCGACGTCAACGGCAACGGCTACGACGACCTGGTCATCGGCCAGCCGTACACCGCCGAGTCCGGCGCGCACGCGGGCGGCCAGGTGACGGTGGTCCCCGGCACGTCGACGGGCTTCACCACGACGGGCATGAAGACGGTCCACCAGGCGACGTCCGGTGTGCCGGGCGCCGCGGAGGCGGGCGACGCGATGGGCTGGTCGGTCGCGGCGGGCGACTACAACAACGACGGTTACGCGGACGTCCTGACCGGCGCCCCGAACGAGGACATCACCCGCTCCGACAAGGACCGCAAGGACGCGGGCACTTCCCTCCTCCTGAAGGGCACCGCCTCCGGCCTCACCGGTACCGGCGCGAAGGCCTTCTCGCAGGACGAGCCCGGCGTCCCCGGCTCCACGGAGTCGGGCGACCGGCTCGGCACCTCGGCCACCCTGGCGGACCTCACGGGCGACGGCCGCGCGGACCTCGCGATCGGCGTCGAGGGCGAGGACTCGGCCGACGGCACGATCCTCCAACTGGACAGCACCAGCTCGGGCGTCCCGGGTTCGAGCGGCGTCTACTACGGACGTACGTCGCTGGGAACCCCGGCCGGGGCGAAGCTCGGCCAGGCCCTGACGCCGTAGCCGCGGGCGTTACTGCGGCACGACGCCGAGCCGGTCGAGGAAGCGGAAGAAGAGTTCCTCCGCCGACGGCTCGGCGTCGGCGTTCAGTACGTCGAGGAGCGGGGTCGCCCGTACCGTCCTGCCCGACTCGGCGGCCCACGCGACCGCGCGCTGGGCGGCGTCGCGCGGTTCGAGGAAGTAGTCCTCCACGGTCAGGCCGCTGTCGGCGAGGTAGCCCGCCATGGCGTCGCGGGCCAGGCACGTGGTCCATGCCCCGCTCTCCGGTGCCGCGGCCTCGACGACCACGCAGTCGCTGTCCATCACGTAGCCGAAGAGGGCGGGCGCGCCGGTCTCCAGGGCGAGGGCGTTCATGTTGCCCACGTCGCGCCCGTCCTCGCCGCCCGGCACCTCCCAGACCTGCCAGCCGTCGGGCCGCTGGACCAGGAGGGCCAGTTCGTCCCGTACGCCCTCCATCGCCGCGAACTCCACGAGCGGCCGCTCGCTCTTGCCCACGACGTAGTAACCCCAGTAACCCATGTCGCGTCCCCCCGCAGTGCTCCGTGCCGTTCTGGGCCGAATACACCACAGACGTACGCGATCTCGCTACTGGTAGCGGGAAACTGCGGGCCGGGGCGGCGGCGGTTACCGGACCGTACCGGCGAGTTTCGCGAAGTCGTTCCAGGACAGCGCGGGTTTTCTGGGGTCCCACAGCTTCTGGACGGTCGCCGCGAGCGGCATGCGGATGCCCTGCGCGACCTGTTCCTGCGTCTGCGATCCGGCCAGGTCGCACCAGACCGCGAACGAAGCGCCGAGGATCTGGTCGTCGTACTTCTCGCTCACCGGGCTCGTGCCGCGGATCACCCGCGGGGTCCAGCTCTCGTATATCCGCTGCCCGGTCGGATAGCGGAAGTCGTTGGGCTGGCCGAGCACGTAGTACAGGTACTCGTCGTTGTAGTTGGTGAGCTTGCGGCCGGCCCGCAGGTATTCGTCGGGCTCGCGCGCGCCGATCTCCTTGCCGGTCCAGTACGCGACCTCCAGGTCGTCGGCCGCCTGGGTCTCGCCGCCCCGGAAGAAGCCGTCGTTCCAGGCCTTGAGCTTCTTGTCGAGCGGGCGCACCGCGTCCGCGCGGTCGTTGAGCCAGCCCGTCGTGAGGTCCTGCACGCGGGCGTTCGGCCCGTACCGCTCGCGGGCGGCGGCGGCGAGCTGCGGGAACGAGGCCTCGGGGTCCCGGACCGTCAGGGCGAGGTACTCGTCGGCGCCGAGATGCCAGTAGGCGCCGGGGAAGAGCTTGCCGTACTCCTTGAGCAGGTCGTCGACGATGCGCCCGGCCTCCGGCTTCGATATGTCGACGGCTCCCTTGGTGGCGGTGCCCTGGACGTTCTTGAGCTGGAGGGAGGGGTGGGCACGGATGACGGCGCCGAGGTGGCCCGGCGAGTCGATCTCCGGCACGACGGTGATGTGCCGGCTCTCGGCCAGCTTCAGGATGCGGCGGACCTGGTCCTTGGTGAGGTGGTCGGACGACACGATCTCGGGGTGCGAGTCCGACTCGATGCGGAAGGCCTGGTCGTCGGAGAAGTGCAGACCGAGCTGGTTGTACTTGAGGTCGCCGAGCTCGCGGATCCGGTCCTCGATCCACGAGGCGTCGAAGTGCTTGCGGGCGATGTCGATCATGAAGCCCCGCTGCGGCTTGGCGGGCCGGTCGCGCACGACACCCTCGGGGGCCGTCCCGCCGCCCTTCACCGCTTGCTTGAGGGTGCGGGTGCCGTAGAACACGCCTGCCTGGTCCGGGGCGGTGATCCGTACCGTCCGTCCCTCGACGGACAGGGTGTACGACTCGCGGCCTGCGCTCCGCGAATCCTTCGCGTCCTTGTCGATCCGTAGTTCCACGTCGCCCTCGCGGGGCTTCTCGTCCCCCGCGTACCGGAGCTTCAGCTCACCGGCGAGCAGGCGGCCCTCGTCCGCCAGGCCGTCGTCGCCCGTGACCACGCGGCCCTTGCCGTCGGGGCGCCAGCCGGGGCCGCGGGCCGGGGTGTGCTCCCGTACGGCGGGGATGGTGGCCGGGGCCTCGGAGAGCGCGTGGCTCTTGCCGGGCCCCGGGGTCTCCTTCGGGCTCGGCGCCGCCGCGGACTTGCCCGCCGAGGGCCGGTTCTCCGGGGCGGAGGCACCGCCGGGCCACAGGGCGACGGTCAGCGCGGCGGCGACTCCGGCGGCCGTGACACCCCCGGCCACGAGGGGGCCGCGCCGCGGGCCGGGGCTCACCGCTCACTCCCGGGGGCGCCGGGGCGGGGCCGTCCCCGCGGGGGCGGGGATATGTACTCGGACATGTACTCGGACATGTACTCGGACATGTACTCGGGCATGTACTCGGATATGTACTCGCCCTCGTCCTGCCGGACGCGGGCCCGTCGCGCGCCGCCTCGCCGCTGAGCGGCATCGCAGGCACCAGAAGTCACAGACATCGCACCAGAAGTCACAGACATGCCAACCACGCTACGGCGCGTCGGCGCGGCTCACCCGTCCCACCGGGAAACCACCCGAGGGGTCCGGGGCCCCCGCGGGCCCCGAGACCCCGAGATTCCGACGCCCCCTCCACGCCACCCCGACCACCCAACGTCCAAACCACAAGACGAAACTCCCCCATTCAGGTGAAATTCACTGGGCAGTCCGACACCTTCAGCCCACGCTCGCTAGCGTGACCACCGACTCCCGCACCCCGTCCCCGACCGCCCCCTGCCCAGGAGCGCCCGCTGTCCCCGTACCGTCCTCCTCGACTCCCCGGTGACGTATCCCACGTCGCCCCTGTCGTCACGCCGGATCAGCTCAACTCCGCCGACCCGGACGTCGCGGAAGCCGCCCTCCTGACCTGCTGCGGCAGCCGCCGCTGGGCGCGTCGTGTCGCCGCCCACCGGCCCTACCCCGACCTCGACGCGCTGCTCGCCGCCTCCGACGAAGCGTCGTACGACCTGCCGCCCTCCCATCTCGTGGAGGCGCTGACCTGCGAGCCCCTCGATCCGGGCGTTCCCGGGCAGAGCGCGCCGCACGGCACGTACGGTGCCGCGGACACCGCCCTGCGCGCCGCCCACGCCGCGTACGAGAGTCGATTCGGACACGCGTTCGTCATCTGTCTCGACGACGTCGCCCCCGGCGAGGCCCTCGACCACCTGCTCTCCGGCATCCGGTCACGCCTCGGCAACGATCCGGAGGAGGAGCGCGTCGTGGCCGCGGACGAGCTGCGCCGCCTCATCCGGGGCCGGCTCACCCGCCTCGTGCGCTCCACGGCCACCACAACCTGCGACGACGCCGGAAACACGGGGCCCGGGGCCACAGGACACGCCCAACGCCCGGCCTGCCCGCAATCGCGGCCTGATAGCCCGTACGTGCCTGTTTGACTGCCTGTTTGATCACACCTGTGGACCCGGGGCAAGGTCGCCGACAACTCGTCGATACGATGACGAGCGGCCGGTGGACCGTACCCGGCCGGGCTCGACCGACAAACTGTGTGTCTAATCGGCAAAAAGTTGGCGGCCGGCCCCAATCCCCGCTCCCGGAGGGTTCTGCCGTGCCGGCTGGAACGCTGTATCGCGGCAGGGAAGGAATGTGGTCCTGGGTGGCTCATCGAGTCACCGGCGTCCTCATCTTCTTCTTCCTGTTCGTGCATGTGCTCGACACCGCTCTCGTCCGCGTCTCCCCTGAGGCGTACGACGATGTCGTCAGCACCTACAAGACGCCCCTCGTCGCACTCCTCGAGTACGGCCTGGTCGCCGCCATCCTCTTCCACGCCCTCAACGGCCTGCGCGTCATCGCCGTCGACTTCTGGTCGAAGGGTCCCCGCTACCAGAAGCAGATGCTCTGGACCGTTGTCGGCATCTGGGTCGTCCTGATGGTCGGGGCGCTCTACCCCGTCCTGGGCCACGCCGTCCGCGAAGTCTTCGGGAGCTGAGGCCAGACATGTCTTCTGACACCACGCTTGAGAAGTCCGGCTCGTCCGGTACGTCCGGAGTCGGCCCCGTCGAAGGAGCCTCGCTCTACGACGTCGACAACCCGGCCCCGGTCATCGAGCCGCCCCGCAAGCGCACGACCAAGACCCCGCGCTCGACCCGTGGCAACTTCGAGATGGCCGCATGGCTCTTCATGCGCCTCTCCGGTGTCGTCCTGGTCGTCCTCGTCCTCGGCCACCTGCTGATCCAGCTCGTGCTGGACGGCGGCGTCTCCAAGATCGGCTTCGCGTTCGTCGCGGGCCGCTGGGCGTCCCCGTTCTGGCAGGTCTGGGACCTGCTGATGCTGTGGCTCGCGATGCTGCACGGCGCCAACGGCCTGCGCACGGTCATCAACGACTACGCCGAGCGGCCGAACACGCGTCTGTGGCTCAAGGGCCTGCTGTACACCGCCACGGTGTTCACCATCCTTCTGGGCACGCTGGTGATCTTCACCTTCGACCCGAACATCCGCTAAAGCCGAGGCGACCCCAGTGAAGATTCACAAGTACGACACCGTCATCGTCGGCGCGGGCGGCGCCGGCATGCGCGCCGCCATCGAGGCGACGAAGCGCAGCCGCACCGCCGTGCTCACCAAGCTGTACCCCACCCGCTCCCACACGGGCGCCGCGCAGGGCGGCATGGCCGCCGCGCTCGCCAACGTGGAGGAGGACAACTGGGAGTGGCACACCTTCGACACGGTCAAGGGCGGCGACTACCTGGTCGACCAGGACGCCGCCGAGATCCTGGCGAAGGAGGCCATCGACGCGGTCCTCGACCTGGAGAAGATGGGCCTCCCGTTCAACCGCACGCCGGACGGGACGATCGACCAGCGCCGCTTCGGCGGTCACACCCGTAACCACGGCGAGGCCGCCGTGCGCCGGTCCTGCTACGCGGCCGACCGCACCGGCCACATGATCCTCCAGACGCTCTACCAGAACTGCGTCAAGGAGGGCGTGGAGTTCTTCAACGAGTTCTACGTCCTCGACCAGCTCATCGTCGAGGTCGACGGGGTCAAGAAGAGCGCGGGCGTCGTCGCGTACGAGCTGGCGACCGGCGAGATCCACATCTTCCAGGCCAAGGCCGTGATCTACGCGTCCGGCGGCACCGGCAAGTTCTTCAAGGTGACGTCCAACGCGCACACGCTCACCGGTGACGGCCAGGCGGCCTGCTACCGGCGCGGGCTGCCGCTGGAGGACATGGAGTTCTTCCAGTTCCACCCGACCGGCATCTGGCGCATGGGCATCCTACTGACGGAGGGCGCCCGCGGTGAGGGCGGCATCCTCCGCAACAAGGACGGCGAGCGCTTCATGGAGAAGTACGCGCCGGTCATGAAGGACCTCGCGTCCCGTGACGTCGTCTCGCGCTCCATCTACACGGAGATCCGTGAGGGCCGCGGCTGCGGTCCCGAGGGCGACCACGTCTACCTCGACCTCACGCACCTCCCGCCGGAGCAGCTCGACGCCAAGCTCCCGGACATCACGGAGTTCGCGCGCACCTACCTCGGCATCGAGCCCTACACGGACCCGATCCCGATCCAGCCGACCGCGCACTACGCCATGGGCGGCATCCCGACCAACGTCGAGGGTGAGGTCCTCGCGGACAACACCACCGTCGTCCCGGGCCTGTACGCGGCGGGCGAGGTGGCCTGTGTCTCGGTGCACGGCGCCAACCGCCTGGGCACCAACTCGCTCCTGGACATCAACGTCTTCGGCAAGCGCGCGGGCATCGCCGCCGCCGAGTACTCCGCGAAGAACGACTTCGTCGAGCTGCCGGAGAACCCCGAGAGCCTCGTCGTCTCCCTCGTCGAGCAGCTGCGCGACGCCAAGGGCAACGAGCGGGTCTCCGTGCTCCGCACCGAGCTCCAGGAGACCATGGACGCCAACGTCATGGTGTTCCGCACGGAGCAGACGATCAAGACGGCCGTGGAGAAGATCGCCGAACTCCGCGCCCGCTACAAGAACGTCTCGATCCAGGACAAGGGCAAGCGCTTCAACACCGACCTCCTCGAGGCCGTCGAGCTGGGCAACCTGCTCGACCTGGCCGAGGTCATGGCGCAGTCGGCGCTCGCCCGCAAGGAGTCGCGCGGCGGTCACTACCGCGAGGACTTCCCCACCCGCGACGACGTCAATTTCATGCGCCACACCATGGCGTACCGCGAGGTCGGCGACGACGGCACAGAGACGATCCGTCTCGACTACAAGCCGGTCGTCCAGACCCGCTACCAGCCGATGGAGCGTAAGTACTGATGGCTACCCCGACCCTCACGAAGGAAGACGCCAAGCCCGAGGCGGGCTTCGCCGACTCCCCGTACATCACGGTCACCTTCCGCATCCGCCGCTTCAACCCCGAGGTCTCGGCGGACGCGGTCTGGGAAGACTTCCAGATGGAGATCGACCCCAAGGAGCGCGTCCTCGACGGCCTCCACAAGATCAAGTGGGAGCAGGACGGCACGCTCACGTTCCGCCGCTCCTGCGCGCACGGCATCTGCGGTTCCGACGCCATGCGGATCAACGGCAAGAACCGGCTGGCCTGCAAGACCCTGATCAAGGACATCAACCCGTCCAAGCCGATCACGGTCGAGCCCATCAAGGGGCTGACGGTCCTGAAGGACCTGGTCGTCGACATGGACCCGTTCTTCCAGGCCTACCGCGACGTCATGCCGTTCCTGGTGACGACGGGCAACGAGCCGACGCGCGAGCGCCTCCAGTCCGCCGAGGACCGCGAGCGCTTCGACGACACCACCAAGTGCATCCTGTGCGCGGCGTGCACGTCGTCGTGCCCGGTGTTCTGGAACGACGGCCAGTACTTCGGCCCGGCCGCGATCGTGAACGCGCACCGCTTCATCTTCGACAGCCGTGACGAGGCGGGCGAGCAGCGCCTGGAGATCCTGAACGACAAGGACGGCGTGTGGCGTTGCCGCACGACGTTCAACTGCACGGACGCGTGCCCGCGTGGCATCGAGGTCACGAAGGCGATCCAGGAAGTGAAGCGCGCGCTGATCACCCGCCGCTACTGATCCTGCTTCCTCCCGTACGTCCCATGGGCCCCGCTCCTCTTGGAGCGGGGCCCATGTGCGTGCGCGACGCCCGCGGTTATAGCTTTGATCCGCTCACGTCCCTCCCACGGGCTGTCCGTCCCCCCACGTTCTTACCTCTCTGGAGTCCCGAGTGAAGCACCCTCTCCGCCTCATGACGGCCGCGCTGACCGTTTCCGCGGCCCTGCTGTTGACCTCGTGCGGCTCGGGGGGCGGCGACGACGACGCCTCCGACGGGATCAAGGGGGCGGACGAGGGGGGTGCCAAGGCTTCCGCCTCGCCTTCCCCCGGCAAGAAGCCGGGCGACTCCGACCGACCGGAGATCAAGCTGCCGGCCACGTTCAAGGCCGACTTCGTCGGCTGGACGAACAGTGATCCGAAGTTGCAGCAGATCCTGGACGACGGCAGGGAGCGTCTGCGGGCGGAGTACGCGGCCGTCATCGCGGCAGACCCGCAGGCCGACGCGGTCGGCTTCTACACCTCGCAGCAGGCGCTGACGTCGTCCCGGACGTACATCAAGGGGTACGTGGACAACAACCACACACTGGTCGGCGAGGCCAGGGTGTTCAGCCCGCAGGTGAGCACGTCCGACTCCGGCGGCGGCGTGCTCTTCTACTGCGTTGACGAGAGCAAGGGCTACACCGAGGACCGCAAGACCAAGGAGAAGACCGGCACCCCTGACGACGTGAACCCGGTCCTCCAGTACCGCACCACCCTGAAGAGGAACTCCAAGGGTGTCTGGAGCACCGTTTCGCTCGAGACGGAGCGCGGAGGGTGCGACAAGTGAGGAAGTCGCTGAAGAGGTCGCTTCCCGTGCTGGCCACGATGCTTCTCGCCCTCGGCGCCTGCCCCACCGCGGCACACGCTTTCGGCGAGGACGAGGACCACCCGCCGACGGGCCCGTCCGGCAACGCCTCCGGCAACACGCTCACCGCCGGAGTCGGTACCAACGTCAAGGTCGAGCAGGTCAGCGGCAACAAGGGCGGCTCCTCGACCAAGCCCGTCGTGGCGGTGGACCCGAACTGGAAGCCGCCGTCGTGCTGGTACGAGCCCGTGGCCACTCCCGAGCAGCTCAAGAACAGCGTGGAGAGCCTCAAGAAGGGCGGCGAACTGGTGCATGTCACGCCGTCGCTCAGCTGGGGCGAGGACCTCATGGTGAACCACTATGAGAAGGGCAAGACCCAGTCCGACGGCGCCGAGGGCTACAAGAACTTCAACATCGGCAAGGACGGGAAGTTCTGGCGCGGAGTCATGAACCCCGACGTCAAGGACACCATCGAGGCACGCCAGTGCGAGACGAACCTCTTCTGGCAGGACGCCGACACCATCCCGAACATCAAGAACGCCCCGACGCCGGAGATCCTGGCCGGTTACGCGTACAACAAGATCAAGGTCCCCGACACCAAGGTCGAGATCAAGCCGCAGGGCAAGTCGACCGTGAACCTGCCCACCTGGATCTGGCTGGACAAGGGCAAGTTCGAGCCGGTCAAGGTACGTGCCGAACTGCCCCACACGAACCTCTGGGCAGAGACCACCGCCAAACCCGTGAGCCTCCACCTGGACCCCGGCACGGCGGACGCCGAGACGTTTCCCGCCGACGGCGAATGCGCGGTCAACGAGGACGGCAGCATCGGCACCCCGTACACGAAGGGCTCCTCGAAGGAGGATCCGCCGTGCGGCGTCACGTACCTGCGGGCCACCGGCGGTGAGCCGTACCGGCTCAAGGCGTCCATCACCTGGGAGATCACCTGGGAAGGCACCGGCAACGCGGGCGGCGACCTGCCGGACGGCACCTTCGAGGGGACCCAGGACATCGGCGTCCAGGAGATCCAGTCCATCAACCGGTGACGGCCGCGCCGGACGGCGCCCGTGCCGCCGGACGGCCGAAGATGACGCCGCCCGGCGGCACGGCTCTCGCGCGCCTGCGTCCGCGCGCCGCTCGCCGCCCTACGCTGACGGAATGTCAGACAACCAGTCCGTCGGCCTGTCCGTTGACCGGTCCGCGGAGCCGTCCACCGCACTGCTCGGCTTCGACAACGTCCTGTTCCCCGTCGGCGACCTCGGTGAGGCCGTCGGGTTCTACGAGCGGGCCGGCTTCCCCGTCGCCTTCCGGCTCGACGACCTCGGGCTCGCGATCCTGAAGGTGGGCAAGGAGACGCCCGGCGTGCTGCTCCGCCTGGAGGACGGGATCGTCCCCCGTACGCCGCTGTGGCCCTCGCCCCGGCTCTGGCTGGAGGTCCCGGACGCCCGCGCGAAGGGGCGGGCCCTCGCGGACGCGGGCATCGTGCTCCTCGCCGAACCGTTCTCCGTGGCCACCGGGTGGACCGTGGAGATCGCCGACCCGTGGGGCAACGTCGTCGGCTTCACGGACTACCTCAAGCGGCCCGAGCTGGCCCGCACCTCCTGAGAGCCCGTGTCATCACCCCGTCAGGCGTGCCGTGAGGCCAGTTCGACGACCGTGATGTCCGAGGGGGCCCCGACCCGTACCGGCGGGCCCCACGCGCCCGCGCCGCGGCTCACGTAGAGCTGTGTGTCGCCGTACCGTTCCAGGCCCGCGAGCGTCGGGTTCGCGAGGTCCGCGATGAGGTTGCCCGGCCAGAGCTGGCCGCCGTGGGTGTGGCCCGAGAGCTGGAGGTCCACGCCGTGCTCGACGGCGTCGTGGATCACGATGGGCTGGTGTGCCAGCAGCACCGAGGCCCGCTCGCGGTCCCGGTCGCCGAGCGCCGCGGCGAAGTCGGGGCCCGCGCCCTCGTCCTCCCCGGCCACGTCGTCGACGCCCGCGAGGTCGAAGCCGGGCAGTTCGGTACGGGCGTTGCGCAGCGGGCGCAGGCCCAGTTCGCGTACGTGGTCGACCCAGTCCTCGGCCCCGGAGAAGTACTCGTGGTTGCCGGTGACGAAGTACGAGCCGTGGCGCGCCCGCAGGCCTGCGAGCGGCGCCGCGGCCGGGCCGAGGTTCTCGACGCTGCCGTCCACCAGGTCGCCGACCACGGCGATCAGATCGGGCTGCGTGGCGTTGATCGTGTCGACCACGCGCTGCGTGAATCCGCGGCCGAGGATCGGGCCCAGGTGGATGTCGCTGACCACGGCGATCCGGAACCCGTGCGCGGCCCGCGGCAGTTTGGCCAGCGGGACGGTGATCCGCTTCACCTTGGGGCCGCTGAGCACGTTGTACGCCCCGTACCCGACGGTCCCCACGGCGGCCGCTGCCGCCGCGCCCCCGACGATCCGGGAGACGAAGAGACGGCGGGAGGGGGCGGACGGGGCGGACGACACCGGTCGCTCGGGCGCGGATCGCTCGGACGCCGGTTCCTCCGGTACGGGCTCCCCGGCAGCGCGCTCCCCTGAGGGCGGCTTCAGGGAAGCGGAAGCAGCCCCCGCGGCTATGGGCTCCTGCGCGGCGGCAGGCTCCCGCTCGGGTGGCGCCTCGCTGTTCCCGTGAGCCGCCCGCTCCATCCAGCGGCGCAGCAACGGACGCACCAACTCACCCACGAGCAGCGCGAGCAGCAGGTACAGCGACAGGGCCAGCCACAGGAAGCCGGGCCAGGCCACCACCCGTTGCAGCAGGAAGGGCGCTCCGGCCCGCCCGGCCATCAGGGCGGCGAGCGTCAGCACCGGGGCGACGACGAACAGCACCGTGCCGGACCGGCGGGCGAGCCCGGGCCCCGCGGTGGTGTCCCGCACCAGGCGGCGCCACGCGTACCAGTGGAGGGCCGCGAAGGCGGCGAGGACGAGAAGGCCCACGAGGACCGTGACGATGATCATGGCTATGACGTTCTCCGCAGAGCACGGACTCCACGGAACCCGATGGTCCCTACCGCCGTCCCCAAGACAAAGGAGACAACGGCAAGCGTCAGGTGCACCCAGAAGTATCCGGTCGGGTTGTCCGCGTCGTCGAAGGCGAGCCCGCTGCCGTCCTTCCACAGGTTCTTGACGAAAGTGATCCAGATGAACCAGCTCCACACCCCGAAGGCGAGCAGGAACCATGAGACAGGGCGGCTGAGCTTCATGGCCTCAGTATCGCGATCCGTCCTGTCGAACAACCGCCGGGGTGGGGACGTCACGACGGAGCGCACCTCGGCGCGGGTCTCCACAGCGGGGCCCTGTACGTTCACATCCGTGTCTGCCTCCAAAAAAGCCGCCTTGCTGCTCGCTTCCGCGACCTTGCTGACCCTGTCGACCACGGCCCCCGCCTTCGCGGACGACAAGCCGGACGACAACGGGCAGCCGAAGCCGCCCTCCTCCATGTCGACGGTCGGCGGGGCGAAGCTCGGCAAGCCAGGCACCCAGGTTCAGCTCAAGCCGGGCGCCCCCGTGCTGCCCAAGGAGCTCTCCGGGCGCTCCTGGATGGTGTCGGACGCGGAGTCGGGCGAGGTCCTCGCCGCGCACAACGCGCACTGGCGGCTGCCTCCGGCGAGCACCCTGAAGATGCTGTTCGCGGACACGGTCCTGCCGAAGTTCCCCAAGAGCCAGAAGCACAAGGTCGCGCTCTCCGACCTGGCCGGGATCGGCGCGGGCAGCAGCCTGGTCGGCATCAAGGAGAACGAGACATACAGCGTCCACGACCTGTGGCTCGGCGTCTTCCTCCGCTCGGGCAACGACGCGGTGCGCGTCCTGGCCGCGATGAACGACGGCGTCGAGCAGACCGTCAAGGACATGCAGGAGCACGCCGAGGAGCTCCAGGCGCTCGACACGCACGTCGTCTCGCCCGACGGCTACGACGAGAAGGGGCAGGTCTCCTCCGCGTACGACCTGACGCTGTTCGCCCGGTCGGGGCTCCAGAAGAAGGACTTCCGCGAGTACTGCGCGACGGCCACCGCCCAGTTCCCCGGTGAGACGAAGAAGATCACCAAGGGCAAGGACAAGGGCAAGACCAAGCGCGGGTCCTTCGGGATACAGAACACCAACCGGCTGCTCACCGGTGCCGACGGAGTCAGCCCGTACAAGGGCATCGCCGGCGTCAAGAACGGCACCACCACGAACGCGGGCAACACGTTCACCGGGGTCGCCGAGCGCGACGGCAAGGTCCTCCTCGTGACCGTCATGAACCCCTCCTCCGGGGAGCCTCACGCGCTCTACGCGGAGACCGCGCGCCTCTTCGACTGGGGCTTCGCGGCCGCGGACAAGGTCGAGCCCGTGGGTGAGCTCGTCGCGCCGAAGGGGGCGACCGGTTCGGGCAAGGGCGCTCCCGGCGGCAAGAGCGGCGGTGCCGCGGCGAACATGGCGCACGCCTCGGACAAGGGCGGCGGCGGCATGGGGGTCGCCCTCGCGGTGACGGGCGGCGTGGTCCTGGTGCTCGGTGCGGGCGCCTTCGTGCTCAGGCGCCGGATGCCGCTCCCGGGGCAGGCCGGCCGGCGGACTCCGCAGGACTGACGGAGCGCGTCGCCGTCCAGGCGGCGCAGAACAGCAGCAGCTTCGCCGTGAAGCTGATCCACAGGAGGAGCGCGACGGGCACGCCGAAGGCCCCGTACATGCTCTTCGAGGCGACGCCCTTCATGTAGCCGCCCAGGAGCAGCTTGAGCAGTTCGAAGCCGACGGCGCCGATCAGGGCGGCGGTGACGAGGTCGCGGCGGTGCGGCTGTACTCCGGGCAGCAGCGTCAGGACGTAGAGCAGCAGCAGGAAGTCCGCGAGGATGGCGATCGCGAACGCGATGACCTGGAGCAGCACGGCTCCCCAGCCGGTCTCGTCGATGCCGATGAGGCGGGCCGTCCAGCCGACGGCGACGGAGGCGAGGCCGGACGCGGCGAACGAGGCGAGGCCCGCGCCGCCGAGCCCGATGAGCACCACGGCGTCCTTGGCCTTGCGCAGGACGGGGTTCTCCTCGTCGTCCTCGCACTCCCAGACGGCGCGCAGGCACTCCCGCATGGAGCCGACCCAGCCGATGCCGGTGAAGAGCAGCAGGGCGCCCGCGATGAGACCGACCGTGCCCGCGTTGGCGACGAGGGCGTCCAGGTCCAGCTGGTCGGAGATGCCGGGCACCTGCTCGGCGAGCTTGTCCTTGAGGGTGTCCTGCTGCTGCGCGGAGAGGGTCGCCGCGGCGACGGCCGCGGCGACGGTGAGCAGCGGGAAGAGCGCCAGGAAGCTGATGAAGGTCATCGCGGCGGCGAGGCGTGTCCAGTGGACCTCGTCGAGCCGTTCGTAGGCGTGCCACGCGTGCGTGCGCATGCCCTTCGCCACCAGCGGCCCGATGCCGGGCAGTCTCTTCAGCCAGTCCATGACGCCTCCCTGCCTGCTTTCGCGCCCGGCGGCCCCGCCGTCTCGTCGGGGACCCGGAAGACCAGGGTTCGTGTACCCCAGAATCGCAGGACGGTGGCGAGGACCATGCCGATACCCGCCCCGGAGACGGTGTCGGCGCGCTGCGAGGTGAGGCCGAGGCCGTAGTGCGACACGGCGATGCAGAGCAGTTGGACGAGGGCGCCCGCGATGTTGACGGCGAAGAAGACGACGTACTGGCGCAGCCGTGACGCCCGGGCGGCCTTGCGCCGGTAGGTGCCGAGTGCGTTGCCCGCGTACGCCACGGAGCAGCCCGCGACGAAGGAGAGGGCCTTGGCGGTCAGCGGGTCGAGGCCCACGGGTCCGCGCAGCCAGATGAAGAGGCCGAGGTCGGCCGCGTAGGCGCAGACACCGGCGGCGGCGAAGCCGAGGAGCTCGGGACCCATCGCCCGCAGCCGCTCGCGCCGGGAGGGCCCGGCCCGCTTCTGGCCGGGTTCCGGCGGCCGGGTGGGCGGTGTCACCAGTCCGCGACCGCGAGGCCGTACATGGCCGCCCACACGAGGCCGATCACGGCCAGGGCCCGGTCGCGCAGGACGACGTCCTCCGGTTCGCCCGCGGTGCCCCGGTCGGCGAAGACGGCGTAGCGCAGGACCGCGAGGATGAAGGCCGTCACGGAGAGCTGACGCCAGGGCAGCGTGCCGCCGTCGGCGGTGCCGCCCTCCTCCATGGCCCACAGGCAGTACGCGAGGACGGCGACCCCGGCGGCGAGCTGCCATACGAAGCGCAGGTAGCCGGTGGTGTATTCGGTGAGCAACGCGCGCGTGGCGCCCGGTTTCCCGGAGGCCGCCGACATCTGGACGGCTTCGGAGTAGCGCTTGGCGGAGACCATGAAGAGCGCGCCGAAGCCGGTGGTGATCATGAACCACCGCGAGAGCGGGATGTCGAGCGCGAGGCCGCCGATCATGGCGCGCATCAGGAAGCCCGTGGTGACGATCGTGAGGTCGACGACGAGGACGTGCTTGAGGCTGACGCAGTAGGCGAGCTGCATGACGACGTACGCGGCCAGGAGCGCCGCGGTCAGCGGGGTGCACAGGACGGCGGCGGCGGTGGGCGCGAGGACGGCGAGGAGCCCGCCGGCCGCGTACGCGACGGGCACCGGCACCTGTCCGGCGGCCACCGGTCTGCGGCACTTGGTGGGGTGGGCGCGGTCGGCTTCCGCGTCCCGGGCGTCGTTGATCAGGTAGACGGCGGACGCGGCGGCCGTGAACAGCGTGAAGACGATGACGAGTTGGGCGGCCGCGTGGCGCGAGAACAGCTCGCCCGCCGCCGCGGGGGCGGCGACGACCAGGACGTTCTTCACCCACTGGCGGGGCCGCGCGGTCCTCAGGAGCCCCAGCGGCAAGCTGCTGGCGCCCGGCTGGGGCGGGCCCGGCCCCTCGATGACGTCCGGTCCGGGCATGCCCGCGGAACGCTCGGGTACGGCTGCGGAACGCTCAGGCACGGGTGCGGCCTCCGTTCATCCAGGTGGCTCCCAGGCGGGCGGTGAGCGCGCCGAGGGCCGCGCCCGCGGCCACGTCCGAGGGGTAGTGGACGCCGGCGACAAGACGGGAGACGCACACGGCGGCGGCGAGCGGCGGCACGAGCCGGGCCCCCGCGGGGCGCAGCGCGCCGTACGCGACGACGGCGGCGGCCGAGGACGTGGCGTGGGAGCTGGGGAAGGAGTGCCGGCCAGCGGTGCGCACGAGGGGCGGCACGCCGTCCGGGCTGTCCGGGCGCGGCCTGCGGACGATCCTCTTGAGGCCCATGCTCGCCACATGCGCGGCGGCGGTCAGCGCCGTGCCGCGCAGCCAGGCGCCGCGCCGCTCGCCGTCCACGGCGGCGCCCAGGAGCCCGGCGGCGATCCACAGGGCGCCGTGTTCACCGCCCCGGGACAGGGCGCGTGCGGCCGCCGCCACGCGCGGGTCGGTGCCGCAGTCGCGCAGGGCCGACAGCAACCGGTGGTCCATGTCGTGCATGTGGCCTCATTTTCGAAGACGTTCGACGACGTTCGATGGCTGGGCATCTCTTCATCTGGGCTGCTCAACTCTCCAAGGCGTCAGCCCGATTATGAGGTCAATACAGGGTGACACTCCCCTAATCACCCATTTCGGTGAGAGCATGGACGATTCTTGGCAAATCCCCTCCAGTCGGGCGCTACCGTCGTGGTCATGCCTGCCGACTCCCCCGCCCTGGCGCCCTTCGAAGCCGTCTCCGTCTCCGGCTGGGGGCGTACGGCCCCGACCACCGCGCGGCTGGTGAGACCCCGTACGCAGGAGGAGGCGGCGGCCGCCGTGCGCGACTGCGGGGAGCGCGGCGGCATCGCCAGGGGCCTGGGCCGGGCCTATGGGGACGCCGCGCAGAACGCGGGCGGCGACGTCTTCGACATGACGGGCCTCGACCGGGTCCACACCATCGACGCCGACGCGGGCACCGTCGTCTGCGACGCGGGCGTCTCGCTGCACCGCCTGATGGAAGTCCTGCTCCCCCTCGGCTGGTTCGTGCCCGTGACGCCCGGGACGCGCTACGTCACGGTCGGCGGGGCCATCGGCGCCGACATCCACGGCAAGAACCACCACGTCTCCGGCGCCTTCGCCCGCCATGTCCTCGCGATGGACCTGCTCACGGCCGACGGCACGGTCCGCACCGTCACGCCCGGCACGCCCCTCTTCGACGCGACGGCGGGCGGCATGGGCCTGACCGGTGTGATCCTGTCGGCGACCGTGCGGCTCCAGCCGGTCGAGACGTCCCTGATGAGCGTCGACACCGAACGCGCGACGGACCTCGACGACCTGATGGCCCGTCTCACCGCCACCGACGACCGCTACCGCTACTCGGTGGCCTGGATCGACCTCCTCGCCCGCGGCGCGGCCATGGGCCGCGCGGTCCTCACCCGCGGCGACCACGCCCCCCTTGACGCCCTCCCGGCACGGGCACGCGCGCGCAGGGCACCCCTCGCGTTCCGCCCCGGGCGGCTCCCCGCCGCGCCCTCCTTCGTCCCCGAAGGGCTCCTCGGCAGGACGTCGGTGGGCCTCTTCAACGAGCTCTGGTACCGCAAGGCGCCCCGCTGGCGCACCGGAGAGCTGATGAAGATCTCCACCTTCTTCCACCCCCTGGACGGCGTCCCGCACTGGAACCGCGTCTACGGCCGCGGCGGCTTCGTGCAGTACCAGTTCGTCGTCGGACACGGCCAGGAAGAGGCCCTGCGCCGCATCGCGCGCCGCATCTCCGAGCGCGGCTGCCCGTCCTTCCTCGCCGTCCTGAAGCGCTTCGGCGAGAGCGACCCGGGGTGGCTGTCCTTCCCGGTGCCCGGCTGGACGCTCGCGCTCGACATCCCGGCGAACCTGCCGGGGCTCGGCGCCTTCCTCGACGAGCTGGACGAGGAGGTGGCAGCCGCCGGCGGACGCGTCTACCTCGCCAAGGACGCACGGCTGCGGCCCGAGATGCTCGCCGCGATGTATCCACGGCTCGACGACTTCCGTGCCCTGCGGGCCGAGCTCGACCCACGCGGCGTGTTCCGCTCGGACCTCTCCCGCCGCCTCGCCCTCTAGGAGACCTCGCCCGCTAGGAGATCGGTACTCATGAAAGACGCCTTCGGCACCCCCCAGTCCCTGCTCGTCCTCGGTGGCACCTCCGAGATCGGCCTCGCCACCGCGCGGCGCCTCGTCGTCCGCCGCACCCGCACCGTCTGGCTCGCGGGACGCCCGTCACCGGCCCTGGAGGAGGCCGCCGCCGGGCTGCGCGACCTGGGCGCGGACGTGCGTACCGTCGCCTTCGACGCGCTCGACCCCGAGTCCCACGAGGAGACCCTCGGCAAGGTCTTCGCCGAGGGCGACATCGACATGGTGCTGCTCGCCTTCGGCGTCCTCGGCGACCAGGCGCGCGACGAGGACGAGCCCCTCTCGGCGGTGCGCGTCGCCCGGACCAACTACACCGGAGCCGTCTCCTCGGGCCTGGTCTGCGCCCGGGCCCTCCAGTCCCAGGGCCACGGCTCCCTGGTGGTGCTCTCCTCGGTGGCGGGCGAGCGGGCACGCCGCTCCAACTTCATCTACGGCTCCAGCAAGGCCGGCCTCGACGCCTTCACCCAGGGCCTCGGCGACGCGCTGCACGGCACAGGGGTGCACGTGATGGTGGTGCGCCCCGGCTTCGTCCGCTCGAAGATGACGGCGGGCCTGGAGGAGGCCCCCCTGTCGACCACGCCGGACGCGGTCGCGGCGGCCATCGAGACGGGGCTGCGACGGCGTTCGGAGACGGTGTGGGTGCCCGGCATGCTGCGGGTGGTCATGTCGGCGCTCCGGCACCTGCCGAGGCCGCTGTTCCGGCGGCTGCCGATCTAGCGGGTGGGCAGCGTGTCCCTGGCCGCCGGGGGCGGGGTCTGGTGGGGCACCAGGGGGCCGCCGAAGTCGAACTCGCGCAGCTTGCGCCAGATGCCGTCCTGGCCCTGTTCGTAGAGCGCGAAGCCGGTGCAGGGCCAGGACGCCTCGTACTCCGAGAGCTCCTCGTAGGCCCGGTCCATGGCCTCCTCGGAGATGCCGTGGGCCACGGTGACGTGCGGGTGGTACGGGAACTGCAGTTCGCGGGCCATCGGCCCCGACGCGTCCCGCACCCGCTTCTGGAGCCAGGAACAGGCCGAGCCGCCCTCCACCACCTGCACGAAGACGACGGGCGACAGCGGCCGGAACGTGCCCGTCCCCGACAGGCGCATCGGGAAGGGCCGCCCGGCCGCGGCGACCGACATCAGATGCGACTCAACCGCGGGCAGCGCGGACGCGTCCACCTCGGTGGGAGGCAACAGGGTCACATGCGTGGGAATGCCGTGCGCCGCGGGGTCCCCGAAGCCCGCGCGCCGCTCCTGGAGCAGGCTGCCGTGTGGCTCCGGGACCGCGATCGAAACACCGATCGTTACGGTCCCCACGTCGTACTCCTGTCGTCGTGTCGATGGGCGGGGGGCGCTGCTCGCCGTGCAGCGCGGGTGCGGTTGTCGTGCGTGCTCGGAGTCTGTCGGGACTCAGTGCTTGGCGGGCAGGAAACCTACCCGGTCGTACGCCTGCGCGAGAGTCTCGGCGGCGACGGCACGGGCCTTCTCCGCTCCCTTGGCCAGGATCGAGTCGAGCGTCTCCGGGTCGCCAAGGTACTCCTGGGTGCGGTTCCGGAACGGGGTCACGAACTCGACCATGACCTCGGCGAGGTCGGTCTTCAGCGCACCGTAGCCCTTGCCGGCGTACTTCTGCTCAAGTTCCGCGATACCGGCGCCGGTGAGCGTGGAGTAGACGCTGAGGAGGTTGCTGATGCCGGGCTTCTCGACCACGTCGTAGCGGATGACGGTGTCCGTATCGGTGACGGCGCTCTTGACCTTCTTGGCGGTCGCCTTGGGCTCGTCCAGGAGGTTGATCAGGCCCTTCGGCGTGGACGCCGACTTGCTCATCTTGATCGACGGGTCCTGGAGGTCGTAGATCTTCGCCGTCTCCTTGAGGATGTACGGCGACGGCACGGTGAACGTCTGACCGAGGCGACCGTTGAAACGCTCGGCCAGGTCGCGGGTCAGTTCGATGTGCTGGCGCTGGTCCTCGCCGACCGGGACCTCGTTCGCCTGGTAGAGCAGGATGTCCGCGACCTGGAGGACCGGGTACGTGAAGAGGCCCACCGAGGCCCGGTCGGCGCCCTGCTTGGCCGACTTGTCCTTGAACTGCGTCATTCGGGAGGCCTCGCCGAAGCCGGTGAGGCAGTTCATGACCCAGGCGAGCTGGGCGTGCTCCGGGACGTGGCTCTGGACGAAGAGCGTGCAGCGCTCGGGGTCGAGCCCCGCGGCGAGCAGCTGGGCCACGGCGAGCCGGGTGTTGGCGCGCAGCTCCGCGGGGTCCTGCGGGACCGTGATCGCGTGCAGGTCCACCACCATGTAGAAGGCGTCGTGGGTCTCCTGCAACGCGACCCACTGGCGTACGGCGCCGAGGTAGTTGCCGAGGTGGAACGAGCCGGCGGTGGGCTGGATCCCGGAGAGCACACGAGGACGTTCAGAGGCCATGAGGCCCATTCTCTCAGGTGACTCTCATAACTCGGAAACAGGTGTGCGGCGGGTGGCGAGGACGGCGGCGGACGTCAGTCCGTCGGCAGGCCCGGCGCGGGGTGGGCGGACATCAGGTCGGCGACCTCGGCCCTGATCTTCGTCAGCGCCTCCTCGTCCCCGGTCCGGCCCGCGGCGACGCCGCGGTCGATCCAGTCGGCGACGGTCTCCATGTGTGCCGTGCCGAGCCCGCGGGAGGTGAGGGAGGGGGTGCCGATGCGGATGCCCGAGGGGTCGAAGGGCTTGCGCGGGTCGAACGGCACGGTGTTGTGGTTGACGACGATCCCGGCCCGGTCGAGGGCCTTCGCGGCGATCTTGCCTGGGACGTCCTTGGGGGTGAGGTCCATCAGGATCAGATGGTTGTCGGTGCCGCCCGAGACCAGGTCGAAACCGCGGGTGAGCAGGGCTTCGGCGAGGGCCCCGGCGTTGGCGACGACCGCGTGGGCGTAGTCACGGAAGGAGTCCCCGGACGCCTCGTGGAGGGCGACCGCGATGGCGGCGGTGGTGTGGTTGTGCGGGCCGCCCTGGAGGCCGGGGAAGACCGCCTTGTCGATGGCCTTGGCGTGCTCCTCGCGGGACATCAGCATCGCCCCGCGCGGGCCGCGCAGGGTCTTGTGGGTGGTCGTGGAGATCACGTCGGCGTGCGGGACGGGCGAGGGGTGGGCGCCGCCCGCGATCAGCCCGGCGATGTGCGCGATGTCGGCGACCAGGACGGAGCCCGCCTCGCGGGCGATCTCGGCGAAGGCGGCGAAGTCGATGGTGCGGGGCAGGGCGGTGCCGCCGCAGAAGATCAGCTTCGGGCGTTCCCTGAGGGCGAGGTCACGGACCTCGTCGAAGTCGACGCGGCCCGTGTCCCGGCGCACGCCGTACTGCACGCCCCGGAACCACTTGCCCGTGGCGGAGACGCCCCAGCCGTGGGTGAGGTGGCCGCCCATGGGCAGGGCCATGCCCATCACGGTGTCGCCGGGCTCGGCGAAGGCGAGGTAGACGGCGAGGTTGGCGGGTGAGCCGGAGTAGGGCTGGACGTTGGCGTGCTCGACGCCGAAGACGGCCTTGGCGCGGGCGATGGCCAGGCGCTCGACGGGGTCGATGTTCTGCTGGCCCTCGTAGTACCGGCGGCCCGGGTAGCCCTCGCTGTACTTGTTCTGCAGCACGGTGCCCGAGGCTTCGAGCACGGCACGGGAGACGTAGTTCTCGCTGGGGATCATGCGGAGCGTGTCGGCCTGGAGCTGCTCCTCGGCGCCGACGAGGGCGGCGAGCTCCGGGTCCTCGGCGGTGAGGGCCGGGTGGCGCTGGGCGGAAGGAAGGGTCATGGCGTCCTCCGGGGGCGAGCGGTGGTGTCCGGTCGTGGTCCCGGGGTGCCCAGGCAGTCGGCACCTCGAAGGTCTGGCCGAGCACGGCTCCATCGAGGTCGATTCCCCGTACGCCAGTCACCGTGCTGTCGGGGCCAGCGTAGCGGGCACGCCGGTTCGGCAGGTTTCCTCGTCCATGATGCGAGCGACGATGGAGACTGGGCGTCACACACGCCCCACGCCGCAGGACGAACGGAGACCCCGTGTCGATTACGCCATCTCCCCTCAGGAACGGCTCCCTGACGACCAGCGAGCAGTTCATCGCGTCGGCCGAGGCGCACAGCGCGCACAACTACCATCCGCTGCCGATCGTGGTCGCCTCCGCCGAGGGCGCGTGGATGACCGATGTGGAGGGGCGCCGCTACCTCGACATGCTCGCCGGGTACTCCGCGCTCAACTTCGGGCACGGCAACCGCCGGCTGATCGACGCGGCCAAGGCCCAGCTGGAGCGGGTGACGCTGACGTCGCGGGCCTTCCACCACGACCGCTTCGCCGACTTCTGCACGCGCCTGGCCGAGCTGTGCGGCAAGGACATGGTCCTGCCGATGAACACCGGCGCGGAGGCCGTGGAGACGGCCGTGAAGACCGCGCGGAAGTGGGGCTACCGGGTCAAGGGGGTGCCGGACGGCCGGGCGAAGATCATCGTGGCCGCCGAGAACTTCCACGGCAGGACGACGACCATCGTCAGCTTCTCCACGGACGAGGAAGCGCGGGCCGACTTCGGTCCGTACACGCCGGGCTTCGAGATCGTGCCGTACGGCGACCTGGCGGCGCTGCGGGCCGCGGTCACCGACGACACGGTGGCCGTGCTGCTCGAACCGATCCAGGGCGAGGCCGGGGTGCTCGTGCCGCCGGCCGGCTATCTGGCGGGGGTCAGGGAGCTGACCCGGGAGCGGAACGTCCTCTTCATCGCGGACGAGATCCAGTCGGGGCTCGGCAGGACGGGCCGTACGTTCGCGTGTGAGCACGAGGGCGTGGTGCCGGACGTGTACCTGCTGGGCAAGGCGCTGGGCGGCGGGGTCGTGCCCGTGTCGGCGGTGGTCGCCGACGCCGATGTGCTCGGGGTCTTCCAGCCGGGCGAGCACGGGTCGACGTTCGGCGGCAACCCCCTCGCGTGCGCCGTGGGCCTGGAGGTGGTCGAGATGCTGTCCACGGGCGAGTTCCAGGCCCGCGCCACGGAGCTGGGCGAGCATCTGCACGCCGAGCTCCAGCTCCTCGCCGGTTCCGGCGTGGTGACCGAGGTGCGCGGGCGCGGCCTGTGGGCGGGCGTCGACATCGCTCCCTCGCACGGCACGGGCCGCGATGTCTCCGAGAAGCTGATGGACCGCGGGGTGCTGGTCAAGGACACGCACGGCGCGACGATCCGCATCGCTCCCCCGCTGGTGATCAGCAAGGAGGACCTGGACTGGGGGCTCGACCAGCTCCGGGCCGTGCTGGCCTAGCCGTACCGCCCGGCCTTACCGCCCGGCGCCCGGCCTTACCGCTGGTCCGGCAGGATCACGTGCGGGACGAACCGCGCGTACTCGTCCGTGACCAGCCCCGACGACTCCCTGATGCCGAGCCCGGCCGCCTCGCCCTCGACGACCCACGCGCCGAGGACGACGCGGTTGCCGTCGAAGTCGGGCAGCGGCGCCAGCTCCTGGTAGCAGCAGGGCTCGTCGCGGACGGCCGCGGGGGCGCCGGGCTCGTGCACCGTGACGCCGGCTCCCTCGCGGCCGAGGAGGGGCTTGGCGACGTAGCCGCGTCCGGCCAGCTCCCGCGGGCCGTCCAGGTAGGCGGGGAGCAGGTTCGGGTGGCCGGGATACAGCTCCCAGAGGATGGCGAGCAGCGCCTTGTTGGAGAGCAGCATCTTCCAGGCCGGCTCGATCCAGAGCGTCGATCCGGTGCCGCCGCCGTTGTCGAGCGTCTCCAGGACGTGCGGGGCGAAGCGGTCCGTGGTCAGCCACTCCCACGGGTACAGCTTGAAGCAGCCGCGCATGAAGCGGAGCTTCTTGTCGACGAAGCGGCGCGAGAGGCGGTCCCAGCCGATGTCCTCCATGGAGATGGACTCGGTGGCGAGGCCCGCCTGCTCGGCCGTCTCGCGGAGGTACGCGACCGTCATCAGGTCCTCGCCGAGCTCGTCGGCGGCGGAGTGGGCGAAGTACAGCGGGCCGCCGGGCGGCAGGAGCGCGGCCTGCTTGCGCCAGGCGTCGACGAGGCGTTCGTGCAGGGAGTTCCACTGGTCGGCGCCGGGGAAGCGCTCCTCCATCCAGAACCACTGCGGGCTCGCGGCCTCGACCAGCGAGGTGGGCGTGTCGGCGTTGTACTCCAGCATCTTGGCCGGGCCCGTGCCGTCGTGGCGCAGGTCGAAGCGGCCGTAGAGCGAGGGGAGCTCGGCGCGGCGGTGCCAGGCCTCGGTGACGGCGGCGGCCACCCCCGGGTCCGTGATGCCGAGGTCGGCGAGGCGGTCGTGGTCGACGATGTGCGCGGCGGCGGCCAGGCACATCGCGTGGAGCTCCTCGACGACGTCCTCGAGCGCCTCCACCTCGGGGAGCGAGAAGACGTAGTACGCGCTCTCGTCCCAGTAGGGGCGCAGGGTGCCGTCGGGGTAGCGGGTGAGCGGGTAGATGAGCCCCTGGTCCTCGACGGTCTGCTGCCAGCCGGGGCGGGGGTCGATGGTGCGGCGTTCCATGGCCTACGGGTCCGTGCCTTCCGTCAGCCGCCGCCGCTGCCGCTGTCCGAGCAGCCGAAGCCGTCGCGGTCCACGGCCTCGCTGCGGCTGAACGTGCCGTTGTCGGCATAGCGTCCTTCGACGTCCGCGTCGTAGTACCAGGCGGCGTCGGTGCGTCCCGTGGTCCTGCCGGTGCCGTAGGAACCGGAGCCGTCCGTGCGGCCCTTGCCCGAGGAGTGACCGCTGGACGTGGAGCGGCAGTTCTTGTCGCCGACGATCTTGTAGCCGAGGAACGTGTCGTAGCTGTCCCGGTCCACGCACCGGCGGTCCGGGTCCGAGCCGCAGGAGGTCAGGGCCGCCGCGAGGACGCCCATGCCGCCGAGCACGACCGTGCTGGACCGCAGCCGCCGTGGTTGTTTCTCCGCCATCTGTGCCACTCCCCCGTTGTCGATGTCTCCGCCCCGCGCGCGGCCGGACGGTGGCCTGAATTCGTACGCGGCCGACGATCAGCGTAGGGAAGGCGGCGCGCTCCGCGCCGGCCGCCCACCCCCGATGTCCGCCGTGTGCCCGTTGAGCCGCCTTTGGCTCGTATCGGCCGTCACGGAAGACCCGGCGCAGGCCGTCATGGCAGGACTCGGCACAGGGCGGCCAGCGCACCGTTCCAGGCGTGCTCCGCGGGCGTCCCGTAGCCCAGGACCAGCGCGTCGCCCTGCCGTGCCGTCGCGAGGGGGTGGCGGAAGCGGGAGAGGCCCTGGACCGCGAGGCGCTCCCAGTTGGCCGCCTCGACCACGGAGTTCTCCGTGCCCGGGGGGAGTTCAAGGACCGCGTGGAGGCCCGCCGCGATGCCCGTGGCGCGGGTCTCGGGGGCCCGCTCGGCGAGGGCGGCCACGAGCTGGTCCCTGCGGCGCCGGTAGCGGAGCCTCGCGGCGCGCACATGGCGGTCGTACGCGCCCGAGGTGAGGAACTCCGCCAGCGTGAGCTGGTCGAGCACCCCGCAGGACCAGCCCGCCGCGTCCTTCTCGCCGAGCGCCTCGTCGCGCACCCCGGCCGGCAGCACCATCCACCCGATGCGCAGCCCCGGCGCCAGGGACTTGCTGGCCGTGCCGAGGTAGACGACGCGCTCGGGGTCGAGGCCCTGGAGCGCGCCGACCGGCTGGCGGTCGTAGCGGAACTCCCCGTCGTAGTCGTCCTCCAGGATCAGCCCGTCCTCGCGCCGGGCCCAGTCGACGGCCGCCGCCCGCCGGTCGGGGTGCAGCGGCACCCCCATCGGGAACTGGTGCGCCGGGGTGAGCAGCACCGCCTTGGACGCCCCCGGCCCGCCGCCGAGGCCGGAGACCACCGTGCCGAGCCCGTCGAAGCCGAGCGGCACCGTCCGCAGGCCCGCCTTGCGCAGCAGCTTCCAGTGGACGTCCAGGCCGTACGACTCGACGGTCACCTGCCGCTGCCCCCGGCTCCGCAGCACCCGGCCGAGGATCGAAAGGGCGTGCGCGAACCCGGCGGTCACCACGACACGACCGGGGTCCGCGTGCACGCCGCGGGCCCGCGCGAGGTACCCGGCGAGGGCCTCGCGCAGCTCCACCCGGCCCCGCGGATCGCCGTATCCGAGGGCGTCGCTCGGCGCCTTCGCCAGCGCGCGCCGGGCCGCCTTGAGCCACTCCGCGCGCGGGAAGGCGGAGAGGTCGGGCCTGCCGGGGGTGAGGTCGTACGTCGGCGCCCCGTCCTTCCTGCGGGGCGCGGCGGCCCGCCCCGGCGGCACGTCGGCCCTCCCCCGCGCCCTCGGCTCCGCCCCGGCGGGGGAGACCCCTGTCGCCACCCGGGTCCCCGAGCCCTGCCGGGCCGTGAGCCAGCCCTCGGCGACCAGGTCCGCGTACGCGTCGGCGACGGTGTTCCGGGCGATGCCGAGGTCGAGGGCGAGGGAGCGGGAGGACGGCAGCCGCGTGCCCGGCGCGAGCCTGCCGCCGCGCACCGCCTCCCGCAGCGCGTCCGTGAGGCCCTTGCGGATCCCGTGGCGGGACGCGCCGCCACCCGTGTCCAGGTGCAGGTCGACGCCCAGATTGGCCCAAGGTTCTCCCATGGAAATGGACCATACCGCTGGGCTGCCTCGCTCCTAGGCTCGACCGCATGACGGACACGAACACGAACGCGAACACGAACACGAACAGCACCGAAACCGGCACCGGCACCGGCACTGGCGAGGAATACGCCCCCGAGCGCTCCCCGCGCCTCGCCTGGACCACCCACGCCCCCGAGGTCTACAAGGCCATGGTCAGGCTCGACGCGGCGGCCCGTAAGGGCCTCGACCCGGTGATCTACGAGCTGGTCAAGATCCGCGCCTCGCAGATCAACCACTGCGCGCTCTGCCTCGACATGCACAGCAAGGACGCGCTCGCGGCGGGCGAGAGCGTCGAGCGGATCGTCCAGCTCAGCGCGTGGGAGGAGTCGCAGCACTTCTACACGGCCAAGGAGCTCGCCGCGCTCGAACTGACCGAGGCGGTCACGGTCCTCACCGACGGTTTCGTGCCGGACGAGGTCTACGAGAAGGCCGCGAAGCACTTCGACGAGGCCGAGCTGACGCAGCTCATCGCCGCGATCACGGTCATCAACGCCTGGAACCGCTTCGGCGTGACGGCGCGCCTGGCGCCGGGCCACTACCGGCCGGGCGACCACAAGTGACCGCACGCGAACAGCTCGAACCGGCTGATGGTCAGCCGCCGCATCGAACCCGGAGGCCCGGCATGGTGAGTCCCGTCGAGACACTGCGCGCCCTGCACCACGGACGGGCGCCCGGCGACCCGCTGATCCTGCCGGGTCCATGGGACGCGGCGAGCGCCCGTACGTTCGAGGCGGCGGGCAGCCCCGCGCTCGCGACGCCCAGCGCGGGGATCGCGCTCTCCCTCGGGTACGAGGACGGACAGGTGCCGCCCGACGAGATGTTCGCGGCGGTCGCGCGGATCACGCGGTCCGTCTCCGTGCCCGTGAGCGCGGACATCGAGGACGGCTACGGCCTCGCGCCCGAGGAACTGGTCGAGCGGCTCCTGACGGCCGGAGCGGTCGGCTGCAACCTGGAGGACTCCCGCGGCGACACCCTCAAGGACCCCGCCGAGCAGGCCGACTTCCTCGCGGCGGTACGGGAGGCCGCGGGCGGCCGGATCTTCGTGAACGCCCGGGTCGACACGTTCCTGCGGGGCGTCCCCGAGCCCGGCCCCGCGATCGAACGGGCCCGGCTCTACGTGGCCGCCGGCGCGGACTGCGTCTACCCGATCCTGGCGCCCACCGAGGCGATCCCCGCGCTGCGGGCGGGCATCGAGGGGCCGCTCAACGTGGTCGCGACACCCAAGGGCCCCACCCTGCGGGAGCTGGGCGAACTGGGTGCCACGAGGATCACGTTCGGGCCGGGTCTGCTGCACCGGACGCTGTCCGCCCTGGAGGGGATCATGGCGGACCTGGTCTAGACGGGCGGCCCACCCATCCGGAGGGTCACTTCGGCAGCCAGGCCCGCCACTTGGACTCGTTCTTCTTGATCCAGGACTTCGCCGCGGCGTCCGGCGACATCTTCTTGTCCGCGATCATCAGGGAGACCTCGTTCTGGTCCTCCTCCGACCACTGGAAGTTCTTCAGGAACTCCGCGGCCTTTCCGCCCTTCTTCGCGAAGTCCGCGTTGAAGTACTTCTGGAGCGGCGTGTGCGGGTAGGCGCACTTGATCTTGGCGGGGTCGGCGTCGCAGCCCTCCTTGTACTCGGGCAGCTTCACCTCCGTCATCGGCACCTTCTCGAACAGCCACTGCGGCTTGTACCAGTACGTGAGGAACGGCTTCTTCTGCTTGGCGAACTGCTCGATCTGGGTGATCTGGGCGGCCTCGGAGCCGGCGAAGACGACCTCGTAGTCCAGGTCCAGGTTCTGCACCAGGGCCTTGTCGTTCGTCACGTACGACGGGGAGCCGTCCATGAGCTGGCCCTTGCTGCCGCTCTCGGACGTCTTGAACTGGTCCGCGTACTTGTTGAGGTTCTTCCAGTCGGTGACGTCCGGGTGCTTCTTCGCGAAGTACGTGGGCACGTACCAGCCGATGTGCCCGGTCACGCCGACGTCGCCGCCGGGGACGATCGTCTTCTTGTCCTTGACGTACCGCTGTTCCTGCTCGGGGTGGCCCCAGTCCTCCAGGATCGCGTCGACGCGGCCCTGGCTGAGGGCGTCCCAGGCGGGGACCTCGTCGATCTGGACCTTGTCGACGCGGTAGCCCAGCTCGTTCTTGAGCAGGTACTCGGCGACGGCGACGTCCGCCTGCGCGCCGACCCAGGACTGGACCGAGAGGGTCACGGTCTTGGCGCCCGCGGCGTTCGCGTACGGGGACGCCTGCTTGGTCATGTCGGCCGCGCCGCAGCCGGAGAGCGCGAGAAGCGCCCCGCCGGCCGTGACGGCACTCATGACACGCGTACGTGTGCGCATGTCACGCTCCCTTCTTGACGCGGCGTTCGGTGGGCTGCGTGACGCGGTCGAGCATCAGGCCGAGGCAGACGATGGCCACACCGGCCACCAGGCCCGTCGCGAGGTCGCCCTGCGCGATGCCGAACACCACGTCGTAGCCGAGCGCGCCACCGCCGACCAGGCCGCCGATGACGACCACGGCGAGGACCAGGACGACGCCCTGGTTGAGGGCGAGCAGCAGCGCGGGGCGGGCCAGCGGGAGCTGGACCTTGCGCAGTTGCTGCCAGCTCGTGGCGCCGAGCGAGCGCGAGGACTCCATCGCGGCGGCGTCGACCTCGCGCAGGCCCTGCGTGGTGATGCGGACGACGGCCGGCAGCGCGTAGACCACGGCCGCGGCGACCGCCGGGGCGCGGCCGATGCCGAAGAGGGCGACGACCGGGATGAGGTACACGAACTGCGGCAGGGTCTGGAAGACGTCGAGGACCGGGCGCAGCAGGCGTTCGAACCGCTGGCTGCGGGAGGCCGCGATGCCGGTCGCGAAGCCGAGGACGAGCGTCACCGCGACGCCCGCGAGGACCTGGGCGAGCGTGTCGAGGGACTTGTCCCAGACGCCGAACACGCCGATGGCGGCCATGGCGGCGACCGCGGTGAGCGCGGTCTGCCAGGTGCCGATCAGCCAGGCGAGCGCGGCGACGATCAGCAGCGCGGACCACCAGGGCAGGCCCTGAAGGCCGTCGCGGACGGGGTTGAGGACCCACGTGGTGAAGTGGGACGCCCAGTCGGCGGTGCCGCCGACGACGGGCACGCCGGTGTAGAGGTGGTCGACCATCCACTCCTTGGCGGTGTTCACCGAAGGGGCGATGTTGACGACCCAGCCGGTGGGCCACTCCAGGCGGTCCGCGAAGCGGGCGGCGAGCGCCGCCGCGACGGTCACGACGGCGGCGACGGCCCAGCCGCGCCCGCCGCGCAGGGCGGAGGTGTCCTCGCGGTGGGCGCCGGCCTTCTCGCCCGCGGCGCCGGTGACGCGGTCGAGGACCACGGCGAGCAGCACGATGGGGATGCCGCCGGCGAGTGCCTGGCCGACGTCGACGGTGGAGAGCGCCTGGTAGACGCGGTCGCCGAGGCCGCCGGCGCCGATCACGGAGGCGATGACGGCCATGGAGAGCGCCATCATGATCGTCTGGTTGACGCCGAGCAGGAGCTGCTTGGCGGCCAGGGGCAGCCGGGCGGAGAACAGCCTCTGGCGGCTGGTCGCGCCGAGCGACGTCACCGCTTCGAGGACGCCGCCGTCGGCGCCGCGCAGGCCGAGCGCGGTGAGCCGGGCCATGGGCGGGGCCGCGTACACGACCGTCGCGATGACGGCGGCGGGGACGCCCATGCCGAAGATGAGGGCGAACGGCAGCAGATACGCGTACGCGGGCAGCACCTGCATGGTGTCGAGGACGGGCCGCAGCACGCGGAAGACGCGGTCGTTGAGGCCGCCCGCGAGGCCGAGCAGCGCGCCGATCACGATCGAGGCGAGGACCGCCACGATCATCAGGGCGAGCGTCTGCATCGTCGGCACCCACATGCCGAGCAGGCCGCAGACGGCGAACGCGGCGGAGGCGGTGACGGCGAGCCGCACGCCCGCCACGCGCCAGGCGATGAGCCCGGCGGCGGCGGTCACGCCGGCCCAGCCCGCGGCGAGCAGCACGAGGTAGACGCCGCGCACGGAGAGCACGATGGCGTTGCTGACGTGCCCGAAGAAGTAGGTGAAGAGCGGGTGGCTGTCGCGGTTGTCGATGATCCAGTCGCTGGTCCTGCCCAGCGGCTCGGTCAGGTCGACGGTGAGCGCGTCCGGCCAGGCGCCGGAGGACCACTTGGCGCTGACGATCGGCACGAGGACCGCCGCGGCGACGGCGAGCAGCAGGAGCTTGCCGAGGGCGCGGTGGCGAAGGAGCGCGCCGACGCCCGTATCTCGTACGGGGCTCGATGCGGTGGCGGTGGCCATCAGGCGACCGCCTCGCCCTTGCCGGGGACCTTCGCGGGGTCCTTCGCGGGAGCCTGCGCGGGCACCGTCACGGGCGCCTCGGTGCCCGCGACCACGGCGAGCAGCCCCGCGTGGTCGACCACGCCGAGGCAGCGCTTGCCGTCCATCACGCGCACCGGGAGGCCGGTGCGTGCGACGGCCTCGATGGCCTCGGAGACCTTGGCGTCGGGCGCGAGGGCCGTGCCGCTGCTCTCCTCGTCGGTTTCGGCGGGGCGCATGGCGGTGCGCACGCTCATCACGTCGGCGCGCGCCACGTCGCGGACGAAGTCACGGACGTAGTCGTCGGCCGGGGAGCCGACGATCTCCTCGGGCGTGCCGAGCTGGACCACGCGGCCGTCGCGCATCAGGGCGATGCGGTCGCCGAGCTTGAGGGCCTCGCTGAGGTCGTGGGTGATGAAGACCATGGTGCGGCCCTCTTCACGGTGCAGGCGGACGACCTCCTCCTGCATGTCGCGGCGGATCAGCGGGTCGAGCGCGCTGAACGGCTCGTCGAAGAGCAGGACCTCGGGGTCGACGGCGAGGGCGCGGGCCAGGCCCACGCGCTGCTGCTGCCCGCCGGAGAGCTGGCCCGGCTTGCGCTGTTCGAGGCCGTCGAGGCCGACCTTCGCGATGACCTCAAGGGCCTTCGCGCGCCGCTCGGCCTTGCCGACGCCCTGGATCTCCAGGCCGTACGCGACGTTGTCGATGACCGAGCGGTGCGGCAGGAGGCCGAAGTGCTGGAAGACCATGGCGGCGCGGCGGCGGCGCAGTTCGCGCAGGCGCGCCTTGTCCATGGCGAGGACGTCCTCGCCGTCGATGGCGAGCCGTCCCGACGTGGGCTCGATGAGCCGGGTCAGGCAGCGCACGAGTGTCGACTTGCCCGAGCCGGAGAGGCCCATGACGACGAAGACCTCACCCTTGTTGACCTCGAAGGACACATCACGCACGGCCGCGGTGCAGCCGGTGCGTTCGCGCAGTTCGGCGGGGGTGAGGTCGTGGAGAGCGGTGTCGTCCGGTATGCGCTCCGCCTTCGGGCCAAAGACCTTCCAGAGGTTCTCGACGGCGAAGACGGGTCCGTCGGGGGCCACCGTCTCGTCCTTGGTCGTCACGAGGGCCTCGCTCATCGGCCGTCACCACCCAGCATCTCGGCACATTTCTCCCCGACCATGAGCACTCCGATCATCGGATTCACGGCGGGCATCGTCGGGAAGACGGATGCGTCCGCGATACGGATTCCTTGCATGCCCCGGATCCTCAGCTCCGGGTCCACCACGGCGAGTTCATCAGTGGAAGCGCCCATTCGGCAGGTTCCGGCCGGGTGGTAGACCGTGTGCGCGGCCTTGCGCACCAGTTCGCTGATCTCGGCGTCGTCGGTGACGTCGGGACCGGGGAAGACCTCGCGCTTGAGCCACTTCTTGAACGGCTCGGCCTGCGCGACCTTGCGGGCGAGCTTGATGCCGTCCACGAGGGTCCGCCCGTCGTAGTCGTCCTCGTCCTCGAAGTACCTGAAGTCGAGGGCGGGCTTGACCTCGGGGTCCGCCGACGTGAGGTAGAGCCGGCCGCGGGCGCGGGACTTGGGGATGTTCGGGGTCATCGAGACGCCGTGCTCGGGGCGTTCGTAGCCCAGGCGCTCCGGGTTGTCCGTGAAGGGGATCTGGTAGAAGTGGAACATCAGGTCGGGACCCTTGTGGTCCGGGTCCCGCTTCACGAACAGGCCCGCGTCGGAGTCCATCGCGGAGTTGCCGGGGATCGGCCCGTCGGTCTCCCAGACGATGACCGACTCCGGGTGGTCGATGAGGTTCTCGCCGACGCCCGGCAGGTCGTGGGCGACCGGGATGCCGAGCGCTTCGAGGTCCTTCCTCGGGCCGATGCCCGAGTGCATGAGCAGCCGGGGCGTGTCGACGGCGCCCGCGCAGACGAGCACCTCGCGGCGGGCGGTGAGCAGCTTCTCGGCGCCGTCCCCGGTGCGGACGTGCACGCCGCGGGCGGTCTTGCCGGCCAGTTCGAGGCGGGTGGCCCAGGTCTCCAGGAACAGGTGGAGGTTCGGCCGGTCACCGGCCTCCATGTGCGGGTGGAGGTAGGCGACCGAGGCGGAGGAGCGCTTGTTGTTCTCCGGGTGGTACGAGAGGTCGAAGAAGCCGACGCCCTCGTCGAAGGGCTTGTCGTTGAAGCCGACGACCTCCGGGACGCCGAGGGCGGTCTTCGTCGCCTCGACCCAGTCGGTGGCGATCTGGTTCTGGTCCTTCTTGGCGACGCGCACGATGTTGTTGCGCAGCTTGCCGAAGTAGGGGTCCATCGCCTTGGCGTTCCAGCCGGTGGCCCCGGCCTCCTCCCACTCGTCCCAGTCGGACGGCAGCGGCTTGAAGGAGATCAGGGTGTTGTGCGACGAGCACCCGCCGAGCACCTTGGCACGGCTGTGCAGGATGTGGGAGTTGCCGCGCGGCTGCTCCGTGGTCGTGTAGCCGTAGTCGAGGTCACCGCCGAGCAGGCCGAGCCAGCGGCGGAGCGTGAGGACGTCCTCACGGTCGATGTCGCTGGGCCCGCCCTCGATGACGGCGACGGTGACGTCGGGGTTCTCGGTGAGCCGGGAGGCGATCACCGATCCCGCGGTGCCGCCGCCGACGATGACGTAGTCGTACTCGGTCACGGCGCCGGACTCGGTTACTGCCTGGGGGGTTTCAGCCATGGGGGTAGCTACTCCTCTTCCTGCGAGGTCGTGCAAGGTGCTTGCGCGTAAGAGCGGAGGGCCTACGAGCGGGGCGGGCCTCAGCCCGCGAACCAGCGGACCGGCCGCGGCGCCAGGTTCTCGTAGATGTGCTTGGACTCGCGGTACTCGGCGAGTCCGGCGGGGCCCAGCTCGCGCCCGACACCGCTCTTGCCGAAGCCGCCCCACTCCGCCTGCGGCAGGTAGGGGTGGAAGTCGTTGATCCAGATGGTGCCGTGGCGCATGCGGCGGGCCATGCGGCGGGCGCGTCCCGAGTCGCTGGTCCACACGGCGCCCGCGAGACCGTACTCGGTGTCGTTGGCGAGGGCCACGGCCTCGTCCTCGGTGCGGAAGGTCTCGACGCTCAGGACGGGCCCGAAGACCTCTTCGCGTACGACCTTCATCTCGCGGTGGCACTGGTCGAGCACGGTCGGCTCGTAGAAGTAGCCCTCGGCGGGCCGCACTTCGCTCGGCTCGGGGCGCTTGCCGCCGGAGCGGAGCACCGCGCCCTCCTGAAGGGCGGAGGCCACGTACATCTCGGTCTTCTCGCGCTGCTGCGCCGAGACGAGGGGGCCGCACTCGACGCCGTCCTCGGTGCCGCGGCCGAGCTTGATCTTCGTGGCCCTGCGGGCGAGTTCGGCCACGAAGCGCTCGCGGACGGACTCCTCGATGATCAGGCGGCCGCCGGCGGAGCAGACCTGCCCGCTGTGGATGAAGGCGGCGTTCAGCGCCTGGTCGACGGCGGTGTCGAAGTCGTCGTCGGTGGCGCAGGCGTCGGCGAAGACGACATTGGGGTTCTTGCCGCCGAGTTCGAGGGCGACCTTCTTCACGCCGACGGCGGCGGCCTGGGCGACCTTGGTGCCGGAGATGAGGCCGCCGGTGAAGGAGACCATGTCGACGTCGGGGTGGTCGGCGAGGCGGGCGCCGACGGTGTGACCGGGTCCTGTCACGATGTTGGCGACACCGGCGGGCAGACCGGCCTCGACGAGCAGCTCGATGAGCGCGACGGTCGTCAACGGGGTGATCTCGCTCGGCTTGATGACGAACGTGTTGCCCGCCGCGAGCGCGGGCGCGATCTTCCAGCTCGCCTGGAGGAGCGGGTAGTTCCAGGGCGTGATCATCGAGCAGACGCCGATGGGCTCGTGCACGACGACGCTGTGGACGTCGTCGGAGCCGGCGTCCACGACGCGTCCCCCACCCTCACCGATCACCAGGTCGGCGAAGTACCGGAAGGCGTCGGCGACGCAGTCGACGTCGACTCGGCCCTCTTCGAGGGTCTTGCCCGCGTCCCGGCTCTCCAGGAGGCCTATCTCCTCGCGGTCGCGTACGAGGAGGTCGGCGACCCTGCGCAGCAGCGCGGCACGCTCGGCGACGGGCGTGGCCGGCCACGGGCCCTCGTCGAAGGCCCTGCGCGCGGCGGCGATGGCCGCGTCGGCGTCCTCGGTGCCGCCCTCGGCGATCAGCGCGAACGGCTTGGCATCCGCCGGGTCGAGGATCTCGCGGGTGGCACCGGAGGCGGCGCTCAGCCACTCTCCGCCCACATGGATGGTCTGTTGTGCGGACACGTCCCGTATGCCTTCCGTTCCTGTCAAATGCCCCGCCTGTCACTCACGGCAGCCGGGAGCACCTTCCCCTGGGGCAAGAAAGCATGCCTGGCCTGGCCGAAAGTGCGCTGTATCACTGAGCGGGGCGACGGCCCCCCACCGCGTCGGCGGTGACGTCGATGTCGTCATCGATGTCGTCGCCGATGTCGTCGTCGATGTCGTCGTCAATGCCCGGCTCGTCAGCGGCGGAGAGACCGGCCACCCACAGCGGCATGATCCAGTGGACGACGAAGACGGCGAACAGGACGGGGAAGAGATACCCCTCGGTGTCCGCGCCGCGCAGCTCGGCCGCCCCCGCTCCGACGGTCACGGCGAGCAGCAGCCACAGCATCACGCCCCGGGAGCGGGCCGCCACCCGGAGCCTCTCCACCCGCTGGCGCTCGTCCAGCGCGCGGACCCGCAGTTCGAGCAGGCCACGGGTCGAGCTGTTGATCACGCCGGTCGCGAAGCACCAGGGCAGCAGCAGGCCGAGCATCGTGAACATCGCCCAGCGCTGGTCGCCGACGACGGCGAACAGCCACGCGGCGACGGCCACGCAGGTCAGCGCGGCGTGGGCCACGACCACGGCACGCCTGCGGGCGGCGGTGGCGTGGAAGGGGGCCGCCTCGCGGCGGTTCATCAACCGGTACATCCGCCGGTCGTAGCCGGTCATGGGGCGCTCTTCGGTGGCCGTCATCAGTGGTTCCTCCCGTAGACCTGATCCGTGAGCGGCCGGAACGGTTCGAGGGAGAACAGCGCCTCGACCGGCAGCTCGAAGAACTTGGCGACCTTCAGTGCGAGGTCGAGGCTCGGGTTGTACTGCCCCCGCTCGATGTAGCCGATGGTCTGGTAGTGGACCCCCACCGCCTCGGCCAGGCGCTGACGCGACACCTTCCGCTCGGCGCGCACCATCGCCAACCTGTTGTGCACTTGCTCGCTCATGTATAAGAAGTACTACATTCGAGAGCAGGGAGGCAACAGTTCCGCCAGAAGGTCCGCCACGACACACGCGGCGGCGGGGGGGGGCTACGTCCCCGGCGTCGGGCACTCCTGGAACGGCGGGCAGAACCAGGTCAGGGCAGTCGTGAGGAGCTCCTCCTCGTCGGCCCTGCCGTCGGCGTCCGCGCCGTAGGCGGCCACCGCGTACAGACGGCCGTCGAAGGCCTGGAAGCGGTAGTCGATGACGTGCCAGAGGCCGTTCTCCGGCTCCCCGGGAATCCGGTCGGTGACGTGTTCGAGGCGGGCGGCGGGCAGACCGTCGCGTTCGAGGCGCTCCAGGGAGATCTGCTCGTACTCCTCGGCGTCCCGCACGGTCGAGATCTTCAGATACTGCCGCAGCGAGTCGTACGGGGTCGCCTCCCCCACCCGGTACACCTGGAGCCGCCGGGCCCTGTCGGGGCTGCGGTAGTTGACCACGTCGTAGCCCCCTGCGGGGGAGATCTGCTCACGCTCCCAGCCGCGCGGCACGGCGAGCCGGTAGCCCTGCTCGTCCGTCACCTCCTCGTACGCGGCGGGCAGGGCGCCCGTCGGAGCGGGGGACGCGGTGGAGCCGCCGCCCGTGTCCCCGTTCCGCGAGGACCCCCAGTCGCCCCGATGGGCCACGGGCTCCGGTTCGTCCTTCCAGCCGAGCGCCCAGACGCCGAAGGAGAGCGAGCAGACCGCGAGGACGGCCAGGGCGCCGTGCAGCGCCGTGCGCTGGCGGGCGGCGTCCCGCTCGTGCAGCCCGGCGATCCGCCGCTCCTCCCCGGGGTCGTTCCACTCCTGGCGGACCGGGTCGAAGGCGCGGACCTCACGGCAGGCGCGGGCCGGATCGGTGGATCGCGTCGGATCGGTGGATGGCACCGCTCACCCCGGGATCTGGGCGATCGCCTGGAGGACGGCCGTCACCGAGGCGGCCGTCGCGGTGGCGGCGCCGTACCGCTCAAGGAGGGTGCGCAGCTTCGCGAGGGGCCCGCTGCGGCCGGTGCGGCCGATCTCCCGCTCCACGGCGGCGAGTTCGGCGCCGAGCTCCTCGTCCTCGGGCGTGCGCCCCTCGGCCCGCTCCAGCTCGCCGCTCAGGGCGCGGACCGAGGCGAGCAGGCGTGCGTACCCCGGCCCGGTCACGATCGTCTGGTTGGTGGACTCGGCCCTGCCGTGGTCGCCGAAGGCCTGGGAGCCCCCGCTGATGGACCCGATCTGCACGTGCGCCCCGCCGCCGGTGCCCGTCTCCCCGCTCATGCCGTGCTCCTCTCGTTGTGCGCGGCCCGGCCGTGGTCGCCGGTGGCGAGGGCGCCGCCGGACATCTCCCCGATGTAGACCCCGCTGTTGTTGATCTGCGTGATGTGCTGCTCCAGGCGGTCCGTGCGGTATCCGCCGAGGCGCAGCGCCTCGCGGACGCCCTCGCCGATGCGGTCCTGGAGGGTCTTCGTGTAGCGCGCCACGTCCATCTCCTGGAAGAGGGAGAGGCTGTCGGTGGCGGCCAGTTCGCGCAGCGAGACGAGCGGGGCGTCGGCCGGCACGCCGTCGGGCAGCGCGGGCCAGCGCGCCGAGCAGCGCCGCCGCAGCACGCGCAGGGCGGCCGCGGCCCGCGGCCGCAGCCACGTGGGGGCGACCGCGTCGTCGGCGGCCAGCCAGAACCGGAGCGAGGCCCCGAGGGACGGCAGCGTGCGCAGCGCGGCCACGCCGATCGCGAAGCCGGACGCGGGGGCGTCGACGCAGGCGCGCAGGGCGTCGCGCAGCGGGCCCCCCGGTTCACCCGCCACGATCCGGTCGACCGCGCGGAACTCCTGGATGATCGGCCCGAGCACGTGCGGCACCACTTCGAGGACCAGCATGCCGCCCTGCGTGTGCACCCTGACAAGCAGCGAGACGACGACCTGTTCGTCCCAGGCGCCGACCCGGATGCGCAGGAAGTGCCGCCTGGCCTCGCCGCCCTCGCCCGCCGCGTCGGCGATGTGGCGCCCGGCCTGGACGGGGTCGTAGACCGCCGCGGGCTCCTCGCCGGGCCCCGCGTGCAGCGGCTCGTCGCGGCCGGGGCCCGCGGGGAGGCAGACGAACTCCTCGATCTCCAGGTCGCGCAGCCGGTCCCTGCCGGTGGCCGCGGCGGACGTGCGCAGGGCCTCCAGGCGAGGCCGGATCATCTCGATGACGTCACGCGCGGCGAGCGGTACCCGCGGGTGCGCACCCTGCCGGGGCACGCCGCCGCCCGGCTGCTCCGGGCCCTCGCTCCCGCGCTTCTCGCCCGCCCGCTCCTCGCTCTCCCGCTCCTCGCTCTCGCGGCGGCGCAGCTCCAGGACGACGGACCACGGCTTGCGGGGGGTGCCTGAGCCGATGAAGGGGCGGTTGGCGTCGTACAGGGTGAGCGGGGCTTCCTGCTCGCGGCGCAGGCACTCGGCGATCCGCGCGTACCGGCGCGGCAGGCGCGACTGGGCGGCCCCGTCGAAGTTCCGCCGGGCGAGCTCGGCGCGCAGCGTCCGCCTGGCGGAGAACTGGTGCCGCCACACCACGGCCCCCATGAGCAGCGGGAAGATCACGGGGTAGGGGCTGCCGTCGATCCCGGCCAGCGCCTCGATCCCGTACGCGGCCGCCGTCGACCAGGCGAACAGGTTCAGCAGCAGGGCGACGCGGCGCCGCAGCCAGGCGAGGACGGGCGGGAGCCGCGGCTCCCGGGGCGGTGCGCCGTCCGTGGGGCGCCCGGAGACGACCCTGGCCAGCCAGAGCAGCAGCACGACCACGGCGTACGAGACGGCCCAGCCGCCCGGCAGCAGGGCGCCGAACTCGTCCCAGGGCCCGGAGCGCTCGCCGTAGTCACCGGGTTCGACGGCGAGCAGCGCGATGTCTGTGCCGGAGAGTCCGGTCTCGCCGCCCGCCCGGTCCTCCAGGGTGTCCCAGATCATCAGCGAGTCGCTGGCGAGGAACCCGGCCCAGGCGGCGAGCAGCAGCAGGGCGGTGCGCACCTCGGCGCGGCGGGCGCGCAGCGCGTGGGCGAGCACCGGGAGGACGTCGGCGCCGAGGGCCGGGGCGACGGGGCGCTCGGCGTGCCCGACGAGTTCATCGACCACGCGCCTGCCGAACGGCGGGTTCAGCCATACGCCTGCGCAGAGCAGCCGGGTGGCCTCGGTGTTCGCGTACTGCCGCCGCGGCGGGTCGTCGTGCATGCGGGCAAGTTATGGCAGGGCGCGGGCCCCTGACGGGCAAAGGGTGCCCCGGTCCCCCGAACCGGTGAACAGTGGAGGGACGAACGAAACCGCCCCCGGCGGCCGCGGGGAGCGGCTGCCGGGGGCGGGTCACCTCACGGGCGCGGGCGCCCGGCGGTGTCGTTCAGGTGCGCTGTCGTTCAGATGCGGTGTCGCTCAGATGCGCTGTCGCTCAGATGAGGCCGAGACCGCGGACGGCCTCGCGCTCCTCGGTGAGCTCCTGCACGGACGCGTCGATGCGCGTGCGCGAGAACTCGTTGATGTCCAGGCCCTGGACGATCTCGTACTTGCCGTCCTGGGTGGTGACGGGGAAGGAGGAGATGAGGCCCTCCGGAACGCCGTACGAACCGTCGGACGGGACACCCATGGAGGTCCAGTCACCGGCGGCCGTGCCGTTGACCCACGTGTGGACGTGGTCGATGGCGGCGTTGGCGGCGGAGGCGGCCGAGGACGCGCCGCGGGCCTCGATGATCGCGGCGCCGCGCTTGGCGACGGTCGGGATGAACTCGTCGGCGAGCCAGGCCTGGTCGCTCACGACGTCGGCGGCGTTCTTGCCGGCGATCTCCGCGTGGAAGATGTCCGGGTACTGGGTGGCCGAGTGGTTGCCCCAGATGGTGAGGCGCTTGATGTCGGAGACCGGGGCGCCGGTCTTCTTCGACAGCTGCGACAGCGCGCGGTTGTGGTCGAGGCGGGTCATCGCGGTGAAGCGCTCGGCCGGTACGTCCGGGGCGGCGGCCTGCGCGATGAGCGCGTTGGTGTTGGCCGGGTTGCCGACGACGAGGACCTTGATGTCGTCCGCGGCGTTGTCGTTGATGGCCTTGCCCTGCGGCTTGAAGATGCCGCCGTTGGCGGAGAGCAGGTCGCCGCGCTCCATGCCCTTGGTGCGGGGGCGGGCGCCGACGAGGAGGGCGACGTTGGCGCCGTCGAAGGCGACGTTCGGGTCGTCGCTGATCTCGATCGAGTTCAGCAGCGGGAAGGCACAGTCGTCGAGCTCCATGGCGGTGCCCTCGGCGGCCTTCAGGGCCGGCGTGATCTCCAGAAGGCGCAGGTTGACCGGCACGTCCGCGCCGAGCAGGTGGCCCGAGGCGATGCGGAAGAGCAGCGCGTAGCCGATCTGGCCGGCCGCGCCGGTGACGGTGACATTCACGGGAGTGCGGGTCATGGCGATCTCCGTAAGACAGCTGGCGGTGGGGTCCCGTGTCCCTCTACTGGATCCCCTGATTCCTGGATCCCCGCCGACGCCTCTTCGAGTCCTCGATCGCCTCTCGATGATCGATCTCTTGGCATCAAGAGAGATCCGCCGCCAGGCTATCGCGCCCCGGCCACCCCCGGCCCCCGGGCCCCTGTGGCCCGGCCCACAGCGTCACCGTGATGCCGGGAAAAGGGGGCGGCCGCCACCGGGGGGGGGGAGGGTGGCGGCCGCTGTGGGGGTGTGAACCACTCCCGTGGGGGTACCGTCCGCCTGCCCCGCGATGAACGGCTCATGCACGTCCCATCGGAAATTGCGGGAAATTCTTTTCGCGGCCCGCTCCGCGGGTCCTCCCGCGCGCAGCCAAAGGGTCCTACTGCATGCAGCCCCGGGCCGGCCCTACTGCGTGCAGCCCGTCTGCCCCGAGGCCAGTGTCGCGCAGGCCTCCGCGGAGGTGCCCGCCTTGACCGCGACCATCGGCGTGTACGCGTCGAAGTCCGCGTTGACCGTGCTGTTCTGCTTGGCGTCGGCGCCCTTGCCCGAGCCGGTGACCGTGACCTTGTCGCCCGGCGTGGCCTGGGTGATCCGCGCCCACGCCGCCCCGCACGTCTTGCTGTAGCGCACCTCGACCAGCGTCTTGCCGACCGTGGCCCGCGAGGTGGTCTTCGCCAGCTCGCCGCCGCAGCCCATGTTCTCGGGGTCCTTGCCCGCACAGTCCGCGCCGCTGCACTTGACGCCCGCGGGCAGCTTCGCCTCGCTGGAGGTGGGGGACTTGGACGGCTCCGCCTTGTCGTTCTTCTTGTCGCCGCCGCCGAGGTCGGTCAGGAAGACCGCCGCCGCGATCACGACGAGGGCTCCGACCACCCCCGCGAGGAACATCGTCAGCTTCCGCTTGCGCTGCTGCCCGTCGGACGGGTCACCGCCCGGCCCGGCCGCCCGCGGGCCGCCCGGCGGCTGTCCCTCTCCCCCGGCCACGGCGCCCGCGCCGAAGGCCGACGCGGAGGCGTCGCCGTACGAGGAGGGGGCCCCGTACGAGGAGTCGGGGCCCGGGGCGCCCGGGGCGGGGTGGGAGGCCGGGGTGCGCGGCGGCACCGTGGGCGACACGCCCGCGGGACCCGCCACGCCCGTCATGCCGCCGACGCCCGCGGAGCCGTTGCGCGCCGGAGCCGCGTCGTCCTTGGCGGGCGACTTGCCCGGCTTCGGCCTGGATTTGGCGGGGGAGGACGCCTGGCGCTGTTCCGCCTCCTTCAGCGCGGCCCGCGCCTGGGATATGCGTATCGCCTGCATGGTCATGTCGTGGCGCATCTCGGAGCGGCTCCAGGCGCGCTCCGCGAGCTCCCACATGGTGATGAGGTGCACGGGCGGTGTGCCCGTCACCTCGGCCAGCGCGACGATCGCGCCCTTGGGCGCGAGCAGCCGCCCGTTCAGATAGCGCTCCCACGACGTCTTGCTGTAGCCGGTCCGGTCCGAGACCGCCGCGATGCTCAGACCACTGCGGTCCACGAGCCTGCGGAGCTGGTCGGCGAACTCCCTGACCTCAGGGTCGAGCTCATCCGGCAGCGCCTTCCAACGAGGCATTACTCCCCCTATTCCCCCCGTACGTGCCTGTCGTGCCCCCGTACGTACCTGTCCTGCGCCCGCGCCTGCCGGGCCGCCGCCCTACCGAGAGGGATGCGCGGAGCCAGGATGTCAGTTCCCACGGTTCGCCCAACAGTGTCCCACCGCCGCGCGACGGCCGGTCACGTACATCGGACCAGGGTCGTTGCACGCCTTCGAACACGATTGCGGAATGGTCACCTCCGTGCCACAGGGGCCAGGCAGGCCTTGAACGATGTTGGCGCGTCCATGACTCTGGATCACGAGCGGAACACACCGCTTACATCGGGTGATTCCCGCGGGAATCATTCCTCCCGACGACGGTGCCCGTCCTCCCACGGGGGAGAGGACGGGCACCGTCTTCATCGCGTTCCACGAGTACGGGTGGGGATTGACCCGAAAGGGCGTACTTCGGCCAATTCTGCGGCCCCGGCCCCCCGGAGATCGGCAGAGTGCAGGGGCAACACACGCACTCACGAAGGGACCCGCACATGAAGTACGGCAAGCGTCTCGCGGGCGGCCTCGTCGCCGCCTCCGCCCTCCTCGGCACCTGTCTCGCCACGGCCCCCGCGGCCGAGGCCACGGTGCGGGGCACCGCGCCGGCCTGTGTGAAGCGGGACGTGATCAAGCACCGGAAGTACGTCAAGGTCACGAACAACTGCCGCGAGACCATGCACCTGAAGGTCGTCATCGACTGGGGCAACGACTCGCCCTGCCTCACGTACCAGCCTGGCCAGCAGTGGGAGTGGAACTGGGGCCGCGGCTCCTACGGAAAGGTCGTCACCTGCTGAACGACGACCGCCGGGGGCAGTCCGCCTTGTGCCGGCGCGGCTGCTCGTGACTTCGTCCAGCGGCATCCCGGGGAGCCGGGCCCTCGCGACGCCCGGGGCGTGGTGGCGGGGGCTGCGGCTCCTTGCCTTGGACGGCCCAGTCCGACCTTCCGGATCCGACGAGCACCTGCCCCCTCAAACCCATCACCGTCCTAGTCGAGGTACTGAGCCTCCCCATTGCCGAGCGACCAGTCAGCATTGGTGTTCTCAGTCAGCACGACGAACATGTTGCGGGGTTCCGTCCCTGCGTATTCCTGGGCGAGCTCGGCGATACGTCGGTACAGCGCCTGCTTCTGCGCGGCCGACCGTCCACCCCGCAAGGTGATCGCCACGTACACGATGCCGTCGTCCCGCCGCACCCCGAGGTAGGTGCCGTGACGTACAACGCCGCGCTCTCCGTCGTGTCCGGTCAGGATCTGGAAATGATCGTCGTCCGGGATTCCCATCGTCTCGCCCAGCGCCTCCTGGACGGCCCGCCCCAATGCCTTCAATCGCCGGCCGTCACAGCCCAGAACATCAATGCGAACGAGCGGCATGGAGCCTCCAAGGGAGAACGGCAACGTCACACCGAGCGTACATACCAGTAGGTACAGATCCACGCGAGGTGCGAGTGCCCCGCCTGAGGCAACTGCGTTGGCCGTCTCGGGCCCCGGCGTCGTGACTGCTTCTCCGGACCCCTTGTCGACCGCTGTTTACTGCCCCTACTGGCACGTTGTGGCACGAGGTCCGGGAGACTCCGCGGCGGATATGCACCGTGCCTCGGCCACCCTCGACCCGCTCGCCGTGCGGGTCACGGAGGCCGCTCCGGAACTGAACACTGATCGCCATGCCAAGGGCTGACCCCCTGCCCTCTCGCGGCGAACACCGACCTGGCTGAGCGGGTCCTCCCCCAGCTCTTCCCGCGGGCTCGATCGCCAGGAGCGACCGCAGCCCAGGTCCTGGCCCAGGCGATCGTTTGAGGGACAGCCCTCAGCCCGTGACGCGGGCCGCCCGCTCTCCGAGCTCCTGCGCCTCCGGGAGGCCGCCGTACCGGCGCAAGCGGACGCGCATGTCCTGAAGGGCGGCCTGGACCTTCACCGAGCGGATGCCGTCGGCGCAGTCCAGGAACTCGCTCCAGGTGGCCATGGCGCCGTCGACGTCGCCTTGGCGCAGGCGCACGCCGCCGAGGTCGGCGAGGACGATGGCGCGGGTGCGGCGGCGGTCGAGACCGTGGATGTCGAGGGCGAGGTGGAGGTGTTCCTCGGCGGCGTCGAGGTCGCCGAGACGGGAGAGGATCATGCCGGACTCGTGGGCCCAGCGGCCGGGGGAGTAATGGGCGGCCCAGGAGTCGCCGGCTGCGGCGGTCGGCTTGCCGATGGCGGCCTCGGACAGGGCGAGGTGCCTGGTCGCCATGCGGGGGTCATCGTCCTGGGCGGCGGCGTTGGCGAGGGTGGCCTCGTAATAGGCGACCGCACGCGGGTTGTCGAGGTGGCGGCCGTACTCCACGCAGGCTTCGCCGAGCTGGACGGCTTCGGCCCGGTAGCCGAGGTCGACGCACTGGACGGCGAGGCCGCGAAGAGCCGTGGCGGACAGCTCGGGATCGCAGGCTTCGGCGGCCAGGCGGAAGGAATGCGCGTAGTAGCGCTGGGCGAGCCCGCGCAGTTCGGGGGTGTCACCTTCGTCCTGCGCCATCCAGCCGGCGAGGTGGACGAGCTGGGAGGTTGCGGCGAACAGGTCGCGGCCGGTGGCTTCAGTGAAGTGGCCCTCCAGCCAGGGGGCGACGTCTTGGGTGAGGTAGCGGACAGCCAGGTGACGGGCGTGCCCGCCACCGAGTTCGGAGGCGGAGTCGCCGAGGGCCTTGACCATGTGCCGTACGGCGGCCACTTCGCCCTGGCCGACGCGGACCGCTCCGGGAAGGGCGGTCTTGGTTCGGCGGGTGATGCTGTCCATGTCGGGCAGGCCGAGTGCGGACAGCGCGTATCCGCTGGAGGCGAGGATGAACTCCCGGCGTTCCACGTCGCTCCTTCCCAGGTGCAGGACTGATGCAACGGTATCTGTGTGGGGTGCCGCAGGCGTGGGCTCCGGGAGGTTGATCGCCTCGGGATCCAGGGCCAGCACCTGCGCGATGTAGGGCCACCAGTGGCCGGGGGTTCGTTCGCCTTCTATCCACCGCCGGGCGTGCTGGCGCTGCAGGCGACGCGGGTCACCGCATTCAGCGAGGCCGAGGGCGCGCGCCAACTCCGAGGGTCCCCAGCCGCGTTCCTGGCAGGCCCGCTTGATCAGTTCAGCGATGGCCGGGTTCTTCGGCACCGTCACCCCTCCCCACCTGGATTACGCGGGGTTACGCGGGACTACATCCTGGGCCCTGTCCCGGGAGTGCGGCCCGTCGTTGACTGAACATCACTCCGCAGAACCCAGAATCGCTCGAATCGGCCCTGTTCAGGGCCTGTTGGAGCCTGCCTGGACACGTTGAGAGGAGCCGACGGCGGCGATGCCCACTGACAACGCACGGACCCGCACGATTCCGCTCTCGCACCGGCCCAGTGCGGCACAAGGCTCCACCGTCACCTCGGCCAGGACCCCGACGCCCACGCCCTCCTCACCGCCTTCGAACGCGCGGGCAGCCCCGGGATCGCGGTGAACGCCGACCTGACCGATCCATGCTCCGTCCACACCATGGCCGACCTCGTCCACGCTGAAATCGGACCCGTCGACATCCTGGTGAACAACGCGGGCTCCTACCCCCGCGTCGCCTGGCAGGACACCGACGAGACTGCTTGGGCCTACTCCCTCGACGTGAACCTCACCGCTCACTACCGCGCCTGCCACGTGCTCACCCCCGGCATGATCGAACGCCGCTGGGGCCGGATCGTGAACATCGGCAGTGTCAACGCCCGCGCCGGCCGGACGAACCTCGTCGCGTACAGCACCGCGAAGGCAGGGCTGCTGGGACTGACCCGCTCCCTCGCCCGCGAACTTGGTCCGTACGGGATCTGCGTCAACACGGTCATGCCCGGTGCCATCCAGGTCGAGGCCGAGAACACCCTCCCCGCCCAGCACCGCGCGCGGCCGGAGGACCAGATCAAGCGCCAGTGTGTCCCGCGCCGTGGTCGGCCCGAGGATGTCGCGGCCCTGGTGGCGTTTCTCGCGGGCCCCTCAGCCTCGTTCATCACGGGGCAGTCCGTCCACGTCGACGGCGGCTGGCTACTGCACTGAGACCACCGACAAGCAAGGAGACAAACCGAAATGATGGAACGAGTCCGCGCCGTCCTCGTCACCGCAGACGACACGATGCTGGTCATCCGCCGCACCCGGCCCGGCACCCCCGAATACTGGGTCCTGCCCGGCGGCGGCGTCGAACCCAGCGACGAGTCCCGGGAGGCGGCCCTCCACCGCGAGATCCACGAGGAGATCGCAGGGAAGGCCGACATCATCCGCCTCCTCCACACGATGGAGTCCGACGACGAGCGGCAGCTCTTCTACTTCGCCCGTATCGCGACGTGGTCCTTCGATGACCGCACCGGTCCCGAATTCAGCGCCGAAGGCCGCGGTGAATACGCGCTGGAGGAAATTCCGCTGACCATGGAGGGGCTCGACGGCATCGACCTGAAGCCCGAGGAGATCGCCCACGCCCTACGGGGAGCCATCAGGGCCGGAAGCCTCGAAGTCAAGGCATCGCTCTGAGCCTTCGAGTGCGCCAGCACGCGATCAGGGCCGACTCTGAGATGACTCGGCCCTGATCGCGTCCGTACGAAAAGAGCGGGTGCCGGGAATCGATTCCGCCCTGACATGACCGCTGTTGTCCGCTCCGCTGGGCGCGGATGGGGCACGGGTGGCGGCAGTGCACCAGAAGCTGCTGAGGTTCATGCTCCGGGTGGGCTGGAGGGTCAGAGAGGGATGATGCGGACCTGGTTGCCACAGAGCTTGGTCATGCCGTCGCCGTCGGAGGTCAGGATGGCGACGGGTTTCGGCTGACGTAGGGCGACCTCGGCGACCGTGGCGTCGATGGCGTACTTGTGGCCGTGCAGCCCAGCGCCCTTGAGCAGTGCCGCTGCCGCTTTCGCCGCTTGTTCGGTGACCGGCTCCACTTTGACGCGGGAGAGGGCCCAGTTCAGGCGAGGCATGTTGGTGCGGGAGTGGCTGGCTTCCACGACGGTATTGGCCCCGATCACCAGGTCGGCTCCCATGTCGTGGAAGACCTGCAACATCGCGAGGAGCTTGCGGTCCTGCGCGATCCAGGCGGAGAGTCCCTCCGCGTCCAGGACAACGGTTTCGATGCGCTCGCTCACGCGGCGTCCGCGTCCTTGGAGGAGCCGGCGGCACCGAAGATCTTCGAACGGGCCTCGGCGAGTTCCTCGTCACTGAAGCGTCCGTGTTCTTCCTCGTGACGGCGAAGGTCATCGCCCAGCAGCTGGTGCCGAATCTGGCGGGCCACGGCTTCCGCCACGTAGCCGGAAACGTTGTCCGTGAGCTTGCGGAGCTCCGCCACCTGGTCGCTGGGAGCACCGGACCGCCGGTACCAGAACATCGAGGGTCTGCCAGGGCGCCGGACCCAGGTCGACCTTACGCCTGGCAGCACGAATCGCAGGGGTCATAGCGCGCACCGAGCCGGCCTTCGCGTCCCCCGACTGAACACCGCTCATCAGGTGATCGGTGAACGTACGGCCCGGGCGGGTGAGCAGGAGAGGAGGCTTCCCGGCTTACTCCTCGGCCGGCTCCCCCTGTCCTGTGTTGCCTGGCATCCAGCCTGACGTATCCGAGGGACGTCATGGCACGCGAGTGGCACGGTGACGAGGATCGAACTCGCGCTCTGGGCTCGGGAAGCTCACGGTGTTCCCGGTGTGACGAGGCCCGACTCGTAGGCCACGACCACCGCTTGGGCTCTGCTGTCCAGGTCGAGCTTGCTCATGGTGCGGTTGAGGTGCGTCTTGACGGTGGCCTCGCTGATGTAGAGGCGCTCGGCGATGTCCGCGTTGGTCAGGCCGCGCGCGATCAGCTTCAGGACCTCCACCTCGCGCCCGGTCAGCGCCGCCAGGTCGGGTGGCGGGTCGCCCTTGTCGCCGCCGGCCGGCCCCGCCGTCTGCCGCGCGAACGCCTCGACGAGGCGGCGCGTCACGCTGGGCGCGAAGAGCGCGTCGCCGCCGCCGACCGCCGCCACCGCGGCGAGCAGCCGCTCCGGCCCCGAGTCCTTGAGCAGGAAACCCGAGGCCCCGGCGCGCAGCGCCCCGTACACGTACTCGTCGAGGTCGAACGTGGTCAGGACCAGGACCCGCGGCGCGGGTTCGGACGCCTGGGCGAGGATTTTCGCGGTGGCCGTGATGCCGTTCATGCCGGGCATCCGGATGTCCATGAGGATGACGTCGGGCCGCGTCCGGGCGGCGAGCGCCACGGCCTCGTCGCCGTCGCCCGCCTCGCCCACGACCTCCATGCCGGGCGCGGCACGCAGCAGTCCGACCAGTCCCGCGCGGATGAGGAACTGGTCGTCCACGACAAGTACTTTGACGGAGCCGGTCATCCCGTGGTGTCGTCCCCCTGCGCCGCGGCCCGGGCCGAGGTCGGCAGGGTGAGGCGCACGGCGAATCCCCCCTCGCTCAGCGGGCCGATGCTGATCGTCCCGCCGTAGAGCTTGGCCCGCTCCCGCATACCAATCAAGCCGTGCCCCGCGCCTGTCCGTACCTTGTCCGGAATCACCCCCTCACCGTCGTTGATGACGGAGACCTCGATGTGGCGGTGCCGGTAGGCGAGTTCCACGGCGGTGCCCGCGCCGCCCGCGTGCTTCAGTACGTTGGTCAGCGCCTCCTGCACCACGCGGTACGCGCACAGCTCCACGCCGGGCGCGAGCGGCCGCGGGGTTCCCGTCACGCGCAGCTCGACCGGGATTCCCCCGGCCCGTACCCGGTCGACCATCTCGTCGAGACGGGCGAGGCCCGGCATGGGCGCCTCCGGTGCGCCGTCCTCGTCGTCGCCGTCCTCGGCGCGCAGCACCCGCAGCATGCGGCGCAGCTCTTCGAGCGCCTCACCGCTGGTGCCCGCGATGGTGCCGAGCGCAGCGCGCGCCGTGGGCGGGTCCGAGCCGAAGACGAAGGTCGCGAGGCCCGCCTGCACGGATATGACCGACATGTGGTGCGCCACGACGTCGTGCAGCTCCCGCGCGATGCGTCCCCGCTCCTGCTGGACCTCGCGCCTGGCCCGCTCGTCCTGCTCCCGTTTGAGCTGCCGGGCCAGTTCGGCCGTACGGCGCGCGGCGTTGCCGAAGCGCCAGATCACCAGGGGGAAGCCGATCGCCTGGGCGACGACCGCGGGCATTGCCGCACCCTCGGCGAACAGGCCCGCGTAGATCCATACGGTGCCCATGAGGGCCGCGCAGGGCAGGGAGACGCGGGCGGGCCGCGCGGACGCCACGGTGTAGACGGCGAGCATGGGCGCGAAGGTGTTCAGGACGGGCCAGTACCCGGCGGTGACGTACACGATCCACACCGCGTGCACGAAGAGGAGCACGGTGAGCGGTGCCTTGCCGCGCAGGACCGCGGGCAGGTTGACGAGGGCCACGAGCGCATAACCGAGGGGGTCGAGTTCCGGCCAGCCCTGCCGTGCGGACTCCTGGCCGAGCAGCACGGCCACCGTGGTCAGGGCTGCCGCGATGAGCGCGTCGACGACGACGGGGCGGATGCGCATCGCCGCAGCGTAACCCCCGTCCGGGCGGTGGCACGTCAACCTCCTGCGGTACCGCGGTAGTTGGAGGAACCGCGCGGCTACCGCGTTCGGCGTGCCCGAACGTCAACCCGGCGTGTGACGACGCCCCCGGGGGCTCCGCCGTAGCTTTTTGCACCAGCAGCACGGCACCGGCCGACCACCGGTACCGACTCGGACCGCGGGCTGTCGGGGGACCCAACGGGGGGACCCGGCCCGCGGCCACGAAAGGGAGACATGATCACTCGCAAGCGCATCGGGCTGGCCGTCGCGACGGCCGCCCTCGGTTCGGGCCTGGCCATCGCACCGGCTGCCACCGCCGCACCGTCGGCCACCGCCCCGGCGGCCCAGGACTCGCGCGCCGCCTACTCCTGCGGCTACTACTCCGGGACCGCGCTGACCAAGTCCGGTCAGACGGGCGCCGCCGCGAAGAAGCGGATCAAGGAAGTGCAGTGCCTGATCAACCGGAACACCAGCTACCCGACGATCCTCGGCGTGGACGGGCAGTTCGGCACCAAGACGTACAACGCGGTGAAGACCGTCCAGAAGAAGGCCAGGATCTCCGTCGACGGTCAGGTCGGCAAGAACACCTGGGCCAAGCTGCGCGGCGGCGTCTGGTGGTAGTCCGCGCCTGAAGCCGACAAGTAGTCCGCTCCTGAAGCCGACAAGAACGACGGTGGCCCGTCCCTCCGGGGGAGGACGGGCCACCGTCACGCTCTGCTCGGGGCGCCGGCGGGCCCGGGTGCGGGTGCCGGGCGTCGGCGCCGGGTCAGCTGTCGATCGTGAAGTGCAGCGTGTCGTCCAGGAACGGGATCTCCAGGACCGGCTTCGGCTGCGCCATCAGGGCCAGCAGGACGATGGCCCCGCCGAGCACCCCGTACGTCACCATGTCCGTGAACCGCGAGCGCACCGCCAGCATGCCGACGTCCGGCAGCGCCCACCGCAGCACGGCTCCGCCGATGAGCGCCAGGCCGACCAGCACCGTGCCGATCCGGAACACGTCGAGCGCGGTGAGCAGCAGTCCGAGTCCGACCAGGCCGATGACGCCGAGCAGCGGCCACTGGCGGGCGGGAGCGGGGGCGTCGCCGGGGGCCGCGCGGCCGCCGCCCTCGGGGCGGGCGGTGTCACGGGTGAACAGCGGGAAGCGGCGCGAGACCTTCCGCGGTTCGCCGTCGGGCCCCGGCGCGCTGACGGCGCCCTTGGCCTCGACGTTCTCCGGCTCCAGCTCCAGCTCCGGCTCCGTTTCCGGCTCGGATGCCGGCGTCGGTGCCGGCTCGGATGCCGGCGTCGGTGCCGGCTCGGATGTCGGCGTCGGTGCCGGTGCCTGTGCCTGTGCCTCACCGGCCGGGTGCGCGCCGGAGGCCCCGGACGGCTCCGCCTCGGCGGACTCCGCTGCTCCCGCGGACCCCGCGGACCCCGCGGCCCGCGCGGACCCCGCGGCCCGCGCGGCTCCCGCGGATTTCCGCTCGGATTCTGCGTTCATGAGCGCGCCCCTTCCCCGGGTCAGCTCGCGGCGGCGATGCGCTCGGCGGCCTCGACCACGTTCACCAGGAGCTGGGCGCGGGTCATCGGGCCGACACCGCCCGGGTTCGGGGAGATCCACCCGGCGACCTCGGCAACGCCCGGGTGGACGTCCCCGACGATCTTGCCGCTCTCGTCGCGCGAGACGCCGACGTCCAGGATCGCGGCGCCCGGCTTCACGTCCTCGGGCTTGATGAGGTGCGGGACGCCCGCGGCGGCCACGATGATGTCGGCCCGCTTCAGGTGCGCGGCGAGGTCACGGGTGCCGGTGTGGCACTGCGTGACCGTGGCGTTCTCGGACTTGCGGGTGAGCAGCAGCGGCATCGGCCGGCCGATGGTGACACCGCGCCCGACGACCACGACCTCGGCACCCTTGATCTCCACGCCGTGCTGCCGCAGCAGCCGGATGATGCCGTACGGGGTGCAGGGCAGCGGGGCCGGCTCGTTCAGGACGAGGCGGCCGAGGTTCATCGGGTGCAGGCCGTCGGCGTCCTTGTCCGGGTCCATGAGCTCCAGGACGCGGTTCTCGTCGATGCCCTTGGGCAGCGGGAGTTGGACGATGTAGCCGGTGCAGGCGGGGTCGTCGTTGAGTTCGCGCACGACCGCCTCGATCTCCTCCTGGGAGGCCGTGGCGGGCAGTTCGCGCTGGATGGAGGCGATGCCGACCTGCGCGCAGTCGCGGTGCTTGCCCGCGACGTACTTCTGGCTGCCCGGGTCGTCACCGACCAGGACGGTACCGAGTCCGGGCGTAACGCCCTTCTCCTTCAGAGCCGCCACGCGGGCGGTCAGTTCGGACTTGATCGCGGCTGCGGTGGCCTTGCCATCGAGAATCTGGGCGGTCATGACCCCATCTTCCCGGATGAGGGCCGCCCGGTTCCAATCAGGGCGCCACCGCGTCTCGCCCGCTGATCAGCGAGGTTGCACTTGCACAACACATGCGTTGCGCGGCTGGACAAATAAGCCATGGCTAAAGAACCATGTGCGGCACAGTGCCGCGGGCAGTGTCGGGGGGACGGACCGCATCTGTAACGCCTTCCTCCGTGATGTGCCGCGTCGTCCCCGCACCATCCCGACGGAGGAAGACCGCCATGAGTTACGGCGACCCCAACAACCCCTACGGCCAGCAGCCGCAGGGGCAGCCCGGTTACGGCCAGCAGCCCCAGGGGCAGCCCGGTTACGGCCAGGCGCCGGGCCAGCCCGGCTACGGCTACCCCCAGCAGGCCCCGCAGGGCGTACCGCAGCAGGGCTACGGCTACCAGCAGCAGCCCCCGGCGTCCCCGTACGGCGCGTACCCGCAGCAGCCCGGCGGCGGTTACGGCTACCCGGGCGGCGGTCCCACCGTGGCGTCCATGGGCCGCCGCTTCGGCGCCCGCGTGATCGATGGCGTGGCGTTCGGCATCATCTACGGCATCCTCGGCGTCATAGGCATCGCCGGCATCGCGGGGGCGGCCTCGGACTGCGACCCCGGCTCGACCACCTACCAGAGCTGCATGGACGACGCCGGTTCCGACATCGCGTCCAGCATGGGTGCCGCGATCGCCGTCTTCGCGGTCGTCGGCCTGCTCTACGAGTGGCTGATGACGGCCCTCGTCGGCGGCACGCTCGGCAAGCTCGCCGTCGGCGTCCGCGTCATCGACGCCGAGACCGGCCGCAAGCCCGGCATCGGCGCGGCCTTCATCCGCTACATCATCCCGATGGTCGGCTCCCTGGCCTGTGGCATCGGCGCGCTCCTCGTCTACCTGTCCCCCTTCTGGGACAAGACCGGGCGTCAGCAGGGCTGGCACGACAAGGCCGCCAAGACGATGGTGGTCCAGCGCTCCAACAACTAGCGCGCCGCCGCACCGCGGCAGCGGTACGCGCGAAGGCCGCGCCTTTCCGGAAGGAAAGGCGCGGCCTTCGGCATGTCCGACTGCTGGGGGTCTCAACCGCTCGGCGCTCAGTGGAAGAAGTGACGCGTCCCCGTGAAGTACATCGTGACGCCTGCCTTCTTCGCCGCCTCCACGACCAGCTCGTCGCGGACCGAACCGCCCGGCTGGACCACGGCCTTGACGCCCGCCGCGGTCAGGATCTCCAGACCGTCGGGGAAGGGGAAGAACGCGTCGGAGGCCGCGTACGAGCCTCGGGCCCGCTCCTCGCCCGCCCGCTCGACGGCGAGCTTCGCGGAGTCGACGCGGTTGACCTGGCCCATGCCGACGCCGACCGAGGCGCCGTCCTTGGCGAGCAGGATCGCGTTGGACTTCACCGCGCGGGACGCCTTCCACGCGAACGCCAGCTCGGCGAGTTCGCTCTCGCTCAGGGCGTCACCCGTGGCGAGCGTCCAGTGGGCGGGGTCGTCGCCCTCGGCCTGGAGACGGTCGGTGACCTGGAGCAGCGCGCCGCCGTCGATCTGCTTGACCTCGACCGCGGTGGACGGCGCCCCGTCGGCGCGCAGCACGCGGATGTTCTTCTTCTTGGTGAGGGCTTCGAGGGCGCCGTCCTCGTAGTCCGGCGCGACGATGACCTCGGTGAAGATCTCGGCGACCTGCTCGGCCATCTCCTTGGAGACCGGGCGGTTGACCGCGATCACACCGCCGAACGCGGACAGCGGGTCGCAGGCGTGTGCCTTGCGGTGCGCCTCGGCGACGTCCGCGCCGACCGCGATGCCGCACGGGTTGGCGTGCTTGATGATCGCGACGCAGGGCTCGTCGTGGTCGTACGCGGCACGGCGCGCGGCGTCCGTGTCCGTGAAGTTGTTGTACGACATCTCCTTGCCGTGGAGCTGCTCGGCCTCGGCGAGGCCGCCCGTGCCGTCGACGTAGAGAGCGGCGCCCTGGTGGGGGTTCTCGCCGTAGCGGAGCACGTTCTTGCGCTCGTAGGTCGCGCCGATGAACTCGGGGAAGCCGGACTCGTCGGCCGCCGCGTAGCCCTCCGCGAACCAGCCGGCGACCGCCACGTCGTACGCGGCCGTGTGCTGGAAGGCCTCGCCCGCGAGCCGCTTGCGCGCGGGCAGGTCGAAGCCGCCGGCCTGGACGGCCGCGAGCACGTCGGCGTACCGCTCGGGGTCGGTGACGACCGCGACCGAGGGGTGGTTCTTGGCGGCGGCGCGGACCATCGAGGGGCCGCCGATGTCGATCTGCTCGACGCACTCGTCGGGCGACGCGCCCGAGGCGACGGTCTCCTTGAACGGGTAGAGGTTCACGACCACGAGCTGGAAGGGCTCGACGCCCAGCTCGGCGAGCTGGTTGCGGTGGTCCTCCAGGCGCAGGTCGGCGAGGATGCCCGCGTGGACCTTCGGGTGCAGCGTCTTGACGCGGCCGTCCAGGCACTCGGGGAAGCCGGTCAGCTCCTCGACCTTGGTGACGGGCACCCCGGCGGCGGCGATCTTTGCCGCGGTCGAGCCGGTGGAGACCAGCTCGACGCCCGCCTCGTGCAGCCCGCGCGCGAGCTCTTCCAGGCCGGTCTTGTCGTAGACGCTGACGAGCGCGCGCTTGATCGGGCGCTGCGCGGCGTCCACGGATGCGCTCGCGGCGTTCTTGGGTTCGGCGGTCACGGGATAAGAACCTTTCGTCCCTCAATGCGGTAGCCGTGCCGGGCCAGACGCCCCACGACATCGACGAGCAGCGTGCGCTCGACTTCCTTGATGCGCTCGTGCAGAGCGCTCTCGTCGTCCTCGTCCCGGACCTCGACCACGCCCTGGGCGATGATCGGGCCGGTGTCGACGCCGTCGTCGACGAAGTGGACGGTGCAACCGGTGACCTTCACGCCGTACGCGAGCGCGTCGCGCGCACCGTGGGCCCCCGGAAAACTGGGCAGCAGCGCGGGGTGCGTGTTCACGAACCGCCCGCCGAAGCGCGCGAGGAACTCCTTCCCCACGATCTTCATGAACCCGGCGGAGACCACCAGGTCGGGGCCGTACGCGGCCGTCGCCCCGGCCAGGGCCGCGTCCCACGCCTCGCGGGTCTCGTGGTCCCTCACCCGGCAGACGAAGGTCGGGATCCCGGCACGCTCCGCGCGCTCCAGGCCCGCGATGCCGTCGCGGTCGGCGCCCACGGCGACGATCTCGGCGCCGTAGCCCTCGGCACCCTCGGCGCGGATCGTGTCGAGCAGGGCCTGGAGGTTCGTGCCCGAACCGGACACCAGCACGACGATCCGCTTGGGGCGCTGGGCTGGTTCGGGGCGCTCGGCAGGTTCGGCGCCCCCGGCTGGTTCGGCGCGCTCGGCCACAGCGTTCTCGGCCACAGCGGGGCCCTTTCTCGGGAGGTGCGTCTCGGGAGGCGCGTCGTGCGTGCGTCGTGCGTTGTGCTTGCGTCGTGCGTCCGGCGTGCGTGTCTTACGTGTCTTGGTACGTGCGACTCGGCGCGCGCGGCTTTGTACGGTCGTACGAAGGCTTCGCCTCCCTCGATACGGGGAACCCTACGAAGCGGCCGACCGCCAGCAACGATACCGGCACACGGAACCGCCCCTCACGGGACGGGGGCGCGGGCGGAGGGTAGCGTCTGCGGGAAAGCGCCCCAACACCGACGAACGCCGAGTTGCCGAGCCGCACATGGGCTCCACCGCGGCCCTACCAAAGGGAAGACGCACACCAGATGCCGGACCGTAGCCGCCCTTCGTCTCCACCGCAGGACCCCGACTCCCAGGGACCGGAGTCCCAGGACGCGGGTGCCCGGGGAACGGGCAAGGACGACGACAACCCCTTCGCGCCGCCGCCGGAGGGGACTCCGGACCGGCCGTGGCAGCCGCGCCGCCCCTCGGGAGACTCGTCGGGCGACTCCTCGGGGAACTCCGCAGGGGACGATTCCGACCGCTCCCACGGCTCCGACGGCTCCGGGCGGAACTCGCCGTGGGGCAGTCAGTGGAGCGACCGCCAGCCGGGCCGCTCCCAGGGCGGCTTCGGCGAGCGTCCCGGCCGACGGGACAATTCCGGGCAGGACGACGCCGCCAAGTCCGGCAGCGGCGGCGGACCGCGCTGGGACCCGACGGACCCCGCGCAGCGGCGAGCACGCTACGCCCTGCTCTCCGGCATGTGGGCCTTCTTCTTCGCGCTGTTCGGCTGGCGGTACGTCGCGCTGCTGCTCGGCGCGCTGGCCGCGAGCTGGGCCATCCAGTCCCTGCGCGCGAAGCCGCGCACACCGGACCCGACGGCCCCGGCTCCCGCGCAGGGCGGTGCGGGGCAGCGGGCCGCGGCCCCGACGACCAGGCCGCAGACGACGGCCGCGATCAGCGGCCTGGTGACGGGGGCGCTCGCGCTGCTCATGGTGGCGGGAACGTTCACGGCACAGCTCGTCTACCAGGACTACTACACGTGCGTGGACGACGCCCTCACGAACACGTCGCAGCAGGCCTGCGAGGACCTGCTGCCCGAGCAGCTACGGCCGCTTCTGGGGGAGCAGGACTAAGGCCCGGGCCTGGCCGGTTCGGCGGCTCGCTTCGGTGAGCTCGGAGTCGTCGGGCTGTTGGCCGGGCTCGGGTCAACCGCGTCGGCCGGGCCTGGATCGGGATCGGGTTCGGCCTGGCTTGGACCGCCGGTCGGCCTGGTCCGGCTCGGGCTCGGATTCGGGCTCGGGCTCGGGCTCGTGGAGCGACGCCGGGGCCGCGGCTGAAGGGCCGGCCTCCGGCGAAGCCGTGGGCGCAGGCATCGTGGCCTCGGGGGATTCCGCGGACGCAGGCATGGTGGTCTCAGGGGAATCCGCAGGCGCAGGCATGGTGGCCTCGGGGGAATCCGCAGCCATGGGCGTGGCCCCAGCCATGGCCATGATCGGTGGCGAAGCCGAGGTCGCGGGCCCGGCCTGGGGCGAGACCGTGATCGCCGTGCCCGCCTGGGGTGAAGGCTCGGCTGCCGAACCCGCCTGGGGCAAAGCCGTGGTCTCCCCCGCCTGGCCCGCCTGGCCCGCTTGGCCCGCCTGGGGCGAACCCGAGGGCACGGCCGTAGGCGAAGCCGTGGTCGCCGGGTCGGGGGTGTCCTGGAGCGGTGGGGTCGGCTGCCCTGCCCGTGCGAGCCACAGCCGGGACAGGGACAGGCGGGGGCGCGGCAGCGGCGGACGTGGCAGCCGGGGGCGCGGCAGGGCTCCGGAGAACGGCAGGCCGAGCCGCGTGGCCCACTGGGGGCGCCTGCCGGCCGCCACCAGCAGACGCCAGGCCCGTACGGCGAGGGCCACGGGTACCGCGACCACCGCCGTCCACCCCAGCGCCGCCGTCCCCACCAGCCACCACGCCGGACCGAAGTCGGCCAGGACCGCCACGCCCATCGGCCCGCCCGCCAGCGCCGCGAGCACCGCCATGGACACCCCGCACAGCACCGCGGACGCCGCCGCGCCCGCAGCGGTACGCACCGCCGACCAGACCTCGGTCCGCTCCCCGAAGGCGGGCGCCGCCGCCTGGACGACCAGCCACGCCACCACGCACCCCGCCGCCACCGGCACCACGAGGACCACCGTGCCGAGCAGCCCCCCGAGCCCCGCCGCGGGCACCGCCTCGAGCAGGGGGAACGGCGGCAACCGCGGCCCCCCTTCCACCGCCTCGGGGGCCACCAGGGTGCCCGTGCCGAGGGCGAAGCCGGGACCGAGGGCGTAGGCCGCGCCCCACACCGCGGCATTCGGCACCAGGGCCAAGGCCAGCAGGGCCACCGCGAAGCTGCCCGACCACACGCTCGTGATCTCGCCGAACGACGCCTGGACCGGCCCTAGGTTCAGTACGAGGGCCACCGCGACGAGCAGCGCACCGCCGCCGACGAGTGCCAGCGCGCCCGCCAGCCCCGCCCGCGCCACGGCCAGCACACTGCGGCGCACGAAGAGCCTCCGCATGACACAGGACCGTACCCAGACGGGCAGCGTGTTCAGGGCGGGCCACATCGACACCGGCACAGGACCTCGGGGGTGCCCGTGCGCGGCCCACACCCCGAACCCGGCGGCCACCGCCACCAGCAGCGGCACGTGCACCACCGCACCGAACCAGTCGGGCCTCGGCTCGCCGCCCGACGCGTACAGCAGTGCGCACAGGGCGACCAGCAGATACCCCGACACCACCCCGTACCACGCCGTCCGTACGGGATGACCGCGCGCCTCGCGAGCCGCCGCGCCCCACGCCGCCCGGTGCGCGAGCCAGCCCGGCAGGGCGACGAGGAGCAGCGGCGTGATCCCGACCGGCGCCGGCACGCCCGAGATGGTGTCCGCCCTGATCAGATCGGTGCCGTGCGCGAGGAACCAGAGGCTCGCCACGACCCGCAGCACCCCGCCGGGCCCGCTGTCCGGGTAGGGCGAAGCGATCCACGGCATCACCACGAGGACGGCGAGCGCGCCGAGACCGAGGCATGCGGCGATGGCCCCCAGCGCCATGCAGGCGACCAGGCCGGGGGGACAGTCGCGCAACCGTTCGCGCGACGGTTTCACGGGCGGCGGCGCTGCGCTGTGATCGGTCGTTAGGGTCACCCCGCCATGCTGCCAACGACACGCGCTTTCTCTGCGTAACAGGCGAATATCGGATGTGTCGCCCAATATACGTTTATGTAACTATTCGTACTGCGGACGGCCGCGCCCGGCAGTCCGTGGTGCGTCGGCCCACGCTGCGGAGAGTCCGACATGACCCAGAGCCCTGCCACGTCTCTGCCGTCCCCCAAGGAACGTCGCAGGCTGCGCGAGGCGAAGTCGCTGACCCGGGCGGAGCTCGCCGCGACGCTCGGCGTCTCCCCCGAGACGGTCCGCCTCTGGGAGTCCGGCCGCATGCACCCCCAGGGCCACGAAGGCAGAACATACGCAAAGCTCCTGACCGCCTTGGCCACCACCCCGAAGAGACCGGCCCGCCCTACCGAGCGAGCCGAGCGAGCCGGGCCAAGGTCGGAGCTGCGTACCCACCTGGGCCCCAGCAGTCCCCATTACGCCGGTGGCCACAGCAACCCCGCCGGCTCCACCGCCCCCGTCCGCCCCTCCAGGACCTCCGAGACCTCCGAGACCTCCGAGGCCTCCGAAGCCTCCAAGGCCTTCGACGCCCTCTGTGACCGCGCCGCTCCCACCCTGGTCCGCCAGGCGTTTCTGCTCACCGGCAGGCGGAGCCTGGCCCAGGAGTCGGTGGAGCGCGCCTTTCAGCAGGCGTGGCAGCGGTGGCCCGAGGTGGCCGTGGACCGCGACCCCGCGGGCTGGGTACGCGCCGCCGTGCACGAGTACGCGATGTCCCCCTGGCACCGCTTCCGCCCCGGCCTGCGTCACCCGGATGCCCCGCCCGCCGACTCGGCCGACCGCGCCCTCTTCCACGTGCTCCTGAGCCTGCCGCCCGTCCAGCGCCGCGCCCTGCTGCTCTACGACGGCGTGGGCCTCGACCTGCCGGACACCGCCGCCGAGATGGAGGCAAGCACTCCGGCCACCGCGTACCGCCTGACGCACGCGCGCGAGGCGGTGGCCGCGGCCCTGCCCGAACTGGCGGACCCCGAGGAGCTCCACCGCCGCCTCGCCGAACTGGGCGCCACCGAGCGCCTCCGGCCCCCCGGGGCCGAGAGCCTCCGCGTGCGCAGCGAGCACCGCACCCGCGTCGGGACCCGCACGGCGATCGCCTTCACGGCACTGATCGTCGGCGCGACGACCCTGACGCTGCACACGGCCCCGACCCACTACGAGGCCCCCCTCTCCCCCGGCAGGGCGATCAACGGCGTCCCCCCGCACATGGGCCCCTCCCCCCTGACGGACAGGTCCCGAGCCCTGCACACCTACCTCGACGCCCAGCTCTCGAAGGGCCCGGGCCACCTGACCCCGGACCTCAGGTAGCACCCATCCCACACCCACCCGGACGCGCCCCCGGCAGCGGCGCGGGAACGACGAGAGCGGGCCCGCATCTCATGTGAGATGCGGGCCCGCTCCAAGAACCGCTGGGCCAGAGGCCAGGGAACTGCTCAGCCGGCGAGGATCTCGCGCGCGAGCTTGGCGGTCTCGGTCGGCGTCTTGCCGACCTTGACGCCGGCGGCCTCAAGGGCCTCCTTCTTCGCGGCGGCCGTGCCGGAGGAGCCGGAGACGATGGCGCCCGCGTGGCCCATCGTCTTGCCCTCGGGGGCCGTGAAGCCCGCGACGTAGCCGACGACCGGCTTCGTCACGTTGGCCTTGATGAAGTCCGCCGCGCGCTCCTCGGCGTCGCCGCCGATCTCACCGATCATGACGATCAGGTCGGTCTCGGGGTCGGCCTCGAACGCCTCGAGGGCGTCGATGTGCGTCGTGCCGATGACCGGGTCGCCACCGATGCCGACGGCCGACGAGAAGCCGATGTCACGGAGCTCGTACATCATCTGGTACGTCAGCGTGCCGGACTTCGAGACCAGGCCGATGCGGCCCGGCTTCGTGATGTCGCCCGGGATGATGCCGGCGTTGGACTGGCCCGGGGTGATGAGACCGGGGCAGTTCGGGCCGATGATGCGGGTCTTGTTGCCCTTCGACTTCGCGTACGCCCAGAAGGCGGCGGAGTCGTGGACGGCGATGCCCTCGGTGATGACGACCGCGAGGGGGATCTCCGCGTCGATCGCCTCGACGACGGCGGCCTTGGAGAAGGCCGGGGGCACGAAGAGGACGGAGACGTTGGCGCCCGTCTTCTCCATGGCCTCCTTGACCGTGCCGAAGACCGGGACGGACGTGCCGTCGAAGTCGACCTCGGTGCCGGCCTTGCGCGGGTTCACGCCGCCGACGATGTTGGTGCCGTCACCCAGCATGAGCTTGGTGTGCTTCATGCCCGTGGCACCGGTCATGCCCTGGACGATGACCTTGCTGTCCTTGTTGAGGAAGATAGCCATGGCTGTTTTTGTCCCTCGTCCTTACTTCGCGGCCGCGAGCTCGGCGGCCTTGTCGGCCGCGCCGTCCATGGTGTCCACGCGCTGCACGAGCGGGTGGTTGGCGTCGCTCAGGATCTTGCGACCCAGCTCCGCGTTGTTGCCGTCGAGGCGCACGACCAGCGGCTTCTCGACCTTCTCGCCCTTGGAGGCGAGCAGCTCCAGGGCCTGCACGATGCCGTTGGCGACCTCGTCGCACGCGGTGATGCCACCGAACACGTTGACGAAGACGGACTTGACGTCCGAGTCGCCGAGGATGATCTCCAGGCCGTTCGCCATGACCTCGGCGGAGGCGCCACCACCGATGTCGAGGAAGTTGGCGGGCTTCACGCCGCCGTGCGCCTCACCGGCGTACGCGACGACGTCGAGGGTGCTCATGACGAGACCCGCGCCGTTGCCGATGATGCCGACCTCGCCGTCGAGCTTCACGTAGTTGAGGTTCTTGGCCTTGGCGGCAGCCTCGAGCGGGTTGGCTGCGGCCTTGTCCTCGAGCGCCTCGTGGTCGGGCTGGCGGAAGTCGGCGTTCTCGTCGAGCGAGACCTTGCCGTCCAGGGCCAGGATGCGACCGTCCTTGGTCTTCACCAGCGGGTTGACCTCGACGAGGAGCGCGTCCTCGGCGACGAAGGTGTCCCACAGGGTCACCATGGCCTCGGCGACACCCTCGGCCACCTCGGCCGGGAACTTCGCCTGGGCCACGATCTCGCGGGCCTTCTCGATGTCCACGCCCTCGACGGCGTTGACCGGGACCTTCGCGAGGGCCTCGGGGGTCTTCTCCGCGACCTCCTCGATGTCCATGCCGCCCTGCACCGACGCCATGGCGAGGAACGTGCGGTTGGTGCGGTCGAGGAGGTACGAGACGTAGTACTCCGCCTCGATCTCCGGGGACAGCTCGGCGATCATCACCTTGTGGACCGTGTGGCCCTTGATGTCCATCCCGAGGATGTCCGTCGCGCGAGCGACGGCCTCGTCCGGCGTCGCCGCCAGCTTCACGCCGCCGGCCTTGCCGCGGCCGCCGACCTTCACCTGCGCCTTGACGACCGACTTGCCGCCCAGTCGCTCGGTGGCCTCGCGCGCCGCCTCAGGCGTGTCGATGACTTCACCGGCCAGCACCGGTACACCGTGCTTGGCGAAGAGGTCCCTCGCCTGGTACTCGAACAGGTCCACGCGCGTCCGTCCCTAATCCGTGATCTCGCTGCGATCTCGCTGCTTTGGTGTCAGCTGTCTGCGTGGGCGTGCCGCGGAGGGCAACGTGACTGCGCTGTCACAAGGGAGGCGTAGGACGGAGTCCAGTACGCGGCATGTCCGTCTCGCAGGTTATCGCCGTGGGCCGTGCCTCCCTAAATCGCAGATCACATTTGGGCGGTGATGACGGTCACAGATCGTGTGCCACCGGGCACCTGGACGCCTCGGATCGCGGCCCAGGCCCGCCCGTTTGCTCCCGTTGCTCCGGCAATCGACCGCTGTACGAGACGTACGTCACGCTCCCACGGCCGCGGCCGTGTCGGGTATGGGGAGGGGGCGCTTCTCTATCGCGGCGGCCATCACCTCCGGGAAGAGGTCGGGTGTGCAGGCGAAGGCCGGCGCGTCCAGCGCGGCGAGCGCCGCCGCGTGCTCACGGTCGTACGCGGGTGTCCCCTCGTCGGAGAGCGCGAGCAGCGTCACGAACTGCACTCCGGACGCCTTCATGGCCGCGACCCGCTTCAGCATCTCGTCACGGATGCCTCCTTCGTAGAGGTCGCTGATGAGCACGACGACGGTGTCGGCGGGGCGGCTGATCTGTGACTGGCAGTAGGCGAGGGCACGGTTGATGTCGGTACCGCCACCCAACTGCGTCCCGAAGAGGACGTCCACCGGATCGTCGAGCTGCTCGGTCAGATCGACGACGTTGGTGTCGAAGACGACGAGCCGCGTGTTGAGCGCGCGCATGGAGCCCAGCACCGCCCCGAACACCGAGGCGTACACGACGGACGCCGCCATCGAACCCGACTGGTCGATGCAGAGGATGACCTCCTTCTTCACGGACTGCGAGGCCCGCCCGTACCCGATGAGCCGCTCGGGGACGACCGTCCGGTACTCCGGCAGGTAGTTCTTCAGGTTGGCCGCGATCGTGCGGTTCCAGTCGATGTCGTGGTGGCGCGGCCTGCTGACGCGCGCGCTGCGGTCCAGCGCTCCGGTGAGGGTGGAGCGGGCCCGCGTCGCGAGCCGCTTCTCCAGGTCCTCGACGACCTTGCGTACGACAGCGCGCGCGGTCTCCTTGGTCGTCTCCGGCATGGCCTTGTTGAGTGACAGCAGCGTGCCCACCAGGTGGACGTCCGCCTCGACGGCCTCCAGCATCTCGGGCTCCAGGAGCAGCGCGGAGAGCCCGAGCCGGTCGATGGCGTCGCGCTGCATCACCTGGACGACGGAGGAGGGGAAGTACGTCCGGATGTCCCCGAGCCACCGCGCCACGGCCGGCGCGGACCCCCCGAGCCCCGCGGCCCGCTCCCGTCCCTGCTCCCGCTTCCGGCCCCCCTTCTCGCTCCCGGCCCCGTAGAGCGCCTGAAGCGCCCCGTCCATCGCGGAATCCCGGCTCCCGAGCGCGCACCCGGTGCCATCGGCCCCGCCCCCGCCCAGCACCAACCGCCACCGCCGCAGCCGCTCATCCCCCACGCCGTCCACCCCTCCCGAACCGCCCTGCCCCGCCACACCAGCCACGTCAAACTCCTCCCACCCACGAGCGCCGACCATCGACCGCCGACCACCTGCCATCGACCGCCGGCCACCTGCCACCTGCCACCTGCCACCTGCCACCTGCCACCGAGCGCCGGCGTCCGAGCACCGGCGGCCGGCGGCCGAGCACCGGCGGCCGGCGGCCGAGCACCGGCGGCCGGCGGCCGAGCACCGGCGGCCGGCGGCCGAGCACCGGCGGCCGAACACCACCACCAACCACGGACCGCCGGGCGCCGATCACTGGCCACCGAGCGCCGACGGCCGACCACGGACCACCTGCCACCGGCGGCCGATCACCGAACACCAACCACGGACCTCCGGCCACCGACCACCGGCGGCCGACCACCGACCGCCGGGTCCTGGGACCCCGCAGCTTCCCGCCGAGGCGCCATGCCCCGCCAAGGTGAGCCCCACCGAGGCGCCACGCCCCGCCGCGGGGTTCTCACCGCCCCGCCTCCAACAGCCCGGCGGCGCCCATCGCCACGCCTCCGGTCACCTCGCCACCCCCACTCGGCCCGCATCCGCCCCCGCATCCGCCCCCGCCAACCCGAGCAGCAACCGCACCGTCGGCACCACGGCGGCCGCGCGGTCGGCGTCGAGTTTCTCGGCGAAGCCGGATATGCCGTGGCCGGCCGGCGCGGGGGCGGCTGTGGCGGGTCCTCGGCGCACCAACTCCCCCAGAGTCCTCCGCACTCCGGGCTCATACGCCGAGAACGTGCGCCGCAGCAGCGGCAGTACGTCGACGAAGGCGTCGCCCGACACCCCGCTCAGCCAGGCGTCCACCAGGCCGAGCAGGCGCTGGTCGTGGACGAGGAGCATGCCGCCCCCGGAGCCGCCGCCGACGAAGCCCTCGATCCAGGCGGCCCCCTCGGCGGGTTCGCTGCCGCGTGACAGTGCCAGGCCCATGAGGCGGGCGGCCTCCTCGTCCGCCAGTTCCCCGCTGTCCAGCAGCAGCCGCACACTCCGTCCCCGGACGACCCCGGCCACGGCGTCCCGCTGCGCCAGCAGCCGCAGCACGGACCACCACCGGGTGCGCACGGCCGGCGTGCTCGCGGGCCCAGAGCCCGTTGCGTCACTCCCGGCACCCCCCGCCCCGAACTCGCCGAGCAGTCCCACGGCCTGATGCACCGCGTCGACATGGCCCCGCATCTCCAGCGCCGCGTCCGTGTCGAGGCCCGCGCACGCACCCGGCAGCCCCACGAAGACCCGCTCGGCAAGGCCGAGGGCCACCTCGCCGAGCGCTGCCGTGTCCGTGCCCCGCACGTTCCCGTACCGCAGCGACCGCACCAGCGCGGGCAGCGCCTGCGCGAGGTGGCCGACGTCCGCGTCCAGTGCCGCACGGTCGGCGAGGACCCGCATCGCCACCGGCAGCGCGTCCGGCAGCTCCGCCAGCAGGCACCGCTCGGCGAGTGCCGTGACGTCAGCCAGCGCCACCGCCCCGACCGCGTCGGCAGAGGCCTTGCCGGTGGCCGCGCCCAGCACCGTGGTCCCCCATACGCCCGCCTCCGCGACCCGAACGGAAAGCTCCGGTTCCCACCGCAGCCGCCACGTCTCCCGAAACGTCCCCGTGCTCCCGCGGGACCGCGCCGGCTCCCCCCAGCCGACCCCGAGGAGCCGCAGCCGGTGCAGCAGTGTGCTGCGCGCCGAGTCCGTCTCCTTGCGCAGGTCCAGCTCCAGTTCCCGGTCCAGGGCCTCCGGTTTGAGCCGCAGTCTGCGCTGCAACCGCGTGAGGTCGCGCTGCAGCGGCACCGCGGGCGCCGCCTCGGGGACCTCGCCCAGGACATCGCCGACGACCAGCTTGTCGTGCACCAGGGCGAGCGGCACGTCCGAGCCCTCGCACATCACCGCCCGCACGGCGTCGGTCGTCTCGGTGAGCCCGGCCAGCGGCCGCCCCCGCATCGCGGCGAGCGTGTCGGCGAGCCTGACCGCCTCGATGACGTGCGCGGACGAGACGAGCCGGTCCTCGTCGCGCAGCAGCCTCGCGACCTTGGTCATCCAGCGCTCGACGGGCCGGTCGGGGGCGTTGAACAGGTGTCCGTACCAGCCTGGCGACACGATTCCCGCCCCGTACCCACTGGCGCGGGAGAGCCTGCGGTGGGTCCACGGCACCCACGTCATCTCGGCCTTCACCTTGGGCAGCCCCTTGAGCAGCGCCCGGTCGGCGGCCACGGTGGTCCTGCGCCGCAGGGCAGGCACATGCCAGGCCCCGCACACCACGGCCACGCGCCCCTCCCCGAACTCCCGCACGGCGGCCCGCGTCTGGAGTCGCATGTAGGCCTCGCGGACCAGGTCACGGCCGTCCCCACCGTCCCCGTAGGTCTCGCGGAGGGCCCCCATGGCGTCGCCGAGCGCCTCGAACGGCGCCAACGCGTCGCCCTCCGCCGCGCGGTGTTCGACCACGTCCTCCCACCACCGCTCGGGGTCGTCGTACCCGGCGGTCTCGGCGAGCACGGCCAGCGGATCGACACGCAGGGCGTCCTCCTCCGCCGGAGCCTCACCACCCCTGTCGGAGGCTGCCTCACCACCCCTGTCGGAGGCTGCCACCCCGCCCCCGTCGGAGCCCGCCTGGCCGCCCCCGTCGGAGCCCGGAAGCTCCTCGGTCCGCGCCAGCGAGTGCGCGGCCGGCAGGTCGATGAAGCGCACCGGCACGCCCCGCCCGACGGCCCACCGGATGGCCACCCACTCCGGGGAGAACTCGGCGAGCGGCCAGAACGCCGAGCGGCCCGGCTCGTCCACCACGTGCGCGAGCAGCGCGACGGGCGGCCGCATCCCCTCGTCCGCGGCGAGCCCGACCAGCGGGTCGGCCTCCGGCGGCCCCTCGACGAGGACGGCGTCGGGCCGTACCGCGTCGAGCGCCGCCCGCACGGCACGCGCAGACCCGGGCCCGTGGTGCCGCACCCCGAGCAGCAGCGCCCCGGCCTCCACGCCTTCCCCCGCCCTGGTCATACGCTCACCTCCCGGCAGGCGCGGTAGAAGTCCTTCCAGCCGTCGCGCTCGCGCACGACCGCCTCCAGATACTCCTGCCAGATCACGCGGTCCGCCGCCGGATCACGCACGACGGCGCCGAGGATGCCGGCGGCGACGTCGCCGGGGCGCAGGACACCGTCCCCGAAGTGGGTGGCCAGGGCGAGGCCGTTGGTGACGACTGAGATGGCCTCGGCGGTCGACAGCGTGCCGCTGGGCGACTTCACCTTCGTACGCCCGTCGGCGGTCACGCCGTCGCGCAGCTCGCGGAAGACGGTGACGACACGCCGTATCTCGTCGATGCCCTCGGGTCCCGTGGGCAGGTCGAGCGAGCGCCCGATCTGGTCGACGCGGCGCGAGACGATGTCGACCTCGGCGTCGGCGGTCGCCGGCAGCGGCAGGACGACCGTGTTGAAGCGGCGGCGCAGCGCGCTCGACAGGTCGTTGACCCCGCGGTCGCGGTTGTTGGCGGTGGCGATGACGTTGAACCCCCGTACCGCCTGGACCTCCTGGCCCAGCTCCGGGATGGGCAGGGTCTTCTCGGACAGGATCGTGATCAGCGTGTCCTGCATATCGGCCGGGATGCGGGTCAGCTCCTCGACGCGTGCCGTCATGCCCTCGGACATCGCGCGCATGACGGGGCTGGGCACGAGCGCGTCGCGGCTGGGGCCGTGGGCGAGGAGCTGCGCGTAGTTCCACCCGTACCGGATGGCTTCCTCCGGTGTGCCCGCCGTGCCCTGCACGAGCAGCGTCGAGTCACCGCTGACCGCCGCGGCGAGGTGCTCCGACACCCAGGTCTTGGCGGTGCCGGGCACACCGAGCAGGAGCAGGGCGCGGTCGGTCGCGAGGGTGGTGACGGCGACCTCGACGATACGGCGGGGGCCCACGTACTTAGGCGTGATCACCGTGCCGTCGGGCAGCGTGCCGCCGAGCAGATACGTGGCGACGGCCCACGGCGACAGATTCCACCGCCGCGGCCGCGGCCGGTCGTCCTGCGCGGCGAGCGCGGTCAGTTCGGCGGCGAACGCGTGCTCGGCATGGGGCCGCAGGGCCTCGGCCGGATTCGCGGTCGCGGACGTCGTCGAGTCGACGGATACGGACATGGAGCGATCCCCCTCCAGCTCGTCCGGACACGTCTGGCCCGGATGTGGTTCCACCGTGCACCACGCCACTGACAATCGACCCTCGCACGCCGCTGACCTGTGGAAATACGGACGGCAAGGTCGATTGTCAGTGGCGGCGCCTACCTTCGAGACATGACTCAGCAGGGGGTGCGCTGGACGGCGGATCAGGTGCTGGCACTGGCGCCTGACGCTCCGTCACGCAAGGCGGGCAGCAAACTCGGTGTCGCGGGCCCGTGGTCGGAGGCGGGCAGTTCGAGCGAGGGGACGGTGTGGGGGCTGTGCAAGGGAAGCGGCAGCAAGCCGTATCAGACGGTCGTGGACATCGCGGACACGGCGGGTCCGGCGTACAAGTGCAGTTGTCCGAGCCGGAAGTTCCCGTGCAAACACGCGCTGGGGCTGCTGTTGCTCTGGGCGGGCGCGGACGGCACCGTGCCGGACGGCGAGCCGCCGGCCTGGGCCGGGGAGTGGCTGGCCGGCCGCCGCAAGAGAGGGGCAGAGAGGCGGAGTTCGGCCCCGGACGCCGCTGCTCCGGCCGATCCCGAGGCCGCGCGCAGGAGAGCGGAGAAGCGGGCCGAGCGGATCACGGCGGGGGCGGTGGAGCTGGAGCAGCGCCTCTGTGACCTGCTGCGCGGGGGCACGGCCACCGCGGAGCAGGCGGGGTACGGCATGTGGGAGGAGACGGCGGCCCGCATGGTCGACGCCCAGGCGCCGGGCCTCGCGGCGCGCGTGCGGGAGTTGGGGGCCATCCCGGCCTCGGGACCCGGCTGGCCCGTGCGGCTCCTGGAGGAGTGCGCGCTGCTCCACCTCCTCGTCCGGGGCTGGCTGCACCGTGATGGGCTGCCGGCCGATCTCGCCGTCACGGTCCGTTCCCGCATCGGGCTGCCCACGCAGCCGGAGGGACCGCCGCTGCGGGACCACTGGCAGGTCCTCGCGCAGTACGACACCTCGGACGGCAAGCTCACCACGCGCCGCATATGGCTGTCCGGGACGGACTCCGGCCGCACCGCGCTCCTGCTCGCCTACGGAGCGGCGGGCCGGGCTCCCGCGCTCGCGCTGCCGGTGGGCCTGGTGCTCGACGCCGAGCTGACCGGATATCCGGGGGCGCGGCAGCTCCGGGTGGAGCTGGGCGAGCAGTTCACGGCTCCGGCACCCACGGCGCGGCGCCCACCTGGCGTGCGTACGGACGAGGCAGCCGCCCGTTACGGCGAGGCGCTGCGCGACGATCCCTGGCTGGATTCGTGGCCGGTGACACTCGCCGCGGTGATACCGACTCTGGACGGCGACTCCTGGCAGCTGGCGGACACGGACGGCGTCTCGGCGCTGCCCGTGGCACCGCGGGCGGCGGGCGCGGGTCTCTGGCGGATGGTCGCCCTGTCCGGCGGCGCCCCGCTGACGGTGTTCGGCGAGTGCGGCCACCAGGGCTTCACCCCCTTGGCCGCTTGGCCGAAGGGCCCGGGAGAGGTGGTGTCGCTTTGCTGACGGACGTACGCCAGGAGGGACAGACATACGAGGAGGAGCAGATGCCCGGCACACCTTCGCAGCTCGTGGCCCCCGTGGCCCCCGTGGCCCCGCAGGTGCCCTGGGACGAGCTGGTCACGACGGCCCTGCTCGGCACCGACCGCCGCGCGCTGCCCGATGCACTCCGCACCCTCGGCGAGGAGGCGCCGGTCGCCCTTCTCGGCGCGGCGGCGGAGCAGACCGTGCGCCGCAGGGCCGGACTGTGCCCGGCACCGGCCGCCGTCCTGCCCGAGCCCGCTGCCGACGACCCCAGGCCACCGGTGCCGCCCGCGGCCCGGCGCAGACTCGCGACGCTGCTCACCGACCAGGCGGGCACGGGCGGCAGCGGCCGGCGGGGCGCGGCGCCGGACCTCATGGAGCTGCTGCCCCAGTGGCTCGCTCTGGCCAACGCGCGGGGGTACGGAGCACCGCCGGAGCTGCTGCCCGACCTGCTGAACGCCGCGCGTGGCCGCACGGACCTGCGTCCGCAGGCCCTCGCCTTCGCGGGCCCCAGGGCGTTGTGGCTGGCCCGTCTCAACCCCGACTGGAAGTTCGCTCTCCGTTCCACTCCCGGGGGCGGCATGGCGCTGCCGCCCCCGGAAGAGACGGCGAAGGTCCGGCACCTCTGGGAGGAGGGCCTCTTCGCCGAGCGGGTCGCGCTCCTCACCGCACTCCGCGCGCACGATGCCCACGCGGCCCGCGAGCTGCTCGGGACGACATGGTCGACGGAGCGCGCCGAGGACCGGCTGATGTTCCTCGATTCCCTGCGGACCGGTCTGTCCGCCGAGGACGAGCCGTTCCTCGAGCGGGCCCTCACCGACCGCAGCCGCAATGTCCGCGCCACGGCGGCGGAGCTGCTTTCCGCGCTCCCCGTGTCGGCACTGGCCGGACGGATGGCGTCCCGAGCCGCCTCCTACGTGGCGGTGGACCACGTGTCGAGCGTCCCGACCCTCATGGTCGAGGCACCCCACGAATGCGACGCGGGCATGGAGCGGGACGGTGTCGTCCCGAAGCCGCCCACCGGCCGGGGCGAGCGTTCCTGGTGGCTCGGTCAGCTGGTGGAGGCGGCGCCGCTCGCCGCCTGGCCGGCCCGGCTCGGCAACCGCACCCCCGCCGAGATAGTGGCGCTTCCGGTGGCCGACGACTGGCGGGACGAGCTGCACGCCGCCTGGTGCCGTGCCGCCGTGCGCCAGCGGGACGCGGTCTGGTCGAGGGCGCTGCTCGGCACGCCCTCGTCACCCGACGCGGCGGGCCCCGGGGCCGTGTCGCTCGCCGAACGCTCCAAGCTGCTCGCCGCGCTCCCGGCCGCCGAGCGGTGCGAGTGGGTGGCGGGGTTCATCGCGGCGCACGGCCTCTCGGAGGCCTTCCAGTTGCTCGGCGTCTGCGCGGTCCCCTGGGCGGGTCCGCTGGGCCGCGCGGTCGTGGACGCCTTGAACATCGCACGCGACGCGGGCAGTTATCCCTGGAGCTTCAGCGGCGTCATGGGCCTGGCGGAGCGCTGCCTCGACCCCTCGGAGGCCGTCCGCCTGGAGGCGCTGACCGCGATACCGGACGAACCGGAGAACGCCTCACCCGGCGCCGGCGGCTACTGGGCGGAGGCGTTCCAGCGCCTGGTCACGACGTTGCGGCTGCGCGCGGCGATACGGGACGAGCTGCCGCCGGTGACGTAGGGCGTGATGCCCGGGGCGAGGCCTCGCCGCCCCGGGCATGGAATGCCAGGGCACCGCACCGCCCGCTCCGGAGTCGGGCGGAGTCCGCCGCGAGGCCCGGACGGGTCAGGCGCCGGCAGGCTGCTGCACGTTGGCGCGGACCCAATCGACGATCGCGGTGGTCGTGGCGCCCGGCGTGAAGATCTCCGCGACGCCCTTCTCCTTCAGCGGCGCGATGTCCGCCTCGGGGATGATGCCGCCACCGAACACCAGGATGTCCTCGGCCTCCCGCTCCTTGAGGAGCTCGAGCACCCGCGCGAACAGCGTGTTGTGCGCCCCGGAAAGGATGGAGAGACCGATCGCGTCGGCGTCCTCCTGGATCGCGGTGTCCACCACCTGCTCGGGCGTCTGGTGCAGCCCGGTGTAGATGACCTCCATGCCCGCGTCGCGCAGCGCCCGCGCGATCACCTTGGCCCCGCGATCGTGCCCGTCGAGCCCCGGCTTGGCGACCACCACGCGGATAGGCCCGGCTGCCACACCCATCACTGCCTCCATGTACCGAATATCCGTACCGACATCCGTCTGACCCAGCACAGATACCCCGAGCCACACGGCCGGGGAAGTGAACGAACGTTATCTCCAGCATCGCGCAAGCGGCAGTTTCACGGTGGACAGGGAGGGGGAAATCACACATTGGGACACGTTCGCTGCGCGCCCGTCCGCTACTCAGGGGCTCACCGGCCACTCACCGGTCCACCCCCGCATCCGGGCCAGGCGCGAGGGGAGCCGCGACGGGATCGCCGGGCCACCACCGGCAGGGCACGGCTGGTGGTGCGGTACATCGGCGACGCAACGGGGGCACGGGGCCGCCGCACGGTGGAGGACATCGCCGCCGCTCGCCGACTTCTTGCCCACGACTCCCCCTAGGGCACACGGGGTACAGAGCCGTCTTCCCGTGCGCCGGTCGGGAGGTCGACGATGCCGGTCACAGGGGTCCGCCCCTTTCGCCTTCTGGGTCTTCCGCTGCCCGCGCCGCCCTTTCTGACGGCGCTGCCGGGCCTGGCCGCGCTGCCGGGCCTGGCCGCGCTGCCGGGCCTGACCGCACTACCGGGCCTGACCGCACTACCGGGCCTGACCGCGCTGCCGGGTCTGACCGCACTGCCGGGTCTGCCCGCGCTCTCGGCCAGGGTGGCGGGCTTGTCCGCGGCCCTCCTCAAGTCCACCGCGCTCGAACTGGCGATCCTCGCGGGACACCTCCTCCTCTACCCCTCGGGCATGACCCAGGAACGCCGGGCGTCTCCCGTGCGGCCGCCGGTCGACGCACCCCGCCTCCCGGCGGACGAGAAGCCCCCGGTCCTTCTCCTGCACGGCTTCATCGACAACCGATCCGTCTTCGTCCTGCTCCGCCGCGCCCTCGCCCAGCACGGCGGACGCCGCGTGGAGTCCCTCAACTACTCCCCGCTGACCTGCGACATCCCCACCGCCGCCCAGCTGTTGGGCCGCCATGTCGAGGAACTCTGCGAGCGCACGGGCCGCCCCCGCATCGACATCGTCGGGCACAGCCTCGGCGGACTGATCGCGCGTTACTACGTCCAGCGCCTCGGGGGCGACGCGCGTATACGCACGCTGGTCACGCTCGGGACGCCGCACGGGGGCACCCGCGTCGCCCCCTTGGCGGACGCACACCCCATCGTCCGGCAGATGCGGCCCGGCTCCGCCGTGATCGAGGAGCTGAAGGAACCGGCGCCAGGCTGCCGCACCCAGTTCGTGAGCTTCTGGAGCGACCTCGACCAGATCATGGTCCCGCTGCAGACGGCGTGCGTGGATCACCCCGACCTGGTCGCGCGGAACGTCCGCGTGACCGGGATCGGCCATCTCGCGCTGCCCGTCCATCCGGCGGTCGCGAACGGCATACGCCAGGCTCTCGATCTGACCGAGCCGGGAGAAGACGCCGAGGAGGCGCCGACCGGGCTCACGGTCGCCTGAAACGGAGGCTCACAATCCGCCATCAGACGCCCCCGCGCCGTCAAGGTGCCTGAAGTAGGAACTGACCACCAACTAGCGGACATCGGGACGCAAAATGCTCGGCTCCGCGACAACGAGCTCGGCGCAAAACATCGAACGCCTCTCGAACGCAAAGCCAAAGCTGTGCCCGCAGTCCGCCGAAAGGCGGCCGAATGCCCGTTTCCTGAGGGCATGAAACCTGCCGAAGATTGTCGCGCCCGTATACCGCCGGGTACAGTCGCCGCACTGCTCCGCCCCTGCTGCCGAGGCGAAAGAGAAGTTGGTGAACGACCGTCACCCGTCGGGGAGCTCGACTCCCCAGCCCTCGGCACCCGGCGCCGACTACGCCCACTACGCGACGTACGACACGCACAGCGCCCAGCACGGTGGCCACGCCTACGACGCCTACTCCACCGGCGGTTTCGACACCGGCGCTCTCGACACGACCGGCACCTTCGCGGCGGATCCTCTCTTCGGCGACATGCCCGGCAGTGAATACGACACCGGCCAGTGGGCGACCACCACGGGCCCCCAGCAGACCCTCGGCTACGACGCCTACGCCGGGCAGCACCACACCGCCACGTACGACACCGACACGTACGACACCGGCGGTTTCGACACCACCTCCGCGTGGGCGACCGGCGGCCATCAGCACCTCGCCGACGTGCGGCATCCCGCGGGCATCCCGTCGCAGCCGGTCCACGACGGCACGGGCCAGTGGGACACCACCGGCTGGAATCAGACGCCGCAGGCCGGCCCGTGGGAGACGCAGGCCTTCGACACGGGCGCGTACGACGCCACGGCGTGGAACTCCGCCGGTGACCCACACGACGCGCACGACACGCACGCCCCTCAGGGCGCTCACGAGCCGTACGAACCCACGCACCCCGAGCACCGCGAGCACCCCGCAGACCCCGGGCACCCCGCCGACCTCGCGGAACTCTCGGACCCCGCGGACCCCGCCGACCTCGCGGACGAGCAGCCGTACGAGCTCACCGAGCAGTACGAGATCTCCGCCGACGCCCCGTACGAGACCTCGGAGCACGAGCAGGTCGCCGCGGTCCCGGTCCCCGCACCCCGCGCCTCCCGCGCGAAGAACGGCGGAGCCGGGCAGGGCCGTTCGCGGACACGGCGTCGTACGCCCGCGAAGCGTTCCGCCCTGTTCACCGTCGCGGTGCCCTCCGCCTGCGTGATGGGTGTCGCCGGTGTGGCCGCCGCCTCGGTGGGAGACTTCGGCGGGGACGACCAGAAGGAGACGACGGCCTCGGCCCCGGACGTCACGTCCGTGAAGCCCGCGACCGCCAACAACAAGCTGGACACGCAGCTCGCGAACCTCTCCGCCGACGCGGGCGACTTCGCTGACCGCGCCAGCCGCACGCAGGAGCGCATCGACCTCAAGGCCGAGAAGGTGGCCGCCCAGAAGAAGGCGGCGGCGGACGCGGCGCGCAAGGAGCGGCTCCGCCCCAAGTTCAGCCTGCCGGTGAAGCAGCACGGACTCAGCGCCTACTACGGCCAGGCGGGCGTCAACTGGATGTCGGCGCACTCCGGCATCGACTTCCCGGTGTCGTACGGCACGGAGATCCTGGCGGCGACCGACGGGACCGTCTCCACGAAGTGGAACAGCGCCTACGGCAACATGGCGATCGTGACCGCCAAGGACGGCACGGAGACGTGGTACTGCCACCTCTCCACGCACAAGATCTCCAGCGGGTCCGTGAAGGCGGGCGAGGTCATCGCCTTCTCCGGCAACTCCGGCAACTCCACCGGCCCGCACCTGCACTTCGAGGTACGTCCCGGCGGCGGCTCCGCGATTGACCCGCTGCCGTGGCTGCGCAGCCACGACCTCGACCCCACGTAAACTCCGGCCTCGCCCCGCCGCCCCGAGGTCAGAGCCGCGCCGAGATCAGAACCTCCAGGGCGGCCAGGACGTCAGGGATTTCCGGGCGTCACAGCTTCTCGACCGGCGCGTACCGCAGCAGGAGCCGCTTCGGCTTGGGCTCGCCGAAGTCCACCGTCGCCTCCGCGTTCGCCCCCGTGCCCTTGACTCCGACCACAGTCCCGAGGCCGAACTGGTCGTGCGTGACCCGGTCCCCGACGGCCAGCGCGACCACCGGCTTCTCCGAGGCGCGGCGCGTCGCGAAGCCCTGCGCGCCGCCCGTGCGCGAGCGCGACGAGGACAGCGACGAGGCGATGCCGGCAGCCGGGCCTGACGATGCCGGGGCGCCGACGGAACCCTTCCGCTTCCAGTCCAGATGCGCTTCCGGAATCTCTTCGAGGAAGCGCGAAGGCGGGTTGTAGGAGGGCTGGCCCCAGGCGCTGCGCAACGAAGAGCGCGTGAGGTACAGCCGCTCCCGCGCGCGTGTGATGCCCACGTAGGCCAGTCGGCGCTCCTCCTCCAGCTCCTTGACCTGGCCGAGGGAGCGCATGTGCGGGAAGACGCCGTCCTCCATGCCGGTCAGGAACACCACGGGGAACTCCAGGCCCTTGGCGGTGTGGAGCGTCATCAAGGTGATGACTCCGGAGCCGTCGTCCTCCTCATCCGGAATCTGGTCCGAGTCGGCGACGAGCGCGACACGCTCCAGGAAGTCGGAGAGCGATCCGGCCGGCGCGGCCCCCGCCTCGTCCTCTCCCGCAGCGCTTTCTCCGGCATCGCCCTGTCCGGCCTGGCCTTCCGCCGCCGCGCCTTCCGCCGCCGCGCCTTCTCCCGCCACGGCTTCCGCCGCCTCGGCATCGGCGGCCCGTACCTCTTCCCGCTGGGCGTTCTCCTGCTCGAACTCCAACGCCACGGCGGCGAGCTCCTGGAGGTTCTCGATGCGGGTCTCGTCCTGCGGGTCCGTCGAGGCCTGCAACTCGGCGAGATAGCCCGTGCGTTCGAGCACGGCCTCCAGGATGACGGCCGGGCCCGCGCCCGACTCGACCACGGTCCGCAGCTCCTCCATGAGCGTGTTGAACCGCTTGACGGCGTTCGTGGAGCGGGCCGCCATTCCGTACGCCTCGTCGACGCGGCGCAGCGCCTGCGGGAACGAGATCTTCTCGCGCTGCGAGAGCGCGTCGATCATCGCCTCGGCGCGGTCGCCGATGCCCCTCTTGGGTACGTTGAGGATGCGCCGCAGCGGGACTGCGTCCTCGGGATTGGCGAGAACGCGCAGGTAGGCCAGCACATCGCGGACCTCCTTGCGCTCGTAGAAGCGGACGCCGCCGACGACCTTGTAGGGCAGGCCGACGCGGATGAAGATCTCTTCGAAGACACGGGACTGCGCGTTCGTCCGGTAGAAGATCGCGACGTCGCCGGCCTTCGCGTCACCCGCGTCCGTGAGGCGGTCGATCTCGTCGGCGACGAACTGCGCCTCGTCGTGCTCGGTGTCCGCCACGTAACCGGTGATGCGCGCGCCCGCGCCCTGGTTGGTCCAGAGGTTCTTCGGGCGGCGGCTCTCGTTCCGCTCGATGACCGCGTTGGCGGCGGTCAGGATCGTTTGCGTGGAGCGGTAGTTCTGCTCCAGGAGGATCGTCGTCGCGTCGGTGTAGTCCTCCTCGAACTGGAGGATGTTGCGGATGGTCGCGCCGCGGAAGGCGTAGATCGACTGGTCCGCGTCACCCACCACGCACAGCTCGGCCGGGTCGTCCCCCTCGCCACCGGAGGGGCCGACCAGCTCACGCACGAGGGCGTACTGCGCGTGGTTCGTGTCCTGGTACTCGTCGACCATGACGTGGCGGAAGCGGCGGCGGTAGTGCTCGGCGACGTCCGGGAAGGCGCGCAGGAGGTTGACCGTCGTCATGATCAGGTCGTCGAAGTCCAGCGCGTTCGCCTCGCGCAGACGTGACTGGTACATGGCATAGGCCTGGGCGAGGGTCTTCTCGAAGCCGTCGGCGGCCTTGCTCGCGAAGTCGTCCTCGTCGATCAGCTCGTTCTTGAGGTTGGAGATCTTGGCGCTGAACGACTTCGGCGGGAACTTCTTGGGGTCGAGGTCGAGGTCGCGGCAGACCAGGGCCATCAAGCGCTTGGAGTCCGCCGCGTCGTAGATCGAGAAGGAGGACGTGAAGCCCAGCTTCTTGTACTCGCGACGCAGGATGCGGACGCAGGCGCTGTGGAACGTCGACACCCACATCGCGTTGGCCCGGGGCCCCACGAGCTGCTCGACGCGCTCCTTCATCTCGCCCGCGGCCTTGTTCGTGAAGGTGATCGCGAGGATCTGGCCGGGGTGCACACCGCGCGCGGCGAGGAGGTACGCGATGCGGTGGGTCAGCACACGGGTCTTGCCGGAACCGGCGCCGGCGACGATGAGCAGCGGGGAACCCGCGTGCACGACGGCCGCGCGCTGGTTCTCGTTCAGCCCCTCGAGCAGCGCCGCCGGGTCGATCACCGGGCGCGGGGCACCGTCCCGGTAGTGCGTGTCCCGGGTCATGGGCACGTCGAACTTCCCGTCGAACAAGTCGTCCGGAACGGGCTCCGGAGCGCTGTCCTCGGGCGGGGGCGGGGGTTCTTCGTCCGTGGCCCGGGAGGGCTGCAGGTCCGCCAGGAAGCTGTCGTCAAAGAGGCTGCTCATCGCCTCCCGAGTCTAGGCGGACCCACTGACAACCCGCGCCGGGTTCCGCCGACCCGCCCTCTCCGCTCGCAGCGCGTCCACGACCGATCACCGTCTGCCATCGCACCGCGAGGCCACGCTCGGGGCCTCGTAAAGTCACGAAAATGTATCGGGCATATCGAACATCAACCTTCACAGGCGTCACACAAGTTGGCTAGCGTGCTGCCCGGGCCACTCGTATTCCCACCGGCGAACCCCGCCGGGAACGCGCGGCCCCCGCCGAGTCCGACATGTTCGGAGCCGGGGACCCACCGAGAACTTGGGGTGAATCGGTCCCGTACGCAGTACGGAACCGTAGGGCAACCTTCCGGACCACCCGCCCGAACCCGACAGCTAACCCGGTAGGCGGCCTACGGAAGGAGTCGCCTCCCTTGGCGTCGCACCGCAAGCCGCGGACCCGGTCAGCCGGAATTCGCACCGCCCCCGCCGTCGGCATCACCACGGCCGCCCTCACCTCCGTGGCGCTCCTCTCCCAGAGTGCCCAGGCGGCGCCGTCGGCGCCCGCGAGGCCCAGCCTGGAAGAGATCCAGAAGAAGGTCGACGACCTCTACCACCAGGCGGGCGTGGCCACCCAGAAGTACAACTCGGCCAAGGAGAAGACCGAGAAGCAGCGCAAGAAGGTCGACCGCGTCCTGGACGATGTGGCCAAGCGCACGGACGAGCTGAACGAAGCGCGTCAGGAGCTCGGCTCCTTCGCCGCCGCGCAGTACCGCACCGGAGGCGTCTCGGAGACGGCCACCATGCTGCTGGCCGACGACCCGCAGGGCTATTTCGACCAGAACCACCTGGCGGACCGGCTGACCACGCGGCAGAAGAAGGCCGTCGACGACTACGAGACGCAGCGAGCCGCGGCGACGAAGCAGCGCACGAAGGCGGCGAAGGGCCTGGAGACGCTGACCGACTCGCGGGACGACCTGCGGACCAGCAAGCGGACCGTCCAGAAGAAGCTGGGCGAGGCACGCGAGCTGCTCTCGGAGCTGACCTCCGAGGAGAAGGCGCGGCTCGCGGCGATCGAGCGCAAGAAGGAGCAGGCGGCCAAGCGCAAGGCCGAGGAGCTGGCCCGCGAGCAGGCCGCCGAGGCGGAGCGCAAGCGCGAGGCCGAGGCCGAGGAGGCGGCGCGGAAGGAGAAGGAGCGAGAGCAGGAGCGGGAGCAGGAGGACGACCAGGGCTCGGGCACGGGTTCCGGCACCGGCTCGGATGCGGGTTCCGGCACCGGTTCGAGCTCGGGCTCCGGCTCCGGCTCCGGGAACACGGACGGCAGCTACGCCACCAAGGCCGCGAAGGTCATCGACTTCGCCGAGGCCCAGATAGGCAAGCCCTACGTATGGGGCGCCACGGGCCCCGACTCCTACGACTGCTCCGGGCTCACCCAGGACGCCTGGAAGGCCGCCGGGATCTCACTGCCGCGCACCACGTGGGACCAGGTCAAGGTCGGCACGACGGTGAAGACGGCGGACGCGAAACCGGGTGACCTGGTCTTCTTCTACGACGACATCAGCCACGTAGGGATCTACATCGGCGGCGGCAAGATGATCCACGCCCCGAAGCCGGGCGCGAACGTCCGCGTCGAGTCGATCTACTACATGCCGATCCACAGCGTGGTGCGCCCGGCGTGACCTACCCGGAGTGACTACGGAAATCGCCGCCTACGCGCGCGTGGCCCGCATCCCCGAGAGGATGCGGGCCACGCGCGCGTAGGCGGGGTCAATGCGACCCATCAGGTCCACAGCACGGCGATGAAGATGTTCGCCGTGGTCAGCAGGCCCACCGCGCCGAACACACCCTTGTCGATCTTTTCCTCGTCACGCTTCACGTAGACCAACGCGAGGATCACGATCAGCACGGCCATCTTGATGCCGATCTTGAGGTTGTTGACCGCGTTGTCGTCCGCCTGGTTGAGCCCCACCAGGACCACACCGGTGACGAGCATGGTCAGCGCACCATGCAGCATCGCGGGGATGAAGCGGGCCGTGCCCTGGCCCATCTGCTTCATCTGGGTCAGGAAGCCGCCCAGGAGGCAGGCGATGCCGATGATGTGCAGGGCGACGAAGAGATGGATGAGTACGTCCATGAGCCGGAGCCTAGCCCCCGCCAGTCACACCACTCACAGGCGGCCCCATAGCACCTCCACGGGCACCCGGCAGCTGTATCCGCCGCATCGGTCAGGGCCGTACGCGAAGGCCGCCCCGCCCGGAGTCCGGCGCGGACAGACCTGGTCGCCGTATCGCCCACTTCCGACAGTTGCGGACAATCCGCTGCCAAGCCGTAACGGCCGCGCTTAGCGTCCTTCCCCAGGTGACCGGCTCCCCAATGCCGTCCGGCACACGGGCGGCAGTCGGACACCCCCGCCGAGAAAGGTCCGGCGGCGGTCCGCGCCCCCCTGTGCGGGCCGCCGCCGGGCACGTGAGGAGCACTCTTCGTGGCAGCGCACCGCAAGCCCCGGCACCGCTCGTTCAGCGGCAGCACGGCCCGCACCGCCGCCACCCTCGCCCTCGCGGGAGCCGCGACCGCGACCGCCTTCGACGGCACGGGGCACGCGGAACCGCGGCTCAGCCCCGCGGAGGTGAAGTCGAAGGTCGACGCGCTCCACCACGAGGCGGAGATCGCCACCGAGAAGTACAACGGCGCCAAGGAGAAGGCCGCGAAGGCGGAGAAGTCTCTCGGCGAACTGCGCGACGAGGCGGCCCGCAGGACGCAGAAGCTCAACGCCGCCCGCCAAAGCCTCGGCTCCTACGCGACCGCCCAGTACCGCACCGGCGGCATCGATCCCTCCCTGCAGCTCGCGCTCGCCTCGGCCCCCGAGCAGTTCCTGGAGCGCGCCTCGCTCGCCGACCGGGCCGGCAGCCACCAGGCCGCCACGGTCAGCGACGTGCGGAAGCAGCTACGGGACATCGACCAGCTGCACGGCGAGGCCGACGGCCGCCTGGCCACCCTCCGCGCCCGCCAGGCGGAGCTGCGCAAACACAAGGCCACGGTCACCGGGAAGCTCGGCGAGGCCAAACGGCTCCTCTCCCGGCTCACCGCCGAGCAGCGCGCGCAGCTTTCGGGCGGACATCGTGCCGACGTCACGGGCGACACCAACGCCCCCCGGGGCTCCCGCACCGAGGCCCGGGACGCGACGGGCGCCGCGTCCAACACCCCCAACGCCCGAGCGGCATCCGCCGTCTCCTACGCGTACAAGGCGATCGGCAGCCCCTACGTGTGGGGTGCCACGGGCCCCAGCGCCTTCGACTGCTCAGGACTCACCCAGGCCGCGTACCGCGCGGCGGGCGTCTCGCTGCCCCGCACCACGTACGCGCAGATCGCCGCGGGCAAGCGCGTCCCCCGCTCCGAGCTCCGCCCCGGTGACCTGGTGTTCTTCTACTCCGGCATCAGCCACGTCGGCATCTACGTGGGCAACGGCCAGATGATCCACGCCCCCAACCCGAACGCCCCGGTGCGGCTCGCGCCGATCGACCAGATGCCGTTCGCGGGGGCGACACGGGTGGCTTGACCGGCTGGGCTGGGCGCTGCCGGCGGGCTGACCCCGTGACTTGCTCCGGCGGCCTGAGCGGGTGGCTTTGAACCGGCCGCGGCGAGCGGAGTGCGCTGCGAGGCGGCAGTGTGCGGCCGACGCTCCGAAGCACCGACGTATTGTCGAGTGCATGCCTAGCCGTACGCTGCCGCCGCCCCCGCCTCCCGTGTATCTGCGCACCTGGCCGGACCGGCAGACGCTGCTCACGGACCGGGGCCTGGCCCTGGCCGAGCTGCACAGGCGGCACCTCGGAGTGCACCGGCTGCTGTTCCTCTGGCTGTGCGGGCTCGGCGGCGCCATCGGCTGGGCACTGCTGTCCCAGCCGCTCCAGCTCATCGAGGACAAGGACCCCTCGGTCTTCCTCCTCGGCCCGGTCCTCGCGATCCTCGGCCTCGCGGCGCTGGCCCCGGCGGTGATCGGCGTCGTCCTCGGCATCCGCCGCGACCGGCGGCTGCGCGAACTGACCGAGAGCTGGCTCGCCCTGGACAGCCATCCGCCGACCGACGCCCGGCTGCGCTCCCCAGGCCTCAGCCTCCTCTGGCTCCTGTCGTCCCTGGCCGTCTGCGCGCTGGGCCTGTGGGCGTCCTTCGCGGCAGCCGCCTACGCCGAGCCCGGCCGCGAGACGTACGCCGATGTCGCCTTCGGCATGGGCACAGGCCTCGCCATCTGGCTCACGGGCCTCCTGGGCACCGCGAAGGCCGCGAGCCACTACCGCTGGGCCGTACGGAAGTTGACCCCGGCCCCGACCCCGGCCCCAGTGGCAGCCGCCGCCGAAGCCCACCGCTAGCCGGGCGCCCGGCCCTCCCCCGGCTCCGCGCCCCTCAGACCAGCCGCCGCGCCGTCGCCCACCGCGTCAGCTCATGGCGGTTGGAGAGCTGGAGCTTCCGCAGGACCGCCGACACATGCGACTCGACGGTCTTCACGGAGATGAAGAGCTGCTTGGCGATCTCCTTGTACGCGTACCCACGTGCGATGAGCCGCAGGACCTCCCGCTCGCGCTGAGTGAGACGGTCCAGGTCCTCGTCGACCGGCGGCGCGTCGGTGGAGGCGAAGGCGTCCAGGACGAAGCCGGCCAGACGCGGCGAGAACACCGCGTCGCCGTCCTGCACCCGGAAGATCGAATCCACCAGATCGGTACCGGTGATGGTCTTGGTGACATACCCACGGGCGCCGCCGCGGATGACACCGATGACGTCCTCGGCGGCGTCGGAGACCGAGAGCGCGAGGAAGCGCACAGGATTCTCCGCGTTCCCCATCAACGGCGCACAGCGGCGCAGCACTTCGACGCCTCCGCCGCCGGGGAGATGCACGTCGAGAAGGACGACCTCGGGCCGCGTGGCCGTGATGGTCGTGACCGCCTGGTCGACATCGGCCGCCTCACCGACGACCTCGACCCCGGTGCTGTCGGTCCGGCCGATCTCCGCCTGCACCCCGGTGCGGAACATCCTGTGGTCGTCGACGAGGACGACCCGCACGCGACGTCCGCCCGCACCGCCGCCCTCGTCCGAACCGGTCGGCTCCACCGGCTCGTTCACCTCGGTCGCGTCGCTCATGTCGTCGCCGTCCTCTCCATTTCAAGCTCGACTTCCGTGCCGCCGCCGGGCACCGCGCGCAGCCGCGCCGTACCGCCGTTGCGCTGCATGCGGCCGATGATCGATTCTCGTACGCCCATGCGGTCGTCGGGCACGGATTCCAGATCGAAGCCGGGACCGCGGTCCCGGACGGACACGAACACCGTCTTCCCCTCGACTTCGGCGAAGACCTGCACCGCGCCGCCCTCGCCACCGTACTTGGCGGCGTTCACCATCGCTTCCCTCGCGGCCTGCATCTGCGCGGTCAGCCGCTCATCGAGCGGGCAGTCACCGACCACGACGACCTCGATGGGAACGCCGTGCTTGTCCTCGACCTCCGCCGCGCTGCGGCGGACCGCCTCAGCGAGGGTGTCGGGCTCCTCGTCCTCGTCCTTTCCGGTGCCCTCGGGGTTGTAGAGCCAGGCCCGCAGGTCGCGCTCCTGGGCACGGGCGAGGCGGCGCACCTCGCTCGCGCTCTCCGCGTTGCGTTGGATCAAGGTCAGCGTGTGCAGCACGGAGTCGTGCACATGCGCGGCGACCTCGGCCCTCTCCTGGGCGCGGATGCGCATCAGCCGCTCCTCCGAGAGGTCCTGCGTCATGCGGACGAGATAGGGGCCCGCGAGGAGGGCGATGCCGACGAGCACGGCCAGCGCGGCCTGCAGCACGGCGCCCAGGTGCGCGGCCGAGCCCTGGAGCACGAAGATGCCGGAGACACCGGCACCGACCAGGAGGACTCCGGCCGCCGACCGCGCGAGCGTCAGCATGTGCCGACGGCGGCCGACCGCCATCCAACGGGCCCTGCGGGCGTTGTCGGCCTGCCGCCAGACGAGGGCGACACCGGCGGCGACGAGCAGGGTGGGGACGACGTACGCCTTGGTCGAGCCGTCCAGATTCACGTTGCCGACGAAGACCATGGCGACGATGACCATCGCGAGGAGCGCGACGATCTGCCCCTTGTCCGGCTTGCGCGCCACGAGTCTTCGCCGGCCGTCGGGCGAGGTCTCGGTCGTGACGGCCGCGGGCGGACGCTCGGCGTCGACACCACCGATGCCGAGCGGCACGAAGAACCAGAACGCCGCGTACAGCAGAGCGCCGAGCCCGTCCGCCGTGGTCAGACCGACGAAGACCAGCCGCACCCAGATCACCGGCAGCCCGAGATGCCCGGCGAGGCCGCGTGCGACACCGCCGAGCCAGCGCCCGTCGCCGCTGCGGTAAAGCTTGCGCAGCGGTCGGACGGCGTCGATGGGCGGTGCGGCGGTTTCCGGCATGTCATCGATATTCACACGCGGGCGCGAGTGGGGGCATCAGGGTCGATCCCCGAGACTTCCCTGATCTCGGCCCCCGACCCGCGCCTGTCAGGAACCGTGCCGAAACGCCTCAGGGGCAATATCAGGGTTCGGCCAGGGTTGTCCCGACTGCCGCGGCGGGCCCACGGCCGTCACCATGGACACATGACAGATCAGCAGCCCGCCGAGACGGAGACCGAGGCCGCCATCCACGACGCCCTGCGCGACGCGTATGGCGCACTGGGCGACCCCGCGGGCGGTCATGTGCCGGGGCCGGCCGCGGAGGAGCGGAAGTTCCGCCGCGACCGCCGGCACAAAAAGTTCGGCGGTGTGTGCGCGGGGCTCGGCCGGCACTGTGACATGGACCCGGTGATCTTCCGCATCGGTCTCGCGGTCCTCGCGATCACGAGCGGGCTCGGTCTGGTCTTCTACGGCTTCGCGTGGCTCTTCGTCCCGTACGAGGACGAGGAGGAGAACGAGGCCCGCAGGCTCCTCTCCGGCCGGGTCGACGGCCAGGCGCTGACCGCCGTGCTGTTCGCGCTCGTGGGCTGCGGAGTCTTCCTCACCCTGTTGAACAACGGCGGGGCGCTGACGTTCGCCGCCGTCCTCGCCCTGCTTCTCGCGGGCGCGGGGTACTGGTCGCAGCAGCGCGGGGCCCTCGCTCCCGACCCGGTGGCGGCGCAGGCCGCGGCGGACGCCCCACCCGAGGCCAAGGCACCCCCGGTCACGTACGGCCCCTCATGGTGGCGCGACCCCATAGTGAAGGACGGCACGCACGACGGGGTCTCGGCCTACTTCTGGGGCCCGCAAGGCCTGGAGATCCACTATGAGCCGACGGGACACCACCAGGGCGTGCCCAGAGCAGGGACCGCACCCACTCGGCCGCCCAAGCCCCGCGGGCCGCGCTGGATCGGCGGCTGGGTGTTCCTGCTCGCGCTGCTGGCCGGCGGCCTCGGCACCGGGCTGACCTGGGAAAACCATCCGCTCGGCACGACCTTGCAGACCGGTCTGGCCTGTGCGCTCGCGGTGTTCGGCCTGGGCATCGCCGCCAGCGCCTTCCTGGGGCGCACGGGGGCGGGCTCGATCGTGCTCGCGGTCCTCACCGCCGGGCTCCTCGCGGCCACGGCGGCTCTGCCGAAGAACATCACCACGCACTATGCCCGCACGGACTGGATACCGAGCACGGCGGCGGACGTCCGCCCTCAGTACGAGGTGGGCCTCGGGGCGGGCAAGCTCGACCTGCGCAAGATCGACCTCGGTAAGGGCCAGACGCTGAAGACCAGCGCCGATGTCGGCATGGGCGACCTGAGGGTGATCGTGCCGAAGGACGTCACTGTGCGGCTCGACGCCAAAGTGGGCGTCGGCGAGATCATGTTGCCGGGTGACAAGGGCACGGACCTGGACGTCGCTCCGGGCAGGGAGAAGAAGGTGACGCTGGAGCCGCCCTCGGGCGGCAAGGACGGCGGCACGCTCGATTTGCGGCTCGAAGTAGGCATCGGACAAGCGAAGGTGACCCGTGCTACGTCATGAATCACACCCGGGCAAGCTGGTGGCGGGCCTCTCCCTGCTGGCGGTCGCTGTCGTGTACGTGGGTGATGCCGGAGGTGCCTGGGAGGCGCCGTGGTTCGTCGCACTGCCCATGGTGATGGCGGGGCTGCTCCTCGCGGGCGCGGCGGCGGCGCTCCATGGCATACGCCCGCGCGGCGCGGCCCGCCCGAGCGACCGCCCCCGATCCGGCCGGGAGCCGCGCGGCTGAGCGGGCGTCGCCGCTAACGAGGGCCAAGGCCGTCCCTGCGGCGACCGGCGAGCATGGCGTCGACGGAGAGGACGGAGGCCCCGGCGAGCACCAGCGGCAGCCATGCCATCAGGTACGCCAGGTCGTTGCCGTAGTAGTAGGGCTCGGTGGACCAGCTGACGGTCAGCCACAGGCTGAGTGAGATCAGCGCACCACCCAGGGCGGCGATGCGGGTGAAGAGGCCGATCAAGGTGCCGATGCCGACGGCCAGTTCACCGACGGCGATGGCGTAGCCGAAGCCGACGGGGCTCTTCAGGGAGAGGTCGACCAAGGCGGGAATCGCGGAGATGTCGCGGAGGTCGGTCATCATCTGCCCGATCGATCCCACGCCGCTCGCCCGCAGGAAGGCGCCGTCGGTGAGCTTGTCCAGACCGGCGTAGATGAAGGTGACGCCGAGGAAGATCCGCAGGGGGACCAGGGCGTAGCGGGAGGCGGTCGTCCGCCAGTCTTCGCGCCTGGCGTAGTGGGTGTGGCTGTCCGTCCGCATGCCGTGAGCCATGGCTCTCGCCGCCTCTCCCGTCGACCCGTCACCTGACCATACGGAGAAGAAGGAGCCGTTGCTCACCCGTGTGCGACGGATCGCACGACATCTTGCGCGGAGTCTTGCACGACATCTATCGAAAACTTGAGGGGAGGGACCTGTGATGCTTCAGCCGAGGGGAGTCGGCCGATGGCTGAGTCGAGCGGGCCGGGCGGGCCGAACAGGCCGAACAGGCCGATCGAATCGCGCGGATCGCGCGGGCCGGGTGGGCCGGGTGGGTCGAGTGGGCCGGGTGGTTCAGTCCGTGACGTCGATCGTGACGCGGTTCGTCTCGATACCCGCGGCCGTGATGACCTGGACGTCGACGCGGCCGGGCTCGACGTCGACGGGGACGGGCACGGTCAGCGTGGCGTCCGTCGGGTTGGTGAAGCCGCCCGACACGGGCACGAGGGGCACATGGACGTGGACCGCGCCGATGCGGACGACCATGCGGGCCAGCCGGTCCGCGTCCCCCGCGCCGGGAGGCACGAAGCCGGCGCCGCGGATCTCGATGTCGTCGCCCGTGCGGATCGGGGCGTCGAGGTCACCGGCCTCACGGGACCGCACCACGGAGAGGATCACAGGACGGCCGCCCTCGGAGTACTTCCCCGCCAGATACGTCGCGGCCGACACGAGGACGAGTAGCCCGAGCCCCCAGGGCAGATCGGGCAGCTGGTCGGGCCGACGCGCGAGGCGTACGGCGGCGAAGACCACGGCGACGGCGCTGACCAGGACGTACTGCGTATCGGTGAAGCTGCCGCGGCCCGCGTCGTCGGTGAGCGGATCGGCGGCCCGCGGCCGGTCGGCGCGCACCTTCTGCAGCCGCTGGCCGAGGACCCGCAGGCCGACGACCCTGCGTACGAGGACGGCGACCCCGCACACCACGGCGAGGACGGCCACCATCGCGGCGGCCCTTTCCAGCCCGAGCCCGGCGATCACCTCGTCCCGCTCACCGTGCCCCGAAGCCACGGCCAGCCGGCCCGCGAGGACAAGCACCGCGAAGACGACGAGGAGCACCCAGCAGGCGGCTACCGCACGCGAGGTGGAGAGCCGGTTGTCCTCGCCGATCACCGGTGCGAGGACGCCGCCGCGCTGCCGGTGGACGTATGCCGCGCCGGTGAGCAGCCCGCCCACCAGCAGGGCGGCGATGAGTCCGGCCGTGCGCGCGGCGGTCCAGCCTGTGCCGATCGCGGTGAGCGTCTGGACCAGGAGGAGGACAGCGAAGGCTCCCCAGACGACGCCAAGGGTGCGCGTCCACAGGCGCCGCAGCCAGGCCTCGCCCTCGGCCCTGCCGCGTTCGGTGACGTCCCGCGCGGACTGTGTCAGCTCGTCCGACACCCACTGCCGGGAAGCGCCCGCCGAGTGGGCGACGGCCGCGGGCAGGCCTTCGCCGGCCGCCAGTTCGTCACGCTTGGCGAGGAACGCGGCCACGGCCAGCCGGTGTCCCTCGCGTGCTCCGTGCGGGCAGCCGCCGCACGTGCAGCCGCCTCCGTGCGCGCCCTGTCTCGCTTCCTGCACCGCCACCGCGTACACCGCCTTCCCCACCCTCGCGGCCCTTCTGGCCGCTTATGAACTTCTGCGCGAAACAAGGGAATTGTGCCGCACTGAGGGGTGTCCGCACCCCACGGATCAGGTCAGCGGGGGTGAAGGGGCGAGCGTGGCATTGACGGCGGGGGCAGGTCGGCCGGCCGCGGGGTCAGGCCAGCAGGTCGGGCTCACTGCGGCTGATGTCCTGCCACAGGGACTGGTAGTTGATCCACGCGACCAGATCGCTGCCGAGCTGCTCTCGGGTCTGCACCGCCCGTTTGTGGCCGATGAGCACCGGGCGGCCCGCGGCCCGCGCACTGAGCTGCACCTGGCAGGAGCGCTCCAAAGAGATGAACCACCAGGCCGCGGCGTCGACGGAGTCCCCCACGGTGAGCAAGCCGTGGTTGCGCAGGATCACCGCCTTGTGGCCGCCGAGCGCGGTCGCGATGCTGCGCCCTTCCTCGGCGTCCACGACGACTCCCGTGTAGCCGTCGTACAGCGCGTGGCTCTCGTAGAAGGCGCAGGCTTCCTGCGTGATGGGGGCAAGGAGTTCGCCGAGCGTGGAGAGCGCGCGGCCGTGCAGGGAGTGGCAGTGCGCGACGGCGACGATGTCGGGCCGCGCGAGGTGGGCCTGGGCATGCACGGTGAAGGCGGCCTGGTTGACGTGGTGGCGCCCCTCGACGACCTGCCCGTCGGCGTTGGCGAGGACGAGGTCGCCGACGGTGATGTGCTTGAAGGGCATACCGAACGGGTTCACCCAAAAGCAGTCCCTGTGCTCCGGGTCCCGGGCGGTGATGTGCCCGGAGACCCCGTCCTCGTACCCGAGCCGCCCGAAGATCCGCAGCGCCCCGGCGAGCCGCTCCTTGCGGTGCCGCCGTTCGTCCTCGACGGAGTCGTGCACGGGCGGCATCGCGAACTGCAACCGCTCGACGGGTATGGGTGTGGGCGCCTGCATGTGTCCTCCGTCTCTGGCTGTACGAGGCGGAAGGTACCGATGGTAAGTGCAGGTGAACAGAGCGGCGATGAGCAAGGATTCCCGGCGTCCAAAGACGACGCAGGGTGTCGGGTATCGGCGGGAGACTCGGCGTATGTCGTTCAACCGGAAAGACTCGACGCGAAAGACGCCGACACAGCCGACACAGCCGCCGCAGCCGACACAGCCGCAGCCGCAGCCGCAAGCCGCCGCAGCGCACACACCGGACACGGCGCACACACCAGACACACCAGACGCAGCGCACACAGCTCACACAGTGGAGCCGGCCGACTGGGGGGCCTTCGTCGCGGCGGAGCCGGAGTTCGCGGCGACGGTCGAGAGTCGCTTCGGCGCGTTCGTCCATCACACCCTCGCCACACTCCGCAAGGACGGTTCGCCGCGCACGACGGGGCTCGAAGTGCGTTTTCTGCACGGCGAGTTGTGGCTCGGCATGATGCCGGGCTCCCTCAAGGCGCTGGACCTGCGCCGCGATCCGCGGTTCGCGCTCCAGGCGAACCTGGGTTCCGACCCGGAGATGGCCGACGGGGACGTCCGGGTCGCGGGCCGTGCGGTCGAGGTGCGGGACCCCCAGGTCATCGCGCGCTATGCCGACACGGTGCACCCGCCGGACCCGGACGAGTTCCATCTCTTCCGTGCCGAGCTGACGGAGGTGGTCCGTACGCACATCGAGGACGGGAAGTACCTCGCGGTGCAGGTGTGGAAGCCGGGTTCTCCGCTGCGGACGACGCGACGCACCTGAGAGGCCCTGCCGGTCCCGCCGACCGGCCGGGTGACGCGAAAGAACGGTGCCGCCCACCTCGCGGGAGGCGGACGGCACCGTTCACGGCAGGAGGGAGGTCACTCCCACTCGATGGTCCCCGGCGGCTTCGAGGTCACGTCGAGCACGACGCGGTTCACGTCGGCGACCTCGTTGGTGATGCGCGTCGAGATCTTCGCGAGGACCTCGTAGGGCATGCGGGTCCAGTCGGCCGTCATGGCGTCCTCGGACGAGACGGGGCGCAGCACGATCGGGTGGCCGTAGGTGCGGCCGTCGCCCTGGACGCCGACGCTGCGGACGTCGGCGAGCAGGACGACCGGGCACTGCCAGATCTCCCGGTCGAGACCGGCTGCCGTCAGTTCCTCGCGGGCGATGGCGTCGGCCTCGCGGAGGAGGTCCAGGCGCTCCTTGGTGACGTCACCCACGATGCGGATGCCGAGGCCGGGGCCGGGGAACGGCTGGCGCTGGACGATTTCGTCCGGCAGGCCGAGCTCGGCGCCGACCATCCGGACCTCGTCCTTGAACAGCTTGCGAAGCGGCTCGATGAGCTGGAACTCAAGGTCCTCGGGAAGGCCGCCCACGTTGTGGTGGGACTTGATGTTCGCGGTGCCGGAGCCGCCGCCGGACTCGACCACGTCGGGGTAGAGCGTGCCCTGGACGAGGAACTCCACGGGCTGGTCGCCCGGTGCCTCGGCGATGATCTCCGCCTGGGCCTGTTCGAAGACACGGATGAACTCACGCCCGATGATCTTCCGCTTCTCCTCGGGGTCGGAGACCCCGGCGAGGGCGTTCAGGAACCGCTCGGCGGCGTCGACGACCTTGAGCTTGACGCCGGTCGCGGCGACGAAGTCCTTCTCGACCTGCTCGGTCTCGCCCTTGCGCATCAGCCCGTGGTCGACGTACACGCAGGTGAGCTGCGAGCCGATGGCCTTCTGTACGAGCGCGGCGGCGACGGCGGAGTCCACGCCGCCGGAGAGGCCGCAGATGGCGCGCTTGGTGCCGACCTGCTCGCGGATGGCGGCGACCTGCTCGTCGATGACGTTGCCGGTCGTCCAGTCGGGCTTGAGGCCGGCGCCGCGGTAGAGGAAGTGCTCGAGGACCTGCTGGCCGTGCGTGGAGTGCATCACCTCGGGGTGGTACTGCACGCCGTACAGCTTCTTCTCGTCGTCCTCGAAGGCCGCGACGGGTACGACGTCCGTGGACGCGGTGACCGTGAAGCCCTCGGGCGCGGCGCTGCACGCGTCGCCGTGCGACATCCACACGGACTGGTCGGTCGGGGTGCCCTCGAAGAGGGTGGAGTCGCCCTTGGAGACGGCGAGCGGCGTACGGCCGTACTCACGCGCGCCGGTGTTGTCGACCGTGCCGCCGAGGGTGGTCGCCATGAGCTGGAAGCCGTAGCACATGCCGAAGACGGGGACGCCGGCCTCGAAGAGGGAGCGGTCGACGGTGGGCGCGTGCTCCGCGTACACCGAGGAGGGGCCGCCGGAGAGGATTATCGCCGCGGGCTTCTTGGCGAGCATCTCGGCGACAGGCATCGTGCTCGGCACGACCTCGCTGTAGACCCGCGCCTCACGGACTCGACGGGCGATGAGCTGGGCATACTGCGCTCCGAAGTCGACGACCAGAACGGTGTCGGGAGCGGCGGCAGCGGGGGGCGCTGATGGCACGGCGGCGGCCTTCCGGCGTTGAGCGGTGAGCGAGAGGCTCAGTGCGTGAGCAGAGGGGCTGTTTTGTCGATTCTACCGGGCTCTACGGGAGCACCCTCGTCGCATCCGACGGCCCTCGCGCCAGAAGGTGCCACCGGACGGCGACAAGAGGCCACCGGTGGCGACAAGAGACGTCGATCAGGGCAGCGGGGCTTGCGGAGGGGGGCGGCGGGCGGCGCGGGTGTCTCAGTATCCGGGCCGCCCGCGCGGGGCCGTTTGACCCCGCGCGGGACGGTGGGGGCATACTGACTCCGTGACCAAGCGCTACGACTTCCTCTTTACCTATGGCAACCGGCCTGCCGGCTGCCATGGTCGAGCTGCTTGATCACCTGACAAGCGACTTACCGGGCGCCCCGGGCCGACAAGGCCCGGGGCGCTTCGTCGTATCCGGACCTTGCCGCTCCGGGGCTCTCCGGCCGAACCGAACCCCCGAGGAGCCTCCGATGACCACGACCACCGCCGTCGCCGCCACCACCGCCGTCGCCACCACCGCCGCCATCGCCACCACCGCCGCCGCGCCTGTCACCGCCACGACCGCCTCCGCCACGACCGCCTCCGCCTCCGCCGGCACGACCAGTCCAGTCACCTCCGGTGAGGCCGCTGCCGACAGGACCGGCGCGCGTACGCCCGAGGCCGTCGGCACGATCGAGAACGCTCGGGAGCGGATCGACGCGCTCGACGACCGCATCATCGGTCTGGTCCAGGAACGGATGGCCGTCTCGGCCGTCATCCAGGAGGCCCGCATCACCTCGGGAGGGCGCCGCGTGAACCTCTCGCGCGAGATGGAGATCCTCGGTCACTACAGCGACGCGCTCGGCAAGCCCGGCACCGCGCTCGCGATGACGCTCCTGGAGCTGAGCCGGGGCCGCGTCTGATCGCCCCACCGGCCCCCGCCGGCAGAGCGGCGTCAACCTGAATTCGGATCGGCTCTCACCCGTACGGCGCGTGACCGGTTCCGGGCGGGCTTCGTTGGTCCCGGTGTCCGTGTCAGCCAGGGGCGGGCCCGCAAGAACCACGCGTGGCTCCGCTGGAGCGATGAGGCGCACGGATCGTGTCCGTACGCCGTGGGACCTCGCTTCAGTGACGTGACCGGACGGCAGGGGACAGCAGCCCGGTCACCCATGAGAACGGTCGGCTCCGGGGACGCCCGGGGTCGGCCGGCCTCCGCCCCGTTTCCCGGGAGAAACGGTCGAACAGAAGCGGTCGGAACGGTTGCGCCCCCCGTCGGCCATCGAGCACGATGCGTACGAGGAGAGCCTGACGGCCTCCGTCCACATCTTCATTGCCAATGGTCGAGACCACGCGTGCGCCCCTAGTGCGCCGGGGCGGCCACCGTCGGCCACCTCGCGCAGTGCACCGCGCGTCAAACACTCCGCGCACGGACCAGCGGCGCAATTCCCCCGGCGCCGCCCCGCGGCACCGACGCTGCCCTGACGTCGGTGCTGACAGCGGAGGGCCCCGCGGATCCGTCCCGCGGGGCCCTCCGCTCTGCCACCCACAGCGCAACCCAGTGCGTCGCAGCGCAACACGACGCAGTGCAACGCACCGCAGCGCAACACGACGCAGTGCAACGCACCGCAGCCGTGGCTTCCGGCGGCTACAGCTTTTCGAGCTTCGCGACCTGCGCCTCGACGGCCTTCTCGGGTACGCCGAACTTCTCCGGCTTGAGCAGGTTGATCGAGTAGAAGGCGGCGAGCGTCGAGCCGCTGCGCACGACGGTGAAGCTCATCGGCGTCTTCTGGTCCTCGATGAGGCCCACGACCTTGTACGAGACGGCCTCGTCGCCCAGCTTCGGGGCGGTCAGGGCGCCGACGTCGCTGTACTTGGAGCCGGCGTGCTCGTAGGCCTTGCACTTCTTCGTGGCGGTACGGAGTCCGTCCATGACCTTCTCGGCGTCGGCCTGTTCGTGCGCGAGCAGGGCGAGCGAGATGACCGTGGCGTCCAGCTCGTCCGGGCCGGTCATGGTGCGGCCGACGCGGGCCTCGGCCGCCGGGGCGCCGGCGAACATGAACATGTCGGCGAACGGCTGGCAGTCGGCCGGGTCGGCGGGCACGGTCTGCTCGGGCATGTCCGCCGCGGAGAGCTTCTCGACCTTGTATCCCTTGAGGTCGCCGTTGGCGAGCACGGCCTTCTCCAGGTCGGCGGAGGAGAGCGACTCCTTCTCCGCCGGCTCCGGCTTGGGGTCCTCCTTCTGCTGGGACGACTTGGCCGGTTCCGACGGCTTCTTGCCGTCACCGGAGTCGCCGGAGTCGCCGCCGCACGCCGCGGTCAGCCCCAGCGTGACCGTGACCGTAGTGGCCACGATGGCCCGGGACACAGTTGACTTCACGTTCTTCTCGCCTTCAGTTCGCATCCTGCGGGTTGCAGGCCCCCCGCCCGAAGCGAATAAAAGCGGCTGACACGCCGACTTTGCCAGTGATTTGCGTAACGATCGGAAACCGTCGAAAAGGTTGTACTACACCCATGTGAGTTAGGACTTGTCAGACCTTGGCGAGCTGCGCGTCGACGATCACGGCCGCCACCTTCGGGTTCTCGTCGGCAGTGGGTGTGCCGCCGCCTTCCATGCCGTCCCGCTCGGCCTGCCGGTCGTCCTGGACACCCTGGGGGTTGTAGAGGTTCGATGCCGCAAAGGTCGCGATCGTGCCTCCGCTGCGTACGACCGTGACGGTCTCCCGGGTCACGAACTCGCCCACGCGGTGCGCGTACGCGTACGAGACCGACGCGTCGCCCTTGTCCGGCGCGGGCAGCGGGTGCACGCCGAAGTAGCGGTGGCCGCCGACGCGGAAGGTGGCGCACCGCTTCGCCTTCGTCGCCTCGCGCAGGTCCGCCATGACGCGCTCGGCATCGGCTGCCGCGTAGGCGGAGAGCCGGACGTCGGTCGTGGTGTGGTCCTTGTCGTCCACGCTGGTCACGACTCTGTCGACCTGGGCCTTCGGCTTCTGTGGAACTGCGGCGAGCGGGGCGGCGAGCGGGGCGCACTTCGCGGGGGACGCCTGCGGGTCGGGGGCGGCGGTGGGCTTCGCGGCGCCGCCGGAAGCCTTCGGCTCCTCGACCTCGTACCCCTTGATGTCGCCCGCCGCGAGAGCCGCCCTCTCCAGCCGTGCGCCGGGGCCCTGCGAGGGAGCCGCGCTCGCGCTCGGCCTGCCGCCACCACGACCGCCCCCGCCGCCGTCCGGGCCGCCCTCACCTCGCCCGTCCCCGGCCCCACTCCCGCCCCCGCTCCCACCGCAGGCGGCGGTCGAACCGAGAACGGCGACGACCGAGACGGCCACCACGGCACGCGACACAACTGACTTCACGGACTTCTCCCCCGGCATCCTGCGCCTGACGAACGCGCACCACTCCTACGACGGAGGAAGATCACCACCGGTTCCATCGGATCCACCGGATCCACCGGTTCCATCAAACCCGTACGCCGTACCTCGTACCCCGTACCCCGTACCCCGTACGCCGTGCTGCGCCCCGCCGCTCACCAGCCCCAGATCCAGAACCGCAGCGGGCTGAGCAGCACGATCGCCAGGGCCATGCCGCCGAAGACGATCACCACGCTCCACACCTGGCGGCTCCGCCGCGAGCGCTCGGAGCGGCCTCCCCGGGCCGGGCCCGTCGGCGCCGCGCGCCAGTCGTCGGGACGCCAGCGCGTGGGCTCGGCGTCCCGCTTCGCGCGCCGGCGGCGGAACCGCCCGGCCCGCGCGGCCTCCTGCCGGGCCGCCTCCTCGTCGAGCCGCCGAAGCCGTTCGGCCACCATGCGGGCGCGCGCGGACGGCTCCTTCGGTGCCGACGAACGGATGTCACGCTCGCTGTCGTTCTCGAACCTCTCCCACACCTCGTCGGGTATGGCCACGCCGTCCCCTCCCCTTCTCCGTGAGACCCGTCGGTTGCCCCCATCACCCCTCAGGGCGGTGGCAGTTCTACGGCACCCCTTCGCGGCCGCACAAGCAATGTGATCCATGCCACATAAGGATTATGTGAATTCAGGGACAACCATTCACAGCCATCGCAGGTCATGCATGCAGTAACTACGGCCACACCCGCGTCCACACCGCGGAGGCCTCCACCTCCGTGCTGCCGCCCAGGCAGTGCGCCGGACTTCCTGAGGTCTTCATGAAGCTTCGCCGTGCCATGGCAGCAGCAGCGGCCACGGCTGCTCTGGCCCCGATCGCGCTCCTCTCGGCTCCGGCCGCCTTCGCGACCGGGGACACCACCACGCAGACGCCGCTCGCGGCCGCCGAGACGCCTGACCCCTCGCAGTCCACGACGGACGATCCGGCCAAGAAGCCCACGGGGACGCCGGATCCCTCCAAGTCCACGACGGATGCCCCGCCCAAGACGAACGAGCCCTCCCAGACGCCCTCCCAGACGCCCAGCCAGACGCCCAGCAAGACGGGCGAGCCGACCAAGACGGGCAAGCCGACCACCGAACCCACGGCCACCGACGAGCCCACTGATGAGCCCACCGACGAGCCCACCGAGGAGCCGGTGGACTGCCCCGTCGACGACGACGGCGTGGACGCGGGCTCGGACCTCCGGATCAAGCTCACGGGCCTGCCGGGCAAGATCGTCGCGGGCAGCGGCTGGCACGCGTTCAAGCTGACCGCCGCCAACCCGACGAACAAGACGCTCGGCGAGGTGAACTGGATCGCCGCCGTGGACAAGTTCTCGGACAGCGACTCCGAGAAGGACTGGCTGAGCACCTACGCCGACCTCCAGTACTGGGACTCGGAGACCGATGCCTGGGCGTCGATCGACGGTGACCTGAACGGCGGCCTCGCCTTCGGTGTCACCCCCGAGCTCGGCCCCAAGGACAAGGCCACGGTCAAGCTGCGCCTCAACGTCAGCGCCAAGGCCCCGACCGGTGAGGGCTACGCGATCGGCCTCGGCGGCTACGTCGACAGCGAGGCGAACTGCGTGCACAACTCGTTCGCGTACTACCCGCTGACGATCCTCAAGCCCGGCACCCCCAACGAGAACCCGGGCAAGCCCACCCCGAAGCCCGACGTCAAGCCGTCGGACGTCAAGGTGCCCCAGGGCGGCGCCAAGGAGCTCCCCGTGACCGGCAGCCTCGCCGAGACCGGCTCCAGCTCGATGCTGCCGACCATCGGTCTCGTCGGCGGCGCCGCCGTCGCCGTCGGTGCGGGCGCGCTGTTCGTCGTCCGTCGCCGCAAGACCGACACCGCCGCGTAACAGCGGCCCACGATCACGCGGAAGGACCTGCGCTCGGAGGGGGGCGCAGGTCCTTACGTGTATCCGCAGGTCCTTCCGCGTATCCGAGGACCTGGACTATCCGAGGACGTGGACGCGGAGCCGGTCGGTTACTTCTTGGGCGGCACCGTCGGCATCCCCAGGAACGGCAGCTTCAGCGCGCCGAAGGCGTCCGCGGGGACGGCCGGGCTCTTCGGTTCGACCGCCGCGAGGCGCGCGTACCGCCGGCCCTGCGCGGGTCGCGGGTCCTCGGCGCCCTTGTTGGGCCAGAAGGACATGGCCCGCTCGGCCTGCGCGGTGATCGTCAGGGACGGGTTCACGCCGAGGTTCGCGGAGACCGCCGCCCCGTCGACCACCGAGATGCCGGGGTGGCCGTAGAGCCGGTGGTAGGGGTCGATGACGCCGGTGTCCGGCGAGTCGCCGATGGGGCAGCCGCCGAGGAAGTGGGCGGTCAGCGGGGTGCCCATGAGCTCGCCGATGTTCGATCCGGGGAAGCCGTTGATCTCCTCGGAGAGGATGGTGGCCGCGCGCGTGGCCTCGGGGATCTGGTCGGGGTTGGGCGCGCCGTGGCCCTGCCGCGCGGTCAGCAGGCCCTTGCCGAGGCCCTTCTCCTTGCGGTACGTGGTCAGGGAGTTGTCGAGCGACTGCATGACCAGCCCGATGATGGTCCGCTCCGACCACCGCCGGTTGGAGAGGGAGCGCGCCATCAGCCACGGGTGACGGGCCACGTTGCCGAGCCACCCGGCGACCCGCGCCTTGCCGCCCTTGAAGCTGTACGGGACCTGGAGCACCGTCAGGCTGCCCATCGCGTTGGACTTCTTGCCGTAGCGGACGGGCTCGATGTGCGTGGTGGCGTTCGGGTGGATCGACGACGTGATCGCCACGCCCTTGGTGAAGTCGGCCTTGGGCGCGCCGTGCCGCTTGCGGTAGCGGCGGTCGGTGGTCTGGGCGCCCACCAGGGCCTCGGAGTTGGTGCGCGTCAGCGTGCCGAGCCGTGGCGAGAGGCGGGGCAGCAGGCCGGTGTCCTTCATGCGGTGGAGCAGCGTCTGGGTGCCGTACGTACCGGCGGCGACGACGACCTCGCGGGCCTTGAACGTACGGCCCTTGCCCTTGCGCTTGTCGTTCGTGGGCAGCGTCGACACCGCGTACCCGCCCCGCGAGTCCTCGGTGACGGCGACGACCGACGTCATCGGGTGGATCACCGCGCCGGCCTTCTCCGCGAGGTAGAGGTAGTTCTCGTTGAGCGTGTTCTTCGCGCCGTGCCGGCAGCCGGTCATGCACTCGCCGCACTCGTTGCAGGCCTTGCGGGCGGGGCCCGCGCCGCCGAAGTACGGGTCGGGGACCTCTGCGCCCGGCCGCGCGGTCGAGGTGCCGTCCCCGTCCGCGCCGTCGCCGAAGAACACCCCTACCGGCGCCATGTGGAAGCTGTCGCCGACGCCCATCGCCTCGGCCGTGGCCTTGAGGTGGACGTCCGAGGGCGTCGTCGTCGGGTTGATGCGCACCCCGAGCATGCGCTTGGCCTGCTCGTAGTACGGGCCTAGCTCGGCCTGCCAGTCGGTGATGTCCTTCCACTGCGGGTCGTTGAAGAACGCGGCGGGCGGTACGTAGAGGGTGTTGGCGTAGTTCAGTGAGCCGCCGCCGACGCCCGCTCCGGCGAGGACCATGACGTTGCCGAGCAGATGGATGCGCTGGATGCCGAAGAGGCCGAGGGCCGGGGCCCAGAGGTAGTTCTTGAGGTCCCAGGAGTTCTTGGGCAGGGACTCGCGGGTGAAGCGGCGGCCCGCTTCGAGGACGCCGACGCGGTAGCCCTTCTCCGTCAGGCGCAGCGCGGACACGGCACCGCCGAAGCCGCTGCCCACGACGATGACGTCATAGTCGTAGCCGTCATCACCGTAGCCGTCGCCGTACGAAGCGCCGTCGCGCGACGCACCGTCGTACGAAGCGTCGTCGGCCGCCCGGTTCGGGACAGAGCTCTCCTGTGACATTGACTCTCCTCGTTGAGAACTGACGAAGACGTCAGGCTTCGGCCGGGGTCGGTCGTGGGCCCTAGCGCAGCCGCAGGGCCTTCATGACCTTCAGGCTGGTGCTCATGAACGCCGTGTACTTCTCGTCGTCCATGCCGAAGGAGGGCGCGAGCGGCATCAGCCGCTGATGGGCGACGGTCTGCGCCTCGGTGTACTTGAGGATGCCCTCGGAGCCGTGCCTGCGGCCGAGGCCCGAGTCCTTCATGCCGCCCATCGGGGACTGCACGCTGCCGTAGGCGGGGCCGTAGCCCTCGTTGACGTTGACCGTGCCGGTGCGCAGGCGGGCGGCGAGCTTGCGGCCCCGGCTGCCGTCCTTCGTCCACACCGAGGAGTTGAGCCCGTACGGCGTGGCGTTGGCGAGCTCGACCGCTTCGTTCTCGTCCGTGAAACGGTAGATGGAGACGACCGGGCCGAACGTCTCCTCGCCGCAGACCGCCATCGGCGCCTCTACGCCGTCCAGGATGGTCGGCTCGTAGAAGTAGGGGCCGATGTCCGGGCGCGCGACGCCGCCCGCGACGAGCGTGGCCCCCTTCGCGACGGCCTCCTCGACGTGCCGGACGACGGTCTCCAACTGCCGCTCGCCGACGAGCGAGCCCATGTCGGCGCCGTACGAGAGGGACGTGCCGAGCCGCATCGCCTTCGTGCGCTCCGCGAAGCGCGCCACGAACCGGTCGGCGACGGACTCGTGGACGTAGAGCCGCTCGATGGAGATGCAGAGCTGGCCCGCGGAGGAGAAGCAGGCGCGCACCGCGCCGGCCGCGGCCTTGCCCACGTCGGCGTCGTCGAGGACCAGCATGGCGTTCTTGCCGCCGAGCTCCAGCGATACGCCGACCAGGCGGGCGGCGGCGCCCTGCGCGACCTCGCGGCCCGTGCGCGTGGAGCCGGTGAACGAGACGTAGTCGGCGTGCCTGACGACCTCGGGGCCGATGACCGGGCCCTCGCCGAGCACGACCTGGAAGGCCTCGGCCGGCAGGCCTGCCTCGATGATCAGGTCACGGGCCCACAGGGCGGTGAGGCAGGTCTCCGTGTCGGGCTTCATCACGAGCGCGTTGCCCGCGACGAGGGCGGGGAGCGCGTCGCCGATGGACAGTTCGAGCGGGTAGTTCCACGGGGCTATCTGCCCGACCACGCCGCGCGGCTGGCGGTTCTCGGTGACCTTGGTCAGGACCGGGACGACGCCTGTGTGCCGCTTGGGGTTCAGGTACGAGGGGGCCTTGCGGCCGTAGTGCCGGGCGGCGACCGCGACGGCCTGGATCTCCTCGTGGGCGTGGAGGCGGGCCTTGCCGGTCTCCAGCTGGATCAGGTCGAGCACCTCGGCCTGGCGCTGGAGCACCAGGTCGTGGAAGCGGAGCAGGACGGCGGCGCGCTGCCTGACCGGGGTCCGCGCCCAGGCGATCTGGGCGGTGCGGGCCCGCTGGAACGCGGTGGCCACGTCGTCGGGGGTGGACTCGGGCAGGTCGGCCAGCTTCTCGCCGGTGAGCGGCGTGTGGTTGGCCGTACGCCCCGAGCCGATGACGTCACGTGTGAGCTGGGCGATCAGCTCGGGCGTGACCACGTCGGCGGCGGTGCGCGCGCCGTCAGGAGCCGGGGCGGTCGGGTTCGTACCGAGGGGCGCTGCGGTGGCCTGCGAGTCCGTCATGCTCGTGAGAGTAGGCCCACCCGAGCCTTTTGGGTACCCATCGGTAACGGGCTTCACGGGTCACTCACACGACGCCAGTAATTGCTGGCGACAAAGCCGCTGATCAGGCCGTTACCACCTCGCCGAGGCGGCCGCTCAGAGCTTCTCAGAGCTTGTCGAGCTCCAGATCGGCGACGGCGGTCTCCGCGACCTCACGGCCGCGCCCGGTGAAGTCGCCCTTGCCCGGGTAGCCGATCGTCAGCTTGTACATGTCGCCGGACTCCGTCTTGTAGTACAGGATCCGCAGCTCGCGCGGACGCGGGTTCAGGGAGTCGGTGGTGGAGTAGACGATCGTGTTCTCCGCGGCCTTGCGGCCCCGATACGTGGTCTCCTTGCCGTCGCTCACGGGCGCGGGGTCGGAGGCCATGTCGAGGCCGGAGCTGCCGGACTGCTTGAAGTCGGCGTTGTCGTCCCACATCTCGGCGTTGGCGGTCTCGGCGATCTCGCCGCTGGTGTCCTCGGACTTCTTCTCCAGGGCAAGGCTGATCCAGACGCTGCCGCTCGGATCGGTGTACTGGACCCAGTGGCTCTTCGGCTCCTTGTTGTCGTCCTCGGTCTTCTTGTACCCCTCCGGCACGGCGACGGTCGCCGCCAGCTCCTTCGACTCGTGCCGCTCCCAGCCCTCCGCGTCCGAGCCGCCGAAGGGGTTCAGCGCCACGAGCACGCCGGCCGCCACGGCCGCGAGGACCACACCGGCGACGACGGCCAGCGCCTTGCGGCCTAGGAAGATCCCCTTGCCGCGCTCCTGGTCGGCGCCGCCCACGACCGTGACGTGCTGTGTCGGCGGCGGCGGTTGCGGCGGCCTGACCGCCTCCTCCAGGAGCGCGCGGACCTGCGCGGCGTTCGGCCGCTGGACGGGGTCCTTGGCCAGGAGGCGGTTGATCGCCTCGGCGAGCGGGCCCGACGCGGACGCGGGCGCGGCGGGCGTCGCGTTCAGGACGGACTGGAGGGTCGCGGGGGTGTTGTTGCGGCGGAAGGGCGATACGCCCTCGGTCGCCGCGTACAGGACGACGCCGAGCGACCAGAGGTCGGACGCCGGTCCCGGGCGCTGGCCGAGCACCCGCTCCGGGGCGATGAACTCGGGCGAGCCGACGAAGCCGCCGGTGTCCGTCAGGTTGGTCTCGCCCTCGATCTGGGCGATACCGAAGTCGGTGAGGACGACGCGGTCGTGGTTGCCGAGCATCACGTTGTCCGGCTTCACGTCGCGGTGCAGGATGCCCGCCCGATGGGCGGCGTCCAGGGCGTTCAGGACGTCCAGGCCCACGCGCGCGGCGTCGCGGGCGCCCAGCGTGCCCTCCTGGAGCGCGGCGCCGAGCGAGCGGCCGTGCACCAGCTCCATGACGATCCAGGGCCGGCCGTCCTCGACCGCCACGTCATGGACGTTGACCACGGCCGGGTGGTCGAGGCGGGCCGCGGCGCGCGCCTCGCGGCGCATCCGCTCGAACGCGTTGGCGCGTTCACGCTCGGGCAGGTGGTCGGGGAGCCGCGGCTCCTTCACCGCGACCTCGCGGTCGACCGTCTCGTCCTTGGCGCGCCACACCGTGCCCATGCCGCCGTGCCCGAGCTTGGCGAGGAGCCGGTAGCGGCCCGCGATCAGCCGCCCGGCGCCGGAGTCGGCCGCGGCCTGCTGCTCCGGCACCACCTGGGTGGGTGGGGGCTCGTGCGGGGGCTGCTGTCGCGGCGGCTGAAGGCGGAAGGTCGTGGGGTCGTACGGGCCATGCGTGGATCCCCCGTCGTTACTCATGCACACATCACTACCGTGTGCGACACCTCGGTTTCCAGCCAAGCAGGACACTTGTGACCTGGGTGATGCACGGCCGGGCAACGACAAGGCTGCTGACGGCTACCGGCGTACGAACGTGTCGACAGCCGTGTCGAAGTACTTCCGCACCTGCTCCGACTCCTCCGCGGGCCCCGAGACCCACACGTCGTACATCTTGCCGCCCTCCCGCCAGCACAGGTCGTACGTCTGCCGCTCGCCGCCCGCCTTGCCGGGGTCGTCCCAGATGAACTCCCAGAGCGCCGCGGGGCGGCCGTTGCGGGTGGTCTCGGTGACCTCTCCGTTGCGGTAGCCGGGGTTGATGCGCGGCCCCTCGTCGTCGGCGCGGCGCTGGGCGGCGAGCGGACCGCCCGGCTCCGGGTCGGCCTCCTTGATGCCGACGCGGTAGGTGCCGCTCGGCGAGGCGTAGAAGATCCGGACCCCGTCGCTCTGGCGCACGAAGCCGCGGGGCACCGCGATCGTGAAACCCGCGGGGTCCTCGGCCAGGCGGTAGCCGTCGGGCGCCTGCGGGGTGGAGGCGCCGGACGAGGGCGTCTCCTTGGTGACGGTGACCGTGGGGCTCGGGCTCGGGCTCGCGGTGCCGTCGGGGGGCGAGGGCGACGCCGTGCTGGCCGGTTTGCCGTCGTCACCGTCCCTGCCGAGCAGCAGGGCGGTGGCCGAGACCGCGCCCCCGGTCACGGCCGCCACCACCGCGGCCGTGATCAGCACCGCCCGTCTCTGGCGCCCCCGAGGGCCCAGGGCACGGCCGCGCCTCGGCAGCAGCGCGCGGCGCGCATCCGCCAGGCGGCCACGTCCGGCGCCTTCACGGCCCGCTCCCCTCCCGCCGTGCGGCAGCGCGGACATGCGCCCCGTGTCGACGTACTCCTGGAGCAGCCGCTCCGCCCCCGCCGCGTCCAGGCGCCGCCTCGGGTCCCGTTCCAGGAGGCCGGTGACGACCGGGAGGAGCGGTGCCGCGCGCTCCGGCGGCCGGATGTCCTCGTATATGACGGCGTGCAGGACACCGCCGATCGAGTCCCTGCGGAAGGGCGACTCGCCCGCGAGCGCGGTGACGAGCAGCGCGCCGAGCGACCAGAGGTCGGAGGCGGGCCCGGTCCGCTCCCCCGCGATGCGCTCGGGCGCGGTGTACTCCGGCGAGCCGACGAACGACCCCACTTCCGTGAGCGTCGTCGCCCCGCTGACCTGCGCGATCCCGAAGTCCGTGAGCACGACACGGCCGCCTGCCCGCTCCACGAGCACGTTGGCGGGCTTCAGGTCGCGGTGCAGGATGCCCGCCTCGTGGGCGGTGCTCAGGGCGCCGAGCAGGTCGATGCCCATGCGGGCGACGGCCTGCGCGTCGAGCGGCCCGGTCCGGCCGATCTGCCGGGCCAGCGATCCGCCCTCGATCAACTCCATGACGATGTAGGGCTGCTCGCCGTGCTCGACGACGTCGTGGACGACGACGATGTGCGGGTGCCGCAACTGGGCGACCGCGCGGGCCTCCCGCAGGGTGCGCTCACGCTGCTGCGCGGCCTCGGTGTCCGAGAGCGTCTCGTCCCTGTCCAGCTCCTTGACGGCGACCTGACGGCCGAGCAGCAGGTCCGTGGCGCGCCACACCGTGCCCATGCCGCCCCGGCCGAGCCGCGCGTCCAGACGGTACCGGCCCGCGATCACGCGGGCGTTGCCGTCGCCCCCCATGGAGTCGGCGCCCTCGCCGCCGGCTCTGCCCGCGCCGGCGCCGGCCGCGCCGGCGTGGTCTCCCAGGCTCCCCATGCGGCCATCATGCCCCACACGTGTACGAACGAAATGGGTCTCGCCGCGGGGCGGCTGGTTCCGGCCGCAGCCACCGGGCGCCCCTCTGGTACGCCGGGGCACTCGCGGCCCGGGTCAGCCCTCCCGCCAGCCCCGGAGCATCGAGTCGAACTGCTGCCGGGTCTTGTCCCAGCCCTTGGCGGGGGCCGAGAGGTAGATGGCGTACTCGACGCCGTCACGGCTCACATAGGTCTGCGAGATGGCCCGCCGGGGCCCCGCGGTGGTGTCGTTCGCCCCCGCCGTCCAGCTGAAGTCCCAGAGCGCGCCCCGCTGGTCGCGGAACATGTTGGAGTCCAGATGCAGCCGCCGGTAGTCCGTGAGCTTCCGCAGGTTCTTCTCCAGGCTCAACTGGTGCGCGTACGGGGACTCGAACTGCGGGTTCTTGTCGACACCGATCCGCAGGAAGCGCCGTCCGTCGTCCGGCGTGTAGTCCACCTGGGAACCGTTCACCTGGCGCTGCCACCCCTTGGGCAGCATGAGGCTGAAGCCGTCGGGGTCGTGCACGCGCACCCAGTCGGCGGGTATGCCGCGCATGGACTCCCCCGCGTCCTCGCCGGAGCTCTGCGACTGGCCCCCTTCGTCCCCGGTGAGCTGGAGGAAGCCGAGGACTCCCGCGCCGCCGAGCAGGGCGGCCGCGACCACGAGGGCCGCGACGGCGAACCCGCGGCGGCGCGGCTTCGCCGGAGCCGGCACGAAGCCCTGGCCGCGGGTGTCGTGCACGTCGTGGCCTCCGCGGCCCCCCTGGCCCCCCTGGACCGCCGTGGGGGCCCCGGTGGAGTGCGGGGCCATCGAGCCGTGCGGGGGCGTCGAGCCGTGCGGGGCCACCGAGCCGTACGGGGTGGTCTGGCCGTACGGGGTGACCGGATGCCGATGGCTGGTGTGCGCCTGCGTCGGCACGTACGCCTGCGCCGAATGCGGCCGCCGTCCCTCCGCCGCCTCGGCCAGCATCGACTCGGCCTCCTCGGCGGTCGGCCTGGCCGCCGGGTCCTTGCGCAGGAGCGCCTCGATGATCGGGGCCAGGACACCCGCGTGCTCGGACGGCGGCGGCTCCTCGGTGACCACGGCCTGCATGGTGCCGAGCGGCGACGTGCGCCGGAACGGCGACGTCCCCTCGACCGCCGTGTACAGCGTGGCCCCGAGCGCCCACAGGTCGGACGCGGGCCCCGGGTTGGCGCCGCTCACCCGCTCGGGCGCCAGGTAGTCGACCGAACCCACGACCTCACCGGTGCGGGTGATCGTCGAGTCGCCCTCGATCGCGGCGATGCCGAAGTCGGTGAGCAGTATCCGGCGGTCGTCGGCGAGCAGTACGTTGCCGGGCTTCACGTCGCGGTGCAGCACCCCGGCGGCGTGCGCGGCCCGCAGCGCCCTCAGCGTCCACAGGCCGATACGGGCGGCCTCGACCGGTTCGACGCGGCCCTGGTCCTTGACGGCGTCCGCCAGCGAACAGCCCTCGACCAGCTCCATGACGATCCACGGCCGGTCGTCGTACTGGATGACGTCGTGGACGGTGACGACGGCGGGGTGGTTGATCCGGGCGGCGGCCCGCGCCTCCGTCTGGGTGCGCGCGAAAAGGACCGCGCGGTCGGCCTCCTGCACGAACTGCGCGGCCGTCAGTTCCTTGACGGCGACGGTCCGGTGCAGCACCTCGTCCTGCGCGCGCCACACCCGTCCCATGCCACCGCGGCCGATGGACTCACCGAGTCGGTAGCGGCCCGCGAGGAGCAGGCCCTGGCTCTGATTCACGTTCCCCCGCAATGGTCTTGACAGGCCCAGGTTAAGGAGCGGGGCGCGTGCAGGGAACCGCAGGGGGGTTACGTAGACCTCAATGTGACGCTTGCCGGTCATGTCCGGGCGGGTCTTGACGGGGCCGTACGGCCTGCCGCGGTGGACTCGGACAGGCCCGTCCGGCCTGCCGCGGTGGTGTTCTGAGGGTCAGTCGGCGACCTGGTAGGTGGCCGAGGCCTGCTCGTAGAGCCGCGTCACCTCGTCCCGCTCCGCCTCCGGCCCCCGCACCTGCACCACGTGGTACCTGCCGTCGACGACCATCGCGAGATTGCGTACGTAGATCTCGCGACCCGCGTCGTCCTGCCACGTGAACTGGCCCTCGGCCATGGCCCGGCCGCCGACGTCCACGCGCCGCATGCCGCTGGAGGTGGCCCAGGAGGAGTCGCGGAACGGCTGTAGTTCGCGCTCGTGCTCGCGCTGGTACTTCATGGGGTCGCGGCCGTAGCCGTCGGTCGTGTCGCGTCCCGGCACCACGAGGAGTTCGAAGTCGGCGTGGGTGTAACGGATCTGGCCCCGGCCGTTCTTGGCCTGCCGGTCCCAGCCGCTCGCGACGGCCACGCGGAACCCTTCGGTGTCCTTGCGGAGTGTGAACCCCTGCGGCAGCTCGGGCCCGGTGGTCTGCGGCTTCTGCGACCCGGAATTCTTGCCGGACGTGTCTTCGTCCCGGCCCTCGCGCTTGCCCTTGCCCGTGTCCTCGTGGCTGGGGTCCGGGCTCGGCGGGGCCGACGAACTGGCCTCGCCCGCGGAGCCGACCCGGTCGCCCGAGCCTCCCTCGTCGTTCTCGGGCATGAACAGCATGGCGTACGCGATCGCCGCGACCAGGCCGATCAGGATGGCGATCAGCAGCAGCCGCCCCAGCGAACGCGGGCCCGACGGGCCGCGCTCCCGTGACGTGGGGGCGGCTTCACGCGCGGGCGGGGCCTCGTGGGGGCGCGGGGCCCCGCGCAGCTTCCGCGACTCGCGCGGCGGCTTGGGCGCCCGCACGGCCTTGCCCCGGCCGCGCTTGTGCCGCCCGTGCCCGCCGGTGGTGGCGGGAGCGGACGCGCGGCGCTTGCGCACGACCTCGCCACGGCGGCGTACGACGGGCAGCCGTCCGGCGTCGTACGGCGGCACCGGCACGACGTGCGCCCCGGCCTCCGGCTCCGGCGCGGACCGCACGAGCGAGCGGAGCCAGCCGCTGACCTCCTCGAAGTCGAGGCGTTCCGTGGGGTCCTGACGCAGCAGTGACTCCACCACGGGCCGCAGCGGCCCGCACTCCTCGGCGAAGGCGGGCGGCTCGGCGCACACCATCTGCACCAGCTCGGCGGTGCTGTCCTCGGGGTAGGGCGCGTGTCCCTGCACGGCCCGGAAGAGGAGGGCGCCCAGGGCCCACAGGTCGGTGGCCGGTCCTATCGGCGCGGCGAGCTGCCAGTTCTCGTGCACGGGGCCCGCCTGCTCGGGCGCCCACCGCTCGGTGACGGCCCCGACAACCACCATGCGCGCATGCCGGGCCCGCTCGGCGTCCAAAGCAGTACCTGGCCCACGCCGCGCCTCACCATCGTCTCCCCACGCACCGGAGTCACCGGTGGGGGCGGGGACGGGCTGGACCTCGCCGGGGGGCTCCGGGGCCTGCGTGGTGCCGGCCTCGCGGGGGCTTCGGGCGTCGTGCCCGCTCCGCGGGGCGAACGGGCCGCGGGCCTCGCCGGGGCTTCGGGGGGTGTCCGGGGCGCCGGCCTCGCGCAGGCCACGGCTCTCACCGGCGCCCTGCGGGGCGAACGGGCCGCCGCCCTCGCGAGGGCCTCGCGGGGCGTACGGGCCCTCGGCCTCGCGGCCTGCCCGCGGTGTGGGGGCCTGCGGGGCGCTGCCGCGAGGCACCGCGCCGTGCCACGGCTTCGTCTCGGCCACTCCGTACGGGTCCGTGATGCGTCCGGGCGGCCCCGGGTCCGTGTCGTGCCCGGCGGGGTCGGAGGGGTCGGAGGGGTCGGCCGACCGGACCTGCCCGGCCTCACCGCGGCCACTCCGCGGCTGCGGCCCCCCGGCTCCGCCGGTCTCCTGGTCGCCGACGCGCGCCGCGGCCCGCGTGCCCGCCCGGTACGCCGCGATGGCCGCCCCCGCACGGGCGGTCCGCGCCTCGCCCCACGCCGCCCCAGCGGTGTCCGCCGCCTCGGCGGCCCGCCGCACCGCGACCTCCGTGGTCTCCGTGGTCCTCGCGAATCCCGCCTCCGGGGCGGGCTCCAGCGGCTCTTCCCCCGACTCGTACTCGGTGGCACCGTCCAGGCCCGGCTCGAAGGCCCCTTCGTACGCCGACACGTTCCCTACCGAGCCCGCGGAGCCGGCCGCCTCCCCGGCCTCCACCGGCCGCGGGTCGTACCCGCACAGGGCCTCCTCGGCCGCCCCGGCCGCCAGGCCCGTCAGCATCACGCGGCCGTCGTCGCAGATCAGCACCGTACGCGTGGTGATGTTCCGGTGCACCCAGCCGTGCGCGTGCAGCACGCGCAGCGCCGCGAGGACGTCCGCGGCGACCTCGGCCGCCCGGTACGGGCTCAGGGGCCGGTCCGCGAGGAGCGCGGCCAGCGGCCTCGCCGCCACCAGTTCGCTCACTATCCACAGCGACCCGTCCTCGGCGAACACGTCGAAGACCTGGTCGAGCCGCGGATGATCAGGTATCTGCGCGGCCGTCTGCGCCGCCTCCATGGCGCGCCGCACCGCGGGATCCGTGGGCCTGCGCGTCGTCCGCGCCGAGGCCCGCCGCATGCCGCCACCGGCTCCCGCTCCGGCCCGGGGCGCGAATCCCTCGGGCAGATCGTCCTCGCCGAGGACCTCCGCCTCGACGACCTCGGGCAACGGAACCTGCCTGACCAGCACTTCCTGCCCGCTGTACGTGTCAAAGGCCCGCGACTCGGCCAGTTCGTACTCATCCGTGGGCGGTAACGGCAGGCGGTAGCGGTCGGCGAGCACCCGACCCGCGTAGTCCTCCACGATGCCTTCCCCGTCCGCCCGGTGGTCAATTCCGTTCGTCTTACGGCTCATTGCGGCTGCGCAGGGTCCGCAAGCACTCACGATACGTGCCCTACCCGCACCGCAATGAGGGGATACGAGATCTCGGCGCCCAAATCTCAGGCCCAAGCTTGCGTCCCGGCCCTGCCCGACCCGGCCTGACCCGGCCCGGGACCATGGCCGGCCCGGGACCATGGCCGGTCCGGCTCAGGACTTCGGCTGGAATGTCCGGGTAAAGGTCTTCCACGCGGAACGCCGCTGGTCACTGCCCCAGTCGTCGGCCTTGGCCGTGTACATCAGTCCGTAGCCCAGGCCGCCGTTGACGACGAAGCCGCGGTCCACCGACCGGTACTTGGTCCCGCCGTCCACATAGGTGAACTCCCAGTCAGCGGTGTTCCAGCCGCGGAAATCCACCTTCTCGATGCGGATCCGGTGATACTGCGACCGGACCATGTAGTTCTCCTGGTTCTTCCAGTCGCTCACCGGGTTGTCCTTGGGCGTGGTCGTCCACCCGATGAGCAGCTTCTGCCCGTCGGGACCGCTGAACCGCGCGCCCGCGCGGCCCGTGGACTGGAACTTCCACCCCTTCGGCAGCCCGATCTTGAAGCCCTGGTCGTGCTTGTACGTCGACTCCGCGCCGTCCGCGGGCTTGTCGCCGTCGTCCTTGCCCGGGTCATGCCCCTGGCCCTCGTCCTCGTCCTTGCCCTGGTCCTTGTTCTTGTCCTCGCCCTGGGCCTGGTCCTTGCCGCCGCCCGAACCAGTGGCCTTGTCCGAGTCCTTCTCGTCGTCGCTCTTGTCGTTCCCGGCACTGGCCCCGCTGGACGCGGCCTTGTCGCTGCCCTTGTTGTCGTTGCCGGAGCCGCTGTCATCGCCGCCGGAGAGCGCGAAGGCGAGGACCGTGCCGAGCACCGCGAGCACGGCCACCACGGTGACTATCACCAGCGTCCGCCGCGGCACCACATCGGTGAGCGACGCCTTGGGCGGCACCCTCGGCGAAGCTCCGGGCCGCGGCGGAACGGCGGCGGCCCCGAGCGTGCTCCCGGCACCCGTACCGCCCGCACCATGGCCGGCCCCGCTGCCGGACCTGCCGGCCGCACCGGTGGCGGCAGCGGCGACCGCCTTCTTCTCGGACTTGGACTGACCGCCCTGCTTCGACGGCTTGGCCGGCTTGGCCTGCCTCTTCGGGACCGGCGGCAGCGGCACCGCCTTCGTGGCCTCGACCGGCTCCGGCACCGCCTTGGTCTCCGGCGCGTGGATGACGTCCCGCAGGAGCGCACGCGCCCCCACGTCGTCGAGCCGCTGCTCGGGGTCCTTGACGAGGAGGCCGTAGATGACCTTCTCCAAGGGCCCGGCGTTCGTGGGCTGTTCCACGTCCTCGGTCATCACCGCGGTGAGGGTCGCGATGGCGGAACCCTTGTCGTAGGGCGGCACGCCCTCCACCGCCGCGTACAGCAGGCCGCCCAGTGACCAGAGGTCGGCCGCCGGGCCCGGCTTGTGACCGCGGGCGCGCTCGGGCGAGATGTACGAGGGCGCGCCGACGAGCATGCCCGTGGACGTGATCGACGGGTCGCCCTCGACCTGCGCGATGCCGAAGTCCGTGAGGACCACCCGGCCGTCCTCGGCGATCAGCACGTTCGACGGCTTCACGTCGCGGTGCAGGATGCCCTCGCGGTGCGCGGACCGCAGCACGTCGAGCACGGCGAGACCGACCTCGGCCGCCCGCCTCGGCGTGAGCACTCCGTCCTCGCGGATGACCTCGGCGAGGGACTTGCCCTCCACCAGCTCCATCACGATCCACGGCCGGTCGTCCTCGTCGACGACGTCGTAGACCGTCACGGCGCTGGTGTTGCGGATGCGCGCGATCGCCTTCGCCTCACGCAACGTACGCGTGATGAGCCGCCGCTTCTCCTCCTCGTCGATGCTGGAGGGGAACCGCAGTTCCTTCACCGCGACCGTACGGCCCAGCGTCTCGTCCTTGGCGCGCCACACCGTGCCCATGCCGCCGCGGCCGAGCACCTCTCCCAGCCGGTACCGGCCGGCGAGGAGACGTTCGCTCTTGTCCCGACGGGCCTCACCCGTCTGCTCCGCGTCCGACATGCGTCCCCTCTGCTGCTACCGCTGCTACCCGCGCAACCCGCCCTGACAGAGCCTTCATTGTCCCCTACTCGGGGACCGCCCGGCGCCCAGGGTCCACCGACCCCCATGAGGGACCGTGCGCGGGGCGGGACCAACGCGCCAACAGCGGGCTGCCGGCGGCCGATCCTCCTCGCGGCGGACCTGATCGGTCTGCCCGCCGGGCACCCGGAACCCGCGGCGCCGGCCACGGAGGCCACTCTTCCGCCGCTCATCGGCCGAGGCAAGGCCCAGGCCGCGGCCCTGCGCCCAACAGCCCTCACAGCAAGCCCGGTAGACCCTTGCGGCCGAGGTCGCCACGCCCGAAGCCGTGGCCTCCCCGGTCGCTCGCGTCAGCCGACGCCTCGTCATATACCGTGCCCAATACGGACAAGCGGTCCCACCTCGGTCGCAACAGCCACGTCCGCCGCATCCAGGCCGCGTCAGCCGCGTCCGCCGCGTCAGCCGAGGGGCACGATGTCCGGCGCCCCCAGCCTCGCCGCGTCCGCCGTCAGGTCGTCGGGCTGGCGCTGCGACTCCCGCTCGGCCTCCACCCGCTTCTCGTAGTGCTGGACCTCCCGCTCGATCTGGTCCTTGTCCCAGCCGAGGACGGGAGCCATCAGCTCGGCGCACTCCCGGGCGCTGCGCGTGCCCCGGTCGAACGTCTCGATGGAGATGCGTGTCCGGCGTGTCAGCACGTCGTCCAGGTGCCGGGCGCCCTCGTGGGAGGCGGCATAGACCACCTCGGCCCGCAGATAGTCGTCCGCCGCCTGGAGCGGCGCGCCCAGGGCGGGGTCCGCGGTGACCAGTTCCAGCACTTCCTCGGCCAGTGCGCCGTACCGGTTCAACAGGTGTTCCACGCGCACCACATGAAGGCCCGTCCGGACCGCGATCCTCGCCCGTGCGTTCCACAGCGCCCGGTATCCCTCGGCGCCCACCAGGGGGATGTCCTCCGTGACGCAGTCGGCGACGCGCTGGTCGAGGCCGTGCACGGCCTCGTCGACGGCGTCCTTGGCCATCACGCGGTACGTCGTGTATTTGCCGCCCGCGATGACCACCAGGCCGGGCGCGGGGTGGGCGACCGTGTGCTCCCTGGAGAGCTTGCTCGTGGCGTCCGACTCCCCGGCGAGCAGGGGCCTCAGTCCCGCGTACACCCCCTGGACGTCGTCGCGGGAGAGCGGCCTCGCGAGCACCGAGTTCACGTGCTCCAGGAGATAGTCGATGTCGGCGCTGGACGCGGCCGGGTGCGCCTTGTCGAGGTCCCAGTCGGTGTCGGTCGTGCCCACGATCCAGTGCCGGCCCCACGGGATGACGAAGAGGACGCTCTTCTCGGTCCGCAGGATCAGGCCCGTCGTGGAGTTGATCCGGTCCTTCGGTACGACCAGATGGATGCCCTTGGACGCCCGCACGTGGAACTGGCCACGCTCGCCGACCATCGCCTGGGTGTCGTCCGTCCACACGCCGGTGGCGTTCACCACCTGCTTGGCGCGGACCTCGTACTCCCCGCCGCCTTCGACGTCCTGCACCCGGGCGCCGACCACGCGCTCGCCCTCGCGCAGGAAGCCGGTGACCTTGGCGCGGTTGGCGGCCTTCGCGCCATACGCCGCCGCGGTGCGCACCAGGGTGGCCACATAGCGGGCGTCGTCCATCTGCGCGTCGTAGTACTGCATCGCGCCGACCAGGGCGTCCTTCTTCAGGCACGGGGCCACGCGCAGGGCGTGGCGCCGCGTCAGATGGCGGTGCACGGGCAGACCGCGGCCGTGTCCGCGTGACATCGACATGGCGTCGTAGAGCGCGACGCCCGATCCGGCGTACAACCGCTCCCAGCCCTTGTGCTGCAAGGGGTAGAGGAACGGAACGGGCTTCACCAGATGCGGGGCGAGCCGCTCCAGGAGCAGCCCGCGCTCCTTCAGGGCCTCGCGCACCAGCGCGAAGTCGAGCATCTCCAGATAGCGCAGCCCGCCGTGGATCAGCTTGCTCGATCTGCTGGATGTGCCCGAAGCCCAGTCCCTGGACTCGACCAGTCCGGTGGACAGGCCGCGGGTCACGGCGTCCAGCGCCGTGCCGGCACCGACCACGCCTGCGCCTACTACCAGGATGTCCAGCTCCCGGTCGGCCATCGCCGCCAGTGACTCGGCACGCTCCGCCGGTCCCAGTGTCGCTGTCCTCACCGCTGCCTCCCGCATGGATCGGGTGTGGTCCGACTCACATCATGCCCAGATTTCCGTCGCGCCCGCTGATCTCGAACCGCAGCCTGTGGACAACACTCCGGAGCCCGGCACGGCGCAATACCGCAAAACGGTCATATTTACTCCTAGTCTGACATTGCACTCGCCCCTCTTGTCCACAGGGCTTGCGCGCTCGTACCGCTCCGGCTATTGGGAGGACGGCCCACCGCCATGCCCGCAGATCTCGCCGTCATCGGTCTCGGCCACCTAGGCCTGCCCCTGGCCCAGACCGCCGTCGCACACGGCATCGCGACCATCGGCTACGACCCCGCCCGCGCCACGGACCTGGCGGGCGGCCGACTGCCAGGCGACGGCGCCGAGGGGATCCTCACCGCCGCGGACGTCCGCCGGATGCTCGCCAGGGGCTTCCGGCCGACCACCGACTCCGCCCAGCTCGGCCGCGTGCGCACCGCCGTCGTCTGCGCGCCCACTCCGCCCGCCGCCGACCGCTCGCTCGATCTCAGCCAAGTGGCCGAGGCCGCCCGAGCGCTGGCCGCGCGCCTGCGCCCGCACACCACGGTGATCCTTGAGTCCCCCGCGTACCCGGGGACCACCGAGGAATTCGTCCGTCCGATCCTCGAATCCGGCTCGGGGCTCAAGGCCGGACGCGACTTCCACCTGGCGTACTCCCCCGGCCGCCTCGACCCCGGCAACCGCGACCACGGCTACGCCGGCACCCCCAAGGTCATCGGCGGCATCACCCCGGCCTGCACCGAATCGGCGGCCGCCTTCTACGGCCGCCTCACCGACAAGGTCGTACGCGCGCGTGGCCCCCGCGAGGCCGAGACCGTGCACCTCCTGGAGACCAACTACCGGCACGTGAACATGGCCCTGGTCAACGAGATGGCGGTGCTCTGCCACGACATGGGCATCGACCTGTGGGACGTCATCCGCTGCGCCGAGACCAAGCCCTTCGGGTTCCAGGCCTTCCGCCCCGGCCCCGGCGTCGGCGGCCACGGCGTCCCCATGGACATCCCGGGGCCCGCCCGCGGCGCCCGCCCCCTGCGCATGGTCGAGCTGGCCCAGCAGGTCAACGACCGCATGCCCCAGTACGTCATCCAGCGCTCGGCGACCCTGCTCAACGAGCACGGCAAGTCCGCCCGCGGCGCGCGCGTGCTCCTGCTCGGCGTCACCTACAAGCCCGACCTCGCCGACCAGCAGGGCGCCCCCGCCCAGGAGGTGGCGACGCGCCTCATGGAGCTGGGCGCGGCCGTCAGCTACCACGACCCCTACGTGCCGACCTGGAACGTCCTCGGGCACCCCGTTCCGCGCGCGGACGCCCTCTACGAGGCGGCTGCCGACGCCGACCTCACGATCCTCCTCCAGCACCACCGCACGTACGACCTCCAGGGGCTCGCCGTGAAGGCCCAGCTCCTGCTGGACACGCGGGGCGCGACCCCGGCGGGCGCGGCACACCGGCTGTGACGACGCACCGGCCGTGACGACGAGAAGGGCCCCGGTACGTGCGTACCGGGGCCCTTCCGTGTGTCTGCGTCATCGTCAGCGCTTGCCTCAGCGCTTGCCTCAGCGCTTGCCTCAGCGCTTGTGCTGCGCGTCCGCGACCGTCACCTCGACGCGCTGGAACTCCTTGAGCTCGCTGTAGCCCGTCGTCGCCATGGCGCGGCGCAGCGCCCCGAAGAAGTTCATCGAACCGTCCGGGATGTGCGAGGGACCGGTGAGGATCTCCTCGGTCGTGCCGACCGTGCCGAGGTCCACCTTCTTGCCGCGCGGCACGTCCTCGTGGACGGCCTCCATGCCCCAGTGGTGGCCCTTGCCGGGCGCGTCCGTGGCGCGGGCCAGCGGGGAGCCCACCATCACGGAGTCGGCGCCGCACGCGATGGCCTTGGGCAGGTCGCCGGACCAGCCCACGCCGCCGTCGGCGATGACGTGCACGTACCGGCCGCCGGACTCGTCCATGTAGTCACGGCGGGCGGCCGCGACGTCGGCGACGGCGGTGGCCATCGGGACCTGGATGCCGAGGACGTTGCGCGTGGTGTGCGCGGCGCCGCCGCCGAAGCCGACCAGGACGCCCGCGGCACCGGTGCGCATCAGGTGCAGGGCGGCCGTGTAGGTGGCGCAGCCGCCGACGATGACCGGTACGTCGAGTTCGTAGATGAACTGCTTCAGGTTCAGCGGCTCGGCGGCTCCGGAGACGTGCTCGGCGGAGACGGTGGTGCCGCGGATGACGAAGATGTCGACCCCGGCGTCCACGACGGCCTTGGAGAACTCGGCGGTGCGCTGCGGGGAGAGCGCGGCGGCGGTGACCACACCGGAGTCGCGCACCTCCTTGATGCGCTGCCCGATCAGGTCGGCCTTGATCGGGGCCGCGTAGATCTCCTGGAGGCGCCGCGTGGCGGTCTCCGAGTCAAGCCCGGCGATCTCGTCGAGCAGCGGCTGCGGGTCCTCGTACCGCGTCCAGAGGCCTTCGAGGTTCAGGACGCCGAGGCCGCCCAGCTCGCCGATGCGGATGGCGGTCTGCGGGGAGACCACCGAGTCCATGGGAGCGGCCAGGAAGGGCAGCTCGAAGCGGTAGGCATCGATCTGCCACGCGATCGAGACCTCCTTCGGGTCGCGGGTGCGCCGGCTCGGTACGACGGCGATGTCGTCGAAGGCGTACGCGCGGCGGCCGCGCTTGCCGCGCCCGATCTCGATCTCAGTCACGTTGTGTGGCCTTTCCCTCTTGGTCTGCCTGTCCAGTATCCCCGACACACACCGCAGGGGCGGCCCCGGTGACCCGGGACCGCCCCTGCACGCGCGCGTGGGGTCCGTCGGCTACTTCGTACGGCTGTAGTTCGGCGCCTCGACCGTCATCTGGATGTCGTGCGGGTGGCTCTCCTTGAGGCCCGCGGACGTGATGCGGACGAAGCGGCCCTTGCTCTCCATCTGGTCGATGCTCGCCGCGCCGACGTAGCCCATCGTCTGGCGCAGTCCGCCGACGAGCTGATGCAGCACGTTGGCCAGCGGGCCGCGGTAGGGCACCTGGCCCTCGATGCCCTCGGGCACGAGCTTGTCGTCGGAGGCGACCTCGGCCTGGAAGTAGCGGTCCTTGGAGTAGGACCTGCCCTGGCCACGGGACTGCATGGCACCGAGCGAACCCATGCCGCGGTACGACTTGAACTGCTTGCCGTTGATGAACATCAGCTCACCCGGGGACTCCTCACAGCCCGCGAGGAGCGAGCCGAGCATCACGGTGTCGGCGCCGGCGGCGAGCGCCTTGCCGATGTCACCGGAGTACTGGAGGCCGCCGTCGCCGATGACCGGGACGCCGGCCGCGCGGGCCGCGACCGCGGCCTCGTAGATCGCGGTGACCTGCGGAACGCCGATGCCGGCGACCACGCGGGTGGTGCAGATCGAGCCCGGTCCGACACCCACCTTGACGCCGTCGACACCGGCGTCGATCAGGGCCTGGGCGCCGTCGCGGGTGGCGACGTTGCCGCCGATCACGTCGACGCCCACGCTCGACTTGATCTTCGACATCCAGCTGAGGGCGTTGCTGTTGTGACCGTGGGAGGTGTCGACGATCAGGAAGTCGACCCCGGCCCCGGCCAGCGCCTGGGCGCGTTCGAGCGCCTCGGGGCTGGCGCCGACGGCGGCACCGACGAGCAGCCGGCCCTCGGCGTCCTTGGCCGCGTTAGGGTACTGCTCGGCCTTCTTGAAGTCCTTGACGGTGATGAGGCCCTTGAGCCGACCCGCGTCGTCGACCAGCGGCAGCTTCTCGATCTTGTGGCGGCGCAGCAGCTCCATGGCGTCCACGCCGGAGATGCCGACCTTGCCCGTGACCAGCGGCATGGGCGTCATGACCTCGCGGACCTGACGGCTGCGGTCGTTCTCGAAGGCCATGTCGCGGTTGGTGACGATGCCGAGCAGCTTGCCCGCCGGGTCGGTCACCGGGACACCGCTGATGCGGAACTTCGCACAGAGGGCGTCGGCCTCGGCGAGCGTCGCGTCGGGGTGCACCGTGATCGGGTCGGTGACCATCCCGGACTCGGACCGCTTCACGAGGTCGACCTGGTTGACCTGGTCCTCGATGGAGAGGTTGCGGTGCAGCACGCCGACACCGCCCTGGCGGGCCATGGCGATCGCCATGCGGGCCTCGGTGACCTTGTCCATCGCCGCGGAGAGCAGCGGGATGTTCACCCGGACGTTCCTGGAGATGCGGGACGAGGTGTCGACCGCGTTGGGAAGCACTTCCGACGCGCCCGGCAGCAGCAGCACGTCGTCGTAGGTCAGCCCGAGTGTCGCGAATTTCTCGGGCACTCCGTCGACGTTTGCAGTCATGACACCTTCCCCAAATGGCCTTGATCGGTGCGGATGTCCATGCTAACGGCCGTGGAGGGTGTCTCATTCCACGAGCAAGATCATCCGTTGGCTTTGTGCGTTCGTACGGCCGGGAAGGTGCGGGAGGTCACTGCTCGGCGAGCGCCCGCAGGCGGCTCAGCGCGCGGTGCTGGGCCACCCGCACCGCCCCCGGCGACATCCCCAGCATCTGCCCGGTCTCCTCGGCGGTGAGCCCGACGGCGATCCTGAGCAGCAGCAGCTCGCGCTGGTTGTCCGGGAGGTTGGCGAGGAGCTTCTTGGCCCACTCCGCGTCACTGCTGAGCAGCGCGCGCTCCTCCGGGCCGAGCGAGTCGTCGGGCCGCTCGGGCATCTCGTCCGAGGGCACCGCGGTGGACCCGGGGTGGCGCATCGCCGCGCGCTGGAGGTCGGCCACCTTGTGCGCCGCGATGGCGAAGACGAACGCCTCGAAGGGGCGCCCGGTGTCCTTGTAGCGCGGCAGGGCGAGCAGGACCGCGACGCAGACTTCCTGCGCCAGGTCCTCCACGAAGTGCCGCGCGTCACCCGGCAGCCGGGACAGCCGGGTGCGGCAGTAGCGCAGCGCGAGGGGGTGGACGTGGGCGAGGAGGTCGTGCGTCGCCTGCTCGTCCCCCTCGACGGCGTGCAGGACGAGGGCACGGATCACCGTCGTCTTGTCATCGCGCATCGGTCCATGGTGCCTTGACGGCGTTTGGTCCGCGGCACCGCGTCCGTAGTTGTGCACTGAAGCGTTATGAGCAGGTGCGCCGGAACTCATCTCCTGCGCCCTCCCATCCCGCTCGATCGACTCGTCCCCGAGGAACTCCACCCCTCAAGGATGCGGCATCCGCCGCGAAGCGGCGTCAACCGCGCCCGCGGCGCCCGGCAGCGGCCCCGCCCCGCCCCGCTCACCGCAGGGCGGACGGGCAGTGCCGTGCCCCCGCGGCGGCACATGTCAGCGAACCAGACCCCAGCGGAATCCGAGCGCCACCGCGTGCGCCCGGTCGGAGGCGCCGAGCTTCTTGAAGAGCCGCCTGGCGTGCGTCTTCACGGTGTCCTCGGAGAGGAAGAGCTCACGCCCGATCTCCGCGTTCGACCGGCCGTGGCTCATGCCCTCAAGGACCTGGATCTCCCGCGCGGTGAGCGTGGGCGCGGCGCCCATCTCGGCCGAACGCAGTCTGCGCGGGGCGAGCCGCCACGTCGGATCGGCGAGCGCCTGCGTGACGGTCGCCCGCAGCTCCGCGCGGGAGGCGTCCTTGTGCAGATAGCCGCGGGCACCGGCGGCGACGGCGAGTGCGACCCCGTCCAGGTCCTCGGCCACGGTGAGCATGATGATGCGCGCACCGGGGTCGGCGGACAGCAGCCGCCGGACGGTCTCGACGCCGCCCAGGCCGGGCATGCGTACGTCCATCAGAATCAGGTCCGAGCGGTCGGCGCCCCAGCGGCGGAGGACTTCCTCGCCGTTGGCCGCTGTCGTCACACGCTCGACGCCGGGCACGGTCGCGACCGCGCGGCGGAGCGCCTCTCGGGCAAGCGGGGAGTCGTCGCACACGAGGACGGATGTCATGACTGTCCTCCGCGGCTCTCACAGCTGCTGCGCGTCACCTTGAGCCTCCAGGCTGGTACTTATTCGTCACCTGTGCGGTTGACGCTCTCGGACACCTGCCCGAGCGCTTCTTCTTTCAACCGCCTCGCACTCTCAACGACGGTCACCCGAAAGAGTTACGGGGCAGTCAGCCATCTTCGGCACTCTACGTGAGGACGCGGATACGGCGGAGTGGGCACGGCAGACCCTCAAGCTTTCATCACAAGCGCTGCCCCATTTAGCGCCTTTTCTTCCCTTTTTGCGGTGTCTGAGGCTAGATTCCTAATGAGTCATATTTTCATCTCCTTAGATCGTAGATGTACGGTTGTTGGGCACTGTATCCGCGTCAGCACGGCTTCAAGGGGACCAGTAATGGCAGATTTCTCCCGCCTTCCCGGACCGAACGCAGATCTGTGGGACTGGCAGCTCCTCGCGGCCTGCCGCGGGGTCGACAGCTCGCTCTTCTTCCACCCGGAGGGTGAGCGGGGGGCGGCGCGCAGCGCCCGTGAGAACTCCGCCAAGGAGGTCTGCATGCGGTGCCCGGTGCGCGCGGAATGCGCCGCTCACGCCCTGGCGGTCCGCGAGCCGTACGGCGTGTGGGGCGGCCTTACGGAGGACGAGCGCGAGGAGCTCATGGGGCGCGCCAGGAACCGGCTCGTCACGGCGTCACCCACGACGTCGGCGGCCGCGCCGTCGCACCACTGAAGGAACGTTTTTTCAGATAGCACGGGCCAGTTGCAGCAGACAGCACAGGGCAGTTCAGGCGGAGCCGGGCAGTACAGAGGAGCCGGGCAGTTCAGCGGGCAGCGGCCCGCGCGAGGTGGTCGAGGGTGGCGGCGACGGCCGGGACCTGCGCCAGGTCCGGCAGCGTGAGCGCCACGATCTCCCGCCGCACCGGCGGCTCCACCGTCACCGTACGGACCCCTCTCGGGCGTACGGACTCGATCGCGAGCTCGGGCAGGACCGCCACCCCGAGGCCGGCGCCGACCAGGCCGATCACCGCCGGATAGTCGTCGGTGGCGAAGTCGATCCGGGGCACGAAGCCCGCACCCTCACAGACGTCCACGAGCTGCCTGCGGCAGCGCGGGCACCCCGCGATCCACGGCTCGTCGGCGAACTCACCGATGGTGACCGCCTCCGCATCGGCGAGCGGATGCCGCTCGGGCACGAGGCCGACGAGCCGGTCCGCGAGCAGCGGCCGTACGACGAGGTCGTCCCAGTCCTCCCCGGTGGGCGCGGCGGCCCCCTTGTCCTCGGGCGCCGGCCGCCGGCCCTCGTAACGGAAGGCGAGAGCCACGTCGCAGTCGCCCTCGCGCAGCATCTCCACCGAGCGCGGCGGCTCGGCCTCCACGAGTGAGACGCGGGTGCCGGGGTGCTCCGCGCGCAGCGCCGCGAGGGCGCCGGGGACCAGCGTCGAGCTGCCGCTGGGGAACGAGACGAGCCGGACACGCCCCGCGCGCAGGCCCGCGATGGCGGCGACCTCCTCCTCCGCGGCGGTGAGCCCGGCGAGGATGCCCGCGGCGTGCCGGACCAGGGCCTCGCCCGCCTGCGTCAGGCGCATCTCGCGGCCGGTGCGGATCAGCAGCGGCGTGCCGGTCGAGGATTCGAGGGCCTTCATCTGCTGGCTCACGGCGGGCTGGGTGCAGCCGAGCTCGCGGGCGGCGGCCGAGAAGGAGCCGGTGGTGGCCACGGCGCGCAGGACACGGAGATGACGGGCCTCGATCATTCTTCGAGCATAAGCGACGCTTGGGCAGCCAGCGAAATATTGCGTCGCCGCTTTGAGGTGGATCGCCTAATCTGGCTTGCCATGAAGCTCCTCTCCGTGAACATCGGGCGCCGTGTCGCCGCCTCGTACACCGACGCGCCCTCCGGCCTGACCGGCATCGACAAGCGTCCCGTGCACGAGCCGGTGCACATCGTGGCCCCGGGCCCCAAGGGCGTCGGCGGCAGCGGTCTCGCGGGCGACGAGATCGGCGACCTGCGGCACCACGGCGGGAACGACCAGGCGGTGTACGCCTACGCGCGCGAGGACCTCGACGCCTGGGAGCGCGAGCTCGGGCGCTCGCTGGCCAACGGCGTCTTCGGCGAGAACCTCACGACGGCCGGCGTCGACGTGAACGGCGCGCGGATAGGCGAGCGCTGGCGGATCGGCGGCGGACCGCTGCTCGAAGTGACGAGCGGGCGCATCCCCTGCCGGACGTTCCAGGGGCGTCTGGGCGAGAAGGGCTGGGTGAGGCGGTTCACCCGGCAGGGCGTCACGGGCGCCTATCTGCGGGTGCTCGAACCGGGTGTGGTCCGGGCCGGGGACGCGGTCGAGGTGGTGCACAGGCCGGAGCACGGGATCACCGCCGCGCTCCAGTTCCGTGCCGTCACCACGGAGAAGGAACTGCTGCCGCGACTGCTCGAAGCGGGCGAGGCGCTGCACCCCGGCGCGGCGGAGAAGGCGCGCGCCTACGTGGCGCGGTACGGGCCCCAGGCCTCCTGATCTCCGCGGTGACCGGGCCGCGCGACGCGCCCGGCACCGGATCTCACTAGCCTTGGACCATGACTACGGCTCTGATCACGGGATCGACCGCCGGCATCGGCGCCGCCTTCGCGCGCCGCCTCGCCGGTGACGGGCACAACCTCGTCCTGGTGGCGCGCGACACCGAACGGCTGCGGGACCAGGCGACCGAGCTGCACGACCGGCACGGTATCGAGGCGGAGGTGCTGACCGCCGACCTCGCGACGGATGAGGGCATCGAGGCCGTGGCGCGGCGGCTCGCCCGCCGCAGGGACCCGGTGGACCTGCTGGTCAACAACGCCGGGTTCGGCAACAAGGGCCGCTATCTGGAGGTGCCCGTCGCCGACGAGCTGACCATGCTCAAGGTGCACTGCGAGGCGGTGCTCCGGCTGACGTCCGCGGCGGCGGAGTCGATGCGCGAGCGCGGCAGGGGCGGGGTGGTGAACGTCGCGTCGGTGGCGGCGTTCCTGCCGCGCGGGACGTACGGGGCCTCGAAGGCGTGGGTGGTGCAGTTCACCCAGGGCGCGGCGAAGGACCTCGCGGGGTCGGGGGTACGGATGATGGCGCTCTGCCCCGGCTTCGTCCGCACGGAGTTCCACGAGCGGGCCGGGATGGGCACGGACAGCATCCCCAAGTGGATGTGGCTCGATCCCGACAAGGTCGTCGGTGCCGCCTTGGCCGACCTCGCCCGTGGCCGGACGCTGTCGATTCCCGATCCTCGGTACAAGGCCCTCATGGGTGTGGCGAAGCTGGCGCCTCGCCCTCTGCTGGGCGGGATCACGTCTCGCACGGGGCGTAAGTACGGGCCCCAGTAGAGCTGCCCCTTCGGGGTCGTCGCGTCTGCCGGGTTCTCGCCGTTGCCGACCGCGGCTCGTGGTCCGTCCTCGCGCAGTTCCCCGCGCCCCTGACGGGGCGCAGCCCCGTTTCAGGGGCGCGGGGAACTGCGCGATCAGCCACGAACAACCCGCGCCCGGCGGCGAACCGGAAAAGGGCTGAGGCCCGGCTCCCCCGTAAGGGGAAGCCGGGCCTCGGTCACCGTTCAAGCCGAGCGCAGCGGCTCAGTGGGAGTGGCCGTGGCCGTGGCCGTGACCGGCGTCGGCCTCTTCCTCGGCCGGCTTCTCGACGACCAGGGTCTCGGTCGTGAGCAGCAGGGAGGCGATGGACGCGGCGTTCTCCAGCGCGGAGCGCGTGACCTTGACCGGGTCGATGACGCCGGCCTTGACCAGGTCGCCGTACTCGCCGGTCGCGGCGTTGAAGCCGAAGCCCTTCTCGAGCTCGGCGACCTTGGAGGTGATGACGTAACCCTCCAGGCCGGCGTTCTCGGCGATCCAGCGCAGCGGCTCGACGGCGGCGCGGCGGACGACGGCGACACCGGTGGCCTCGTCGCCCTCCTTGCCGAGGTTGCCCTCGAGCACCTTGACGGCGTGCACCAGAGCGGAGCCACCACCGGAGACGATGCCCTCCTCGACCGCGGCGCGGGTCGCGGAGATGGCGTCCTCCAGACGGTGCTTCTTCTCCTTCAGCTCCACCTCGGTGGCGGCGCCGACCTTGATGACGCACACGCCGCCGGCCAGCTTCGCGAGGCGCTCCTGGAGCTTCTCGCGGTCCCAGTCGGAGTCCGTGGACTCGATCTCGGCCTTGATCTGGTTGACGCGGCCCTCGACGTCGCCCTTGTTGCCGCCGCCGTCGACGATCGTGGTGTCGTCCTTGGTGACGGTGACGCGGCGGGCGGTGCCGAGCACGTCGAGACCGACCTGGTCGATCTTGAGGCCGACCTCTTCGGCGATGACGGTGGCACCGGTGAGGGTGGCCATGTCGCCGAGCATCGCCTTGCGGCGGTCGCCGAAGCCGGGGGCCTTCACCGCGACGGCGTTGAACGTGCCGCGGATCTTGTTCACGACCAGGGTCGACAGGGCCTCGCCCTCGACGTCCTCGGCGATGATGAGGAGCGGCTTCGAGGAGTTGGCCTGGATGACCTTCTCGAGCAGCGGCAGGAGGTCCTGGATGGAGGAGATCTTGCCCTGGTGGATCAGGATGTACGGGTCGTCGAGAACGGCCTCCATACGCTCCTGGTCGGACACCATGTACGGGGACAGGTAGCCCTTGTCGAAGGCCATGCCCTCGGTGAAGTCGAGCTCCAGACCGAAGGTGTTGGACTCCTCGACGGTGATGACACCGTCCTTGCCGACCTTGTCCATCGCCTCGGCGATGAGCTCGCCGACCTGCGGGTCCTGGGCCGACAGACCGGCGACGGCCGCGATGTCGGCCTTGTCGTCGATCGGACGGGCGGTGGCGAGGAGCTCCTCGGAGACGGCCGCGACGGCGGCGTCGATGCCCTTCTTCAGGGCGGCCGGGGAGGCGCCGGCGGCGACGTTGCGCAGGCCTTCCTTGACCAGGGCCTGGGCGAGCACGGTGGCGGTGGTGGTGCCGTCACCCGCGATGTCGTTGGTCTTGGTCGCCACCTCCTTCACCAGCTGGGCGCCGAGGTTCTCGTACGGGTCGTCGACCTCGACCTCACGGGCGATGGTGACGCCGTCGTTGGTGATGGTCGGGGCGCCGAACTTCTTGTCGATGACGACGTTGCGGCCACGGGGGCCGATCGTCACCTTGACCGTGTCGGCAAGCTTGTTGACGCCGCGCTCAAGGGCGCGACGGGCGTCCTCGTCGAACTTCAGGATCTTCGCCATGGGAGCGGTTCAGCCCTCTCGAAAACTCAGGTGAACGAACTGCGCCCCTCGCCGCCCGGCAATCAGCGGGGTGACCAGGGGCGCAGCTCAAAGCAGTAGGTTGCTTCGGGGTGAAATTACTTCTCGACGATCGCGAGCACGTCGCGAGCCGAGAGGACGAGGTACTCCTCGCCGTTGTACTTCACCTCGGTGCCGCCGTACTTGCTGTACAGCACGATGTCGCCGGTCTTCACGTCAAGCGGCAGGCGCTCGCCGTTCTCGAACCGGCCCGGGCCCACGGCCAGGACGACGCCCTCCTGGGGCTTCTCCTTCGCGGTGTCCGGAATGACCAGGCCAGAGGCGGTGGTCTGCTCGGCATCGAGCGGCTGGACCACAATGCGGTCCTCAAGCGGCTTGATGGCAACCTTGGAGCTGGCGGTCGTCACGATCCGGTCTCCCCCTTCGGAGATCTCACGGGGTCAAATCTTAGGTGTGGCAACCAGGTGGATCCGTCGTCGCGGGTGCCGGACCTGCCCGTCGCTGTTGGCACTCTCCAACGGGGAGTGCCAGAAGCGAGACTAGGACGGCGATTAGCACTCGGTCAAGCGGAGTGCCAATTGGCGGCGCCTGGCTTTCACGGATTCGGGGTTCTCCGCGGCTTCGCCGCGCCCTGCGTGGCCTTGCCCGGACAACGGTCTTCCTTGGCCCGCGGTCCCTTCGGCGCCCCCGGCGCCCCCGGCTTCTGCGGCGCCCCCGGCTTCCGCGGCTCCTCCGTGAGTCGCGAGGGAACCTTCGCCGCCGCCTTCCTGCCCAGCCTCTCGATCGGGTCCACCGATTCCGCGCAGCCCGTGAGGAGTGCGGGCGCGAGCAGCGCGCCCAGGGCGGCTCCGGCCAGGAGGCGGCGGTGCGCTCGCGCCCCGGGGGTCACAGGTAGTCCTCCAGTCTGGCCACCGCGTAACCCTTGTCGGTGACCGTCCTCATGACCTCGCGGACCATGTCCGGCATGGTGCCCTGCCAGTCCTCACGGCCACGGAAATGGGTGAGGATGATGTCGCCGGGGTGCAGGTCCCGGTCCCACTCGCGCCACTCCATGTGGTCGGCGAAGGCCTCGGAGGCCCAGAGCGGCACGGCCTTGATGCCGCAGGACTTGGCGGCGCGGAGGGTGTCCCGGTTGTAGTTGCCGTAGGGCGGGCGGAAGAGTTCGGGGCGCTTGCCGTACCGCTTCCCGATGACGTCCTGCATCCCGCAGATCTCGCGGCGCTGCTCCTGGTAGGTGAGGCCGGGCAGGTAGGGGTGGTGGAGGGTGTGGTTGTTCAGGGTGACCCCCCGGTCCTGCATCTTCTTGAAGTACCCGTAGTCCTTCTTGACCAGGTAGTCGCTGAGGAAGGCGGTGTAAGGGATCTTCAGGTCGCTCATCATCCGCAGCAGCGCCGGGTCCTTCTCGTCGCCGTCGTCGATGGTCAGGAAGACGACCTTCTGCTTGGTCGGGACCGTGGTGAAGACCGGCGGCAGCCGGGACTGCCCCGCCACCTCGAAGCCCTTGCGGGTCGTGATGCGCGGCTTGGTCGCGGGCGGCTCGGGCGCCTGAAGCGGGGGGTCGGCCAGGCCCCAGCGCTTGGCGGCGGCAGCGCGTGCGGCCTGGGCGGCGTCCAGCCGGTGGGCGTAGAGGTCGAGGGCGTCGGCGGGCGGGGCCGCGAGCGCCCGGCGGCCGTGGGCGCCCTGCGCGCCGTCCCTGCCGTCCCCGGAGGCGCACCCCGAGGCGATCGCCGCGACGGTGAGTACGGCCACCGCGGCACGCGTCTGGTTCTTCCGCCTTACGGCGGAATCTTCCTTTTGTCGTACTAGTTGCATGGCGCCGGATCCTCGCAGCTCAACGCCCTGCCGAGGGTCTGACACCGCCGCCGGGACCGGCACCATCCACCGACTGGCCCACAATGGGGCAGGTGAACGACCCGAACACGCCGAGCGCCCACGACGCCGACCCCGGCGGGACCCTCGCCGCCTTCGCCGCCCTTCTCACCGAGGAGGGCCGGGCCCTGCTCGACGAGGTGCGGGACGTCGAGCCCGCCCAGGAGCTCGCCGCGGCCACCCGGCTGCGCCGCGAGCACCCCGCGTCCCTCGTCTCGGCGGCGCTGGCCCAGGCCCGCCTGCGGCAGCGCGCTGCGGCGAAGTTCGCCGCCGGGGACGCGGCGCGGATGTTCTTCACGCCGAACGGCTTCGAGCAGTCCACCCGCGCCTCCGTCGCGACGTACCGCGCCGAGCGCTTCGCGGCGCTCGGCGTGCGCTCCCTCGCCGACCTGTGCTGCGGCATCGGCGGGGACGCGATCGCCCTCGCGCGGGCCGGGATCTCCGTGCTCGCCGTCGACAGGGATCCGCTGACCTGCGCCGTCGCGCGCGCCAACGCCGACGCCCTCGGCCTCGCCGAGCTGATCGAGGTCCGCGAGGCCGACGTCACCGAGGTCGACACCGCCGCGTACGACGCGGTGTTCGTGGACCCGGCACGCCGGGGCGGACGCGGCCGGATCTTCGACCCCGAGGCGTACTCCCCGCCCCTGTCCTGGGCCGTCGAGGCGGCGCGCGAGGCCCCGCGCGCCGCCCTGAAGATCGCCCCCGGCATCCCGCACGAGGCGGTCCCCGCCGAGGCCACGGCGGAGTGGATCTCCGACCGCGGCGACGTGAAGGAGGCCGTGCTGTGGTTCGGCGACGACGTGACGCCGGGGGCCCGGCGGGCGACGCTGCTGCCCACCGGGGCCACGATCGGCGCCGCGCCCGCCACCATGCTCCCCGACCCCGCCGTACGGCCCGTGGGGCGCTACCTCTACGAACCCGACGGCGCCGTCATCCGCGCCCACCTGGTCGCCGACGTGGCCGAGCGGGTCGCGGGCGGGCTCATCGACGAGACCATCGCGTACGTCACCTCCGACGAGCTCCACGCCACCGCGTACGCCACCGCGTACGAGATCACCGACCGGATGCCCTTCAACGTGAAGAAGCTCAAGGCGCTGCTGCGGGAGCGCGGGGTCGGCGTCCTCACCGTGAAGAAGCGCGGCTCGGCGGTGGAGCCCGAGGAGCTGCGGCGCAAGGTGAAGCCGCAGGGGAAGAACTCCGCGACCGTCTTCCTCACCCGGGTGGCGGGCGCCCCGACCATGCTGATCGGGCACCCTGCGCCACCCTGCTGACCCCTCGCGGGGGCGGGCGTCACTTCCGCCAGAACAGGTGGTGCGTCACACCGCTCGGGCTCGGCACGACGTCCAGGTGGTAGCGGTCGAGCAGCTCGTCGGGGGACTCCCACAGCCGCGTTCCGGAGCCGATCCGCACCGGCGACACCGCCACGTGCAGGGTGTCGACGAGGCCGGCGTCGAGGAACTGCCGGATGATGGAGGCCCCGCCGCCGAGCCGGACGTCCTTGCCGCGCGCCGCCTCCCTGGCCCGGGCGAGGACCGTGGCCGGGTCCCCGCCGACGAAGTGGAACGTGGTGTCGGAGAGCGTGAACGAGGGCCGCTCGTGGTGGGTCATGACGAACACGGGGGTGTGGAACGGGGGCTCCTCGCCCCACCAGCCGCGCCAGTCGTGGTTCTCCCAGGGCCCGCGCTGGGGTCCGAACTTGTTGCGGCCCATGATCTCGGCGCCGATGTTCCGGGCGAAGTCACGCGTGAAGTAGTCGTCGAGGCCCCGGCTGCCGCCGGGTTCGGTGCGGTTGGGCCAGCTCGCCGTGGCACCGCACCAGGCCATCATGGAGCTGGGGTCGGCGTCGCCGAACGGCTTCTCCAGGCTCTGGTGCTCACCGGCACCGAATCCGTCCGTCGAGACGGTGAAGTTCTGGACCCGCAGTAGCTGCTGCACGCGGCTTCTCCTGTGTTGTCGGTGTCTGTGGTCGGTGTCTGTCGTCGGTGATGCGGTGGTTGTCCGTCGTCGTGCTCAGCAGCCGGCCGCCCGCCCGAGGAGCAGTTCCCGTTCGCGGGCGTTGCGCGTGAGCGAGGCCGCGCGCTCGAACTCCGCACGGGCGTCCGCCGTCCGTCCGAGCCGTACGAGGAGGTCACCGCGCACGCTGGGCAGCAGGTGGTAGTCCCGCAGGGCCGGTTCGCCGGCGAGCGCGTCGACCAGGGTGAGGCCCGCCACGGGCCCCTCCGCCATCGAGACCGCGACGGCCCGGTTCAGCTCGACGACCGGGGACGGGGCACGGGCGGCGAGCAGGCCGTAGAGGGCGGCGATCTGCCTCCAGTCGGTTTCCTCGTAGGTGGGTGCGTTGGCGTGGCAGGCGGCGATGGCGGCCTGGAGCGCGTACGGCCCGAGGGCCCGCCCCGAGGCCGCGGACTGCGCGCGGGCCAGGGCGGCGAAGCCGCGCCGGACCAGCATCTGGTTCCAGCGGGCCCGGCTCTGGTCCTTGAGCAGCACGGGCTCGCCGGACGGTCCGGTGCGCGCCGCCGCGCGGGAGGCCTGGAGTTCGAGCAGTGCGGCCAAGCCGTGCACCTCCGGTTCCTTGGGCATGAGCCCGGCGAGGACCCTGGCGAGGCGCAGCGCGTCCTCGCAGAGCCCGGGGCGCAGCCAGTCGTCGCCCGCCGTGGCCGCGTACCCCTCGTTGAAGATCAGGTAGATGACTTCGAGGACCGAGCCGACGCGGGCCTCCCGGTCCGTGCCGTACGGGACCTCGAAGGCGACGGCCCTGGCGGCCAGCGTCCGCTTGGCCCGCACGATCCGCTGCGCCACGGTCGACTCCGGGGCGAGCACCGCGCGGGCGATCTCCCCGGTGGTCAGACCGCCGAGCAGACGCAGGGTGAGCGCCACGCGGGCCTCGGCGGAGAGCACCGGGTGGCAGGCGGTGAAGACCAGCCGGAGCAGGTCGTCGTCGATGTCGTCGGGGTCGGTGGGCTCGTCGGTGTGGGGCGGCGCCGACTCCAGGTCACGGCCCATCTCCGCCAGCTTGTCGGCATAGCGCTCGCGGCGGCGCACGAGGTCGATCGCGCGGCGCTTGGCGGTGGTCATGAGCCAGGCGCCCGGGTTGTCCGGGACGCCCTGCTCGGGCCACTGTTCGAGGGCGGCCACCAGGGCGTCCTGCGCCAGTTCCTCGGCGATGCCGACGTCTCGTACGATCCGCGCGACTCCCGCGATGACACGCGGTGACTCGATGCGGAAGACGGTCTCGATGGCGTGGCGGGCGGTCGGGTCCATGGGGCGGCGGGGATACTCCGGCGGTTGGCTCACGGCCGTCCATCAGAGCACCCCGGCGCAACCGCCGCAAAGCCCCGGCGGGGCTATGACACAGGCTCTCAGCCCTCTTCGAGCTCCCGTACCTCCGCGGTGATCGTCCAGTACTCCTCGTGCGTCTTGAGGAATCGCTTCGTCCACTCGATCGCCTCGGCCTTGTCCTTGGCCTGGATGATGGAGTAGCCGCCGATGACCTCCTTGGTCTCGGTGAACGGGCCGTCGGTGACGGTCAGTTCACCTCCGGACCAGGTCACGAGGGCGCTCTCGGTGATCGGCTTGAGGCCCCCGGTGTCGAGCATGACCCCGGCCTTGGTGATCTCTTCGAGCAGCGCGCCCATGCGCTCCTGGAGCTCGGGGCTCGGGCCGCCCTCGGGCGCGGTCTTCTCGTCGACGCGGAGCATCGTCATGAAGCGCGGCATGGTGGTCTCCCCACAGGTGGCGGCGGGGCCTCTCCCCGCCTCTCACCATGGCGTCGAACGGGGAACGCCGGGATCGACACCGCCGCCGAACTTTCTCGGAATTCTTTTTTCCGCGGGGCCGCGCGGGCCCGCGCGGGGCCGTGTCAGGCTCGCCCGCATGCCCTTCGACCACAACGACCACTACCACCGGCTGCTCCTGCGGAACCTGGCGAAGCCGCGGGACCTGCCCCCGCACGGCCGCGCCGCCCTCGACATCGGCTGCGGCACCGGCCGCTTCGCCCGCCTCCTCGCGGCGCGCGGCTACGAGGTCGACGCGCTCGACCCCTCCGCCGAGGTCATCGCCGAGGCCCGGGCGACCGGCGGCGGCCCCCGCTTCCGGCGGGCCGATGTGACCGAGGAGGAGCTGCCCGAGGGCCGCTACGCCGTCATCACCTGCCTGGCGAGCCTGCACCACATGCCGTTCTCCACGGTCACGCGCCTGCGCGCCGCCCTCGCGCCCGGCGGCACCCTGCTGGTCCTCGGCTGCTACGCGGGAATGACGTGGTGGGACCTGGCCGCGTCGCCCGCCAACGCGGTGGCCCGGGTGACGGTGTACGCGGGTGAGCGCCTGCGCGGCGCACACGCGCCGCCGCTCCAGGCTCCCGTGCGGCAGCCGGACATGACGCTCCCCCAGATCCGCGCGGAGGCCGCACGCCTCCTGCCCGGCAGCAGCGTGCGGCAGCTGCTGTTCTGGCGGTACCTGCTGACGTACCGGAGGCACTGAGCGTCAGATCCGGGGCACGGCACAGGCGCTCAGCCGGCGTCGGCCGACTCGAACCGCCAGCGGTGCACCGCGCGCGTCACGAGGTCCGGCGCGGGCTCCGGCAGCTCCGGCAGGTCGGCGTCGTAGGCCGCGTCCCACCAGGTGATGACGAGGACGCGGTCCCCCGGCGCCCTGAAGTGCTCACGGCGGACCGGCTCACCGGGCAGCTCCCGCGCCCTGGCCCACGCGAGCAGTTCCTCGCCCCGCCCCTCGGCGGCACGGGCCTCCCACATCAGCGCGACGGTCACGGGTACAGGTTCTCCTTGCTGACCTCGTGCACGTGGTCGTGGTCGTGGGTGTGCCCCGGGACGTGCGGTTCCGTCACCGGCAGCGACGAGTCCGCCGACAGGTCCCAGGAGGACGCCGAGCGGTTGCGCGCCACCATCTCCGCGCCGAGGGCGGCGACCATCGCGCCGTTGTCCGTGCACAGCTTGGGGCGCGGCACGCGCAGCCGGATGCCCGCCTTCTCGCACCGCTCCTGGGCCATCGCCCGCAGCCGCGTGTTGGCGGCCACGCCGCCGCCGATCATGAGGTGGTCGACGCCCTCGTCCTTGCAGGCGCGTACGGCCTTGCGGGTCAGCACGTCGACGACCGCCTCCTGGAAGGACGCCGACACGTCCCGCACCGGCACCTCCTCGCCCGCGGCCCGCTTCGCCTCGATCCAGCGGGCGACGGACGTCTTGAGCCCCGAGAAGGAGAAGTCGTACGGGGCGTCGCGCGGCCCGGTGAGGCCGCGCGGGAAGGCGATCGCCGCCGGGTCGCCCTCGCGCGCGTACCGGTCGATGACGGGGCCGCCGGGGAAGCCGAGGTTCAGCACGCGGGCGATCTTGTCGAACGCCTCGCCCGCCGCGTCGTCGATGGTCGACCCGAGCGGCCGCACGTCCGAGGTGATGTCGGCGGAGAGCAGCAGCGACGAGTGGCCGCCGGAGACCAGGAGCGCCATGGTCGGCTCGGGCAGCGGCCCGTGCTCCAGCTGGTCCACGCAGATGTGCGAGGCGAGGTGGTTCACTCCGTAGAGCGGTTTGTCGAGGGCGTACGCGTACGCCTTGGCGGCCGAGACGCCGACGAGGAGCGCGCCCGCGAGCCCGGGGCCCGCGGTGACCGCGATGCCGTCGAGGTCCCTGGCGCTGACCCCGGCGTCCTTCAGGGCGCGCTCGATGGTCGGCACCATGGCCTCCAGGTGCGCGCGGGAGGCGACCTCGGGCACGACGCCGCCGAAGCGGGCGTGCTCGTCGACGCTGGAGGCGACGGCGTCGGCGAGCAGGGTGGTGCCGCGGACGATGCCGACGCCGGTCTCGTCGCAGGAGGTCTCGATGCCGAGGACGAGGGGTTCGTCGCGCGAGTCAGCCATGAATCTCGGTTCCTTGTACGCCTGTTGCGGTAGTGGAGGGGTCGGTGCGGCGCATCACCAGGGCGTCCACGTTGCCGGGCTGGTAGTAGCCGCGCCGGAAGCCGATGGGCTCGAAGCCGAAGCGTTCGTACAGCTTCTGGGCCCGTGTGTTGTCGACCCGCACCTCCAGCATCACCTCGGCGCACTCGAACGCGGTGGCGGCCTGGAGCAGGTCGGTGAGGAGGCGGGCGCCGAGGCCCGTGCCCCAGTGGTCGCGGGCGACGGCGATCGTCTGGACGTCGGCCAGGTCTCCGGAGGCGGCGAGCCCCGCGTACCCGACGAGGCGGTCGCCGTCCATGGCGACCACGTAGCGGCGGGTGGCCTGCGGTCCGCGCGCGTGGGCGAGCTCGGACCAGAACATCCCGCGCGACCAGGCGTCGTCCGGGAAGAGCTCCTTCTCCAGGGCGAACACCGGGTCGATGTCCCACCAGCGCATCTCGCGCAGCACGGCTTGGGCGGTCACCTGGGTCACTTGGGGGTGACCACCTTGTAGTTCTTCGGCACCTGCGCGTCCGGGCGGCGCAGGTACAGCGGCCGGGGCTCCAGGAGCTCCTCGCCCGCCGCGAGCCGCTCGGCGGCCAGGGCCGCGAGCGAGGCGGCCGAGACGTGCTCGGGGCCGCGGGCGTCGGGGAAGGTGTCGGGGTAGAGCAGGGCGCCCGCGCCGACCGCGGGCAGGCCCTCGACCTCGGCGGCGATGTCGGCGGGCCGGTCGACGGCGGGTTCACCCGTACGCGTGCGTGCGTCGTCGTAACGCGCCCAGTAGACCTCTTTGCGCCGGGCGTCGGTGGCGACCACGAAGGGGCCGCTGTCGATGCCCGAGGCGTACGCGAGGCCGTCCAGGGTGCACACGCCGTGCACCGGGACGCCGAGCGCGAGGCCGAAGGTGTCGGCGGTCATCAGGCCGACCCGGAGGCCGGTGTAGGGGCCGGGGCCCACGCCGACGACGATGCCGGTCACGGCGTCGAGGCGGAGCCCCGCCTCGGCGAGCACGCGGTCGACGGCCGGAAGCAGCAGTTCCCCGTGGCGGCGGGCGTCGACCTGGCTCGACTCCGAGACGGCTCGGGAGCCGTCGTGGAGGGCGACGGTGACGGCGGGCGTTGCGGTATCCAGAGCGAGCAAGAGCACGCGAACAGCCTACGGCTCCGGCGCACGTCGCACGGCCGCCCCGGGATGCGGGGCCCCTGCTGCTACCGTCAACACGTAGCCGTACGCAGTACGAAAAGGTGGGTGGCGCAAGGTGTCAAGGAGCAGCTCGGGAATCGTGGCCGGGCTCACCGCCGCCGCGCTCGCCGCCGTCGGGTTCCTCGCCTACCAGGCCTCGGCCAGTGCGCCGGACAGCCTGGCCAAGCCCTCGTCCAAGTCCCCCGCCGCCTCCGCATCGGGCTCCCCCAAGGAGAAGACCGGCCCGGTGGCGGTGCCGCGGCAGTCCGGTGACGGCGAGCGGGTCGTGTACTCCCTGGGCGCCGACCGCGTCTGGCTGGTCGAGGACTCCGGCAAGGCGCGCACCACGTACAAGGTGACGCCCGGCTCGGTCGACCCGGCGCCGGGCACCTACACCGTCGGCTCACGCCAGGGCGCCGTCACCGGTACGGACGGCGTGGCGATCGAGCACGTCGTGCGGTTCACGAACGCCGAAGGGGTCACGATCGGCTTCAGCGCGGCGGTCGACGGGGCCACGCCGAAGGCGGACCCGTCGAAGAAGACCGGCGGCATCCGTCAGTCGCGCGAGCACGGCGACGCGATGTGGGAGTTCGCCGGCATCAGCGACAAGGTCGTCGTCGTTCCGTAGCGGCGGCCGGGTCCCTGGGCGGCGTGGACACCGCGCTCGCCGCCGCGCAGGAGGCCAGCAGGTCACTCATCGACAGCGCCCCCGCGTGCCCGGCGCCGGACGGCCCCGGCAGTCCCCGCGGCCGCGGCCGTGGCTGCGGCTCCGGTTGCGGATCTGCGTCACGTTCTGAAGCCGACATGGATGCCTCCTGGGGGCTTCGGGCAGACGTGGTTAGGTAGACCTAACCAGTTCCACCACCCATGTGACCACGCCCGGACCGCGCAGCGCAACAATTTCCCGACGCCTTGTCGGAAACTCCGGCCGGGGAACCACGTGGGGCCCGGGACTACGCGGACAGCGCGGCCAGATCCGCCTCGGTCCAGCGGGCACCGAGACCCGTGAGGGTCACCTCGCGGACCTCGTCCGCCGTGTCGCCCACCGCCCGGTCGATGACGACGTGCAGGCGGTCGTCCGACAGCTCCTCGACCTTGCCGTCGCCCCACTCCACGACGATCACCGAGTCGGGGAGCGACACGTCGAGGTCCAGGTCCTCCATCTCGTCGAGCCCGCCGCCCAGGCGGTACGCGTCGACGTGCACCAGCGCGGGCCCCGCGCCGAGCGGCGGGTGGACGCGGGCGATGACGAAGGTCGGCGACGTGACGGCGCCGCGCACGCCGAGGCCCTCGCCGAGGCCGCGGGTCAGGGTCGTCTTGCCGGCGCCGAGCTCACCGGTGAGCATGACGAGGTCGCCGGGGCGCAGGATTTTGGCCAGGCGGCGACCCAACTCGCCCATCTGTTCGGGGGAGTTGACGGTGATCGCGGCGACGTTGGCGGGGGCCTGGTGGTGCGGTGCTTCCATGGCGTCCACGTTAGCCGCTGCGCCACCCCGGGCCCCGCCGTGTCACCGGTCCGACGTACCCGTCCCGGTACCCGTACCCGTCCCTGTCCCCGTACTGGCCGACGCGCGCCCCGCGCACGCCCTGGCGAGCAGCTCCGCGAGCCGGTCCGTGACCAGGTCGGGGTGTTCCAGCATGACGAGGTGCCCCGCGTCCGGCACGAGGACGAGATCGGCGCCCGGCAGCAGCGCGGCGATCGCCTCGCTGTGCTCGCTCGGCGTGACCAGGTCCTTGGCCCCGGCCAGCACGAGCACCGGCAGACCGGCGAAGTGCTCCAGCGCCTCCGTCTTGTCGTGCTCGGCGAAGGCGGGATAGAACTCCGCGACCACGTCGATCGGCGTGGCCTCGATCATCCGCTCCGCGAACCGCGCGATGGCGGGGTCCACGTCCTTGCGCGAGAACGAGTACCGCTTGATGACGCTCGCGAAGAGGTCCGCGGTGGCCCGCCGCCCGCGCTCGACCAGCTCGGCCTGCGAGCCCAGCGTCCGCAGCAGCCCCGGCAGCACCCGGCGCACCGCGTTCATCCCGGCCACCGGGAGACCGAAGTTCACCTCACCGAGCCGCCCCGACGACGTACCGACGAGGGCGACGCCGACGACGCGCTCGCGGATCAGCTCCGGGAACTGGTCGGCGAGGGCCATCGTCGTCATGCCGCCCATGGAGTGTCCGACCAGGACGAGCGGCCCCTCGGGCGCCGCCGCGTCGATGACGGCCTTCAGGTCGCGCCCCAACTGGTCGATGGAGACCGGCACCCGCCGTTCGAGCTGGTCGACGCCGCGCGCCGACCGCGCGTGGCTGCGCTGGTCCCAGTAGACCGCGCGGACCGCCCCGCGCAGGGCGGCGCGCTGGAAGTGCCAGGAGTCCTGGTTCAGGCAGTAGCCGTGGCTGAAGACGACGGTGACGGGCGCCGGGGCCGCGCGTCCGCGCCCGAAGAGGCGGCGCGCGCGGGCGCCCCTGCCGCCGGGCTCGGTCTCCGCGCCGCTCTCCTCCGTCCCGACGTCCTCGACCTCGTACGAGATCTCGGTGCCGTCGTCCGCGTACGCCGTGCCCGGCATGCCCCGCAGCGAGCCGTAAGGACCGGCGGCGTCGAGCGCGAGCCGTGCCTTCTTGCGCATCCCGCGGCCGACGGTGAGCCGCTCTATGGCGACGCCCGCCGCCGCGCCCGCGGCGATGACACCGATCGCGGCGCCCGCGACCCCGGCGCGCCGCCAGTTCCCGGCCGCGGCGACGGCCTCCACCGCCGCGTCCGCCGCGGCGGCCCCCGTGCTGCTCTCGCTCACGTGCCGCTCCTAGTCAGTGATCGGACCGCTCGTAGATGTCTCTCCCGGCTCCGGCCGCTCATTCACATGGACGCGCGGTACGCGGGGTCCGATGCGGGTGACGATCTCGTACGCGATGGTGCCCGCCGCCTGCGCCCAGTCCTCGGCGGTCGGCTCCCCGCGGTCGCCGGGCCCGAACAGCAGCGCCTCGGCGCCCGCCTCCGGCTCGTCGCCGCCGAGGTCCACCACGAACTGGTCCATGGCCACGCGGCCCGCGACCGTCCGCCACTTGCCGGCGACCAGGACCGGGGCGGTGCCCGACGCGTGCCGCGGGATGCCGTCGCCGTACCCGGCGGGGACGAGGCCGAGGGTGGTCTCACCGGGGGTGACGTAGTGATGCCCGTAACTGACGCCGAGGCCCGCCGGGACGTGCTTGACCAGGGCGAGCGAGGCGCTGAGGGTCATCACGGGCCGCAGCCCGAAGTCCTCGGGCGTGCCCACCTCGGGGCTCGGCGAGATGCCGTACATCGCGATGCCCGGCCGTACGAGGTCGAAGTGCGTCTCCGGGAGCGTGAGCGTCCCGGGGGAGTTCGCGATGTGCCGGACCTCGGGGCGGACGCCCTGGTCCTCGGCGTACGCCACCATCTCCCGGAAGACGGTCAGCTGCGCGGCGATCGAGGGGTGCCCCGGCTCGTCGGCGCACGCGAAGTGCGACCAGAGGCCGGTGACCCGGACGAGCCCGTCGGCCTCGGCGCGCAGGGCCGCCGCCACGAGCTCGGGCCAGTCGGCGGGCGCGCAGCCGTTGCGGCCCAGGCCGGTGTCGGCCTTGAGCTGGATACGGGCGGCGCGGCCCGCTTCGCGCGCGGCGGCCGTCACCTCGCGCAGCGCCCACAGCGCGCTCACCGACATGTCGAGGTCCGCCTCGATGCCCTCGCGCCAGGGTCCGCCCGGCGTCCAGAGCCAGCACATCAGCCGCCCCGGCACACCGGCGGCGCGCAGGGCCAGCGCCTCCTCGGGCGTCGCGGTCCCGACCCAGGTGGCACCCGCCTGGCGGGCGGCCTTGGCGCAGGGCACCATTCCATGGCCGTACGCGTCGGCCTTGACCACGGCCATGAACGCGGCATCCGGCGCGTGGGCGCGCAGCGAGCGCACGTTGGCACGGAGGGCGGCGAGGTCGATCTCGGCGCGGACGCGGTAGGGGGCTGTCTCGTTCATCGCGCACAAGTGTCTCAGAGCACCCGGGCGGGGCCGGTCGCTCCCGCGGCGGTCCGGGGGAAGACTGACGGCATGCGAAGTGCTTACGACGTGGAAACAGTACGGGCCGCCGAACGAACAGCCATGGCCCGCGGACCGGAGGGCGTCCTGATGCGGCGCGCGGCGGCCGCCCTGGCCACCGAGTGCGCCCGCCTGCTCGGCCGGGTGTACGGCAGCCGGGTCACGCTCCTCGTGGGCAGCGGCGACAACGGCGGTGACGCGCTGTACGCCGGGGCCCTGCTCGCCCGCCGGGGAGCGGGGGTCACCGCGGTGCTGCTCGCCCCGGACCGTGCGCACCCCGGCGGCCTCGCCGCCCTGCGCGCCGCCGGGGGCCGCGCCGTGGCGGACGACGACGACCGCGCGGAGGCCGCGGTCGCCGGTGCCCGCCTCGTGGTCGACGGGATCGTCGGCATCGGGGGCCGCGGTGGTCTCCGCGAACGCGCGGCGCGCCTGGTGGCAGCCGTGCGGGACGCCGTGGTCGTCGCCGTGGACCTGCCGAGCGGCGTGGACGCCGACACCGGCGAGGTCCCCGGCGAGGCGGTGCGCGCCGACGTGACGGTGACGTTCGGGACGTACAAGCCGGGCCTCATGGTCGACCCGGGGCGTGCGTACGCGGGAGCGGTGCGGCTCGTCGACATCGGCCTCGATCTGCCGGCCGGCCGGCGGGCGCTCGAAGCCCTCCAGTACGCCGACGTGGCCCGACTGCTGCCGGTGCCGACCGGGGAGAGCGACAAGTACCGCCGCGGCGTCGTGGGCGTCGTCGCCGGGTCGGCCCGCTACCCCGGGGCGGCCGTGCTCTGCGTCGCGGGAGCCCTGCACGGGGGCGCGGGCGCCGTGCGGTACGCCGGGCCCGCCGCCGACGCCGTCATCGCCCGGTTCCCCGAGGCCCTGGTCTCCGCGGGGCCGCCGTCGAAGGCCGGGCGGGTGCAGGCCTGGGCCGTGGGTCCCGGCCTCGGTGACGACGAGGACCGGCTGCTCGACGTGCTGGACGCCGACGTACCCGTACTGATCGACGCGGACGGCCTGCGGCTCGCCGACGAGCGCAGGGTGCGCGAGCGGCGCGCGCCGACGCTGCTCACCCCGCATGCGGGCGAGGCCGCCGCGCTCCTCGGCGTCGACCGCGCGCGGGTCGAGTCGGCGAGGCTCTCCGCCGTGCGGGAGCTGGCGTCGCGGTACGGCGCGACCGTGCTGCTCAAGGGGTCGACCACCTTGGTCGCCGACGCCGAGGGAGCGGTCCGCGTCAACCCCACGGGCACCGCGTGGCTCGCCACGGCGGGCAGCGGCGACGTGCTGTCCGGCCTCGCGGGGTCCCTGCTCGCGGCCGGGCTGGAGGCGAGGGACGCGGGGTCGGTCGCCGCCTACCTGCACGGCCTCGCCGCCCGGCACGCGGCGGACGGCGCGCCCGTGACCGCGCAGGAGGTCGCGAAGGCCATCCCCGCGGCCTGGCGAGACGCCCGGAGCTGATGCCGCCCTGCGAAGCCCGGCCCGGGCCGAAGCCGGTCACGGGCCCGAGGCCCAGGGGCCGGGCACCTCAGCCCTCCGCCACCACCACCGCCGAAGCCACCCCCGCGTCATGGCTCAGGGACACGTGCCATGCGCGGACGCCCAGTTCGGCGGCGCGGTCCGCCACCGTGTCGCGTACCCGCAGCCTCGGGCGGCCGGTGTCCTCCACGTACACCTCGGCGTCGGTCCACCGGAGGCCACCGGGTGCGCCCAGGGCCTTGGCCAGTGCCTCCTTCGCCGCGAAGCGGGCCGCGAGCGAGGCCACCCCTCGCCGCTCCCCGCTCGGCAGCAGCAGCTCGCCCGGGACGAAGAGCCGCTCGGCCATCCCGGGCGTGCGCCGCAACGCCGCGCCGAACCGCTCGATCTCCGCCACGTCGATGCCAACCCCGATAATCACCGGATCAGCGTGACACACCCCACCCCGCCCACCGCGCGCACAGCCGCGACAATGAACTGTGATCTCTTCGGTCTCCGCGCCAATGAAGGCGCCGCGGAGCGCCCACCGGCAGAAGCCGGAGGCGACTCCCTACGTCGACCTCACCCGCAGCGAGTGGAGCGCGCTGCGGGAGAAGACGCCGCTCCCCCTCACGGCGGAGGAGGTGGAGAAACTCAGGGGCCTCGGCGACGTCATCGACCTGGACGAGGTCCGCGACATCTACCTCCCGCTCTCCCGCCTCCTGAACCTCTACGTGGGCGCCACCGACGGCCTGCGCGGCGCCCTGAACACCTTCCTCGGCGAGAAGGGCTCGCAGTCGGGCACGCCCTTCGTCATAGGAGTCGCCGGCTCCGTGGCGGTCGGCAAGTCGACCGTCGCCCGCCTCCTCCAGGCCCTGCTCTCCCGCTGGCCGGAACACCCCCGCGTGGAGCTGGTGACGACCGACGGCTTCCTGCTCCCCACCAAGGAGCTCGAATCCCGCGGCCTGATGTCCCGCAAGGGCTTCCCCGAGTCGTACGACCGCCGGGCCCTCACCCGCTTCGTCGCGGACATCAAGGCGGGCAAGGAAGAGGTGACGGCGCCCGTCTACTCCCACCTCATCTACGACATCGTGCCCGGTCAGCGCCTCACGGTCCGCCGCCCCGACATCCTGATCGTCGAGGGCCTGAACGTCCTTCAGCCCGCGCTCCCCGGCAGCGACGGCCGCACCCGCGTGGGCCTCGCCGACTACTTCGACTTCAGCGTGTACGTGGACGCCCGCACGGAGGACATCGAGCGCTGGTACCTCAACCGGTTCAAGAAGCTGCGCCTCACGGCCTTCCAGGACCCGTCCTCGTACTTCCGCAAGTACACACAGGTCTCGGAGGAGAAGGCCCTCGACTACGCCCGCACGACCTGGCGCACGATCAACAAGGTGAACCTGGTGGAGAACGTGGCCCCGACCCGCGGCCGGGCCGCCCTGGTGGTCCGCAAGGGCCCCGACCACAAGGTGCAGCGTCTGAGCCTGCGCAAACTCTGATCCAGGGCCCGTATGTCCGCACTCCGGCGCCCGACTACTGTGCGGGCATGCTGCACCTGCGTCTGATCACTCCCGCGGACACCACCGATTCGGTGGTGCGCCTGATCGAGGGGACCACGGGGACCACGCACCTGGCCGTGTTCCCCGGCGCGGCCCGCGACCCCGCGGGCGACGTCGTCATGTGCGACACCGCCCGCGAGGCGGCCGACGAACTGCTCGACGGCCTCCGCGCGCTGGGCATCGACAAGACGGGATCGATCGCGGTCGAGAGCATCGACCTCTCCCTCTCCGAGCGCGCCGACAAGGCGGAGAAGGACGCACCGGGAGAGGCCGCCGACGCGGTCCTGTGGGAGCAGCTCACGGAAGCGACCCACGAGGAGTCGACGCTCTCGGCCACGTACGTCGCGTTCATCACCCTCGCCACGATGATCGCGGCCTGCGGTGTCGTGCTCGACAACGCGATCCTGATCGTGGGCGCGATGGCCGTGGGCCCGGAGTTCGGCCCGCTCGCGGGATTCTGCACGGCCCTCGTCCGGCGCGCGCCCCGGCTGGCCCTGCGCGCGGTGACCGCGCTGCTCGTGGGGTTCGCCGCGGCGATGGCGGTGACCGTGGGCTTCAGCTACTTCATGGACGCGATGAACCTGTTCAGCGACGAAGCCCTGCGGGCGGACCGCCCGAACACGAACTTCATCTACCGCCCCGACTGGTTCTCGTTCGTGGTGGCGGTCCTCGCGGGCACCGCGGGCACGCTCTCGCTCACCTCGGCGAAGTCGGGTGCCCTGGTCGGCGTCGCGATCTCGGTGACGACGGTCCCCGCGGCGGCGAACGCCGCGGTCGCCTTCAGCTACGCCGAGTACCGCCAGGCCTGGGGCTCGACGGAACAGCTCCTGCTCAACCTGCTCGGCATCGTCCTCGCGGGTACGGCGACGCTGCTGGCCCAGAAGGCACTCTGGGCCCGGCAGCGGCAACGTACCGCGAGGTCACGACAGGCTTAGCCCAGCGCCGACTTCACCACGTCGGCGAGGCGGCCCGCCACGGACCGCGCCTGCTCGATGTCGGCGGCCTCGACCATGACCCGCACCAGCGGCTCCGTCCCCGAGGGGCGCAGCAGCACCCGCCCGGTGGAGCCCAGCTCGCGCTCGGCCTCGGTGACGGCGGCGGACAGCTCGACCGAGGTCGTCACCCGGGACTTGTCGACGTCGGGCACGTTGATGAGGACCTGCGGGAGCCGCTTCATGACCCCGGCGAGGTCGGCGAGCGTACGCCCCGTCTCGGCGACCCGCGCCGCGAGGAGCAGCCCGGTCAGCGTGCCGTCGCCCGTGGTCGCGTGGTCCAGGACGATGACGTGCCCGGACTGCTCGCCGCCGAGGGCGTAGCCGTGCTCCTTCATCGACTCCAGGACATAGCGGTCGCCGACGGCGGTCTGCACGAGCGAGAGCCCCTGCGCCTCCATGGCGAGCTTGAAGCCCAGGTTCGACATGACGGTGGCGACAACGGTGTCGCCGCGCAGCGTGCCGTGCTCCCGCATGGCGAGGGCGAGCACCGCGAGGATCTGGTCGCCGTCGATCTCCTCGCCCGCGCCGTCCACGGCGAGGCAGCGGTCGGCGTCCCCGTCGTGCGCGATGCCGAAGTCGGCGCCGTGCTCGACGACGGCCGCCTTGAGCAGGTCCAGGTGGGTCGAGCCGCAGCCGTCGTTGATGTTGAGGCCGTCCGGCTGGGCGCCGATCGTGATGACGTCGGCACCGGCGCGCGCGAACGCCTCCGGCGAGACGCGCGCGGCGGCGCCGTGCGCCTCGTCGAGGACGATCCTCAGTCCGTCGAGGCGGTTGGGCAGCACCCCGAGGAGGTGCGCGATGTACTGGTCGAGCCCCTGGTCGTAGGAGCTCACCCGGCCGACGCCGGACCCGGTGGGCCGCTGCCAGGGGGCGCCCGTGCGGTGCCGCTCGTAGACCGACTCGATGCGGTCCTCGAGATCGTCGGCGAGCTTGTGGCCACCGCGGGCGAAGAACTTGATGCCGTTGTCCGGCATGGCGTTGTGGCTGGCGGAGAGCATCACGCCGAGGTCGGCGCCCAGCGCACCGGTGAGATGCGCCACCGCCGGGGTGGGCAGCACACCGACGCGCAGGACGTCCACGCCCGCGCTCGCGAGGCCCGCGACCACCGCGGCCTCCAGGAACTCCCCGGACGCACGCGGGTCCCGTCCGACCACGGCTTTCGGCCGGTGGCCTTCGAAGGTGCCCGCCTCGGCCAGTACGTGCGCCGCCGCCACGGAGAGTCCGAGCGCGAGCTCGGCCGTCAGATCCGCGTTGGCGACACCACGCACGCCGTCCGTGCCGAAGAGTCGTCCCACTGCTGTCCTCCGAACGTTCGTTCCTGATAGACGAACGCCCCGGCAGCACATTCTGTGCCGCCGGGGCGAACGAAGCAGTACAAGCAGGCAGCGATTAGCGCTTGCTGTACTGAGGGGCCTTACGGGCCTTCTTGAGACCGGCCTTCTTGCGCTCGACCGCACGGTCGTCACGCTTGAGGTAACCGGCCTTCTTGAGGGCCGCGCGGTTGTTGTCGACGTCGGCCTCGTTCAGCGCACGGGCGACACCGAGACGGAGCGCACCGGCCTGACCGGAGACGCCGCCACCCGAGATGCGGGCGATGACGTCGTAGCGGTTGTCGAGCTCGAGCACCTTGAAGGGCTCGTTGACTTCCTGCTGGTGGACCTTGTTCGGGAAGTAGTCCTCGAGCGTGCGCCCGTTGACCTTCCACTTGCCGGTGCCCGGGACGATCCGGACGCGGGCGATGGCGTTCTTGCGACGGCCCAGGCCGGCGGCCGGCTGCGGGTCGCCGAAGCGCGCGGCGTTCGACTCCGAGGTGTACTCGCCCTCGACGGGGACCTCGGACTCGGTGGTGTACTGCTCGACGTCGGCGATCTCGGTCTCTTCGACCGGCTGCTCAACGGTGGTCTCGGCCACGATTCTCCTCAGATTTCTTTTCGTCTTTGGGGGTGGCCGGAACTACTGCGCGACCTGGGTGATCTCGAACGGGACCGGCTGCTGAGCGCCGTGCGGGTGCTGGTCGCCCGCGTAGACCTTCAGCTTCGAGAGCATCTGACGGCCCAGGGTGTTCTTGGGGAGCATGCCCTTGACGGCCTTCTCGACAGCCTTCTCGGGGCTCTTCGAGAGCAGCTCGTCGTAACGGACGGAACGCAGACCACCCGGGTAACCGGAGTGGCGGTACGCCATCTTCTGGGTCTTCTTGTTGCCCGAGAGGTGCACCTTCTCGGCGTTGATGATGATGACGAAGTCACCGGTGTCAACGTGAGGGGCGTAGATCGGCTTGTGCTTGCCTCGCAGGAGGGTGGCAGCGGTGGTCGCCAGACGGCCCAGGACGATGTCCCGGGCGTCGATGACGTGCCACTGGCGGGTCACATCGCCGGGCTTGGGGCTGTACGTACGCACGGTGTCGTAGCCTTCGCTTCTTCAGAGGTGGGGTCCTGACATGGCCACCACGGACGATGTACGACAGCCCTGGCGGACCTCGGTGACGCAACCGAGTCCTGCCGCTGGTCATCGGCCCGGTGGACCGGTGTAAGGGCCCCTCACGTGAGAATGAGAAAGCCAATACACATAACGAACTCGCAGAATACCCGCGCTGCCCCGTACGGGTCAAAACGCGGGCCTGGAGACCGGCGACGCCGGCTCCACCGACATGGCGGCCCTGTGAACCTCCAGGATAACCGGCCGCGGGCCCTGCCCCCGGCCCCGCGACGGTCACCGCTCCGACTCCGGTGCCCCATCACCCGCCCCGCCTCAGCCGCCGCGCGCCGCGTTCTCCGCCTCGATCCGCTGCCCGCCCGGCGCGATCCTCGGCGGCAACCCGCGCTCACCTGCGGTTCTACCCGCCAGGCAGGTCCAGCCGAGCGTGCCCGCGAGGAGACAGAGCGTGGCCGCGTCCTTGAAGGCCCGCCGCGTCCCGGGCTCCAGCCACGGCCAGGTGAACCCCGGGATCTGCGGCACAAGCGCCACCCAGAACCACGGGCCGCGCCCCGGCGCCCCGGGCGTGAGCACCCCGGCGAGCAGCAGCGGAAGCACGACCAGCAGATAGTGGTCGTAGGAGGGCCGGGAGACGAGAAAGGCCGAAAGCATGAGCATGGTGGCGCACTCCACCACCCGCGAAGGCCCCTCGTCACCTCTCCCCCACCGCCGCCAGGCACACCACACCCCGGCCGCGGCGGCACCCCCCGCGAGCAGCGTCGCCAGGGCCTGCGGCACCCCGAGCCGCCCGAGCACCGCGGCCGGCGACGCCTCGTAGAGCCGTACGAAGGCGTCGTCGCCGCGCAGCAGGAACGGCAGCGTCCGCGTGAAGAACCCGGCGGGGTCCGGCATCGCCAGCGCCGCCCCGAGCGAGGCCACCACGGGCAGCCCGACCGCCGCCGCGAGCGCCCGCCACCGCCCGGCGAAGACGAAGAGGAGCACGGCGGGCGCGAGCAGCGGCTTCACGGCGACGGCGGCGCCGATCACCAGACCGGCGGCGGCCCAGCGGCCCCGGGACGCGAGCAGCAGGGCGAGCGGCAGGGCCGCCGCGGACGCCACCGTCCAGTTGCCGAGCTCCACGAGGTGCCCGAAGGGGGCGAAGCCGAGCGCGAGCGCGAGGAGCCCGTACGCCGCGAACCTGCTGCGCCAGGGGACCCCGTACAGCCGCAGCGCGCACGCCCACCCGGCGGCGAGCCCCGCGGTGACGCCCGCGGGGACCAGGAAGCGCGCCGCGGCGGTCGGCAGCAGGGCCTGCGGCACGGCGGCGAGCACGGCCCCCGGCAGGTAGAGGAAGTGCCGGTCGGCGTAGGGCGAGCGGCCGTGCAGCCAGGCCTCGGCGGCCCGCACCACGATGGCGTTGTCCATGCCGCCGTCCGGCGAGCGCAGCCCCACCCGGACTGCCCCGGCGAGCAGCACCGCCCCGAGCACCACGAGGACCTGCCACTCGGCAGGCCGCGACAACCACCCCGTAACCCCCGTTTTGTCCGCGTTCATACGCCTCAGGCTAGGCCGGAAGCCCCCTCCGGCCCCCGCTCAACATCCGCGTGTGCCCGTCTAAGATGCGCCCCATGAGCTTTGGGCAAGGGGGACCTCAGTGGGGTCCGGGGGGAACGGGCGGACCCGGCGGCGGGCCCACACCCGACTGGGCGGCGCTCGCCGAGGCCTCCGAGGCGCGTACCCGGCGGCGCAAGTGGCTGATGATCGGCGGCGGCGCGTTCGCCACGATCGGCATCGCGACGGCCGTGGCCATCACCGTCGTCTCCGCCAACAGCGACGACTCCTCCGTGGCGAACAAACCGGCCAGCGAGCTCCCGGCCACCGCCGACATCCCCGGCGCGAGCAAGGACCCGGGCCCGTCCTTCGAGGCGACCACGCCGCCGCCCCCGCCGGACCCGAAGGACTACATCTCCAGCGCCAAGAAGGACAAGGCGCCGCTCACCGCGGAGGGCCTCTTCCCCGGCAAGACGTTCACCTCCGGCGAGAACGTCTACAAGAAGGGCGCAACCGACAGCACCACGAAGTGCGCCTCGGTCACCCAGCCAGCCCTCGGCGCGATCCTCACCAAGAACGACTGCACCCGCCTGATCCGCGCCAGCTACCTCAAGGACGGCACCGCGGTCACCATCGGCGTCGCCGTCTTCGACACCACGGCCCAGGCCAAGAAGGTCAAGGACCAGGTCGACAAGGGCCTGGTCAACGCGTTGCCCGGCAAGGGCGTGCCCGGCTTCTGCCAGACGGGCGTCTGCCGCGGCACGTACAACGCCTACGGCCGCTACGCGTACTTCACCACCACCGGCTACACCAGCGGCAAGGACGTCACCACGGGCGACCGCACGGCGTACGGGACCGGCGACACCATGGCCCGCTTCGCCTTCCAGCGCATCCACGCGCGGGGCGAGGCGCAGGCGTCGGCCGCGGCGGCCGGTCCCGAGTAGTCCGGCCGCCGGGCCGGGGCGGCACCGGCGCTCAGCAGCAGCCGGCGCCGGGCAGCGTCCGCTTGTTCCGCGCTTCCTTGCTGCGCGCGGCGAGCAGCTCGTCGGCGGGGTAGCCGACCTCTTCGAGCGTGAGCCCGTGCGGCCGCACGACATGCACGGCGGAGTCCCGCACCCCGGCCGCGAGCACCTTGGCGGGCCACTCCGCGGGCCGGTGCCCGTCGCCCACGAACAGCATGGCGCCGACGAGCGAGCGCACCATGTTGTGGCAGAAGGCGTCTGCGCGGACGGTGGCTTCGAGGATCCCGTCGTCCCGCCGCTCCCACCGCAGCTCCTGGAGCGTACGGATGGTCGTGGCGCCCTCACGCCGCTTGCAGTACGCGGCGAAGTCGTGCTCGCCGATCAGCCGCTCGGCGGCGGCGTTCATCGCGTCGAGGTCGAGCGTCCAGTCGTGCCACAGCACATGGCCGCGCAGCAGCGGGTCGACGCCGCCGGGGTGGTCGGTCACGCGGTAGGCGTAGCGCCGCCACACGGCGGAGAACCGCGCGTTGAACCCGGCGGGCGCCTCGGCGACCTGCCAGATCCGCACGTCGTGCGGCAGCCGACCGGCGAGCCTGCGCAGCAGCTTGTCCCGGTGCTCGGCCCACACGTCCTCCGGCAGGTCGACGTGGGCGACCTGCCCACGCGCGTGCACCCCGCTGTCGGTCCGCCCGGCCACGGTCAGCTCGTACGTCTCCCGCGAGCGGGTCACGGTCCGCAGCGCGGCCTCGATCTCCCCCTGGACGGTCCGCCTGCCCTCACGCTGCTTGGCCCAGCCGGAGAAGTCCTTGCCGTCGTACGACAGGTCCAACCGCACCCGCACGAACCCGGGCGCTGCCTCATCACTCACGCAAAAGTTCCTCTCAAGCGGAACGGGCCCGCACCCCCAAAGGGATGCGGGCCCGCCCGTACACCGGTCAGGACGCTCAGGCGTCCTTGGACTCCTCGGCGGCGGCCTCGTCGGCGGCCGGCTTGGTGTCCTCGACGGCCTCGTCCTTCTTGAGGGCGTCTTCCTTCACCGCGCGCTTGGTCGCGGCCTCGGCCTCACCGGTGGCCTTCTGGGCCACGGTCAGGGCCTCCACCAGCTCGATGACCGCCATGGGCGCGTTGTCGCCGCGACGGTTGCCGATCTTGGTGATGCGGGTGTAACCACCGGGGCGGTTCTCGTAGCGCGGGCCGATCTCCGTGAAGAGCGTGTGCACGATGCTCTTGTCGGTGATGACGGACAGCACCTGGCGGCGGTTGTGAAGGTCACCCTTCTTCGCCTTGGTGACCAGACGCTCCGCGTACGGACGCAGGCGACGGGCCTTCGCCTCGGTGGTGGTGATGCGGCCGTACTCGAAGAGCTGCTTGGCGAGGTTCGCGAGCAGCAGCTTCTCGTGCGCGGCGCTGCCGCCCAGACGGGCACCCTTGGCAGGCTTCGGCATGGTGTTTCTCCTTGATGTCTGCCCCGGCCGTATCAGGTACCGGGGTCAGCGGCCGCGCCCCGATAGGGGCGCGGGGAACTGCGCGACCAGCCACAACGGTCCCGCAGCCACAATCGGAACTAGTACTAGTACTGCTCGGTCTCGACGAAACCGGCGTCCGCGTCGTCGTCGGCGCCGAAGGCGTCGGCCGCGGCGGTCGGGTCGAAGCCGGGAGGCGAGTCCTTCAGCGCGAGACCCATGCCGTTCAGCTTCATCTTGACCTCGTCGATCGACTTCGCACCGAAGTTGCGGATGTCGAGCAGGTCCGCCTCGGAGCGGGCCACGAGCTCACCCACGGAGTGGATGCCCTCGCGCTTGAGGCAGTTGTACGACCGAACGGTGAGCTCGAGCTCCTCGATCGGCAGGGCGAGATCGGCGGCCAGGGCCGCGTCCGTCGGCGAGGGGCCCATGTCGATGCCCTCGGCGTCGATGTTGAGCTCACGCGCCAGACCGAACAGCTCGACCAGGGTCTTACCGGCGGACGCCATGGCGTCACGCGGGCGCATGGCCTGCTTGGTCTCGACGTCGACGATCAGCTTGTCGAAGTCAGTGCGCTGCTCGACACGGGTCGCCTCGACCTTGTACGTGACCTTGAGCACCGGCGAGTAGATCGAGTCGACCGGGATACGGCCGATCTCCTGGCCGACCTGCTTGTTCTGCACGGCGGAGACGTAGCCGCGACCGCGCTCGACGGTCAGCTCCATCTCCAGCTTGCCCTTGCCGTTGAGCGTGGCGAGGACGAGGTCGGGGTTGTGCACCTCGACACCGGCCGGGGGCGCGATGTCGGCGGCGGTGACCAGACCCGGGCCCTGCTTGCGCAGGTACATCACGACGGGCTCGTCGTGCTCCGAGGAGACGACGAGCTGCTTGATGTTCAGGATGAGGTCGGTGACGTCCTCCTTGACGCCCGGCACGGTGGTGAACTCGTGCAGGACACCGTCGATGCGGATGCTGGTGACAGCAGCGCCGGGGATCGACGAGAGGAGCGTACGGCGGAGGGAGTTGCCGAGGGTGTAACCGAAGCCCGGCTCCAGCGGCTCGATCACGAACCGGGAGCGGAATTCGTCGACGACCTCTTCGGTCAACGAGGGACGCTGAGCGATCAGCATGAAGTGTTTCCTTCAGTCAGGGGCACCCACTATTTGATGCCCTGCCCGGGGCCGAAGCCCCATGGTGTTACTGCTACAAGGGTACGGGCGATACGGCTCGGAAGAGCCGTACCGCCCGGAACCTCAGGTCAAGCGACGTGCCGACGACTCAGACGCGGCGACGCTTGGGCGGACGGCAGCCGTTGTGCGGCGTGGGCGTCACGTCCTGGATCGAGCCGACCTCAAGACCGGTCGCCTGAAGCGAACGGATCGCGGTCTCACGGCCGGAGCCGGGACCCTTGACGAAGACGTCGACCTTGCGCATGCCGTGCTCCTGCGCGCGACGGGCAGCCGACTCGGCGGCCATCTGCGCGGCGAACGGCGTGGACTTGCGCGAGCCCTTGAAACCCACGTGGCCGGCGGAGGCCCACGAGATCACGTTGCCGGTCGGGTCCGTGATGGACACGATCGTGTTGTTGAACGTGCTCTTGATGTGAGCGTGCCCGTGAGCAACGTTCTTCTTTTCCTTGCGGCGCACCTTCTTGGCAGCGCCCTGACGACCCTTGGGGGGCATCTATAACTCCTACGGGAGGTGGTCGGTCCTGCAGCGTCAGCTGTCGATAGACCGCTGAGCGAGGACTACTTCTTGCCCGGCTTCTTCTTACCGGCGATGGCGCGACGCGGGCCCTTGCGGGTGCGGGCGTTCGTGCTGGTGCGCTGACCGCGGACGGGCAGGCCACGACGGTGACGGATACCCGCGTAGCAGCCGATCTCGACCTTGCGGCGGATGTCGGCCTGGATCTCGCGGCGGAGGTCACCCTCGGTCTTGATGTTGGCGTCCACGTACTCGCGGATCTTGACGAGGTCTTCCTCGGTCAGGTCGCGGACGCGGGTGTTGCGGTCCACCTCGGTGGCGTCCAGCGTCTGCTGGGCCAGCGTGCGGCCGATGCCGAACACGTAGGTGAGGGCGACCTCGATGCGCTTTTCGCGCGGGAGGTCAACGCCTTCAACGCGTGCCATTCATGGCTCCTGTTGATTCTTCGGAGGTCTTCGGCAGAACCACTCCCAGCCGCCGTCCCCTTCTGCTGCGAGAAGAGTTGGTACGTACTGGGTCCCCGGCCTCCGACCGGGGGTGTCGCCCTCCATTACCTATGGATCTGAAGAGGGACGTGCTCTGCGTATTGATTACGTGCGTCGCGCGAAAATCTGCGAACTGCAGTCGTGCGTCAGCCCTGGCGCTGCTTGTGGCGCGGGTTGTCGCAGATGACCATGACCCGGCCGTGACGGCGGATCACCCTGCACTTGTCGCAGATCTTCTTGACGCTCGGCTTGACCTTCATTGGGTGAGGTTCTCCGGGTCAGTGCCTCCACCCCGCGTGAGCGGGATGCGGGCAAGATCTACTTGTACCGGTAGACGATCCGGCCACGCGTCAGGTCGTACGGAGACAGCTCCACCACGACCCGGTCGTCAGGGAGGATGCGGATGTAGTGCATGCGCATCTTGCCGCTGATGTGTGCCAGGACCTGGTGGCCGTTCTGGAGCTCCACCTTGAACATGGCGTTCGGGAGAGACTCGACGACAGTGCCTTCGATCTCGATGGCACCTTGCTTCTTGGCCACGCTTCGCCCTTCGAATCGACTACCTTGATCGACTTCGTGCGCCGCATGGAGACACACGGATGCACGAGAGCCGACGCGTCAGTCTACGTCAGCGCACTCGGAAAGACGAATCGGGAAAGTCTGCCCCATGAAGAAGATCCTTAAGCAACGGGGTTCCCCGACGCCACGGGTCTCAGCCCAACGGATCCGGTGCCGTCGTGATCCCGTACTCCGCCAGCTTCGCCTTGCCGCAGACCATTCCTGGACGCCCCTCTCGCGGGTTCGGCGCCGGGGCGCCTCACAAGCTTCGAGCGGCTGCGCCGGACTCCGTCCGTCGGGCGGCCCGTCTCAGCCCAACGGATCCGGTGCCGTCGTGATCCCGTACTCCGCCAGCTTCGCCTTGCCGCAGTCCGGGGATGTCAGGACCAGGGGGCCCGCCTCGGTGAGGGCGATGGAGTGCTCCCAGTGGGAGGACCAGGTGCCGTCCGTCGTGATGACGGTCCAGTCGTCCTCCAGGACCTCCGTGCGGGGGGTGCCGAGGGAGACCATGGGCTCGATGGCGAGGCAGAGGCCGGGGACCAGCTTGGGGCCCTTGCCGCGGCGGCGCTCGACGTAGTTCAGGAGGTGCGGGTCCATGTGCATCTCGGTGCCGATGCCGTGGCCGCCGTAGTCCTCGACGATGCCGTACTTGCCGCCGCCCGGCTTCGGCTGGCGGCGGATGTACGTCTCGATGGCCCGGGAGATGTCGACGAGCCGGTTGCCCTGCTTCATGGCGGCGATGCCGGCCCACATCGACTCCTCGGTCACCCGGGAGAGCTCGACCAGCTCGGGGGCGTGACCGGAGCCGACGAACGCGGTGTACGCGGCGTCACCGTGCCAGCCCTCGATGATGGCGCCGGCGTCGATGGAGATGATGTCGCCGTCCTTCAGGACGGTCTTGTCGTCCGGGATGCCGTGCACGACGACCTCGTTGACCGAGGTGCAGATCGTGGCGGGGAAGCCGCCGTAGCCGAGGAAGTTGGACTTGGCCCCGTGCTCGGCGATGACCTTGCGGGCGACGTCGTCCAGATCCTTCGTGGTCGCGCCGGGCACCGCGGCCTCGCGGGTCGCGGCGTGGATGGCGGCGACGACAAGGCCCGCCTCACGCATCTTCGCGATCTGCTCGGGGGTCTTGATCTGCACCATGGGGCTTCCGCTCTCCGTCATCCGTCCAACAGCTACGTACACAACAGTACGGCCGCGGTCCCCCTAGGGGCACCGCGGCCGAACCGGCGTACTGGCTACTTGTCGCCCTTGAGCGCGGCCATCGCGCGCTTGGTGACCTCGTCCACCTTGCCGAGCGCGGAGATCGTGACCACCAGGCCCTGGGCCTTGTAGTGATCGATGATCGGCTCGGTCTCGCGGTGATACACGTCGAGCCGCTTGCGCACGGTCTCTTCCTGGTCGTCACCGCGCTGGTAGAGCTCGCCGCCGCAGACGTCGCAGACGCCCTCCGCCTCGGGCTTGCTGTACGTCACGTGGAAGACGTGGCTGGAATCGTTCCGGCAGATGCGGCGGCCGGCGATGCGCTTGACCACCTCGTCCTCGGGGACCTCCAGGTCGAGCACCGCGTCGAGCTTCTGGCCCGCCGCCTTGAGCGACTCGTCCAGGGCCTCGGCCTGCGACACGTTCCGCGGGAAACCGTCGAGCAGGAAACCGTGCTCGGCGTCCGGCTGCGCCATGCGGTCGTGCGCCATGCCGATGGTGACCTCGTCGGGGACGAGATTGCCGGCGTCCATGAACGCCTTCGCCCGCTTGCCGAGCTCCGTGCCCTGGCTGATGTTGGCACGGAAGAGGTCGCCCGTGGAGATGTGCGGGATCGACAGATTCGCGGCGAGGAACGCGGCTTGCGTTCCCTTGCCCGCACCGGGCGGCCCGACGAGGACGATTCGCATCAGCGGAGGAACCCTTCGTAATTGCGCTGCTGGAGCTGGCTCTCGATCTGCTTCACGGTCTCCAGACCCACACCCACGATGATGAGGATGCTCGTCCCGCCGAAGGGGAAGTTCTGGTTTGCCCCGAAGCCCACCAACGCCATCGTCGGCACAAGAGCGATCAGACCCAGGTACAGCGAACCCGGCCACGTGATCCGGTTGAGTACGTAACTCAGATACTCAGCGGTAGGACGGCCAGCCCGGATGCCCGGGATGAAGCCACCATACTTCTTCATGTTGTCGGCGACTTCCTCGGGGTTGAAGGAAATCGCGACGTAGAAGAAGGCGAAGAAGACGATCAGGATGAAGTACGTGGCGATATAAATCGGGTGATCACCTGTGGTCAGGTTCGCCTCGATCCACTGCTTCCATCCGGAATTGCCGCCCGCGAACTGGGCGACGAGAGCCGGAATGTAGAGCAACGAGGAGGCGAAGATCACAGGGATGATGCCTGCCTGGTTCACCTTCAGCGGGATGTACGTCGACGTACCGCCGTAGGACCTTCGGCCGATCATTCGCTTCGCGTACTGGACCGGAATGCGGCGCTGCGCCTGCTCGACGAAGACCACCAGGCCGACCATGACGAGACCGACCGCGATGACGGTGCCGAACTCGATCCAGCCGCCCGCCAGGTCACCCTGCTGCTTGATGGCCCACAGGGCGCTCGGGAAGGTCGCGGCGATCGAGATGAACATCAGGATCGACATGCCGTTGCCGATGCCGCGGTCGGTGATGAGCTCACCGAGCCACATGACGCACGCCGTACCCGCGGTCATCGTGATCACCATCGTGATGGTGACGAAGATCGACTGGTCCGGAACGATCTCGCTGGCGACGGGGCAGCCCTGGAAGAGGGTGCCGGTGCGGGCGGTCGCCACCAGGCCGGTGCCCTGGAGGATCGCGAGCGCGATGGTCAGATAGCGCGTGTACTGCGTGATCTTCGCCGTACCGGCCTGGCCCTCCTTCTTGAGGGCCTCCAGCCGCGGAATCACCACGGTCAGCAGCTGCAGGATGATGCTCGCGGTGATGTACGGCATGATGCCGAGCGCGAAGATCGTGATCTGCAGCAGTGCGCCACCGCTGAACATGTTGACGAGACCGAACAAGCCCTGGTTCTGGCTCTGGGTGTCGATGCACGTCTGGACGTTCTTGTAGCTGACACCGGGGATGGGGACATGCGTCCCCAGCCGGTAGATCACGATGATGCCGAGCGTGAAGAGCAGCTTCTTGCGCAGGTCGGGCGTCTTGAACGCCCGGGCGAACGCGGTGAGCACGGTGCCTCCTGCGACCCCCGCGCGCGTGCGCCAGAGGTGGTGGTCTTGAGGTTCGACGAATACGAATCAGTCAACAAAACCGTGCGGGCAGACCGCACGGAGCTTAGACAGTGCACGCCACCTTACCGGCGACCGTGCCCCCCTTGGAACGACCAACCGGGGATGCCCCTTTTGTGGGGCATCCCCGGCTGGGAATCGCTCATGTCATCGACACGTCTTGATGAATCAGACGAGCTCGGTGACAGTACCGCCGGCGGCGGTGATCTTCTCCTTGGCGGAGCCGGAGACGGCGTCAACCGTCACCTGCAGCGCCACGGTGACCTCACCCTGGCCGAGGACCTTGACGAGGCTGTTCTTGCGAACGGCACCCTTGGCGACGAGACCCTCTACGGTGACCTCGCCACCTTCCGGGTACAGCGCGCTCAGCTTGTCGAGGTTCACGACCTGGAACTCGGTCTTGAACGGGTTCTTGAAGCCCTTGAGCTTCGGGAGACGCATGTGGAGGGGCATCTGGCCACCCTCGAAGCGCTCCGGAACCTGGTAACGGGCCTTGGTGCCCTTGGTACCACGACCAGCGGTCTTACCCTTGGACGCCTCACCACGACCCACACGGGTCTTGGCGGTCTTGGCGCCCGGGGCGGGCCGGAGGTTGTGGACCTTCAGCGGGTTCTGCTCCGCCATGTCAGTCGACCTCCTCAACCGTCACGAGGTGGCGGACGGTGTGCACCATTCCGCGGAACTCGGGGCGGTCCTCCTTGACGACCTGCGTGTTGATGCCCTTGAGACCAAGGGAGCGCAGGGTGTCGCGGTGGTTCTGCTTGCTGCCGATGTACGACTTGATCTGCGTGACCTTGAGCTGTGCCATTACGCAGCACCAGCCCCGGCACGCGCCCGCAGCAGAGCCGCGGGAGCGACGTCCTCGAGGGGCAGACCACGGCGAGCCGCGATCTCCTCGGGACGCTGCAGACCCTTGAGGGCCGCGACGGTCGCGTGCACGATGTTGATCGCGTTCGACGAACCGAGCGACTTCGACAGGATGTCGTGAACGCCGGCGCACTCGAGCACGGCACGCACCGGGCCACCGGCGATAACACCGGTACCGGGGGAAGCAGGCTTGAGCAGGACGACGCCCGCGGCCTTCTCGCCCGTGATCGGGTGCGGGATGGTGCCCTGGATACGGGGGACCTTGAAGAAGTGCTTCTTGGCCTCCTCAACACCCTTGGCGATGGCGGCCGGCACCTCCTTGGCCTTGCCGTAACCGACACCCACGGTGCCGTCACCATCGCCTACCACGACCAGCGCGGTAAAGCTGAAGCGACGACCACCCTTCACAACCTTGGCGACACGGTTGATCGCGACAACGCGCTCAACGTATGCGGTCTTCTCGGCGGCAGCGCCACCGTCGCGACCCTTCCGGTCCCGCCGCTCGCCGCCACCGGCACCGCCACCGCGGCGCTGGGGTCCAGCCATTGGAATTACCTCTCTCTGTTTCCGCTAGCTACGCAGTGACACAGTCGCTGCGCGACGGACGACTCAGAACTTGAGTCCGGCTTCGCGGGCGGCGTCCGCCAGGGCTGCGATGCGCCCGGCGTACTGGTTACCACCACGGTCGAACACGACAGTCTCGACACCGGCAGCCTTGGCACGCTCGGCGACCAGGGCGCCGACCGACTTGGCCTGCGCGGACTTGTCGCCTTCGGCGCCGCGGATCGTGGTGTCCAGGGTCGAGGCCGACGCAAGGGTGTGACCCTTGATGTCGTCGATGACCTGGGCCACGATGTGGCGGTTGGAGCGCGTCACGACCAGGCGCGGACGCTCAGCCGTACCCGAGATGTGCTTACGGATGCGGATGTGACGACGCTTGATGGCAGCACGCTTGTAAGCGTCGCCCTTAGCAATCTTGACTCCGTATGCCATGGCTTACTTACCCGCCTTTCCGACCTTGCGGCGGATGACTTCGCCTTCGTACTTGACGCCCTTGGCCTTGTACGGGTCGGGCTTGCGCAGCTTGCGGATGTTGGCCGCAACCTCTCCGACCTTCTGCTTGTCGATGCCCTCGACCGAGAAACGGGTCGCGGACTCCACCTTGAAGGTGATGCCCTCGGGGGCCTCGACCAGGATCGAGTGGCTGTAGCCCAGCGAGAACTCCAGGTTGGAGCCCTTCGCGAGGACGCGGTAACCGACACCGCTGATTTCGAGCTTCTTCACGTAACCCTGGGTCACGCCGGTGATCATGTTCGCCACCAGCGTGCGGGACAGGCCGTGCAGGGCCTTGTTCTGACGCTCGTCGTTCGGGCGAGTGACGTTCAGAACGCCGTCCTCGTCCTTAGCGATCTCGATCGGCGCGACAACGGTGTGCGAGAGGGAACCCTTGGGGCCCTTCACCGCGACCGTGCGGCCATCGATGGTGACGTCCACGCCGGCGGGAACCGTGATGGGGAGCTTGCCAATACGCGACATTAGCTATTCCTCCGTTCCCGACTACCAGACGTAGGCGAGGACTTCCCCACCTACGCCCTTCTTGCCTGCCTGCTGGCCGGTCAGGAGACCGTGCGACGTGGAGATGATCGCCACGCCGAGGCCGCCGAGGACCTTCGGCAGGTTGGTGGACTTCGCGTAAACCCGGAGACCGGGCTTGGAGATCCGCTTGATGCCCGCAATGGAGCGCTCACGGTTCGGGCCGAACTTCAGCTCGAGGACGAGGTTCTTGCCAACCTCGGCGTCCTCGACCTTCCAGCCCGTGATGAAGCCCTCCTGCTGGAGGATCTCCGCGATGTGAGACTTGATCTTGCTGTGCGGCATAGCCACGGTGTCGTGGTACGCCGAGTTCGCGTTACGCAGACGAGTCAGCATGTCCGCGATCGGATCAGTCATGGTCATGAATTGGCCTTCGGCCTCTCTCGCCGGGGTTTCCTATGTGCGCCATCCCTCTCCCCACTCAGAGGCAGGACGGGTGCGGTGCGGGGACCTACGGCGTAGTAAGTCGGTCAGGGCGGCAGACGCCCAACCCTCCTAGCCTAAGCCATGTGGAGGACGGCATCTGCCAACCCTTTACTTACCGAGAGATCCAAGCAGTCCAGAAAGAAGGACTACCAGGAGCTCTTGGTCACGCCCGGCAGCTCGCCACGGTGAGCCATCTCACGAAGGCACACGCGGCAGAGGCCGAACTTGCGGTAGACGGAGTGCGGGCGGCCGCAGCGCTGGCAGCGGGTGTACGCACGCACACCGAACTTGGGCTTACGAGCAGCCTTGGCAATCAGAGCCTTCTTCGCCATCTCGCTTACGCCTCCTTGAACGGGAAGCCGAGGTGACGAAGGAGCGCACGGCCCTCAGCGTCGTTGGTCGCCGTGGTCACCACGGTGATGTCCATACCCCGGACGCGGTCGATCTTGTCCTGGTCGATCTCGTGGAACATGACCTGCTCCGTGAGACCGAAGGTGTAGTTGCCACGGCCGTCGAACTGCTTGGGGGACAGACCACGGAAGTCGCGGATGCGCGGAAGCGCGAGCGACAGGGTGCGGTCCAGGAACTCCCACATGCGGTCGCCACGGAGCGTGACGTGGCAGCCGATCGGCTGACCCTCGCGCAGCTTGAACTGCGCGATGGACTTCCGGGCCTTGGTGATGGCCGGCTTCTGACCCGTGATGGTGGTCAGGTCACGGACGGCACCGTCCATGAGCTTCGAGTCACGGGCGGCGTCGCCGACACCCATGTTGACCACGATCTTGACGAGGCCCGGCGTCTGCATGACGTTCTCGTACGAGAACTCTTCCTGCAGCTTGGCCGCGATCTCCTCGCGGTACTTCGTCTTGAGACGCGGAGTGGTGGTGGTCGTCATCAGATGTCCTCACCCGTCCGCTTGGCAACGCGGATCTTGTTGCCCTCGTCGTCGAAGCGGTAACCGACACGCGTGACAACCTTGTTGCCGTCCTTCTCCACGACCAGCTGGACGTTGGAGACGTGGACGGGGGCCTCGGTGGTCACGATGCCGCCGGCCTGCGAGCCGCTGGCGGTCGGGCCGGCCTTCGTGTGCTTCTTGACCCGGTTGACACCCTCGACCAGGACGCGCTCGTCGCGCGGGAAAGCGGCAATGACCTTGCCCTGCTTGCCCTTGTCCTTACCGGTGATGACCTGGACCAGGTCGCCCTTCTTGATCTTCATGCTTACAGCACCTCCGGCGCGAGCGAGATGATCTTCATGAACTTCTTCTCGCGCAGCTCACGGCCGACAGGGCCGAAGATACGGGTGCCGCGAGGGTCGCCGTCGTTCTTCAGAATGACGGCGGCGTTCTCGTCGAAGCGGATGTACGAGCCGTCCGGACGGCGGCGCTCCTTGACGGTGCGAACGATGACCGCCTTGACGACGTCACCCTTCTTCACGTTGCCACCGGGGATCGCGTCCTTGACGGTGGCGACGATGACGTCACCGATGCCCGCGTAGCGGCGACCCGAGCCACCGAGAACACGAATGGTGAGAATTTCCTTCGCACCCGTGTTGTCGGCGACACGAAGTCGCGACTCCTGCTGGATCACGTCTATCTCCTGATTGTCTGCCGGTTCCCCCGGGGCAGTTCAGCGAACTGCCCCGGGAGCCTGGCGGAACGAACTCCGAGGGGGGTGCCCCTCGGAGAATTACTTGGCCTTCTCGAGGATCTCGACGATGCGCCAGCGCTTGGTCGCCGACAGCGGACGCGTCTCCATCAGGAGGACGCGGTCGCCGACGCCGGCAGCGTTCTGCTCGTCGTGCGCCTTGAGCTTGTTCGTACGGCGGATGACCTTGCCGTACAGCGCGTGGGTCACGCGGTCCTCGACAGCGACGACGACGGTCTTGTCCATCTTGTCGCTGACGACAAGACCCTGACGGGTCTTGCGGAAGCCGCGGGCGGCCTTCGTCTCTTCAGTCACGTTGCTCTCGCTCATCAGGCGCTCTCCACCGTCTCGATGCCCAGCTCGCGCTCACGCATCAGGGTGTAGATCCGCGCGATGTCCTTACGGACGGCCTTCAGCCGACCGTGGTTCTCGAGCTGGCCCGTCGCCGCCTGGAAGCGGAGGTTGAACAGCTCTTCCTTGGCTTCGCGGAGCTTGTTGAGAAGCTCCTCGTCGCCCAGTTCGCGCAGCTCGGACGCCTTGGTACCGGCCGACATCACGACTCACCTGCCTCGCGCCGAACGATGCGGCACTTCATCGGAAGCTTGTGAGCAGCGCGGGTGAGCGCCTCACGAGCAATCTTCTCGTTCGGGTAGGACAGCTCGAACATCACCCGACCCGGCTTGACGTTCGCGATCCACCACTCGGGAGAACCCTTACCGGAACCCATGCGGGTCTCGGCGGGCTTCTTGGTGAGCGGGCGGTCCGGGTAGATGTTGATCCAGACCTTGCCGCCACGCTTGATGTGGCGGGTCATCGCGATACGAGCCGCCTCGATCTGGCGGTTGGTCACGTACGCCGGAGTGAGGGCCTGAATGCCGTACTCGCCGAACGCAACCTGCGTCCCACCCTTGGACATACCGCTGCGCTTCGGGTGGTGCTGCTTGCGGTGCTTGACCCTACGGGGGATCAGCATTTCGGTCAGGCCTCCGTTCCGGTGCTCTCAGCAGCCGGAGCGGCAGCGGCGGGAGCGTCGGCCTTGGGGGCCTCGGCAGCCGGCGCGGACTGCTGCTGCGGCTTGCGGCCACGGCCGCCACGCTCGCCACCCCGGCCACCACGGGCCGGACGGTCGTTGCCGCCACCACGGGCCGGGCGGTTACCCGCACGGGCCGCGGCGTTCTCGGCGCGGACCTCGGCGATGTTCTTGACGTCGCCCTTGTAGATCCAGACCTTCACGCCGATGCGGCCGAAGGTCGTCTTGGCCTCGAAGAAGCCGTAGTCGACGTTGGCACGGAGCGTGTGCAGGGGCACGCGGCCCTCGCGGTAGAACTCCGAGCGCGACATCTCGGCGCCGCCGAGACGGCCACCACACTGGATCTTGATGCCCTTGGCGCCCGCCTTCATCGCCGACTGCATGCTCTTACGCATGGCGCGACGGAAGGAGACGCGGGAGGACAGCTGCTCCGCCACGGCCTGGGCCACGAGCTGAGCGTCGACCTCGGGGTTCTTGACCTCGAGGATGTTCAGCTGGACCTGCTTGCCCGTGAGCTTCTCGAGGTCACCGCGGATGCGGTCGGCCTCGGCGCCACGGCGGCCGATGACGATGCCGGGACGTGCGGTGTGGATGTCCACACGCACGCGGTCACGGGTGCGCTCGATCTCAACCTTCGAGATGCCGGCGCGCTCCATGCCGGACGTCATCATCCGACGGATGGCGACGTCTTCCTTGACGTAGTCCTTGTACAGCTTGTCGGCATACCAACGCGACTTGAAGTCGGTCGTGATACCGAGCCGGAACCCGTGCGGGTTTACCTTCTGGCCCATTACCGGGTTCCTTCCTTGCTGCTGACGACCACGGTGATGTGGCTGGTCCGCTTACGGATCCGGTAGGCACGGCCCTGAGCACGCGGACGGAACCGCTTCAGGGTCGGACCCTCATCCACGAACGCCTCGCTGATGACCAGCGAAGAAGCGTCAGAGTGGTCGTAGTTGTGCGCGGCGTTGGCAATGGCGCTGTCCAGCACCTTGCCGACCGGCACGCTCGCGGCCTGCGGGGCGAAACGCAGGACCGCCTGAGCCTCCGTGGCATCCATGCCACGGATGAGGTCCACCACGCGGCGGGCCTTCATGGGCGTGACGCGGATGTACCGCGCCTGGGCCCTGGCTTCCATGGTTGTCCCTTCGGTGTTAGTCATAGTCGTTTCCACCCCGCGCTAGCGGCGCTTCGACTTCCGGTCGTCCTTGACGTGGCCGCGGAAGGTGCGAGTCGGCGAGAACTCGCCGAGCTTGTGGCCGACCATCGACTCGGTGACGAACACCGGGATGTGGGTCTTGCCGTTGTGCACCGCGATCGTGTGACCCAGCATGCTGGGGACGATCATCGAGCGACGGGACCAGGTCTTGATGACGTTCTTGGTGCCGGCTTCGTTCTGGACGTCCACCTTCTTTACGAGGTGGTCATCGACGAAGGGCCCCTTCTTGAGACTGCGCGGCATCTAAACCCGCTCCTAGCGCTTCTTGTTCGACTTGCGGCGACGGACGATGTACTTGTTGCTCGCCTTGTTGCGATCACGAGTACGACCCTCCTTCTGACCCCACGGCGAGACCGGGTGACGTCCACCGGAGGTCTTGCCTTCACCACCACCGTGCGGGTGGTCGACCGGGTTCATCACGACACCACGCACGGTCGGGCGAACGCCCTTCCAGCGCATACGGCCGGCCTTGCCCCAGTTGATGTTCGACTGCTCGGCGTTGCCGACCTCGCCAATGGTGGCGCGGCAGCGGACGTCGACCAGACGGATCTCACCGGACGGCATGCGAAGGTGCGCCATGGCGCCTTCCTTCGCGAGCAGCTGCACGGAGGCACCCGCGGAGCGGGCGAACTTCGCGCCGCCGCCGGGCCGCAGCTCGATGGCGTGGATGGTCGTACCGACCGGGATGTTGCGCAGCGCCATGTTGTTGCCGGGCTTGATGTCGGCACCAGGGCCGCTCTCAATCCGGTCACCCTGCTGCGTACCGCGCGGGGCGAGGATGTAGCGCTTCTCGCCGTCCGCGTAGTGCAGCAGCGCGATGCGCGCGGTGCGGTTGGGGTCGTACTCGATGTGCGCGACCTTGGCCGGCACACCGTCCTTGTCGTGACGACGGAAGTCGATCACGCGGAAGGCGCGCTTGTGTCCGCCACCCTGGTGGCGAACGGTGATCCGACCGGCGTTGTTACGGCCGCCCTTGCTGTGCAGCGGGCGAACCAGCGACTTCTCCGGCGTGGACCGCGTTACCTCGACGAAGTCGGCTACGGAGGAGCCACGGCGGCCCGGCGTAGTCGGCTTGTACTTGCGGATTCCCATTTCTCAGTCCTCGTCCGATATTCGGACCAGGGCGCTCCGTTAGGAGGCCTGGCCGAAGATGTCGATACGGTCGCCCTCAGCAAGGGTCACGATGGCGCGCTTGGTGTCGGCACGCTTGCCGAAACCGGTGCGCGTACGCTTCCGCTTGCCCTGACGGTTGATCGTGTTGACGCCGGCGACCTTGACCGAGAAGACCGCTTCGACGGCCTGCTTGATCTGGGTCTTGTTGGCGCCAGGGGCCACGATGAACGTGTACTTGCCCTCGTCGAGCAGCGCGTACGACTTCTCGGAGACGACCGGCTTGACGAGGACGTCGCGCGGGTCCGAGAAGGACTTGCTCAGCGGGGTGGGCTCAACGGCGATCTTGCCCTCGGTCGCGATGCGCTTCGCCTTGGCGACACGCGCCGCCTTGGCGGCCTTCGCAGCCTTGGACGCGATGCTCTGGTGACGGATGGCCATCAGGCTTCGCTCCCTTCGGTGTCAGTGGCCTTCGGGCCGGACACGAAGGACTCGAACGCGGCCTTGGTGAAGACCACGTCGTCCGAGACGAGCACGTCGTACGTGTTCAGCTGGCCCGGCTCCAGGATGTGGACCTGGGGCAGATTGCGGGCGGAGAGCATCGAAGCCTCGTCCGAGCGCTCGATGACCAGGAGCACGTTCTTGCGCTCACTGACCTTGCCGAGCAGGCTCTTCGCGGCCTTCGTCGAGACCTCGCCCTCGACCACGCCGGAGACGACGTGGATGCGGGAGTTGCGCGCCCGGTCGGTGAGGGCGTGACGCAGAGCGGCAGCCTTCATCTTCTTGGGCGTGCGCTGCGAGTAGTCGCGCGGCTGCGGGCCGTGGACGACGCCACCGCCGGCGAACTGCGGCGCACGGGTCGAACCCTGGCGCGCGCGGCCGGTGCCCTTCTGGCGGTACGGCTTCTTGCCGCCACCGCGGACTTCGCCGCGACGCTTGGTCTTGTGCGTGCCCTGGCGGGCAGCGGCCAGCTGGGCGACGACGACCTGGTGGATCAGCGGAATGCTGATCTTCTCGACGTCGAAGATCTCCGCGGGGAGCTCGACCGTCCCGGTCTTGTCGCCTGCCGGCGAAAGGATGTCAATGGTGCTCATGGGTTACCTCAGGCCCCCTTGGCCGCAGTACGGACCAGGACGAGGCCGCCGTTCGGACCAGGAACCGCGCCCTTGATGAGGAGCAGGCCCTTCTCCGCGTCAACGGCGTGGACGGTCAGGTTCTGGGTGGTGACCCGCTCGTTGCCCATGCGACCCGCCATGCGCATGCCCTTGAAGACACGGCCGGGGGTGGCACAGCCACCGATGGAACCGGGCTTGCGGTGCACGCGGTGGGCACCGTGGGAGGCCTTGCCGCCGTGGAAGTTGTGACGCTTCATCACACCGGCGAAGCCCTTGCCCTTGCTCTTGCCGGTGACGTCGACCTTGATACCGGCCTCGAACGTCTCGGCAGTCAGCTCCTGGCCGAGGGTGTACGCGCTGGCCTCAGCGGTACGGATCTCGACGAGGTGGCGACGGGGGGTCACGTCGGCCTTGGCGAAGTGGCCCTTGAGGGGCTTGTTCACCTTGCGAGGGTCGATCTCGCCGAAGGCGATCTGGACCGACTCGTAGCCGTCGCTGTCATTCGTACGGACCTGGGTAACGACGCAGGGCCCGGCCTTGACCACGGTCACCGGGACGACACGGTTGTTCTCGTCCCAGACCTGGGTCATGCCGAGCTTCTCGCCCAGGATGCCCTTGATCTGCTTGGTCATCTTCTCCGCGCCCTTCAGAGCTTGATCTCGATGTCAACGCCGGCCGGAAGGTCCAGGCGCATCAGCGAGTCAACGGTCTTGGGCGTCGGGTCGAGGATGTCGATCAGACGCTTGTGCGTGCGCATCTCGAAGTGCTCGCGCGAGTCCTTGTACTTGTGCGGCGACTTGATGACGCAGTACACGTTCTTCTCAGTGGGCAGCGGCACCGGGCCCGCGACAGACGCACCAGTTCGAGTCACCGTCTCGACGATCTTCTTCGCCGAAGAGTCGATGACCTCGTGGTCGTAGGCCTTGAGCCGGATGCGGATCTTCTGTCCCGCCATGGCTACTTAGTAGTCCTTTGTCTCGAACGCTCTGGCTCCCGGGAGGCCCTTTTTTCTACTTCCTCCGACCCACGTGGTCGGGCGTGTCGCAGTCCCGCTCACACAACTCTCCCGAAGGAGAATCCCTGCTAGGGGCTGCGGCCCTGATGACCGCGGGTCCGGGGGAAGAAACCCACCGGGCGCCTGGTCGAACCACCGCGCTGCACTTCCCGAAAGATTCCCGTACGTCCGCCAAAGCGCTGCCTGCGAACCCTTGCGGGCCCTTCGACAGATAGGGCGACGAGTACTGTGGGACTCGCTTCCGGTCCTCCCGGCGGGAGGCGCGCAGCATCGGCACTCAACCGAGCAACCCCGACAGTCTGCCATACAGGACACGCCCGGGGCCAATCGGGCCGTAGAGCGTACCCGGTGAGTGACGGAGGTCAAACCCGGGGTGCGGTTCGCCGGGGCGGGGCCGATCCGACAGGGTGGGCGTGACGATCCGCCGCCCGACGAGACGGAAACCCGCCATGACCGATCCGGCAGCCCCCGGCCCCCGCTTCGTGCCCCGCCGGTACATCAACCCCCGCTTCGCGGACGACGTGGCGTTCACGCAGGTGAGCGGCCCCGCGGAGTACGCCTCGACGACCGCACGCCCCGTCCGGTACGTGGCACTGACCGACGAACGGGGCACCGTCACCACGTACGTCTGGGCGTGCGACGAGGACGACGCGGCGGGGTGGATCGTGCGCGGCGACGCCGACTACCGGGCCCGCGGCGACAGCCGCTGGCTCCTCGCGCTGCGCGACGGCAGGGCACGCGGAGTGGCCCCCACGGTGGTCCTGGGCGAGCTGGCGGTCTCACCGGCGGCGGTGCCGGGTTCGCTGACGACGGCTCCGAGCCTGGAGGGCCTGTACGACCTGGCGGGCCTTCCGCGCCGGGCTCCCCGGTGGCATTCGGCGCGCGGGGCCCTGCTCGGCCTGGCCCTGGGTGACGCGATGGGCCGCCCGCTGTCGGCCCTCTCCATGGACGCCATCACGGAGGCGTACGGGAGCTGGGAATCGATGGAGCTGCCCCTCTCCCCCGACGGCACGGTCCGCGTCTCCGACCAGACGCAGCTCTCACTGTCGGTGGGCGAGGCACTGGCGGGGGTAGCGGTCCCGGCTCGCCTCCCGGAGGCGGAGGCGCGCGAGGCCCTCACGGTACGGGGCGCGCTGCCGGCCCCGCCGTGGCTGACGCCGGGGGCCGTGACGACGGCCCTGCGTACGCGCCTCGTCCGCTGGCGATACTCCCCCGACAACGACCGCTCCCCCGGCCGTACGACGCTGAACGCGTGCGAGGCCCTCGCGTCCCCCGTCCCCTGGCAGGAGGCGACGGCGGCCGGTTCGAAGGGGTGCGCGGCGGTGGTACGGGCGGCCGTGGTGGGCCTCGCGCCCTACCTCTCCCCCGACCAGCGCTCGGGCATCGCCCAGCTACAGGCGGCCCTCACTCACGGCCACCCCACGGCCCTGGCGGCGAGCGACCTGGCGGCACACGCGGTGGACCTCCTGAGGCACGGCTGCGCGCCCGCCGACCTCCTCGCGGAGCTGCGCGTCCACGCGGAGGCGTCCCGTTACGTCTACCGCGCGGACTGGCTGGGCGACCTGGCGCCGCGGGCCGACGCGGCGTCGTTCGTCGCGATGGGCTGGGACGAGTGCGTGGCGGCGCTGGACGCGGTGGAGGCCGCCCTGGGGAGCGGGGCCGAGCCGGGCAGGGCGGTGGGCGCGGCATGGACCGCCGACGCAGTCCTTGGCGGCGCCCTGTACGCCTTCCTCACCACGGACGCCCACCCCCGCCACACCCTGCGCCGCGCCGCCCACACCTCCGGCGCCTCAGCGGCGACGGCAGCGTTGGCGGGCGCCTTGGCGGGGGCGCACGGGGGCCCGTCGGGGTGGCCGCCGGAGTGGGTGGAGGCGGTGGAGTACGGGCCTCGGCTCGGGGTGCTCGGCGGGGCGTGGGACCGGGGCTGAGCGGGGCGTGGGACCGGGGCTGAGCGGGGCGTGGGACCGGGGCTGAGCGAGACGCCCCCTAGGCCGGGCTGCCCCTAGGCCGCACGCCCCCTCGGCCGGGCACCCCTTCGGCGGGCGCCCCCCTCGGCCGGGCGCCCCTTCGGCGGGACGCCCCCTCAGCCGGACGCCCCTCAGCCGGGCACCCCCTCGGCCGGGCACCCCTCAGCCGGACGCCCCCTCGGCCGGACGTCCCTTCGGCGGGCACCCCCTCGGCCGGACGCCCCCTCGGCGGGCCCCCCTCATCCGGGCACCCCCTCGGCCGGACGCCCCCTCAGCGGGCCCCCCTCGGCCGGACGCCCCCTCAGCGGGCGCCCCCTCAGCCGGGCGCCCCTGCAGAAAAGTCCCGCCCAGGAGCCCCCACACACGGCGTGTCGCGAAACTTTCCTGCAATCCCCACCCCAAGCGGCCCGAACCCACACCGCCAGGGCTCACCACCACCCCGCCACGTCGCCGCCCCGCCACCCCCAGGTGCCCACGCACCCACGCCACGCCGGAGCACCCCGCCGTGCCGGCGGAGCCGGGGCCGGGCCTGCTCCTCGTAGAGGCGCCGGCGCACCGCTGGGGCGTCCCCGCCGCTCCTCCAGCAGGCGACGGACCTCCTCGCCGGCCTGCGCCACCACGACCCCCGCCTGCTCCTCACGACCCGCGACACGGCCCCCCTGGCCCCGGGCGCCGCCCGGCCGACCCAACGGCCGGCCCAACGGCCGGCAAACGTCTCACGCACGCGAAAGGGCCCGCACGACCGAAGTCGTACGGGCCCTTCCGGTACTGCCAGGTACTGCTGTGCGCTCAGTTCAGAGCAACCGGGTCTCCCCGATCAACGCGCAAGCGAAGAAGCTTACTTGTTGATCTTGGTGACCTGGCCGGCGCCAACGGTCCGGCCACCCTCACGGATGGCGAACTTCAGGCCCTCTTCCATCGCGACGGGCTGGATGAGCTCAACGGTCATCTCAGTGTTGTCGCCCGGCATGACCATCTCGGTGCCCTCGGGGAGGGTCACGACGCCGGTCACGTCGGTGGTGCGGAAGTAGAACTGCGGGCGGTAGTTGTTGAAGAAGGGGGTGTGACGGCCACCCTCGTCCTTCGACAGGATGTAGGCCTGGGCCTCGAACTCGGTGTGCGGCGTGACCGAACCGGGCTTGATGATGACCTGGCCGCGCTCGACGTCCTCGCGCTTGATGCCACGGAGGAGCAGACCGACGTTCTCACCGGCCTGGCCCTCGTCGAGCAGCTTGCGGAACATCTCGATGCCGGTGACCGTGGTGGTGGTCTTCTCGGTCTTGATGCCGATGATGTCGACGGTCTCGTTGACCTTGAGGACACCACGCTCGATACGACCGGTGACGACCGTGCCACGACCGGTGATCGTGAAGACGTCCTCGATCGGCATCAGGAACGGCTTGTCGACGTCACGCTCGGGCTCCGGGATGGCGGAGTCGACGGCGGCCATGAGGTCCAGAACGGTCTGGCCCCACTCCTTGTCGCCCTCGAGCGCCTTGAGCGCCGAGACCTTGACGACCGGCAGGTCGTCGCCCGGGAACTCGTACTCGGAGAGGAGCTCACGGACCTCGAGCTCGACGAGCTCCAGGATCTCCTCGTCGTCCACCATGTCGGCCTTGTTCAGGGCGACGACGATGTACGGAACGCCGACCTGGCGGGCCAGGAGCACGTGCTCCTTGGTCTGCGGCATCGGGCCGTCGGTGGCGGCGACCACGAGGATGGCGCCGTCCATCTGCGCGGCACCCGTGATCATGTTCTTGATGTAGTCCGCGTGACCCGGGCAGTCGACGTGGGCGTAGTGACGCGCCTCGGTCTGGTACTCGACGTGCGCGATCGAGATCGTGATACCGCGCTGGCGCTCCTCGGGAGCCTTGTCGATCTGGTCGAAGGCCGAGGCCTCGTTCAGGTCGGGGTACGCGTCGTGCAGCACCTTGGTAATGGCGGCCGTGAGGGTCGTCTTACCGTGGTCAATGTGACCGATGGTGCCGATGTTGACGTGCGGCTTAGTCCGCTCGAACTTTGCCTTCGCCACTGAATCCTCCTGCGGAGTGGTTCTGTACGCCTTGCTTCATCGGCGCCAGGTGATCTTTGCTGGGAAGCCAGCCGCCGGGGTTCTTGCCCTGCGGGGTCGAACCCCGGCGGATGGTGTCAAGCCTAAAGCGTGAACTCGGGTGAGTTACTCGCCCTTGGCCTTCGCGATGATCTCCTCGGCGACGTTCCGCGGAACCTCGGCGTAGGAGTCGAACTGCATTGAGTAGCTTGCGCGACCCGACGTCTTGCTGCGGAGGTCTCCGACGTAGCCGAACATCTCCGAGAGGGGCACGAGGCCCTTCACGACGCGAGCGCCGCTGCGCTCCTCCATGGCCTGGATCTGGCCACGGCGGGAGTTGATGTCACCGATGACATCGCCCATGTAGTCCTCGGGCGTGGTGACCTCAACGGCCATCATCGGCTCGAGCAGCACGGGGGACGCCTTGCGCGCGGCCTCCTTGAAGGCCTGCGAACCGGCGATCTTGAAGGCGAGCTCGGAGGAGTCCACCTCGTGGTAGGCACCGTCGAGAAGAATGACGCGGACGCCGGTCATCTCGTAACCCGCCAGGATGCCGAACTGCATGGCCTCCTGCGCGCCGGCGTCCACCGACGGGATGTACTCCCGCGGGATACGGCCACCGGTGACCTTGTTCACGAACTCGTACGACGCGTCGCCGCCCTCGATGGGCTCGATCGCGATCTGCACCTTCGCGAACTGACCGGTACCACCGGTCTGCTTCTTGTGGGTGAAGTCCACGCGCTCGACGGCCTTGCGGATCGTCTCGCGGTAGGCCACCTGCGGCTTGCCGACGTTCGCCTCGACGCGGAACTCGCGCTTCATGCGGTCGACGAGCACCTCGAGGTGAAGCTCGCCCATACCACCGATGATGGTCTGGCCGGTCTCCTCGTCCGAGTGAACCCGGAAGGAGGGGTCCTCCTCCGAGAGACGCTGGATGGCGACACCCAGCTTCTCCTGGTCACCCTTGGACTTCGGCTCGATGGCGACCTCGATGACCGGCGCCGGGAAGTCCATGGACTCCAGGATCACCGGGTTCTTGTCGTCAGAGAGCGTCTCACCCGTGGTGGTCTGCTTCAGGCCCATGACGGCGACGATGTCACCGGCGCCCACCGACGCGATCTCCTCACGCTTGTTCGCGTGCATGCGGTAGATCTTGCCGATGCGCTCCTTCTTGCCCTTGACGGAGTTCAGCACCGCGGTGCCGGCGTCCAGGCGACCGGAGTAGATCCGGACGAAGGTGAGCTTGCCCAGGTGCGGGTCGCTCGCGATCTTGAACGCGAGCGCCGACAGCGGCTCGTCGTCCGACGGCCTGCGCTTGACGACCTGCTCCGGGTCCTTGACGTCGTGGCCCTCGATGGCCTCGACGTCCAGGGGGGAGGGGAGGTAGCGCACGACGGCGTCGAGCAGGGGCTGGACGCCCTTGTTCTTGAACGCCGTACCGCAGAAGACGGGGGTGACGGTGGTGTCGCCGCCCTTGCCGGAGGCGATGGTGACGCGACGGATCGCCGCGTACAGCTGCTCCTCGGTGGGCTCCTGGCCCTCCAGGTACAGCTCCATCATCTGCTCGTCGTTCTCCGCGACAGCCTCGAGCAGCTTGCCGCGGTACTCCTCGGCAGCCTCGGTGTGCGTGTCGGGGATGTCGACGATGTCGTAGGCCTCGCCCATCTTGGTCTCGGCGGACCAGACGAAGGCCTTCATCGTGACGAGGTCGACGACACCCTTGAAGTCAGCCTCTGCGCCGATGGGCAGCTGCATGACGATCGGGGTCGCACCGAGGCGGTCGACGATCATGTCGACGCAGCGGTGGAACTCGGCACCCGTACGGTCGAGCTTGTTGACGAAGCAGATACGCGGGACGCCGTAGCGGTCCGCCTGACGCCACACGGTCTCGGACTGGGGCTCGACGCCGGCGACGCCGTCGAACACCGTCACGGCACCGTCGAGCACGCGGAGCGAACGCTCCACCTCGACGGTGAAGTCGACGTGGCCCGGGGTGTCGATGATGTTGATGGTGTGATCAACGTCGTTCAGCGGCCAGTGACAGGTGGTGGCAGCAGAGGTGATCGTGATGCCACGCTCCTGCTCCTGCTCCATCCAGTCCATCGTGGCGGCGCCGTCGTGGACCTCACCGATCTTGTACGACACACCCGTGTAGAACAGGATCCGCTCGGTGGTCGTCGTCTTGCCCGCGTCGATGTGAGCCATGATGCCGATGTTGCGCACCTTGGCCAGGTCAAGTGAAGTGGTAGCCATGTCGGCTCAGTCTTCTCTCGGTCTCGATGTGGGTAGCGACTACCAGCGGTAGTGCGCGAAGGCCTTGTTGGACTCGGCCATCTTGTGGGTGTCCTCGCGCTTCTTCACAGCGGCACCGAGGCCGTTGGAGGCGTCGAGGAGCTCGTTGAGCAGACGCTCGGTCATGGTCTTCTCGCGACGGGCGCGGGAGTAACCGACCAGCCAGCGCAGGGCGAGCGTGTTCGCACGGCCCGGCTTGACCTCGATCGGGACCTGGTAGGTCGCGCCACCGACACGGCGGGACTTGACCTCGAGGGTCGGCTTGATGTTCTCGAGCGCACGCTTGAGGGTGATGACCGGGTCGTTGCCGGTCTTCTCCTTCAGGCCCTCCATGGCGCCGTACACGATGCGCTCGGCGGTGGAGCGCTTGCCGTTCAGCAGCACCTTGTTGATGAGGGAGGTCACCAGAGGAGAACCGTAGACCGGGTCGATGATGACCGGGCGCTTCGGGGCGGGGCCCTTACGAGGCATTCTTACTTCTCCTTCTTGGCGCCGTAGCGGCTGCGGGCCTGCTTGCGGTTCTTGACACCCTGGGTGTCGAGGGAGCCGCGGATGATCTTGTAGCGAACACCAGGCAGGTCCTTCACACGGCCACCACGCACGAGCACGATGGAGTGCTCCTGCAGGTTGTGTCCCTCACCCGGAATGTAGGCCGTAACCTCGATCCCGGAGGTCAGACGCACACGCGCGACCTTACGGAGGGCCGAGTTCGGCTTCTTCGGGGTGGTCGTGAACACACGCGTGCAGACGCCACGGCGCTGGGGCGAACCCTCGAGTGCGGGCGTCTTGTTCTTCTCGACCTTGTCCTGCCGGCCCTTACGGACCAGCTGCTGGATCGTAGGCACTACTTCTCCGGTTTCTGTGTGCCGAATAGTAAAGCTAACCTGAAACACTCGCCGACCCACGCGGTCGGGTGTGTCGAATGCTGCGGACCCCCGCCGACAAGCGGAGAGGAGCGCAGATTGCGGCGGCCGTTCACGGACCCGCGCTGCGGTTGATGACACGCGCACGAGCCCAGGCACACCCCAGGCACAAGGTCTGAGCGTACCTACCTCATCGGCTCTGGTCAAAACAAATGCCCACGCGGGGGACACACCCGCCTGCAACGTACGACACAGGGCGGCCACCCCGCGAGGGATGACCGCCCTGTAGACGGCTTCGTACGCCCCTGGGGGGACGTACTACCGCTTACTGGTTGTACGGACCGTAGTCGTAGTCCTCCAGCGGCACAGCCTGGCCCGAGCCCGTCCCGAAGGGCGAGTAGTCGATGTCGTCGTAGCCGACGGCCGAGTACATCGCGGCCTTGGCCTCCTCGGTCGGCTCCACCCGGATGTTGCGGTAGCGGGACAGACCCGTACCGGCCGGGATGAGCTTACCGATGATGACGTTCTCCTTGAGGCCGATCAGGGAGTCGGACTTGGCGTTGATCGCCGCGTCCGTCAGGACCCTGGTCGTCTCCTGGAAGGAAGCCGCGGACAGCCACGACTCCGTCGCAAGGGAGGCCTTGGTGATACCCATCAGCTGCGGACGGCCGGAGGCCGGGTGGCCGCCTTCCGTGACCACACGACGGTTCTCGGTCTCGAACTTCGAGCGCTCGACGAGCTCGCCCGGCAGCAGCTCCGCGTCGCCGGACTCGATGATCGTCACGCGGCGCAGCATCTGCCGGATGATGATCTCGATGTGCTTGTCGTGGATCGACACGCCCTGGCTGTTGTAGACCTTCTGGACTTCGCCGACCAGGTGGACCTGGACCGCGCGCTGACCGAGGATCCGCAGCACGTCGTGCGGGTTGGTGGCACCGAAGGTGAGCTTCTGGCCCACCTCGACGTGGTCACCCTCACGCACGAGGACCTTGGCGCGCTTCGAGATCGGGAAGGGAGTCTCGTCGCTGCCGTCGTCCGGCGTGACGACGATCTTCTTGGTCTTCTCGGTCTCCTCGATACGGATGCGGCCGGCCGCCTCCGAGATCGGGGCGACACCCTTGGGCGTACGAGCCTCGAAGAGCTCGACGACACGGGGCAGACCCTGGGTGATGTCGTCACCGGCCACACCACCGGTGTGGAAGGTACGCATCGTCAGCTGCGTGCCGGGCTCACCGATGGACTGGGCGGCGATGATGCCGACCGCCTCACCGATGTCGACCAGCTTGCCGGTGGCGAGCGAACGGCCGTAGCAGAAGGCACAGGTGCCGACCGCGGACTCACAGGTCAGGACCGAGCGGGTCTTGACCTCCTCGACGCCGTTGGCGACCAGGGCGTCGATGAGGACGTCACCGAGGTCGACGTTGGCCGGCGCGATGACCTTGCCGTCGATGACGACGTCCTCGGCCAGCATGCGGGCGTACACCGAGGTCTCGACGTTCTCCGTCTTGCGGAGCACACCGTCCTCGCCCTTGACCGCGATCTTCAGCTTCAGACCGCGCTCGGTGCCACAGTCCTCCTCGCGAATGATGACGTCCTGGGAGACGTCGACCAGACGACGGGTGAGGTAACCGGAGTCGGCGGTACGGAGAGCCGTGTCCGCCAGACCCTTACGGGCACCGTGCGTGGAGATGAAGTACTCGAGGACGGTCAGGCCCTCACGGAACGAGGCCTTGATCGGACGCGGGATGGTCTCGTTCTTCGCGTTCGACACCAGACCACGCATACCGGCGATCTGACGCATCTGCATCATGTTTCCTCGGGCACCCGAGTCAACCATCATGAAGATGGGGTTCGTCTTGGGGAAGTTCGCGTTCATCGCCTCGGCAACCTCGTTGGTCGCCTTGGTCCAGATCGCGATGAGCTCCTGCGTGCGCTCGTCCTTGGTGATCAGACCGCGCTCGTACTGCTTCTGGACCTTCTCGTCCTGCTCCTCGTAGCCCTTGACGATGGCCTTCTTGGCCTCGGGCACGACGACGTCGGAGATGGCCACGGTGACGCCGGAACGGGTCGCCCAGTAGAAGCCGGACGCCTTCAGGTTGTCGAGCGTCGCCGCCACGATGACCTTGGGGTAGCGCTCCGCCAGGTCGTTGACGATCTCGGAGAGCTGCTTCTTGCCCACCGAGTAGTCGACGAACGGGTAGTCCTCGGGCAGCAGCTCGTTGAAGAGCGCGCGGCCCAGGGACGTACGCAGCCGGAAGCTGTCACCCGGCTGGTAGGCACGCTCCTCGCCGAAGTCCTCGCCCTCGGCGCTGACCGGCGGGGTCCAGCCGCGCGGCGGGATGGTGCCCACCGGGAAGCGGATGTCGACGGTCGACTGGAGAGCGAGCTCGCCGGCGTCGAACGCCATCATCGCCTCGGCGGTGGAACCGAACGCGCGGCCCTCGCCCTTGGTGTCCCGCAGCTCGCCGTCGGTGGTGAGGAAGAACAGACCGAGGACCATGTCCTGGGTCGGCATCGTCACCGGACGGCCGTCGGCGGGCTTGAGGATGTTGTTCGAGGACAGCATCAGGATGCGGGCCTCGGCCTGCGCCTCCGCGGAGAGCGGCAGGTGCACGGCCATCTGGTCACCGTCGAAGTCCGCGTTGAACGCGGTGCAGACGAGCGGGTGGATCTGGATGGCCTTGCCCTCGACCAGCTGCGGCTCGAAGGCCTGGATGCCGAGGCGGTGCAGCGTCGGCGCACGGTTCAGGAGAACCGGGTGCTCGGCGATGACCTCTTCCAGGACGTCGTACACGACCGTGCGGCCGCGCTCGACCATCCGCTTGGCGCTCTTGATGTTCTGCGCGTGGTTCAGGTCGACCAGGCGCTTCATCACGAACGGCTTGAAGAGCTCCAGCGCCATGGCCTTCGGCAGACCGCACTGGTGCAGCTTCAGCTGCGGACCGACGACGATCACGGAACGCGCGGAGTAGTCCACACGCTTACCGAGAAGGTTCTGACGGAAGCGGCCCTGCTTGCCCTTGAGCATGTCGCTCAGGGACTTCAGCGGGCGGTTGCCGGGACCGGTGACCGGGCGACCACGACGACCGTTGTCGAAGAGGGCGTCCACGGCCTCCTGGAGCATGCGCTTCTCGTTGTTCACGATGATCTCGGGCGCGCCGAGGTCGAGAAGCCGCTTCAGGCGGTTGTTGCGGTTGATCACACGGCGGTACAGGTCGTTCAGGTCGGAGGTCGCGAAGCGGCCACCGTCCAGCTGCACCATCGGACGCAGGTCCGGCGGGATGACCGGCACGCAGTCGAGCACCATGCCCTTGGGGCTGTTGCTGGTCTGCAGGAACGCGGAGACGACCTTGAGGCGCTTGAGCGCACGGGTCTTCTTCTGGCCCTTGCCGGTACGGATGATCTCGCGAAGCCGCTCGGCTTCCTCATCCAGGTCGAACGACTCAAGGCGCTTCTGCAGTGCAGCGGCACCCATCGAACCGTCGAAGTACGTGCCGAAGCGGTCACGCAGCTCGCGGTAGAGCAGCTCGTCACCCTCCAGGTCCTGGACCTTGAGGTTCTTGAAGCGGTTCCACACCTCGTCGAGACGGTCGATCTCGCGCTGCGCACGGTCGCGGAGCTGCTTCATCTCACGCTCGGCACCTTCGCGCACCTTGCGGCGTACGTCGGCCTTGGCGCCCTCGGCCTCAAGCTCGGCCAGGTCGGTCTCGAGCTTCTTGGCGCGGGCTTCGAGGTCGGAGTCGCGGCGGTTCTCGACCTGCTGACGCTCCACGGAGACGTGCGCCTCCAGGGAGGGCAGGTCGCGGGTGCGACGCTCCTCGTCCACGAACGTGATCATGTACGCCGCGAAGTAGATGACCTTTTCGAGGTCCTTCGGGGCGAGGTCGAGGAGGTAGCCCAGGCGCGACGGGACGCCCTTGAAGTACCAGATGTGCGTGACGGGCGCGGCCAGCTCAATGTGGCCCATCCGCTCACGACGCACCTTGGCGCGGGTGACCTCTACGCCACAGCGCTCACAGATGATGCCCTTGAAGCGGACACGCTTGTACTTGCCGCAGTAGCACTCCCAGTCCCGGGTCGGACCGAAGATCTTCTCGCAGAAGAGTCCGTCCTTCTCGGGCTTGAGCGTGCGGTAGTTGATGGTCTCCGGCTTCTTGACCTCGCCGTGGGACCACTGTCGGATGTCGTCCGCGGTGGCAAGGCCGATCCGCAGCTCGTCGAAGAAGTTGACGTCGAGCACTTTGTCGTCAATCCCTCTTTCGGGGTCGAGTCTCAATCATGGTCTGAACGGGTCCGGGGAGAGCCGGCCGGACACGAGGTCCGGCCGGCCAACCCGTCAGACCTCTTCGACGCTGCTCGGCTCGCGCCGGGACAGGTCGATACCGAGCTCTTCCGCCGCGCGGAAGACGTCCTCGTCGGTGTCACGCATCTCGATGGACATGCCGTCCGAGGACAGCACCTCCACGTTGAGACAGAGCGACTGCATTTCCTTGATGAGCACCTTGAAGGACTCAGGGATGCCGGGCTCGGGGATGTTCTCGCCCTTGACGATGGCCTCGTAGACCTTCACGCGGCCGGTCACGTCGTCGGACTTGATCGTCAGCAGCTCCTGGAGGGCGTACGCGGCGCCGTATGCCTCCAGCGCCCACACCTCCATCTCACCGAAGCGCTGACCACCGAACTGAGCCTTACCACCCAGCGGCTGCTGGGTGATCATCGAGTACGGGCCGGTCGAACGCGCGTGGAGCTTGTCGTCCACCAGGTGGTGGAGCTTGAGGATGTACATGTAGCCGACCGAGATCGGCTCCGGGAAGGGCTCACCCGAGCGGCCGTCGAACAGCGGGGCCTTACCGGTCGGGAGCACCATGCGCTCGCCGTCGCGGTTCGGGATCGTGTGCTCGAGCAGACCGGCCAGCTCGTCCTCGCGCGCACCGTCGAAGACGGGGGTCGCGACGTTCGTGCCGGGGTCGACCTGGTCGGCGCCGATGGCCTGGAGGCGCTGCGCCCACTCGTCCGCGAGGCCGGAGACGTCCCAGCCGCGGCTGGCGAGCCAGCCGAGGTGGATCTCCAGGACCTGTCCCGGGTTCATTCGGGACGGGACACCCAGCGGGTTCAGGATGATGTCGACCGGAGTTCCGTCCTCGAGGAACGGCATGTCCTCGATGGGCAGGATCTTCGAGATGACGCCCTTGTTGCCGTGACGGCCGGCGAGCTTGTCACCGTCCGTGATCTTGCGCTTCTGCGCCACGTAGACACGAACCAGCTGGTTCACGCCCGGCGGCAGCTCGTCGCCCTCTTCACGGTCGAAGACGCGGACGCCGATGACCTTGCCGATCTCGCCGTGCGGCACCTTCAGCGAGGTGTCGCGCACCTCGCGCGCCTTCTCACCGAAGATCGCGCGGAGCAGGCGCTCCTCCGGCGTCAGCTCGGTCTCACCCTTGGGCGTGACCTTGCCGACGAGGATGTCGCCGGCGACGACCTCGGCACCGATACGGATGATGCCGCGCTCGTCGAGGTCGGCGAGGACCTCTTCGGAGACGTTCGGGATGTCCCGGGTGATCTCCTCCGGGCCGAGCTTGGTGTCACGGGCGTCGACCTCGTGCTCCTCGATGTGGATCGAGGAGAGGACGTCGTCCTGCACGAGGCGCTGCGACAGGATGATCGCGTCCTCGTAGTTGTGACCCTCCCACGGCATGAACGCCACGAGCAGGTTCTTGCCGAGGGCCATTTCGCCCTCTTCGGTCGCGGGACCGTCGGCCAGGACCTGGCCCTCGATCACGCGGGCGCCCTCGTCGACGACAACCTTCTGGTTGACCGAGGTGCCCTGGTTCGACCGGGAGAACTTGGCGATGCGGTACGTGGTGTACGTGCCGTCGTCGTTGGTGACGGTGACGTAGTCCGCGGAGACCTCCTGGACCACACCCGCCTTCTCGGCCTTGATCACGTCACCGGCGTCGACCGCGCAGCGGTACTCCATGCCGGTGCCGACGAGGGGAGCCTCGGCGGTGATCAGCGGCACGGCCTGACGCATCATGTTCGCGCCCATGAGGGCACGGTTGGCGTCGTCGTGCTCCAGGAACGGGATCATGGCGGTCGCGACCGACACCATCTGGCGCGGCGAGACGTCCATGTAGTCGACGTCCGTGCCGGGCACGTAGTCGATCTCGCCGCCGCGGCGGCGGATCAGGACGCGGGCCTCGGCGAAGTGGAAGTCGTCCGTCAGCGGCGCGTTGGCCTGCGCGATGACGAAGCGGTCCTCCTCGTCGGCCGTCAGGTAGTCGACGTCGTCGGTGACCTGGCCGTCGACGACCTTGCGGTACGGCGTCTCGACGAAGCCGAACGCGTTGACGCGGCCGTACGAGGCGAGCGAACCGATCAGACCAATGTTCGGGCCCTCAGGGGTCTCGATCGGGCACATGCGGCCGTAGTGAGACGGGTGCACGTCACGGACCTCGAAGCCGGCCCGCTCACGGGAGAGACCACCCGGGCCAAGCGCCGACAGACGGCGCTTGTGGGTGAGACCCGACAGCGGGTTGTTCTGGTCCATGAACTGCGAGAGCTGGCTGGTGCCGAAGAACTCCTTGATGGAGGCGACGACCGGCCGGATGTTGATCAGGGTCTGCGGCGTGATCGCCTCGACGTCCTGGGTCGTCATCCGCTCGCGGACAACGCGCTCCATACGAGCCAGACCCGTGCGGACCTGGTTCTGGATGAGCTCGCCGACGTTGCGCAGACGACGGTTGCCGAAGTGGTCGATGTCGTCGGTCTCGACGACGATCGACGTGCCGCTGTCGCCAACGGTCTCGGTCTCACCGGCGTGCAGCTTCACCAGGTACTTGATCGAGGCGATGATGTCCTCGACCGTGAGGATGCCCGCGTCGAGCGGAGCGTCCGCACCCAGCTTCTTGTTGACCTTGTAGCGGCCGACCTTCGCGAGGTCGTAGCGCTTGGGATTGAAGTAGAGGTTCTCAAGCAGCGTCTGAGCGGCCTCACGGGTCGGCGGCTCGCCCGGACGGAGCTTGCGGTAGATGTCGAGCAGCGCGTCGTCCTGGCCCTGGGTGTGGTCCTTCTCCAGGGTGGCGCGCATGGACTCGTACTCGCCGAACTCCTCGAGGATCTGCTCGGTCGTCCAACCGAGAGCCTTGAGCAGAACGGTGACCGACTGCTTGCGCTTGCGGTCGATGCGGACACCGACCATGTCGCGCTTGTCGATCTCCATCTCCAGCCAGGCACCCCGGGACGGGATGATCTTGGCGGAGAAGATGTCCTTGTCGGACGTCTTGTCGATCGAGGAATCGAAGTAGACGCCCGGCGAACGGACCAGCTGCGACACGACGACACGCTCGGTGCCGTTGATGACGAAGGTGCCCTTGTTGGTCATGAGCGGGAAATCGCCCATGAAGACCGTCTGGGACTTGATCTCGCCGGTCTCGTTGTTGGTGAACTCGGCGGTGACGAAGAGCGGGGCGGCGAACGTGAAGTCGCGCTCCTTGCACTCGTCGATCGAGTTCTTGGGAGGCTCGAAACGGTGGTCGCGGAACGTCAGGGACATCGACCCGGAGAAGTCCTCGATCGGGGAGATCTCCTCGAAGATCTCCTCCAGACCGGACTTGGTGGGGACGTCCTGTCCGCTGTCCAGAGCCGCCTCGACACGAGCCTTCCACGCGTCATTGCCGAGCAGCCAGTCAAAGCTCTCGGTCTGCAGCGCAAGAAGGTTCGGAACCTCGAGGGGCTCCTTGATCTTTGCAAAGGAAATGCGCAGCGGGGCGGTGCTTGCGCCGTTGTTCGTATTCGCGGTCGAGGCAGTGCGCGAGGCGGCCAAGAGGGGGTCCTTCCGAGGGCTCGGACTCACTACGCGCGTACCGGTCCCAAGATGGACACAGGGACAGAATTCCCAGGTGAGGGAAGATTCGGTCCACGGTGCTCAAGCATGGGCATGCCCCTGGTGACGGGCAGGAGGCAGCTAACAGGCAGCGCAAAGGGTCAGTGTAGCCAAACGGCCCACTGATGTCCAGTGCGGGTTCTGGGAGACCCTCGTTGTTCTCAACCCCTGCTGCAAGCCACGTCCTCAACGCACATCGATACTGCCCTCTTCGTCGCCGATCCATGCCTCGGATGCGGATCGTTGTGACGACGCGTCCTGAGAATTGCGCGCTACGTGCGGTTCGTCAAGGCCCCCTTGCCCCGACGCGGCCCTGAGAACGTCACCGTCACGGGCCGTCCCGAGGCACAACGAAGATCACCATACTCGCCGCGTACGACATCGCAAGGCGACCTCCACGGGTGGCCCAGGAACGCCGAAAGGCGACCACCCACATGGGTGATCGCCTTTGGCGACCCGTGCGTTACAGCGTTTCCGCCATACGTACGGGGAAGAGAGTCAGACGACTCGTGAGGTCACTTGACCTCGACGGAGGCGCCGGCAGCCTTGAGGGACTCGGCAGCCTTCTCGGCGGCCTCCTTGGTGACCTTCTCGAGGACGGGCTTCGGGGTGCCGTCGACGAGGTCCTTGGCCTCCTTGAGACCCAGCGAGGTCAGCTCACGCACGACCTTGATGACCTGGATCTTCTTCTCGCCGGCGCCGGTGAGGACGACGTCGAACTCGTCCTGCTCCTCGGCGACCTCGGCGGCGGCGGCCGGGCCGGCCGGGGCGGCGGCAACCGCGGCGGCGGCGGTGACGTCGAACTTCTCCTCGAAGGCCTTCACGAACTCGGAGAGCTCGATGAGGGTGAGCTCCTCGAACTGGGCGAGCAGGTCTTCCTGGCTGAGCTTCGCCATGATGGGCGATCCTTCCACTAATTCGGCTGGTGCCGGGTGTATATGAAGGCGGGCGTACGTTCGGCCCGCTGCGACCGTCGTCCTAGCGGACGACGATCAATGCGCGAGCCGAATTACTCGGCACCGCCCTGCTCGGCCTTCTTGGCGCGAAGCGCTTCCGCGGTGCGGACGAACTTCGACGGCAGAGCCTGGAAGAGCTGCGCAGTCTGCGTCTGCTTGCCCTTCATGGCACCGGCCAGCTTGGCGAGCAGAACCTCGCGGGACTCGAGGTCCGCGAGCTTCTTGAACTCGTCGGCGGACAGCGCCTTGCCGTCAAGGACACCGCCCTTGATGACGAGGTCGGGGTTGTCCTTGGCGAAGTCACGAAGACCCTTCGCCGACTCCACCGGGTCACCGGTGACGAAGGCAACCGCCGTCGGACCCGTGAACAGGTCGTCCAGCGTGTTGATCCCGGCCTCATTGGCCGCGATCTTGGTCAGCGTGTTCTTCACCACGGCGTACTCGGAGTTTTCACCGAGGGAACGGCGCAGCTGCTTGAGCTGGGCCACGGTGAGACCCCGGTACTCGGTCAGCACGGCGGCGTTCGAGCTGCGGAACTTGTCCGTGAGCTCGGCTACCGCGGCAGCCTTGTCGGGCGTCGGCATAGAGCGTCGGCCTCCTTCCGGGTGATGAGGACCGCTCAGAAGGGGCCGACAAAACGAAACGCCCCGGCGCAGGCGCACGGGGCGTGAACTCGACCGGATCACAATCGATCCGGGAGTGCTTCCTCGGTCACCTGCGCGGGTCGTCCGCCGTCTCAGCGGATCCTTCGGCCACCGCCCCCTCTTGCGGGAGAACGGCAACGACCAGCGGTCTTTGGCTTCTGGGGAAGCGTACGCGAACGGGTCCGCGTCAGGCAAATCCGGTCAGACTCCGCTGTCCAGACCCAGGGCGTCCGTGTCCGAGGTGTCGCCCTCGCCGAGCTTTCCGAGCTCCTTGAACATCTCCATCAGGTCGAAGGTCTCACCGGCCGGCGGGGCGGTCACCTTCGCGGCGGTCCCGTAGTCGGAGAACTTCTGGGAGGTCTTGACCGTGCCCTCGGGGCTCTTGATGTCGATGTCCATACGGACCGGGTAGTCGTCCTCGTTGACCCAGACCTCGGTGTCGTAGCCCTTGATGCCCGACTTCTCGATGTTCTTGAAGAGCTGGTTCTTCTCGCTCTCGCTGAGCACGTCGTCGAGGGCGTCGTTCGTCTCCATCATCTCCTTGACGGTGAGACGGCCCTTGTAGCGCTCGGTCTTCGCGCCGTCGACCTCGGCGGAACCGGCGTGCTTGAGGTTCGGGGACTCCAGGAGCATCGCGAGCTGCTTGGACGGGTCCTGGGACAGGCTGTCCAGGCTGCCGGTCATCTGCTTCATGAGCTCGTCGTCGCCGGACTGCTCGGCGATGGCGCCCAGGTCCATCTTCATCCAGCGCTTGCCGCCCATGTCCTTGGCGGCCGCGGCGCCCACGTCCGCGTAGATGACGTCGTCGCTCATGAGCATCCGGATCTTCTCCGGAGCGTCCGGGTCACCCTGGGTGAGCGCGGAACCCGACATCGTCATGTCCACGACGGTGGGGTCCCAGCCCATGACGCCGGACATCTTCATCTCGCCCGACCCGCCCATCGCCTTGCCCATCTTTCCGGGCGGCGTGGTCATGGTCATCTGGACCTTGGCCGACTTGGCGGCCGTCGTCTTCTTGTAGGCCGCCGTGATGACGTCGGTGACCTGCGACTTGGACTGGATCCCCCCGGCCTTGTCGCTCTTGTTCCCCTCGCCGTCCGAGCCGCCACAGGCGACCGCGCCGGTACAGAGCAGCGCGGTGGCGAGCACGGCGCCCGCCACCCTCTTGCGGCCCTGGTTCCCTCGTACGACAACAGCAGTCATGACCCCACCCCTAGGAACGCATGATCGAAACACACATCATCGACACCAGTACTGGTAGCCGAGAGTACCCGAGGGCGGGAAAGGCGGCTTCTGGATAAGCCCTGGGTACCCGGGCTCGGTGCGGTGCCTAGGCCGCGGGCTGCTTCGCCATGAGGTCCTTGAAGCTCATGGTGTCGGAGGCCGGGGGCTTCTCGACGGAGAGCGGCGCGCCGTAATCGCTGTAGTAGGCGGTCTGCGAGAAGGGGCCGTTCTTCGTGGCGGCCTTCTCGATCTTCTTGACGAGGAGGTCGTCGTCGTTGACCCAGATGTCGATGGTCTCGGTCTCCATGCCGACCTGCTCGAACTGCTTCTTCAGCTCGGACATCTGGTCCGCGTCCAGGTCCGTGTTCTTGGCGGTGAAGTCCGCGATGTCGACCTTGCCCGAGTAGTGGGTGGCATTCGTCCCGCGGACCTTCTCCTCGCCCACGCGCTTCACGTCACCCGAGGCGAGCAGCATCTTCACCGACTGGTTCGGCGTGCTGTTCTGCATCTGGTCCTGGAAGGCCTCGCCCGCGGCGCCGCTCATCTCGGCCAGCGTGTCGTAGTCGTACTCGACCCAGTGCTTGCCGCCGCCCGCCTGGGCCGCGAACGTGTCGCCCATGTTCGCGTAGAAGCCGTTCTTCAGGTAGCGGTAGTCGAGCGTGGACTGGCCGAGCTGCTTCATCTGCTGCGCCTGGGCGCCACCGGTGAAGGAGACCGTGACCTCGCCGGTGATGCCGTCGGACCAGCCCATGACCCCCTTCATGTCCATCGTGGCCTGCGAACCCATGCTGGTCGTGCCGTCCACGCGGGCGGTGTCCGCCTTGTCGGTCGACTTCTCGACCGTGCGCAGGGCGGCTATGGGGCTGACCTTGATGCCACCCTTGTCGTCCGCACCGCCGGCCTTGTCGGAAGAACCGTCCGAGCCGCCCGATCCGCAGGCTGCCAGGCCCGTCAGCGCGGCGGCCACCGCGATCGAGAGACCCGTACGCCGCAACGTCGTGCTGTTCATGTAGTCCCACCCCTTGACTTGATCGACGACCCGCACGCTAGCGCAAGCCACTGACACACGTACCCGTATCCCCGCACACCCGTGTGTGCCCCGTACGAAAACAGGACGGGCCCCGCACCTCGAAAGGTTGCGGGGCCCGTCCACAGAACGCGTGCGCGACGCGGCTGCCGTCAGGATCAGACGGCGGCCGGGTCCTCCTCGACGAGGAGGTTGCGGGTGCGGTTCGAGTCCAGCGGAATGCCGGGGCCCATCGTGGTGGCGACGGCGGCCTTCTTGATGTAGCGACCCTTGGCGGCCGACGGCTTCAGACGGAGGATCTCCTCCAGGGCCGCGGCGTAGTTCTCCACCAGCTTGGTGTCGTCGAAGGACACCTTGCCGATGATGAAGTGCAGGTTCGAGTGCTTGTCGACGCGGAACTCGATCTTGCCGCCCTTGATGTCGTTGACAGCCTTCACGACATCGGGGGTCACGGTGCCGGTCTTCGGGTTCGGCATCAGACCACGCGGACCGAGCACGCGGCCGAGGCGGCCGACCTTGCCCATGAGGTCCGGGGTGGCGACGACGGCGTCGAAGTCCAGGCGGCCCTTCGCGACCTCGTCGATGAGCTCGTCGGCGCCGACGATGTCGGCTCCAGCGGCTTCCGCGGCCGCAGCACGGTCACCGGTCGCGAAGACCAGGACCCGGGCGGTCTTGCCGGTGCCGTGCGGGAGGTTCACGGTGCCGCGGACCATCTGGTCGGCCTTGCGCGGGTCGACACCCAGACGCATGGCGACCTCGACGGTGCCGTCGAACTTGGTCGAGGAGGTCTCCTTGGCGAGACGGACGGCCTCGAGCGGGGCGTACAGCTTCTCCCGGTCGATCTTGGCGTCCGCAGCGCGGAGAGTCTTGCTGCGCTTCACTTCTGCTCCTGTGTTGGCTCAGGTACGGAGTCGTGGTGCGGGCCGGCGCATGGCCCTACCACTGAGAGGTCAGACGGGGAAGGGTCTCAGCCCTCGACCGTGATGCCCATGGAACGGGCGGTGCCGGCGATGATCTTCGACGCGGCGTCCAGGTCGTTGGCGTTGAGGTCCTCCATCTTGGTGGTGGCGATCTCACGCACCTGGGCCTCGGTGATCTTGGCGACCTTGGTCTTGTGGGGCTCGCCGGAGCCCTTCTCGACACCAGCGGCCTTCAGGATCATCTTGGCGGCCGGCGGCGTCTTGGTGATGAAGGTGAAGGAGCGGTCTTCGTAGACCGTGATCTCCACCGGGATCACCCAGCCACGCTGCGACTCGGTCGCGGCGTTGTACGCCTTGCAGAACTCCATGATGTTGACGCCGTGCTGGCCCAGCGCGGGGCCGACCGGCGGAGCCGGGTTGGCCGCGCCGGCCTGGATCTGGAGCTTGATGAGCCCCGTGACCTTCTTCTTCTTGGGAGGCATTGCTCTCTCCGGGTCCTAGTGAGAGTTTTCAGCCAGCCATCCGGTCATCCGGATGGAGGCATACCGCACAACGATAACGGGTATAGTCGTGCAGCTAAAAACCGAGCAGGTCAGACCGGCTTTAGCAGCCCGTCTGACCTGGTCGGAGGCGTGTGTTCCAGAGGTAACCGGTACCCCTTGGATCAGTTCTTCTGGATCAGTTCTTCTGGATCTGGTCGAAGCTGAGCTCGACCGGGGTCTCGCGGCCGAAGATCTCGACGAGGCCCTTGACCTTCTTCGAGTCGGCGTTGATCTCGTTGATCGTCGCCTGGAGCGTCGCGAACGGGCCGTCGGTGACGGTGACCGAGTCGCCGACCTCGAAGTCGAGCACCTGGACCTCGAGCTTGCGGGCCGGAGCCGGCTTGCCCTCGGCCTCGGCGGCCTCGCGGGCGGCCTTCTCCTCGGCCTCCGGGGCGAGCATCTTGACGATCTCGTCCAGGGTCAGCGGGTACGGGTCGTAGGCGTTGCCCACGAAGCCGGTGACGCCGGGCGTGTTGCGGACGACGCCCCAGGACTCGTTCGTCAGGTCCATGCGCACCAGCACGTAGCCGGGGAGCTTGTTCTGGCGGATGGTCTTGCGCTCGCCGTTCTTGATCTGGGCGACCTCTTCCTGCGGCACCTCGGCCTGGAAGATGAAGTCCTCGACGTTGAGCGAGACGGCGCGCTGCTCGAGGTTGGTCTTCACGCGGTTCTCGTAACCGGCGTACGTGTGGATGACGTACCACTCGCCGGGGAGGGTGCGGAGCTCTTCGCGCAGGGCGACGATCGGGTCGACCGGCTCGGGCGCCTCTTCGGCGGTCTCCTCGTCGGCGGCCTCGGCGTCGGCGGTCTCCGCGTCGGCGTCGGTGCCCTCGTCCTCGTCGGACTCCTCGGAGGCGGCCTCGCCCTCGACGGACTCGTCGGCGGTCTCCGCGTCGCCCTCCAGGTGGACGGCGGCCTCCTCGGCGGCGTCGCCCGCGTCGGCGTCGGCTGCCTCGGCCTGATCCGGCTCCTCGGCGTCCGCCGCCTCGACGATGTCGAGCTCGTCCTCAGCGGACTCGACCGACTCGGTGGCGTCGTTCAGGTTCGGGTCAGACACGGTGGCTGCTTCTTCCTGGATACATGGGGTGGAACACGCGAATAGGGGCGCCGGGAACGGCGCCCTTCGCTCTCGGCTCAGCCGAAGATGTACTTGACAGCGTGGCTGAAGCCATAGTCAATCACGGTCACGAGACCGATCATGATGACGACGAAGACAATCACCACTGTGGTGTAGGTCGTGAGCTGACTGCGAGTCGGCCAGACGACCTTGCGGAGCTCCGCGATGATCTGGCGGTAGAAGAGCGCGAGACGGCCGAAGGGGCCCTTCTTGCCGCGCTTGCCGCCCTTGCGGGCCTTCCTCTGGGACTCCGCCGTCTCGTCCTGGGCATCAGGCTTGTCGATGGAGCCCACGGCGTCCGTCACTCGTCCTCACCTGATTCCGGGTCGTGGCCGTGCCGCGCCCGGTTGAGCCGCACGGCGGTGCATTGCAGTACGTACATGCGCACACATCCTGGCGAAGGAGTGTGTAGCAGGGCCGGAGGGACTTGAACCCCCAACCGCTGGTTTTGGAGACCAGTGCTCTACCAATTGAGCTACGACCCTTTGATTTCCCCCAACCTACCGCATCCGCCCATATGCACGGAGTGCGTGGAGAGGGTGCGGCCGGTGAGGGCCAACGAGCAGTGAGTGTACGTGGTCCGCGGCGCTCCGTCGAACAGAATGGATGGCGATGCTCCGGGAAACCCACGCGCCGGGGCCGTTTCGGGTCTGGAACGATGGGGTCATGAGCGCTGAAACTTCTCCGACCGAGCGCCGGGTGTCCGCGCGCATCGGCGCGATCTCCGAGTCCGCGACCCTCGCCGTCGACGCCAAGGCCAAGGCCCTCAAGGCAGCCGGGCGCCCGGTGATCGGCTTCGGCGCGGGTGAGCCCGACTTCCCCACTCCGGACTACATCGTCGAGGCGGCCGTCGAGGCCTGCAAGAACCCGAAGTTCCACCGCTACACACCGGCCGGGGGCCTCCCCGAGCTGAAGGCCGCGATCGCCGCCAAGACCCTGCGCGACTCGGGGTACGAGGTGGACGCCTCGCAGATCCTGGTCACCAACGGCGGCAAGCAGGCCATCTACGAGGCCTTCGCCGCGATCCTCGACCCGGGTGACGAGGTCATCGTCCCGGCTCCCTACTGGACGACGTACCCGGAGTCGATCCGTCTCGCCGGCGGTGTCCCGGTCCCGGTCGTCGCCGACGAGACCACCGGGTACCGCGTCTCGGTCGAGCAGTTGGAGGCCGCCCGCACCGAGCGCACCAAGATGGTGCTCTTCGTCTCGCCGTCGAACCCCACGGGTGCCGTCTACAGCGAGGCCGACGCCGAGGCGATCGGCCACTGGGCCATTGAGCACGGCCTGTGGGTCATGACCGACGAGATCTACGAACACCTCGTCTACGGAGACGCGAAGTTCACCTCGCTCCCCGCGCTCCTCCCCGAGCTGCGCGACAAGTGCGTCGTGGTCAACGGCGTCGCCAAGACGTACGCGATGACCGGCTGGCGGGTCGGCTGGATCATCGGCCCGAAGGACGTCGTGAAGGCCGCGACGAACCTCCAGTCGCACGCCACGTCGAACGTCTCCAACGTGGCCCAGGCCGCGGCCCTCGCCGCCGTCTCCGGCGACCTGGTCGCCGTCGACACGATGCGCGAGGCCTTCGACCGGCGCCGCAGGACCATCGTGCGGATGCTCAACGACATCGAGGGCGTGCTCTGCCCGGAGCCCGAGGGCGCCTTCTACGTCTACCCCTCGGTGAAGGGCCTGATCGGCAAGGAGATCCGCGGCAAGCGCCCGCAGGACTCCGTCGAGCTGGCCGCGCTGATCCTGGAGGAGGCCGAGGTCGCGGTGGTTCCCGGTGAGGCCTTCGGGACGCCGGGTTACCTGCGCCTTTCGTACGCGCTCGGTGACGAGGACCTCGTCGAGGGCGTCTCGCGCGTCCAGAAGCTGCTGGCCGAGGCGCGCGACTGAGAACGACCCGCCTCGCGGGAAAACACGCTCCACGCGCGCGTGCGGGCCGTCTCTCTCCGGAGGGGCGGCCCGTTTCTTCGTTCGGGGAGGCCACGAAGGTGGAAGCGGCTTCCGGGACCCCCCGTGCGTACGGCAAGATCCTCCAATGGAGCGTGTACGAGACGTAAGAGAGCTGCCCAAGGCACATCTGCACCTGCACTTCACCGGGTCGATGCGGCCCGGGACCCTGCTGGAGCTCGCCGACAAGTACGGGGTGCGCCTCCCGGACGCGCTGACCGGCGCCGAGCCGCCGAGACTGCGCGCCACCGACGAGCGCGGCTGGTTCCGCTTCCAGCGGCTCTATGACGCCGCTCGCTCCTGTCTGCGTGAGCCCGAGGACATCCGGCGCCTGGTGCGCGAGGCCGCCGAGGAGGATCTGCGGGACGGCTCCGGGTGGCTGGAGATCCAGGTCGACCCGACCTCGTACGCGCCGCGGCTCGGCGGTCTGATCCCGGCCCTGGAGATCATCCTGGACGCGGTCGAGAGCGCCTCGCGGGACACCGGCCTCGGTATACGCGTACTCGTCGCCGCGAACCGCATGAAGCACCCGCTGGACGCCCGCACGCTGGCACGGCTCGCGGTGCGGTACGCCGATCGCGGCATCGTCGGCTTCGGGCTCTCCAACGACGAACGCCGCGGCATGGCCCGCGACTTCGACCGGGCCTTCGCCATCGCGCGGGACGGCGGGCTCCTCGCGGCACCGCACGGCGGTGAGCTGACGGGGCCCGCTTCGGTGCGGGACTGCCTCGACGACCTGCACGCGGCGCGGATCGGGCACGGGGTGCGGGCGGCCGAGGACCCACGGCTCCTGAAGCGGCTCGCGGACCGCGGCGTGACGTGCGAGGTCTGTCCGGCGTCCAACGTCGCCCTCGGCGTCTACGAGAAGCCCGGGGACGTACCCCTGCGGACCCTTTTCGACGCCGGGGTGCCGATGGCGCTCGGCGCCGACGACCCACTGCTCTTCGGGTCGCGCCTCGCCGCCCAGTACGAGCTGGCGCGCGAGCACCACGGCTTCGACGACGCCGAGCTGGCCGAGCTGGCCCGGCAGTCGGTCCGCGGCTCGGCCGCGCCCGTGGACGTACGGGAGCGGCTGCTTGCCGGGGTCGACACGTGGCTCAGCGGCTGACACCCGCGAGGAGGGTGCGGGCGAGGGCCGCCGCGAACTCCTCGACGGGCTGCGGTGGCCGCTTGCCGACCACGGCGTCGTAGGCGAAGGCGCGCTGCGCGCAGGCGCCCAGGAGCAGCGAGGCTGCCGCGAAGGTGTCGGCGTCGGGGGCGATCCGGCCGGCGTCGCGCTCGGCACGGAGGTAGGCGTCCAGGGCCTCGATGGGGACGTGGGGTCCCTTGCCCATCTTCTGGAGCGCGTCCTCATGGCGGCGCTTGAGCTTGGTCTCGGCGTACAGGGACGCGGCGATCGGGAAGCTCTCGGCGTAGAAATCGCTGGCCAGGCGGGCGATTTCCGTGAGGTTCTCCTCCACGCCGCGCTCCCCCGGCTCCTCGGTGAGACGCTGGAGCAGCGGGCCGAGCCGGGGCAGCCGCTCCTGGAGGACGCTCACGAACAGCTCCTCCTTGTTCGCGAAATGCTTGTAGAGCGCGGCTTCGGAGCAGCCGGCCGCCTTGGCGATCTCCTTGGTGGTGGCGCGGGAGAGGCCGAGGGTCAGCATCAGTTCATGTGCCGCGTCCAGGATGCGGGCCCGGGTGGGCTTCTGCTGCATGTGTCGTCCAACCAGACTTGACGAGTGAGTGAGTACTTACCCACCCTAGGGGTGAGTGAATACTTACCCACCTGGTGTTCACCTCACTACCCACTCGGGGAGGACGAACCATGAAGCTCACGGTGTTCGGTGCGACCGGCGGCATCGGCGGAGAGATCGTCAGGCAGGCACTCACGGCGGGGCACCAGGTCACGGCCGTGGTGCGTGACCCCGCCCGGTTCACTGCCGAGGGAGCGGACCTGGAGGTGTTCCGGGCCGACCTCAAGGACCCCGAGGCGCTTCGGGCGGCGGTGGCGGGGCGGGACGCGGTGCTCTCCGGGCTCGGTGCCCGCAGGCGCGCGGACGCCGGAGTCGCCACGGGGCTCACGCGGTCGGTCCTGGCGGCGATGGACGCCGAGGCGGTGCGCAGGATCCTCGTGGTCAGCGCCGCCCCGCTCGGCCCCCCGGCCCCACGGCAGCCGCTGGCCGACCGGGCGATGCTCGCGTTGGTCGGCGCGGTCCTCAAGAGCGTCTACGACGACCTGCGGAGCATGGAGGCCGAGCTGGCCCGGAGCGCCACGGACTGGACGTCGGTCCGGCCGCCGAGGCTCCAGGACAAGCCCCTGACCGGCGTCTACCGGAAGGCCGTCGGCGGCACCCCGCGCAGCGGACGCTTCATCGGCCGCGCCGATGTCGCGCACGCCATGCTGTCGATGATCGCCGACCCGTCGACGGTGAAGCAGGGGGTGGGGGTGGCGTACTAGATCCTGTCGTCTGCCCCTACAGGCTGACGCCCACCGTCACCGGCTCGTTGACCAGCGTGATCCCGAAGGCGTCCCGGACCCCGGCCACGACCTCGCGGGCCAGCGCCAGGAGGTCCTCGGTGGTCGCGCCGCCGCGGTTGGTGAGGGCCAGGGTGTGCTTGGTGGAGATGCGCGCCCGGCCCTTTCCGTAGCCCTTGGTGAAGCCCGCCTTGTCGATGAGCCAGGCGGCGGAGGTCTTCACACGGCCGTCGCCCGCCGGGAAGCCGGGCGGCGTGACGTCCGGGCCGAGGCGGTCCGCCACGCGCGCGTGGAAGGCGGCGAACTGCTCCTCGGTGAGGATCGGGTTGGTGAAGAACGACCCGGCCGACCAGCTGTCGTGGTCCTCGGGGTCGAGCACCATGCCTTTGCCCGCCCGCAGCTTCAGGACGGTCTCCCTGGCCACCGCCGCGGGCACCCGGTCGCCCGCCTCCACGCCGAGCGTGCGCGCCGTCTCCGGGTACTTGACGGGGGCGCTCATCCCACCCGCGTCCTCGAGCGCGAAGCGGACCCGCAGGACCACGAAACGGTCGGCGTCGGCCTTGAAGCGGCTGTGCCGGTAGGAGAAGTCGCACTCGGCGTTCGGAATCACGACCGTCTCGTGCGACCGCCGGTCGTACGCGATCACTTCGGTGATCGTCGACGAGACCTCCTGGCCGTACGCGCCCACGTTCTGGATCGGCGTCGCACCGGCCGAGCCGGGGATTCCGGCCAGGCACTCGATGCCGGCGAGGCCCGCCTCGACGGTGCGTTCGACCGCGTCCGTCCAGACCTCACCGGCGGCCAGCTCCAGCTTCGTCCCGTCGAGCTCGAAGCCCTTGGTGGCGATGCGCAGGGCGGTGCCGTCGAATCCCTTGTCGCCGATGACCAGGTTCGATCCACCGCCGATGAGCAGCAGTGGCGTACCGGATGCGTCGGCTTCGCGGACGGCTTCGACCACCTCGGCGTCGGTCGTCGCGGTGATCAGGCGGGTCGCGGGGCCGCCGAGACGGAAGGTCGTCAGCGGGGCGAGCGGGGCGTCATGGAGTTCCTGCACGTGCCCAAGAGTACGAGAGCGGCCCCGCCGATCCCGGCGGGGCCGTACTGGTGGCAGCCGCAGGCGGCACTGGCGGCGACGGCTGGCGGCTGGCGGCTGGCGGCCTCAGGCGGTCAGCAGCTCGTCCTTCCGTCGCTCCGGCGCCTCCGGGGTCTGGCCGGGCGTGCCCCCGCCGCGACGCGAGGGGATGCACAGCGCGGCCACCGAGGCCAGCGCCACCGTCACGGCGCCGACCCACAGGGCGGGTTCCAGGCCGTCCACGAAGCCCTGCGGCGAGTCGAGGCTGCCCTGCGCCGAGAAAACCGAGGACATGACGGCTATGCCGAGGGCGCCGCCCACCTCGCGCAGCGCGTTGTTGGCGCCCGACGCGATGCCGTGCTCGTGCGGCGCGACGCTGGACATGACCAGGGCGGAGGCCGGAGCGAAGTACAGGGACATCCCGATGCCGCTGATGATCAGGGCAGGGAGCTGAGAGGCGTACGTGGCGTCGGACGCGACCACCGCCCCGTACCAGCCCAGGCCGACGGCCTGGAGGAACAGCCCGGCGGCGACGACCGGCCGGCCGCCGATGCGGTCGGAGAGGTAGCCCGCCAGGGGCGCGACGAGCATCGGCATGCCGGTCCAGGGCAGCATCCGCAGCCCCGCCTCCGTGGGCGAGTACCCGAGCACCCTCTGCATGTACTGGCTGAGCAGGAAGATCGAGCCGAACATGCCGAGGAACATCAGCAGGCTCGCCGCGTTGATCCCGGAGAACGCGCGGCTGCGGAAGAGGCGCATGGGCAGCATCGGCGCCTTGCTGCGGATGCCGTGGTGGACGAACCCGGCGAGCAGCGCGGTGCCCGCGATGAGCCCGGTGAGCACGGTGACGCTGCTCCAGCCGTCGAGCGGCCCGCGCACCAGGGCGTAGACGATGCCGAAGAGGCCGCCACTGGCGAGCACGGTGCCGGTGATGTCCAGGCGCGCCCCGGGCCCGTACGACTCGACAAGGCGGAGGCGGGCCAGCGGCAGCAGGGCCAGGCCGATCGGGACGTTCAGCCAGAAGATCCAGTGCCAGGAGATGTGCTCGGTGAGGCTGCCGCCGATGAGGGGCCCGCCGGCGACCGCGAGGCCGTTGACGGCGCCCCATATCCCGTACGCCATGCCGCGCCTGTCCGCCGGCACGGCCGCCGTCAGCAGGGTCAGCGTCAGCGGCATCATGATCGCGGCGCCGACGCCCTGCACCGCGCGGGCGGCGATCAGCTGCTCCAGGCCGGGCGCGAGGGCCGCCCCGGCGGACGCCACGGTGAAGATCGCGAGGCCCACGATGAACAGCTTGCGGCGGCCGAAACGGTCGCCCAGAGCCGCGCCGAACATCAGCAGCACGGCGAAGGTGAGGGTGTAGGCGCTCACCGTCCACTCCAGGTCGTGCATACCGCCGCCGAAGTCCTCGTGGATGGAGGGCAGGGCGGTGGTGACGACGAGGTTGTCGAGCGCCGCCATGAATCCGGCGACGCTGGTGATGACGAGGGCCCAGACCGCTCCCCCGGGCCGTGCCGACTGCTGTGACATCGCTTCCCCCAAAGATTAGTTATTGATGACTAACTTTTGCGGCCATAAAAATCCGCACCGCACGCGCGTGCGCTCCACCTCGGCGCTCACCACCTCACGCGCGCGTGCACGGCACCTCACGGACGCCCGCGCCGGACTCATCCCTTCGGCTGCGCCGAGTCGTAGAACCCTCGCCACACCCGGTGATCGGGCCGGAACCCCATCGACACCAGGACGTTGATCAACATCCCGTACGCCAGGAAGGACGTCGCCTCATCGGCATCCCCGCCCTGGATGAGCACGACCGTGTCGTACATCTCCATCCAGGCGGCCCGAAGCGCCTCCCCGAACTCCCGGTCGCCGCCCGCCTCCGCGGAGGCCACCGCGACGTACATCTGCATCTGCATGAGCAGCATGTCCGGGTCGTCGGCGATGAGCGCCCGATAGGCCTCCCCCGCGGCATGGACGGCTTCCTCCGCCTCCAGCCCCTCGGCGGCCCGCCTGAAGACCTCGTTGACCTCCCGGCAGCACCGCTCGGAGGCGGCGAGGAAGATGGCCTGCTTGCTCGGGAAGAGCCGGAAGAGATACGGCTGCGAGACCCCCACACGCTTGGCGATGACCTCGGTGGAGGTGCCCTTGTAGCCACCGCGGGCGAATTCGACCATCGCCGCACGGATGACGCTCTCGCGTCGCTCCTCAGCGCTCATCCTGACCATGCGAGTAAGTTAGTGGCCAATCACTAAGCAGTCAAGGCCCACAAATGAGGGAGCGCCGCCAGGAGGGCCGCCGTAACGCCGTAAGGGGCGTCCTCAATGGAGAACGCCCCTTACCAACAGCTATGCGACTGATAGCGACCGGCCGCCAGGCCAGTCGCCAGGCCGGCCGTCAGGCCAGCCGTACGACCGCTCGCGACATGCCGAGGACCTTCAGACCCGCGCTCCTCGCGAGGAGGTCGACCCGTACGCGGTTGTCGTCGAGCTTCTCCGCGACCTTGGCGCTGACCTCGATGGTGGCTCCCTGATCGTCGTTCGGGACGACGACGGGCTTGGTGAAGCGCACGCCGTACTCCTCGATCGCCCCGGGGTCGCCCACCCAGTCGGTCACCACACGGATCGCCTCGGCCATGGTGAACATGCCATGCGCGATGACGTCGGGGAGACCGACCTCGACCGCGAACTTCTCGTTCCAGTGGATCGGGTTGAAGTCCCCGGACGCGCCCGCGTACCGCACGAGTGTGGCGCGTGTCACCGGGAAGCTCTGCGGCGGCAGTTCGGTACCGACCTCGACGTCACCGTAGGAAATCTTCGCCGTCATGGCTTCAGGCCCCCTCTTCCGCGGGCTCGGCCGCGGGCTCCGCCGCGCGCGCGACGAGTTTGGTCCAGGCGGTCATCACGTGCTCGCCGGCCTCGTCGTGGACCTCGCCGCGAATGTCGATGATCTCGTTTCCCGCGAGCGTCTTGATGTTCTCGATGGTCGACGTGACCGAAAGCCTGTCGCCCGCGCGCACCGGGCGGGTATAGGTGAACTTCTGGTCGCCGTGCACCACGCGGCTGTAATCGAGCCCGAGCTGCGGGTCCTCGATTACCTGGCCCGCGGCCTTGAAAGTGATCGCGAACACAAAAGTCGGCGGGGCGATCACATCGGGGTGACCGAGCGCCTCGGCGGCCTTCGCGTCGGTGTACGCGGGATTGGCGTCGCCCACCGCCTCTGCGAACTCGCGGATCTTCTCCCGGCCGACCTCATAAGGATCGGTGGGCGGATAGGACCGCCCCACGAAGGACTGGTCGAGCGCCATGGACTCGGTACCTCCTGTGGTTGGTTGAGTGAACGACACGAGGCCGCCCCCAAAATCGGGGACGGCCTCGGGTACGAGCCTGTTTTTAGCGCGTTTCGCGGTGCGCAGTGTGCGCCTTGCAACGCGGGCAGTGCTTCTTCATCTCAAGACGGTCCGGGTTGTTACGCCGGTTCTTCTTGGTGATGTAGTTCCGCTCCTTGCACTCCACGCAGGCCAGCGTGATCTTCGGGCGGACGTCGGTGGCAGCCACGTGAGTGCTCCTTGGACGGATGGACGGATGAACGCATACAAGAGTAGCCGATCGAAGGACCGACCCCACAATCGGCTACCAGTAGTAGCGGTGACCGGACTTGAACCGGTGACACAGCGATTATGAGCCGCTTGCTCTACCGACTGAGCTACACCGCTGCGATGCCCTGATCACCTCGCCCGAAGGCGAGGATCACTTGACATCAGAGCCCCAATGCGGAATCGAACCGCAGACCTTCTCCTTACCATGGAGACGCTCTACCGACTGAGCTATTGGGGCGAGCGATGAAGACATTACACGGTTGGTCGCCGATCGCCCAAATCCGTTTCCCGACGGTTCTACGCGGCCATCCGGAGAGCCGTCCCAGGCGTCTGTGACCGCCTCATCCGTACCGCGTCCGGACCCTCACACCACACCGGTACGACTATTGCGCTCCTCCTCGAAGCGGACCTGTCGCCGTCCTAGGCTCGGCACACGCTGTGTGATCTTGGCGCCCCATCGCATCCACAGCAGCCACCCGACCCCACAGCAGCCGCCCCAGAACCCCAGGAGCGCGATGCCCGACAGCCAGCCGCAGCAGCCCCACTCCTCCGGCTCCTCAGGACCGTCCGGTCCCGACGCCGCGGCCGAATCCGGTTCCCTGCTGCTCTGCGGCGCCCGGCTCACCGACGGACGCACGGTGGACGTCCGGCTCGACGGCGGACACATCGAGGCGGTCGGCACGGCCGGCAGCCTGACCGCGCACGGCTCGCGCGTGAACCTCGGCGGCTACCTCCTGCTCCCGGCCGCCGCCGAGCCGCACGCGCACGGTGACACGGCGCTCTCCGCCGACGCCCCGGGCCCCGTCTCGTACGACGTCCCCGACGTGCAGCGCAGGGCCACCGAGGCGGCTCTGCTACAGCTCGGGCACGGCGCGACGGCCCTGCGGTCGCACGTGCGCATCGGCGACGTCCAGGAGCTCGGCCCGATGGAGGCCGTGCTCCAGGCGCGGCGTTCGCTGCGGGGCCTCGTCGACCTGGCGGCGGTCGCGGTGCCGCGGCTGCTGACCGGCGTCGCGGGGGCCGACGGGCTCTCGATGCTGCGGGACGCGGTGAAAATGGGCGCCTCCGTAGTGGGCGGTTGTCCGGATCTCGACCCCGATCCGACGGGGTACGCGGAGGCCGTCCTCGAGCTCGCCGCCGAGCACGGCTGCCCCGTCGACCTGCACACGGACGGCGCCGACCCCGCCCGGCTCGGACGGCTCGCCGCCATGGCGGGCGGCCTGCGCGCCGGGGTCACGATCGGCCCCTGCGGCGGGCTCGGCCGGCTGCCCAGAGAGGTGGCCTCCCGCACCGCCGAGCAGCTCGCCGCGGCCGGCGTGACGGTGGTCTGCCTGCCGCAGGGCGGGTGCGCGAACTCCGAGCGGCACGGTGACGCGCCGGTACGGCTGCTGCGCGCGGCGGGGGTGCGGGTCGCCGCGGGCAGCGGCTCCATGCGGGACGCGGCGAACCCCGTGGGCCGCGGTGACCCGCTGGAGGCCGCCTACCTGCTGGCCTCGCGGTACGGACTGCGCCCCGAGGAGTCCTACGACGCGGTGAGCGGGGCGGCGCGGGCCGCCATGGGCCTGCCGGAGGTACGGGTGGAGGCCGGCTTCCCCGCCGAGCTGCTCGCGGTGCGGGGTGACCGCCTCGCGGGGGCGCTGTCGCTCGCGTACAGCCGGATCGTGGTGCACCGGGGGCGCGTGGTGGCGCGGACCAGCGCGGTGCGGGAGTACTGCGACTCGGCGGCGGCCGTGGCGCTGGACCTGCCGCGCCAGGGGCGCGCCCAGGGCACGGGGAACGAGCCGGGGAGGCCGAGGGGCGGGGAGGCGTCTTCTTGAAGCGTGGGGTCTTGAAGCGTGGGCTCTTGAAGCGTGGGGTCTTGGAGCGTGGGGTCTTGGAGCGTGGGGTCTTGAAGCGTGGGGCCGGTTTTCGTCGTCCTCGGGAAGGCCTGGACGCGACCGGGTCGCGTCCGGGGACGCGCGGGGCGGACGTCCCGTGCACGGCGATCCCGCCCGCCCTGCCGTACGGTCGAAAGCATGCGCATTGTCATCGCTGGAGGACACGGTCAGATCGCGCTGCGGCTGGAGCGGCTGCTCGCCGCGCGCGGTGACGAGGTCGCCGGGCTGATCCGCGACGCCGGGCAGGGGGACGACCTCCGCGCGGCCGGCGCCGAACCGGTGCTGTGCGACCTGGAGTCGGCCTCGGTCGACGAGGTCGCCGACCGGCTGCGCGGGGCCGACGCGGCCGTTTTCGCGGCGGGCGCGGGTCCGGGCAGCGGCGTCGACCGCAAGGACACCGTGGACCGCGGGGCGGCCGTGCTCTTCGCCGACGCGGCGGAACGCGCGGGCGTACGGCGGTACGTCGTCGTCTCGTCCATGGGCGCCGACCCGGCGCACCAGGGGGACGAGGTCTTCGACGCCTACCTGAGAGCCAAGGGCGAGGCGGACGCGAACGTACGCGCGCGTGCCGGTCTCGACTGGACGATCCTGCGTCCCGGGATGCTGACGGACGACGCGGGCACGGGGCTGGTGCGTCTGGAGGCGTCGACCGGGCGCGGACCCGTCCCACGGGACGATGTCGCCGCGGTGCTCGCGGAGCTCCTGGAGACGTCGGCGACGGCGGGCCTGACGCTGGAGCTGGTGAGCGGTTCGGTGCCGGTGTCGGTGGCGGTCAAGTCGGTCGCGGGCAACTGAGGCGCTCGGGGGCGGGAGGCTCGCGTCACCGCGGGCGCCAGAAGGCCCCCTGGGGGCCCTTCAGAAGAGCGGGAGCTGCCCCGGGGCATCCGGGACGGTGTAGCCGTCCAGAGCGGCCTGCGCGGCGCCCAGCGGCGCCTGCCTGCGGGAGCCCGGGCAGGAGACCAGCTCGCCCGAGGCGCGCGGCCCCGCCGGATCGTGACGGGCGAACCGCCCGCCGACCACGGCGATCTCACGGCGGCACTCCGGGCAGTTCCTGCGACGGGACGACATGTGATCAGTGTGCCTGTGGAGAAGCGCCCGGGGCTCATCGCACGCAGGACGGCGCCCCGAAACGAAGAAACCCCCTCCGAACTGCATTTCCGCAGTTCGGAGGGGTTTACCTTCATGTGGCGGCGCCAGGATTCGAACCTGGGAAGGCTGAGCCGGCAGATTTACAGTCTGCTCCCTTTGGCCGCTCGGGCACACCGCCGGGTTTGCTGCCTCGCTCCGCTTTCGCGGGGCTCCGTGGCAACGACGTAAACGATACCTGATGGACAGGGGTGCTTCGCCACCCGATTGATCAGCGCCCGGCGCGGGGGCTGTGACTAGGCTTTGCGGACGCGGTCGGCGCCAGGCGGCCGCGTATCCGCTGAGTACGCAGACCCCGATACAAGGAGCCACAGGACATGGCCGACTCCAGTTTCGACATCGTCTCGAAGGTCGAGCGGCAGGAGGTCGACAACGCCCTCAACCAGGCCGCCAAGGAGATCTCGCAGCGCTACGACTTCAAGGGCACCGGTGCCTCGATCTCGTGGTCCGGGGAGAAGATCCTGATGGAGGCGAACGGCGAGGAGCGGGTCAAGGCGATCCTCGACATCTTCCAGTCCAAGCTGATCAAGCGCGGCATCTCGCTGAAGTCGCTGGACGCGGGCGAGCCGCAGCTGTCCGGCAAGGAGTACAAGATCTTCGCGTCGATCGAGGAGGGCATCTCCCAGGAGAACGCCAAGAAGGTCGCCAAGATCATCCGCGATGAGGGCCCGAAGGGCGTCAAGGCGCAGGTCCAGGGCGACGAGCTGCGGGTCAGCTCGAAGAGCCGCGACGACCTTCAGGCCGTACAGGCGCTCCTCAAGGGGCAGGACTTCGACTTCGCCCTGCAGTACGTCAACTACCGGTAGGCAACGGGCCACCAGTGAGCCGGTCGTACGACGACGGAGGGCGGGCACCCGGATCGGGTACCCGCCCTTGCTGCTGGCCGCAGTCGGGGGAAATCCTTGCTCAGCGGCGTGAGTGGCCGAAGAGGATGCGGTAGCCGACCAGCAGTACGAGAGAGCCGCCGATGGCCGCCGCCCACGTCGCGCCGTCGTAGAAGTGGCCGTCGATGGGGCGGTCGAGGTAGCGGGCGGAGAGCCAGCCGCCGATGAAGGCGCCCGCGATGCCGATGACGGTGGTGCCGATGAACCCGCCCGGGTCGCGTCCGGGCAGCAGCAGTTTGGCGGCGGCGCCCGCGAGCAGCCCCAGAACGATCCAACTGACGATGCCCATACGGTGACCTGCCTTTCCCGCGCGATGAGCTTTTGTGCGCTGTTGTCCTGAAGGACGTCAGTGCGTACGAACGCGGTTGCGGTGATGCCGTGAGGTGCAGGACACACGTCAGCCGGGCGTGGTGCCTGGCGGCGGTCGTGCCTAGTAGCGCGCGGCGAACGGCTGGTCCGTGCGGACGATGTCGCGGCCGAGCGGCAGCAGGGAGACCGGGATCAGCTTGAAGTTGGCGATGCCCAGGGGGATGCCGATGATCGTGACGCACAGAAGTACGCCGGTGACGATGTGGCCGATCGCGAGCCACCAGCCCGCGAGGACCAGCCACAGGACGTTGCCCACGCAGGAGGGCGCGCCCGCGTCGCGACGCTCGACCGTCGTATAGCCGAAGGGCCACAGCGCATAGCGGCCGATGCGGAAGCTCGCCAGGCCGAAGGGGATGCCGATGATCGTGACGCAGAGCAGCGCGCCCGCGAGGAGGTAGGCGAGGAACATCCAGAAGCCGCACAGGACGAGCCATATGACGTTGAGGACTGTCTTCACTGGTTGCGACCTGCCATCTGCTCGAGTCGGGCGATGCGCTCCGCCATGGGCGGGTGCGTGGAGAACATCTTGGACATGCCCTGTCCCGGGCGGAAGGGGTTGGCGATCATCATGTGACTCGCCGTCTCGAGACGCGGCTCCGGCGGCAGCGGCAACTGCTTCGTCCCCGCGTCGAGCTTTCGCAGGGCGCTGGCGAGGGCCAGCGGGTCGCCGGTCAGCTGCGCCCCGGACGTGTCGGCCTCGTACTCCCTGGAACGGCTGATCGCGAGCTGGATGATGGAGGCCGCGAGCGGGCCGAGCAGCATGATCAGGAGCATGCCGAAGATGCCGGGGCCGTCGTTGTCGTTCGAGCGGCCGACCGGGATCAGCCAGGCGAAGTTGACCAGGAACATGATCACGGAGGCGAGGGCGCCGGCGACCGAGGAGATCAGGATGTCGCGGTTGTAGACATGGCTGAGCTCGTGGCCGATGACGCCGCGCAGCTCGCGCTCGTCCAGGAGGCGGAGGATGCCGTCCGTGCAGCACACGGCGGCGTTGCGCGGGTTGCGGCCGGTCGCGAAGGCGTTGGGGGCCTCGGTGGGCGAGATGTACAGGCGGGGCATGGGCTGACGGGCCTGGGTGGAGAGCTCGCGGACCATGCGGTACAGCTCGGGGGCCTCGAATTCGCTGACCGGGCGGGCGCGCATCGCGCGCAGGGCCAGCTTGTCGCTGTTCCAGTAGGCGTACGCGTTGGTGCCGAGCGCCACGAAGAGCGCGACGACCAGTCCCGTACGCCCGAAGAAACTGCCGATGACGAGGATGAGCGCGGACAGTCCCCCGAGGAGTACGGCGGTCTTCAACCCGTTGTGCCGGCGGTGCACGGTACGCCCTCCTGGTGGTGCGTGGGGGAACCCTCTGCTGACTGGTGCTTCCACTGTTCAGTGGACCCTCCCGTACTGGTCAACGCCAGGCGGAGAGCACTAGTTCCCTTGTGCGCGCAGGAGCGCTGTGGGCCGCGCGGGTGACGGCCGCGCGGGCCGCGTCAGAACAGGCCCGTGTCCGAGAACCTCAGGACGAGCTGGGGCGCTCCGGAGAGCGCGACGCCGAGGACCGCGGTCACGGCGATGGCCGCCGTGAGAGGCGCGGGCACGCGGTGCTTCACCGGCTCGCCCTCGGGGGCGCGGAAGAGCAGCGCCGTCCACTGGAGGTAGTAGAAGAGCGCGATCACCACGTTCACCGCCATCACCACGGCGAGCCAGCCGAGGCCCGCGTCGACCGCGGCCGAGAAGACCGTGACCTTCGCGAAGAGGCCGATGATGCCGGGCGGCAGGCCGGCGAGGCAGAGCAGGAAGAAGCCGAGGACGAGGGCGGCCAGCGGGCTGCGCGCGTACAGGCCGCGGTAGTCGCTGACGCGGTTCAGCCGCTGGGTGCGGCCGACGAGCGCGGCCACGGCGAAGGCCCCGAGGTTCACCGCCGCGTACATCAGGGCGTACGCCACGGTGGAGCCGATCGCCCGCTCGGCGTCGGCGGGTTCGTCGGCGTATCCGGCCGCGGCGATCGGCACCAGGAGATAGCCGGCCTGGCCCACGGAGGACCAGGCGAGGAGGCGGACCGCGCTGTACGCGCGCGTGGTCCGCTGGCGCAGGGCCGCGACGTTGCCCGCGGTCATGGTGAGCGCGGCGAGGACGGCGAGCGCGGGGCCCCAGACGTCCGCGTACGAGGGGAAGGCGACGACGGTGACGAGGATGAGCCCGGTGAAGCCGACGGCCTTGCCCACGACGGAGAGGTACGCGGCGACCGGCAAGGGCGCGCCCACGTAGGTGTCGGGTACCCAGAAGTGGAAGGGGACGGCGGCCACCTTGAAGGCGAAGCCGACCAGGGTCAGGGCGACGCCGGTCTGGGCGAGCGTGTGCAGTTGCCCGTCGACGCTCTCCAGCTCGACGGCGATCTCGGTGAGGTGCAGGGTGCCGGTCGCCGCGTAGACGAAGCTGACGCCCAGCAGGCTCACGGCGGTCGCGGTGACCGAGGAGAGGAAGAACTTCAGGGCCGCTTCGGAGGAGCGCTTGTCGCCGTACTTGAGGCCCACGAGCGCGAAGGCGGGCAGGGAGGCGACCTCCAGGGCGACGATGAGCGTCGCGAGGTCCCTGGACGCGGGCAGCAGGGCGGCGCCCGCCGCGGAGGAGAGCAGCAGGAACCAGTACTCCCCCGCGGGCAGTTCCTTCCCGGAGTCCTTGAGGGTGCTCATGGAGAGCAGCGCGGCCAGGAGGGCACCGCCGAGGACGAGGAGCTGGATGACGAGGGTGAAGCGGTCGGCGGTGTAGCTGCACGCGTGCGTGCCGCCGCCGGTCAGGCAGAAGGTCGAGCGGTCGTCGTTCAGGAGGGGCAGCAGGGCGAGCGCCGCCGCGGCGAGGCCCGCCACGGAGACCCAGCCGAGCAGCGCCTTCTTGGCGTCGGCCAGGAAGAGGTCGGCGACGAGCACGAGAAGGCCGACGACCGCCGCGATGGTGGGCGGCGCGATCGCGAGCCAGTCGACGGACTGGACGAGGCTTGCGGCGCTTTCGGCGGCCACGGTCACGACTTGCCTCCAGTGAGGAGCTTCTGCACGGCCGGGTCGGTCAGGCCGAGGAGTGCCGCGGGCCAGAGTCCGGCGAGGACGGTGAGGGCGACGAGCGGGGTCCAGGCGGCGAACTCGTAGCCGTGGACGTCGGCGAACGCCTTGGGCGTGGGCTCGGCGGCGGCCTGCGGCATCGGGCCCATGCAGACACGGCGTACGACGATGAGCATGTACGCGGCGGTGAGCAGCGTGCCGATGGCGCCGATCGCCATGAACGTGAGGAAGGCCGGGCGGTTCAGGTCGTCGGCGGGCTCGAACGCGCCGAACAGCGTCAGCATCTCGCCCCAGAACCCGGCGAGGCCCGGCAGCCCGAGGGAGGCGACGGCGCCGAAGGCGAGCAGACCGCCGAGGCGGGGAGCCTTGCCGTAGAGGGCGGCGCCCGACTCCTTCGCGAGGGAGTCGAGGTCGGTGGTGCCGGTGCGGTCCTTCAACGCGCCGACGAGGAAGAAGAGCAGGCCGGTGATGAGGCCGTGGGCGATGTTGGCGAACAGCGCGCCGTTCACGCCGGTCGGGCTCATCGTCGCGATGCCGAGCAGGACGAAGCCCATGTGGCCCACGGACGAGTAGGCGATGAGGCGCTTGAGGTCGCCCTTCGCGCCCTGCTTGGCGAGGGCCAGGCAGGCGAGGGAGCCGTAGATGATCCCGACGACCGCGAGGGCCGCGAGGTACGGCGCGAACTCCCGCATGCCGTCAGGGGCGATGGGGAGAACGATCCGGACGAACCCGTACGTACCCATCTTCAGCATCACACCGGCCAGCAGGACCGAGCCGACCGTCGGCGCGGCGGTGTGGGCGTCCGGCAGCCAGCTGTGCAGCGGCCACATCGGCGTCTTGACCGCGAGCCCGATCCCGATCGCCAGAACGGCGATGACCTGCACGGATGTGCTCAGCCCCCGGCCGTTGTCAGTGGCGAGTGCCACCATGTCGAAAGTGCCGGACCTGAGCCCGATGAGGAGCAGGCCCAGCAGCATGACTACGGAGCCGAGCAGCGTGTAAAGGATGAACTTCCAAGCCGCCCGGGTCCGTTGCTCGCCGCCCCAGCGGGCGATGAGGAAGTACATCGGGATGAGCACCATCTCGAACGCCAGGAAGAACAGCAGCAGGTCGAGGACGGCGAAGGTCGCGAGGACGCCGGACTCGAGCACGAGGATGAGCGCGACGAACGCCTTGGGGGACGGGCCCGCGGGCGGCTTGAAGTAGGAGTACAGCGCGCAGAGGAAGGTCAGCAGCGCGGTCAGGACCAGAAGGGGGAGCGAGATGCCGTCGATGCCGAGGTGGACGCGCACGTCGAGTGCGGGAATCCAGCTGATGTCGGTCGTGGCCTGCATCTTCGAGGGGTGGTCGTGGTCGAAGCCGAGCGCGAGGACGATCGCGGCGAGCAGGATCACGCCGGTCACGGTCACACCGTGGCGCAGCACGGACTGGTCGGGTGACTTCCCCTTCAGTCCGGGCGGGGCCGGGAGGAGAGCGGCCACCGCGCCGATGAGCGGGCCGACGACGATCAACGCCAGAAGAAACTGCATCACGGACTCACTGATACCGATCACGGCTGCTCACGCTCCGGCGGTGGCGACGAGGACGGCGGCGACGGCCAGGACGACCGTGCCTGCGAGCAGCGCGCTCAGATAGGTCTGCACGTTGCCGGTCTGCGCGCGACGGACGGCCGCGCCCAGCCAGCGAGGTGCGGTGCCCGCGCCGCGCACGTACGTGTCGACGACCTCGCGGTCGAGGAAGCGCACGAGGCGTGCGCCGGCCTGGACGGGGCGGACGAACAGGGCGGTGTAGACGGCGTCGAGCCGGAAGCCCGCGGCGGCGTGGCGGTGCACGGGGCCGAGCAGCAGCCGGCCGGGGTCGGCCGGGTCGTCGGCCGAGGCCACGTCTCCGTAGGCGGGACGGTGGGTGGCGATGGCCTCCGCCTCGACCACTCCGCCGTCACCGGCCGGGCTCGCGGCCACCGCGCCCATCGGGACGCGTGCGGCGAGCGCGGTGGTGTGCCGCCAGGCGCCATAGGTGACCAGAGCCCCGACGAGTGCGAGGCCCGTGCCGAGGACGGAGGTCGTCAGTGTCGGCGTGAGTGAGTGGCCGTCGAACCAGTCCGGCAGGACACCGACGGTGAGACCGAACGCGAGGGAGGGTACGGCGAGGACCCAGAGCACGGCCGTCATCGCGACGGGCTGCCGGCCGTGGTCGGGGGCTTCGGTTCCCCTGCCGTGGAAGGCGAGCAGCCACAGGCGCGTCGCGTACGCGGCGGTGAGGAGGGCGGCCAGCAGGCCGGCGACGAGCACGATCCAGCCCGCGGCGGTGGGTGCGACGGCGTGGCCCGTGGCCGTGTGCTCGGCGGCGCCGAGCACCGCCTCCTTGGAGAAGAAGCCGCTGAACGGCGGGATCGCGGCGAGCGCGAGGAGCGCCACGGTCATCGTCCAGTAGGCGTCGGGGACGCGGTCGCGCAGGCCCTTCATGCGGGACATGGCGGCCAGCGAGTTGGTGCCGGCGGCGTGGATGATCACGCCCGCGGCGAGGAACAGCAGCGCCTTGAAGGCGCCGTGGGACAGGAGGTGGAAGACGGCGGCACCGCGGTCGCCGACGGCGAGGGCGCCGGTCATGTAGCCGAGCTGGCCGATCGTCGAGTAGGCGAGGACGCGCTTGATGTCGTCCTGGGCGAGCGCGGCGAGGGCCGAACCGGCCATGGTGACGGCGGCCATGACGGCGAGGACGACCAAGGCCGCGCCGGAGAGGGCGAAGACGGGGAGGAGCCGGGCCACGAAGTAGACACCTGCGGCGACCATCGTCGCGGCGTGGATCAGCGCGGAAACGGGCGTGGGGCCCGCCATCGCGTCGGGCAGCCAGGTGTGCAGCGGGAACTGCGCGGACTTGCCCGCCACGCCCGCGAGAAGCAGCAGGGCGATCAGCGTGGGGTGGTCGAGGCCGCCGTCCGCGACCCTCGCGAGGATCGTCGTGACGCGGAAGGAGCCGGTGTCCGCGGCCAGGGCGAACAGGCCGATGAGGAAGGGGACGTCGCCGAGCTTGGTGACCAGGAAGGCCTTCAGGGAGGCGGCGCGCGCCTCGGGAGTCTCCCAGTAGTGCCCGACGAGGAAGTACGAGCAGATGCCCATGATCTCCCAGCCGACCAGGAGCACCATCAGGTCGCCGGAGTAGACGACGAGCAGCATCGCGGAGGTGAAGAGGGAGACGAGAGCGGCGTACGAGGGGTAGCGCGGGTCCTCGCGCAGGTAGCCCGTCGAGTAGATCTGCACGCAGCAGGCGACGACGCCGACCAGTACGGCGACAAGGGCGGCGAAGCCGTCGACGTGCAGCGCGAGTTCGACGGGGACCGAGCCGGTCGGGGTGAGCTCGGTGGCGGCGTCGACGGACCGGCCACCGCCCTGGCGGACGGCCACGAGCACGGCGAGCAGCAGAGCCGCCAGCGTGGGCAGTACCGCGAGGGGGCGTACGAGGCCGGGGGCCCGTCGGCCGAGCAGCAGGCCGGCCGCCGCGCCGAGGAACGGGAGGAGCGGGACGAGGACGGCGAGGGTGGTCGTAGTCACGCGGTGGCCTCAGCCTTCTGCGTCTGCTGTGACTGCTGCGGCTCCTGTGACTCCTGCTGCTCCTGCGGCTCCTGGTCCTCGGTGGACTCGGCGGTGTCGCGGAGTTCGTCGACGGCGGAGCTGCCGCGGTTGCGGTAGACGGCGAGGACGATCGCCAGGCCGATGCCGATCTCGGCGGCGGCGATGGCGATGGTGAACAGGGTCAGGGCCTGGCCGGCGTGGAGGGAGTCGCGGAGCCAGACGTCGAAGGCGACGAGGTTGAGGTTGACGGCGTTGAGCATCAGCTCGACGGACATCAGGACCAGGATCGCGTTGCGGCGGGCGAGGACCCCGTAGACGCCGACGCAGAAGAGGAGGACGGCCAGGACGGCGGGATAGGCGAGATGGAGGTGCATCAGCGGTCACCCTCCGGGGTCGACGGGTCCTCGGCGGGCTTCTTGCGGGAGAGGACGATGGCGCCGATCAGGGCCGCGAGGAGGAGTACCGAGAGCGCCTCGAAGGGGAGCACCCAGTGCCGGAAGAGGACCGAGCCGGTCACGTCGGTGGAACCCTGGGCGGCGCCGTCCAGGTCGATCACCGTGGTGCGGAACGCGTCCACGACGACCCAGACAAGGGCGGCGGCCGCGACGAGGGCGACGGCGAACGCGATCGGCCGGTTGCGTGAGTCGGCGTCCGGGGAGCGGCCGATGGGCGCTTTGGTGAGCATCAGCCCGAAGAGGAGGAGAACGACGACGGAACCCACGTAGATGAGGACCTGCACCCAGGCGATGAACTCCGCGGTGAGCAGGAGGTACTCGACGGCGAGGCCGCCGAGCGCCACCACGAGCCACAGTGCGGCGTGGACGAGCTGGCGGGTGGTGACGGTGATGACCGCCGCGCCGAGGGTGACGAGGCCGACGAGGAGGAAGGCGATCTCGACGCCGGTCGGGGAGAGGAAACCATGGCTCTCCGCGGTCGCGGCGGCTGTCGCCACGGTGGCTGCTGCGGAGCTCACGACTCCCCTCCCTGCGGCTCGGACCGGGGCGTGGGCTCGGGGTGCGGTGTTGTCTCGGTGGCTGCCAGTTTTTCGGCGGTCTTGCGGGCGGCGGCGAGTTCCTTCGGGTCCTCGGCGCCGGGGTCGAGGGCCGGCGGCTCCGGGACCGTCCACATCCACTCGCGGAGCTTGTCGCGCTCGTGGGTGAGTTCGTGGATGTCGGTCTCGGCGTACTCGAACTCCGGCGACCAGAAGAGGGCGTCGAAGGGGCAGACCTCGATGCAGATGCCGCAGTACATGCAGAGGGCGAAGTCGATGGCGAAGCGGTCGAGGACGTTGCGGCTGCGCTCGCGTCCGCCGGGGGCGGCGGGCGGCACCGTCTCCTTGTGGGAGTCGATGTAGATGCACCAGTCGGGGCATTCGCGGGCGCACAGCATGCAGACCGTGCAGTTCTCCTCGAAGAGGCCGATGACGCCACGGGTGCGGGGCGGGAGTTCGGGCTGGGCCTCGGGGTACTGCTCGGTGACGGTCTTCTTCGTCATCGTGCGGAGGGTGACGGCGAGGCCCTTGGCGAGGCCTGACCCTGGGAACGGGGGCATCAGTTGATCGCCACCTTCACGATGCCGGTGAGCGCGATCTGCGCGAGAGCGAGGGGGATGAGCATGGTCCAGGCGAACTTCTGGAGCTGGTCCTCGCGGAGACGGGGGTAGGACACGCGCAGCCAGATCACGACGAAGGCGAGGACGGCCGTCTTGAGCAGGGTCCAGACCCAGCCGAGCCCGTCGTCACCCCACGGGCCGTGCCAGCCGCCCAGGAACAGGACGGTGGTCAGACCGCACAGGACGACGATCCCGGCGTACTCGGCGAGGAGGAAGAGGGCGAAGCGCAGGCCGGTGTACTCGGTGTAGGCACCGAAGATGATCTCGGAGTCGGCGACCGGCATGTCGAAGGGCGGGCGCTGGAGTTCGGCGAGGCCCGCGACGAAGAAGACGAGGGCGCCGACGATCTGCCAGGGCAGCCACCACCACTCGAAGGCGTCGACGATGCCGGGCAGGGAGACCGTGCCCGCCGCCATCGCGACCGAGGCGGCGGCGAGCAGCATCGGGAGTTCGTAGGCGAGGAGCTGAGCGGCGGTGCGGAGGCCGCCGAGGAGGGAGAACTTGTTGGCGCTGGCCCAGCCCGCCATGAGCGAGCCGAGTACGCCGACGCCCATGACCGCGAGCACGAAGAAGATGCCGGCGTCGACGACTTCGCCGACCGCGCCCTCGCCGGGGCCGATCGGGATCGCGACCAGTACGAGGAGGTAGGGCAGGAGGGCGATCGCGGGGGCCAGCTGGAAGATGCGGCGGTCCGCCGCCGCGGGGACGACGTCTTCCTTCTGGGCGAACTTGACGCCGTCCGCGACGAGCTGGGCCCAGCCGTGGAAGCCGCCCGCGTGCATGGGGCCGAGGCGGCCCTGCATATGGGCCATCACCTTGTGCTCGGTCTGGCCGACCACGAGGGGCAGGACGAGGAACGCCGCGAAGACGATGACGAGGCGCAGGGCGACGTCGAGGGCGTCGTTCACTCGGTGCCTCCGGCGTCTCGGGTGTCTTCGGGGTTCTGCGCGGACTCGGGCTTCGCGGCGGGCTCGGGCTTCGCGGTGGCTTCGGGTCGGTCGGTGGCTTCGGGCTGCTCCGGCTTCGGCTGCTCCGAGGCGTCGAACGCCGGGCGGGCGTGGTGCCAGGGGGCGTCGGAGCTGCGCGGGGCGGTGGGCTTCGCCTCAGCCGGGGCCACAGCTTCCGGCGAAGCCGCCGCCTCGGGCGAAGCCGCCGCCTCGGGCGAAGCCGCCGCCTCGGGTGGAGCCGCCGCTTCCGGTGGAGCCGTAGCCGCAGCCTCCTCCGAAGCCGGGCCCTCGGCCTGTGTCCGTTGGGAAGCCGAGCCCTGGCTGACGCTGCGTGAACGCCTCGGGGGGCGGGTCGGGGCCTCCTGCTCACCGGGGGTGGCCGCGGCGGCCTCGGCCGGTGGCGTCGGCGCGGCCTGGCTGGCCGAGCCCTGGCTCACGCTCCGGTTCCGCCGCACGGGACGTTCGCCACCGGCAGCCGCGCCCGCCGTGCCCACCGCGCCCGCGCGCCCCGCACCCCGCGCCGGACGCGCCGGAGCGGGCGGGAGCTGGCCCTTGAGGGGGCCCCACTCGTTGGGGTCGGGTACGCCGGGGGGCAGCATCTGGCGGCGCTTGGGGCCGCCGTGTTCGGACTCGCCAGGCTCCTTGGCGCCCGGCCAGGCCTTGGCGACGCGTGCGGCGAGTACGAAGTCCTTGCGCAGCGGGTGGCCCTCAAAGCTCTCCGGGAGCAGCAGCGGGGTCAGACCCGGGTGGCCCTCGAACGTCACGCCGAACATCTCGTGGGTCTCCCGCTCGTGCCACGCGGCGCCCGCGTAGACGCCGACCGCGGAGGCGAGCAGCGGGGCCTCGTGCGCGACCGTCGTACGGAGCAGGAGACGTCGTACCGGAGTGAGCGCCACGACGTGGGCGCAGATCCGAAAGCCCGTGCCCGGCTCGTCGACCGCGCTCAGCCAGTCGAAGTACGTGCAGGCCAGCGTGGTGCGGGCGGTCTCAAGTGCGGTGATCCACTGTGCCGGGGGCACGTCGACGGTCAGGACGTCGTACGCCTCCTCGGCCGTGGCCTCCGTACCGAAGAGCTCCTCGACGGGGCTCGGCAGCCAGCCGGTCACCGGTCACCCTCCCCCGTCTTCGGGGCCGGTGGTCCCTGGACCAGGCCGCTTCGCAGCGCCGCGGCGGAAGGGCGGTCGCCGTTCCCGTACCGCTCCCCCAGCGACTCGTTCGCGATCTTCTCCTGGAGCTTGAGGATGCCCTGGAGCAGCGCTTCGGGGCGGGGCGGGCAGCCGGGGACGTAGACGTCGACCGGGATGATCTGGTCGACGCCCTTGGTGACGGAGTAGGAGTCCCAGTACGGGCCGCCGCAGTTGGAGCAGGCGCCGAAGGAGATGACGTACTTCGGCTCGGGCATCTGCTCGTACAGGCGCTTCACCGCCGGCGCCATCTTGTCCGTGACGGTGCCGGAGACGACCATCAGGTCGGCCTGGCGCGGCCCCGGCGCGAACGGGATGACGCCGAGCCGGATGAAGTCATGGCGCGCCATGGAGGCGGCGATGAACTCGATGGCGCAGCAGGCGAGGCCGAAGTTGAAGACCCAGAGGGAGTAGCGGCGGCCCCAGTTGAGGACCACCTTCATCGGCTCGGGGGCGAGGCGGGAGAGCACCCCCAGCCGCTTCGGCTCCGGAAGGTCCACAGGTGCGGGGGGATCAGGGGTCACGTCCACGTCAGGACGCCCTTCTTGTATGCGTACAGCAGGCCCACGGCGAGGAAGCCGAGGAAGATGAACATTTCCACGAGCGTCGTCGCGCCGTAGCCGGGCGCGGCGAAGACCGTCGCCCAGGGGAAGAGGAAGATCGAGTCGACGGCGAAGATCACGTAGAGGAAGGCGTAGACGTAGTAGCGGACCTGGGTGTGGGCCCAGCCCTCGCCGACGGGGTCGACGCCGCACTCGTACGTCAGAAGTTTCTCGGGGGTCGGCACCACCGGGCGGAGCAGCCGTCCCGCGCCGAAGGCGACAGCGACGAACAGCACGCCCACGAGGGCGAGCAGCCCGACGACGGAGTACGACTGGTAGTAGCTCGCCGAGACGGTCGTCGTCTGGTCATAGGCCGCCGAGACGGTCATCTGGTCGTAGCCCGCCGAGACGGTCGTCCGGTAGTAGCTCGCCGCGGCGTTCGTCACGTGCACGTCAGCCCCTCACTCCCTGACCGCCCTTGATGCCGATCGCGTCCACTCGCCGACCGCCCTTGTCCGATCCCGTGCGCGTCCACTCGCCGACCGGCCTGACCTGATCCGTTCGACGATCTGTACGCACGGGAGTCTAGGGCCTGCTAAAGGCTCCGTAAGCAGAGCGTCACGCATCGGTCATCACTTGGCGGCACGTATACGTGGGGGGCGGGGTTATCCCCCGGTACGTGGGGGGTGGGGTTATCCCCCGGGCGTCCGGGCGGAGCACCTCATGGCGTTACGGCGGCGGGCCGGGCACTCTGGCGCTTATGACCGCACGCGCCACACCCCCGCACGACGACCGGCCGCCCCCCGCACGACTCGCGTACGACCGGCACACCTGGAAGGAGATCGCCCAGCTCCTGACCAACCTGCCGGTGGGAATCGTCGGCTTCGTCTACGCGGTGCCCGTCGTCGCGGTGGGCGCCGGCCTGACGGTGACGGTCGTCGGTCTGCCGCTGCTCGCGCTCGGGCTGCTCGGCGCGCGCCGCTTCGGCATGTTCGAGCGGGCGCGGGCCAGGAAGCTGCTCGGGGTGCGGGTGGAGGAGCCGAGCCCGATGCCGGGGATCGGCAGGAGCGGCTTCCCCGGCTGGCTGTGGTCGAGTCTGAAGGACCCGGTGGGCTGGCGCGCCATGCTGTACGCGTTCCTCCGGTTGCCCTGGGGCATCTTCACCTTCGTCGTCACGGTCGTCGGCCTCTTCGTGCTCTGGCCGGTGCTGCCCTTCGTGGTGCGCGGCCTGACCAACGTGGACCGGGTGCTGGTGCGCGCGCTCCTCTGCCCCTCCGACGAGTTGGAACGGCGCATCGCCGAACTGGAGTCCGACCGCGGCGTCGTCGTGGACACCGCGGCGGCCGACCTGCGCCGCATCGAACGCGACCTGCACGACGGCGCGCAGGCCCGCCTGGTCGCCCTCGCCATGGGGCTCGGCCTCGCCAAGGAGAAGCTGACCGAGGACCCGGAGGCCGCCGCCCGCATGGTGGACGAAGCGCACGGCGAGGTGAAGGTCGCCCTCCAGGAACTGCGCGACCTGGCCCGCGGCATCCACCCCGCCGTCCTCACCGACCGCGGCCTGAACGCCGCGCTCTCCTCCCTCGCCGCCCGCTGCACCGTGCCGGTGAGGGTCACCGCCGACCTGCCGGCGCGCCCGGCGGCGGCCATCGAGGGCAGCGCGTACTTCACGGTCTCCGAGCTGCTCCAGAACGTCAGCAAACACAGCGGGGCGCGGCATGCGAGCGTCGAGGTGTGGCGTGCCGAGGACCGCCTGCTGATCCAGGTGTGGGACGACGGCAAGGGGGGCGCGGGGCTCGACGGCGGCTCGGGGCTGGCGGGGCTCGCCGACCGGCTGGGCGCCGTCGACGGGCTCTTCGTCATCGACTCGCCGCCGGGCGGCCCCACGACCATCACCGCGGAACTGCCGTGGCGGGACCGCGCCACGAACACGGCTACGGGCGTACGCCTCGCGTGACCTGAAGCGAAGGGCCCCGAGGGTCCCGAAGGTAGGGAAAACCCCCGCCCCAAGACGCCGACGCACTCCATGGTCGCGTCCGCCGCGCCACGCGACTCTGGAAGCACGGCAACGCACGGCAGGCACGGCAACGGCACGGCAGCCACGGCAGACACCGCAACAGGGCAGCTCTAGCAGAAACGGATGGCAGCGATGGCCATGGACCACGGACAGGGGTACACGTACATGGAGCGGCCCGGCATGGAGCAGTCCGGCATCCACGGAAGCGGCATCCACGGAAGCGGCATCCACGGTGGCGACATCCGCGGAGGCGGCGTCCCGAAGAGGCACCGCCTGCCCGCCGGGCTGCGCGCGCCGATCGAGGCCCGCGCCTGGAAGGAGTTCGGCTACACCCTGCTGAGCCTGCCGATCGGCATCACGGCGTTCGTCTTCGCGGTCACGATGCTCTCCCTCGGCGCGGGCCTGCTGATCACCTTCATCGGCATCCCGGTGCTCGCCGCCGCGCTGGCGGGATGCCGCGGGATCGGCGCTCTGGAGCGGACGAGGGCGAGGGCGCTGCTCGACCTGGACATCGCGGCGCCGGAGCCGCTGCGCCCCCGGACGCGCGGCGCGTTCTCGGTCATCGGGGCCGTCCTCAAGAGCGGCGCGTCCTGGCGGCACGTGCTCTACTCGCTGCTGCTCATGCCGTGGTCGATCTTCTCGTTCGTCGTGGCGGCAGCCTTCTGGAGCTACGGCTGGATGATGCTCACGTATCCGCTGTGGTTCTGGCTCTTCCCGCTGTACGGGGGTCAGGGCGGCATCCAGCTCTACGGTGACGACAACCACCGCATCTACCTCGACAACCCCTTCGAGATCGGCGTCACCGCGGCGACCGGCCTGCTCATCACGCTGGCCACCCCCTGGATTCTGCGGGCCCTGACGACCGTGGACCGCGTGGCTGTCGCCGGGCTGCTCGGCCCCTCGCGCCTCGCGACCCGCGTCGTCGAACTGGAGTCGGACCGCGGCGTCGTCGTGGACACCGCGGCGGCCGACCTGCGCCGCATCGAGCGCGACCTGCACGACGGCGCGCAGGCCCGCCTGGTCGCCCTCGCCATGGACCTGGGCCTCGCCAAGGAGAAGCTGACCGAGGACCCGGAGGCCGCCGCCCGCATGGTGGACGAGGCGCACGGCGAGGTGAAGGTCGCCCTCCAGGAACTGCGCGACCTGGCCCGCGGCATCCACCCCGCCGTCCTCACCGACCGCGGCCTGAACGCCGCGCTCTCCTCCCTCGCCGCCCGCTGCACCGTGCCGGTCCAGGTGGAGGTCGACCTGGCGACGCGCCCTGCGGCCGCCATCGAGGGCATCGCGTACTTCACGGTCTCCGAGCTGCTCCAGAACGTCAGCAAGCACAGCCGGGCGACGCGGGGTTCGGTCGACGTGTGGCGGTCGGACGACCGGCTGATGCTCCAGGTCATCGACAACGGCGCGGGCGGCGCCGACGTCTCGGCGGGCTCCGGGCTCGCGGGGCTCGCTGAGCGGCTCGACGCGGTCGACGGGATCCTCGTGGTGGACTCACCGCAGGGCGGCCCGACCTCGGTCACGGCCGAACTCCCTTGGCGCAAGGCCTGATCTGCCGGGCGCCACGCCTTAACTGCCGGGCGCCACAACTGTCCTGCCGGGCGTCACGCCTTGGCTGCCGGGCGGCGCGCCACAACTCATAAACGTACGACAGGAGTTACCCGGCATCCCCCGCACCGCCCCTGTCCGCCCCCGCACCGCCCCCGTCCGCCCCCGGACCGGGGCGGTGCGGTGTGCCACGGACGTGCGCAGTCTGGTGACAGAGCCGGTGAGCAGCCGCGGATCGCGCGATACTGGGGTGGCCGGGTGTACGGGCCGACGTGACAGACGTCGGACGGACCCCGGCAGCCGAGCGGTCGGGGGGCCGAGAACAGTGGAGGACACAGTGCGGGTGGTCATTGCCGAGGATTCAGTGCTGCTCAGGGAGGGCCTGACCCGGTTGCTGACCGACCGCGGGCACGACGTGGTCGCCGGTGTGGGTGACGCGGAGGCCCTGATCAAGACGATCACCGACCTCGCGGCGCAGAACGCCCTGCCGGACGTGGTCGTGGCCGACGTGAGGATGCCGCCGACGCACACCGACGAAGGGGTGCGGGCCGCGGTGTATCTGCGTTCCGTGCATCCGGACCTCGGAGTGCTGGTCCTCTCGCAGTACGTCGAGGAGCAGTACGCCACCGAACTGCTCGCCGGGTCGAGCCGGGGCGTGGGCTATCTGCTCAAGGACCGCGTCGCGGAGGTACGGGAGTTCGTCGACGCGGTGGTGCGGGTGGCCGAGGGCGGCACGGCGCTCGACCCCGAGGTCGTGGCGCAGCTCCTCGGCCGCAGCCGGAAGCAGGACGTTCTCGCGGGGCTCACACCGCGTGAGCGCGAGGTACTCGGGCTGATGGCCGAGGGGCGGACGAACTCCGCGGTCGCCCGGCAGCTCGTGGTGAGCGACGGAGCCGTGGAGAAGCACGTCAGCAACATCTTCCTGAAGCTCGGCCTGTCCCCGAGTGACGGGGATCACCGTCGCGTGCTCGCCGTTCTCACCTACCTCAACTCATGACGGCGGACAATCTGCCGGGTAACAACTGATCCAGAAGCACAAGCACCACCCAGAAGCACCACCCAGAAGCACCACCCAGAAGCATCACGCAGAACCACCGCACGATCACACGGAGCACCGAACAGCCGTACGAGCCACAGTCAGTCCTAGAACCAGAGGATGAGCGGGGAGCGTCATCTATGAAGGGCCGGGGGACGAGGCAGAACATGGCAAATCAGCGCAAGAGGGCGTCTCAAAAAAGCGTCCATCATGCGAGCTACCCGAGGAAGGCCCCCCTTACCGACGTAGGGTGGGCCCTGGGAACGCCGGGCGTCCCGGCGCTCCCGTTCAGCCGCCTCGAGGGAGGTCCAGTTCAGTGACCAGCCAGGTCAGTAGCCAAGCGGAGCAGGCCGACGCGGCAGTCGTCGGGGGGCAACGCAAGTCGCCCGAGAAAGATGTGCGGCGTCTGGACCGGGTGATCATCCGTTTCGCGGGTGACTCCGGTGACGGCATGCAGCTCACGGGCGACCGGTTCACTTCGGAGACGGCGTCGTTCGGAAACGACCTGTCGACGCTGCCGAACTTCCCGGCCGAGATCAGGGCGCCCGCCGGAACCCTGCCGGGTGTGTCCTCCTTCCAGCTCCACTTCGCCGACCACGACATCCTCACGCCGGGCGACGCGCCGAACGTGCTGGTGGCGATGAACCCGGCCGCGCTGAAGGCGAACATCGGCGACGTGCCGCGCGGCGCGGAGATCATCGTGAACACGGACGAGTTCTCCAAGCGGGCGATGCAGAAGGTCGGCTATGACACCTCGCCGCTGGAGGACGGCTCCCTGGACGGCTACAGCGTGCACCCGGTGCCGCTGACCACGCTGACGGTGGAGGCGCTGAAGGACTCCGGCCTCTCGCGCAAGGACGCGGGCCGGTCCAAGAACATGTTCGCCCTCGGCCTGTTGTCGTGGATGTACCACCGGCCGACCGAGGGGACGGAACGCTTCCTGCGGACCAAGTTCGCCAAGAAGCCGGCGATCGCCGAGGCGAACATCGCCGCCTTCCACGCGGGCTGGAACTTCGGCGAGACCACCGAGGACTTCGCGGTCTCCTACGAGGTCGCCCCGGCCACGGCGGCCTTCCCCACCGGCACCTACCGCAACATCTCCGGGAACCTGGCGCTGTCCTACGGGCTGATCGCGGCGGGCCGGCAGGCGGATCTGCCGCTGTATCTGGGCTCGTATCCGATCACGCCGGCCTCGGACATCCTGCACGAGTTGTCCAAGCACAAGAACTTCGGCGTGCGCACCTTCCAGGCCGAGGACGAGATCGCCGGGATCGGCGCGGCCCTGGGCGCGGCCTTCGGCGGCTCGCTGGCGGTGACGACGACGTCCGGTCCGGGTGTGGCGCTGAAGTCGGAGACCATCGGCCTCGCGGTCTCCCTGGAACTGCCGCTGCTGGTGGTGGACATCCAGCGCGGCGGCCCCTCCACCGGTCTGCCGACCAAGACCGAGCAGGCCGACCTGCTCCAGGCGATGTACGGGCGCAACGGCGAGGCGCCGGTGCCGATCGTGGCGCCCAAGACCCCGGCGGACTGCTTCGACGCGGCGCTGGAGGCGGCCCGCATCGCGGTCACCTACCGCACCCCGGTCTTCCTGCTCTCCGACGGCTACCTGGCCAACGGCTCCGAGCCCTGGCGCATCCCCGATGTCGACGAACTGCCCGATCTGCGGGTCCAGTTCGCCTCCGGTACCAACCACACCGAGGACGACGGCACCGAGGTCTTCTGGCCCTACAAGCGTGATCCGCAGACCCTGGCCCGCCCCTGGGCGATCCCGGGCACGCCGGGCCTTGAGCACCGCATCGGCGGCATCGAGAAGCAGAACGGCACGGGCAACATCTCCTACGACCCGGCCAACCACGACTTCATGGTCCGCACCCGCCAGGCCAAGGTCGACGGCATCCGGATCCCCGACCTCGAAGTCGACGACATGGGCGGCGACGCCACCACGCTGGTCCTGGGCTGGGGTTCCACGTACGGGCCGATCACGGCGGCGGTGCGCAGGCTGCGCGCGGCCGGGCAGCCCATCGCCCAGGCCCACCTGCGCCACCTCAACCCCTTCCCCGCCAATCTCGGCGAGGTCCTGAAGGCTTACGACAAGGTGGTGGTCCCCGAGATGAACCTCGGCCAGCTCGCCACCCTCATCAGGGCCAAGTACCTGGTGGACGCGGTCTCGTACAACCAGGTCAACGGAATGCCGTTCAAGGCCGAGCAGCTCGCCACCGCTTTGAAGGAGGCCATCGATGGCTGACACGAAGACGGCCGAGTCGGAAGGCACCGGGAGCACGATCGAAGCGCTTTCCCTGGTGCCCAAGGCCGAGGCCAAGCAGTCCATGAAGGACTTCAAGTCCGACCAGGAGGTGCGTTGGTGCCCCGGCTGTGGTGACTACGCCGTGCTGGCGGCCGTGCAGGGCTTCATGCCCGAACTCGGCCTGGCGAAGGAGAACATCGTCTTCGTCTCGGGCATCGGCTGCTCCTCCCGCTTCCCGTACTACATGAACACCTACGGGATGCACTCCATCCACGGCCGCGCCCCGGCCATCGCCACGGGCCTGGCCTCCTCGCGCCGCGATCTGTCCGTGTGGGTGGTCACCGGGGACGGCGACGCGCTGTCCATCGGCGGCAACCACCTCATCCACGCCCTGCGCCGCAACGTGAACCTGAAGATCCTGCTGTTCAACAACCGGATCTACGGCCTCACCAAGGGCCAGTACAGCCCCACTTCCGAGGTCGGCAAGATCACCAAGTCGACCCCGATGGGCTCCCTGGACGCCCCCTTCAACCCCGTCTCCCTCGCCATCGGCGCGGAGGCCTCCTTCGTGGCGCGCACGGTCGACTCCGACCGCAAGCACCTCACCAGCGTGCTGCGCGAGGCCGCCGAGCACCCCGGCACGGCCCTGGTGGAGATCTACCAGAACTGCAACATCTTCAACGACGGCGCCTTCGAGGTCCTGAAGGACAAGCAGCAGGCCGAGGAAGCGGTCATCCGCCTGGAGCACGGACAGCCCATCCGCTTCGGCACCGACGCCTCCAAGGGCGTCGTACGCGACCCGGCCACCGGCGACCTGAAGGTCGTCGCGGTCACACCGGAGAACGAGCGCGACATCCTCGTCCACGACGCGCACTCCACGTCGCCGACGACCGCGTTCGCCCTCTCCCGCCTGGCCGACCCGGACACCCTGCACCACACCCCGATCGGCGTGTTCCGCAACACCGAACGGCCGGTCTACGACACGCTCATGGCCGACCAGCTCGACACCGCCATCGAACAGAACGGCAAGGGTGACCTCGCCGCGCTGCTCGCGGGCGGCGACACGTGGACGGTCGTCGGCTAGCCCGGCGCCGTCCGTCCTGCGGCCGAGGCCCGTTCCTGATCTCTCAGGACCGGGCCTCGTCGTATGCCGTGCGTGCCTTCTGTACGTCGGCCATGCGCCGCTCCGTCCACGTTGCGAGGGCCCTGACCTGCTCGGCGGCCTCGCGGCCCAGCTCCGTGAGGGAGTAGTCGACGCGGGGCGGGATGACCGGCTTGGCGTCGCGGTGCACCAGGCCGTCGCGCTCCAGGGTCTGCAACGTCTGGGTCAGCATCTTCTCGCTGACGCGGCCGATGGCGCGGCGCAGCTCGCTGAAACGGTACGAGCGCTCCTCCAGGGCGATGAGGGCGAGCACGCCCCAGCGGCTCGTGACGTGCTCAAGGACGAGCCGGTGCGGGCACATGGCCTCGCCGTCCCGCATTGCCTGAAGTCGCTCACTTACTGCCATGCCAGTACCTTACTTCAAAGTGGGTACTTTCCAATAGTTAGTGCAGTGCCTAGGGTGAGTATCGAGCATCATACGGAACTTCAATCGCGTAACGGGAGCATTCAGACATGAGCATCGTCGTCACCGGAGCCACCGGACACCTCGGCCGCCTCGTCATCGAGGGCCTCCTCGCCGCCGGCGTTCCCGCGGCGGAGGTCGTCGCGGCCGTCCGCGACAAGGACAGGGCCGCCGACCTCGCCGAGCGCGGCGTCGAGCTGCGGATCGCCGACTACAACGCCCCCGAGACGCTGAGCGGCGTCTTCGCGGCGGGCGACCGGGTCCTGCTGATCTCCGGCAGCGAGGTCGGGCAGCGGGTGCCGCAGCACCGCGCGGTGATCGACGCCGCGCGCGAGGCGGGCGTGGCGCTGCTCGCCTACACGGGGATCCTCGGCGGCCCCGAGGCCGACTTCGACCTGGCGGCCGAGCACAAGGTGACCGAGGAGCTGATCCTGGAGTCGGGGCTGCCGTACACGTTCCTGCGGAACGGCTGGTACCACGAGAACTACACCGAGAACCTCGCGCCCGTCCTCGCGCACGGTGCCGTCGTCGGCTCCGCCGGTGAGGGCCGCGTCGCCTCCGCCTCGCGCGCCGACTACGCCGCGGCGGCCGTCGCCGTCCTGACCGGCGAGGGCCACGAGGGCAAGACCTACGAGCTGAGCGGTGACGTCGCGTGGAGCCTGCGGGAGTACGCCGCGGAGGTCGCGCGGCTGAGCGGCAAGGAGATCTCGTACGCGGACGTCTCCGCAGATGAGCACCTCGCGGTGCTCACCGGGGCCGGGCTGCCGGAGCCGCTGGCCGCGATGCTCGTGGACGTCGACGCGGCCATAGGGCGGGGGCGCCTCTCGGCAACGAGCGGTGACCTCTCCCGGCTGATCGGCCGGCCCACCACCCCCATCGCGGACGCGGTGGCCGCAGCCGTGCGCGCCTAGCGGTGGCCGCAGCCGTGCGCGCCTAGGGGGTTCCGGGCCCGGGGGCAGGGGGCGGTGTCATGAGCGTCTCCCTCATACGGGCATGACAGGCAGGGCCCCCCGGCGCTACCTTCGTACGGGCAGCGTGGGGCTGTCGTGCAGCGAGGAGGGGCCGTGGACGGCGGAGCAGCAGCCGAAGCGTCGAGGAGAGAGCAGCGCACAGGACTGCTGAACGGCTTCGCGGCCTACGGGATGTGGGGCCTGGTCCCCCTCTTCTGGCCGCTCCTCAAGCCCGCCGGAGCCGGAGAGATCCTCGCGCACCGCATGGCGTGGTCGCTCATCGTGGTGGGCGTCGCACTGCTCTTCGTACGGCGTTGGGGCTGGGCCCGCGAGCTCGTGCGGCAGCCGCGCAGGCTGGGCCTGGTGACGATCGCCGCGGCGGTCATCACCGTCAACTGGGGCGTCTACATCTGGGCCGTGAACTCCGGCCACGTCGTCGAGGCCTCGCTCGGCTACTTCATCAACCCCCTGGTCACCATCGCCATGGGCGTCCTGCTCCTCGGCGAACGGCTGCGTCCCGTGCAGTGGACGGCGGTCGCCGTCGGCCTCGCGGCGGTCCTCGTGCTCGCCTTCGGCTATGGGCAGCCGCCGTGGATCTCGCTCTGCCTCGCCTTCTCCTTCGCCACGTACGGCCTGGTGAAGAAGAAGGTCAACCTCGGTGGCCTGGAGTCGCTCGCCGCCGAGACCGCCGTGCAGTTCCTGCCCGCGCTCGGCTATCTGGTGTGGCTCGGCACGCAGGGCGACGCCACGTTCGGCACGGAGGGCCTCGGGCACGGGGCGCTGCTCGCGGCCACCGGCGTGGTGACCGCCGCCCCGATGGTCTGCTTCGGGGCCGCGGCGATCCGGGTGCCGCTCTCGACGCTGGGGCTGCTCCAGTACCTCGCCCCGGTCTTCCAGTTCCTCCTCGGCATCCTCTACTTCCACGAGGCCATGCCGCCCGAGCGCTGGGCGGGCTTCGGGCTCGTGTGGCTGGCGCTCTCCTTGCTCACGTGGGACGCGCTGCGGACGGCGCGGCGCAACGCCACCCGTCTGGCCGCCGCCCGGAAGGCCGCTGCCGCCGCGCCCGCCGCCGCCACCTCGAAGGGCGAGCCGGAGCCCGCGGCCTGAGAGCGCCGCTCGGCTCCACGGGCGCCGAGTCGTAGCTTCGTTGCTTCGTTCGGATACCCAGCGTTTTGCACTACCCCTGCCATGAGGTAACCGCTATAACTGGTTACATGACCACTCTGCACTGGAAGCTCGTCATCGACGCCACCGACCCGCACGCCCAAGCCGCCTTCTGGGGCGAGGTTTTGGGCTACGAGATGGAGGACCACAGCGCGCTGGTCGACCGCCTCCTCGGCTTCGGCGCGGTGCCGGAGGCGGTCACCGTCCGGCTCGGCGACCGCCGCGCGTGGCGCGACCTCGCCGCGGTGCGGCACCCCGAGGACCCGCACGAGCCGGAGAGCGGCACCGGCCTGGGCCGCCGCATCCTCTTCCAGCGGGTCCCCGAGCCCAAGTCCGGCAAGAACCGCCTCCACCTCGACGTCCACTCGGCGCCGGGGCGGCGCGACGACGAGGTGAGCCGCATCGAGCTCCTGGGCGCCACCGTGGCGCGGCACGTCAAGGAGCAGGGCGGCGAATGGGTGATCATGACGGACCCGGAGGGCAACGAGTTCTGCGTCCACTAGTCGGCCTCCGCTGGGGGCGCGCGGCATGCGGTGGCAAGCTGGGGCGTACGCCGTTGACGCCCGTCCCCGTCACGTAGGAGGCCCCCGCATGCCCGTGACCGGCAGGCCCGTGGTCGGCAGGCCCGTGACCGGCAGGCCCGTGGCCGAGGAGCGCATACACGAGGCGGCTTCCGCGTGAGCGGGCGGGCTTACGGGGCGGGGAGACCGGGAGGGCACACGACCGGTATCGGTCCGCGCCGAACGCCCCGCCCGCACCACCTCCTCCTCGCCGCCTGCGCCCTCTACGCCCTGCTGTCCCTCGCCCTCGTGCCGCTCACCCTGCCCCTCGGGTGGGACGAGCTCGTCTACGTCAGCCGGTTCTCCCCCTACGGGCCGGGCACGGACTTCAGCGCGCCCCGTACCCGTGGTGTGCCCCTGCTGGTCGCGCCCGTGGCGTCCTGGAGCGACTCCGTCGTCCTGCTCCGGGTGTGGCTGCTCCTGCTCTCCAGCGCCGCCCTCTACCTGGCGTTCCTGCCGTGGCTACGGGTGTTGCGGCGAGGCTCGGCCGTCGGCGTCGCCGCCGCGCTGTACGGCGGGCTGTGGATCACGGCGTTCTACGCGAACGGCGCCATGCCCAACCACTACACCGCCATGGGGGGCGTCGGGGCGGTCGGGCTGTTCCTGTGGGAGCGGCAGTCGTCCGTCACGTACGCCGGGGTCGCGGGCTGGCTCGCGCTCGCCACCCTCATGCGCCCCAACGACGGCTTCGCCCTCGGCCTGCCGCTTCTGCTCGCCGCGCTGCTCGTGCCCGCCTGGCGGGGGCGGGGGCGCGTCCTGGCGGTGCTCTGCGGGCTCGCGGGGGGCGTGCTGCCCTGGGCCATCGAGGCGTACGTCCGCTTCGGCGGTGTCCGTGAACGGCTCGCCGAGGCCAGCGAGGTGCAGGGGGACCTGCGCCCGCTGCTGGCCGCCGCGCACCACTTCACCGTGCTGGACGGGCCACTGCTCTGCCGCCCGTGCGACAGCGACGGCATCCGACTCGTAGCGGCGGAGTGGTGGCTCCTCCTGCCGCTCCTGGTCGGAATGGGCCTATGGAGCCTCCACCGCGGCACCACGCCAAGACTCCGCCACAGCCGGGGGGACGCACCGCCGCCGGGGGTCTGGCGCAGCCAGGGGCACGCACCGCCGCCGAGCGGTCGGCCTGGTCGGGAGCTGGATGGTTGTTGGCTTGCCGTGGTCGGGGCTCTCGTCGTCGCGTTGCCCTACCTGCTTCTCGTTCCCTACGCCGCTCCCCGCTTCCTCCTTCCCGCCCACGCCCTGCTCGCCCCCGCCGCCGCCCTCGGGCTGCTCGCCGTGGTCGACCTCGTCCGTGGGGCACGGCTTCGGAGGGTCGCCGCCGCCGGGCTGGCGCTCGCCCTTGCCGGGCACCTCGCCGTACAGGCCGGCCTCGTCCGCGGCAACGCCCGCATCCAGGCCGGCGCCCGCGGTGACTGGCAGCGCATCGCCGAGGCCCTGCACCGGCACGGCGTCGGTGACGTGGCCGGGCCCTGCGTGGTGGCCGGCAACACGTCCGTCATCCCCGTCGCCCACACCGCCGGCTGCGCGCCCGGCGGCCTGGCCGACCCGCGCCACCCCGCCGCCCTCATCCTGCGCGGCGCGGCGCCCCCGCACTGGGCCCACGACTGGCCCCGCCACACGGTGCCCGCCACGTACGCCCCCGGCTGGGTCATCCACGTACGCCCCTGAAGCCCAAAACCCTGGACGCAGTTCCTTGCGCGTGCATATAGTGCGCGTGCAAGGACTGATGGAGCAGAGCCGTAGAGCCATATCCAGGGGGATTCCCATGAGCCGCACGTTCCTCTTCGTCCTCGGCAGCGCCCGCGCCGGGGGCAACACCGAGACCCTGGCCCGCAAGGCCGCCGAACAGCTTCCCGCCGACGTCGAGCAGCGCTGGCTGCACCTGGCCGACCTGCCGCTGCCCGACTTCGAGGACCTGCGGCACGACAGCACCCTGCCCCGCGCACGCCCCCGGCCCACCAGCGGCAACGAGGCGCTGCTGCTCGACGCCACCCTCGAAGCCACGGACATCGTCATCGCCTCGCCGCTGTACTGGTACTCCGTCTCCGCCACCACCAAGCGCTACCTCGACTTCTGGGACGCCTGGCTGGAGGTCCCGGAGGTCGACTTCAAGGAGAGCCTCAAGGGCCGCACCCTGTGGGGCGTCACCGCGCTCGCGCACCGCGAGGAGGAGGTCGCCGAGCCGCTCATCGGCACGCTGCGGAACACCGCCGCGTTCTTCCCGATGCGCTTCGGCGGCGTCCTGCTCGGCAACGGCAGCAAGCCCGGCAACGTACTCGACGACGAGCAGGCCCTTCTTCGCGCCAAGACGTTCTTCGCCCAGGAGCCACAGGTGGCGCGCTTCCCGTACGACAAGGACTGAGCCGGCAGCGGCCGGCGTCAGGCCATGATGTCCTTCCCGCCGAACCGCGCCCACGCCGCCGAGCCGAAGACCGCCGCGTACAGCCCCTGCATCTGTAGGTTCTTGACGAGGTCGTCCCAGTAGACCGGCTCGCGCATCAGGTCGGCGAAGGACAGCCAGTAGTGCGAGAAGAAGTACGGGTGCAGGCCGTGCAGCTGCGGTATCTGGTCGAGGATCTGAACCGTGATCAGCAGCCCCACGGTCGTCGCCATCGCCGCGATCCCGCTGTTGGTCAGCGTCGACACGAACAGGCCGAGCGCCGCGACGCCGACCAGTGACGCGGCGACGACGAGCGCGATGAACAGAGCCCGCAGCAGCCCCTCACCGAAGCTCATGCGCGTGCCGGAGATCGTGGTGACCTCACCGAGCGGGAAGAGGATCGCGCCGGTCGCCAGCGCGGACACGGCGACGACCAGCGTCGCGACCAGGCAGAACGTCAGCGTGGTCGCGTACTTGGCGAGCAGCAGCCGGGTGCGGCCCGCGGGGGCGACGAGGAGATAGCGCAGGGTCCCCGTGTTCGCCTCGCCCGCGATGGCGTCGCCCGCGACCACCCCGACGGCCATGGGCAGGAAGGTGGGCAGCGTCGCCGCGAGCGCGGTGAAGACCAGGAACAGGCCGTTGTTGGTGATCTGCGCGATGAAGGCGGGGCCGCCCCCTTCGCCGCCCCCGCCGATCGTCGAGCCGTCGCTCGTCTCGATCTTCACGGCGATACCGACCAGGATCGGCACGGCGGCCAGCACGCCGAGCAGCGCGAGGGTCCGCCAGCGGCGGAAGGTGATCGTCAGCTCGCTGCGGAAGAGGCCGAGCGTCCAGAGCGCACGCGGCTGCCGCGTGCCGCCCATGGGCACGGCCACCGGCCGCCCGGGTGCAGCACCTGCCGCCACGGCTCCCGGCCGCCCGGGGCCGCCCGCCGTCGGTCCGGGGCCGTCTGCCCTCACCGGCTCGGACACGCCCACCGGCTCATCCCGCGACATCGAACCCCTCCCCCGTCAGCGCCACGAACGCGTCCTCCAGCGACGCCCGTTCCAGTCCGAAGCCCCGGACACGCACCCCCGCCTCGACCAGCGCGGCGTTCAGGTCGGCCAGGTCCGTGTCCCCGCCCGCCGTGTCCTTGCCCGGCGGTTCGCCGCTCACGCGCTCCTCCGTCACGACGAGATCCGCCACGCCCCGCTCCTTCAGGACGCGCGCCGCCTCGCCCGTGTCCGGTGTCGTCACGACCAGCCTGCCGCGCGCGCCCGCCGCGAGGTCGGCCACGGTGCCCTGCGTGATGAGGCGGCCCCGCGTCATCACGGCCACGTGCGTGCAGACCTGCTCGATCTCGTCGAGGAGGTGCGAGGAGAGGAAGACGGTCGTGCCCTCCGCCGCCAGTTCCCGCACCAGCGTGCGGATCTCCCGCATGCCCTGGGGGTCGAGGCCGTTGGTCGGCTCGTCGAGGACGAGGAGCCGTCGGGGCTGGAGGAGCGCCGCCGCGAGACCCAGCCGCTGCTTCATCCCGAGCGAGTACGCCTTCGCCTTCTTGCCTGCGGCGGCGGTCAGACCCACGCGGTCGAGAGCGGCCTCGGCGCGCCTTCGGCGGGTACGGGGATCGGCTGCCGGGTCGGCGGAGTCGTACCGCAGGAGGTTGTCGCGGCCCGACAGGAAGCCGTAGAGGGCGGGGCCCTCGATCAACGCCCCGACGTGCGGGAGCACGGTCCGCGTGGCGCGCGGCATGGGGCTGCCGAGGACCCGGGCGGTGCCGGAGGTCGGGGCGATCAGGCCCATCAGCATGCGGATGGTGGTGGTCTTGCCCGAGCCGTTGGGGCCGAGGAAGCCGAAGACGCTGCCCTCGGGGACGCGGAGGTCGAGCCGGTCGACGGCCGGATGCCTGCCGTAGCGCTTGGTGAGGGCGTGCGTCTCGATCACGAGGCGGCCGGAGCTCGCGGGGGCTCCGCCGCCGCCATGGTCCGCTTCCGCCTCCCGCGGCGTCGCGGGTCCCCCGATGGTGCCTGGCACCGCTTCCTCCCGTCGCCCGGGCCCCCGGGCCTTCCAGACCGCATCGATACGCGTGGCCGCCCGGGCGGCGGGCCGCGTGCGCCGGGACGGCCGGCACCGCTGACCCACCGCTCAGGGCCGCGTCCCTAGCGGTTCGCCGCCTTGACCAGCGCGTCCTTCGTGACCGCGCCCACGTAGACCTTGCCGTCGTCGGTGACGAGGGCGTTGATCAGGCGGGTCGAGAAGACCGTGCCGGAGCCGAACTTGCCGTCGACCTGGTCGCCGAGGGAGTCGAGCAGCTTCTGCGCGTCCGGCGGGACATCGCCCGACCCGGCCGTCGGCAGGCCCTGGCCGGCCGGCAGCCTCAGCTCGGCTATGGAGTTCCAGCCCTCACCGATGACCTTCAGGTCGTTGAGGTCCTGCTCCTTGAACTCCTCGCCGCCCTTGGCCCGGTCCTTGGCGTCGTGGTCCTTCGCCTTGTCGTCGGCCTCGGTGACCTTCGCGCCCTTGGGCGGCGTGAAGTCGAACGTGGAAGCGGACGGCTTGCCGAAGTCGACCTTCGTGAAGCCCGCGTCGACGACGGCCGCGCCACCGGAGGCCGGGGTCAGGGTGAACTTGAGCGGCGTACCCGTCTTGGCGTCCACCGCTACCGTGATCTGACCGACCGTCGACCCCGACTGCTTCGGCTTGATGACCAGTCGGTACGCGTCGCGGCCCGCGACCTGCGCGGTGCCGTCGACCTTGACGGACGTGGTGTCGTCGACGGCCTTCAGCGCCTGGTCGGCGAAGTCCTTGGGGGTCGAGGGGAGGCCCTCCGGGGCCTTTCCGTCCCGCTTCCCCTCGCCCTTGTGCGCCTTGTCGTCCGGGGCCTGGGAGCCCTGCGCGTGATACGCCTCGTTCGACGCGCTGTCGTACGCCCACAGCTCGTCGCCGTTGTGGATCAGGCTGTACTCGGCGGCGTCGCCGAGGACGGACACCTTCTGCTTGTCGGGGCCGTCGGCCGCCACGCGCAGCGTGTGCGTGCCGGACGCGAGCTCCATCAACTTGCCCTTGGGGTCGGCCGCCGACCCCTCGCCGTCCTCGCCCCGGTCCGCGCCCCCGCCGCCACCGGCGAAGCCGCCCGCCATGCCGCCCAGCGACGGCAGGCCCAGATCCGTGCTGATCTTCACGTTGCCGGAGAGCTGCTGCGTCTCCGAGGCCGCCACCTTCTCGATGAGTTCCTGGGCGGTGATGTCGGGCAGGTCCGGGTCGCCCGAGGTGGCGAGCGCCGGGACGAGCCCGATGGTCGCCGCCGCCACCCCCGCCACCGCGACCGGGACCACGTACCGAGCCGCCTTGCGGCGGCCGGCGCGCAGTTCCCCGGTTTCACTGGTGTCCTGTGCCGATTCGTACGGTGCCATTGTGTGCCCTACCTCCGTGGTCGGCGGCGGCCTTCCCTGTACGTGCGTGCATGCCTTCGTCCACCCCGCGCCGCCATTCTCACCCGAATTGGTCAGGAGTGGTGGTCCTTGTCGCAGTCCAGTCGACCAAATCGGCCGCGCAGAAGCGTCAGACCCCGGGGCCAACTCCATGTACTGCTCTGGTATGACACAGAGCGGCGGCGCCTCACCCGTCCCGTAGGGGTTGACGCCGCCGCTCTCAGGTCGCTCTCGGGGTCGGGCCTCAGCCGGCCCGGTGCACCACCAGGTCGCAGAGCTCCACCAGGGAGGTCTTGGCGTCGCAGGCGGGCAGCGGTGCCAGCGCGGCCCGCGCCTCCTCCGCGTAGCGCACCGTGTCCCTGCGGGCCTGCTCAAGGGCGGGGTGCGCCCGCAGTCTGATGAGGGCCTCGGCATGGCGGGCGTCGTCGGTGAGGTCGGAGGCGAGCAGCTCGCTCAGGGCGATGTCCTCGGGCAGACCGAGCCGCTCGACGCGCTCCCGCAGCCGCAGGACCGGCAGCGTCGGGATGCCCTCGCGCAGGTCCGTGCCCGGCGTCTTGCCGGACTCGTGGGAGTCGGAGGCGATGTCGAGCACGTCGTCGGCGAGCTGGAAGGCCACGCCGAGCCGCTCGCCGTACTGCGTCAGGACGTCCACGACCGTCTCGTCGGCACCGGACATCATCGCGCCGAACCGGCAGGCCACGGCGACCAGGGAGCCGGTCTTGCCGCCGAGCACGTCGAGATAGTGGTCGACCGGGTCGCGGCCCTCGGGCGGACCTGCCGTCTCCAGGATCTGGCCGGTGACGAGCCGCTCGAACGCCTCCGCCTGGATGCGCACGGCCTCCGGGCCGAGGTCGGCCAGGATGTACGAGGCGCGGGCGAAGAGGAAGTCGCCGGTCAGCACGGCCACGGAGTTGTTCCAGCGCTGGTTGGCGCTGTCGACCCCGCGGCGCACGTCCGCCTCGTCCATCACGTCGTCGTGGTAGAGCGTCGCGAGGTGCGTCAGCTCCACGACCACGGCGGACGGCACGATGCCCGGTGCGTAGGGGTCGCCGAACTGCGAGGCCAGCATCACGAGCAGGGGGCGGAAACGCTTGCCCCCGGCGCGCACGAGGTGCTGGGCAGCCTCGGTGATGAAGGGGACCTCGCTCTTGGTGGCCTCCAGGAGGCCCTCCTCGACAGCCGCCAACCCTGCCTGGACATCGGCTTCGAGAGCCTGGTCCCGCACGCTCAGCCCGAAAGGCCCGACGACGGTCACGAGAGGTTCTCCTGTCTGCTGACGATCACATGGCGAACTCGGTCGATCATTACAACTCGGTCGATGACACGGTTTGTCGATGTGTCGCTGCCATCACTCAAGTCAGCGTATCCGGTCGCGTTTCGATCACGGCGAGCACCTGCCCGCTCGTCGTCCGTCACCACCCTGCCCACAACCTGGCCCCTTGCGCCCGCACGGACCTTCCCCGCCCTACGGTGAACCGGGCCGGGCGCCCTCCGATCAGCACCGGTATGTTGCTGATCAGCCCATACAACCGACAGGACCAACCCGCACCCATAGGTGTACAACAACCGGGAGCATCCGCTTTGTCCCGTACCACGGCCGAGCACGAACCGCCCGCGGAGCCGACGGTGGAGCCGCCGCCGGCCGACGACCGTGCCTTCTTCGGGCAGCCGCGCGGCCTGCTCACCCTCTCCGGCCTGGAGGTCTGGGAGCGCTTCTCGTTCCTCGGCATGCAGGCCATCCTGGTGCTCTACTTCGCCGACTCCGTCGCGAACGACGGCATGGGCATGGCCCCCGCCACCGCCGCGTCGGTCTCGGCGGCGTACGGAACGCTCGTCTACCTCGTCTCCGTGGCGGGCGGCTGGCTCGCCGACCGCATCCTCGGCTCGTACCGCGCGGTGCTGTGGGGCGGCGTGCTCATCGCCTGCGGCCACTACGCGATGGCCGTGCCGATCGCGGGCATGACATGGGCGGGCCTCGGCCTGATCAGCGCGGGCACCGGGCTGCTGAAGCCGAACGTGGCCTCGATGGTCGGCAAGCTCTACCGCACCGAGGACGAGCGGCGTGACGCCGGCTTCGCGCTCTACTACATGGCGATCAATGTGGGCGCCTTCGCGGGCCCGCTGATCACCGGCTGGCTCGGCGACCACAGGGGCTGGCACTGGGGCTTCTCCGCGGCGGCGGTCGGCATGACGTTCGGCCTGGTCCAGTACGTGCTCGGCCGGCGCCATCTCGCGGGGCGCAAGGCCTCGGCGGAGTACGCCCTCGAACCGGCCGCGATGCGGCGGGCGATCCTCCTGATCGCCGCCGGCGCCGTCGCCGTCGCGGCCCTCGCCGGGTTCCTCGCCGCCACCGGCCTGCTGACCATGGACCGCTTCGTCGACCTGCTCACCCTCATATCGGTGATCGCCCCGGTCGTCTACTTCGCGGTCATGTTCCGCAGCCCGCGCGTCACCGGCGAGGAGCGGCGCCGCCTGCGCCCGTACGTCGTGCTCTTCCTCGCGTCGGTCGTCTTCAACTTCATCCTCTTCCAGGCGTACTCCACGATGATGCTGCTCGCCTCGACCAACGCGAGGACCGAGATCCTCGGCCACCACTTCCCCGCGAGCTGGTACGCCTCGGCGCTCGGCGCCTTCGAGGTGGCGCTCGCCCCGGTGGTCGCCACCGTCTGGGCGCGGATGGGCACGCGCCAGCCGCACGCCTCCAACAAGATCGCCTTCGGCGTGATCCTCGGCGGCCTCTCGTTCCTGCTGATGGTCGTGGCGACCGCGGGGCACGGCGACGACTCGTACGAGATGGCCGCCTGGTGGATCGTCGGCTCGTACCTGCTGCTCGGGCTCGGTGACGTCCTCCTGGAGACATCGGGCATGTCCGCGACCACGAAGCTCGCGCCGAAGGCGTTCGCCAGCCAGACGATGGCCCTGTGGTTCCTCTCCCTCGCGCTCGCCAACGGCATCCAGGCGCAGGTCGTGAAGGTGTACGGAGAGGTCTCCGACCCCGCCTACTTCGGCGTGAACGGCGGTGTGGCCGTGGTCGCGGGCATAGCCGTGATCGCGCTCGCGCCGTGGCTGCGCCGCACGATGCGTCCCGTCCACTAGCGGCCCCCTGTCCGGCCCCATGCCCGGCCCCATGCCTGACCCCTTGCCCGGCCTCTGTTCCGTCGGCTGTTTCGTCGGCTGTTTCGTCGGCTGTTCCGTCGGCTGTTCCGTCGGCTGTTTCCATCCGCTGAGGACGCTCCCCCCACCCCGTCCGTCCAGGACGTCCCGTCCACCGAGGTTCCTCCCATGACGCACCTGAACATCCGCTCCGAGTTCCCCTACGAGACGACACACCAGGACATCCGCGTACCCCTCGCCGACGGGACCAAGCTCTACGCGCGCGTGTGGCGCCCGGTCACCGACGAGCCCGTCCCCGTGCTCCTCGAATACCTCCCCTACCGGCTCAGCGACTGGACGGCGCCGCGCGACTGGCAGCGCCACCCCTGGTACGCGGGCCACGGCTACGCCTCCGTACGCGTCGACGTCCGCGGCCACGGCAACAGCGAGGGCCTGCCCACCGACGAGTACTCCGCGCAGGAGCTCGCCGACGGCGTCGAGGTGGTGAACTGGCTGGCCGCGCAGGACTGGTCGACGGGCAAGGTCGGCATGTTCGGCATCTCCTGGGGTGGCTTCAACTCCCTCCAGATCGCGGCCCTGGCCCCCGAGCCGCTCAAGGCGATCGTCACGGTCTGCTCCGCGGACGACCGCTATGACAACGACGTGCACTACATGGGTGGTTCCGTCCTCGCGGTGGACATGCACGCGTGGGCGGCGACGATGCTCGCCTTCGTCTCGCGCCCGCCGGACCCCTACTACGTGGGCGACGCCTGGCGCGACATGTGGCTGACGCGGCTGGAGTCCGTGGACCCCTTCATCCACACCTGGCTCGACCATCAGACGCGCGACGACTACTGGCGCCACGGCAGCGTCTGCGAGGACTACTCCGCCATCGGCGCCGCGGTCCTCGCGGTCGGCGGCTGGCACGACCCGTACCGGGACACGGTCCTGCGGCTCGTCGAGCACCTCCCCGACGACCAGGTGCGCGGGCTCATCGGCCCGTGGTCGCACCAGTACCCGGACCGCGGCCTGCCCCCGGGCCCGGCGATCGGCTTCCTCCAGGAGACCCTGCGCTGGTGGGACCACCACCTGAAGGGCCGGGACACCGGCGTCATGGCCGAGCCGAAGCTGCGCTCCTGGATCAGCGGATCCCACCCCCCGGCGACGGTCTACCCGGAGCTGCCCGGCGGCTGGGCCGGCGACCCCGCCTGGCCTTCCCCGAACGTCGTCCCCACCGCGTACGCGCTCCAGGGCCACCCGCAGATCGTCGCCTCGCCCCAGCACACGGGCCTGGACGCGGGACGGTTCTTCCCCTTCGGCAATGATGCCGACCTGCCGCCGGACCAGCGGGACGAGGACGCGAAGTCGGCGTGCTTCGAGTTCGAGGTCCCCGCGGAGGTACGGGTCCTCGGGCGGCCCAGGGTGACGCTGCGGCTGCGGATGGACGTGCCGTCGGGGCAGGCGGTCGCCCGCCTCTGTGACGTCGCGCCCGACGGCTCGTCCACGCTGGTCACCCGGGGTGTGCTGAATCTCTCCGCCCGCCACGGCAGGGACCGCGCGGAGCCCTGGCCGCCCGGCGCCACGGAGGACGTGACCTTCGAGCTCAACGGCATCGGCCACACCTTCCCGCCCGGCCATCGCATCCGTCTGGCGGTCTCCTCCGCGTACTGGCCCTGGATCTGGCCGCAGCCGGACTCCGCGGCGGGCTTCACGCTCGACCCGGCGGGCAGCTCCCTCGAACTCCCCGTCCGCACCGGCGACCTGGACCCGTCGATCACCTTCGAGGCCCCTGAGCAGTCGGAGCCGCTCGGTGTGGTCTCCCCCGCCACACTCGACGAGGAGCGCCCCGAACGCCTGGTCGTACGCGATGTCGCCAAGGGCGAGTGGCACCTCTCCGTCGACCCGCGCTACGGCGGCACGCGCGTGTACCCCGACGGCCTCGAATTCACCGAGGACGCACAGGAGTCGTACACGGTCAACGAGTCGGACCCCCTCACGGCCCGCACCCGCTCGGACTGGACGATCCGCCTGCACCGCCCCGAGCTCGCCTGGGACGCGACGATCGAGACGCACTCGGAGATCAGGTGCGAGGCGTCGGACTTCCTCACGTGGAACGAGGTGATCTGCCGGGAGGGCACGGAGGTCGTCTTCCACCGGACATGGGAGCGCCGGATCGGTCGAACGGCGGGGTAACAGGTGATTCCGCCAGGAGCTTCGGGGCGAGGTCAGGGCCTGGGCCTGGGCCTGGCCAGCAGCCGCTCCAGGACCACCGCGATCCCGTCGTCCTCGTTGGACGGCGCCAACTCGTCGGCCGCCGCCCGGAGTTCCGCGTGGGCGTTGGCCATGGCGACGCCGTGCGCCGCCCACAGGAACATGGGGATGTCGTTGGGCATGTCACCGAAGGCGATCGTGTCCGCTGCCGTCAGGCCGAGCCGTTCGGCGGCGAGCGCGAGACCGGTCGCCTTGGTCACCCCGCACGGCTGGAGCTCCACCGTGCCGGGCCCGGACATCGTCACCGTCGCGAGCGATTCCACCGCGTCCCGCGCCACCGCCGCCAACTCGTCGTCGGCCAGGCGGGGGTGGCGCAGCAGCACCTTGCTGATGGGCGCCTCCCAGAGCACGTCACGGCAGGGCACGCGCACCGCGGGGAGCGTGGGGTGCGGCATCTCGTACCCCGGCTCGATGAGGGTGAGGCCGTCCACGCCGTCCTGGTCCACGGCCGCGGCGACCTGCCCGACCTCCGCCTCGATCTTGCCGAGCGCCACCTCGGCGAGCCCGCGGTCGAGGGTCACCGACCACTCCATGCGGTGCGCCCCGGCGTCGTAGAGCTGCGCCCCCTGCCCGCAGACGGCGAGGCCGTCGTACCCCAGGTCGTCGAAGAGGGGCCGCACTCTGGGCGCGGGCCGCCCCGTCACGACGAGATGCCGCGCGCCCGCCCCGCGCACGGCGGCCAACGCCCGCCGCGACCGTTCCGAGACCGTGTCGTCGCCGCGCAGCAGCGTCCCGTCCAGGTCAGTGGCGATGAGTGCATATGCGAGGGCAGCGGACATGATCCAGAGAATACGGATCCTGAGCCACACCGGAAGCGGCTTGACAAGGCCGGTACGGAGTGGGGTGCGACGGGGCCGGCAGCGGTTCACCAGAACGTGGCGGATCGTGCTCCGTGCACAGGGCGTACAACGAGCCACTTGCCGCTCCCCACACGCGGCGTACAACTGGCCACTTGCCGCTCCCCACACGCGGCGTACAACTGGCCACTTGCCGGTCCCCGCACGGGGCGTGCACCGCTCACGCACTCGGCGACCAAGCCGCGGCACGGTGCGCCCACCGGTCACGCACTCGGCCACCAACCCGCGGCACCGGACGCACACCGGTCGGGCCCCGGGCGGCTCACCACCCCTGCGCCGGCCGGGGGTACAGCACCTCACCCGCACGCCGCCGCCAAGTGCCCCGCCAGCCGCGGCGACGCGAACTCCGTGCCGCACACGAACCGCATCACCGGCCCGTACGACGACCCACCCAGCATGCCGGTGAAGTACAGGCCGGGTATGGACGACGCATAACCGGCGCCCAGCTTCGGGGTGCCGCGGCTCGCGGCGAGGCGGGCGCGGAGGCCATGGCCGAGGAAGTCCATCGCGGCGAGGTCGACGCGGTAGCCCGTGGCGGCGATGACGTGGTCGGCGGCGAGCTCCTCCACGCGGCCGCCCAGCGTCTCGACCGTCAGGACGGGCTGCCCCTCACGCACCTGGGAGCGCATGACGCGGGCCACCTCACGGGTCGCGACCAGGCCTTCATAACGCTCCCGGAGCCACCACGCGCCGAGCGGGCCGAGGACGCGCCGGACCAGGAAGTGCCGGGCAGGGGGCGGAAGATGGCGGTACGGACCGGCTCGGTAGGTGATCGCGTAGAGGGACCAGGCACGGCCGAACGGTGACGCCGGGCGGAACTTCGGCTGCCGCCACGGCGGTTCACCGAAGGCCACCGAGCCCTTGCCGCGCGCCACCACCCGCACCCGCGCCCCGGCCTCCGCGGCGAGCACGGCCGTCTCCAGAGCGGACTGCCCTGCGCCCACCACGATGACGTCGCGCCCGGCGAAGCGGGACAGGTCGTGGTGCTGGGAGCTGTGCGACACCGCGGCCGTGGGGCCGGCCCCCTCGGGCACCGCTTCGGCCAGCTCGCGGGGCAGCCGCGAGAGGCCGGACAGGCCGGTGGCGACGACGACCGCGCGGGCAGCGAACTGCTCCCCGGAGTCCAGCTTCAGATCGAAGCCGGCCGCGCCACCCTGCCCGTGCCGCTCGACGGAGACGACGCGCACCTGCTCCACGTCGGGCACGAGCCGCTCCCGGAACCAGTCCCCGTACGCGACGAACGTCTCGATGGGGACGATGTCCTCGTCCGTGACCAGTCGCCGTATGCCCGCCGCGTCGCAGTAGTCGACGAGGTCGTGACCGGGCTGCGGCGCGTGGATGTTCGACGCCACGGGGGTCGATTTGAGCAGCATCCCCTGGGGCATGTGCCTGCGCCAGCTCACCATCGACTCGCCGAACACCCGCACCCGTATGCCGCGCGCCCGCAGATGAGCGGCGGTGGACAGGCCGTAAGGCCCGGCTCCGACGACTGCTACTGGTTCCATCACGAAGTCCCTCCCCAAGGCGTCACGCCATGCCCTCTCCGGCTGCGCCAGAGCTGGTACAGATGCTTCACTCCTGGCCGCACGAACCGCACGAGCATCGTGAGGAACGGCTTCAGGTCGTCCCTCGCGAGCCACGCCAGTTCCGTACCGCTCGCGCGGGCGGGGGCGTGCGGCGTCGTGTACCCGCTGCGGCGGTAGGCGAGGAGAGCGGGCAGGTCGATGTTCTCCACGACATAGCGGTGACCCGCGCGCTGTTCTCCGGCAGGGACGGCGCGCCCTGTCAGATCGAGGTGCATCGCGCGGACGACGTCGACCCCCGCCTCACTCTCGAAGAGGCGGAACTGGGCGCCCATCCGGGGGTTGAAGTCGAGCAGTTTGTACTGACCGTCGCGCCGGTCGAAGCGCAGGTCGAGGTCGATGATTCCGGTGTAGCCGATCTGCTTGATAAAACGCGCGACGACGTCCGCGAGTTCCGGGTTGTCGACGACGTACGCGTTCGCCGTCATGCCCGCGTGCGGTGGCCAGGAGCGGACCTTGACCCCGGTGAACAGCGCGCGCGGCGAGGAGTCCGGGCCGAAGTACGCGTGCACGATCCAGTCCTCGGCCTGCTCCCGGGGCAGGTACTCCTGGAGGATCACGCCCGGCTGCTCGCCCCACCCCGCGGCGAGCGCGAGCAGTTTCCGCGGCGTCTCTATGCGCGTGGTGCCCTGCACCACCGGGCTCCTCCGCCGAGTGAACGCCTCACGGTTCTTGGCCACCACGGGGAAGCGCGCCGTGGCCGCGAACTCCGCTATGTCCACCCGGTTCTCGGGGAACGCAGCGACGGGCGAGGCGACACCGTGCCGCACGCACAGCTCGTGCAGACCCTGCTTGCTGGCGAGCCGCCGGGGCAGTTCCGCTTGCCCGCGCGGGAAGAGGAAGCCGCCGAACCCGGTCCGCTCCCCGGAGAGCTCGTCCTGGTGCTCGGCGATGAGGACGGCGGCTTCCTCGTCCGTGGGGATGAGGACGGTCGGCACGCCGATCCGCCGCCCGAGCCGCAGCAGTCCCGCCACGAGGCGTTCCGGCTCTTCGGTGCCCGTGGTCGGCCACGGGAAGGCACGCGTCAGATGCCGGGAGGCGGCGGCGGGCGTCCAGCGGTCCTCCGTGATCGCGTACATCGGTACGCCGAGCCGCCCCAGGCTGCGGATCGCGCCCACTCCGCCGTGGTGCAGGGGGTAGTCACCGAACTTGACCACAAGACCCGGAACGTTCCGGTCCGGAGTGAACGGCACACTGTTGCTCATCCTGGCCACGAGTCCCCCACGCGTATGTCGCGACCGACCCGGACCACGCTGCCCGCGTCCCCCACAGGACGGTAGTCCCGGAATTGACCAGTCCGACTAGGCCTATTCGGACATTGCGAACTCTTTAGACACTGCCGCAACAGGGCGCCTCACACGTAACGTGTGGCACACCCCTTAACGAAAGTGAGGCAGGTACGCATGTCCGAGCAGACCCCGCTCGACCCGGCCGCCGGCGACTCCTCCGGCTCCTTCCCAGGCGACTCCGCCGGCCTTTCGGAGGGCACCTCATCCGGCCCTACCGGGGGTGCCCCCTCCGGCTTGCCCGAGGGCGACCCCTTCGGCCTGCCCGAGGGTGATCCCTTCGGGCCGCACAACCTTCCCTACGGCGTGTTCTCCCTGGCCGGGGAGCGGAACGACCAGCGCAGGGTCGGGGTGCGGCTCGGCTCGTACGTCCTGGACGCGGGCGCCGCGGCCGCCGCGCTCGGCTCCCCCTATGTCTCGCTCCTCGCGCGCCCGACGCTGAACCCGCTGCTCGCCGCGGGCCGCATCGCCTGGTCCGACGTGCGGCGCGCCCTGACCGCGTGGGTGACCGTCCCGTCCCACCGCGAGGCCGTACGGCCCCTGCTGCACCCCCTCTCGGAAGCGACCCTGCACCTGCCGTTCGAGGTGGCGGACTACGTCGACTTCTACGCGTCCGAGCACCACGCGACCCACCTGGGCAAGATCTTCCGCCCGGACTCACCGACCCCGCTGACGCCCAACTGGAAGCACCTGCCCATCGGTTACCACGGCCGGTCCGGCACCGTCGTGGTCTCCGGGACAGACGTCGTACGCCCGACGGGTCAGCGCAAGGCGCCCGCCGACACGGCCCCCGTCTTCGGCCCCTCGGTCCGCCTCGACATCGAGGCCGAGGTCGGCTTCGTGGTCGGCACCCCCTCGACGCAGGGAACGCCCGTCCCCCTGGCCGACTTCCGCGAGCACGTCTTCGGGCTCACGCTGCTCAACGACTGGTCGGCGCGCGACATCCAGGCCTGGGAGTACGTGCCCCTCGGCCCGTTCCTCGGCAAGTCCTTCGCCACGTCGGTGTCGGCCTGGATCACCCCGCTGGAGGCCCTGGACGCGGCCCGGGTCGCGCCCCCGGAGCGCACGCACCAGCTCCTGCCCTACCTCGACGACTCGGCGGAGTCCGCCGCGGACGAACCCGGCGGCTACGACCTCCGCATGACGGTCACCCTCAACGGCCACGTCATCTCCGAGCCCCCCTTCTCCACGGTGTACTGGACGGCCGCGCAGCAGCTGGCCCACATGACGGTCAACGGCGCCTCCCTGCGCACCGGCGACCTCTACGGCTCGGGCACGGTCAGCGGCCCCTCCGCCGGCCAGTACGGCTCCCTGATCGAGATCACCTGGAACGGCCGCGACCCCCTCGAACTCCCCGACGGCAAGCGCACCTTCCTGGAGGACGGCGACGAGGTGACCCTCTCGGCCTGGGCCCCCGGCGCAGGCGGCACGAGGATCGGCCTCGGCGAGGTGACAGGCCGGATCACGGCGGCGGTGCGGTGAGGGGATAGGGCGGACGGGCGGCGGGACTGCGGGGCCCGGGGTTGCGGGGCGCGGGCCTACGGGGCGGGGGACGTGGCTGCGGCTGCGGCTGCGGCTGCGGCCGAGCTGACACGTTGCGGGACAGTCCCGCTCACGGCGCCCGAACAGCGGCGTGTCGCGGGACTTTTCGGCAGCGCCCCCTGAACACCCCGCCCCGGCCGCCCTACCAGTCCGGCTCCTCCAGATCCGCCCCCCAGTCCAGCCCTCCGTCACTGTCAGCCCCGGCACCATCAGCCCCGGTCCCGGCACCGGCACCAGCACCAGCACCAGCACCAGCACCAGCACCAGCAGTCACACTCGCCCCCGGCCCCTCGCCCGCCCCAGAGCCGACACCTGCATCCGCAGCCGCGCCCGCGTCCGTGCCCGCGCCCGCCGCAAGCTCAGTCACGACACCGACCACACCCTCCCCGTACGTGGCCCGCTTCTTTTCGCCCACCCCGCTGATGCCCGCCAGGTCACCCACGGACGTGGGCCGCAGCGTGGCGATCTCGCGGAGCGTGGCGTCGTGGAAGATGACGTACGCGGGGACGCCCTGCTCCTTGGCCTGGGCGGCGCGCCAGGCACGGAGTGCCTCGAAGACCGGCACCGCCTCCTGGGGCAGCTCGGCGACCGCTGCCGCCGACTTCGCCTTGCGTTCACCCTTGGCGGCCCGCGCCGCCGGGGCCCGCTTCGGCTCCTTGCGCAGCCGCACCTCGCGCTCCCGGCCGAGGACTGTGCCGCTCTCCTCGGTGAGCACCAGCGTGCCGTACTCCCCCTCGACCGCGATCAGCCCCTGCGCGAGGAGCTGCCGCACGACGCCACGCCACTCGGCCTCCGCCAGCTCCTCGCCGATGCCGAAGACGGAGAGCTGGTCGTGGTCGAACTGGATGATCTTCGCGGTCTTCTTGCCCAGCAGGATGTCGATGATCTGGCCCGCGCCGAACTTCTGGCCGCGCTCCCGCTGGAGGCGCACCACCGTGGACAGCACCTTCTGCGCGGCGACCGTGCCGTCCCAGGTCTCGGGCGGGGTGAGGCACGTGTCGCAGTTGCCGCACCGCTCCGACCCGGCCTCCTGGCCGAAGTAGGTCAGGAGCTGGGCCCGGCGGCACTGGGCGGTCTCGCAGAGCGCCAGCATCGAGTCCAGGTGGGCCGCGGCCCTGCGCCGGAACGCCTCGTCGCCCTCGCTGCCCTGGATCATCTTGCGCTGCTGGACGACGTCCTGGAGGCCGTAAGCCATCCAGGCCGTGGAGGGCAGGCCGTCACGGCCCGCGCGGCCCGTCTCCTGGTAGTACCCCTCGACCGACTTGGGCAGGTCCAGGTGGGCGACGAAGCGGACGTCCGGCTTGTCGATGCCCATGCCGAAGGCGATCGTGGCGCAGACGACGAGGCCCTCCTCCCGCAGGAAGCGGGACTGGTGGGCCGCGCGCGTGCCGCCGTCCAGGCCCGCGTGGTACGGCACCGCCTCGATGCCGTTCCGGCAGAGGAACTCGGCGGTCTTCTCGACCGAGTTCCGCGAGAGGCAGTAGACGATGCCCGCGTCGCCCGCGTGCTCCTCCTTCAGGAAGGACAGGAGCTGCTTCTTCGGCTCGGCCTTCGGCACGATGCGGTACTGGATGTTGGGCCGGTCGAAGCTCGCCACGAAGTGCCGGGCGTCCGGCATGCCGAGCCGCTGCGTGATCTCCCGGTGCGTGGCATGCGTGGCCGTCGCCGTCAGGGCGATCCGCGGCACGTCGGGCCAGCGCTGCCCGAGCACGGAGAGCGCCAGATAGTCCGGCCGGAAGTCGTGGCCCCACTGCGCCACGCAGTGCGCCTCGTCGATGGCGAAGACGGAGATCTTGCCGCGGGACAGGAGGTCCAGCGTGGCGTCGAGGCGCAGCCGCTCCGGCGCGAGGTAGAGCACGTCGAGCTCCCCCGCGAGGAACTCCGCCTCCATCACGCGCCGCTCGTCGAAGTCCTGCGTGGAGTTGATGAAGCCGGCCCGCACGCCGAGCGCCCGCAACGCGTCCACCTGGTCCTGCATGAGGGCGATGAGCGGGGAGACCACGACGCCCGTGCCGGGGCGGACCAGGGCCGGGATCTGGTAGCAGAGGGACTTTCCGCCGCCGGTGGGCATGAGGACGACGGCGTCGCCGCCGGCCACCACGTGATCTATGACCGCTTCCTGCTCGCCGCGGAACGCGTCGTACCCGAAGACCCGGTGGAGTGTGCGCAGTGCGTCGCTCTCCGTCACGGTGCCGGTCGCGCCCGGCACCGCTGAAGGCGCCGTCACCTCGCTCATGTCCTTGGTCCCATCCATCGCGCTGTCCCCCGCCGTACGTCCTGCCTCGGTCGGTGCTTCGGTCACTGCCTCGACCACTGCCCCCACGATAGGGCTCCGCACCGACAGCCCGGGAAGTTATCCACAGGCCGCCGCCCGGCACCCCAGTGATCCGGGTGCCGGGCGGCGACAGGCGTGTGAGGAAAACGACTACCGGACGAAGACTCCCGCCTGGCCCGCGAGGTCCAGGAAGTACTGCGGGGCCACGCCGAGCACCAGCGTCACCGCCACGCCCATGCCGATCGCCGCCATCGTCAGCGGCGAGGGGACGGCCACCGTGGGGCCGTCCGCCTTCGGCTCGCTGAAGAACATCAGCACGATCACCCGGATGTAGAAGAACGCCGCGATCGCCGACGACAGCACACCGATGACGACCAGCGCGCCGGCGCCGCCGTCCGCCGCCGCCTTGAACACCGCGAACTTCCCCGTGAACCCGGAGGTCAGCGGGATACCGGCGAAGGCGAGCAGGAAGACCGCGAAGACCGCCGCGACCAGCGGGGACCTCCGGCCGAGCCCCGCCCACTTCGACAGGTGTGTTGCCTCCCCGCCCGCGTCCCGCACCAGCGTGACGACGGCGAAGGCGCCGATCGTCACGAAGGAGTAGGCGGCGAGGTAGAAGAGGACGGAGGAGACGCCGTCCGGGGTGGTGGCGATGACACCGGCGAGGATGAACCCGGCGTGCGCGATGGACGAGTACGCCAGGAGCCGCTTGATGTCGGTCTGGGTGATCGCGATGATCGCGCCGCCCAGCATCGTGATGATCGCGATGCCCCACATGACCGGGCGCCAGTCCCAGCGCAGCCCCGGCAGGACCACGTAGAGGAGACGCAGGAGGGCGCCGAACGCGGCCACCTTCGTCGCCGCGGCCATGAAGCCGGTGACCGGTGTCGGAGCGCCCTGGTAGACATCCGGGGTCCACATGTGGAACGGCACCGCGCCCACCTTGAAGAGCAGCCCCATCACCACCATCGCGACGCCGATGAGGAGCAGCGCGTCATTGCCCATGGTGTCGGCGAGCGCCGGGTCGACGGTCTTGACGTTGCCCTCGACGACGTTCGCGATCGTCGCGTACGAGACCGAGCCCGCGTACCCGTACAGGAGGGCGATGCCGAAGAGCGTGAACGCGGAGGCGAACGCGCCGAGCAGGAAGTACTTGACGGCGGCTTCCTGCGACATCAGGCGCTTGCGGCGGGCCAGCGCGCAGAGCAGGTACAGCGGCAGGGAGAAGACCTCCAGCGCGATGAAGAGCGTCAGGAGGTCGTTGGCGGCCGGGAAGACGAGCATGCCGCCGATGGCGAAGAGCGCGAGCGGGAACACCTCGGTGGTGGTGAACCCGGCCTTGGTGGCGGCCTGCTCGCTCTCGCTGCCCGGCACGGAGCCGGCCTGCGCCGCGAACGAGTCGACGCGGTTTCCGTGCGCCTCGGGGTCCAGGCGCCGCTCGGCGAAGGTGAAGATCGCGACGAGTCCGGTGAGCAGAATCGTGCCCTGGAGGAAGAGAGCCGGTCCGTCGACCGCGATCGCGCCCATCGCCGCGATGTGTGCCTTCGTCGTACCGAATCCGCGGGCCGCCAGTCCGATCACCGCGGCGAAGGCAGCGGTGAGGGCGACCACGGACACGAACAGCTGGACGTGGTAACGGGACTTGCGCGGGACGAATGCTTCGATGAGCACTCCGATGACGGCCGCGCCGATGACGATCAACATCGGCGAGAGCTGCCCGTACTCGATCTTGGGCGCGTCGATCTTGTCGATCGGATCGGCGGCCATTGTCCACAGGCTGTGGACGGCTGATGCGCTCACTTGGCCGCCTCCACCTCGGGCTTGGGGTCCTTCTTCTGTACGTCGGACATCGTGTGCTTGACCGCCGGGTTCACCAGGTCGGTGAGCGGCTTCGGGTAGACCCCGAGGCCGATCAGGAGCGCGATCAGCGGGGCGACGACGGCCAGCTCACGCACCCGCAGGTCGGGCATGGCCGAGACCTCCGGCTTCACGGGACCCGTCATCGTCCGCTGGTAGAGGACGAGGGTGTAGAGCGCCGCCAGCACGATGCCGACCGTCGCGATGATCCCCACCACCGGGTAGCGCGCGAAGGCACCGACCAGGACGAGGAACTCGCTCACGAAGGGCGCCAGACCCGGCAGCGACAGCGTGGCCAGGCCGCCGATCAGGAAGGTGCCCGCGAGCACCGGGGCGACCTTCTGCACTCCTCCGTAGTCGGCGATCAGACGCGAGCCGCGCCGCGAGATCAGGAAGCCGGCCACCAGCATCAGCGCGGCGGTCGAGATGCCGTGGTTGACCATGTACAGCGTCGCGCCGGACTGGCCCTGTGAGGTCATCACGAAGATGCCGAGGACGATGAAGCCGAAGTGCGAGATCGACGCGTACGCGATCAGGCGCTTGATGTCGCGCTGACCGACGGCGAGCAGCGCGCCGTAGATGATGCTGACCAGGGCGAGTACGAGGATGACCGGCGTCGCCCACTCGCTCGCCTCGGGGAAGAGCCCGAGGCAGAAGCGCAGCATCGCGAAGGTGCCGACCTTGTCGACCACCGCGGTGATCAGGACGGCGACCGGGGCCGTGGACTCGCCCATCGCGTTCGGCAGCCAGGTGTGCAGCGGCCACAGCGGCGCCTTCACCGCGAAGGCGAAGAAGAAGCCGAGGAAGAGCAGCCGCTCGGTGTTGGTCGTCATGTCGAGCGTGCCGTTGGCCCGCGCCTCGGCGATCTCCTGGAGCGAGAAGTTTCCGGCGACTACGTAGAGACCGATCACCGCGGCCAGCATGATGAGGCCGCCGACCAGGTTGTAGAGCAGGAACTTCACGGCCGCGTACGACCGCTGCGCCGAGGCGTTCTCGTCGCTGCCCGCGTGGGCGCGGTCCCCGAAGCCACCGATGAGGAAGTACATCGGGATGAGCATGGCTTCGAAGAAGACGTAGAAGAGGAAGACGTCGGTGGCCTCGAAGGAGATGATCACCATCGCCTCGACGGCCAGGATCAGGGCGAAGAAGCCCTGGGTCGGCCGCCACTTGTAGGGGGCCTTGGTCCCGTTGGGGCCTCCCCCGTTCGAACGGAGTGGAGAGCTCGGGGAAGGATCGGCGTCGTGCCAGCCCGCCAGGATGATGAACGGGATCAGCAGGGCCGTGAGCGCGATGAGGGCGACACCGATGCCGTCGACCCCCAGTTCATACCGCACGCCGAACTCCGCGATCCAGGGACGCGATTCGGTCAGTTGATAGCGGGCGCCGTCCGGGTCGAACCGCACCAGCACGGTCACGGCGAGCGCGAACGTCGCGAGCGAGACGAGCAGCGCGAGCCACTTGGCGGCGGACCGCCGGGCGGCCGGAACGGCCGCCGTGACGATCGCGCCGACCGCGGGCAGGACCGCCGTCGCTGTCAGCAGAGGAAAGGACATCGGTATCAGACCGCCCTCATCAGCAGGGTCGCGGCGATGAGTACCGCAGCGCCGCCGAACATCGAGACCGCGTAGGAGCGGGCGTAGCCGTTCTGCAGTTTGCGCAGCCGCCCGGACAGGCCGCCGACCGAGGCCGCCGTGCCGTTGACGACGCCGTCGACCAGGGAGTGGTCGACGTAGACCAGGGACCGTGTGAGGTGCTCGCCGCCGCGCACCAGGACGACGTGGTTGATGTCGTCCTGGAGGAGGTCCCGGCGGGCGGCCCTGGTGAGCAGCGAGCCGCGCGGGGCGGTGACCGGGACGGGCCGGCGTCCGTACTGCACGTAGGCCAGGGCGACGCCGATGACGAGGACCACCATGGTGGCGCCCGTGACCGTGGCGGCGCTGAGCGGCGAGTCGCCGTGGTCGTGGTGGGTGATCGGCTCCAGCCAGTGCGTGAACCGGTCGCCGATGCTGAAGAAGCCGCCCGCGAAGACCGATCCGAAGGCGAGCACGATCATCGGGATCGTCATGGACTTCGGGGACTCGTGCGGGTGCGGTTCGTCGTGCGCGCCCTCGGTCTGCGCCGCGGGCTCCGCGCTCGGCCGGTCCGGGGACGCCGTCGCGCGGTGGCGCCAGCGCTCCTCCCCGAAGAAGGTCATGATCATCACGCGCGTCATGTAGTACGCGGTGATGGCCGCGCCCAGGAGCGCCACCGAGCCGAGGATCCAGCCCTCCGTGCCGCCCTTGGCGAACGCCGCCTCGATGATCTTGTCCTTGGAGAAGAAGCCGGAGAGGCCGGGGAATCCGATGATGGCCAGATAGCCGAGCCCGAAGGTCACGAAGGTGACCGGCATGTACTTCCGGAGGCCTCCGTACTTGCGCATGTCGACCTCGTCGTTCATGCCGTGCATGACCGAACCGGCACCGAGGAAGAGCCCGGCCTTGAAGAAGCCGTGCGTCACCAGGTGCATGATCGCGAAGACGTAGCCGATGGGGCCGAGGCCGGCGGCCAGGATCATGTAGCCGATCTGGGACATCGTCGAACCGGCCAGGGCCTTCTTGATGTCGTCCTTCGCGCAACCGACGATCGCACCGAACAGAAGCGTGACCGCTCCGACGATCGTCACGACGAGTTGGGCGTCCGGCGCGCCGTTGAAGATCGCTCCGGAGCGGACGATCAAGTAGACGCCCGCGGTCACCATCGTCGCGGCGTGGATCAGGGCCGAGACCGGGGTCGGGCCCTCCATCGCGTCGCCCAGCCAGGACTGGAGCGGCACCTGGGCGGACTTGCCGCACGCGGCGAGCAGCAGCATCAGCCCGATGGCGGTCAGCTTGCCCTCCGACGTCTCACCCGTGGCCTCCAGGACCGGCCCGAAGGCGAACGTCCCGAACGTGGTGAACATCAGCATGATCGCGATCGAGAGGCCCATGTCGCCGACCCGGTTGACCAGGAAGGCCTTCTTCGCGGCGGTGGCCGCGCTGGGCTTGTGCTGCCAGAAGCCGATCAGGAGGTACGAGGCGAGGCCGACGCCCTCCCAGCCGACGTAGAGCAGCAGGTAGTTGTCGGCGAGCACCAGGAGGAGCATCGCCGCGAGGAAGAGGTTCAGGTAGCCGAAGAAGCGGCGGCGCCGCTCGTCGTGCTCCATGTACCCGATCGAGTAGACGTGGATCAGGGTGCCGACGCCGGAGATGAGCAGGACGAACGTCATCGACAGCTGGTCGAGCTGGAAGGCGACGTCCGCCTGGAAGCCCTCGACGGGGATCCAGCTGAACAGGTGCTGCGACAGTGTGCGCTCCTCGGCGCCCTTGCCCAGCATGTCGGTGAACAGCACGGCGGCGATGACGAAGGAGGCGGCCGCGAGCAGCGTGCCGAGCCAGTGGCCCACGCGGTCCAGCGCCCGCCCGCCGCACAGCAGTACGGCCGCTCCGAGCAGTGGCGCCGCGACGAGCAGCGCAATCAGGTTCTCCACTTTGAGCGACCCCTTACAGCTTCATCAGGCTGGCGTCGTCGACCGAGGCCGAGTGGCGGGAACGGAAGAGCGACACGATGATCGCGAGCCCGACCACGACCTCCGCGGCGGCGACGACCATCGTGAAGAAGGCGATGATCTGGCCGTCGAGATTGCCGTGCATCCGGGAGAAGGCCACGAGCGCGAGGTTGCAGGCGTTGAGCATGAGCTCGATGCACATGAACACCACGATCGCGTTCCGCCTGATGAGCACGCCGGTCGCACCGATCGCGAACAACAGGGAAGCGAGGTAGAGGTAGTTGACCGGGTTCACTTCGACGCCTCCTCGGTCCGCTCGGTGTCGGTCCGTCCGTTCTCGGGGCGCGCGATGTCGGTCCTGCGCGTGTCGGGCCGCTCCAGCCGGTCGGCGGAGCGCTGTTCCAGCGCCCGCAGATCGTCCAGGGCCTCGCTCGACACGTCACGGATCTGGCCGCGATCGCGCAGCGTCCTGTTGACCGTGAGCTCCGAGGGGGTGCCGTCGGGGAGCAGTCCCGCGACGTCCACGGCGTTGTGCCGGGCGTACACACCCGGGGCGGGCAGGGGCGGCAGGTGCTTGCCCTCGCGCACGCGCTCCTCGGCCAGCTCGCGCTGGGTCTTGGCGCGCTCCGTGCGCTCGCGGTGGGTCAGCAGCATCGCGCCGACCGTGGCCGTGATGAGCAGGGCACCGGTGATCTCGAAGGCGAAGACGTACTTCGTGAAGATGAGCCCCGCGAGGCCCTCCACGTTGCCGCCGGAGTTCGCCTTGCCGAGGCCGTTGAACTCCTGCACCGACGCATTGCCGATGCCCGCGAAGAGCAGCACCGCGAAGCCGAGACCGCACAGGATGGCCAGCCAGCGCTGGCCCTTGATGGTCTCCTTCAGGGAGTCCGCCGCGGTGACGCCGACGAGCATGACCACGAAGAGGAAGAGCATCATGATCGCGCCGGTGTAGACGACGATCTGGACGATGCCCAGGAAGTACGCGCCGTTGGCGAGGTAGAACACCGCCAGAATGATCATGGTTCCGGCGAGACACAGCGCGCTGTGCACGGCCTTCTTCATGAGGATCGTGCACAGGGCGCCGATGACGGCGACCGTGCCGAGCACCCAGAACTGGAAGGCCTCGCCGGTGGAGGTGGAGTAGGCGGCGAGCTGCGTCATCGGCCGATCACCTTCTCCGATGCCGGTTCGCCGTCACCGAAGTCGGAGGCCGCCTCCTGGGGCGCCTCGTCCTTGGAGCGGACGACCTGGGGCACCGTCCCGGGGGCGGCCTCGGTGACCAGGCCCCGGTAGTAGTCCTGCTCGTCCGTGCCGGGGAAGATCGAGTGCGGGCTGTCGACCATGCCCTCTTCCAGGCCGGCGAGCAGTTGCTCCTTGGTGTAGATGAGGTTCTCGCGGCTGCTGTCGGCCAGCTCGAACTCGTTCGTCATCGTCAGCGCGCGCGTGGGGCACGCCTCGATGCACAGGCCGCACAGGATGCAGCGGGCGTAGTTGATCTGGTAGACGCGGCCGTACCGCTCGCCCGGTGAGTACCGCTCCTCTTCCGTGTTGTCCGCGCCCTCCACATAGATGGCGTCCGCGGGGCAGGCCCAGGCGCAGAGCTCACAGCCGATGCACTTCTCCAGGCCGTCCGGATGGCGGTTCAGCTGGTGCCTGCCGTGGAAGCGGGGAGCGGTGGTCTTCTGCTGCTCCGGATACTGCTCGGTCAGCCGCTTCTTGAACATGGCCTTGAAGGTCACGCCGAAGCCCGCGACGGGGTTCTGGAACCCCTGCTTCGATTGATTCGACTCGGATGATCCCTGGTTCGACTCGTGCGGTGTTTCCTCGTTCGACTCAGCCATCGGACGCCTCCTTTCCGTCACTTCGGGTTCCGTCACTTTGAGTATCCGGTCCACCACTGACAATCAGCTCCCGCTGCTGGCGCGAGCGTCGGCGCGGGACCGGCGGCAGGCTCTGGCCGGGCAGCGGCGGCACGGGGAATCCGCCCGCCATCGGGTCGAAGGCGACCGGCTGCTCCTCAGGGGCGGCCTCCTTCTCCCGCTTGTCGCGGAAGATGTCGACGACCACCGAGAGCAACAACAGCGAGATGACCCCGCCGCAGACATAGAGCGCGATCGAGGTGAAGTCGTAGTTCTCGTTCCGCATGGCCCTGACCGTGGCGACGAGCATCAGCCACAGGACCGAGATCGGGATGAGGACCTTCCAGCCGAGCTTCATCAGCTGGTCGTAGCGGACGCGTGGCAGCGTGCCGCGCAGCCAGATGAAGAAGAACAGCAGGAGCTGGACCTTGATCACGAACCAGAGCATCGGCCACCAGCCGTGGTTCGCGCCCTCCCAGAAGGTGCTGACCGGATACGGGGCCCGCCAGCCGCCCAGGAAGAGGGTGACCGAGACCGCCGAGACGGTGACCATGTTGACGTACTCGGCGAGCATGAACAGCGCGAACTTGATGGAGGAGTACTCGGTGTTGAAGCCACCGACGAGGTCGCCCTCGGACTCCGGCATGTCGAACGGCGCGCGGTTGGTCTCACCGATCATCGTCACGATGTAGATCAGGAACGAGACGGGCAGCAGCACGATGTACCAGCGGTCGGCCTGCGCCTCCACGATCGCCGAGGTCGACATCGACCCGGAGTAGAGGAACACCGAGGCGAACGCCGCGCCCATCGCGATCTCGTACGAGATCATCTGCGCGCAGGAGCGCAAGCCCCCGAGGAGCGGATACGTCGAGCCGGAGCTCCAGCCCGCGAGGACGATGCCGTAGATGCCGACGGAGGCGACCGCGAGGATGTAGAGCATCGCGATCGGCAGGTCGGTGAGCTGCATCGTGGTGCGCTGGCCGAAGATCGAGACCTCGTTGCCCGCGGGCCCGAAGGGGATCACCGCGATCGCCATGAAGGCCGGGATCGCCGCGATGATCGGGGCGAGGACGTAGACCACCTTGTCCGCCCGCTTGACGATCACGTCCTCCTTGAGCATGAGCTTGATGCCGTCCGCGAGGGACTGCAACATGCCCCAGGGGCCGTGCCGGTTGGGCCCGATGCGCAGTTGCATCCAGGCGACGACCTTGCGCTCCCACACGATGGAGAAGAGGACCGTCACCATCAGGAAGGCGAAGCAGAAGACCGCCTTGATGGCGACCAGCCACCAGGGATCACGGCCGAACATGGACAGGTCTTCCGCCGCAAGCGGCACCACGGTGTGCATCACGACGTCACCTCCGGGGCCTCAGAGGGCTCCGGCAGGACCGCCGGGCCGATGCGGACGAGGTCGCCGGGGTGCGCGCCGGTGTCCGAAGCGACGCCTCCCCCGGTCGAGTTCAGCGGCAGCCAGACCACACGGTCCGGCATCTCGGTGACCTGGAGCGGCAGCGCGGTGGTGCCCGCGGGCCCCGTCACGGCCAGCAGGTCGCCGTCCTTCACGCCGGCTTCGACCGCCGTGGCCGCCGACACGCGCGCGCGGGCCGCGTGCCGCGTACCGGCGAGCGCCTCGTCGCCGTCCTGGAGGCGGCCCTGGTCGAGCAGCAGCCGGTGCCCCGCGAGAACGGCCTCTCCGGAAGCGGGCCTCGGCGGCTGCGCCGACGTCTCCTGGGGCTCGGTCGCGTACGACCCGTCCCAGGTGCCGAGCCGGTCCAGCTCGCGGCGGAGGGTCACCAGGTCCGGCAGGCCGAGGTGTACGTCACCGGCGTCCGCCAGCATGTGCAGCACGCGCGCGTCGGTGGGCGCCAGCCTCCGCGTCATCTGGTCGGGCTTGAGCGCGGCGTCGAACATCCGCGCACGCCCCTCCCAGTTGAGGAAGGTGCCCGGCTTCTCCGCGACCGCGGCCACCGGCAGGACGACGTCCGCCCGCTCCGTCACCTCGCTGGGCCGCAGCTCCAGCGAGACCAGGAAGCCGACCGCGTCGAGCGCCTCACGCGCGCGCTGCGGATCGGGCAGGTCGGCGACCTCGACGCCCGCGACGAGCAGCGCCCCGAGCTCACCGGTCGCGGCGGCCTCGACGATCTGCCCGGTGTCGCGGCCGTAGCGGTGCGGGAGTTCGGCGACGCCCCAGGCGGCGGCGACCTCCTCCCGCGCGCGCGGGTCGGTGGCCGGACGACCGCCGGGCAGCAGCGAGGGCAGCGCGCCCACCTCGACGGCGGCCCGCTCCCCCGCCCGGCGCGGAATCCACACCAGCCGGGCGCCGGTCGCGGCGGCCGTCCGCACCGCGGCGGTGAGCCCGCCGGGCACGGCCGCGAGCCGCTCGCCGACGACGATGACCGCCCCCTGGGCACGCAGCGCCTCGGCGGCCCTGGTCCCGTCCTCCGCCAGGCCCACCCCGGCGGCGAGCGCGTCCAGCCACTCCGTCTCGGTGCCGGGAGCCGCGGGCAGCAGCGTGCCGCCCGCCTTCTCCAGGCCCTTCGTCACGTGGGTCGCGAGGGAGAAGGTGCGCTGGCCGTGCTTGCGCCAGGCCTTGCGCAGCCGCAGGAAGACGCCGGGCGCCTCCTCCTCGGACTCGAAGCCGACGAGCAGGACGGCGGGCGCCTTCTCCAGAGCGGTGTACGTGACACCGGTCCCGTCGAGGTCCTTGCCACGTCCCGCCACCCGTGCCGCGAGGAAGTCGGCCTCCTCGCTGCTGTGCACGCGCGCGCGGAAGTCGATGTCATTCGTGTCGAGCGCCACGCGCGCGTACTTGCTGTACGCGTAGGCGTCCTCCACGGTGAGCCGGCCGCCGGTCAGGACCGCGGCCCGGCCGCGCGCGGCGGCGAGACCGCGGGCCGCGGCGTCCAGTGCCTCGGGCCAGCTCGCCGGTTCGAGCTTTCCCGAAGCGGCGTCGCGCACCAGAGGGGTGGTCAGCCGGTCGGGCCGCTGCGCGTACCGGAAGCCGAAGCGCCCCTTGTCGCACATCCACTCTTCGTTGACCTCGGGGTCATCGGCCGCGAGGCGCCGCATGACCTTGCCGCGCCGGTGGTCCGTGCGGCTCGCGCAGCCGCCCGAGCAGTGCTCGCACACCGAAGGCGACGACACCAGGTCGAAGGGGCGCGAGCGGAATCGGTACGCCGCGGAGGTGAGCGCGCCGACCGGACAGATCTGGATGGTGTTCCCGGAGAAGTACGACTCGAAGGGGTCGCCCTCGCCCGTCCCGACCTGCTGAAGGGCGCCGCGCTCGATCAGCTCGATCATCGGGTCACCGGCGATCTGGTTGCTGAAGCGGGTGCAGCGCGCGCACAGCACGCACCGCTCGCGGTCGAGCAGCACCTGCGTGGAGATCGGCACCGGCTTCTCGTAGGTCCGCTTCTTGCCCTCGAAGCGGGTGTCCGTGTCGCCGACCTGCATCGCCTGGTTCTGCAGCGGGCACTCGCCGCCCTTGTCGCAGACCGGGCAGTCCAGCGGGTGGTTGATGAGCAGCAGCTCCATCACGCCGCGCTGCGACTTCTCCGCGACCGGCGAGGTGAGCTGCGACTTCACGACCATGCCGTCGGTGCACGTGATGGTGCAGGACGCCATCGGCTTGCGCTGGCCCTCCACCTCGACGATGCACTGGCGGCAGGCGCCCGCGGGATCGAGCAGCGGGTGGTCGCAGAACCGGGGGATCTCGATGCCGAGCAGTTCGGCGGCCCGGATGACCAGTGTCCCCTTGGGGACGCTGATCTCGATGCCGTCGATGGTCAGCGAGACGAGATCCTCCGGCGGAACCGCCGCCTCCCCGCCCCCGGAGGGAGCGCTGTTGGTGGTCACTGTCATGCGTTCACCTCCGTGTGCTGGTCGGCGCGGTCGCTCCAGAGAGTCGACTTGGCCGGGTCGAAGGGGCAGCCCTTGCCGGTGATGTGCTGCTCGTACTCCTCGCGGAAGTACTTCAGCGAGGAGAAGATCGGCGAGGCGGCGCCGTCGCCGAGGGCGCAGAACGACTTGCCGTTGATGTTGTCGGCGATGTCGTTGAGCTTGTCGAGGTCGGCCATGACGCCCTTGCCCGCCTCGATGTCGCGGAGCAACTGGACGAGCCAGTACGTCCCTTCGCGGCAGGGCGTGCACTTGCCGCAGGACTCGTGGGCGTAGAACTCCGTCCAGCGGGTCACGGCCCGCACGACGCACGTCGTCTCGTCGAAGCACTGGAGCGCCTTGGTGCCGAGCATCGAGCCGGCGGCGCCCACGCCCTCGTAGTCGAGCGGGACGTCGAGGTGCTCGTCGGTGAACATCGGCGTGGACGAACCGCCGGGCGTCCAGAACTTGAGCCGGTGCCCGGCGCGCATGCCGCCGCTCATGTCGAGCAGTTGGCGCAGCGTGATGCCGAGCGGGGCCTCGTACTGGCCGGGGCTGGTGACGTGGCCGCTCAGGGAGTAGAGCGTGAAGCCCGGGGACTTCTCGCTCCCCATGGACCTGAACCAGTCTTTCCCGCGGTGGAGGATCGCGGGAACCGACGCGATGGACTCGACGTTGTTCACCACAGTGGGGCATGCGTAGAGACCCGCGACAGCAGGGAAAGGGGGACGCAGTCGCGGTTGGCCTCGACGGCCTTCGAGCGAGTCGAGCAGCGCGGTCTCCTCACCGCAGATGTACGCGCCCGCGCCCGCGTGCACGGTGAGTTCCAGATCGAGTCCGCTGCCCAGGATGTTCTTGCCGAGGTAGCCCGCCGCATGGGCCTCGCGGACCGCCTCGTGCAGCCTGCGCAGCACGGGGACGACCTCGCCCCGCAGATAGATGAAGGCATGCGACGACCGGATCGCGTAGCACGCGATCACGATCCCCTCGATGAGGGAATGCGGGTTCGCGAAGAGGAGCGGGATGTCCTTGCAGGTCCCCGGCTCCGACTCGTCGGCGTTGACAACCAGATAGTGCGGCTTGCCGTCGCCCTGCGGAATGAACTGCCACTTCATTCCGGTGGGGAAGCCCGCGCCGCCGCGGCCCCGCAGGCCCGCGTCCTTCACGTACGCGATGAGGTCGTCGGGGTCCATGGCGAGCGCCTTGCGCAGGCCCTCGTACCCCTCGTGCCGCCGGTAGGTCTCCAGCGTCCAGGACTTCTCCTCGTCCCAGAAGGCGGAGAGGACCGGTGCGAGCAGCTTCTCGGGGCTCGTCTCGTTGTCGATCTCGGCTGCCAAGGTCATCACTCCCCCTCCTCGGCGGTCGGTCCGGCCGGGTGGGCCGGGTCGGATGCCGAGGTCTGCTGCGGTGCGTCGTGCGAGCTCAGGTGCTCGGCGGGCGCTTCGTCCTGAGGTCCGCCCGTGCGTGGGTGGACGACGCGCGCGTGCGGCTCCTCGCCCTTGGCCAGGCGCAGCCCGATCAGCGAGGCGGGTCCGGCACCGCCGCTCGCCTCGACGGCACCGGGACGCTCGTCGGGGAAGCCCGCCAGGATCCGGGCGGTCTCCTTGTACGTGCAGATCGGCGCGCCGCGGGTGGGTTCGACCGGCACCCCGGAGCGCAGGTCGTCCACGAGCTGCTTGGCGGACGCCGGCGTCTGGTTGTCGAAGAACTCCCAGTTGACCATCACCACGGGGGCGAAGTCGCAGGCGGCGTTGCACTCGATGTGCTCAAGCGTGATCTTGCCGTCCTCGGTGGTCTCGTCGTTGCCGACGCCGAGGTGCTGCTTGAGTTCCTCGAAGATCGCGTCGCCGCCCATCACCGCGCAGAGCGTGTTGGTGCAGACGCCGACCTGGTAGTCGCCGGAGGGCTTGCGCCGGTACATGGTGTAGAAGGTGGCGACGGCCGTGACCTCGGCCGTGGTCAGACCGAGCACGTCGGCGCAGAACCGCATGCCGGTGCGGGTGACGTGTCCCTCCTCCGACTGCACCAGGTGCAGCAGGGGAAGGAGCGCGGACCGCGAGTCCGGGTAGCGGGCGATGATCTCCTTGGCGTCCGCCTCCAGCCTGGCCCGTACGTCGGCCGGGTAGGCGGGGGCGGGGAGTTGGGGCATGCCCAGGCTGACGCCCGTGCCCTGCTCTGAAGGAGTGGTGGTCACCGGTCGACGCCTCCCATCACGGGGTCGATGGACGCGACGGCGACGATGACGTCGGCGACCTGGCCGCCCTCACACATCGCCGCCATGGCTTGCAGGTTGGTGAAGGACGGGTCGCGGAAGTGGACCCGGTAGGGGCGGGTGCCGCCGTCGGAGACGACGTGGACGCCCAGCTCGCCCTTGGGCGACTCGACCGCGGTGTACGCCTGCCCGGCCGGGACCCGGAAGCCCTCGGTCACCAGCTTGAAGTGGTGGATCAGGGACTCCATGGAGGTGCCCATGATCTTCTTGATGTGGTCGAGCGAGTTGCCGAGGCCGTCCGGGCCGAGCGCGAGCTGAGCGGGCCAGGCGATCTTCTTGTCGCCGACCATGACCGGGCCGGGGGCGAGCCGGTCCAGGCACTGCTCGACGATGCGCAGCGACTGGCGCATCTCCTCGATGCGGATGAGGAAGCGGCCGTAGGAGTCGCAGGTGTCGGCGGTCGGGACGTCGAACTCGTAGTTCTCGTAGCCGCAGTAGGGCTGCGACTTGCGCAGGTCGTGCGGCAGGCCCGCCGAGCGGAGGACCGGGCCCGTGGCGCCGAGCGCCATGCAGCCGGTGAGGTCGAGGTGGCCGACGTTCTGCATGCGGGCCTTGAAGATGGGGTTCCCGGTGGCGAGCTTGTCGTACTCCGGGAGGTTCTTCCTCATCTTCTTCACGAACTCGCGGATCTGGTCGACCGCGCCGGGCGGCAGGTCCTGGGCGAGGCCGCCGGGCCTGATGAAGGCGTGGTTCATCCGCAGGCCGGTGATGAGCTCGAACAGATCGAGAACGAGTTCACGATCCCGGAAGCCGTAGATCATGATCGTGGTCGCGCCGAGCTCCATGCCGCCGGTGGCGATGCACACCAGGTGCGAGGAGAGCCGGTTGAGCTCCATGAGGAGCACGCGGATGACCGAGGCGCGGTCGGGGATCTGGTCCTCGATGCCGAGCAGTTTCTCGACTCCGAGGCAGTACGCCGTCTCGTTGAAGAACGGCGTCAGGTAGTCCATGCGCGTGACGAACGTCGTGCCCTGCGTCCACGTGCGGTATTCGAGGTTCTTCTCGATGCCCGTGTGCAGATAGCCGATGCCGCAGCGGGCCTCGGAGACCGTCTCGCCGTCGATCTCCAGGATGAGGCGGAGCACGCCGTGCGTGGACGGGTGCTGCGGACCCATGTTGACGATGATGCGCTCGTCGTCGGCCTTGGCCGCGGACTGGACGACCTCGTCCCAGTCGCCGCCGGTGACCGTGTAGACGGTCCCCTCGGTCGTCTCGCGGGCCCCGGACTCGTGCGAAGCGGACGCGGACGCGGATGCGTGAGAAGTGGACATCAGGTGTACGACCTCCGCTGGTCCGGAGCCGGGATCTGGGCGCCCTTGTACTCGACGGGGATGCCGCCGAGGGGATAGTCCTTGCGCTGCGGGAAGCCCTGCCAGTCGTCCGGCATCATGATCCGCGTCAACGCCGGGTGACCGTCGAAGATCAGGCCGAAGAAGTCGTACGTCTCGCGCTCGTGCCAGTCGTTCGTCGGATAGACGGAGACCAGCGAGGGGACGTGCGGATCGGCGTCGGGGGCACCGACTTCGAGCCGGATCAGCCGGTTGTGGGTGATCGAGCGCAGGTGGTAGACGGCGTGCAGCTCGCGGCCCTTGTCCTCCAGGAAGTGCACCCCCGAGACGCCCGTGCAGAGCTCGAAGCGCAGGGCCGGGTCGTCCCGCAGCGTCCGCGCCACGCGTACGAGGTGCTCGCGCGCGATGTGGAAGGTCAGCTCGCCGCGGTCGACGACCGTCTTCTCGATCGCGTTCTCCGGGAGGAGGTCCTGCTCCTCCAGGGCGCCCTCGAGCTCGTCGGCGACCTCGTCGAACCAGCCGCCGTACGGACGTGGCGTCGCCCCGGGCAGCGAGATGGTGCGGACGAGCCCGCCGTAGCCGGAGGTGTCGCCGCCGCCCTCGGCGCCGAACATGCCCTTGCGGACGCCGATGACCTCGCCGGTCTCGTCGCGCGGGGTGGGGACGCCGTTCGCGGTCCCGTTTCCGTTCTCCTCGCTCACCGCAGCAGCCCCTTCATCTCGATGGTGGGGAGCGCCTTGAGGGCCGCCTCCTCCGCCTCGCGCGCCGCTTCTTCCGCGTTCACGCCGAGCTTGGAGCCCTGGATCTTCTGGTGGAGCTTGAGAATCGCGTCGATCAGCATCTCGGGCCGCGGCGGACAGCCGGGCAAATAGATGTCAACAGGGACAACATGGTCCACACCTTGCACAATCGCGTAATTGTTGAACATCCCGCCCGATGAAGCGCAAACCCCCATCGAGATCACCCACTTGGGGTTGGGCATCTGGTCATAGACCTGCCGCAGGACGGGCGCCATCTTCTGGCTCACCCGGCCCGCCACGATCATCAGATCGGCCTGGCGCGGCGAGCCGCGGAAGACCTCCATGCCGAAGCGCGCCAGGTCGTACCGGCCCGCGCCCGTCGTCATCATCTCGATGGCGCAGCACGCGAGTCCGAACGTGGCGGGGAAGACGGATGACTTGCGCACCCAGCCCGCCGCTTGCTCGACGGTGGTCAGCAGAAAACCGCTCGGCAGTTTCTCTTCGAGTCCCATGCTCTTTGGCCCCTCAGACCTTTAGTCCCATTCCAGGCCGCCGCGCCGCCATACGTACGCGTAGGCGACGAAGACGGTGAGCACGAAGAGCAGCATCTCCACGAGCCCGAAAATCCCCAGGGCGTCGAACGTGACGGCCCAGGGGTAGAGGAAGACGATCTCGATGTCGAAGACGATGAAGAGCATCGCCGTCAGGTAGTACTTAATGGGAAATCGCCCACCACCGGCCGGCGTCGGCGTCGGCTCGATACCGCACTCGTAGGCCTCGAGCTTTGCGCGGTTGTACCGCTTTGGACCGATAAGCGTGGCCATGACCACGGAGAAGATCGCAAAGCCTGCCCCGAGGGCTCCCAGCACGAGGATGGGCGCATAGGCATTCACGCTCCTCGCTCCTCTCAGTCGGCACTGACTGTTGGCGGTTGCGTCGGACCGGGGCCCTGCTTCTCATCTGAAGATCGCGCACATGTGAAGCAGGTCACAAGCCCAACTGCCCCGCATCTTATGCCTGCCGGTCTGTGATCTGCGACACGGGGTGCGTCAACGGCTTTGTGATCTCCACCACCTGACGAAGGATCATGAAGTCGGATGAGCGGTGATCTTCGTACGCGAAGCGCCTGAGTGATCACTAGAGGTGACATCTTGTCGCGTCATCGCTGGTCGAGGGGGGTGTTGCTTTATCAAGAGCTTGCCGATACAGGCAAATTGGCGCTGGACATGATCACTTGATAGGGGCAACGCCTTCACTCTTCGGCGGCAACGGCACGGACGAAAGTGGACACGTGCACCGATTCACGAGCGGAAGGGTCCACACCGCGAGGAGACCTCCGGTCGCCCGGCGGACGGTTCGGGGGTCACCGCGAGGGCGGCCGAAAAGTACGGGAGATCTCAGGGAGGTCTCGGCGAGATCTCAGGGAGATCCCCGAGGGGACTGGTGTGTGACCTGCGCCACATGGGGCCCCTGGGCAAAAGCGTGGGGCTTGGCCAACTGGCTCAACCGGTGGTAGACCACGGGCAATTCGGGCGTATCACAGAAAACCCTTGATCACAGGCGTGATCAGCACTGTCCGCATTGCCCGTTACGGCGTCAATAAGGAACGACACGCCCGGGATTCAAGGCCGAAAACGGCAACTGTGGCGCACCACACGTTTCTTGATGGGAACCGTGAGTCCCTGATAGCGGTTGTTCTCATGTCCCACACCGCTCACATACCCAGCCACCGGAAGCCCCGTCGCAGCGCCTCCAAGATCGCCCTGCGCGCCGGAGTTGCCGGTGGCGTCCTCAGCACCCTGGCAGTGGCCGCGGCGGCCGGCACGGCGACCGCGGCCGAGCCGGTGACCGAGACCATCGAAATGCCCACGCTCACCACCGATCTGTCCGCCCAGATCGCCCAGTCGGCGGATGTCACCCAGCAGGCCGCCGACACCTACGAGTCCCGCGCCGAGCAGGAAGCCGCCGCCACCAAGGCCGCCAAGCAGGCCGCCGAGGACCAGGCGCAGGCCGAGAAGAAGGCCGAGGCCCAGCGCAAGGCCGAGGCCAAGGCGAAGGCCAAGGCCGCCGCGGAGAAGAAGGCCGAGGAGGAGCGCGCCTCCCGGACCACCGAGCGCACCACGCTCTCGACGCAGACCACCTCCGCCGGCTCCTCCGACTCGGCCCCCGCCCCCGCGAGCGGCAGCGTCGGCGCGGTCATCGGCTTCCTCAAGGCACAGCTCGGCGACGCCTACGTGATGGGCGCCTCGGGCCCCAACGCCTGGGACTGCTCCAGCCTGGTGCAGGCCGCGTTCAAGCAGGCGGGCGTGGACCTTCCGCGCGTCTCGCAGGACCAGTCGGTCGCCGGCACCCCCGTGTCGCTCTCCAACGTCCAGGTCGGCGACATCCTTTACTGGGGTGGCGCGGGCTCCGCGTACCACGTGGGTGTGTACATCGGTAACGGCCAGTACCTCGACGCCGCCAACCCCAGCAAGGGCGTCGTCATCCAGGACCTGTCGGGCTACCCGGCCTCGGGCGCCGTGCGCGTCCTCTGACGGCCTTCTGAGCCACGCGTAAGGGCCGGAGCCCCCGACGGGGGGTTCCGGCCCTCACGTACGCCCTCAGGCGCTTCTGCGCGGCGCGTCAGTCAGTTCTTCGGCGACAGCTCCGCCATGCGCGACCAACCCGTGCCCGGAATTTCCGTGTTCACGATCTCCGGGACCGTGGCGATCGCCTCGGACATCGTGTCCATGGCAGCCTTGAAGTGGTCGGAGCCGACGTGCGCGGCGCCGGCGTCCCCGTCGGCGAAGGCCTCAAGGAGCACGAACTGGTTCGGGTCCTCGACCGACCTCGACCACTCGAAGAAGACGTTGCCCGGCTCCGCGCGCGTGGCGGCGGTGAATGCGGCGGTCCGCTCGATCCAGCTCTCGCTGTACTCGGGGCGGACGGTGAACTTGACGGCAATAAATATCATGCGTCCATTTTTGCACCGATCCGTTCAGCGCGCGCACCCAGCCACGCACCAGCCACGCACCCCCTATGGACCACCCACCGGGGCTACGCCTTCGGCGCCACCTTGCTCAGTCCGTTGATGACGCGGTCCATGGCGTCGCCACCCGTCGGGTCCGTGAGGTTCGCCAGCATCTTCAGCGTGAACTTCATGAGGATGGGGTGGGTCAGCCCGCGCTGCGTCGCGATCTTCATGACCTTCGGGTTGCCGATGAGCTTCACGAAGGCACGGCCCAGCGTGTAGTAGCCGCCGTAGGTCTCCTTGAGCGTCTTGGGGTAGTTCTCCAGCGCCAGCTCCCGCTGGGCGGGGGTGGCACGCGCGTGTGCCTGCACGATGACGTCCGCCGCGATCTGGCCGGACTCCATGGCGTACGCGATGCCCTCGCCGTTGAACGGGTTCACCAGGCCGCCCGCGTCACCCACGAGGAGCAGCCCCTTGGTGTAGTGCGGCTGGCGGTTGAAGGCCATCGGCAGAGCGGCGCCGCGGATCGGCATCGTCATGTTGTCCGGCGTGTAACCCCAGTCCTCCGGCATCGAGGCGCACCAGGCCTTGAGTACCTCGCGCCAGTCGAGCTCGCGGAAGGCCTTGGAGGAGTTGAGGATGCCGAGGCCGACGTTGGACGTGCCGTCACCCATGCCGAAGATCCACCCGTAGCCGGGCAGCAGACGGTCCTCGGCCCCGCGGCGGTCCCACAGCTCCAGCCAGGACTCCAGGTAGTCGTCGTCGTGGCGCGGCGAGGTGAAGTACGTCCGCACGGCCACGCCCATCGGCCGGTCCTCGCGGCGGTGCAGGCCCATGCCGAGGGAGATGCGCGAGGAGTTGCCGTCGGCCGCGACGACCAGCGGGGCGTGGAAGGTGACCGGGGTCTTCTCCTCGCCCATCTTGGCGTGCACGCCGGTGATGCGTCCGGTGCGGTCGTCGATGACCGGGGCGCCGACGTTGCAGCGCTCGTGGAGCCGGGCACCCGCCTTCTGCGCCTGCCGGGCGAGCTGCTCGTCGAAGTCGTCGCGCTTGCGTACGAGGCCGTAGTCCGGGTACGACGCCAGGTCGGGCCAGTCGAGCTGGAGCCGCACGCCGCCGCCGATGATGCGGAGGCCCTTGTTCCGCAGCCAGCCCGCCTCTTCGGAGATGTCGATTCCCATGGAGACCAGCTGCTTGGTGGCGCGGGGCGTGAGCCCGTCACCGCAGACCTTCTCCCGTGGAAACGCGGTCTTTTCGAGGAGGAGGACGTCGAGCCCGGCCTTCGCCAGGTAGTAGGCCGTCGTCGAACCGGCGGGCCCGGCTCCGACGACGATGACGTCCGCGGTGTGTTCGGAGAGGGGCTCGGTCACGGCGGGTTCTCCCCAAAGATCGAAAACTGTGTGCCGGCCGGCACGGGATATGGGCAGTCTATGAGGCGGTACCGATCTACCAGCCGAAGGGCCACACGTGACCGAGCAGACCCAGACCGCGCCCGCCGCACCGCTCCCCGACGTGCGGCTCCGCGTCCCCACCCACGAGGACGCCTTCACCTGGCACGGGCTCTTCGACGACCCCGAGGTCATGGAGTTCCACGGCGGCGCGCCGGCGGAGCTCTCCGTGTACGAGGAGCTGACGGCCAGGCAGCGCAGACACGATGCCGAACGGGGCTACTGTTTCTGGACCCTGCTGGACGCCGCGGGCACCCCCATCGGCTTCACGGGCGCCCAGCCCTGGAACCGCCCCTGGGGGCCCGCCGGTGAGATCGAGATCGGCTGGCGGCTCGGTCGCGCCGCCTGGGGCAAGGGGTACGCGACGGCCGCCGCGCACGCCACGATCGAGCGGCTGCGTGCGGCGGGCGTGCCGACGGTCGTGGCGATGGTCGACGCCGGCAACGAACGCTCGATCGCGGTGACCCGGCGGCTCGGCATGGTGCTCGCGGAGACGTTCACCACGCCGGAACCGCCTGGCGCGGACGGTTCGCGGCGCGTGGCCCACTGCTTCCGGCTCGCCCTGTAACGGCCGTCGCGGACGCCTGGCGGCGTCAGTCGGTGACCCGCCAGGTGTCAGTCGTTGAGCCGCCAGGTGTCAAGGGCGGTCGCGTGTGCCTTCGTGCCCTTCCCCGTGGACCAGGCACTCTCGCGCCAGGAGAGCTGGATCGCGTACTCGGTGCCGTCCTCGGCGATGTAGCTCTGGTTGAGGGCGTGAATCCTGCGGCCCGTCTTGTCCGTATAGCTGTACTCCCAGAACGCGCCGTCCTGCCCCTTGAAGGTGTTCGCCTCCATACGGATCCGCCGGTAGTCGGACTTGTCCGGCGCCTTCTCCGTGTGCTCCTCGATGTTGATGAAGTTCTCGTACGAGGTGTAGGGCGCGGAGGTGACCACGCCGACCAGGAACTCCTCGCGCCCCGAGCCCGCGTAGGTGATCTGCCCCGGCCGCTCCGGGTCCACGGCCTGCCGGGTCCAGCCCGCGGGGACCGCGAAGGAGAACCCCTCGTCGTCCGTCACCCGCTCCGAGCCCGCCGGGACCTCGCCCTCCTCGGCCGCTCCCTGCCCATCGCTTTCGCTCGGCACCGCCGTGTCGGTCCCGGGCTGCTCCGAGACCACGGGGCTCTGCTCCCCGCTCGGCTGCTGGGAGGGGTCCGTCGAGGGCTCGTCGTCCGTCGGCGTCGACGTCGACGCCGACGCCGGCTTGTCGTCCTTGCCGTTCTTGTCGTCCTTGCCGTCCTGCCAGATCAGGATCCCGGCCGTCGCGCCACCGCCGATGAGGAGCGCCCCGGCGAGCGTCGCCACCCAGATGCGGGCACTGCCACGCGGCTTGGCACCCGGGGGCTGCTGCTGCCCGATCTGCACGGCGTGCGGGTCGTACGCGGTGACGGTCTGCTCGTACGGGGCCGGGGCCGTCCCCTGGCCGTAAGCGGGGGCGCTCGCGGGGGCGCCGGGCATCGGGGGCGCGCCGGGTGCGTACGCGGGCGCGGCCGGGCCGCCGCTCTGCCCCGTCATCCGCGTCAGGTAGGGCCCGATCAGCACGGCGGCGAAGATCCAGAGCAGCCCGAAGAGCAGCATCTCGGGCACGCTGAGCCCGAGGTCCACGCTGCCCTCGCGCGGTGAGTCGCCGGAACCGATGCGCCCTGCGGCCGCGCCGGACAGGTCCACGCCGATGCCGCCGACACCGGCCAGCAGCAGGACGAGTCCGAAGAAGACACCGCCCGCGAGCAGTTGTTCGCCCCGGCCCACGCAGCGCCGCGCGGCCAGGACGCCGATGGTCAGCGCGCAGACCAGGCCGAGCGCGAGGGCGCCCACGACGGCCCAGTCGTTGGTGACGTCACCCAGTTCGGAGAGGCCGAAGGTCTCGCTCCTGGAGCCGCCGCCGTACAGCGAGTTGCTGCCGCGCACGACGATCTCCGATGCCGCGCCCCAGCCGATGCCGAGCGCGGTGATCGCGAGGTTCGGCAGGAAGAGCAGGGCGACGAGGAGCGGTGAGATGTCGTCGTCGTCCAGGTCGGTGGTCCGGTCCAGGTCGTCGATCTGGGCCAGGCTGATGTAGGCCACGACCGAGCAGAGCACGAGGACCACGGCCAGGGCGCGCACGGCGGTCCCGGTGGCACGCAGAAGAGCCTGCGCGCCGGGGCGCGGGACGCTGCCGCCCACGCTCCAGTTCACGCCGTCACGGCGCAGCACCGCGCCGGCCACGACGAGTGCGAGCACCAGTGCCCCGAGCGTGGAGAGCGCCGGGGACGAGGAGAGCTCGATGCCCTCGATCTCCGGCTGCGCGAAGAGCGCGAGGCCGAGCGTGCCGGCGGCCACCAGGAGCGCGACGCGGACGGCCGCCTCCGGGCCGGCCGTGCCACCTGCGGGGAGGCCGCCCTGGGCGAACTGCCGTGCGACGAGGCGGTTGCGCAGGATCCGTACGCCGATGACGAGCGCCACGAGCCACAGCACGGTCATCGTGAGCGGGATGAAGTGCAGCGAGATGGCGCCTTCCATCCCGGACGCCGAGTCGGAGCCCGAGCCGAAGCCGCCGGAATCGCCGAAGCCACCGGAGCCCCCGAAACCGTCCGAGTCGCCGAAGCCACCGGAGTCTCCGAAGCCGTCCGATTCGCCGGTCCGCTCCGTGCCGGGCCGCGTCTCGTGTCCCGACAGCTCGAAGCCGCCGCCCACCGACTGGAGCAGCAGCGCGAGGCCGGTCCGCAGCCGGTCCGTGAAGCCGACCACCACGTCGTCGTCCTGGCCGTACGACGGGATGGCGAGCGCGATGCCGCTGAGGAGCAGCATCGCGAAGGGCCAGAGCGCGGCCTGTGCGGACCCGGCCCAGTCCCCGCGGAACGTCCGTCCGAGGAAGGCGCCGACCGGCGAAGGAGCGGCGGGGACCGCGGGAGCGGCGGGAGCGGCAGGAGCAGGGGTGAAGGCCGGCGGGGGCGGGGGCGGCGGCGTGGGTGCCTGCGCCGGCGTGGGCGGCACTTTGGGGGGCTCGGGTTCCGGAAGGCGTTCCTTGCCGCACTTCATGCAGAAGCGGGCCTCATCGGGGGCAGCGGCCCCGCAGTGTGGGCAGTACGACGCCATCAGAACGCTCCGTCATAGTCCAGGCGATCTCCCGCGAACGGGAACGGACCGACCCCATAAGAGCCGCATAAGTTTTTGGCGAGGTCGTATCAACGGACACATCTTGCCCGGTGGCCGGTTCCCCGCCGTCCCAGATCCCTGTTCTCAACTCAAGCGTTATGCGGCGGGGTTCGGCCGTCCCCGCCCGGAGCGACGGCGCGTCAGCCCTGCTTGAAGCCCCGGTGCAGCGCCACGACGCCGCCCGTGAGGTTCCGCCACGCCACCTTCGACCAGCCCGCGTCCTTCAGCAGCCCGGCGAGCGCGGGCTGGTCGGGCCAGGAGCGGATCGACTCGGCGAGGTAGACGTACGCGTCGGGGTTGGAGGACACGGCACGCGCGACCGGCGGCAGCGCGCGCATCAGGTACTCCTCGTAGACCGTCCGGAACGGCGCCCACGTCGCGTGCGAGAACTCGCAGATCACGACGCGTCCGCCGGGCCTCGTCACGCGGTACAGCTCGCGCAGCGCGGCGCCGGTGTCCTGGATGTTGCGCAGCCCGAAGGAGATCGTGACGGCGTCGAAGGTGTCGTCCCTGAACGGCAGCTTCGTCCCGTCGCCCGCGGTGAACGGCATCCACGGGTGGCGCCGCTTGCCGACCCGCAGCATGCCGAGGGAGAAGTCGCAGGGCACGACGTACGCGCCGGCCCGCGCGAAGGGCTGCGAGGAGGTGGCGGTGCCGGCGGCGAGGTCGAGGACCTTCTGCGCGGGGCGCGCGTCCACCGCCTTCGCGACCTCCTTGCGCCAGAGGCGGGCCTGGCCGAGGGAGAGCACGTCGTTGGTGAGGTCGTATCGTTCCGCGACGTCGTCGAACATCGTTGCGACGTCGTGGGGCTGCTTTTCCAAGGAGGCTCGGGTCACCCCGCCATTGTGTCAGCCGGGGCTTCTCTCTTCCCTGCGGGTTCTTTCGCCTGCGGCGGGCTTCCTCGCGGTGCGTCTGCCGGGCGGGGGCTCTTTGGCGGGTGCGGGCCGATGGCGGTGCTCGCGCCGTTCCCCGCGCCCCTTACGGGGCGCCCCCCCGTAGCCGCTACCGCGCTCTGTACACCAATCGGCCGTCCACCACCGTCGCCACGCACGTGGCCGCGCCCTGATGGACCAGTTCCGCTCTGTCCGTCACGTCGAAGACCGCGAAGCGGGCCGGAGCCCCCGCCGTCAGTGGGGGGAGCAGGATCAGCGGGGTCGGGGAGAGCGACGGTGGGCCGGGGAGCCGCGGGGGGCGGTGGCCCACTGCCAGGCCCGCGCGCCGGACCGCGTCCACCGCCGGGCGGGACCGCAGCTCGCCCGCCACGGCCACCGTGCCGTGGGCCAGCAGCCGCTGAACGCCGCGGCGGGCGCTGGCGCCGACGCGAGAGGGGTTGGCGCGGAAGAGGGCCCGGGCCTTCTCACCGCCGATCGGCTCGGTGCCGAGCCAGTCGGCCTCGCGGGGGTCGGGGTGGTAGGTGGCCTCCAGGAGTTCGGGGCCGTACGGGTTGAGCAGGCCCGGCGTGAGGATGCCGGGCCAGCGCCTGACGCGGGCGGCGGGGTGCGCCGCGGCCAGCTCCTCGTACGGGCCGACGGCGGCGACGGACGCGCCGTCGACCAGTACCGCCGTCCCTGGTGAGAGCTCGGCGACGTGCAGGGTCAGCAACGCGGGCTCAGTTGGCACTGAGGAGCTTCAGCTCCGGGTGCGCCGTGCCGCCCTCGATCGCGACGGACGAGATGTGCGAGGCGACACGGTCGTCGACCGGGTCGTTCGCCGGGTCGTCGTGCACGACGAGGTGCTCGTACGTGGTGGCGCGCTGCGCGGGGACACGCTCGGCCGTGCGGATCATCTCGATCATCTCGCGGAGGTTCGAGCGGTGCTTGGCACCGGCCGAGGAGACGACGTTCTCCTCCAGCATCACGGAGCCGAGGTCGTCCGCTCCGTAGTGCAGGGTGAGCTGTCCCGCCTCCTTGCCGGTGGTCAGCCAGGAGCCCTGGATGTGCGCCACGTTGTCGAGGAAGATCCGCGCGATCGCGATCATGCGGATGTACTCGAAGATCGTCGCCTGGGTGCGGCCCTTGAGGTGGTTGTTCTCGGCCTGGTACGTGTACGGGATGAAGGCCCGGAAGCCTCCGGTCCTGTCCTGCACGTCGCGGATCATCCGCAGGTGCTCGATGCGCTCGGCGTTGGTCTCGCCGGTGCCCATGAGCATGGTGGACGTGGACTCGACGCCCAGGTTGTGGGAGATCTCCATGATCTCCAGCCAGCGCTCGCCGCTCTCCTTGAGGGGGGCGATGGCCTTGCGCGGCCGCGCGGGCAGCAGTTCGGCGCCGGCGCCCGCGAAGGAGTCGAGCCCCGCGGCGTTGATGCGCTGGATGGCCTCCTCCACGGAGACCTTGGAGATGCGCGCCATGTGCTCGACCTCGGAGGCGCCGAGGGAGTGGATGACGAGCTGGGGGAAGTTCTTCTTGATGGCGGCGAAGTGCTCTTCGTAGTACTCGACGCCGAAGTCCGGGTGGTGTCCGCCCTGGAACATGATCTGCGTCCCGCCGAGCTCGATGGTCTCCGCGCAGCGGCGCAGGATGTCGTCGAGGTCCCGCGTCCAGCCCTTCTTGGTGTCCTTCGGGGCGGCGTAGAAGGCGCAGAACTTGCAGGCCGTCACGCAGACGTTCGTGTAGTTGATGTTCCGCTCGATGATGTACGTCGCGATGTGCTCCGTACCGGCGTAACGGCGTCGGCGAACGGCGTCGGCGGCGGCGCCGAGCGCGTGCAGTGGGGCGTCGCGGTAGAGGACGAGCGCCTCTTCCGGAGTGATCCGCCCACCTGCGGCGGCGCGGTCGAGGACGGACTGAAGCGCGGCCTTCTCGGTCACCGGGGCGTCCCTTTCGTAAGGGTTGTGGACGGACCAAGCCAGCGTACGCCAGCCCCCCGCAAGCCCCGACGTCAGGCGGAGTACGCCCCGAGCACGAGTCCCACGAAGGCGCCGCCGATCAGGAAGGGCCCGAAGGGGATCGCCGTCCTGCGGCCCGCGCGGCGCGCGATGACGAGCCCCACCCCGTAGACCGAGGCGAGCACGAACCCGGCGAAGGCCCCGAGCAGCAGCACGCCCCACCCGTACCAGCCGAGCACCGCCCCCAGCGACAGCGCGAGCTTCACGTCACCGAAGCCCATGCCGTCGGGGCTGATGAGGAACAGCACGAAGTACGCCCCGGCCAGCGCGAACGCCCCGTACAGCGCCCCGAACCACGAGCCGCCGTGCTCGGGCAGCAGCGCGGCGCCCCCGAGGAGCACGAGCGCGGCCCCGCCGAGCGGCAGCGTCAGCACGTCGGGCAGCCGGTGCACGGTGAAGTCGACGACGGCGAGCAGCACCCCGAAGGGCGCGAGCAGCAGCCAGACGCCGAGCTCGGGCCGTGCCCCGGTGGCGGCGGCGAGGGCCGCGCAGACGAGGGCGGCGGCGGGAACGACCACCCAGGTCCGCGGCCCGAACCAGCGCCCGTCCCCGCCGGCCCGCGCGAGCCCCACCCAGCTCCCCAGGGGATGCCCCTCGGGGCTCTCGGCCCGCCAGCTCTCCTCGGGCGGGACGGAGAGCCGGTAGGCGGCGCGCGGCACGAGGAGTCCGGCGAGGGCTCCCCAGAGGGCGCCGATGAGGGCGAGGACAGGGATCACGGTCGGGGTCACCTCCTGCGATGCGGGAAACGGGCGAGTGGCGGTGCGGCAAGGCGGGGTCACTCCACGGCGGGATCACCCCACGCCGGGGTCACCCCACGGCGGAGAGCCCGTTCCGCCAGGCGGGAAGCAGCTCGTCGAGCAGCGCCTCGGTCCGGGGCGGCAGCCCCCTCGCCCCGCTCCGGGCGACGAGATCCGCGGCGACCTGCTGGAGCCGGGCGGGGTCGTCCAGCGCGTGCGTGGCCCGCAGCAGTTCGTTCCAGAGCCGCTCGTCGCGCGGCGCGGAGCCGAGCGCCGCGTCGAGCGCCTCGATCGCCTTCTCCGCCCGCCCCTTCTCCAGGTGGAACTCCGACAGGGCGAGGCCGATGTCGGCGACCAGGAGCGGCAGCTGCGCGTCGATGATCTCGTGCGTGAGCCACGCGTAACGGCCCTGCTGACGGTCGGCGAGCAGCGGTCCCCGTACGAGCACCAGCGCGTCGGTCAGCATCCGGCCGCGCACGGCACGGTTGCCCGCGCCGCGGCCCTGCGTCGCCTCGTGGTAGAGCGAGCGCAGCACGTCCAGGTCGGAGACGACGGACTTGGCGAGGGTGAGCCGTCCGCTGCCGTCGGCCCGCAGCCGCGGCGACCCGTCGGGGTCGGTGCCGAGCCACTCGCGCAGCCGATCGACGAGCGCGTCCCGTACGTCCTCGGTGACGCCGCGCGGCCAGAGCGCCGAGGCGAGCACCCGGGGGTGCACACCCTCGCGGTGCAGGAGCAGCAGGGCGAGGGCCTCGTGCATCAGCGGGCTGCGCTCGCCGTCGGGCGTGTCGAGGCCGATGATCTCGTACGTGCCGACGAGGCGGGCGTAGACCGCGGGCCGCCCCTGCTCGGTGACGTCGACGAGGAACGGCGGTGCCGCGGCGGCGGAGCCGTCGTCAGGACCCGGTCCGTCCTCGCCGTCCGGGTCGGCCTCGGCGAAGAGGCGGACCACGGCCCGCCGCTGCGCCTCGGGCAGCGTCTGGGCCGCCAGTTCCAGGCCGAGCAGCGGGGCGAGCAGCGTGCCCTCGCCGGTGATCTCCATCTCCCAGGCGGCGCCGGGCAGGTCACCGGAGTCCGTACCGACGAGGTAGCCGATGCCGAGGCGTCCGGCGTCGGAGGCCAGCTCGGCGAGCTTGACGGCGTCCTCGCCGCTCGGCTGGGCGGCGAGCAGCACCAGGTGCGGGGCCCAGCGGGTGTGCTGGGCGGGTCCTGTGCGGCCGGTGAGCACGGAGTCGTGCCCGGCGGCGCCGAGCGCGCCGCGCCGCTGCCGGGTCTCGGCCTCCATGGTCTCCAGGAGGGCGTCCACGTCCTCCAGGTGCCGCAGCCGGTTGGGCGCGAGCGGGGTGAGGTCCTCGCCGAAGCCGACGAGGGTGATGGTCATGCGGTCCGACCAGCCGTTGGTGGCGAGCTCGGCGGCGACCGAGGCGAAGACGGCGGCGCGGTCGGCCTCGCTGCCGCTCAGCGAGACGATGCCCGGCACCGACTCCAGGTTGAGCAGGAGCCGCGAGTCGTCGAGGGTGCCGAGGCTGACGAGGCCCGGGTAGGGCGCGGCGGTGTCCACGTCCTCGTACCGCTCGGCGTCGGCGCGGGCAAGGACCCAGAACGTCTCGTCCTGCCCGGGCTGCCACGGCGCCGGCGGGCGGCCCGCGGGCGTGGCGAGTTGGAGGTGCAGGTCACCGTTGGTCAGCCAGGCCGCGTACACGGTCGGCAGCGCGCGGTTCTCCTCGGTCAGCGAGGCGGCGAGGCCGCGCAGCGCGAGGTCGAGCAGGCGTACGCCCTCGGGGTCAGCGCCGACGAGGAGCGCGTCGTGCACATCGGCGGCGTCCCCGGTCGGCGTCGGCAGCCGCATGCCGCGGCGGCCCGTGACCGCGCCCATGGCCGACTGCCACAGGGCCTGCCTGCGGCGGCGGCCGAGCGCGCCGAGCAGCCCCGCGGCCAGCAGGGGCGCGCCGATGAGCGCCTCGGGCAGCCCGAAGCCGGAGCCGTCGGAGGTCTCGCCCGCGGTGGCGGCGGGCGTCCGCGGGGCGTCGGGGGCGATCGGCATGGCGGGGGTGCCGGGGCGCTGTTCGGGGAGGGTGATGTGGGCGGTGTCGCGGTCCACGGAGTGGCCGCCGCCCTGCCGGCCGCCGCCGCCCTGCTGATCGCCGCCCTGCTGATCTCCGCTGCCCTGGTCGCCGCTGTCGTGCTGACCGCCGCTGCCCTGGTGGCCGTCGCCCTGCCGGTGGTCGCCGGTCTTGGCGTAGTCGGAGATCTGCTCCTTGACGTCCTTCGAGATCTTGGGCGCCTCGTCGGGCATCTCGACCAGCTCGCCGCCGTGCGCGTCGCCGGGCATCTCCATGATCCAGCCGGGCCTGATGAGGCTCGCCTCGGAGAGCTTCGAGCCGTCGGGCTGCTCGCGGTCCTTGTTGAGCTGGTAGATCTCCTTGTACCGCCGCCCGTCGCCCAGGTGCCGCTCGGCGACCTCCCAGAGCGAGTCGTGGTGGCGCCCCTCCGGGGGCTGGATCCGGTAGAACTTCGTGTGCCCGTCCTCGGCGCCCCCCGCGCGCGCCGCGGCCTGGTCGGCCTGCGCGGCGAGGGCGTCGGCGGCGCCGGCCGCCTGCCGTTCGGGGCCGAAGAGGCCGGGCGTCTGCTGGGCGCTCGCGGCGGACGACGGCTTCTGGTTGCCTTCGAGGGACTGCCCGAACTGCGAGAGCCCCGGCGCGAAGCTGGCGGCGGTGGCGCCCACCAGGAGCAGTGCGGCGACGAGCTGACGGGCGAGCATCTGGCTGCCGCCCGCGCCGGGCACGCGCCCCGGGATGCCGACGCCGGAGAGCGCGGCCTTCATCTCGACGAGCACGCAGGCGGTGAACTGGGCCCAGGCGAACCAGACGACGACGGTCAGCACGTTGATGAACGTGCTGACGGTGATCTCCTGCTGCAACCAGCTCAGCGAAGGCGCGCCGCCCGGCAGCGGCCACCCCACGAAGACGACGAGCGCTCCGGGCACCCCGACCAGGAGCACGGCCAGGGCGGCGAAGGCGAGGAAGGCCTTGACGAAGTCCCCGACGGTACGCCGGCGCCGGGGCAGCGCCTGCGGCGTACGGTTCCGCGGCGGCTGCGGGTTCGGCGGGCTCGTCGAGCGTGAGGTGGTGCGCGCCATGGCGGGTGTCCTGGTGTCCTGTGTGAGGGAGTGGGTGGGCGGGTCGTCGCGGCTGCGGGAGTCGATCCCGAGGCCACTGAGGTGATGGTACGGAAGGTGCCGAAGCGCAGACAGGTAATCTGCCCGGACGGCGCCCCGTTCGCCGGCCGCCCGCGCCAAAGACCCGTACCGCGAAGCCGCTTGCCGGAGGGATCACCACCACGGGGCCTCAGCGCCTCAGCCGACCTGGTTCTCCGCGATCGCGCTGCCCCTCACCGTGACGTCGCCGCCGTAGAACATGCCGGTGAAGACGGGGCTGTAGGTCATCTGGACCTCGACCTCCACCTGCTGGGCGTTGGCGGTCACGCAGCGCGTCGCCGCGGCGTCCGCGCCCGTCAGGCCCGCCTCGCGGACGAACGCCTGGGCCCTCGCGCCGCAGTTCTCGTAGTTGATGGGAGCGCCCTCGGCGCCTTCGTACAGGCCCTCGGTGTCGAGGTCCTGCGCCGCGTAGCGCGCGGCCTGTTCCGCGATGTCCGCGGCGCGCTCCCGCTTGGAGATGGAGAGCCCGCCGTCGATGACGAACGCCGAAAGCGTGAGGAAGACGATCGCGAAGATGATGACGGCGCCCGCGCCCGAGCCACGGTCGTCGAGGCGCTCGCGGCGGTACGTGATCCACGCGCGCGGCGAGGGGTGACGTCTCACGCCGACCTCCGGTACGGGTCGAGCGGCGAGCTGAAGCTGGCCCTCAGCGTCGTCGGGACGTCCAGGCCGAGCATCGCCAACCCCTTCACCTGACAGCTCACTTCCACGGTGAAGAACGGGTCGACGTCCTCGTCGAAGCCGGCGCTCTTCTGGACCACCGACACCGGGCCCGAGCAGACGTCCGCGAGGTCGGCTTTCGCCGCCTTCTCCGCCTCGGCCAGCGCCGTGCCGTGCTCCTTCTGGATCGACCCCGCGCGCGCCGCGTCCCGCGCCGCCCCGTCGATGGCCCCCCGGCCGTCGACGAGCTGGCCGAAGGCCACGAGCACCAGGATGAACAGGATCATCACCGGGGCGAGGATCACGACCTCGATGGTCGAGAGGCCGCGGTCGTCGAGCCGGAGCCCGCGGCCGTCGCCCCGGAGCCCGTCGTCGCCGCTCATTCGTTCTCCTCGACGAACCGCTCCACGGGCCCCGACGACTGGGCGTGCACGGTGAAGTCAAGGCCGGGGAAGACCATCGGCACCTTCGCGGTGATCTCCACGCCGACGGTGGTCGGTTCGGGCTGGATGGCCCGGACGTCCGGGTCGATCACGAGCTGCGGGCCGAGCTGGCGGATGTAGGCGTCGGCGACGTCACGGGCCTCTCCGCGCCAGCCGCCCGCGTTCTCGTCGGCCGTGGCGCGGGCCTTGCGCGCGCCCGCCTGCGCCGCCGCCTGGGCCACGTGGTCCGCGAAGAAGTACAGCGCGAACTGCACCGTCGCGAAGATCATGAAGAACAGCACCGGGGTGAGCAGCACGAACTCGATCGCGGTCATGCCGGATTCACCGCGCGTGGAGGCGGCCTCCACCCGGCGGCGCACGAATCCTCGCATCCCCCGCGTCCCTCGTACCCGCACCCCGTCGCCCCTCACGCCGCCGTATGCCTCGCCCGTCCCCCGCTGCCGTCGTCGGGCGTCAGCAGGTCTTGCCCGCGTCGGCGCCCTCGATGCACTTGCCGACCTTGTCCGCGCCGCCCTTCAGCGCGGCGTTGATGACCGCGGCCACCACACCCACGATGGCCACGACGACCGCCGAGATGATGACCCACTCGACCGCCGACGCACCGCGGTCCAGCTCACCGGAGCGGGCGCGCTGGACGCGGCCCTGAAGGAAGGTGATGACGAAGTCCAGGCCCGCGTTACCGGTGCTGAAGTCCCGCCGGTTCAGGTCGTTCAGGCCGTTCGGTCCGTTCATGATGGTTGTCCTCTCAGGAGTGGTGGGGGGGGAGGGATGCCGGGCCCCGTATGTCCGGCACCGTCGTCGTTGTCGTCGGGGGACGCCGCCGCTAGACCTGGAACACGCGCATCGCCGCCGGGAAGATGAGGAAGACCAGGAAACCCGCGCACAGCAGGAGCTGCGCGACCAGCATCGACTGCGACTTCTCGCCCGCGCTGCCCTCGATCTCGGCGAGTTCGCGGTGCCGCATCGTTTCCGCGCGGGAGGCGAGGGACTCGCGCACCTTCGCGCCGTCGTCCGCGACGAGCGCCAGGGACGCCGACAGGTCCTTCAGCTCCTCGATGCCCAGCTCCTCGCCGAGCGCGCCGAGCGCCTGCCACTGGCTGACGCCGGTGATGCGGGCATCCGCCAGCGCGCTGCGGATGCGCTGCGTCGCCCAGCCGTCGGAGACCTCCGCCGCCGCCATGAGCGCCTCGGGGAGGCCGCGGCCGCCCGCGAGGCTCATCGACACCAGGTCCAGATAGGCGCCGATGACGCGGCGCAGATCGCGCCGCTTGTCCGCCGCGTCCCTGCGCACCTCCAGGTCCGGCAGGAAGAAGAAGAGCGCGCCGAACATCAGCGCGAGCCAGACCGGGATGACCGGGCTGCGGCCGACGCCGAGCGTCCAGATGATGGCGAAGAGGAACGGCCCGAAGAACACCCCCGCCCCGGCGAGCAGCACCTTCGTCGCCAGGAACTTCTCCCAGCTCCGGTCGAGCACCGCCAGGTCCGCGCGGAGCGACCGCAGCTCCCAGCCCTGCTGGAGGTAGAAGTCGGCGACGCGCATGCCCACGCGGGTCCGCAGGGAACCGATGCGGCCGGGCTTCTCCGTGTCCGGGGACGCCCGATGCGACTCGTACGCCGCTCCGCGTGCCCGCATCGCGTCGATCCGCGCGACCGTGGCGATCGCGCTGCGCTTGGACGGCATCAGGGCGCGTACGAGGGCGAAGACGCCGAGCCCGAAGGCGGCGCCGATCACTATCGGCATCGTCAGGTTCATCGGCGTACCCCCTCGGTCGGGTTGACGTACCCGGGCAGTCCCTGCTGGGTGTGCTGACCCTGCTGGCCCTGCTGCCCCTGTGACATCTGGGCGGGGGCGGCCGGGCCGCGCGGACGCACGAACTGCACGCCCGGCTCGTCCTTGACCAGGAAGCGGTCCGGCGTCTCCACCGTCGACAGCTTCCGCAGCCACCAGAAGCCGAGCGCGAACAGGGCGCAGACCATGGCGAGCACCAACTGGCCGATGGGCGTGCCGTAGGGCTCGACGAACTCGCGGTTGAAGATGGCCAGGCCCAGCACGAAGGCGACCGAGACCGCCACCACGATCTGCACCGAGCGGCGGGTCGAGGCGCGCTGCGACATGACGCGCTGGCGCATGTCGACCTCCTCGCGCGCGGACTTCGCGAGGGCGCCGAGCACCTGCCGCAGGCCGGGGCCGCGCAGTCTGGCGTTGAGGATGAGCGCGGCGACGATGATGTCCGCCGACGCGTCGTCGATCTCGTCGGCCAGGATCTGGAGCGCCTCGGGGAGCGGCGTACGCGCGCGCAGCCGGTCCACCAGGGCGTCCAGGTGCGGGCGCAGGACCGGGGCGGCGGCGCGCGCCGACGCGGGGATGGCCTGTTCGAGGCCGACCGCGCCCGCGATGGTGTCGCGCAGCGACTCCGTCCAGGCGGCGAGGGCCTCGACGCGCTTCATCTGCGCGCGTTCTTCGGCGGCGCCGCCGAAGAGCTTGTCCCAGAAGAAGACGAGGATGCCGGCGGCGATGCCCGCCACCGCCCAGCGGGTCAGGAGCAGGACGACGAGGCCGACGCCCGCGGCGAGCGAACCGCGCTGCCCCGCGAACCGGATGAGCTCACTGGCCCGCTCGCTCGCCCGGTGCTTCTCATGCTCGGGCTTGACGGGCAGCCCGCGGATCGCGAGTACGAGGAGCGCGAGACCGCCGCCCGCGGCGATGCCGCAGCCCAGCGCGTACAGGACGGTCATCGAGAAGAGCCCGCCCATCGAGCCGAGGTCACCCAAGGCGAGCGGAACGGTGTCGTACGAGGCCACGTCGTGCTGTGAGGCTCCTGATACCGGTATCGGTGCGTTCATGTCGTGCTCACCCCCATTGCCCGGCGGGGCGGTAGCCGAACGCGGCCAGGTCGTCCATGCAGGAGATCGGCGCGTGCGCGACGATCCGGCCGTCGGGGGCCTCCGCGAAGACCTCGCTGGACAGGACGCGGCCGTCGACGCCGTTGACCTCGCGGACGGAGGTCACCACGCGCTGGAGCTTGCCGCCGGACTGGTAGTTGTTGCGCCGCTGGACGAAGACGACGAAGTTGACCGCGCCCGCGATCAGCATCTGGCTCGCCTCTATGGGGAGGCGTTCGGCGGCCTGGAGCGCGTAGGTGGAAATACGGTTGAAGACCTCGCTGGAGCTGTTGGCGTGGATCGTGGAGAGCGAGCCGTCGTTGCCCTGCGACATCGCGTTCAGCATCGTCACGATCTCGTCGCCGAGGACCTCACCGACGATGACGCGGGAGGGGTTCATGCGCAGCGAACGGCGGACCAGCTCGGCCATCGAGATCTCGCCCTGGCCCTCGGAGTTGGGCAGGCGCTCCTCGAAGGCGACGACGTTCGGGTGCAGGTCGGTGAACTGGTCGAGGCCCAGCTCAAGGGCACGCTCGACGGTCACCAGGCGCTCGTGCGGCGGGATCTCGTTGGCCAGCGCCCTGAGCAGCGTGGTCTTACCGGCGTTGGTCGCACCGGCGATCATGATGTTCTTGCGGGCCCGGACCGCGCACGCCAGGAAGTGGCCGATCTCCGGAGTGATCGTGCCGTTGCCGACGAGGTCGGACATGAAGACCTTGCCCATGCGGGCGCGGCGGATGGAGAGGGCGGGGCGGCGCGTGACGTCCATGACCGCCGACAGACGCGAGCCGTCGGGCAGCCGCAGGTCGAGCTGCGGGTTGGCGGAGTCGAACGGCCGCGACGACAGACCGGAATACGCACCGAGCACCTGGATGAGCTCGACGAGCTCCTCGTCGGTCTCGGCCACCGGGTCGGCCTTGGCCTCGCGGCCGTCGGCGTACCCGACGAAGACCTGGTCGCAGCCGTTGATGTCGATGTTCTCGACCTCGGGGTCGTCGAGCAGCGGCTGAAGCCGTCCGACACCGAAGAGCGCGGCGTGCACGGCGGCCGCGTACTGCTCCTCGGTCTCCGCGTCGAGGGGGGTGCGCCCGGCGTTGATCTCCGCGCGGGCGTACTCCTCCAGGATCTGCGCGATGACGGCGCGTGCGTAGTGCCGCTCGTCCTCGCCCGACATCGGGGTGACGCCGGAGACCTGGTCGACGCGGCGCTGCTCGGCGATGCGGTCACCGGCGTCCTGCCGGAACCGCTTCACGAGCTGGTGATCGACGGGCGTACTCATCGGCCCGCCCCGGGATGCTGCGCGACGGGGTTGGCCCAGGCGGCGCCGTACTGCTGGTACAGGTCGACGGTCACCTTGCGCGCGGACCGGATGAGCAGCGACTTGTCGAGCCGTCCGCGCCTGCGTCCGGCCAACTGGTCGGCGCCCGCCGGGTCGTCGGCGAGGGTGCCCACGACGCGGGCGCCGGTCTGCGCGGCCATCAGCATGTCGTTGACCTGGTTGACGAGCTTGGCCGATGTCGAGGGGTCCGCGATGAGCAGTACGCCGATGAGCGGCGTCGCGAGCGAGGCGGCGCCGCGCGCGCCGCCGTGCAGCTTGGCGGCGAGGGCGGCGGCACGGTCGCGCACGCGGGCGATGGCTTCAGGCTCCGTACGCGCGACGAGCAGGACGAGGGAGGCCTGCGGGAAGAGTTCGACGGCGGGGGTGTCGCCGCTGACGCGCCCGCAGTCGGCTATGACGTCGGCGGGCGCGTGCGGCGAGTCGGCGAGCTGGGAGAAGGCGCGGCCGAGGGTGGGCCAGAGCCCGGCGAGCCCGGCGGCCTGCTCGGCGACACCGAGCCCGACGAGCACTTCGAGGCCGCCGCTCAACGGCTGGGCGTGGTCCCAGAGTTGGTCGGGTACGAGGCCACGTCGCGCGGTGGCGGCGATGGACAGCATGCCGGTGTTGGGGTTGAGCGGACCGCCGTGCGCCGCGGCGCTGCGGTAGACCAGGTCGCCCCCCGCGGGGTCGGTCTCCGCGACCAGGACCCGGCGCGGCCAGACGGCGGCGAGCGCGACGGCAGCGGTGGTGACGCCGGGCGACCCTTTGTCGGCGGCGAGAGCGATGAGCGCCATGTCTCTTCTACTCGCCTCTAGTTGCCGTTGGACGGGACACGGACGATGACGACCTTGCCCTCGGAGGCCGCGCTGGCCAGGCCCGCGACGTCTTCCTGCGGGACGAGCAGGGTGAGGTTCTTGTTGCCGGTGCTGACGGTGGCGTCGCTGTCGGCGGCGATCGTGCTCACCTTGGCCGCGGCGACCAGCGGCGTACCGCCCGTGGAGCTGCCGCCGCTGCCGGTGGAGCCCTTGCCGGAGGAGGTGCCGGAGACGACGGGGTAGGCGGCGACGGTGTCACCGGACTTCACGTCGGAGGGGTACTGCCCCTCCTTGAGGGAGAGCCCGACGGAGGCCTTGCCCGCGGGCAGCGAGGCCTTGGCGCCGAACATCTCGCCGACGACGACGGTGCCCGGGTAGATGGTGCTCTTGGCCTTGAGGGTCTTGAGCTCGCCGAGCTGGTCCTTCTGGACGAAGTGGGCGGAACTGTCGTCGTTGACCATCACGGTCGTGTAGGTGCCCTCGACGACGGCCTCCCCGGCGGGGATCTCCTTCGTCACCTTGACGACCTCGATGCGGTCACCCGCGCGCAGCACGAGCACGGTGGCGCCGAGAGCGCCCACCAGGATCAGCAGGACGGCCAGTGCGGCCAGTGCCGGTTTGCGCTCGCGAGGCGGTGAGGGAAGGCGCTCACCGACGCCTGGCTGAGCCGGCGCGGCGGAACGGTTGTTGCCCGCCCCCATACGCTCCTGGATCTTCACGCAACTGCTCCCCGCACACCCAAGAAGATTCGGTCAATTCTCGTCATTCGTGACACGCGTGGCTCGTTCGCCCCGCCCAGCCCCCGGCCCATCAGCGACAGTTTCCCGCCTAATCAGCCACAGTCCCAGTGTCAAGCCATCGCACCGTATCAGCAGCACATAAGCCCCTCAAGGCGCGTTAAAAATCGCGAAGCCCCTGCGCCCCATCGTTACCCACACGCAATCCGAACCCCTCGCCCGCGACGCCGTTCTCCCCTCTCGGCCGAGGTGCGGTGACGGACATTTATGTGCGCATGCGAACGCAGCGACCGGGGACTGCCTCCGCAACAGCCGCGCCATGCCCCGTTACCTCCAAGGGGGACGCCCCGGAGCACATGGCCGGTTCCGCCCCGGCTCCTCCCCTGCGTAGCTGTTCGCGCTCCCGGCGAGGCGTACACCACTCGCCCCACATGTTGCTGGCGAACTCATCGCGGGCTTCAGTACCTTCGGAAGGCTTGAGGAACTGTCGTCCCACTGGGAGTCACACGTGAACCGCAGGTACATCCGGCCCGTAGCCGTCTCGCTCACGGTCGCCGCCACCCTCTTGCTCACGGCGTGCGGAGGTGACGACGGTGACGGCGGCTCGGACAAGGACAAGATCGCGGGCGCCGACGAGGGCGGCGGAAAGAAGAGCGCGGCACCGGCAGGCGAGAAGAGCAAGACGCCCGATGACATCGACCGCCCCAAGATGACGTTCCCCTCGGACGTCGACCTCATCTTCGCCGATGCCAACGTGACCGACCCGGATCAGGCCGCGGCCATGGGTGACGCGCAGAACTTCGTGCGGTCCATCCGGTACGGGATCGTCGAGCAGGACGTGAACGACTCGGCGTACAAGTTCTACTCGGAGTTCAAGAGCCAGGCCCAGGTGTACGCGAAGGACCAGATCAAGCAGCGCGTCGACAAGGGCCTGACGATCAGCGGAACGATGCGGTTCTCACGGACCAAGGTGACGTCGGCGGAGAACAAGGAGTCGGCCGTCGTCACCTTCTGCTCCGACAGCACGAAGCTCTACAGCAAGGAAGTGAAGACCGAGAAGGTCCACCACACGGAACCGAGCCTGAGCGACTACTACTCCTGGCAAGTACTGATGAAGCCCTCGAAGAACGCCGAGGGCCTTTGGCGTGCCCAGAAGGTCCAGGTGAAGGAGAAGGCGCAGGAATGCCGGTAACCACACGAGTAACGGCCACAGTCCGCCGGCCATCCGTCCTGCTGGGCGTCGGCGCGGCCCTGCTGTTCGCGTCCGTGAGCCCGGCGTCGGCCGGTGAGGACCCCGGGATCAGTGACAGCAGTACGTCGGCCACGAAGAAGGACAACACCATCGGCGCCGTGGCGCGCGTCAGCTATACGTCCTCGGGGAAAGGCGGGAAGGGCACCGGCAACGTCACCTCCGTCGACCCGAACTGGTCACCGCCGCCGTGCTGGTACGCACCGCAGTGGAAGGCCACCGAGTTCCGCGACTTCCGCAACCGGATGTACTTCACCGCCCGGCACGATCCCGATGCCCCGGGCGAGGCCCTGAAGGACATGTCGGACGAGAACCAGAAATACGCCGAGGACGACTACAACATAGACAAGGAAAAGGACGGAATGTGGTGGGACGCCCAGTTCAGTCCCGACGCCACGCTCGAGGAACAGCAGGAGTGCAACAAGCCACCCTTCTGGGTCGAGAACGGCGAAACCCCTGACGTCCCGAACGTCATCAGCCCCGAGATCCTCGCCGGCCTCGCCTACAACCAGATCACCGTCCCCGGCACCAAGGTCAGCCTCGCCCCCGAAGGCGCCTCCAAGGTGAACCTCCCCACCTGGGCCTGGCTCGACAAGGGAGAGTTCAAGCCCGTATCCGTCACGGCCTCCCTGGACGCTCCGGGGCTGCACATCGAGGCGACCACGACCGCGAAGCCCGTATCGCTCACCATCAAACCGGGCACCGACGACGCCAAGCTGCTGCCCGCTTCCGGCACCTGCGAGATCAACGACGACGGTTCGATCGGCGAACCGTACGCGAAGGGCAAGGCCGGTCTGACACCGGCATGCGGAGTCGTCTACGAGCGCTCATCGGGCCAGGGCACATACGACCTCCAGGCCACCGCGACCTGGGAAATCACCTGGGAGGGCACGGGCGGAGCCAAGGGCACGCTGCCGAACGGCGAGTACGGCAACGACCAGCCGGTAAAGGTGGAGGAGATCCAGTCCATCAACCGCTGAGCAGGCAGGATTGGACTGGACCGGACTGCCTGACGTCCCGGAAATGGCAGTGACATACGGTGGCTGGGGCGCCGCATTTGTCAGCCCCAGGACCGAACGAGTCAGCCCATGGCTGGACAGGTCGGGCCCGCGGCTGAACAGGTCCGGGCCCGCGGCTGAACAGCTCGGCCGTGGCTGCGCGGCGTCGGCCAGGTACCGCCGCGCCGGCGGAGTTCGTTCCGGTGGCCCCCGTCGCCCCCGTCGCCCCGAAAGACTGAGGTATTCACCTTCCATGCCTTCCTACGACAGCTCCCGGGCGCGGTTCCGGCTGGCGGAACGCCACATCGCCGTGTTCGCCCACCTCCTGGACGGCGAGAATCCGCCCGACGAGCTCTGGCCCTCGCTCGGCGAGCTCATGCAGAGCGGCCTGGTCGGTGAGGAGGGGGAACTGGCGCCGATCCTCCGGGACCTCCTCGGCGCCCTGGCCGCCCCGCTGCTGCTGGTGACCGTGGAGGTCACCGGTGAGCACGGAACGCTCAACCACGGGGTCATCGTCGGCCGGGACGCCGTGATCGCGCATTCGGCCTGGCCCGGCGAGGAGGAGTCGGAGTACACCCCGATCGCCCCGCACAGTCTGGTCTGGGAGCTGGCCCGCACCGTCAACCTGCAGGCTGATGACGAGGCGGACTCGGAAGTCACCCGTATCGAGACGACCATGGGTGCGCTTGACGCCGCTCTCTCCGCACTCGACCGGGGCGAGGGTGACGAGACCACGACCAGGGAACTCATCCGCAGGGCTCTGACCGAGGCAGGCACGCCCGAGGAACCGGAGCTGACCGAACTCATCGAGCTGGTCATGGCCATGAACGCGATGTGGCGCATCACCACCGCCTGGGACGGCAAGCACGAGGGAGAGCGGGCCGCCATGGTCCGAGCCCTGGCGGTGTGGGACTGCGGTCCGCGCGGCTACTGGGTCAGGGAGAAGCCCGAGGAGCCCATCGTGGAAGGCCAGGTCGGGCCCGAGAGCGAACTGGTTCTCGTACGCACGCGGAACGGGAAGATCTGGGAGCAGATCACGGACCTGCTTCCGGACAAGGAAGACATGATCGACTACTGAGGCTCCCGACCGGCGCCCCTGGGGGTGCCGACAGAACGACCGGACTCGCGAGGCCATGCGCGAGCCGATAGGGAAACAAAGCATGCGAAATGTCAACCCGGACGACCTCGACCAGCTCGCCGACCTCATAGACGGCAAGGGCGGGGTATCCGACAAGCTCACCGAGGCTTTCACCCGCGCGTCGGCCCTGGGTGTGACCGACAAGCTGGCCACTCTGAAGCCGATGCGGACCTGGGTCACAGAGACCCCCAAGGACATGCGCAAACGCGCGACGCTGGTACGAGGTGACCAACTCTTCCAACGTGGCGACCGAGAGACCTACAGCGACTGGCTGGCCCGGATCGAAGCCCACTACCTGGCCAAAGTCCCCGGCTTCAAGGAAATCGGCGAGAAAGAGATCGAGCTGTTCCTGAACGATCTCAGCGATGTCACCACCGCCATCAAGATCGGCGGCATCGCCTCGGCCGCGGCCTACGGCCTGGGGAACGTCACCTACAAGAACTCCTGGTACAACGGCGCGCTGCGCAATGCCGTCGACTCGAACTGGTGGGACCGTGGCGGTGCCGCCCGTACCCGGGTGGGCGCGGCGCTGCGTCGTGTTCCCGCGGGTGAGCTGCGGTCCCTGGCAGCCCCGGGCAGTTGGCTTCCCGGCCAGTTGGGCAGGGCGTTCGGCAACAACGCGCTGTACCAGCGTGCCAGCAGGGTCCCCTTCACCACGGGCCTGCGGGCGACCTGGCTGGGACGGGGGTGGGACGGGCTGCGCGGGTTGCCGGGGATGCGCTCCCCGTTCGTGACGAGGGGCATCAACGCCGCGGTCGGTTCCGACGCGCTGGCCATGCGCTACGGCGGCACGACCAGCTCTGGAGCACTGGTTACCCGTGCCGGACAGGCGAGCCTCATCAAGGTCGCACGCTCGGCGTCGTACTTCCAGAAGCTGAACAACGCCCGTCCCGCCGTCATCGCGGCGGGAAAGACAGCTTCCCCCTTCGTGAAGGGGTTGGGTGCGGCGGCCAAGACGGGCGGATTCTTCCGGGTCGCCGGCGTCGGCGCCAGCGCACTGGCCACGGGAGTCAGTGCCGCCAATGTGTGGGCGCAGGGAAATCCTGCCGAGGCGTTCAAGAAGAAGGGGGCCGGTTACGTCGCGGATGTGGCGGAGGTCGGGTTCAACGCGTCCCTGACCGCCGCAATGGTCGCGCCGAATCCGGTGACTGTCGGCCTGGCCGTAGGCACCGGTCTTGTCTACGGCGGAGCCAAGGTGGTCGAACACTGGCCAGAGATAAAAAAGGGTGGCCGCGCGGCTGCCAACTGGGCCGGGGACAAGGCCAAGCAGGCCGGAGAGGGCCTCGCGAACGGCGCGAAGAGCCTCGCCAAGAAAGCAAACCCTGCCAACTGGTTCTGACGAACCGCTCAACCCTCGCCAGAGAGAATCATGACGGAATTCGAGTTCGAACTCACCCCTTTCTTCCACAAGGGAAGGCGTGGACGCCAGGGTGTCGTGGGCGCCTTCGGTGACGTCACCGTCGAGGCCGAGTACAGGAAGCGGTCCATCAGGACGGCAAGCCGGCAGCTCGACGTGCGGATGCGGGGCGAGCGGTTGCCAGGGGCCGTATACCGGACGATCGGGCCAGGCCGACCCACACTCCGGAACGCCAACCTTGCCGTTGACGACCGAGCGGTCCAACTCGGTTTCAACGCCCGAGGAATCCGCAACGCGTCGCGGGCCCTGCGGCTCACGTATCAGGACCAGTCCTACGAGTACGCCGTGATGGGATTCGACAAGGGCGCCGTCCTCCGCGGCCCCGGCACCGTCGTCTCCCTCACCCGCAGGAAGAGCAGCACAGGAAAGGGAATGAGCACGGTCGGCGTCGTCACCGGGGAGGCGGACCCGATCGGCATCGCGCTGGCCATCCTGTTCGAGGAAGTGGACACGATCGAGTTGACGACGTCCGGGGCGGCATCCGACGCCTTGAACAGGATCCTCAACCCCCGGGCGAATGAGACTCCCTCGGAATGACCCGGGACGGGAACGGCCCAGGAACGGAACGGCCCAGGACGGGGCTTTCGACGCGACTGACGCCCCTCAGTACCCTCATATCTCCAGCAGTGGGCTGCACAGGCGTAGCGCAGTACCGACGAGACGGAGGGAATCGGACGTGGCCGACCCCGAGCTGCAACAGCTCAGCAAGCGGGCTACCCAACTTCGGAGCCTCGCGGACCACATCGACGGCCTCGCGGACTCCCCCCACAAGTACGCCACCACCACGATGAAGAAGTGGGCAGGCCCGCACGCGGATCACACGCGGGGCGAGCTGAAGAAGTGGCAGACGAAATGCCACACCGTGGCGGAGGAACTCCGCAAGGAAGCTCGCGAATGCGACAAGACGGTCAAGGAAGCCAAGAAGCCCTAGTCCACCCGGCTTCCTCGGCTCCTGCCGGTATTGGCTCTGCCGGCACTCCTGGCAGGGCAGACGCTGCGCCGGTGAGAGCGATTGCCTCGCCCCCCATGACCTCCCATGAATCCGCCCGTGAGTCACGGTCCGACGGCAGGCCCGGCATCCGATTCGTTGATCTATCGAAGCAAATGCCCTATCCAGCAAGCCGCTTCGCACTGGCGAACCAAGAGCCCCGTCGCTAGCGTCAGTCCTCTATACGTAGCCCTTGCCCCTCGGGAGTCGACTGTGACGCGCCGTACCTGGCAGCCGCCGCCATGCCACCCATGGGCGTGGCCCGTCCGCTGACGGCCAGAACCGGCGACGGGCGGCACTTGCCGCGCTCCTGAGCCCACCAACACGTCAATCGCTTGCAACGGGGGAAACATATGGCAGACGAATTCCGAGGAATGAAGAAGGAGAAGGCGCGCAAGCTGGCTGCCGCGCTGGACGTCGCAGGTGGCGCCCTCTCCATCCAAGGCCCCCTGGTTTCCGGGATCCTCGCCAAGTGGGACGGGGACCAAGGGGACCTCGGGAAGTTTCCGGCCCAATCCACCTGGTCGCAGGACCAGGCGAAGGACATCCGGCGACGTATCGGCATCCTGGATGCCGACCCCAAGGCCGAACTCATGCTCATCGGGATTACCGGAGTCCTCGACACCTGGCAGAGCGTGAAGGACAAGAAGGGGGAAGTCGGTGAGTACGTCGAAGAATTCAAAGACCTGAAGGCACACGCCACCGCCCCCCTCAAACTCACTAAAATCGCATCCGGGATTGAAGCCTCACTCCAGCTCTTCCAGCGATGGCAGCAGGGCAAGAACGTCCAAGCCGCAAAAGCTGTTCTCGAATTGAACAAGTATTTCGGTGTAACGGGCGACCGGCTAAAACTGAAAAATATCGAGTACATTCAAGAGATCCTCAAGCTCAAGCGCATCGAGGGTCTGTACGAGCAGCCGTGGAAGTGGCAGCAGGCGGCCCGGGCATTCATCACCACGAAACTGAAGATCCCTCTCCCCGCAACGCTGCTCAACCAAGCACCAGGACTCAGCATCCTGGACCGGATAAGCCTCCCGCTGGCTGCCCTTCATGGCACGAAGCAGCTCTTTCTCCCTGACCACAAGGGCGTTCTGGGCGGCTTCGATCGCGGGATGGGCGGGCTTGAGCTGGCCGGCGCGGGCGCAGTCATGGGGGGTGCGGGGGCCGCAACCGCTCTCGGCGCGAGTGCGACCGTCGCGGCTGCTGTGCCCGTAGTCGGCTGGGTCGCACTGGGCGTAGCAGGGGCCTACTTCCTTGGAACCTATGCCTACGACAACAGGGAAGCCATCAAGAGGAACACGAAGAAGGCCTGGAACGCAACGAAAGAATGGGCTGGAGACTCGGTGGACAAGGGCAAGGAAATTGTGAACGGAGCCAAACATGCCGTGACGAATCTCGTACCCAGCTCTGTAAAAAGATTTGGTTTCTGGTGAGCAGTCACAAGTTGTGATGTAGCGAGAGTCCCGACCGCCATAATTTACCTGCTGCATAGAATGCTAGGAGTGCCGAGTGCCGCATCCTGAACTGGGGATCGAGCTGGAGAAATTCCGTGAGTTCCTCGGAGACGCCCTGTCCGAAGGAGGAACACAGCCTCTGATCCAGCTTACGGACGAAGAGCTGGCCGTATTGGACCCAAGCGCGCTGGACGAGGTCGTAGCGCCCACACCCCATTTGGCCACGTTGGAGGCTGACCAGCGTGAGTGGGTGCTCGCGACCGCCATCCGCTCGCTCGCCTCCCGCGGCGCCATAGAGATCGCCAATATTCCTGAGCTCGACGCTCTGATGCGGTCTGAGGGGCAGTTCGAGAATGGAGGCACGGCAGATGTCGACATGCGAATCAGTCCTGATGTCGACCTGGCCCTGGTTCTACGGCGAACCGCGAGCAGTGCCCTCGCCGTTGAGCAGCAGACGTCCCGGGGAAGCGTGCATGGATTCGTCTATGTTCACTCCCCGGAACTCATGCTCATCGAGCAGGTCACCGGTGGAGGCATGCACATCTTCACCCTTGCCGACTCGGCGAAGGACGCCGCGAGGATGATGCAGGTTCTGGTCGATCCGCTCGGCGTCGCGGACAAGGACAGCAAGACACGACAGCTCGACCCGATGGCCATGACAAGCGATCAGGTGGACGGTCCACTCGGCGAGGCGATCAACAATGCTCTGGTGGTGAGTCAGCTGATCGTGCTCGGAGACGAGCCCGGGCCGCTGGTGACCACGTATGCGACCGAGAACTCCGTGTGGGCTGTGCGTGTCGACAAACCTCAGTCGCCAACTGGCGTGCAGGCAAGGTCCGTCAGTGAGCGTTCCCTTAATTCTGAGATCATTCGTCTGATTACGCTGCCGGCCCAATGACTTCTCGAAATCCACGAAGGGGCGCCTCATCATGAGCGACCGCGTCGAAGAATGCAGAAGAGATCTGGTGAACTTGAAGCGGTTCGCCGACGAGATCGACCGGACTCTGGATGCTGTTGACGCAACCTCCGGTCACGACGTATGGAAGGGGCCGGCGGCTGACAACTTCCGGGAGGAGTGGGGGCGGAAGCGCAAGAAGCTGCATGATGCCCTCGACGCAGCACGGGGCCAGCGCACAAAGATCCTCCAGCGCATCCAGGAAGAAGAAGACAAGAAGAAAGCCAACCACAAGTAGGCAGCGGCCGCTCATCGCCTACGTTCCGACATACCGATAGGTGTCCCATGGTCAATACTGATCCGCGAGTCTACGAGGCGACATTCCTCCGCACTCCTCTCCAACTCTTCTCGGGAGCAGGATGGAAGAAACTTGTGGCGCTCCGCGTGGACAGCGAAGGTGTACTGCTCGGCGGTGCCCCGCCTGTGTATTACAAGCAAAAAGCATTTGCGCCGTGGAAAGATATCCGGTCCATGGTTATCTGGTATCAGAGAACGGCCGGCCAAGGAATCAGCCACATCGGTCTCCGTCGCCACCCCGACGCTCCTCGCCTCCCCGGACCAAATAGCAGGATGACGCCACAGTCAGCAGCACTGGTCGCTCCGCATGTGGAATACGACCTTCTGCTCGACAGTCGGCCGATCAATCTCTGGCGCCTTGACCCCGAGAAGCTCCAAGCAGCGGTCGACGCGTTCGCGCCCGGCGTTCCAGTGCTGGTCTATCAACAAACGGATCAGTAGCAAACCTCAGCGATTCGAGATCGCCCCACGCGGGTCGGAAGGAAGACAACGATGCGAGTCCTGGTGACAGTCGTGCGGGAGGGCATAGCCCCGCAGGACGTCGTGGTCACCCTGGAGGAAGAGGCTACGGCCGGTGACGTGGCGGTCTGTCTGGCCGGCGCGAGCCCGGCCTCCTCGCCCCACCTCGCGGTCGGGCGGCTGTCCTCCGCGGTCCGGTCCGCCGCTGCCGGGGCAGGCTTCGCCGCTTCGAAGTCCCCCTTCCCGCAGGCCACCACCGCCGCCTCCCTCTGGGTCGACGGCCGGCACTGCGACCCCTCGGCCCCCGCCTCATCCGTCCTCCGCGACGGCGTGCGCGTCACCACCGATGAGGCCATCGGGCCGTTCATGCGCGCCGGCGAGCCGACGGGCCGGTTCGAGCTGCGGGTCTGTGGGGGACCCGACGCCGGACGGATCGCTCGTGTGCAGGTCGGCGTGGCGACCCTCGGGTCCGGTCCTGCCTGCTCCCTCACCGTCGCCGACTCGGCCCTCGCCCCGCTCGCCGCCAAGCTCTCCGTCAACGTCGACGGCAGCGTGACACTCCATCCGCAGCCCGGGGCGGGGCCTCTGACGCTCAATGAGGAGCCGGTCGAATCGGAGCGCGCCTGGCCTGTCGGCGCCCTCGTCAAGGCCGGCGATTCACTGATCGTCCTTCACGAGGCGGAAGAGCCCGACGCTCACCTGGCGGCCACGGACGACGGTGGCTACGCGTACAACCGGCCGCCCCGGCTGTCACCGCTGCGGCAGCGGCCTCGCCTGGTTCTGCCCGCCGAGCCGGTCAAGGGGGAAGGCCCTCGCCTCCAGCTACTCGCCTCCTTCATCCCGGCGGTCTTCGGCCTGGGCATGTACTTCATGACCAAGCAGATCTACACGCTGCTCTTCTGCGCCATGAGCCCGCTGATGATGATCGGCTACTGGGTGAGCGAGGCGCGGCACGAGCGCAAGCGGCACAAGAAGGCCGTCAAGGAGTACAAGAAGGCGCTCGTCGAATACGACGTCAAGCTGGTCGAGTTGGCCAAGGCCGACCAGCTGGCCCGGCGCGAGGCGCATCCCGATCCGGCGCAGGTGCTCCTCTTCGCCACCGGTCCGCGCCGTCGCCTGTGGGAGCGCAGACTCGTCGATCCCGACGTGCTGCAATTGCGGGTCGGAATGGCGGACCTGCCCGCCGACGTCGAGATGCGTGCCGTCAAGAGCGGCGCCTTCGACGATCCGCCGGAGCCCCCCGTGGTGTCCGATGTCCCTGCCGTGGTCCCCCTGGCCGAGCTGGGCGTCATCGGTGTGGCCGGCGACCGGCGGCTGAGCCTGGCCATCGCCCACTGGCTGGTCACGCAGGCGACGGTGCTGCACAGCCCGCGGGACCTCTCGCTCGTGGTCCTGTCATCGGCCGGCGACGCTCAGGCCGCCTGGGACTGGGCCCACTGGCTTCCGCACACCGTCCCGCAACTGGGCCAGGACTGCATCTCGTTGATCGGGTCGGAACCGGAGGTCGTGGGCCGCCGCGTCCACGAGCTCCTCACCGAGCTGGAACGCAGGAAGGCCGGCGCCAAGGACTTCGGGGCGTCCAAGACCCTGCGCCCCGACCCCTTCACCCTGATCGTCCTGGACGGCGCCCGACTGCTGCGACGCATGCCCGGTGTTCCCCAGCTCCTCCAGGAGGGCCCCGGCCACGGCATCTTCGCCATCTGCATAGACGAGGACGAGCGGCTCCTGCCCGAGGAGTGCAAGGCCGCGATCAGTGGCCTCGCCGACCGGCCCCACCACGTCGGGATCGGCGGTGGTGGTCTCGAGTCGGTCGGAGACGTCCTCGCCGACCAGGTGTCACCCGGCTGGTGTGAACTGCTGGCCCGTTCGCTCGCTCCCGTACGCGATGTGAGCCTGGATGACGCCGACGCCGCGCTGCCCACGTCCGCGCGGCTGCTGTCCCTCCTGGACATGCCGGACCCCACGGGCGCGGACGTCGCCGGCATCTGGCAACGGGGCGGCTCCACCACGGAGGTGCCGATCGGCATCGCCGGTGACGGGGCCTTCATGCTGGACATCCGCAGGGACGGCCCGCACGCGCTGATCGCCGGTACGACCGGCGCCGGTAAGTCCGAGTTGCTGCAGACCATCATCACCTCGCTGGCTCTCGCCAACCGTCCGGACGCCCTCAACTTCGTCCTCATCGACTACAAGGGCGGCAGCGCGTTCCTGGACTGCGCGCAACTGCCCCACACCGTCGGCATGGTCAGCGACCTCGACGCCCACCTCACGGAGCGGGCACTCGCGTCACTCGCCGCCGAGCTCAAGCGGCGGGAGGAGATCCTCTTCGACACGGCCGCGAAGGACATCGAGGACTACAACGACACGAGGAAGGTCCGGCCCGAACTGGAGCCCATGCCCCGGCTCGTGCTGGTCATCGACGAGTTCGCCTCCCTCGTCGCGGAGCTGCCGGACTTCATCGCGGGCCTCGTGGACATCGCGCGGCGAGGCCGCTCGCTGGGGGTCCACCTCATCCTCGCCACCCAGCGCCCCGCCGGCGTGGTGAGCGCGGACATCCGGGCCAACACCAACCTTCGTATCGCCCTGCGTGTCACGGACGGATCCGAGTCCTCGGACGTCATCGACGCGCCCGACGCCGGTTCCATCGCGAAGTCGACGCCCGGACGCGCCTACGTCCGCTCGGGCGCGCAGTCGCTCGTCGCCGTGCAGTCGGCGCGCATCGGCGGACGACGCCCCAGCGTCGGTTCCCACCGCCCCCGGGCCGTCGCGACCCCCGTGTCCTGGGGTTCTTTCGGCCGACCGGCCCCCCGCGTCGCGGAGGACGGTGACGACGGAACGCTGGTGACCGACCTCAGCGTCCTCGTCGGCGCCATCCGGGAAGGTGCGGAACTGATGCGGTTCGGGCCGCAGCGAAGCCCCTGGCTGGAGCCACTGCCCGATTCGCTGTCGGTCGCCGATCTGCCGGCCCCCGTGCCGTCGACGCCCGACGAGGTCGCCCCCATCCACATCGGCCTCACGGACCTCCCCGCCCGGCAGAGCCGCGCGCCACTGGCTCTCGACCTGGTGCACGGCGACCACATCATGCTCGCGGGCGGTCCCCGCTCAGGCCGTTCGACCGCCTTGCGCACCCTCGCCGGCGCGCTGGCGAGCAGCACCTCCCCCGCTGACGTCCACCTGTACGGCATCGACTGCGGTGCCAACGCCCTGCTGCCCCTGACCAACCTCCCGCACTGCGGAGCCGTGGTCACCCGGGACCAGCCCGACCGGGTGCGCCGCCTGCTGGACCGGCTGGCGGCCGAGGTCTCGCGCCGTCAGCAAATGCTGGCCATGGAGGGCCTGTCCAGCGCCACGGAGCAGCGCGCCACGGCCGCGCCGGAGGACCGGCTGCCCTGGATGGTCCTCCTGCTCGACGGCTGGGAGGGTTACACGTCAGCTCTCGAAGGCATCGACTACGGCCGTCTCGTCGAGATGATCGTCAAGATCTTCAGGGAAGGCGCCGCGGTCGGCCTGAAGGTCGTCATGACGGCGGACCGGAGCGGGTTCAGCGGCCAGGTCTCGCCGTCCTTCGCCGACAAGCTGATTCTGCGGCTCACGGATGCCAACGAGTACTCCCTGGCAGGGCTCTCCGCCCGCGATGTGCCGAAGACGATGCCCGCCGGGCGTGCGCTGCGCATCACGGACGCGGGTGCTCAGGAGAGTCAGATCGCGCTGCTCGATGCCGACCCCTCCGGCCAGGCGCAGGTCGCCGCGCTGCGCAGGATCGCGGAGGAGGCGCGCCGCCGTCATCCGGTTCCGCCGCGCAACCGCCGCCCCCTGCGGGTGGACGAACTGCCGATGCGGGTGACCGCCAGCCAGGCCCGCGCGCTCGACCCCACCTTCACACCGCCGTCCCCGCTGTGGACGCTCCTGTGCGTCGGTGGCGACGAACTCACGCCCATCGGTGTCGACCTGGACGAGTCGGGGCCCGGCTTCGTCATCGCGGGCCCGCCCAAGTCCGGTCGCTCGACGGCCCTGCTGGTCGCGGCGCGGAGCCTGCTGGCCAACCAGGTGCCGCTGGTCCTCGTCACCCCTCGACGTTCGCCCCTGCGCGATCTGGAGGGTGAGCCGGGCGTCCTCGGCGTGCTCAACGCGGACAGCTCCGAGCGTGAGCTGACCGCGTTGATCGAGGGCGCGGCGGGCGGAAAGTACGCCGTCGTGGCGGACGACGCCGACATGCTCTACGACACGTCGCTGGACCGTGCGCTGGAGGAGGTCGCGCAGAGCGGGCGGGACGGCGGCATCGGCATCGTCGTGGCCGGCGCCACGGACACGCTGTCTTCCCAGTACCGGGGGTTCGTCGTGGAGGCCAGGCGTTCGCGCCAGGGCATGATCCTGGCCCCGCAGAGCGCCTCGGACGGAGAGCTGTTCAACGTACGTCTCTCCATCGACGGCGGCGGTCCTGTCGGCCGTGGACTCCTCATCCAGAGCGGCCAGATGACGCCGGTCCAGGCGATTCTCGACGACTGACCCGGCACAAAGAAATAGCCGGTGCGACCGATCAACGGTCGCACCGGCTCATACGCGCTCAGGGATCAGGCCGAGGTGGCCTGCTCGATCCTGTCGTGGCTGTTCTTCGCCGACTTGTACGCGTCGTGCAGCGAGTCAGCCAGCTTGCTGACCTGCGGCTTGAAGTCACGCCACTCGTCACGGAACCGGTTGGCGCCGGGGCCCGCCCAGAAGCCGTGGCTGTCGTTGGCCTGACCGTCCAGGAGCGAGATCAGGTCGCGGACCTCGGTCTCCTTCTTCTGGAAGGCTTCGTAGAGCTTCTGAAGCTTCTCAAGTTTTGCACCGCGGTCGATCTCCGTCATCCGGCTTCCTCCCCGTGTCGCTAACGCAAACAGACTCATGTGTCACACGGGACGCTACCGCACCGGATCCGGCCGCGGAAAGTGGTTCCTTTGTCGCACCCTTGCAACGATGCGAGCGCCAGTGGACCCGGCTGGGCCCCAGCTCACGGGGTACGCGAACGCCCCGTTCCCCGTCCTCACTCCACCCGCGTCAGACGTGCCTCCGGGTTGCCCGCGGAGGGGTCCTTCGAGGTGTACGTGAGGTGGTTGGCCGAGGGGGTCAAGTAGATCGTGTGGGGGGTCTGGGCGCACTGGGCGCCGTTCGTTTCGGCGCCCTTGCCCGTGGCGACGAGGCGCTCGGGGGTCACCGACTTGAGGGTGAGTACGTCGGTGCAGGTGTTGCCGATCGGGTCGTGCTGGACGACCTTGCCGAGGCGGGCGCCCGGCGTCGCCTGACGCAGGGTCACCTCGAAGGTGCCCAGCGGGACCGTGCCGCCGTTCGCGTCCGCCTTGCCGCTCCACTTGCCGAGGTAGGCCGCGGGGACCGTGCTGGAGTCCGCCTCGTCGGTGGGCCGCGGGGCGCCCGTCGCCGCGGGAGGCTGTCCGTCGTTGTCGGCCGCGTTGTCGTCGTTCTTCGGCAGCAGGTCGAAGACGAACACCGAACCCACCGTGACGGCGGCCAGCGCTCCCGCCACGGCGAGGGCGACCGTGCAGCTCACCCTGCGGCCGCGGCCGCTGGGACCCGCGGGCGCGGAGGCCGCGGTCACGGAGACCGAGAGCCTGCCGGGTTCGCGGGTGGGTTGCCGGATGGGTTGCCGGATGGGTTGCCGGGTGGGTTGCTCATGAGCGGCTGCGGGTGCGTGCTGCGGCCGAGCGCCGTACGAGGGGTCCGGGGGCCCGAACGTCCCCTCCACCGCCGGGGCGTCGAAGGCCACGGGGCCCGACACCGCCTCCGCCGAAACCGCGCCCGGCCCCGTACCGGCGCCCGCGCCCGCACCCGCACCCGCACCCGCACCGGCGCCGGCGCCCGGCCCCGTTTCCAGGTCCAGGAGCCGCACCGCGCTGCGGCTCACCCGTTCCACCACGGGGCCCGGCAGCCACCCCGCCGCCACCAGGGCCGCCGCGCCCCCGGGGGCCAGGCGGCGGGCCACCTCCCCCGGGGCGGGCCGCAGGGCCGGGTCCTTCGCGAGGCACGCCGCCGCGAGGTCCCGGAGGTCACCGGTGAGCGCCCCCAGCTCGGGCTCCTCGTGGACGACCTTGTAGAGCAGCGCGGCCGACGAGTCGCCGGGGAAGGGCGACTCCCCCGTCGCCCCGTGGACGAGGACCGCCCCCACCGAGAAGACGTCCGCCGCTCCCGTGACGCCCTTGCCGAGGACCTGCTCCGGTGCCATGTAGCCGGGCGAGCCGATGGAGACGCCCGTGGACGTCAGCGATGCCGTGCCGTCCGTTGCGCGCGCGATGCCGAAGTCGATGAGGCGCGGCCCGTCCAGGGTGAGCAGGACGTTCGACGGCTTCACGTCACGGTGCACCAGACCCAGGGCGTGTACGTGCGCCAGCGCCTCGGCGAGGCCCGCGCCCAGTACGCGTACGGAGTGGACGGGCAGCGGGCCGCCCTCCCGCACCGCCACGGTGAGCGAGGGCCCGGCCGCGTACCCCGTGGCGACCCACGGAACGGCGGCGTCCGGGTCCGCGCCAAGGACGGGCGCCGTCCAGTCGCCGCCGACCCGCCGCGCCGCGTCCACCTCACGGCGGAAGCGGGCACGGAACTCCTCGTCGAGCGCGAAGTGCGGATGCACGATCTTGACCGCGACCGTACGGCCGCCCTCGCTGCGGCCGAGGTAGACCCGGCCCATGCCGCCCGCGCCGAGCAGGCCGAGCAGGCGGTAGGGACCGATCGTGGTGGGCTCGTCGGCTTCGAGCGGACGCATGACGTTGGCCTCCCCCGGACGCGCCTCGGGTCACCGGCACGTCGTACCCCTGCTCTTACCTCTGGCTCTTGCCTCTGCTCTTGCCTCTGCTCTTGCCTCTGCTCTTACCGCTGCGGATCAGCGTAGTGCGGAACCGGTGCGCGGGGTGGTCCTTGCCGACCGGGCCGATATCCAGCCTTGTGGCCGGGCGCGCAATTCGGGAGGGGCTGCCGTTCACCGTGATGACGTTCGTACGCAATACGGACGCCGAGAACTATTACGCCCGAAGGGTTATCGCGATATCCCTCGGGCCGCCCACCTCAATTCGGCGAGAGCCGCGGCCGGGCATAACGGAACAACAGGTTCCGATAGGGGTCCGCGTCCGTGCCCATGAAAGGACCGCGGGCCCCCGCGGGACACCGCTGGGCTCAGGGACCCAGCAGCTCCACATGTACGTCCGCGGGGAACCCCGTCTTCGGCCCCACCCGGCGCGCGAACTCCGTGACGCCCTCCAGTTGCGCGGCGCCGAAGCGGAAGTCCAGCGTCGTGAAGTACCGCTCCAGGACGTCCGCGTCGAAGGCCTCCCAGCGCGCGGCCTGCTCGGCGACCTTCGTGACCTCCTCCAGCGAGAGATCACGGGACGAGAGGAAGGCCTGGTGCACCTGGCGCACCACCTCCGGCTCCCGCTCCGCGTAGTCGCGCCGCGCGGCCCAGACCGCGAAGACGAACGGCAGGCCCGTCCACTCCTTCCACATCGCGCCCAGGTCGTAGACGTCCAGGCCGAGGCGCGGGCCGTCGATGAGGTTCGCGCGCAGTGCCGCGTCCCCGATCAGGACGGCCGCGTCCGCCTCCCGCATCATCAGGCCCAGGTCAGGCGGGCAGGTGTAGTAGTCGGGCCGCACGCCGTACCGCTCGGCGAGCAGAAGCTGCGCGAGCCGGACCGAGGTGCGCGAGGTCGAGCCGAGCGCGACACGGGAGCCGTCGAGCTGGTCGAGGGGGACCTGCGAGACGATCACGCAAGACATGACGGGGCCGTCGCAGCCGACCGCCAGGTCGGGGAAAGCGACCAGGTCGTCGGCCGCCTTCAGGAACTCGACCAGGGTGACGGGAGCGATGTCGAGCTCGCCGCGCACCAGCTGTTCGCTGAGCTTCTCGGGGGTGTCCTTCGTCAGCTCGAAGTCGAGCAGGGTTCCGGTCCGCGCGAGTCCCCAGTAGAGGGGCATACAGTTCAGGAACTGGATGTGGCCGACGCGCGGCCGGGGGGTGCGGCGGGAGTCGGGCAGCTGTTCGGCGCCTGCCCCCGCAAAGGCGTCCAGGGGAGAATTGTCCACATCGTGGAGGCTAGCCCCACTGCGGTACGAGGTGACCGCCGGGTCCCTCGCGCGTCTCGTCAACACCACCGGGAGTCCTGTCAAACATCCGGGTGACGTGATCTTGCCCCCTATTGCATTCCCCGGCCTGCGTGCTAAGCTCGCCGCAAGTTGCAGTTTGGTTTCCCTTGCAGTACAGAGCCTGCGGAGCATGTAACTCCGTGGGCTCTCGTCGTTTTCAGACTTATGCAGTTGTTTAAACAATCGCTGGTTCTGGAGCAGGGCAACCCTTTGGCCCAAGGAGGGCTTATGGCTACCGGAACCGTGAAGTGGTTCAACGCTGAAAAGGGCTTTGGCTTTATCGCCCAGGAAGGCGGCGGCCCGGACGTCTTCGTCCACTACTCCGCGATCAACGCGAACGGCTTCCGCTCCCTTGAGGAGAACCAGGCCGTTTCCTTCGACGTGACGCAGGGCCCGAAGGGTCCGCAGGCGGAGAACGTCACCCCGATGTGATCGGACGTCCCACGTGAGTGGGGCGTGTGATTCCTCCGGTGACTTGATCCGGACATGGATGCAGTACCCAAGGAGCCCTGCTCCTCCGTGCGAACGGAGGAAGCGGGGCTCCTGCCTTTTTCTGGCCCCTGGGCCTCTTGCCTTGCCCCTGGGCCACCCCCTGGGCCTCCCTGGGCCCCCCGGGTCAGGCGGGCAGGTTCTGTCTTGCTCGTACTGCGTCTGAGGGGTTCCAGCCCTCGCCGGGGACCGAGGCAAGGAGCAGTTTCGTGTAGGGGTCCTTCGGGGTGGCCAGGACCTCGTTCGTCGGGCCCTGCTCCACCACTTTGCCCCTGCGCATCACCAGCACCTCGTCCGTCACGTGCTGGACCACGGCCAAGTCGTGGCTGACGAAGACCAGTGCCACCGCCGTGTCCCCGCGGATCTCGTCCAGCAGCTTCAGGATCTGCGCCTGGATCGACACGTCCAGTGCCGCCACCGCCTCGTCGAGGACCAGGATCTTCGGGTCGACGGCCAGGGACCTCGCTATCGCCAGGCGCTGGCGCTGGCCGCCGGAGAGTTCCCTCGGGCGGGCCCGCGCCTCCCTCGTACCGAGGCCCACCTGGTCCAGGAGCCCGGCCGCCGTGGACTCGTCCCTGCCGTGCAGGCGCAGGGCCGTTCGTACGCACTGCTCCGCCGTGAGCCGGGGGTCCAGGGAGATGTACGGGTCCTGGAACACCATCTGGATCTGCCGTGCCCTGGCCAGGCGGGCGGTCTTCCCCCTCGGGGGCCGGGGGCTCCTGGGGGTGCCCTCGACCCGGATCTCGCCCTTGTCGGGGCGTACGAGGCCCACGAGCATCCTCGCCACCGTGGTCTTGCCCGAGCCCGACTCCCCGACTATGCCCAGGGCCCCGCCCGCGGGGACGGTGAACGTGACGTCCTCGGCGGCCTTGTGGTGGCCGCCGCCCGGCAGGCCGTACGTCTTGGTGAGGCCGGCCGCCTCCAGCAGGTGCTCGGTCATCCTTGGTTCGCCTCCATGGGGAGTACTCGGCACGATGCCGTGCCGCCGTCCGGCAGGGCCGCCGGCTCTGGTGGCCATGTTTCGCAGGGCGGTTCCGCGACCGGGCAACGGGTCACGAAGGGGCAGCCCGTGAAGGTGTCCGAGAGGGACGGAGGGCGGCCCGGGATCGGGGTCAGGGGAGCGGGGGTGCTCCGGGCGGGCGTGTTCAGCGTGGGTGAACAGGACAGGAGGCCCTGGGTGTAGGGGTGGGCCGGGGTCGCGAAGAGGGCCTTGGCGGAGCGTTCCTCCACGACTCGGCCCGCGTACATCACGTACACCCGGTCGCAGTACGCGGCGGCGAGGTGCAGGTCATGCGTGATGAGGAGCAGGCCGAGGTCGCGGGTGGCGCGCAAGGTGCGCAGCAGGGCGAGGATCTCCGCCTGGGTCGTGACGTCCAGGGCGCTGGTCGCCTCGTCGGCGAGGAGCAGGCGGGGTTCGGCGGCGAGCGCGCCCGCGATGACGACGCGCTGGAGCATGCCGCCGGAGAGTTCGTGCGGGCGTTGGCGCAGCCGGCGCTCCGGCTCCGACAGCCCCACCGCCGCGAGGAGTCCGGCCGCTCGGGCGGGTGTCGCCCCGCGTTCGGTGAGGAAGTCACCGATGCGGCGCACCGGGTTGAGGGCGGCGCGGGGGTCCTGGTGGACCATGCCGACGGGGCCCGCGCGGTGGGCGCGGAGCTGTTCGCCGGTGAGGCCGAGGACGTCCGTGCCCGCGAAGTGGACCTGCCCGGACGCGGTCGCGCCGGGCGGCAGCAGCCCGATGGCCGCCTTGGCCGTCGTCGACTTGCCGGAGCCCGACTCGCCCACGAGAGCGACGACTTCGCCCGGCCGGACGTTCAGGGTGACCCCGTCCAGGACCGGGCGCGCCGTACCCGGGATGCGAACCGTCAGGTCCGCGATATCGAGGAGCGACATGGCTCACCAACTTCCTGACCGGCCGGCGGACCAAGCCCCGACCCCACCGACGGACGACACACCGACCACACCCCGCACGCGACCCCCCGGGCCCGCGACATCAACTGTCGACATCACTCACCTGCCCCCCAGCCGGTCGGCGGCCCAGACGCCGGCCACGTTGAAGGACACGACGACCAGAGCGATGGCGGTGCCCGGGACCATGGCGGGGAGCAGGGCGCCCTGGACCACGGCGGCCTGGCCCTCCTGGACCATCAGGCCCCAGTCGGAGGAGGGCGGTTGGGCGCCGAAGCCCAGGTAGGAGAGGGTCGCCAGGGACATCAGGGCCTCGCCGAAGAGGACGACGAGGTAGCCAAGGACCGCGCGGCCCAGGTTCGGTACGACGTGGAGGGCGCAGATGCGGGCGCCGCCCATGCCGAGGACGCGGTAGGCGTCGACGTAGGGCTTGCGGGCCTCGGAGAGGGCCAGGGAGCGCGTGTACTTGGCGATCGTCGGAGTGAAGGCCAGGCCCAGGGCGAGGACGGAGGTCGTCATGCCCGCGCCGAAGACCGCGATGATCAGGACGGTGAACAGCAGGCCGGGGAAGGCGTACATCACGTCCGTCAGACGGGACACCAGGGTGTCCACCCAGCCGCCCCGCCACGCGGCGAGCACCCCGAGCGAGATGCCGAGCAGGGCGGCCACGGCGAGCAGCAGGACCGGGGCGATCAGGCTGGTGCGGGCTCCGTACAGGGCGCGGGAGAGCAGGTCCTGGCCGGAGGAGTCGGTGCCGAGCAGGTGCTCGCCGCCCGTGCCGACGAGGGACGCGGAGAGGTCGATGGCGTCCGGGGCGTAGGGCGCGAGCAGCGGGGCGAAGAGGGCCGCCAGGACCACCAGGGCCAGGAAGGCGCCCGCCATGAGCACGCCGACGGGGCGTTTGCCGCGCAGGGACAGCGGTGCCGGGGCTACCGCGGTGGCCGTCATGACGTGGCTCCCTTCACGCGGGGGTCGAGGAGGGGGTGGACGAGGTCGACCAGCGTCGTGACCACGATGTAGCCGGTGACCATGAGCAGCAGGACCGCCTGGGCGACCGGGAAGTCGTGGGTGTTGATGGCGCCGACGAGGAGCGAGCCGATGCCGCTGATGCCGAAGGCCGTCTCGACGACGACGGTGCCGGCGAGCATGCCCGCCATGACGAGGCCGCACATGGTGACGATGGGGCCGAGCGCGTTGCGCAGCACGTGGCGGCGGATGATGTCCCGCTCCGGGACGCCGGAGGCGCGGGCCGCCTCCACGTGGTCGGAGGCCGCCGCGTCCGCCATGGCCTGGCGTGTGACACGGCTGATGATCGCGAGGGCGCCGAGCGCCAACGACAGGGCGGGCAGGGTCAGGTGGCGCAGGGTGCCGGTGAACCCCTCGCCGCTGCCGGTGACCGGGAACCAGCCGAGCTGGACGCCGAAGAGCGAGACCAGGGCGATGGCGGCGACGAAGGAGGGGACCGAGGCGGCCAGGGTGGTGCCGCCGACGACCAGGGAGTCGACCCAGGTGGAGCGCTTCACCGCCGCGAGGATGCCCGCGCCGACGCCGAGGACGACGAAGAGCACCGTGGCGTAGGCGACGAGCTGGAGCGTGGTCGGGAAGCGGGCCGCGACGAGGTCGGCGACCTGGTCGCTGTACTTGAAGGACCGCCCCAGGTCGAGGTGGACGCAGTCCCACAGCCAGCGTCCGTACTGGACGAACAGCGGCTCGTCCAGGTGGTACTGGGCGCGGACGCTCGCGAGCCGCTCCGGGGTCAGCTTGTCGCGGCCCCCGGCGAGGAACACCGCGGGGTCGCCGGGCGCCGCGTACACGGCGGCGAAGATGACGAAGGACGCGGCGAAGAGCGTCGCGAGCAGGCCGGCGAGGCGGCGGGCTATCCGGGAGAGCAGGGTCATCGCCCGACCTGGCCCTTCTTGGGGCCGAGCAGGGCGGCCCACGGGTAGTAGAGGTAGGCCTGCGAGGCCGGCGGTCCGGTCATGCGGTCGTTCAGGACGAGCGCCGTCGGCACCTGCCCGAGCGGAATCCACACGGCGGCGTCCACGAAGCGGCGCTGCACGTCGACGGCGAGCTTCGCGCGCCGCGTGTCGTCGAGGGTGCCGAGGGCCCGGTGGACGAGCTTGTCGTACGTGGCGTCCTTGAAGCCGACCCAGTTGTTGGAGGAGTCGGAGAGGCCGTTGTCGTAGAAGCCCATGGGGTCGGCCTTGGAGATGTACCAGTCCCCCACCAGGACGTCGATGTCGGCGCGGGCCCCCGGGTCGCTGTAGAACTCCTCGAACTGGGCGGTGGGCACGGTCTTGATCTGCCCCTTGAGCCCGATCCGCTGGAGCGCGGCGCGCACGGCGTTGGCGACGACGGTGCGGCCCTGGCTGCTGTCGGTGCCGATGACGACCGGGTCGGCGGGCGCGCCCGCGGCCTTCACCAGGCGCTTGGCCTCGGCGAGGGTCTCGGCGGTGGGTGTGGCGGGGGCCAGCGCGTCCAGTTCCTTCTGGGCGGCGGCGAACCGCGGCTTCTCGTACCCCCATGCCCCCGAGCCGACGGGTGTGGCCCAGGGCTGGACGAGCCCGCCGTAGCCGGACCGTGCGATGCCGTCGCGGTCGATGGCCAGGGAGAGGGCGCGGCGGATCTGCGGGTCCTTCAGGCCGCCGCGCGCGGTGGGGATGAGGACGAGCGAGGCGGTGGAGGGGCCGTAGTGCTGGTCGATGCCCTTGGCCGCGCGCAGGGCGGACGCGGTGTTCGGGGACTCGGCGTACGTCCCGTCGGCGGCGCCCGTCTTCAGGGCGTTGACCAGGGCGCTGTCGGAGGCCCAGCGGAAGGTCACCCGGCGGGTCGGCGGCTGCTTGCCCCAGTAGTCCTCGTACGCCTCGATGGTGAGGGAGTCGCCGGACTTCCAGCCGGTCAGCTCGTACGGGCCCGAGCACGCGTCGCTCTGCCCCGGCGTGCCGAACTCCTTGCCGGAGGCGGTGACCTGCTCCTTGTTCCAGACGATGCCCGCGTCGCCCGCGAGCGCCTTGGTGAAGAGGGCGTCGGGGGCCTTGAAGCGGATGGTGATCTCGCGGTCGCCGGTCTTCCGCAGGGAGCGGACGTTGCCGAACTCGTCGGCCTGCTCCATGTCCGGGTCGGCGTGCCGCCGCAGGCTCCACAGCACGTCGTCGGCGGTGAGCGCCGACCCGTCGTGGAAGGTGACGCCGTCCCTGACGGTCAGGACCAGGGTCCTGTCGTCGGGCGTACGGGCCTTCGTGGCGAGGAACGGCTTGATGCTCATGTCGGGCTGGAGCTGGTAGAGCCGCTCGCAGACGTTGGTCAGGACGACGCGTCCGGCGCTCGATCCCTGGGTGTCGAGGTCGAGCGAGTCGGGCTCGTCCTCCAGGAGCCAGTCGGCCTCGTCCTGCCGCCCCTCGGCGGCGGGCGTGGTGGCGGTGAGCTTCAGCTCGGCGGCGTCGGCGGGCTCGCCGCCGAGCGCCGTCGTGTCGGCGCCGCTGCACGAGGCGGTGGCGAGCAGGGCGGTGGCGGCGAGTCCCGCCAGGGCCGCGCGCCGGTGGGCCGGCACGGTCAGGGGGCTCATGAGGACTCTCCGTACGGGCCGTCGTAGAGGTTCCAGGGCATGTGCTGGTAGTCGCGGTCGCAGGGGGTTCCCGCGGTCACGTGGTAGTCGCCGGTGGTCAGGTCGACGCAGGAGGAGACGAGCGTGGCCCAGTGCTTGACGGCCGGGCGGCGCGGGTCGGGGTGGGTGCAGAGCGACTCGGGCAGACCGAGGTGGTCGGACATCGCCTGCTTGATCAGCTTGCGGGACTCGTCGGGGCCGGTGGACGCGCGCAGGGCCCGCAGCCCCTCCTCGGCGCGCGGCACACGGACCAGCGAGTCGGACGACATGGGGCGGTAGCCGTCGGCGAGGGCGGCGGGGATGCCCGCCTGGTAGTGGTTGCCGTGCACGAGGAGGCCGTCGGCCGGGTACATCCAGCCGTGCCCGGCGGGCGTCGTCTCCAGGTCGATGGCGAAGCCCTCGCGGCAGGTGAGCAGGGCGTTGCTGGCGATGTGGGCGCGGGTGCGGCAGAGCACGTCGAGGGCGTCGGTGATGGTCGCCTGGTCGAGCACGCTGCGGCGCACGACGGTCTGCGGGAGGCCGATCGCGTCGTCGAAGCGCCCGCCCAGGCCGTTGGCGTTGAGCGCGATCCCCGCCGAGCTGGCGCCCTGGCGGCCTATCTGCCCCGCCTCGACCTGCATGATCAGGGTCGGCCTCGGCGGCTGCACGATCCTGATCATGACGACGGTGTCGGCCACACCCGCGCGCCAGTCCCAGTTCTGCCCCGCGTAGACGTGCCCGTCGCCGCTGGCCTGCCCGTACGCCGCGAAGGACGTGCAGCCCTCGGCGGGCTCCTCGTCACCCCCCGCCTCCTGTGACGCCTCGGCCATGTCCGCGAACGAGCGGTCGTAGATGACCTCGCCGCGGGCGTTGAGCGCGAGCACGTCCAGCAGCGTGACGCCCGCGCCGTCGGCGATGCCGCGCATCTCGTCCACGAGGTGGGGCGCGTAGTCGCGGACCGGGTCGAGCCAGCGCGCGGCCCGTGCGGTGACGCGGTCCCAGGTCAGCCCGGCGGAGTGGCCGAAGGCCTCTTCGTAGTAGCCGATCGCGGCCTGGATCTGGGGGCGGACGGATTCGCCGTACTGGCGGCCGCGTTCGGTGGGCGAACCGGAGATCTCGATCACGGGGAGCGTGCGGGGTGCCATTGTTCTCCTACCGCGGAGAGGTCCCGCGACGACGTCCTGTAACGTCGATTACGAGAAGCTCTCCTCTTGGAATGCGTTGCCCAGGAGAGTAACCGCCATCACACGAGAGTCAATAGACGTAATGGGAATTTCAGAGAGTGCGGGGGCGGCGGGCGCCGCCGGGCTTGACCGGCTCCGCGCGGCCGTGCGTGACCAGTGGGAGACCCTGTCCGCCTCGGAGCGCGCGGTCGCCCAGTACGTCGTGAGCGCACCGCCGGAGTCCCTGCTGTTCGCCAGCGCCCAGGAGCTGGGCACGGCGAGCGGCACGAGCAACGCCACGGTCGTCCGCGCGCTGCAACGCCTCGGGTATGCCGGACTGCCCGCCCTGAAGCGGGAGTTGGCGTCCGACTTCACCTCGGCGGTCCCTCCGGAGGTCCGCCTCAAGCAGCGCATCGCGCACGTCGGCAGGGACCTCGGCGACATCTGGGGCGACGTCTTCGACGAGGCGGCCGAGCGCATCGAGCACGCCCGCAGGCTCACCCCGGACGACGCCCTGCGCACGGCGGTCGAGGCGCTCGCGGAGGCCACCGAGACCCACTGCTACGGAGTGGCGGCATCCGAACTCGCCGCGCGCCACCTGGCCCTGGCGCTCGGCCGCATCGGCCGCCGCTCGCGGTACGTCGGGGAGACCGGCTTCGCGCTCGCCGACGCCCTGCTCGGCATCCGCACGGGCGACGCGGTGGTGATCTTCCAGCCCGGCCGGGCGCTGCCCGAGCTGTCGGTCCTGATAGAGCGGGCGCGGGCGGTCGGGGCGCGGGTCGTCCTCGTCACGGACGAGCTCGCGGAGCTGTACGGGCCACGGGTCGACGCCGTCCTCACCGCCCCGCACACCCCGACGGGCATCACCACCGAGGCGCTGACCGCCCTGGTGGTCGCGGACGCGCTACTGCTCGCGCTGACCACGCTGGACGAGACGCGGGCGGTCGACACCTCGCACCAACTGACGGCGCTACGGGAGCAGTTGCTGTCCCCGAAGCCACGCAGGGCCTGACCGGCGGCCGCCGCGAGGCCCGCCCATCCTCCGCTAAACGTGCTGCATGATCATCACGAACGTCGTGCCCGGCTCCAGGGCCTCGTAGGAGTGCGACACGTCGCCCCGGTACGACATGTAGTCGCCGGGGCCCAGCTCCACCGTCTCGCCGTGCGGGCCCGCGAGGAGGCGGCCGGTGCTGATGACCAGGTGTTCCATCGAGCCGGGGATGTGCGGGTCGGACTCGCGCGGAGGGCCCGGCTCCAGCGCCCCGTGGTAGATGTCGCGCCGCACCCCGGCCGGCCCCGCCGAGAGCAGGGTGCCCGCGTACGAGGAGTTCTCCGCGTGCATGGTCGGGCCCTCGCCCGCGCGGATCACCGTCACCGCGGGCGCGGGCGACTCCACCAGGACGCTGAACGGCACGCCGAGCGCCACGGCCAGCGCCCAGATCGTCTCGATGCCGGGGTTGCCGGTGGCCGCTTCGAGCTGGGAGAGCGTGGACTTCGCGATTCCGGCGCGTTTGGCCAGCTCGGAGAGGGAGATCCCGGCCTTCGCGCGCTCGCGGCGCAAGGCTGCCGCGACCCATTCGCGGGGCATGCGGGACGGCAGGACGCCGCCTGCGCCGGGGCCGGTGCCGTTGTTCATCGCTTTCGCTCCTGAGAGGCTTCGTTCGCTATACAAGGCCATTCGTTCGGCTTGACGAACGCACCTCGCACTGCCCATCCTACGACGTATGCGTTCGCCGAACCGAACAAACGACCCCCCAGACCGAACGAAGCCGACGGTCGGCACGGCCGGACCGTCCCTCGTGCGCCTCTCCGACCTGCCGCCCGGCGTCCTGCGCGACATCGCCCTCGTCTGGCTCGCCGACGCCGTCGTCGGCGTCTCCTTCGGCGCCATCGCCGTCGCCGGCGGGCTGCCCCTCTGGGTGCCGGTCCTCATGTCGCTGCTCGTGTACGCGGGCTCCGCCCAGTTCAGCGCGGTCGGACTGCTGACCGCGGGCGGCGGCCCCGTGGCCGCGGCGGCGACCGGGCTGCTGCTCAACTCCCGTACCGCCGCCTTCAGTCTGGCCCTCGCCGAGGACCTCGGCCGCTCCTGGACGGCACGGCTGATCGGCGCGCACCTCATCACCGACGAGACGGCCGCGTTCGTGCTCGCCCAGGAGGGGCGCCGGGCGCGCAAGGCCGCGTTCTGGATATCGGGGCTCGGCCTGTTCGTTGCGTGGAACGTCAGCGTGCTCGCGGGCGCCCTCGCGGGAGCGGCGCTCGGTGACACCGACCGGTTCGGGCTCGACGCGGCGTTCCCCGCGGTCCTGCTCGCCCTGGTCCTGCCCGCGCTGCGGTCCGACGGCTCGGCGCGGCGGGCGGCGGCGGCCGGTGCGGTGATCGCGGTCGCCGCCGCGCCGCTGCTGCCCGCCGGGGTGCCGGTCCTGCTCGCCCTGCTCGGCCTGCTCGCGGCCCGGCGCGGCCCCGGCCGTCCCCGTCCTCCCCGCACCGACGCCCCCGGGAGCGCCCGATGAACGCCACGCTCGCCTGTGTCCTCGTCCTCGCCGCGGGCACCTACGCCTTCCGCCTGGCCGGTCCCGTGCTGCACGGCCGCGTGGAACTGCCGGCCCGCGTCCAAGGGCTGCTGACCGTGGGGGCCACCGTGCTCCTCGTCGCGCTGCTCGCCACGGGTGCGCTGACCGAGGGCCAGGGCTTCGCGGGCTGGGCGAGGCCCGCCGGGGTCCTCTTCGGCGGGGTCCTCGCGTGGCGCAGGGCGCCGTTCGCGCTGGTAGTGGTGGGCGCGGCAACGGCGACAGCGCTACTGCGACTCGCGGGCGTGCCTTAGCCGGGGCCCTCGTAGCCGGGTCCCTCGTAGCAGGGCCCCTCGTAGAAGGGACCCTCGTAGCAGGGGCCCTCGTAGCAGGGGCCCTCGTAGCAGGGGCCCTCATGTCCCGCGCCGGCGTCAACACGCGCCGCCCGCCCAAGAGATGGGCACTCACGCCCGCCCCCCCCATAAGATCGGGAAGTCGCAGAATCGATTCGCGAGGTCGCCGAACCGGTCCGCGGAATCTCAGAAGAACCGGGGGATTCTCACCATGCTCATCGCGTCCACGGCACTGTCCCTGGCCATGCCGGCCCTGTTCCTCCTGGCCGAACATCCGAAGACACCCGCCACGGGAGCCGCCACCCGATGACCGCACCGCTCACCCCGCCCCCGGAGGACCCCTCGCACGGCGACCCCGCGCCGGGGCCCGACTTCGTCACGCCGGTCGACAACGTCTTCGTACGCGCCCACATGGGCATCCCGGAGCTGGACGCCGACGCCTGGACGCTGACGGTCGAGGGCCTCGTCGAGCATCCCCTGCGCCTCGACCTGCCCACCATCCTGGCGCACCCGGCCCACCAACTCACCTCGGTGCACGAGTGCTTCGGCAGCCCGCTGCGCCCCGACGTTCCCACGCGCGCGGTGGCGAACATCGAGTGGACCGGCTTGCCCCTCGCCGCCCTCCTGGAGCGAGCGGCACCGCTGCCCGCCGCCCGGCACGTCGTCCTCGAAGGCGCGGACACGGGGTCCTTCGCGGGGCAGGACGGCATCTCGTACGTGAAGGATCTGCCGCTGGGGACCGCGCGCCAAAGCGTGTTCCTGGCCCACCACATGAACGGCGAGCCCCTCCCCGCCCGGCACGGCCACCCTCTGCGGGCCGTGGTCCCCCGCATGTTCGGCACGAACTCCGTGAAGTGGCTGACCAGGATCGTCCTCACGGACGAGCGCCCGGAGCACATGTTCACCACGACCTATTACACGCGCGGGGTGCCGGGCCACGACACCCCGCAGCCGGTGCGCGAGGTCGACGTCAACAGCAGGCTGACCTCGCCCGCGCAGGACGCGAAGCTGCCTTACGGAACCGTCGCCTTCCGGGGCCGCGCCTGGAGCACCACGGAGATCGTCCGCGTCGAGCTCTCCGTCGACGGCGGCCCCTGGGAGCCCGCCCGCCTGGACACCCTCGGCGCGGATCCCGCCTGGCAGGGCTTCTCCCTGCGGCACTGGCTCACCCCGGGACCGCACATGGTCCGCTCCCGGGCGACGGACACCACGGGCCGCGTCCAGCCGCCGCCGGGCTCCCGCAACTCGGTCCACGAGGTGACGTTCACGGTCACGTAGCCGTGGGCCGACCGCGGGTCACGTGGCCGTGGGCCGGCCGCGGGTCACGTAGCCGTGGGCCGGCCGGTTCGCAGCTCGGCCCAGACCGTCTTCCCGATCCCGCGCTCGGCCACGCCCCACCGCGCGGCCAACGCCTCGACCAGCCGCAGCCCGTGCCCCGACTCGCCCTCCGGGTCGTACGGCTTCGCCCGTGGCTCGGGTCCCCCACGGGCGTCCGCCACTTCGATACGGAGCGTGGCCGGCCCCTGCCGGATGAGCCGCAGCTCGAAGTCCCGCCCCGGGACGCGGCCGTGCGTGACGGCGTTCGCCGCCAGCTCGGCGACGACGTGCGCCGCCGCGTCGGACACGTCGCTGCCGTGCGGATACCCCCAGGCCTCAAGCTGGTGCGCCACCAGCCGCCGGGCCAGGCGGGCGCCTCGGGGAGTCGCGCTGAGCACCTGCCGGAAGACGGCCAACGCCTCGGGGTGGGGGGAGATTTGCTGGTTCATGTGACTGAGAGTGGCCGATCGGCTCTACGCTGACCAGGAGTGACAGAGCGACGCTGCGTAGCCGTACGGATACGGATCTCGCCTTGTCGGGTTGTCGGCCGTGCCCACTGGGCGCACGCGAAGGCGGTACGGGACATGGCGAACACGGAACCGGAAGAGCGGCGCCCGGAGCGGCCCGCCGAGGAGGACGGCACGGCCCATCTATTCAGGGCCGTGGGCAAGCAGTTGAAGGTGCTGCGCCTGCGCATGGGGATGAGCCAGAAGGAACTGGCCGCGGCGACGCACTGCGGCGAGGACCTGATCTCGGCGATGGAACGCGGGGTCCGCACGCCGCAGCCGGAGTTCCTGGAACTGGCGGACCCGTTGCTACGGGCAGACGGAGTACTGGCTGCGGCGACGGACGATGTACGCGAGGCACAGAAGAAGGCGCGGACGAGACACCCCGAGTGGTACCGGGGGTACGCCAACCTGGAGGCCCAGGCCGTCCAGCTCTACGTGTACACGAACCAGTCCGTGCCTGGCCTGTTGCAGACCGAGGCCTACGCCCGCGCCATCTTCGCCCAGTGGAAGCCGCTGCTCAGCGAAGAGACGATCGAGAAGCGCGTCGCGGACCGCATCGCCCGCCAGCAACTCTTCGAGCCTTGGCCGTCCCCGACGTTCAGCTTCATCCTGGACGAGAGCGTGTTGCTGCGCCCGATCGGCGGGAAGGACGTCCATGCGGAACAGTTGCGCAGGCTTCTGAGTATCGGGCGCAGGCGAACCGTTCAGCTACAGGTGATGCCGCTGACGCGCGAGGAACAGCCCAGCCTGGACGGGCCGTTCACGCTGTTGACCATCAAGAAGCAACAGGTCGCCTACATGGAAATCCATACGTACCCACGACTGATTACCGTTCCGGAAGAAGTCCATGTGCTGGCCACCCGCTATGGGATGCTGCAATCGGAGGCCCTCACGCCCCGCGAGTCACTGGTTCTGATCGAGAAGATGCTGGGAGACCGATGAACTCCGAGGAACTCACCTGGTTCAAGTCGAGCTACAGCAGCGGAGGGGGAGGCGAGTGCCTTGAAGCCGCCTACACCTGGCGGAAGTCCAGCTACAGCAGCGGCGCCGGCGGCGAATGCCTCCAAGCCTCGTACCCCTGGACGAAGTCCAGCCACAGCAGCGGCGAGGGCGGCGACTGCGTAGAACTGTCACCCTGCGCAAACGCGATCCACGTCCGCGACAGCAAACGCACCGACGGGCCGACGCTCACCATCAGTCCCGCCCCTTGGTCCCACTTCCTCGCCCACGCCACATCCTGACCCCTGGCTCGCACCGTTGCACAAAAGTCCCGCCCATAAGCGCCCAAACCGGACGCTTCGACGGGACTTTTCTGCAACCACGCCCCCCTGCCCCGCTCAATCCCTCGGCAGCAGCCACGTCGCCAGCGCCGTCGTCGCGCAGAGCAGGAGCCCGACCGTCACCAGGGCCGTGCGCATGCCCGGCAGGGAGAAGGCCGCATCGGCGCCCCCGGCGAGCAGCGCCCCGAAGAGGGCCACCGACATCGCGCCGCCGGTCTGGCGGAGCGAGTTGAGCAGGCCGGAGGCCGTGCCCGCGCGGTCGGCGGGGACGGCGTCCATCAGTTGGGCCGTCAGCGCGGGGACCGCGAACGCGCCGCCGAGGCCGGTCGGGATCAGGAGGAGCAGGACCAGCCAGAGCGGGGTCGTGGCGGTCAGCGGTACGAGGACGAAGAGGGCCAGGGCCAGCACCGCCTGGCCGATGACGATGACCCGGCGGCGGCCGAGGCGTTCGGCGGCGCGCGGTGAAGCGAGGTTCGTGGCGGTGATCAGCACGGCGAGCGGGACGAACATCAGGCCCGCCTCGACGCCTGACATGCCGCGAAGCTGCTGGTAGTAGAGGCCGAGGAGGAAGGTCACGCCGTAAAATCCGGCGTTCACGGCGAAGCCGACCGCCAGGGCGATTCCGACGCCCGTCCGGCGCAGCAGCCCGAGCGGGACCAGCGGCGCGGAGTGCCGCTTCTCGGCGGCGTAGAACGTGAACCCCGCGGCGGCGGCCACGGCGAAGGAGAGCAGGACGGGCGCGCTCGTCCAGCCCAGGTGCCCGCCCTCGATGACGGCGAAGGCCAGTCCCGCGAGCGTGAGGACGGCGGTCGCCTGGCCCACGAGGTCCAGCGGTGCCGGGCGGCGGGGCGAGGGGGCGGTGCGGGCGAGGAGGGCCAGGATCACGGCGCCCACGGGGAGGTTGAGGAGGAAGACGGCTCGCCAGCCGGCGGCCTCGGTCAGTACGCCGCCGAGTACGGGGCCGACCGCGACGGCCACGGAACCGCCCACCGCCCAGAGCGCGATGGCCCGTGCCCTGCGGCCCGGGTCGTCGTAGGCCTGCCGGATCAGGGCGAGCGAGGCGGGCATCACGATGGCCGCGGCCCCGCCCTGCGCGACGCGGGCGGCGATCAGCGACCCGATGCCGGGCGCGAGGGCGCAGGCCAGCGAGGCGACGGTGAACAGCCCCACCCCCCAGGCGTACGCCCGCCGCGCCCCCGCCCGGTCGGCGAGCGCCCCCGCGGAGAGCATCAGCGCGGCGAACATCAGCGTGTACGCGTCCACGACCCACTGGAGCCCGGCCATGCCACCGTGCAGGGAGGCGCTGATGTCGGGCAGGGCGATGTTCACGGCGGTGACGTCGATGGTGATGACGCTGAAGCCCAGGAGCGCGGCCACGAGGGCGGCGGGAGAGGCAGGAGAGGCAGAAGAGGTGGGAGAGAGGGAAGAGGCGGGGGAGAGGGGGGAGGCGGGGGAGGCGGACGCGGGGCCGGGGGCTATGGCCGTCGGGCGACCGGAGCCGGGGCCAGGACCGGGGCCAGGGCCAGGACCGGGGCCAGAGCCGGGGCCAGGACCAGAGCCGGGGCCAGGACCAGAGCCGGGGCCAGGACCAGGACCGGGGCCAGGACCAGAACCAGGACCAGGACCAGAACCAGGACCAGGACCAGAGCCGGGACCAGAACCAGGACCAGAACCAGAGCCAGAGCCAGAGCCAGGACCAGAGCCGGGGCCAAGGCCAGGACCAGAGCCGGGGCCAGAGCCGGGACCAGGACCAGAACCAGAACCAGAACCAGGACCAGAGCCGGGGCCAGGGCCAGAGCCGGGGGTGAGGGTGGTGGACATGGGGCTCCTAAGAGCACTCGGTGGGGCATGTCATGCGCGGGTGGTCGGCCGCCGGGGCCGCGGACCGGTGACGGCGCACCCCCTGGGCCCGCGGCGGCCGAGCCACCCGCGACGCCTCTCACTGTCCGCCGTATCGGCCCCCGGCGGCAGGGCGGGACGTTCCAGGCCCTGACACGGCCCCCCAAGTGCCCGCCCCACCGGGAACAATGGAGCGATGACGGACAGCACGGCGACAACTCCCCCGGCCACCGGCACCGAACTCGGCAGGTATCTCCGTGCCCGCAGGGCCCGCGTCACGCCCGCCGAAGCAGGCCTGCCCGCGGGCACGGGGCTGCGCCGCACGCCGGGGCTGCGCCGCGAGGAGCTGGCCACCCTCGCCGGAGTGAGCGTCGACTACTACACGCGCCTGGAGCGAGGCCGCGAGACGAACCCCTCCCCCGCCGTCATCGACGCCCTGGCCCGCGCCCTGCGGCTGACGGGCGACGGCCACGAACGCCTCCACGAACTGGCGGAGTTGGCCTCCGGCCGCCTCACGGAACCGCACCCCACCGCCGACGGCACGGTCCGCGCCTCCACCCTGCGGATGCTGGAAGCGCTGGCGCCGCTCCCCGCGTACGTGGTGAGCAGGCACAGCGGCATGCTGGCCGCCAACGCCCCCGGCAAGGCGCTGCTCCCCGGCCTGTGGGACTGGCCCGCCGAGCGGCGCAACCTGACCCGCTACCTCTTCCTGCACCCCGTGGGCCGCGTGCTCTACCAGCCGTGGGAGGCGACGGTCGCCGTCTCCGTCGCGCACCTGCGGGCGGTCGGCGGCACGGACCCGGACTCGCCGCAGCTCACGAGCCTCGTCGGCGAACTGCTGCTCAAGACGCCGGAGTTCGGCCGCATCTGGGAGCGGTACGACGTGTGCGAGCGCGGCGGCGGCACCAAGTCCTTCGACCACCCGAAGGTGGGCGCGATGACCCTCACGTACGAGGTGATGACGCTGGCGCGGACGGGCGGCCAGCGCATGGTGGTCTACCAGGCGAAGCCCGGCACTCCGGACGAGAAGGCGATGCTGGGCCTCGCCCCGCGGGAGTAGCGGCCGCCGTACCGCCGCACCACGCGGTCCGTCCGCCGTGCCGCCCCGTCAACCCCCTCACCCCGTCGGGTCGGTCGGGCAGGAGCTGCCGTGCGCCGGCATCTCCCCGTACAGCAGGAACCCGTCCACCTTGTCCCGCACGCACTTGGACCCCAGGTAACCGGTGTGTCCGTCACCCTTGTTGTCCAGGACGACCGCCTTGGGGCCGAGCCGCTCGGCGGTCTCCTCGGTCCAGCGGTAGGGCGTCGCGGGGTCGCCGCGCGTGCCGACGAGCAGCAGCTCCGGGGAGCTGACGTCCCGTACGGACTCGCGGATGTAGTCGGTGCCCGCGGGCCGCCCGAAGCAGAGCAGCACGGGCATCAGCATCGACTTGCCGAAGACGGGCGAGGCCTCCTCGAACTCCTTCTGGAGCCGGCCGATCTCCTTCTCCAGCCGCGCGGCGTCCGGCCGGTCGGGGTCGTCGGCGCAGGTCACGGCCATCAGGGCGGCGGTCATGTTGTCCGTGGGCACCATCTCCCGCGCAGCCGCACCGCCGCCGGACACCCTCTCCCGCCCGGCCGCACCGCCGCCGGACACCCTCTCCCGCGCGACCGTACCGCCGCCGGGCGCCATCTCCCGTGCGGCCCTACCGCCGCCGGGCCCCGCTTCTTCGCGGACCGCCCCGACGAGTCCGCCGCTCATCCGCAGCAGCGCCCGGGGGTCGCCGTCCGCGAGCAGCGCGCCCAGTGCCTGGGAGAGGGCGGGCCAGGCCTGCCTGCTGTACAGGGCCTGGCTCAGTACGCCGACGACGTCCTGCCCGGTGAACCGCGTCCCGTCCATGGCCTGGAGCGGCATCTTGTCCAGGTCCTGGATGACCTGGAGCATGGTCTGGCGCGCGGCCCGCGCGTCGGTGCCGAAGACGCAGCCGACGTTCCCTGTACACCAGGAGAGGAAGTTGTCGAGGGCGGTCTGGCGGCCCTCCGCCGTGGCGAGGGACTGCTCGGTGGCGGGCTCGGTCAGCGTGTCCACGCCGTCGAGCACCATGCGTCCGACCTTGCCGGGGAACTGGGCGGCGTAGACCGCCCCGATCCGCGTCCCGTACGAGAAGCCGAGGTAGTTGAGCTTCTTGTCACCGAGGGCCTGCCGCATGACGTCGAGGTCGCGCGAGACGTTGACGGTGCCCATGTGCGGCAGGACGGGCCCCGACTGCTTCGCGCACTCGGCGGCCGCCTCGCGCAGCTCCTTGAGCACCGCCGCGGGGTCCTCGGTGCCGTTCTGGGCGCCGCCCTCCAGGGCCTCGCCGCCCGCCCCGGCGTCGCCGCAGGTCACGGGGTCGCTCTCGCCCACGCCTCGCGGGTCGAAGGAGACGACGTCGTACTCCTTGCTGAGGAAGGAGAACTCCTTCTGCGACCCGGCGAGCGCGGAGACCCCGGGCCCGCCGGGGCCGCCGAAGTTGAGCAGCAGGGAGCCGCGTGGCTCGTGGGACGAGCTGGACTTCATGCGGATCATCGCGACGTCCACGGTTCCAGCGGCGGGGTCGGCGTAGTCGATGGGTACCTTGACGTCCCCGCACCGGATGTCCTTGGCGTCACCGGTGGCGTCCGCCATGGCCTCGGTGTCGCCCTCACAGGCGGCCCACTCGATCTTCTGCGTGTAGAACCTCGACAGATCGGGCCGCCCGTTCCCGCCGTCGTCGGCGGCGGCGGCCGAGGCCGGCCCCGGCGCGCCCACTCCCACCACGGCCAGTACGGTGACGCCGGCGAGTGCACAAGCTCCGCGCACGGCAACCTCCCTGGGTGTGCCCCTCACTCACCCTAAGCGCCCACCCGGCGGCTCGCCCGCTCGACGGTGACGGTACGCACACACCGGCTACTCCCCGTGTCCCAGGGCAGACGGCGCCGCCCAGCGACGGCCCTCCATCAGCGACCCAAGACCCGACCACGCGAAGTTCATGAGCGTCGCCGCGGCCTCCCGCGCCGACACCGACGTGTCCGTGTTGGCCCACCCCGCGAGGGACTCCGCCGCGCCCACGAGGGCCTGCGCGAGCCCCGCCACCTCGCGGGCCGGCAGCGAGGGGTCCCCGTGGGCCTCCCGCGCCGCCTCGGCGATCAGTACCGTCACGAAGGCGAGGACCTCGTCCCGCATCGCGGCGACCTCCGCGGCGAACGGCTCGCCCTGGGTGCGCGCCTGACTGTGCAGCACCGACCAACCGTCGGGCCGCTCGGCGGTGTGCGTGAAGAACGCCCGCAGCCCCGACCAGAGCTGACGGTCGGCGCTCTGCCCCGCGGCGGCGCTCACCCCGTCCCGCACCGCGTCGACGAGCGCGGCGGCCTCCCGCCGGATGCAGGCGGTGAAGAGGTCGTCCTTGGAGTTCAGATAGAGGTACACCAGCGGCTTCGACACCCCGGCCAGCTCCGCGATCTCGTCCATGGACGCCGCCCTGAACCCCCGCTGCCCGAAGATCCGCACCGCCGCGTCCAGCATCTGCTGCTCGCGCACGGCCCGCGGCATCCGCTTCTGCCGCTGCTTCTCGCCCACCCGGCCCCGCCTTCCCACGCCGTCCGTTCCGTTTCAGAGCCTACGGTCAACGGGGACCAGGAAATGATCACTCCCGGCAACGCTTTGGCCAGAGCAGGGCGAAACCAGAGCAAACGCAGAGCCCCGCTCCGGACAGTTCCGAAGCGGGGCTCCACGGGCCCGCGAAGGGCCACGTCACAGAGAGCGGCTCACACCGCCGCGGGCACCCGCCGCGACCCGGAGTCGGACGTGAGACCGGACTCCGATCCGGGCTCCGACCCGGGCTCCGACCCGGACTCGGACGCGGGGCCGGAATCCGATCCGTCGAAGTCGTCCAGCGGCGACGCCGACGCGTTCTCGTACGCCTCGTGGTCCAGGATCTTCTCCCTGGCCGCCACGATCACGGGCACCAGCGCCTGACCGGCCACGTTCGTGGCGGTGCGCATCATGTCCAGGACCGGGTCGATGGCGAGCAGCAGGCCGACGCCCTCCATGGGCAGGCCCAGCGTGGACAGGGTCAGCGTCAGCATGACGGTGGCGCCGGTCAGACCGGCCGTGGCGGCGGAGCCGACGACCGAGACGAAGGCGATGAGCAGGTACTCCTTGATGCCCATGTCCACGTCGAAGATCTGCGCCACGAAGATCGCGGCGATCGCCGGGTAGATCGCGGCGCAGCCGTCCATCTTGGTGGTGGCGCCGAAGGGCACGGCGAAGGAGGTGTACTCCTTCGGGACGCCGAGCCGCTCGGTGACCTTCTGGGTGACCGGCATGGTGCCGACGGAGGAGCGCGAGACGAACGCGAGCTGGATCGCGGGCCAGGCGCCCTTGAAGAACTGGAGCGGGTTGACCTTGGCGACGGTGGCGAGCAGCAGCGGGTAGACGCCGAACATCACCAGGGCGCAGCCGATGTAGATGTCCGCGGTGAACGTCGCGTACTTGCTGATGAGGTTCCAGCCGTAGTCCGCGATGGCGAAGCCGATGAGGCCGATGGTGCCGATCGGGGAGAGCTTGATGACCCACCACAGGGCCTTCTGGAGGAGGGCGAGAACGGACTCGCTCAGCTCCAGGATCGGCTGGGCCTTGTCACCGATCTTCAGTACGGCGACGCCCGCGACGGCGGCCATGAAGACGATCTGAAGGACGTTCAGCTCGGTGAAGGGCGTGATGACGTCCGTCGGGATGATCCCGGTCAGGAAATCGATCCAGGAGCCCGCGTGGTCGGGGGCCTTGCCGTCCTTCGGGGTGAGGCCGGTGCCGGAACCGGGGTTGGTGAGCAGGCCGATGGCGAGGCCGATGGCGACCGCTATCAGCGACGTGATCATGAACCACAGCAGGGTGCGGGTGGCCAGGCGCGCCGCGTTGTTCACCTTCCGCAGGTTGGTGATGGACACCAGGATCGCGAAGAAGACGAGCGGGGCGACCGCGAGCTTCAGCAGACCGATGAAGGTGTCGCCGACCTTGGAGAGGGTGGTGACGAGCCAGGATATGTCCTGGCTGCGGGCGAGCCAGCCGAGCAGGACGCCGAGGACGAGACCGCCGAGGATCTGCGCCCAGAAGGGGATCTTCAGGAACTTGGGTACCTGGAAGCCGGCCTTGGGCTTCTCGGGTCCGCTCGCCTGGTCGGCGGGCGTCGCGGAATTCGCGGACACGGACACACTCCGGTGAGGTAAGTCAGGGGGTGGGGGACGTACGGGAGCGGCGACCGCGAAGGGTCAGCGGCGTCGCTGCAGCGGGTCACATTCAGACGTGACAGGCCGCGGACATGCAGCGGCAGAGGTCGACATGCAGGCGCGCCACGAGCGGGACGCTCATGGCGTGGCGGTGCGCTGCTGCTGTCTTCATATCGAACACGTTAACACCAGTCCTTTGAGAACATCAAAGGACTGGTTTGAGGTGAGCGGGCGCCTTTCCGCCGCTCGACCGCACTCGACGGCCGCTCACCACCCACCGCTGAGGCCCCGGACGCAACGGAACCCCGGCCCCGGAGCGAGCTGCTCCAGAGCCGGGGTCCGGCAAGTGTGTGACGAAGCTTACGAGCTCCGCGGGGCTACGAGCCCTGCGCCTACGAGCCCTGCGCCTGCGTCCGTCCGCCCTGCGTGTTCGCCTGCGCCCGCGCCAGGTCGTCCGCGCTGTCCTCCTGGGTGCGGTTCGCCTCCAGGTTGGCCTTGGTGCGCTCCACTCGCGCCACCACGGTCTCCGAGGCGCGGTCGCGCTCCTTGCGCAGGACCACGAAGCTGATCGGCGCCGAGAGGACGAGCGCCAGCAGCAGCACCCACAGGAGGTTGGAGTCGCCGAGGCCGCGCGGGAGGATTTCGGCGTAGACGAGGCCCCAGACGACCAGGAAGCAGCCCACGAAGATCCCGAGGCGCATCAGCGTGTAGCGGAGCATGTCAATCCACTCTTCCGTTCCGAAATGGGCCCGAGCTGGACGAGCCCTTCCAGTGAAACACGGGGAGTCCGACGCCCGGCAAGGGGGGCGGGGGCTACCCGGCCTCAGACCCGCATGGCTTGCGGGGACTCGCGCAGCAGCGGGTCGGGGCCCTCGTACTCGCGGATCGCTTCGTAGCGCGTGTTGCGCTCGACCGGGCGGAAGCCGGCCTCGCGGATCAGGTCGAGGAGGTCCTCGCGGGTCAGCTTGTTCGGGGTGCCGAAGTTGTCCGCGTCGTGCGTGATCTTGTACTCGACGACCGAGCCGTCCATGTCGTCGGCACCGTGCTGGAGCGCGAGCTGCGTGGTCTGGAGACCGTGCATGACCCAGAAGACCTTGACGTGCGGGACGTTGTCGAAGAGCAGGCGCGAGACCGCGAAGGTCTTCAGCGCCTCGGCGCCCGACGCCATGGTCGTGCGCGCCTGGAGGCGGTTCCTGATCTTGCCGTCCTTCATGTCCACGAAGTCGTGCTGGTAGCGCAGCGGGATGAAGACCTGGAAGCCGCCGGTCTCGTCCTGGAGTTCACGCAGGCGCAGGACGTGGTCGACGCGGTGGCGGCGCTCCTCGATGTGGCCGTACAGCATCGTGCTCGGGGTCTTGAGACCCTTCTCGTGCGCGAGGCGGTGGATGCGCGACCAGTCCTCCCAGTGGGTGCGGTGGTCGACGATGTGCTGCCGGACCTCCCAGTCGAAGATCTCCGCGCCACCGCCGGTCAGCGACTCCAGGCCCGCCTCGATCAGCTCGTCCAGGATGTCGGAGGCCGACATGCCGGAGATCGTCTCGAAGTGGTGGATCTCGGTGGCCGTGAACGCCTTCAGGGAGACGCTCGGGAGCGCCTTCTTGAGCTCGCTCAGCGAACGCGGGTAGTAGCGCCACGGCAGGTTCGGGTGGAGGCCGTTGACGATGTGCAGCTCGGTGAGGTTCTCGCCCTCCATCGCCTTGGCGAGGCGGACGGCCTCCTCGATGCGCATCGTGTACGCGTCCTTCTCGCCCGGCTTGCGCTGGAACGAGCAGTAGGCGCACGAGGCGGTGCACACGTTGGTCATGTTGAGGTGGCGGTTGACGTTGAAGTGCACGACGTCGCCGTTCTTGCGCGTGCGCACCTCGTGGGCGAGGCCGCCGAGCCAGGCCAGGTCGTCCGACTCGTAGAGGGCGATGCCGTCCTCGCGGGACAGCCGCTCGCCGTCCCGGACCTTCTGCTCGAGATCGCGCTTAAGACCTGCGTCCATGCCCTCGCCCTTACCTTTCCCTACCGACCTGCCACAAACTCCGCCAACCGTACTCCGCCCCGCTCACTCCTCCTCGGGCAGCTCTCCGACCCGGTTCTCCCATTTGGTGGAGAGCACGATCGTGGTCCTCGTGCGGGAGACCCCTCGGGTGCCGCTGAGCCTGCGGATCGTCCTCTCCAGGCCGTCCACGTCGCTGGCCCTGACCTTGAGCATGTACGAGTCGTCGCCCGCGATGAACCAGCAGTCCTCGATCTCGTGCAGGTCCTTGAGGCGGCGTGCCACGTCCTCGTGGTCGGCGGCGTCGGAGAGCGAGATGCCGATCAGGGCGATCACGCCCAGGCCGAGCGAGGCGGAGTCGACGGTCGCGCGGTAGCCGGTGATGACACCGGCCGCTTCGAGGCGGTTGATGCGGTCGGTGACGCTGGGCCCGGAGAGGCCCACGAGCCGCCCGAGTTCGGCGTACGAGGCGCGGCCGTTCTCCCGCAGAGCCTGGATGAGCTGCCTGTCGACGGCGTCCATAGGTGCGATGCCTTTCATTAATCAGCGATACCGCGAGTCTATGTGTAGAATCTAAGGCTGCACAGGGTTCACACCCCGCGAATCTTTCTCAATCACAGCCGTTCAGCAACGATCCTTCAGGAGTGAGTCACCCCGTGTACTCGATCGAGATGGCCTACGCCCGTATGCGCGAGCTCCAGGACCTGGCCAACCGCTCGCGTGCCCACAAGATCGCCGCGCCCAAGGACGGCCGCGAGAAGCGCGCCGCCGAGAAGCGCTAGAGCGGCCGGGAGCCGGAGCCGCCCCCGGGGCTTCCACCGGAGCCGAGCTCTCCCTCCCAACGGCGGTAGAGGCTGTGCGGCACCCCCGCCGCGTCCAGCGTCCGCCCGGCGACGAAGTCCACCAGATCCTGGATGTGCGTCGCCCCCGCGTAGAACGCCGGAGAGGCGGGCAGCACGATCGCGCCCGCCTCGTCCAGGCTCACCATGTGCTTCAACGTCTGCCCGTTCAGCGGCGTCTCGCGTACGCAGACCACGAGCCGGCGGCCTTCCTTGAGCGTCACGCTCGCCGACCGCTGGAGCAGGTCCTTCGAGAGCCCGAGCGCCACGCCGGCCACGCACGCCGTGGACGCCGGCACGATCAGCATCCCCTTGGCCGCGTACGACCCCGACGAGGGCCCCGCCGCCAGATCACCCGCGGGCCAGTACCGCACGTCGTCCACCGGCACCTCGAAGGTGCCCGGCTTCCCGTCCGCCCCCCGCGCGAGCCACTGCCGCAGGTCGTCCCGCCAGTGCGCGTCGCGGAAGGCGATGCCCGTCTCGTCGAGCAGCGTGAGGCGCGAGGCCCGCGAGACGACGAGGTCGACGCTCTCCCCCGCCGCGAGCAGCGCCCGCAGCACGGCCGCGGCATACGGCGTCCCCGAGGCGCCCGACACCCCCACGATCCAAGGCCTACGCTGCGTATCTCCTGGATTCACGCTCTGAAGCCTATCCGGCGGCCGTTCAGACGGTGAGCCCGCGTACGAGCAGATCGAGCAACGCGCAGACGAACAGGGCGATTCCGATAAAACCGTTCACCTGGAAGAAGGCGCGGTTCAGCCGGGTCAGGTCGTGCGGCTTGACGATCGAGTGCTCGTAGACGAAGGCGCCCGCGACGATCGCGAGGCCGAGCCAGAAGAACGCGCCCGCGTCGGTGGACGCCGCGTACCAGACCAGGAGCGCCGTGGTCACGAGGTGGCAGCCGCGGGCGCCCCGGATGGCGGCCGGGATGCCGAAGCGCGCGGGCACCGACTTCACACCGACCTCGCGGTCGGTCTCCACGTCCTGGCAGGCGTAGATCAGGTCGAAGCCGCCGATCCAGACGCCGACCGCCAGGCCGAGGATGACCGCCTGCCACGACCACTCGCCGGTGACGGCGATCCAGGCGCCGATCGGGCCGATCGCCTGGGCGAGGCCGAGGATCGCCTGCGGGAAGTTCGTGAACCGCTTGCCGTAGGGGTAGACGACCATCGGGATCACCGCGATGGGCGCCAGCACCAGGCAGAGCGGGTTGAGCAGGGCGGCGGCGCCGAGGAACACCACGAGGGCGATCAGGGCGCCGGTCCACGCGGACTTCACCGAGACGGCGCCCGTCACCAGCTCGCGGTGCGCGGTCCTCGGGTTACGGGCGTCGATCTCCCGGTCGATGATGCGGTTCGCGGCCATGGCGAACGTCCGCAGACCCACCATGCAGACGGTGACCAGGAGCAGCCGCCCCCAGTGGATGTTCTCGTCCAGCCGGAACATCGCGGTCAGCGCGGCGATGTAGGCGAACGGCAGCGCGAACACGGAGTGCTCGATCATGACGAGCCGCAGGAACGCCTTGGTGCGTCCCGGCCGCGGGATGGCTGCTGAAGCGGAGCTCACAGCCCGTACTCCTTCCAGCGGCGGTCGACCATCGCCGCCGTCTCCGGGTCGGACTCGACCATCTCGGGCCAGCCCCCGTCCCGTGTGTACCCCTCTTCGGGGAGTTTCCGCGTGGCGTCGATGCCCGCCTTGCCGCCCCAGAACTGCTGGTAGGAGGCGTGGTCGAGGTGGTCGACCGGGCCCTCCACGACGGTCAGGTCGCGGGCGTAGTCGGTGTTGCCGAGCGCGCGCCAGGAGACCTCGTGCAGGTCATGGACGTCGCAGTCCTTGTCGACGACCACGATCAGCTTCGTCAGCGACATCATGTGCGCGCCCCAGATGGCGTGCATGACCTTCTGCGCGTGCTTGGGGTACTTCTTGTCGATCGAGACGATCGCGCAGTTGTGGAAGCCGCCCGACTCCGGCAGGTGGTAGTCGACGATGTCCGGGACGATCACCTTGAGCAGCGGCAGGAAGAAGCGCTCGGTGGCGCGGCCGAGGGGACCGTCCTCCGTCGGCGGGCGGCCGACCACGATCGACTGGAGCAGCGGGCGCTTCCGCATCGTCACGCAGTCGATCTTCAGCGCGGGGAACGGTTCCTGCGGCGTGTAGAAGCCCGTGTGGTCGCCGAAGGGGCCCTCCGGGAGCATCTCGCCCGGCTCCAGCCAGCCCTCGATGACGACCTCGGCGTGCGCGGGCACCTGGAGCGGCACCGTCTTGCAGTCGACCATCTCCACGCGCTTGCCCTGGATGAATCCGGCCAGCATGTACTCGTCCATGTCGCCGGGCAGCGGCGCCGTGGAGGCGTACGTGACGGCCGGCGGACACCCGAAGGCGATCGCGACGGGCAGCTTCTCGCCCCTGCGGGCGGCCACCTGGTAGTGGTTGCGGCTGTCCTTGTGGATCTGCCAGTGCATGCCGATGGTGCGCTTGTCGTGGCGCTGGAGGCGGTACAGACCGAGGTTGCGGACGCCCGTGTCGGGGTCCTTGGTGTGCGTCAGGCCCAGGTTGAAGAAGGAGCCGCCGTCCTCGGGCCAGGTGAAGAGCGCGGGCAGCTTCTCCAGGTCGACGTCGTCGCCGGTCAGGACCACTTCCTGCACGGGCGCGCTGTCCGACTTCACCTTCTTCGGCGGTACGTGCGTCATCGCGCCGAGCTTGCCGAACGCCTCGCGCACCCCGACGAAGCCGTGCGGCAGCTCCGGCTTGAGCAGGCCGCCGATCTTCTCGCTGATCTCGCCGTACGACTTGAGGCCGAGCGCCTTGAGCAGGCGCCGGTCCGTCCCGTACACGTTCATGGCCAGGGGCATCGCGGAGCCCTTGACGTTCTCGAAGAGGAGTGCGGGGCCGCCCGATTTCTGCACCCGGTCGACGATCTCACCGACCTCCAGGTACGGGTCGACCTCTGCCTTGACGCGCTTGAGATCGCCCTCGCGGTCCAGTGCCCGGAGCAGGGAGCGAAGATCGTCGTAAGCCATGCGTTCCAGTATCCGGTACCGGTTACCCTGGCCCCGTCACCGGGGGCACGCACACGCCTCCTGCCGCCACCCTTGGGGGATCGCGCCACCATGCTCAGGTATCTGCCGTTCCTGCTGGTCCTGGCAGTGTGGATCTATGCCTTCATCGACGTCCTGAACACCCCGGAGAAGGAGGTCAGACACCTGCCCAAGGTGGTGTGGGTCATCATCGTGCTGCTCTTCGGAGAGGTGCTGCTCGGCCCGATCGCCTGGTTCGCGACGGGCAAGGTGCGGCGCAACGGGGGCGGCGGCGGACGCGGCCGGACCACGTGGGTGGCGCCGGACGACAACCCCGACTTCCTGCGGTCCCTCAAGGACGAGGACCCGGACGAGAACAAGCGGGACAAGGGCGGCGAGGGCTGAGGGGCCGGCCATGGAACTCCGGCTGCTCGTGACCTTCGAGAAGGTCGCCACCGTCCTCAGTTTCACCCGTGCCGCCACCGAGCTGAAGTACGCCCAGTCCAGCGTGACCAGCCAGATCAGGGCCCTGGAGACGTCGCTCGGCGCGGAGCTCTTCGACCGGCTCGGCAGCCGCATCCGCCTCACCGAGGCGGGGGAACGGCTGCTGCCCTACGCCCGGCAGATCATCGGGCTGACCGAGGAGGCGCGGGCCGCGGTCGTCGGCGCCGAGGAGCCCTCGGGGGCGATCGCGGTGGGCACCATGGAGTCGCTGACGTCCTACCGGCTGCCGCCGCTCCTCGAACTCTTCCACCACCGCTACCCGAAGGTGCGGCTCTCCCTGCGCCCCACGCTCGGCGACGAGACACGGCGTGCGCTGCGCCAGGGCACGTACGACGTGGGCTTCCTGATGGAGCCGGAGACCGAGCACCAGGGGCTGGTGACCGAGGTGCTCGCCCAGGAGCCGCTGGTCCTGGTCTGCGCGCCCACGCATCCACTGGCCACCGGCGGCGGCGCCGCCCTCGCCACGGCCGACCTGGCGGCGGTGCAGCTCGTCGGCACCGAACCCGGGTGCCCCTACCGGGATCTGTTCGAGGCCGAGCTGCGCGAGCGGACCGGCGGGCCGCCGCCGTTCATGGAGTTCGGCACCATCGAGGCGACGAAGCAGGGCGTGGCCGGCGGGCTCGGCGTGGCGCTGCTGCCCGCCGTGGCCGTGGCGCGGGAGCTGGCGGAGGGCACGCTCGTACGGCTGCCGTGGACGCCGCCGTTCACCTTGTGGACGCAGCTCGCGTGGCGGTCGGGGAAGCGGCTTCCCGCCCATGTGCGGCTATTCGTGGAGCAGGCCGTGCGGCTCGTGCGGGAGCAAGCGTCACCTTGAGTCCGGCCAGGACGATCAGCGGGACGCCGAGCGCCTGGACGGGCCCGATGTGGTGGCCGTAGACCGCCCAGTCGGCGACCATCGCGACCGCCGGGTAGGTGAAGGCCAGTACGGCGATCTTGGCGGTGGGCAGCTTCGCGTACGCCGCGTACATCAGGACGTACATCAGCCCGGTGTGGATCACGCCGAGCCCGACCAGCCAGGCCCACCCGGTGCCCGTTCCGCGCATCGCGCCGAAGTCGGTGAAGGGCAGCAGCAGCGGGATGCCGACCAGGACCTGGACCAGGGCCACGAGGTGCGGCCGGACGCCCGTGACGCGCTTGGTGACGAGGGTGGACAGGGCGTAGAGGACGGCCGCGAGCAGCGCGAGGCCGATGCCCGCGAGCGAACCGGCGTCCCCCGGGCGCACCCCGGAGACCAGCACGAGACCCGCGAAGGCGGCCGTCAGCCAGCCCAGTTGGGCACGGGTCAGGCGCTCGCGCAGGACGACGGCGCTGAGCAGCACCAGGAAGAACGGCTGCGTGTGGTAGACGACGGTGGCCAGTGAGATCGAGGCGGCCTCGTACGCCTTGAAGAGGAACACCCAGTTGAAGACGATGAACACGCCGCCGAGCGCGGCGAGGCCGAGCTTCTTGGGGGTGAGCCCGTGGTCGCGGAAGTAGCCGCGGGCGAAGGCGTACGCGCCGAGGGCCAGGGCGCCGAACAGGACGCGGAAGAAGACGACGTTGAAGGCGGACGCGCCGGATTCGACGACGAAGATGCCGAGGGTGCCGGAGAGCGTCATCGCGGCGGTGAGCTGGACTGTGCCGGTGCGTTCGAAGGACGTGGTCGCTGTCATGCCGATGACGCTACGAACGGGCGTACGCCCTGGTCCACGGCCCAGTGGGGCGTCCTGCCGATGGGCCGATCGGCCCCGCCGATGAGGGCTGGCGGGGGGCTCTCCCGCGCTGCGGCGCCCCGGCACCACAGAGGCCGGTGCCCGCGACCTGGGTCACGGGAACCGGCCTCACGGGGCGGTGCGGAGGGTCAGAGCACAGGCGCTCAGACGCCGGCGTACGAGTGCTTGCCGGTGACGAAGATGTTGACCCCGTAGTAGTTGAACAGCCAGCAGCCGAAGGCGATCAGGGCCAGGTAGGCGGCCTTGCGGCCCTTCCATCCCGCGGTCGCGCGGGCGTGCAGGTAGCAGGCGTAGGCGACCCAGGTGATGAACGACCAGACCTCCTTGGGGTCCCAGCCCCAGTAGCGGCCCCAGGCGTCGCCCGCCCAGATGGCGCCCGCGATGATCGTGAACGTCCAGAGCGGGAAGACCGCGGCGTTCAGGCGGTACGAGAACTTGTCCAGCGAGGCCGCCGAGGGGAGCCGCTCCAGGACGGACGTGGCGAACTTGCCCGGCTGTCCGCCGTTCTGGAGCTTCGTCTCGTAGCTGTCCCTGAAGAGGTAGAGCAGCGTGCCGACGCCACCGACGTAGAAGACCGCGCCGCAGAAGATCGCCGTGGAGACGTGGATCCACAGCCAGTACGAGTGCAGGGCGGGGACCAGTTGGTCGCTGTCGGTGTACAGGACGGTGACGGCCAGGCCGAGGTCGAGCAGGACCGTCGTGACCAGCGGCAGGCCGAGCCAGGCGATGTTCTTCTTCAGCGCGAGCAGCACCAGGTAGACGCCGACGGCGACGGTGGAGAAGGTGATGCTGAACTCGTACATGTTGCCCCACGGCGCCCGCTGCACCGACAGGGCGCGGGTGAAGACGCCGCCGAACTCCAGGAGGAACGCGAGCACGGTGAGCGAGACCGCGACGCGGCCGTAGAGGTCGCCCTTCTCGTCGCCCGCCGCGGCGCCGGGGCCGTCCGGCACGTCACGGGCGCCGGAGACCGACCGCGTGACGACCTTGGGCCGCTCAAGGGTGGCGGTGCCGCCCTTGGCCTGGGCGGTGACCTCGGGGGCCTCGGCCTTGGCCGTGGTCCTGGCCGGGGTCAGGGCGGCGGCCGTGCGGGCGACCTTGCTGCGGCTGCCGAAGAGCCACTCCGCCATGTGTGCGAAGAAGGCCAGGAGGTAGACGGCCATCGACGAGTAGATCAGCACGTTGCTGATGTGCGCGAGGTTCTCGTTCGGTTCGGCGGCGGCCAGGGTGGTGGCGAGATTCACTTCTCAGCCCCTTCGGCAGGTACGGCATCGGGGTCGGAGTCGGCGTGGGGGCCGGCGTCGGAGTCGGCGTCAGAGGCGGCGTCGGAAGAGGTTTCCGCGTCCGGGGCGGGGGTCGCGTCGGGCGCGCTCGGCGCCTTCTCGTGCAGGTGGGCGGCGAGGTCGGAGAGTTCCTCGGGAAGCTTCGCGGACTCGCTGCGGCCGAGGCCCGCCATCTCCACGACGGTCACGCCGTCGGCGCCCCGCACCGCCCGCACCCAGATCCGGCGGCGCTGGATGAACAGCGATCCGGCGAGGCCGGCGATGGCGCAGACCGCGCCGACCAGCGCCCACAGGGAGCCCGGCTCCTGCGAGATCTGGAAGGTCGCCCACTCCTTGATGTCCTTCTCGAAGGTGATCGACCCCGCGCCGCCCGGCAGCTTCATGGTCTCGCCGGGCAGCAGCCGCTTCTTGAACAGCTCGCCCTTGGAGTCCTTGAACTTCGTCATCTTCCGGGTGTCGAGCTGGTACACGTTCTGCGGGACACCGGAGTCCACGCCGAGGCTGCCGTGGTACGCGGAGAGCGCGAGCACGGGGAAGTCCGGGGCGGGGAACTGCGAGAACATCTGGCCCTTGCCCTCGCCCGCGAACGTCGGCACGAAGAAGGCGTTGAAGCCGAGCTGCTCCTTGGTGCCGCTCTTGTTCTTGTAGCCGTCCAGGACCTTGATGGCGCCGGTCGCGGTGCCGTTCTGGTCGATGGGCAGCAGCGGCACGGCGTTCCGGTAGACGACCTTGCCCTTGCCGTCGCGGACGGTGACCGTCGGGGCGTAGCCGTGGCCGATGAGGTAGACCTTCGAGCCACCGACCTCAAGGGGCTTGTTGACCTCGATGGACTTCTTCTTCTCGGGGCCGTCGACACCCTCGGTGTACGTGACGTTCGCCCGGTAGGTGCGGGGCGTGCCGCGGTTGGGGCCGGACTTCTCGTACGTGCCCTCGAAGTTCTCCAGCTTGAAGCTGAACGGTGCCAGCTCGTCGGTGTCGAAGAGGCTGCCGGACTTGAAGTCGTCGTACTGGCTGAGGGTATTGGCGAAGCCGTCGCCCTCGGTGATCAGCTTGCCGCCCTCGGACTTGAAGAGCTGCCCGGCGGCGAAGGCGATCAGCATCACGATCAGCGCGATGTGGAACATCAGGTTCCCGGCCTCGCGCAGATAGCCCTTCTCCGCGGCGACGGAGCCCGTGCCCTCGGCGCCCGCGGTGTGCGCGCGGAAGCGGCGCTGCCTGAGCATCGCGAGCGCGGCCTCGTGCACCCGCTCGGGCTCGGCGTCGGTGCGCCACGTCGTGTACGCGGGCAGCCGCGTCAGCTTCTTCGGCGCACCCGGCGGGCGGCCGCGGAGCTGGCCCACGAACTGCCAGGTGCGGGGCACGATACAGCCGATGAGGGAGACGAAGAGCAGGATGTAGATCGCGGAGAACCACACCGAGCTGTAGACGTCGAAGAGCTGGAACTTCTCGTAGAGCGGCCCGAGCGTGGTGTGCCGGTCCATGAAGTCCTGGACCTTGAGCTCGTCCACGTTGTTCTGCGGGATCAGCGAGCCCGGGATGGCGCCCAGCGACAGCAGCAGGAGCAGGATCAGCGCGACCCGCATCGAGGTGAGCTGCCGCCAGAACCAGCGGGCCCAGCCGATGACGCCCAGGGAGGGCAGGTTCGGCGCGTCCTCCCTGGGGGCGGTCGAGAGCTGCGCGCCCGCCGCTTCGAGTCCGCCCTGCTCGCTCTGCTCTTCGGGGGCTTCGGTCTTGCTCATGGATCAGATCCCCACCGTGTAGCCGTTCGACCAGACCTGCATCTGCTGCACGATGCTGTCCCACACGCCGGTGAGGAGGAGCAGGCCTGTCGCGATCATCATGATGCCGCCGATGCGCATCACCCAGACGTAGTGCCGCTTCACCCAGCTGAAGGCGCCGAGCGCCTTGCGGAAGGCGACGGCCGCGAGGATGAACGGTACGCCCAGACCGACGCAGTACGCGACGCTCAGCAGCGCCCCGCGCCCCGCACTCGCCTGATCGAGGGAGAGGAAGCTGACGGCGGCGAGCGTCGGTCCCACGCAGGGCGCCCAGCCGACGGCGAACAGGGCGCCCAGTATCGGGGCGCCCGCGAGGCCGACGGCGGGCTTCTTGTGGAAGCGGAACTCGCGCTGGGAGAGGAAGGGCATGAGCCCCATGAAGAAGAACCCGAGCAGGACCATCACCGCGCCGAGCACCTTCGTGACGACGCCCTGGTGCTGCTGGAGGGTGCGTCCGAACTCCCCGAAGAGCGCGCCGTAGGAGACGAAGACCGCGGTGAAGCCGAGCACGAAGAGCCCGGAGCCCGCGACCATCCGGCCCCGCCTGGCCTCGGCCATGTCCTGGCCGCTGACCCCGGTGACGTACGACAGGTAGCCCGGTACGAGCGGCAGCACACAGGGCGAGAAGAAGGAGACGAGGCCGCCGAGGAGGGCGACCGGCAGGGCGAGGAGCAGGGCCCCGTTCATGACGGTCTGGTTCGGATCGCCTGCGGCGGCGAGCGTGGACATCACGGGGAGATCACTTCTCCGCGATCAGCGGGTCGATCATCTTGCGCAGCTTCTGCTCGTCGAGTGGCTGCTGCGAGCGGGCCGCGACCTTGCCGTCCCGGTCGATGACGACCGTGGAGGGGATGAAGTTCGGGTTGAGCGTGCCCTTGGGGAAGCGCAGCATCAGCTTGCCCATCGGGTCGTGCAGGCTCGGATAGGGGACCTTGTAGTCCTTCTCGAAGGAGATCGCCGGGCCCTTCTGCGGGTCCCGGGTGTTGATCCCGACGAACTGCACGCCCTGGTCCTTGGTGGCGTTCGCGACCTTCACGAAGTTCGGGGCCTCGGCCCGGCAGGGCGGGCACCAGGAGCCCCACACGTTCAGGACGACGATCTTGCCCTTGTAGTCGGCGAGGTCGAGGTGGTCGCCGGTCAGCGTCTCGCCGTCGAGCTTCGGGCCGTCCTTGCGGTCGCCCTTGGCGAGGGTGGCGATGCCGTCCGAGCCCGTCACGAAGTTGGTGTTGCCGCCGCCGCCCGACGTGCCGCCCGAGCCGCAGGCCGACAGGGTCAGGGCGGCGACCGCGGCCCCGGCGGCCAGCAGGGCGGCACGGCCGCTGCGACCGCCGACGCGGTGGCTACGGCTGTGGTTCGTGCTCTGGGGGGCGCGGCAGGCGGCACTCATGTGAAAAGTTTCGCATGTCTGTTTCGGGGATCTTCCGCACCCCCCGCGGTCGCGGAAAGTCCCATTTCAGGACGGGTTGCCGAGCACCCGTCAGGACGGGTTGCCGAGCGCCTTCCAGCCGCCCGTCGGTGCCTGGCCGACCTCCAGGCCCTGGAGCTGTTCGAGCACCTTGGGGTCCTGCACGTCGAGCCAGTCGACGAACTGCCGGAAGGAGACCAGGCGCACGTCCTTCTTGCCGGCGATGTGCTTCAGGGCCTCCTCGACGGCGTCCATGTAGATGCCGCCGTTCCACTCCTCGAAGTGGTTGCCTATGAAGAACGGGGCGCGGTTGGACTCGTAGGCGCGCTTGAAGCCCGCTATGTAGGACTCGGCGGCCTGCTTGCGCCAGCCCGGGTAGTTGACCGGCGGCGCCTTCGTGGAGTTCTTCGACTGGTTGGCGAGGATGTTGTAGTCCATCGACAGGACCTCGAAGGAGTGCCCGGGGAAGGGCATGCCCTGGAGCGGCAGGTCCCAGATGCCCATCTTCTTCTGCGGCCACTTCTGGCGGCCGCCGGACGAGGACGCGTCGTAGCGCCAGCCGAGCTTCTTCGCGGTCGGCAGCAGGTTGTCCTGGCCGAGCAGGCACGGCGTACGGCCGCCGACGAGTTCCTTGTCGTAGTCGAAGGGCAGCGGCGGCAGATCGGTCCAGCCGGTGTTCGTCCGCCACTTCTTCACGAACGACTTGGCCTGGTCTATCTCGTCCTGCCATTGCGCGGGCGTCCAGTTGGCGACCGTTCCCGTGCCCGCGCAGAAGTGCCCGTTGAAGTGCGTGCCGATTTCGTGACCGTCGAGCCACGCCTGGCGTACGTACTTCAGCGTCTCCTTGATGTGACCGTCGGTGAGATAACCGATGTCGGAGGCGCCGACCGAGTTGTTCGGCGGCCGGTACATGCGCTTCTTCGATTCCGGGAGCAGATAAAGCCCGGAGAGGAAAAACGTCATGTGCGCGTTGTGGTCCTCGGCGAGCTTCAGAAAGCGCGGGAAGAGCCCGTTGCCGACCTCGCCCGCGCCGTCCCAGGAGAAGATCACGAACTGCGGGGGCGTCTCGCCCGGCTGGAGCGGCACCGGCTTGCCCGGCTGGTGGGGCTGGGGCCCGGTGTAGGCGGTGGACCCGTCACCGATCGGCTTGACCGGGTATTTACCGGCGCCGCCCTGCCCGTCCTTGGCCTTGTCCGCAGGCCCCGAGGAGTCGCCGCCGGCCCCGGAGCCGCATGCCGCGAGCCCGAGAGCGGCGGCCGCGCCCGCTCCGAGTCCGAGCATTCCCCTGCGGCTGATGTCGAGCATTCCATCCCCATTCGTCGCGCCCCTGGCCCCGTCCGCTGTATGTGCCATGCAGACGGTTGACCAGTTAGAGGGAACGACGAAGAGCGGGGTTCCAGCGCATCACTTTTATTTGCGCTGTTTTACCCGCAGAGCCACCACAACGACCCCGAAATAGACATACAGTTGCCGCGTGATCACGTGAAGTGAATGAAATGGCGGCGCCCCCGGGGGAAACCGCGAGGCCCCCGGGAGGAAACCGCACGGCCTCCCGGGGGAAAGACGTCAGGCCCCGAAGGCCTTGCCGGCCGCCTTGTCCTTACCCTTCACCGGCTTCGCGCCGGCGAGCAGATGCGCCGGTACGAGATCGCGGGCGGGCTCGGAATAACCCACCGAGACGATGCGGTCACCGCGGTAGGTGAACGTCGTCAGGGACGCGAGCGTGCACTGCCGCTTGCGCGGGTCGTGCCACAGCCGCCGCTTCTCCACGAAGCTGCGCACGATCCAGATCGGCAGCTGGTGGCTGACGCAGACCGCCTCGTGCCCGCGCGCGGCGTCCTTGGCCGCGTCCAGGGCGCCCATCATCCGTACGACCTGCTCGACGTACGGCTCGCCCCAGGAGGGCTTGAAGGGGTTGACGAGGTGCTTCCAGTTCTCGGGCTTCTTCAGGGCGCCGTCGCCGACACCGAACGTCTTGCCCTCGAAGGTGTTGGCCGCCTCGATGAGCCTGCCGTCGGTGGCGAGGTCGAGGCCGTGCGCCTTGGCGATCGGCGTGGCCGTCTCCTGGGCGCGGTCGAGCGGCGAGGCGACGACGTGCGTCACGTCGCGCTCGGCGAGGTGCTCGGCGACCCGGTCGGCCATCCGCCGGCCGAGATCGGAGAGGTGGTAGTCGGGCAGGCGCCCGTACAGGATGCCGTCGGGGTTGTGCACCTCTCCGTGGCGCATCAGATGGACGACGGTCAGCTCGTCGCCCCCTGCCGTGCCGCTCATGCGGCGACCTCCGTGGCTTCCGCCGCCGCGCGCGCGGCGGCGGGCAGGGCGGCGGCGATCCGCTCGACCGCGCGCTCGTCGTGGGCGGTGGAGACGAACCACGACTCGAAGGCCGAGGGCGGCAGATAGACGCCCTGCGACAGCATCGAGTGGAAGAAGGCGGTGAAGCGGAACGACTCCTGGGCCTTCGCGTCGTCGTAGTCGCGCACCGCGTTCTCCGTGAAGAACACGGAGAACATGCTGGAGGCGTTCTGCACCGTGTGGGCGACGCCCTCCTTGCTCAGCGCCTCGCTCACCAGCGCCCGCAGCCGCTCCGAGACCGCGTTCACCGTGTCGTACGCCGCGTCGTCCAGGAGGCGGAGCTGCGCGAGGCCCGCGGCCGTCGCGACCGGGTTACCGGAGAGCGTGCCCGCCTGGTACACCGGGCCCGCGGGGGCGAGGTGCGCCATCACGTCGGCCCGCCCGCCGAAGGCCGCGGCGGGGAAGCCGCCGCCCATGACCTTGCCGAAGGTCATCAGGTCGGGGCGGACGCCGTCGACGCCGAACCAGCCGGCCTTCGACGTACGGAAGCCGGTCATGACCTCGTCGGAGATGTACAGCGCGCCGTTCTCCCTGCACAGGTCCGCGAGGCCCTGGTTGAAGCCCTCGGCCGGCGGCACGACGCCCATGTTGCCCGGCGAGGCCTCGGTGATGACGCAGGCGACCTGCCCGGCGTGCGCCGCGAAGGCGGCGCGCACGGCCTCCAGGTCGTTGTACGGAACGACGATCGTGTCGCCCGCCTGGGCGCCGGTGACGCCCGGCGTGTCGGGCAGGCCGAGGGTGGCCACGCCGGAGCCCGCGGAGGCGAGCAGGGCGTCGACATGCCCGTGATAGCACCCGGCGAACTTGATCACCTTGGCGCGCCCGGTGAAACCACGCGCGAGGCGGATGGCGGACATGGTCGCCTCGGTGCCGCTGGAGACGAGCCGCACCTGCTCGACGGGCTCGATGCGGGCCACGATCTCCTCGGCGAGCGCGACTTCGCCCTCGCCGGGCGTGCCGAAGGAGGTGCCGCGCGCGACGGCCTCCTGAACTGCGGCGATGACCTCGGGGTGCGAGTGACCGAGGATCATCGGACCCCAGGAACACACGAGGTCGACATACTCGCGGCCGTCCGCGTCAGTCAGGTACGGACCGGTGCCGGACACCATGAAACGGGGCGTACCACCCACAGCGCGGAACGCGCGCACGGGAGAGTTCACACCGCCGGGCGTCACGGCCGCCGCACGGTCGAAAAGAGTCTGCGAAACTGGGGCGTTATACGGGAAGCTCACACGAGCCATGGTGTCAGAGGGTTCGGACATCCTGCGGACAGGTGTTTCACTCCACGTTTTAGCGGGTGAACGTGGGGGAGGTCACTGACACGATGATCGGGTTGCGTGGCGGGGGCCGCGAGGCCTAGAACAGACAGGGCCGTGCCGCCCTGGCAAAGCAGTCGGGTGGAGATATGCATCGCGGTGGCGGACTGGGCGAGGGGACCGAAGGCCTGGGCCCGCGGCGTGCCCGGCGTGGCAAGCACCGACGCGAGGCGGAAGCGCAGCCCGCGCAGGCGCCCGAGCAGGTGCGGGACGCCTCCAGTGACTCCCGGCTGGACCGGGCGAGCAGCAGGAGTGGCGGGGTGGGGGTGACGTACAAGTACTTCGGTGCCCCGGACGGCGCGACCGCCGCACGCGTGCCCATCTCCATGCGGCCCGAGGAGCTCGGCGGCGACGAGCTCGGCATGGGCGGCATGTTCACGAAGATCAAGCCGGAGACGATGGCCGCGATGGTCCTGACCGGCATCGAGGGCATACCCCTCCACAAGGTCCCCCCGCTGGAGCTGGTCGTCCTCCACCCGGACTACGCCGTGGTGAAGCTCCCCATGACCGTCGTCGACCCGCTGCGCGGCGTCGGCGAGGAGTCGGTGGGCGCCGCGGCCTTCATCTGGTCCACGGTCCCCGACCGCGGCGGCCCCCGCGACGCCTACAACGTCTACCAGCTCCTCCACGAGTGGCAGGACTTCAGCCACCGCCTGCATGACGCGGGGCACCAGGCTTACTGCTTGGTGTGGCCCTGAGCCACCGCGGGCGACGCCCTCCGGGCAAGGCGCTCCCCCCGTCTGTCACGCGTTGTCCGGGGAACGTTGCCCGTTGTCAGAGGCGTGCGCCAGAATCAGCGGGCGTTCAGACGCGTTCAGCTGTGGGAGGGACACTGCCGTGGACAGCGCCGCCGCCAGCACGAGGAGCAAGGCCCTGCGCGCCTCGGCCAGGACCGCCGTACCCCTTCTGACCGATGATCGCGTCCCGTATCTCGCCCGGCTCACCGAGGCGGCATCGGCGGCGCTGATGGCGGCCGGTTCCGAACTGCGCTATCCCGCTCGGACAGTCGTGCTCATGAAGGGCGAGCCGTCGTCCCACGTCCTGTTGGTCCTGGACGGCTGGCTGAAGGTCACCGACGACTCCTCCGACGGACACGAGGCCCTGCTGGCACTGCGCGGACCAGGTGACGTCCTCGGTGAGAGCGCGGCTCTGCAGGACACGTCGCGGTCCGCCTCTGTGACCACTCTGGAACCGGTGAAGGCGGTCGTCATCTCGTCCGACCGCTTCCGGGCCTTTCTCGACGAACATCCGACCGCCGCGCGACAGCTCATGGCCCTCATCACGGACCGGATGCGTGCCGCCGACCGCAGCCGTCTGGAATTCGCGGCCTGCGGCGTCAAGGAGCGGTTGGCACGCCTGCTGCTCGAACTGGCCGAATCCCATGGAGAGCCAGTGCCGGAAGGCGTTCTCATCAAGGTGCCGCTCACCCAGAAAGAACTCGCCGGGGCCGTGGGCTCCTCCCGCGAGTCGGTCACGCGGCTGCTGCGCGAACTGCGCGACCGGGGTTATGTGGTGACCCGGCGTCAGGCTCTCGTGGTGGTGCGTCCGGAGATGCTGCGGCGCATCGGCGGTTCTGCGTAATCCGTCACGTTCCCCGTGCGGCAACCGTCCTCGCGGCGCCCGACACAGTGCTGAATCCTGAGTACCGAGCGGCCCGGCCGGGCCGTGCACCCTTCTTCGCGCCTTGCCTGGTCAGACGCGGCGTTCGCGCACATCCGAGGAGAGACCCGTGGTGGACCCCAGCAACAAGACGATTCTGCTCATGGACATGGAGGGATCGGGGCGACGACGCGACAGCGAACAGGCCGTCATCCACCGCATGCTGTACACGGTCCTCCACGAGACTCTCTCGGCTGCCGCCATCGAACCGACCGAGTACCGCAGCGAAGACCGCGGCGACGGCGTCTTCGTGCTCATCGACCCGTCCGTACCGAAGCCCGCACTGCTCAGGTCCCTGCTGACCGCGACACCCGAGCAGCTCGTCAGCATCAATCGGCTGGCAGCCGAGGGCGCTCGGATCAGGCTGCGGATCGTCGTCCACACCGGCGAAGTGGCCCTGGACGAATACGGCGCGGTCGGCGCGGACCTCGTCCACGCCTTCCGGCTTCTGGAAGCACCGCCGTTGCGGAAGAGCCTGGCCGAGTCGTCGGAACCGAGTGTCCTGTGCGTGTCCGACGCCGTGTACCAAGGGGTGGTGCAGCACGCGCACCCCGGCGTACGGCCCGAGCACTTCCATCCGCTGGAGGCCGACAGCAAGGAGGGCCGGCTGCGGGGCTGGTACCACGACAGCTCGCTCCGGCACGGCGGCACCGCCGAGAAGACCGCGCCTCCGCCGAGGGCGGAGCAGACGAACGGCACGGTTCCGTCTCTGCACGCGCACACCGGCAATTTCTTCTTCGGCACCGCGAGTGTCGCGGGCGACGCGGTAGCGGGCGACAAGCACGTCGGTACGGGCCCCACCGGGTCGGCGAAGTAGCAGGGCGCGGTGCAGAAATCGAGCGGACAGGGCGCGATGCAGAGAGCGAGCGGACAGTGACCCAGCCCCAGGAAACCCCCGCCGGCGCCGAGCGCGAAGCCGGGCCCGACCCCGTGGCCGACTCCGGTCCCGAGGCGAAAGAAGCCGGCCGGCCCATCGATGCCGGGGCCACGGCGGCCCCGCCGGAGGAGGACCCCGCTCCGGACGCATGGGAGGCCATCGAGCAACTTTTCACCCTCGCCCCGCACCTGCGGTCGGGCCGGGCCAACGTCATGGGGGACACGCAGGTCTCCGGTGACGTCGTCGCGGGCGACAAGCGCCTGAGCCTGCATCTCCACGACAGCTCCGAGACCCGGCTACACGCGGTCGGCCCCCTGCCCACGGCGGAACTCGGTCACCTGGCCGACACGTTCGCGCCGACCCGAAGGTATGACGAGCTGAGTGCGGCTCTCGCCGAGCACCGCGTGCTCCTGCTGCGCGGCCGGCCCGGCACCGGCCGCAGGACCGCCGCGCTGCGCATGCTCATGCAGAACGGCCCGAAGGGCGGCGAGGTGATCGCCCTGGATCCGGGGGTCGAACCGGGCAGTCTCGCCGACCACGTCCGGCCCGGAGGAATCCATGTGGTCGTCGACCCGGTCACCGGTCCGAGCAGCCCTCTGCGGGACGTCCACCTGAACGCCGTACGCCGTCGGCTCGGCGAGGACGGCCTCCTCGTCGTCGTCCTGACGCACGGAACCGCCACGGAGGGAGTGACGGCGCACGATTGGTCGCCGCCGTCGGCCACCGACGTGACGCGGGCGCACCTGCGGCACGCGATGCGGCTCGCCGCAGCCGAGGCACCCACCGCCGATGCGGTACCGGCCGACACGGTTCAGGGCCTGCTCGAACTCGATGCCAGCGTGGCGTACTTGGGCTCCGGCCCGCCCCCCGGGGAGACGGTCGGCTACGCCCGGCTCCTCATGGAGTACGCGGCGGGCCGCTGCGACCACGAGGAGCTGTCGAGGTACGGCCACACGGCGGCCGAGGACATCACCAGCAGGTGGTTCGGCGCACGGCACCAGCCGGACGAGGTGCATCTGCGCGACAAGGCGTTCCTGATCTCGCTCGCGGTCTTCGACGGCCTGCCCTACCCCTTGGTGGCCGAGCTCGGGGACCTCCTCTATCTGCGGTTGCGCACCGTCGAGGAGCCTGATCGCACCGCCGGGTACAAGGTCTTCGGCTCCTCCCCCGCGGACCGTCTGGCGCTGGCCAGGGCCGAGGAGTACGACGACGAGACCGACACTCCCTGGGGGCGGCTGCCCGAACGAGTCGTCGCCTTCCGGAACGGCTCCCTCTGGAGCACCGTCCTGAGCCACGTCTGGACCAGTCACCCGGCAATCAGGAGACCGCTGCTCGGCTGGTTCGACGGCCTGATGGCGGACGGACGGCTCGCCGTACGGCTTCGGGCCGCTGTGGCCTCCGGGGTGCTGGCGGCCGCGGACTTCGGCCACGCGTACAACAGTTTCCTCGATTCCTGGGGTTCATCGCCGAGGCCGGCGCAGCGCCAGCTCGCCGCATGGGCGCTGTACACCGCAGCCGACCACGGCATGGACTCCGCGGTCAGGCGCCTGCTCTCCGACTGGAGCAGGCGGCAGAACCCGGCGCGGCGATGGACGGTCGCCCGCTCCTACGCCCTGCTCGGCGGCGCCACGGCGACGAGCGCGCTCCGGGACATCGGCCGGATGGCCGAGACCGGACCGGCATCGGACGGGGCGCTGCAGTCGGCGTACGAACAGGCCCTGGAGGCACTGCTTCAGGGACCCGCCGCCGTGACCGTCCTGGAGCAGCTCGTGCGGTGGCACGACAGCCGGGGCCCCCTGCGCGAACTGGCGGCGGCGGGCTTCCTGCGTGGCGCACGCAGGCGCCGGCAGGTCGTGGAGGCCGACACGGTCACCTGGCCGAGGTTGCTCCGGCTGGCGGCCCAGGACGCCACCGCACGGCAGTGCGTCGTCGCGATGTGGCGGGCGCTGCTCGGCAGCCGCTCCAGCCGGGACGCGGCCCGTGCCGAGCTGGCCCGCTGGGTGCGGGTCGCTGCCCGCGTGTCCGCGAGGTACGGCACGGCCTCGGAGGTGGAATCGGCGCTGGCCGGGCTGCTTCCGCTGCTGGTCGAAACCCAGAACGACTGGGAGCGGCTGGACTACCTCCTGCGCCGGAGCGAGGCCCCGGACGGGCCCCATGGCGCGACCACGGCCCGCCTCCGGGCCGCCCTCACCGACGGTGGCGCCGCACCGCTGCCGCGCCCCGCCCGTTCGTAGCCGACAGCAGGAGAACAGATGGCACTCGTCAATGACCCCGTACGCCAGGTCCGCAACCTCGGCCGCTTCGAATACGTCCGCCACCGGCCGCCGACCTACGCGGAACGGGCCTTGGTGTTCCTGACGTCCGGGGGGCGTCCCCAGACGTATCTCCCGCATCAGCAGCCCACCCGCGGAGAGCTGGTGACCAGCAACTTCCGCACGCTGTACGAGGTGGACATGGCAGTCCAGCACATGTCGCTCGCCCACCGGCTGCCGAGCGGCGGCGATGCCGCGTTCTTCTCCGCGGAGACGGACCTGACCTGGCGGGTCGTCGACCCCACCAGGATCGTGGAGCGGCAGATCCGGGACGTCCGCGCCCTGCTGGAGCCCCGCATGCTGGCCCGGATGCGCCGGGAGAGCCGTCGGTACGCCATCGAGGAGAGCGCCGCGGCCGAGGTCGCGGTATGGGAGGCACTGAGCGTCGGACCGCTGGCCGCCGACGAAGGGCTGGAGATCCAGTGCGAGGTACGGCTCAGCCTCGACGACGAGGCGGTCGACCAGATGTCCTCGCTGCGCTCGCTCGACTACACGAAGCAGCGGACGCGCAGCGAGCACGAACTGACCCGGCTGCGCACCCGTAACGAGCAGGAGGTCATGGAGGAACGCAGCACTTTCTACACCCGGCTGCTGTCCCAGGGCGAGATCGAGCGGTGGGGCGCGCACCTGGCGCAGAACCCGGCGGACATCCCACTCGCCATCGAGTCCATCCGCGACGACGAGCGCGAGGCGAGCGCGAACCAGATCCGCGTCATCGAGCGGGTCCTCGACTCCGGGGCCGTCGAGGACCACATGGTGGAGGACGCCGCCCGGGCGGCGCTGACAGCCGTGAAGGAACGGCTGAACGATGCCGGGCGGGGCCGGACACGCAAGCAGCCGCTCTACAAGGAACAGTTGGAGCGAGGGGTGGGCGACCAGGACGACCGGCCGGACACACCAGGAGAGCGACGGTGAGCGTCCCCTCGGACGCCGGGAGCGCACTCGTGCCCGCTCTCCTCACCGGCGTCATCTGTTACGTGCTGCTTCGGTGGGCGGCGGCGCCGCTGCTCAGCCATCTGGAGACCGGCATGGAGTACGCGGTGAACATCGTGGTCGTCGGACTGCTGTTGCCCGAGTACTGCTGGACGCGGGCCCAACGCCGCGTCACCGGCCATGCCGCACCCTTTGCCTACACCTACGGGGACGCGGTCTGCGCCGTCGCGAGTGGCGGGCACCGTTGTGTGGGCACCGTGCTGTCGGCTCTGCGGGAGGCCGCGAGCCGACTCGGGCACCGCGGCTCGCTGTATGGCGGGCTGCTGGCGGCCGTGGCACTGCTGTGGTCCTTCTGACCTGATCCAACGACGGCGGAGCATCCGCCGCGGACGGTGATCGAGGCGATGCAGGGAGAAACGGAATGACTGACGTCACGAACACGACATCCTCCTTCCGCGCAGCTGCCCCGGGCCCTGCCTCCTGCCCGGCAGGGGCCAGGGCGGCAGAGCGGCTGCTGAACGAGGTACGGGCCGAGATCGGCCGGGCCGACACCAAGGCATCCGTTCTCATCGGTGCGCTGAGCGCCTGCTCCGGAGTCACCCTGAGCACCTACTTGAGCCGGATGCCGGCCACGGACCTCAGCCGCTTCATGGGCACGACCACCGCCCTGACCTGGGCCCTCTCGTTGGGCTTCCTGCTGTTCGCCACAGCCCCGCGCTACCGACCGAGCCAATGGCGGACCGGTGGCCCGCTGACGTACTTCCTCGACATTCGCAGGGCGGCGGACGCCGAGGCGCTCACCGACGCCCTCCGGAGCACGGAAGAGGACCATCTGGGCAGTCTGGTGATCGCCCTCCGCAACACGAGCGACATCGTCGCGGCCAAGCACCGCTGGATCAGAACGGGACTGGCGTGCTTCCTCTGCGGGGCGATCGCCCTGGGAGGAAGCGCGCTGACGGCGGTATGAGTCGCATGCTTCCTCCCGTCCGGGCTACCGCTGGCCGAGCGCAGCGAGGTGCTCCGCGAAGGGCACGACGGCCTGGACCGGGGCCGGGGCCGGGGTGGGCCGCTCGGGCTGTGCCGGCCCCATGAGCCGGGCCAGCTCCGCGCCCGCCCGGTCGATCCGCTCGGCGAGGCCCTCGGCGCCCCAGTCCTCGGACGCCGCGTACACCCCAGTCGGTGCGACGACGGCCCGCAAGTAGGCGAAGAGCGGGCGCAGCGCGTGGTCGAGGACCAGGGAGTGCCGGGCCGAGCCGCCGGTGGCGGCGACCAGGACCGGCTTGCCCGCGAGCGCGTCCTTGTCGGTGCCGCTGACGGCGTCGAAGAAGGACTTGAACAGGCCGCTGTACGAGGCGGAGAAGACGGGCGTGACGGCGATCAGGCCGTCCGCCTCGCGCACCGCGTCGACCGCGGCGGCCAGGGCGGGCCCCGGGAAGCCGGTGGTGAGGCTGTGCGCGATCTCCACGGCGAGGTCGCGCACCTCGACGACCTCGGCCGCCACGTCGGCGTGGTGCCCGGTGGCCGCCGCGAGGCGGTCGGCGAGCAGCCGGGTGGACGAGGGCACGCTCAGCCCTGCCGATACGACGACGAGCTTCATGCGTGGACTTCTTCCTTCGAGGTGGCCAAGAGGGACTTGTGGGTGGGGGCGTCCGGGACGTCGGCCGGGCGGTTCTTGGCGAACTCCTCGCGCAGCACCGGGACGACCTGCTCGCCGAGGATGTCGAGCTGCTCCAGGACGGTCTTCAGCGGCAGCCCGGCGTGGTCCATCAGGAACAGTTGCCGCTGGTAGTCGCCCACGGTGTCGCGGAACGACAGCGTCCGCTCGATCACCTGCTGCGGGGAGCCGACGGTCAGCGGGGTCTGCTCGGTGAACTCCTCCAGCGAGGGCCCGTGCCCGTACACCGGCGCGTTGTCGAAGTACGGCCGGAACTCGCGTACGGCGTCCTGCGAGTTGGCCCGCATGAACACCTGGCCGCCGAGCCCGACGATCGCCTGCTCCTCGGTGCCGTGCCCGTAGTGCGCGTACCGCTGCCGGTACAGCTCGACCATCCGCTTGGTGTGGTCCGCGGGCCAGAAGATGTTGTTGTGGAAGAAGCCGTCTCCGTAGTACGCGGCCTGCTCGGCGATCTCCGGGGAGCGGATGGAGCCGTGCCAGACGAAGGGCGCGACGCCGTCCAGCGGGCGCGGCGTGGACGTGAACGACTGGAGCGGCGTACGGAACTTGCCCTCCCACGTCACCACGTCCTCGTCCCAGAGGCGGCGCAGGAGCGCGTAGTTCTCGACGGCGAGGTTGATGCCCTGGCGGATGTCCTTGCCGAACCACGGGTAGACCGGGCCGGTGTTGCCGCGCCCCATCATCACGTCGACGCGGCCGTCGGCGAGGTGCTGGAGCATCGCGAAGTCCTCCGCGATCTTCACCGGGTCGTTGGTGGTGATGAGGGTGGTCGAGGTGGAGAGGACCAGCTTCTCCGTGCGGGCGGCGATGTAGCCCAGCATGGTCGTCGGGGACGACGGCACGAAGGGCGGGTTGTGGTGCTCGCCGGTCGCGAAGACGTCGAGCCCGACCTCCTCGGCCTTGAGCGCGATCGCGACCATCGCCTTGATGCGCTCGGCCTCGCTCGGCGCCCGCCCGGTGGTCGGGTCGACGGTCACGTCACCGACGCTGAAGATCCCGAACTGCATGGTCGACATGGCGACTCACCCTCCGCAGGTTGTTGACTGTTCAACTATACCTTTGAACGGGGGGTGGGGGCTCCGTATTCCCCGGAGGTACGGGATACGGGACGGGGTGCGGGATACGGGGCGCGGGGTGCGGACGTGCGGGGACGTCGGGCTTACCGGGCGGGTCGCCAGTGCGGGGCGCGTCCCGTGGCCGCCAAGAGGCGCTCGAAGGGGGTGGCTCCGGCGGGGACGGAGGCGGCCTCTTCGAAGACGCCCATCTTGCGGGCCATGGGGCCCATCTCCTCCACGGCCTCGGTGAGCCGCCGCACGACCGCGTCGTCGGCGCCCTCGTACGCCTGGCCGGTGGCCCTGGCCAGGTCCCAGGCGTGCACGGTCAGGTCGAGGAGCGCCATGCAGCCGACCGTCTCGGCCAGCATGTCCATCGCCCCCGTCACGCCCTGGTCGGCGCCGGGCTCGGCCCAGGCGGCGACGAGTTTCTCCGCCTCGGCGGCGAACCGCTCACGCCAGTCGCCGCCCTCGGCCACATAGGCGGGCGTGACCGAGAAGTCCGCGTTCCGCTTGGCGGCCAGCTCCTGGAACTGGATGACGACGTGGAGGAGGTGGTCGACCAGGGCGCGCACGTCGTACTCCGCACAGGGCGTGGCGTCGGCGAGGCGGTCGTCCGGAAGGGCGCGGACGACGGGGACGGCCCTCGCGGCGGCCAGGGCGAGGAGCTCGCTGATCCTGAGGGTGGCACGGCTGCTGTCCGAGATATCCATATGGCGACGGTACGCAGGCGGGGCGGGCCACGGCTTGAACAAACACGACACCACGCGTCCGCGCCCCTACGTGCCCGCCCCACTTCGCCCGCACCACTTCACCCGCTGCCCGCCGATCGCTGCCCGCCGCCCGCTGGCCGCTGGCCGCTGGCCGCTGCCCGCCGACCGCTGCCCGCCGATCGCTCCCCGCCGATCGCTGCCCGCGCTCTACGATCCGGTCATGCCGGATGCCCCCCGCCGCGACACCCGAGGCATCGTCGACGCCGCAGGGCTCTTCTCCCGGGTGCGGTTCCGCCGCCACGCGCCCGCCGAGGCGCTGCGCCCCTACCTGGAGCACTACTGGCTCATCGACTGGGACCTGCCCGAGCCCTACGCCTCCCACGTCGTCCCGCACCCCAGCGTCAACGTGGTCTTTCAGTCGTACGCCGCGTACTCCTCCGACACGGCCCAGCCGCCGGACGCCGGGCCGCGCAGGTTCAGGGAGGTGGCCGGGGTCGGTCCGGAGCTCTTCAGTACCAAGCTGGAGGGGCGGGGCCGGGTGTGCGGGGTGCAGTTCCGTCCCGGTGGGTTCCGCCCGTTCGCCCCCGGGCACCCCGTGGCGGACTGGACGGGGCGGCGGCTGCCGCTGCACGACGTCTTCGCCCGGGCTCCCGCGAACACGGCCGAGCTGATCCTCGCCCCCGCCGACGAGCACGCGCGCGTGGCGGCGCTCGACGCCTTCCTGCTGAGCCTCTCCCCCGCGCCGGACGCGCAGGCCGACCTCGCCATGGGGCTCGTCGACCGCATCCGCGAGGACCGCTCGATCCGGCGCGTGGCGGCCTTCGCCGACGCGCAGGGCCTGTCGGTACGGGCGCTGCAACGGCTCTTCGCCACGTACGTGGGCGTGAGCCCCAAGTGGGTCATCCTGCGCTACCGCATCCACGAGGCCCTGGAGCACGCCGAGTCGGCGACGGACGTGGACTGGCCGGCCCTGGCGGCCACGCTCGGCTACGCGGACCAGGCCCATCTCGTACGGGACTTCACGGCGACGGTGGGGGTGCCGCCCACGGCGTACGGGCCTCGGTGAAGCCGGGCGAGGGCTTGATCAGGGGGTGTTGTCAGACCCTGGTCCTACGGTGTGACCATGGAGCGATCACAGATGCCGGTCATGCGCCTCGAACCCTGGTCGGACGCGGACGGCCCCGCGCTGCTCGAACGGCTGAACACACCGGAGATGACGGCGCATCTGGGCGGCCCCGAGACTCCCGAGAAGCTGGCGGACCGGCACCGTCGCTATCTCGGCCTTGACGGCAGGGGCCAGATGTTCCGCATCACGCTGGGCGGGGAGACGGCCGGCTCGATCGGCCTCTGGGAGACGACCTGGCAGGGCGAGGCGGTCTGGGAGACGGGGTGGGGGGTGCTGCCGGAGTTCCAGGGCCGGGGGGTCGCGGCGGAGGCGGCGCGGTTGACCGTGGCGGAGGCGAGGGCGGCGGGGCGCCACGCCCATCTGCACGCCTTCCCCGCGACGGGGAACGGAGCGTCCAACGCGGTCTGCCGCAAGGCGGGGTTCACGCTGCGGGGTGAGGTGTCGGTCGAGTACCCGAAGGGAAGCTGGCACCCCTGCAACGACTGGCGCCTCGCCTTGACCGGCCCGTAGCCCCGGCCGGGGGGTGTTCGCCGCTGCGCGGCGGGGCGTTCACCGACGCAGGGCGGGGTTCCGCCGCCGCCCGGCAGGGGTGTTCGGCCGGTGGTGGTGGAGGAGGTGGGCGGGTTCGGCCGGATGTGGGGGCGGGGCACGGCAGCCCCTTCCCATGCGCCGCGAGGCCGCGAAACCGCACGCATATCCTTGCGGGGACCACCACCCGCCGCCCGCCCACCGGCGACCCGCCGCACCCCAAGGAGCGCCCCATGACCGCCGCAGCCAACCGCATCGCGATCGTCACCGGCGCGAGCAGCGGCATCGGTGCCGCCACCGCGCGCGGCCTGGCCGCGGCCGGTTACCGCGTCGTCCTCACCGCCCGCCGCAAGGACCGCATCGAAGCCCTCGCCGCCGAGCTGACCGAGGCCGGACACGAGGCCATGGCGTACGCGCTCGACGTCACGGACCGCGCCGCGGTGGACGCCTTCGCCACGGCGTTCAAGAAAATCGCGGTCCTGGTGAACAACGCGGGCGGCGCCCTCGGCGCGGACACCGTCGCCAAGGCCGACCCGGACGACTGGCGCCGGATGTACGAGACGAACGTCCTCGGCACGCTGAACGTCACGCAGGCCCTCCTGCCCGCGCTCACCGCGAGCGGCGACGGCACGGTCGTCGTGCTCTCCTCGACGGCGGGCCACGGCACGTACGAAGGAGGCGGTGGCTACGTCGCCGCCAAGCACGCCGAGCACGTCCTCGCCGAGACCCTGCGCCTGGAGATCGTCGGCACCCCGGTCCGGGTCGTCGAGATCGCGCCCGGCATGGTGAAGACGGAGGAGTTCGCGCTCACCCGCTTCGGCGGGGACTCCGAGAAGGCCGCGAAGGTCTACGCCGGCGTCGCCGAGCCGCTCACGGCCGACGACGTGGCGGACACGATCACGTGGGCGATCACGCGCCCGCCGCACGTGAACATCGACCTCCTGGTCGTACGCCCGCGCGCCCAGGCCTCCAACACGAAGGTCCACCGGGAGGCGTGACCATGACACTCCCCGGCGACGACCCGGGCACCCCCGCCTTCTCCTCGGACTCCCCTGACCCGCTCGAACGCCTGACGCACGAGTACGAGACCCGACGCCTCGCCGAGGAGAAGAAGAACGAACGCATGGTGTGGTGGTACCTGGCGTACTTCCTCTTCGGCATCCACATCGTCGCGTTCGTCATGATCTACGCCGTCACTCACGCCAAGTAACGGAGGTCCACCCTCCGCGCCCGGAGAAAGGGTCAGCCCTTCACGCAGATCACCTGCTTCAGCTTCGCCACCACCTCGACCAGGTCGCGCTGCTGGTCGATGACCTGCTCGATCGGCTTGTAGGCGCCCGGGATCTCGTCCACGACGCCCGAGTCCTTGCGGCATTCGACGCCCCGCGTCTGCTCCTCCAGGTCCCGCGTCGAGAAGCGGCGCTTCGCGGCGCCCCGGCTCATGCGCCGGCCCGCGCCGTGGGATGCGGAGTTGAAGGACGCCTCGTTGCCGAGGCCCCTGACGATGTACGAGCCCGTGCCCATGGAGCCGGGGATGATTCCGAGGTCCCCGCCGCCGGCGCGGATCGCGCCCTTCCGCGTGACCAGCAGGTCCATGCCCTCGTAACGCTCCTCCGCCACGTAGTTGTGGTGGCAGGAGATCACCGGCTCGAAGGTCACCTTCGCCTTCTTGAACTCCTTGCGGACGACGTCCTTGAAGAGCCCCATCATGAGCGCGCGGTTGTACTGCGCGTACTCCTGCGCCCAGAACAGGTCGTTCCGGTACGCCGCCATCTGCGGGGTGTCCGAGACGAAGACCGCCAGGTCACGGTCGACGAGACCCTGGTTGTGCGGGAGCTTCTGCGCCACGCCGATGTGGTGGTCGGCCAGTTCCTTGCCGATGTTCCTCGACCCGGAGTGGAGCATCAGCCAGACCGAACCCGACTCGTCGAGACAGAACTCGATGAAGTGATTTCCCCCGCCGAGCGTTCCCATCTGCTTCACGGCACGGTCCTGACGGAACTTGACCGCTTCCGCGACCCCTCCGAACCGTCCCCAGAAGTCGTCCCACCCCGACGTGGCCATCCCGTGGATCTGTCCCGGCGCCACGGGGTCGTCGTGCATCCCCCGCCCCACCGGGATCACCTGCTCGATCTTCGACCGCAGGCGGGACAGGTCGCCGGGCAGGTCGTTCGCCGTCAGCGAGGTCTTCACCGCCGACATGCCGCAGCCGATGTCGACGCCCACCGCCGCCGGGCAGACCGCGCCGCGCATGGCGATCACCGAGCCGACCGTCGCGCCCTTGCCGAAGTGGACGTCCGGCATGACCGCGAGACCCTTGATCCAGGGCAGCGTCGCGACGTTCTGCAACTGGCGCATCGCCGCTTCCTCGACCGACGCCGGGTCGGCCCACATCCGGATCGGCACCTTGGCGCCGGGCACTTCCGCGTATGACATATCGTCCTCATTCCCCCGTAATCGGCTACAAGCCCAGAATCGCAAATACCGGAGCCAAGGTCGACGAAAAGGGTGACGGACCGGCATCCACGGCAGTGCGTGCGATAGACATTGTGTCCACCGGTCGCCCACCAGCGGCAACCGAATAATCAGCGACGAGAGAGGCCATCACGGTGCAGCGGAAGGTCTACGTACCCGGTGTCGCCGCGCTCCTGGCGGCCGTGCTCGCCGGCTGCACCGGTGGCTCCGGCCTCGGCGACGACGCCGGCGACTCCAAGCCCGGCGACACCGGCAGCTCCTCCGCCCCCGCCGAGCCGGGCAAGTACCGCACGCTCCCCGAGCCCTGCGGCGAGGTCGAGCCGAGCACGCTCGACGCCATGCTGCCCGGCATGGAGGAGATGGACGACGAACAGCGCGAGAAGGCGTACGAGGGGACGCCCACGGTCACGTACGACACCGACCGCCGCGTGGGCTGCCGCTGGAAGGTCGAGTCGTCCGGCGCCTCGCACCACCTCCTCGTCGACTTCGAGCGCGTCGTCTCGTACGACGCCACCGTCAGCGACGACGACCGCGCCACGGAGCTCTACACGAAGAAGCGCGAGGCCGCCGGCCTGCCGGAGGCCCCCGCCCCGGACCCCGCCGACAGCACCGACGGGGAGTCCGACGGCCCCGAGGACTCGCCCGGCGACGACGACAAGCCCCAGAGCGGCAAGACCGAGAACGGGAAGGCCGGGAGCGGCGAGACCGAGAGCGGCGAGACCGGGAGTGACAAGGCCGGGAGCAGCAAGGCCGGGAGCGGCGAGACCTCGGGCGGCACGGACAAGGGCGGCACGGACAAGGGCGGCACAGACAAGGGCGGCACGGACAAGGTTGGCGAGGACGGCGGTCCCACATCCCTGCCCGCCACCCCGCCCGCCGGTCTCGAACCGCGCGTTCTCGACGACCTCGGCGACGAGGCGTTCCTCGACGACGCCCTCACCACCGCCGCGTCGGCCACCCGTCACCGCACCGTGACTGTGGTGTTCCGCACGTCGAACGTCATCGTGACCATCGAGTACGACGAGCAGCCCGGCCGGCGCACGGATGTCCCCGACAGCAAGGAAATGCAGGACAAAGCGCAGGAGCTGGCCGACAGCCTGGTGTCGAAGTTCGACGAGTAGGCGATGGCCCGGTGCTCGCGGGAGGAACCCCGGGCCCCATGAACAAGAGCCGTCCGTGGTCCCATGCGCGTACGGTGTCCACTCGGACCCCGACGACGTCACGAGACGAACCGGACGTCACGAGACGAACTGAGTGAAGGAACCATGCACCGACCTGCACAGCGAAAGCGACAGCTCCGCAGCCGCCTCCTCGTCTGCGCGGCCGCCGTACCGGTGATCCTCGTCGCCTCCGGCTGCTCCTCCGACTCCGACTCCGGATCCGGCGCCGACGGGGCCAAGAAGGAATCGGGCGCCAAGTCCTCCGCCTCGGCCAAGGGCGGGGACAAGGCCGCGAGCGTGGAGAAGGCCGCGTACAGCAAGCTCCCCGAGCCCTGCGAGGTCCTCTCGAAGAAGTCGCTGGAGGACCTGGTCCCGAAGGCGAAGGACAAGACGGGCAAGGCCGGCACGTCCAACGACACCGCCGTGCGCGGGAGCTGCTCCTGGGACAGCCTCGCCAACAACGGCGTGGCCGGTTCGCAGTTCCGCTGGCTGCGCGTCTCGCTGCTGCGCTTCGACTCGGACGCCTCGCTCGGCAGCGGCGCCAAGCGTGCACAGGAGAACTTCGCCAAGCAGGTCGCGGACGCCCAGGCGGCCAAGGACGCCAAGGGCGTCAAGGCGGAGCCGGTGCAGGGTGTCGGCGACGAGGCGACGCTGGTGCGCTACGACCTGAAGAAGGACAAGGACACCTTTAAGCAGCAGACGGTCGTGACGCGCGTCGAGAACGCGGTCGTCACGGTCGACTACAACGGCGCGGGCCTCGCCGGCGACAAGGCACCGGACGCCGGTGACCTCTCGAAGGCCGCCGAGAAGGCCGCGAAGGAGGCGGCGGCCTCCGTCGTCTCCGCCAACGAGGGCGGCGGCAAGGCCTCCGGCCCGAGCGAGAAGCCGAAGGCGGACGAGCCCACGAAGGACGAGGGTGCGCCCAAGGACGAGGGCGCGCCGAAGGACGACGACGCGAAGTCCGACGGCTCGAAGTCGGACGCCGCGAAGTCGGACAGCTCGAAGTCGGACGGCTCGAAGTCCAGTGGCTCCAAGGCCAAGTCCTGACGCCGGATCTCAATTCGCCGCATAAGCAAAGCATTTGACGGAGCCCGGCCCATGGGGGCCGGGCTCCGGGCGTACCGGCCCGTGGTCCACACGCACACGTGTGCCAGGCTGTCGCACGCAACAAGCCGACACAGGCTCGCGGTAAAGCCGGCAGAGGCTGAACAGGGAGGGGTTCGCGGGTGGCCGCGATGCAGCTGACACGCACGCACCGGATACTCATCGGAGTCGTCGTCGCCGGTGCGGTCGTCATCGCCGGGATCGGCTTCGCGGGGTCGTACGCGGCCGTGCGCGAGCTCGCCGAGCAGAAGGGCTTCGGCAGCTTCTCGGTGGTCTTCCCCATCGGCATCGACGCGGGCATCTGTGTCCTGCTGGCCCTGGACCTCCTGCTGACCTGGATCCGCATCCCCTTCCCGCTGCTGCGCCAGACCGCCTGGCTGCTCACGGCGGCGACGATCGCGTTCAACGGCGCGGCGGCCTGGCCGGACCCGCTCGGCACGGGCATGCACGCGGTGATCCCCATACTCTTCGTGGTCGCCGTGGAGGCCGCGCGGCACGCGATCGGGCGGATCGCGGACATCACCGCCGACAAGCACATGGAGGGCGTGCGCCTCACCCGGTGGCTGCTGTCGCCGCTGCCGACGTTCCTGCTGTGGCGGCGCATGAAGCTGTGGGAGCTGCGCTCCTACGACCAGGTGATCAAGCTGGAGCAGGAGCGGCTCGTCTACCAGGCCCGGCTCCGCTCCCGCTTCGGCCGCTCCTGGCGCCGCAAGGCTCCGGTGGAGTCGCTGATGCCGCTGCGGCTGGCCCGCTACGGCGTCCCCCTGGCCGAGACCGCCCCCGCGGGCCTGGCCGCCGCCGGCATCGAACCGGCGCTGCTGCCCCCGGCCCCCGCTCCGGCCCGGCCCCAGGAGGTCACGGCCCCGGCCCCCGCGGCCGAGCTGCCCCCGGCCCCTGCCCCGGCCGCCGCTGTCCCCGAGCCCGAACCCGAGCCCGCTCCTGAGCCCACTCCCGCTCCCGCCGAAGCGGAACAGCCCGCCCCGAGCCCGTGGTTCCTCGGCAAGGACCCGCAGGAAGTGACCTACGAGGGCGGCTACGACCCCACGTACGACCCGACCCCCGAGCAGCCGCAGCCCCACCAGCAACACGCACAGCCCCAGCCCCAGCCCTCGCCCACCGTCGAGGAGCTGTACCAGGTCTTCCGGCAGTCGATAGCGGGCGAGGGCATGCCGACGCCGGGGGCGTTCGCGGCGAACGCCGAGGCCGCCTACGGCCTGCGCCTCCAGTCACGCGAACTCAACGCCTACATGGACCAGTTCACGGCCCGCCTCAACGACGAACTGATGGAAGACCACATCGCGTAGAGCGGTGCGTGGCCCGCGGCAGGCGAAAGGGCCCCGCTCCCGAAGGAGCGAGGCCCCGTCCACGTGACCGCTAGGCGGAGAGCAGCTTCCTGACCCGCTCCGCGCCCACGGCGAGCAGCAGCGTGGGCAGTCGCGGACCCGTCTCCCGGGTCACGAGAAGCCGGTACAGCAGCGCGAAGAACGTGCGCTGGGAGACCTTGATCTCCGGCGGGAGCTCCTTGGCCGTGGCGTCGGCCGGGAAGCCCGCGCGGACCTTCGGGACGCCGTACACCAGGTGCGTGAGCCCGTCGAGGGACCAGTGCTCGTCGAGGCCCTCCAGAAGCAGCCGCAGCGATTCGCGGGACTCGTCGTCCAGGGACGCGAGCAGCTCGGTGTCGGGCTCGGCGCGCACGATGGTGCGGGCCTCGGCCGGGACCTGGGTGGTGATCCAGTTCTCGGCGCGGTCGAGCCGCGGCCGGGCCTCGTCCAGGGACGAGATCGGGTCCGCCGGGTCCAGGTCACGCAGGATGCGCAGCGTCTGGTCCTCGGCACCGGCGGTGATGTCGGCGACCGAGGCCAGCGTGCGGTACGGCAGCGGTCGCGGGGTGCGCGGCAGCTCACCGGCGGCGGTGCGCACCGCCCGGGAGTGGGCGGAGGCATCGGCGGGCAGCGCCGACCCGTCGGTGACCTTGGACTCCAGCTTGTCCCACTCGTCGTAGAGCCGCTGGATCTCCTGGTCGAAGGCGATCTTGAAGGACTGGTTGGGCCTGCGGCGCGCGTACAGCCAGCGCAGGAGCGGCGCCTCCATGATCTTCAGCGCGTCGGCCGGGGTCGGCACGCCGCCCTTGGAGGAGGACATCTTCGCCATGCCGGAGATGCCGACGAAGGCGTACATGGGGCCGATGGGCTGCACGCCGTCGAAGATCTGCCGCACGATCTGGCCGCCGACGACGAACGACGAACCGGGCGACGAGTGGTCCACGCCGCTCGGCTCGAAGACGACGCCCTCGTACGCCCAGCGCATGGGCCAGTCGACCTTCCAGACCAGCTTGCCGCGGTTGAACTCGCTGAGCCGGACGGTCTCGCCGAAGCCGCACGCCGTGCAGGTGTAGACCAGCTCGGTGCTCTCGTCGTCGTACGAGACGACGGTCGTCAGGTCCTTCTCGCACCGGCCGCAGTACGGCTTGTACGGGAAGTAGCCGCTGGCGCCGCCGCTGCCGTCGTCCTCGGAGGCCGCGCCGGAGCCCTCGGCGGCTTCGATCTCGGCCTCGTCGACGGGCTTCTGCTGCTTGCCCTTGCCCGCCTTGGCCGGGTCCTTCTTGGTGCGGTACTGGTCGAGGATGGCGTCGATGTCGCCGCGGTGCCTCATCGCGTGCAGGATCTGCTCGCGGTAGACGCCCGAGGTGTACTGCTCGGTCTGGCTGATCCCGTCGTACTCGACGCCGAGTTCGGTGAGCGCCTCGGCCATGGCGGCCTTGAAGTGCTCGGCCCAGTTCGGGTACGCCGAGCCCGCCGGGGCGGGCACGGACGTCAGCGGCTTGCCGATGTGCTCGGCCCAGGACTCGTCGACACCGGGGACGCCGGCCGGGACCTTGCGGTAGCGGTCGTAGTCGTCCCAGGAGATCAGGTGGCGGACCTGGTGGCCGCGCCGCCGGATCTCGTCGGCGACGAGGTGCGGGGTCATGACCTCGCGGAGGTTGCCGAGGTGGATCGGACCCGAGGGGGAGAGCCCGGAGGCGACGACGATCACCGGCGCCGCGGCGTCGGACTGTTTCGCGCCCGCGGCACGACGCTCCGACTCCGCGATGACCTCGTCCGCGTAGCGGGAGACCCAGTCGGTGGTATCGGTGCTCTGAGCTGCCACGATCGGCACGTCCTCTTGTTTCCTCGGGGTTCCTGGAAGCTGGCCTCCGCCATTGTCCCAGACGGAGCGACCCGGTCCCGGGCCCTCGGCCCTCGTTCAATGGAGGGGAAGCGGTGTCCGCCCTCATGGGACACTTGACGGGCACGACGACGCACCTCATTTACCGCGTCCCGTTCACCAGAACCCACGTACTGACGTACTCACGAGAACGGAAGCTCATGGCCCCGGTCACGTCCCTCACCGCCTCCGTCCACCAGCGCCTCGCGGACGCCCTTTCGGCTGCCCTGCCGGAAGCCGGTGCCGCGGACCCGCTGCTGCGACGCAGCGACCGGGCCGACTTCCTCCTGGCGCTCGCCAAGAAGCTCAAGGGCAACCCGCGGGAGCTGGCCACGCAGGTCGTCTCCGGGATCACCGCCCCCGAGCTGATCAAGGACATCGAGGTCTCCGGGCCCGGCTTCCTGAACATCACGGTCACCGACGAGGCGATCACCAGGAACCTCGCGGCACGGGCGGCGGACGGCGAGCGGCTCGGTGTGCCGTACGCGGCGGACGCGGGCACGACGGTGATCGACTACGCCCAGCCGAACGTCGCCAAGGAGATGCACGTCGGTCACCTGCGGAACTCGGTGATCGGTGACTCGGTCGTCCAGCTCCTGGAGTTCACCGGCGAGAAGGTCGTCCGGCGGCACCACATCGGCGACTGGGGCACGCAGTTCGGCATGCTCGTGCAGTACCTGCTCGAACACCCGGACGAGCTGAGCCACAAGGACGCCGAGGGCGAGCTGGCCGGCGAGGAGGCGATGTCCAGCCTGAACCGCGTCTACAAGGCCTCGCGCACGCTCTTCGACTCCGACGAGGAGTTCAAGACGCGGGCCCGGCGCCGGGTGGTCGACCTCCAGGCCGGTGACCCGGAGACGCTCGCGATCTGGCAGCGGTTCGTGGACGAGTCGAAGATCTACTTCTACTCGGTCTTCGACAAGCTGGACGTGGCGATCCGCGACGAGGACATCGTCGGCGAGTCCGGCTACAACGACATGCTGGCGGAGACCTGCCGCATGCTGGAGGAGTCCGGCGTCGCCGTCCGGTCGAACGGCGCGCTGTGCGTCTTCTTCGACGACGTGAAGGGCCCGGACGGCAACCCGTCGCCGCTGATCGTCCAGAAGTCCGACGGCGGCTTCGGGTACGCGGCCACCGACCTCTCGGCGATCCGCGACCGCGTCTTCAACCTGAAGGCGGACACGCTGGTCTACGTGGTGGACGTGCGGCAGTCCCTGCACTTCAAGATGGTCTTCGAGACGGCCCGCAGGGCGGGCTGGCTCACCGACGGCGTCAAGGCGGTGCAGCTCGGCTTCGGCACGGTCCTCGGCAAGGACGGCAAGCCGTTCAAGACGCGTGAGGGCGAGACGGTGCGCCTGATCGACCTCCTCGACGAGGCGATCGAGCGGGCGACGTCCGTCGTGCGCGAGAAGAACAACGACAAGGTCGGCCTCACCGAGGAGGAGATCGTCGAGAACGGCAAGCAGATCGGCATCGGTGCCGTGAAGTACGCCGACCTCTCGACCTCGGCCGCGCGTGACTACAAGTTCGACCTGGACCAGATGGTCTCGCTGAACGGCGACACGTCGGTCTACCTCCAGTACGCGTACGCCCGCATCAAGTCGATCCTGCGGCTGCGCGGTGAGGCCTCGCCGGTGGCCCACCCGGAGCTGGAGCTCGTCGCGGCCGAGCGGGCGCTCGGCCTGCACCTGGACCAGTTCGCGGCCACGGTCGCCGAGGCCGCCCAGGAGTACGCCCCGCACAAGCTGGCGGCGTACCTCTACCAGCTCGCCTCGCTCTACACGACGTTCTACGCCGAGTGCCCGGTCCTGAAGGCGGAGACCCCGGCCCAGGTGGAGAACCGCCTGTTCCTGTGCGACATCACGGCGAGCACGCTGCACCAGGGCATGGCCCTGATGGGCATCAGGACGCCCGAGCGCCTCTGAGCCCGGGCGTCGGGCGCCGGGCACCGTGCGTCGGACTCAGCCCCCCAGTGCGTCGCCCAGCCGCCGGAGGCCCTCCGCGATCTCCTCCGGCGTCTGGGTGACGAAGCACAGCCGCAGCGTCGCCCGGTCCGGCTCGCCCGCGTAGAAGGGGGCTCCGGGGACGTACGCCACGTCATGCGTGATGACCTTCCGCAGCAGCTCCGTGGTGTCCACGGCGCCCGGCAGCCGGGCCCACAGGAACATGCCGCCCTCGGGACGGCTCCAGACGGACCCCTCGGGCAGCGCGGACGGCAGGCCCGCGAGCATGGCGTCCCGGCGCTCGCCGTACACCCGGGCGACGCGGGCGACGTGGGCGTCCAGATCGTTGTCGGCCATGTACCGCGCCACCGCCAGCTGGTTGACGGTGGGGGTGTGCAGGTCGGCCGCCTGCTTGGCGACGACACACGCCCGTACGAGCTCCGCGGGCCCCCGCAGCCAGCCGAGCCGCAGGCCCGGTGCCATGACCTTGGAGAAGCTGCCGAGCAGCACCGTGCGGTCCTCGGCCCCCGGGTACGTGGCGATCCACGGCACCCGCTCGCCCTCGAACCGCAGCTCCCCGTACGGGTCGTCCTCGATGATCCACAGGCCCCGCCGCGCGGCCACGGCGGCGATCTCCGCGCGGCGCTCCGCGGGCAGCGTGCGGCCCGTCGGGTTCTGGAAGGTGGGGACGGTGTAGAGCAGCTTCGGCCGGTGCGCGGCGACGAGCTCGTCGAGCGCGGCCGGGTCGATGCCCTCGTCGTCGCCCGGCACCGCGACGACGTGCGCCCCGGCGAAGGAGAACGCCTGAAGTGCCGCCAGGTAGCAGGGACTTTCGACGAGGACGGTGTCCCCGGGCTCGACGAGCACCGTCGCGAGCAGCGAGAGCGCCTGCTGCGAACCGGTGGTGACGAGGATGTCGTCCGCCCCGGTGGCCGGCCCGCGCGCCGCCGTCCGGGCGGCTATCGCGGTACGCAGGACGGGCTCGCCCTCCGTCGTGGAGTACTGAAGGGCCCTACCGGGCGTCGCCGTCAGGACGGCCTGGAACGCGGCGGCCACCCCCACCGCGTCGAACAACTCGGGCGCGGGCAGCCCGCCCGCGAAGTTGATGACCTCGGGCCGCGCGGTGACCGCGAGGATGTCCCGCACGGGAGAGCCGCCGACGGCGGCGACGCGGGCCGCGAGCGCGGGGACAGGGGCAACGGTGACGGTCATCAGTGGCTCCTTCGTTTTCCCGGCAGCGTAATGACCTGTGGGGCGCATACCGGCGGCATTCCGGGATACGGACGTACGGGGAGCGCTCCCGCACGCCGCTATGTCCTGCTCCTACGCGCCTTCGCGGTTCGTCTTCATCCACTTCTTGGTGTCGAGCGAATACCCGAAGACAGGGCGGCCCTTGTCGCCACTCGTGGCGAACGGCTTGCCCGTGTCGTCGATGCGCACCGTGCCCTTCCGGGTGCCGCTGGACCACTCCAGTTCCAAGTACCAGCGTACGTAGCGGTTGTTGGCGGTCGCGTTGATGTAGAACGCCTCCGGGTCGCTCGCGCTCACCTTGTAGGGGAAGCCGCTGTCCCCTTCCAGCGGGGTGGGGCGGGGCACCGCCGCGTCCAGGTCGACGGCGAAGGAGTGCTGGGGCACGTTGCCTCCGCAGCCGACGCCGATGTACCCCATCTTGTAGTTGTTCCACGTGAGGGGCGCGCTGGTCCCGGCGACGCGGACGTTCAGGGACTCCAGGACGACGGTGTCCTTGCCCGTGCCCTGCACGGTCAGCTTCACGGTCTGGTCCCTCGCGGAGACCCCGCCGTTCGCGGCCACCCAACTGGCGGCGTCCTGCTCGTTGGGGGGCGGGGAGAGGACGCCGGGGTCCTTGTCGACGAGGTAGGGGTGACCGCAGGGATTCTCCCAGTGCTGGGCCTGGGTGGAGACGGTCACCGGGACACCACCCTGGCCGGCACCGCCGCCCTTGCCGCCGCCCCCGTCCCCGGAGACCCCCGGCTCGCCCCCGGACCCCTTCCTGTCCTTGCCGCCCGGCTTCGCAGAGGCCGTGGCGTCCTTGCCCGGCTTGTCCTTGCCGGACTTCTTGCCGTCCGGCTTCGCGGAGGGCGAGGCGGAGCCGGTGCCTGCCGGGCTCCGCTGCGCCTCGCCGCCGTACGCGCTCGGCGAGTCGGCGGACACGTGGTCGCGTGCGCCGCCGCCCCCACCGCCGGAGGCGGCCTGCACGGCGAAGGCGGTGGCGCCGAGCGCGACGACCACCCCGGCGGCCACCAGGACACGCGCCCTGGGCAGACGTCTCCCCTCGCGCCCCTCCACCACCGTGGTGGCCGGACCGATGACGATGCCGGGTGCCCCGTCGTCGGAGTCGGCGTCACCTTCGAGGCCCGGAGCCTCACTTGCGGACGCGGCGTCCGGTGCCGCAGGGGCGGCGGAGGCGGAGGGCGTCGGCTCGCCCTCCTTCCGGTCTCCGCGCGACGCGTCGGCGAGGATCCACCGCCGGTGGACCTCGACCATCTCCTCCCGCGAGGCCCCGCACACCCGGGCAAGCCGCTCCAACGGAGCGAACTCCGTCGGTACGGCAGCTCCCTGCACATATCGGTGCAGCGTCGACGTCGACACGTGCAGCCGCTTGGCCAGCACCCCGTAACTGAGCCCCGACCGCTCCTTCAACTCTCGGAGCAACTCCGCGAGATCGCCCGCGCCCACGCTGTCCCCATCCCATTCAGCCGTTCCAAGGAACGGCGTTTTCCCAGTTCAGAGCCGTACGAACGTCCCAGCGTCCCGTACTGCCGTCTCACGATGGCTGCTGGGACGAAAGACGGCACAAGCTGTGGGCCATACAAGCACGCCGCATCGGAGGACCTCTCGGCGCGGCGCACGTAGCTCCCGTCACATCGAAAGAGACACGCCATGCGCATCAGCACCAAGGCCGCCGCCACCATCGCCGCCGTCACCGCCGCCCTCTCGCTCACCGCGCTCGGCGGTGCCGCTTCGGCCGCACCCTCCACCGCCAAGTCGACCCCGGTCACCTGCACCGCCGCCACCACGAAGGTCACCGTCAAGCAGGTCGACCGCCCGGTCAACCACCTGCTCGTGGAGGCCAAGAACACGGGCACGAAGACCTGTTACGCGTACGGCGCCCCGATCCTGCGCTTCGACCAGGGCCAGTCCGCCACCCCGTGGGTGGAGGCGAGCCAGCCCCAGGCCGTCGTCACCCTGAAGCCGGGCCAGACGGCGTACGCGTCCATCGGCACGTCCTCCCCCGACGGCTCCAACGGCTCCGTGACGCACGACCTGGACCTCAGCTTCTCCAACCGCGCGATGGACGGCAGCGTGGGCTCCCCGACTTCGCCGGCGCTTCCGGCGGACGGCGTGTACGTGGACAGCTCCGCGTACGTCAGCTACTGGCAGACCTCGGCCGCCGACGCCCTGGTCTGGTAACGCCGACTTCCACCTCCCGCTGACCGCGCTCTCCGCCGCCCCACACGCCGGAGAGCGCGGTCGCGAGCGTGCAGTACACGCACACGGGCGGAGAATCCGTACGGGCGTGCACGAGTGAGTCGATCGCCGCAGAAGGGGCCCCGCCCTCACCGTCACGCCCGAGGCCTGGACCTCGTTCCTGACCGTCAGCACACACGCCGACGCCAGGCTGTAGCCGTCGTCTTTTGATCAGCGTGGTTCCTCTGGGTGGGTGGCTGATGGAGCCTCCATCCCGTGTGGGCACACTCGGGTCCGGTGGGGGCTGACTTTCGTGGGCTAGCCCGTCGCGTGTTACGCGAGTGGTGCATGTTGCGCCCTATGGGGCGGAATGCAGAAAAGTCCCAAGTGCCAATACAGAATCCCCAGGTCAGATCCCGGCCGGCTGGGACTTTTCTGCGACACGCGCAGCTAGGGGGTTCTGGGCCGCTGCCCCGGCCGTCGCTCTTGCTGTTGCTGCGTCTTTGGTTTTGGGGCGGCCAGCTGGGCGGGGGCTCTTTGCTTCCCTCGCGGGGGCCTTGCCCTTGTCCTTGTCGTTGATCCCGGTGCACATCCGTGGCCCCGTTCGGACATCAGCCGACGAAAGCCAGCCCCCACCGGACCCGCGCATGCCCGCATGGGATGGAGGCTCCATCAGCCACCCACCCAGAGCAACCACGCTAATCCATTCCACTCACTGACCAGCAGGCGAGCACGCACGCACTAAATAGTGCGTACTTGTCGCGTCCGCAGGGGCCCACAAGGATCGAAGGCGTACCCAGAACCCGGGAGTTCTCCCCCGGAACGCCCCCTTCAAGGAGCCCCCGTGCCCAGCACCAGCACCCCTGCCCCCGCTCCCGCCCCCGCCCCCGCCCCCGTATCCGTCCTCGGCCTCGGCCTCATGGGCACCGCGCTCGCCTCCGCGCTCCTCAAGGCCGGCCACGCCACCACCGTGTGGAACCGCACCGCGTCCAAGACTGGCCCCCTCGCGGCGCAGGGCGCGGCCCCGGCCGCCACGGTGAAGGGTGCCGTCGAGGCGAGCCCGCTCGTGATCGTCTGCCTCACGACCAACGACGACGTACGCGCCCTCCTCGCACCGGAGGCCGAAGCCCTCGCGGGCCGTACGGTCGTGAACCTCACCAACGGCACCCCGGAGCAGGCCCGGGAGTTGGCGGGCTGGGCGGGCGAGCACGGCATCTCGTACATCGACGGCGGCATCATGGCCGTCCCGCAGATGATCGCCACGCCCGCCGCGTACATCCTCTACAGCGGCACCGACGAAGAGGCGTACGAGACGCACCGCCCCACGCTGGCCGCGCTCGCGGACACCAAGTGGGTCGGCAAGGACCCGGGCGCCGCCGCGCTGTACGACCTGTCCCTGCTCACGGGGATGTACGGCATGGTGATGGGCGTCGTGCAGGCCTACGCCCTGATCGGCAGCGCGGGCGTCCCCGCCCGTGAGTTCGCGCCGCTGCTCAAGGAGTGGGTCGGCGCGATGACGGACGGCCTGGTGCCGGGCATGGCCGAGGCGCTGGACTCCGGGCAGCACCTGACCGACGTGTCCTCCCTGGCGGTCAACCAGGCCGCGCTGCCGAACTTCCTCACCGCGTACGACCAGGCGGGCATCGGCGACGACCTCTTCAGGCCGCTCCAGGACCTCCTGGACCAGGCGGTCGAGGCGGGGCACGCCGCCGACGGCCTGTCCCGTCTGGTCACGCTCCTGAGGAAGGACTGAAACGCGCGGCAGCCAACCCATGAGGTTCAGCGGCCCATGAGGTTCAGGGGCTCAGCGGTTCAGGGGATCAGTACGACCTTGCCCGTCGTCTCCCTGCGTTCCATCGCCGCGTGTGCCCGCGCCGCCTCCGCCAGGGGGAACGACTGCCAGGAAGGCACCAACTCCCCCTTGGCCGCCGACTCCAGCGACTCCCGCTCGTGGGCCGGGCCGTCCTCGGGGTGTTCGATGAGTTCGAGCAGCGCGTTGACGTGGGTGATGCCGCGCTCCGCGAGGAGTTCGGGGGCCGGTTCGAAGGCCTCCTGCGAGGACCAGCCGATGACGACGTACCGCCCGCCGTCGCCGAGCAGGTCGAAGGCCGACGCGGCCTTCTCGCCGCCGACGCCGTCCAGGATCGCGGTGACGGGACGGCCGCCGCCGAGGCGTTCGCGCACCGTCTCCTGCCAGTTCGGGCGGTTGTAGTCGACGGCGACGTCGGCGCCGAGCGCCCGTACCGCATCCGCCTTGGCGGGGCCGCCCGCCGCCCCGACGACCGTCGCCCCGAGGGCATGCGCATACTGCACGACGAGCCGCCCGACGCCACCGGCGGCGGAGGTCACCAGGACCACGTCCTCGGGGCGGAGCCGGGCGATGCCGAGCAGGCCCATGGTGGTGGCGCCGGTCACGACCATGGTCACGGCGTCCTCGAAGCCGAGGCCGTCAGGCACCGCGTGGAGGCCGTCCACGTCGGCGACGGCCAGCTCGGCGTAGCCGCCGGGTGTCCCGTGCGCGGTGACGACGGAGCGGCCGATCCAGGACGGGTCGACGCCGGGGCCGACCGCGTCGACGACGCCCGCGACCTCACCGCCGAAGACGGCGGGCAGCTCCGGCAGCGGCGGCGCCTTGTCCGAGGCCTCGCCGGTCCGCATCACGGTCTCGACGAAGTGCGCCCCGGCGGCCCGTACGGCGATACGGGCCTGGCCGGGCCCCGCGACGGGGTCCGGCCAGGTCTCGTACGTCAGGTTCTCGGCGGGTCCGAACTCGTGCAGGACGACAGCGTGCATGGTGGGCTCCTCGGAACGCGTGGACGAGCTTCGACACACGCCACCCTGCGACCTCGACCAAGGTTGAGGTCAAGAGCCGCCGCCCGGAGCGGCTAGAGCTGCCGCGCCGCCTCGGTCGCCCAGTAGGTGAGGATCATGTTCGCGCCCGCGCGCTTGATGCCCGTGAGGGACTCCATGAGCGCCCTGTCGCGGTCGATCCAGCCCCGCTCCGCGGCGGCCTGGATCATCGCGTACTCGCCGCTGACCTGGTACGCGGCCACCGGCACGTCGACCGCGTCGGCGACCTTCGCGAGGATGTCGAGGTAGGGACCGGCCGGCTTGACCATCACCATGTCGGCGCCCTCCTCCAGGTCGAGCGCCAGTTCCCGCAGGGACTCCCGGGCGTTGGCCGGGTCCTGCTGGTACGTCTTGCGGTCACCCTTGAGGGAGGAACCGACGGCCTCGCGGAAGGGGCCGTAGAAGGCCGAGGAGTACTTCGCGGTGTACGCGAGGATCGCCACGTCCTCGTGGCCCGCCTGGTCCAGCGCGTCCCTCGCGACGCCGACCTGACCGTCCATCATGCCGCTCGGGGCCACCACATGGGCGCCCGCGTCGGCCTGGACCTGCGCCATCTCCGCGTACCGCTCCAGGGTCGCGTCGTTGTCCACGCGCCCCTCGGCGTCGAGCACACCGCAGTGCCCGTGGTCGGTGAACTCGTCCAGGCACAGGTCGGACATGATGATGAGGTCGTCACCGACCTCGGCGCGGACGTCGCGCAGCGCGACCTGGAGGATGCCGTCGGGATCGGTGCCCACCGTTCCCGCGCCGTCCTTCTTCGACTCCTCCGGCACGCCGTAGAGCATGATCCCGGAGACACCGGCCTGGACCGCCTCGACGGCCGCCTTCTTCAGGGTGTCGCGGGTGTGCTGGAAGACGCCGGGCATGGACTCGATCTCCACCGGGGCGCTGATGCCCTCCCGCACAAAGGCGGGCAGGATCAGATCGGCCGGATGCAGCCGCGTCTCGGCGGTCATGCGCCGCATGACCGGAGTCGTCCGCAGCCTCCTGGGCCGCGACCCGGGGAATGACCCGTACTTCGTCACTGACTTCACCTGGATTCGTACCGCTGTTGTCATGGGCGGGCGGGGTGCGCCCGCCCACCCGAACCTACGGCGCCGTGCGCCGCCGCCGCGAACCGGGCCGCCGCTCGCTCGGCCGTGTCACCGGGTCCCCGGCCTCCAGGGCCGCGGCCCGCCGCTGCGAACCGAACTCGGCCAGCGCCTCGGCGAGCTTGTGGACCGAGGGCTCGGGAGCCATCACGTCCACCCGGAGCCCGTGCTCCTCGGCGGTCTTGGCCGTGGCGGGGCCGATGCAGGCGATCACCGTCACGTTGTGCGGCTTGCCCGCGATGCCGACGAGGTTGCGGACCGTGGAGGAGGAGGTGAAGAGCACGGCGTCGAAGCCGCCGCCCTTGATCGCCTCCCGCGTGTCGGCCGGCGGCGGCGAGGCGCGCACCGTCCGGTAGGCGGTCACGTCGTCGACCTCCCAGCCGAGGTCGATCAGACCCGCGACCAGCGTCTCCGTGGCGATGTCGGCCCGCGGCAGGAACACCCGGTCGATCGGGTCGAAGACCGGGTCGTACGGCGGCCAGTCCTCCAGGAGACCGGCGGCCGACTGCTCGCCGCTCGGCACCAGGTCCGGCTTGACGCCGAAGGCGATCAGCGCGGCGGCGGTCTGCTCACCGACGGCCGCGACCTTGATCCCGGCGAAGGCACGCGCGTCGAGCCCGTACTCCTCGAACTTCTCACGCACCGCCTTGACGGCGTTCACGGACGTGAAGGCGATCCACTCGTACCGTCCGGTGACGAGCCCCTTGACTGCGCGCTCCATCTGCTGGGGCGTGCGCGGCGGCTCGACCGCGATGGTCGGCACCTCGTGCGGCACGGCCCCGTAGGAGCGGAGCTGGTCGGAGAGCGAGGCGGCCTGCTCCTTCGTACGCGGTACGAGCACCCGCCAGCCGAAGAGCGGCTTCGACTCGAACCACGACAACTGGTCGCGCTGGGCGGCCGAGCTGCGCTCACCGACCACGGCTATGACCGGCCGGCCCCCCTCGGGGGAAGGCAGCACCTTCGTCTGCTTGAAGACCTGCGCGATGGTGCCGAGGGTGGCGTTCCAGGTGCGCTGGCGCGTCGTCGTGCCGCCGACGGTCACGGTCAGCGGGGTGTCGGGCTTGCGGCCCGCGGCCACCAGCTCGCCCGCGGCGGCGGCGACGGAGTCGAGCGACGTCGAGACCACCACGGTCCCGTCGGACGCGCCGACCTCGCTCCAGCAGCGGCCGGACGCCGTACGGGCGTCGATGAACCGCACGTCGGTGCCCTGCGCGTCGCGCAGCGGCACACCGGCGTACGCGGGCACGCCGACGGCCGCCGCGATGCCGGGGACGACCTCGAAGGGGATGCCCTCGGCGGCGCAGGCGAGCATCTCCTCGGCCGCGTACGTGTCGAGGCCGGGGTCGCCGCTGACCGCACGCACGACCCGCCTGCCGCCCCTCGCGGCCTCCATGACAAGATTGGCGGCAGCTCGGAAAGCCGCCGTGTCAGGGGCTGCTGACATGTCGTCAGTTGCCGTAGGCAGGGGTGTGTCCACACCTCCCCTGGCGTGCACACGGACGACGTCGAGCACATCCGGCTCGGCGATCAGCACTTCCGCTCGGGTCAGCGCCTCGACGGCGCGCAGGGTCAGCAGTCCCGGATCTCCGGGTCCGGCACCCAGGAAGGTGACGTGCCCGTGTGCGGGAATGCCGGGAAGGTTCGAGGTGGGGCTCAAAGTTCTCGCTCCCCCATCAGACCGGCCGCGCCCTTGGCAAGCATCTCGTCCGCGAGTTCACGGCCGAGCGCCAAGGCTTGGGTCTCCGTCTCGGGCACGGGACCGGTGGTGGACAGCTGCACCAGCGTCGAGCCGTCGGTCGTGCCGACGACGCCGCGCAGGCGCATCTCCTTGACAATCTGCCCGTCGGCCAGCAAGTCGGCCAGCGCGCCCACGGGCGCGCTGCAACCGGCTTCCAGGGCGGCGAGCAGGGACCGCTCGGCGCTCACGGCGACCCGTGTGTACGGGTCGTCGAGCTCGGCGAGCGCGGCGGCGAGTGACGCGTTGTGCGCGGCACACTCGATCGCCAGTGCCCCCTGGCCGGGGGCGGGCAGAACAGTGTCGACCGACAGGAAGTCGGTCACCTCGTCGATCCTGCCGACGCGGCTGAGTCCGGCGGCGGCGAGCACGACGGCGTCGAGCTTCCCGTCGCGCACGTATCCGATGCGGCTGTCGATGTTCCCGCGGATCGGCACGGTCTCTATGGTCATGCCGTGGCTGCGCGCGTAGGCGTTGAGCTGCGCCATGCGGCGCGGCGAGCCGGTGCCGACTCGGGCGCCCGCGGGCAGCTCCGGGAAGGTCAGGCCGTCGCGCGCGACGAGGATGTCGCGCGGGTCCTCGCGGACCGGCACGGCCGCGAGCACGAGCTCCTCGGGCTGCGTGGTGGGCAGGTCCTTGAGCGAGTGCACGGCGAAGTCGACCTCGTCACGGACGAGCGCCTCGCGCAGGGCGGCGACGAAGACGCCGGTGCCGCCGATCTGCGCCAGGTGCTCGCGCGAGGTGTCCCCGTACGTGGTGATCGGCACGAGCTCGACGGGACGTCCCGTCAACTGCCGTACCGCTTCGGCAACTTGGCCCGACTGGGCCATGGCCAGCGTGCTGCGCCTGGTCCCGAGCCTGAGAGCCCTCTCGGTCATGCCCGGCCTCTATTCGGGTCGTCGTTCTCGTTGTTCGTGTGGTCCGCCCTGCTGACCGCCGCGACCGTCTGCGGGTCGAGGTCGAAGAGCGTCCGCAGCGCGTCCGCGTACCCGGCGCCGCCGGGCTCACCGGCGAGCTGCTTCACCCGCACCGTCGGCGCGTGCAGCAGCTTGTCCACGACGCGGCGCACGGTCTGCGTGATCTCCGCGCGCTGCTTGTCCTCCAGGCCCGGCAGCCGTCCTTCGAGCCGGGCCATCTCACCGGCCACCACACCGGCGGCCATGGTGCGCAGGGCGACCACGGTCGGCGTGATGTGCGCGGCACGCTGTGCGGCGCCGAAGGCCGCGACCTCGTCGGAGACGATGCTCCGCACCTGCTCGACGTCGGCGGCCATGGGCGCGTCGGCCGAGGCGTCGGCGAGCGACTCGATGTCGACGAGCCGCACGCCCGGGATCCGGTGCACGGCGGCGTCGATGTCACGGGGCATGGCGAGGTCGAGCAGGGCGAGCACCGCCACGCGGGCCGCACCGGCCCAGGGCGACGGGCCGCGCCGCTCCGGCAGCCGGCCCGAGCGGTTCGCGGCCGCCACGAGCGCGGCGATCGCCTCGGCCTCGGCCTGCGGGTCGGGGGCCGTGCCCTCGCGCCGCCCGGCCGGGGCGTTGTCCACCCAGGCTCCGTGCTGCTCCAGGGAGGCGGCGTCCATCCCGGCGACGGCGGCGTCACCGGCCACGGAGAAGCCGCGAGCCGTGGAGAGGTCGAAGGGGCAGGGCTCCTCGCCCGTGTCGACGGGGCGCACGGCGGTGCCCGCCGAACCGCTCCTGGCCTGCGCGGGTACGTCACCGACGCGCGCCGTCGCGGGCACGCGGCCCGCTACGGCGGCCGAGACGACGTCCGCGGTCAGCACCAGGCCGGTCGCTCCGGTGCAGGAGACGGCGACATCGGCACGTGTCAGTTCGTCGGCGACGGCGTCCATGGGGACGGCGCGAGCCGTCATCCCGGTGGAGCCGGACTCGCCGAGGATCTCCGCGAGCCGCTCGGCGCGCTCCAGCGTGCGGTTGGCCACCACGACCTCGGTGACCCCGGCGCGCGCGAGCGTCGCCGCGGCGAGCGAGGACATGGAACCGGCGCCGATCACCAGGGCGCGCTTGCCCTTGACCCACTCCCCGACCGGCTCGCGCGCGGCGAGCTGCTCCAGGCCGAAGGTGACGAGCGACTGCCCGGCCCGGTCGATGCCGGTCTCGGAGTGCGCGCGCTTGCCGACCCGCAGGGCCTGCTGGAACAGGTCGTTGAGCAGCCGGCCCGCGGTGTGCAGCTCCTGGGCGCGCGCGAGGGTGTCCTTGATCTGCCCGAGGATCTGCCCCTCGCCCACGACCATGGAGTCGAGCCCGCACGCCACCGAGAAGAGGTGGTGGACGGCACGGTCCTCGTAGTGGACGTACAGATAGGGGGTGAGCTCTTCCAGGCTCTGGCCGCTGTGCTGCGCGAGCAGTGTCGATACTTCGGCGACGCCCGCGTGGAACTTGTCGACGTCCGCGTACAGCTCGATGCGGTTGCACGTGGCGAGCACGGCCGCCTCGGTGGCGGGCTCGGCGGCCAGAGTGTCCTGCAACAGCTTGGCCTGCGCGTCCGCGTTCAGCGCGGCCCGCTCAAGGACACTCACCGGGGCGCTGCGATGGCTCAGCCCCACGACAAGGAGGCTCATGCCGGCATCACGGCGGGGACATCCCCGTCGGGTCCCTTGCGGTGGTGCTTGGCGGCGACGGGCGGCGCGACGTCGTCGGACGCCGCGTCCTCGCCGGCCTTGCGCTGCTCGTGGAAGGCGAGGATCTGCAGCTCGATGGAGAGGTCGACCTTGCGCACGTCGACGCCGTCCGGCACGGACAGCACGGTCGGCGCGAAGTTCAGGATGGAGGTCACGCCGGCGGCGACGAGCCGCTCGCAGACCTGCTGGGCGGCGCCGGCCGGGGTGGCGATGACGCCGATCGAGACGCCGTTGTCCTCGATGATCTTCTCGAGCTCGTCGGTGTGCTGCACGGGCATGCCCGCCACGGGCTTTCCGGCCATTGCCGGGTCGGCGTCTATCAGCGCCGCGACGCGGAAACCACGCGAGGCGAAGCCGCCGTAGTTGGCCAGGGCGGCGCCGAGGTTACCGATGCCGACGATGACAACCGGCCAGTCCTGGGTGAGGCCGAGCTCACGGGAGATCTGGTACACGAGATACTCGACGTCATAGCCGACGCCGCGCGTCCCGTAGGAACCGAGGTAGGAGAAGTCCTTGCGCAGCTTCGCGGAGTTGACCCCCGCGGCGGCCGCGAGCTCCTCGGAGGAGACCGTGGGCACCGAGCGCTCCGACAGTGCGGTGAGAGCGCGGAGGTACAGCGGAAGCCTGGCGACGGTGGCCTCGGGAATTCCTCGGCTGCGGGTCGCCGGTCGGTGAGTTCGGCCAGTTGCCACGGTGCTCCTGCGGGTAGAGCGGGGCTGCAGGCGGTCACTCGTCCCCAGACCGCCCCGTCCCCTGCAGGCTATGCCTTTGTGAACGCGTGCACAAAGATGGTGTCCGTTTTGCCCGGCCAACGTGATGGGGGTCACGCGCCCCCGGCGCGCAATCGTGGAACCGGCGCGCGGGCAGCATCGTTGCTCACCTGAAGGGGGCAAAACCGCACACACTCCTCGCGATCATCACCCCCGTGAACAAAACCGCCCCAAAGCCTAGACGATTTTGCGGGTTCTTTGGACTGCCTGGTCAGTAACCACGCCCGGACGAACGACCTGCCCCGGCCGCGCGCCGGGGCCAGTGCCCTACCCCGCCAGCTCCCGGCGGAGCCGCGCCTCGTCCACGCGCCAGAAGGTGTGCTGCTCGCCGTCCACCAGAACCACCGGGATCTGCTCCCAGTACGCCCGGTGCAGCTCCTCGTCCCGCGTGATGTCCTTCTTCTCCCACGCGGCGCCGAGCTCCCCGCAGACCCTCTCGATCACCTGCTGTGCGTCATCACACAGATGACAGCCCGGCTTCCCGATCAGGGTCACCGTGCGCTCCGCGGGCTTCTTCTTCTCCGTACGACGAAAAATCGGGCTCATACCGCCATTCTCGCCCCGGCGCCCCCGCCCGGCGGGCCTCCGAGGGCGCGGCCCGCTTAACGGCCCGGTCGCGGAGAGTTCACGGCCCCCGCATCCGGCCGACTCCGGAACCACCTGACGGACTGGCTATGCTCACGGCATGGCCGCTCTCGGATGGCTCACCCCCCGTAGGCGCTCCGCCACGGCGCGGAGCGTGTTGGCAGGCGAGGCCTCGGCTGAGGCAGCACGCAAGTCCTCCCAGGAGCTGGAGGAACTCGCGGGGCGCACCACGCCCGACGAGGGCCCCGCGGAACCCGCCTTCCCCGTCGTCGGCGACGACAAGGCCGCCGCCTTCTTCGACCTCGACAACACCGTGATGCAGGGCGCCGCGATCTTCCACTTCGGCCGCGGCCTGTACAAGCGGAAGTTCTTCGAGCGCCAGGAGCTGTTCCGGTTCGCCTGGCAGCAGGCGTGGTTCAGGCTCGCCGGCGTCGAGGACCCCGAGCACATGCAGGACGCCCGCGACAGCGCGCTCTCCATCGTCAAGGGCCACCGCGTCGCCGAGCTGATGTCCATCGGCGAGGAGATCTACGACGAGTACATGGCCGAGCGCATCTGGCCCGGCACCCGCGCCCTCGCCCAGGCCCACCTCGACGCGGGCCAGAAGGTCTGGCTGGTCACCGCGGCACCGGTGGAGATCGCCACGGTCATCGCGGGACGCCTCGGCCTGACCGGCGCCCTCGGCACCGTCGCCGAGTCCGTCGGCGGCGTCTACACCGGCAAGCTCGTCGGCGAGCCCCTGCACGGCCCCGCCAAGGCGGAGGCCGTCCGCGCCCTGGCCGCCGCCGAGGGCCTGGACCTCGCCCGCTGCGCCGCGTACAGCGACTCCCACAACGACATCCCGATGCTGTCGCTGGTCGGCCACCCCTACGCGATCAACCCCGACGCCAAGCTGCGCAAGCACGCCCGCGAGCGGGACTGGCGGCTGCGGGACTACCGCACGGGCCGCAAGGCCGCGAAGGTCGGCATCCCGGCCGCCGCGGGCGTGGGCGCGGTCGCGGGCGGCACCGCCGCCGCCATCGCCCTGCACCGCCGCCGCCACTGAGCCGCCGCGGCCCGGCCGCCCTCTGACGTCGCCGCCTCCCGGCGCGCATTCCGCGGTCCTACCCCGTCCCGTTCCCCCGCAGTCACACGGGATGGACTCGGCCACAACACGCCTCGCGTGAAGACGGAATGTGAACCGAAGCGATCAATAAACGGTCACTCTCTGCTGCTCAACTGTGCGTGGATCGGTTACAGAAGCGACGTAATCGACGATTTGAGCAACTGGGTGTAGCGCTACCTGTACGAAGCGTTATTCTCCTCAGACGCATGAACGGGCCTCGCTCGTCACCGCTTGTCGTCACGACGAGTGAATGGTCCGGAACTGCACGTGATGGAAGCTCTGCCTCTGGGAGTCCCGTGTACCCACACGTCGGGGTTGACGCCTCGGGCCTGGCTACGCTGCGCGCAACGGTCATCGACCGCTTGCGCGGCTTCGTCCCCACCGCGTACGCCGTCCCCGCCGTCCCCGCATTCGCCGTCCCCGCACCCGCCGGGCCGTGCCACGCCCTGGCGGACGGCGGTGCGGCTGTCAGCAGACGGGTCCGCTCCGGCGCCGCTGCCGCCACTTCAACGACCACCCACCGCCGTCCCGCGGCGGACAGTGACAGCGCCCGCATGATGGAGCTCGTCGAACGCGCCCAGGCCGGCGAGTCCGACGCCTTCGGCCGCCTCTACGACCAGTACAGCGACACGGTCTACCGCTACATCTACTACCGCGTGGGCGGCAAGGCGACCGCCGAGGACCTCACCAGCGAGACCTTTCTGCGCGCCCTCCGCCGCATCGGCACCTTCACCTGGCAGGGCCGCGACTTCGGCGCCTGGCTGGTCACGATCGCCCGCAACCTCGTCGCCGACCACTTCAAGTCGAGCCGGTTCCGCCTCGAAGTGACCACCGGCGAGATGCTCGACGCCAACGAGGTCGAGCGCAGCCCCGAGGACTCCGTCCTGGAGCACCTGTCGAACACGGCACTGCTCGAAGCCGTCCGCCGCCTCAATCCCCAGCAGCAGGAGTGCGTGACCCTGCGCTTCCTCCAGGGCCTCTCCGTCGCCGAGACCGCGCGGGTCATGGGAAAGAACGAGGGTGCGATCAAAACCCTTCAGTACCGCGCGGTGCGCACGCTCGCGCGGCTCCTCCCGGACGACGTGCGGTAGCGCTGGGCAGCCTTCAGCGGCGGTTGACTCACTGCACGTGGCGGCCAGTTGGCTCCCACGGCCCCTTGGCGACTCTTCGCGGTCCGATCATCCTTAGTCCGTAACCCAAGTGCCGCGACGCTCGTTGTGCGGGATGCAGGCTCCCTGTGGTCGCCACCGACCGTTCCCTCCGCTCCCGAGGCGCGAGGGAAACGCCATACGCTCACTCGAACGTGTGGAAGCGGTCGGACAGGCAACCCTCAGGACCCCCTGGGGAGTCGACCGTCATGACGAGAGGAGGTGCCGCCAGTGATCGCGAACGTATCGGCCCACCGGCGGGCGAACGCCTTCGCCCAGGCCCTGGATGAACATTCCGACCAGCGCCCGGCGGCCGAGCAGTCCGAGGACTCCGCGTCCACGCCCGCGGCCGAGGAGTCCCCCGAAACCACCGCGGCCAGCGCCGGGCCGACCGAGCAGGGCCGCATGCTGGCCCTGACGGAAGGCCTCGACGCGCTGCCCAAACCCGTCTTCGACCCCGAGGTCAAGGTCGTCCAGCGCGCCCAGCTCGTGGCCGCGATGGAGGCCATGCTCCTCGACGGCAGTGCCGCGGTGCCCGAACAGCGCTCCCGCAAGGGCGCGCACCGAGCCGGCCCGCTGAACAGACTGCGGCCGCGCTCCCGTCTCTCCAAGGGCATCGCCGCCGGCGGCCTCACCGTCGGCGTCGCGGCGGGCGCCTTCGGCGGAATCGCGGCCGCCAGCTCCGACGCCCTCCCCGGCGACTCGCTGTACGGCCTCAAGCGCGGCATGGAGGACCTCAAGCTGGGCCTGGCCGACGACGGTGCCGACCGCGGCGAGATCTACCTCGACCAGGCCTCCACCCGTCTGAACGAGGCACACAGGCTCATGGAGCGAGGCCGCTCGGGCCCCTTGGACCACGAGTCCATCGGCGAGATCAGGCGAGCCCTCACCGGCATGCAGCACGACGCCAGCGAGGGTCACCGTCTGCTGCACCAGGCGTTCGAACGCGACGGGTCGCTCGACCCCATGCAGGCGCTCTCCGCCTTCTCCCGCTCGCACCGGGAGAGTTGGAGCGACCTCCAGGGCCGGCTCCCCGTCCAGCTCGGGGACATGAGCGACCAGGTGGACTCCGTGTTCGACGCCATAGAGAACGACGTCGAACCCCTGCGGGCCCGGCTCCCCCGTCTCCCGCGGAAGGACGGTCCGGGCGGCGGGACACCGCAGAGCCCCAGCCGCTCGGACGACACCGGCAGGCAGTCCTCCTCCCCCGACAGCGGTGGAAGCGGCGGCACCGGCGACACCCACGAGGAGCAGCCGTCCTCGCCCCACCGGAGTGACGGCGACGACGACGTCCTCGGCGGCAGCGTCGGCGGTCTCCTCGACCCACCGGACGAGAAGACGAGCGCCGAGCCGTCGGAGGGCAGGAGCAAACCCGGCAAGGAGACCCCGGCCAAACCGGACGTCACCCTGCCCCCGCTCCTGCCCGGCCTGCTCCCGGACCTCGGCCTCGACGCCAACGCCGACGACGAGAAGTAGCGGCCGTAGTCAGTACGTGATGGGGGCGCCCCCCACCAGGGGACGCCCCCACTTCTAGAAGAACACCGACCGTCGCTGCACGAGCAGTTTGTACAGCGAGTGCTGGATCTGCTCGCGCACCCGGTCCGTCAGGTTGAACATCAGCATCGGATCGTCCGCCGCCTCCAGCGGATAGCCGTCCGTCGGGATCGGCTCGCCGAACTGGATCGTCCACTTCGTCGGCAGCGGCATCGCCCCCAGCGGCCCGAGCCACGGGAACGTGGGCGTGATCGGGAAGTACGGGATGCCGAGCACCCGCGCCAGCGTCTTCGCGTTGCCGATCATCGGGTAGATCTCCTCGGCGCCCACGATCGAGCACGGCACGATCGGAGCGCCCGCCCGGAGCGCCGTCGACACGAAGCCGCCACGGCCGAACCGCTGGAGCTTGTAGCGCTCGCTGAACGGCTTCCCGATGCCCTTGAACCCCTCCGGCATCACCCCGACCAGCTCGCCCCGCTCCAGGAGCCGCTCGGCGTCCTCGGCGCACGCCAGGGTGTGCCCGGCCTTGCGGGCCAGTTCGTTGATCACCGGCAGCATGAAGACGAGGTCCGCGGCGAGCAGCCGCAGATGCCGGCCCTGCGGATGGTTGTCGTGCACCGCGACCTGCATCATCAGGCCGTCCAGCGGCAGCGTCCCTGAGTGGTTGGCGACGATCAGGGCCCCGCCCTCGGCAGGGATGTTCTCGACGCCCTTCACCTCCACCCGGAAGTACTTCTCGTAGACGGGGCGCAGCAGCGACATCAGGACCTGGTCGGTGAGCTCCTCGTCGTACCCGAAGTCGTCGACCTCGTACTCACCCGTCAGCCGTCGCCGCAGAAAGGCCAGGCCTCCCGCGATACGGCGGTCGAGGCCGCCGCCCCGAGGCTCCGGCGGCCTCCCCGCCGGCTCTGGACGCCCGGCCTCCGGTTCGGCGCCCTGCGCGCCCTCCTGCTGCCGTCCTGGCAGCGCCTTGACCTCGCTCACGGCCGCGGGATCACCCTTGTGGCGGGGCGTGGGCCTGCGGCGCGGGGGGCGCTGCGCCGCCGCGCGCGGCCGGTCGTCGTCGAACGGAATGACCTTGGCGTCCGCCATCGTTGGCGCTCTCCTCAGTTGGCGCATCGGTTGCCGCCCGCGAAGGGCAGCGCGGCGATCCGGTCCACTGCCCCCGCGAGGGCACCCGGCGGCAGCAGCCCGGGACCGCGGCTGCGCACGAAGTCCGCGAAGGCCTCCGCGGTGGTGTACTTCGGCTCGAAACCCAGTGTCTCGCGCATCTGCCGGGTGGCCACGACCCTGCCGTGGGTCAGCAGCCGGAGCTGCTCCGGCGAGAAGTCCGTCACGCCCATGGTCCGCAGCGCCGAGCCGACCCAGGTGACGGCCGGCAGGAGGACGGGCACGGTGGGGCGGCCGAGCCGCCGTGAGCACTGGGAGAGCAGGAGCAGGCCGTCGCCCGCGATGTTGAAGGTGCCGCTGTTGAGCGTGGAGCGCCGCGGTTCGTGCGAGGCCAGGCGGAGCACCTCGATCGCGTCGTCCTCGTGGACGAACTGGAGGCGCGGGTCGTAGCCGAACACGGTCGGCAGGACCGGCAGCGAGAAGTACTCGGCGAGCGGGGAGTCGGCCATGGGCCCGAGGATGTTGGCGAAGCGCAGTACGCAGACCGCGACGTCCGGGCGGCGGCGCGCGAAGCCGCGCACATAGCCCTCGACCTCGACGGTGTCCTTGGCGAAGCCGCCGCTCGGCAGCGACTTGGGCACCGTCGTCTCGGTGAAGACCGCGGGGTCCCTGGGCGCCGAGCCGTACACGCTGGTGCTGGACTTCACCACGAGCCGCTTCACCGTCGGCGACTTCTGGCAGGCCCCGAGGAGCTGCATGGTGCCGATGACGTTGGTCTCCTTGACCGAGCCCCGGCTGCCGCTGCCCAGCGCCGTCGCCGTGACGTCCATGTGGACGACCGTGTCCACGCCGTACTCGGCGAGGACCTTGGCGATCGCGGGCTGCCGGATGTCGGCCCGGATGAAGTCGGCGCCACCCAGATGGTGCTCGGGCGCTACCGCGTCGACGGCGATCACCCGGTCCACCTCGGGATCGCGCTGGACGCGCCGGACGAACCTTCCGCCCAGTTGCCGGGCCACTCCGGTCACGAGCACGACCTTGCCCAAGATCAGCGCCTGCCTTTCCCCAGCCCTCGCCGCGCACCAGTCCGTGTCCCGGCCCACGCTAGCCGGTCCGTGTTGCGCTGTGATGACCGCGCGCGGCGGGAAGTGACGACGGACACAGGAGCACGTACGGACCAACCGCCCCGTGCTCAAGTACCGCGTCCGGCTCCGGACATGCCGAAGCCCTCCCGCCAAAATGACGGGAGGGCTTCGGTCTCGCTGTGCAGCGGTCGCTTACTTCTTGTTGCGACGCTGAACGCGAGTGCGCTTCAGCAGCTTGCGGTGCTTCTTCTTGGCCATCCGCTTACGCCGCTTCTTGATAACAGAGCCCACGACTACCCTCGCTCACTTCTCTTCACTAAGTGCGGGGCAGCAGACTGGGCCCACACGACCTACGTCGGCCTAGCCTACCCGTCCCGGCGTGGAGGACGTAATCGAGGGTGGAGGAGCCCTTCCGGCGAGGGGCCCTGAGGCCCCCGCGCTCAGCCTGCCTCGACCCCCACATACGACTCGCGGAGGTATTCGTGCACCGCCTGCTCGGGAACCCGGAAGGACCTTCCGACCCGGATGGCGGGCAGATGACCGCTGTGCACCAAGCGGTACACGGTCATCTTGGACACTCGCATCACCGAGGCGACTTCCGCCACGGTCAGAAACTGAACCTCGTTCAGCGGCCTCTGGTTCTCAGCCATGACACCCCACCTGAACCTTCCGCACATGACGGGCACCGGCTTCCCCTTCCGGTGACTCTTCGTCGCTGCGCGCTCACTCCCCAGACTAGGGGCGGATGATGCGAGTGGGGAAGAGGAGCAGCCATCGGCCGCCTACTGTGACAGACACGCTCGATTGAGTACATAGCGAGTAAGCGGTCGGTAGTAATCAGACCGCACAGCGTCATCAAGCGGAACGACGACGGACACCCGCCCCTCGGCCTCTCCGACGAACAGCGCGGGATCATCCGTATCCGCCAGACCGATCGCCTCAAACCCCAGCTGACCTGCTCCGCAGACCCATCCGTGGTCTCCTACGACAAGCCCGGGAAGCGGTCCGCCGGCCTCCGCCGCGGCATCCAGAACCGCCCGAACCGGGAGCGGTGAGTGGGTGTGTGCGCCGGTCTCACTCCCGGCCGGCCGTGCGCCGGGTTCGCGCACCAGCGCGACTCCTTGTACGTAGTCAAGGTTGTACGTGCGTAGGCCGAACCGGGTCGTTATGTCGACACTGTTGCCCTGCGCGGGGGTGAGGACGGTGCATCCCGCCGCCGACAAGGCGTCCGCCAAAGCGGCGTAGAACCCGAGCAGCCGGTGCGGATGTCCGGTCCCGAAGAGTACGGGGAGCCGCCTTCGCGCGGCCTCCGCGAGCCGTTCCGCGAAGGCGTCGAGCGCCGTCAGGGTCCGCTCCGGATCGATGACATCGACTCCGCTGGTATACCCCGGGTCGGCGGACACCCCGCACTTTTCAGCCATGAGGCCCAGCAGATCGCCGGGGCCCCAGCGCCACTCGGGGTCGAGCCCGAGAAGTATCCGCGGGTCCCTCGCCGCGAAGAGCCGGTAGCTCCGCAGACTCTTCTCGCGGGAGGTCGCCACGGGCCCGGCCATCCGAGCCGCCAACAGATGCGCACGCAGGGCGCCGGTGCTCAACACGCTGCCGATGCTGACGCATCGAGGCCCACCCGTCGGCGAAAACCCTGAAAAGCACCCACAATTGGGCTAACGCGGTCATAATCCGCCCGAGGGTCGCCGGAGGGATGCCCGAGGGACGGCCGTGCGGCGCGCGATCGCGAGATGAAGCCCCAGGGAAGCCAGAGGGGAAGCCCCCTCTACGGCAACAATCCCCGCAGCGGAAACACCGACCGGCGAGCAGCGAGTACCGCCTGGTCGAGCCGGTCCGCCGGGTCGTAGCCCGCCTCCCAGCCCTGCCAGTCCACGGGCCACCGCCCGTCCGTCATCCGCCCCGGCGCCGGCTGTCGCGTACGCGCGTAGGCCTCCTGCCGCCAGGCCTCCGGGACCTGCGCCACCGGCTCCACGGGCCGCCCCGCGGCGATGGCGACGAGGTGCGTCCAGGAGCGCGGCACGACGTCGACCACCGCATACCCCCCGCCGCCCAGCGCGACCCAGCGCCCATCGGCGTGCTCGTGCGCCAGCTCATGACAGGCCACCTGCACGGCCCGCTGCGCGTCCAGGGATACGGCGAGGTGCGCCAGGGGGTCCTCGAAGTGCGTGTCGGCGCCGTGCTGGGTGACGAGGACCTGCGGCCGGAACTCCGCGAGCAGCTCGGGCACCACGGCGTGGAAGGCCCGCAGCCATCCGGCGTCGCCGGTCCCCGCCGGCAGCGCGACGTTCACCGCCGAGCCCTCGGCCTTGCCGCCCGCACCCGTCTCCTCCGGCCAGCCGGTCTGCGGGAACAGCGTCCGGGGGTGTTCGTGCAGCGAGACCGTCAGGACCCGCGGATCCTCCCAGAACGCGGCCTGCACCCCGTCGCCGTGGTGCACGTCGACGTCCACGTACGCCACGCGCTCCGCGCCCAGTTCGAGGAGGCGCGCGATGGCGAGCGCCGCGTCGTTGTAGATGCAGAAGCCCGAGGCGCCGCCGGGCATGGCATGGTGCAGTCCGCCCGCGAAATTGACCGCGTGCAGGGCCTCGCCGCGCCACACCGCCTCGGCAGCCCCCACGGACTGCCCGGCGATCAGCGCCGACACCTCGTGCATCCCCGCGAAGGCGGGGTCGTCCTCGGTCCCGAGCCCATACTCCCCGCGCGCGGACGCCGGGTCGGCCGACGCCGCCTTGACCGCCGCCACATAGTCCTCGCGGTGCACGAGGCGCAGCGTCGAGTCACCGGCCCGCTTGGCCGCGACCACCTCAAGCTCCTTGTCGAGCCCGAAGGCACCGACAAGACTTCGGGTCAGCCCGAGCCGGACCGGGTCCATGGGGTGACCCGGGCCGAAGTCGTAACCCGTTACTGCCTCATCCCACATCAGCTGTGCGCGGCCGCTCATGCCCGTCACCGTATCGGTCCGCTCCCGGGGCGAAGGAACGGGCGTACAACACGGTCACGAGCACCAACACCATGGGAACGAGCATCGCGCCCCGGTAGTTCCACGCGTCCCCGAGTCCGCCCACCAACGGCGAACCGATCAAAAAGCCCACATAGTTGAAAACGTTCAGTCGCGCGACGGCGGCATCCGAAGCCCCGGACCCATGCCCGCGTCCCTGCCCCTGTCCGCTTCCCTGTCTCTGCCCCTGTCCGTCGAAGGCGAGTCGGCCCGCCGCGGCGAACGTCTGCGGAACGATCACGCACAGCCCGAGCCCGACCACCGTGAACCCCGCGATCCCCGCCCACGCCCCGGGCGCCGCCGCCACGACCGCGAACCCGAGAGCCGCCACCAGGGCCCCGGCCCGCACCACCGCCACAGCCCCGAAGCGACGCACGCCCAGGTCCCCGAGCCCCCGCCCCACCAGCGTCATGACCATGTAGACGTTGTACGGAACGGTCGAGACCTCCTCCGAGCTCCCCAGCACGTCCTGCACGTACTTGGCGCTCCAGTTGGAGACCGTCGAGTCCCCGATGTACACGAACGTCATCACCAGACACAGCGGCAGCAACAGCTTGAAGCCGACACCACCGGCCTCCCCGGCCGCCGCGCCGTCTCCCGGGCCCTCCGCCTCGGCGTCGACGTACCACCGGCTCCCGACCAGCGCGGCGGGCAGCAGCACGACCACGGCCGGCAGATACGACACGAACAGCGAGAGGTCCCAGTGCGCACCCGCCCAGGCCATCGAGGCCCCCGCGATCCCGCCGAAGCTGTACGCGGCGTGGAAGCCGAGCATGATGCTGCGCCCGTACGCCCGCTGGAGGCTGACCCCGAGCATGTTCATCGACGCGTCGAGCGCCCCTACCGCGAGACCGAACGCCCCCAGTGAGAGCGCCACTTGCCACAGTTCGTCACCGGCGCCCACCCCGAGGAGCGCGAGCAGCACGACCGGCTGCGACCACCGCAGCACCACGCTCGGCGGCACCCTCCTGACGAGCTTCTCCGTGGCGACGCTCCCCACGCCGGCCAGGATGGGCACCGCCGCGAGGAAGACCGGCAGCAGCCCGTCGGATATCCCGTACCGGTCCTGGATCGCCGGGATACGCGTCACCAGCAGGGCGAAAGCCACTCCCTGGGCCAGGAAGGCGAACGCCAGCGAGGCCCTGCCGCGCCGCAGCACATCTGTCATGGCCGGGAAGCGTAGGGCCCCGCGCTACCCATGGGTAGCTGGATCACTCACCAATTTCTGCCGGGCCGGGCGTCGGTCAGGCGAGCAGAGCGGGCAGCTCTCGCAGGTCGGCGAAGAGTCCAGTGGCTCCGGCGAGCCTCTCGGCGGGCGTCATGGCGGTGAACCCGTACACGTCCATCCCCGCGGCCACGGCGGCCCGCACCCCGAGCGGGCTGTCCTCCACGACCACGCACCGCTCGGGCGCCACTCCCATGCGTTCCGCCGCGTGCAGGAAGAGATCGGGCGCCGGCTTTCCCCGCCCGACGTCCTGGGAACTGAAGACACGCTTGTCGTCGAACCACTTGTCGAGCCCGGCCTTCCGGTGCCCCACCCGAATCCGCTCATGGCTCCCGGAAGAGGCCAGACAGTAGGCGACCCCGTCCCCCGCCAGCTTCTCCAGAACCTCGACGGCCCCGTCCATGGCTTGCAGCTCCCGCTCGAAAGCGGCGAAGACCCGCCCGTGGAACACGTCGTCGAAGTCGGCGGGCAGCCGCTCCCCACTCCGCTCGAGAACCAGGTCGTGTACGCGATGAACGGCACCCCCCATGTAGTCGCGCAGGGAGTCCTCGTAACTGGTGGCATGCCCGAGCTCGGTCAGATACGCGGCAAGAATGGTGTTGGAGATCGGCTCACTGTCCACGAGGACGCCGTCATTGTCGAAGATGACCAGGTCGTATCGCATGGATCGACACTAACCGCCGGCTTTCCGGTCCGGAACGCAGAAAACCCCCGCACCATAGGTGCGGGGGTTTCCCTTAAAAGGAGTTCGGCGGCGTCCTACTCTCCCACAGGGTCCCCCCTGCAGTACCATCGGCGCTATGAGGCTTAGCTTCCGGGTTCGGAATGTAACCGGGCGTTTCCCTCATGCTATGACCACCGAAACACTATGAAACTGACAACCGCACCGCCATGTGGCATGACGGGGTTGTTCGTGGTTTCAGAACCAACACAGTGGACGCGAGCAACTGAGGACAAGCCCTCGGCCTATTAGTACCAGTCACCTCCACCCGTTACCGGGCTTCCAGATCTGGCCTATCAACCCAGTCGTCTACTGGGAGCCTTAACCCCTCAAAGGGGGTGGGAATACTCATCTCGAAGCAGGCTTCCCGCTTAGATGCTTTCAGCGGTTATCCTTTCCGAACGTAGCCAACCAGCCATGCCCTTGGCAGGACAACTGGCACACCAGAGGTTCGTCCGTCCCGGTCCTCTCGTACTAGGGACAGCCCTTCTCAATATTCCTACGCGCACAGAGGATAGGGACCGAACTGTCTCACGACGTTCTAAACCCAGCTCGCGTACCGCTTTAATGGGCGAACAGCCCAACCCTTGGGACCGACTCCAGCCCCAGGATGCGACGAGCCGACATCGAGGTGCCAAACCATCCCGTCGATATGGACTCTTGGGGAAGATCAGCCTGTTATCCCCGGGGTACCTTTTATCCGTTGAGCGACGGCGCTTCCACAAGCCACCGCCGGATCACTAGTCCCGACTTTCGTCCCTGCTCGACCCGTCGGTCTCACAGTCAAGCTCCCTTGTGCACTTACACTCAACACCTGATTACCAACCAGGCTGAGGGAACCTTTGGGCGCCTCCGTTACTCTTTAGGAGGCAACCGCCCCAGTTAAACTACCCATCAGACACTGTCCCTGATCCGGATCACGGACCGAGGTTAGACATCCAGCACGACCAGAGTGGTATTTCAACGGCGACTCCACGAACACTGGCGTGCCCGCTTCAAAGTCTCCCACCTATCCTACACAAGCCGAACCGAACACCAATATCAAACTATAGTAAAGGTCCCGGGGTCTTTCCGTCCTTCTGCGCGAAACGAGCATCTTTACTCGTAGTGCAATTTCACCGGGCCTATGGTTGAGACAGTCGAGAAGTCGTTACGCCATTCGTGCAGGTCGGAACTTACCCGACAAGGAATTTCGCTACCTTAGGATGGTTATAGTTACCACCGCCGTTTACTGGCGCTTAAGTTCTCAGCTTCGCACGCCCGAAAGCGCACTAACCGGTCCCCTTAACGTTCCAGCACCGGGCAGGCGTCAGTCCGTATACATCGCCTTACGGCTTCGCACGGACCTGTGTTTTTAGTAAACAGTCGCTTCTCGCTGGTCTCTGCGGCCACCCCCAGCTCAGAGTGCAAGACTCATCACCGGTGATGGCCCCCCTTCTCCCGAAGTTACGGGGGCATTTTGCCGAGTTCCTTAACCATAGTTCACCCGAACGCCTCGGTATTCTCTACCTGACCACCTGAGTCGGTTTAGGGTACGGGCCGCCATGAAACTCGCTAGAGGCTTTTCTCGACAGCATAGGATCATCCACTTCACCACAATCGGCTCGGCATCAGGTCTCAGCCTTAATGTGCGACGGATTTACCTATCACACGGCCTACACCCTTACCCCGGGACTACCATCGCCCGGGCTGGACTACCTTCCTGCGTCACCCCATCACTCACCTACTACCACCTTGGGTCGGCGGCTCCACCACTTCCCTTTGCCCGAAGGCTCCAGGACGGCTTCACGGCCTTAGCATTAATGGGCTCGATGTTTGACGCTTCACAGCGGGTACCGGAATATCA